>DAMCEK010000003.1:0-564813 GCA_032057925.1 Rhizobiaceae bacterium
GCTCGTCAGGCTCATAACCTGAAGGCCGCAGGTTCAAATCCTGCCCCCGCAACCAGTCGCCAAGCCCTTGAAATCATTCGACTTCAAGGGCTTTTTTGTTGCCAAAAATCAAACGCCAAAATCACCACCGTGGAAGCACACTGGAAGCGCCAAGAATATGGCCACAGCGTAAAAACGACGGAGCAGCTTTCTATGAAGATTGGTGGAAAGGTGTGACGGAATGGATACAGGTGCGTTTCTGGAACCGATTCAAAAAGCTAGAATTTGGAATATGGCTGGTTTTGAATATAAGATGTCTGAATAATGTAATAGACCCCTGTATTTTTTTACATAAAGTCAAACCACATGAAATATCGCTCAGAAACTGTTTGAGGATATTGTCATTTAATTTTTTTATCAGGATATATACGGAAAGAGGAGTTGGACGTGTTTCACAGCTTCATCAAGGGTCCTGTTCATCTGACTATCTGCTCTGGGAAAACCTTAATACCCGGATATGCTGATCATAGAAAAAACTGGAATAATTGGTTAAACAGCAATCAGAAGTTTTACGCAATTCTTCGAGTAATGAATAATGCTGCACTTATCGAGCCAAAATCTGTATCCGAAGAGAGAATAAACTGGATTTACGAAAACAGGTTGCGATTATCCAAAGTATTACTAGGAATTATCCTAGTAGCGCCAAGACATATTGTCGATGACGGGATTTTAAATCAAGTGGAACTCGAGAATGTAGATGTTCACAGGTATGCATCTATGGATGAGGCGATAGCGTACCTTTCTCAGAAAAATCTTCGAGTTAACGGAAGTTGCTTCAACTTGCACTCGTTACCTGAACTCTTCTGCGATTTGGATTGGGGAGAGTCGTAACTTGTCTGTAACAAAGCCTTCACACCATGTTTTTTCAAACAGCAAAGATGATAAGTCCGTGTGCAACTGGCCTTTTGATGGTTCACTGCCTCTCAAGGCTAGCATCATGCATAACCACTACCGTTTGTTTATCCTATGGCGTCATCGATTTGTTAATCTTTGCTGCACAAAATATTGTGCCGGCGTGCTGCCAAGAGCTTTCTTGAACATAGTAATGAAAGCATTTACCGACTCATATCCGAGTTCGGTCGCGACATTGTGAACGCTGGCGCCGCTGGCCAATTCTCTCAGAGCTACCACGAGGTGCAATTGCTGGCGCCAACGTCCGAACGTCAACCCAGTTTCATTGATCACAAGGCGCGCCAGTGATCGTTCACTCATGGCCACGCGTTTAGCCCATTCACGAAGCGTTGTGCGGTCGGCAGGATTAATCGTTAGGCCTGTGGCTATTGTTTTGATTTTGGCGTGATTTGAAATTGGCAAATTAAAATGTTCTCGCGGCATTTCCGCTAACTCATCGAGCACCACACGGGCGATGCGGGATGCATGGCTGTTTGCAACATAATCCGCTTTTTCTCGCGCCAACCGATGTACCATTTCCCGTATCATTGCTGAAATCGACAGGGTGCAGCATTCCTTTGGCAAATCTGCCGCACCGGGTTCCACAAAAAGATAATTGAGTCGGGCATTGGCGGTAGCCTTTGCGCTATGGGGCACCCGGCCCGGAATCCAGACCCCGCAATTGGACGGAACGATCCACATTTCATTGTTCGTAGTGCAGGTAACGGCACCATGCAGCGCGATTATCAGTTGTCCTTTGCGGTGCGTATGAATCGGTACTTCCGCCTGATAATCGGCGAAGTCGAGTTGACGTGCGACAGCTGGAAGATCGTTCAGATCAGGATCATAAGAGAAAATGTCTGGTTGCACGATATCCATCATTGGCCAAATTTAGATATTTTTTGTCAAGATAACGAATTTAATTGTTTTTGCAATGCAGCGATATTGCTTGCATGAATGCAGTTCCTCATTCTTTCAATAGGATATTAACGGTCGGCAGCACCATGCGACAGGTGGTACTGGCGTTCCTCCGCTCACCTTCTATGAAGGCTGACGCGACTGCGCTCATTTTTTCGATCAAAAGCTTTATCGCAGCGATGCTTGCCTACTATATTTCGCTGCGTATCGGGCTTTCAAAGCCATCATGGGCCATTGTCACCGTCTATATCGTTTCGCAACCATCTGCCGGCGCATCGCTCAGCCGTGGCGTTTATCGCCTGTTCGGGACGATTATGGGAGCAATGGCGACCGTCCTGATCGTTCCTAATTTCGTTAATGACCCGATCATGTGCAGCATTGTTCTGGCCTGCTGGATCGGATTGTGTCTTTATTTTTCACTTCTTGATCGCACACCGCGCTCCTACGCATTCGTCCTCGCTGGATATACGGCAAGTCTCATCGGTTTTCCCAGCGTGCTCGATCCGGGCACGATATTTGATACGGCCTCAATGAGAGTGCAGGAAATCTCCGTCGGCATCTTCTGTGCTGTTCTTATGCATCGTTTCATCTTGCCCAGACACATGAGTGGCCAGTTTACTGGCAAGCTCAACGCGACATTGCATGATGCTCGGCAACTGGCGGCACATGCCATCGGTGGCGTGTCGGGAATTGAAATTCTGCGTGACAGCAAACTGCTCGCTGTCGATCTTCTTGTGCTGCAAGGGCTGGTCGCGCATCTGCCTTACGATCCCGCATCAATCATGCCGCAGCGAAAGAAATTGCAACTATTGCATGATCGTCTTGCGCGCTTGCTGCCGCTTTCGGCTGATATTTCAGACCGGCTTCATTATCTAAACAGCGAAGATGTAAATTTACCTCATGATTTGGCTGTCTTGTTGCATGAAATTGCGGCATGGATACAAACTTCCGATACACGCAAACAGGATGATCCGGCGGCAGGCTTCATCGACAGGGCTCTGTCGTTCAAGCATCGCACTAGAGAAGAAGCCATATCCCTCGATAGCCGGATCGCTGCCAATCTCTCCGGTCATCTTGCGGAACTGGTCGGGCTCCTTTCGGATTGCGATGCACTTGAACACAATCTGATGGCCGTCCGTTCTCTTTCTGCAATGCATTGGCCAAGACCCGTGACAGGATATGTTTACCACCGAGACCGGTGGATGGCGGGAAGGGCAGCCCTTGGCGCGATCACCGGTATCCTGATCGGCTGTGCTTTCTGGATATGGTCCGCTTGGCCGGAAGGCGGAATGGCGGTTTCCATTCTTGGCGTTTGCTGCACATTGTTCGGAAATTTTGATGCACCCGCACCCTTCGTCATCAAATATATGGGCGGTCTCGTCTATGGGGTTGCAATCAGCCTCGTCTATAGTTTCGGTATATTGCCTAGGGTTACGGATTTTAACACCCTGGTTGCGGTGCTCGCACCAGCGTTTCTGCTTGCTGGCTCGTTGCAAGCGCGTCCACCCACGACCTTCATGGCATTAGGCATCACGCTGACGATCCCGATACTGGCGGGCCTCAATCCTGCCTATAGCTCTGATTTTGCACAATCGCTCAATGTGGTCATTGCACTCTTTGCTGCCACCGGGTTTGGGGTGGTGAGCATGACCCTGTTTCAAACCGTGCCGGTCGACACCTTGATAAAGCGCCTGCTTCAGATAAGTCGACGGGATGTTCGGCGCAGGGCTCTCGGCAAGGGACGCCAAGCCAAGGGAACTAATCCATTGAACTGGACCAGCCTGATGATCGACCGAACTGCATTGCTGCTGCCGAGATTTCGCGCGTCACAAAATTCCTATGCGCAGGTGCTTGACGATACGCTCCACCATCTTCGTATCGGCTATGCCGTGGAGCAGATCGGTCGGGCGCGGAAACAGTTCCACGATGATAGGGGCGCAGAAATAAACGATCTTTTGTCGGCGATCGCTAGATATTTCGATAGCGGGCATCGTTCCGACATAGCCGAAGAAAATGATCTGGAGCACCGCATTGGGATGCTCATGGCTACGAATGCCGATGAGTGCCCAGATGAAAATCAGTCCTTGCTGCTCGACCTCCTGATCGATCTTCGTTTCGCTCTCGGGATTGGATGCACCACAAAGGCAGCGAGATCATGATCGCCGATTTCAATATTGGCGGGGTTTTGCTTCCCGGCCTTCTAGTATTGGCGGTTGCGGCAATTGTCGTCACCATTGCTGTTGTTCGGCTGTTGGCCGTCGCCGGTATATTCCGTGCGCTTGCCTATCGCCCGCTAATCGAAATTGCAGTTTTCATCATCATCTATGCTCTGTTCTTACAGTCCTTAACCTCTTCCGGTGCTTTCTCATGAAGTCCCTATTATCGTTGTTGAGCCGTTATGCTTTGACGCTTTGTGTGGTTGCCCTTGCTGCTTTTGTCGCATTCCATCTATGGAAACGATATGAAAGCACACCTTGGACGAGGGACGGTCGCGTCAGTGTGGACGTCGTGCAAATCGCGCCTGAAGTCTCGGGTACGATCAGCTCCGTTTCTGTGCATGACAATCAATATGTGCATCGCGGCGATATCCTATATTCAATCGACCCTGAGCGTTTTCGGCTCGCAGTAATAAATGCCGAAGCGGATGCTGAGGCCAAACGTCAGGAAATGCTTGTAAGGCAAGCGGCTGCCAAAAGACGAAGCCAACTTGCCAACATCGCATCACAAGAGGTCATCCAGCAAACAGCGGGTGAGGCGGCACAGGCAGTTGCAGTTTATCAAGGGGCCAAAGCGGCGCTAGATCTTGCGAAACTTAATCTCATCCGTTCGACGATCCGCTCTCCTGTTGATGGATATGTAACGAACCTGCGTTTACGCGCTGGCGACTATGCAAATGCTGGCGAAACCAAGATTGCCATTCTTGATTCAGCGACGTTCTGGATCACTGGCTATTTCGAGGAAACCAAGCTTGGAAAAATCCATGTCGGCAGCCCCGCGAGTATGAAACTCATGGGGTTCGATCAGCCTGTGACAGGCCATGTCGAAAGTATTGGTCGTGGTATTGAAGACGTCAATGGTGCTCCAGGTCATCATGGACTTCCCCAGATCGAGGCGACCTTTTCCTGGGTACGCCTTGCTCAGCGCATCCCTGTTCGCATCCACATTGACAATGTCCCGCCTGAGATTGTGCTCGTAGCTGGCATGACCGCAAATGTGGAAATTGGTGCAATTGACCGTGACGGTTCATTATTCAGCAAACGTTAGAAGGGATCGCATCACTCAGTCCACGCATTCATATCATCGCTGTCGTTTGAAGGAGATAGGGAATGGCAGAAATCGAGTTGCGGCATTTACGGTATTTCGTGGCGGTTGCCGATCATGGTGGCATGAGACGTGCAGCGGATGCACTGGGCGTTTTGCACGCGACACTCAGCCACCGGCTGCGTGATCTGGAAGAAGAAGTCGGCGTCGCTCTGTTCTTTCGTTCTAACAAAGGTGTGAAACTGACAAAAGCCGGTCAGGATTTTCTCCGGCGTATTCGTCGCGTCTTCAACGAAATGCAGGAAGCTTTTGATCAGGTCTATGCAGAAGGCGATGTGGAAACCGGAGAAGTCAGCATCGGCCTATTCTCGTCACTGGCTTCGGGTTTCCTGCCGGAACTCCTTTCCGAGTACAAGCATGAGAACCCCTCCATCCGGTTGAGATACAGCCAAGGCTCAGCGCTTTCGCATATCGGCGAAATCCGTTCCAATTCAATGGATGTGGCTTTCCTCGCCGGATACCGGGATGTCTTCGGCTGCCGGGTTGAACCGCTCTGGACGGAAGCCGTCTATGCAGCGCTGCCGGAAAGTCATCCATTGGCTCAATCCGGTCAGACAAGGGACATCACATGGCGCGATCTGGTAGGCAGTCACTTCCTGGTTAGCGAAATGGCAGCAGGGAGGGAAACGCATGATTACATTGCAGACCAGCTGAAACCCTACGATCAGCATCCGCTGATTGAGCATTGCGACCTGCATCATGATAATCTTCTACCACTGGTCGGGCTCGGCAAGGGGATCGCCATCGCTGGCGAAGCATTTACGTCGATTGCATTTACGGGCGTTGTTTATCGTCGGATATCCGACGCATCCGTTGAATTCAGCATGGTGTGGAGCCCTGCCAATGAAAATCCGGCTCTCCGCCGCTTTCTATTCAAGGCAAGGGCGATTGCAAAAGACCGGGGTTATGACTAGCCGCCAACAGCTCAGTTTCTGTTCAAGCCCTCTTAATCTGAGTTCGGTTTGCCCGAACAGTTTTGAGCGTTTTGTTAAGTAGATTTTCGCCGCGATTATGCCGCTGCTCTGTCCAATGGGCGCGATGAAGCCTGTTAAATACTTAAGGATTACGGTTCGTGATTACCATTATGATTGTCTCGGTTTCATCCGCATGCCCAGTATCGCCACCATGACGGCAAATAATTGCCGTATAACGGTTGGTAGGGAAATGGTCGATGCATCATTTGTTTTCGGATCACCATAAAACTATTCTGCCCCTCAATGACCTTAATTGAAGCATTGCCAAAAGTAGGGCCATGCCGCATCATCCTCACTTCGGCAGCAGTTTTTACGGGCGCTGTCGCTGTGGGCTTTAATGCCCGTGCCCGCAATCTGAAAGGAGGACGCCATGTCTTCCACCGTTCACACGATTGATTTCAATCCCGCCAGCAATCATATCCTCAACATAATGCTTCACCAAGCTGGATATGTGACTGCGAAAATGAAACCGTTGTCTGGGCCGCTTGCAGGTCGATCAAGCGCCGTACTGCATAGGTTCATGTCTGGCGTCATCCGCCAGGGAGGCGCCGGTTCTCCCTCGGGGCCCGAGACTATTTCGGCTTTTGGTCGACCATAGTTCGCTGAACTTCAGCGTCGGGCTGGCCATTTGGTCTGTTCGCTAAAAAGGTCGTACCCCCCAATTCTTACCAGGTGGTGCCAAGGGGCCGCAGAGCGCTGTCACAGAAGTTATATTGAGAGTGACGGAAATCATCGAGTGTAAAGGCTTCAGCTCGTCCCCGTTGCGAAAAGATTCTGCTACCACAACCTAAAATCGAAAATAGTGAGATCAAAAACTAAGGGTTGACATTTTGGTAGGGAAGGTCTAGATATGCATCATCGATCTTTGCCTGCTTAGCTTTGGTTATTGCGCGTCTGGCACCGTGCCCTGAACGAACCTTTTCTTTCAAAAATCGCTATCACATCTGCAACGCCGTAAGCGTTGTGGTTCTTTTATTGCTATGAAAGGGTTCATCATGACCACTGGCACAGTTAAATGGTTCAATTCCACCAAGGGCTTCGGCTTCATTCAGCCTGATAATGGCGGCGCCGATGCGTTCGTTCACATCTCGGCTGTCGAGCGCGCCGGAATGCGTGAACTCATCGAAGGCCAGAAAATCGGCTACGATCTGGAACGCGACAACAAGTCGGGTAAGATGTCGGCCTGCAATCTTCAGTCCGCGTGAGTTATCCCGGTATCCGCTCGCCTTTGACCACGGATGTACTGGCACTGTCGAAAGCATGATACCAGCAAGGTCAGGCGGATCGCCTGGCCTTTTTTGTTGCCGCAGTTTTTTGCGGTTTCCAACCGGGAAACAGACGATGTCACAAACACTTAGTAAATCCCGCGAGCAGGCGGAGATTGCCTTCGCCAGAACGCAGTCTCAGCCCGTCGTGCGTAGTAGAGCGGTCGAGGAACTCGATTCCCTCGTTCTCGCCCGTGAGGAAAAAACCCTTCGGCTTCGTGCGGCCCGCCTTGCCAAGGAATTGAAGGATCGCGAAACGGCAACAGCGTCCCTTCTCGCCAAACGAGCCAGAATAACCTGACCTTATTGCAACATGATTTGCAGGACAAAGATTTGAAGAACGCCAGAAACACCGACCTATCCGATCGCCGCAGCGCATCTGCCGAGGCCAAGGCTACTCTCCTGGCCGCCTATCGCTTGGCACGCACTTCTGCTGACCCCGCCAGATTGGCGCGACAGGCGAACCGCGTGACCGTGGCTGCGGCCAGGGAAGAACGGCGTCTTGAGCGCGAGCGACTAAAACGCGCCGAGGCCGAGCGTCAGATATCCGAAGCGGCTGAGCGACAGGCAATTGCAGATGCTACCGCGCGCGCCGAAGCTGAAACGCGTGAGGCAGCGGAAAGAGATCGCATCACGCGGTTACTCGAAGATGAAGCAGCTCGCAAAGCAGCACGTGACCGGCGCTATGCCGACCGTAAGGCCAGACAGGCTTAAAACAAAAGCTTAATCGTGTTTTCTGAATATAATAAGATGCAATACGTTTTGACATTCAGGCGACGTTAACCTGGACGAATATGCCGGTTTGCAGAGCGATGCAGCATTGAACCAAATATGCGCGCTGCAATTTTTTCATCCGATGACAGGTGGCGTCCGACAAAACAGCGTGAACCGCTGCCAAAGTTACGTCACGTCGAAAGGAGCCTTCAATGCCAGAATCATCCACTGGTGAGCTTCAGGCAATCAATACAGCCTGGCAGATCGCTATTCAGGAAATCCTGCGAATGGTAATCCGCGACATGTATCATGCCGAGGGAGAGACTGCTTTTCTGTCAAACATAAAGAGGATCGAAGAGGCGGCTGTTGACAGCATTTATACAGACCTGCGGCTATGTGGAACGAACGAATGGACCCAAACGCTGGTCAAGGAGAAGGCAAGTAACTTTGTCACCACGCTTCTGACTTCTTTCACATACGATCGTCCCTGATTTTTGGTACTCGTTCCAGCGTCACATCAACGCGATGACAAATGAAGCGAAGGCCGTGTGCCTCAGTTTCCCTGTTCACTTTTCTCGTCGGACTGTTCAACAGACGGAGAAACGTCGACGGGGATTTCATTGAGAATGCTGCTACCGCTTTGCAGCTTCCTGCCCACTGCCTGGATAAGATGATCGAACCGCTCATTGCCTTTTGCACGGGCTGAGGCTTGAGCATCCGGTGGCAGGGGAGGCGTCACGGTCAGCCAGAAGCGGATAAAGAAGGCCAGCGTTTCTGTGGCGATGCCGATATTGCGTTCGAGCCGCTGTCCCTGTCGGGATAATCGGTCAAGCCGTCGGGTAAAGGCAGCCTCCAACCGGTCGGGACCGTCGGGTGACAGGAACGACGACACTGCTGCCTCAACGATTGCCGAGCGGGATAGCCCTTTCCGCGAGGAGAGATCATTGATCTTCATCACCAGTTCGGCGGGCAGTGTCAGGTTGAGCCGGGTGCGCATGACGAAAACGCAGTTCCTTTGCATTTTGGCGATTGGTTTTCTGCGAACATGCAAGGTTGAGTGCCGCGCGGACAACTGTCTTCGGATTGCCGTAAAGCAAACGGCGGTTATCGCGTGCAAAAAGGATAGCCATCATCATAAGCCTAAACCTCGTCCTCGTCCGATGGACCAGTCGATGCCGCCCGTATCTCGCATGACGCCGGTGATGTGCTGGCCGATCTTTTTGTCAACTTCCTTCGACCACGGGACAAGGCGGAAGCCGGGGCCGCCATCGGGATCGACGGTCTCGATCATGGCAAAACGGCCGGAGGAAAGATCGAGACGCTGGCGAATGGTTCCGGACACATAGTCGCCGGGTCTGGCCTTGTCGAGATGATGCAGACCGGTATCGGCGGCAAGGCGTTCGGCCACGGCGTTCAGCTCGCGTTCCCTGAGTGTGGCGAGCAGGTTGCGCTGGAGGATGATCCGCTGGCCCTGGCGGCGGGCGAGACCTTCTTCGGCAAGGTGGTCCGCCCGTGCGGATATGGCGTCGCGGACTTCCGCGCCGAAGCCTCTATCTGCAAGCGCCATGGGATCGGCCTCGACCAGGCGGTGATCCAGCCATGTGGCACCGGGTGCTGTGATCTGGCTTTGAAGATCGAGGTCGGAACGGTTGGCGAGTGTCAGCGTCGGCTTAGGATCATCGGCATTGCCGAAGCGCCTGACCTCGACAATGCCGCCGATGTCCGGTGTGTGCTCAAAAACTTCGACACCACGGAAGCGGACATGATGCGCCCGTCCGTCCGTGGCATCTATCACGGCATAGGCTTCGCCTGTCAGTTCGTCATGCAATCCCTTTTCCACCAGCCTGCCAATGACTGGTGTTTCTCCTGATAGAGTTGCTGCGCTGTCTATGACGTAATCACCGACGCCGCGATCCTGTCTCTGTGATGCGAAGGCGCGGTGCATGGTCTTGATGATGTCGCTGCGCATTCCGAGATCGCGCAGTGTCTTTTCCGCGTCGTGTTTCAAGGTCCATTCACCAGAACCTTCCGGCGCGGCCAATCCCATATCTTCCAGCTTCTTCATCCGCCGAACGAGCAGTCTTCGGAACTCAGGATCGTCGGGACCGGTTATCCCGTTGTCAGGCCGAAGGTCGACATGGCCGGTTTCGTCAGCGAGGCTGCGGATGGCACCGTCGAGCTGTGTCCAGCGATCGGCATCGATATCGCGCTCAAGGGCGTTGGTGATCTCATGTTCGGGCTTGGGGCCAAGTTCGATGGAAACGAGATCCTCGGCGCGAGAGCGCAGGCCTGCTCCGATATAGTCGCGGGCGATGACGAGATCCTTGCCCCTGTCGTCGACGCCGCGCACCAGCAGATGCACATGCGGGTTGTCGGTGTTCCAGTGATCGACGGCGATCCAGTCGAGTTCCGTCCCGAGATCGGCTTCCATCTGCTTTGCGAGATCACGGGTGAAAGCACGCAGGTCTTCCATCTCACCGGCATCCTCGGGTGAGACGATGAAGCGGAAATGATGCCTGTCGCCGGAACAGCGTTCGGAAAAGGCAGAATGATCGGCGCGATCTCCCTCGCGGTCAAACATCGAAGCTGTTTCGCCATCACGCGTGACGCCATCGCGGCGCAGATAGGAGAGATGGGCGGAAAGCGGCGCCGAAGAAAACGCCTTTCCCGAATGCCGGACGATGCGGGCCTTGATCACCACACGGCGGGCGGGGCTTAAGAGGCGCGAACGTCCAAACGCTGTATGGCCCCTGCCAAAGGTCGAGCGGCCTTTGCCAACGGTAAAAGCACCTGAACGGTTAGCAGAACCGGAAGACCTAGCGGGCAGGGGACCGGCACGATTAGCCACCTTCAATACCTGGGCAATGAATGTCTTTGGTTTGGCAGACGCGCGAGTGGAGCGGATACGGCCCGGACGGATGCGAAATGTGTCATCGTCGCTGGTCATCAGCCATCTCCTTCGAGGCTCAATAATGCCCGTGCATACCAAGGCACTGAATTCCCATGGCTTGCCGGAATTCATGCCCACGACCGACTGCCATGCAGAGCACAAATCGTTGACCGGCAAGGGGAAACGGATTTGCTGCGCATGCGCTTTTATCTTGCGTGTAATCCTGCGCCCTTCCCGCCGATCCTCCCGCCACACTCCAGCCTGCGAAACGGCCCGCCACGGTACGACTGATGCCGGAACGCGTCATTCTGCAACTCCATGGCGGGAGCGGGGAATGAACAGGCCATCGGAGAGAGGTGCGAGCACCGAAAGATCGGTGATCATGCTGTCGCTGGGCGGTCGGACGGAACGATGATCGTCCGCCGCTTGTTTGTCGCCGGATGGAAGTTCTAAACGGCCGATAAAGAGTGGCGCGTAGGACCAATCAGTGCGCGCCGGGCGGTCGGTTATTTGCAAGGTGGCGGCAGCATTTGCGTCGATCTGCGGGGCGATCTTCGCCACGTATGCGCGCGTTTCGGCGGGCAATGGTTCACCGGTGACAAGATGCTGTTCGTAGCGGCCGGGGCCAGTATTGTAGGCTGCGAGGAAGCCCGGCGAACCGTAGCGATCGTGCAGTTCGGCGATATAGGCAGCGCCCGCCAGAATGTTGTCGCGAGGATCATAGGGATTACCGCCAAGGCCATGCCGGGTGCGCAATTCCTGCCATGTCGCGGGCATGATCTGCATCAGGCCCATCGCGCCAGCAGGAGAAAGTGCGTGCGCATCGCCGCCACTTTCGGCGATCATTACGGCACGTATCCATCGCTCGGGAATGGCGAAGCGGCGGACGGCTTCGGCGATGTGATCGGCCCACGGATCGGACGATGCGACGGTGGTGGCCGTGCGCGTCGTCTGCATTTCGTTTGCCAGCGGATCGGCCATTGCCGCGCACGGCAGCGTGACGGTCATAGTGCCTGCGATCAGCAGTACCAGGAGCACAGCAACGGCAGCGCATGGTCCGCCGTCCTGAACGCTGGTCAGCCTGCCATCGTGCTCGCTTCCGTCAAGGGCAAGGCTTCGCCGGCGGCTACCGTTTTCCGGACTAGCATCGCCGCAAGACGTGTCCGTTATCCAGAAAACACGCCGCCGCCCTTGACGTTCGCTGCGCACGACGACAGCCGTACAGGCGATCGGGTCGAGAGGAGTGATCGGCGCATGATCAATCCAGGGGAGTGCGCTGAACGGTAAGCAGGAACGATTGCAGCGCATGGCATCATGCCTCATTGTCGCGTCGCATTCTGCGTGACCAGTGAAGCCCCCATATGCCGTTCTTTGCATCTGCCTCGAACATGCGGGCGCAGATCGGTTGGCCAAATGATGGATCGTCGATGGTGATGGAAAGCCATGTTCCGGCCTTTTCGCCGGTGCGTTCCCATGCAGCACCGACTTCTATGCCGCCGAGGAAAACGCGATGTTCGGGTGCGTTCTCTGCGTCTGTGCCGTCTGCCGGAAGGATTGTCGCTTCGGCGTTCAGAGTGAGCGTGCGAATGCGCCCGAAGAAGCCGTCCGGTGTACGGGTAAATGTACCGATCTGGCTCATGATGAAGCTCGATTCTGTTGGTTGTTGATTTGGGGGAAGCGGCGTCACGGCACATTGAGTGCCGGATTGTCGTCATTGTCGGTGTGAGGGTTTGGATCGTCGATGGTCCAGATCGGGATCGCCCGGCCGATGACGGTTGTGATGGGCAGCGGCCCGAAATACCGGCTGTCGAAGCTGTCGGGACTGTCCCAGTTCAGGAAAAAAGCTTCACCGTCGGCGAGTACCCGACAGCCTTGCCAGGCAGGCAGTGGACGGCCCTGACTGTCACGTTCCAGTGTGCGGCCATAGCTCATGTCGTAGGCGATGATGGCGCTTGCGACGCGGCAGACCTCGGTTCCACCAAGCGCGAGCACGCGCTTGAGAAGCGGCACGCCTTTCGGCAGATAGCCGCGCTGGTCGAGGAAGTCGGCCAGATCATCGGGTGGCAGGACAACGGCGATGTCGGTGACGTCGATATTGTTGCCTGGCAGAATCCGGTAAAGCCCGACCGGCACACTGGCCGATGCGTTCCAGATGAAACGAATGTCGGGCGGGTTCCATGCTGGCAGCGCGATCAACGCGGTGCCTGCGAGCATTGCGGTGATTGTCAGGCGCCGCACGGTCATGGCGCAATCCTCCTGCGCTTCAGCCATGCCTTGTGCTGATCTCTGGAGTAGGGGCGAAACGGCTGGTTGACGGTCAGACGGTTATGAACATGCCGCCAGTAGTCCGGTGATACGTTTGCAGGATCGATGCCGAGCTTTTCGATTGTGTCGATGACGTCCAGCACCTGCTGAACCTTTGGCCAGCCATGAATGCGCAGCAGAATGTCGCCGCCCGGCGTGACAAAGGGCAAGGTCTGGTAGGGTTCACTTGTTTCAACTGCTCGCACAATGTCTATGCGGGAGATCAGGGTGCCGAAGCCATTGGACATCCAGCGCACAAAGGCAAAGATGCTGTTTGCCTCGAAACTCACCACGCGGCGCTTGTCGTCTATGCGATGATCGAGCACCGGATGCCCGAAACGGATCCAGTGCTCCACCTGCTTGCGCAGGAAATAGAGTTCGACATGGGTCAGTTGCGGTTTTGGCTTAATATCAGTTGTTGCTAAAATGGAGATGTCGAACCGGCTTTTGTTGCCTTTATCATCAGGGAAAGGAGCATCAGCATTCATTTCTGCTGCCTCCTGTCGTCAATCTGTCATGCCGGTAGCGGGGTGCCTGGGCGGAATGTGCTTTTGCAGGCAGGATCGGCTTTGCCACGGGATCGCTGGTGGAATTGCGCAATCCGCCGTCAATCCATGCCTGAAGATCGGAGACGGCGTAAAAGACGCGACCGCCGAGCTTGCGATAGGCTGGGCCTGTGCCATAGCAGCGATGCTTTTCCAGTGTGCGGTTACAAAGCCGCAAAAAATGCGCGGCTTCCTTGGTCGTCAGAAGTGTCGGCTCGGGCTTGGTCGGGGATGTCATGATCGTGATCCCCTTCAGCGCAGGCCGCTACGATCCAGCCGGATGGGCTGGGGCTTACGCGGCGGACGGGCAGGGGAAACGCCGCCGGAGGGATCGGAGGTGGATTTGACAGTTGCCTGTGCCACCCATGCCTGAAGGTCTTCAAGGGCATAGACGACGCGTCCGCCGATCTTTCGATAGACGGGGCCGGTTCCATAGGTGCGATGCTTTTCCAGTGTCCTGTGTGACAGGCCGAGAAAGGTCGCAGCCTCTGGCGTGCGAAGGTAGCGTGGCGGCATTCCGGGTATGACAGGGGGCATGATCGTGGCTCCGTGCGTTGTGACAGGCCGCGCGATACAATCGGCGGCACAAAAGCACGGTGGCGGGAAATCGGCATGCTCGGGATGTGCGCAAACGGCAACGATGAATCCGCACAGGTGAGGACAGGGAAAAAGCTGCGTGAAAAGCAGATGCGCTTCGAGTGGACTGGCGTGAAAGTTCAATAAGGAAGCGATGAGAATGGTTAGGTGGTCAGGGCACTATCTGCGCCGCTTTGGCCGCAGCAACAGACGATAGCCGCTATCGATCATGGCGCGGCCATCTTCGATCAGGCGATGCACCCTGAAGCGGTATGTGGACTCATACCAGCCCCGGCCTTTATCCCGGCTTCGCCCATAGATCACTTCGGCGATCTCCGGGCCAGATGCTCCGTGTTCATCACCGTCGGCGGCTTGCAGCATCTGGCGCAGGCGTAACTTCTGGCCGGGCGTCAGTCTGTTGTCTGGCGAGCGCAGGCCTTTGGCCAGACGACAAAGGCGCAACAGTGTTTCCGTTCGATCCAAGACATGTTCGTCGTGCGGGATAATAAATGCAGATCGGTAAAGAACACGATCGCTGGTGGAATCCCGGTCATGATGTCGTTCACTGAGATAAACAGCCGGCATTCTGCCGTTCGACGCCTCAATGCGGAAATACTGCCCCTCTGGTGCGAGAACCGGTTCCCCGGAAATGGAAAAAGATGGAGTCGAGATAGAGCTCTGCGATGTCGGCTCGCCATCTCGCGGCTGAAACCAGTCGGGCAGGGCGGTCATGAGCAATGTGCCGGTATCAAGTTCAGGGAGCCAGAACAGTGGCTGCTCCCGGCATGTCAGCCGTGGATGGGCGGCAAAATCGCAGCCCCCATTTTTTGGGAATGCCGCTGTCGGATGATGACTGAATGTCGTCTGTTTCGGTTTCAGCAGGTTCAGGCTCACGTAAAGTGCTGTCTTTGTAATCTGCCTGATATTGCCGGTTACGACGCAAAAACTCCCATGCCACGCCATCCACTTCCATCGTATCGATGGGATCATAATTGCTGGATTTATTCCATTCCCTTGTATCTGGCTTCATGGTCTGAACTCCGCACACAAGCACTGCCGGGAAGGAATGGGCCGGGCAACGCTTCGTTACTCTCAAACACAGTCGCTATGCAGGAACGATCCGGCATCATTTGCTGCCGGAACACATGCCTGCGTCTCAGTCATGGATATGACATGAAGCCTGACGCGGAAAAGAACGATGGAAAAGCCCGGCAGGGGGAACCAGGTGGAACAGAACCATATGCAGCCGATGACGATTCCGCGCGGTCGTGTGCGGCACGCCGTGCTTTAATGATGAGACTGCAACAAATGACGATAGCCGGTATGTGTCATCCATTTAGCTCGCGCCAGATGACTGTCATGAATGCGCCGAGCCCGTTCGGGGTCAGCCTCCACATCAATCCCGAATATGATCTCCACCGCTTCCTGCCAGTCTGCGCCGTCTGCATCGGCGTCAAGAAGCCGCAGATATTCAACCCGGTAATCCCAGTCATATGAAGTTACGGTCAGGCTTTGCGGTGGTGCATCCTTCAGTTCGGCTTTGCTGCTCATGACGGCCTCGCTTCATGCGACAAAAGTTGAATGCCGGTTGAGATTTTTACGCCATGTCCGGCGCAGGGCCAACAGGCAATCTGGAAAATCACGTTCGCCGTGAAAATCGGGAAACACGAGGATTGTGAAACGAGAATTCCTGCATCGGCGTCTTATCGCGTAATACATAGTATAGTTGATAAACTTAAAGTATGTAAACGGCGATCTTCCGGCGCATGGATATGCGCAAACTGGTTGGTCGGAATTTTGCCCGCCTGCGTCGGGAGAAGGGCCTGACACAGGAAGATGTTGAGGCACGCTCCGGTTTTAGCCAGCAATATCTGAGCGGGCTTGAGCAGGGGCGGCGCAATCCGACAGTCATCACGCTCTATGAACTCGCGCAGGCGCTTGGCGTCAGTCATGTCGAACTGGTTCAGCCAGACGAAAAGTCCGGATCGTCATAACGGTCGTCGTTCGCAGGGGCGCGAGCCGGACGTGTCCGGCGAGGCGCCATTTTTTTACGCAACGGCAGGGTTCAATCGGCGACTGGCCGATAAAAGTTGGCAGTTATCGCCTTCGTCGGGTGAGCAAAAGAAAAACTTGCTGGCGCCTTATCCCAATGCCGCACGCCGCAAGGGCAGGCGGCAACGGTTGGGAGAAACAGGGGCGGCTTATGCCGCCACCCGTTCACGCTGCATGGATGCCAGCCGTTTGCAGGCGGTGGCATGGTGGTTCTTGTCCAGTTCAATGCCGATCCAGTCCCGGCCAAGCTGCTGCGCGGCGGCAAGTGTCGAGCCGCTTCCGCAAAACGGGTCCAGCACAAGATCGCCGGGTTTGGTGAATGCCTTGACCAAAGGTGCCAAGGCTTCAACCGGCTTCTGCGTCGGATGCAACCTGTTTCCCGTGTAAGGAAAATCGATTACGTCCGGGATGGGATTGTCAGGAAGAGAAACATTGCCCTTCGCCAGCAAATAGGCCTGTTCATGCTGATACCGCAGGAATTTTGCCGATGAAGCATAATGCTTGCGGAAAACGATATGTCCGACAACGCGAAAACCTGCTGTCTTCCATGCGTCCATGAACATATCGACCTTGTTCCATCCGTAAAAAGAAACGGCAAAGCCGCCATCCTTCAAAACGCGGTGCATCTGGTTGAAAGCGGGCTTGAGCCAGCGCCCGTTGTCGTCATTGGCAACTGTGCGACCCTGACGATCGCGGAAATTGGTCACATAAGGTGGGTCAGTCAGGATGAAATCCACCGATGCTCGTTCAAATGAACGCATCGCATCAATGCAATCGGCATTTAAAACAACATTACGGGGGGGGGTTGAAGTTGTTGGTCATGATCTTTCTTCCTTCGGATTAGGGTTCAGAAAAGCGAAGCGCTCGCTCCTGAACCCTTGCCCGTCGGCGAGACCAGGGTTAGCAAGGCGCCAGAAAAGTCTTTGGCACCGTGGAATAAATGGAAGGGGCCCGTTTACGGGAAGCAGGCCGTTTATGCCGCGAAAGGCGAAAGAGTGTTCTTGTGACGCGCGAGGGCGGAGCCCATAGCTTTTTGCTTTCTAGAAAAAGGTTTCGACAAGTCTTCAGATGAAGATTTTATGCCGGCTTTGGGGCCGCGAACGGCTCGGCAGGTTTCGGTTGGTATTTACAAAAAGCTGTCGTTGCGCAGGCGTCCGTCCTCTTTGTCACCGTTCGCCGGGGCCACCGTCGCAGCTGCTAGACCAAAGTTGCCAATCAGCATCCAAACGCGACCCCGTATCGGCGTCCAAAAAGGGCTCTTACGCAATCTCGCTGACATCAGGTCTCTCCTATAACACGTGCTTCCAGCAGATCGAGCTTCCCACGTCCATACATTTGCCTTTTGATGAGTTTTAGCTTGGTGATCTGTCCCTCTGTCTGGCCCGTTCGCCCACTGTGAGGTTATCGAATTTTGGAAGGCGGCCCTGTCGCGGATGATACCGTGCGCGAATGGGCGACAAAGCTTGCTGCTGCGCGGTCGATCCACGTGTCCAGATCATCTTTGGACTTGCGCCGCAGCATTTCTTGGAAGATTTCCACAACATCATTGGCCTCGACAAGGTCTGGTAGTTGCTCCTCGATCTCAGCGACCGTCATCGTCTGCGCCTTGGTCAAGTTGTTGCGTTCAAATGTCATTAGGCGAACGATGGTGTGTGCCTCCGGCGTGCAGCCGAGCCCGTTTTCGGCTTTTTCGGCCCGCCTTCGTCGTGTTGCGCATTCAGTGACAAAGCGGAGACCTCAGTCAAAACCAGCCAGCCGAACCTGCCGCCACAGTTCAGCGCCGTTTCGTAATCCGGCGTCCCATTGCGCTTCAAGCCACGGTAGGTGTGGTTCGAGCGAAGTTTGCCGGACTCGGAAGATGTCGGTCATTTGAACACGAACAATACTGCGAACCAGCTCTCGGCTATGCCCGGTTCTGCGTACGATTTCCTCTATGGACAGGCCTTCGCCGACGAGTCCACGAATGACAAAGTTTGTATATTCACGTCGCAGATATTCGTCATATTGCAAACGCTGGGCGGCAGTCAGAAGCTTAGGGGGTTACGGTTGCTGTCCAGACTGCAATGCGGACCACCCGTATCGACTTGCGGACGGCATCAAGGAAATCGTGGCTAGCGAATTCCATGAGATGCCAGTGGTCGGCGACCTGTTCTACCATTGAGGGGTAGCATGAGCGCGCGGGACCGCCCTCATGCAAGATATCGCCTGAACCATTCCAGCGTCCGCTCCCATGCGAGCTTCGCAGCTTCTTCGTCGTAGCGTGGCGTCGAATCGTTGTGGAAGCCGTGGTTCGTACCGGGATAAACATAGGCTTCGTAGACCTTGTTATGCTCATTCAGCGCAGCTTCATAGGCTGGCCATCCCGCATTAACGTTCTCATCATGCTCGGCGAATTGCAGCAGCAGCGGTGCCTTGATTCTCGGCACCTCCGCGACCGGCGCCTGGCGACCGTAGAAAGGAACGGCTGCCGCGAGTTCCGGGTAAGCTACCGCTGCGGCATTGGACACGCCGCCGCCATAGCAGAAGCCCGTTATACCGACTTTCCCGGTGGTCAATTCGCTCGCCATCATCCATTCTATCGCTGCGAAGAAATCGTTCATCAGCTTCGTCGGATCAACCTGACGCTGTAACTCGCGTCCTTTCTCGTCATTGCCGGGATAGCCGCCGACCGATGTCAATCCATCGGGTGCGAGGGCTACAAAACCCGCTTTGGCAACGCGGCGCGCGACGTCTTCAATATAGGGGTTGAGGCCGCGGTTTTCGTGGACGACGACGATGCCTGCGCGGCGCTCGGCAATTGCGACACCATCCTTGGCCGGGCGGACAAGATAACCGCGCACCTCGCCATTCCCATTAGGCGACGGATAGGTAATGTTTTCGGCCAAAATATCCGGATCGGTAAACTCTATCTGCTGCGCCAGAGCGTAGTCTGGGCTGAGTACGCCCAAGAGGGCGGCGGCGGTTAACCCGCCGATGGTGAACTTACCCGCCCGGTCCAGAAATTCGCGCTTCGTGATCCGCCCGTGTGCATAAAAGTCGTAAAGCTCCAGCAGTTCCTGCGGGAAGTCCTTGGCTGTCAGGCGGGTCATTCTTCCTCCGATCCGGTGATCCTGTTCCGATGGTAACTATGATCATGTAAAAGATACTGTTTGTTCCTTCGCCGCTATCGCGGCGAAGGAGGTAGGACAGCTCTAGAGCCGCCGTCGCTCGCCAGCTAAAATAATGCTCTTCGAGGCAGACTTACAACCGTTATGTAGTTGCACGATGCTATTGGTAGCTTACTGAGCCGCACCTTTGCCTGGCCCCTTATAACGCGAAAGCCAGTAGGCAAAGGGTGCAGGAAGGGATGTCCATTCCGGCTTTTCGACATTGAGCAACTTGGCCAGTTCGTAAGTGTAATGCGGATTGGCAAGATGGGCGCGGGCGATCATGACGAGATCGGCCTTGCCGCCCGCGACAATGCTCTCGGCCAGCTCCGCACCGTCCACGCACCATGCGGCCGCGACCGGCAGGCCGGTTTCCCGCTTCACCCGTTCGGTCGTCGGCACGAGGAAGCCCGGCCCCCACGGCGTTTTGCCCGTGATGGTCGAAAACCCGATCGAAACATTGAGGAAATCAAGCCCGCCATCGCGGAAGCCCTTCACCAGTTCGATGGAGTCCGCCAGCGTCTCCTCGTCGCGGCCATCAAACTCGATGACACCAAAACGTGCCGTCAGCGGCAGATTTTCCGGCCAGACGGCGCGCACGGCAGCCAGCGTCTCCAGCAAAAAGCGCGAACGGCCGTCGAGGTCGCCGCCATAGGCGTCTGTGCGCTTGTTGGCATGGATGGAGAAAAAGCTCTGCGCCAGATAGCCATGCGCAAAATGCAATTCGAGCCATTCGAAGCCCGCGTCGAGTGCACGGCGGGTGGCGGCGGCGAAGTCGGATTTCACGCGCTCGATATCTTCCAGCGTCATGGCCTTTGGCACTTTGGGGAGGCCACCGCCGAACGCATTAGCCGAGGGTGCGATGGTTTGCCAGCCGCATGGGTCGCTGTCCGCAATGTGGTCGTCACCTTCCCATGGCAGGTTAGCGCTGGCCTTGGGGCCAGCATGGCCGATCTGGATGCCAGGGACGGAGCCTGCCGCCTTGATGGCCCGTGCGACACGCGCCATGCCTTCGATCTGCTCGTCACGCCACAAACCGGTGCATCCGGGCGTGATGCGGCCTTCGGGGGAAACACCGGTCGCTTCGACGATGACAAGGCCAGCGCCGCCGCGTGCCATGCCGGCATAATGCGCCTCATGCCAGTCGGATACGAAACCATCGGTCGCACTATACTGGCACATCGGCGGTACAGCTACACGATTGCGCAAGGTGACATCCTTGAGCGTAAAGGGTTTGAACAACTCAGACATTCTATTCCATTCTTTTGTCAGTTAAGCTGGATCAACGCTTTGCCGCTGAAATTGCGGTGTTTGAGGGCGTTGAGGTGGGAGGGAAGATCGGTGAAACCAAGCGTGACCAACGGTTCGGGATGAATACTGGCTTTGCCGATATCGGCAAGCAGACTTTCACCTGCGGCGGTCAGTTGAGCCCAGTCCTGATCGCTGCCATGGATATGCAGTGCGCCAAGCGCGACCTCGTGCATGGACAAGGCCCGACCAAAGGCCGGAACCGGCCATTCCTCAAGCCGTCCCTGGATGCAGACTATATGTCCGTTGGCACCGATCAGCGGCACAAGACGCGCTGCATGGTCAGGGCCAACGGCATCAATGACTGCGAAGAACTGACCCGCTACAGGCTCCTGGATGCATTGCGCGGCACCGAGCCTGCGCAGGCGATCCCAATGGCGAGGATTGCATAATGCCGTGACGGCATAGCCGCGCCGTGCGGCATATTGCACCAGATATTGACCGACCGCGCCGCCAGCGCCGGAGATCAGCAAAGGCGTGCCGTCACGATGTGGCAGTTTTTCGATCGCCTGCCATGCGGTGAGGCCAGGGCAGGGAAAGCTTGCGGCAACGTCGAGATCAAGAGCGTCCGGCACGCGCATCAGCGCACGAGCAGGTACCGGCGTATATTCGGCAAAGCTGCCGAGCGTATTTTGCAGACTGGTATGATAGGCAACCCGAGCTCCGAGCCAGCCGTCATCAACGTCATCGCCCAGGGCAATCACCATGCCCGCACCATCGACGCCGGGCACATGACCGGCATTCCATCCTGATTGCGCACCAGCCGGCAGCAATTTCCAGTCTACCGGATTAAGGCCGATGGCCGCGTTTCGCACAAGCACTTCGCCGGTGGCAAGTTCCGGCATATCGATCCATTCGAGCCTCAGATCCGTCGGCTCTGAACCGCCCTGCCAGGTCCATGCGCGATAGCGGCATTCGCCGCATTCATTTGCATCTGTCAGCGCCATGCGCTTACCGCCCTTCCAGCGCATCCAGAACCAGCCTTGCCACCTCTTGCGAAGATTGCGGGTTCTGTCCGGTGATCAGCTTGCCGTCGCGTTCAGCAAATGGCGTGAAATCCGGGCCTTTCTCATAAAGACCACCCAGAGCACGCAGCCGGTCTTCGAGCAGGAAGGGCACAGCCTTGGTCAAACCAGCGGCCTCTTCTTCGGTGTTGGAAAAGCCCGCCACGCGACGTCCCGCCACGATGGGTTTGCCGTTACTATCGACAACATTCACTAGCCCCGCGGGACCGTGGCAGACCGCCGACACCACCTTGCCCTTGGCCCATGCCTGCGACAGCAGTGTTGCGAGCGCTCTGCTGTCGGGCAGGTCAAACATCGTGCCGTGGCCGCCGGGCAGGAAAACCGCGTCATAGTCGTCAGCCGAAACCTGCGTGACCGGTCTGGAAGCCTCGATCTGCGCCATGGCATCCTTGTCAGCCAGGAAACGGTTGACGCTCGGAGGGTTCTTCTCGGCTGTTTCGATCGACGCGGGATCGATAGGCACCTTGCCGCCATCGATGGAGGCGATCTCGACGGAAGCACCCGCATCCACAAATGCGTAGTAGGGCGTTGTCAGTTCCTCAAACCAGACGCCAGTCGGCTTGCCCGTGTCGCCGATGACGGCGTGCGAGGTGAGTATGATGAGAACCTTCAAGGTCGCAGACATGGTAGTCTTCCTTTATTTCGCAGCGCCAGAGCGGGCAGCGGCAACCAAGCCGTCCAGCCAGTCCTGATGGCCGTTAATCATCGGATTGGGTCTCGTTGCCGCCAGGTCCCGCGCAGGCTTACCCTTTTGCGTTTCCTGCGTGAGAATGCGCACACGGCCCTGCGGCAGGTCTTCGACCAGCCATGCATGATGCACGTCGAGACGATCGTCCGCGCCTTCCTCACCGGCCCAGCCGTGCCATGCGACGCGGCCGGGCTGGCCTTCGGCAGGGGCGGCATATTCGACACATTCGGCATCGACCGGGAAGCCGAAGGTTTCGAAATAGAATCGCGTCCCTTCCGCAAGAACGGGCCCCTTGCCGTCGAGGAAGCGGATATTGGCCGAATTGGTATAATAGGATGGCCAGCGCGTCGCATCAGCCAGATAAGGCCAGATATCGGCAGCGGACAATCCCGCGACAATAACTTCATTGGAGGCGAAATTGTCGGTGAAGCCCGGAATATAGCCTGCAGGCCAGTTGATTGTTTGCACGTTCGTTCTCTTCGCTTGTCTGATCTGTTGCCAAAAACTACCGATCAGTGTGAAATAAGGCAAATCGGCATTGGCTATCACGGACATAACTTTGCAGAATATCAGGAACCTCGACCTCAACCTCCTCAAGGCGCTGGACGCGCTGATCGACGAGCGCAGTGTCACCCGCGCGGCCGAACGGCTCGGCTTCACACAGCCTGCGGTCAGCGGCATGCTGACCCGATTGCGCGAGAGCTTTGATGATCCGCTTTTCGTGCGCACCCAGCGCGGCATCGTACCCACGCTGCGGGCGAGCGAACTTGCCGGGCCAGTCAAGCAGATCCTCTCGGAAGTCGAATCCTTGCTCCGGCCGCAGGGCTTCGACCCCCCCAGCGCGTCCTTCACCATCACGATAGCTGCGACGGACTATGCTCTTAGAGCAGCAGTATTGCCGCTTCTGTCACTGCTCAAGAAGCGTGCGCCGAATATCAAGGTTTCCCTGGTTCCAGTCAATGAAAGCGTCTTGCAGGGGCAGATGGAGAGCGGTGAGATCGATCTTGCGCTTGTTACCCCGGAAACCGCGCCGCCCGACTTTCATGCACGGCGTCTGTTCGAAGAAACCTATGTCTGTGCGATGCGCAAGGATCATCCCGCAGCACAGCTCGGCGTACTGACGCTGGAGACCTTCTGCGCGCTCAATCATGCGCTGGCGTCCTACAGCGGGCGGGTGTTTCGCGGGGTCGCCGACGAGGCGCTGGCGGCGCTTGGGCGCGAGCGTCAGGTCACGCTGGCCACGAAAAGCTTTCTGCTGCTGCCGGAAATCCTTCTCAACACCGATATGATCGCAGTCATGCCGCGCCGGACGGTGCAGGGTGTGGAGGGACTGGCGCTGATGGAACCGCCCCTCGATGTGCCAGGATTCACCAAGCTGGCCGTCTGGCATGAGCGCACCCATTGCGATGCAGGCAATCGCTGGGTGCGGGCGCTGCTGTTCGAGGCCAGCGGCCACATCGACGGCACTCATCCGGGCCGGCCTGCCGATGGACAGCGCATGTCTGAGCGGCAACTGGCTCCTCGGTCCTGAGGCACGCTCATCGCGCATATAACAGAACAAGACGAACTGGCTGCACTGCGAATACTCGGATATCTATCACAAGTTAGCACTGCGCCTCCCAACTTCTTATAGGGTGTATGATCAATGCGTTTTCTTGATTTTAGCTCATGGCAAAATGTTCTCGTTACGCTGCTCGGTCTTGCGGTTTTTACGCTTATCAGTATGGGAATCCGCCTCCTGATGATGTTCACCATTCAGCAGCGTCGTGAACGGGCAAACAGGCAGATCAACGAGCGGCTCAAAACGCTCATTGCGGCTTATAAAACGCTGGGCGGATCTTTCACTGGCACACTCACCGTCGACCCGACGCATATGCGTGATATCCGCAAGGCCTTGGAAGCCAAGCGGGACACTCTGGATGTCGTTGATACCGATGGAGCCGATGAGCCTATCCAAGGCGGCTCTGAGAGGTCGCGCCGTATACGCGATGCCGTAGAGGCCGCTCTTTCGGATATTTTCCTTCTGGGGACTGAAGAACAGGTGAGGCTTGCCGCACGTGCCAGCGGCCAAATGGTTGCCGGAGAGCGCATCCAGCTCGATGAGCTGGTGGTATCCCTGCGCGATTTCATAAGGCAAGCCCTCGATCTGGCGCCGATTCCCAGTGATATTGCGATTCCTCCTCAGGGACCGCTTCGACCTTCTGGCAGTGCAGGGCGGGCTTCCGGAGGCTCGGGAAGTAATCGCGGTGGTGGTAGCGGTGGTGGCGGTGGAATGGGTGCCGGGGGTGGTTCTGGGGCAGGACTTGGCCTTTCCGCTCGTTCCCAAGATGATACAGCAAGCTAAGACAGTTCATGCACAGGGATAGTGGATGCTCGGGATGCATATCTGATGAAGAGGATATATCATCAGATATCGCCTTCGGAAAAACGTGATTGAACCGAACCGCCTCCAAAACAAGGCGCAAACATCTCTCGAATGAAACATCATCGGCGATCAGTTTACTCAACGGCGTACATTGACGAGCGAAAGGCATAGTGGAATCCACAGAACGTCAACAACAATAATTACATCGTTGAAAGCCGTGTATTTTGACGCTATTCAAAAGTTGAATTAAATAGTCAATTTATATCGATCCGGGTTGGCTGGCAGGAAAGCTTTGAATATCATGGATGATGTCGCAAAGAGGCTTGATCCCGCCTTTCTCAAAAGCCGTCCCTCCCTTTATCTGAGAATTCTTACTATCGTGCGCGACAGATCTGTTGCTGAAGAGCTTACTCAGGAGGTCTATGTTCGTGCGCACAAGGCATTCCAGACCAATGCGCCGGAGCGCATAGAGCCATTTTTATGGACGACGGCGCGCAACCTTGCTTTTGATCATCTACGTCGCAAAAAGGTCCGCTCGAACACGGTGCGTGAATCGGACATGGAGGGCGAACTCGGTGAAATCGAGGATAAAACCGTCTCTGTAGAAGAGCGGCTGATACAGCAAGAAAGAATACATCTTCTGCGTGAGGCATTAGGGCGATTGCCCTCCCGCGTGCAGAAAGTGTGGTATCTCAGCCGGGTCGAAGGGTGGCCTTATCCCCGGATTGCAAAACATCTCGAAATATCCCCGAATACGGTTTTCAACGATATAAAAATAGCAATGGCTGCGCTCTACAATCTGCGTAAAACACTTGATCGATAGGCCCGGTGCACAAGGATATGCAAATAAACCGGATTATCCTGGCTTGCAGGCTGAAGAATTTTTGTGAGATTACGGCCTTTGATGCGTCATACATGTACAGAGGCTGCGCCGAGGCAACTGAAAGCAAATATAATGAGCAGTAGCATCTGCGATTTGAACGATATTCAGGGCTATCGCGATCCTGATCCGGTTGTGGATGAGGCGCTGGATTGGCTTGTGCTCATGAATGCTTCAGGAGAATGCAAGCAGGATACGCAGATTGCTTTTCAGAAGTGGCTTGATGCTGATTCCGAGCATCGGCGTATCTGGCATGAACTTAACGATTTGTGGGAAGACCCTCACGTTGCGCTCGCAACATCATCGTTGAATGTCGAGGCCAATGCACTGGATCATTCCACAGTTTTCGCACCGGCACAGATTTCACGCACAAAGCCAGGGCATTGGCGATATGGAATCTTCGGTCTGGCAGCCGCCGCATTGTTCGCAATTGTGGCTCCACCGCTTTATACCTACATGTCCGTTGCGCTTAACGCAGACTTTCAGACCGCGACTGGGCAGGTCGAGCGGATAACGCTGCCTGATGGATCTCATATGGTGCTGGACGCCCAGTCTGCGGTTGTGCTCGACTATGAGGGACAGCAACGCGGTATCCGCGTCCTCAAAGGTCAGGCATGGTTCGATGTTGTACATGATGCAACACGACCTTTTCATGTGACCGGGCAGTTCAGTAATGTGGTCGTCAAGGGCACGGCGTTCAGTGTCAGTACACAGGCCGACAAAGATGTAATCGCGCTTGAACGCGGAAGTGTTGAGGCGCGCGCACTTAACTATCCTTATGGTTCGGTAACTTTGTCGCCGGGGCAAACGATCTACGCGACAAAAGACAGGCTTTCGGACATATCGACCTTCAAGCCCGACGAAGCCCTTGCGTGGAAGAAAGGCTGGGTCGTCTTCACGGACAAGCCGCTGAGCGCTGCCCTTGATGAAATCAGTCAATACGACACCGGCAATACGCTTATTTTCAGTGCGTCACTCGCAAAAGTGGCCGTAAGCGGTAGTTATCGTATTGATCGGATTGATGCGGCCATCGACGGTATCGTGACGGCGGCAGGGGGCAAAATCACCCGGCTTCCGGGCGGAATAAAAATTATTCGCTAAATTCTCAAGTTTTATTGTGAGATCGGCCGACCTCGCGCGTCACACGCTACTGAGAGCCAGATTTGACGGTTCAGGCTCTTCCCATCGTCAGGAACCAGCCCGGTTCAAGATTGCGATGCGGGAATTCAGTGTGTGAGATCGGGTTCATAATGGCATTGCAGTTCAGTCGTCCCGTTACAAAGCGGGCAGTTCTTTTTTTGGCTTCGGCAACTTTTCCAATTCTGTTTTCCGCTACGGGACCAGCACTTTCGCAAGGCCCTGCTTCGGAAACATCCCGCGGTGCCCAGATCGCCTTCGATATTGCCAGCCAACCGCTTGGAGATGCCCTGAAAGCATTTTCGCAAAAGTCCGGCTGGCAGGTTGGTTATCAGGCATCGGTTACCCGCGGGCTCAGGTCTCGTGCCGTCAAAGGCCTGTACACGCCGGTTGAAGCGCTGCAACTCATGCTTTCAGGTACGAAAATCCATGTCGAGACGACATCCGCCGGAACCGTGACGCTAAGTGAAGCTACCCAGATCAGTCCGGCGGTCAATGACGGCTCCACCATGCTCGATGTCATTGTTATATCAGGCCCGGTGTCCGGGGTTCTGCTCGGCACGGACAGCGTGTCCGACACGGGCACGACCACAATTTCCGGGGGGCAGCTTGCTGCCCGGTCTGAAGGCAATGATGCAAACGGGGTTTTGCGCAATCTGCCCAATATTCAGTACCAGAAAGACTCAGACGAAGATGCGGGCATTACCGATCAAAGCGTGATCGACCTGCGTCCACGCGAAGTGTCGATCTCCGGTGCGCGGGTTTATGAAAACAATTTCATTCTCAATGGAATTGGCATCAACGATGTGACGGGCAGTCAGGAGAGCAACAGCGTCACGCTTTCCGATGGTGCGACGCCCCCCAATGAAGTGACGATGTACGGGTTACATTCCCAGACGATTTATGTTCCGGCCGATTTTCTCGACAAAACCACGGTCATCGACAGCAATGCATCAGCCAGATATGGCAGTTTTCAGGGCGGCGTTGTTTCCTACACGCTCAACGATGCCAGCCGGAACCGGTTAAAGGGCAGCATAAGCACGGACTACACCACGAGCGACTGGGCCGGATACCACATAGCGACCAAGGATGGCCTTAACCCGAACAACGTTTCAAAACAGGAATATCTCAAACGCCGCACATCGGTTTCGCTCTCCGGGCCAATAACGGACAATATCTTCATTTTAGGGCAGTACAGCACCCAGAATGCAGAAACCGAAAAGGATAAATGGTACCGTTACACCGATCGGGGGCGGGTTCAGGAGGATTCTAAAAATCAGTTTTTCCGCGGCCAGATTATAGCCGACACAGACTGGGGAAAATTTACGCTCGAAGGCTTTTATACGCAATATGAGCAATATTGGGAGAATGCAGACTGGCGCGATATGCGCATAAATATCGGTAAAAAATCACTGAATCTGAAATTGCAGCATGATTACGATCTGGATGATTTCACTCTTGGAGGTGTCGGTATTGCAAATGCCCGCCTGAAGTCCAAGCTGACCTATGGCCGATCGAACTCCATCAACGAATCCAACAGCAATATTGGCCGCGCCTACAAGCAATCGTTGCGTTCGGGCGGCGTAACACGATGGGAAGCAACGACGCTTTCCGATTGGTGCCGGACAGATCCTTCAATCAATATCAATACGATCTGTTACGACGGCGCGATGGGTAATAAAGAGCAGGGGCAGGAGCAGATAAGCTGGTCGGAAGAGCTTGAGGGAGACATTGGCAACGGTACTTTTTCATTGGGAGCTGAATACACCTATACCGAAGCAAGACGCAGGCGGCCCGAGGAAGCCCTATACTATGGCGTTTACAAGACGATTGGCGAGGTCACTGGTCAAAATTCTTTCGTCTGCAACACGACGGAAGAATGCAATTGGGAAATGTTTGCAACGAACAAAACCATCTACCCTGAATTCGACATTCGTGCGCAGCTCAATTCGTTCAATGCTTATGCCGAGACCGAGCAGACATGGGACTGGTTCAACCTGCGCGCCGGTCTTCGAATAGAGTATAACGACTATACCAACAATATCGACATTGCGCCGCGCATCGTAGGAACGATCACGCCATGGGACGATTTCGCAATTTCAGGCGGCTACAACCGGTACTATAACGCCAACAGCCTTGCATTCGCCATTCGCGACAACCAGCCACGCTCGCAGACATACACCCGTAACAATTCCGGAGCGATCGTCAACGATACATGGACGAGAGCAGGGCGCGATACTTATTACACAAGCTCCGCCTCCGATCTGAAGACACCTTTTAATGATGAGTTCACGCTTGGCATTTCCGGACGAGAGCCGCTTTTCGATGGCCAGTGGCGGCTTCGTTATCTGCAACGTTTTGCGAAAGATCAGTTCGCATCCATAAAAACCAATGCAAATGCGTTCGAACTGACGAATGACGGTTCCGGCGAATACCAGTCGGCGACCGCCGAATATTCCAAGGCGTTCGAAGCGCGTTTCGTACCGCATCTCGATAGTTTTTCGTGGAACGCCTCAATCACATGGTCGGCCTCTGAAGTTTCCAACGACAGCTACTTCGAGGACAATTTCGAAGATGAGCATATCTATTACAACAACAAGTCCTACACAAAAGCCGGCTTTAATGTCGTGACAGGAAACATGGACATTCCGCTCCGTCTTCAAAGCGGCATTTCAACGGCATGGTTCGAAAACAGACTTTTTGTCGATGTTTCTGGCAATTACAATTTCGGATACAAGGGCGTTCGCTATGCCGACAGCAATATCGTCGTCGACGGCATTCAGCACGAAATCTGGGAAGACTACGATTTCAGCCCGACTTTTACAGTCGATCTTTCTACGAACTTCCTCGTCTACAAGAAAGACGAAACCAATTTCTCTCTCAATTTCAAGGTGCTCAACCTCTTTAACGAACAAGGCAACGCCAAGGCAAGTACGTCCAATCCATGGGTCATCGGCCGAACCGTCTGGGTTGGGGCGAGGACCGAGTTTTGATGATGCCTATTTTTACAAAGTTTCGCGGTCCGCAAAAGAAGGTGCTGACTGCAATCGCCTCTATCGTGTGCTGTGTCTTTTTTGGACCGATTGTATTGTCTGTGAGCGCGAGTGCCGGGGAATGGGACAAGCGGGTTCAAAGAGGCGTGCTTGATAATGGCTTGTCCTATTATTTATACGATAGCGGTAAGGCAGATGATCCTTTCAATGTCCGTCTGATTGTTCATGCAGGTGCTGTGGACGAGGTACAGCCGACAGGCCTTGCCCATATGCTCGAACATATGGTCTTCCAGTCGACGCGCTCGCATCCCGAAACTGTCCACCGCTATATCCAGCAGCTTGGCTGGAGAACAGGCGTCCAGATCAATGCTCTGACCAGGGATACGGAAACCCAGTATATGATTCGGACCCGCCCCGATGACGCTCTCGATATCGATGGCTCCGTGGCGCTCGCAGCCGATCTCGCGTTCGGCGCCAGACTTCTCGACCGGCAATGGCAGAACGAACGCAACGTCATTCTTGAAGAGCTAAGATTGGGCGACAAGGTTGCAGCAAGAATCAACCGCCAGAAAAAGGATTTGCTGCGCAACGGCTCACGCTATGCGGGGCGCAGCACGATTGGAACTGAAGCAACGATAAAGTCGACCGATATCAGCCAGATCAGGCAGTTTTACGAACGGTTTTATGTCGCCTCGAACATGACGCTCGTCGTATCGGGTCGCATCGATGTCACCCGAACCAGACAGGCAATCAACCGCTATTTCGGGCAGGCGCCAGCAAAGCCGCGTCCTGAGCGTAATTATCTGGAACTGCCACTCAAGGACGCAACAAAGGTTGGACTTGTTCAGGACAGTCAGGGAACGACATCACAGGTGAGCATCGCCTTGCGTGTCGCGATGCCGCAGCGCAGCACGCAAAAAGGCAGACGCGCATATTTGCAAAAATATCTGCTGACAAGATTGGTGCGTGATCGGCTGCGTGAAGTGACCGAAATCGAATATACCGGTTTTGATACAGTGAGTTTCGTCAGTCAGGAGCCGACGAACCAGCGTGTCATATATGCATTCAACATCCGCTCCGGCGACCACCAAAAGGCAGTGGATATGATTTTTCAGGTGATGGAACGCATCCGGCGCGAAGGCATATCCGAACAGGCATTCTCGAAGGCCGTGCAGGCTGCCCTGCGAGCGAACAGGGGCAACGTAAAAGCAGCCCGAACGCGGAATTTCGCGGAATGGGAAGACATGATGACCAGTGCTGTTCTGACCCAAGGGGCACTGGAGGATCCAGCGGCTAAAGCACAGGTAATCGAGAGGATTCTTAAAGATCTGACGTTGGAAGAGATAAATCTGCTTCTCGATGAGATTCTGTCATCGGATGATATTGTCGTTTATTTTCAGGTTCCAGGTGGCCTTAAAGCCAGCCTCCCGACAATTGAGCATGTGCAAGCTTCAAGGTCAGAATTACGTGCAGCTCTCATGCCGCCACAATGGCCGCGCAAAACGGCAAAGCAAAATGTGGCTGATCAACCGCTTCCAGTCTGGCCTAAGGATGCGAACGTCGCATCCGGGGGTAAGCTGCTTTCCGAAAACCAAGACCCAAAGCGACATATTACAGAATGGTCATTATCCAATGGCGACAAGGTGATATGGCTGGCGCGACAGACCGACGACAATAATATCTATATTTCCGGCCAGTCGGAACCCGGCTTCAACAACGAGAAATATAGCAGCCTCACATCACAGGCTTCAATACAGCTTTGGACGCAGAGCGGTTACAAATTCTGGACGCAGGCAGATTATGATCGCTGGTACACGGCACAGAAGCGAAAATGGGATTTTACCCTGCATGCCAATACCTTCAACGCAGGGATCGTCGTGGACAAACAAGGACTTCAATCGGCATTCGATCAATATGCATCGACTATTGCTTACGGGCATATTCGCAAGGAAGCCGCAGAGAGCTTTGAGCGGCAGATGGGCCTTAAACCTGCAAATACAGACCGATCCTATGCCGACCTTCTTTATGGTCACAACTCGACTGGAGCATATCGATCAGAAACAACGGACGTCACAATGATGGAAGAGACGGCCCGATCACTCTTCGCACAGCCGGTAAAATGGTTTGTAGTCGGCCCTGCTCCGGATAAACAGACCAGAGAGGACTTTGTCCGAACACTTGGAGCAACCGGTCGCGAAAATCGCTTGAAGGCTCAGCCCCTATTGCAAAAGGTCGGCTCGCGAAAATCGGTAATTCATACGATGGACACCGACCGAGCAGAAGTAAAAATATCATTTTATGTCGATATGGAATGGAAACCGGAAACTGCCTTCATTTTCTCAACGCTTACGCCGATCCTGCAACAAGCGATCAAGAATGAACTGCGGCTGAAACGGGGCGGAATCTATACCAGTTCCCTTGAACTCAACCTCGACCCTCAGACCAATCGGGCGACCGGAACGGTCTCATTCGTTTGCGCAGCAGATCGGGCCGAAGAACTGACACAGGCGACACTGGACGTGATTAAAAACGCGCCGGATCACATCGAGCCTGTTAATGTCAACGGCATCAGGGAAGATATGATATTTGCCGAAAGAACACGGCTTTCAAGCACGTCGACATGGTTGCGCAGATTGCAACTCAGTTACAGGCGATATGGCGACGGCCGCTATCTGGACAATATGCTGGGTCTGCCCGAAAGTATTGATAAAGAACTGCTGCGCTCTGAAGCGCGCCGGATAGCTTCTTCCGAAAATGTAGCTGTTCTCATCCGGTTGCCGCGCAGCGCAGCGTATAAATCCGATCATTGATCAAGCAAAAGATGATGTAAAAAGTTCCCGCAAGAGCGGGATATGCATATCTTTTATTCTGAGCTCTCCGTAATCCCGAGTATAACATGTTTCGTTCTTTCTTCCCGCAGCCGCGGCTTTTTTTTACATCTGCTCTGGTATGGTCTTTGATATGTATCGTAAACTGGTACCTCCTTTTCGAAAAGCTGGGCGCAAGGTTTGGAATGCCGCCTTTGCCTCCAGGCGTTAAAGCGCCTATTGGTTTGGCCTTTTTCATTTCTCCTGACAATCTATGGTTCTGTATGTATTTTGCGGCCGCGGTTTTCCTCTTTGGCGGTCTGTGGCATATAAGAAGCAGGGGACATCGTTGGGCGAACTGGTCAATATGGGGGACGGCCTTTCTGGTATTTATTGCCTATTTCAGCGTTCAGATTTCTGTCGCCGTAAATAATTGGCGCGGCCCTTTCTGGGACGCGATCCAAAAAGCAATGTCGAAGGAACCGGGAATAAGTGTTGGCTTGCTTTACAGCTACCAGCTTCGCTTTCTCGAGATCGCCGGTCTTGCAGTCACCATGAGCGTGATAACGGCATTTTTCACAAATCATTACGTCTTTCGCTGGCGTATGGCGATGAATGATTACTACATATCCAGATGGACAGATGTTCGTCATATCGAAGGCGCATCCCAGCGCATTCAGGAAGATACGATGCGCTTTGCGCAAATACTCGAGAGCCTGGGAGTTTCCCTGGTCAACTCCATCATGACACTTATCGTCTTCCTGCCTATCCTTTTTCGCCTCTCCGAGCATGTCGGTGATCTTCCGTTGATCGGAAATGTACCGCATGCCTTGTTCTGGTTAGCGATTGTCTGGTCTGTTTTCGGCACTGGTCTTCTTGCAGCCGCCGGGCGAAGACTTCCTGGACTTCACTTTAACAATCAGAAAGTCGAAGCGGCCTATCGAAAGGAACTTGTTTATGGCGAGGACGATACCAACCGGGCAAAACCGGTCACGCTCAGAGAGCTTTTTTCAGGAGTTCAGAAAAACTATTTTATAATGTATTGGCATTATCTCTATTTCAATATTGCACGCTTCAGTTATGCTCAGGTTGACCGTGTTTTTCTGACGGTCATTCTTATTCCAACATTTGTTGCGGGTCGGCTCACAATGGGTGTGTGGCAACAGGTATCCACGGCATTTGGTCAGGTAACAGACAGTTTTCAATATCTCGTCAGTTCATGGGTAATGATCATAGAACTTTTGTCGATTTTTAAGCGTCTTGCCGCCTTTGAACGTCATTTATCTTAGGCCCGTGCTGACGAATTTGACCAAGCATAGCGCTGCATCAAAGCTTACGATGGAGCGAAAATTTGCTGGGTTTCTCGCATCGCAGGGCAACGCATTTGAAGCACTTTAGGCGACCGAAGCCCTGCTCGATACGTACCCGTCCCTTATACAGTGTCTCTGTAAAAGGACGGCTTGTTTTTCTCGTCGTATTTACGTGGGATGATGGGAGCGATACCACGAGCCCTTGCAACCGTAGGATTGCAGTTGCTGGAATACCCCTTATTCGCAAAAGGCAGCACGTGGGGTTATGCCGAGCGAATACCCGAGCGCTTGGCCTTGCTGCCCCTTTGCACCTGCGCCGAGATGTGGGCAGGTACAATCGAGGCATCGAACATCTGGATCAGGTGTGCTGCAGTGCTCTTCCCGGCCAATATATCGAAGAAGGCCTCAAACACTCCGGCCTTGCTCAGCCGGTTGAACCGCATCCATACTCGGTTCCAGGGACCGACGCGCCGGTAACGCTCGCCAGCACACACTCTCCGCGATAAAGAAGTGCATGGCTTCCAGAAACAACCGGTTGTCTGTGGCTTTGCTCCAAAGCCGCGCCAGACAAGACCAGAAAACCTCTAGCGCGTACGTCCAATCCGTATCCGTCATCTTTGTCGACATCGCCAACCTCCGAATTCGATCAACTCTCATGCTCGTGCGATCCGCTTGTGATCCAGTTTCATCGAGCCTTCGTATGAGGCTTCATGAATACAAACGTTTCCTTTGGCTCACAGACATGGCACAAGAAAGTAGAGCGCAATTTGCTGCTTCTGGCTTCGCCACATCTGAGCGTACGGGATTCAATACGGATGAATGAACGGACTGCTTCTGAAAATCAGCCCTCATTGGAGGAATTGATGCTGGCGGTCAGTTCCCGACGCGACGTGGACGCATTCGAGGCGATTTTTAAGCATTTCGCACCCCGGGTGAAGGCCTATATGGCCAAACTGTCTGCCGATACGCAAACAGCGGAAGAATTAATGCAAGAGACCATGATTACGGTCTGGAACAAGGCGGATCAGTTTGATTTTTCCAAAGGAGCCTTGTCGACCTGGATTTTCACCATCGCACGCAACCAGCGCATTGATGCAGTGCGACGCGCCCGCCACCCGGAATTTGACCCAACCGATCCGGCCTTCGTACCCGATGAGGAGCAGCCAGCCGACTTGAGGATTGCCGAGCAGCAATCTGCCAGCCAGTTACGCGCCGCAATGGCTGACTTACCGAAGGAACAATGCACCCTGCTTGAACTCGCTTATTTCGAGGAAAGCACGCATAGCGCCATCGCAAAGAAGCTTAACCTCCCGCTCGGCACCGTCAAATCCCGGCTTCGACTTGCATTCAGCAAATTGCGGGCAGCGCTCGATAATTCGGGAGCGCACTGATGGATATCAAGCATCATCTGAGCGATGAACTCCTTTCAAGCTATGCCGCTGGCACACTGGCAGAAGGCTGGAGCATCGCTGTAGCCACTCATCTTGCACTCTGCCCTCAGTGTCGCTCTCGCTTGAACCATTTCGAGTGCATAGGTGGTCACCTTCTTGAAACGGTTGAGCCAACGAAACTTGAAGCTTCCACATGGGATAGTTTTAAAGACAGGCTCCAGAAGGCACCGCAGTCAACAGTGCATTCGGCACCACGCTCCGAGATAAAAATGCCTGCCGTGATACCGGAACCGCTGAGATCTTATGTCGGTGGCGACTTACCGGATTTGAAATGGAAATCGCTCGGTCGAGTCGCCTACCAGGTGCCAATCGAAACGCGCGATAGCGAAACACAGGTTCGCTTGTTGAAAATTCCAGCGGGGAAGCCAGTGCCCGAGCATGGGCACGGCGGTCGCGAACTGACATTGGTGCTAAGCGGTAGTTTCCATGATGAAACTGGGCTTTTCGCTCGTGGCGACATTGAGGAAGCGGATGGTGATCTTGTGCATCAGCCGATTGCCTCACCCGATGGGGATTGCATCTGTCTGGCGGTGACTGACGCTCCGCTCAAATTTCAGAGCTGGCTTATGCGGCTGGTTCAGCCTTTGATTGGCATCTAAAGAAAAGGCGGCAAATATGCCGCCTTTTTTGTTAGTTCAACACGACGATTGCCGCATTCAACGCTGTCGCCAGCGATAGCCATATGAGATAAGGCACGAATAGTAGCGCCGAGATACGATCTGATTGCCATGCGCGAATGATAAACAGAAGCACGCAAAGCCAGACCCCGATGATTACGACAAGTCCCAGCACTGTCATATGAGCGCCAAAGAAAATAGGCGTCCAAATGAAGTTTAAAATCATCTGGCCAAACCACGGTCCGCGCCGCTGCCACCCACTATCACTTATCCATGTGCGCCAGCCCGCAATGGCAATGAAGATATATAATATCGTCCAGATGGGGCCAAAGGCTGCGTTGGGCGGGGTAAACCACGGCTTTTGAAGCGTTGCGTACCATTCGCCGGGTGGGAAACCGATGCCGATTGCCATTCCAACAACAATAATGACGAAGGCGAAGACGGCCAGAAGCCCCAATTTTTGCATATGATTACTCCAGTCTATCCGCTGATCCGCGACGTAACCCAATAGCCAATATAGGCTGATACTGCAGACAGAACAGTGCCCCAGATCAGGTCTGCAATCGTCAGGGTCCACGACCAGTTTTTCAAGGTGGCCTGATTGGTCAGATCATAAGTCGCATAGGCGACGAACCCCAAAAGCGCTCCATGAACAAGCGTAACTGTGCCACTGCCAGCAACAAGTCCGGGCCTCACCGCGAAGAAAATCAGTCCGAACACGAAGATCACATAGAAAACGATAGCCGGTGCAAGACGAAAACTCGGCGCAAGCATGTCGCCCATGACAGGGCGGTAAAACACATTCGCCATGTTGGATAACCACACGGAGTCGATTGCCAAGAATGCAACCGCCGTCACCACATAGGTGATGAGATAATCTTTCATCGATCGCTCACTCTCTTATTTGATGCGGGTCCAGCCCACATTGCGACACAGGAGGCCAGCCAAAACGCAGCCATTGGTCGTCATATTATCGCCGTCGACTTTCACGCTGATCTTGTAGGTCAGGTTGCGTTGCGGGTCGAAAGCAGTGCCTGAATATCGCCCGTCTGCAGTCTCGTTGATACTCATCACCAGCCGGTCGCCAGTTTTCTCTTTGGGTGTTCCAGGCTTGATCCATGTGTTTGTGGCGCAGATATCATTGCCGCATCCGGCAATTTTTACCCGCGCGTTGCCATCCCCACGCGCCCAGTTGCCGTTGATCTCAGCCGCATGCGCCGAGAAGGGAAACAACACCGTCATCATGCCGATCGTCAGTACCCATTTCATCGACGCCTCCTCTGTCAGTGGGTATGGAGCCTAAGCATGTTCAATCGTGTAAAGGCCGACATTGATCGCGCCTTCCTCAAATCCACCTTCGCAATAGCAAAGGTAGTATTCCCAAAGCCTCCGGAATTTATCATCAAAGCCAAGCTTTTCGATTTCCGGCCAATTGGCGATGAAGCGCTGACGCCATTCGGCAAGTGTCAGCGCATAAGAATGACCGAAATGCTCGGTATCCGTTAACACCAGACCGGCCTTAACAAGATCGCGCTCAAGCACTTTGTCTGACGGAAGAAAGCCGCCCGGAAAGATGAACTTCTGGATGAAGTCGGCTTTGCGGCGATAGTTTTCGTAACGCGTTTCTTCTATCGAAATGACCTGCAAGACGGCTCTACCGCCGGGCTTAAGACAGCGCTTCAGGGTTGCGAAATATTCAGGCCAATAGGCTTCGCCAACGGCCTCAAACATTTCTATCGATACGATGCGGTCAAACTGACCTTGCACATCACGGTAATCCTGCAGGCGAAGATCAACGGCGTCGCTTTTCCCAACCTCTTTAACCGCAGTTTGCGCCCAGGCGAGCTGCGATGGAGACAGGGTTATTCCCGTCACATGCGCGTTGCCATATTCTGCGAGATAGCCCGCCAAGGCGCCCCAGCCGCAGCCGATTTCAAGAATTTTTTCGCCGCCCTCAAGCGCCAGTTTTTCAGCAATGCACTGCAACTTCTGCTCCTGCGCATTCTCAAGGCTATGCGTCGTCTCATTCCAGATCGCAGATGAATAAAGCATCGAAGGATCGAGCCACCGGGCATAGAAATCATTGCCTAGATCGTAATGCGCTTCGATGTTGCGGCGGCTGCCGCGCCGTGTATTGGCGTTGAGCAGATGGCCGATACGGTTTAGCGCCTGCATCCAACCCGACCCACGCAATGTGGAGAGCAGCGTATCGCGATTGCGCGCTGCAAAGCGGATGACTGAGGTTAGATCAGGTGATGTCCATTTGCCTTCGATATAGGCTTGCGCAAAGCCAATATCCCCACCCGTCAGCAACCGGCGCAGGCTGTTCCATTTAACAATTGCGATCTTGGCTTCTGGTCCGGGTGATGGACCATTGACAACAATGACCTCACCGCCGGGCAGCGAAAGAACCAAACGCCCATGCTGGACCTGTTTCAACAGCCGTTTCAACACAATAGCTGAAGGGCTGAAAACAGGTCGTTCGATCCGGCTTGATGCGGAGAGTGGATGATATTCGTCGAGCTGGCTCATGCGGCCTTGTTCCTCTGCTGGACGGTCTCGTTACGAACAGATGTGATGGGAGTGTCAGGCGCTGCGGGTCGTTTGCGTAAACCGATGCCCTTCAACCAGATTTTCAGCGCTTCCCAGTGAATACCGCCCACCACTTTCAGCGTGAGAAAAGGAATCGCGAAGAAGGCACGCAACAGAGCGGCGTCGCTGAGTTCAACCCGGCGCGCCAGATGACGAGCCGTCAAAAGCAGCCCTTCATCGTCAAAACTGTTGATGCGGATGGAGAGCCTGTCTGTCGGTGGCACGACTTCAAACTCATATCGCAGCTTCATATCCATGAAAGGCGAAACGTAAAAAGCCTTGTCACAGCTTTGCACGATGCGTCCGCTTGAGGCGTTTTCGACGGGGATCATATAGCCGTGGCGCTGGCGGAAGGTGTTATCAACTTCCCAAAGGATTGCCGCGAGTTCGCCGCCACGATTATAGCAGAAGAAAACGCTCAATGGATTGAAAGCCCAGCCTGCAATACGCGGCATGGTAAGCAGGCGGATCGCTCCACCATCAGGCGTTACTCCGGCTGCATCCATGGCACGCTCGACCTGTTCGCGCAGCGGCTCAGTCGATCCATCGCCTCTGTCTTTTCTGTAGAAAGAAAACAGATTGAAACGGTCGAGAGAGAACAGCTTCAACTTACCATCAAGCGCTTCCAACTCGTCGAGATCAAGCATGAGCGAGTAGATTTTATAGGCCAGCTTGTGAACCTTAGGCCGCAAACGCGCATGGGTCACATGGCCGGGAAACAGTGCCGACTGGAAGCGTTCGGTCATGCCAGCGCCCTTTCCCTGATCGGCAAAGGTTGGCGAACAATGCGCGCACTTTCCTGCTCGACCTGCCATGGGCGGCGTAGGCCGCCCAAATCTTCTGCAACGGCAAGGCCTGCCTGAAGCCCATCCTCATGAAAGCCGGAGCCGAAATGCGCACCGCAAAACCATGTCCGGCGCTGTCCCTGCAATGACCAGATTTCCTTCTGCGCACGATCCGTTTCCATGTCGAAAATCGGATGCTCATAGATCTCGCGACAGATCACCAGTTCCTCACGCGGCGCACGACATGGATTGAGCGTCACAAAAGTCTCGGGCGCTTGGCCCAGCGGTTGCAGGCGGTTCATCCAGTAAGTGATGGATGGCTGCGCCGGGCCAGTGGCTGCATTGGTGAGGTAATTCCAGCTCGACCACGCCGCCCTGCGTTTCGGCATTAATGATGCATCGCTATGGAGCACTGCTTCATTACGTGAATATTGAAACGCGCCGAGAATGCGGCTTTCATCCGCGCTCGGATCGGCCAGCATTCGCAAAGCCTGATCGGCATGAGTGGCGATCACTATATCGTCGAAAACATGGGAAATGCCGCTTCCGTCAATCAACTCGACAGAGTTTTCAGAGCGTCGAACGGATTTGATCGGTGTCGAAAGCCTGATCCGGTCTGCATAGGGTTTGGTGATACGCTTCACATATTCCCGACTGCCGCCGGATACCGTACGCCAAATAGGCCTGTCACGAAGAGCCAGAAGACCATGATTGCAGCAAAAGCGAACGAAGCTTGCTGCCGGATATCGCCCGACTTCCATCGCGGGTGTAGACCAGATCGCCGCCGCCATCGGATAGAGATGATCTTCCCGGAAAGCCCGGCCATAACCATTACGTGCTAAATAATCATCCAGAGAAATTCCGCCCATAATGGCAAGGTCTTTTGGCGCATTGCGATAAAATCGCAAAAGATCACGGATCATAGACCAGAAGCGCGGGCTAACCAGATTGGAGCGCTGGGCAAAGAGTCCGAGGCCCGTGCCGCCTGAATATTCATAAGCGCCATTTGCGACTGAAACGGCAAATGACATGTTCGATGCCGCGGTTGGAACTTCAAGTGTGCGAAACAATGCAGTCAGATTTGGATAGGTCACTTCATTATAGACGATGAACCCGGTATCGACCGCGACCGGACCGAAGCTGCTTTCAAACTCGAAGGTATTGCTGTGGCCGCCGATGCGATCCGATGCTTCAAACACAGTCACATCATGGCGTTGCGAAAGCAGCCATGCAGCCGACAATCCGGAAATCCCGCTGCCGATAATCGCGACCCTGAGACGTTTAGAGCTGCCCGAGTGGTTCGTGATATCCATAGTCCCTCTCTTCACCGCATGCTTGGGCCACGTGTTTGCTGCATTTTCATCATCTTACGTTTTGAGAAGGAGATTGGTTCAATGGGCTACCGAACTTTTTCATTTTTTGCGCCGCTTATAAAACCAAACGGCCGAACCGAACGTATTGGATGAAGAAAAAGCGTGCTCTCGACTAAAGGTCCACCATGCAACCCGGTCTGCTTTTAATTGTTGCAATCAGCCTGTCTGCCATCATGACGCTCGCTTGGGCGCTTGAACGAAAGACCGGCAAAAGCGGCTGGATCGATGCAATCTGGTCTTTTTCTGTAGGTTTAGGCTCAGTTATAGCTGTGGTGCTTGCAGATGCGACATGGCAACGGCGTTCGGCGTTAATAGTTCTCATTCTGACGTGGTCGCTTCGTCTCGGCTTACACATCGTCCGGAGAAGCATGGACCATGGTGAAGACCCACGTTATGCAAAGCTGATAAAAGAATGGGGAGAAAATGCTTCTTCCCGCCTTTTCTGGTTTTTGCAGATACAGGCTCTCGCAGCCTTTGTTCTGGTTCTGGCGGTCTATCTCGCTTCCGTTAGCCGCCCCGCTTTTCCATCTTTATGGGATATAATCGGGGTAGTAATCATCGCCATAGCACTGATTGGTGAAGCCCTGTCTGACGCGCAGCTCGCGCAGTTTCGCAAAACGCCAGAAGCCAAGACCGAAATTTGCGAAACCGGCCTGTGGGCCTATTCCCGACATCCAAACTATTTCTTTGAATGGCTGTTCTGGTGTGCGTGGCCGCTGATGGCGATCACCGCATCGCCATGGAGCTGGCTGTCGTTACTCGCCCCGATCCAGATGTACTGGCTGCTGGTGCATGTCTCCGGCATCCCACCGCTTGAAGAACACATGCTGAAATCGCGCGGTGAAAAATTCCGCGCCCTGCAAAGCCGGGTCAATGCGTTTTTCCCCGGACCTAGAAGAGGGGCGGTTGAAAACGTATCGTAAATGATCGCTATTATAAATTTCTAACGGATTGACCGTAAGGAATGAGATGGATTTACGATTTGCATCTGCTTTCGACGGCAAGCTTAGTCATTTTTGCCTCCGTTCAGCCGCTTCTCAAGAGGACTGAGCGTGGATTCCGACCCGATTTTGATCACGGCGCGGCATATTCCTGTCGCGGTGTGGCTGGGAGATAGGGTATCGTCCAAACCAGTGGAGAAATTTCGGAACCTGCTCTTTGATTAGACGGAGGACACGGCGGATTTCCAACGTGCGCTCAGTTATCATCTGCACCGACATGGTGAAACAAATTGGAAACTCCATCAAGCGGTGGTCGAAGATTATGAAACTGTTGACCACACATCTCTGATGAGTTGACGGAATGGCAGTAAAATGCCGAGATCGGTTGAGAGCTTCGAGATATTGTCGCGTATTGAGCTACGCTATCGCCTTCCCGATGGCTATTTCAACGCCAAGCTGCCTCATTAAGCCCGTTCCGTTTATAGTTTGAATGTTGGCGAGAATATAGGTGCCGCCGAACTGCGACGGCTTGCCAGGCATTTACCGGATGATCCCGCAATATAAGACCCGTCGCTGCTCATCGTTCAAAGGAAATCCAGCGCGTTATGCGGATCCACCGTGATCCCTTCGAACCTATTATGCCGGTGCTGGAGGCGGAAAGCCCGCTTGCTGAATATTGCAAGATCACCGAAGAAATCGTCCGCCGGCGTCCTGACGAAAATCGCTATCCGGTTTCGGCGGCCGAGGCTGTCCGTTCCTTTCTCATGTTGCGTCTTGGACTTCATCTCGGCTTGCGTCAGAAAAACCTTCGGCAATTGCTCGTTTGCCCACGCGGTCACTTTCCAACCTCAGAGCGTCGGCTGGAAGACATGAAGCGGGGTGAAATTCGTTGGAGTGAACGAGATCATGGATGGGAAGTGCTGATCCCGTCCAACGCATCAAAAACGCGAACTCGTCATTTTTCGGCTCAAAGCCGTTCCGGCTGGTTCTGCCTGATTTGCAGGGTCTCTATGATTATCTCGAAGCCTATATAGAGCGTCACCGGAAAGTTCTGCTTGGACTATGCGAAGATCCTGGCACCCTGTTCGTAAAGACGGTCAAGACCACCAGCAAGGATGCCAGCTATAATCAGACAACTTTCTATGAAGCGTGGAGGCTGATAATCCAACGCTACGGGATTTATAATCCCTATACAGGGCGTGGTGCTATCAAGGGGCTCCTGCCACACGGTCCACATAATGTCCGCGATGTTCTGGCCACTCATATTCTCAAACAGACCGGTTCTTACGAACAGGCGAGTTATGCAATTCAGGACACACCGGAAATGGTCGCTAATCATTAAGGTCGTTTTCTGCCGCAGGATAAGGCCGCGCTTGCGGCAAAAATTCTGAATCAGGTATGGGAAGCAGCATGACGCCGATAGGCATTCTCCAGCAATCTTGATAAGGGTAGCACTAAGTGCTATACATTCAATGTCAGAACGAGCTTTCAAAACGGCATGGTTCGCAAAGGCAGCGATGAAAGCCCGAATTTCGGACAAGGCTCTTTTCCGGGCGATCGAACAGATCGCTCTGGGGCAGGCCGACGATCTGGGTGGCGGAGTGTTCAAGAAGCGATTGAACGATAATATGTATCGTTCGATTGTTCTGGCCAAGGCAGGAGAGTTCTGGGTGTTTGCCTATCTCTTTGCGAAAAAGGATCGGGCAAACATCGATAATAGTGAACTTCTGGCGTTTAGAAAGCTTGCCGAGCTTTATCGGCGCAAGACGCCGGAAGATGTCGACGCCGAAATAGAAAGCGGTGTTTTGTTGGAGATTGACAATGGCGACTAAGCGCAAATTCAAGAGCGACGCATTCGAAGCGATCCATAGCGCTGTCGAAGGCATGTATAAGACGGGCACGATCGACAAGGCGACGATGAAGACCTTCGACGAAACCTGCCTGGTTGTACCTCAGGAACTGACCCCGCCGGAAATCAAGGCGTTACGCGAGAAAAACCATGTCAGCCAGCCGGTCTTCGCGCGCTATTTGAATACGAGCGAATCCACGGTTCAAAAATGGGAAACCGGCGCGAAGCGGCCAAGTGGACCCGCGCTCAGGCTCCTTTCTATCGTGCAGAAACACGGCATCGAGTTGCTGTCGTAAGCTGGGGCGCCAAGCTCACTTGCAGCCAGCGTGATAGTTTGCGCTGGTGATCTTCACCCCAACGCCTCTGCCAATCTCTCAGAAATCCTTGTCGCGGCCTGTTTGATAGGATCGGCGGCAAGATGGGCATATCGAGCGGTGGTCTGAACCTGACTATGGCCGAGAAGCTTGCCGATCATCGGCAGGCCTTCGCCGACCAGAAGTCCGCCTGATGCAAATGTGTGCCTGAGATCATGAATGCGGACGTCCTCAAGCCCAGCCAACGTACGAATGCGCCGCCACGGCTTCTGCATGTCGTTGAGATGCTTTCCTTCGACATGCCCGACGATGACGTAAGGATTATTTTTTACACGTGGCAGCTTTTCCAGAATGGCAACGGCTGCCTTGCCAAGATGAACCGTCTTTGCACCTGTCTTGCTGTCAGGAAGCCGAAGCTCGTGTTCTTCTAGATAGACATAATCCCATTTCAGCTTCTGGATTTCCGATGACCGGCAGCCGGTCAGCAGAAGAAGCCGGAAGGCGGCGACTGCATGGATGGTCAATTCACCATCCTTTTCCAGCGCCGTCATTGCTTCGCCCAGTCTTTTCAGTTCCCGACCAGAAAGAAACCGCTCGCGCTTGTGTTCGGGATAACGCCTGATGTCTTCACAGGGATTGGTATGGCGCTCACGTATGCCCCATATTTCCGCAAGGCTCATCATCTTTGACAGAACCCCAAGTGTCCGGTTTGCCTGATAGGGGATATGAGACTGGGAACCATGAAGCTCCGCCACATCGGCAGGCGTCACGGTTCGGGCACGCTGCTTTCCAAAAAACGGATTGATGAACAGTTCAACCGAACGCTTGTATTCGCTTTGCGTGGTGGGTTTGCAGCGAACGGCAACATGCTCCTTCATAAAGCGTGCCCCAAGTTCCACGACGGTAATCGACTGACGTTCCCTCTCACGATCGGCAGCAGGATCGCCGTCGGCACCCCGGACATTGCCGAGCAGTCTGGTTGCCTCCTTGCGGGCGATCTCGGCGGTAACCGGTCCAAACATTCCAAGCATGACACGGCGTGACCTGCTATTCCTTCTATACTGCACGAGGAAGAAGCGTCTGCCGCTTGGCATGACCCGAACACCGAAGCCGGGAAGCTCACTGTCGAAGGCGATATAATCCTTCTCCTTAACGGCAAGCTGTTCAATACTGCGCTTGGTAAGTTTCACTGCCATGGCATCCATCCATCCAACCCCGTACCAATTATCCAGCGTCTTTTTCCGGCTTTCAGGTTGTGCTTTCGTGGAAGCATAGTGGAAGCGTCAGGAAGAAAGTCGTGGCGTGGCCAGTCGTGAAAAAGGATGGGGCGACGACAAAATAATATCAATAGAAAACCGAGGCTTATCGAACGGTAGAGTGCAAACAGAAAGCCTGTCGAAGGATCGGAAAAACTGCCAAAATGTCACTCATAACCTGAAGGCCGCAGGTTCAAATCCTGCCCCCGCAACCAAAAAACAGCAAATAAATACAAACCACAAAAGCCTCCCTCGGGAGGCTTTTGTGGTTTATAGAAAAATGCTGAAGCAATAGATATTGGCCTGCTACTGATCTTTCAGACCAAGAAAATCTCTCCACTTCTTCGGATCAATTTTCGTCTGAAGAAAAAGAGTTTAAACCTATCAGTAGAAAACCAACTATCGATGTCGTGTTGCATTTCCCGGAACATGTGAGGTTGCCATTTGAGCAACGACTTTAATTAATGGCATGCAATTGGACAACCATATGGTCCCCGGAAAACCTAGGGCGGTTCACCACATCTGTAAACCGATGCTTCAAACAGGCTTATATGCAATCACGTCCATTTCGACCTTGGCATCAACCATCAAAGGTGATTGCACTGTTGAGCGTGCCGGAGGATGATCAATAAAATGCTTTTGAAAGACTGCGTTGAAGCTTGAAAAATCGCGCGCATCGTCCAGCCAGACATTTACTTTGACGACGTCCGCCAGAGTACAATCAGCCAGTGCCAGAACATCTTTGATATTGGCCACTACCTGCTCGGTCTGGGCCACGATGTTGCCAGAAATAACTTCGCCTTCAACTGTTGGCACCTGTCCGGAAACATAGACAAAATCACCGGCCCGAACCGCCTTGGCAAAAGGACGGCGTTGACCGCCCGCCTGATTATCGGCCACAGCATAACGGGTTATTTTCTTGTCACTCATGTTTTAAAAACTCCTCAATTTTGAGCAGCAATGGCTGCATCATAGGCCTTGATGGCCTCAACGGCGTTTGCGCCTACTTGCTTTGCGTCTTGTCCCGGTCTGTAGAGGCTGCTGCCTAGACCGAAGGTTCGTATGCCGACTGCCGCGTAATCGGCAAAATTCTGGTTCGACACGCCGCCAACCGCACCGATGATTGCGTGTTTTGGCAGAACAGCACTCAAGGCGGCAATACCCGAAGGTCCCAACACGCCGGCGGGAAAGAATTTCAAGGCCGATGCACCAAGGCGGATTGCCAGCAATGCCTCTGTCGGACTGAACACGCCCGGCAGCGTCACCATTGCATGGGTTTGAGCGGTGCTGATCACGTCAGCATCAATATTGGGGCTGACCATCAGACGCCCGCCGCATTGTGCAACCCGCGCACAGTCCTCGCTGGTCAAAACCGTTCCAGCGCCGATCAGGCAATGCGCGCCAAAACGTTTGCTCAACCGCTCGATGGATGTGAAGGCATCAGGTGAATTGAGCGGCACTTCGATGGCTTCAAAACCCGCATCAATCAGCGTGTCGGCAATTTCTTCGACCTCGTCTGGACGAACACCGCGCAGGATGGCAACCAGCGAGCGGCGAAAATCTGGCCATTGCACCTTTTGGGGCACAGGAGGGGAAACAAAAGCGTTGGGCATCTTATTTATCCAAATTCCAGAGACTACGCGCGGCTTTGTACAAAGCCGTCACGTGATGCGGCTTCTGCATCCAGGCTTAAAGGCTGATATTCGGCGTGCTGCATGGCTTTCGCATAAAGCGATGCAAGCCGTCCACTCCCGATCAGAACAAGCGGCTCATTGTTGGACAGATTTTCAACCGCATCGGCAATTTCAACGCCGATAAGCAGGCCGGATAACCAGTCCATACCGTCAGCGCGTTCGCCAAAGCCCAGAAGCTGGCTTGCACGCAGACCAAAGAGGCTCGACGTCAGGCTGTTGGGGTTTTCGAGCCCCTTTTGAACCCCGGCAAAAAAGGCCGAATCTTTTGGTGCTGCTTCGCTCTCCCGGTCGACGGCATGTTTGAGGATGCTGTGACTGGAGAGAACCGAAAACAATTCACCCGTCATATAGGTCGTGAAGGATTTTATCGTACCGGTTTCCATCCGCACCCATTTGCTGTGCGTGCCGGGAATGCAGACGAGGCCGGAAAAATCGTGATCGATTGCGCCCAGAAGCTGCGTTTCCTCGCCACGCATGACGTCGGGCCTGTTTTCATCGGCCTGCGCCAATCCCGGCAGAATACGAACATCCGATTCAAAGGGTGCCGTCACCGACCCAAGATGCAAACGATTGAGCGCCGTGGGTGTCTTGAGATAGGGAGCCTCAATCCAGCCCTGCCTTGCGCCCGCCATGCCGCAGATCATCACCGGCAAACCGGCGGGGGCGTTCAGTTTCACCAGATGCGCCGCAAGAACCGGCGCAAAGCCATTGTCGGCACAATGGAGCATGCCTTCGGATGATCTGCTTTCTGCAAGCACATCGCCAGCGCTATTGATAAGCCATGCCCGAAAGCTGCTTGTTCCCCAGTCCACGCCGACGAAAGCCGGTTTTGTTTGTTCATTCGCCATCATGCCACCGGGGCTTCCTGAACCATATGGCCCGGTGAAACTTCACGGTAGGTTTTTTGTGGCGGCACATAATCAAGCGGTCGTAATGGGCTTTTGATTTCCTCGCCAAGTTCCGGTCGTGTCAGTTTGCGCGCATCGGGATCGGGGATCGGGACGGCATCAATGAGGCGGCGCGTATAGGGATGCTGCGGATTGTTGAAAATGGCCTGTCGGGGACCGATCTCGACAATTTCACCCAGATACATCACAGCCACGCGGTGACTGATCCGCTCGACAACGGCCATGTCATGGCTGATGAACAGATAGGCGAGATCGTGCTTTTCCTGCAAATCCATCAGGAGATTGGCAACCTGCGCCTTCACCGATACGTCAAGCGCAGACACCGCCTCGTCGGCAACGATGAGTTTCGGCTCAAGCGCCAGTGCGCGGGCAATCGAAATGCGCTGGCGTTGACCGCCGGAAAATTCGTGCGGGAAGCGATCTGCCATAGCCGGGGCAAGACCGACCTGTTGCAAAAGCTCTGCCACCCGGGCCTTGGCCTGCTTCTTATTCATGATTCCATGCGAGAGCATCGGCTCGGCAATGGCTGCACCAATGCGAATGCGCGGATTGAGCGAGGCGAAGGGGTCCTGAAAGATCATCTGCGCATTGCGACGCATGCTGCGCAACGCCGACGCGCCCAGATTGGTCACGTCCTGACCATCGATGACGATGCTGCCGGAGGAGGGTTGCAAGAGCCGCATGATGGCGCGACCGGTTGTGGATTTACCGCAACCAGATTCGCCGACCAGTGCCAGCGTCTCGCCGGGGCGCAGATCGAATGAAACATTTTCGACGGCATGAATGCGGCCATTGGGCAGGTCGAAACGCACCACGATGTCGGAGGCCTCAAGGATCGGTTTGAGATCGGTTGAGACAGGCTTTGTCACGCTGCCATCTTCTGCTTCGCCTGTTTTGGGATCCACCTGCGGAAAGCGTTTGGGCGCTATGGCATCGCCCATGGTGCCAAGGCGCGGAATGGAGGCGAGAAGCGATTTTGTATAAGCGGCCGTGGGGTTTGCAAAAAGTTCTCTGGTTGCACCCGTCTCGACCATATCGCCGCGCAGCATCACAACCGTGCGGTCTGCGACTTCCGCCACCACGCCCATATCATGGGTGATGAAGAGAACGGCCATGTTCTCCTCGCGCTGCAATTCGCGAATGAGATGCAAAATTTCGGCCTGAATGGTCACGTCGAGCGCGGTTGTCGGCTCGTCGGCAATCAGCAGGCGGGGCTTGCAGGCCAGCGCCATGGCAATCATCACACGCTGGCGCATGCCGCCTGAAAATTTGTGCGGATATTCGTGAAGCCGCGTCTTTGCAGCGGGAATACGCAAAAGAATATCCGGAAACGACATCATCGCATCCAGAAGGCGCGAGATCGGCGCATCGAGCCTGCGGAAATAGCCCGCCGTCACGCCCAGAATGATGCCGAGAACGGTCGAGATCGCCACCACACCCAGACTGACGAGCAGCGAAATGCGTCCGGCATAGATGGCGCGCGAGAAAATATCGCGTCCAAATTCATCGGTGCCGAAGAAATGCGCAAGCGAGGGGCCCTGCAACTTGTTGACGATGGAAAGCTTGTTGGGCGCATAAGGTGCGACCCATGGCGCCAGCAGTGCGGCAAGCACGACCACCAGCAGGATGAAAAGCCCAAGCGCAATGGTGCGATTGCCGAACAGGCGGCGCAGATTGTTCACGAAGGGCATGGAGAAGGAAGCGAGCGTCACAGTCTTACCCTCGGATCAACCAGAATATAAAGCATGTCGACGATGAAATTGATCAGCACATAGATGGCGGCAACCACCAGCAAAGTGCCCTGAATGACCGGATAATCGCGCCTAAGCACGGCGGAGACCACCAGATTGCCGATGCCCGGCAGGCCGAATACGGTCTCCGTCACCACCGCGCCTGCAACCAGCATGGCAATCGACAGGCCAATGACAGTGATGATCGGGACGAGCGCGTTCTTGAAGGCGTGCTTGAGAATGACACGACGCTCGCTTGCGCCTTTGGCGCGCGCGGTGCGCACATAATCATCGCCCAGCACATCCAGCATGGCTGCACGGGTAAAACGCGTAATGAGCGCGGAATTGACAACACCAAGTGCCAGTGCGGGCAAAATGAGATGGTGCAGCCGGTCGATAAAGCCGGTATCGGGTCCGCCATAGCCGGAAGCCGGAAACCAGCCCATGCCGACGGCCAGCGTCTGGATGAGCATGAGGCCAAGCCAGAAACTGGGCACACTGGCCGCAATCATCGTCAGCGTTACCACCGACTGATCAAAAAAGGTGCCGCGTTTGACCGCCGAGAGAACACCGACGGGAAGCGCAATCAGCACTGCGATCAGGATGGAAAACAGGGTCAGGAAAAAGGTTGGTTCCGCACGCGCGGCAAGCGCCTGCGTCACCGGCTGATTGAGAAAGATGGATTGTCCCAGATCACCTTGAAATATGCCGAGCACAAACTGGGCATATTGCACCAGAATGGGCGCATCCAGCCCCATTCTGGCGCGTAGATCAGCGATGTCCTGCGGGGTCGCATCCGACCCCAGCATGACCGCCGCCGGATCGCCCGGCGTTACACGTACAATGATGAAAACAACTGTCACCACCAGAGCCAGCACAATCAGCATGCCGGCCAGACGATTTAACAGTGCCCAAGCGATCCTTTGCATATCAACTGCCTTACTTTTTCGGGGTCACATTCCAGAAATGCGGCCAGTAGGTTGGCGTATAATCGCTGATCGTATTGGCAACACCCGACAAGGCGTTGAAATTGCCAACCTTATAAAGCGGTGCGTCGTCATAGATGACGGTCTGGATGCCTTCCCAGGCTTTCAGCTTTTCCTCATCCGTGGTGGCGTCCATATATTGCGCGACGGCCTTGGCCTTCTGGTCAGAGACGTACCAGCCCGGATAGGAATCGGTGATCGTATTGATGGTGGTCGGATCGCCGGGGAAGTTGGAATGGGTGATAAAAATATCCCATTGTTTCGAATCTGCGCGGCGTGTGGTCAGCGTTGCCCAGTCCACGACCTGGAAATCCACCTTGAAACCGGCGGCTTCCAGATAGGCCTTGGCGACTTCACCGATCTTGTAATGGAATTCATACTGGCGGCTGGTCAACAGGCGGATCGGCGTGCCGTCATAGCCTGCATCGGAAAGAAGCTTTGCGGCGGCTTCCGGGTCGCCCTCGCCATAACGCGCAACGCCTGCTTCCGTGTGCCAGTAAAAGCCCTTCGGGAAGATCGAACCATCAACGCTGTAAAAACGATCATCCGAAAAAGCCGCCAGCATCATGTCGGATGCGTTCAGGGCAGCCTGAACCGCCTGCCGCAGTTCCTTCTTGGCAAGCACGCCTTCCTTCATGTTCATGTTGAGCGAAGCCCAGCCGGTGTTTTCAAAGATAACAGCCTTGGCCTTGTCGCTTCCATCGACGCGGTCAAAAGCACTGACGGGAAGCGAATCCGCATAATCGAACTGGCCGGAGATCAGGCCCTCAACACGCGTATTGGCATCGGGAACCGGCACGAAACGCAGTTCCTTGGCAATGGCCTCGCGCTTGCCGGCATAGTTGCTCGGCTCACCTTCCGGCGATTTGTAATCGTCGAAACGCACAAGCTGCGTATATTGGTCGGGCTTGCGCTCTTTAAGCGCATAAGGGCCGGTGCCGATGAACTTGGTGAGCGTATCTTCAACGGTTTCGGACGGGATGATGACGGAGGCCTGAGACAGGGTCGCCAGCAGCGGCGCATAGCGAGACTTCAGCTTGATGATGACGGCGTGATCGCCATCTTCACTGATGCTGTCGACGACTTCTGCGACCTGCTTGCCCTTGGTGTTGATCGCCATCCAGCGCTTCAGCGATGCGACCACATCCTTGGCGTCAAAATCGCTGCCGTCATGGAATTTTACACCCTCGCGCAAGGCAATACGGTAGGTGAGGCCATCTTCCGAGATTTCGGGCATGGCGGCTGCGAGCAGCGGCACCGATTTCCACTCGGCATCATAGGTAAAAAGCGTTTCGAAAATATGCTGATCGATGGTCAGCACGATATCGGTGGGCGTCTGCATGACATCGAGTGTCGGCGGCTCACCAATGGTTGCAATGGTCAAAATGCCATCTGATGCCTGAGCCAGCGCCATGGCACTGGAACAGGCCAGAGCGGCGGCTGTGGCTGCAATCAAGAGACTCTTTTTCATGACTTACTCCCCTTTTTGGATTGGCGTTTTGCCGCTCCCCTTGATGATTAGTCGAGGCCTAACGGGTCGGCGACCCGCGGCCATAGTTCAAGACTTGCCTTGCGATAGGGTGTTGTTGCCGGATCTGTGGGATAGGATGTCGGAGCCGCGATATAAACGATCTCCGAGGTGATTGGCTGAAACCCGGCCTGGAAATGATTGGTCGACTTGACCAGCAAAAATTCCTTGGCGCGGAAATCAACGCCTAGATTGGTGAAAATATCCGGCTCATAGGTCTGCGAACGGCTGGTGATCAGAATGATATCGATCGTCGTTCCCACTGGGCGCACCACCGCGACACGGCCAAGATTGACGCGGCTTTTGCGAAAGCTCTGCCAGCCCGCATCCATGACTTTTGTGATCGTAACCGTGAGATCGAGAGGCTCGCCGCCCTGCCATGATGATTTTCCACCAATGCGGATGTCGAGTTCAGCGCCTTCTCCCGCCGCATGGCAGAAAGACACGGCAACCGGGTCCCAAAGTGTGGCGACGCCAAAATTATCAAACCCGCGCTCCATCATGCGGCGAATGATATAAGTCGCATCGCCCGCAACGCCGCCGCCCGGATTATCCCAGATATCGGAAATGACAACAGGCAGCGCCGGATTTGCCTTGCGCACGGCGACGGCGTGATCAAGCCCTGCTTCGGTTTCAAACATCGGCATGGCTGTGCGCTTGCGCATGGCATAAAGCTCGTGACCAAGGGTTTTTGCCAGGGCGTCACCTTTGGCCTTGTCATTGTCGCTCACCACGATAATGCGCGTACCCATGTCCGGGGCGTCACCGGCCATGAAGCCATGAATGACCGATACGGAAAGAATGCCATCCTTGCCCTGCATGGCGACCAGACGGTCGACAAAGGAGCGCATTGGCTCGCGGCTGGTGGGATAAATGGTGATCATGCGGCAGTCGAAGGTCGAAATGACCGGCTTGATCTCGCCGCGCAAGGTGCGCAGCGCCAGATCAACCACATGCTCGCCGCGTTCTTCAAAATCCGTATGCGGAAATTCGAGGAAAGTCGCCATGATATCGAGATTGGCGACGCGCTTGGCTGTGAGATGGCTATGCGGGTCGAACTCCGCCGCAATCAGCACATCAGGACCGACGATTTCGCGCACACGCGCCAGAAAATCGCCTTCCGGGTCGTCATAGCCCTGCGCCACCATGGCACCATGCAGACCGAGCACCACGCCGTCGACCGGCAAGGCGGCCTTCAACTCATCGAGAATGGTATCGCGCAGCGTCTCATAGGTCTGGCGCTGGATCAGACCAGCTGGCTCGGCCCAGCAGGACGTGCCTTCAATGACGCTGAAACCTTCCGCCTGGCCGCGACGACGCAGGATCGGCACCACGGACGAGCACAGCGTCGGCGTGTCGGGATGTTCGCCCGGTCCCGCGTAGAATGCTGCCCTGAACGCATCCATATCGGTTGGAACCGGTGAAAAAGTGTTGGTTTCGGTGGCCAGTGAGGCCGTAAAAATACGCATGCAATCGCCAAGCTTTAATGAGGTTGGAAATCTTTCTCCGCTGCATCTGCCACGGTTACAAGGATTTCAACATTCGACACGATTTATGAAAACTTCCTCGCAGTTCGCCTCTTTTTGTAATTTATTTTCTCAATAATGAGAGAGTCAGCCTATATGTCAACCGGATTAACACGGGTTTTAAGCGGACAATTAGACCTTATGTAAATTATATGAAATTGATTTTCATAAAATCTGATATTGTTCGGTTATGGACAAGTCCAAAAAGTACGACTGATGAACAGTTTAGCAACAGCAAGCCTTTCAAGGACCATGACAAGGAAAAGGCTGCACGGCCCAGCCATGAAAAACAGAGCCTCAAGAAGGCTCTTTTTTTCATGAAAATTTTGTTCGTTTTTCAAGCCCACAAGATGCCGTGAGGCTTACCAGACCGTCCCGCGTGCGGCGACATCTTCGACACGCGTTACAACGCCATCACGATGAAAAACCATCCGGTCAAACAGATTGCTAACGACGCAGGTATGATTGGGGATGACCCGCACCATCGTGCCAATGGCGGGAAAATCGCGTTTGCAATCACTGAGGTCTACCACGGCGTGCTCTTCCGAAAGCGAGACGATGCGCGCGCCGTCAAAACCCTCAATAGCACCAAAATCGGAAAATCCCAGAAGATCGGATGTCAGCGCTTTGGAACCGCAATCCAGAACAGCGCGGTTTTCAGCAGGACGCGAGACGACCGTTGCCAGAATGTGCATGGCAAGATCATTTGCGGTGCAATGACCAGCACGGACCATGCTGCGATCATTATAGATATAGGTTCCGGCACGATGCTCAGTTGCAGACGGTATCAGGTGGGCCGAATAGAGATCGGGAGAGCCGCCATTGGAGCGGATTGGGCAATCCAGCCCCTCAGCTTGGAGCTTTTCCATCGTCTCGACAATAAAACCTTCGACGGCCTCAGCGCCGCCGACGGCCGGATAGGTCAAAATACCGGCGAAGTGCAAACCGGTTTGCGCGGCAATGAGCTTTGCCAGCGCTACAGCCGCGTCCGGTGTCTGCACACCGCAACGCTTGCCACCCGTGTCGCATTCAACAAGCACGGACAGGGGATGTTCCGCATCAAAGGTGTCGGCAAGCCCTCTAACCACCGCTTCATTATCTGCTGTGACTTTTAGCGCGCCGATCTTGTCATTCAGCGCCCTCAACCGTGCGAGCTTGGCTTTACCCAGAATATTGTAGGTAATCAAAATATCGTCGAAACCGGCATCAGCAAAAACCTCTGCTTCGGTGACTTTCTGGCAGTTGATGCCCACAGCACCTGCCGCAACCTGCTGCCGGGCGAGCGCTGGAATCTTGTGCGTCTTGATATGCGGCCTGAACGACTTGCCGCTCTCTGCGATATAATCCTGCGCGCGGGCAATATTGGCGGCTAACCTGTCTTCATCGATGATGGGCAAGGGCGTTGGCAGATCTTCTATGCGCGCACCCACTTCGGGCCAGGGGAATGTCATCCGGGAACCTCTTGTCTCAGAAATCATGTATATAATTTTCCTGAAGGGCAGTTTTATGCCGTCCTTGTTGACACTATTGCAGGCATTTTCCATAAATGTGAAATTATTTTTCACAAATTCACGTCCGCACCGAAGGATCACACGCTCTTATGGATATTATTCACGCACTCAGCGATGAAGAGGGCAGGCTTTCGGGGCTTGAGAAAAAACTGGCAGGTTTTGTGCTCGACAATGTGGATTTCGTCGTCAATTCGTCCATCAGTGAGTTGGCTGCGAAAGTGGATGTTTCCGCGCCGACCGTCACGCGGTTTTGCCGTCATCTGGGGTGTCAGGGGTATTCTGACTTCAAGGTGCAACTGGCCAAAATAACCTATGTGGGCCTGCGCTATCTGACGCCCGAAACCCAGACCAGCAGCGTTGAAGAAGTGGCGGAAGATATCATCACCAAAGCGCAGAATGCGCTGTTTCAATTGCATCGCCAGCTTGATCTCGAAGCGATCAGCAAGGCAGCCCAGCTGTTGCGTGGTGCCAGCTTCATTCAGGCTTTTGGCGCAAGCGGCAATTCGGCGATGATCGCCAATGAATTGCATAATCGGCTGTTCCGGCTTGGCTGTCCCATTCATTCATCCAATGACCACAGCATGAATATCATGCTCTCTTCTGCGGCTCTGCCCGGAACTGTGGTGATCGGCTCATCGATCACCGGGCGCGATCCCGATCTCTTGCATTGCGTCAAGCTTTTGCGCGAGCGCGGCATCCCGACAATCATCATCACGCAAAGCAATTCGCCTTTGGCGCAGACCTGCGATGTGCTCATTGCCATCGATCTTCAGGAAGGCAACAACATCTTTCGCCCGACCTCTACGCGTTATGCCTATCTTGCGGCAATCGATATTCTGGCCAATATGGTGGCTTATGCAGATCGCACGCGTGCTGTGCGCATTCTGCGTCAGATCAAGGAAGAACTTGTGCGCTCACGCGATGGCGACGACCGGCAAGTGCTCGGCGACTGATGCCGTAGCAGTATTCTCAATTTAAAATCCTGGCTTTTATCAACCCTGATCGCGTTTGCCTCTCAGGGCAGCACTATGCATGCCCTGAGGGCTCGCATAGGTGTCTTCAATTTGCAACAGATAAGCGCTTCAACTCCGTTTGTTTCAAACATATTGACCTGATCACATCTGCTGATGGGAGAAAAACATGCCTGATGCTGGTGGCGAAACAATTGTACGGCGTACCCGGGGACTGGATCGCGCCTTCGAGATACTGGAATTCTTGCGCGTAAAGCGTGTGCCGATGCGACCCAACGAAATCGCGGCTGAAATCGGCGCACCACGATCATCCGTTTATGAACTCGTTAATCTGTTGCTCAGCCACGGCATGCTTGAATATCAAGGTGGTGATGGCCGCGTTTTTCTGGGGCGGAAGCTATATTTTCTCGGCACAGCCTATGCCGAGCAAGTCGATCTGATGCGTGAATGCGAAAAAATGCTCATACGCCTTTCAGAAGATACACGCGAAACAGCGCAGATGTGTCTGCTTGAAAACAACAAATATACCGTTGCCATGATGCGGGAACGTGTCCGACCTTTTCGCATCACTGCAAATGTGGGAGAATTGCTGCCTATCCCATGGACCGCATCCGGGCGGCTTCTCGTTTCACACCTATCAGACGAGGAAATCTTAAATTACATTCCAGCGGAAGATTTTATGCTGCCCAATGGCAATCGTCTCGACCCTGATCTTTTTATAGAACAGGCAAGAGAGGCCAATCAAAAGGGGTATTTCACGTTCAATAGCGAGGTGGAAAATTTTACGCGGTGCTTTGCCGTCCCCATTCGACAAGCCGACGGGGCATGCATCGCCACACTCTGCCTCGTCGCCCCCCGGGAAGACGGACTTCGCAATCATGATACTTACCTTCAAAGCCTTATGTCTGCCGCACAGGAAGTTTCTGAAAGGCTGGGCTTTGGTCTGCTTTCCTGAAATTCAGTCGTCGCTTCGCCATAGCAGGTTCTTTTGATCTCAGGAAAGCCTCTTCACTCTTTCAAAGCAATTCGAACCTAATTTAATCGCGCTTTTTCAGGTGTTATCTTGGCCGTGTTGCCATACGGAATTGGCGCGGTGTTGTATTCGTTCTCTTTTTGAACAGATCATAAAAACGGGCGGCAGAACCGAAGCCGCATGCATTCACAATATCCAGAATGGGGTCTTCGGTTTCCGCCAGTTTTTGCATCGCCCGTGCCAGACGGTAGCGGGTGAGGTATTCCATCACGGAAATACCGAGCACTTCACGAAATGCCCTGTTGGCGGTAGTAGGATGAACATCTGCCAGTTCAGCCATCGATGTCAGTGTCAATGGCTCGGCATAGCGAATACTGATAAGTTCGGTAAGAATCTGGGCGTATCGGATTGCCGGGCTTTTGAGCGGCGGGATTTCCAATCTGCGCCTGTCGTGTTCAGCCTGCTCCAGGATAAGCCGCCGTACTTTGAGACTGATTTCGTCAGCGGCTAATTGCCGGCGCGCGCTGTTGCCGCTTTTCCAGTCATTAATCCAGCGAGAACCCAATGTATGGGCGGAAGGCTCGGGATTGAGTTCGCGGATAAACGCGCCCTGTAATATTGCCTGCCTTGCAGATGGTTCAATCGGCAAAGCAAGAAAATCGACAAGCGGAAGATAGATGCAGACGAGCGGCGCTTCTGCCGTGACAAAGATTGTCTGGTGAGGAATGGCAGCCCAGAAAAGAATAAGCCTTCCGGCCTCGACATGTTCCTGCCTTCCATTGAACAGGTATGTCATCGAACCTTCCAGAAGCAGGTTTATCTCTATGTGATCGTGCCAGTGTGCTGAAGTCATCGTGTCGGCAAGATGCTGCTCGATGAAAAAGCCACTTGGTGAATCGATCCACTTACCATCCATTTCCATCTGCTCTGAAAACATTTGTCCGCTCTGATCCAGGAATTATTTTGTTTTTAGCAGGAAGAAACTCTCAATTAAAAGAGGGATAATGCGTGCATGATCCAAGGAGGATAGAATGCCCAAAATTTGTCTCGTCGGCGCCGGAAGCACGGTGTTTGCCCAAAATATTCTGGGCGATGTGCTGTCGACCCCATCCGACCACGATTATGTCATCAGCTTGTTCGATATTGATCCAGAGCGCCTGAAGACCTCGGAAATCGTCGCGCAGAGGATATGTGCGGCGCTTGATCTCAAAACAGTTCGGATAGAGGCGACGCTCAACCGACGCGACGCTTTGAAGGACGCTGATTTCGTCATTCTCATGATGCAGGTGGGTGGCTATAAACCCGCCACCGTGACGGATTTTGATCTGCCCAACAAATATGGCTTGCGGCAGACGATTGCCGATACGCTGGGTATCGGCGGCATCTTTCGTGGATTGCGCACCATTCCGGTTCTTGAAGCAATCTGTAGGGATATGGAGGATGTCTGTCCCAACGCGCTTTTGATGCAATATGTCAACCCGATGGCGATTAACTGCTGGGCCATCAAGGAGTTCGCCCCCGATATTCAGACGGTTGGCCTGTGTCACAGTGTTCAGCACACGGCAGAGCATCTGGCAAAATGTCTGGGCGAGGACATTGGTGACATCAACTATGTTTCAGCCGGTATCAACCATGTCGCTTTTTTCCTGAAATATGAAAAACTTCATAAGAATGGAAAACACGAAAATCTCTATCCAAAACTTAAAGCTCTGGCCGCTGAGGGCCGGGTGCCGGATGATGATCGTGTGCGTTTTGATGTGCTCAAACGGCTTGGTCATTTCGTGACCGAATCCAGCGAGCATTTTTCTGAATATACGTCCTGGTACATCAAGGACAGCCATCCTGAACTGGCTAAGGAACTCAATATTCCATTCGATGAATATATCCGCCGCTGCGAGGTGCAGATTGCCGACTGGCATGCCTTGCGCAAGGAACTCGAAGGCGACAAGCCGATTGATGTGTGCCGCAGCAACGAATATGCAGCAGGGATCATCCATGCCATGGTGAGCGGAAAGTCGGCCCTTATCTATGGCAATGTGCCCAATAACGGGCTGATCGAAAACCTGCCCCCCGAATGCGTGGTCGAGGTTCCCTGCCATGTCGATCATAACGGCATCCAGCCGACGCGGATTGGCAGAATTCCTTCGCAATTGGCCGCTGTTATGCGGCTCAGCGTTTCTGTTCAGGAACTGACGGTGGAAGCCGCGTTTACGAAAAAGCGTGACCGTATCTATCAGGCAGCCCTTCTGGACCCCCATGCATCGGCTGAGCTTTCGCCCGACGAAATCTGGCGTCTGGTGGACGAGCTTATTGAGCGGCACGGCGATCTTTTGCCGAAATATCACTAAATTTCTGTCGATCCATCAAGGAAGCGTCTTTGCGAGTGCAAAGACGCTTTTGCTTTTTGCATACAAAAAATCATAAAAGATCAGTTTTATGATTGACAATGATCTTATTAGATGAAAATTTGAATTTAATTGAGGGAATCTAGAAAGAGAGGGGGGGGGCGGATGAAAAACGGCGGATTGAAAACCGACCGGCTCGATCTCATTCGCAGCCATCTCTATGCAAGCGGCTTTTCGACGATTCAGGATATTGCCGACGCCGTTGGGGCATCTCTTGCGACCGTTCGTCGTGATCTCCAGATTTTGCAGGATTTGGGAGCCGTTGATCGGGTTCACGGCGGGGCAAGCATTGCGGAAGGGTCGTCGGTCGAACTGGCTTTTCAGGAGCGTGAGAAACGCCAGCTTTCGGCAAAACGTGCCATCGCAAACCTTGCCTATGAGCAGTTGTCGCCGCGCACAACGATTTTTCTCGACGCAGGAACCACGGTTCTTCAGCTTGCCAAGCTCATTCGTATCAACCCGATACAGTTGCGTATTTTCACGAATGGCCTGATCGTTGCTCAGGAGTTCATGAACATTCCCAATCTCGAAGTCGTGCTTTTAGGCGGACAATTGCGTAGTGAAAATGCCTCGCTCGTCGGGCCGCAGGCCGAAGCAATGCTTGAGATGGTCTGGTTCGACCAGCTTTTTCTCGGCGCCAGTGCGATCAGTGGCGATGGCGCGCTTTACAGCGTCGACAGTGCGGAAGCGAGCCTCAACCGTCGGATGCTGGCCCGCTCTGCAAACAGATTTGTTCTGGCGGATTCATCCAAGATCGGCACCATGGCAACCTATAAGGTTGCGCCGCTTGAGAATGCAAAACTCATCACCGATTCAAACCTCTCGCCACAATGGCGTGCGCAATTTGCCGATCTGGCGATAGATACCGTTTTCGCCGATCCCGGAACAAAACCATGAGCGGCAAGATGGTTCTGGGGATTGATGGCGGTGGTTCGAAGCTGCTGGTGGCGCTGGCTGACCAGAGCGGTCAGGTTATCCAGACAGCGCGTGGCGGCGGTGTCAATCCAATGGATAATCCAGATTGGCGCAGCGAGTTGCAAAAGCATATCGAGCCATTCCGCAATGAAGGCAGGTTGGCCGGTGTTGCTGCGGCCCTGCCTGCCTATGGTGAAGTTGCGCACATTTCCAGACTGCTGGAAGAATTTGTCGACGCGTCTTTTCCGCGCGCCGTGCGGCGCGTTCTCAACGATGTTGATGCAGCACATCTTGGTGCCTTCGCGGGAAAGCCCGGCATCCTGATATTGTCTGGTACGGGCTCGATGGCATGGGCGCGCGATGCGCAAGGGCAGGCTTCACGCGCCGGTGGATGGGGCGATCTCATCGGTGACGAAGGCAGCAGCTACTGGATTGGACGCCTGGCTCTTAATCGTGTGAGTCAGAGTTTTGACGGTCGATCCAAGCCGACTGATCTGGCAAAAGCCATATTCGACACTCTGCAACTCGACCTTTCAACGCCGATGGATAGTCTTTGTGCCTGGGCGGCGGCGCTCGACAAACCGCGTTCGGGCATTGCCACTCTGGCGCTTGTCGTGGGGCAATGCGCGGACCAAGGTAACAGCGATGCAATCGAGCTGCTGGAGAACGCGGCTGAGGAACTCGCAAAACATTATTTCGCTGTCGCCAAAAAAGGCATAGAGCATACCGACTGGACCTATGCCGGTGGTACTTTTTCAAGCCCGGTTCTTTTAAGCGCGCTTGAGCGGCGCATCGGGCGTCCTGCCGTCGCACCAAAACTTTCACCAATCGGCGGGGCTCTTCTGGCTGCCGCCCAACGTCTCGACTGGTCAATTGATGATGACTGGATCGGGCATGTCGCCGCATCGGGAAAGGCGGCGTTTGCGCAATCAAAATAAGACACAGCCTTGAATAAAAACAAAGGATGGGAACATGCGTAAAACTATCTTGGCATTGCTCACTTCAGCGGCGGTCGCTGTTGCTCTGCCGGCGCTCGCACAGGACAATAAACCCTATGCCGGGCAGTCGATCACTGTCTTGCTGCCTTCGCCGCAAGCCGCAAACATTGCTGCCGATTTTGAAGCCGAAACGGGCATTCATGTCGATCTGCAAACACTGTCATGGGACGATATCCGGCCGAAGCTTGTGACAGCGATGGTTGCCGGAACGGCACCGGCAGATGTTACCGAATTCGACTGGTCATGGACGGGGCAGTTCAGTGCCGCTGGCTGGTATATGCCGCTTGATGAGGTCATTGACGCCGATACGATCAAGGACATTACCGTCTCCAAGATTTTCAGCGTTGATGGAAAACTGCTCGGTATTCCTTATTCAAACGATTTCCGCGTCATGCTGATCAACAAAAAGCATTTCTCGGATGCGGGCATTTCTGAGACACCGAAAACCCTTGATGAACTGGTGGCGGCTGCCAAACAGATCAAGGAAAAAGGCGTGTCGACCTATCCGATTGGTCTGCCGCTATCCGCAACCGAAGGCGCGTCGACCAGCTGGTATCTGCTGACAAAGGCTTTTGGCGGCGAGCTGTTCGACAAGGATTTCAACCCGCTTTTTACTGAACCCGATTCTGCGGGTTACAAGGCGCTGGCATTTGAACTGATGCTGTTGAAGGAAGGTCTCGTCGATCCAGCTTCGACGGGGCTGAAAGATAGCCAGATCAATGAGAGCATGTTCTCGCAAGGGATCACCAGTATCATGATTTCCGGTGAACCGGGACGTCTGGGACAGATGAACGATCCCAAGCAATCCAAGGTGGCCGGTCAGGTCGAAGCGATCCTCGTGCCGACGCACAATGGCGAGACGCGAAGCTTTGGTTTGCCCGAAGCGCTTGGAATTCCAAATGCCTCTTCCAACAAGGAAGCAGCCGCCGAATTCGTAAAATGGTTCACGGGCCGCAAGTTCCAAAAGGAAAACCTGACATCAAACGGCATTTTGCCGACGCGTACCTCCGTTTTGGCGGAACTCAACACTGAGGGAAAACTTCACAGCGGTGATGCGCTGGTCGAGCAGACAAAAACCGTCGAGGCACTTTTCCCGCAAGGCACTCCCCCCTGGTATCCGCAGTTTTCCAGCGGCGTGAACACGGCAATCAACAGTGCTGCCAAAGGACAACTGACTGTCGATCAGGCTGTTGAGCGCATTGCTGAGGCCGCCAAGCAGGCTATGGCGCAATGAGTTCTGTCCCTTATGAGGCAGTCAATAAACGTGGTGTCGGTTTCAAAGCCGACATCACTCTGGGTATGCTTCTGATCTCTCCAATCGTCATCACCATGGCGGCCCTCGTATTCTATCCCATGGCGCGAACGTTCTGGGACAGTTTTCACAGGGTCAATCCAATGCAGGCGGGAACGCCCTTCGTCGGATTGGAGAACTACACGCGCATGCTCTCGGACGGGCAGCTGGGAACGACATGGACAAATACCCTCATCTATGTGGTTCTCGCTGTTCTGGCTGAAACCATATTCGGCGTTTTCGGAGCCTCACTGATCAACCAGCTCAAGGTTGGCAGACGATGGATACTGGCCGCCGTCATTTTGCCCTGGGCTTTGCCGGGGGTAGTCAATTCGGTGATCTGGCTCTGGATTTATCAACCGGGTGCCGGATTGCTGAATGGAATCCTGACCGCACTGGGTTTGCCTTTTGAAAACCACGTCTGGTTCAATGATCGCACCAGCGCCATGTCGCAATATGGGTTGATCTTGCTGCTTGGCAACCTCGCCATCGGCGTGCCGTCGATCATTCTGGCTGCGATTACGCTTTTGGGTGTGCCTTTGGTGACCCGATGGGCGCTTCGTTCCTTCAACGATCTGACAGGCAGGCTCAACGAGATCGATTTTGGCGCCCGCGGCGGGGTTGTCGATGTCCGCGGCCTGCCGCGCGAGATGCGACGTGTGGTCGACGGCATAAACAAGGCGCTGCGTCGTCTCGACAGCGGCTTTGAAACGACAGAACGTTTTTTCGTCAATGCGGCGCATGAATTGCGCACGCCGATTGCAATCCTTCAGGTGCGCGTGGACACACTGCCATCCGGCAAGGAGAAAGCACATCTGCAGAGCGGCATCAAACGATTGACGGCGATCACAAACCAACTTCTCGATATCGAGAAATATCGCCAGAAACCGGCCAGTAAAACGCAGGTCGAACTCAATAGTCTTGTCTCCAAGGTCGTGGCCGATATTGCGCCTTTCGCTTTTACCGAAGGCTATGAGATATCCTTCGATACGCATAGCGAACAGGCATTTGTTACGGGAGAGCCTGATGCTCTGGAGCGCGCCTTCACTAATCTTGTCCGCAATGCGATCCAGTATGGTGGCAAGTCCGGCGAGATTTCCGTTATTGTTGAAACCGACGGAAGCGTTCAGATCAGCGATCAGGGAATTGGAATTGCCGCTGACAAGCACGCGCGCATTTTTGAGCCCTTTTACCGCGTCAATCCGCACGGATCAGGCGCAGGTCTCGGTCTCAGCATGGTGCATGATATCGTCACCAGTCATGGCGGTTTCATCCAGCTGGAATCGTCGCCGGGAGCTGGAAGCACGTTTATTGTGCAATGGCGTGAGGGGCGTGTTGTTGGTGCGGATGGATGCGCCCTGAAAGCGTGATGAGTTGACAAGCGAGAAATATCTGACGGTTTTTCTCTGCAAATGAACGTGCCAGATAGTGGAAAGCTGGCAATAAAACGTCAGGCGACCCGTGGTTCACCTGACGAATACAGTATCTCATAGCTTTCGCTGTGGATCAGCGGCAGCGATCAATATACTCTCTGCCGTAACGATCACGATAACGGCAATCGCGATCCCAGCGATTACGGTCGCGCCGATCCTCACGTTCGCTGATATGGCCGACCACCGCACCGCCAGCGCCACCCGCTGCAGCACCGACCGCAGCACCTTTCCATGAGCCCGATGCTAGTCCGCCGATGACCGCTCCGCCAGCGGCGCCGATGCCGGCTGCTTTTTCCGTTTTGCTGCATGCCGCAAGCATTAGCACGCTGATCGCTGCTATAAAGACCTTTTTCATTTCTTATCCTTTGCTCACATTTGTCTGGATTTGCCAAACGCCTATGGTTTTCCACAGTTACGGGGAAATTACGGCTGGTTCAGAAGAACTGGTCGAAGGGGTTGCATCTCCGCGCGGCCCTGCACCGGGCATGTAACTTTGCCGTAATGCTGCCCTTTTACCTGTGACCCGGGCAGTGCCGTATCCCTGTCCTGAAACGCTTGAATTTCATGAATGAAGGGCCGCCCATGCCAGCCTGCAAGGCAATTTTGACCGCCATTTTTGTGGCCACTGCCAGTTCCACCTTTGCTGAGACAATAGCGGAGAGATTGATGCCCGATATTACTTATCCAAAAACGTTACGCAGCGATGTGGTGGAAGAGCATTTTGGAGAAAAGGTCGCCGATCCCTATCGGTGGCTGGAAGGGGACGCGCATAGTGATGCGCGGATTAAAGCCTGGATTGCTGAGCAGAATGCGGTGACGCAAGCCTATCTCGACACGATACCCGGCCGTGACGTGTTTCGTAAGCGCATGACGCAATTGCTGAACTATGCGCGTTACACGCCGCCGGTAAGGCGCGCCGGGCGCTATTTCTTCACGCTCAACGAAGGCATGGCCAACCAGCCCTCGCTTTATCTGCGTGATGGAGCGGATGGCAAAAATCATCTGCTGATCGATCCCAACAGCTGGTCGCAGGATAATTCCGATGCGCTCGGAGAATGGGGCGTGTCTGACGATGGCCGCTATCTGGCCTATGGGGTGCAGACAGGCGGCACCGACTGGCGCACGATAAAGGTGCTGCATGTCGATAGCGGAAAGGTGCTTGACGATCATGTTGAATGGGGACGCTATACACGTATTGTTTGGGCGCCCGATGGCTCTGGCTTTTTCTATTCGCGTATGCCGAAGCCGCAAACAGGGAGCACGGCACATGTGGGCGTGGCCAATCATGCGATCTATTTCCACAGACTGGGAAAGCCGCAAACCAGCGACCGCCTGATCTATACCAATCCCGATATGCCAAACCTGATGCATATCGCCGACCGCGTTGTCGATGGTCGTTATCTGCATATTTTTTCGACGCCGGGCTCCGGCGAAAGCGCATTGACCGTCGTCGACCTTGAAAGTGCGGACTGGACGCCACGCACGGTCGTTTCCAATTTCGACGCCGAATGGCTGGTGATCGGCAATATCGGCACCAAGCTTATCATCATCACCACCGACGAGGCGGCACGGCGGCGCATTGTTTCGCTCGATCTTAGCGAAGCCCGCCCGAAACCCGTCGAGATTATTCCCGAAGCGCCGGGGACGATGGTGATCAATGATGCCATACTTGCCGAGGGCAAGCTGCTGGTTTCCTACCTCGTCGATGCGAGGTCGGAAATTCATCGCTTCAATAGCGATGGTACGCCTGAAGGCGAAATTACACTGCCGGGTATAGGCACGGCGCGCAACCTGTCCGGTACGATCGACGACAATGAGGCCTTCTTCGTCTTCACGAGCTACGACGCACCTTCGACCATCTACCGCTATGATGTGGCGGCCAATCGTTCCACGCCATGGGTGAAACCCGATGTGCCCATAGACCTTAGCCGGTTTACGGTCGGTCAGCATTTCTACACATCGAAAGACGGAACCAGAGTGCCGATGTTCGTCGTGCGTCGCAAGGATGTCAGAACAGCTGCGCCCACGCTTCTCTACGGCTATGGCGGTTTCGGTATCAGCCAGATGCCGATCTATAATTCATTGCAGCTTTCCTGGGTGGAGCAGGGCGGTGTTCTGGCTATCGCCAATATTCGTGGCGGTGGCGAATATGGCCAGTCCTGGCATAGGGCCGGTAAACTTGAAAAGCGGCAGAACGTGTTTGACGACTTCATTGCCGCCGGTGAATATCTTAAAGCGCAGGGCATTACGTCAGCAGATGGTCTTGTCATTCAGGGGGAATCGGGCGGTGGCTTGCTGGTCGGTGCCGTGACCAACCAGCGACCCGATCTCTTCGATGTGGCGCTGCCGGGCGTCGGCGTGATGGACATGCTGCGCTATCACAAGTTCACGGGCGGAATACTCTGGATGGGCGAATATGGTGACCCGGCTGAAAAAAAGCATTTTCGCAATCTTCTTGCCTATTCTCCCTATCACAGCATCAGGGAAGGCACCGATTACCCGGCTATTCTCGTGACCACGGCGGATGCCGATGACCGTGTCGTTCCGGCCCACAGCTTCAAATATGCGGCGGCATTGCAGGCGGCAAAGCTTGGACCAAAACCGCGTCTGTTGCGCGTTGAAACCCGCGCCGGGCATGGAGGTGGCATGCCGCTCGACAAACTAATTACGCAACATGCGGATATGTGGGCTTTCGCGGCCTATTGGACCGGTCTGAAAGTCAGCGAGGCTGAGGTGCAACCATGACGACGCGCATCAACTGGAAGATCGCCACGCGACCCGGCTTTTCCGAAATCGCAATCGCTCTCATGACTTATCTGCTGCTGCTCGTGGTGATTTCCGTTGTGCTGTTCCAGATACCAGACGATCACGCAGCACTGCGCGGTATTGTCGGCATGGCAACCAATGGTGTCGCCGGTACGGTCGCATTTATTGCCGCCTGTATTTTGCGTATTCGTAATTTTACGGCCTTCGGATTCCGGGCTGTAAGCATATGCTGGCTCGTGAAGGGAGCTGGGCTCGGCATTGTCGCTGTGGGCTTGAGCCTCGTGATCGAGCATATTTACTTCCTCTTCATCACGGAGCCGAATACGCAGGGTGACTTTCAGGCCGCGGCGCAAGCTGGCCCGTTTATGCTACTGTTGCTTGTTTTTACTGGTGCCGTGCTGACGCCTTTTGGCGAGGAAGTGTTGTTTCGCGGCGTTATCGCCAATGCGTTGAACCGCTTTGGCTGGTGGTTTGGCGTTGTCGGGAGTGCTGCGATCTTTGCCATCATTCACGGGCCAAGCGTTATCTTGCTCGACGCATTCATGGTCGGCATTCTGACGGGTATTCTGTTTCGCGAGACGCGTTCTATCTGGCCGGGCTTTTTACTCCATGCTGTCTATAACGGCATCTGGCTCATAATTTATAGTCTGCAATGAATTTGTAATTGTCTTGCAGAAAACTCAACACTGCTGATCAATGTCAACGCGCACTGACGCAACTGAAAGGCAAGAAAGTGCCGGATGCTCCGGCATTAATCATGACGAGGGACAATGCGTCGGCGATCTTCTTTTCCTGATCGGATTTTGGGCAGATGTTGTTTCGTTGCGTGCAGCCGGAGGCGATGAAATCGGCATTTTGAGTTGCAAAATCATGGCTTATTTCCCCTGTTCTGGACTGGTCGAGCGCCTTTTGCCAAAAAGTCTCGTAGATCTGGCACTTTTGTTGCTGCCAATTCAAAGATGATGCCATTGTTTCAGCGGTGATTAAACACGCGCATAATGCAACAAATGAGGTAGTGATCCTTTTTGTTGAGCAATTATATATTGATGAAATGGTGGATTGTTGTTTTCGTTTATGCCTTTTAATCATGTTTTTTACTATTTTCCTTTTTAATTCGTTTGCCGTCGTTTTTCCGATCTTGGCTATAGCGAAATTCCTTGCATTCATGGGAGCGTTTATCTGTGTGTCGATCCCGGCGACGATTCGTAATTTCGCGATCCGCGGCATACCAATTGAAGCCTGCGCGACCGGATTCAGCCATTCGTTCGGGACAGCCGTTGCAATCGCAGCATCAATGAACTCTATAACAGCATCAATACTTTCAGGAAGCATTCCAGTCGGGTCTGTTTTCTTCGTCCAATTCGAAACTATGGCGCCGGTTCTTCATAATCGGTCATGACGTGCCTGTAGCTGGTGGCCTCGCGTCCTGAATGTCCGTGGCTCCACTGCTGGGTCCGATAATTACAGCAGCATTACCGACGCCCTATTGGTTCATGTAATGTTGCTGCAACCTTCGGTGCGGAAAACGATGGGGCGGAAAGGTGAGCGTCAATGAGACTTCTCATGATAGAAGATGAAAAGGAACTTGCAGTGGCTTTGGCGGGAGCGCTTGGTAAACACGGCATCGTCACTGACCATACAACTCATCTTGCCGATGCTTTGGAGCTGACGCTTCAGAATGACTACGATGCCATCCTGCTGGATCGACGTCTGCCTGACGGAGAAGGGCTGACATTGGTGCCGCGTCTGAGGCGATCCGGGCGTGATACACCGATCATCGTCATGACAGCACGAAACGAACCACTGGAGCGTGTTGAAGGACTTGATATTGGCGCGGATGACTATATCGGCAAGCCATTTCTGGTCGAGGAACTTCTAGCGCGGGTGCGAGCGGTTATGCGGCGACCCGTGAACCTCGTCGAGCCTGCAATCGTGGCCGGGCGCATGGTTATAGATCCACTACACCTCAACATTGCAATCGATGCGGTGCAATTCGACCTTCCCAGACGTGAACTGCTGGTTCTCGTTGCGCTCGCCAAGCGAAAGAACAAAACCGTGCTTCGCTCGACGCTGGAAGACGCGGTCTATAATTATGAGGAAGAAATCCAGTCAAATGCTATCGATGCACATATCTCGCGCTTAAGGAAACGACTGGCTGATGCCGGTTCTGGTGTTGCAATCCACAACATAAGAGGCGTCGGTTATCTTCTCAAAGAGGAGTGAGAGGTATGGCAGGACAATCAAATCCGTCGCTTCGGTGGAGGCTGAGCTGGCAGCTTAGTCTGGTGATTCTCGCCGTCGTTGGTGTGGTCATCCTCGGGCTTTGCATCTGGGCCGCCACGATCATGTCGCCCAATATCGCCATGGAAGAGACGGTTAGTTCTGCGATTGCCGGGGCGGCAGTACGTGATAGTCATGGCAATCTGGTCTTGCGGGAAACGCCGCAACTCAAGGCGCTCAAGGAACAGAACGAGGCGCTCTGGTTTGTCGTGGCCACAATCGATCGCGCTTCGGTATCTTATGGCACGATCCCTCCGGCATATGCCCGGCTCGCCGATCTCGTCCATCTCTTCAATGACGCCGACATACGGGGCTCCTCTGCTTCAAAAGAGGTCGCAACGATTGATAGTGCTAAGACCGCGGTGGGAGATCTACGAATTCTGTTCGGCGGCGTGGCGGACAAAGGGTCACCCGTTTTCGCTCTTCTTGCCAGAGCGTATCCGATCTATGCCTCGCTCCTTGCAGTCGCCCTGCCTGCGATCTTCATTGCCGTGCCGAGAATCGTCGGCTATGCGCTCGCCCGTGTCAGTGACGTGGCTGAAAAGGCGGGGCAGATCGAACCCCGCCAACAGGGCGCGCGTCTTCCGATTGACGGTATCCCCAAAGAAGTATCCCCTCTCGTTTTCGCCTTCAACGGAACACTCGAACGTCTCGAAAATGAAGCCAGAAAGCGTCAACGCTTCCTGATCGACGCTGCACATGAACTCAGAACACCCATTGCCATCATGCAGACCCGCATCGATGGAATGCCCGACGGGCCGGAGCGTAGCCGGTTACTCAACGATGTTGTGCGTCTGGCGGACTCTGCTGAGCAACTGCTCGATTTCGAACGCAACGATCAGGTAACCGATATTGATGGTGTGGTGGATCTGGTCGAAATCTCTCGAACGGCCGTGGCGGATATAGCTCCTCTGGCAATCGCGGCAGGCTATCAGATTTCGTTTCAAAGTGATGTTGAAAGGTTCGAGCGCATCGGTAACGCACCGGCACTGGCAAGAGCAATCACCAACCTCATTCGCAATGCAATCGATCATTGCGACGGCAGGGGAGAGATTACCGTTTCTCTTTTAGCAGATGGCTCGATTGCCGTGGCGGACCAGGGGCCCGGCATCGCGGCTGAGCATCGCGACCTGATTTTCGAACCGTTTTATCGTGTAACACCGAAAAGCCAGGGCACCGGACTTGGTCTCAGTCTCGTCAAGCAGGTTGCGACCAATCATGGCGGGAATGTCTTTGTGCAAAGCCGTGAACAGGGGACGACAGTGACGATTAAGCTCTGATATCTGATCTCATGCAGCGCTGCATGCTCTATGAGGCATGAACGTCTCAATTCAGATGCGCTCGTTTCTTCTCGCTAAATTTCTTTCGTAATGCTGCGGCAATCCTTCGTGGCGACTGTCCTCCCAAAGACAATAATGGAGGCTGCCGAAGGTGCGCAGTAATTTTACCCTTTCTCGTCGACTGGTCGACATTTCGTCAAACCATCTATTTGTAGTCCTGGTATCAAGCATGGCTTTCACCGTGACAGGATGCACAACGATGCCGATGCAGGAAAGTGGAGTCCTCACATCCTACAGTTATCTTGGCGCTCCAAAAGGAAAGCTCGGCAAAAAGCGGCGGCTTTACGTCGATGGTCCGCAATTGGCACAGGCGAGAACAGCCCGGATCGTACCGACTACCTTCACCTTCAATGCGGAATCCAAGGTCAAGTCGGTGGCAGATCGAACGCTGGTTGCTAATGCAATGGATCGGGCGTTGTGCGTGGCACTGAGCGACAAATATCAAATGGTTTCTCCCGACGAGCCGTCTGATTTGACGATCCGCTCTGTCGTGACAGATGTTGTGCCAACGAATAAAAATGTTGCGGCTGCGGCAACTGTCGTCAGTGTTGGTGGTGGTTTTGCGCTTCCGGATAATATTCCGCTGATTGGCATACCCCGCATACCGGCAGGACTGGGCGGCCTGTCCGTTGAAGCGGAAGCTGTCGATAGCCAGAACGTTCAGCGTGCTGCGATGATGTGGGGCCGCGGCGCCAACTTCTTACAGGATAAACCGCGTTATTCCGACGTTGGCGATGCCTATAATCAGGCAACGAAATTTGCGAGCGATTTTTCGAGCCTGCTGATTAACGGAAAGGAGCCCAAAATGCTCGATGTCTCGGTTCCTTCGAGGCAGAGGGTTAAGTCGTGGTTCGGTGGTAAGCCCAAATATCCGGCATGCGACACCTTTGGAAGATCTCCCGGCATACAGGGCGTGGTGGCGACCAAATTCGGTCTCCCGCCGCAGTGGACAGACAGGAAAGGTAAGCCGGACACGTCGCAATGATCCTTAACGACCGCACATCGGGATCTGATACGTACTGATCGTGCTTCTATAGGATAAAGATATAATAAAAACAAAGCCTTAAAAGGTATTTTCCGAGCAAGCTGAAATGCGACACGATTTAAGATGCAATTTCGTCACTCAATATTTCGATTAGGTCGGATTGGTCTGCCTATACATAGCTTCCGAGTTCTGTCCGGCTGAATTGCCAGTTGATTTCGGGCAGTTGTGACGCTGGAAACGAGAGAACGATTTGCCGTGATGATACGGGTCCTCGAAAGCCGGCAAAGAAGATTGAATCTTCCAGTTGTGGGGCGACCTCGAAACACGAGAAGACCCATGTATCGTTCCGGTCGGCGGAGAGGACGATAAGCCCGTTTTCATCAAATGATATGTCGATGGATGGGTGCAGATGAAAGCGCACCGCAATATTGTCGCGGCCATTGGCCTTGAGTGGCATGCCATCGCCGCGATAAAAGCGATCGGCACCGTGAATGACGCTGCCATTATGCGATAAGACGAGGCGGCGTTCGTGATAAATGCCGAAGAGACGGGCATAGCCATCATGGCTTGCTACAAATCCCTGCCGGTCGATTTCGTCAATGCGGTCACGATCCACGCGGCTGGGGCCTGCAATGATCGGTGTGCCGATCATGCTGGAAAGACCAGCATTGCGACTGAAACGGCACGATGATGTGTCGTTGATGGTGGCTGTTGAATGCGCTGCGGTCGAGCGTCCCAAAGGACGAAATTCCGGCGGGCCGAAGCGGTCGATGCCGGAATTGACAATATAGCGCTGACGTCCCGAGGACATTTCAAAGGAAAGACAGCCCGCATGAGCATCACGCGAGGCGGTCACGGGCGGCGGCAGGCCGGTATCGGCAATGATCGTGGTCGATCCCATCGAAAGCCGCTCATAGCCGGAATAGGGCGCATGGGTGAGTGGGGAGCCGCCAATTTCGTCATGACGCAGCACGGAAATGATGCGTTCCGACATGGTCGGCCCGACGCCGTTGAACAGCGCGAGATTGCCGTCCTGATGGCGGAAAAACCGCAGTGCGGGCAGCATGCGCTCGACGGCCTCGATCAGTGCTTTCGGTGGTGATTCCGTGCCATTTGCATAAGTCTGGCGCAGTGGCAGAAGATCGGCCAGCAGTTCGAGCAGTGTAGCTGGGTTGCGCGAGATATGACCGCCATCGGGCAATATCTGGCGCTTGAGTTCATATTCTAGGTTGCGCCGCGCCGCACGGGCCGTGGGTGGCGATACCGGCAAGGCAAGTGCTGCATAGGCAAGGGCTATGCGTGTGCGAAGCCGCTCTTCGCCATCATCCATGGCGGACGCAACGGTGCGTAAGTAACGCACCTGCATGGCGAGCGAGCGCATAAATTTGCGATAGGTTGGCAGATCGGCACCAAGCAGGATCAGATTGGAGTGCTGAAGCCATGCGATGATGCGTTGTGCTGTGACTTCTGGTGCCCAGGCAAGGCCGTCAATGCGCTTGCCGAACATTTGCAGCCAGTCATCGACAAGTGCACGCGCATTGGCGGTGGCAAGTTCGCTCTGCGCACTTTTCAGATGTCGTAGCCAGCCAAAACCGTGCAGTGCCGCATCCCATTCCGGCGTCGGCGCAATGACAGCAAAAGGCGAAAGCCCGCCGGTTTCAACCAGACGCCCGGCCAGCGCAAAACGACCGTGATAAAATTCCTGTGCAAGCTGCGGGTCTGCGACACGAAGATCGGGCGGCGCAATGAGAATACGGTCCGGCGTGAAGCCGGTAAAACGCCAGCGATAAAGTGGCCCCATGCGCAAGCGGCGGCTGAACCTGCGCCAGGCTTGAGCAAGGGCAAGGCCCCAAAGATGCGGGGTTTCGCTCAACGCGATTGCCACCCTTTCGTTCTCCGTATTGTGCATCAAAATAAGTCGGCCATGGAAGTGGCCGGGTCCCGGGCTGGCACGGTTTCCACAAGCGTTGTACGCTTATGGAATCATGCTCATATAAGATTGACGAGAATGGTAAACCGAGTGTTAACCACGGCAGCTATAGTGGCCTGAAACGCTCGATTGGGCGAATTGCGAGGATTACTTCACGCGCCGGAAGCGGGCTGCGAAGAAACCGTCCATCCCGGCCATGTCTGGATTGTCACCAAATTGATCTGCGGGCAGATCGGCAGGCGTCGAACGCAAAACCCCTTCTGGCGTAATCAGCGCCTCAAAACCGGGGCAGTCCTCTGCTGTGATCGGCCAGTTTTCAAGAGCGGGGTTTTCAAGCGCCTTGCGCGCCATGTCCTCGCCTTCGAGTGGATGCAGTGAGCAGTTGGAAAACACAATCGTGCCGCCCGGTTTCACCAGATTGGCTGCCTGCTGCAAAAGCTTTGCCTGAAGACTTGCGAGCTTTTCAACATCCTGTGGTGACTTCGTCCATGGTACGTCGGGATGACGGCGAACGGTGCCGGTGGATGAGCAGGGAGCGTCGAGCAGAACGGCGTCGAACAATTCGTCCGGTGTATAATCCATCAGATTGATGGCGATGGTCTGTGCTTTGTAGCCAAGCCGCTCCAGATTGCCTTCAAGACGTTTCAGCCGGTTTTCGGATAGATCAAGTGCTGTTACATCGGCGCCTTGCTGGACAAGCTGTGCGGTTTTACCGCCCGGTGCTGCACAGAGATCGGCAACGCGCTTGCCTTTGATGTCGCCCATCAGGCGGGCGGGCAGGCTTGCCGCCACATCCTGCACCCACCATTCGCCTTCTGCAAAGCCGGGCAGGTCGGTGAGATTGCCCTCGACCGTTTGAAGGCGCACGGAGCCATTGGGCAGTGCCACACCGCCGAGTTTTTCGGCCCAGATTTGTGGATCACCTTTGACCGTAAAATCGATAGGCGGCTCATAGGCATGCATGGCAAGGATGCTTGCTGCTTTTTCCGGGCCATAGGCTTGTGACAGGCTTGTTGCAAACCATTCCGGCACATTACTTTCCGGCTCTTGTGTATGGGCAAGTGCACGGTCCTTATTGCGCGAGAGACGACGCAACAAGGCATTGACCAGACCCGCATATTTGCGATTGCGCGGATCATGGTTTGCGGCTTCAACCGCAAGATCTACGGCGGAGTGATCGGGCAGATCGAGATAGAAAATCTGTGCTACCGCAACATGCAGCAGATGTTTCAGCGCCACCGCGTTTTCCGGCAACGGTCGGTCGAGGCGTTTGTTGATAGCGCGTTCGATTGCGCCGCGATTGCGCAAGGCAGACCCCAGAATGGCGCGAACCAGTGCGCGGTCGCGCGGCTCCAGCGCCAGATATTGCGGATGGCCATGGACGTTGTCGGTCAACCCATCGAGTGACGTCTTCTTTTCGATAACCGCGCCCAGCAGGCGTGCCGCACACAGTCGCGCGGCAAGACCGGGCCGCTGTTCGGCACGGTCTGTCGCATGGTTGCTGGTGTGCGGTTTTTTATCGTCCCGCTTCTTTGCGGGCTTTTTATTCGTCACGCTGTTCTACTTTTCAGGATAGGCTTTTACGACCACGGTCCCCGATAACCAGAACCGCCATTGCTGTTAGAGCCTGCATTACCCCATGGACCCGTGCTTTGGGAAGAGGCAGAAGGCGCACGCATGTTTGCGGAACGGATTCCCATGTCACCGGCCAGTTGTTCAAGGGCTGCAATCCGATTGTCGGTGTCGGGGTGGGTGGAGAACAGATTGTCCGCGCCGCGCCCGCTCAGCGGATTGATGATGAACATATGCGCGGTGGCCGGATTATGCTCGGCCTCCTCGTTAGGAATGGCTTTTGCACTGCGAGAGATCTTGTTGAGCGCCGATGACAGCCACAGCGGATTGCCGCAGATTTCTGCACCGCGCTTGTCGGCAGCATATTCGCGGGTTCGGCTGACCGCCATCTGCACAATCATCGCGGCAAAGGGGGCGACGATCATGGCAAGCACCGCGCCGACAACTCCCATGATGCCATTGCCGTTTTCGCGGTTACCGCCGAGAAAAAAGGCAAAATTGCCAAGCATGGAAATGGCACCGGCAAGGGTTGCAACGATGGTCATGGTCAGCGTGTCGCGGTTCTGCACGTGGGCTAGTTCATGCGCCATCACGCCTGCCACTTCTTCCGGGGTCAAACGGTCAAGAAGGCCGGTTGTTGCGGCAACGGCGGCATTTTCAGGATTGCGCCCGGTGGCAAAGGCATTGGGCTGGTCTTCATGGATGATATAGACCTTTGGCATCGGCAGGCCCGCATTGGCGGCAAGCCCGCTGACCATGCGATAATAATCAGGCGCCGTGCGCTCGTCCACTTCCTGCGCATTGTACATGCGCAGCACCATCTTGTCGGAGTTCCAGTAGCCGAACAGGTTCATGGCGACAGCAATTACAAGCGCGATCATCATGCCACCGCCGCCACCAAGCAAATAGCCGATGCTCATGAACATGAAGGTCATGAGCGCGATCAGCATGGCAGTTTTCGTCATATTCATCCGTGGCGGTCTCCAAATTGTTTGTGCTGGTGTTTTGCACCAAAAGCCTTTGTGTCTATATGATGGGGATGGAAACCATCCGCTTCAATAATGCATGTCTAAAATTGGAATATGGCGATGAATGAAAAATCTGATAGTGTCGACGGCACGACAGATGGCGAAAAGCGAGCCTTTGATGATTTGCCACCCGCTGCCCAGCGTGCGCTGAAAGAAGCGCAAGCGCGGCGCGCAGCCGAGAAGGCTGAGGCGGGGCCCCGTGAAATCGGCGGTCGCGGCGGCAAGGACCCGGCACGCTTTGGCGATTGGGAGATCAAGGGCCGAACGATTGATTTTTAAGTTTGCGATGAAATTGAAAAGGCCAGGATTTTCCCGGCCTTTTGTCTGTGCTTACTTCTTGTTCTGACGATTTTCGATCAGTTCGTCCACGACGCCCGGATCAGCAAGTGTCGATGTATCACCGAGCGACGTGCATTCATCTTCGGCGATCTTGCGCAAAATACGGCGCATGATCTTGCCTGAGCGGGTTTTGGGCAGTCCCGGCGAGAACTGGATTTTGTCCGGCGTGGCAATCGGCCCGATTTCCTTGCGCACATATTGCGACAATTCTTTGCGCAGTTCATCCTCGTCATTCGTTTCCGCACCAGTCATCAGCGTCACATAGCAATAAATGCCCTGTCCCTTGATGGGGTGCGGATAGCCAACGACGGCAGCCTCGGAAACCGAATGGTGCGAGACGAGTGCAGATTCGATTTCTGCTGTGCCCAGCCGATGACCGGAAATATTGAGCACGTCATCGACACGACCGGTGATCCAGTAGTAACCGTCCTCGTCGCGGCGGCAGCCGTCACCGGTAAAATATTTGCCTTTGTAGGTGGAAAAATAGGCTTCCTTGAAACGCTTGTGGTCGCCGTAAAGCGTACGCATCTGCCCCGGCCAGCTATCGGTAATGCAGAGGTTGCCGTCCGCAGCCCCCTCAAGAACGCCGCCTTCAGGATCGACCAGTTGCGGCTTAATGCCGAAGAAAGGCCGCGTTGCCGAGCCGGGTTTGAGGTCGGTTGCACCGGGAAGTGGCGTAATCAGGATGCCGCCGGTTTCTGTCTGCCACCATGTATCGACAATCGGTGAATGCTGATCGCCGACAACATTGTAATACCACTCCCAGGCTTCCGGGTTGATCGGCTCGCCGACCGAACCGAGCAGGCGCAATGTCGAGCGCGAGGAACGCGTGACAAAATCATCGCCCGCGCCCATCAGCGCGCGGATCGCGGTTGGTGCGGTATAAAAGATGTTGACGTGGTGCTTGTCCACGACTTCCCAGAAACGAGCCTGATCGGGGAAGTTTGGCACACCTTCGAACATCAGCGTTGTCGCGCCATTGGCGAGCGGTCCGTAGACGATATAAGAGTGGCCTGTCACCCAGCCGACATCCGCCGTGCACCAGTAGATGTCGCCATCATGATAGTCGAAGACATATTGATGCGTCATTGAGGCATAGACGAGATAGCCGGCGGTGGTGTGAAGCACGCCCTTGGGCTTGCCGGTGGAACCGGATGTGTAAAGGATGAACAGCGGATCTTCCGCATTCATCGGTTCGGGTTCGCAGGTCGGCTCGACACTTGAGACTTCCTGATGATACCACAGATCACGTCCGCGACCCCAGCTCACCTTGCCGCCCGTCCGGCGCACCACAAGCACCTTGTTGACCATGACATATTGCTTGGCGGCAATGTCGATGGCGGTGTCGGTGTTTTCCTTGAGCGCCACCGGCTTGCCGCCGCGCACACCTTCATCGGCGGTGATCACGAAGGTTGATTCGCAATCGACGATACGGCCCGCGAGTGCTTCGGGCGAGAAACCGGCGAAGACAACGGAATGCACAGCGCCGATGCGCGCGCAGGCGAGCATGGCGTAGGCGGCTTCCGGGATCATCGGCAGATAAATGGTGACGCGGTCACCTTTCTTCACACCATGCTTTTTGAGCACATTGGCGAGACGGCACACATTTTCGTGCAACTCGCGATAGGTGACCTTCTTGTCGATATAGGGATTGTCGCCTTCCCAGATGATGGCGACCTGGTCACCGCGGCTTTTGAGATGCCGATCAATGCAATTATAGGACACATTGGTGACGCCGTCCTCGTACCACTTGATCGAGACATTGCCCTCGAAGCTGGTATCCTTGACCTTGGTAAACGGCTTGAACCAGTCGATGCGGCGACCATGCTTGGCCCAGAAACCATCCGGATCGGTCACGCTTTCCTTGTACCATTCCAGATATTTTTCGTTGTCGATAAGGGTGTTTTTCTTTGCCTCTGGCAGGACCGGGTAAAGCTTTTCCGACATAAATTCCTCCTAAATGCCCGGCATCCTCCTGCCGGGGCGCGATTTTAACCGCTGCTGATCCTATCTAGCCGCCGAAACGCCCAAGGTAAATTAGACCAATGGACAGGCCTAGGTCCACGATGCCGCAGCCGTCGTATAGATCAGCTATAATCCCTCTCACCAAATATAGCCGAGCCGACCCGGACCGATGTGGCACCAAAGCCGATGGCTGTTTCGTAATCGCCGGACATGCCCATGGAAAGCTTGTCGACCTGGGCTTCGCGGGCAAGCTTTTCCAGCAGCGCAAAATGCGGTCCGGGGTTTTCGTCTGCAGGCGGAATGCACATCAGGCCTTCGATCAAAAGGCCGTGATGCTCACGGCAGCGTTTGACAAAGGCGGCCGCGTCTTGAGGCGCGATACCTGCTTTCTGCTCTTCAAGTCCGGTATTGACCTGTACGTAAAGTCTTGGCGATTTGCCCTGTTTCTGGATCTCGGCGGCCAATGCGGCTGCGATCTTTTCACGATCAACGGTTTCGATGACGTCGAAAAGGGCTACCGCATCTGCCGCCTTGTTGGATTGCAGCGGGCCGATCAGATGCAGTTCTATGCCGGAATAGGTTTCACGCAGTGCCGGCCATTTGGCTTGCGCTTCCTGAACGCGGTTTTCGCCAAAGATGCGCTGTCCTGCCTCAAGCACGGGTGTGATTGCGTCGGCATCGTGTGTTTTGGACACGGCGACAAGCGTGACTGCGCCTGAAGGGCGGCGCGCCTCTTTTTCAGCATCCGTGATTTTTTTCCTGACTGCATCGAGATTGGCGACGATATCGGCCATGAAACTCTCACTTTCCGGTCTTTTTTCCGCAAAAACTTGACGCTACTCTCAAACCATGATGAAGGTCGCGCTCAATACCGACTCTCCTTATTGCATCACCTTCGTACGAGTAAATACGCTCATGGCAACCGAACGTTATAATCCCCGCATGGCGGAAGCACATTGGCAGAAAATCTGGGAAGAAAACCGGACTTTCGAAACCGATAACAGCGACCCACGCGAGAAATATTACGTCCTTGAGATGTTCCCCTATCCATCGGGCCGCATCCATATGGGCCATGTGCGCAATTATGCCATGGGCGATGTGGTTGCCCGGTATAAGCGCGCCAAGGGTTTTAATGTTCTGCATCCCATGGGCTGGGACGCGTTCGGCATGCCTGCGGAAAATGCCGCGATGCAGAACAAGGTTCACCCGAAGGAATGGACCTATCAGAACATCGCCACCATGAAGAGCCAGCTCAAATCCATGGGCCTGTCGCTCGACTGGTCACGCGAATTTGCGACCTGCGATGTGGAATATTATCATCGTCAGCAGATGCTGTTCATCGATCTTTTTGAAAAAGGTCTGGTGACGCGCAAGACCTCCAAGGTCAATTGGGACCCGGTCGATAATACCGTGCTTGCCAATGAGCAGGTGGTAGATGGGCGCGGCTGGCGTTCTGGTGCGCTGGTCGAACAGCGCGAACTGACGCAATGGTTCTTCAAGATCACCGACTTTAGCGAGGAATTGCTGGCGGGGCTCGATACGCTCGACCAATGGCCCGAAAAAGTCCGTCTCATGCAGAAGAACTGGATCGGCAAGTCGGAAGGCCTGCAGCTTCGCTTCGCACTTGATGAGAAGACCGCTCCCGAAGGCTTTTCGGAAGTCGAGGTCTACACCACCCGTCCCGACACTTTGTTTGGCGCAGCTTTCGTAGCGATTTCCGCCGATCATCCTTTGGCGAAACATATCGCGCAAGGTAATGCCGCCCTTTCCGGCTTCATCGACGAATGCCACCAGCAGGGCACCTCGCTTGCAGCGCTTGAAACGGCTGAAAAGAAGGGTTTCGATACCGGCATCAAGGTCAGGCATCCCTTTGACGAGACTTGGGAACTGCCGGTCTATGTTGCCAATTTCGTGCTGATGGAATATGGCACGGGCGCGGTCTTCGGCTGCCCGGCGCATGATCAGCGCGATCTGGACTTTGCCAATAAATACGGGCTGAAAGTCACGCCGGTGGTTCTGCCCAAGGGGGAGGACGCGACCAGTTTCAGCGTCGGCGAAACGGCCTTCACCGATGACGGCGTGATGATCAATTCGCGCTTCCTCGACGGTATGACACCGGATGCGGCTTTTGATGAAATTGCCACGCGTCTGGAACAAACCGAACTTGATGGTCGCCCGCAGGCCAGCCGCAAGGTGCAGTTTCGCCTGCGCGACTGGGGCATTTCGCGCCAGCGCTATTGGGGCTGTCCGATCCCGATGATCCATTGCGAAAGCTGTGGCGTCAATCCGGTGCCGCGTGCCGATCTGCCGGTCAAGCTGCCGGATGATGTTGAATTTGACCGTCCTGGCAATCCGCTCGACCGTCATGCAACATGGCGGCATGTGAAGTGCCCCAAATGCGGTGGCGAAGCGCGTCGCGAGACCGACACGATGGACACGTTTGTCGATTCATCGTGGTATTATACGCGCTTTACGGCACCATGGGAAAACGAGCCGACCGATCGCGCGGCTGCTGATCGCTGGTTGCCGGTCGATCAGTATATTGGCGGCATCGAACATGCGATCCTGCATCTGCTCTATTCGCGTTTCTTCACCCGCGCCATGAAAGTGGCGGGCCATGTCGGCGTCGATGAGCCGTTCAAGGGCTTGTTCACGCAGGGCATGGTGGTGCACGAAACCTATAAGGCCAATGGCCAATGGGTGGCACCCGCCGATATTCGCATCGAGGAAGTCGATGGTGATCGCCGAGCAACATTGATCGAAACGGGTGAAGCGGTTGAAATCGGCTCGATTGAAAAAATGTCGAAGTCGAAGAAGAATGTCGTCGATCCCGATGACATTATCGCTTCCTACGGTGCGGATACGGCGCGCTGGTTCGTTCTCTCCGATTCACCGCCTGAGCGTGACGTGATCTGGACTGAGGCCGGAGCCGAAGGTGCACATCGTTTTGTGCAGCGCGTCTGGCGTCTGGTCTCGGAAGCCGCAGATGCGCTTTCGAATGTAGCGCCCAAGGCTGGCACCGAAGGCGAGGCGCTTGCCGTTTCCAAGGCTGCGCACAAGGCCGTCAAATCGGTCGGTGACGATATTGAGAAGCTGGCCTTCAATCGTGCGGTGGCACGTCTTTATGAATTGCTCAACATCTTGGCGCAGCCATTGCAGCAAGTGGCATCCGGAAAAGCGGATGACGCCTTGAAAGCCGCAACCCGCGAAGCTACCGAAATGCTGATCATCATGATCGCTCCGATGATGCCGCATCTGGCCGAACAATGCCTCGCTGTACTGGACGGAAAGATTGCTGGTCAGCAGACGCTTGTGGCCCGTGCGCCATGGCCGGTTTTCGATCCGGCATTGGTGGTGGAAAACGAGATCGTTCTGCCTGTTCAGATCAACGGAAAGAAGCGTGGGGATTTGACAATCGCCCGCGACGCTGATCAAGCTAGTATCCAGCAGGCAGTGCTCGAACTTGATTTCGTCAAGGCGGCACTCGACGGGGGCTTGCCGAAGAAAATCATCGTGGTTCCGCAAAGGATCGTCAATGTCGTTGCCTGATCGCTTCTTGTCCGCAATCAAGACTATCCGCGTTGGTCTTGCCGCATGTGTTGCGGTGATCCTGCTTGCAGGCTGCACCGCGCAGCCGCTTTATTCATCCGGCAATGCCGGTGCCAATATCGGCGGCAGCGTGGCACCAGACATGCGCAGCAAGCTTGCTTCCGTGGCCATAGAGCCAGCGGGTGACGTATTCGGGCAGCAGGTGCGTAACCGGCTGATCTTCCTGTTGAGCGGTGGCGCGGGTGAGCCTGCCAATCCAAATTACCGGTTGAGCCTTGGATTGGGTCTCGCAGCCTTGAACGCGGTGAGCGTGGATATTGGTGACCGTACCGACCGCACGGGTCGTCCGTCGGCTGGTATTATGAAGGCGACATCGAATTTTGTGCTGCGTGATCTGGACGGCAAGCCTGTCGCAACTGGTACGCGGACCGCAGGCGCATCGTTCGACCGTCCACGTCAGGAATTTGCCAATCTGCGCGCGCAGCGCGACGCAACCAAGCGCGCCGCAGAAGAACTCGCACAGCAAATTTATCTCGCTCTTGCGATGAAACTGTCCAAACTCTGATTTTATTGTGCACACTCTTTAAAAGCGGCGCCGCAGTGCGCCGCTTTTTTTGTTCTGCCGGCCAACCTCAAAATCACAATTGCTTTTTGAAAAGCGCGATGGGAAACTTCAACATGGTTGAGTTTTCCTGGCGGGGGCAGCCGGGTGCATGGTGCTCTAACCTGTAAAAAGCATAGTATATTGAACGAGGTAACATTGGTGTTCCTATGGAATGCTAATGTAACTCCTTGTTTTTCATCGATAAATACACAAACTGAATATTCCTGCATACGAATTGGACGCAACGTCCATTGGTTCGAACCAGATTGTAATAGGAGTAGTCGGATGAAACGGCTTTTTGGAATTATCAGTGGTCTTGCCTTGGCTGCAGGACTTGCAATGGTGGGGCATGCAACGGCGCAAGACGCGGACAAACCATTAAAATGGCAATATTTTCAGGCCGATGAAAACGGCTTTCTGCGCACCCCTGTTCTTCTGGAAGGGGAGAGTGAAGCAATCCTGCTCGATGGCGGTTTCACCCTTTCGGACGGCAAGGCGGTTGCTGAAAAGATCCGCGAGAGCGGCAAGAAACTGACCACAATTTATATCAGCCAGAGCGACCCGGACTATTATTTCAGCCTTGGGCCGATCAGGTCGGCTTTTCCTGATGCCCGCATCATTGCGGCACCGGAAACGGTTGCAGCGATCAAGGGTAATATTGAAGAAAAGCTCAAGGTCTGGGGCCCGCAGTTGAAGGAAAACGGCCCGCAAACCTTGTCGGATGTCGTTATCCCGGAAGCATCCGATGCAAAGGCGCTGGAGCTTGACGGTAACGCCATCGAGATCGTTGATGCGCAGGGCATGGACAACAGGCGCTATCTCTGGGTTCCATCGCTCAAAGCGGTATTCGGCGGTGTTCTGATCACGGCGGGTGAGCATGTCTGGCTTGCCGATACAGCGGATGAGCAACAACGCAAGGCCTGGATAGCCAATCTCGATGCCATTGCCGCTCGTGATCCAGTCATTGTCGTTCCCGCGCATATGACGCCCGGCTCAGCAACGGATGTTTCGGCGATCGCCTTCACCCGTGATTATCTGGTTGCTTTTGAGGAGGAAGCCGCCAAGGCAAAGGACAGTGGCGAACTGATCGCTGCGATGAAAAAACGCTATCCCGATCTGGGTGATGAAAGTAGTCTGGAACTTGGTGCGAAAGTCATCAAGGGCGAGATGAAGTGGGAGTAGGACAGAAAAAAGGCGGGCCAATGGCTCGCCTTTTCCTTTGAAGATGGAGATCGATCAGGCGATCTTCTGACCGGTCTTGGCCCAGTCAGCGAGGAATGTTTCAAGGCCCTTGTCGGTCAGCGGATGTTTTACCAGCGCCTTGAGCGTTGCAGGCGGTGCAGTGACGACATCGGCACCGATCAGGGCTGCTTCCTTGACGTGATTAACGGTGCGCACCGAAGCGGCAAGAATTTCGGTCTTGAAATCGTAATTGTCGAAAATGGTGCGGATTTCAGCAATCAGTTCCATGCCGTTGAGACCGGTGTCGTCAAGACGACCGATGAAGGGCGAAACGAAAGTAGCCCCTGCTTTTGCAGCGAGCAGCGCCTGATTGGCCGAGAAGCACAGCGTTACATTGGTCTTGTGGCCGTCCGATGTCAAAGCCTTGCAAGCCTTGAGGCCGTCAAGCGTCAGAGGCAGCTTGATGCAGATATTGTCGGCGATCTTGGAAATGACCGCAGCTTCCTTCATGATCTGCTCATATTCGGTGCCAGCGACTTCAGCCGAGACCGGACCCTTGACGAAAGAGCAGATTTCCTTGGTCACTTCGATGATGTCACGACCCGATTTCAGGATCAGCGACGGGTTGGTGGTCACGCCGTCGACCAGACCTAAATCGTTGAGTTCGCGGATTTCCTTGACGTCCGCAGTGTCGACGAAAAACTTCATAACAGCGTTCCTCCATAGTGAGCGCGGTGGGGTTTGAGGAATTTAAACCAATTTAAATCCCGGAAGGTGGCTTTTCTTTAGCGCAAAGCCGCGCCAAGGTCACGCAATCATGTCGAAAGATTCGCACGATATTTTGGGCCTGTTTGCCGAACCCGCTCCACGCGTGGTGCCGGTGCTCGTCCCCATGCCTGCTGAACGCGCTTATTCCTATCTGGTTCCAGAGGGCATGACGGTTCAGCCGGGATCGATCGTGCGCGTGCCTTTAGGCCCGCGTGAAGTGCCGGGCATTGTTTGCGATGGTGAAAGCGATCAGGTCAATGCGTCGAAACTGCGGGCCATTTCCGAGGTTTTCGATTGTCCGCCGGTCAATGCCGACATGCTGCGTTTCATGCGCTGGGCGGCCGATTACACGCTTTCGCCGCCGGGCATGGTCGCGCGGATGATATTGCGGGTGCCTGCGGCTTTCGATCCTGAACCCTCCGTCCCCGGATTGCGCTATAAGGGCGGGGAACCCGAACGCCTGACCGATGCGCGCGTGCGCGTGATGGAGCTGGTGCGCGAGGGGCTTGCATGGACCCGTTCCGGCCTTGCCCATGCCGCAGGCGTTTCACTGACCGTGGTGGACGGGCTTAAAACGCAAGGCGTCTTCGAGGAGGTCAAGCTGCCGCCGCCTGCGGTCGTGGCGAAGCCGGATATCGATTATGGCCGGGCGCAATTGTCGGAAGACCAGCAGGCCGCCGCCGACATGCTGGCGCAGTCAGTTGAAGAAAACCAGTTTTCGGTGACACTTCTCGACGGTGTGACCGGTTCGGGCAAGACAGAAGTCTATTTCGAGGCCGTGGCAAAAGCGCTGGAGCAGGGCAGGCAGGTTCTGATTCTGCTGCCGGAAATTGCACTGACACAACAGTTCCTTGATCGGTTTCATGAGCGATTCGGCGCAAAACCCGCCGAATGGCATTCCGATCTGGCGCCGCGCACCCGTGAACGCGTCTGGCGGCAGGTGGCCGAAGGCACGGTGCGTGTGGTGGCCGGTGCGCGTTCGGCGCTGTTTCTACCGTTCAGGGAACTGGGACTGATCGTGGTCGATGAAGAACATGACCCGGCCTATAAGCAGGAAGACCGCGTTTTTTATAATGCCCGCGACATGGCTGTGGTGCGTGCGCATATTGGCGGTTTTCCGGTGGTACTGGCCTCGGCCACGCCGTCGATTGAAAGTCAGGTCAATGCCGATCAGGGGCGTTATAAGCGAATCAAGCTTTACGGGCGTTATGCGCAAGCCGCTCTGCCTACGCTCAAAACCATCGACATGCGGCGCTCTCCGCCCCCGCCCGGACGTTTTTTGTCACCGGCGCTGACCGAAGAAGTGGGCAAGACGGTGGCACGCGGTGAGCAGGCGCTTTTGTTCCTCAATCGGCGTGGCTACGCGCCCTTGACGCTCTGCCGTGTCTGCGGACACCGTTTTCAATGTCCGCAATGCTCAAGCTGGCTGGTCGAGCATCGCTTTCGCGGTCAGCTCATGTGTCACCAATGCGGCTATCACGAGCCGACGCCCGATGCCTGCCCTGAATGCGGCACGCTTGATCATCTGGTTGCTTGCGGTCCCGGCGTTGAACGCATTGCCGAAGAGGTGGCAGCAACATTCAGCGAGGCGCGAATCATCGTTCTGTCGTCGGATATGGCGGGTGGCGTCAAGCGTCTGCGGCTGGAACTCGATGCCATCGCTAAGGGCGAGGCGGATATCGTGATCGGCACGCAGTTGGTGGCCAAAGGCCATAATTTTCCCAATATGACGCTGGTGGGCGTTATCGATGCCGATCTCGGTCTTGCCAATGGCGATCCGCGGGCTGCGGAACGCACGTTTCAACTGCTCAATCAGGTGACGGGCCGGGCCGGGCGCACAGGGCGTAAGAGCTTTGGGCTTCTGCAAACCTACCAGCCGGATCACCCGGTGATGCGGGCGATAGTCAGTGGTGATTCGGATGCCTTTTATGCCCGCGAGATTGAAGAGCGCGAACGCAGCCTGCTGCCGCCGTTCGGGCGGCTTGCGGCGCTGATTATTTCCGCGGATAATCGCATGGACGCTGAAAATCATGCGCGTGCGCTGCGCCGTGCCGCGCCTTCATCTGCCGATGTTTCGGTGCTAGGGCCTGCAGAAGCGCCGCTTGCGCTGGTGCGTGGGCGTTATCGTTTCCGCATTCTGATCCATGGCACCAAACGCGCTGATATTCAGGCCTTTATCCGTGCGGTACTCGCCAACGCACCCAAGGCACGCGGCTCGGTGCGTGTTCAGGTGGATATCGACCCGCAAAGCTTTTTGTAGATACCATAGCTGTGGAAACGAGCTGGCTTTTTCGCTACAGGGTTTCAAACAATAGGGGTAAATTGATGGAACTCTATCTTCCTGCGACGACCGGCGAATGGATGGCCTGGTGCTCTGCCGCGCTGACTGCTTTTGCCGGTCTCATCATGCTGTTTGCGCCCGGCATCACCATGAAATTGCTTCGCCTGCAGCCGGTCAATGCGCGGCCTGAAGCCTTTGGCTCGATACGCGCAGTGCTGGCGGGACCTTATCTGGGACTGGGCTTCGGATGTCTCATCTTTGCGCAACCATTTTTGTGGGTCGTGCTGGGCGCCATATGGGGATTCGCGCTGTTCGGGCGCTTTATTTCCATGATGTCGGACAGGGGCGGCACCCTTTATAACTGGGTGGCTGCCATCATCGAATTTTTGCTGGCGGCAGGGCCGCTTCTCTATGCTTTCGGCTTTGTCGGTTAGGCGCTCAGGTTTTTAAATCGAAAAAGGCGACCAAACTTACATAAAAGTGCGGGATTCGCGTGTTGCGAGTCCTGTTCGTCTATGCTAGACGGCAATCACATTTCGGTGTTGGCGTGTCCGCGCGTCAGGGGTTCTCCGGAAAGATTCAATAAAATCATCGGCTTGGTTTCCTGAGCGAAATTAGGGTCCAAAAGGATGGTTTCAACGTAGAGAGCAGGTTGTTCGTGGCTGAAACGTCTTCGCTCATTTCAGGTGTCGCACAGCGTTACGCCGGATCGCTTTTCGATCTGGCGCTTGAGGCAAATTCCGTTGCCGCTGTGGAAAAAGATCTTGGCCGTTTCGAGGCCCTTCTTGATGGAAGTGAAGATCTCAAGCGTTTAATAACCAGTCCGGTCTTCTCTGCGGAAGATCAGCTTCACGCCATTGGCGCCATCGCCGACAAGGCGGGCATCAAGGGGCTGGTTGGCAATTTTCTGCGCGTTGTCGCGCGCAACCGGCGTCTTTTCGCGGTTCCCGGCATCATTGCCGCTTTCCGCCAGATTGCAGCCGAACATCGCGGTGAGGTTTCCGCCGATGTGATTTCTGCGCATGCGTTGACTGCGGCGCAGCAAAACGAATTGAAGGCAACGCTGAAAAGTGTGGCCGGCAAGGACGTGACGATCAACGTCACCGTCGATCCGTCGATCCTCGGCGGTCTTATCGTCAAAATGGGTTCGCGTCAGATCGACACGTCCCTTCGCACAAAACTTTCTTCTCTCAAGCTTGCACTGAAAGAGGTCGGCTGATGGACATCCGCGCCGCGGAAATTTCCGCTATCCTGAAAGAGCAAATCAAGAATTTCGGCAAAGAGGCTGAGGTCTCGGAAGTCGGTCAGGTTCTGTCCGTCGGTGACGGTATTGCTCGTGTTTATGGTCTGGACAATGTTCAGGCTGGCGAAATGGTCGAATTCCCCGGTGGTATTCGCGGCATGGCGCTGAACCTTGAAAATGACAATGTCGGTGTCGTTATCTTCGGTGCCGACCGTGACATCAAGGAAGGCGACGTCGTCAAGCGTACCGGCGCAATCGTTGACGTTCCCGTCGGTCCGGGCCTGCTGGGCCGTGTGGTCGATGCACTCGGCAATCCGATTGACGGCAAGGGTCCGATCAAGGCAACCGAGCGTCGCCGCGTCGACGTCAAGGCGCCCGGCATCATCCCGCGCAAGTCGGTTCATGAGCCGATGTCGACCGGCCTCAAGGCCGTTGATGCTCTGATCCCGGTTGGCCGCGGCCAGCGCGAGTTGGTCATTGGTGACCGTCAGACCGGCAAGACCGCGATCATTCTCGATGCCTTCCTTAACCAGAAGTCGATCCACGACAACGGCCCCGACAAAGAAAAGCTTTATTGCGTCTATGTCGCTATCGGTCAGAAGCGTTCGACCGTTGCGCAATTCGTGAAAGTTCTCGAAGAACGCGGCGCTCTTGAATATTCCGTCGTGATCGCAGCAACCGCTTCTGATCCGGCTCCGATGCAGTATCTCGCACCTTTCGCAGGCTGCGCCATCGGTGAATATTTCCGTGATAATGGCCAGCACGCGCTGATCGGCTATGACGATCTGTCCAAGCAGGCTGTTGCTTATCGTCAGATGTCGCTTCTGCTGCGTCGTCCTCCGGGCCGTGAAGCTTATCCGGGCGATGTTTTCTATCTGCATTCGCGTCTTCTCGAGCGTGCTGCCAAGCTCAACGACGAAAGCGGCGCTGGCTCGCTGACGGCTCTGCCGGTCATTGAGACGCAGGGCAATGACGTGTCGGCCTTTATTCCGACCAACGTGATCTCGATCACCGACGGCCAGATCTTCCTCGAAACCAACCTGTTCTATCAGGGTATCCGTCCGGCTGTGAACGTCGGTCTGTCGGTTTCGCGCGTTGGTTCCGCCGCTCAGATCAAGGCCATGAAGCAGGTTGCAGGCTCGATCAAGGGTGAACTCGCCCAGTATCGTGAAATGGCAGCTTTTGCTCAGTTCGGTTCCGATCTTGATGCTTCGACGCAGCGCCTGCTTAACCGCGGTGCACGTCTCACGGAGCTTCTCAAGCAGCCGCAGTTCTCGCCGCTTAAGACGGAAGAACAGGTTGCCGTGATCTTCGCGGGTGTGAATGGCTATCTCGACAAGCTTGCCGTCAATCAGGTCGGCAAGTTTGAAGAAGGTCTTCTTTCTTCGCTGCGCACCGAGCACAAGGATGTGCTGGATGCGATCCGCGACGAAAAAGCCATCAGCGATGATATCAAGGGCAAGCTCAAGGCAGCGATCGACGCTTACGCCAAGTCTTTTGCCTGAAACGTGTGACGGGATGAACGGATGCCTTCACTAAAGGATCTGAGAAACCGTATCGCCTCGGTCAAGGCGACGCAGAAAATCACCCGGGCGATGCAGATGGTCGCAGCGGCCAAGCTGCGCCGTGCCCAGGAAGCTGCGGAGGCCGCACGGCCTTATTCGCAGCGTATGGGTGCTGTTCTCGCGAATATCGCGCAGAATGTGTCGGGTGAAGATGCGCCAGCCTTGATGGCTGGTACGGGTAAGGACGATGTGCATCTGCTCGTCGTCTGCACTGCGGAGCGTGGTCTTTGCGGCGGTTTCAACTCACAGATTGCGCGTCTGGCGCGCGATCATGCCCGCAAGCTTTTGGCTGAAGGCAAGACGGTCAAGATCATAACGGTCGGCAAGAAGGGTGCGGATATTCTGCGCCGTGAATTTGCTTCGCTGCTTATCGATCATGTCAATCTTCGTGAAGTGAAGCAGCTTGCTTTCGTGCATGCCGACCAGATCGGACAGAAGATTATTTCTTTGTTCGAGGAAGGCGCGTTCGACGTCTGCACGCTGTTCTATTCCGAGTTCAAGTCGGTGATTGCACAGATCCCGACCGCCCAGCAGCTTATTCCTGCTTCGGCAGGGGATGCTTCGCAGGCGGAAACAGCGGGTGACGCGATCTACGAATATGAACCTGATCCGGCAGCAATCCTGAGCACGCTGATCCCACGCAATATCTCGGTGCAGATTTTCCGCGCATTGCTGGAAAATGTCGCCGGTGAGATGGGCGCGAAGATGAGTGCCATGGATAATGCGACGCGCAATGCGGGCGACATGATCAACAAATTGTCGATCACGTATAACCGTCAGCGTCAGGCGCAGATCACCAAGGAACTGATCGAAATCATTTCGGGCGCGGAAGCGCTCTAAAGTTTGGTTTTACCGCATGGTCGTACGAAAAGGCTGCAACTTTTCGGGATCATGCTAACGGAAGGTAAGGATCGATGGCAAAAGCAGCGACCCCGAAAACACCCGCCGCGGCCGAGGCGAAGCCTGCAGCCAAAGCACCCGCCAAGAAGCCTGCGGCTTCAAAGCCCGCCGCAGCGGCAAAGGCTCCGGCTGCAGCAGCCAAGCCTGCTGCTACGAAGTCGGCGGCTCCCAAGGCTGCAGGCACGAAGGCTGCGGCTGCAACCGGCACGGCTGGCCGTATCACGCAGGTGATTGGCGCTGTCGTCGACGTCAAGTTCCCCGAAGGCCAGCTGCCGCTGATCCTCAATGCGCTTGAAGTTGACAATCAGGGCCATCGTCTGGTTCTCGAAGTGGCGCAGCATCTGGGTGAAGACACAGTTCGCACCATCGCCATGGACGCGACCGAAGGTTTGGTCCGCGGTCAGGAAGTGCGCGACACCGGCAACCCGATCATGGTTCCGGTCGGTGAAGAAACGCTTGGTCGTATCATGAACGTCATCGGCGAGCCGGTTGATGAAGCGGGTCCGCTCAAGACCAAGGCCATGCGCGCCATCCACCAGCCTGCGCCGGAATATACCGAGCAGTCGACGGAAGCTGAAATCCTCGTCACCGGCATTAAGGTCGTCGACCTTCTGGCTCCTTACGCCAAGGGCGGCAAGATCGGCCTGTTCGGCGGTGCCGGCGTCGGCAAGACCGTTCTGATCATGGAACTGATCAACAACGTCGCCAAGGCGCACGGTGGTTACTCGGTTTTCGCCGGTGTGGGTGAACGTACCCGTGAAGGTAATGACCTTTACCACGAAATGATCGAATCGGGCGTGAACAAGCTCGGCGGCGGCGAAGGCTCGAAAGCAGCCCTTGTTTATGGCCAGATGAATGAGCCTCCGGGTGCCCGTGCCCGCGTTGCTCTCTCGGGTCTGACGGTTGCTGAAAACTTTCGTGATCAGGGCCAGGACGTTTTGTTCTTCGTGGACAACATCTTCCGCTTCACGCAGGCCGGTTCCGAATTGTCGGCTCTGCTGGGCCGTATTCCTTCGGCCGTGGGCTATCAGCCGACGCTGGCAACCGACATGGGTGCCATGCAGGAGCGCATCACCACGACGACCAAGGGTTCGATCACCTCGGTGCAGGCCATTTACGTACCTGCCGACGATTTGACCGATCCGGCACCAGCAACCTCGTTCGCCCACTTGGACGCAACGACCACGCTGAACCGTTCGATCGCTGAAAAGGGTATCTACCCGGCTGTTGATCCGCTGGAATCGACCTCGCGCATGCTCGACCCGATGATCGTCGGTGAAGAGCATTACGGTGTGGCCCGTCAGGTTCAGTCGATCCTGCAACGCTACAAAGCGCTTCAGGACATCATCGCGATCCTTGGCATGGACGAGTTGTCTGAAGAAGACAAGCTCACCGTTGCCCGCGCCCGTAAGATCGAACGCTTCCTCAGCCAGCCGTTCTTTGTGGCTGAAGTCTTCACCGGTTCGCCGGGCAAGCTGGTCGATCTCGCCGACACGATCAAGGGCTTCAAGGGCCTTTGCGCTGGCGATTACGACCATCTTCCGGAAGCTGCCTTCTACATGGTCGGCAGCATCGATGAAGCTCTGGAAAAGGCCAAGAAGCTGGCTGCAGAAGCTGCCTGATGAATTGAGTTTCCGGCGGACATCGTGTCCGCCGGGAAAATCTTTTCATGTCTAATATCAAGTGAGAACCATGGCTCAAGCTTTCCAATTCGAACTCGTGTCGCCTGAGCGGCTCCTGCTTTCGGCAGAAGTGACGGAAGTGGTCATCCCGGGCAGCGAAGGCTACCTGACGGCATTGGCCGGTCATTCGCCATTGATGACGACGATCATGCCGGGCGTCGTTTCGGTGAAGCTTGCTGACGGTAAATCCGATTCCTATGTGGTTTTCGGCGGTTTTGCCGATATCACCCCGCAGAACTGCACTTTGCTCGCAGAATCGGCCACCCATATCGATGACTTCGACAAGGCGGATATTCAGCGTCGCATTGATCATGCCCGCGAAGCGCTGGAAGGTGCGACGTCGAGCGAACATCGTACCAAGGCTGAAACTTTCCTGCATCAGTTGATGACGTTGCAAGGATCCGTTCTTCCAGCTTGATCGATCATAGATATAAGAATTATTAAAAGCGGGCTTTGGCCCGCTTTTTTAGTTTGATTGGCTATGCCCAATGCAAATCGGCGCAATTGGAGATAACGAGCTTTCACGCTTGCGTGAAAGCTCGAGGTCGGCGTTGAAAAGCTGTTGCGCTCCGTTTACCAGATATATCTAATGATTAGGCCCCTATGATATAAGACGGTGGATATGAGCCCTGTGGACCTCAAGGCAGAGATGATCGACGCCATGGCGAAGGTCAACCGCAAACTGCGTACCGTGTTCGATGCGCGGGTTAAGGAGCGCGGACTGACACTTGCCCGTGCGCGCACATTGCTTGCTTTGATGGAGCAGGAAGGGCTCTACCAGAAGGAACTGGCGGAGGTTCTGGAAATTGAGAATGCGACCATGGTTCGCTTGCTCGACGGACTGGAGCGGCAATCCTTTATCGAGCGGCAAACAGTTCCGGGTGACCGCCGCGCCAAGCGTATCGTCATGACGGCTGAAGGTAGAGGTCTTGCCGAGCAGGTGGTCAAACTTGCCGAAGATATACGTGAGGAGCTGCTCGAAGGCGTGAGTGACGAGGAGATGAACATTGCGCTCCATGTCCTGCATAAAATGTCGACGTCCATGAATAAAATGCCGGGTCAGACTGAGGAAATCTAACTGGCTTGTTTGAATTGAATGGCATTCCGAAAAGTGTGAAATTGTTTCGGACAAGATGCGCGTCAATCAGTGTGCTTATGGTGCAAGTGTGCGCAGATAAGTCATCAATTTTCCAGCAGTAGCGCTCGCATGGTCTGGCTGACGTGAAATGATGGCCTCAATCAGGGCTGCATGGGCATTGGCGGAGGCGGAAATGCCGGATGAAGGCCGCAGATGGAACCAGAAGCGGCGGCTGTGGGTCTGAAGAGGGGCGGCAAGGCGTGTCGCGTAAGGGTTATTGGATGCTAAGCCCAAGACTAAATCAAACGCTTTGTCTGCGTCGAGAAATGTAGCGATATCCTCGGCTGGAATGGCCGCACGCATCGCCATGGCAGCTGTTTCCAGACGCTCGTAATCGCGCGGGCTGCCGAAGCGGGCGGCATCGCGTGCCAGAACGCGCTCGACCCCCTCGCGCGCATCAATCACTTTGGCGAAATCTTCCGGGTTTATGGATGCTATGGCGATGCCGGAACGTGGGCGCACGTCCATGAGGCCCTCCCAGGCGAGGCGCTGTATCGCTTCGCGCACCGGTGTGCGCCCCATGCCGGTCAGATCGATCAGTCTGCCTTCGGTGACGATCGTTCCAGGTTCTAGCTCCAGCGTGACGATCATTCTTTCCAGAATGCGATAGGCCTGCTCGGCGAGGCTTTCGTTGCCCAAACCGTCATTGGCAACCATCACGGGATCGCCAACTGTTCCGGCTGCCTGCCTGCTTTTGCGCTTTTCGATCATGCCGTCCCTGTGGTTTCTCGAATGTGATTGACACAGGAAAATCGTATAGATATATTTCTGATATATCAATATAAACTGCTATCATCGTCTCGATATCCAGAGAAAGCCGATTAGAATAGCCGTGCATTCAGGTCGAAAGCCGCAGAAATGAATTTCAGTCCCGTCGAGCCACAGGATATCGTCATTATCGGTGGCGGCATTGTCGGCGTTGCCACCGCAGCGCTGCTTGTGGAGGCGGGTCGTGATGTTCTGCTCATAGACAGAGCCGGGATTTGTGAAGAGACGAGTGCCGGCAATGCCGCAGCGCTGGCTTTTTCGGATATTCTGCCGATGGCCTCCAAGGGCGTCATGCGCAAGGTGCCGGGCTGGCTGATGGACCCGCTTGGACCGTTTACAATCCGCCCATCCTATTTTCCAAAAATGGTGCCGTGGCTTTATCGCTTCTGGCGTGCAAGCAGTGCTGCGGCGCAGACGAAGACAGCACTTGCTCAAGGTGCGTTGATGCGCCTTGCTGAAAGCGAGATGCTGGCGCTGATTGATCGGGCGGGGTTGCGCGCCAGCCTGCGCGAAAATGGCAATCTCGAACTTTATGAAAATGAGAGCGAATTGTCGCTTTCGCAACCCGGTTGGGATATCCGCGAAAAGGCGGGCATCGCCTATGAGCATGTGCGCGGTGCAAAACTGGCAGATTTGCAGCCTGGTTTAAGCCCGCGTTTCGTCGCCGGTACTTTTGTTCCGGGATGGAAGAACGTTGATGATCCAAAATTGTTCGGACAAGCAATCTGGTCTCATGCAGAGCGTTCGGGCGCACGGTTTTTGAAAGCAGAGGTCGCAGGCGTCAAGCGTAGTGAGGGCGCAGCACGGGTGCAGCTTGCCGATGGCAATATTATCGATGCGGCACATCTCGTGATCATGGCCGGTGCGTGGTCGGGCAATCTAGCCGCAGCCCTTGGCGATGTTCTGCCGCTCGATACCGAGCGCGGTTACAACACGACGCTGCCAGCCGATAGTTTCGACGTGAAGCGGCAACTGACTTTTCCCGGCCATGGCTTCGTCATTACGCCGCTTTCAACGGGTTTACGTGTTGGCGGTGCTGTTGAATTCGGCGGCTTGAAGCTTCCGCCCAATTATGCCCGCTCGCAGGCCATGCTGAAAAAGGCATCGATGTTTCTTCCGGGCCTTAAGACGCAAGGCGGGCGGCAATGGATGGGATATCGCCCTTCCATACCCGATTCCCTGCCGGTCATTGGCCGTGCAAGCGAAGGCGGCAATGTTTACTACGGTTTTGGTCATGGTCATCTTGGTCTGACCCAGGCAGCGGCAACAGGCCGGATCATTCGTGACCTGATCTTGCAGGAAAAGCCTGCCATCGATATCGAACCCTTCAAGCCACAACGTTTTCGGAACTGAGCATCATGGCAAAGCATTCCTTTTTCTGCGTCGATGGACATACCTGCGGTAATCCCGTTCGCCTTGTTGCGGGCGGTGGCCCGAACCTTGTCGGCGCGAACATGATGGAAAAGCGCGCGCATTTCCTGCGCGAATATGACTGGATCCGTACCGGCCTGATGTTTGAGCCGCGCGGCCATGACATGATGTCCGGTTCGATCCTTTATCCGCCGACGCGGCCCGATTGTGATGTTGCAGTGCTGTTTATCGAAACCTCAGGCTGTCTGCCGATGTGCGGTCATGGAACCATCGGCACTGTGACGATGGCTATCGAGCAGGGACTGATAACGCCGAAGACGCCGGGCAAGCTCAATCTCGAAACGCCCGCCGGTCTGGTGGCAATCGAATATGAGCAGGAAGGGCAATATGTCGAGCGCGTTCGCCTGACCAATGTTCCGGCTTTTCTCTATGCCGAAGCGCTTGAGGTCGAATGCCCCGATCTTGGGCTGCTCAAGGTGGATGTCTCCTATGGCGGGAATTTCTATGCAATCGTCGAGCCGCAAGAAAATTACACGGACATGCAAGATTATTCCGCGCTACAGTTGATTGCGTGGAGCCCGGTACTGCGTGAGCGCCTGAACGAGAAATACAAGTTCCAGCATCCCGAACTCAGCGATATCAACCGCCTGACGCATATATTGTGGACGGGAAAGCCGACAAAACCCGAAGCGCATGCGCGCAATGCGGTCTTTTATGGTGACAAGGCCATCGACCGCTCGCCTTGCGGTACCGGCACTTCAGCTCGAATGGCGCAACTTGCTGCCAAGGGAAAACTGAAGCCCGGCGACGATTTTGTGCATGAATCAATCATCGGCTCCCTGTTTCATGGCCGGGTTGAGCGGGCGGCTGAAGTCGCCGGCAAGCCCGCCATCATTCCGTCAATTGCAGGCTGGGCACGGATGACCGGATATAATACAATCTTCATTGATGACCGCGATCCGTTTGCGCATGGGTTTACGGTTGCTTAGAAAAACGGGTACGGTTGCGCAAATGGTTGCAGACGCCCTTTAAATCAGCCTTTCGGGCTTTGGGGAAAATATGGAAAAAAATGCCTTTGGCAGGAGAAAAGAGCATATACTGGGCGTTTAGTAGTGAACATGACTGGTTTGTGGACGAGGGCCGCGTTTAGTCTTTTGTCTAAGATAAAGAGGCTTGCATTCCTTGGCGCAGCCGTTAGGTGTAATCTTCCGGGAAAAAAATGACGGCGCGCGAAATAAAGATGCGCGATAAACATCCCGGGGTGTAAAATGGGTGGCTAATCGATGGAATATTTCTTCCAGCAGGTGATCAACGGGCTCGCACTCGGTTCGATCTATGGCCTGATCGCCATCGGCTATACGATGGTTTACGGCATTATCGGGATGATCAACTTTTCCCATGGTGATGTCTTCATGCTCGGCGCTTTCATGGCGCTGATTGTCTTTTTGATCATCACCACGTTTATCGGCCTTCTGCCGGTAGCGCTCATGCTCTTTTTGATGATGATCGTGGCGATGATGCTGACGGGATTGTGGAGCTGGACGATCGAGCGCGTGGCCTACCGGCCTTTGCGCGGTTCATTCCGGCTTGCACCACTGATCACGGCTATCGGCATGTCCATCGCCCTGTCGAATTTTGTTCAGGTGACGCAGGGGCCGCGCAACAAGCCGGTCCCGCAGCTTCTGAGCGGTTCCTACAATCTGTTCGGGACCGGCGTGACGATCTCGCTCAAGCAGATCGTGGTCATTGTGGTTACGGCGGTATTGCTCACGCTCTTCTGGTATATCGTCAATCGCACTTCGCTTGGCCGCGCTCAGCGCGCTTGCGAACAGGACCGCAAGATGGCGGCTCTGCTTGGCATCAATGTCGATCGCATTATTTCGCTGACCTTTGTGATGGGCGCCATGCTGGCTGCCGTCGCCGGTACGCTTTACCTCTCCTTCTACGGTGTGATTTCCTTTGCCGACGGGTTCATTCCCGGCGTGAAAGCCTTCACCGCCGCAGTGCTGGGCGGTATCGGGTCGCTGCCGGGCGCAGTGGTCGGCGGGCTTTTGATCGGGCTTATCGAAGCGTTGTGGTCGGCCTATTTCACGATTGACTACAAGGATGTCGCTGCATTCTCGATCCTTGCAATCGTGCTGATCTTCATGCCATCCGGCATTCTTGGTCGTCCTGAAGTCGAAAAGGTGTAATCATGGCTGTACAGTCGAGTTCACGCCCGGATTCCCTTTATGGCCGGGCCATCCGCGAGGGAATATTAACCGGTCTTCTGGCTCTGGGCCTCTTCGTCCTGATCGTCGGTTTCAAGACCGACCAGAATATCAACAATGCTCTGGTGCTGCATCAGCGTCCGGTTATGCTGGCGGTGATGGTGGTTCTGGCGGCTGTCGGACGCTTTAGCTTCATTGCTTTCTTGCAGCCATGGCTGGAAGAGCGCAAGCTGGCCAAGGGGGCTCGCCAACCGGCTGTCGCGACCGAAAGCGCCTCTTTTTTCCGGACACATTTCTCCAAACTAGGTGTCGCTTTCCTGTTTGCCTATCCGATCCTGATCGTCATGGCGCTGGGTTGGCAAGGGTCGCTCAAATGGGTCGATAATTTTGGCGTCCAGATTCTCATCTATGTCATGCTCGCATGGGGGCTGAATATCGTGGTTGGCCTCGCCGGGCTTCTTGATCTCGGTTATGTGGCTTTCTATGCGGTCGGCGCTTATTCCTATGCGCTGTTGTCGGCTTATTTTGGCCTGTCTTTCTGGATCTTGCTGCCACTTGCGGGCATTCTGGCCGCGACCTGGGGCGTGATCCTTGGATTCCCGGTGTTGCGTTTGCGCGGTGACTATCTTGCCATCGTCACATTGGCTTTTGGCGAAATTATCCGTCTCGTGCTCATAAACTGGACCGATGTTACCCGAGGAACATTCGGTGTTTCGGGTATTGCCAAGGCGACCTTCTTCGGACTGCCCTTCAATGCCAGCAAGGATGGCTTTGCCGCCACAATGGGACTCAGTTTCTCGCCTGCGCATTACAAGTTCTTCCTTTATTATGTCATCTTGTTGCTGGCTCTGTTGACGGCGTGGGTCACCATTCGTATGCGGCGCATGCCGGTCGGGCGTGCATGGGAGGCGTTGCGCGAGGATGAAATTGCCTGCCGGTCGCTTGGCATCAACACCACCACCACCAAGCTCACGGCCTTTGCCACAGGCGCGATGTTTGGCGGGTTTGCGGGTTCGTTCTTCGCCGCGCGTCAGGGCTTCGTCAGTCCCGAATCCTTCGTCTTCCTTGAATCGGCAGTCATTCTCGCAATTGTCGTTCTGGGCGGCATGGGATCGCTGGTCGGTATCGCAATCGCCGCCATCGTCATGGTGGGCGGTACGGAAATCCTGCGTGAAATGGGCTTCCTGAAGGCGATCTTCGGACCCGATTTCACACCGGAACTTTATCGTATGCTGATCTTTGGCCTCGCCATGGTTGTGGTGATGGTCTGGAAACCGCGCGGCTTCGTTGGAAGCCGGGAGCCGAGTGCCTTCCTCAACAAGAGAAAGATGGTTTCCGGTGCCTTTACCAAGGAAGGGCACGGCTGATGGTGGAGAAGCAGAATATGCCGGATAATGCCCGGAAAAACGTAATCCTGCAGGTCGAACATCTGTCGATGCGCTTTGGTGGCCTCATCGCCATCAACGATCTGAGCTTCGATGTCCGGCGCGGAGAGATCACGGCATTGATCGGACCAAATGGAGCGGGCAAGACGACCGTGTTCAACTGTATCACCGGTTTCTATAAGCCGACCGGCGGCATGCTGACCATGCACCAGCAGACGGGTGAACAGTTCCTGCTGGAACGTTTGCCGGACTTCCAGATCACCAAGCAGGCCAAGGTGGCGCGCACCTTCCAGAATATCCGCCTTTTCTCAGGCCTGACCGTTCTGGAAAACCTGCTGGTCGCACAACACAATACGCTGATGCGATCTTCGGGTTTTACCGTTCTGGGGCTTCTGGGTTTGCCGGGCTATAAATCGGCGGCGCGCGAGGCCATCGAGAAAGCGCGTTTCTGGCTGGAAAAGGTCAATCTGATCAATCGTGCCGACGATCCCGCGGGCGATCTTCCTTATGGTGATCAGCGTCGGCTTGAGATTGCGCGCGCCATGTGCACAGAGCCTGAAATCCTGTGTCTCGATGAACCGGCGGCCGGCCTCAATCCGCGTGAATCGGCAGAACTCAACAAGCTGCTTCTTGATATCCGCAAGGAAACCGGGACGTCTATCCTGCTCATCGAGCACGATATGTCGGTGGTGATGGAAATCTCCGATCACGTCATCGTGCTGGAATATGGCACCAAGATTTCCGATGGATCTCCGCAAGAGGTGAAGAACGATCCGCGTGTCATCGCCGCTTATCTGGGCGTCGATGATGAGGAGATCGCCGATTTGATCGAAGAGGCTGATAAACCCGGCACGGGCGATCCGGCGGACTTTATCGCTACGCAACTGGCCGAAGAAGCCATTGAGGAAGAAGACGCGGAAAAGAGCCTTGAAGTTCCGGCCACAACTCCGGCCAAGCCGAAGAAGGAAGGCGAGTGATGCAGGCTGAATTCCAGACAAAGCAGCCGCTTCTGGCTGTCGAAAAAGTTGAAACCTATTACGGCAATATCTGTGCACTCAAGGGCATTGATCTGAGTGTTGACGAGGGCGAGATCGTAGCGCTGATTGGTGCAAATGGTGCCGGTAAATCGACACTGATGATGACCATCTTCGGTTCGCCGCGCGCGCGCACCGGCCGTATCCTTTTCAACGGCAGAGATATTACATCCATGCCGCCGCATGAAATCGCAAAACTTCGCATTGCACAATCTCCCGAGGGGCGCCGTATCTTTCCGCGCATGACGGTGCTTGAAAATCTTCAGATGGGCGCGAGCCTTGATCAGCAGAAATATTTCGATGACGACGTGGAACTGATGTTCGATCTGTTCCCGCGTCTGAAAGAACGCATCAATCAGCGCGGCGGAACACTTTCAGGTGGTGAGCAGCAGATGCTGGCGATTGCCCGCGCATTGATGGCCCGTCCGAAACTGCTGCTGCTTGATGAGCCGTCGCTTGGTCTGGCTCCCCTGATCGTCAAACAGATTTTTGAGGCAATCAAGGAACTCAACAAAAGCCAGGGACTGACAGTGTTTCTTGTCGAGCAGAATGCCTTTGGCGCGTTGAAGCTCGCGGATCGCGGCTATGTTATGGTCAATGGTTCGATTACAATGAGCGGCACGGGACGTGATCTTCTCGCGAACCCCGAAGTGCGGGCTGCTTATCTCGAAGGCGGAAGACATTAGAGCGGGTCCCGAAAAGTGTGAAACGGTTTTCGGAACAGATGCGCTTAGAATAATCAGATAGGGCATTTCTTCTGATTTTAATCCGAAGTGGAAATGTTCTAGCGGGAGAACGAAATGCAGGGTATTCTTTATGAAGAGCCGTCATTCTGGCTTTTTTTCCTCATTACCTGCCTGCTGGGCGGATGGGCTGCATGGATGACGGGACGTGCCTGCGCATCAACATGGCGAAGCTATGTGATTTTGCTGGTTTATATAATTCCGCTCGGAGCAGCGGTGCGGTTCATTCATTATGCGCTGTTTGGCGGCACGCTCCTGTCGTTGCACTACTACGTGATCGATACGCTCGTGCTGATGATCGTAGGCACACTCGGCTTTCGCTATACCCGCACCAAGCAGATGGTGCGCCAGTATGGCTGGCTTTATGAAAAGGCAACGCCTTTGAGCTGGAAAGCGAAATAATTCAAGTATCGCAAAATATTGCGATGCTCTATAAAGATTACGTTGACAGCCCTAGGTTTTAACGTAGATATTGCTGAGTAATCGGCAAGATAATAAGCGATGAAGAACATCGTTTCGGGGTAAATATAATTGTGGGAGTTCCAGAAATGAAGAAATATCTTTTTTCCGGTGTAGCACTGGCTGCCCTCGTTTCTTTGGGTGGAACAGCTTGGGCTGATGTTCTTCTTGGTATCGGTGCGCCGATGACAGGACCGAACGCCGTTTATGGTGCACAGATCAAGCGCGGCGCAGAAGAAGCCATCAAGGAAATAAATGATGCCGGTGGCATCAATGGTGAAAAGATCGCAATCACCATTGGTGATGACGTATCCGATCCAAAGCAGGGCATTTCGGTTGCCAACAAGTTTGCCGCCGATGGCGTGAAATATGTCATCGGACATTTCAATTCGGGCGTCACGATCCCGGTGTCGGATGTTTACGCGGAGAACGGTATTCTGGAAATCTCGCCGGGTGCGACGAACCCGGTCTATACGGAACGTGGTCTGTGGAACACCTTCCGTACCTGCGGCCGTGACGATCAGCAGGGTCTCGTGGCAGGCCAGTACATTTTTGATAATTTCAAGGATGCAAAGGTTGCCATCATTCACGACAAGACGCCTTATGGTCAGGGCCTTGCCGATGAGACCCGCAAGAAGCTCAATGAGCTCGATGCCAAGGAAGCGCTTTATGAAGGCGTCAATGTTGGTGAAAAAGACTTCTCCGCGCTGATCGCCAAGCTCAAGCAGGCCGGGATCACGGTTGTTTACTGGGGCGGCATGCACGCCGAAGCAGGCCTGATTATCCGTCAGTTGGCCGATCAGGGCGTCAAGGCGCAGTTCATTTCCGGTGACGGTATTGTTTCCAACGAGCTTGCATCGATTGCCGGTCCTGCCGTTGAAGGCACGCTCAATACCTTTGGTCCCGATCCGCGCAACAATCCTGACAATGCGGAACTGGTGAAGAAATTCCGCGATGCCGGGTTCGAGCCGGAAGCCTATACGCTTTATTCCTATGCTGCTGTTCAGTCGCTTGCCGCAGCGGCCAAGGCTGCCGGTAGTAACGACCCGCAGGAAATTGCTACTGCGTTGAAGGAAAAGGGTCCGTTCAAGACTGTGCTGGGTGATCTGTCCTATGACGAGAAGGGCGATCCCAAGCTTCCAGGCTATGTCATGTACAAGTGGGAAAAGGACGCGGACGGGAAATATAATTACGTCCAGCAGAAATAAATTGGCGTAAGCCTGTTGTTAAAAAGATGCCCGGCTTTGTGCCGGGCATTTTGTTTTTCTCGCCTTGGCTTCACTGTTTGTTTGCGCTCTCGTTTTTTGCAAGGTAAGCAATTTGCACATGTCATTGCAGTAAGGGAGATCTGCCTTGTCCTCCAAAAAGCCTATCGGAAAAATTCTGGTCGCCAACCGATCCGAAATTGCAATCCGCGTATTCCGCGCCGCCAACGAGCTGGGGCTTAAAACGGTGGCGATATGGGCTGAGGAAGACAAACTTTCCCTGCACCGCTTCAAGGCGGATGAAAGCTATCAGGTTGGGCGCGGACCGCATCTGGAACGCGATCTGGGACCGATCGAAAGCTATCTGTCGATTGAAGAAATCATTCGCGTGGCAAAGCTTTCGGGTGCTGACGCCATCCATCCCGGCTATGGGCTGTTGTCGGAAAGCCCGGAATTTGCCGAAGCCTGTGCGCAGAACGGCATTATTTTCATCGGGCCAAAGCCCGAAACCATGCGCAGGCTGGGCAACAAGGTTGCCGCGCGCAACTTGGCAATCGAAATTGGTGTGCCGGTGGTGCCTGCCACCGATCCGCTGCCCGATGATATAGAGACAGTGAAGAAGCTGGCTTCTGAAATCGGCTATCCTTTGATGCTGAAAGCTTCATGGGGCGGTGGCGGTCGCGGCATGCGCGCCATCCGCGCCGAAAGCGATCTGGCACGCGAAGTGACGGAAGCCAAGCGCGAGGCCAAGGCGGCTTTCGGCAAGGACGAGGTCTATCTCGAAAAACTGGTCGAGCGTGCACGCCATGTCGAAGTGCAAATTCTGGGTGATACCCATGGCAATGCGGTTCACCTTTTTGAGCGCGATTGCTCGATCCAGCGCCGCAACCAGAAGGTCGTGGAGCGTGCGCCTGCACCCTATCTCAACGACGAGCAGCGTCAGGAACTCGCAAGCTATGGCCTGAAGATCGCGCATGCCACTGATTATATCGGCGCAGGCACGGTTGAATTTTTGATGGATGCCGATAGCGGCAAATTCTATTTCATCGAGGTCAATCCGCGCATTCAGGTCGAGCATACGGTGACGGAAGCCGTGACCGGCATCGATATCGTCAAGGCGCAAATCCATCTGCTTGAAGGTGCTGCCATCGGCACACCGGAATCGGGTGTTCCGGCACAAGAGAATATCCGCCTTCACGGCCACGCGCTTCAGTGCCGTATCACCACGGAAGATCCCGAGCAGAATTTCATTCCCGATTACGGACGTATTCAGGCCTATCGTTCGGCGGCAGGTTTTGGCATTCGTCTTGATGGCGGGACGGCCTATTCTGGCGCCTTCATCACCCGTTACTATGACCCGCTCTTGGTGAAGGTGACGGCCTCGGGGGCGACACCGCTTGAGGCCATTCATCGTATGGACCGTGCGCTTCGAGAATTCCGTATCCGCGGCGTGGCGACGAACCTCACCTTTCTGGAAGCGATCATCAATCATCCAAGCTTCCAGACGAATGATTATACCACGCGTTTCATCGACACGACGCCGGAACTGTTCGAGCATGTCAAACGTCAGGATCGCGCGACCAAGCTTTTGACTTATATTGCCGATGTCACCGTCAATGGTCATCCTGAAACCAAGGGGCGCGCCACACCCGCCAAGGATGCGGCGCAACCGCGCCTGCCGTGGTTTGCCGACAAGGCGATTGCTGACGGCACCAAGCAATTGTTCGACAAGCTCGGTCCGAAAAAATTTGCCGAATGGGTGCGCAACGAAAAGCGCGCGCTGGTCACCGACACCACCATGCGCGATGGTCATCAATCGCTGTTGGCCACGCGCATGCGCAGCTATGATATTGCGCGTGTTGCGCACTCCTATGCGCAGGCACTGCCGAACCTGTTTTCGCTCGAATGCTGGGGTGGGGCGACCTTCGACGTTTCCATGCGCTTTTTGACCGAAGACCCTTGGGAGCGTCTGGCGCAGGTGCGCGAAGGTGCGCCGAACCTTTTGCTGCAGATGCTTTTGCGTGGGGCGAATGGCGTCGGCTACAAATCTTATCCCGATAATGTCGTCAAATATTTCGTGCGCGAGGCAGCAAAGGGCGGCATCGATTTGTTCCGCGTGTTCGACAGTCTCAACTGGGTCGAGAATATGCGCGTGTCGATGGATGCGGTGCTGGAAGAAGACAAGCTTTGCGAAGCGGCCATCTGCTATACCGGCGATATTCTCAATCCCGACCGCGCCAAATATGATCTCAACTATTACGTGGGTCTTGCCAAGCAAGTCGAAAAGGCCGGTGCGCATATCATCGCACTCAAAGACATGGCGGGCCTCCTGAAGCCTGCGAGCGCCCGCGTGCTGTTCAAGGCGTTGCGCGAGGAAACCGATCTGCCGATCCATTTCCACACCCATGATACGTCCGGCATTGCGGCGGCAACGGTGCTGGCTGCGGTCGAGGCGGGCGTCGATGTGGTCGATGCGGCCATGGATGCGCTTTCCGGCAATACCTCGCAGCCCTGCCTTGGCTCCATCGTCGAGGCGCTCAAAGGGGCCGAGCGCGATACCGGGCTTGACCCGGAATCGATCCGCCGCATTTCATTTTATTGGGAAGCGGTGCGCAATCAATATGCGGCCTTTGAAAGCGATCTCAAGGGACCGGCTTCGGAAGTCTACCTGCATGAAATGCCGGGCGGCCAGTTCACCAATCTCAAGGAACAGGCGCGTTCGCTTGGCCTTGAAACCCGCTGGCATGAGGTGGCCCAGGCCTATGCCGATGTAAACCGGATGTTTGGCGATATCGTCAAGGTGACGCCATCCTCAAAAGTGGTCGGCGATATGGCGCTGATGATGGTTTCTCAGGATTTGAGCGTTGCCGATGTCGAGAACCCGGACAAGGATATTGCCTTCCCGGATTCTGTCGTTTCGATGATGCGGGGCGACCTTGGACAACCGCCATCGGGATGGCCGAAAGCGCTTCAGAAAAAGATACTGAAAGGCGAAAAGCCGTTCACGGATCGCCCCGGCGCGTTGCTTGCACCCGCTGATCTTGATGCCGAACGCAAAGGCTTCGAAGAAACGCTTGAGCGCAAGATCAGCGATCAGGAATTTGCTTCAGCGCTGATGTATCCCAAAGTCTTTACCGATTTTGCGGCTGCACAAGAGACCTATGGCCCCACAAGCGTGTTGCCGACGCCGGTCTATTTCTATGGTCTCAAACAGGAAGAAGAAGTGTTTGTCGATCTGGAGCGCGGCAAGACGCTGGTGATCGTCAATCAGGCGATCAGCGAGACGGATGAGAAGGGCATGGTGACGGTGTTCTTCGAGTTGAATGGCCAGCCGCGCCGTATAAAAGTGCCCAATCGTGCCAAGGGCGCATCCGGTGGCGCGAAGCGCAAGGTGGAAGCAGGCAATGACAATCAGGTCGGTGCACCGATGCCGGGCGTTATTTCGACGGTGGCCGTCACCGCTGGTCAGAAGGTCGCGCAGGGTGACGTTCTGCTTTCGATTGAGGCGATGAAGATGGAAACCGCCATTCATGCCGAGCGTGACGGCACAATCGCCGAAGTGCTGGTGCGTCCCGGTGAGCAGATCGATGCCAAGGATTTGCTGATCGTCTATTCTGAATAAAGTTTTTCATCCTCAATGAACAGCGCCGCGTCCCGTAAGGGACGCGGCGTTTTTTCGGTTGCGGCGATTGCAAAATCTGCTATGCGTGTTTTTGCATGATTGTGCATGTTTATGCCAGTTCGGAGAGATGCGTAACGATGGAACTGCTTCTACATGAGAGACAGGCCCGGATTCAGGCGCTTCTGGAGCATTCCGGGCGCGTGCTGGCGGCTGAACTGGCGGAAAATTTTGGCGTTTCCGAAGATACGATCCGGCGTGATTTGCGTGATATGGCCTCTGCCGGTCTTTGCAAACGTGTTTATGGTGGCGCGCTCAAGGCCGCACCGTCTGCAGCATCGCTTGCCGAACGTGATCATGAAAGACCGGAGGCAAAAACGGCTCTGGCTGCGGTTCTGGCGGGATTGATCGAAACCGGCATGACCGTGTTTCTCGACAGTTCTTCCGTCAACACGGCTCTTGCCCGGCTGCTGGCTGAGCGCGACGACACGATCACCGTTGTCACCAACACGCCTTCCATTGCCGTTATTTTGCTTGGCGCACCCAAAATTGAACTGGTGATGATCGGAGGTCCGATTGATCGTCGGGTGAGTGCGGCAATCGGTGCGCGCGCTTTGCGCGATGCTGAATTGCTGCGGCCTGATCTTTGTGTTCTGGGGGCTTGCGGTCTGGCTGCGCAAACGGGTGTCACCGCATTGCATTTCGAGGATGCGGAGTTCAAGCGTCTGATCGTTTCACGCAGTCGTTCGGTGGCACTGGCTATCACCAATGACAAGCTTGGCACGGTTGCGGCACATGATGTTGCACCTTTGGATGCGGTTGATGTCATGGTGGTGGAACATGACGCCGATAAAGACATGCTTGCGCCATTCATAGTGTCGGGTTTGAAAATTTACCACGCGGCAACGGTCCGTAATTGAGGAAAATATGGAACAGGTTTCGGGACGTGAAGACGTTCGGCTGGCGCGTGCGCCTGCCATCACCAGAGAACGGATTGCCGTAGCCCTTCTGTTTTTGATGAATGGCTATATTTTTGGCGGATGGGCACCCAAAATCCCCGAATTTGCCGAACGTCTGGGGCTGGATAGTGCCGGAATGGGATTGATGATCCTGGTCTTTGGCGTTGGCTCTCTCGCCATGATGCCGGTCGCAGGCGCCTTGTCGGCGCAACGCGGGTCTGGATTGGTGGTGCGTATCTTTGCGCTTGCGGTAATCCCTACGCTTCTCATTATCGCGCTGGTGCCCAATATCATCACGGCCGTGATTGCCATGTTCTATTTTGGCGGCACGATTGGCGCGATGGATGTGGTGATGAACGCCAATGCGGTTGCGACCGAAAAGAAGATGCGCCGTGCAATCATATCCTCCTGTCATGCCTTCTGGAGCCTTGGCGGGCTGATCGGTGCGGCATCGGGTGGATTTCTGATCGACCATTTTGGTTCGACGGTGCAGGCTCTTGTGGCAAGCGTTGCGGCGGCTCTCATGCTCGCTCTCGCCTGGCCTTCGATCATCGCCGATAAGGCGCATCATGAAGAGGGTGAAAAGCCAAAGCTTAAGCTGCCACGCAATCCTCTGCCATGGCTGGTGGGTGTCATGGCCCTGTTTGCCATGGTGCCGGAAGGCGCAATTCTTGATTGGGGCGCTTATCATATGCGTCAGGATCTGGGCGCATCGGCAACCCTGGCAGGGTTTGGATTTGCTGCCTTTTCTTTCGCTATGGCGGTGATGCGGTTTGCGGGCGATGTGGTTCGTGATCGGTTTGGAGCGGTCAAGACCATGCGTGCCTGCACGATAATCGCCATTATCGGCATGCTGATTATTGGCTTTTCCAGCAATCCTTACCTCTCGCTGGTCGGTTTTGCGATTTGCGGCATCGGCATTTCCAATATCGTGCCCATTGCCTTTTCGATTGCGGGCAATATGCCGGGCGTCAATCCCAGTGTTGCGCTGTCGATTGCCACCACGCTTGGCTATTCCGGCATGCTGGTTGCACCATCGCTGATCGGTTTCGTCGCAAAACAGGCGGGAAATTTCGGCGTCGTCTTTGCAGCCCTGCCGGTTCTGCTTCTGGTCGTGCTGGCCTTCTCGAGCCTTGCGCGTTACGCGGACCAGTCGCATTAGAGCGCATCCGCCTTATTCGTGATACAATAAGGCGTGATGTATAAAATCATGTTCAGGCAGGCGTTGACAATTGCGCTGCACTACGCCACCTGAGACTGAGGCCCGATCAAGAACAGAGCAAAATGTCTTCTGAGACCGTCAGCTATTTTTCGCATCCTTTCCCGCGTCGCCCGTCTGTGGGTGTCAATGTCGGCGGCGTTGCCGTCGGCGGCAGTGCGCCGGTCGTTGTTCAGTCGATGACCAATACGGACACGGCGGATGTGGATGGCACCGTCGCGCAGGTGGCAGCGCTGCATCGTGCCGGTTCCGAAATCGTGCGTATTACGGTGGATCGCGACGAATCCGCTGCGGCTGTTCCCAAAATTCGCGAGCGGCTTGAGCGACTGGGGCATGATGTGCCGCTGGTGGGCGATTTCCATTATATCGGTCACAAGCTTCTGGCCGATCATCCGGCCTGTGCCGAGGCTCTGGCCAAATATCGCATCAATCCCGGCAATGTCGGTTTCAAGGACAAGAAAGACAAGCAGTTCGCCGATATCGTTGAAATGGCGATCCGCTATGACAAGCCGGTACGCATTGGCGTCAACTGGGGCTCGCTCGATCAGGAACTTTTGACCACGCTGATGGACCGTAATCAGGCCGAAGGCGCGCCCTTGAGCGCACAGCAGGTCATGCGCGAGGCCATCGTGCAATCGGCGCTGATTTCGGGCAATCTCGCCGAGGAAGTGGGCTTGTCGCGTGACAAGATCATCCTGTCGGCCAAGGTCAGTCAGGTGCAGGACCTGATTGCCGTTTATACGATGCTGGCAAATCGCTGCGATTATGCGTTGCATCTGGGCCTGACCGAAGCCGGTATGGGCACCAAGGGCGTGGTTGCGTCATCCGCTGCCATGGGCATTTTGTTGCAGCAGGGCATTGGCGATACGATCCGCATTTCGCTGACGCCTGAACCCGGCGGCGACCGCACACGCGAAGTGCAGGTGGCGCAGGAATTGTTGCAGACCATGGGGTTCCGGCAGTTCATCCCCATCGTTGCGGCCTGTCCGGGCTGCGGGCGCACGACGTCTACGGTGTTTCAGGAACTGGCGCAGACCATTCAGGACGATATTCGCCGCAACATGCCGATCTGGCGCGAGAAATATCCCGGCGTTGAGGCGCTTTCGGTTGCCGTCATGGGCTGTATCGTCAATGGACCGGGCGAATCCAAACATGCCGATATCGGCATTTCGCTGCCCGGAACCGGCGAGACACCTTCAGCGCCGGTTTTTGTCGACGGCAAGAAGGTCACCACACTGCGCGGCGTCAATATCGCCGATGATTTCCAGAAAATGGTCGCCGACTATATCGAAAACCGTTTCGGCATCGCGCGCAAGGTCGCTTCGTGACCATCATGCGCAAGACGCAGATCGATCAACTCGAAGGCGGTTCTGAACTTTGCGCATGGTTTGGCGGCGTCCCTTCGTTTCACGATGCGACATTGCGGGAACTGGAACTGCGTCAGGGTGCGCCCGGTCGTTTGGTTCTGCATGCCTTTGACATGCTGCCTGAGACAGATGAAAAAGGCTATTTTCTTCAGACGAAACACGTTGTCGTAACGCTCACGATCCATGGTCTTCTTGCCGTGGCGCTCGAAGATTTTATGGAAGCTGCAATCATCTACAGGCTTGAAGTCGAGCTGGACGATAATGGGGCTTCTTTGCACTTTAGTTCCAGCTATGGCGTGGAAGGCTGGATCAAGGCGAAGCGTATCACGGTTGCTTTTGAACCGGTCAAAGAGAAAACGTGAACTTTTTCTAGCTCTGCCGCTCGGCAATGAAACGAGCGGCCTGCTTGAGAATGGTCGCCTGTTCGCCAAATGGTTCGAGCAGGCTTTCGGCCTGTTCAACCAGTCCTGCGAGCTGTTTGCGCGTCCAGTCGATCCCGTGCAGCGATACAAGCGTGGCTTTTCCCGCATCCGCATCCTTGCCGGTGGCCTTGCCCATGGTTGCGGCATCGGCCGTCACATCAAGAAGGTCATCGGCAAGCTGGAAGGCGAGGCCGATGGCGGAGCCGAATTCCGCCATGCGCTCGCGATCTTCCCGTGACGCACCGGCAATGATGGCACCTGCCTCGCAGGCAAAGCGGATCAGTGCACCCGTCTTCATGGCCTGAAGCGTGATGATTTCCGCCTCGTTGGGTTTGGCCTTCTCTGCCATCAGGTCAAGCGCCTGGCCGCCTGCCATGCCGCCCAGACCGGACGCGCGGGCAAGGGCCGCGACAAGTGCGATACGGATATTGGCGTCAAGGTCCGTCTCGTCAGAAGCGATAATATCAAAAGCATAGGTCAGCAGACTGTCGCCTGCCAGAATGGCTGCGGCCTCGTCAAAGGCTCTATGAACGGTTGGCTGGCCACGGCGCAGATCGTCATCATCCATAGCTGGCAGATCGTCATGGACGAGCGAATAGCAATGAATGCATTCAAGCGCTGCCGCGACGCGCAATACCGGCTCACCCGTAATGCCAAACAGAGCGGCACTTTCGATTACCAGAAAGGGACGCAGCCTTTTGCCGCCATTCAACACGCCATGGCGCATGGCGCTAACAAGGCGCTCAGGGCGGGCAATCTCGCCCGTGCGCAGGCGTAGATCGATAAGACCGGCCAGTGCCGTTTCCACGTCCTGGGCGCGGCTGATCAGGGCAGCGGTGAAATCGACAGATACATGTTCCATGATGTTTGGCATGGACGAAAGCGTGAGCGGGGTCAACCGGTGACGAGGAACAGCACAGGCTTTTTCATCAGGCAGTCATCAAAGTCTTTCTTTGCGCGGCTTTCCCAGCGCAGGATTATGAAACCGGGTTCTCTATGGTTAAGAAATGGTTTATCTCCCTATTGGAAGATATCAGGCGGTGGACGTGGCGCGGGTCATTATCAAAAGCAAGGACGGGCGTGGTTATCTGGCCGATTCATATGGCTGGACCTGGCGCGGCTTTGCGTTCAAGCTTTTATTGACGCTGATAGTCCTGCCTTTCTTCTTGCTGCTTGTTTATTCGTTGCCGTTTATGCGGCCCATTTCGACCTTGATGGTAGCGGATTATGTGCTGCTTGAGGATGTGGACCGGCGCTGGGTTGGCATTGATGAAATGGCTCCCGTGCTCGTCAATAGCGTCATGATGGCCGAAGACGGCCAGTTTTGCAGCCATGGCGGTGTCGACTGGCATCAGATCAGTATCGTGCTGGATGGTGTGGGTGACGGCGGGCCAAGCCGTGGTGCCTCGACCATCACCATGCAGACTGTCAAAAACCTTTTTCTCTGGAATGGCCGGTCCTATGTTCGTAAGGGACTGGAGTTTCCTCTGGCGCTGGCGGCGGATGCCATGCTTTCCAAACGCCGTATCATGGAAATCTATCTCAATATTGCCGAATGGGGGCCGGGCATTTATGGCGTCGAGGCTGCGGCGCAACATTATTTTAATCGCTCGGCAGCAAACCTGAATGCGCGGCAGGCAGCCCTTCTTGCGGTGACATTGCCCAATCCCGCTCTGCGCAACCCGGCGAAACCCACGCGCAATCTTAATCGTCTGTCGCGGATTGTTGCTGGACGTGCGGCCCGTGCAGGTGCATATGTCACCTGCCTGCGATGAGGCGTGGTTGCATGAAGCCAAAGGCTTTAATCGCTGCGAGTGCGAAAAAAAGATCAGACTCCGACTGGTCAAATGCAGCAGGAGCGTGTATAGGCACCTCACTTTCTGGAATTTAGTCCGATATGACAGGCTCCACGGGGCCGCGCCGGACGTTTATTGATCGATCAGTGGAGCTGAATCCATGGCAGTACCTAAACGAAAAGTTTCTCCGTCGCGTCGCGGCATGCGTCGTTCGGCTGATGCTTTGAAAGCGCCGACCTATGTTGAAGACAAGAACTCGGGCGAACTTCGCCGTCCGCATCATATCGATCTGAAGAGCGGTATGTATCGCGGTCGTCAGGTTCTTGAGCCCAAGGAATAATCTGTCTCTGCACTTTTTGCAGTAAGCAGAATTATTAAAAACGCCGTTTTCGGGAAACCGAAAGCGGCGTTTTGTTTTAGCGGTTTTTGTAATAATCCAGTGATCAAGAAAAAATATTCGTTTTTAATTGCTAGTAAGAATTGAAAACACAATTTTGCCTCAATTTATTTTTTCATTGTTAATGTATACTTAAATTGTTCTTAATTTATTTTGGGGTGACAAAATGGATAGGATCATCAAAGCGACTCTTTTAAATTCGGGAATCTCTTTTAACTCTGCCGCTTCCTGTTTCTACATATTGGACAATACTTGCTACAATGAAGAGACAACAAGCCAGTTAACCGACACGCCCTGTCTTGTTGGTAATCTGGCGGCGGAACAACTGGGACCTATGTTTCAGCTTTCGAGTAAGATTTTGCCATAAAATGAAACAGAAGAAGGCTGCGCGTTAATCGCAGCCTTTTTTCTTTGGATATTATCCAGCATCGGCGACGAAGCCGGCCTTTTCTATACCATCAATTGCCGCCGCTTCATCATTATCGGATGTATCGCCGGAAATACCGACGGCACCCAGAATTTCACCTTCCTTGTTCTTGATCAACACGCCGCCGGGCACAGGGACAATCCTGCCGCCCGAAACGCCGGAGAGGCCTTCGAGAAAATGCGGGCGGTCTTTTGCCTGATTGTGCAGCCAGCGCGAGCCAGCCCCAACGGCCAGAGCGCCGAAGGCCTTGCCGGATGCGATCTCGAAGCGCAGGATCGATGTGCCGTCCTGACGCTGAAAGGCCTTGAGATTGCCACCCGCATCAAAGACGCTGACTGCAAGAGGCTTGAATTTCTGGTTTTCGGCTGTGGCCAAAGCGCCTGCAATGATTGCATTGGCCTGTTCGAGGGTGAGTTGATGCACGGGGAAACCTCCTTAATTTCAATAGGGACAGTTTAGCCAGTGTCGGATGATATGCATCTCAAAACGAGCTCTGGTTTGGAAAAACACTCTTTCTATTCGCAGTACTGGATTGCAAGCGGGGCTTGCGAAGATGCCGAATTTAGTCTTTCTCTGATGCCGCTATTATATGGAGGAAAGAATGGCCGATCCCAAAGCTGTCGTCATCGCCAGTGCTGCCCGTACAGCGGTAGGTGCCTTCAACGGTGTTTTTGCCAATGTGCAGGCCCATGAACTTGGAGCTGCCGCAATCAAGGCCGCTCTTGATCGCGCAGGCCTTGCGGGAGACGAAGTGGATGAGGTCATTCTCGGCCATGTCCTGACAGCAGGCGAGGGGCAGAACCCGGCTCGTCAGGCAGCAATTGCGGCGGGTTGTCCCAACGAAACCACGGCCTTTGCCATCAATCAGCTTTGTGGTTCTGGCTTGCGTGCGGTGGCACTCGGCATGCAGCAGATTCTGGCGGGTGATGCGAAGGTGGTTGTTGCAGGCGGTCAGGAATCCATGTCCATGGCACCGCATTGCGCACATCTGCGTAGCGGTGTGAAGATGGGCGACTTCAAGATGATCGATACGATGATCAAAGACGGGCTGACCGACGCATTCCACGGTTATCATATGGGTGTCACTGCGGAAAATATCGCACGCCAGTGGCAGTTAAGTCGGGAAGATCAGGACGCGTTTGCGGTGGCCTCGCAAAACAAGGCTGAAGCCGCACAGAAGGCCGGAAAATTCGATGAGGAAATCGTTCCCTTCACGATCAGCACACGTAAGGGTGAACAGGTGGTGTCCGCAGATGAATATATCCGTGCCGGCACGACGATGGATGCGTTGGCGCGGCTCAGACCGGCTTTCGACAAGCAAGGCACGGTAACGGCTGGCAATGCTTCGGGCATTAATGACGGGGCTGCAGCCGTCGTCCTGATGGAGGCTGGCGAGGCCGAGAAGCGCGGCATCGCACCGCTGGCGCGTATTGTTTCCTGGGCGACAGCAGGTGTCGATCCGTCGATCATGGGTACCGGTCCGATCCCCGCCAGCCGCAAGGCGCTCAAAAAGGCCGGATGGAGCGTTGGTGATCTCGACCTTGTGGAAGCCAATGAGGCTTTTGCAGCGCAATCCTGCGCGGTTGTGCGTGATCTCGAGCTTGATCCCGATATCGTGAATGTGAATGGCGGTGCGATTGCCATCGGCCACCCCATCGGTGCTTCGGGTGCGCGCGTGCTCACCACGCTGCTTTATGAAATGAAGCGTCGGGGAGCAAAACGCGGTCTGGCCACACTTTGCATCGGTGGCGGGATGGGCGTGGCCATGTGCGTGGAGCGCGATTGAAGCCTTATGCGGCATGTCGCTCACTTCTTGGAAACATGCTGCAAATGTTAACATATCTGGGCAATCTAAAGGTGTTTCGCGCGGTTTCAGTGCATTTTATATGGGAGAGACTAGGCCTAACCCACCAGATGTGGTGTGAACAAAAAGGGAAACAGGCATGAGCAGCGATTCGTCGCCGATTCGTTCCGGCTTTGGCCTGAAGGTTAACAATTAAGCAGATTCATGAAGATGCACCGGTGCCTCTTCATAAGGGATTACTCCGTTTTTCCGATTGTTCCAATGCGCTGTAGTCTTGAGATTGTCAGCTTTCCGGCAATTGTTAACGGCATCGCCGCTTTATGCGGCTTTCTGGATAATTGCCCGCCCAACAGATTCATCATCTAGTGGGATAGGCAAGGTTATACGCAATATGTTGCCGTGAACAAAAGGTGAAAAGAAGCGCGTGAGCGATTCGTAGCTGATTCGTTCCAGACTCGTTCCATTTGTTAAGATAGGCCAATATCGCAATTCATGGCGAGCTGGACAGGATAAGATTATTTACTGCCATGCCGCCGCAAACGCTTTCGATTGCGGCGCGATAGTGCTATCGCATTTCCAGCTACATTCAGGGCTAAACATCATGCGCTGAAAAAGCGCTCAAAAACGCATGGCGTTCAGGCGGAACATTTTCGCTGAAACGTTCAATCATCAAGCTTCTTCGGACCTTTGGCCCGAAGACATCCATACCGGGAAACCGATTGCTGGCATGAATCAATTCCCCGCCCATGATTTGCCTCTCATCCTGAGCGGGCGCGATGTGACCGCAGTGCTGGGGCCGACAAATACCGGCAAGACCCATCTGGCCATCGAGCGCATGCTTTCGCATGGCAGTGGCATGATCGGCCTGCCGCTGCGTCTTTTGGCGCGCGAAGTCTATAACCGTATCGTGGAGCGGGTTGGTAGCGCCAATGTCGCGCTGATCACGGGTGAAGAAAAGATCGTGCCGCCGGGCGCGCGCTATTCCGTCTGCACCGTCGAGGCCATGCCGCGCCGCACCGATCTTCCTTTCGTGGCCATTGATGAAGTGCAGCTTGCCAATGATCTGGAACGCGGACACATCTTTACCGACCGCATCCTGCATCTGCGCGGACGGCAGGAAACATTGCTTCTGGGTGCCGCCACCATGCGCGGCATTCTGGAAAAGCTGTTGCGGGGCGTAAATGTCATTACACGTCCGCGTCTGTCCAATCTGACTTATGCCGGTTCCAAGAAGATTACGCGGCTGCCCAATCGCTCGGCGATCGTCGCTTTTTCGGCGGATGAGGTCTATGCGATTGCCGAATTGATCCGACGCCAGCGCGGCGGGGCTGCGGTGGTCATGGGTGCGCTCTCGCCGCGCACGCGCAATGCGCAGGTCGAGCTTTATCAGTCGGGCGATGTCGATTTTCTGGTGGCGACCGATGCCATCGGCATGGGGCTCAATCTTGATGTCGATCACGTTGCCTTTGCGCAGAACCGCAAATTCGATGGCTATCAGTTCCGCGATCTGACACCGGCGGAAGTCGGCCAGATCGCAGGGCGTGCCGGACGGCATCTGCGCGACGGCACATTTGGCGTGACCGGGCAGGTACAGCCCTTCGACGATGAGTTGGTCGAGCGCGTGGAAGCGCATAATTTCGATCCAGTGAAGGTGCTGCAATGGCGCACCGCCCGTTTTGATTTTGCATCCATCGATGCGCTACGCCGCTCGCTTGAGACGCCGGCACCCCTTGAGGGGCTTGCAAGGGCGCTTCCGGCGGTCGATCAGCAGGCGCTTGAAAATCTGGCCAGAGACGACGATATTGTCCGCCTTGCCACGACACCGGCACGGATTGAATTGTTATGGGATGCCTGTGCGCTTCCCGATTATCGCAAGATTGCACCGGCGCAGCATGCAGACATTATTGCCGCCATTTATCAGGACCTTGTGCGCCGAGGGAGCGTCGATGAAGATTATATGAGCGAACAGGTGCGCCGGGCCGACAGTACCGAGGGGGAAATCGATACTTTGTCGCACCGCGTGGCGCAAATCCGTACCTGGACTTTTGTGTCGCACAGGCCGGGATGGCTTGCTGATCCGACACACTGGCAGGAAAAGACGCGCGAAATTGAGGATAGATTGTCCGACGCGCTGCATGAAAGGTTGACGAAACGCTTTGTAGACCGCAGGACAAGCGTGCTTATGAGGCGCCTGAGAGAGAATACCATGCTTGAAGCAGAAATCAGCCCGGCCGGAGACGTGATTGTCGAAGGCCATAATGTCGGGCAACTGGAAGGATTCCGTTTTACCGCCGACGTGCAGGCCGAAGGGCCGGACGCCAAGGCTGTGAAGAGTGCTGCACAAAAGGCGCTCGCCGCCGAGTTCGAGCGGCGCGCCGAGCGTTTTGCCGCAGCCCCCAATGGCGATTTTGCGCTTGGGTCGGACGGCGTGCTGCGCTGGGTGGGGGCAATCGTCGCCACATTGGTTGCAGGCGATGAGGTCTTGAAGCCACGTACCGTGCTTCTCGCCGACGAACAGCTGACCGGGCCAGCGCGCGACAAGGTTGCAGCGCGCATAGAGCGTTTTGTCACCCATCATATTGAAACCGTGCTTAAGCCTTTGACGGATCTCGCCGCAGCCGATGCGCTGACCGGTATGACCCGTGGCCTTGCTTTCCAGCTTGTTGAGAACCTCGGTATTCTCCAGCGCCGCGATGTGGCGGAGGAAGTTCGCGGTCTCGATCAGGATTCGCGCGCAGCCCTGCGCCGTCTCGGTGTGCGCTTCGGTGCCTATCATGTCTTTATGCCGATGCTGTTGAAACCGGCACCTGCGGGGCTTGTCACGCTGCTCTGGAGCCTCAAGAATGATGGCCGTGAGCGGGCAGGCTACGGCGATGTCGTCAATGCGCTGGCTGCTGGCCGTACTTCCGTGGTCGTCGATCCGACCTTTGATGCCATGTTCTACCGTCTGGCAGGCTATCGTGTGCTTGGGCGTCGTGCAGTCCGTATCGATATTCTGGAACGGCTTGCCGATCTTATCCGCCCGGCTGTGGCCTGGCGTCCCGGTTCGGGGACACGTCCCGAAGGCGCTTATGACGGCGGACGTTTCATCGTGACACCCGCCATGATGTCGATCCTCGGTGCAACGCCCGAGGATATGGAAGAAATTCTCAGAAGCCTTGGTTATCGTCATGAAGCCATGCAAGCGGATACGGTTGCCGCCAAGCTTGCAGAACTTGATGCTTTTGCAGCGCAAGCCGCACAGAAGGAAGTCTCAAGCGTAGCGCAGGACAAGCCAGCCGTGCCGCCTGCCGAACCCGTGCCCGCGCTGCCAGTGTCTGCCCCGGTTGTCGCCGTCGTGGAACAGGCCGTGGAAGCCACGGTGGAAAAAGCTGCTCCTGCTGCAGATGAAAAGCCTGTAGCAGAAAGCACCGAAGCCGCTGAAGAGCCGAAGCCGGTTCTTGTGTGGCGGCAGGGTCGCTTCGAAAACCGCAGCCGTCAGGAGCAGAATCGCCAGCGCCATAACCGCCCGCAGCAGGGTGCAGGCCAGGCTAAGCCCGAAGACGGCGAGCAGGGCGCGCGCAATAACGGTCCGAAGCGTTTCGACAAAAACAAGCGTCGCCAAAACGATGGCGAGGGCAAGCGTGAGGGCTTTAAGGGTAAACCGCGCGATGACAACCGCGATCGTCAGCCCAAGCGTGATGCTGGTGGCCCCCAAGGTAGCAAGCGCATCCAGCAGGAACGACCTGCACGCATCGACCCGGATTCGCCCTTTGCCAAGCTGCTTGCGCTCAAGGAGCAGATGAAGAAATAAGATGACCGGTGCATCAGCCGAAAGACAGCGGATCGACAAGTGGCTGTTTTTTGCGCGCGTGGTCAAATCGAGATCGCTGGCGGCGAAACTCGCCGTCGGCGGCAAGGTCAGGGTCAATCGCGACAAGATTGATCAGGCATCGCATCAGGTCAAGATCGGCGACGTGCTGACCATCACACTCGAGCGGCGCATCCTCGTCTATAAAGTGCTGGCAAGCGAAGAACGGCGCGGTCCTGCCCCGCAAGCGCAATTGCTTTACGAAGATCTTTCACCACCCTCCATCGCAGTCGCCGCGCCTGACCAGGCACCGTTGCCGCAGCGTGACAGCGGGGCCGGGCGACCGACCAAAAAACAGCGTCGGGATACGGATCGTTTGCGCGGTGTGTAAATCTTATTTAATCTGGGCCTATTGCAATCTGGACGAGATGCCGCAGGTTGTTTTGCCCTTTTAGAGAATTTGCGCGGTAAGCTCTTTTGGAGCAACAGTTTTTCGTTCCGAAAGCTTTTGATGAAATGCTGTTCCAGTTGTTTGACGTAGCACAAAGATGCGGCGTTTCTACCCTTGTCAGCGTAGATCAAAATCGTTACGTGACGCAGTGTCATAAGAGGCAATGGGTTGAGCCCCCGTGCCATTTTCTTGAAAAGTGACGTTATGACGGGATATTCCGCATTTTCCCGCGGAGATATCGGTGCAGAGGCTTAAAGAGATTGGCTGCTTGTTCACACTCGTGAGGCAGCGACAGGAGCAGGACAATGACTTATGTCGTGACCGATAATTGCATTCGTTGCAAGTATACGGACTGCGTCGAGGTCTGTCCGGTGGATTGCTTCTATGAAGGCGAGAATATGCTCGTCATCAATCCCGACGAATGCATCGATTGTGGCGTTTGCGAGCCAGAATGTCCCGCCGAAGCCATCAGTCCCGATACCGAACCCGGCCTCGACAAATGGCTGGAACTGAATGCGGAATATTCGGTCAAGTGGCCCAATCTGACCGCGAAGAAGGACGAGTTGCCCGAAGCCAAGGAAATGGACGGCGTGCCAGGCAAGCTGCAATATTTCTCGGCGGAGCCGGGCAGCGGCGATTGAGATTTTCGCATTACGCATGCATCGCCTTGGTCAAAGGCACAGGACGCCTTTTGTTCGCCGCGCCGATATAAAACTGTTGAATGCACCGATATTTTGCGGCAAAAAGTAGTTTCTTTACTGCCGAACGGGACATTTTTGGCAATTTGTTGATTCTTGCGCGAAATTGTGTTAGGTTCATTCCACAATTTCGGTGACTGGACGTCAATTCGTGGCGCAGATGCGTTAATCTCAGAGAGGCTGATTATTTTACCGGGCTAATTTGGCGCGGGATGGATGATTGCGATTTAGCCGTAGTCCTTGAACGTTCATTCGCTCTCAGGGCCGCCTCAAGCGCCGAACCGCAGATCTTTTCTTTTCCTGTCGTTCTTTTCCCGGTGAATGAAGTTTTCCGTCGAAAACGCTTTCAGTTCAATGCCGAGTATGGCTTCCGCGCTCAGATGGGTGCGGACAGATAACATGTGTTAACCGGCGGTTCGCGCCGGGCACAACAGGGAGTATTGAAGCGTATGTCATCCCAGCAGAAGAAATCCGCAGTTCGCGGTGGTTTCAAGACCGGTGAGGCGATTGTGTATCCGTCTCACGGCGTTGGTCAGATTGTAGCGATCGAAGAGCAGGAAGTGGCCGGCCACAAGCTTGAACTTTTCGTGATCGACTTTGAAAAAGACAAGATGCGCCTGAAAGTGCCGGTTGCCAAGGCAGCGACCATTGGCATGCGCAAACTGTCGGAAACCGATTATGTCGAGCGTGCATTGAAAGTGGTTCAGGGCCGTGCACGCGTCAAGCGCACCATGTGGTCGCGCCGGGCACAGGAATATGATGCAAAGATCAATTCCGGCGATCTGATCTCGATTTCTGAAGTGGTGCGTGATCTCTTCCGTGCGGAAAACCAGCCAGAGCAGTCTTATTCCGAACGCCAGCTTTATGAAGCAGCGCTTGATCGCATGGCTCGCGAAATTGCAGCCGTCAACAAGCTTTCTGAAACTGAGGCTGTGCGTCTTATCGAAGCCAATCTTGCCAAAGGTCCCAAGCGCGGCAAGGCTGATGCAGAATCCGATGCCGAAGATGAAGAGGTCGAAGCAGCCTAAGCTTTGCTTTCTTGGAGCGTATTCCGATCTGATTGAAGCAGATCGGTGCTCTGATAATTGGTTATTCGGTTGTGTCATTACAAAGCCCGGCGTGAGCCGGGCTTTTTTCATTTTCTATTGATGAGAATTGTCTGAGAATAATGCTTTGCTTGCAGGAACCTGCGGGCATTTCGTGCGTTCTACTTCACACCAGTTTAAAAACGGGTTGGTTTGGTGCGCTAAGACGTATTTCATCAGCCCGAAGAGCATCAGAAACGTTTTGCAAGTGTTCCGTGTTCTTCGTGTAACTGGCGTCCCTCAAATTTGACGCGCTTTAGCAAACAAGTGACGGTCAAAAACAGGAGAACCAGATGAATTCGTTATCCACGAACAGTTCTTCCGCAGTTCCTGCCAGCCGCGCTCCTTCATTTGCAGGCGGTGTGTCTCCATCTTCCTCTCCCCAGTCCATGATTCGTAGTGCAATGACCGCGCCTTATCTGGAGCGTGAGGAAGAACGTGATCTGGCCATACGCTGGAAAGAGACGAAGGATCAGGATGCGCTGCATCGCATTGCATCGGCTCATATGCGTCTCGTCATTTCGATGGCAGGGCGCTTCCGAAAATTCAATTTGCCAATGAGCGATCTTATTCAGGAAGGCTATGTTGGTCTTCTGGAAGCCGCAGCACGTTTCGATCCCAACCGTGACGTGCGCTTTTCCACTTATGCTTCCTGGTGGATAAGGGCGTCTATGCAGGACTATATTCTGCGTAACTGGTCGATTGTTCGTGGCGGCACAAGTTCCGCCCAAAAAGCCCTGTTCTTCAATCTTCGGCGTCTGCGCTCCAAGCTTGCCCAAGCGGATGACGGCTTGAGCAAGGCCGAGATTTATCGCCAGATATCCGACGAATTAGGCGTGTCGGCGAGTGATGTGGAATTCATGGACAGCCGGTTGTCGGGACCCGATAGCTCGCTTTCCGCGCCGGTTGGTGAGGATGATGCAGGTACAGCCAGGCGCATGGATTTTCTTGTAGACGATAATCCGTTGCAGGACGAGATTGCAGAAAACTCCATCGACACGGAACGTCGCCAGCAATGGCTGCGTGATGCGCTTCATGCGCTTAATGACCGTGAGCTTCACATCATTCGCAAGCGCCGTCTGGAAGAAGGCGGGGTGACACTGGAGGTTCTGGGCGAGAAACTGGGTATCTCGAAAGAACGGGTGCGGCAGATAGAAAGCCGGGCACTGGAAAAGCTGAAGGTCGCCTTGTTGAGCCAGCATGAACTGGCGGCTTATCAGGCTTGAGTTCAGAGCGGCTGTTATGTCTCTGCGCCTTTGAGCCTCGCTGACCAGTCTTCCACCTTGCGATTTTCAAGGCGCCGCACGGCGTAGCGCTTCCAGCCATCGGCAAGATGGGGGATTGTGGCCATTGCGGACAGCTGATCGTAATTGAGCATATCGACATAGAGCAGATGCCAGATGCAGTGCAATGTCCATTCCGGCGACAGCCGGTCGACAAGCACCATCGGCTCGCCTGCTTCAGCCAGACCTTCTTCGATCACCCGATAATACCATCCGGTGCGCCCGGTTTTTTGAACGCGTATCGCCATATCCGGCACATTGAAGCGGGCATTGAGTTTCCAGCAAGGCTGGCGGCCCTGTGAGACTTCGATCAGTGCTGTGCCAAACCGGAAACGGTCGCCGACCGCGACGTTCTTTTCATCAAGCCCGATCGTCGAAATATTTTCTCCAAATGCACCCGCGACATCAAGACGTGAATGTGCGCCGATGTCCACTCGCCACAGGTCATAGTGATCCAGCGGGTAATGATGAATGGCTTTCTCCGGCCCGCCGTGAACACGGCGGTCTCCCTGCTGGTCGCCATAAAGCCCCTCCTGCGTCAATCTGATAGCGTCTTGCACGGGTTGCTTGTCTATACCGCTTGGCGCGTTGCGGGGACCTAATGGTGCGATTTTTCCTGTCAGTAGAGACTGGACGATCGTTTCCATTTTCACCGCTACTCGCTGATGAGCTTGACGCGGTCACCGACAGAAACCGTCTCGCCGGGCGACATGGCATTGAGCAGGCGGAACAGTTCGAGCTTACGCGTGGTGCCCTGCATGCGGGCCGACAGGCTTGCCATCGTGTCTCCGGGCTTCACCGTCACCACACGGATGCGCAGGGGCCGAATGGCATTCTTTTCCGCTGCCGTCAGCAGGCGGAAAGATTGCGTCACCTGTTGCGAGGCGGGCAGGAGTGCCGCGCTGCCTTTAGGGGCAGCCGTCAGGAAGCGATAGACCTTGTCATTGGCGCTGATGACCACGATGTCGAACTGCCAGCGGTCGGCGGCGGCGCGTGCCGTGGCCGCTGGCAGGCCGTTGATATTTGTCTCCCGGATCGAGCTTTCTTCAAGCCCTGTCACCCAGCCCGAACGGATATAATCGGTGAGGCTGGAGCCGGACGGCAGCGAGGCGCCGTCGAAACGGATGGCCACTTCACCCGGACCGCTTGCCATGACGGCGGTGGCCGAATTGTCGATGCTAAAGCCTGCGGGCGCGCGGAACGTCACGCCAAGCTTGGGATGAATGAAGGTCTGTTCGCGGACATAACCCTGATTGGGGGAATCGCCATAGAGCAGGCCGTCGATGCCATTGAGGAACGAATCGCGGTCGGTCGTGCCGACGCCGGGTGCACCGATGCGCCGTGCGTGTCCGAGCGCCAGCTCGATGCGTTGTGGCGTCGCGGGGTGGCTTGCCAGAAAATCGAGGCTGGCATCGGTTGCGCCGGAAACTGAGCGGAAACCGCTATAGGCATCCATGGACTGTAAGAACCGCGCCGAGGCAAAGGGGTCGTAGCCAGCTTCGCCAATCATCTTGATGCCGATAGCGTCCGCCTGCAATTCCTGATTACGCGAGAACTGCGCCAGACGCAGCTTGCCGCGAATGGCCTCTTCGCGGCTTGCGTTTTCATTATGCAACACTTCGCTTGCCACGCGCCCGGCAATACCGGTTTCGGCTTCCTTTTCCTGACGCAGAATGCCGTGATTGGCGACAACGTGCCCCATCTCATGCGCGATGACGGCAGCGACTTCGGAGGAATCATTGGCAAGCGCCAGAAGACCGCGTGTGACATAAAGATAGCCGCCCGGTAGCGCAAAGGCATTGATATTGGGCGAATCCAGAATGGTGATGCGGTAAGTCTGTTCGGGCTTGTCGGAGACGGTGGTGAGCTTGCCGACGATCTTGGCGACCATGCGTTCCAGCCGTTGGTCCTTATATTCCCCGCCATAGGTTGCAAGAATACGCGGATGCTGTTGCGCGCCGAGCTGAGCCAGCTTGTCGTTGCGCGTGACAGTGTCCACAGTCACGGGATTGTCCGATGGCTGCAGCCCCAAATCCTTGCTGGAATTGATCGATTGGCACCCGGCGATCATGGCGAAGAAAACCACGCCAAGGCCCGTGGCTGTTTTCCGCCAGTTGCGTCGCGCCTGTGCGGGTAACAACACCGGCAGGCGCAGAGGAGCCCGGGAAGGGGACATTTGACGGAACAGTATCTTGACCTCACTTTTCAATCGTAGCCATCTGGCTGCCCGCAAATCTAGACATAGTCTGCAAGGCGCACAAGCCAATCTGCGCTGTTGCAGCCGTTGTTTCCGGTGATTGCGAACAAAATATGTCCGCAAGCGTAACTCTATTTGAGATTGATAAGTGATCGCTCCGCAGCTCTATTTGCCCATATAGCGCAGCAAGGCTTCCGGTCCAGAGGGCGATAACAGATCGCGTGCTGGACCTTGCGCGGCAATCTGCCCATTTTCGAGAAACAACAGCAGCGTATTGAGATAAAGCGCATCTTCTGGTGTGTGGGTGACCATAAGCACGGTCATGCCGGTTTCGTTGTGCAGATCACCAATGAGATCGAGCATCTGGTGACGCAGTGCAGGTCCCAGCGATGCAAAAGCCTCGTCGAGAAGCAGGACCGGGCGTTCGCGAACCAGCGCGCGCGCAATGGCCACACGCTGACGCTCGCCGCCCGAAAGCGCTTCGGGCTTGCGTTGTTCCTTTCCCGTAAGCCCGACGCGCGCAAGCGCATTGTCTATCGCAGCACGGTCATCTGCATTGAGTTTCAGATCAGGCGCTCGTCCCAAACCGACATTCTGCGCAACCGTCAGATGCGCGAACAAATTGTTTTCCTGAAACACCATCGAGACCGGACGGGCAGCAGGCGACAGATGCGTGACATCCGTGGCTCCGATTAAGACGCTGCCCGATTGCGGTATTTCAAAACCCGCAACGAGATTGAGAAGCGTGGATTTTCCTGAACCGCTGGGACCAACGATAGCAGCCATTGCGCCCCCTGCAACAGTGACGTCGAAATGCATTGCGGTATCGCCATAGCTGAAACGAACATCGTTAAGGCTGATTGCAGCGGAGGTGGTCATGAAGCGGAGTTATCCTTTGGTGACGCGATGCTGCGGTCCGCAATCATCATCAGGGCCAGGCATAAAAGCCCCAATATAAGCGCCAGCCCCGCCGCATCGAATGTACGGTAGCTGCCCATGCGCTGTAATAACAGATAGGGCAGGGTGATAAGTGCGTCACTGCCGAAAAGCGCTATCGTGCCGAGATCGCCGATGGAAAGCGCCATGGCAAACGCAAACGCCATGCCGAAAGGTTTGCGGATCGAGGGCCAGTCGATCAGCCGGAAACGATTGATGCCAAAAATGCCAAGCTGCGCGCAAAGGCGGTTATGGCGCGCTGCCGCCGTATCCCAGGCCGGACGCAGCAAGCGGAAGGCAAAAGGCATTGCCATGGCTGCATTGACGGTGACCACCATCAGCGGTGCCATCGCGAACGGATCGGTAAAATGGCGCAGCAGGATGAACCAGCCCGCACCGATCACGATGGGCGGCATGACGAGGATAAGGCTTGCGCCCGTATCGAAGAAATTTGCAGCAGGCTTGTTTTTCAAAGCTTCCCGCGCTGCAACCAGTGCCAGCGACAGCAAGAGAGCAATAAGGGCTGCGGAAAATCCAAGCGCGAGACTGGTGCCGATGGCACGCCAGACGATTGCCTCGCTGAAAAGCCGAACCAGATCAGCGGCAAGCCCTGAAACCACGACACCCGCGATTGGCATGGCAACGTAAAGAAATCCGATGACGATTACCGCGATATTGAACAGGCGTTCGCGCAAATGCGGTCTGTCGAAGCGGCGCGGTGTGGCCGTATGGGTAAAGCCTTCTTCGGATGGACGACCGGTCAGGCGCAGCAGCATGAGGACCAGCAATGTCAGACCAAGCTGGGTGGCGGTCAGCGCCACGGCCCGTGCGGGATCAAAATCGAAATGCAGGCTCTGGTAGATCGCGACTTCCAGTGTCGTCGCACGCGGACCGCCACCAAGGGTGAGCACAGTGGTGAAGCTGGTGACGCAGAGCATGAAGATCAGGCCCGCCATGCCCGGCAGGCTACGGCGGATCACCGGCCATTCGATCAGCCGGAAACGGGCGCGATTTCGCATGCCGAGTTGGGTTGCAAGCTTCCAGTAATCGGTGGGGATCGATTCATAGCTTGCGAGGATGAAACGCACTGCAAGCGGCATGTTGAAGAAGACATGGGCGATCAATATGCCGGTAATGCCATAGATATCGGGTTGAAGCGGCTGCCCGGCTGCATCCGAAATATGGGCGATAAGGCCGTTGCGCCCGTAAATACTGGTGATGCCCAGCACCGCCACGAGGGCGGGCAGGGCAAGCGGCAAGGCAAAAAGGCGCAGAATGAGACCGCGTCCGGGAAAGCGGGTTTCGGCATGAAGTGCGCGCGCAACGGGTATGGCGAAAGCAATCGACAGCAGGCTGGAGATGATCGCCTGCAAAACGGTGAAGCGGGCAACGCGCCAGAGATAGGTATCGAAGTTGCTGCTCGCCTCGAAAGTGCCGCTGCCTGCCTCAAAAGCCAGCGCGAAGAGCGCACCCGCGCCGAGCATGACCAGAAAGGCCAGCGCCAATATCCCTGCCAGAGATTTCGTAACGGGCATTGCCGTCATCGGCTGGTTGCTGCCAGCCATTCGTTCACCCAGACGCGGCGATGTTCTGCCACCGCGTCGGAAGGAATGATGAGGGTCTTTTCGGGTTTCGGCAGTGCTTTAAAAGCATCTGGCAACGGCTTTGACATTTTGCCAGCCGGGAACATCCAGTTGGTTTCAGGGATGATATCTTGAAAGCCGGGTCCGGTCATGAAGCTCAGAAATTTTTGCGCCAGCGGATTTTTTGCCCCTGTGAGCGTCTGGGCGGCAAGCTCGATCTGAAGATAATTGCCTTCCGGGAAGACTAGTGCCTTGTAGCGATCCTTCTTTTCGGCAATCACGTGATAGGCGGGCGAACTCGTATAAGACAAAACCATCGGTGCTTCGCCACGCGTAAAAAGGCCGTAGGCTTCCGACCAGCCCGGTGTTACGGTCAGAACACGTTTTTGCAGCTTTTCCCAAGCTTCGTCAGCCTTGTCGCCATAAACTGCTTTCATCCATAAAAGCATGCCGAGCCCTGGCGTCGAGGTGCGCGGGTCTTGCAGGACGATCTTTTGCGACGCATCGCCTTCGATGAGTTCTTTCAGGCTTTGCGGCGGATTGGGCAGCTTTCCTGAATCATAAACCACGGCGAAATAACCATAGTCGTAGGGTACAAAAATATCGTCCTTGAACCCACCCGGCACGTTGATATTGCCAAGATCGATGCCGCTTGGCGCAAAAAAGCCGGAAGCACGCGCTTCGGTGAGAAGGTTGGCATCAAGGCCGAGCACGATATCTGCGATTGTGTTACGGCCCTCCAGCTTGAGGCGGTTGAGAAGGGCGACGCCGTCCGCGGAAGCGATCCATTCAACCTCGCAGTCGCATTCCTTCTCGAAGTTTTCTTTGACTTTCGGTCCCGGTCCCCATTCGGAAATGAAACTGTCATAGGTATAGACGGTCAGCTTTTCCTTGGCCTGTGCGGCAGAAGAAAAGGCAATGGCCGCTGAGATGGATAGGGCCAGCAAGGAGAAAAGCCGCATCGGAATAGTCCTTTCATCGCGTTTGAAAGGATATGGTGCTGCTTTGGCGTGTGGCATGATCTTGGTACAGCCTGACAGCATCTAATCCCTCCGCCGGTACAAACCGGATCAGGTTCCTCGGGTTGGCTTTCACCTCTCAGCCACCTGCTTCTGCAATTGGCACCCCGTTAGAGTTTGAGAGAGCATAAGATGGTGACAAGGCAAGAGCAAGAGCTTGACGGGGATGCAGACTGCTCTTTCAGGGTTGATTTTCTCATGTTATGAGCGGCTTATGAGTAAATTCGTCATTCTCCTCGGCGGCGATCTCGTCGTCACCGAGCGCCTGCGCCAACAGATTGCTGGTGCACGTTTTCTCGCTGCCGATAGCGGCATCCGCCACGCTGCAGAACTTGGTGTCGAACCGGAACTATGGCTTGGCGATTTCGATTCCGCATCGCCATCGCTTCAGACGCACTATGCGCATGTGCCGCAGAAGGCGTTTCCCCCAGCCAAGGATATGACGGACGGTGAGCTTGCGCTTGAGGAAGCCTATGCGCTCGGCGCGACGCATGTCATCTTATGCGGGGCTTTTGGTGGTGCGCGCACTGATCACACCTTGCTGCATCTCACCATGGCGACCGCGCAGGCCCGGAAAGGACGGAACGTCTTTCTTTCCAGTGGTAACGAAGAAGCATGGCCGTTGCTGACCGGACGTCATTGTTTTGATTTGCCGGACGGAGCATTGTTCAGCGTCGTGAATTTTACCGATGTTGAAGGTCTTTCGATCACAAATGCGAAGTGGCCGTTAGACAATGTGACCTTGCCATTTGGCTCTTCATGGACGATGTCCAATATAGTCGATGGAACGCTTTGCATTGCGATGCGTTCTGGATTAGCGATACTTGTAGCGAACCTTGATGTGGGGTTGTCACGGTAATGCACCGCTAAAACTGATGCCTGAAAATGCTTGACGTCTGCGGGCGAAACGTATTGTAAATGGGCTAAGCGGGTCATCTGCTTTACGCCGAATTTGGGGACGCAAAGCCGGTGTTTTTGAAACTCTTACAGGAGATTGTCTCATGAAATCACGTCTTTCCATGATTGCAATTGCCGCCGTGCTCGCGTTCTCGACAGCAGCATGCACGACCAATGAAAAGCGTACAGCCGGTTACGGTGTCGGTGGTGCAGCCCTTGGCGCGCTGGCTGGTGGCGCTATTGGTGGCAGCGGTCGCGGTGCGCTTGCCGGTGCTGCTATCGGCGGTGTTGCCGGTACGCTGCTTGGTGCAGCTCAGACGCGCAATGGCGTTCAGTACTGCCGTTACCGCGACAACTATGGTCGCACTTACGAAGCACCTTGCCAGTAAGTCAGGCTTGGTTGATTATTTTGAAGGACAGGCCGGATTTCTCCGGCCTGTCTTTTTTTGCACTCTTTATCGATCCATTTGACAGAATGGCTTTTGTCGCCGACAAGCAGGACGAAATTTCAAACCTTTGTTGAAGAGAACCATGGCTCCTCCGCTTCTACGGCTCGACCAGATACAGCTCACTTTTGGCGGCACGCCACTTCTGGAAGATGCAAACCTTTCTGTGAGTGAGGGTGATCGCATTGCACTCGTCGGTCGCAACGGTTCCGGTAAATCCACTTTGCTCAAGATCGCCGCCGGTATGGTCGAGCCGACCTCGGGCGAGTTGTTCCGGCATCCGGGTGCCACCGTGCGCTATCTTCCGCAGGTTCCGGATATGGATGGTTTTGCCAATGTGCGCGCGTACGTCGAAGCAGGGCTTGGACCGGCGGACGATCCCCATCGCGTCACCTATCTTCTGGAGCATCTGGGGCTCAGCGGCGAGGAAAAACCGGATCACCTTTCCGGTGGCGAGGCACGCCGCGCCGCATTGGCGCGGGTTATTGCACCGCAACCCGACGTTCTGCTGCTTGACGAACCGACCAACCATCTTGATCTCACCACCATCGAATGGCTCGAAGGCGAATTGCGCCAGATCCGTTCGGCAATCGTGCTGATTTCGCATGACCGGCGTTTTCTGGAAAATGTCAGCCGCGCTACAGTGTGGCTTGATCGCGGGCTAACGCGCCGCATCGAACAGGGTTTTGGCCATTTCGAGGAATGGCGCGATAAAATCCTCGAAGAAGAAGAGCGCGATCATCACAAGCTCGGTCGTCAGATTGCGCGTGAGGAACATTGGCTGCGTTATGGCGTCACCGCACGGCGCAAACGCAATATGCGCCGTCTGGGCGAATTGCACTCGATGCGCTCCGATTTCCGCAATCATCGCAAGGCGCAAGGGGCTGCGGTGATGGCCGCAAGCGATGCGAAGGAATCCGGCAAGCTGGTGATTGAGGCCAAGGGCCTAAACAAGGCCTATGGCGAACGCGATCTGGTCAAGGATTTCTCCATCCGTGTCCAGCGTGGCGACCGCATTGGTCTGGTTGGTCCCAATGGTGCAGGCAAGACAACCTTGTTATCGCTTCTGACCGGCAAGCTTGAACCGGATTCAGGCACTTTGCGGCTTGGCGTCAATCTGGAAATGGCTGAACTCGACCAGAAGCGCGAAGACCTCAACCTCAACGATACGCTTTCGCATTATCTGACAGACGGACGTGGCGAGAGCCTGATCGTCAATGGCGAGCAGCGTCATGTCGCCTCCTATATGAAAGATTTTTTGTTTCAGCCAGAACAGATGCGGACACCGATCCGCGAGCTGTCCGGTGGCGAGCGGGCGCGGCTCATGCTGGCGCGTGTGCTGGCGCGACCCGCCAATCTGCTGATTCTTGATGAGCCGACTAATGATCTCGACATGGAGACGCTTGATCTGTTGCAGGAACTGGTGGCTGGCTTTCCCGGCACAGTTATTCTGGTCAGCCATGACCGCGATTTTCTCGACCGTACCGTTACGTCGGTCATTGCCCCGGAAGGGGACGGGCGCTGGCTCGAATATGCGGGCGGCTATGCCGATATGATGGCGCAACGCAAGGAGCAGGCGCTGGAACGGCGTAATGTCAAGACAATGGCAGGTCGTGACAGCAAAGAGGAAAGTGCGCCGCAGCCTAAGCGCGATGAAAAGCGAAAGCTTTCCTATAAGCAGAAATTCGCGCTTGAAACTTTGCCGGGCAAGATGGAAGCGCTTACCAAAGAGATTGAAGTACTGGAAGGCAAGCTTGCCGATCCGACACTTTATGCCAAGGACCCCGCACTTTTTGCAAAAACTGCCGATCTTTTGGAAAAAAAGCGGGCAGACAATGCCGCCATGGAAGAAGAATGGTTGGAGTTGGAAATGCTGCGTGAGGAAATCGAGGGATAATCAGCAGAGATTTTGGGAGTTTTTTGAATGGTACAAAGTTTTCCGGTATGAGCGCGACGTTCCAACTTAAAAAATATTCTTGGGCTTTGTTCTTATCCTTTGTGGGTGTTGCTTCGGCGATTTCTGCAGAAGCTCAGACGCGCGACTGGATATTCAGCGGGGCTGAACTGATCGAAGCATTGCAGGGTAAATCAACGGATGCGGTGCCGGTCGGCGAACTCGGTCGCGTTCTGTCAACTGTGCGTGCCAGTGCTTATATCGCCGGGGTGGCAGACGCCAGCAACGGTACAAGATGGTGTGGGGGCGGGAAGGTTCTTCCCCACGAGCTCGTCGATAGGGTCTTTACCTATCACCGGACTGTTGAGCCGGAGCGCTTGAAGGGCAACGCATCGATATTGGTGATGGAGGCACTGGCAGTATCATTTCCCTGTGATGGCAAATGATGCGGTAGTACGATCAAAAACGACACGCGGAGCATTTCAGTAAGCTGCGTTCTCTTTTTTATGCTTTAAAAGCCAACCCGTTGCACGCTGCATCTTTGATCGGCCTGCATAAAATGACGCGTTCTTATCCTTCTTTACGCTGCCTGCGTTGATAGAAAAATTCGCAAGCCGGCTAAAGAGCCGGCCAGCGTCATCAATGTGCTTTGCCTTTTTATGCCGCGCTTGCCTCGTTCAGCAAGGCAATGTTTTGAGAGCTGAGTTCGAGTTCCACTGCGCCGATAAGCTCATTGAGTTGTGCGAGGCGGGTTGCGCTGGCGATTGGGGCTGTCACGGCAGGTTGGGCGATAAGCCACGCGATTGCCACCTGTGCCTGCGTGGCACCGGTTTTGCTCGCAATCTTGTCCAGTGCCACAAGAATGCGCGTTCCGCGCTCGGTCAGGTATTTTTCAACGGTGCTGCCGCGTGCGCTGTGGCCGAGATCGTCCTTCGAGCGGTATTTGCCGGTCAAAAAGCCTGCGGCTAGCGAAAAATAGGAAATGACGCCGAGATCATTGTCGCGGCAGATTTTCTCCAGCCCATCTTCGAAACCAGACCGATCAAAAAGGTTATAAAGCGGTTGCAGGCTTTCATAGCGTGGAAGATCATGTTTTTCTGCCACGTCCAGCGCTTGCGTGAGCCGTTCCGCCGTCAGGTTGGATGCGCCGATGACACGGATTTTTCCGGCTTCTATCAGTTCCTGATAGGTGCCGAGCGTGTCTTCAAAAGGCGTTTCCGGGTCGTCCCAGTGCGACTGGTAGAGATCGATGTAATCCGTTTGCAGCCGCTTGAGCGATGCATCGACTGCCTTGCGGATATAGGCGGGCGACAATCCTTTTTCGTCCGGCCCCATTTCCGAACCGACCTTGGTGGCAATGATGATCTTATCGCGCTGGCCGCGTGATTTCAGCCAGTTGCCGATGATGGTTTCCGATTCGCCACCCACATTGCCCGGTGCCCATGTCGAATAAGCATCGGCCGTATCGATGAAATTGAAACCGGCCCCGACAAACCGGTCGAGAAGCGAAAACGATGTCGCTTCATCGACCGTCCATCCAAACACATTGCCGCCAAAGCAAAGCGGCGAAACTTGTAAATCACTGCGTCCGAGCTTTCGATATTCCATAGACCTGTCCTTTTCCCGTCAGCGGCAAATTTGCCGCCGATTATAGATGCAGAAAGAAGATAGGCCGGATCGATCAGCCCATTAACCCATGCCAAGTGCATCCATATAGAGCTGGAGCATGGCTTCTTCTTCCTGACGCTCGTGGTCTTCTTTTTTACGCAGACGAATTATGGTCCTCACGACCTTGCCGTCAAACCCCGAACCCTTCAATTCTGCGTAAACTTCCTTGATATCGTCGCCGATGGTCTTTTTTTCTTCTTCCAGACGCTCGATGCGTTCGATGAAGGCGCGCAATTGGCCAACGGCAATGGTCTGGGCTTCGCTTGTAATGTCGTCGCTCACGAGATTTTCTCCAGTTCAATTTTATAGCGGAATGCTGATGCTGCCATGGCGAAAGCCCGCATGGTGAAGAATATGGACGTTTCTTCAAGTGAGTCGCAGGCCAAATTAAGAGGGTTTTCGATGCCCGACACAAAGTTTCGGGTCAAGCCCCTGTGGATAGCGAGTAAAGTGGATAGCGGGTAAACATAGACTGTCAGGGGTGCGGATCGCTGCGCGAGCCGAAATGCCGGACCTCGTGAACTGTTTCAAGCGCATTGATCTCTTTGAGCATCGGCGCGAGACGCTCGGCCCATTCGCGCACGCCCTGGCTGTCCGAGATCAGGTCTTGCCGCACTTCGATCAACACATTGGCAAAACCGTGAGCGGTCGTATGCCGAAAGAGCGCATCATTGCGCAAGGCGCCATTATAGGGTTCGTTGTCGCCAACAATGATATCTTTTTGCGCGCGTAAAAGCCTAAGCAGCGGGGTAATGGCGCGATCATCCCGGTCCCAGAGCAGGCCTATATGCCAGGGTCGCTCTATGTTTTTCCAGCGTGGCGTAAATGAATGGATCGCAATGATCAGCGGTGCGTGTCCGCTTTGGGCTGCGACTTGCTTGCGCATTTCAGTCACCGCATCATGATAGGGGCGATAAAACTGCCTGAGCCGGTTTTCGCGTTCTTGCGCCGATATGGGGTAATTGCCTTTGATAATTGCCCCGTCCGATAATTGCATGATGAGCGTCGGGTCGTCTTCGCCACGATTGGGATCGATCAGCAGGCGCGAGAAACCCGCAAGCACGGCAGGTGCTTCAAGGCGTAGAGCCAGCTCCCGCGTCAGTGCCTCGACACCGATATCATAAGCGATATGGCGCTCGAATTCACTTTCGTTAAGCCCAAGACTGCCATATTCTGCTGGCAGATCGCGGCGCGCGTGATCGGCTGTCAGCAAAAGGCCAAGCTTATAATTGCCCTTGATGCTATGAACAGGCGAAAACGATGCAGCTGACGGTTCGGTAATCACCATGGACGAAGTTCCCGCGCTATTTTGCAATTTTTTTCATTGCTTGTAGAAAGCCTTTTCCGATCTGTCATGAGAAAGCCGGGATTGCAACGATCATTCTGGCATCAATAGCTTCCTTCTGCGCGTGACTGCGTTGACATCACGGACGAAACTGCCGAAAAGGGAGCGACCGAAAAGGGATATCCTTACGTGAAACAAATGCGATTGCGGGCTAAAGGGTTTCGGCGGATGCGACTTCCATACTATGTAGCTTTATTTTCCGCCATTTTGACAGGGGCTTTGTCTTTGACGGCTGTCGAAGCGCATGCCGATTTCCGCGTATGCAATTCAACCCAGAATCTTGTTGGCGTGGCCATCGGCTATCGCGCCAAGACCGGGTGGGTGACGGAGGGCTGGTGGCATATCGAAGGCTCCGCCTGCAAGACGCTGATCGAAGGGCCACTGACGTCGCGTTATTACTATCTTTATGCCGAGGACGCGCAGGGCGATGGGCGCTGGCAGGGCAATGTGAACATGTGCGTGGCGGAAAAGGAATTCCGCATCACCGGCGTTCAGGATTGTTTTGCGCGCGGATTCCAGCGCAACGGCTTCCAGGAATACGACACCGGCGAGCAATCGAGCTGGATGGTTCAGCTTGCAGACGAAACGCCGCCGGAAAACCCAACTGTTACAGGAACGAACAATCAATGAAGCGTAATCGCAAGGTCAAGATTCTCGCAACGCTCGGCCCGGCGTCAGGCGAGGAAGCCGTCATCCGCAAGCTCTTTGAAGCCGGAGCGGATGTTTTCCGCATCAATATGAGCCATGCCGATCACGACCTGATGCGCACGCTGGTCAAGCGCATTCGCAATGTTGAAAAGGAACTGGGTCGCCCGATCGGCATTCTCGCCGATTTGCAAGGACCAAAACTGCGCGTCGGCAAATTTGCCGATGGCAAGGTCGATCTCGTCGCCGGCCAGACCTTCACGCTCGACAATAATGAAGCGCCGGGGGATGAAACTCGCGTCTATCTTCCGCACCCGGAAATTTTGGAAGCCGTCGAGCCGGGCCATCGCCTGCTGATCGATGACGGCAAACTGCATCTGGTAGCCGAAGCCTCAGACGGCAAGTCGATCCGCTGCAAGGTCGTGTCCGGCACGCGCATTTCCGACCGCAAGGGTGTGAGTCTGCCCGATACCACGCTCGGTGTCGGCGCGCTGACGGAAAAGGACCGCAAGGATCTCGATGCGGTGCTGAAGGAAGAAATCGACTGGGTCGCGCTGTCCTTCATCCAGCGCCCGGAAGATCTGGTCGAAGTGCGCAAGATTTCCGGCGGAAAAGTTGGCCTCATGTCGAAGATCGAGAAGCCGCAGGCCGTCACGCGCCTTGATGAAATCATTGCCCTTTCCGATGCGCTGATGGTAGCCCGTGGCGATCTTGGCGTGGAAATGCCTCTTGAAACCGTGCCGGGTATCCAGAAGCAGATCACGCGCCGTTGCCGCCGTGCCGGCAAGCCGGTGGTCGTTGCAACGCAGATGCTCGAATCGATGATCACCGCTCCGGTTCCGACCCGCGCCGAAGTCTCGGATGTTGCGACCGCCGTCTTTGAAGGCGCTGACGCTATCATGCTTTCAGCCGAATCGGCATCCGGTCAATATCCGGTCGAATCGGTTGCGACCATGAACCGGATTGCCGAACAGGTCGAACAGGATGCCACCTATTCGACCATTATCGATGCGCAACGCGCCATGCCGGAGCCAACCGGTGCCGACGCGATTTCGCTGGCTGCACGCCAGATTGCCGAAACGCTGAAACTTTCGGCCATCGTGACATATACGGCTTCCGGCACCACGGGGCTTCGCGCCGCACGTGAGCGTCCGCGCACTCCGATCATTGCACTTTCGCCTGTGGTCGATACAGCGCGCCGCCTGTCGGTGGTCTGGGGTCTGCATTGCGTGGTGACTGCCGATGCACATGACCTTGAGGATATGGTCGATCACGCCTGCCAGATCGTTTGCGGCGAGGAATTCGGCAAGGCCGGTGACCGTATCATCATTACGGCTGGTGTGCCATTCGGGACGCCGGGTGCTACCAACATGCTGCGCATCGCCTATATCAGCGAGGACGGCAAGACGGGAGTCTGATCGCCCCTCATCGTATCATGAAAACGCGTCCCATCCGGGGCGCGTTTTTTATTAGAGCGCGTTTCGATCTGATTGAATCAGATCGGCGCTCTATCTCCTTGATTGGACGCGCATCTTATCCGAAAATCGTTTCACACTTTTTGGGATGCGCTCTATGTGCGGATATCGGTCAGTTCGTCAGCCAGTTCCAACAGGCTCTTCTGGGCTTCGCGCATCATCGGATAGATGGTCAGCGCCTGCTCATAGGCTTTCAGGGCCTGTTCTTTCAGCCCGCGCGCGCGCAGGATTCCCGCCATTCCGATCAAGGCACCATAATGGCGCGGCTCAAGCTCCAATGTGCGATTGATGTCGTACATGGCATGGGCATAATCTTTTTGCAGGAAATAGACTGTGGCGCGGCGGTTCCACGCTTCCGCATAGTCGGGATCGAGCGCAATGGCTTCATTGAGAAAGTCGATGGCCGAAGGATAGCGCCGTTCGATGACGGCGGCATTGGCCCATTGCATGAGAAGATCAATCGTAGCACTGCCTGATTGTGACCAGAGCGTATTGATCTGCGATGCGATACGCACTGCCTTGGCTTCGTCTTTTGTGCGGCGCAATTCGGAAAAAAGCTTGTCCAGCCGCTCTTCACGGCTTTGCGGCTCTGCGTCTGGCTTTGCGGCCGGTTTTGCCGATGGCTGCGTGTTTTCGCTTTGAGGGGAGGGCGTTTGCGCCATAGCGCCAACAGGCACCGCCACAGCAATGATGACAGCGATCAGGAGAGTAAAGGCAAGATGTGCAAAAACGTTCCGCATGCGCACAGGATTTCCCATACGCAGCGAAACGTCAAATGCTAAATCAAAAATAAGATCAGCCCTGACGAGCCTTGAAGCGCGGAGCAGTCTTGTTGATGATGTAAACGCGGCCCTTGCGGCGGACCAGCTGGCAGTCACGATGACGGGCCTTGAGCGCCTTGAGCGAGTTCTTGATCTTCATGTCAATCACCGGTCTGGTTGGCCCATGGACATGAGAATGCCGCAGGGCTGCATAAAAACAGGCGCCCGAAGCGCCAATTGATTACAGACACACGAAGGTGTCCGAAGGGTTGGCCGAAATACACAATATTTCACGCCAATGTCAACTCCTGCGCCGCAGATTCAGGCCTTCGGGCGATAGAATCTTGAATAGCGCAGGTAAAGCACGTGGAATCGCACCGATTCCTGATGCGCATCATTCCGCGCGCGGCGTGATCCGGGTGACATGACCCATTTTGCGGCCCGCACGGGCTTCCTTCTTTCCGTAAAGATGCAGCACGGCGTTTTCTTCGAGGAGAATCGCCGGCACATTATCGATATCGTCACCGATCAGATTTTCCATTACGCAATCCGAATGACGTTCGGTACAACCCAACGGCAGACCAGCCACGGCGCGGATATGCTGCTCGAATTGCGAGATAGCACAGGCAGCTTCGCTCCAGTGGCCGGAATTATGCACACGCGGGGCAAATTCATTGGCAAGCAATGTGCCATCTTTGAGAACAAAGAATTCAAGCCCCAGCACGCCGACATAATCAAGCGCATGGAGCAGCTTTTCAGCAGCGCCACGCGCTGCTTCAGCCGTCTCGGCGCTTATATTGGCCGGAACGGTGGAGGTGGCAAGAATGCCATTCTTGTGCACGTTCTCGGCAATGTCGAAGACCGCGACATTACCGTTTTGATCGCGCGCAGCAATGACCGAGACTTCACGCTCGAAATCGACAAAGCCTTCCAGAATGGCGGGTGCATTTTTGATGGCGTCAATCGCATCCTGTGCTGCCGCCTCATCCAGCGATGTCAGCCGCACCTGCCCCTTGCCGTCATAGCCAAAACGGCGGGTTTTCAGAATACCGCGCTCGCCCAGTGCTGCAAGGGCTGCGATCAGGCTTTCATGGTCATCGACCAGACGCCATGGCGCCGTCTCGATGCCGCTTTCATTGAGGAATTTCTTTTCGGTAAAACGGTCCTGCGAGATTTCGAGCGCTGCCGGAGGCGGCAGAACCCGCGCCTTTTCTGCAAGCCCATCCACGGCGCTGACCGGCACATTCTCGAACTCATAGGTGATGACATCGGATTCTTGCGCCAACTCAGCAAGTGCGTTTGCGTCGTCATAGGCGGCAACGATCTGTCGGTTGGCGACCTGTGCCGCCGGGCAATCGGCCTGTGGCTCAAGGATGATCGTGTTGAAGCCGAGGCGGGCTGCGACTATCGCCAGCATGCGGCCAAGCTGGCCGCCGCCGATGATGCCGATGGTGGAACCTGGCTGAAGTGCGATTTTGGTCATTTTACACCTCGTTTGACGGGCGTTCGGCCACACTTTGCGTCTGTGCCAAGCGCCATTCGTCGAGACGGGCGGCAAGCGCATCATCATAAAGTGCGAGGACGGCGGCTGCGAGAAGCGCTGCATTGACCGCACCGGCGCGACCGATGGCAAGCGTTCCGACCGGAATGCCTGCGGGCATCTGCACGATGGAAAGCAGCGAATCCTGCCCGGAAAGCGCCTTGGATTGCACGGGAACGCCAAACACCGGTAGCGGCGTCATGGCTGCAGCCATGCCGGGCAGATGGGCGGCCCCGCCAGCACCTGCGATCACGACCTTGAAACCTTGCGCTTTCGCGCCCTTGGCGAATTCAACCAGCCGGTCAGGCGTGCGATGAGCGGAGACGATACGCGCGTCAAAGGAGATGCCGAGCGCTTCCAGCGTGTCGGCTGCATGGCGCATGGTTTCCCAATCGGACTGGCTGCCCATGATGATGGCGACGTCGGCACTCACGCTCATTGATCTTTCCTGTTTCACTACGGTGATTGTTATAAAAGGCAAAGCCGGGCAGGCCCGGCTCTAATATTCCATGCAAAGCGCTCTCAGGCGATGATATCGGGAATGACCTGATCTTCAAGCTCCTGAAGCTTGTCTTTGATCTGAAGCTTTTTCTTTTTCATGCGCTGGATGCGCAATTGGTCGCAGCCCACTTCCATCATGGCCTTGATGGCTGCATCGAAATCCGCGTGTTCCTGTTTCAGACGTGCGACGGCCAATCTTATTTCGGCCTGATCCTGATCGGACATGCGAAAGCCCCGTTCTTTTGAATAAACATACGGGCTGCGCCATCCCATCAAAGGTACGGCATCCAGCCCGTTTCGGCTGAGCCTTTATCACATTTTTCGTGATTGGAAAATGCTACCACGACAAATTCGACTTTAGACCAAACTCATGCCAAACTGTCATGGTTCTGTCATGGATGCGACTGTCGAAGGTAACAATCAACGACGCGTGCCTGACAGCCGGGACTGTGTGTTCGGCCCGGAAAAGAGGAGATGTGCCGGGCGTTTCATGCAGTTTGAGCAAACGGAACAGCACAGCTTGAACAAAAGCCGGTTTGTTCCGTTGTTATTGTGGAAACAAAACAAAGGAGAACTGATGATGGCTATCGAGTCCCATCTTGCCACGCTCGAACAGAAGCACGGCGCTCTGGAAGAGGAAATTTCCGAAGCCATGGCGTCACCGGCAATAGATGATCTTCATGTTACCACTCTCAAGCGCAAGAAACTGCTGCTCAAGGAGCAGATTGAAAAAGTAAAATCCCAAGCCACCCGTCATTGACATTAAAGGCATTTTTTTGAAGAGCCACTGAGGCTTGAAGAATCTTCCTGAATGTTGAAATTGGCGGCTGTGCAACAGCCGCCGAGCATTCCTTTCTACAGCCATTTATTGTTTTTTATTTTGCCACAAATGGCGACACTATCAGCCTTCTGTTTCAGCTCTTGGATCAAGATTTAGCGCTTCAGGCGTTGCACCACGCTCGGATGGCATGCTCTTGAACTGATCCTTTTCTTCCTTGGGAAGTGCCGCACGCTGGCGTGAGCGGAACAGGGCATAGCCGGTAATGGAAATATGCGCGAGCATGGTGATGGCAAACAGGCCTGATGGCCAGAAAATATCCATGGCAACCGCAGCAAGCAGCGGCCCGAGCATGGTGCCAAAACCATAAAGCAGCAGCAATCCGCTCGAAACTTTCACAAAGCTTTCCGCCGTTGCATGGTCATTGGCGTGTGCTACGGCGACCGGATAGAGCGCATAGGCAAGGGCGCCGTATAAGCCTGTCATGACGATGATGACGGTGCCATTCGATGGCGCGGCAACGAAGGTTGCAAGCCCCATCAGGGCAGCGAGTGCTGCCACACCTGCCAGAACAAGCCGACGGTCGACAAGATCGGAAATACGCCCGACGGGAATTTGCATCACGGCACCTGCCGCAATGGTGACGCTGACCATCAGGGCGATCTGTGTGGTTGAGATGCCAGACTGTGCGCCGTACACCGCGCCCAGTGTCCCCCATGCGCCATTGGCGATGCCAATCAGGATGCAACCGACGAAGGCCGCTGGGGAGTTGCGGTAGAGCGCCTTGAGATCAAGCTGCACCTCGGTCAGTGGTTTTGGGCTGACGGCAGTGGAAATGGCGGTGGGAATGAGCGCCAGACAGAAAAAGACGCCACAGATCATGAAAAGATGGTCGGAACGCACGTCCCCGGCTGCAACCAGCATCTGGCCCGACATGGTGGCACCATAGTTGACCATCATATAGAGGCCGAAAATGCGCCCGCGCGATTCATTGGTGGCGCGCTCGTTGAGCCAGCTTTCAATCACCATGAAAGCGCCAGCCATGGCAAAGCCGGTGAAGGCGCGCAAGATGACCCAGCTCGTCGCGTCAATGAATATGCCCGACAAAAGCGCGATAATCGCAGCCGAAGCGGCAAAGCAGCCAAAGGCGCGGACATGGCCGACGCGGCGCACCAGACGCGGTGCAAAAATGCAACCCGCGACAAAGCCGCCCGCCCATGTGGTGCCGAGCAGGCCAAGGGACGCTACCGAAAACCCTTCCGCGCCGCCACGCAAGGGCAGAAGCAAACCGTGCAGTCCTGATGCTATGAGAAGAAAGGCTGTACCGCAAAGAAGGGCTAGGACCTGAATGTAAATACGCAAAATTGAATTCCCGAAATCTGTGACCGAATTTTTTTGGCCTTATTTTGTGGAAGCTGCCGGGATGTGGCAGCCAAGCCCCACAATCACCCCTGTTTTGCTAAGCATCTTATCCGGCGTTGGTTCCCAAATTGATCCGAAACTATCGGAACAATGCTTCGGCGGCAGCGCGGCTATCGCCTTTTTTGAGCCGTTCGGCTTTCAATCTTTCGATTTCATTTTGCAGAAAGGCGATACGCTGATCGATCTCCGCCGCTGAAAGAACCGCCAGTTCTTCTTCGCTAAGTGCCGGGCCGCTATAGGGCTTTAGCGCATCCTCATCAAAACCGCTCATAGCCGTCCTCCGTGGTCAATGATGGCTCAGGTCACGAGAAAAGATTTAACACCTTGAATCTTCGCATATATATTTTGAAAAATCGATAATGATCTGTCTTCTCTCCGTCTGGAGAACAATTATGGTTCAGATCAAGACAGGAGTTCGTGATGACCATTGCCGTTCCGTCCCTTATGACTGCAATCGAAATCAGCGCGCCCGGTGGCGCAGATATGTTGCATCCTGTTGAGCGACCAACACCACAACCGGGGGAGGGGCAGGTTCTGGTGCGGGTGCGGGCCGCAGGCGTCAACCGCCCGGATGTATTGCAGCGTCAGGGAAATTATGCGCCGCCTCCGGGTGCTTCCGATATTCCCGGCCTTGAAATTGCTGGCGATATTGTGGCGCTGGGTGATGGGGTAAAACGCTTTGAAAAGGGCGATCAGGTGGTGGCACTTCTGCCGGGTGGCGGCTATGCCGAATATGCTATCGTGCATGAAAGCAATGCGCTGCCGCTGCCTTCCGGCTACGGCTATATCGAAGGGGCAGCAATTCCTGAAACCTTCTTCACCGTCTGGCACAATGTGTTTGAGCGCGGCGATCTGAAAGCGGGCGAGACATTGCTCATTCATGGCGGCTCGTCCGGCATCGGCACAACGGCCATTCAACTAGGCAAAGCATTTGGCGCAAAGGTGATTGTGACCGCAAGCTCAAAAGCCAAATGTGATGCCTGCCTTAAACTCGGTGCCGATCATGCCATCAATTACCGCGAAGAGGATTTTGTAGCCCTCGTCAAGGAAATCACGAACGGCAAGGGCGTGGATGTGATTCTCGATATGGTGGGCGGGGATTATGTCGACCGCAATTACAAGGCGGCCTCGGAAGACGGTCGCATCGTGCAGATTGCCTTTCTGAACGGGGCCAAGTCTACAGCCAATTTCGCATTGCTTATGACCAAGCGCCTCACGCATACCGGCTCGACCTTGCGCGCACGTTCGGTCGAATTCAAAGCGGATATTGCGCGTGAACTGGAGGAAAAAGTCTGGCCGCTTCTGGCCAAGCGGCAGGTCGCGCCCGTGATGGATATGATTTTTCCATTGAAGGATGCGTGGCGTGCGCATGAGCGCATGGAAGAGGGCAGGCATATCGGAAAGATCATGCTCGACCTTGCGTGACGCGCAAATATTGCTGCCGGACGGCCAGCCCTTTCTTGCTCTGGCGACAAAAAAATTATATATAGACCATGAATTCCCGGAAATTGTGGTTTTTGACCCACGTCCCGCGCCACCGGAGCGGACGAACAGAAGGATTATATCTAATGGCCACCCAGCTTCTTATGCCGAAAGCAACGGCCGTCTGGCTTGTCGATAATACGGCTCTGTCCTTCGACCAGATTGCCGCTTTCTGCAAGCTGCATCCATTGGAAGTAAAGGCAATTGCCGATGGCGAAGCCTCACAGGGCATCAAGGGGCTTGATCCGGTCATCACCGGACAGATTTCGCGTGAGGAAATCGCCAAAGGCGAGGCGGATCCCTATTATCGCCTGAAACTGTCTGACCCGAAGGTGCGTGTGCCGGAAGCCAAGCGCAAGGGACCGCGCTATACTCCGCTGTCCAAGCGTCAGGATCGCCCGAACGCCATTTTGTGGCTGGTGCGCAATCATCCTGAACTCAAGGATGCGCAGATTTCCCGATTGGTAGGCACGACCAAATCGACCATCGAACAGATTCGCAACCGCACCCACTGGAACTCGGCAAGCCTCACGGCCATGGACCCGGTGACGCTGGGCCTTTGCTCGCAGATCGATCTTGATCTCGAAGTGGACCGCGCAGCGCGCAACCGTCCTGCGACAGCGGAAGGTGACAGCACGCTGCTGCCAGCATCCGCAACCGAGAACTTTGATTATCGCGATGAGCAGCCTGCGGAAGAAGAGCTGGATGCGGAAAAGGTTTTCGCAAAATTGTCTTCGCTCAAGGGCTCGAACACCGACGAAGACGAAGAATAAGCATTTTACGATTTTGCGCGAAAAGCCCGGTTTCGACCGGGCTTTTTATTTAATCTTTAAAAGCATTGTATTCGCTCATTTCCATGATGCGATAAAAGTCACTCAGCGTTTTGCCACGTTCGGCACGAAAGCGACGGCCTGCCTCGCTTGCCACAATGATCCGGTCGGTGCGGAATGTGCGAAAAGCATTGCGCAATTCGCACCAGCCGATCACCGTCCAGACCTTGCCCCAGAACCACAGGCCCAGAGGGCGGATGTCGCGCTGGCTTTCGCGTGCTTCAAGATCACGATAGCGGATATTGAGAACGGTGTTTTCATCGACGGCGCGCTCGACGGTATCGATGATCCGGCGTTCCTCGACGCTGATGCTGGCGGTGGGAGCGTGAATTTGTGTGCCGGTGATGCGGGCGCGTTCTTCCTTGGGTAGTACGGCTTCGATCTTGACAAGTGCCTCTTCGGCACCGCGTGCCATCGATACGCCACCCCATGCGCGAATAAGGCGCGCGCCTGCCACCAAGGCGACGATCTCGTCGCGGGTGAACATGAGCGGCGGCAATTCAAAACCTTGGCGCATGATGTAGCCGACACCGGCCTCGCCATCGATGGGGACGCCTGTGGATTGCAGATCGGCAATGTCGCGATAGATGGTGCGTTCGGATACTTCCAGCCGCTCGGAGAGCTGGCGCGCGGTGACGAGCCTGCCGCCGCGCAGGTGCTGGACAATCTGGAACAGGCGGTCGGCACGACGCATTTATTTTCCTTTACGGCGCTGCTCGAGATAACGCTCCGGCCAGCCCATATCCTTGCGCAACTCTTCCGGCAAATGATCGAGAAGTCGATTGGCGCGGACAAAACGGCGACGCGCATCCTGCCTTTGCCTGTAGCGCTTTAGAATTGCAATGAATGGTGCGATTGCAAAAGCCATGATTCCACTCCCTCGTTCTTGGAAGCACGCTTATGCCATAGACCTCCTGACAGCTCTCTGTCAGGAGCAATGCGGACTCTCAGCGATTATGATTTGGGCGGAACCGCAACCGTATAATTGAGTGGCAGCCTGCCGCCATCGGCATAGATGGTCTGGCCGGTGATATAGCTTGAATCACGCGAGGCGAGAAACGATGCAATAGCCGCGATCTCTTCGGGTTGGCCCACGCGTCCCAAGGGCGTGCGTGACAAAAGCCGCCTGCGGCTTTCCGCATCGGAATTGACGGCGGAGAGCATGTCGGTTTCAATCGATCCGGGACCAATCGCATTGACGCGGATGCCCCATTGCGCAAGTGCCACCGCCATCGCAGTGGTCAGTTGCTTCAACCCGCCTTTGGACACGGAATAGGCAAGCTGGTCGGGCAGTCCGAAAATCGCGTTGACCGAAGACATATTGATGATAGTGCCGGGATTGCCGCCTGCTTCTACGCGCGCCACCATACGCTTTGCGACCGCCTGACCGCACAAAAATGCGCCTTTGAGATTGACGCGCAAAACGCGGTCGAAATCCTCTTCCTTGAGGTCGAGAAAATCCGATTTGTGCACGATACCGGCATTGTTGACCAGAATATCGACTTCGCCGAGATTGGCGGCGGTATAGGTCAGCAGATTGTGGATATCGAGCTTGTCGCCAACATCGGCGGCCATGGCCACGACCGAGCCCAATTGCTCCAGATCTTTTGCCGCGCGTGTTGCGGCTCTGGCATCGATATCCGACAGTACGACGCTTGCGCCATCCATCAAGAACCGTTTTGCAATGGCATAGCCAATGCCACGCGCCGCACCCGTTACAATGGCGACCTTGCCTTCAAGCTGCATATCCACTCTCCGTTTTTCGCTGGAGAGTGGACCGAAGATTTTACCAAATCAAGCCAGATATCAGGCGAAAGCCAGTCCGATATGGCGTTCGCGCAAGGCATTGCCGATTTCCTCCAATATAGCTGGATCGTCGATGGTGGCGGGCATTTTCCATTGTTCGCCATCGGCGATCTTCTGAATTGTCGCGCGTAATATCTTGCCTGAGCGGGTTTTTGGCAGGCGTTTGACGGTCAATGCCAGCCGGAACGCCGCTACCGGCCCGATGGCATCGCGGATCATGCTGACGCATTCCTTTTCGACCTCACGCGGGTCACGCTCTATATTGGACTTCAGCACCAGAAAACCGCACGGCGCCTGACCTTTGACAGCATCGGCAATGCCAAGCACTGCGCATTCGGCGACATCGGGGTGGCTCGCCAGCACCTCTTCCATTGCACCCGTCGAAAGACGATGGCCCGCGACATTGATGATGTCGTCGGTCCGGCTCATGATATAGAGATAGCCGTCCGCATCCATATAGCCCGCATCGGCGGTTTTATAATAGCCGGGAAACTCATCAAGATAGGCCTTGCGAAACCGCGCGTCGGCATTCCACAGCGTTGGCAGGCAACCGGGCGGCAAGGGCAACTTGATCAGGATATTGCCGAGCTGTCCGCATTCGACCGCATGGCCTTCGTCGTCGAGCACATCGATATGATAGCCGGGCATGCAGACGGCCGAGGAGCCGTAACGGGTTTCCAAAAGACCAAGCCCCAAAGGATTTGCAACCATCGGCCAGCCGCTTTCGGTCTGCCACCAGTGATCGATGACCGGGCGCTCAAGCAGATTTTCCGCCCAGTGGATGGTATCGGGATCGGCGCGTTCACCGGCGAGATAAAGGGCGCGAAATTTCGACAAATCATATTTGCGCGCCAGATGCCCGTCGGCATCCTCCTTCTTGATGGCACGCAATGCGGTGGGAGCTGTGAACATCACCTCGACACCATGCTCGGCGATGATGCGCCAATAGGTGCCGGCATCGGGTGTGCCGATGGGCTTGCCTTCAAAAAGAATGCTGGTGACGCCAGCAAGCAAGGGCGCATAGACGATATAGGAATGGCCGACGACCCAGCCGACATCAGATGCCGCCCAGAAGGTCTGTCCCGGATCGACGCCGAAGACATTCTTCAACGACCATGTGAGCGCGACCATATGGCCGCCATTGTCACGCACCACGCCCTTTGGCTCTCCGGTGGTGCCGGATGTATAGAGAATATAAAGCGGGTCGGTGGCGGCAAGCGAAGCACATGGTACATGGCGACCGCGGGCAGCATCGACAGCCGTTTTATAATCGATATCGCGGCCTTCGACCGGATCGTGTCCATGCTGGTCGCGTTGCAGGATGATGCAATGGGAAACCTTGTGCCGCGCTTCTGAAATCGCCTGATCGAGCATGTCCTGATAGGGCACGATGCGGCCCGGCTCAAGGCCGCAAGAGGCTGCGATGATCATGACAGGTTGGGCATCATTGATGCGCGTTGCCAGTTCATGCGCGGCAAAGCCGCCAAAGACCACCGAATGCACCGCACCAATACGCGCACAGGCCAGCATGGCAACGGCTGCTTCCGGCACCATGGGCATGTAGATCAGAACACGATCGTGCTTTTTGACGCCATTGTCGAGCATGACGGCGGCGAGCGCTTCTACCTCTTCCAGCAAGGTGCTGTAGCTGTATTTGCGGATTTCGCCGGTCACGGGACTTTCGTAGATCAGCGCTGTCTGTTCGGCACGGCCATTGGCGACATGACGATCAAGCGCGTTGTAACAGGTGTTGCATTCAGCCCCGACAAACCAGCGGCCATACACACCTTCATCGCTTGAAAAAACCTTGTCCCACGGTTTGAACCAGTCGATGGCTTGTGCGGCGTCTGCCCAGAAGTGTTCCGGGTTGCTTTGCCACGCGGCATAAGTTGCGGCGTATTGCGACGTCATGCTGTTTCCTCCCGATGCGTGCCGCGCCTCACCTTTTACGAGGTGGGCTTGCGGCCAGCTTTTTCCAGGATGCCAGCGCCTAAACGGTTCATAGGAACCGGTTTCCTCCAAGGCGCTGTCATCTCCTCCGGGTGTGAGTGTAAGCCCGCCGATAAAGCTTCGTCCATCGAACTAAAGGTGGAGACGATTTTGGGGAGAACCGAATGTGCAGGCCCGCGCTTGCGCTCTTGGCGGCTCTGCGTCACAAGAGGGGAAGAGAGGTATCGTTCGTGACAAAAATATTGCCCGTGCTACTCGTTCTTCTGATGGGGCTGCACATTATCAAACCGCTCGGCTTGCCTGGTTTGAAGCGTCGCGGCGATTTCTGGAAAATCGCCATCATTGCTCTGATCGTCATGGCACTGACGGTCGGGTTTCATTTTAAAGATGCATAAAAAAAGCCCGGTCGAAAACGGGCTTTTATTCTTCCGTGAATGGGCTGGATCAGGCAGCCTTTTCCAGTTCCTTCTTCCAGCCGCCGGTTGCGGCAAGGCCGTTCATGCGGGCGCGGTGCGCGAAAGCACGCTGCCCGGCAGCGATGTTCTCTTGCCTGCCACCCCATGCGTTGAGCGCATCCGCCTGAAGCGCACGGCCATAGGAGAAGGTCAGCTTCCATGGCAGGTCGAAGGCTGAATTCATGGCCGAGAGGTGAGCGGTGGCTTCCTCGCCAGTCTGCCCGCCCGACAGGAAGGCAATGCCGGGCACTGCGGTTGGAACAGTGTTGCGGAAGCAACGCACGGTCTTTTCCGCCACTTCCTCGACCGAGGCCTTGCGGGCGTTTTTACCGTCGATGACCATGTTGGGCTTCAAGATCATGCCTTCAAGCTTGACGCGGGCGTCATAAAGCTCGGTGAAGACGGTTTTCAGCACCCATTCGGTGACTTCATAACAGCGGTCGATGGAATGATCGCCCGGTTTGCCGTCCATCAGCACTTCCGGTTCAACGATGGGTACGATTCCCGCTTCCTGACAAAGGGCTGCATAGCGCGCCAATGCCTGCGCATTCTGCTTGACCGCGCCCCATGTGGGCAGACCATCAGAAATGGAAATGGCGGCACGCCATTTGGCAAAACGCGCACCGAGATCATGATATTCCGCAAGGCGCTCGCGCAACCCGTCAAGGCCTTCGGTGATGGTTTCACCGTCAAAACCTGCCAGCGGCTTGGCACCGGCATCGACTTTGATACCGGGGATGGCACCCGCCTTGCGGATGAGATCGACCAGCGGCGTTCCGTCCTTAGCCCTCTGACGAATGGTTTCATCATAAAGAATCACACCGGAAATGTTGTTCTTCATGGCATCATCGGCACGAAACAGCATTTCGCGATAGTCGCGACGCGCATCTTCGGTGGATGTGAGGTTGATCTGATCAAAACGCTTCTTGATCGTGCCGGAGCTTTCATCGGCTGCCAGAATGCCCTTGCCGGATGCGACCATGGCGATCGCAATATCTTCGAGACGTCCAGTCATACACAAACTCCTGTCAAAATCGGCTGGCCGCAGAGGACGTTGGCCAGAGCTGGAAAGTTCATATTCTTCGGCGATAGCAGAACTGTTGGGCGAAAAAAATGGCAGGGCAACTTATTGAAACGATTGAAATTTTTTTAAACGATTTAGTTTGGACAAGTTTTCTTACCGTCTGTCAGAGAGGCGTTTTATGGCCTCTCCGTTTTGACTTTTGCGCTCACACATCCCATTTTAAAAAAGTGAGACACTGGAGGAAATATGCGCAGCACTCTTTCAAGCCTTTTGTTTCTTGCTTTCGCTGCTGTGGTGGCTATGCCGCAATCCGTGGTGTGGGCTGAGAGTATCAACGCCGGTGAGCGACAGGCCACGACAGACGCTCCGTTTGTCGCTGCAAGTGTTGCGGAGTTTGATACCCCTTGGGCCATCGCTTTCCTGCCCGATGGGCGGATGCTTCTCACCGAAAAGGGCGGCAAGATTTTCATCGTCACACAATCGGGCGAGAAGACAGAAGTCGGCAATGTCCCCGAGGTGAGTTTCAGTGGTCAGAACGGGTTGCTGGATATTGCGCCTGCACCGGATTTTGCCGCAAGCAAGGCTCTGTATTTCACCTATAACGCGCCTGCGGATGCGGGCAGCAGCGTGGTTTTGGCGCGGGCCGTTCTGGAAGAAAAAGACGCCAGTGCGGAACTCGCAGACATCAAGACGATCTGGAAGCAGGATCGTGCCGCCAAGGGCGGTCAGCCGGGCGGCATTATCGCTTTCGACCCGAATGGCCAGCATCTGTTTTTGTCAGTCGGTGACCGTATGGAACCGGCCACCGCACAGGATGAGAATGCGCCGATGGGGAAAATCCTGCGCATGAATCTCAATGGTTCGGTGCCGCCGGATAATCCGCAAGCCGATGCAGGCGGGGTCAAAGCGCTGACATGGTCGACCGGCCACCGCAATCCCTATGGGCTGGCCTTTGCGCCGGATGGCAAACTCTGGGAACATGAGATGGGACCGAGAGGCGGCGATGAGTTCAATCTCATCAAGCCGGGTCTCAATTACGGCTGGCCGCTGGTTTCCAATGGTGACAATTATAGCGGCAGGCCGATCCCGCGCCACAAGACAAGGCCTGAATTTGAAGCGCCGCTTGTCTACTGGACGCCGGTGATCGCACCGGCGGGACTGGCTTTTTATGAAGGTGATCTATTTTCTGACTGGCGTGGTTCGGCCCTGATCGGCGGGCTTGCGGCAACCTCACTTGTGCGCGTGACGATCGACAAGGACGGCAATGCCGATGAAGCCGAGCGGTTTGCGATGGAAAACCGCATTCGCGATGTGGCCGTCGGTCCCGATGGCGCAATCTGGCTGATCGAGGATGATAATCCGGGGCGGTTGTTGAAACTGACACCAAAAAAAATAAGACCCAAAAAAGATTAAGCCCGGTTTCCCAGGCTTATCAAGGCATTATTTCTTCAGAACATCGACGCCGGGAAGCGGCTTGCCTTCCATCCATTCAAGGAAGGCACCGCCTGCGGTCGAGATATAGGTGAAATCATCGGCCACACCGGCATGATTGAGGGCTGCAACCGTATCGCCGCCGCCGCCGACCGAAACGAGCTTGCCTGCCTTGGTGCGGGCCGCGACATGCTTTGCCGTTTTGACGGTGGCCTCATCGAAGGGGTGCAGTTCGAATGCGCCGAGCGGGCCGTTCCACACAAGCGTTGCTGCATCGTCGATGGCCGAGCCGATCAGATCGGTCGAGAGGCTACCAGCATCGAGAATCATTCCGTCATGCGGAACCGCATCGACGCCATAGGTCTGGTTGGGGGTGTCGGCGGCAAAATGCCAGCCCACAACCGCATCCACCGGCAGGATGATCGCGCATTTGGTCTTTTCGGCCTTGGCCATGATTTCGCGTGCGGTCGGTGCAAGGTCATGTTCGCACAGTGATTTGCCGACATCGTGGCCCTGGGCTGCAAGGAACGTGTTGGCCATGCCGCCACCGATCACCAGCGCATCGACTTTTTCGATGAGGTTGGAAAGGAGATCGAGCTTGGTGGAAACCTTGGCACCACCGACAATGGCAACCACCGGACGCGCCGGTTGGCCCAGACCTTTTTCAAGTGCTTCAAGTTCTGCCTGCATGGCGCGACCAGCATAAGCGGGCAGCACGCGCGCAAGCCCTTCGGTCGAGGCATGGGCGCGGTGGGCGGCCGAAAAAGCGTCATTGACATAGAGATCGCCATTGGCGGCCAGCGCCTGAACGAAATCGGGGTCGTTCTTTTCTTCGCCCTTGTGAAAACGGGTGTTTTCGAGCAGCAGGATATCGCCATCTTTGAGCGCATCGACAGCCTGCTTGGCCTTGTCGCCAATGCAGTCTTCAGCAAAGGATACGTTGAAATCCAGCACTTTTTGGAGCAGTTTGACGACCTGTTTGAGAGAGTTTTCGTCGGAAGCAACCCCTTTGGGACGACCAAAATGCGCGAGCAGAATGACTTTCGCGCCATTCTTCGACAATTCTTCGATGGTCGGCACAATACGCTCGATGCGGGTTACGTCAGTGACTTCACCATTGGCCATCGGCACATTGAGATCGACACGAACCAGAACGCGTTTTGATTTTACATCGGCATCGTCAAGGGTGCGAAACGTCATATTTCTTCTCTCTGTTGATATCAGAAGTGAAAACGCCCCTTCGATACCGAAGGGGCGCCGTCTTGATCAGATCAGCTTGCCAAAAGCGACAGCCGTGTCGCTCATGCGGCTGGAGAAGCCCCATTCATTGTCGTACCACGACAGGATACGCACCATAGTGCCATCCATGACCTTGGTCTGGTCTGTGTGGAAGACCGATGAATGCGAATCATGGTTGAAATCGTGCGAGACGAGCTTTTCATCCGTGTAACCCAAAATGCCCTTGAGGCGGCCATTGGCAGCTTCGCGGATAGCATTGTTGACTTCTTCGACGGATGTTTCGCGCTTGGCGATGAAGGTGAGGTCGACAACCGAGACGTTGGGGGTCGGCACGCGAATGGCTACGCCATCGAGCTTGCCCTTCAATTCCGGCAGAACCAGACCCACAGCCTTTGCGGCACCCGTCGAGGTCGGGATCATCGAAAGGGCTGCGGCACGCGCGCGGTAGAGATCCTTGTGCATGGTGTCGAGCGTCGGCTGGTCACCCGTATAGGAGTGGATCGTGGTCATGAAGCCCTTTTCGATGCCGATGACATCGTTGAGGACTTGCGCCACGGGTGCAAGGCAATTGGTGGTGCAGGATGCGTTTGAAATGACCTGATGGTCTTTTGTCAGCTTGTCGTGGTTGACGCCATAGACGACGGTCAGATCCGCGCCATCGGCAGGGGCGGAAACGATGACGCGCTTGGCGCCTGCTTCAAGGTGAAGGGCAGCCTTGTCGCGCGCGGTGAAAATGCCGGTGCATTCCAGAGCGATATCGACGCCTTCTTCCTTCCACGGCAGTTCAGCGGGGTTGCGCACGGCGTGAACCTTGATCGGGCCATAGCCGACATCGATGGTGTCGCCTGAAACTTTAACTTCTGCCGGGAAACGGCCATGCACGCTGTCATAGCGCAGCAGATGGGCGTTGGTTTCAACCGGACCGAGATCGTTGATGGCAACGACCTGAATGTCGGTGCGGCCCGATTCGACGATTGCGCGAAGGACATTGCGGCCAATGCGGCCAAAACCATTGATTGCGACGCGAACTGCCATTTTCTCTAATTCTCCCGAATGGGTTCTGCATATGCAGGGCTTGATTACCGATCTTGAACGAAAGAGCGGACCTGGAAGGATAAACGCCGGCGCTTTTGGCGCCGGCGTTTGTTCATTATGCGGCGTTGAGCTTCTTTTGCGCAGCTTCGGCTGCAGCTTCCGCCGTAATGCCGAAATGCTTGTAGAGATCGTTGATCTCACCCGATGCGCCAAAGCCCTTCATGCCGATGAAGATGCCGTTTTCGCCAATAAAGCGTTCCCAGCCGAGCGACAGACCGGCTTCGATGGCGACCTTGACCGGAGCATCGCCCAGCGTGGACTGCTTGTAGGCGTCGCTCTGGCCTTCGAAAAGCTCAAAGCAGGGAACCGACACAACGCGGGTTGCAATGCCATTGCCTTCAAGAAGGTCACGAGCCTTGAGCGCGATTTCAACTTCCGAGCCGGTTGCAAAGATTGAAACCTTGGCATCGCTGCTGGCTTTTGCCAGTTCATAGGCACCATATGCACTCAGATTTTCATCGTGATGCTCGGTGCGAACGACCGGCAGGTTCTGACGGGTCAGAGCCAGTGTCGAAGGCGTCTTTGTCGATTCGAGTGCAATCTGCCAGCATTCAGCCGCTTCCACAGCGTCTGCCGGGCGGAAGACGTTGTGGTTGGGAATGGCGCGTAGTGCAGCAAGATGTTCGACCGGCTGGTGGGTCGGACCGTCTTCACCAAGACCGATGGAATCATGCGTCATGACATAGACGACGCGGATGCCCATCAGCGAGGAAAGACGCATGGCCGGACGGCAATAATCCGAGAAGCACATGAAGGTGCCCGAATAGGGGATCAGACCGCCATGCAGCGCCATGCCGTTCATGGCTGCGGCCATGCCGTGCTCACGGATGCCGTAATGGATATAACGGCCACCGTAGTTTTCCGGCGTGACGGCCTTGGTCTGGCTGGTCTTGGTGTTGTTGGAACCGGTCAGATCGGCAGAGCCGCCAATGGTTTCCGGCACAACGCCATTGATGACTTCCAGGGCCATTTCCGATGATTTACGGGTTGCGACCTTCGGCTTGTCGGCGGAAAGCTTCTTTTTATATTCGATGATCGTTGCATCGAAATTGGAAGGCAGCTCGCCACGCATGCGCCGCTCGAATTCGGCGCGGGTGTCAGCGTCGGCTGCAGCAAAACGCTTTTCCCATTCCTGACGCTTCTTGGCGGCATTAAGGCCTGCCACGCGCCAAGCGTCCAGTACTTCAGCGGGAACCACGAACGGCTCCGAAGTCCAGCCCAGCGCCTTGCGGGTTGCTGCAACTTCTTCCGAGCCCAGCGGCGAGCCGTGCACCTTGTTGGTACCTGCCTTGTTGGGCGAACCAAAACCAATCGTCGTCTTGCAGGCGATGAATGTCGGACGGTCAGAAGTCTTTGCCAGCTCAATGGCCTTGGCGATGGCTTCCTGATCGTGGCCGTCGACCGAAATGGTGTTCCAGCCGGAAGCAGCGAAACGCGCTGGCTGGTCGGTATTGTCGGAAATCGAAATCGGGCCGTCGATGGAGATGTTGTTGTCATCCCAGAAGACGATCAGCTTGCTCAGTTGCAGGTGACCTGCAAGGGCAATGGCTTCCTGGCTGATGCCTTCCATGAGGCAACCGTCGCCGACAATCGCATAGGTGTAGTGATCAACAAGGCTGTCACCGAATTGCGCATTGAGAATGCGTTCGGAAAGCGCCATGCCGACCGCATTGGCAATGCCCTGACCGAGCGGGCCGGTCGTGGTTTCAATGCCTGCGGCATGACCATATTCGGGGTGGCCTGCGGTACGGGCGCCAAGCTGGCGGAATTTCTTGATCTCATCGATGGTGATGTCTTCGTAGCCCGAAAGATAGAGCAGCGAATAAAGCAGCATCGAGCCGTGACCGGCGGACAGCACGAAACGGTCGCGATCGGGCCAATGCGGGTTCTGCGGGTCGTGTGAAAGAAAGCGGGTGTAAAGCGTCGTCGCGATGTCGGCTGCGCCCATCGGCAGGCCGGGGTGGCCGGAATTGGCTTTCTCGACCGCGTCGATCGAAAGAAAGCGGATCGCGTTGGCCAGTTGGTTTTGCTTGTCGGAATTGGTCATGGTCTCAGCCGTCTTTCCAGGGTGGGTTTAACGGGGTTGCGGCGATGCCTTCGAGAAGAGAACGATCAGCAGAAAATCATTTGCTGCTTTTCATGTCCTAAAAGGCACCGGGACAAATAGCACCTGCACATGAGGAGTCAATAAATCCGTGGTTTGAGAATAATAAACATGGCGCGATTATGCACGGTCAGTCTGTGGAAACTGTGACTGCAATCACTTAAAAGCCGTTTTGCACCGATTAAACAGTGCATGAAGGCTCATTGAAGCCCCTCATTTGTTGCTTATCCGGCAGTCGATTATTACAGTCTTTTCAAAGAGACAAATCGGGTAAACGCGATTCGATGTCTGTCATGCGGCACCGGCGTTGTTCCGAAGGAACGTAAATTTCGACTTGGATTTCAGGGCCGGGACACCGGAAAGGATATGGATGGCACCCGAAGTAACCCTCATACAAGTGCTGGATCGGCTGAAAAAGGCGCTCAACACGCTTGAAGAAGCTGTCGAGCTGCGGCTGGACAAGGAAGGCGATTTCGCCGAGGCCGAAGAGGAAGTGCAGCGGATGAATGCAGACCGCAGCCGTCTTGCGCGCGAACTCGATCAATCCGAAGCCCGCGCCGAGCGGCTTGAAGCTGCCAATAAGGAAGTTTCACGGCGTCTTGTGACGGCCATGGAGACGATCCGCACCGTTCTGGACCGATAGGAGGCTGTCATAGCGACCGTAACCGTTACCATTGATGGCAAGGCTTATCGCATGGCCTGCGATGAGGGGCAGGAAGAGCACCTCTCCGGGCTTGCAGATCGTTTCGATCAATATGTCACGCATCTCAAATCGTCTTTTGGTGAAATCGGCGATCTGCGTCTGACGGTCATGGCTGGTATCATGGTCATGGATGAGTTTTCTGAAACGCAGAAGCGGATCAAAGCGCTTGAAAACGAGGTCGAGGCATTGCGCCGCTCCCGCGATGAGGCCTTGGCGCGTGGCGAGAGCAACGACGCAGCGCTGACCGGCGTTCTGGACAATGTGGCAACACGGCTGGAGCAGGTCGCTTCACGCCTTGCACCCCGGGGCAGTTTGTAAGCCCCTTATTGCGCAAAATATTTTCAACTAAATCCTTGCAAGCCACTGGTACGATAAGTGTCGAACGACTATATTGGCTTTTGGCGTACTGCGCTTCCCGACAGGAGTAATAGCATCCCCGGGGCCTTATTGATCTCTAAGGGAACTGTCCCTGTGAGGGCCTGTGGGCCTTCGCATATGGTGCCCACCTACGTTGTAGGTTCCCGGGATCAATCTCTTCCATCGGTCGTCGTGGTCGCCGCTTTTCCTTTATCTGAGTAATGTGCCGAGCCTGAAGCATATCTGCCAAATGCAGACGACAGCTCTTGCCATAAAATGTGGATTGTCCATAAAGATACCGGCAATCTCACGGAATTCATTCTCTCATGTCGTCATCATCCCCTGTGCAAGAGCCTTCCGGCACGCCCGCCCCCAAAGAAAGATTGTTTGTCGCCGTCCCGGTGGCCTTTGCCTATGGGCTGCTGCTTTATGTGCTGATCTGGTCGAATGTGGCAAAGGACACAATGCCGTTTTTCGCAGGTCTCATGCTGTTGCCGATGGCGGTGGCAAGTCTTGTCTCCAGCCTCGCCGATCCGAGGGCTGAAAAGCCGCTCTGGCGTCATCTTCGTATAGGGCTGATGATTATCGCTGGGCTGGTTGTGATCAGCATGGTTCTTTTCCGCGAGGCGGGTATTTGCGTTGCCATGGCGGCACCCTTTCTGATCGTGTTTTCGGCGATTGGCTCAGCACTGACTCTGTGGATCATTCGTCAGTTGCGCTCGCGCCGCTCGACGACGCTGGTCATCGCGCTGCCCTTGCTGGTGTTTCCGTTTGAGCAGCAGATCACCTATGCGCCGCATGAGAGTTCCGTCACCACGGTGATCGACATTGCGGCTTCACCTCAAGAGGTCTGGAAACAGACGGTCGAAATCCGCAATGTGCGTGCCGATGAACTGTCCTGGACCTTTAGCCACGGTGTTCTGGGCGTGCCGCAGCCGCTTGATGCGCGGATAGAAGGTGAGGGCGTTGGTGCGGTGCGTGAACTTCAATGGACGCGTGGCGTGAATTTTCAGGAAATCGTCACGCGCTGGGAAGAAAACAAGCTTTTGGCATGGGATTTCCGCTTTGGTCCCAATTCCATTCCAGAGGCAGTCGAAGCGCATATCAAGGTGGATAGCCGCTATCTGAAACTGGCTCGTGGCGATTACCGGCTTGAGCCATTGCCCGATGGCCGCACACGCCTGACGCTCACCACGCATTACCAGATTGCGACGCCCATCGATTTATATTGCGATTGGTGGGGCCAGGTGTTTCTCAATGATTTTCATGGAGTGGTGCTGCGGGTAATCCGCGACCGGTCCGAAAGAAGCACTGCCTCGCTGTGAAGGAAACCTTGACTGCATGGTCTAATGCGGTTCCACTGTCAGCATGAGGTTGTAGTTGGGAGAGGTTTGAGCATGGTGGTGGAACACAATCAGGACAAGCAGGCTTTGCGGCGTCAGGTTCTGGCGAAGCGCGATGCGCTTGATCCGCGTTACCACTATGAAGCCTCGCTCGCCGCTGCAAAAAAAGCCGAAGCCGCCATCGTCATGCCCGCTGGCACAATGGTCGCCGGTTACTGGCCGATCCGATCGGAGATTGATCCCCGGCCTTTTCTGTCTTTCCTGCGCGATAATGGTGCACGGCTTTGCTTGCCGGTGGTGCTCGACAGGGACACGATTGCTTTTCGCGAGTATCTGCCGGATGCGGAACTGTTTCAGACCGGGTTCGGCACGATGGGGCCGGATGAACATGCACCGCTGGTCGACCCCGCCATCATGCTGATGCCGCTTGCTGCTTTTGACCGGCGCGGCCATCGGCTCGGCTATGGTGCCGGTCACTATGATCGTGCGCTGGCTCGATTTGCGGCGCGCGGTCTTGAACCTTTGCTGGTCGGCATGGCGTTTGACTGTCAGGAAGTCGAGCATGTGCCCAATGAGCCGCATGATATCGCTCTTCACCAGATACTGACTGAGACCGGCTTGCGCATCTTCGATCAGGACTGATAAAGACGCATTTATGAGATTACTTTTTCTGGGTGATATGGTGGGCCGGTCGGGGCGCACGGCGGTCTATGACAGACTGCCGGGGCTGATTTCCGATCTGAAGCTCGATTTCGTGATCGTCAATGGCGAGAACGCCGCGGGCGGTTTTGGCATCACGGAAGAAATTTTTAACGATACGATCCGCGCGGGCGCGGATGTGGTGACGACCGGAAACCACGTCTGGGATCAGCGCGAGGCGCTGGATTTCTCCAAACGCGAAGACCGTTTCCTGCGGCCTGCGAATTTTCCCAAAGGCACGGCTGGTAAAGGCGAGGGGCTTTATATCGCAAAGAACGGCGCCCGCGTGCTGGTCTCCAACGTGATGGGGCGCGTTTTCATGCATCCCGATCTCGACGATCCATTTATCGCTGCCGAGAAAATTCTCGAAGCCTGTCCGCTGGGTGAGCAGGCGGATGCAGTTTTTTTTGATTTTCATGCCGAGGCAACCAGCGAAAAACAATGCTTTGGGCATTTTGTCGATGGTCGCGCCAGCGCCGTTGTCGGAACGCACACGCATGTGCCGACCGCCGATTGCCAGATTTTGCGCAATGGTACTGCCTACATGTCGGATGCGGGCATGTGCGGCGATTATGATTCGTCGCTTGGCATGGACAAGGAAGAACCGCTCAACCGCTTTTTGTCCAAAGTTCCCAAGGGCCGTTTTGAAGCAGCCAGCGGAAAGGCTACCATTTGCGGTGTGGCAATCGAGATTTCCGACCGTACCGGCCTGGCTGAAAAAGTAGCCCCCTTGCGCATCGGACCGCGGCTCGATGAAACGCTCCCTGCCTTCTGGGCGTGATTTTTCTCATCACAAGGAGTTGAACGAGAATTTCGACTTCCTATCTTCTTGCGACATGTTTCACAAAGGATAGGTCTTCATGGAGTTTTTTGCCGAGCATCTGGCATTCCTTTCGAGCCCGGCTGGCTGGGCCGCGCTGATTACTCTGGTAACGATGGAAATCGTGCTGGGTATCGACAATCTGATCTTCATCTCCATCCTCACCAACAAATTGCCGCCGCATCTGCAATCAAAAGCCCGTCGCATCGGGATTGGTGCGGCGCTCATTCTGCGTCTGGCGCTTCTGTTCACGATTTCCATTATCGTTCAATTGACCGAGCCGGTTTTCGAGATTCTTGGAAACGGTTTCTCATGGCGCGACATCATTCTGATTGCAGGCGGTCTGTTTCTGGTCTGGAAGGCGACCAAGGAAATCCATCACACGGTTGATCCCCATGACGGCAAGGAAAACATTGGCGGCAAGGTAGTGCAGCTGACGATGGGCGCTGCCGTTGTGCAGATCCTCATTCTCGATCTGGTGTTCTCGGTGGATTCCATCATCACCGCTGTCGGCATGACCGACGAAATCGCGATCATGGTGATCGCGGTTGTGTCTGCGGTAACCGTGATGCTGCTGGCCGCCGATCCGTTGTCGCGTTTCATCGCCGCCAATCCGACCATCGTCATGCTGGCGCTGGGCTTCCTTCTGATGATCGGAATGACGCTGATTGCCGATGGTTTCGGCTATCATGTGCCCAAGGGCTATATCTATGCGGCCATGGGATTCTCGGCACTGGTCGAGGCGCTCAATATGCTGGCGCGACGAAAACGCACCGATCAATAATCGGTGTAAAAATAGGCCGCCCTCTCACATTGAGACGGGCGGCCTTGTTATTTTCACAGAGCTGAACTTGTCGGTTACGGCGATTTTCGTGCAGAGATCATGCCATTCGCAATCGAGACATGCCGTGCGTAACGCCCCATCGGCAAATGCTTTGCGCATGGATGCAAGCCGTTTGCCATCAAGCGCAAAGGGTTGTTGCGGCAAAAGCTGTTCACCCACAAGCTGGCTTATATCCTGTATCGCCAGCCTGTCGCGCGCCTTAACGCTGTCATTATGGCAATGGCAGTCGCCCCCGCAAATCAGGGGCGCACAAATGTCATCAGGGCCATCGATAAGCAGAATGTCTTCTCCTCGGCTGAGCCGCCCCGCAATCGTGTCGTAATTGTCCACGAAAGCCGGACTATAGCCCTTGCCGACATAAGTCAGCATGCAAAGAAGATGATGGCCGCGCAGGCGGATTGTCATGAACGATGTTATGCCTTTGGCGTACGCGTTGCGGCTTTGAGGATCGCCGCACCGAGTGCCGACTTGATCAATCCACCGATGAGGAACGGCGTGACACCAAACGCGACGGCTTTTTCAATGCCGATGCTGCTCGAAAGCCAGAGGGCGCCAAGGGCAAGGCAGAGAAGATTGGCGGCAAGGAACGATACGAAGGCAAGAACCACGTTGCGCCCGTTCCAGCCACGCTCAGCCAGATAGCCGGCCATGGCCGCAATGAGCGGGAAGGCTGCGAGGTAACCGGCGGTCGGACCAGCGAAATGGACGATGCCACCGGCGCCGCCAGCCAGAACCGGAAGGCCGAGCATCGCTTGTCCAAGCCAGGCCAGAACGGTGGCCGTTCCCAGACGCCAGCCATAAAGCGCGCCGATCAGCGGTATAACCAAAGTCTGCAATGTGATCGGAACCGGAATCATCGGGACTTCGATCTGGGATGCAAGTGCGAGCACGAAAGTGCCGAACACGACTGCGGCTAGGCGGATTGCCGGCGAGCGATTTTCCAGATGAAGCGGGCTGAAGGCGGGGCGAGCTTGAAGGGCGATAGACATGGCGTCTCCAAATTATAGATAAAACCGAGTTTGATGGCGTTATCTTGAGGAATTTAACGTCAATAGCAAGGGATATATATAAAAAATATGAAGTGACAGCCACTAATTCTACGGCTTCTTCCGATTTTATCTATAAAATTAACCGATGATAGCGAAGGAATCGCGCAGCTTGCCAGAGGCGGTTTTAACCGGGCGACGCCCGATCCATTGCACATGGCCAGAAAGGGTAGCGCTAGCGCGTTCGACATCGTTCTGGCGTAAAGCCTCTATGATGGCACGATGATCGTGATCGGTCCGTGCCTCCCATTCCGAGCGCCATGTTGCAAACAAAAATCGAGCGCTTGCCGCGTGTAGGTCATCAATCGCTGCAAGTAGACGCGGCATATGGCAAGGTTCGAGAATGATGCGATGAAAGCGTCGGTTGGCTTCTTCCCAGCTTCTGACATCGTGCGATTTATCGCCATCCAGCGTTGCCTGTTCGGCAGCCTGAAGCGTGGCGCTTGAGATATTGGGCGCTGCGTGCCGTAAGGCCAGCACTTCGAGTGCGGCGCGCATTTCCGCCACTTCGCGGATTTCGGCAATGTCGAAGGATGCAACCCGCACGCCGCGCCGCGGCTCGGAAACGGCAAGTCCCTGCGCTTCCAGCCGCCGGAAAGCCTCACGCACCGGCACATGGCTGGTTTGAAATTCTTCGGCGATATGATCCTGCCGCAGCTTGATGCCCGGCTCAATCTCTCCGGCTATGATACGGTCGGCAAGAACCCGGCTGATGCGGGTCGCAATGGTCTCATTGGGCGCTTTTGAGGATTCACGCGTAGTTTTTTGGACGTGCTGGGTCATGATCCAATCGATAAGCTGCTTTGCATCAAGCGTCGAGCAATATTGCATTTATTGACATGGCGAGGGCTAAAAACACGCTTCTACTGGACGAAGGGGGCTCAATTCCTTATAACGCCGCCATTCAGCACGGAAAGCCCGTTAGCATGGGCAGCATCGTGGCCGGAAAACGGCCCTTATTTGCCTGCTCCTTGTTTCATGCGTGACGCTTCTTCCGTGCACGTTAATAGAAAAGAACAGGGGTGCCATGGCTGGCCATTCACAGTTTAAGAATATCATGCACCGCAAGGGTCGTCAGGACGCCGTGCGGTCGAAAATGTTTTCCAAGCTCGGGCGTGAAATCACCGTTGCAGCAAAGCAGGGCATGCCCGACCCGACGATGAACCCGCGTCTGCGTCTGGCTATCCAGAATGCCAAGGCGCAGTCGATGCCCAAAGACAACATCGAACGCGCCATCAAGAAGGCCGCTGGCAATGACGGCGAAAACTATGATGAAGTGCGCTATGAAGGCCGTGGTCCCGGTGGTGTTTCGGTCATCGTTGAAGCGCTGACCGACAACCGCAACCGCACCGCGTCCAATGTCCGCGCTGCCTTTACCAAGTCTGGTGGTGCGCTGGGTGAAACCGGTTCGGTTTCGTTCATGTTCGACCGCGTCGGCGAGATTATTTACAAAGTCTCCGCTGGCGATCCCGACACCGTCATGGAAGCAGCAATTGAAGCCGGGGCCGATGATGTGCAGTCGGGTGAGGAAGAACACGTCATTATCTGCACATTCGAGGATATTGGTGAGGTGTCCAAGGCGCTTGAAGCAGCGCTTGGCGAAGCCGAATCGATCAAGACCATCTGGAAGCCGCAGACCAACACGGAAGTTGATGAGGAAAAGGCCCGTTCCGTCCTAAAACTTCTCAATGTTCTCGAAGACGATGACGACGTGCAGAACGTCTACACCAATTTCGAAGTGAGCGACGAGATCATGGAAAAGCTGAGCGCCTGATCAAGGTCTTTTTGAGAGCGATAAAAATCCCGGCTTTGTCCGGGATTTTTTTTATGAACGTAAAATTCGGGCAATAAAAAACCCCGCCAAAAGCGGGGTTTTCTGAAACCTGCAACCGATATTAGATACCGAGATTGCCGAAACGGTTCTTGAACTTGGAAACGCGGCCACCGCGGTCGACCAGCGACTGCGAACCACCGGTCCATGCCGGATGGGTGGTCGGGTCGATATCGAGGTTCATCGTATCGCCTTCCTTGCCCCAGGTCGAGCGGGTCATGTATTCGGTGCCATCGGTCATCACGACCTTGATGGTGTGGTAGTCGGGATGGATATCAGCTTTCATTTTTTCAATCCTGAAAGTCTGGCGAGAAAAGCCCAGATTTGAACACCAAAACTGCGGCACTTTCGCCCAATGGCAGATATGAAGACACATTACCCATAGGCAATGGCTTCCAAAAGGGTTGGCGAGCCTATACATCAGGCGCACGCCAATAACAAGGGCACAATACCAAGAATGGCTGATAGAGATGACCCAATTGATATGAATCCGGAATTGAACATAGATTCTGCCCGCAAGCGGCGCTCTCTCCAGCCCTTGAAACGTATGTTGCCCTTCGTCGCCCGCTATAAGGGACTGGTCATCGGCGCCCTGTTTTCGCTCGTACTGGCAGCGGTGACCACCCTTGCCGTACCTGTTGCGCTCCGGCGTATGATCGATCATGGCTTTACCGGCGCCAATGCGGTTTTCGTCAATAATTATTTCGGCATGCTGGTTCTGCTGGCGCTGATGCTGGCGATTGCTTCGGGGCTGCGTTATTTCTTCGTCATATCGCTGGGCGAACGTGTGGTTGCTGATCTGCGCAATGCTGTGTTCTCGCATGTAACAGCACTATCGCCTGAATTTTTTGATCGTTCGCAGTCGGGCGAAATCGTTTCGCGCCTTTCGGCTGACACGACGCAGATCAAATCGGTGGTTGGTGCAACGGCTTCTGTAGCCCTTCGTAATTTCATTCTGGGCATCGGTGCGCTCGCTATGATGATTGTCACCAGCCCAAAGCTCTCGGTGCTGGTGATCGCGGCAATTCCGCTGATCGTCGTGCCGCTCATTGCCTTCGGGCGTTCCGTGCGTCGTCGTTCGCGCCGCACACAGGATATGCTTGCGGCAGCCAATGCCTATGCCAGCGAGCAGATCGGTGCCATGCGCACCTTGCAGGCCTTTACCAATGAAACCATGGTTGTGGGGCGGTTTGCCCGTGCGGTCGAAAACGCCTATGAGGCGGCACGCTCTTCGATCAAGGCGCGGGCGATCCTCACGGCCTTTGCGATTTTCCTGATTTTTTCCAGCGTCGTGGCCGTGCTTTGGTTCGGCTCGCGTGATGTTTTATCCGGTGTTATCTCGGCGGGCACGCTGGGGCAGTTCGTGCTCTATGCCGTCTTTGCCGCAAGCGCTTTTGGTGCCTTGTCGGAAGTGGGCGGCGAACTGGCGCAAGCAGCCGGTGCCACCGAGCGTCTGGCCGAAATTCTGGACGAGGCACCAGACATCGCCATACCCGCTTCGCCCGTTGCCTTGGCCGAGCCTGCACGCGGCGAAATCATTTTCGATGATGTGCATTTTTCCTATCCCACACGTCCCGATGCGCCGTCGCTTAATGGCGTGAGTTTCAAGGTCGAGCCGGGTGAAACTGTCGCCATTGTCGGCCCATCGGGGGCAGGAAAGAGCACGATTTTCGCGCTTGTCATGCGCTATTACGATCCACAATCAGGTCAGGTACTGATGGATGGTGTGGCCCTGCCACAAGCCGATCCGGCGCAAGTGCGCGGGCGTGTCGCCGTGGTACCGCAGGATGTGGTAATTTTTGCCACAAGCATCCGCGAAAATATTGCCTTTGGCAGACCCGGTTCGAGCGACGCGGAGATCGAAGCCGCAGCAAAGGCAGCTCTTGCACATGATTTCATCATGGCCTTGGGTGATGGCTATGACACGCAGGTCGGCGAACGTGGCGTCACACTTTCCGGCGGGCAGCGTCAGCGTATTGCCATTGCACGCGCCATCCTGCGTGAAGCGCCGATCTTGCTGCTCGATGAAGCGACCTCTGCGCTCGATGCGGAAAGCGAAATGCTGGTTCAGAAGGCGCTCGATGGCTTGATGCAGGAACGTACGACGCTGGTGGTGGCGCATCGTCTGGCGACGGTTCTCAAAGCCGACCGCATTCTGGTGCTCGATCAGGGCCGCATCGTGGAAGAAGGCACGCATCAAAGCCTTGTCGAGCGCGGCGGCATTTATGCCAGACTGGCGAAATTGCAGTTTGAAACGGGTGTGTAAAGGCGCTCTCGCGCCTTTTCATCGTTCGGTCAGTTTCAACTCGATACGGCGGTTTCGGGCCCTCGCTTCGGTGGTGTTTTCCGCGTCGAGCGGCTGATATTCACCAAAACCCGCCGCGACAAGTCGATTGGCGGGAACGCCATTGGCGACGAGGAACTTGACCACAGAGACGGCACGCGCCGAGGATAATTCCCAATTGTCGCGAAAGCGCCCGGTGCCTGCAAGCGGCACATTATCGGTGTGACCGTCGACACGCAGAACCCAGTTGATGTCGTCGGGGATTTCGCTGTTCAACTCGATAATCGCATCGGCGAGCTTCTTCATTTCTACTTCGCCAGCCGGATTGATATCCGATGATCCGGTTGGAAACAGCACTTCCGACTGGAAGACGAAACGATCACCGACAATGCGGATGTTTTCCTTGTCAGACAGGATTTCGCGCAGGCGTCCGAAAAAATCGGAACGATAGCGGTTCAGTTCCTGCACGCGCTGGGCGAGCGCTACATTGAGGCGCTTGCCGAGATCGGCAATTTTGGCACTCGATTCGCGATCCCGGTTTTCGGAAGCATTCAGCGCATCTTCCAGGGCTGCGATCTGGCGACGCAGCGCCGAAAGCTGCTGGTTGAGAAGTTCAACCTGATTAAGCGCACGGGCGCTGACCTGTTTTTCCGCATCAAGGTTTTGGGATAATTCACCCGCACGTTGCTCTGCGGCAGCCCCAGCACCACTGCCTTCATTCAACAGCGATTGCAGCCGCGAGCGCTCGCTTTCAGCACTCGAGAGCGAGGCTTGCAAATTGGCAATCGTATCCTGCAAATCCTGCGAATTGCCTTGTTCGAGTGAAAGCAGCTGGGTCAATTCCTGTATCTGGCTGTTGAGGCGCGCCAGAACGCTGTCCTTGTCGCTGACTTCGCGGCTCAATAAAAACTGTCCCAGCACGAAGACGGTGAGCAGAAACATGATGGCCAGAAGCAGCGTCGTCAGCGCATCGACGAAGCCCGGCCAGTAATCGATATGCCTTTGCGGGCGGCGGTTACGGGCGAGCGCCATGATCAGCGTGCCTCGTCTTTGCGCTCACTGCGCTGCTCACCAATGGCTTGTGAAAGCCGCTCCAGCGTCTCGCGGATGGCCTGCTGATCATCGGCCTGCTTTTCCACCCAGTCACGCATCATCTGCTGTTCGCTGCGCATGTTCTTGACCAGTCCCTGAATGCCTTCGGCGAGATTGGCAAGGGCGGCACTGGTGCGCTGGGCGGAAGAGGCATCGCCGCCTTGTGTGGCCTGTAGGCGGTCGGAGAGCAGACGAAGCTCTTCGGCATTGCTGTGAACGGCTGTAGCGTCCGAGCCAAGATCGGTGACGGATGAAAGCCAGTTTTCAAGTTCGGTATAAAAGCGGTTTTGCGCACGCCCTGCCTGCAGATCGAGAAAGCCTAGGATGAGCGAGCCGGAAAGACCGAACAGCGAGGAGGAGAAAGCCGTACCCATGCCTGAAAGCGGCGCCTGCAATCCGGCTTTGAGCGAATCGAGTATATCGGTGGTGCTGCCCGCGCCGGGATCGAGCGTCTGGATGGTGCGCCCGATGGAACCAACCGTTTCAAGCAGGCCCCAGAAGGTGCCGAGCAGGCCTAAAAACACCAGAAGACCGATGAGATAGCGCGAGATGTCGCGGCTTTCATCAAGGCGGGTGGCAATGGAATCAAGAATGGAGCGCATGGTCGTGGTCGAAAGCGCCATCGACTGGCGGCGTCCGATCAGGGCACGCATGGGCGCAAGCAATGCAGGCTTGCGCTCGATGCCTTCGCGATCCCCGTCGCGAAACGAATTGACCCAGCGGATTTCCGGCACAAGCCGCAGAACCTGTGCGAAGGCCAGCAAAATGCCGACCAGAAGCACCCCGAAGATGAGACCGTTAAGGCCGGGATTGGTGACGAAGAATGTATGGATCTGCCGCATCAGGATCGCGGCCAGAAAGCCAACGATGATGAGGAAGATCACCATGGTGAGTATGACGATGCGTGGGCTTGAAAGGCTGTAGGGATCGTAATCGTGGGTCCCGTCAAGATGGTCTCTTGTGTCTTTCAGATCGCTCATCCATTCCGCTCCGTGGTCAGGTGTTTGCGGGTGAGCCTACTGCATTAATGGGCGAAGCGGAATCGCCCAGACATAAAAAAATGATGACATAAAAAAACAGCACGCCAGTGACGTTCTGGCGTGCTGAAATGTCATTGTATTTTGAAAAGGAAAATCAGATCGGCTTGCGCAGCGTTTTCAACAAGGCGCTATGAATGACTTCATTGCCCGCAACAATGCTCTTCTTGTCAAAAATGTCCTGTCCGCCGGTCTTGTCGGAGACGAAACCGCCGGCTTCGCGGATCATCAGAATGGCAGCTCCGACATCCCATGGGTTGAGGCCGTCTTCCCAGAAGCCGTCGAGACGACCGGCTGCGACATAGGCAAGATCGAGCGAGGCCGAGCCGATGCGACGTATGCCTGCCGTTTCAGCCATGATGTTGCGCAGTTCGACCAGATAATGGCCGTGCTGGCCGCGTCCAAGATGTGGAATGCCGGTGCCGATCACGCAATCCACCAGCTTGTTGCGGGCGGCGACCCTCAGGCGGCGATCATTGAGAAATGCGCCACCGCCGCGTTCTGCGGTATAAAGTTCGTCCATGGCGGGATTATAAATGACACCAGCCACGATCTGGCCCTGACGCTCCAAGGCAATGGAGACTGCAAAAACCGGGATGCCGTGCAGGAAGTTTGTGGTGCCGTCGAGCGGATCGACCAGCCAGCGATGCTGACCGTCCTTGCTTTCCACTTCGCCCGATTCTTCCATCAAGAAGCCAAAATCCGGGCGGGCACGGCTCAATTCTGTATAGATGAGTTTTTCGGCGCGGCGGTCGGCCTGACTGACATAATCGCCGGGGCCTTTGAGCGAAACCTGCAAATTCTGCACTTCGCCAAAATCGCGCGCGAGGCTGCGTCCGGCCTTCATAGCGGCCTGTACCATAACATTGAGGAGGGCTGAACGAGCCATCGGAATCGTCCTTTTACAATTGAGCAATCTGAGAAAGAACCGTCGCGGCAAGCGTGGATCGGATGCCGGACTGCGGCGCCCTATTAAAAGGCGCCGCAAAGCTTTTGATTTTTGTTTTCACGCATGTCTTTATCCCAAAACCGCTACACATTTTGGGGAGACATGCTTTAAAATCAGGCGCGGCTGATATAGGTCAGTTCGTTGGTGTCCACGATCACGCGTTCGCCCGATGCGATGAAGGGCGGAACCAGAATACGGATGCCATTTTCAAGAACGGCCGGCTTGTAGGAAGAAGCGGCAGTCTGGCCCTTGACGACCGGATCGGCTTCGGTAATGGCCAATGTGACCTGATCGGGCAGGCGGATGCCGATTGGCTTTTCTTCATAGAGTTCGACCGTAACCATCATGCCGTCCTGAAGGAAGGCTGCGCGGTCGCCGACGAAATCCTTGAGCAGTTCGAGCTGTTCGTAGGATTCGGTATCCATGAAAACCAGCGCTTCGCCCTGTTCATAGAGGAAGGAAAAATCCTTCTGCTCAAGGCGAACGCGCTCGACGGTTTCAGCGGCACGGAAACGCTCATTGAGCTTGGTGCCGGTGATGAGGTTTTTCAGTTCGACCTGATTGTAGGCGCCGCCCTTGCCGGGCTTGACGGCGTTGGTCTTAACAGCAACCCACAGCCCGCCGTCATGTTCGATGACGTTGCCGGGGCGGATTTCGTTACCATTGATCTTCATGAGCTTGATCCGGAATGAATGTGAAACCAATTGCGGTTCGATGCACAATGGCAAAAGGGCAACCATCCGGCTTTTTCCGGTGATTGCTCACGCGCCTTCTATGCGAACTGCGATAATCGGTGCTTCCAAGACCACAAAAAGCCGCTTTGCGCAAGCCTGTGCGCAAAAAGAGACGTTTTGAGCCGATGGCCTTTGCGCCGAATTCAGCGAATGCGCAGATTGTTGGCGGTTTCGATGGCTTGCTTGATCTGCTCGTCGCTGAGCCCATCCATCAGGTCATTGAGATCGGGCGAGCGAAATCCGGCCCGCTGGGCGAGAATATACCACGCTGCGGCTTTCACGCTGTCGCCATCCGTGCCAAGCCCGTCGCGATAAAGACGCGCCAGCCAGACTTGCGCCATCACCATGCCGCGGTTTGCAGCCAGCTGCATCCAGCGAAAACCCTGATCATAATCACGCTCGCCGCCACGACCCTCGACCAGCCAGCGCCCCAGATCAAACTGCGCCGTGTCATAGCCTTTGCGGGCAGCGAGGATCAGATATTCACGGGCTTTTTTGTCATCGCGCGCCAATTTGTCGGTGCCATTGGCATAAATCTGGCTCAAAGCGTATTCGCCATCGGCGAGCTTTGCCTCTGCGGCTTTTTCAAACCACGGAAAAGCCAGATCAAGACCGGGTGCGCCGGGATGTTTTTGCATCAGCATCTGGCCATAATTGAACTGCGCCATGGCATTGCCACCCTGGGCTGCCTTATGCATCAGGTCTTCCGCCTTCTGCTTGTCCTTTTTGACATAGGTTCCCTGAAGCAGCAGGGCCGCATAGCGAAACTGCGCTTCGGTGATGCCGTTTTCTGCTGCCTTGCCATACCACTCGGCAGCCAGTTTCTGGTCGGCGGGAACGCCCATGCCACGGGCATAAATCTCGGCAATCAGAGTTTGAGAGGCAGGATCGCCTTTTTCAGCCTGCGGTTTGGCAAGATTGAAAGCGGTCAGATAAAGCCCGCGTTGATAAGCGCCAAACGCTTCGTCCGCAGGCTTGTCGCCGAAACGCTTCGGATCGATGGCTGGTATCGGCGCGGTGGTCGCTGGTTGCGGCAGCATGACTGGTTCAGCGGGTTTGCCGGGTTTGTCAGCTTTCGCGTCCTTATGGTTGCCCGGAACAACGCCATTTTGACTGTGTGCAGGGTCGCTTGCCGCCAGAGCAGGCAGTACCGGACATGACAATATCAAAATGGCGGTCAGAAGAATTTTTCTCTTCATGGGCATGAACAAGACCTTGGTAGCTTACGAAAATCAGTCTTCAAAACGCGGTGCGTGCTCATCAAGCAACCGGTTGGCCTCTTTTACGGCTGTAGCGGGGTCTTCCGCCTCAAAGACCGCGCTTCCGAGCGCTACGAAATCAGCCCCCGTTTGAGCCGCAGGAATAACACTTTCCAGTGTATTCCCGGCCTGCGCGATGGACGGAATTTCCACCAGCTCCGACCACCATTCAGCCAGCGAAAGATTGCGCGGATGTGCGTCGGGCTTGTTGTCGGCACCGATCTTGCCGAAGAAGATATAGTCGGGTTGTAATTCGCCGATCTCCATGGCGCTGTGCCGATCACGCAGATTGCCGGTTCCGACGATCATTTTGGGCGTATGTTTTTCGATTGCCTCGCCAAGCTCGGCTGCCTTGCCTTCGATGTGAATGCCGTCTGCGCCGACACGGCCTGCAATCCGGGTATCATTAAGAATGATGGCCGCCGCCCCCTTTTCCTGAATGATCGGTACCGCCTTTTCTGCAACGAGCTGAAAAGTTGCTTCATCCAGATCGCCTATATCCAGAATGACGCTTGCGACATCGCCACCCGAGAGTGCCGCGCTCAAAAGTGTGGCCAGTTTTGCGCTGTCTGCAAGCGGTGGTGTGACCAGCACGAGGCGGCAACGATCGGAAGAATTTTGCGGAGCGGATGTGTTCATAAACCAAGCCTAACGGGAAAAACGTGATGGAATTCAGGCAACGACGGCGTTCTGTTTATCCCAAACACGTCTCACACTCTATCTATTTGTTTCGACATGTTTATGTGAGGCGTGATCCAGAATACGAACGCATATGGTCACAGTGTATGTGCGGTGGGTGGAATGGATGCTCGACAAGATTTGGCTGGCATTATGTTATCCACTGGAACGAAAGTTGATCGGAACCAAGCCGCATGAATGAGGATTAAAGCGTATATAGGTCCCAATTCGACGGTAAAAACAGACCGGCAAAATTGTGGACGCTCCGGCTTTCAGGCTGGAACTTCACTTAAAGGTTGAAAGCGCGACATTTGCGGGTCGGGCTTTCATGAAAAAAGGCAGGCTGCTGAATGACTATTGCGAGTGCTCACGAAAGAATGCCGACACCGATGGCCAAAGTTCGCGATACGCGCATTGATGTGTTTCGCGCACTGGCTTTGTTGACGATCTTCGTCAATCACGTTCCCGGTACAATCTACGAGCATTTTACGCATAAGAATCTCGGATTTTCCGATTCGGCGGAAGCCTTTGTTCTGATCTCCGGCATGGCAGTCGCGCTTGCCTATGGCAACAAATTTGCGCCGGGTAACCAGCTTTTGCTTTCCATGAAGATGTGGCGGCGTGCCGGTGTGCTTTATACCGCGCACCTTATGACCACGCTTGCGACAATCGCCATTTTTGCGGCGGCTGCCATCTTCCTCAAGCACCCCGAACTGCTCACGCAGATCAATATCGGTCCGCTGATCAAGCAACCGGTTGAAGCGCTGTTCGGTCTTGTAACGCTTGGTCATCAGCTTGGCTATAACAACATCCTGTCGATGTATGCCGTGATGCTGATCCTGACACCCATTCTGCTGCTATTGGCGCGTCTCAGTCTTCCGCTGATGCTTGGTGTTTCGGGAACGGTCTGGTTTTTGTCCGGCCTTTATCATGTTGCACCGATCAATTATCCGACTGAAGGCGTGTGGTTCCTGAACCCGTTGTCGTGGCAGTTCCTGTTTGCCATCGGTATTGCGGGTGTCATTCATGTGCGTCGCGGCGGTGAATTGCCCAAACACCCCATGCTGATTGCACTGGCTGTCGGTTATCTGGTGCTCTCGCTCGCCTGGGTGCGTCTGCCGCTATGGCATATCGACGCCTCGATGGGTCTGCCGATGATCCTGACCGGTTTCGACAAGACGTTTCTGTCTGGCCCGCGTCTGCTGCATGTACTGTCGATAGGCTATCTGATTGCCGTCGTGCCGACATTATCCAATATGGCCCGCACGGCACCAGAAAATCCGCTTGCTATCCTGGGTAAGCATTCGCTGCCGGTGTTTATCGCTGGCACACTTCTGGCCATGGTTGCGCAGGTCATGAAGCTCGTTAACCCGGGCGGATTGCCTTATGACACCTTGCTGATTGCAACGGGTATCGTGATGCAGTTTGCCCTTGCCTATTATCTTGAATGGCTGCCGACGATTGGCTGGGGCAAGAAACCGGTCGCCAAGCCGGCGGTTCCAGCAAGCGAACCGGTCAAACTGCCCATCGGCAGCAGTCCGCGGCCGATTACACAGAATGCTTAAAAAAGAGCCGCCTTCGGGCGGCTTTTTTGCATGGCGACTATTTTTACGGGCAAGAATCAGCAGCAAATTAACCATTTATTAATGTTAAGAATGTTAAACCTTTTGACATCCAGTTCGGCTGGATTCTTACCGAGTGGTTTTACCGCTCTGTTTGACGCCTCCCTGTTAAACTCCTGAGAGCCGCCTTTGCGGCTCTTTTTTTATGCTTTTTGAGGGTTTTCCCGGCAATATGGAACCGTTCGCATTCCACGCCGTTCTGGATTAAGTAGCCACACGGCGTTAACCGAACATTAAACATGATCTTGCGTGAGCGTGCATGAAGGTGCAGTTTCCCGTGGACACGTTCGTCCCGGCTATTCCGTCTGGGGCGCTTGCGTGGTCGTATCGCGTTTCAACAGATTTTCCCGGTTGCGGGATAGCAGGATGATTGCCAGACTTTTTTGGCGACGCAGGGTGTAAGAACAGTGGTTAGCGAACAGCGTCAGATGGCGGGTAATATGATCAGCCTCGTGGATCACAGGCTTTTCTCGGACAGCTTCAAGCCCGTCTATATCAGAGGCATGGATATGGTCGAGGAAGCCGCGTGCTATATGGATGGCGAGGGACGTGAGCAGGCGCGTAATCTTTCGAGGCTTGCGGCCACACTTTATGCGCAAGAGTCGATGCGTCTGACGACGCGCCTGATGCAGATCGCATCGTGGTTGCTGCTCGAGCGCGCCGCCCGCAATGGAGAAATGCCGCCTCAGAAGATCGCAGCCGAGAAAGCCAAGGTGCGCCTTGATACGCCGTCGGCAGGCGAGGGTGTACCCGGCTGGAATGAGCTGCCTGAGACCTTTACCGGACTGGTTGAATGCTCCATGCAATTGCAGGCGCAGATAATCCGCATGGAAATGAATTCTTGTGATCGGATCGACACAACGAATGATGCCGTAAACGGCAATCCGGTTTCCGACCAGATCGTCTTGCTCAAAACAGCCTTCGGCGCTTCCTGATGGAAAAACACGGTGCCATCGGCATCTATGTTTCTCTTTTGTTCACTTTTGTACTGTCAAGTAACCCTGTCTGAGGATAGGGTTTGCTTATGAAAGAAACGATTCGCATCATTGGTATCGATCCCGGCCTGCGCCGTACCGGCTGGGGCGTGGTCGAATCGCTTGGCAATTCTCTGCATTTCGTGGCGTCGGGCACGGTGACGTCGAATGCGGAAATGGATCTCGCCTCGCGGCTTTGCCAGTTGCATGAAGGCCTTTCCGCAGTCCTGCACAATTTCATGCCGCAAGAAGCGGCGGTCGAGCACACATTCGTCAACAAGGATGCGACCGCAACCCTCAAGCTTGGCCAAGCGCGCGGTATCGCGTTGCTTGCACCGGCGCAGGCAGGATTGCCGGTTGCCGAATATGCCCCCAATGCGGTCAAGAAGGCGGTGATCGGGGTGGGGCATGGCGAAAAGCAGCAGATTCATATGATGGTGAAGGTTTTGATGCCGCGGGCAACGTTTGATACGAGCGATGCTGCCGACGCGCTGGCCATTGCCATTTGTCATGCACATCATCGGCAAAGCATTGTCAGTGCGCGCCGCTTACAGACATTATTGGCGGGGTAAACGGGCATGATCGGTAAGCTCAAGGGTGTGATCGATGAAATCGCCGAGGACCATGCCATTCTCGATGTGCATGGCGTCGGTTATGTCGCCTTTTGCTCGGCACGCACCCTTGGCAATCTGGGCGGAACAGGCGAAGCAGCGGTTTTGTTTATTGAAACCTATGTGCGTGAAGACATGATCCGCCTTTATGGCTTTGCTACCCAGCTTGAACGGGAATGGTTCCGCCTGTTGCAGAATGTGCAGGGCGTGGGCGCCAAGGTGGCACTGGCGGTGCTTGGCACCTTGTCGCCGCCGGAGCTTGCCAATGCGATTGCGCTGCGTGACCTTGCCATGGTTTCGCGGGCGCCGGGCGTAGGCAAGAAAGTGGCCGAGCGCATCGTTACCGAACTCAAGAACAAGGCACCGGCCTTTGCAGGTGAGGCGAGCGGAACGATTGGCCTCAAGCAGGAGCTCGGAGCGGGGGCTGCTTCCGCACCTATTGCGGATGCCGTGTCGGCGCTTGCCAATCTCGGCTATTCACGCGATCAGGCGGCAAATGCTGTGGCGGCTGCCCTCAGGGAAGCGGGAGAAGATGCCGATTCGGCCAAACTTATCCGGCTTGGCCTCAAGGAACTGTCGCGGTGATGTGCTTGTATGAATTGCATGTTCATGCGAGGAGAAAAGCATGAGCGACCGCAACCCTCTCATCGATGCCGATAAACGCCCTGACGAAGACACGACGCTGCGTCCGCAGACGCTTGATGATTTTGTCGGCCAGGCGGCGGCGCGCGCCAATCTCAAAGTGTTCATTGAAGCGGCCAAGGTGCGTGGAGAAGCGCTCGATCATGTGCTTTTCGTCGGCCCTCCCGGCCTTGGCAAAACGACGCTTGCGCAGATCATGGCCAAGGAACTGGGCGTCAATTTCCGCTCGACCTCGGGACCAGTAATCGCCAAGGCAGGTGACCTTGCAGCGCTTCTGACCAATCTCGAAGACCGCGATGTGCTGTTCATCGATGAAATCCATCGCCTCAGCCCGGCGGTTGAAGAAATTCTCTATCCGGCGATGGAGGATTTTCAGCTTGATCTCATTATCGGCGAGGGGCCGGCGGCGCGTTCGGTCAAGATTGATCTTGCCAAATTCACGCTTGTCGCAGCGACCACGCGGCTGGGCCTTTTGACCACGCCTTTGCGCGACCGTTTTGGCATTCCGGTGCGGCTGAATTTCTATACCGTTGAAGAGCTCGAATATATCGTGCGGCGCGGCGCACGTATCATGCAGATGGGAATCTCGTCGGATGGTGCTCTGGAAGTGGCGCGACGCTCGCGCGGCACCCCGCGTATTGCGGGCCGTCTGCTACGCCGGGTGCGTGACTTCGCGCTTGTTGCTGGGGCGGATATCATCGACCGCAAGATTGCCGATGAAGCGCTGTCGCGGCTCGAGGTGGATAATCGCGGGTTTGATCAGCTTGACCGGCGTTATCTCAATATGATTGCGCGTAATTTCGGCGGCGGACCGGTGGGGATCGAAACCATCGCCGCGGGTCTTTCTGAGCCACGCGACGCCATTGAGGATATTATTGAACCCTATCTCATCCAGCAGGGCTTTTTGCAGCGCACACCGCGCGGGCGTGTGCTCACAGCCGTTGCCTGGCAGCATCTGGGACTGCCAGCCCCCGCTGAAATCACGCAATCGCAATATGGCCTGTTTACAGGAGAGGACTGAGCATGGCGCAGCCACAGATTGCGGGTGAACTCACCGACGGTGTGCACCGGCTTTTTGCGCGCATTTATTATGCGGACACGGATTTTTCCGGTTTTGTCTATCATGGACGTTATCTCGAATTTTATGAGCGGGGCCGGACCGATTTTCTGCGGCTGCAGGATGTTCACCACATCGAGCTTGCCGAAGGTGCTCTGGGTGAGGAAATGGTCTGGGTCGTTCGCCGCATGGAGATCGACTATAAGGCGCCCGCGAAAATGGACGACCTGATCCTGATCGAAACGAAGGTCAGCGAGATCCGCGGCGCTCGGGTTATCATGGCGCAGAAAATCAGCTGTGAAGGCCGCCTTCTAAGCGAAGCGCGGGTCGAGGCGGTGATGATCACCAAGGAAGGTCATCCGCGCCGAATACCTGACGAATGGCGTGATGCTTTTACAAAGGCAGGCAATGAGTGATCGTTTCCACTCCTTTGACGCGCTTTGCGATGTCTATAAGGAAGGGGTCGATTTTGCGATAATAAATCGCATCGTTTCAATTTCGGAAATCGTCATCCTCGCCCCGCATGGCGGTGCAATCGAATATCTGACGACCGAACTTGCAGACGAAATTGTCACTGATCAATATAGTTTTTATTCGTTCGTTGGTCTGCTTGACCGCGAGCGGGCGAGAGACCTTCACATAACATCCCACCGGTTTTTTGAACTGCGAATGGATAATCTTCTTTCCCGTTCAAAATATGCACTCGCTATTCACGGACGAAAAGACAAGCAGGAATTACGCGCACCCGGAGAGGTAGACGATAAGGACACGATTTATCTCGGCGGGCAGGATACGTGTTTTATCGATCTTCTTGACGAGCAGTTGAGAAGTTCGGGGTTTGCCACACGTTTATCCAGTCATGCATTCCTTGCCCGTAAGCCCAACAATTTATGCAATCGCTGCCGGTCTGGTAGAGGCGCACAGATGGAACTCCCTTTGTCTTTGCGCCGTGCTTTTACAAGTCCCGGGTCAATGAGGTCTCAATTTGTCGCTGCCACGCAGACGGCTATTGCCCGACGCATCAGCAGCCAGCCTTAACTCTTTGTGGCTATGGATTATTTGGTACATTAAGAGTAACTCATCTTTAACCATAATATTCTATTCACAATCCTGACGGAATCGTTTGAAAGGTTTGGTTCAGGTACAGCGCCTTCCTTTCACCAAAATTAACCGTAACAAGCAGCGGGGATTTTAAAAATAAAATCCGGCAGCGGCGCTTGTGATGTGAAGGCTTCACCGCCTGCCGGGTGGGCGATGGCTTCACGAAAAGCTGTGCAAGTTTGAAACGCTCTTTCAGGGCGTTGAATGACGAATTTGCGATGTCGCCCGGTCCTGAGGCCGGGCGTTTGGATTCGAGGACGATGTATCGATGGAAAATGTTGCGTTAGCGGCGCCTGCTGCCGATGTTACCCTCTGGGGCCTGTTCATGCAGGCAAACTGGGTCGTCAAGCTGGTCATGCTCGGCCTTCTGGTGGCGTCTGTCTGGACATGGGCCATCGTTGTCGACAAGGTTATTGCTTATGGCCGCGCACGCCGCGCCATCGACCGCTTCGAGCAGGTCTTCTGGTCGGGGCAATCCCTGGAAGAACTCTATCGCAATCTGAACGAGCGTCGTACGACCGGCATAGCCTCGATCTTCATGGCCGCGATGCGCGAATGGAAGAAATCCTTTGAAAAAGGTGCCCGCTCGCCAATCGGGCTTCAGATGCGTATCGACAAGGCCATGGATGTGGCGCTGGCGCGTGAAGGCGACAAACTCGAATCTCGGCTTGGCTTTCTGGCCACGATCGGTTCGGCGGCGCCCTTTATCGGTCTGTTCGGTACGGTTGTTGGTATCATGACCGCGTTTCAGGCGATTGCGGCTTCGAAGAATACCAATCTTGCCGTGGTGGCGCCGGGTATTGCCGAGGCGCTGCTTGCAACGGCAATCGGTCTTCTTGCCGCTATCCCAGCCGTCATTGCCTACAACAAGCTGTCGGCAGATGCGGGCAAGATCAATGGCCGTCTTGAAGGTTTTGCGGATGAATTCTCCGCCATACTGTCGCGCCAAATTGATGAGAAGCTGACGCCGCGTAACTAAGCTTTATGCAACAATTACACGGATTGCGTTTTCGGGAATCTTGAAATGGGTATGTCGGTCGGAAATCAGGGAATGCGTTCAGGTGGTCGCCGCAGGCGCGGTCGCAAGAACGCACTCATGAGCGAAATCAACGTGACGCCGTTTGTCGATGTAATGCTGGTGCTGCTGATTATCTTCATGGTTTCCGCACCGCTTCTGACAGTCGGCGTGCCGATTGATCTGCCCGATACGCAGGCCAAGGCCATGAATGCCGATACGCAGCCGATTGAAGTTTCCGTCAATAATGAGGGCAAGGTCTATCTGCAGGAAACAGAAATTCCGATTGATGAGGTGGTGCCGAAATTACAGGCTATCGCCAAGACGGGTTATGAAGAGCGCATTTTCGTGCGTGGTGACAGGGCTGCCGATTACGGCACCGTCATGAAAGTCATGGCCCGCATTTCCGCCGCCGGTTTCAAGAATATCGGCCTTGTGACCCTTCAGGAGCAGGATAGCTGACGCCATCATGAAGGCTGGCCTGACATCTTCTGTAGCCCTCCACACCGTGGTTATCGCGCTGGGGCTGTTTTCGTTCTCCTCGCCGAAACCTTTTGAGGTGCAGGATTCGGAATCGTTCCCGGTTGATATTGTTCCGATTGAATCCATCACGCAGGTTCAGCAGGGCGATAAAACCGCGACCATGAAGGAAAAACCGGCACCGGTACCGACCAAGCGTCCGCAGAGCGTGGCTGATGCGCAAGAATTTGGCGATCAGGATATCGACAGCAAGGCGCCCAACACGCCTGATCAAAAGGCCAAGCCCGTTGAGGCTGCCGAAGAGCCAAAGGCGCAGCCCGAGCCGGTGAAGAAACCCGAACCCAAGCCTGATGCCAAGCCTCAGGAAAAGCCGCAGGAAACACCTGTTCCGGCCACGGAAGTTCAGACCAAGCCCGAAGAAAAGCAGGATGTGAAGCCCGATCCTGTGGCGGAAGCGATCGAAAAGCAGGCCGAGGCACCCGATCAGGATATGCCAAAGCTGCCGGACAATGTTCCTGCACCTCAGGCAAAGCCCAAGCCACCACAGGCCCAGACGGCAAAAACACCGGATCGTAAGCCAACAGATGAGCAGAAGCCGACCAAGGCCGCCTCGCAAACATCGCAATCGAAAAACGATGCTATTGCCGACGAGGTCAAGGATCTGCTCAACAAGCAGAAGCCTTCGGGCGGCGGTGCCAAGCGTTCCACCGATCAGGCGTCGCTTGGCGGCAAGAAAAATACCGGTGGAAGCAAACTCAGTCAGAGCGAAATGGACGCTTTGCGCGGCGCGATTCAACAATGCTGGAACAAGCCGGTCGGGGTGGAGGACACGCCGGGGCTGACGGTTACGATTAAGATGAAACTCAATCAGGATGGCAGCATTCAGGGTGATCCGCAGGTTACGGCTGGTGGTGGCGGTTCGGGCCTCGCCCGCACGGTCGCAGAAAGTGCAAGACGCGCAGTTTTGAGATGTGCACCCTATAATCTGCCTGCTGACAAATACGATGCATGGTCGGAAGTGATTGCCAATTTCGACCCCAGTCAATCTTACTGAATCAAATCTGTCGGCCGGTCACCGGTCATCAAAGAAATCAATGCCAGGACAAAAGAGGTCCCAAAAGATATGAGAATCGGCATCATGAAAACAAAGTTCCGGACAGTTCTTTCGGCTTTCGCCTGTATGATCGCCGCAAGCCTCGTTGCCACCATGCCAGCGCGTGCCGTGGTGGAGATCAACATCAACAAAGGTGTGGTCGAGCCGCTGCCGATCGCGATTACCGATTTCCTCTCGGCCGATCAGCTTGGCGCCAACATCACTTCGGTAATCGCCGCCGACCTTGAGCGCTCCGGTCTTTTTGCGCCAATCAACAAGGGCGCGTTCATTGAAAAGATTTCCAATCCCGATGCGTCACCGCGCTTCGAGGACTGGAAGGTCATCAATGCGCAGGCGCTGGTCACAGGTCGCATTACTAAACAGCCGGATGGCAGGCTCAAGGCGGAATTCCGCTTGTGGGATACTTTTGCGGGCCAGCAGTTGATTGGCCAGCAATTTTTCACCACGCCGGATAACTGGCGTCGCGTCGCACATATCATTGCCGATGCCATCTATGAACGGCTGACCGGTGAGAAGGGGTACTTCGACACACGTATCGTTTTTGTCGATGAATCAGGTCCCGCCCAGAAGCGCGTCAAGCGTCTTGCGATCATGGATCAGGACGGTGCCAATGTGCGTTACATTTCCGATGGCCGCAGCATTTCTCTGACACCACGCTTTTCGCCGAACCGTCAGGAAGTGACTTATATGTCGTTTGAAGGCGGCTCGCCGAAAGTCTATCTACTGCAGCTCGAAACCGGGCAGCGCGAACTGGTCGGCAATTTCCCCGGCATGACGATTGCGCCGCGCTTTTCGCCCGATGGACAAAAGGTGGTGATGAGCCTGCTTCAGGATGATGGCAGCGCCAATATCTACACCATGGATTTGCGCAATCGCACAACGACGCGTCTTACCAACAGTCAGGCGATTGACACCGGTGCGTCCTATTCGCCGGATGGCTCGCAGATCGTCTTCACCTCGGATCGTGGCGGACGTCCGCAGCTCTATGTCATGGGGGCCGATGGGTCCAGTCCACGGCGTATTTCGGCGGGCGATGGCAGCTATTCCACGCCGGTCTGGTCGCCGCGCGGTGATCTCATCGCCTTCACCAAGCAGTCGCAGGGCCAGTTCTCGATTGGCGTGATGAAGACCGACGGAACGGGCGAACGTCTGCTGACTTCGGGCTTCCATAATGAAGGTCCGACCTGGTCACCGAACGGCCGTGTTCTGATGTTCTTCCGCAAAGCGGCAGGGGCCGGTGGTCCAAGGCTGGTAACGATTGACCTGACCGGGCGTAATGAACGCCAGATCCAGACGCCGAATTTCGCATCCGATCCGGCTTGGTCCCCGCTTCTCGAGTAGGATTCCAGACTTGTAACAAGAGTTGAAGGCGCGGAACTCTCACTCCGCGCCTTTTTTGATGATTTGCCACAAACAAAGCGAAAAAGCCGTGATTCTGCCGCATTTTGCCAGCAAGGCCTACAGCCAGAATTGCTGTCGGAAGACGTCTGGCAATATTTGGTGGCAAGCCAATATTAACCATACTTCTTGAACCGGCATTAACCTCGATATGATTATTGAGGGTTAAGCAGGAACATTCAATCTTAAGGAGCCTCGGCCCATGCGCCGCATCCAGTCGCTTGCACGTAGCCCGATCGCTATTGCCCTTTTCATGTCGCTCGCCGTTGCCGGTTGTGCGTCGAAGAAAAACCTTCCCAACAATGCCGGTGATCTGGGCCTGAATGGCGCGGCGACTCCTGGCTCCTCGCAGGATTTCACCGTCAATGTTGGTGACCGCATTTTCTTCGATCTCGATTCGTCGATGATCCGCGCCGATGCACAGCAGACTTTGTCCAAGCAGGCCCAGTGGCTGCAGCGTTATCCGCAATATTCGATCACCGTCGAAGGCCATGCCGACGAACGCGGTACGCGTGAATACAACCTCGCGCTCGGCCAGCGCCGCGCTGCCGCAACCCGTGACTTCCTCGCATCGCGTGGTGTTCCGACCAGCCGCATGCGGACCATTTCTTATGGTAACGAACGTCCGATCGCCGTTTGCGATGCTGATTCCTGCTGGTCGCAGAATCGTCGCGCCATCACCGTGCTCAACGGTAACTGATCAGGCACTGTCTCGCATTTCGTTGCGGGACACAAATATGCCAAAACGCAACAGCGTTTGTAGAAAAACGGCCTTTGGGCCGTTTTTTGCGTTTTGAAGCACGCAATCCGGCGTTTCGACAAATTTTGGCCGAACTCGGCAGTCTCATAAAAGAAAACACCTCGTTTGTTTTCCACCCGCAAGAGTGCTTGTGGGGGAAAAGAAAGTAGAAGTGTTTTTACAGCTAAAACCGCTTCGCACTTTCGCCGGAAATGCTCTAAGAGAGACCTGGCGGCGCAGCATAGGATGTTCAACAAGCGTTCATGCGCGGCGTGGATGATGTTGTTTACTGTAAAGCCAGCGGGGCAGATAGGGAATGAGAAAACCAATGAGGAAAGTGACACTGGCAATTGCCATGCTGCCGCTTTTGACGCTTGCTCCGGCTATGGCGGCATCCGGTTTTTCACAGCAAGGTGGCGTTCAACTGGCGCAGGCCGGTGATGCGGCCATGAATCAGTTTTCGCAACAGGTCTGCAATCTTGCACAGCAGAATGCGCAATCCTATTCGCGCATATTGCAGCTGCGCGATCGGCTGATAAAAATCGAACGCGATAATGAAGCGCGATTTCTGGTTCTGGAAAAAGGCATAGGCGGCGCGTCTAACCGGGTCGAGGTGGGATCGACGGCAATCCTTGATGACGTCATGCAGGGCGGCGGTGGTGGCGGTCAGAACGGTGCCTATCAGAGCCCCGGCATGATGCAGGAATTGGTTCGCAATCTGACCGGCAAGGTCGAGGATGTGGATGCACAGATCGCCTTCACCAATGATCAGTTGCAAAAAAACCAGGAAGACAACGAATTCCGCTTTGAGGAGCTGGAGAAGAAAAAAGGTGTGAGTTCGCCCGGTCCAAGCGGTGCAGGACAGCCAGCGTCTGCTGCAGCACCGGCGGGTGCCGATCTTTGTGCGCAGGGCATGGCGAACCCGGCTGATGTGGTCGCAACGCTTGGCATGCGCGTGGAGGCGATGAATTTCCAGATCCTCGAAATGCAGGATCAAATGCAGAAATTGCAGGAAAATTATGAACGGCGCTTCGAGGCACTTGAAACAGGAAAGCGCGCAGATGCGGGCGCGCTGCCCAATGAAGGCGCGGGCAGAGACAATACGGGTGAGAGCGATCAGGCTCTCGCCAGTTCCGGTGCACCACAGGGCGCCGATTCCGTTGCTATTGGTTCGGGTGCCCCTGCGCAGGATGAACCCGCACGCGGCGAGCCATCGCATACGCTTGGCTCGATCCGCTTTGATACCAATGGCAATGTAATCGGCGAAACCATGAATGTTGCACCCGGTTCCAATGCGTCCAGTGGGCAGACGGGTGTCGAACAGGGCGCGGGGCAGGACAATACGTCCGTTGCTTCTCTGCCCACTGCCGATAACCCGAAGACGCTCTACCAAGCCTCATATCAATATCTGATGTCAGGTGATTACAAGGCGGCTGAATCGGGTTTCCGCGAGCATATCAAGCAATATCCGGCAGATCCGCAAACGGCGGAAGCCCGTTTCTGGCTTGGCGAATCGCTATACGGTCAGGGACGTTATTCGGAAGCTGCTACCGTTTTCATCGACACGCAACGCGATTATCCCGATTCGCGCCGCGCAGCAGAAAACATGTTCAAGCTGGGCATGACGCTGGAAAAAATGGACAATCATGATGTCGCCTGCGCAACTTTTCAGCAGATTCCGCAGCGCTATCCCAAAGCGGCTCCTGCAATACTCAAGCGCGTTTCGGAAGAACGTACGCGCGTGAAGTGCTGATTGCGGGGTAAAATCGTGGGGCTTTCCCCAATAGATATTTTCAAGCCCTTCGAAATGGAAGGTGCGAAAGCGATTGTTGCCGCAGTATCCGGTGGCAGCGATTCGCTGGCGATGCTGTTTTTGTTGAAGGATTATCTTGCAGGTTTAAAGCACCCGCCTTCGCTTATAACTGTGACGGTGGACCATCGCCTGCGTGAAGAATCAACGCGCGAGGCGGAAAATGTAGGCACCCTTTGCGCTAAGCACGGCATCGCTCACCGGATACTCGCCTGGGATGAGCCCAAACCCTCACAAGGATTGTTGGCTGGTGCGCGCAACGCACGCTACCGTCTGCTGGTTAAGGCGGCACGTGAGGCGGGCGCAAAAATCATCGTCACCGGCCATACGCAGGACGACCAGATTGAAACATTCCTGATGCGCAAGGAGCGCAGCCACCACGCTGAAGCAAGGGGGCTTGCCGCGATGGCCGCGCGCTCCTGGCTTGAAGGCATGGGGCTTGAGGGTTCGGTCGAACTGATCCGGCCTTTGCTGAGCGTGTCACGGCAGGCTTTGCGTGACGTGTTGCAGAAAAAGGCCATTGCGTGGATCGATGATCCGAGCAACAGCAACACCGCATATGAACGTCCGCGTGTGCGGCTGGGTGCTGCTGCCAGCGCGGACACAGAGATTATTCTTGCACAGATCGCACTGGCGAGCGCTGCGCGCAAACGTGATAATGCCGCAATGGTCGCGGCTTTGGCTGATCCGAACAGCCTTCGCATCGATGATTGCGGGACTATGGACATTAATCCCGCAATCTATGCGGCTTTGCCGGAAACGGTTCAGGCGCTTTTTTCGGGCGTGGTTGCATCGCTTGCGGGCGGACGCCGTTTTCTGCCCGGACAAGCCGAACGTCTGCGGATTGCCGGTCTTCTTGCAGGCGAAGGAAAAACGGAAAAGTTGACGATGCTCGGTGCACTGATCGAGCGGGGCAAAGCTGATCTTCCCCACCGGTTTGGCAGAGAACGGCGCAATCTCCCGGTCATGCCGCTTGAGGCGGGTAAAACATGCCTGTGGGATGGACGCTTTCGCTTTTATAATAAGGGTAAGCTTTCTTATGAGGTTGGCGCCCCCGGTCGTCAGGCGATTGCAGAGTTTCTTTCAGCGCGCGACGATAAAGCGATCGGCTCCCGGCAGCGCGAGGCGCTTCTGGTTCTGCCTGCACTTTTCACAAACGCTAAACTGGTTGCTTTGCCATTCTGGCAGCATGGCGGTCTTCCCGAAGGCGTGACCATGGAGCGGCACTTTGCGCTGTTCGATCATGTTTTGCCGGGCTATGATTTCGCCCTTGCTGCAGCGCTTGAGGACCGTATTGGACGTGAATGCCGCTTGATTGGCTGATTTTTGTAAACCAAGCCGCAAGAATCGCCAATGTGGTGCGTTCCGTGCCTTGGCAACGCCCTTCTTCGCTCCTATGTTAAGTCGAAACATCGTTCCGTTTCTTTGGAACGACAGTGGTATCGATTGGACCCGTTATGAATCCGAACTATCGCAACTTCGCCCTGTGGGCGATCATTGCCCTGCTCCTGATCGCGCTGTTCAACCTGTTCCAGAGTCCGGGGCAGCGCGCCAATTCCCGCGAAGTCTCCTATTCGCAATTTATTGACGACGTATCCAACGGTCGCGTGAAATCGGTGACTATCACCGGGGAGCGGATCAGCGGCAGCTATGCCGATAACGGATCGACGTTCCAGACCTATTCGCCGGGCGATACCGGCCTCGTGTCGCGACTTGAAGAAAAGAAGGTCGCCATTACCGCGCGCCCTGAAAGCGACGGTTCGAGCTCGCTGATCGGTATTTTGCTGTCGTGGCTGCCGATGATCCTGATTCTCGGTGTGTGGATTTTCTTCATGCGCCAGATGCAGGGCGGCTCGCGTGGTGCCATGGGGTTTGGCAAGTCCAAGGCCAAGCTTCTGACCGAAGCGCATGGTCGTGTGACATTTCAGGACGTTGCCGGCGTCGAGGAAGCCAAGCAGGATCTGGAAGAAATCGTTGAATTCCTGCGCGATCCGCAAAAGTTCCAGCGTCTGGGCGGCAAGATTCCGCGTGGCGTTCTGCTTGTTGGCCCTCCCGGAACCGGTAAGACGCTTCTGGCGCGCTCGGTCGCGGGCGAAGCCAATGTGCCTTTCTTTACCATTTCCGGCTCGGATTTCGTGGAAATGTTTGTCGGTGTCGGTGCCAGCCGCGTGCGCGACATGTTCGAACAGGCCAAGAAGAATGCGCCTTGCATCATCTTCATCGACGAAATCGATGCTGTCGGTCGACATCGTGGTGCCGGTCTTGGCGGCGGCAATGACGAACGCGAACAGACACTCAACCAGCTTCTGGTCGAGATGGATGGTTTTGAGGCCAATGAATCGATCATCCTGATCGCGGCCACCAACCGTCCCGATGTTCTTGATCCCGCACTCTTGCGTCCGGGTCGTTTCGACCGTCAGGTCGTGGTGCCGAACCCGGATATTGTTGGTCGCGAACAAATCCTCAAGGTGCATGTGCGCAATGTGCCATTGGCGCCCAATGTCGACCTCAAGGTCGTCGCACGCGGCACGCCGGGCTTTTCCGGTGCCGATCTGGCCAATCTGGTCAATGAAGCGGCCCTGATGGCGGCGCGTCGTAACAAGCGCATCGTCACCATGCAGGAGTTCGAGGACGCGAAGGACAAGATCATGATGGGTGCGGAGCGCCGTTCCGCCATGACGCAGGAAGAAAAAGCCAATACGGCCTATCATGAAGCGGGGCACGCCATCGTGGCGATCAATGTACCGAAATCTGATCCTGTCCATAAGGCAACGATTATTCCGCGCGGTCGCGCGCTCGGCATGGTGATGCAGCTTCCTGAAGGCGATCGTTATTCGGCCTCTTATACGTGGATGGTTTCGCGTCTGGCGATCATGATGGGCGGCCGTGTGGCAGAGGAGCTTAAATTCGGCAAGGAGAACATCACCTCCGGTGCATCCTCCGATATTCAGCAGGCGACCAAACTTGCGCGTTCGATGGTCACGCAGTGGGGCTTTTCCGACAAGCTCGGTCGCGTCGCCTATGGTGATAATCAGGAAGAGGTTTTCCTTGGTCATTCCGTTTCTCGCACGCAGAATGTTTCGGAAGAAACCGCACAGATCATCGATGCCGAAGTGCGTCGCCTGATCGACGAGGCTTACGCTGAAGCAACTCGCATTCTGAGTGAAAAGAAAGATGACTGGATTGCTTTGGCTGAGGGTCTTCTGGAATACGAAACGCTGAGCGGTGACGAAATCAAGGAACTGATTGCAGGCAACAAGCCTTCCCGCGATCAGGGCAATGATACGCCGTCACGCGGTTCAGGTGTTCCCAAAGCCGGTAAGCCGCGCAAGCGCAAGACTGGCGAGCAGGGCGGTGAGCCCGGCATGGAGCCCAATCCACAGCCGCAATAAACGCATATGCGGAATTGAAATTGAAAAAGCCGGGTATCATGCCCGGCTTTTCCTTCTTCAACAGTGAAAGCTTTGCACATGCAAAGCTTGATTAACGATTTCAGCGCATCATAAAAGTTGAAGCGTCTGCCCCTGTTCCGGTTATGAAGTTGAAATTGCAAGGGACATGCGTTTTAGGATATGAGAGCGCAAACTGATAAACTATCGTTTTTCAGATTATAGAATATCGGGTGTTTTCGATAAAAGTTTTGTATCGGATAATGCACGACAGCATGTCTCCCAAAAGTGGGAACCGGTTTTGGGAGACATGCTTAAAAACAAAAGCTTAAAGCGTGTCTTGTGGATATGATAAAACGCGACACGCTTTAAATGAAACAGATGGAACAGTTCCGTCAGTTGAAGATGGAAAAAGCCGCTCTGGCGCATGCATTGGCGCTCAATCACGATATGCGATTGTCGCGTCGTAATTTCATGGGCAGTATATATTAGACAATGCGGAAATTACGGCATGGCTCAACGTAAGGCTAAGAACATGACACGGAAATATTTTGGAACCGATGGTATTCGTGGGCAGGCGAACAGTTTTCCCATGACGCCCGATATCGCCATGAAGGTCGGCATGGCCGTCGGTCATATTTTCCGCAATTCGGGCCAGACTTCGCGTGTGGTGATTGGCAAGGATACGCGCCGTTCGGGCTATATGCTTGAAAACGCACTTGTCGCAGGTTTTACAGCCGCAGGTATGGATGTTTTTTTGCTGGGGCCAATCCCCACACCTGCTGTCGCGATGCTTTGCCGCTCCTTGCGCGCAGATATCGGCGTAATGATTTCGGCGTCGCACAATCCCTTTTACGATAATGGTATCAAATTGTTTGGCCCGGATGGTTTCAAGCTTTCCGATGCGCTTGAACTGGAAATCGAGCAGCGGATCGAAGGTGATCTGTCGTCGCTTCTCGCCAGCCATGGCGCCATCGGCAAGGCCAAGCGCGTCGACGGCGATATTTATCGCTATATCGAATTCGCCAAGCGCACATTGCCGCGCAATATATCGCTGGCTGGCCTCAGGATCGTGATCGATTGTGCCAATGGTGCGGGCTACAAGGTGGCACCCGCAGCCCTTTGGGAACTGGGTGCGGAAGTTATCACCATCAACAACGAGCCGAACGGTATCAACATCAATGAGGATTGCGGCTCGACGCATCCGATTGGCCTCATGAAAAAGGTCCATGAGGTGCGCGCCGATGTCGGTATTGCACTTGATGGCGATGCCGACCGGGTACTGCTGGTGGATGAAACGGGAACCGTGATCGATGGTGACCAGTTGATGGCGGTGATTGCCGAATCCTGGGCAAAGTCGGACCGTTTGACGGGCGGCGGTATCGTTGCAACCATCATGTCCAATCTAGGCCTTGAACGGTTTCTCGCCGATCAGCACCTGACCCTTGCCCGCACCAAGGTTGGCGACCGCTATGTTGTCGAGCATATGCGCGAGCATGGTTTCAATGTCGGCGGTGAACAATCTGGCCATATCGTGCTGTCGGATTTTGCCACCACGGGTGACGGTCTGATCTCTGCCTTGCAGATTTTGGCTGTCGTGCAGCAGATGGGCAAGCCGCTGAGTGAAGTTTGCAGAAAATTCGAGCCGGTGCCGCAGCTTTTGAAAAACGTTCGCACCAGTGGCGGCAAGCCGCTGGAAAATAAGAACGTCAAAAGCGCTATCGATGAGGCGCAGGAGCGTCTTGGCACGCAAGGGCGGTTGGTCATTCGCCCTTCGGGCACTGAACCGCTCATCCGCGTCATGGCCGAGGGCGACGACCGCGCTCTGGTCGAAAAAGTCGTCAACGATATCGTGGATGTAATCTCGTCGGTACGTACCGCCGCCTGATCATGCGGTCAGACATTGCGTAAAGAACGGCGCGGTTTTCCCGCGCCGTTTTTGTTCTTGCGCATAATATGCTGTATTTTTTGCGTTAAAAAACATGGTTAATTTATATTTAACCTCTTCAAAATAGGCTCGCCCGAAAGCCGACGAAATTGCGCTACGGGACGGGACGAGTAATGAATGGACTTATAAAAATTGCCTTTGCCGGAGCGGTGGTATCGATGGTTGCCGGGCAGGCGCTCGCTTCTGACATTCTCGATGAGGCTTCCGTGCCGGAGGTCGTGATGGCTCCCAAGGCAACCAGCGGATGGTATCTGCGCGGCGACCTTGGTTATAATTTTGCCTCGAAAGGCGGGATTGAAGCGCTCGATGCTGCCAATAATCGCGTTGCGCGCAGCTTCGATCTCGATAATGGTGTGGCTCCGTCGATTGGTGTTGGTTATCAGTTCAACGATTATCTGCGCGCTGATGTGACGGCGGGCTACTCGCGTCAGGATGTCGACGATTTCCCGGCCAGGCTGCGCAGTTGGGACGTGATGGCCAACGCTTATGTCGATATCGGCAATCTGGCCGGTGTCACGCCCTATCTTGGTGCGGGTCTCGGTGTTGCCAATGTCCGCTATTCACTCGACAGCAGCTATGGCGACGTCAAGTCGGATGACGATTACCGCTTCGCATGGGCGCTGATGGCGGGTTTTGCGGTCGATCTGACGGAAAATGTCAAACTTGACCTCGGTTATCGTTATGGTGTCATCAATGGCGGCGCTGTCGCTAACGGCGGTGGCGTATCACTGAGCGACAAGGACATCAAATCGCACCAGCTGCGCGCCGGTATCCGCGTTTCCGCGTGGTAAGCGCTATTTCCGCAAACAAAAGAATTTTGCAAATCGTCTTGTGAAAATTTTGCTTTTCGATATCTTCATCCGTGGGCCACGCCTCCCCAACGAGGCGCGTGCTATCTGTGAGGATAGGAAACAAAATGACGACGATTGCAAAGCCGGCCACGCGCCCGGCTAACCCTAATTTTTCATCTGGTCCCTGTGCAAAACGCCCCGGCTGGTCGCTTGATGCGCTCAGTGATGCGCCGCTCGGCCGTTCGCATCGTGCGAAAATCGGCAAGAACAAGCTGAAAGAAGCCATCGACCTTACCCGCGAAATTCTTGGCGTTCCTGCCGATTACCGCATCGGTATCGTGCCTGCATCCGATACGGGGGCGGTCGAGATGGCGCTGTGGTCGCTCTTGGGCGCACGCGGCGTCGATATGGTCGCCTGGGAAAGCTTTGGCTCGGGATGGGTCACGGATGTGGTCAAACAGCTCAAGCTTGATGATGTGCGCAGCTTTGAAGCGCCCTATGGCGAACTTGTTGATTTCTCGAAAGTCGATTTCAACCGCGATGTCGTCTTCACGTGGAACGGCACCACATCGGGTGTGCGTGTTCCCAATGCCGATTTCATTCCGGCAACGCGTGAGGGCCTGACGATCTGCGATGCGACGTCGGCGGCTTTTGCACAGAGACTCGATTTTGCCAAGCTCGATGTCGTCACCTTCTCCTGGCAGAAAGTGCTGGGCGGCGAAGGCGCGCATGGGATTCTCATCCTCAGCCCACGTGCGGTGGAGCGGCTGGAAAGCTACAAGCCCGCATGGCCGTTGCCCAAAATTTTTCGCATGACCAAGGGCGGCAAGCTGATCGAGGGCATTTTTGTCGGCGAGACCATCAATACGCCCTCAATGCTCTGTGTTGAGGATTATCTCGATGCGCTGAGCTGGGCGCGTTCGATTGGCGGTCTTGATGGTCTGGTTGGCCGGGCGGATGCAAATTTTGCCGTTCTCGACGCCTTTATCCAGAAGACGCCATGGATCGCCAATCTGGCGCAAAAGCCTGAAACGCGGTCCAACACATCCGTCTGCCTCACCATTGTCGATCCTGAAGTGAGCGCACTTTCTGCGGATCAACAGGCGGCTTTTGCCAAGGCTATTGTGACTGCGCTCGACAAGGAAGGCGTTGCCTATGACATCGGCGCCTATCGCGATGCGCCGTCCGGCTTGCGTATCTGGGCAGGGGCGACGGTTGAGGCGTCCGATCTTGAAGCGTTGACCCATTGGCTTGAATGGGCATTCCAGACTGAGAAGGCAGCGCTCAAGGCTGCTGCCTGAACGGTTCATGCATAAACCATGCGCGTGTTGGGACGCGCGTGGTCCGCATTCCCCTTTGTTTTGCAGCATTTTCAGCAAGCAAGACACATGTCCTTTGCTGAAATTGCTTGGCACTGAACAGATTGAAGGAGGCCTTGATGGCACCTCGTGTTCTCGTATCCGACAAGCTTTCACCCACTGCCGTCCAGATTTTCAAGGATCGCGGCGTTGATGTCGATTATCTGCCGGATCTCGGCAAGGACAAGGAAAAGCTTCTCGAAGTGATTGGCCAATATGACGGTCTGGCGATCCGTTCGGCCACAAAAGTCACTGAAAAACTGATTGCAAACGCCAAAAATCTGAAAGTTGTCGGACGGGCCGGGATCGGCGTCGATAATGTCGATATACCGGCAGCGTCGCGCCGCGGTATCATCGTCATGAATACGCCGTTTGGCAATTCGATCACCACGGCAGAGCATGCCATTGCACTGATGTTTGCGGTTGCGCGCCAACTGCCCGAAGCTGACACGTCGACGCGGGCAGGCAAGTGGGAAAAGAACCGCTTCATGGGCGTGGAAATCACCGGAAAGACGCTTGGTATTATCGGCTGCGGTAATATCGGCGCGGTGGTGGCAACGCGGGCGATTGGCCTCAAGATGAATGTTGTGGCATTCGATCCGTTCCTTTCGGAAGCCCGCGCTCAGGAACTGGGTGTGGAAAAGGTTGAACTGGATGATCTTCTGGCCCGCGCCGATTTCATCACGCTTCATACGCCGCTGACCGACAAGACGCGCAATATCATCAATGCCGAAAACCTTGCCAAGACCAAGCCGGGCGTGCGGATCGTCAATTGTGCGCGTGGTGGCCTTATTGTCGAAAAGGATCTGGTGGCAGCACTTAAATCCGGTCATGTAGAGGGTGCGGGCATCGATGTCTACGAGACTGAGCCTGCCACCGAAAACGAACTTTTCTCACTGCCAAATGTTGTTTGCACACCGCATCTTGGGGCTTCGACCTCAGAAGCACAGGAAAACGTCGCCCTTCAGGTCGCCGAGCAGATGTCGGATTACCTGATCAAGGGGGCAGTTTCCAATGCGATCAATATGCCATCGATTACGGCGGAAGAGGCGCCGCGTTTGCGGCCTTTCGTGAAACTTGCCGAGGTGCTGGGCGCTTTTGTCGGCCAGGTGACGGACGAGCCTATTCAGGAAGTGGAAGTGCTGTTTGACGGGGCGACTGCCACGATGAACACGCGCGCGCTCCTGAGTGCCGCCCTTGCCGGTTTGATCCGCCCACAGGTGGCCGACGTCAACATGGTGTCGGCACCCATCATGGTCAAGGAACGTGGCATTATCGTCTCGGAGGTCAAGCGCGATAAATCGGGCATTTTTGACGGTTATATCAAACTGACGGTCAAGACGCCGCTGCGTGAGCGTTCCATTGCCGGAACCTGTTTCTCGGACGGGAAGCCGCGCTTCATCCAGATCAAGGGCATCAATCTTGACGCCGAAGTCGGCCCGCATATGCTTTATGTGACCAATGTCGATATTCCGGGCATGATCGGCTTGCTGGGTACGATCTGCGGCAAGCACAATATCAATATCGCGAATTTCTCGCTGGGACGTGACCGTGCGGGCGGGGATGCGATTGCCATGCTTTATGTGGATGAGCGAATTCCACAGGCAGCTCTTGACGAGTTGATTGCTCAGGATGCAATCAATGCGGCCACACCGCTTGAGTTTCCTGTTGGAGAAGCATGAGACATGACATCGGAAATGGTAAAGGCTCAATGGCGGCGCATGCATGCTCACGATTTAGCGGGTGTGATGGCGGTGGCGGCTCTGGTCCATCCCGATTTTTATGAAGAAGAGGCGGTCTTCCTTGACCGCCTCAGCCTCTATCCGGCAGGCTGCTTTGTTTATGCCGAGGACGACACTATTCTCGGTTATGCTGTCAGCCATCCGTGGAAACTCGACGCGCTGCCAGCACTCAACAGCGTTCTTGAAAAATTGCCGGAAGACAGAAACACCTATTACATTCATGATATTGCGCTGTTGCCTGCGGCTCGTTCTGGTGGTGTTGCAACGCGTGTCATTACGCTCATGGCGGCACAGGCGGAGGCTGATGGTTTTCTCACCATGGCTCTGGTGGCCGTCAATAATTCAGGTGGTTTCTGGGAGAAGAAAGGCTTTGTCACCCGCGACCTGCCGGAGCTTGCGGAAAAGCTTAAAACCTATTCGGATGATGCCCGTTATATGGTTCGTGCGGGATAAACGCGTCGCGCTCATTAAAAATCATGATTTTTTTGCATGAAAGAGTCGCGCACGCGCGATTCACTCTGTATAGAGACGAGGGATCAGCACCCCGTTGAGCGAACGGGTACGCTTGCGATCCTTGGATAGTTGATACGGCTTGAAACGTTTCCTGTTAAATCAGACGCGTTTTCATTCTCTATTTTTACGCCGACCGAGGAGTTTTCTTAAATGGCAAATGTGGTTGTCGTCGGGTCGCAATGGGGCGACGAGGGCAAGGGTAAGATTGTGGACTGGCTGTCCGAGCGTGCCGATGTCATCGTGCGCTATCAGGGCGGTCACAATGCCGGTCATACGCTTGTCATTGATGGCGTCAGCTACAAGCTTTCGCTGCTGCCTTCGGGCCTTGTGCGCGGCAAGCTCAGCGTGATTGGCAATGGTGTCGTGGTCGACCCGCACCATTTTGTGGCCGAAGTTGAAAAGCTGCGTGGGCAGGGGATCGAGATTTCCACCGATGTTTTGCGTATTGCCGAAAACGCCCCGCTGATTCTGTCTGTCCATCGTGAGCTTGATGCCATGCGTGAAGGCTCGACATCGGGCCTGAAAATCGGCACGACCAAGCGCGGTATTGGCCCGGCTTATGAAGACAAGGTTGGTCGTCGCGCCATTCGCGTCATTGATCTGGCGGAACCCGAAACATTAAAGCCCAAGATCGAACGTCTGCTCGCGCATCATAATCTGCTGCGTCGCGGCATGGGTCTTGAAGAAATCGCGGTCGATACCATTCTCACCGAACTGACCTCGGTTGCCGATCAGATATTGCCTTATATTGATCAGGTCTGGCGTGTGCTCGACGAACGCCGCAAGGCAGGCGATCGTATTCTGTTTGAAGGTGCGCAGGGCGCGCTTCTCGACAATGATCACGGCACTTATCCTTTCGTGACCTCCTCCAATACGGTGGCCGGTCAGGCTGCTGCCGGTTCGGGTCTTGGACCGACTGCCATCGGCTATGTGCTCGGCATCACCAAAGCCTATACGACGCGTGTGGGTGAGGGGCCGTTTCCGACCGAGCTTGACGATGAAATCGGTGAATTCCTTGGCACCAAGGGCCATGAATTTGGTGTGGTGACGGGGCGCAAGCGCCGTTGCGGCTGGTTCGATGCGGTCATCGTGCGTCAGACCGTGCGCACATCAGGGATCAATGGTATTGCGCTCACCAAGCTCGATGTTCTCGACGGTCTGGAAGAAATCAAGATTTGCGTTGCTTACGAGCTCGATGGCAAGCGCATTGACTATCTGCCGTCTTCGATGGGCGCGCAGGCCCGCGTAAAGCCGATCTATGAAACCTTGCCAGGTTGGTCGGAAACGACAGCCGGGGCACGTTCGTGGAATGATTTGCCAGCGCAAGCGGTCAAATATGTCCGCCATATCGAAGAGCTGATCGGCGCCCCTGTGGCGATGCTTTCGACCAGCCCGGAGCGCGAAGACACCATTCTGGTGACCGACCCGTTCCACGACTAATTTTGGGTCTATGCAATAAAAAAACCCGGCCAGTCTGCTCTGGTCGGGTTTTTTATTGGATTTTTGGGCGTTCATTTTGAAAGACTCATCTGAATCACCGTGTTCGCCTTTGATTTTCCTTGATTATTGTGATTATTGAGACATGTATTCGATCTCGTACTTGCGGAAACTGGATAAGGCGGCATGGCGGATTTTGTAGCGGTACTGAAAAAGACGATTGACGCGCAGGCAGACAAGTCGCCTGAGCTGCGTCAGCGCGTCTATGCGAAAGCGCGCGCCACCATCGAGCAGAAGCTCGTTACGGCGAATGCTTCCCAGGCAGTGGCTGTCCGCCAGCGTGATATTCTCGAAGATGCCATCGAACAAGTGGAGGCGTTTTATGCGCCACTCGCTCCAATCGTAGAGGAGCCGATTGAAGACGCGCTTGAGGATTTTCTGCAGGATTCGGGCGCGCATGCCGACGATAGATACTGGCAGGACGATAATGATCGCGCCAGATTTTCGGACGAGCCCGAACGTGAGCGTTATGATCCTGCGCTCGATGGCGATGATGATACATCTTCATCAAATGCAGGCCTGCGTGCCGAACGCGGCGATGACAGCAAGTTCGACCGCGCAAAGGAAAAGGCCGAGGCCCGGCGCAGCGAATATATCGAGCGTGCATCAACCAAAGAAAAAGGCTCCTATAAGGGCCTGATCGCTGGTCTTGTGGCGCTTCTGGTCCTGGGTGGCGCAGGTGCTGCTGTCTGGTTCAACAAGGAACAGTTGCAGGAAATGGCTTCAAGCCTTGGCCGCAGCGATGCGCCTTCGACGTCCGGCGATACGCCTGCCGTTACGGACAATGACAATAGCGCTACGCAGCCTGCGGACAACAATGCGTCCGGCAACGATACGCCGCCGCCCGCACAGCAGGCCGATGGCGAGCAGAAACTGACACAACGCCTGATGCCCGATGGCAGTGAGGTCGATGACGGCCCTGCCGCAGAAGCGCAAACGCTCGGCGAAGGCAAATCGACAGCCGCGTCCACACCGGCGGGTTCTGCCGCTCCGGCTTCCCCCGGCAACCAGAGCGCGGATCAGCAGCCGGTGGCAGAGGGCCAGCAAGCTTTGCTTTATGAGGAGCGCGGCGGAACCGAGCAGGGTTCGGTGGAGCGCGGCACTGTTGCATGGTCGGTCATTCAGGAAAGCCCCGGCGAAGGTCAACCGGAAGAACCAGCAGTGCGTGCGACGGTCACCATGCCGACCAGCAAGTTGCAGCTCAAAATGACGGTGCGCAAGAATACCGATCAGTCCATTCCGGCCAGCCATCTCATCGAAATGGTCTTTATCCCGCCGGAAGATTTTTCGGGCGGTGTGATCGACAATGTTCAGCGCATCACCTTCAAGGATACGGAACAGGCGACGGGCAATCCATTGATTGCGGTACCGTCGAAGATTGCGGATAATTTCTTCATCATCTGGCTGAACGACGCCCGCACTGCACAAGATACCAACCTGTCGCTTATGCGCCGTCTGCAATGGATTGATATTCCGGTCTCCTATCGCAATGGGCGCCGGGGGCTGATCAGCCTTGAAAAAGGTGCAGCGGGCGAAAAAGCATTCATTGATGTGCTTGGAGCAAATTAATTTGCCCATCTAATGCGAAGTAAAAAGGCCGCTTAAAGCGGCCTTTTCTCGATTGATACGGATTGCGCTTACTTCTTCTCGGAAAAGGCCTTGATAGCGGCCGCGACTTCATTTTGAGCGGCTTCAGCTTTATCGAAGCCGCCGAGTTCCACGACCTTACGGCCTTCGGGAAGCTGCTTGTAGACACGGAAGAACGCTTCGAGGCGTTGCTGCTCGATCTTCGGCAGATCGGTAATTTCCTTGATGTTGTCGTAAGTCGGGTCGATATCCGTGGTCGGAACGGCAACGATCTTGTCGTCCTTTTCGCCGCCATCGATCATCTTCAGGACACCGATGGGGCGAACCTTGATGATTGCACCGGGAACGATTGGTTCGCGCGTATAGATAAGCGCATCAAGCGGATCACCGTCGCCTGCAAGCGTGCTGGTGATGGAGCCGTAATTCGCCGGATAAATAACAGGCATCGACTGATAGCGGTCCACGATGATATGGCCGGTCTTGTCGTCGATTTCATACTTTGTGAAGCTGCCCTGCGGGATTTCGATGGCAGTGAAGAATTCTTTCCCGTCCTGTTCCTTTTGCGGATAATCCAGATAGGAAACATAGTCGGAAGCGAAAGTGGCGGTGGCGCTACCGAGAATGACGGCGACCGTGAACAGGATCTTTTTCATAAAACAGGCCTTTAGATTTGGGTAAACACATCTTGTTGCCTAAAGCTGTTTTGTTACAGTTATTTGACAGTTTTATCGTGAGGAAGCAGAGATAATTTCTTGTTGCGGTAGGAAACTGGCGAAGTGGTTTTCCGGCGAATATGATTATAATCACTGTTCTGTGCCATTGGTGTTTATAAACCCGATCAAAAAGACATTGATTTTCATAAATAACCGCTATTTATCAATCCAAGGGTGGGGATAGGAGAGGTGTTTCTATGAAAATCGGTCTGCTTATTTCTCTGAGTTGCGCTGTGGTCTTTTCTTTTCAAGCCAATGCGGCTGATCATCAGGTCAAGATGCTCAACAAGGGAACCAAGGGTGCTATGGTCTTCGAGCCGGATTTCATCAAGGCGGAAGTCGGGGATACGGTTACTTTCGTGCCCACCGACAAGGGCCATGATGCACAGAGCATCAAAGGAATGCTTCCAGAGGGTGTCGAGCCTTTCAAGGGCAAGATCAATCAGGAGGTGACCGTTACCGTGGACAAGGAAGGTGTTTACGGCATCAAATGCGCACCGCATTACGGTATGGGGATGGTGGCATTGATTGTTGCCGGCGAGCCCGCAAACCTTGAAACTGCGAAAGCGGTCAAGCACCCCGGCAAGGCCAAAAAAGTGTTCGAAGAGCTTTATAGCCAAGCTGAAACGCAATAGCGGAAAGGAGGAGGAGATGGTTGATAAACTGAATGTGGATTCATTGCCTGATATTGCTTCCAATGAGAATAGCAAACTGACCCGCCGCAAGGTTCTGCTTGGATCAGCGGGATTGGCGGCCGCATCCACCGCTTTCGCGGGCACGCCAGCCGTGGCACAACATGACCATTCTGCTGCAGTTCCAAAGGGGACGACCTCTCCGTCAGGAAGTCTCAGCAACCGCGTTTACGCGGTGGTGGATGGCGTAACCGATATTGCACGCAAGCCAACCGATGTTCCGCCGCCAATCACCCGGCGGGAGCCCGAAACCGTAACGGTCGAGCTTGAAACCATTGAACTGGAAGCACGGCTCGATGGTCGCACGACGTATCGTTACTGGACCTTCAATGGCACCGTGCCCGGCCCCTTCGTTCGTGTTCGTGTCGGCGACACCGTAAAGGTTTCGCTCAAGAACGACGAAAGCAGCACCATGATGCATAATGTGGATTTTCATGCTGTGACCGGCCCAGGTGGCGGTGCGGAAGCCACGACGGCTGCACCCGGTGAAACCAAACGCTTCACGTTCAAGGCCATGAATCCCGGTCTTTATGTCTATCATTGTGCCGTACCACCGGTTGCCATGCATATTGCCAGCGGTATGTACGGGATGATCCTCGTAGAACCCGAAGACGGGCTACCCGAGGTTGACCATGAATTCTATGTCATGCAGGGAGAAATTTATACCGAGGAGGAATTCGGATCCTCTGGGCTTTTGACCGAAAGCTATGAAAAGCTGCTCAATGAACGCCCTGAATACTTCGTTCTCAATGGACATGTCGGCGCCCTGACCGATCACTATCCGATGAAAGCAAAAGTCGGTGAGACGATCCGTATCTATTTTGGCGTGGGCGGCCCGAACTTCCAGTCATCTTTCCATGTCATCGGCGAAATCTTTGACAAGGTCTATCAATTTGGCTCGTTGACTTCGCCACCGCTCACCGATGTGCAGACCGTAACAGTACCGGCTGGCGGTGCGACGGCGGTTGAATTCAAAGTCGAAGTGCCTGGGAAATATGTACTGGTCGATCACTCATTATCGAGAGTGGAACGGGGGCTGGCTGGCTTTCTGATTGTTGAAGGCGATGAAAACCCGGACATCTTCAAAGTGGATGAAGAATAAAGCCTGACATTATGCCGAAAGGCGCGCCAATGCGCGCCTTTCGTAAAAGTCTTGCCTATGCGTGTGCGTCCGAAATGACGTTCAGCGCTTTTTGCTGTTTGAAGGCAGCCGACTTGACGGCGGCCTGCACTTTTTCAAAAGCACGGACTTCGATCTGGCGCACGCGTTCGCGGCTGATGCCGAATTCACCGGATAGGTCTTCCAACGTCATCGGATCTTCCGCGAGGCGACGTGCCTTGAAGATACGGCGCTCGCGATCATTGAGCGTATCCATGGCCTGTTCGAGCATGGAACGGCGGTTCTCCAGCTCGTCCTGCTCGATCAGCGTTTCTTCCTGACTGCTGCTGTCGTCGACCAGCCAGTCCTGCCATTCGCCGGATTCACCTTCGCTGGCGCGCAACGGCGCGTTGAGCGATGCATCACCCGACAGGCGGCGGTTCATGGAAACCACCTCATCCTCGCTGACATTCAGCTTGGTAGCGATCTGCTTGATCTGATCGGGGTTGAGATCGCCATCGTCCAGCGCCTGAATCTTGCTCTTCATCTTGCGCAGATTGAAGAACAGGCGCTTCTGGTTGGCGGTCGTGCCCATCTTCACAAGGCTCCATGAACGCAGTACATATTCCTGGATCGAAGCCTTGATCCACCACATGGCGTAGGTGGCAAGGCGGAAACCGCGTTCAGGCTCGAAGCGCTTGACGGCCTGCATCAACCCGACATTGCCTTCGGAAATAACCTCGCCGATCGGCAGGCCATAGCCGCGATAGCCCATGGCAATTTTCGCCACAAGACGAAGATGGCTCGTCACCAGCTTATGAGCCGCCTTGGGATCGGTATGTTCGTGATAACGCTTGGCCAGCATATATTCTTCCTGCGGCTCAAGCATCGGGAAACGGCGGATTTCTTCCAGATAACGGGTAAGACCACCGTCACCGGACGTAATACTGGGGAGTTTCATCTGGGCCATAGAGCACCCTCCTTGATCAATTTCAGGCTCCCATCTGGCGAACCTGTCGCGCCGGCTGCCTCCTGCACATCCTCGCGCGAGTACATTTATATAAGCATCATTTTGGCGAAAACACGGTTAAACAACCTGTGAAACAATCTGTCACTACAATGTGAACAATCAGTTTTGACATAAGTCTCAGAAACGTCCCGGCAGCTTTACCGAGAAACCGGATGACTATCGCTTATACAGACGTTTTATTGGAGTTGGAAAACCTTCCAGCTTGCACATCATATAGAGTGGCTGCGAAAACTTTCCACAAGGTGGTCCATATCCGCGGGAAGCGGTGATTCGAACCGCATCAATTCTCCGGTTGCGGGATGGGTGAACGCCAGAATCCTCGCATGCAGTGCCTGTCTGGGGAAATTCTGCACCGCCTCTTTTAACGGGTCGGGCAATTTGTTGGCTTTGGTCTTGTAGGAACCGCCGTAATCCATATCGCCGATAAGCGGATGGCCGAGATGCGCCATATGGACACGAATTTGATGGGTGCGGCCCGTTTCAAGGCGGCATTCCACCAGGGATGCAAGCGCTGTCGCATCGGCGCGCGCGCCGAATTTTTCAAGCGTCGTATAATGGGTCACGGCATGGCGCGCATCTTCGCGATCTTCTCGGACGACGGCCTGTTTCGTGCGGTCGCGATGCGAACGGCCAAGATGGGCGTCGATTGTTCCCTGCGGGCGCTCCGTCATACCCCAGACGAGCGCGATATAGGAACGTTCCAGGTCGCCGGTGCGGCCATGATCGGCAAATTGATCGCTCAGGTGCCTGTGCGCGTGATCGTTCTTGGCAACCACAAGGACACCGCTTGTGTCTTTGTCGAGCCGGTGAACGATGCCCGGGCGGCGTACGCCGCCAATTCCGGACAAGCTATCGCCACAATGATATATGAGGGCATTAACGAGCGTTCCCGTCCAATTACCGTTTCCGGGGTGAACGACAAGCCCGGACGGTTTGTCGATAACAATAAGATCATCGTCCTCATAGAGGATGTTGAGCGCAATGTTTTCACCCTGCGGTTCGGCTGGCTCAGGTTCGGGCAGCACGACGGTGATCTTCATGCCTTCGCGCAGCTTTTGCCTGGTTTCACGGGCGGGTACGCCGTCGACGGTCACATGGCCGTCGGCAATGAGCGACTGGACACGACTGCGGGAGAGTTCCGGCCCCAATGCTGCGGCTAGCCACTGGTCTAGTCTTTTACCAGCAGCGTCGGGGGCGGCGATTAGCTCTTTCAATTGTCTCTTCCCTTCGTTATCACCCAAGCGCGGGCGCATGAACCGGAGTTATTCGATGCAGGATCCACATTATCCAAGATATCAGAATCAGGACGATTCGACGTATCAGGATTATCAGCAGGGCTATTATCAAGACCAGCAGCCCGAGCCACCCCTCGATCCTGCCATGGAGCGTGTGCGGCGCAAGATGATCCGGCTTCTGGCCGTTTCCATCGGCGTGATGCTGATTGGTCTTATGGCGGTGCTGGTCGCCGTTGTCTACAAGATCAATAAAGCTCCGGATGAGACGCCGGTGGAAGAAGCACGTTCTGACCTTCCGGGGCAGACCGCGGCACAGCCTGTGAAGCCGGAACCGCCCAAGCTTATCGAGTCGCAACTCAATCTTTTACCCGGTACACGGCTTTTGTCGCAAAGCATTTCCGGCGACCATCTTTCGCTGGAAACCCTGTTACCCGATGGCGGCACTGAACTCGTCATTTATGATTATCGGCAATCGCGTATCATCGGCCGCATCAAGATGGGCAGTGTCGAATAATCAAAGCTATTTTTCTGGCTTTATTCAGACCGGTGTTTTGTTTGCGAGAGAGGATTGCGCTTTGTGACAAAGGCGACTATATGAGCGCTCTCGCAACGCGTTTGCGCCCATCGTCTAGCGGTTAGGACGGCGCCCTCTCACGGCGCAAACAGGGGTTCGATTCCCCTTGGGCGTACCAATAAAATCAACTACTTAGATTGTTCTGCAAGAAAGTTGTCTAATAACCGTCAAATAAGCGGTTTTTGAGATAGCCATCTTCGGCGGGACTATACGTTTATTACCTGATCCGGGTGCGACAACTTGCCAACCACTCGCTGACCTGCCCGCGCCAGCAAGTCGTGTCTCAGATCGATTAAATTTAATAGGCCAACATACGCATGGGCGTAGACTGACTGAAAAAAAGCGGCGGGCCGTTTCGGTAACGGAGCCTTTCGCGACTAAGACAGACGCGAATTAGCAGTATCTTACTCGGAACCCGGAAGTCGGGTTTCTCCAGAATTGGAGAGACCTCTGCCTGCTACGGCACGCGTGATGACCGAACTTAAATCGGTGTTTCTCTCGCGTAGTGATGTTGGATTAATCGGTAAAGCCTCGCGCGCGCGTATTGGTCGCGAAAGTCCGTTTTCGTTATTTCTGGGAAGGGTATCAGTTGAACATACTCCCTTGTAGATAGCGCCCCACTGCGGGGGGCAAGCCGCCTGAACAAAATCCGTTCGCTTGTCTGCTCCGTTTCTTCCAGAGTGGAAAAAACTCGATCTGCCGCAGAAGGGGTATGCTCAATTTTGTGCAGACCCCCTCCTTAAAATTCAGGAGACCCGGAAGGCATCTTCGTCGTGAAGATACCTTCAAGGCATCACGACGGTCGTTATACCTGCACCTGCCTTGGGTATGCGCTGAGGTTTCCACCGCTGGCGAAAGGCTGATGATGGTGAATTATTCTACTGACAGCCGTCACTTGCGCTTTAGACCCGACTCATTGCTCAATCTTGTTACACTAGGTAACGCAAACAAAAAGGGGCGCCATGAGTTCGTACTCTTCTCACATCGATCGTTTGCAGCGCGAAATAGCCAGACTAAAGGCAGACGATTCGAGAGAAATGTCCAAAGAGATACAATCCCAATCGAAAGCCCATAAGGCCCAACAGGCTATGAGTTCTGCGAAATCCTTGTCCACATTGAAAAGCAAAATGTCTGAGTTGGAGCGCGCTACAAAGGATAGTGCTGCGATTGGTAAGAAACGGGCTGATATTGCGAAAAAAATTGCCGATAAGACAAAACAGTTAAGCTCCTATCAGCAGAAGCAAATCAAAGCTGATGAGCAGGCAGTTAAAAAGGTCGCGCAGGAGCAAAAGCGTTTATCAGAAGAGCGAACCAAGCATGAAGCTTTCCTCAAACAATCGTTGAACTCCATGCGAACAACTCCCAGCGTGAATATCGAAGCAAGAGAAGAATACGATTTCTTCATATCACATGCGAGCGAAGACAAAGAGTCTTTTGTTCAGGATCTAGCCGCTGCGCTTCGTGAACTAGGCGCGAAGATTTTCTACGATGCATATACGCTGAAGGTTGGTGACAGTCTTCGTCGCAAAATTGATCAGGGGCTTGCGAATTCCAAATTTGGCATCGTCGTTCTGTCGGAGCACTTCTTTAACAAGCAATGGCCTGCAAGAGAATTGGATGGACTGACAGCAATGGAGATCGGCGGACAGACACGAATATTGCCAATCTGGCACAAGGTTTCATACGATGAAGTGAGGCGTTTCAGCCCCGCTCTGGCCGATAAAGTTGCGCTGAATACCTCACTAAAGAGCGTTCAAGAAATAGCTGAAGAACTGCACTCTCTGCTCTGAAGCAGCACTCCCCGTCACATTGAAGTTTGCGCTACGGTGGCGCGAACCTCACATTGAATTTCATTATGGGAAATTCCCATATTAACCAAAGCGGGAACCCGTTTCAGCCATAAAATTCAGTGCATTAGGTGCTATTTCTGAGCAAAATCGGTCAAAAGCGGGAACCGGATTACCTGGCTTGAGGCCGGAGCGAAATCCATGCCAACATCCGACGAATTTCGTCGGATGTTTAATTGCCACACGGCGTGGCGTTAGAATCCTGTATCGCAGAAAGTTTCCGTCTCGCCCGTAAAACAGCCTGTTATACGCTCAGCCTCATGTCAGCGAAAAACGAAAAATCGAAATCGATGTTAACATAAGACAACAGGCATCACCCCGAAACGGCTTTGCCTGTGTATGCCTTCCGGCAATGTTCCTCACAGTATGGGTGTCCACTTTGGACAGCATCACCACAGAACAGGTGAAGCTCTCCAGCCGCCGCCCGATTCACCGGCCATTTGCAATGATGACGCGAAAGGTGCGCGAGCGGAAAGCCTTCATGCGGTCGAGTGAGCTTATCGAGCATGGGACATACCTCGGAAAGCTGGCTGCTGCTTTTCCAGTGCCTCGATACGAGCACGAACAAATTCCGGGGTGAGCAATCCATTCATCAGGCGCTTACGACATCCATCCAGAACACGCTCATTAAGCCGATTCAAATCCGACCCGAACACGTCCGCTAAAAAATTATCGGCCTCTTGCTCTGAAGCTGGAGCCGAAAATGGCGTGTTTTCGTCTTCGCCGTTTGCCGCGAGTGCATACCCGTTTTTTTTCTTTGCCGGCAAGTCGGAGCCGGTTCGCGCTGGCTCATTGGTGGCCTCGCTCACCGTCTCCTGCACGTCACCCATAACTGGAGAACCGTCGCTGTCTTCATAGCCCTCTTTTACAGGTAATCCTGTAAGGTATTTGTTAAAGGTAATTGGTTGCATTTCTTGCAATCCTTGGCTTGCACTTTCTGCAACCCTTGGGATGCAAATAATGCAATCCTTGCGATTTTCGGGGGGTGCATTTTCTGCAACCCCTGAGCTGCCAAGGTCTGCAATATCTGCAATCCTTTTTTGTGGCTTTTTGCGTACATTCTGACCGGCTTTTATTTCGCGCTGGTATTCCTCAATCTCCTGAATGTGCATCTGCACGCGCTCCTGATGCGGGTTCTCCAAGCGATAAACTGCGATACCATTTCTGCGACTGATCGGGATGAGATATCCATGGGCTTCGAGTAGCCTGCGGGCTTTGATGGCGGTATGTGCCGACCGCAGACCAGCGCGCGCAAAAATACGACTGTTCGACGCGTAAACTGTCGTAGCCTCCAGCGTCTTCTTGTTGATGGTGACCATAGACGCATAGACAACAATCAGATTGAGGCATTGACCAGCACGCAGAAGTGGATCGGCTGCAACTGTTTCAAATAAGGAAAACTTGAACGCGGCCAATTCCTGCTTTGCCTGATCAAATGCGCTGGAGGCATTGCGACGTTGGAAGGCTTGAACCGCGGCGAATGAATTGGAGGCCTGGCTCATAGTCCTTGCCCTCCCATCATCTGGAGAAAGCTTTCTCGTTCCTCGGAAAAATCGTCGTCACCATCTTCAAAATCGGCGTCGCCGTCGATCTGGTCAAGCAGGGCGATTGCTTCCTCAATCCATTGTTCCAACATCAGGCGGCGCAGGCGAGAAATAGCGGGACTGGTCATCGCGTCCTACCTTTCAGTTGCGGCAGTATCCAAATGGAAACGACCGTTATGCCGCGGGCGATGCGGAGGAGCAGGAAGGAGAGGAAGATGCGGGCAGCTATCATAATGACCTCTATTCCTGCCTGATCAGCACATAGCCGATGCCATGGTCTATATCGGCACGATAAGCCTGACCGTGCGTTTCACTCATAAGCTTGACAAGTTGCTGAACCAGATCGGCAATTTGCTGACCTTTACTCGCGCCAAATGATAGGGCTTCGGAGAAAGGAGAGTTGGCAACGTTCATGCTGGCATCCTCCGCTCAAGATCGGCAAGAACCTTATGGCATCCTGCGTCCTCAGCCAAAAGCGGGCCGTCACTTACGCCCCAATAGAGCTTTTCCGGGCCGGATTTTTCAGACGAAGCCATGACAACAACGCCATGCCGATAAACGTCACCTTCTTTAAAGGGCGCATTTGGAACCCATATCTGGTTTCGCATTGCATCGTTTCTGGTTTGGATTTTCCAATCCGGGTATAGTTCCCGCAAAGCGGCCTGCAATTCTGCGATTGCAGCGTCAAGTCGTTCACGACCAGTCAAAGGCGGCTTCGCTTCGGCAAGCGCCACAGCCGGAACCGTAAGCGCCACGCCAGCAGCAGGGACGTTGCGGAGGAAAGAGCGACGGTTCAGCATGATGCCGCCCTCGCTTTAATCATATCGCGAAGTGCGGAAAGAACCGTTTCCTGATCGTCCTGCGTCAGAGAGAGGAAAAGAGTAAGTGCTTCTGACATCACGCCGCCCTTTCGTTGAAGGAGTCATCAAGCGCTGTCTTTGCTGCGGATAAATTGTCGAGCGCGTCTCTGTAAGCCTTCGTGCGAGGCTTCAAGGTGCCGAGCAGGTTCCTTGCAGTCCGGTACGCATACAGAGCTTTCATCTGTTGAGCATAAGTTTCCTCAAGGCAGATCAATACCGGGTACTGGTGAGCCGCAGAAGGATAGACAATCGCCATGTGGTAGCCCTCAACCTCGTTGAGAGCCGCGGATAATTCCTTTGCTATACGGGTTGCTCTCTCAACGGGGAGTTCAGGTTTAGGCGTGCCTCCGGCGTCTGCCGGAATGGTAAGTTCCGTCATTGGTGTTCTCCAGATTTTCAGAATGGTTAGATTTATGCAGCCAAAAGGCTCGCTATTTGTCGTTCGATTTCACGGCGGCGGCTCTCGATATCGACGCGCCACGGCTTATAGGACAGCATTTCAATCTGTTCCCGCAGAGCCTGCACCCTAGCCGCAATTGGATTACTGGCACGCAATGCTGTGTCTTTTGCACGCTTCCAACAAAGCAATAGAAGCCAGTTGAACGTGCTGCGCTTGAAAGCTCGATTGCCATATGACCGGCGATAGCTGGCCCATGCTTCATTCATAATTGCTGACAGGTTGAACATTTGCTTGTTCCTTCGCGCTGTTTATGATACCTACGTATCACGTATAAACCTTATGGTCAATACGTATGGTTAATTTTTTATACGTAGGTATCAAAATGGCGATAACAGCAGAGCAACTTCGCGCAGCGCGTGCGCTTCTCAAGATGGAGCAGCGGGCTTTAGCGGAGTTGGCAAGCGTCAACATCCAGACATTGAAACGCTATGAGGGTGGATCAGGTGTTCTGAGCGGCAACTATCAAAATATCGAGGCGCTTATCTCCGTCCTCACGGAGGCAGGCGTCCAATTCTTAGAAAACGGACAGGTTGCAGCGGGTCCGGGCGTGGCGTTAAAGATTTAGCATGTCGGAGCGATAAGACGCCTTAATTGCAGCAGACGCGCCGGACATATGTGTTGCCTACTGTTATGAATGCATCTTCGGGTATTTGGTGCCGTGCCTTCATCTGCTTTAGGAGTTCGCTGGCCTTTTTGGGTGGGAATGCCATAGGCAACGTAACGGCAAACCAGCGATTGCTGGCAAAATAAACAGCCAACTCGACAGATGCATTTTTCACATATTGCTCAGCTTCATGATAATTATCGAAGCTGGCAATCTGAACGTACCGGCTTTCGAATGCGCTGCTAACAAACTGGTCCACCTTTACCCAGTTATGGTGTAAATATCCGACGCGCCCGTTAATCTTTACGCGATACCATCTGTCTCCAACAGCTAAGATATCGACTGAGTTGCCGTTGCGTACTTCAACTATTTTGTGGCTATCTTGGCTTTCCCCGGTTCGTAAATACTCTTTTCCTTTCGGGTGCCTAACGCGTCCGGTTCTTGCTAATGGAATCTGGAACTGTGGATCGTTCGCGGCAGTTCTATAAGCTGGAAGAGCCGTGGATTTTGACGGTGCGCTTGGATTTTCGGTGAGCGCGGTTTCCGTGGAAGGAGCGGTATCTACGTTTTCTTTGATATCCGTAATCACCCTATATGCTTGCATTTCACTCTTCGAGAGATACCGAATATCATCGCTATCGTATTGCAGTGAGAGGCGCAGAAGAGCGGGGTCTATTCCCATTTCCGTCATATAAGCTATCGTTTCTGCCGTCATATGTTGGATAGCTGAAACGGCATCGTCCACCGTCATGTTTGAAGCATCGGAGAAAGACGACTTATGGACCCCGATTGCGCCGGGGGCCGCATATCTTATCCTGCCGCCGAAGAATGCCAACGCGCAAGCGGACGCGCATTCCATTTCTTTTGGTTGAAAGGTGCCGATACCGAAAGCTCGAATAAGACGCCCCAACTCCATTGCTTTTGCAGGGTTGCCACCCGGGGAATCGAATACAATGAATACTGGGTCTTGCTGGCGGATTAACATACGGATTGGCGTCAGGTCCTGCTGATAGTCAAAACTCCCAGATACGAGAATATATTTTGCCCCTCCAGATAGTTCGTTTGTGGAGAAGGTGAGACTTGCCCAAGCGGATGAACACGGCGCTCCTGCAAGCACAAAACCCGCGAAAACTTGAATAATTCTTTTGAGCGCTTTTCTAAACGTTATCACCGCTGTACGCATACTAAACCCCTCATATATGCCCTATGTAAATGCACCTAGGACAAGAGGGAAATCAAGAATATTACAAGCCGAGCAGGTTTTGTCGCAGACTGCGATGAGGCTAAACGACATGAAAGCGGGGAAATGAGCGCACCCGTCTAATTTCCTGACATTGGAAAATGCTGTAGCCGGCATAGAGTGCGATAAATAAGCAAATATTTAAATGGATAAATCACGTTCTCTTAGCACGTCTTAAAGCCTGCTTCGCGTGTTTACATGCGCTCCGAATACCGTCGCGCATGACCATATTATTGAAATTTCCGGCACCTTCGGTCATCCAGTTCTTGGTTGTCTCAGGATATGCTCGTGATAGAGATTGATACTCTGGCCCGCCTACCAAGTTGAAGGCAACGTCCATAGATTGCTTCGTTGCCCCGGGACATACCGAAAAGCTTCTCAAGAGAAATCCAAGGAGCTGGTAGCGAGATTGATATCGTACTTGTGCGGGTTGCCGTGCCGAAGCCAAACCACATACTGAACACAGTATAGAAACGGTCAATAATGACACTAAAAACTTACGCATATCCCCTCCAGATAGCAGATACGCGTTTTAAACTACCTGTCATTCGTCAATCTCATTTCCGTCATCGTCTTCATCGCTTCCACGATTGGGGTCTTCAATAAAGGCTCTGCAACCTTCCTCGAACGAACCGCTGTTCCCATCACAATCATTTTCGTTGGAAACACCATTTTGTTCGGCCCATTCGTAGCCTGCTTTATGTCCAGAGCAATCGTCGGTGCATTCATAACCGCCAAAAGTTTCAGCGTTGGCCGAAGTGCCCCACCACGCTCCTAGGAGCAGTATTCCTAAATACATTATCGGCTTCATGAATTCCCCCTCAAACAGAACATCTATTTTATTAGATCAAGCACGAATCGAAAGCTGATGTCGAGGGGCGGATTGAAATTGGTTGAGGGTGTGAAGTGGACGGAACAGAGATGTTTGAAGAGTTTCCATCATATCAGCCTAATAGTAGCAAACTGGTTCGCGCCCGCCCGGGCGGCTGTATGCGCTTGTACGGCCACATATACGGCCATTGCGCATCCGGTCATATGGGCAATCACATGTTCCAACATAAGGAGACCGGACTGGTTGCCCAGGACGGCGAGCGGGAGCGGTTCTGGCAACAGCGGAAGGGGTTGTTATTCTGGGCGTTGAAACGGGTTTTGAAGGGGCTCTTGGCGGGTCTTCCGATAATAGTGCCTCGGATACCCAGCCAGTGCGATGCTGGTATTCGACACTGAACCAGCCCTGCCGACGGTTAAGAACCCTGACTCTGGCACCTCGATCAATCGTGGTTATGATGCCGGACGATGTTGATGGCTGCGTCCTCATGTTCACCCTCGATTTAGCAAAGACCCACTTGCCTATAAAGGGATGTGGATTTGAAACTGGTGCAGGCTGATTTGGCTGGCGAGGCGATGACGGCACTTGAACCAAACCCAGTGGTGGTTGCACAGGTGATGGTAATGTAGATGGTGCTGATTGGGTAACGGTGGTTTCTTTGGGCGGTATAGGGGCTTTCGGTTCGTCTTTACCGAACACCTGAATTAAAACGTAGACTGCGCCCGCGCCGATGATCCAGTTTTTTGCCTTCGACAATTCCAGTCTCCCCAATCCCGGTAAGGATCAAAGCAAAATTGTCGAAGGCTGTCGAGACAGAGTTTCACTGAACGCTTTTGGCTTTTCGTCTGGATTGCTCGGCGATGACAAACCAATCTGGCGCATAGCCGTTGGCCCAAGTTAGATCAGCTTCGTTGTCGTTTTGCTCTTCCGGTGGTTCTGGTTCAAGGTCTGGATCATCGTCCATCTGATCAAGCATATCAATCAGGCGTTCGATTTCGGCGGCAATAGAAAGGCGGTCGGGTTTCATTCATCCCTCCAGCGCACAGAGATTTCGCCGTCGAGGGCGACGATTGCGTTGCAGATGGCTGGATAACTCAGCCTTCCAGAATGCCAAATCGCTTTTTGGAAATACCGTTTTGTCCCCGCCAGTGCATCCAGTTCGACCATGGAATAATTGAGATTACGGCACCGCTGTCGAATGGTATCCAGAATTGGATAGCCTGTAACTGAAAATCCCTGCTGTTTGCGGCTAATTCTGTAGTGCTGCCGTAAATAATGAATTTGCGCGAGTGTTCGCGTTGGAAACTGCCGTTGAAGCTCTTCACGCGAAGCTGTCGGACCAATGCGCCGGAGTTTTGACAAATCTGCCGCTGTCAGTAGCTGACGCTTTGGGCGTAGTCCGAGTTTCTGGCAACGGCTGCGCAGAGATGAATATGTTCTGTTTGGGAGCTGTTCCATTAAAACAGAATAATCTGAGCCGTATTTCCGGCAAATCTCATCCTCTGTCGGTGTCCAGAGACGATGACCCTTTGGCGTTGTTCCAAGAAACCGAATACGGCGTCTGGCCTGCCGTGCTCTGACTGCGTTTTGCGAGTAATCACTCAGGTACATAGATTTGCTCCTTGTTTGGACAAATCCCCGCCGAGTGATATGCAAACAGCGTTTCGGCTCTCATTCAACGGCAATAAGCCGGGATTACCGATAACCCCGTTGTTCAAAAGAAAACGTGTGAAGCGGTGTTGAAACTGAGAAAGTTCCCATTATCTTTCCTGTATCGCTTCATGATACAAATCTATTGACTTCGCACTGTATCAAGGTATGATACAGGACACAGGAGTAAGCGATGATCCGTTCTTACAAGGATGCCACTACGGAAACTGTCGCCGGTGGTAAGACACCAAAAGGCTTCCCGGCAGATTTGCTAAGACCGGCCATTCGCAAACTTACGATGATTGAGAATGCAGTTATGCTTGATGACCTGCGGTCGCCTCCGGGTAATCGACTGGAGGCTCTCAAAGGGAACCGTAAAGGGCAGCATTCTATTCGCATCAACGACCAGTGGCGCATTTGCTTCATTTGGACAGATGCAGGTGCTCAACAGGTCGAAATCGTTGATTATCACTGAAAGGAAGAAGCCATGACCAGCATACTCCCTCCGGTCCATCCCGGCGAAATCCTTCGGGAGGAATACCTTATCCCGCTCGGTATGAGCGCCGGTGCACTCGCCAAGCATCTGAATGTTCCTCGCACCCGTATCGAGCGTCTTGCAACGGAACAGACTGCCGTTACTCCGGATACGGCACTTCGTCTTGCCAAGTTTTTCCGCACAACACCTGAGTTCTGGATGAACATGCAGGCAAGTTTTGATCTGAAAACAGAAGCAGTAGCTATTCAGGAACAGCTTTCGGCCATTCATGAATTAGAAGCAGCCTGATCGGTTTTGATCGCGCCGCTGATCAGTCGCTGTTTTCAGCACATGCCACCGTTATTTCCCGTTAAAAAACGGCCCGCTATTCCCCGCTAAAAAGCGGTGGCCTCACTGTTCCGTTACTGTTTTCAGTGAGATATGAAATTCCTAATCCTAAACGGAGATGATATCAACAATCTGCTACATTAAGGCCCAATGGACTCCTTCCATCGCGTATGCTTTTCTTCCCATCGGGGAAAGGGGGCATTATGCCAGTCCATTATTTTCGGGTGTCAATGACGCTTGCTTTGGCGCTTGCGCTTGGTGCATGTACGACTTCAAAAGAAGCGCTTCGTAAAAATCCTAAATCGGTTGGCAAGGCAGCATTATGCCGATCTATGGTGACAACAAATGACGCCGAGTTTCGCCAAGAGCTTATCTTGGAAGCAATTAAGCGAGGCATTACCGCTCAACAGTGCGTAGAGACAGTCAGGCGTCAGAACCAAGCCATTGCGACAGGAGTGACAATTGCTGCGGTCGGCACTGCTGTAGCTGTGTGTGCAAACAATAATTGTGGCGGAGGCAGTTCTTATCATCCACCCCACAATTACGGTTACGCATGGGATCTGATCCGCAACCAATATGGAACACCGGTGTATGTATGTCGCAACCGGTATAACGGTCAATTTACTTACGACTATCAATGCGCAGGCATGGCAATGAACGATTTCACATGGCCAGGGTATTAATTCTTGGAGGTCGCCTTTTCCATTTTTTGATTATCCCTGTTTTTTCCCTGTATTATCAGAGGATACCCGTGTTTATAGCGTATTTACGGGAAGGCTTTCGAAGCCAACGAAACAATTAGAACTGATACCGCTCTGCCTTTCCAGAATATCGAGAGCCTTCCCCAGAAGTATCTGCGACTGACCAAGCCCGAAACACAGGTCACTGTCGTCACTATGGCTTATGATAATCTGCTGGAGAAACGAATAGCACACCGACAAAGCCGCTAAGGCATCAATAGTTCCAAATCCTTCTGAAGTAATAAGACGGCCTATCGTAGCTCCGATGTCGTCTGAATATTCACCACTATCGCGAGCAGCCCGCAATCGGTCAGAGAGTTCCAAAGCGACATCTGTTAAATTCTCTTGCATCCGGGTCTCCTCAGTGGTGTTCTGTTGCTAACTGGGCAATAAGGTTTTGGACTATGAAGCATGACAATCCGTTAGATTTCTTGGGTTACCTTATTGCAGCTGCGATACTCCTTCCTCTCGGTATTTGGCTGAAAGCCAATTATGCCGAAGCAATAGGCCATCAAATACTCACGTTAGGTGGTATTCTTCACTGACCCTGCATAATCGCGCCTGTTCTGGCAGGCGCGGCCAATGCATTTGAAAAGCGCTCCAGAATGGTCATGAAAATAGGTGACTGACTGGCGTAGCGAACGGCCTGTTCAAGGGCCTTTGGATCGTTGCTTGTCAAAAGTTTTGCCATATGTTCCATGGTCTTGTTGTTCGCAGACTTTACGATTGCCGAAGCCCCTTGTTTTGCCGCCGCCGCACCGGCACCAAGCGCTGCGCCAGACAATGCGCCTTCAAAGCCACCATTATAACCACCAATCGCACCGCCAGCACCGGCACCTATACCAAGCTCCATCAGCTGGCGCGCCGTGGTCGAATTTCCCATCGAGCCGCGAAGACGATCAACAATGTCTTCCACGCGCACGTATGCCTCAATCTGTTTGAATTTTTCAGGCCCGAAAACCATCTGCATACTTTCGCGTGAGGCAGGGCTTTTGAAAACCTGATTGATAACATTGGCACGGTCGCTCGTGGCTTTGATTTTGTCCACCAATTCAGAAGCGTAGCCCCGCGTGAAAGCCTGTTTCTCCATATTGGTGAAGGATTTAAAGGCCTTGGTTGCTTCTGGCAAAGAGCGTGGCGCTGTAGCGAACTTCTTACCTGCATCAATGGCATTATCGGCTCCGAAGAATGCAGATGCGCCCTGTCTGGCTGACTGGAATGCAGGGACTGCCGTATCCAGTTCAGTGACCAGCTTTCCTTTCAGGCCCATTAAATCCGAAGCCAATGTCTTGTCTCCAGCGCGTTGAGCGATGCCGATCTGTCCGTCCAGGTTGCGCTTAGCGTGGTCCCAGAATTGAAGATTAGGCGCGACAAGCTCGCCGTTGGCTTTCTGCCGCAAAACATACTGCCCTTGGCTGTTTTTTGTAAAAGGATTGGCTATTTCTTTAAATCCAGCAACAGCGCCACGGTCAGCGCTTCGCTTGGGGACTTCATTGACGGCCTGTCGGAATGATGGAGATTGCATCAACTTCTGCATACCCTTGGTGTATAGGCGTTCTGCATTTGGGTCCGAATATGCCTGTTTATAAGCAGCCGAATTGGCAGAGCGCGCCTGTGTTTCAAGAGCCTCCCGAAACGCAAGGTCGTCAGCATTCCCGCCCGCCAAACGTTGAAGAAGGCCGACAGCACGGGAACCTTGCCCCGCAAATCGGTCATCTGCCAGCTTTGCAATGGTGGCTCGTGCCTCTGGCGATTGGTTTGCGACGGATCGAGCAAGGGCGCGTGTCGTTTCTCCGCCACGGTCGATGTTGGCGAGCGGAATATTATTGGCTCTTGCCACCTGATCGTCAACAACTCCCAGAAGGCCGGTAGGATTGGCCTGCATATCGCGCGCAACAGCTACGCCTACGCGCCTGCTCCCCTCCTTACTCGCATCTTTCATGGCGTTGAGAATGGGAGAGAGTTTATTTCCAGCTGCTTCGACACCTTTTGATATTCCAGCGCCTATCAACGGAATTGAACCGCCTATAGCGCCAGAAATTGCAGCATTCCCTAGGATAGCTTCTTTGCTTCCACCTTTTGCCATCGTATCCGCTGCGGATATTCCAGCGCTGGATATAGCGGAATTCAGTGCTCTTCCTCGCAAGGTATTTCCCGTGATGCCGAGCGCCTGAGAGCCTGCTGTAGTGCCTCCTAGCGCCATAAGTGGGAGGATGTTAGCCCCTAGCTCGCCGGAAACCGACGATGCAGGATATTGGCTTTCACGTACTTTTCGGCGTGTGCTGACTTGCTGGCGAATGCGCTCCGGGTTTTCACCGGAAATCGCGCCCCAGAGGTTGCTACCAAGAAAATCAGATGCAGAGCGTAGAGCGGGGCCAGCGACAGGAATTTTGCTGGCATTCTCCATCCATGTGAGGCCGGCACCGCTTACCGAATTATCATAAGCTGGGTTGGAGAGCTGCGATAGTTGCTCAAGATTGTCGGTTATCTGAGTTTCAGTGGCATTATGCTGTTCGGCCTGTGGGGTGGAAACAGAAAAACGTTTTTGCAACGCAGATCGCATTACATCGGGCGACGTACCATCTGGAAACTCTGCGATTGTGCCGTCTGGAAGCTCTACTTCAATCATTCGAAATCACCTGTCGAAGGGTTAAAGCGTAGACGACCCGATCCGCTCGGAGATGTCTGCTGTGAATTTGCACCTGCTCCGGCCATTTGCTGCGCTCGTACCTTTCCTTGCTGAAGAATGCCTCGTAACTCCGTGAGCGCTTCCCTGTAAGCTTTCTCACTCTGGGTGGTTGATAGTCTGGCAATAGCTTCGGTTGCCTTTTGGCCTTCGATTTCGGTGATCTGACCACCGCCTTTGAGGCTTTCAAACGCTTCCAGAAATGCCTTACCCTCAAGCTGCTTGCGCATGACATTGAAATTCGTGGCGTCGGTTCCCGCAATGTAATTACGAGGATCAACTGTGCCGCTCAATCCGGTTGCTGTTGAAAGCCCCGGATGTTCAAGCATGGTGTCAATGAGACTGATGGATTGGTCAGCTTTTTGCAGTGTCGACCCGAGGCTGACTTGAGCTTCGCCCTTGGCTTCGCCCAATGCTTTACCGATGGCGGTTTCTTGCGCTGCATTTGAAAGATTTTTCGGAACTGTCCCGATAATCTGGCCGGAACGCTTGTCTTTGAGAGCGTAGCTATCGCCAAGGTCGATCTGTTCGGTGCCAGTCGAGATATTGAACTTGCCGGTATCAACTTTCTTGAAAGACCCATCCTTTCCAAGAACACCCAGAACCGGCTCTCCGTTCTGATCCTGCCCCCAGATAGGATTTAGGCCGTATTCCACGCCATCCGCGCCGGAAGCCGCCTTAGAGCCACCCAAGTTCTGCATGTTTTGCGGATTGTTTTTATCGATCAAGACTTTCTTTGCGCGGCCCTGCTCGTCGTATATCTCGGTGATCTGCCAGTCTGGCTTTCCGGCCTTGGCGCGTTCGCTAAACCACCCGCGAAGCAATTGCGGGTCTGCAACCAAGGCGTCTGCCTCTGCTGGATCGACACCCTGAGCTACCATATATTCACGCGTCTTGTTGGCGCGTTCCTGACCTGCCGCCTCCCACTGCCGGTTTTGTTGCCGTTCCATGAGATACGCGCTGAGCTGTTGATTACGTGGATCAAGCATGGCTATTGCGGGACCGAGCGCGGTCAGCAAATTGCGTATGCTGCCAGAGCGCTGCTGTGCTGGCTGTTGCGAGGCCTGTTGGGGCGCTTGCATCATCTGCGCACCCTGATAGCTTTCCGGCTGTGCGTTTCCGCCACTTACGAGGTTTTGAAGCGCGCCGAAAATTCCACCCGCTTGCGCTTGTTGCTGTGGTTGTGCGGATTGCATCGGCTGTATATTCGGTGAATTGCTTACTTCGCGCAGGCCCTTCCACGGATCGGATTGCGCATCGCTGAAAAGTGCATCAAGAATTCCCATGAACTGCGCTCCCCAATTCGGAACCATTGAGGGCGCGTAGGCGGATGAACTCGGAAAGACTCAATCCATGGTCACGCGCGATTTCCTTTAACGAGCGCTTTTCTTCCGAAAATACTCTGATGCGAATATAACCCGACATGGCGATGTCTGACCGCATTGTGGTTCTCCTTTCGTTGCAACAAATATATCGCGAAAGGAGGGGTAAGTCGAAATATTATATAATGTTATCAATATATTACGTTAGTGTTCGCCGCTGTTCATTGGTGTTCATGGCTGTGCATGTATTACAGCAACCAACCGCATGTGCGACAATCTGTCATGAAGAGACAATGCGCCTGCGCCAGTTTCCAACGGTCTGCGGACTGACGCCGACACGGCGCGAAATCTCGCGGTCGGATAGTTCCGGGCTGGTGTCTAAAATGGACAAGACAGCGGCGCGTTTGTCGGCATTTGTACGGCGTCCGGTTTGGGCTGTTTCATACAACGAGCTATCCGAGGTAGTCGTAAATTCAGCGTCTGTTGGAAACAGCGTATCAAAATCGGCACGCAAGGTTGCAATCAGGGCTGCGTCCTCATGAACATCGCGTGTAACTTCCCGGTTGTTCAGGTGTTCAAGCCACAGAAGCCGTATCCGGTAGCCACCGAAAGTTGATGTCGGCATAGTATCCAGAAGATTCTCAAGTGCCGCCTCGCGTGCCCTAACCCAGATCGGCGTTTCATGCATCGGATCGAATGCATATCTTGCGCTATCGAGATGCTGCCACCCTTGATATTCGGCCCATACACCATGGATATCAGACGGCAACGGATAAGCTTGCCCTATGGCCTGCCAAAGCTTGGGCGTCGGCTGGCGGCATATCCAGCCAGCGTATCCACTGATGTAAGTTTCGGTACTATTGTGGTATTCGGATCGATCTGCCAGCGGTTCCAGCGTTACCCGCAAAAGCCGCTCTTGTTCCGTCTCTGCAAAAACGGCTTCTTCGCTCCCGAACTCCTGCAACAGTTCGCGGCACCGTTTCTGACGAGCCGTTTCCCGCTCTGCGCGCGCGGTGGCTTCTTTCGCCTTGTATCCGGGTTGCCTCGCTTCCATCCAATCATCGAACCCGGCGAAGAAATTCACAGACTCCGGCTTTTTCGTGTCCAATTTTGACACAGCCTGTGCAAAGGTCATTCCGGCGCGCTCTGCAATTTTGCAGGCACGGGCCTTGGCCGCTGCTCGCTCACCAGCGGTCGCACCACCGGAAACCAGTGCATGGACCTTCCGGAATTTCTCAATGTCCAAATTGGACGGCGAATGATAATTCATTGCATGTCTCTTTGATGGAATTACAGACCGTCAATCGTCTCTTGGCAGACCTTCATCAGCGCACGGTATTCCGCCAGCAGAGCCTTCGTTTCGCGTGTATATGCACCGTGCCGATAATTACTGTTTTCCGTTCCTTCGCGATTACCACCGCGCGCGCCATGCATCCGGCAGACGTTGAACCCCTTCACAGCTGGCGACTTGCATTGAAAGCCGCTGTGCTTTGCTTTTGCACAGCATCGAGGAGCAAGATTCATGAGGGTGACCTTATCGAGCATTGTTACCCCCCGTCTTTCCTTCGTGGGATACATTGCCAACAATGGCCTGCCCACCATCATGGACATGAACATGCTCGACGGTCATTTTCTGTTGCCCACCTGAGCGATAACGGGTCAATGCTTCAACCTGTGCTGCAAAAGTACGTGAAAGCTGATTAAGGGACCTGGATGCGCTATCGTACTGCTGGATAATGTCGGTGCGATTGATCCGACTTGCCAGCTTCATCGTAGCATTATGGATTGCGGCCATTTGTGCCGCCAACATCCCCTCGACTTCATCTCTCGGCTGGACACCAGCCACCAAAGACGCAGTGAAGGCGCTGCCGTCATGGCTGGTAACGTTCAATGACTGACCTGCTTCGAATATCTGGTTGGAAATGCCTACGATAAAATTCGGATCGGAGGACCCAAAAGCTCGCTCGGCTCGGCCTTGATGTATCGTGAGCGTGCCGGTTTCGTCACAATGAAAAATAGCGGTCTTTGCAGGATCCACTGGAGCAGGGGTTGCTGTGGATGCACACTGTGCGTTCGATAAAGCACACTTTCCCGAACCTGACTTTTTTTCTCCCGCTATGTCGGTAATGTCAGCATTGCTCGTCATAGTGTCCTCGCTTTGATGAGATTGCTTTCTTCGATGGCGCGAATGACTTCGATTGCCGACAAGCCAAATTCGCTTTTGATGAAAGGAATGACAGGACGAGGTTTTTTCGCATCTGGAGTTGTCGCCAGCCAGATTGCTGCCTGTTTCACTGGATCGCTCATGATAACCCCGTTTTTTTTGAAATGAGAATGCTTGTGCTAGCGCCCGGTTCGCTCACCTGCCTTTTGATTGGCTGCTCGCGACCGGGCTTACTCCAGCCTTTGCGCTCGAGGCTTCGGATAAGGCTGGCAGTGGGGATTGGCTCAAGCCCGCTTTCGCTACCTGTATATGGTATATTAATAGTGCCCGCTCTCGGCGTGCAGGGAATGGCCGAAAATGGTACTTCACTGTACGCTCTGGGCGTGCTGACAGCCCGCTCTAAGCGTGCGGATGAGCCGTTTGCTGTACGCTCTAAGCGTGCTGCGTGTACGCTCTCGGCGTGCGGTGATTTTTTTTTGGCAGGACTGCTATTCGGTTTCCATGACATGAATTCCTTCGATGGAACCAGCGACCGCTCCGGCTCATCCTGCGGCAGTTCGGTCAATATCCAAGTTGTCGCAAAGGGCGTGCCTTTGAAGCTTCCCCGGCGCTCCTGCTTGATGAAGCCTTTTTCGATCAGGTCACGGAATGCTGCAGGAATGGGTTTGTTGCTGCAACCGACTAATTCCTGTGCTTCACGGTAGCTCATCGAAATAGCACCATTATTCTTGCCGTTATAGCGGCGCTTGATTTCGATATAGAGGCACCGGGCATAAACGTTCAGAGAACGCCATGCTGCACTATCGAGAAACCACCGATGAAGCTGAACATACGGGGAGACATTGCTACGGCCTCGATTGTCATGCTTCGCCATACCAACCTCCCGTGAATGGAGGGGAGGCACAGGGCCTCCCCATCATGGTTGTGGACGGCATCATGCGGCTACCCTCGGTTCCGGCATGGGAACCACGATAGAGCGCAGGACATAGCGAGCATGTGTACCGCTGAATGAGCCTTCATGTTTTTCATGAATGGTTTCAATATCGACGCCGAAACCGCGAAGCTTGAAGACATATGCAGACCAGCGGGGGCCGGGATGGTCAATAGGCGTGCATCCGACCTTCCCAGCATGAATGAGGCTTTCCAGCGCCCAGCGGTCCCGGCCTTTGACGACAACGGTGAAAGGTTCGGAGTTTCCGTTCGTTACGGTGAATGCGGCAGATGCCCAACGTTTCTTATCTTTGCTCATGCTGCGCCTCCAATTCCGGCGAGTTCGCAAACAACGCGGGCGGTTGCTATTGGAAGGCCAAAGCGTTTTGCGATGATTGTTGCTGATAAACTTGTTGCCGAGGTGGGCGGATTGCGATATTCAGAAGGGGTCCAATCATTCTGAATTATCGACCCGCCGTTTCTGTCATTGCCAGACAGGGACGGCGTTTCGTTATGATAATTCATTCAAGCCTCCTTTACCGGAGGCAGGCTCTCGACATAGCGCTTCAGGCTTTCAACAAGAACGAGCGTGCGCCGCCCTTCTTTTCGGGCGTCGATTTTTCCCTTACCAATCAATTCGTAAATCTTGGTTGGGCCAAGACCACAAGCTGCGGATGCATCTTTAATTGTCAGCGCTATTGCTGGCATTTGTTTTCGCCTTTCTTCATTGCGCTTCTCTGACAAGCGCTGTTGTGACCTGATGAAGATTGGCGAAACTTGAAAAGTTAATCGATTGAGCAGAATAAAAACATTTTGGGGAGCAAATTTGCTCTATTAATAGAGCAAAATCGCCATCGTCGATTTAGTTGTTTTGCTCTATCATTCGCTTTCTATGAGCAGCGCGCACGCGTTTGATCTTGGCTTCTATCCCTCCGTCTGTGGCATAATTATTTTCTCGGTATGGTTCAGGCATAAGTGAGAGCAATTTAGCCATAAACTTAGAAAAAGGGGCAGGGTCATATCCCTCGCGTGTAGATGCCGATGCGAAAGGCAAATCATGCAGTTTCGCCCATCGCGTTACCGAAAGAATTAATACTGCTATAGGCTCCATTGGCGAGGTGTCATTCCCGGCATTTTCGGCCTCTTCTGAAATTTTTTTCTGTGCGATGTTAACCGCGACAGAGAGCGCCATGGCGATTTGCTGAATTAATGCATCAGAGAGCCGCATGAAATAAGACCGATCTGGAAGCTGATAGTCGTCGGCAAAGGGAATAATGCCCGCGTCTGCGTTTTCAGGGGAAACACAAAAAAGTTCGTTCTTTGCATCAAATCGTAGCATCTGGTGGCTTAAAATCGGATCCAGAATACGTTCAAATTCATGGAAGGCATCGGACCCGCGAGGCAGTTCATATGCTATTTTCCACATTGCGCTGGCTGCATTTCTATAAGGCGTGATTTGGTCTTCCACGTCCCGCCATGTCTGTCTCAGCTTCTCAATTCTTTTTTGCAAGAGGAACTCATTGCAAACCAGCAGAAGACTCTGGCGTGCGATTGGTACTATCGAGCGACCATATGCAGCTTCTAGAATTTCAAATTGTTGGTCGTCTAGCACTAATTCAGGGTCGAGACCCGAGTACGAAACGACCCTGAGAGGTTGTTTTCTTGCCGCCATCGCTGCACCTGCGCTTAGCACCTGTAAGGGCCGCAGGGAAACCGGGAGGTGCGCCCCGGCTTATCGGCTGGCCTGCCTATCCCTGCGGGTTCGGTATCATTCTCCGACTTTCAACTTCACCACTTTGCCGCGCTCAGTATCGATCAGCGGCACAACCGCCAGCGCAGCTAGATCATCAAGCGCGTTGACAATGGCGGACGCATAATGCCGCTCAATCATCTTGTCGGAAGTGTCGTGCAACTGGGCGACGAGGCGAACGGGCAGGGCAGCGCGTAAGCTGCGGACAATGGATGAATGCCGGAGGGCATACGGAACGGTATCAGTGGGAAGTCCTGCGCGTTGTATGATCAAGACCCATGACCTTGTTAATTCGGCAGGTGAGCTCCATGTGTCGCGTCTATCGCGAACCCAAACAGGTTTCTCTCTCTCGGACGGTCGTTCCTGGCGGTGTTTCCATCGCTCAAGCAACATATCAGCTGGTCGGCGTCCAGCGATGGCAGGCCGGAGAGCGTCAATCACGTCCTGTCCAACTTTTACACCCACATGGGTCGCCCGCTTCTGACCGCGTCCTTTCCGCGACGTGGGAACCATCACGCGCATCTGATCTGGTTGAACGTCACCTACTTGAAGGCGGCGAACCTGAGAAAAGCGCGCCCCTGTTGCGGCCAACACGACCACCATCCGAAATAAATCACCGGACCAGCCCTCGGCCTCATCGATTGATTTTGTAGCGTCTATGATTCTACGAATATCAGCGTCAGGAAGGGCAGCGCCGTCGCGAGCGGCGGCAGGTTCCGCTTCGTCAACTTTCAGGCCAATCTTGACCATGGTGAGATAGGAAGCGGGCAAACGTTTGAGGATTTTAGGTGAAACGCCGTTTAGTGAGGCTTTGAAATCGTTCACAATCCGGCGGACACTCGAACTGGCGAGGCTATCAGGCAATGCCGAGCGCCAATCGGAAAGGTCTTCATCTGAGAGCTTATCCAATCGCTTCTCTGCGATGGAATGCGACAGAACGTGCAACGTCAGCCGCCCCTCTGCATCGCGTGGGCGTGCGCCTTCTTGCTTTTCGGCACGCGCCCTTCTCTTCGCGATATAAACCTCAACGACCTCACGAACCGTAGGGATAGGCTCTTTGCCTGCATCCCGCTCCTGCTGGCGCACTTGCTCGACGTGATGGGAGGCTTTGCTTTTGGCTTGCTCGAAATTCAGCGTTTCCACACCATCCGCCGCGATGCCATCATCTGCCGCTCCGATACCTTCCTGCTTGTATCGGCCATCTGGGAGACGCCACCTCACAAACCAGCGACCGGCCCGCTTTCCCTTGCGATATCCAAGATGCACATCCGCGCTGACGCTTCGCCAATGGTTCCCAACCGGCAATCCTTTCCGGGCGTTCGGTGTGGTGAGCGGGGATTCTTGCAGCGTCTTGGACATGGTCTCGCAAAAGTTGTCTAATAACCGTCAAATAAGCAGCCACGTAGAGTGGCGGTCGGTCATGAAGATAATTTATCAAGTCCGTGAACGCAATGAAAACATGAAGGGAACAAAGGCGGTTAACAACGGTGAATCACGAAATATGGTAATTCAAGATGCTCGCCCTCTCACGGCGCAAACAGGGGTTCGATTCCCCTTGGGCGTACCATTTTCTGAAAATTTTTTGATTTTTTGCCACCCCTTGAAACGGGTTGGGGAGATCAGTCGTATTCCAGTTGCAAATATTTGCAACTGGCGGCAGGAAGATGCATAATCGGTTTATGAATACAATGCAGAAAAAACCCGATTATGAGCAGGAACTGCGTCAGGCAGGGGTCCGCATTACGCGGCCGCGCCGCATAATCCTCAATATATTGACCGAAACCGAAGATCATCCCGATGCGCTGGAGATTTTCCGGCGTGCGGTTCAAATTGATGGCAGCATTTCTCTCTCGACAGTCTATCGTACAATGAAACTGCTGGAAGAGCTTGGGGCCATTCATCGGCATGCCTTCGCCGGTGGCCCGTCGCGCTTTGAGCAGGCCAGTGGCGCACATCACGACCATATTATCGATATGGAGTCAGGCGATGTGGTGGAGTTTCGATCCGACAAGATCGAAAAACTTCAGGAAGAAATCGCACGTTCGCTGGGCTATGAAATCATTCATCATCGCCTTGAGCTTTATTGCAGGAAAATAAAAGCCTGACAAAGCTGTCAGGCGGGTGCGTTTTAGCCCGCTAAAGATCGAACTGCTCGGCAGGAATGGTCAGCGAATAGACCGCACCGCTGCTGTCAAGTTGATATTGCGCATCGCCGTTTACCGCTGCCGGTACGATGCGTTGCAGGACTGCACTGCCGAAACGCGGGCCATGCTCGTGAATGTCCGTTATAACGGGGTTTGTTTCTTCCCAGCGGAAAAGCAACCATTCCGTATCATCGTCACGCTGCGTAACCGTGGTCGAAATCTTGACATGGCCGCTTGGGATGGAAAGTCCGCCAAAGGATGTAGAATTAACGACCAGTTCGTGCAGTGCCAGTCCTATATGCAATGCGGCACCGGGAAACAGGTAGGGATTATCACCTTCAACACTGATACGCCGATCATTGAGGTCGATGTATTTTTCGACTTGTGAATGAACGAGTTCGCGAAACAGCGCACCGCGCCAATTTGAATCCGTCACCAGATCCTGTGAATAGGACAAAGACTGGATACGGCCACGAAATTTGGGTAGGAAATCATCAATCGTATCGGTGAAACGCGCTGTCTGTGCCGCAATGCTCTGCACGATCGCCAACAAATTCTTCGAGCGGTGACTGACTTCGCGTAGCAGTGTTTTCAACACCTGTTCGCGGCGCTTTAGTTCGCTGATTTCGAGAATGGTTGTTACCAGGCCAATTACCTTGTCATTGGCATCCCTGTCACAGTCGATGTGAAGGTCCAGCCAACGGACTTTTTTGCCGTCGCTGATAGGAAGTTCCATATTTTGTGCGCTCTGGGTCGCCAGCGCCTCGTCCTTGATCGCTTTAAGCTTGGCCAACAGAGGTGAAATGATGAAATCATCATCAATCCCGCCCGCCTTCCAGCTGTCCTGCCAGTAGGCCGGAATATTTTCACCCCATGCATATGCCATATCTGTCTTCTGATAGAGCACGCAGACATTACTGTTTCGCACAGCTCTAAGAAGCGCTCTCAATCGAGCCGCGTCGGGCTTTGCGTCTCGCGATGACTGGTTTGATGCGCTCATGACGATCTCGATATTTAATTTTAACAAAGCAGTCCAGCGGCGTAGGCTTTGCGCAGATACATGAAAATAACCGTCGCGCTCTTGTCACGCGACGGCTTGGTGTGATGACTAGAAATTCGGGCGGTGCAGAAAACCGGCCGGAACTAAGCCTTTCGAATTGCCGAGGCAATGAGGGATATGACCAGCAAGGCCAGGAAGACGAAGAACAGAATCTGGGCAATACCAGCTGAAGCTCCGGCAATGCCGCCAAAGCCCAATGCACCCGCTACCAAAGCCACGACCAGAAATACCAGCGCATAATAAAGCATGTTCGATCTCCTCTTTTATATGTGCAAAATAAACGCCGTTCAGGGGCATTCGGTTCCTTGCAAAAAATGAAAAGAGCGAATTTATGATCTGCATTTCTGTCCAAAGCTCAAGAGAAAACAGCGCCCTTCCAGACTTATACTTTCCGAAAAGGCGCTATGGATTGGAACGTTGGTTTACGCAGCAATCTGCGATGTTTCCTCAAAGAACAACGCCTGGCTGATGAGAGCTTTTACCATGTCCGGGTTAAAGGGCTTGGTAACGAGAAATGTCGGCTCTGGCCGTTCGCCGGTCAGAAGGCGCTCTGGGAAAGCGGTAATAAAGATCACAGGGATCGTATCCTGCTGTAAAATCTCATTAACGGCATCAATTCCTGAGCTCCCTTGGGCAAGCTGGATATCTGCCAGAACCATACGTGGCTTTTCTTTCTTATAAAGCGCCAGCGCTTCATCTTTGGTTCGCGCGATACCAACCACTTCGTGGCCAAGGCTCTCAACCATCTGTTCGATATCCATGGCGATCAGCGGCTCGTCCTCAATGATCAACAGACGCGTTGCAACCTGACGCGAAATTTCCGTGGATGCGGAAGCCAGCAGACGATTGAGTTCAGCTTCGTCGAGATCAAGAATTTCCGCGGTTTCCTTTTCGCTGAAACCTTCTACAGCCACGAGCAAAAAGGCCTGCCGGGGCAGGGGGGAGATATGAGAGAGGTTTCGGCTTGCGCGCTGCTCCCAGGCGATTTCCGATGTCTGTTCAGGAATCTGGATAGATGCGGTTTTATGCAATTCACAAAACAGACGGTAAAGGCCGATGCGGTCTGACGAACTTGGGGGGAAAATACTGACATCTGCGATGAGAGCTTCGAGTACCGCTGCCACATAAGCGTCGCCGGATCCTTGAGAACCTGTGAGCACACGGGAAAAGCGACGAAGATAGGGAAGATGGGGGGCGATACGCGTCGATAACGTCATGATAGCAACTCCTCAATTGCCGCTTTGTTTTATTCCAACTCCCGTGGTGCGACATATGCATTTCACGGGAATGTCGGACACACAGAAAACTGCGTTTTGGCGCGGCATTATGCTTATCAACGAGCAGGTGAGAAAAAAGTTCCATTCTGTAGAATAATTTCGGGAACTTTTTTAAGCGTGGCGCATTTGGCTCCACAGATACGGTAACAACAAGGACAGGGCTTCCAGCCTAGAACAATCCAGTATGACCCATAAAAACAACCTTCATATGAATGGTGCCGGACCATCCCGGCGGATTCAGAAGGATATTTTAGGACCCAATTGCGAAGTCGGTTTCAAGCTCAGAGCCCTGTACACGTCAATACAGGACGAAACTGTGCCGGATCGCTTCCTTGACCTTCTCGAAAAGCTTGATCAGGCTGAACAGGAGAGTATGCGTGGACAAAGTACCCGCTCCGTCGGCTGACGGGAATGCGCAGTTCAAGCGTGAGCTTTTGGCTTCACTGCCCAGTTTGCGCGCGTTCGCCGTGTCGCTGAGCGGCCAGCACGACAAGGCTGACGACCTTGTGCAGGACGCTATCATGAAAGCCTGGGCCAAGCAGGAGTCCTTCGAATTAGGGACCAATATGAAGGCTTGGCTTTTCACCATTTTGCGTAATGAGTTTTATTCGCAAATGCGCAAGCGCGGACGCGAAGTGCAGGACACGGATGGTGTGTTCAGCGATCAGCTTGCCGTGCACCCATCACAATATGGTGCCTTGGATCTGCAGGATTTTCGGGCGGCCCTTGAACAGCTTCCGGATGATCAGCGTGAAGCGATCATTTTGATCGGTGCGTCCGGGTTTGCCTATGAAGAGGCTGCCGAGATTTGCGGCTGTGCGGTCGGCACGATCAAAAGCCGCGTCAGTCGAGCGCGCACGCGTTTACAGGAAATCCTGAAAATCGAAGGCGAAAGCGATTATGGTCCGGATGCCGATTCTTCACGAGCGACCTTGAGAAGTTTCGCATGATGATTACGCTTTGTCCGTTACCGTACAAAGCGGTACGGGCACTGTCATCAAACAAATATTTTAGCTTTCGTTAAAGTTTTCTGCTTTAGTGGACGAATCTTGTGTTCGGTTACGCGTGCTTTGCACGTGTAGCTGGATGCAGCTTTCGAAAATCCACTGGAAACGCAAGCTTGCCGGTGGTTTTATGGACTTTGGCATTTGCTCTGGGCGAACCCCGCACGGGGGATCAAATGCTGATTGGAACCACAGGTGACTTGTGCCGCCGATATCCCCTGTCGGCGGAAGCCAGATTATGGGGCTTATATTGCCTTCAGCATTGTCGCAGAAATTTCTCCAGTCTTCATTGAGACCGATCGCCGTCATTGCGTCGCTCGGGCTGGTCTTGCTGTCTGCTTCGATGACCATGTTCCTGTCATCCAGTGTTAACCATCAGATCGTTGATATTTCCCGCAATTACGCCTTGCGTCAGCAGGTCGACAAGGTTGCGCGGCTTGCCAGCAATATTGAAATGAGCAGGCGTGGTTATCTTCTGACCCTGGATGATGCACAGCTCGAACTCTATCGTAATTCGGTTCTTGCAGCCGATCAGATGCTTACCGAGTTCGAATCCCTTGCGGGGCCTAATCTCTTGCAGGATGCGCGCGTCAAGCAGATACGCGCTTTGATCGAGGGGCAACAGGAGGAAGTGCGCGAAACGGCAGAACTGGTTTCCAGCGGAAATGTCGATGCGGCAATGGCGAAAGTACGTGACGGCAATGCCGGGCGCCTGATGGATCGCCTTTCGCAGACAGTTGCGAACTTCATCGAGGTTGAAGAGAAGCAGCTTGCCCAACGCAATGCCCGCATCAATCGTATGCGTTACTGGATGGTTGCGGCTTCGATTGTCGCACTGGCATCTGCAGCTACACTGGCGTTTTTGCTGTTTACGCGGGTTCAGCGTTATGTGCGGATGATGATCGAAGGGCAAACCGCGCTTCGCTCGGAAAACGAAATACTGGAGTTGCGTGTTCAGGAGCGAACAGCGGAACTGGAAGAAGAGCGCCGCATTGCAGAGCACGAACGTCATCGGGTTGAACTTCTTTTGCAGGACACCAATCATCGTATCGGCAATTCACTGGCGACAGTCTCATCCCTGCTGGGATTGCAGATGCGACAGACCAGTAGCGAAGATGCCCGTTCAGCACTTTCAGCGGCACGCGACAGGGTGCAAACTGTTTCAACGGCTCATCGGCGTTTGCGGCTTGGCGAGGATATGGAAACAGCCCATGTGGATGAGTTTCTGACTGCGGTGATTGATGATATTCGGGAGGCCGTTGGCAAGGATAGAAAATTCGAGATCGTTACGGATTTTGTCTCTCTGGATCTCAAAGCGCGCGATGTCACGACGATTGGTATCATCGTCGGGGAGCTTGTCACCAATGCCATAAAACATGCCTTCAAAGGCCGCGCACAAGGCCATATTTTTGTTGGTCTGCAAAATGGTCCTGATGAAGTGCCGGTTCTGATCGTGGAAGATGACGGGATTGGCTGGAGTGCGAACAATATTGCCAAGCCGTCTCAGAAGAATGGTCTTGGCATGCTGGTCGTCAAGCAGCTCTGCATGCAATTCGGTGAAGAGCCGGTTTACGGGCAAGCCGAGAGCGGTTCAGGCACACGTGTTACAGTTCGACTTGCATCGCTGGTTGAGGACGCAGATAGCGCTTACAGCTCAGCACAGGAAAAATCTGAAGAATAAGTTTTTAAAAACAATAAGATATTTTGCAATATATGCCCCGGAAATCTCCGGGGCATATATAATTTATTCAAAAGCACTCATATAAGTCGGATTGATCACAGTTTGCGGGAGCGCTTCTTCTTGCCCAAAAGAGAAACCAACGCGATACCCGCCAGCGGCAGGGCCGCAGCAAGGATCGGACGTTTCAAAATGGACGGAACCGTGGCGACTGCTGCGGTAGCCATCAATGCCGATTTGTCAGCTTCTATGCGTTGCCTGCGTTTTTTTGCTTCGACTGCGTCCTGGATTTTCAAAACGGCGAGAATAAGCAAAGCCACCATCAGGGCACAAGCGGCAAGAATGAGAGCCGCAAGTGGGCCGTCATAAGTGCGCTCCAACGCCAGAAAGGCTGCAACACACAGAAAAGTCGCTGCGATCAGACCAAAGACGGCGATGACCGTTCCAAATATAACGGTTCGCTTTGTGCGGTGCGCGGCGAATTTGACTTCTTCGCCGGCGAGCGCCGACAATAAAGGGATGAGAGCTTTCAGCATGACACGCCTCAGCGGCGTGTGAGGAGAGCGAGAAGATAGCCTACGCCCATAGCCGTTGCGAGAGAAGCGACCGGCCGCTCACGGACTTTTTCTACCAGCTGAGCTTCCAGATCTTGCGCCTTGCCACAGAGCTCATCGACGATATCGCCGCCCTGCTGATAAGCGCTTTGATAAGTCTGGGCAGCACTTCGCTTTGCATCGCGGACGGTCTGCGAACCGAGATCACCAAGAGTTGCAGCAATGGCTGCGATATCTTCACGCAACTGCTCAACCTGCGCCTGCAAATCCTGAGGCGTTGAATCGGTCAGGGCTTCTTCGATCTTTTTTTCCAGATTGCCTGTCTTGGTGGATGCTCGCGCCATATCGGGTCTCCTGTCACGTAACGGATAATCGTGCTGTTAACGCCTTATAAGCCTAATGGTTGCACGCATCAGCGCATCCGGCAACTGCAAGCACGGTTTCGTCTCTGATATGGTAAATAAGACGGGCCGAAATGTAAGGTGGCCTTGTTTTCTTGAGCGCATCCCGAAAACTGTGAAACGATTTTGGGACAAGATGCGTGGTTTAAAACGTGCTGTAAACAAAAACCAGATAGGTCAGCACGCAAATTGCCAGAAATGCCAGTCCTAAATAAGCAAACCTGAAAGAGGGTGGGGTCAAAGGCAGGGGGTCGTCATTGCCTGCCATAGCCGTTCTGGCTGCATGTTCGAGCGCCTGGATTTCTTTGAGCGTCATCTGCCGGTTCCTCCACAGAAGCTCATCCGCCCTGAGCCGATAATCTTATGAAGTTATCAGGTCTGATTTGCCATTATTATGCAACAGCTATTTATGCCGGGGTTGACGGGATCATTGGGATTTAGGCCCAGAAAAATGCAATCCTGATCAAACATGACTTGCATAATCATATTATTGGGAGTTAAAAGTGCCCCGAAAAGCAGGCTCGACAGCCTGCGTAATGGGTTGTCGCGGACGCCCAAGTTGAACAATCAAAAGGCGATCAAAATGACTGGTTTTTGTCGGAAAGGCTCCATGGCTGCGGCGATGAGCATAGTATTGCTGAGCTTTACGCTGGGTTTCGTCCCGGCAATGGCCCAGAATGCGGCGCCAGATGCGGGACAACCAGCTTCTCCAGCTCCGGTCGCTCCGTCTGGAAATCCAGCTGAAACCACTCCGGCGCCCGCACAGCCTTCCGCGCAAGCGCCGGCTGCGCAAGAACCATCCAGCCAGACGCCAGGCGGTCAGGCACCAACAAGTCAGGCTCCTGCCGCTGAGCCTGCTCCGTCGCCGGCTCCCGCCCAAACCGGTGATACAGCCGGGCAATCGCAGGTTCTGCAGCAGGCTCCCTCAGTTCCGGTTCAGTCAGCTGGGGAGGGCGGCGAGGAAAGAGATGCAACCTTGCCGCAGGACCTTTCGCCATGGGGCATGTTCATGGCCGCAGACTGGATCGTTAAGTCTGTCATGATCGGTCTGGCTCTTGCGTCACTTGCGACATGGACCGTGTGGATTGCCAAATCGCTTGAACTTTCCGGCGCGCGCCGTCGTGCGCGCAAGGCTCTGAAAATCATTGGTCACTCCGCCACGCTTTCGGATGCGGTCAGTGCGCTCGACGGGGTCAAGGGGCCGGGGGCCATCATGGTGCGCGCTGCCGAAGATGAAGTGCGTCTTTCCAGCCCTGCAGTCGCGCGTTCGGGTGGTGAAGGCGTCAAGGAACGCGTTGCCTCGCGTCTCACGCGCATTGAAGCCAAGGCAGGCCGCAACCTGTCCAGAGGTACGGGTGTTCTGGCGACGATTGGGTCCGTTGCTCCCTTCGTCGGTCTTTTCGGTACCGTCTGGGGTATTATGAATTCGTTTATCAGTATCAGCGAGGCGCAGACGACCAATCTTGCCGTGGTAGCACCCGGTATTGCAGAAGCGCTGCTTGCGACCGCAATCGGACTCGTTGCCGCGATCCCGGCTGTGGTGATCTATAATGCCTTTGCACGCGGGATCACCGGTTACCGCTCTTTGCTGGCCGATGCTTCTGCGGGTGTCGAGCGGCTCGTCAGCCGTGATCTGGATTTCAGTAAGGCTGGCGTGCGTGAAAGCACGCTGCACGCGGCGGAGTAGGGGCCATGGCCGGTAAGGTTCGCGAAGGCGGTGGTGACGATCTCGAGCTCAATCACGAGATCAACGTAACGCCCTTTATCGATGTGATGCTTGTTTTGCTGATCATCTTCATGGTTGCAGCACCCCTGGCGACGGTCGATGTGAAAGTCGACCTGCCAGCCTCGACAGCTGCACCTCAGCCGCGCCCCGACAAGCCGCTTTATGTGACGCTGAAGAGTGATCTCAGCCTCAATGTCGGCAATGACGTGGTCGTGCGTGAGAATCTTGGCAACTTCCTTGATCGGGCATCGGAAAAAAACAAGGAAACCCGCATTTTTCTGCGCGCCGACAAGAATGTCGGCTATGGCGAGCTTATGCGTGTCATGAATTTGTTGCGTGAGGCGGGTTATCTCAAGATCGCTCTGGTCGGTCTGGAAACGTTTGGCGCAGACACGCCGCCTGCGGCTGCTGCACAGCCAGGCTCCGCACCCGCTGGAGTTGGTCCCGGAGCTGGTCAATGACACAATTGCCGCCCGACCATCCGCCCATCAAGGTGGCTTCTCCTGATACGCCGCAGCCTTCTTTCTGGCGGGATACGAGCCGTTGGCTTTGTGCTGGTATTCTGGTTTTATCGGCTCATGCGGCGGGCGCCTATGTTGTTCATATAACGCAGGAACAGGACCAGCCGGATGGCGCTGAAGTCGCGGCGATGGTCGTTGAGCTTGCGCCGGAACCAACGGCGCCGCTTGAAGAACAGGCATCCGAGGACGCTCAGCCTGAAACCGCTGAAGCTCCGCAAGAAGAAATCGAGCCGGAACCCGAGCCGACGCCACCGGAGCCGGAAGAAGTGACGCCTCCCGAACCCGAAGTTCAGCCGGAAGAGATTGTCCCTGACGTCGTGGAGGCCGAAAAGGCCGAAGTTGCGGTACCCAAGCCCGTAGAAAAGCCTGAGCCTAAACCTGAGCCGAAGCCAAAACCGAAAAAGGTGGAAAAGCCCAAGCCTGAAAAGCCGAAAAAAGTCGAAAAGCCGAAGCCGAAAAAGGCAGAGAAAGCGCGAGAGACCCGACGGGCAAGTGCTCCGCGCATGGATGCCGATGCAGGGACGAAAGCCGTCGCTAATCGGCGTGGCCAGAACAATTCTGCATCAGCGGGTGTAAGTTCCAATAAATGGCAGTCTAAGCTCTATTCACATTTGCAGCGGCGTACACGCTCTGCTCAACGTAAACTGGGAAGAGGCATGAAGGGGACTGCACAAGTATCATTTACAGTCGATCCTTCCGGTAACATACTTTCGGTCCGATTGGCTGCATCGTCAGGTAATCCTGCCATTGATCAATTGGCCGTAGAGGCAACGCGTAACGCCTCGCCTGTTCCCGCGCCGCCTGCCGCCATCGCGAAGCCGCGTATGTCGGTGAATGTACCTATCCAGTTCAAATAAACTGAAATCAATTGAGCCCTATAAGGAAACCGGCCTTGAAATTTCAAGGCCGGATTTTCTTATTTCACTCGGACGATAAGGCCACAGCCGGCAGAAGGCGCGAAGCCTTTCGGGCCGGCAGGAAGCCGAAGACAAGCCCTGTGGCAAAAGCGCAGGCGAATGCCAGCAAGACCGGGCCGAAACTGTAGCCGATAGCAAGCCCTGCCCATCCGGCGAGGGCGGCAGCTCCAAGTCCAAGGCCAACACCAAACGCGCCACCAATCGCCGACACCGTCACGGCTTCGGTAATGAATTGCAGAAGAATGTCACGTCGCCGGGCACCCGTTGCCATGCGCACGCCGATTTCGCGCGTGCGCTCGGTCACGCTCACCAGCATGATGTTCATCACGCCGATCCCGCCAACCAGAAGCGATATGGCTGCAACCGAACCCAGAAAGACGGTCAGCGTATTGCCCATGGCCGTTGCATCTTCGCGGATCGACGACATATTCGTGATCATCGTATCGTTTTGCCTGTGGCGCTGATCGAGAAGCGTCTGGATTTGATCCTGCGTGGTGTTGATGAGGTCGGAATCCTTCACCTGAACCGTAATGGTGCGGACGTATTTCTGCCCGAACAGACGCAGATTGCCCGTCGAAAGCGGCACGATCACCACATCATCCTGATCCGAGCCGCCATAACCCGCTCCCTTCTCCTCCAGTGTCCCGATGACCTGAAACGGGATTTTCTGGATGAGAATATGCTGTCCGACCGGATTGGAGCCATCGGGGAAAAGCGTTTTCACCACCGTCGTACCCAGCACCGCTACCGGGGCATAGGCGGTCATGTCGCTTTGGGTTATGAAATCGCCGGAAGCAAGTTTCCACGACTTGGCTTGCGAAAATGCGGGCACTGTGCCGTTGGCCTGTGACTGATAATCGATATTGCCACGGCGCAACGTGACCGTTCCGGTGACTTCAGGCACTGCGGATTTGATATTGGGAAGTTCCAGAATGGCGTCGGCATCTTCGGGCACCAGTGTCGCGATACTGCCGGTTCCCCGGAAACCCGCCATGGCGGGACGCACGAGAATGAGATCTGTGCCCATGGCGTTGATGCGGTCGAGAATGGAGTTCTGGGCGCCGGTACCGATCGCAAGCATCGTCACCACGGAACTCACGCCGATAATGATACCAAGCAGGGTGAGCACAGTACGGAAAATATTGGCCTTCAATGCCCGCATCGCCATTTTTACCGCTTCCGAGACATCGGTCAGGCTGGCTGCATGCGTCTCGTTCTGCTGCAAGCGGCGGGGCGCATCCATGTCGGGGACGGGGCGTTTGACTGTATCGGATAAAATCTGCCCGTCCCTGATTTCGATCAGACGGTCGGCGCGTTCGGCCACTTCGCGCGCATGGGTGATCAGAATGATCGTATGGCCCTGCTGATGCATGGAGCGCAACAGTTCCATCACGTCTTCGCCGCTTTGGCTGTCCAGCGCCCCGGTCGGCTCGTCGGCAAGGATGATGCGGCCACCATTCATAAGCGCGCGCGCAATGGAAACACGCTGCTGCTGACCGCCGGAGAGCTGATTGGGGCGGTGGTCCAGACGGTCGCCAAGTTTGAGCGAGTTCAAAAGTTCGGCGGCACGTTCACGACGTTCGGAGGCCGACAGACCGGCATAAATGGCGGGAACTTCGACGTTTTCCTGTGCGGTCGAAGTTGCGATCAGATTGTAGCTCTGGAATACAAAGCCAAAAGTACGCCTGCGCAAGCCCGCCAGTGCGTCGGCGTCGAGCGTTGAAACATCTTCACCGTCGAGAAGGTAATGCCCACCGCTAGGGCTGTCGAGGCAGCCCAGAATGTTCATCAGCGTCGATTTGCCTGAACCCGATGCCCCCATGATGGCCACGAATTCCCCGGCTTCAATATCGAGGGTAATGCCGTGAAGAACCTCTACGGCAAGATCACCGTTGTGGTAGGTCTTGCGGATGTCTTCAAGCCTGATCAGCGGTGTCTGGTGCATGGTTTTCGACATCAGAAGAATGGTCCGCCGCGCCGTCCACGAGCATTGGCACCTGTCGCCGTATCAGACGCACTGGTCACGATAACCTTGTCGCCTTCCTGCAATCCGCTTTTGATTTCAGCCTGTACGCGGCTGCGCACACCCACTTCGACCGGACGCTCGCTCACGACGCCATTGTCGTTGACAACCCGCACGATGGTTTGGGTCTTGGCGGATTGCCCACTGCCTTCGTGTTTTTCGCTCAAGGCTGATACGGGCACAAGCAGCACATTTTTTGCAGAATCGATGACGAAATAGACCTGCGCGCTCATATTGATCATCAATTCGCGGGTCGGATTCGGCACGTCGAAGAGCGCGTAATAAAGCACGACGTTGTTTTCGGTTTCAGGTGTCGGCTTGATCTGGCGCAATGTCCCCGTAAAGCGTTTATCGGGTTGTCCAAGCAGGGTGAAATAGACCGGCATGCCGGGCTTCAGCCGGGAAATATCGGCTTCAGAAACCTGTGCCTCCACGGTCATCGTGGTGAGATCGGCAACGGTTACGATGGTCGGAGCGCTTTGAACGGCATTGAGCGTTTCGCCTTCCTTGGCGCTCTGGTCAACGACCGTTCCTTCCATGGGGCTGTAAATCTTGGTGTACCCGAGATCCACCATGTCACTGGCAAGCTGGGCGTCCTGTTGGCGGATCTGTGCACCGAGCGCCTTCACATCGGCTTCAGCGATGGCAAGATCGGCATCGGCCTGATCAACCGTTGCCTGTGATACGCCACGGGTGGCGAGCAGCGACTTCTGGCGTTTTGCATTGAGCTTTTTCAGCGTCAGTTGCGCTTCCTTGCTCAGAAGCTGCGCTTTCAGATTATCAAGCTGCGCGCTGGCGATTTCGATCTTTTTCTCAAAAGGCGACGAATCGATTTCAGCAAGCTGTTGCCCCTGCTTGACCTGGTCTCCAACCTCGACCTTGACGCTTTTCAACTGGCCCGAAACCTGCGCGCCGACATTGATGCTGCGCAGCGCACTCAGGGTTCCAACTGCCGTGATGGCGTTTTCGATATCACCACGCGTGACCGGTTCTGCAAGATAGCTGCTTTTTTCGGTTCCCTTGGCCTGCACATCGTAAAAATACCAGACAGAGCTTGCGGCGATTGCGAGAATAACAACCCAAGGCCACCACCGGCGAGATTTGCCGGGGCGCTTTCGCATAGGCGCTGCCTGCTGACCTTTTTCGGTCGAATTCAACGTTTTAAGCAACTGAAAACCTCTGCAATTCGAAAACATTCATAACGCGCGCACCAGGCCAACCTACAGAAAAACACCCAACACAACCAAGCGCGGGCAAGGGATGGCTTCTAACAAGCCTGAGCAGCGTTAAAGCGCCTTTGTGGTATGTAAATGTCTAAAACGAGGATTTCATCTTAAATATTTGTCATGAAATGAACAACTTGCCAGCAACTCTGCAATAGAGAGACAAGGTTTGGAGCAGTTTATTTATTTGTTTCTTGACATTTGAAAAAGCCGGGGTGACCCGGCCTTTTATCGTCGGATGCCATTTTCGCTCATGCCGTGCCGGTTGAGCCAAACCCGCCGGCACCGCGTGCCGTATCCGTAACCGTCGTGCGTTCTTCGATCAAGGCTTGCACGACGGGTGCAAAAACGGCCTGTGCGATCCGCATGCCGCGCTCGATACGGAAATCGTCTTCGCCAAGATTGACCAGCAATACTTTTATCTCGCCACGATAATCGGAATCGATTGTTCCGGGCGTATTGAGGCAGGTTATGCCATTTTTGAAGGCGAGGCCGGAACGCGGGCGTATCTGGACCTCGTAGCCTTGCGGAATCTCAAAGATGAGACCGGTTGGCACCAATGTCCGCCGACCCGGCAGAAGTACGATCTGCCGATCTTCGGCGACTGCTGCGCGCAGATCCATACCTGCCGAACCGGATGTTTCGTAAGCAGGCAGTTCAAGGCCGTTTGCATGTTCGAGGCGAATAATGCCAAGCGCGGGAGCAGATGCTGCGGTCATGAGAAGGCCTTTCCTGTTGGGAATTTCATTGGCAACGCTCATACGTGAAATCAGTTCAAAGGTGTACCGTCTATTTGTCGATTTGCAATGGATAGTCGGTTCACAAAACACAATACCCTTGGCTTATAAGCTTGAATATCTGCATTCAGCGTGCTTCCAGCGGAATGGCGGTCGTCTCCTTGATTTCCTCCATGACAAAAGAAGCTGATACATCGGAAAGCGGAACGCTGGCGATCAGTCGCTGATAGAGGCGGTCATAGGCTTTGACATCGCTGACACGCGCTTTCAGCACATAGTCGAGATCCCCGGTCATGCGGTAGACACCGACGATTTCAGGAAAACGGTGCATGGCGTTGCGAAATGTCGTGAGCCAGTCAGGATCATGGTTCGATGTGCGCACCAGAATGAAGACGGAAAGGCCGCACCCCGCCATTTCGGCGTCCACCAATGCTACGCGTGCCTTGATGATGCCATCGTCTTCCATCCGCTTTACCCGCCGCCAGCAGGCGTTGCGGGAAAGGTTGACGCGCTCGGAAAGGGAATCGACCGAGAGTGTGCCGTCTTTTTGCAACTCAACAAGGATTCTACGGTCAATATCGTCGATAATATCGTTCATATTGGGATATATGTCCCAATATTAAGCGCTTTTCAAGGATGGATTGAGATTTCATTCGTCGTGGTTTTGCTAACATGGATGCATGATGGGTCCGTACCAGCGAATGGACACATCTGTAAAATCGATGGGAGATTATTTTATGACGAAAAATATCAGCCGACTTTTTACCGAGCATCCGGCCTCGGTGGATGAGACCTATTTTGAGCATATGCTTTTTGCAGGCCGGTTCTCGCTAAAGCTGTTTGCTGCAGCTTTTGCGGCTCTGATCCATGCTATACTGCCGTTTTTATTCGAGAAAACGGCTAGTGGTATGGTGCGAGAGCTTTATGAGCGCACACATAATCGGGGGCGTTAAGGACCGATGCCTTCCGGCTGGATTTTGCCGCCCGCGCCACGCGACCGCTTGCGCAAAGGTCCTGCCATGCGCGAAAAAATGCCGTCCTTGCGGATGATCGCGTGAAAAAGCGCCATGATGATGTGCCCCGCGATCAGTGCAGCCAAGAGCCATGACAATGTGCTGTGCAGCGCGTTGGCGGGAGCGATCAGCCACCAACGCTCTTCACCGGTTGCCGGGATCAATGGCAGGCCCCAGGGGTTCCAGCCTTTGCCGTTGCCATATGCGCGCAACAAAGCGAGTGCCGGGATCGCAAACATAAGAAGATAGAGAACGACATGGCCGGTCCGTGCGGCCCGACCCATTGTTGATTTTTCGTGTCGCGGGCGTCGGGTCCGGTTGCCCCATGCCCACAAGGCGCGCAGGATGACGAGCGGGAATATAAGAAGCCCGACAGTGCCGTGATAAGGTCCGAAACTGGTGACGGTCTTCACCCATTCGGCCGGGCCGAAAGCCTTCCACAAAAAGATCGAGAAAAACTGCCAGATCAGCAGATAAGCCATGCCCCAATGCATTGCCCGGCTGATAATCCCGTAGCGTCGGGGTGTGTCCAGCCAGTAGCTGTCATCATGCTTTGCGTGTCGAACGGTCTCGTCGCTCATCTGGTCCCTGCCCATAGGATCCTAACTTATTTACGCAATCAGCATGATTACGCCTATCTGACTCATAGCAAATCGCGTCATCACCCGCCGGCGATGCCAGACGTGATACCCGTTTTTTCGACCAGAAAGGGTTCCTGATAAAACTGGAGCGGGCGAAGGGATTCGAACCCTCGACCCCAACCTTGGCAAGGTTGTGCTCTACCCCTGAGCTACACCCGCTCGCGCCAGTCATTGCGGAGACAAATCATCTCCGTCAGGCAGGCGGTATATGAACCAACGCGTTGTAGATTGCAACAGAGAAACAGCACTCTTCCATAAGATTTTTTATCCCTGTGGATGAGGGCAAGTTACGCTTGGTATTCAACGTTTGAGCCGTGAAGCGCTGATCAGTGAAGCGCAAAAAGCAAAGCCTGATGCGATAAGCAGCATGGTGGGTATGCCTTCTACTCCCCATTTGGCCATCAGGAATGCAATAAAAGCCGCGCCGAGCGATTGCCCCAGCAGTCTCGCCGTGCCGAGCAGGCCGCTCCCAGCTCCACTGCGGGAGCGGGGTGTGGAGGTCATGATCATACGATTGTTGGGGGCTTGAAAAAGCCCGAAACCAATGCCGCAGATAGCCATACGCCAGCAAATATCGGCAATCGTCGGTTGGTGGGGCAACATGCCTATTAATGCGAGGCCTGTGGCAAAGGTTATGAGACCAAGCAGTCCCAGAATCGCTGGTGAATGCTTATCGGATAGCTTGCCCGAGATTGGTGCGACCAGTGCCAGCGCAATTGGCCACGGCATCATCAGGAATCCGACCTCGATGGGCTTGAAACCGAATACGGTTTGAAACAGAAACGGCAGAGAAATGAAGGCCATCATCTGTGCCAGAAACGACATGATCGAGGTGCACAGCGACAGTGTGAACACCGGAATGCGCAACAGATCGAGCGGCAGCAGCGGTTCGGCCATGCGCAGGGATCGACGAGTCAGCCAGATTCCAGCGAGAAGACAAAGAACGGCCTGTAACAAGACAATTCCGTAACCTTCAGCATTGCCTGCGCTGTCGATGGTCGTCACGAGAAGTCCGATCATGAGCGCGCTCAATACCGCGCTTAAAATATCGAATTTGCGTTGAGAACGATCATTTTCCGGCAGGCTTCCGATACCCATCGCGACAGCGGCAACGCCCAAAGGTATGTTGATCGCAAACAGCCAGGGCCAAGTGAACCATGACAAGATGACACCGGCAAGCGTTGGTCCGATGGTTGAGGACAGGGCAACGACAAGGGCGTTGAGACCGATTGCCGTGCCGAATTTTGCCTGCGGGACGGTGTAGCGCAAAATGGCGGTATTGACGCTCATAAGCCCGGCCGCTCCGAAACCCTGCACGATGCGGGCAAGGGTGAGTGCCTCCAGTGAACGCGCAAACACGCAGGCGACTGAGGCGAGCGTGAACAGCGAAACACCCAAAAGATAAACGCGGCGATAGCCGTAAATCTCGCCAAGGGCTGCAAGCGGCAGCAGGCTGATCACGATTGCCAGCTGATAACCATTCACGATCCAGATCGAAGCGGCGGGATCTGCGGAAAAATCCGCGGCAATTGTCGGCAAGGCGACATTGGCGATTGTGCCGTCTACCACTGCCAGCGTCAAACCGACCATCAGGGTCGCCCAGGCCCAGTAAATACGTGGCTTGGGCAATCCATCCAATGCGGCGGATGGACCTGTTTGAATAGCGATTTCGTGCTTCATTTCACCAACCGGTAATGAGATAAGGAGCAGAACGGACCGGATGCTCTCTATAGGAAGGGTTTTCACGAACCTTATCCCAAATGTAAAGGTGTCAAAACCTTGGAACCTATAATTGTGAGCTTTCACCTGCTAAAAGCCTGCCTTGAACCAGAATCTGTGCAGTGGATGTCAGGTTTGAATGCACAGCAATGAGGGGAGCCCTAGCGAAGCTGATGAATATGAGCAATCTGCTGAAAGTCGGGCTTGTCTCGGCCACCCTGCTGGCATCCATCAATGGCGCCTTTGCGAAAGATACGCTGATCGTCGGCGAAGTGCTGGAACCGCCGGGACTGGATCCGACCGCCAATGCCGCCGCCGGCATCCGGCAGGTGACCTATGCCAATCTTTATGAAGGTCTGGTGCGGATCGCCGAGGATGGCACGGTCAAACCGCTTCTGGCGGAAAGCTGGACCATATCCGATGACAGGCTGACTTACCGCTTCAAACTGCATGACGCTGTCAAATTCCACGATGGCACGCCCTTTGATTGTTCGGTTGTGAAATTTTCCTATGAGCGTGCGGTGGCACCCGATTCCACCAATGCGCAAAAGGGCCTGTTTGAACCGATTGCCAATATAGAATGTCCCGATGCGGCAACGGCTGTTATCACGCTGAAAAGGCCGACTTCAAATTTCCTGTTCAATATGGGCTGGGGCGATGCGGTGATGATCGCGCCGCAATCGGCAGCAACCAACAAGACCAAACCGATTGGCACGGGGCCGTTCCGGTTCAAGCGTTGGGTGCGGGGCGACCGTGTCGAGCTGGAGCGCAATCCCGATTATTGGGGTGAGGCCGCAAAACTCTCCGCCGTCACGTTTCGTTTTGTGAGCGATCCATCAGCGGCTGCGGCAGCGATGCTCGCCGGAGATATCGACGTCTTCCCGATGTTTCAGGCGCCTGAACTCATCAATCGTTTCAGAAATGACGACAAGCTACATGTGGAAGTGGGCGACAGCGCAGGCAAGGTCTTGCTGGCCCTCAACAATGCCAAAGCGCCTTTCAGTAATATCAAGGTAAGACAGGCACTGGCCCACGCAATCGATACCAGGGCGCTGATCGAAGGCACCTATTCGGGTTTTGGTACGCCCATCGGTTCGCATTATGCGCCGGTCGATCCGGGCTATGTCGATCTTGCACAAACCTATCCTTATGATCCGGCCAGGGCAAAACAGCTTCTGGCAGAGGCGGGTGTTCCTGCCGGAACCCGGATCACCATCACCCTGCCACCGCCAGCCTATGCACGGCGGGGCGGCGAGATCATTGCAGCCATGCTTGCTGAAGTCGGTATTCAGGCCGATCTGGTGCCGATCGAATTCGCGCAATGGCTGGATCAGGTGTTCAAGCGCACTGATTATGATGCCACGATCATCGCGCATATCGAGGCGCGCGATCTCGATATCTATGCGCGCGACAGCTATTATTTCAATTATGACAATGCCGACTATAAGGCGCTTTACAAGGCCTATTCTCAAGCAGGCAGCGACGAAGAACAGTTGCAGCTTGTCAAGCAATTGCAGGAGAAGCTGGCTGCGGACGAACCCAACATTTTCCTTTATGCGCTGCCCAAAATCGGCGTGTGGAATAAAAACGTCAAAGGACTGTGGAAGAACATGCCGATCCCGGCGGATGACCTGACACAGGCCTATTGGGAGTAAGCCGCCTTGCTGGCGTACATATCCGGGCGCTTGGTCTCGCTTGTGCTGACGACGCTTGCGGCCTCCCTCATCGTCTTTTTGCTGATGCAATTGCTGCCGGGCGATCCGGCAGCGGTTATGCTCGGCATCAATGCTGAGCCTGAAACGCTTGCCGCCCTTCACACGCAGCTTGGCCTCGACCAGCCTTTGTGGTGGCGCTATTTCGAATGGATCGGCGGATTTCTCGCAGGCGATTTCGGCACCAGCTACACCTATTCCGTGCCGATCAGTGAATTGCTGGGTCCCCGCATCATGGTCACGTTACCTCTGGCGCTTTTGTCCATGGCCCTTTCGGTTGCCATCGCCATTCCGCTCGGTGTCTATGCCGCCTCAAGGCGCGGCAGAGCCGGCGACGTGCTGTCGATGGGGGCTGCGCAGGTGGGTGTCGCAATCCCCAATTTCTGGCTTGGCCTCTTGCTGATCCTGTTATTTGCGTTAACGCTTGGCTGGTTTCCGGCTTCCGGCTTTTCGGGTTGGGACCATGGCATTTTGAATGGTATCCGCTCTTTGGTTCTGCCCGCCTTGGCGCTTGCCTTGCCGCTTGCCGCCATTCTTGCCCGCGTGACGCGTTCCTCGGTTATTGAAACACTCGGTGAGGATTTCGTGCGCACCGCACGGGCCAAAGGTCTGACCCATAAGGCGGCACTCTGGCGGCATGCGGTGCCCAATGCGCTGATCCCGATTGTCACCATCATAGGCCTGCAATTCTCGTTTCTTCTAGCCGGAACCATCATCATCGAAAATGTCTTTAACCTGCCCGGCATCGGGCGGCTGGTATTTCAGGCCATCGCCCAGCGCGATCTCGTAACCGTGCAATCGCTGGTGACGCTGCTGGCCGCTTGCGTGATCGCGGTCAATTTCATCATCGATCTCATCTATGGTTTTCTTGATCCGCGTCTTCGCGCAAGGGCGGCGCGATGAACCGAAATCTCACCCTTGGCGCATGTATTACGGCGCTGCTGAGCGTTATGGCGCTGATTTCTCTCGTCTGGACGCCGTGGTCGCCTACTGCGATGAATTTTGCCGACAAGTTGCAGGGGCCGGGGATTGAGCATCTGTTCGGCACAGACAGTTTCGGACGCGATGTTTTTTCCATGATCATGGTCGGCGCACGCAACACGCTTGCCGTGTCCATCATCGCGGTTTTGGTGGGTGCGGGGATCGGCATTCCGCTGGGTGCGATTGCCGCCGCGCGTGGCGGTTATGTGGATGGGTTTGTCATGCGTATGACCGATCTGGCCTTTGCTTTTCCCGCCCTTTTGACCGCCGTCATCATCACCGCGATCTTTGGCCCCGGTGCGGTCAATGCGATGATTGCCATTGGTATTTTCAATATTCCGGTCTTTGCGCGTGTCACGCGTGGGGCGGCCATGGGTATCTGGCAGCGTGACTATGTGCTGGCGGCACGCAGTGCCGGACGCAGCGATGCGGCTATAACGCTGTCGCATGTGCTGCCCAATATCAATCACGTGCTGATCGTGCAGATGACGATCCAGTTTGCGCTGGCAATCGTTGCCGAAGCGGGTTTGTCCTATGTCGGACTGGGGACACAGCCGCCCGCTCCAAGCTGGGGCAAGATGCTCAACGATGCCCAGACCTTTATCTACGATGCGCCATGGCTTGCCATCTTTCCCGGTCTTGCCATCACCTTTGCCGTTTTGGGCCTCAATATGCTGGGTGACGGTTTGCGTGACCTGCTCGACCCGCGACTGCGGAGGCAGGCATGAGCGCACCTCTTCTTGAAATGACGAATATGTCGGTAGCACTTCATTCTACTACCCGCAGCGTCGATATCCTGTCCGATATCACGCTGACGCTCGATCGCGGCGAGCGTCTGGGGATCGTGGGTCAGTCCGGCAGCGGCAAATCCATGACCGCATTGGCCGTCATGGGGCTTTTGCCTAAAACAATGCGGGCGAGCGGAAGGCTTTGCTTTGAGGGCGAAAACCTCATCACCCTGCCGGAGACCAAGCTTTGTACCTTACGTGGACGGCGCATGGCGATGATCTTTCAGGAGCCGATGACGGCGCTTAATCCGGTCAAGAGCATCGGTGCGCAGATTGCCGAAGGCCGCCGTCTGCATCTTGGCGAAAGCCGCACTGACGCCGAGCGCGAGGCGCGGCGTCTCATGGATCGCGTCGGGCTGCCTGCGCCGCGCTTTGATCTCGATCTTTATCCGCATCAATTGTCCGGCGGACAACGCCAGCGCGTGATGATCGCCATGGCCATCGCCTGTGCACCCGACCTGCTGATTGCCGACGAGCCGACAACGGCGCTTGATGTTACCGTGCAGGCGCAGATTCTGACGCTGCTTGACGAACTGATTGATGAAACAGGCATGGCGCTGATGCTGATCAGCCATGATCTTGGTGTGGTGTCGCACATGACGGAGCGTGTCGCCGTTATGGAACAAGGGCGTATCGTCAAGGCGGGTGCAACAAAGACCGTCATGCGCGAAATGGTGCAGCCTGAAACACATGACTTGCCGCTTTCAGGAGATTTTGCAACCAAGCCCATTTTGCAAGTGAAGAACCTTGTGCGCGATTATCCCTTGCCGCGCACATCGTTATTTGCCAAACGCCAGCAAGTCAGGGCATTGCATGGCATCACTCTGCAAATAGCCCAAGGCGAAAGTCTCGGCATCGTGGGCGAAAGCGGTTCCGGCAAATCCACATTGGCCCGCACCATTATGGGGCTTGAAAAGCCGCAGGAAGGTCAAGTTCTGATTGCCGGGCAGGATATTCATGCCTTGAGCCGTGATGGATTGCGCAAAGCGCGCAAAGGTTTTCAGGCAATATTTCAGGACCCTTATGGCTCACTCGACCCGCGTCACAAGGTCGGGCGCATCCTCGCCGAGCCGGTTGTGTCGCTTGAGCCGCAAACAAGCGCTTTGGAACGCGATGCCCGCATTGAGACTGTGCTGGAGGCCGTGGGCTTGCCAAAAGAAGCCGCGCAAAAATATCCGCATGAATTTTCCGGCGGGCAACGCCAGCGCATTGCCATTGCGCGTGCGCTCATCACGCGTCCAGCGCTGATTATTGCCGACGAACCCGTCTCGGCGCTCGATGCATCCATTCAAATGCAGGTGCTCGAGCTGATGCTGGAACTGCGCAAGAAATTCGGCCTCAGCTATCTTTTCATCAGTCACGATCTCGGCGTCGTGCGCTCTGTCACCGACCGCGTGGCGGTTCTTTATCAGGGCCGTATTGTCGAGGAAGGGCCGACGGCTCAGGTTTTTGACCGCCCGCAACATGCCTATACAAAGGCATTGATCAATGCGGTGCTGAAGCCCGTATAATTGCGCGGGCGGCTGGGTGCGCGTTCCTTGTAGCGCTCCATGGCGGTCAGTTTCTGGATCAGCGGTTCTGCATCGCGCCAGCCGTAAATTTCGGTGCGAAGATAGTCGAGTTCTGCCTCAAGCTCGTCTTCTCCCACTTCGGTCCACCATGATTTGGGGCGTCCGTCATTGCCGTCCGACCAGCGATAGCCGCGGGCTTTGAGATGGTCCTTCATCTCAAACGGGCTGTTTTCGGCATAAATGCGCAGGCGCGATTTTTGGCTGGCTTTCAGCAATTCGGCAAAAGCCGTGGTTTTACCCGATTGCTCTTTCAAAACCGCCAGCAAGGCCTGACAGTCATCCTCGGCGCGATGTCCATTATGGAAATAGCCGCTCTGTCCAATAAGATAGCCAAGCTTGGTGCCTTCAAAACCGCGTGCGGTCCAGTCCACTTCCTTGACCGAACACGCCCATGGCTTGTTGGCAAAGACAGGTGAATACCGCTCCAGAAACGGCCTGTCAAAGCCGGCATTATGCGCGATGATAATATCGGCTTCACTGATCAGCGCTTCAAGTGTTTCGCGCGGGATTACCTGTCCCTTCACCATCTCATCGGTAATGCCGGTGATGCGGGTGATTTCTGCCGGGATCGGCTTTGACGGCTGCTGCAAGGCGCCCAAGGTCGCACAGATATCGCCAATGCGGCCGTCATCGGCATAGCAAAAGGCAACAGCACCAATTTCGATAATTTCTTCCTGCGCCGGATTAAGCCCGGTGGTTTCCGTATCGACCACGATTCCCAAACGCGGAAAGGCCACGCGGTCGGGATTAGCAACAGTCGGCGGCGGATCAAGACGCTGCAAGACGCGATAGCGTCCGCTGTCTTTGAGACGCCTGACCATTTCCGCTTCATCGGGAACAACGCCTCTGCCTTGTTCGGCACGCGGCTTTTGGCGCGGGCGATGCACGTTCGCTCGTCCTTCCCTCTCCTCGGCGGGAGGGGCAAAAAGGTCGAACTGCTGGCGCATCAAACTTCTCCGAATGGGGGCGGTATCAATACAGGATGACATTTAGCCTGTTTGAGACCAAGCGTTCATTCGCATTAGTAACAGGTAATGCGATGCAATCCGATCAGTGCAATTTTGAACTGCGCTTGGTTTGGTAAGGATTTAGTTACCATAATTCGTCATTCTGATGCCAAGGTTTTGAGCCTCCTCCTCCCTGTTGGCTTTTTTTCCGAAGAAACAGAACCGCGTTCCAGTACGGTTGGTATCATGGCGTTTGCAACAGATATGTATGACTATGCCGCTCCACGCAGCAAGAACATCGGGCTTGCATTTGGTTGGCAAGGCTGTGCACGGTTTCTAGCTTTCATTCTGGTAGCCATCCTTGCGGCAAGCTGGATCATGGCGGCGCTCGGAACGCTTGAAACGATCATTCCAGCCTTTTCACCTGTTTCTCCGGTCATGCGGCGTTTGCCAATGACGCTTGGCGAAAAGAGACACTCGCCTTCGCAATTGATACGTCTGGGTTTTATCAAGGCATATACGGCTCAATCCGCTTATTCCAATCTCGACTGGCGCCGCAGGCCCGCGACAGAGGATGAACCAATAATAGCCGATATCGGGCCTCAATCGGTGATCGCAGTCACACCGCTTGCTGATATGCTGAGTAAAGAACTGTCCGTACTCAAAACGACGGCTATGGCCTATGCAAGCGCACTGCAAAACGCCCAAACAAGCCGCCTTGTTTTAACGGAACGCACAGTCCCTCTTCCAGAAATGGCACCCGACCGAGAAACGGAAGCGACTGCCACCAATATTTCCGGTGACGATGAATTTGTGCTGGAAGATGTTCCACTGCCCGCGAGTAAGCCTGTCATCACCGCTCCGCGCAAACAGGCCGCATCCAGATTTTCCTATACATCGGAAAGCCGCGAAACGGATAGCCCCGGTCGTCGTTTGTTCGGTCCTTCCCATGCGCATACATTTGGCAATCGCGTGGCTGTCTACGATATTTCCGCAGCAACCGTTTATATGCCGAATGGCGAACGGCTGGAAGCGCATTCCGGGCTTGGTGTCATGCGCGACAATCCGAATTATGTGAAGCAGAAAAACCGCGGGCCGACGCCGCCGCATACCTATAATCTGCGTATGCGTGAGGCTCTGTTTCACGGTGTCGAGGCCATTCGCTTGACACCAATCGATGGCAACAACCGCTATAATCGCGATGGGCTTTTGGCGCACACTTATATGTTGCGGAACCGTGGCGATTCCAATGGTTGTGTTGTGTTCCGCGATTATGCCCGCTTCCTGCGCGCTTTCAAACGCGGTGAGGTAAAGCAGCTTGTTGTTGTGCCGCGCATACCTGCGCAAAATTCCGCGCGCATTGCATCGCTTTTCTAATTATTTTGAGTAAGCATAAGATGGCGGAGAGAGCGGGATTCGAACCCGCGATACGGTTCCCCGTATACACACTTTCCAGGCGTGCGCCTTCAACCACTCGGCCACCTCTCCGTTTGTATTTTGCAGGGGAAACCGCATTGGGCGGTGATTTATGTCTGCAAACGGGTACCATTTTTCAAACAGGCGTTGGTTAGTCGCCAATCAATGGTAGCGGCGCGCAATATAGCCAGAATACACTCGGGATCAACCGATATTTGCAAGTTTTTCAATCAAATATCTTTCTCGGGCTGTTTTGAGATAATATTTCGACCAACTATTTGTTTTTAAATGTCTTTATCACTGAGCTTTTTTCTGTTTGGCGGCTTTGAAGAGCAGACTTTTCCTGTGCTATAATACCAAATTCACGGTATTGGCAGGCGCGTGGAGCGAAACAGGCGATATCGGCTGAAATATGGTAGGCCGGAGCAGGGAATCATGATCCAATTTATTTTGCGGGTTTGCGCGATTGTTTTTCTGATGCTGTCTGTTGTGTTTGCCGTGCTCGACGGCGCACGTTCGATTGGTGCATCGCATCCCGTTATCCGTTCGCTGTTGTCCATCTGGTCTAACAATAGTCCCGAAACTGTCGCCGATGCAAAAACGCTGACAGAACACTATATAGGAATGGGTATGTGGGAAAAAATCCTCGTCCCGGTGCTCACGCAACCCGGCTGGTTCGTTTTCGGGATGCTTGCATTATTGTTCTATATAGCGGGATACCGGCGCAAGCGGCCTCTTGGACGCTTCACCGCCTGATCACCCGTCGCAGGAGTTATCGACCATGCCTTTTTTCGACACCTATCGCAAAAAGATCGAGATGCCGTCGCCTGCCGATGCATTGCCGGGACGCACGCAGCCGATTGCAATCCCGGCTGGCCATTTCGTCACCGGTCACCCGTTGAAAGGGCCATGGCCAGATGGGTTTAAAACGATCCTGTTCGGTATGGGATGTTTTTGGGGGGCAGAGCGGCTTTTCTGGCAGGTCCCCGGCGTTTACGCCACCGCAGTCGGTTATGCCGGCGGACTGACGCCAAACCCTACTTATGAGGAAACCTGCACGGGCCTCACCGGTCATGCGGAGGTTGTTCTGGTGGTCTATGATCCAAAGATCGTCAGTCTTGATCAGTTACTGGTCTTGTTCTGGGAAGAGCATGACCCAACTCAGGGGATGCGACAGGGCAACGATATTGGAACGACGTATCGCTCCGTTATCTATACATTCGATCCGACAGACAGGGCGCAGGCTGAAAGCAGCCGCGATGCTTATGCAAGAGAACTCGCTGCAAAGGGCATCGGACCTGTTACGACCGAGATCGCCGATGCGCCGGATTTCTATTATGCCGAGGATTACCATCAGCAATATCTGGCCAAGAATCCCAACGGCTATTGCGGACTACGTGGTACGGGCGTCAGTTGCCCCATTCCCCGCGCCGCGGTTTCTCAAGCCTAACGGCTAAAGCGTGTCGCATTTTATCATATTCATGAGACACGCTTTAAGCTCTTGTTTTTTGCGCATGTCTTTATGCCAAAACCGGTTCCCACTTTGGGGAGACATGCTGTAGGTCACCAGTGCGGCGGCTTGGTGACAGGCACATCGGGCGCTGTCTGTTCTTCCAGAAGCAGAAAACGGTCGGTCAGGGAATTGAGCTTTTTTGAAAGCTGGTCAATTGTCTTCCATTGCTCAGAAAGCACGGAAGACAATTCATCAATGGTCTTTTCCTGCTCAGCGACCCGGATTTCAAGCTCGGTAAGACGTTCTTCCTTGTTCATGCTATAAGGTCCGTTCGCGAGAAGTTTGAAGCAGGGAAGGGTAGATGTTATTTCGTGCCGTACATGCGGTCGCCCGCATCGCCAAGGCCGGGCACGATGTAACCTTTTTCGTCGAGACGCTCATCAATTGATGCGGTAAAAATATCTACATCGGGATGCGCCTTGGTAAAGCGTTCGATGCCTTCAGGTGAAGCCAGCAGGCAGAGGAAGCGGATATTGGTCGCACCACGCTCTTTCAACTTGTCGATGGCTGCAATGGCCGAATTGGCGGTAGCGAGCATCGGATCGACTACGATGATGAGCCGGTTGACGATGTCTTCGGGCGCCTTGAAGTAGTATTCGATCGGCTGCAGCGTGTCATGGTCACGATAAAGGCCGATATGGGCAACACGGGCTGCGGGCACCAGATCGAGCATGCCTTCGAGCAAGCCGTTGCCTGCACGCAGGATGGAGGCGAAAACCAGTTTCTTGCCTTCGAGGATTGGCGCTTCCATTTCCACAAGCGGTGTATCGATGGTGGTTGTGGTGAGTTCCAGATCGCGTGTCACTTCATAGCAGAGCAGCAGCGATATTTCCTTGAGCAGGCGGCGGAAGCTGCCTGTGGAGGTCTCGCGCTTGCGCATGATGGTGAGCTTGTGCTGGACAAGCGGATGGCTGACGACTGTAACGCCCATGATCTTATCACTTTTCTTGTTATCGTTTTAACCCTAGCGGCAGACTGCACCTCCGAAACGTAGAGAAAACGCATCGGAAAAAGCGCGACAGGCGCGCGTATGTTTTCATGTGTCTTCGATCATTTTTATGCCAAACGCAAGCCGGGGTATGATGGCCTGCCATCACAAATGCGCGGATATGCACAAAAGGGGTAGTGGGGACAGCTTTGTGCCTCTATCGTCTTATTCATTATAGAGTGAGCCAATTATAGAGCAGGCTTGTATCACAGGACACAAGCTTTATATGGATGACTGAAATCATTCGTCGTAAAAATTAAAAGCAGGATGAGCTATGAGCCAGCAAAAAGGCAATGCGGACCGCGTGGGCGCAGAAGGCGGCATGGAGCACTCATTCGGCTTTCGAGCGGTGAACGAGACCGAGAAGCAAAATCTCGTCAATGACGTTTTCCATAAGGTCGCCAAGCGCTACGATGTGATGAATGATCTCATGTCGGCGGGCATGCACCGCGTCTGGAAAGATGCGATGATTGCATGGCTTGCACCGTCCAAACGGGCTGGCTGGACATCGCTTGATGTTGCAGGTGGCACAGGCGACATTGCGTTTCGTATTGTCGAAGCCTCCGGGCGGCAGGCGCATGTCACGGTTCTTGATATCAATGGCTCGATGCTTGGCGTGGGGCGTGAACGGGCGCTCAAGAAAGGCCTCATCGACAATCTCGAATTCGTCGAGGCCAATGCTGAAAAACTGCCGTTCGAGGATAACAGCTTTGACGCCTATACGATTGCTTTTGGCATCCGCAACGTGCCGCATATCGATTGGGCATTGTCCGAGGCCTATCGCGTGCTGAAGCCGGGTGGCCGCTTTTTGTGCCTCGAATTTTCCGAAGTCGAACTGCCGATCCTCGACAAGATCTATGATCAATGGTCGTTTCAAGCCATTCCGCGTATCGGCAAGATGATCACGGGAGATGCTGATTCTTACAGCTATCTGGTCGAATCCATTCGCAAATTCCCCAAACAGCAGGATTTTGCCGCAATGATCGAGACAGCGGGATTTGAGCGCGTCAGCTATCGTAATTTTACGGGTGGTATTGCTGCACTTCATTCGGGTTGGAAGCTTTAATCGTGCTGGCATCGCAATCTGATCGGAGCGTTCTTTTATGAGTGGCTTTTCGGCTTCGTTGCGCCTGATGCGGGCCGGATGGATTCTGGCGCGCGAAGGGGTGATCAGCGCGCTTCCGGTGGAGGGGCTGTCGGGACTGCCTGCCTTCGGGCACAGGTTTGCCCGTTTTCTGGCAAGGCCGCGTGCGCGGCACATGCATCGTTCCGAGCGCATGTCGCGGGCGATGAACAAGCTTGGTCCGTCTTATGTGAAACTCGGCCAGTTTCTGGCAACCCGCCCGGATATCGTCGGGCGCGACGTCGCTGCGGATCTGGAGCTGTTGCAGGACCGGCTTGATTTCTTCCCGCAGGCAGAAGCGGTTCTGGCAATCGAGGGGTCGCTTGGCCGCAAGATCGATGATCTGTTCGTGCGGTTTGACGCACCGATTGCCGCAGCATCGATGGCACAGGTGCATCCTGCCGAAGTGATGAAGGACGGCGCTGCGCACAAAGTTGCGGTCAAGGTAATCCGCCCCGGCGTGCGCCAGCGTTTTGCGCGCGATCTGGAAAGCTTCTTCATGGTCGCACGCATGCAGGAGCGGCATGTTCCTTTTACGCGCCGGTTGCGCCCGGTGCAGATGGTGGAAACGCTCGCCCAGACGACGCGCATCGAAATGGACCTGCGTCTTGAAGCGGCAGCACTTTCCGAAATCGCAGAGAATATCAGCGACGATGCCGGTTTTCGGGTTCCGAAAGTCGACTGGGAGCGCACAGGTCGCGATGTGCTCACGCTGGAATGGATCGACGGCATCAAGATGTCGGATATTACTGCACTTGACGCGGCTGGTTTCGATCTGAAGAAGCTGGCCGAAACCCTGATCCAGTCCTTTCTGCGTCATACGCTGCGCGATGGATTTTTCCATGCCGATATGCATCCGGGCAATCTGTTCGTCGATCATGCGGGCATGATCGTTGCGGTTGATTTTGGTATTACCGGGCGGCTCAACAAGCAGCAGCGGCGTTTTCTGGCTGAAATCCTCTATGGTTTCATCACCCGCGATTACCGGCGCGTGGCGGAGGTGCATTTCGAGGCTGGTTATGTGCCGCATACCCATGATGTGGCAAGTTTTGCGCAGGCCATCCGCGCCATTGGCGAACCGATCCACGGCCAGCCTGCCGAAACCATCTCCATGGCCAAGCTTCTGACGCTACTGTTCGAAGTGACCGAGCTTTTCGATATGGAAACCCGGCCTGAGCTTTTGATGCTTCAGAAGACCATGGTGGTTGTCGAGGGCGTGTCGCGCACGCTCGATCCACATTTCAATATGTGGAAGGCGGCGGAACCTGTCGTGGGCGACTGGATCCGTAAAAACCTCGGGCCGCAGGGCATGTTACTTGATGCAAAAGACAGTGCCTATGCGCTGCTGCATTTTACCCGCAAGACGCCGGAACTGGTGGCGCGTGTGGATCGCGCTTCTGCGGTGCTGGACGAAATGGCTGAGAAGGGACTGCGCTTCGATGCGGCGACTGCCGAAGCGATTGGCCGTGCGGAAGCGCGGCATTCGCGCTGGGGTCGCATTGCGCAGATTGTGATTGCAGTTTCGCTCGCTGCAATCGCAATAAAGCTTTATATGGTGGTTTGATCGGCTTTTTACGTGACATTTTTTGCATAAAGTGATTTCATTGATTGCATAAATAACCTTTGGTGCAATCAAATGGCCAGTCTTACCATCCGCAATCTCGATGATGCCGCAAAAGAACGACTGCGTATGCGCGCCGCGCAAAACGGGCGTTCGATGGAAGAAGAAGCGCGGCTTCTTCTGGCTGGTCTCAACGATACACCAAAGAGTATTGCGGTTTCGGCGGCGCCGGCGGGGTCGCTCCAGGATAAGCGCATTCTGTTGATTATCGCTGGCGGTATCGCTGCCTATAAGGCACCTGATCTCATACGCCGTCTGCGCGAGCGTGGTGCGCATGTGCGCCCCTTGATGACGCAAGCTGCCCAGCAATTTGTCACGCCTTTGACGATTGGTGCGGTTTCGGCCACTCACGTCTACACCGATCTTTTCTCACGTGAGGATGAGCAGGATGTCGGGCATATCAGGCTTGCCCGCGATGCGGATATGATTGTCGTCGCACCCGCCACTGCCGATTTGATGGCCAAGATGGCGCATGGTCTTGCGGATGACCTTGCAAGTGCTGTGCTGCTCGCGCGCAAAATTCCGGTGCTGATTGCCCCTGCCATGAACCCCACCATGTGGGACAATCCGGCGACAAAACGCAATCGCCTGACATTGGAAAAGGACGGCGTGCGTTTTATCGGACCCGAAAAGGGCGAAATGGCTGAAAGTGGTGAGGCCGGTACGGGCCGCATGAGCGAGCCGCTTGCAATCGTTGCGGCGATTGAAAGCCTGCTTGCGCCGCAAGCGCGTCCGCTGTCAGGCAAAACCATCGTCATGACATCGGGGCCGACCCATGAGCCGATTGATCCGGTGCGCTATATCGCCAATCGCTCATCCGGCAAACAGGGGCATGCCATTGCAGGTGCCCTTGCAAGCTTGGGCGCGACGGTTCATCTCATATCAGGGCCGGTTAATCTTGCCGATCCTGAAGGCGTGAATGTCATCCATGTCGAGACGGCACGTGAGATGCAGGCGGCGGTGGAAAAGCATCTTCCCGCCGATGCGGCGGTGATGGTTGCAGCCGTCGCCGACTGGCGCACGGAAAATGCGGCGAATCAGAAGATCAAGAAGAAGCAGGGCGAGAATGCGCCGACACTCAGCATGGTCGAGAACCCGGATATTCTGGCGGGCGTGGGACACAGCGACAAACGCCCGCGTCTTGTGGTGGGATTTGCAGCAGAAACGCAGGATGTGCTTGAGAATGCGACGCGCAAGCTGGAAAAAAAGGGAGCGGACTGGATTGTCGCCAATGATGTATCCGGCGATGTGATGGGCGGTGATAAAAACTGCGTACGTATTCTCACTCGCTCCGGGATCGAGGAGTGGCCGGAGATGAGCAAGACGCAAGTGGCGGCAAAGCTTGCGGAGAAGATCGCCGCAAGCCTGCTTTCGGATCAGGCCTTGTCGCGGACCTGATAATCCTTGATTGCGGCAAAGCGGATATCCGGCCAGCGCTCGGCTTCATAATTCAATGAAAAACCGTTCTGGGCGAGAAACACCGGATCATTGTCGAGATCATGGGCAATATCGGCGCGGTGTGAGGCAATGAAACGGTCAAGCTCCGCTGGGCTATCGGCGGAAATCCAGCGGCAGACGGAAAAGCGCGACACTTCAAAGCCTACGGGAAGCGAATATTCGATTTTCAGCCGCTCGGTCAGAACGTCGATCTGAAGGGCTCCGACCACGCCGACGATGGATGGTGAACCGTCGTCTGGCACGAAAAGCTGCACCACGCCTTCTTCCGCCATCTGTTGCAGCGCCTCGCGCAGCTTCTTGGCCTTCATGGCGTCGTCCAGACGCACGCGGCGCAGGATTTCAGGGGCAAAGTTTGGCACACCGCGGAACAGGATTTCTTCGCCCTCGGTCAGCGTGTCGCCGATGCGAAGTGTGCCATGGTTCGGAATGCCGACCACGTCACCGGCAAAGGCTTCATCGGCGATCTGACGCGAGCGGGCAAAGAAGAATTGCGGTGCCGACAGGCTCATTGGTTTGCCGGTGCGAACCAGCTTGGCCTTCATGCCGCGTGAAAGTTTGCCCGAACAGACACGCAGGAAGGCGATGCGGTCGCGGTGATTGGGGTCCATATTGGCCTGAATCTTGAACACGAAGCCGGTCATCTTGTCTTCGGTCGGCGTCACCATGCGGGTATCGGCCTGCTGTTCGCGCGGCGCGGGACCGAAATCGCAGAACGCTTCGATCAGGTCGCGCACGCCATAATTCTTAAGCGCCGAGCCGAAATAAACCGGCGTCATATGGCCTTCGCGGAAAGATTGCAGGTCGAACGGGCGGCAGACACCGCGCGCGAGTTCGGTATTTTCCAACCATGTTTCACGCTCGTTTTCGGGCAGGAGTTTTGCCGCCTCTTCAGGGCCACTCACCTTGGTCGGCAGCTCTTCCGCATCCTTCTGGCGCATAGTGCTGTTGTGCAGATCATAGGTTCCGGCGAAGCTTTTTCCAGAGCCGATCGGCCATGTGATGGGAGCCGTATCAAGCGCCAGCTTTTCCTCGATCTCGTCAAGAATTTCCAGCGGGTCGCGTGCTTCGCGGTCCATCTTGTTAATGAAGGTGACGATGGGAATGTCACGCATACGGCAGACTTCAAAGAGTTTGAGCGTACGCGGTTCGATACCCTTGGCGGCGTCGATCACCATCACGGCGCTATCGACCGCCGTTAGCGTACGGTAGGTATCGTCGGCAAAATCTTCGTGGCCCGGTGTGTCGAGTAGGTTGAAGATGCAATCCTTGTATTCAAACGTCATCACCGAGGTGACGACGGAAATACCACGGTCGCGCTCGATATTCATCCAGTCCGAGCGCGTCTGAATGCGGTCCTTTTTGGCCTTCACTTCACCAGCCAGCTGGATGGCGCCGCCGAACAGCAGCAGCTTTTCGGTCAGGGTCGTCTTACCGGCGTCCGGGTGCGCGATGATTGCAAAAGTGCGGCGCTTGGAAACGGGATTGTCAGCGGGCATGAAGAAACTCGTGAATGGCAAGGTTGGGCCGCGCAAAAGACGCGCCGCGAAGATGTTGCGCTCCTCTAGCAGTCCTTGGCCAAAAGGTCGAGTTTAAATGGAAAGCGGCGCATGGAGCACCGCTTCATACTGTCAGCCCTGCTTACCAGCCTTGATGCCAAGCCCGACGGCGATAAACGCCCAGCCCTGAAAAATCAGATCGACGGCGAGGAAGAGTCCGAGAATGAACAGGGTGTTGACCGGCCATTGTGCTGCAATCAGCAAACCGGCAAGGATGGTCATGACGCCTGTTGCGACGATCCAGCCCCAGCCGGAAGCGGGTTTGGATTTGAAGCCGAGCCAGATTCGGAATGCACCTGACCCAAGCAATGTCGCGGCCAGCAGCAAGGTTAGCACGCTTGCTGCGAGAAAGGGGTTGACGAAGGCGACGATACCGGCTGCGGTATAGAGAAGGCCGCTCAAAAACCAGAAGAAGAACCGTCCCCATGTCTTGACGCCAAAAGCATGGATGATCTCGATGACGCCTGCAAAAAGCATCATCAGGCCGACATAATAGACGGTGGCTTCTGTTGCCAAAACCAGATTGCCGAAGGCAATGCCGCCGAGGATCAGAAGCGCCACCCCAAGCGCAACGAACCAACCCCATTTCTGGGAAAGTTCGGCCGGTATGACAGGATTTTCAAAACCATTATTCGCAGTTGCCATGAGGGTGTTCCTTCGATGCTCCAAACCTTCACGCACTATAAGCCATAACACGCATTTGACCAGAGCTTGACGATGAGCGCCACGCACGCATTATTTGTCTTGCAATGCGCTTCTTCGTGATCCCATATCGTGGCGATACGCTGTTTTAATTTCTACGCTTTATAGATTTCCCGGCTACAAAGCTTTCAGACGCCTCGTTGTATTGTTGGAAAAGTGTCGATGTTCGATCTGGTATCCCATTATTGGCCGCATATTCTGGCTGTCCTGTCGATTGTTCTGGGCGCGTTTGCGGCTATTCATGCAACGATGACGAAAGATGAAGTCAGGACGGCGCTCGGCTGGGTCGGCGTGATCGTGCTGTCGCCGATCGTTGGAGCCGTTGTCTACGCAATCGCGGGCGTCAACCGCATCCGTCGCTCATCGCTGAGCGAGCAGCGCGCCATGGGCCATATCGCGCTCTATCACCTGTCGCATTTTGATACGACCAACGATCTCGTGCGCGCTGCCTTCGGGCGTCAGTTCGGTGCGATGAAGATTTTAGGCGATGCCGTCAGCCTGTATGATTTCACCAGCGGCAACCGCATCGAGATGCTGGAAAGCGGCGACGAAGCTTATGCGGCAATGCTGGATGCCATCGGCAAGGCGGAGCGCAGCATTCTGCTTGAAACCTATATTTTTGACCGTGACGTGATCGGTGAGAAGTTCGCCGAGGCACTGGGCGAGGCGGTGAAGCGCGGCGTCGAAGTGCGTGTTCTGGTCGATGCGGTTGGTGCGCGCTATTCCTATCCAAGCATTGTAAGCCTGCTCGGGGAAAAGGGCGTGATCGTTGATGTCTTCAATGGCAACATCATCATCGGTCTCAAACTGCCCTATGCCAATCTGCGCACCCACCGCAAGATTCTCGTGGTCGACGGTCGTCATGGCTTTACCGGCGGCATGAATATTCGCGGCGGTTTCGTGCGGGAAATCGCCGGCGATGCGGTTGCTTTTGACACGCATTTCAGGCTGGAAGGTCCGGCCATCGCCGATCTTTTCCATCTGGCTTCCGAGGACTGGCGCTTTGCAACCGGGGAATTGCTCGAAGGGGAGGCCTGGAGCATCGCACCACCGGAAAATCCGCCCGGCACCGGCACGCTGGTGCGTGTCATCGGATCGGGCCCGGACAAGAATGTCGAAACCAACCAGCGCATGATGATGGGAGCATTCTCGATTGCCGAGCAGCATATTCTGATCATGACGCCTTATCTTCTGCCAGATCGTGAGTTGATCAGCGCGCTGGTGACAGCAGCACGGCGCGGTGTGTCGGTGGATATCGTCGTGCCCGGCGTCAACAATCTCAAGCTGGTGGATCGGGCGATGCGCGCGCAGTTCGATCAGCTTTTGAAGGATGGCTGCCGTATCTGGCGGGCAGGCGGTGCCTTCAACCATTCGAAACTCATGACCATCGATGGCGCATGGTCCTATGTCGGTTCATCCAATATCGATCCGCGTTCGCTCAGGCTGAATTTCGAGATTGATCTGGAAATCCTCGACCGCGATGTGGCGCGTCAGGTGGAAGAGCGCATTGGCAAGGTGATCGAGGGTAGTCGCGAGGTCAACCTCGCACGTCTGAAAAAGCGCCCGTTTGTGGTGCGCCTTATCGACCGCATCATATGGCTCGGCTCGCCCTATCTCTGAATCCGAAACTTACGATCCGGTCTTGCTCTCGGCCTCCTGCATATGCAGGTTTTCAAGAAGGTCAGTCGCGGATTTGAGATTGAGATGCGCCTTGAGCGGCAGGTGGTCGGAAGCAATGCGCGCCAGCGGCGTGTTATGAACCTCGACTGCGGTGACGAGATTATGCGGCGCGCCCAAAACCCTGTCCAGTGCGAAGACCGGAAAGCGTGAGGGAAAGCTCGGCACAGCAGTCGCAACGTGATCGAAAGTCGGCTTGAGAGCGGCAAGGGACGACCTTTTGCCGATGCGCCATTCGTTGAGATCACCAATGAGCAATGTCGGCAGGGTGTCTGCTTCCTGCAAGGCGGAAAGGATTGTTTCCGCCTGTTGTTCGCGCGAGCGTTTCAACAGCCCGAGATGGGCCGCGATAATGCGCAACGGCCCGGAGGCAAATTGCAGATCTGCCACCAGCGCACCGCGCGGCTCGACGCCGGGCAGTTTGAGTTGCTGGACCGAGCGCACCAATCCTTCGCGGAATAGAAGCACATTGCCATGCCAGCCATGGCCTTTGGGGGTGGTTGCGGTAATCGGCACGGGCAGGAGGCCGTGGCGGCGTTCCAGAAGACCGAGATCGAGCAGCCCGGCGCGCTCGCCAAAGCGTTTGTCGGCTTCCTGCAGGGCCACGACATCGGCATCAAGTTCGCTGATGACGTCGGCAATGCGCTGCGGGTCGAACTGTTTGTCGACGCCGACGCATTTATGAACATTATAGGAAGCGATCACGATGTCGCCGCCGGAAGTTTCGGTATCAAGTGGTCTGAAACCCGGCCTGTTGCGGATCGCTGTCAGGATCGATCGCGAAAGCCGGTTGGTTTCCTTTTTCTTGAGCACTCTGGTCATCCCGTTGCATCGTCTTTCATACAGACTACAGGTATCGGCTGCGAACGCAAACCGCAGAATATCCCAAATCTATATCGCAATCATTACAGAGAAAGGTCGATCCCGGATCTGGGAAATATTCCTTCATTTATAGAACGTTTGCTACGGTTTCGAAGTTCCACCCGAATATTGTTTGCGAAAAAATGTCATCACCGCTTCAAAGCCTTGTCTTAAATCAAACGGACACACAACCATTCGATCTCTGGTGTCAATCGGAATAACTATTGGAATATTACCATGAAATACCGGCTGTTTGCCTCGTTACTCTGTGTTTTTTCCTTGTTTGCCGCGAACTCTCATGCACAGGAGAAAGTGCGGATCGAACTGGTTGGCGAATTCGTGCTGCCGACCGGGCTGAAAATCGACGGCGTGGAATTTGGCGGAATATCCGGTCTTGATTACGATGCCGCCCATGACATCTATTATGCCATTTCCGACGACCGCTCGCAAAAAGCACCGGCGCGCTTTTACACTTTGAAGATCGGCGCGGATGAAAACGGCGTTGGCAGCGTCGATATTGTTTCAACCGTTACCCTTCTGGGCCATGACGGCAAGCCTTTTGAGGCGCAGGATGTCGATCCGGAATCCATCCGGTTCAACGCATTGACCAATAGCGTGTTCTGGACCAGCGAAGGCGACCGAAACGGTCGGCCAGCGATACGCGAATCGCGTCTGGACGGCAGTCTGATCCGTGAATTTTCCCTGCCTGATTATTATCTTCCTGCAGGCGACCATAAAAGCGGCATCCGCAACAATTTGTCCTTTGAAAGTCTGGCCATCACACCGGATGGCAAGACGCTTCTCGCGGCCACAGAAAACGCGCTTTTACAGGATGGCGAGAAAGCCAGCCTTGAAAAGGGCAGCCGGTCGCGGATCATCGCCTTCGATATCGCGTCCGGTGCGATCAAGTTTGAATACGCTTATGATACCGACCCTATCTTTGCCGCAGCCACGCAATTGCCGTTCTCAAGCGATAATGGCCTGTCGGAATTCATCGCCTGGGGCGATGATCTTCTGGCCGTCGAGCGGTCTTATGCCAAAGGTGTCGGCAACCAGATCAATTTCTATCGCGTCAATCTGGACGGGGCAAGCGACGTCAGCGGAGTGAAAACCCTCAAGGATATTGCGCTGGCGCCTGCACGCAAACAAGCTGTTCTGCGGATTGATGAAGGCGATTTCGGGCTCGATATCGACAATATCGAATCCGTGACCTGGGGACCGCAAATCGGCGGGCACAGAACCATCGTCATCGCGTCGGATAATAATTTCAATCCTGCGCAAAGGACGCAATTCATCATGCTCAGCTTGAAAGATGCGGCGAAGTAATGTTGGTTGGTTAGCCGCCGCGCTGTTCGAAACCGTCGGCCTTGCCTTCATCCACCTTGGCGCGCAGATAGTGCTTCAGCCGGGCAATTTCGTTGTCCGGCCAGCCCTCAGGTTCAGTGATTTTATTCCAAGCTTCGAGATAATGCTCCGGTGCATAAACATGGCCATAGCCCATCGGAGCCGTGTCGGCCAGCGCCATGTCGATGGTCAGTTGCAGACCTGTTACGATGGGATACCAGCGCAGTTCCTTGGCGACATCCGGTCCACGCGGTGCTTTCATCCAGTCGGGCTCGCGGTAGAAAATGCTGCTGTCGAAGAAGGTGATCGCATCGCTTGCATATTGCAGATAGATGGTGCGCATGGTGCCCCAATGCGTGCCGTTGCCGGGAGCCTCGCCATTCTGGTTCATGAAGCGAACGAAGGCGCCGTCGCGCACCACCGGCAGCCATTGCGGCGAGCCGGGATTGCGGCTTGCGGTTAACGAGCGCCACAGCGGGCTTGGGAAGGGCGGGCCGCTCCACAAGGCGCCGTTGAGCGGCGCATCGAGAATCTCGAATAGCGACACCGAATTTTGCGAATTGAAGGCACCGAGGCTCAAGCCGTGCAGGTAGATTTTCGGACGTTTTTCGGCAGGCAGATTCTTCCAGCGCTCATAGACGGTTTCAAACAGGGCGCGCGCCGAATCCGCCCCATATTCGGGCTGGAACAGCAGCGATAGCGGGCTGTTGAGATAGGAATATTGCATGGCGATGCTGGCGACATTTCCGCTATGCAGGAATTCAAGCCCGGTTATGGCGGAGGGGTCCACCCATCCGGTGCCGGTGGGCACGATAATGACCAGAACGGCACGTTCAAAACCTTTCTGCCGCTCCAGTTCCACAAGCGCACGCTTTGCTCTTTCTACCGGATCGTCGCTGACATTGAGCCCGGCATAAACGCGGACAGGATCGATTGCGGGCTGACCTGTAAAACTGGAAATTTCGCTTTTCTGCGGTGCGGAGGCGATAAATTCACGCCCTGCGCGGCCCAGATCCTGCCAGTCGATCAGCGAGGCGGCGCTACCGGTTTTTTCCGCTGCCGATGGTTTCACGCGGTCTGCTTCCATCAGCGCGTCATAGCGTTTGAACGAGGCGTCAAGCGAGCGAAATGCCGTATTGACCAGCAATCCGTTGGCGATCGTCCACACGACCATGAGCGTTATCAACCCGCTGAGAACCGTGGCGACCCGCCGTGGCAAGAGAATATGCAGCTTCGACGACAGATATCGCGCAAGGTTCAGCAGCAGGCGGGCAAGGATTAGCAGTACCAGAAAAAGCGCTGCGGCTATGGCTGTCAGTGTGAACGGATAGGCGGAGGCGACGGGCGGCATCTGCATGGCAGCACGTACGGCATTTTGCCAATCGGCAGAAGATGCAAGCGCTGCACCGCAGATTACGAGACAGATGGCGCTTGTTATAGTTTTCAGGGCAATTCGTTGGCGGCGTGGCAATGCCGGAAATTCAAGATAGCGCCAGAGTGCCGTGCACAGAACACCAATACCGTAGCCGATAGCGAAGAGCAGTCCGCAGAGAAGCCCTTGTATAAGTGGTGTTCTCGGAATGAGGCTCGGCGTTAGCGCCATGGCGAAGAACAGAGTGCCAAATGCCAGTCCTGTGGCGCAAAATGACGTCTTGCGAAGAAAAGCGATGGCAGAACCGCGCATGATGTCTCTCCAGCGGGAAGGGCTTCGGTTAACCCGGGATATAATGCAGCACGGATGGAGTAAAGACTGCCCGCCAAGTCCGTCTCAGGCCGACTGCCACAGCGTATCGCGGTTTTCCTGCCAGCCTTGTCTGTGCAGCAAGGGCGTGTCGTCTTCAAACTCCGGCCAGCCAATGCACAGATAAAGGTTGAAGCGCCAGCTTGTCGGCACGTCGAATAGTTTTCCCATGGCATCTGGGTCCAGAATGGAAACCATGCCGACACCAAGTCCAAATGTTCTCGCAGCAAGGTTTAGATTTTGTACGGCCATTGCCGTGCTGTGTTCGAGCGTCGCGGCCATCGACTGGCGCCCCAGCCCATGGCCTTCATGCGGTTCCATCTCGGTGAAAACCGCAAGCTGCAAAGGCGCTTTTGCAATGCCTTCAAGCTTGAGGGAGCGATACTGGTCGGCGCGTGCGTTCTGGTAAATCGCGGCGGCTTCACGATTGGCAGTGTGGAAAATATCATGCACCGCCTGCCGCTTTTCGGTGCTTTCAACACAAAACACCCGCCATGGCCGCGCATTACCGACCGATGGCGCATAATCCATCGCCTGTCTCAGAGCGCTGGTCATGTCTTCACCAACGGGATCGCTTCGAAAGTGACGCACATCGCGCCGCCAGCGCAGCAATTCGAAAAATGTTTCACGTTCAGCGGAAGAAAAATGCATCATATGATCGGCAGGAATAGAATTGAAAGGGCAGTCGGTAGCATAACATCATCAAAACAAAAAAGCCCATTTACGCAGGCTTTTACATTCGTGTTTGTCAGCAATTTATACAATTGAGTAAAATGGGTGCCGGTTTGTATCTCTTAAACACGAGTGGATCGTGCTTCCGTTCAAGCTTCTTCGTGCGGGTTGGCACGTGCGTTTCGGTCGCACTGCCTATAAGAACACAGAGTGTATCAGTTCATGCATTAAAGGGACTCGGATGCGTAAGGCAATCGTTCTGGGTGGATATGGGCTAATTGGCGGCGCATGTATGCGTGCTTTGGCCAAGGCGGGTTTTGACGTTATTGGAATGGGCCGGTCTCATAGCGCCGCACTTTCCACTGATGCCAATGCGAAATGGGTGATCCGCGACATTCCTGCCATGACTGTCGACGAATGGCGCGTGTTGCTAGCTGATATGGATGTTGTTGTAAACGCTGCGGGGGCTCTGCAAGACGGTAAACGAGACGACCTTGAAGCCATCCACGTAACGACCCTGACGCGGCTGGTTGAGGCAACGGAGGGCATGCCGTTGCGCATTGTCCAGATTTCGGCGGCTGGAGCTGAGCTGGAAGCCTCCACGGAGTTTTTTCGCTCAAAAGCGCGGGGGGACGGAATACTTGCGAGGAGCGGTCGCGATTTTGTCATTCTGCGCCCAACACTTGTGATGTCACCTGAAGCCTATGGCGGGACAGCGCTCTTGCGTGGTGTTGCAGGTCTACCGCTGGTCTTGCCGCGTATTCTGGCTGATGCTCAGGTGCAGACTGTACATATTGAAGATTTAACAGCGGCAGTCGTGACCGCGGCTAAGGGCGAGCTGCCATATGGTCTCATTATCGATCTGACTGAGCCGGAGATGCGAAGCTTTTCCGAACTTGTCGACAGGATCAGACAATGGCAGGGATACTCTCCGCCGCGTCTGCGTCCTGAAATACCTGCGGTCGTGCTCACGTCGATGGGTAGGGTTGCTGATCTGCTCGGTTACCTCGGCTGGCGCTCAGCGATGCGCAGCACTGCACTACAGGCTCTCGCCAACGGCATTCAGGGCGATGCTGACGCGTGGCATAAGGCGGGTGGCCGCCCCTGTCGTTCACTGAGTATGACACTTGAAAGTCTGCCCTCCACCCGGCAGGAACGGATTTTTGCCCGGATGTACTTCATGCTGCCGCTGGCAATTGCCACACTTGCGCTGTTCTGGTGTGTGTCAGGTTTATTCGCGTTAATCTCTCCGATGCGTGCCATGGCTGTTCTCGAAGGATATAACGTTCCGACGTGGCTCGCGGGCATGATAGTGTATGGCGGCGCATTTGCAGATATTGGATTGGGCCTCGGGATACTTTGGCGTTCCGCAACGCGAATGGCGGCGATTGGAATGATAGGACTTTCAGCCTGCTACCTGTTTGGCAGTCTGGTTGTCGCGCCAGATTTGTGGATAGATCCTCTTGGGCCGATGGTTAAAGTGGTTCCAGGTATCGTTTTGGCGGGTATCGTTGCGATGATAGTGGAGGCGCGATGACCTATGATATTTTGCGTTTTCTGCATGTGATCGGGGCGACTGTCCTCTTGGGCACCGGCGCAGGTATCGCATTTTTTATGGTCATCTCAAATCGTTCGGGAAATCCGCAGTTTATTGCCCATGTCAGCGGTATCGTCGTATTGGCAGATACGGTGTTCACCGCAACAGCCGCAATTGTCCAGCCAATAACCGGCTATTTGCTGGCACGTGAAATGGGATGGCCCGTCTTGTCCGGCTGGGTCGGCATGTCGTTGGCACTTTACATCTTTGTTGGAGCATTCTGGTTGCCAGTTGTCTGGATGCAGATCCGGTTACGGGACATGGCTAGATTGGCTGCTGCCGAGGGAAAAGCACTGCCCCCAGCCTATCGTCGCCTTTATCGCTGGTGGTTTGCTTTTGGTTTTCCGGCATTCGCAGCTGTTTTGGTAATCATATGGCTGATGCTGACCAAGCCGTCATTCTAAAGATAAGGACGGATTTCTGTAGCGCTTCGCGTAATTTCACACTCTGCGCTTCAAGAAAACCGACTGAAAGCCTGTGCGCAGCAGGGCTGGATGATCACCAACCTTATTTCTTGCAATAAAGGACTGGCTTTCCTTCACCGTCTGCTATGAATGCGATTGCTGAATCTGAAGAAAAAGTGATGCCTCGACTGCCTATGACGACCGATCCACACCACATTCTCAAAACCATCTATGGATATGATGCTTTTCGTGGCCGCCAGGCTGAGATCGTATCGCATGCGATAGCAGGGAATAATGCATTCGTCCTGATGCCGACGGGGGGCGGCAAATCGCTGTGTTATCAGATTCCCGCCCTTGTACGGCCGGGCATGGGGATCGTCGTTTCGCCGCTTCTGGCGCTGATGGCCGATCAGGTTTCCGCGCTCCGGCAGGCAGGGGTGAAGGCAGCAGCGCTCAATTCCGACCTTGCCGGTGATGACCGGCAGGCGCTGTGGCGTGATATCCGTGCCGGGGCACTTGATTTGCTCTACGTCGCGCCTGAAACTCTGCTGCGGCCAGATATTCTGCAACGCCTGAGCGAGGTGCCCCTCTCTCTGATCGCGATTGATGAAGCGCATTGCCTTTCGCAATGGGGACATGATTTCAGGCCATCCTATCGCCAGCTCGATGCGCTGATGACGCAGTTTCCGAATACGCCACGCATGGCGTTGACCGCGACCGCCGACGAGCCGACACGGGCGGAAATCCTGTCGCATCTCCAGATTGACGAGCGCGATGCATTCATTGCCGGTTTTGACCGCCCCAATATCCGCTACGCGATCATGGAGAAGGATAATCCCCGCGCACAGCTGAAACGTTTTTTGCAGGATCATCAGGGCGAGAGCGGTATCGTCTACTGTCTTTCGAAACGAAAGACGGAAGAAACAGCCGAATGGCTGCGTAGCCTGGGCTATGACGCGCTTTCCTATCATGGCGGCATGGACAAATCCGCGCGCGAGGCGAACCAGGCACGGTTCCAGCATGGCGAAGCCGTCATCATGGTTGCGACGATCGCCTTTGGGATGGGCATCGACAAGCCGGATGTACGTTTCGTCGCCCATCTCGATCTGCCGGGAAGCATTGAGGCCTATTATCAGGAAACAGGACGCGCCGGACGCGATGGACTGCCTGCCGAGGCGATGATGCTCTATGGCTATGACGATATCGTCCTGCGCAGCCGTTTCATTGAGGAATCCGATGCGCCCGATCAGCGCAAGCGAATGGAGCGGCAGAAGCTCGACACACTTCTCGGACTGGCTGAAACGGCGCGCTGTCGCAGACAGGTGCTGCTGTCCTATTTCGGTGATAAATGCGATCCATGCGGCAATTGCGACACCTGCGCCGAACCCCCGACTCTCTTCGACGGAACAATAGCTGCGCAGAAAATATTGTCCTGCATACACAGAACAGGGGAGCGGTTTGGGCAGGCCTATATTGTCGACGTGCTTCTCGGTGTCGAGGACGAACGCATCAGCCGCTTTGGTCACGACCAGATTTCGACTTATGGAATTGGACGCGAGCACGATAATCGCACCTGGCGCGCCATCATACGCCAGTTGGTCGCGCAGCGGCTGATCGATGTCGACTTTACCGGGCATGGCGGTTTGTCGATCTCGGAAGCAGGCAGGCAGTTTCTGCGCGAGAAGCAGACGCTCATGCTGCGTGTCCCGCCAAAATCGAAGCCATCGCGTGACCGCGTTTCTCGTAGGAAGGTGATGGCATCAACCCTCTCGGAACGCGATGAGGCCCTGTTTCAGGCTCTACGCGAGAAGCGATTGGAGATTGCGCGCACGCAGAATGTTCCGCCCTATGTGATCTTCCATGATCGCACACTGGTTGAACTTGCCACCGCCCGACCAGCCTCACGCGCCCAGATGGCCGATGTGCCCGGTGTTGGCGAAACAAAGCTCGAACGCTATGGTCCAGCCTTTCTGGCCGTCATCGCCGCGCAGGGCTAGTAAGGTCGACTTCCCGTGCGTTGAAACGAGAAATCTATCTCTACATTAGAATAATGACATAGCCTTCATGGTCGCTTCATAAAGCACTTACAGGACGCACATGTTCGACATGCGTTGCCGTGAGAATGGGATTGAGCATAGGATCACCAAAATCATGCATTCTTGGACCAACGGCCAAGCAGAGCGCATGAGCTGAACGATTAAAGAAGCGACGGTCAAACACTACCAATACGACAGCCATGCCCAGTTACAGCGCATCTTTACGACTGCATCGACGCCTACAATTATGGCCGTCGGCTGAAGACGCTCAAAAGCCTAACTTCATACAAATACATTTGCAAAATCTGGGGCAACAGAGCCCGAACGGTTTCAACCTAATCCGCACCTTCAAATGCCGGAACCAGACATCTAGATAGACGATTTGTATCCGAGGCAGAATGTCTGTGCAGGGAATTACAGAGGCCATCAATATAGTTGCCTATGGCTGTGAACGCATCATTGCGTGTCTGGAGCAGTTGTCGACGGGTTGAAGTGGTTTCTTCAAGCGATCACCACAAGATATATAGGGCAGCAACTGCTGATATGGCGCCTCTGGAATTCGTTGCACAACAGCTCTGGGTGTATAAAAACGAACGGTCCAATATGGGCATCGGCGGTATAATACCCGTGCAGAAAATGAAAATGGCTGTGTAAATTTTAGTATAGCACCCGATTAATAGGGAGAATACCCTGCTTCTCACGTCTGCTCCACAAAACCCGGCGTGGCTCACCTGCTAAAAAGCAATCGGATGAAACAAGATGACTCTCGTATAAAAACTTGATAAATCCCATCTACTTAAATTTATGTCACTTGTTATCCTTAAATCCACATCGGTCGCTGCCACCGTTTAAGGGTGGAATTCGCAAAGTGACGACGCGTCTTAGCAACAGGCCGTTTCATGGTTCATCAACAATATGAGGACTGGCAATTTTTGTATGTCGATCAGCGAAAGTCACTGATTGACTACGCCGCCAGACTTGCGGGCAGCCGAGACATTGCGGAAGATATCGTGCAGGAAGCCTTCATGCTTTGTTTAGCCAAACAAGAACGCGACTATCAAATCACCAAAGCATTTCTATTCACAATCGTTCGAAATCTGTCATACAACCGCCGTCGCCACGTTGCCGTTCATCGCAAGATCGATCAACAGGACTACCCTTGGTGGACACAATATCAGTCGATTGAGCCGCCGGATGCTCAGGTGATGATCCTGGATCAGGCCAGAATCGCCGCTCAAACGATCAGTGAGCTTCCCGCAAAGATACGCATGGTCGTTGAATTTTATCGTTTCGACGGCATGACGCTTCACGAAATTGCCTCACGGCTCGGTATTTCAGTGGCGACGGCCCATCGTCTGCTCAAGGAGGGCATGGAGATGATCTGGGACAGAATGGATTTTGGTGAGTAAAGAAAGATTTTTTGGGCAGTTCGCACTTTTGGTGAAAAAATCTCCTGACTCAGGTGTTTTATATTAGAAGGCTTCAAAAATGCCTTCGGCAAAATAAGGGAACGGAAGTAGTCCTCCGATGATGCCTAACAATCTTGAAGATAACGCCCGCGTCATCAGGCAGGAAGCGTTCGACTGGTTGATCCGTCTGAACGAAGCAGCCGAAACCCCGGCTTTGCGGGCGGAGTTCGAGGCCTGGCTTTACCAGTCAGCTGAACATGGCCACACTTGGGAGAGGGCTTGTCGCATGTGGTCGTCAATGGGCAAGGCAACCGCTTTTTATGAGCGCGCCAATGTTTCTGCGCGGCGAAGGTCCATGCGAAATTTCATCCCGTCGCGACGCGCCATTGTGGCAACTGCCGGAGCAGCCATAGCCTTCTGCCTTGTTTATGTGTTGCTGCCTTCATTGCTGCTCAATTTTCAGGCGGACTATCAAACCAGAACGGCTGAGACGCAAAAGATTACCCTGCCGGATGGCAGCAGTGTGCTTCTGGGGCCTGCGAGCGCGATCACATCGTATTTCAACTCAGGTTCCAGAAATGTCCGTCTGTTGGCCGGTGAGGCCTATTTTGATGTCGTTCACGATACATCCCGGCCATTTCACGTCATATCGAAAGACCTCGATGTTGAAGTTCTTGGCACCGCCTTCGACGTGCGCGTGAGCGAAGAAGGGACGGAGGTTGGCCTTGAGCGGGGTTCCATCCACACAAGAGGTTCTGTCGCCGGCAAAAAGATCGATGAGAGGCTTTCGCCGGGGGATATTGTAACTGTCAGTCGGCAGGACGGCACATTGGCCAAAGAGACAATACCGTTGGCCGACATTGGCGCCTGGCGCAATGAAAGGCTGATCGTGGTGGACGCAACAATCGGCTCTGTCATCGAGCAGATACGGCGTTATCACTCATCCTGGATCACAGTCCCGGATATTGGCCTGGCTGAGCGCAAGGTTTCGGGTGTGTTCAACCTTGCAGACCCGGACCAGGCGCTTGTCACGCTGGTCGCTCCCTATGGCGGTAACGTGCGAAAGATCTCCGGTTTTGCCCGTGTCGTGACGCGCTTTTGATAAATCTTTTCTAAAAACCTCAACTTTTTTCCACAAACGTGAAAAATCCGCTTCGGACGCGTGTTTACACTATTGAGGGCGCCCCAAACTTGGCGCTGACGATAGGGAGTTACCGCGTAATATGGCGTGCAAGGCATTTAAAAGAAAAAAATACTGGCAGGGGAACGGGCGGGCGGCTGTTCTTTTATTGAGCACAAGCGTGTTTGCGATTATCGGCATGACGCCACATGTCGCAGCACAGACGTCCCCCACACAACAGTCAGGGGCGTCGAACGGGGTTCGCACATTCAATATAGCAGCGCAGCCACTGCGCAGCGGCATTTCCCAGTTCAATCGCCAGTCTGGTGTACAGGTATCGCAGGCTTCGGGGTCTGTATCGACAGCAGTCAGGACGAATGCGGTTTCAGGCCAGTTTACGCCGCAGGAAGCGCTCAGGCGCATGCTTAGTGGTACTGGCGTTCCTTACAGGTTCATCAGCAATGATTCAGCGGTCATCGGCAGCGTAGACAGTGCAGGAGCAGGTGGCGGGGCGCAATCGTTCAGCGGCGTGACGGGCGAAGGCGAGACGATCCTTGATCCGATCGTCATTACTGCCGGTCAGGGAGCTGCTTCGGGAGCCGGTTTTCAGGGAACACCGGATTGGGTCTACGAAACACCCACCGCAGTCAGCGTGATCTCCCGCGAAGCCATCCAGAACGCTGCGGGTGCGCGCGATGCGCGTGATCTTCTCGATAATGTTGCGGGCGCTTATGTCAACAACTCGTCCGCCAACTCACCGGCAATTTCTCCCAATATTCGCGGTGTGCAGGATATGGGACGCGTTGTGGTGTCGATTGACGGCGCGCGTCAGAACGCAAACCGCACAATGTCTTCGGGCGGCGATGAATATATCGGCAGCGCAGGAAAGGCTTTCGTTGACCCTGCCTTCATCCGTTCGGTGGAAGTCGACCGATCGACCGGCTCAAAAGCCGGACTGGCCGGTTCACTCGCAGGTGCCGTGACGTTTCGCACCGTTTCCGCCGATGATCTCATCGAGCCGGGGCAGGATTGGGGGCTGGAAACCAACACCACCTTCGGCACCAACAACCAGCATTTTACCGGCTCGGTTCTCGGGGCAGCCCGTATCGCCAATACCCCGTTTTCGATCGTCGGTGGTGTGAGCAGGCAGGATCTCGGCGACTATAAAACCGGCAAGCATGGGAGTGTCGAGTGGAGCGGTGATGATGCTGACGAAACCACGCGGATGGGACGGGATAACTGGTCTTCCTTGCTTAAGCTTGAAGGTGATTTCGGCGATGTGAAGACCGGGCTTGCCTGGACGCATCAGGAGAAGAAATTCTCCTGGGCACAAGGTGTCGGTAACCCGGTCGGCAGTGACGAGCGGGCGGTAATCGACACGGTGACGGCAAGCCTCGACTGGAACCCCGAGGACAATGACCTCATTGATCTGCGCACAAAATTCTGGCTGAACAGTACCCGCGAAAGCACTTTACGTGGCGCACGTGGAAACTGGCCGCTCAACGGTTATCCGGACACGCAGATCGATGCCGATTATGTGAGTTTCGGCTTCAATGTCGATAATACCAGCCGGTTCGACACAAAGCTTGGCGCGGTGACGCTGAATTATGGTGTGGAAGCATTCCGCGATATTGCCAAGTCGAGTGCGAGCAGCCCGGCCATCGACGCCTGGCCGGAATTGGAAAGCAATTTCACGTCTTTCAGTCCGGCTGGCCGCCGCGACGTGGCGAGCGCGTTCGTTACGGGAGACTGGGAGGTGACCGAGTGGGCCACCCTGTCGGCAGGATTGCGATATGATTGGTACAGGCTGAAGGGGAACCCGACCTATTACAGCTATGCAGCAGCATCAAACTACACTGCCAGTTGTGTGATGACCGAGTATGATTATAGAGTAAGTCAAGATCCCAATTTTACAGCATCAGCAGCGTTAACTAGAATTCTCAAAGGCCGATGCGGTGAGGCCCATGATGGTACATTCTATCGCTCTGGCAGTAAAATCGATGCATTGAGCACGCCAGTATCCTATCCGTCTACGACCCTCGATATTGATCGCTCTGGTGGTGCCTGGGTGCCGTCTGCTTCTATCGAGTTCAAGCCTGTCGACTGGTTGCGCCCCTATGTCAGCTATTCGCAGAGCTATCGACCACCAACGACAGCCGAAGCCTTTTTCACGGGCGATCTGCCGGGCGCTACCAGTCCTGGCGTTGGATTTGCACCGAATGAGCTTCTCGAGCCCGAAACAGCCCAGACCTGGGAGATCGGTGCCAATATCAGCCTCGATCAAGTCTTTACCGACCGTGACAGCTTGCGTCTGAAGGTATCGGCTTTTGATCGCAAGATCGAAGATTACATCGTGCTGGGCTATTTCTATACCACCGCAACGTCACGGCGTTATACGGGCTATGTAAATACGACAGACGATACGCGCATGCGTGGTCTTGAAATTGAAGGCAATTACGATACGGGCCGGTTCTGGATCGGTGGTTCAGCCACCTGGCTCGATAGCGACTGGGCCCAGCATGTCTCCAGAAACTGGTATGGACAGGATACAGGAACAGACCGGATTCAGATGTATGCCAGCAGCGGCATCCCGCCAAAGTTCAAAGGTACAATCGATGCTGGAGTTCGTCTTTTTGAAGAGCGGTTGGCAGTTGGCGGACGCGTAACCCATTCAACGCCGACGCTGACACAAGTCGAAACGATCAGCGTGGATGGAAGCTATCTCACCAACGAGTACACCAAGCTCGATCTCTACGGCAGCTATAAATTCAACGACAATGTCACCTTGCGCGTGAGTGTCGATAACGTCACCGACGTCAACCATGTTCCCGCTGGCAGCCGTTATCCGGCCCCCGGGCGCACCTTCTTTGCCAGTCTCCAGACGAGATGGTGAGCATCATTGGCAACGCCCGCACCAGGCGCTGCTCCAGGTTCCCCCGGCCGGATAACGGCCGACCGGGGGAGTATCCGTCCGGATCATGTGATCTGGACAAGTCACAGCAACCAAGGAGATAATGATCATGGCTACTGTTCTTTCAGGTGTATCAGACCTCAAGGCATTTCTCACGAACTGGAGCAATGCAAGTTATGATTATACCTACGGAGCATTCTGGAACTCGTCAGTCGGCCTTCTGTCTGATCCAACTGATGTTGCAGCAAACCCCACCACGCCATTCACCCAGTGGGGCAATGGCGATCTTGGCGGTAATGGCGTTCTTCTCGAAAGCGACAGCTCCTTCCTGTATAGCAATGGCAACCTGACCGGTGACATCAGCACACTTACCTTCGGTTCTGGTTTTGCCGCCACCGATGCGGCAGGTATTTCGCTTGCAACGGATTCCCTCTCTTTGGAGCTTGATCAGTCCTTCAATTATGATGGTGCTGGTCTCGATGCATTCGATTATGCGATTTATGGCCTTACCCGTGGGAACACGCTGAGCTATCTCTACAATTATCTGGCCCAAACAGGTGCGGAAATCCAGGACACCGCTGGCAACGATGTTTTGGTTGGATTCGGTGGTGCCGATACGTTTGTCTTCAGCGGTGGCGACGATGTCATTGCCAATGATGGACCAACCGGCACTTTCGGTTATCAGGACGGTACAGATACTCTGGACGTGTCAGCTTGGGGCGTGACTGACTTCTCATCATTGGAAATTATCGATGATGGTGGGGATGCGTATGTAGCGTACGAATCCAATTCGATCCAGCTTGTTGGCGTCGATTATACCGTACTCGATGCATCGGACTTCGTCTTTGCCTCAAGTGCCCTGTTGGCTGCCTAACGCGCAAAATCCGTAGCACTCAATTGTTACGGGGACCGTCCCGGCATCTCGCCGGGGCGGTCAACCGGCGCAATTGCGTGGCAGGTTACCGCTCAGGAAAGACGTTCAGCACCATGCCATTTGTCCATTCCAAGGCTAATCCGGCCAAGGCTAATCCGGTTTCAGCGGTCTTTTTCGGCCGGACATCCGTGATTGCGGCCATCGCCCTTATCAGCGGTGTCGTGAACCTGTTGGCGCTCACAGCCCCCTTGTTCATGCTGCAAATCTATGACCGTGTGCTGGCAAGCGGCAGCGTCTCCACGCTGGTACTTCTGGCCATCCTTGCAGCTGGCCTTTACGCCTTTCAGGCTATACTTGACATCCTGCGCTCGCGCGTATTGCTGCGCGTCGGAGAGCGTTTCGATCACCAATTGTCCGGTCGCGTTCACAAGGCTGTGGTGCGCCTTCCGCTCCTGAGGCGCGTCCCCGGAGATGGGCTTCAACCCTTGCGCGACCTCGATAATGTCCGCGGGTTCTTGTCCGGGCAAGGGCCAACGGCATTGTTCGATCTGCCCTGGATGCCGCTCTATCTTGGCATCTGCTTCGCCTTTCATTTCTGGCTCGGCATGACCGCGCTTGTCGGAGCGGTCATTCTTGTTGCGCTGACATTTCTCACCAACATGCTCTCGCGCGGGCCGACCTGCGAAACCATCGAGCATAACATGGCACGCAATGCGCTGATGGAGGCCGGTCGCCGCAATGCGGAGATCGTGAGCGTTCTAGGCCTTGGAGATCGTATTGCAGCACGCTGGCAGGATGCCAATGCGGCATATCTCGCAGCCAATCGCAAGGCGGGTGATGTTGCCGGAGGGCTTGGCGGCCTTTCCAAGGCGCTGCGCATCATGCTGCAATCAGCTATCCTTGCGGTCGGCGCATATCTGGTTATCCGGCAGGAAACCAGTTCCGGCGTCATGATTGCCGCCTCGATCATGATGGGACGCGCCATGGCACCCATCGATGTCGCCATTGCAAATTGGAAGCCGTTTCTCATGGCGCGCCAGAGCTGGGCGCGTCTGAAGGATTTACTGGGACAGATACCGGATACGGACAAGGTCATGGCCTTGCCCAAACCCGAGCGCGAGATTCGTGCCGAAGGCCTCGTTATCGCCCCTCCCGGTGAAAAGAAGCCGACTGTCATGGGCGTCAGTTTCGCCGTTCAGGCGGGCAGCGCTCTTGCCATTATCGGGCCATCTGGCAGCGGCAAGTCAACGCTCGCCCGCGCCATTGTCGGCGCGTGGGAAGCGGGAGCCGGCAAGATGCGCATCGATGGTGCGAGCTTCGATCAATGGGATAGGCAGGCGCTCGGATCGCATATTGGTTATCTTCCTCAAGGGGTCGAATTGTTCGACGGAACCATCGCTGAGAATATCGCCCGCTTTGAGCTGGAAGCAGATGCAGAGAAAATTGTCGAGGCGGCGAAAGCTGCCGGTGCGCATGAACTGATCCTGCGTTTCGAGAACGGATATGAAACGCGCATCGGCGAAGCGGGCTCATCGCTTTCCGCAGGTCAGCGCCAGCGCATCGGTCTTGCCCGCGCACTTTACGGCAATCCATTCCTCGTTGTGCTGGACGAGCCCAACGCCAATCTTGACGGCGATGGTGAAATGGCGCTGGTCAAGGCCATGGCGGCCGTTCGCGAACGTAACGGTATCGTGGTCATCGTCGCGCACCGTCCGAGCGCCATCGGGGTCACTGACCATATCCTCATCATGGAATCCGGGCGCATGAAGGCATTTGGTCCACGCGATGAGATTTTGCCAAAGGTGCTCAAGCCGCAAACTGCTCAAACTCCGGTTTATAACGCGCCACCATACGGACAGCCCGGCTTCGGCGCCACCGGTCGCAGCATGAACCCGTTTCGGGTGGTTGCTGATCCGATAGGCGGTGGTAACGCGAAATCCGAAGCCACGGAAGAAAAGGAAAATCCCGATGCGCGCCATTGACCGGAGCGATAATGTCTCCCGTTCGATCCGCCGCCATCTTCTGGCTGGCCTGTTGGCAAGTGTCGTTCTTGTCTGTGGTGCAGGAACCTGGGCTGCGGTCGCCAACCTCTCTGGCGCGGTCGTTGCCTCGGGCTATTTCGTGGTCGATTCCCATGTCAAGAAAGTACAGCATCCGACCGGCGGTGTTGTCGGAGAAATTCTGACCCGCGAAGGCGATGCGGTAAAAGCCGGCGATGTCGTCATACGTCTGGACGCAACCCAGACACGTGCGAACCTTGCAATCGTTACCAAGCGACTCGATGAACTTGCCGCCCGACTTGCACGGCTTGAAGCAGAGCGCGATGATCTGCAGACAATTACCTTTCCCGATTGGCTGCTCGCGCGTCGTGACGATCCCGATGTGCGTTCGGCGATCCATAGTGAGACGCGACTTTTCGAGTTTCGCAAGCAATCACGCGAAGGCAAGAAGGCCCAGCTCGCCGAGCGTGTCATCCAATACCAACATGAGATCGAAGGCCTGAAAGCGCAGGAAACGGCCTACCAGAAAGGAATAGACGTTCTTGAAAAGGAGATCGGAGCGCTCGGCGGTTTGAGAGAAAAAGGTATCGTCTCCGATCAACGGCTGAACAGCCTGAAGACCCAGCTTGCAACATATGGCGGCGAGTGGGGCGAGAAGATCGCCTATCAGGCCCAGGTATCCGGTCGCATTACGGAAACCCGTTTGCAGATACTTCAGGTCGATCAGGATCTTAAAACCGAAGTCGGTCGCGAACTGCGTGAGGTTCAGGGACAATTCGGCGAATATGTCGAACGCAAGGTAGCGGCAGAAGACGAATTGCGGCGAATTAATATTGTTGCGCCTCAATCGGGCACTGTCCATCAGCTGGCCGTTCATACGGTCGGGGGTGTGGTTGCACCCGCCGACCCAATCATGCTGATCGTGCCGGAGGCGGATGATCTGGCATTGGAAATACAGATTGCACCGCAAGACATCGATCAGATCCAGCTTGGACAAAAAGCGGTTCTGCGCATGTCCGCTTTCAATCGGCGAACAACGCCTGAACTCAACGGCCATATCAATCGAATCGCTGCCGATCTGACAACAGACGAAAGAACGGGCATGTCCTATTATCTGGCAAGGGTGGTTGTTTCGCATGAAGAACTGGCGAAGCTTGATAATTTGAAGCTCATGCCAGGCATGCCGGCTGAAGCGATGATCCAGACCGGCGAGCGCACAGCGCTCTCTTATCTCGTCAAGCCGCTTTCGGACCAGATCAATCGCGCATTCCGCGAAGAATGACGAATATTACAAACAACAGAAAGATATGAATACGAAATGAGCATCGACACTCTGTCCGAAAACACACTCATAAAAGAAGCAAGCCGAACGAAGCGTTTGAAGGCGGCGACGCATAGTGCACATGAGCACTTGGATCAGTTCATCATTCAGGCACGGCCCTTTGCCGACCGCGAGCATTATGGCCGGTTCCTCACAATGCAATTCCTTTTTCACCGCGATCTTGATGCGCTGTTTTTTGATCGCAATCTGGAGGCGCTCCTCCCAGACCTTGGCGGACGGCGGCGGATCGAATTGATCGCTCAGGATTTTGCGGATATCGGTCTTTCACTCCCGTCCCCGACGGCTGCACCACTATTTCAGAAAACAGGCGATATAGACCTCGCCACTGCTTTGGGTTGGCTTTACGTGGTTGAAGGCTCGAACCTTGGTGCTGCATTCCTGCTGAAATATGCCGCTCAACTCGGGTTCAATGAGCATTTCGGCGCACGGCATCTTGCCGGAGCACCTGAGGGGCGTGGTCTGCACTGGCGAACATTTACGGCTGCTCTTGACGATATTGATTTGACGGATGAGCAAGAGACTAAAGCGATTGCTGAGGCCGAAGCCGCTTTTCGGCATGTTCATTCAACCGCTAGCGAGGCATTTTCATAAGCACCCATTCAATTCTGAAATATCGTCATGGCTCATACTGTTGGAAGGAGATTTCTTTTGCGACACATATTTGTTTGCCGGATAATCCGCCTTCCTTCCAGAACTCGCACCGCATCTGTCAAAGCTTTTAAAAGCTGCTCTATCAGCTCGATCTCCGGCGATGTTTTTTAAGCTGACGGTTTTTCAGGATCTGGTAGACATATTCCTCTCGTCTCCTTATGCCAACCATCCACAAAATTTCCGATAGTTCCCATTGTTGGGATGCGCGTGAGCGGAAATGCAAAGGCACACCTTTCCGCTTCCTTTATCGGTCTGGCGTTCCGCGTGTCGTCGGGAAATTCTGGAACTCCAGTTCTCAACTTCATTACGTTTGGCAAGTTGATCGGGATTCGAACATATCACCCCAATAATTGGCTGGTATTCGGCTACGCCATAATCAATATCAGCTTTCGGGAAGTCACAAGTGCCAGTCGATTGAACGCAATAAAGGCGCTCAACCACCCTTTCTAAATTGCTGCATCATGAAGCGATTTGTCATAGGACTGACTCAGTGACATCATCCAAATATCTCAAGCAACTCAGCATAGATATCATCATTACCTGCGATAACCCTGTTGCCGTGATGCAGTCCATCATCGGCGAGAAAGTCATTGGTCTTGAGACCTGCAGCCTGGATGACTGCGATAGCGCCAAGGCAATCCCAAGAATTGATATGCGGTTCGATATAGCCGATAAGCCGACCCGCAGCGACATAGCACAATGTCAATGCACCCGAACCTTCACGGCTGAACATACCACCCGCCTTAAGGAGACGTTCGAACAAGGGCAGGAACTCATCCGGCGTGACCCGTGGGGAATAACCGACACCGATGATCCCTTCCTTGACAGAACGGGCCGGATGACGATCAACCGGCTTGCCGTTCAAGGTCGCCGGATGCCCGCCGCCTCCAGCGAAAAGTTCATTGCGCGCCGGTGCATAAACCATGCCGAATTTAAGCGCTCCCTCTTTTACAAACGCAATCGATACGCACCAGCTCGACATGCCGGATATGAAGGGCTGCGTACCATCTATTGGATCGACAACCCAAATTCCCTGATCCGCCTCGAAACTGGTTATCCCGGTTTCTTCTCCCAGAAAAGCATCTTCAGGGAAGTGAGTGGCAAGCCGTTGCTTGATCAAAAGCTCGGTCTGAAGATCGGCTTCACTTGCCATATCCTGCAACCCCTTGCTTTTGATTGTCAGGTTTCCGCGATCGAGAAAATACCGGTTGGCGAGGTCGCCAGCTTCCCGCACCAGATCGAGTGCGAAGGCAAAGCGTGCTTCTATGTCGGCTGAGGCGATCATGATCATGTCCATTTCTGTCGGAATTGATTAGAGTGCGGCGATATCAGTCTTTCCAAAGCCATGCAGCGCCGCGCACACCGCTTGAATCACCATGAACAGCTTGTCGGATTGGCGTATGAAAAACAGTGGAGAACGTGCGTTTGGCAAGAGCGGGCGGCAGGTCATCGTAAAGTTCCTGCACATTCGACATTCCGCCGCCCATGACAAGGACGTCGGGATCGAGCGTATTGACAACCGTTGCCAGCCCACGGGCAACGCGGTCGACATATCGGTCCCATAACATGGCACAGAGGCGGTCTCCTGAGCGCTTGCGTTCAAGAATCTCGCGCGCTTTCAGCTCTTCGTCAGCGTGGCGGAAATACTCCGCTTCAAAGGCACGTCCCGATACCCATGTCTCCATGCATCCGTGGCGTCCGCAATAGCACGGCTGTCCCGGAAGCTCGGTCACATCGGGGAATGGCAGCGGATTGTGGCCCCATTCACCGCCACTATTGTTGGGGCCATGGTGCGCTCTGCCGCCGATAGCAATGCCCGCACCAGCACCGGAGCCAAGGATAACGGCGAAAACCACGTTATATCCAGCACCGGCTCCATCCATCGCTTCTGACGCGGCAAAACAGTCAGCATCGTTTTCGACGCGCAACTCGCGTTTGAGAACGTCTTGAAGGTCCTTCTCGACCGGACGACCAAGCAGCCACGTCGAGCTTGCTCCCTTACCAAGCCGGCTGACCGGCTCAAGCGAACCGGGTATGCCGATGCCGACCGACCCTTTTTGACCGGTTTTCGCTTCAAGGTCTCCGATCATTTCGTTTATGATACGGATACATCCGAAATAGTCGTGACGCGGTGTATCGGCACGCAGGCGCAACAATTCCTGTCCATCCTTGCGCATCGCAACACCTTCGATCTTGGTGCCGCCCCAATCAATCCCAATCAGCATAGTCCTCCCTTCCCGACAGTTATTCCACCGCCGTCACTCCTCTGTGCGACATAGCCGCAACCTAGCTAAAAAGAATATCTCTATCGCGGGCATATTCGGCCAGGAGCGGCAGGCTGGCTGCTCCAAGCACGCGCGCATCGCTGCCTATATGGCCTTCGACGATCTCTACTGGCGCAACACCCTGAACTTCCATTTCCGTAACTTTAAACCGGGTTCGCCGCACCAGATCTTCACGCACGTGGGCGGGAAAGCCACCGTCGATAACCACATTGTGGAAGTCTATGACCGAAATAGCCGAGGCGATCACAAAGGCCAGACTGTCGGCTGCCTGCTGCACCCATCGGTCCAGTACATCCCCCAAATGACTCCAATCGTCTGATTTGTGCCAGATGAGGCTTGGGTCACCACCGGACTCCACAATCATGCGTTCCAGCAAATAAATCGAAGCACATTGAATAAGCCGCCGCGGCGGCTGGCCACTCTCCGGCGCAGGCACTGGTGCAGACCCGATCGAGCCTGCATAGCCACGTCTTCCGGGATAAAGCGCACCGTCCAGAACCACACCGCCTCCAACAAGAGTGGCGAAAAACACATAGAGAAAGTCTGGATATTTGCGCCCCACGCCAAATGCCATTTCTGCGGCACAGGCAGCGGTCGCGTCATTATAGGCGTGAACAGGCAAGGAAAACTTCTGTTCGATATGGGCTTTGAGATCGAAAGCCTTCCAGGCATCCGCCATCATATGCGGAGCGCCCACTTCCTCTTCCCAGCTCCACATTTCCGAAGGCATTGCAATACCAATGCCACGAACCCGCCCAAGCTGAATGCGGGTAAGATTGTCGATGATCTCGTTTACCGCCCGGTCAACAAATTCCATCAGCAAAACGGGCGTTGGATAGGCATAGGTCGTATTGATGAAACGGCGCATCTGTCCCGCCATATCCATCAATACCAGCTCAGCCGTACGGCGCCCCACTTTCAATCCAATCGAAAAAGCACCCTCCGGATTGAGCGACATCGGCACCGAGGGCTGCCCGACCTTCCCGCGTTGAGGCTCTCCCCTAACAAGCAGGCCATCGCTTTCCAACTGTTTCATGATCACAGAACTTGCCTGCGCCGACAGGCCTGTCATGCGGGACACTTCGCCCTTTGACAGCGGACCGTGGGAACGGATGAGAGAAAGAACCAGACGCTCATTATAAAGCTTCATTCCAGTCTGGTTCGTACCACGACTTGGATCACTCAAACTGGACTGATAGTCCTCAAGCTTCTCTGTTTTAAACAAAAAACATCTCCCCGGTCGCGAACAGCTGATTCCAAAATATCGTATGGCCAAATACCCTAAATGCTCCGCCATAAAGCTAACCGGATTCATAATCAAAAATTTCCGGGCAGCGGTCAATAATTAAATCACATTGTATGAATTATTAGGCGTTAATTTCTTCCTGTAGCCAATTTAATTGGTTAAATTCAATAATTGATATTTTTATTAAATCATCCGGTATTATATATTGACATGCCTCCTATAAGCTGGTTGCATTCAGCATCGGGATTTCGGAGGAGGAAGCGGAAGTCCCATAAACACGATGTGGTCGTTTACTGCACCGGCGCAGGGAGGAAATTATGCGGCACTTTATGACAGGTTTTGTATCGGCAGCAGCTTTAGCCGCACTTGCATGTGGAAGTGCGCGCGCCGACGAGAACAATATATGTCTCGTCACTAAAACGGAGAATAATCCGTTCTTCGTCAAGATGAAAGAAGGGGCATCTGCCAAGGCGGACGAGCTTGGTATGAAGCTGCTGAGCTACGCCGGGAAAGCGGAAGGCGATGTCGATACGCAGATATCGGCGATCGAATCCTGCGTCGCGGCGGGGGCAAAGGGCATACTTCTCGTGCCCAATGATTCAAGTGCACTCGTGCCGGTCGTGAAACAGGCGCGTGATCAGGGTGTGCTGGTGATTGCACTTGATACGCCGCTTGCGCCCGCAGACGCTGCCGACGCAACTTTCGCAACGGATAATTTCAAGGCCGGCGTATTGATAGGACAATGGGCGAAAGCGCGCATGGGAGATGCGGCCAAGGACGCGCAAATTGCCCTGCTCAATCTCAATGCACAGCAGATTACCGTCGATTATATGCGCAATCAGGGCTTCATGTCGGGGTTTGGCATCGATATCAAGGATAAGACGCGCATAGGGGATGAGGACGACAGCCGTATTGTTGGAAACGAGGCGAGCAATTCCAATGAGGAAGGCGGTCGCACCGCGATGGAAAGTCTGCTCCAGATAAACCCCGGCATTAATCTGGTTTACACAATTAATGAGCCTGCCGCTGCTGGCGCATATGAAGCCATCAAGGCGGGCGGTCTTCAGGACAAGATAACCATTGTCTCCATCGATGGCGGCTGTCCAGGTGTAAACAATGTCAAGCAGGGGGTCATCGGCGCAACATCAATGCAGTTTCCGCTGCAAATGGCATCGATGGGCGTCGAGGCAATCAAAAAATTCATTGATACGGGAAGCAAGCCAGAGGCATCAGCGGAACTCGGATTTGTTGATACGGGAACAGAACTTGTCACCGATCATCCGGTAGATGGAGTGAAATCCATATCGTCGGATGAGGCACTCAAAAAATGCTGGGGCTGATGCTCTCTAGGTTGAAGAGACATTTCCCAACCTCGCCGTTCCTGATCAATATCATAGTACTCTGTTCGACAGATAAACGATAGCGCATCTATATGCGCTATCGCCGCCCAAGCCAAAACAAACAGAGGGTAGCCATGACAGACGCCCAAGGGACGCAGCATATTCTGCACAAAGTTCAAGATGATCAGACCGATCACGCGCGGTTTGAAACTTCAGAGACGGGCATTATCCGTCGCGTCCAACGGTTTTTCCACGGCCATCCCACAGCGGTTCCACTTGTCGTTCTGATCCTTTCCTTGATCGGCTTCGGCGTGGTTGCAGGGGATCGCTTCTTTTCGGCCTATAACATGTCGCTGATCGTTCAGCAGGTCTCCATCATTGGGATTCTTGCCGCCGCACAGAGCCTCGTCATCCTGACGGCAGGCATCGATCTTTCCGTGGCTGCAATCATGGTATTGAGTTCCGTGATTGCAGGAAATCTGGCTGTAAAGACCGGTATGCCGGTTAGCCTGGCACTATTGGCGGCCTTTCTGTGTGGTATCGATATCGGCCTGTTCAACGGGTTCCTGATCACCAAGGTTAAACTGCCGCCTTTTATTGCTACGCTTGGCACCTGGAATATCTTTTATGCGCTGAACCTCTATCTTTCAGGCGCGCAATCCATTCGCGGAACCGAAATCGACGCATCCGCTCCCGCATTAAAGTTCTTTGGCAATACGGTATCGTTTTTAGGTGCACAAATTAGCTACGGCTCCTTACTCCTTATCTTCCTGTTCGCCGTTTTGTGGTATGCTTTGTCACGAACATCTTGGGGCCGACACGTTTATGCGGTGGGCGACGATCCTGAAGCTGCAAAGCTCGCAGGCATCCGCACTGATCGTATCCTCATCTCCGTCTATGCTGTCGCGGGCTGCATCTGCGCACTCGCAGGCTGGTCAGCCATAGGACGGGTCGGATCGGTTTCGCCAACAAGCTTCTTCGAAGGCAATCTACAATCGATCACCGCAGTGGTGATCGGCGGCATATCGCTGTTCGGTGGACGCGGCTCGATCCTTGGGCCCTTGATCGGAGCTCTTATTGTCGGGGTTTTCCAGTCGGGTCTACGTATCGCAGGCGTTGACGTTCTTTGGCAGCTCTTTGCCATCGGCTGGCTAATCCTGCTTGCCGTTGCAATCGACCAGTGGATAAGAAAGGTATCGGCATGACCATGACCCCAGTCCTGCAAGCAAAAGGCCTTACCAAGAAATACGGTCGTGTTGTTGCCATTGATGGCGCGGATTTCGAACTGATGCCGGGTGAAATTCTCGCAGTCATTGGTGACAACGGCGCAGGCAAATCAAGTCTCATTCGTGCACTTTCCGGTGCCATGAAACCCGATGCCGGTGAAATTCTGCTCGATGGAAAACCGGTTTCATTTTCATCCCCCATTCAAGCCCGAAACGCCGGCATTGAAACGGTCTACCAGACCCTCGCTCTCTCTCCCGCACTGTCGATCAGCGACAACATGTTTTTAGGCCGCGAAATCCATAGCAAGGGATTGATGGGGCGCCTCTTCCGCCAACTGGATCGCCGGGCTATGGATGATATTGCAAGGAAAAAGCTCAACGAACTCGGCTTGTTGACGATTCAGAATATTGAACAAGCCGTGGAAACTTTGTCCGGTGGGCAACGACAGGGAATTGCTGTCGCGCGGGCAGCAGCATTCGGATCAAAGGTTATCATCATGGATGAGCCGACTGCAGCGCTCGGTGTTAAGGAATCGCAAAAGGTTCTCGATCTTATCAAGACAGTGCGGTCACGCGGCGTACCGATAGTGCTGATCAGCCACAACATGCCGCATGTCTTCGAGCTTGCAGATCGCATCCATATTCATCGATTGGGAAAACGCATTGCTGTTGTAAAGCCGTCCGAGTGCGATATGTCAGATGTCGTTGCCATTATGACAGGTGCGATGCAAGCGCCATCAAATACTCATTAAATCGAAATAGTCACTTATGCGCGTGTTTATTCTAGTACTTCATTCTCTGGCCCTTCACAGATGATATGCTCCCGTTAAATTAGTCCATCCTCGCAAGGGCTGCTACTCGTCACCCGATTGAAGCGCCGTTGATGGCTGTATCTCTACTGTTCAGGCTAATTATGGAGTAACACTGTTACTGGGCCGGGCATGCTCTACTGGAGTGGTAACGTGGTGTGGTCCTACTGTGGACCTTGTCTCAACCCAGCGATGACCCTTGAGACCTGCATACGGGTCCATTGCCCCCAGAAGTTGGCGTGTCGCGAGCCGCGCGAGCTTCTGCAAGGGACACGTCTGGCCATGTTCGGAATGAAAGCTGCCTTTGTTTTCCCTCAAAGCGATAGACCATCCGCCAGAGCTTGCTGCCAGTGGGGCTTACGGCAAGTAAAAGTCCGCACGAGTCGCCGTGCTTTGTGGGCTTAGCTGATGGCTTTAAGGCTCGTATGCGTGTGTCGTTCAAAGGCATTGTGTTGGCATCCCGATATCTATTTGATGGCATTCCAGCAAAATGCCAACAATAATACCATAAAATTGTTTGGATGCCGCTGGCCGTTCATGGGCATGGAAGGATAAAAGACAACAAAAAAGCCCACTTTCGCGGGCTTTTTGAGATGCTTCTAGACCTTGGTAGTGGTCAGAAGACTTGGAAATGGTGCCCAGAAGAGGACTCGAACCTCCACGCCCTTGCGAGCGCCAGCACCTGAAGCTGGTGCGTCTACCAATTCCGCCATCTGGGCGACGAGGACCCATCTAAGGGGTCGGCCCGCCTCTGTCAATCGCGATTGCGAAATTCATGAAGCTTTTTTTCTATTGTGGTCGCTTTCATGCCTTAAGGTGGCCGGGTGCGTGTTCGCATCCGGCCACAAACACGATCAGGCTTCCAGAACTTCCTTGGATGCGACGCTTGAATCGGCATTAAGCTGGTAAATGATCGGAACGCCGGTGCCCAGTTCCTGCTTGAGAATCTGTTCCGGCGTCAGCCCGTCGAGCGCCATGATTAGCGCGCGCAGCGAATTGCCGTGCGCGGCAACCAGAACGGTCTCGCCGCGCAGCACATGCGGCTGGATCTGATGCAGGTAATAGGGCCAGACGCGTGCGCCGGTATCCTTCAGGCTTTCGCCGCCCGGAGGCGGGACATCATAGGAGCGGCGCCAGATATGGACCTGCTCCTCGCCCCATTTGACGCGGGCATCGTCCTTGTTGAGGCCGGAAAGATCGCCGTAATCGCGCTCGTTCAAAGCCTGATCGCGAATGGTTTCGAGATCAGATTGGTCCAACTCGTTCAGAATGTGCTGGCAGGTTGTCTGTGCGCGCGACAGTACGGAAGTATAGGCGATATCGAATTTGATGCCCGTTGCCTTGAGGCGTTGGCCTGCGGCCTTTGCCTCGGCATGGCCCTGTTCTGTGAGGCCCGGATCACGCCAGCCGGTGAACAGGTTTTTCAGGTTCCATTCGCTTTGACCATGGCGGACCAGGACGAGGGTGCGGGACATAGGCGATGCTCCATTGATGAGGGTTGAAAACGGATGTTTAGTCTTTTTCTGTGAGGCCCAGTACGTCGCGCATCGTGTAAAGGCCGGGCTTTTTGCCGTATGCCCAAAGTGCGGCTTTCACTGCACCGCGTGCGAAAATCGTGCGGTCTTCGGCATGATGCGAGAGAACGACCCGTTCGCCGGGGCCAGCGAGGATAACCGAATGATCGCCAATGACCGAACCGCCGCGCAAGGTGGCAAAGCCGATTGTGCCTTCGGCGCGTGGTCCGGTATGGCCGTCACGCACCCGCACGCTTTTGTCTGCAAGATCGATGGCGCGGCCTTCAGCGGCAGCTTCGCCCAAAAGAAGGGCTGTGCCGGATGGCGCATCGACCTTGTGCCTGTGGTGCATTTCGAGCACCTCAATGTCGAAATCTTTCGGGTCGAGTGCGGCTGCAGCCTTTTCGATCAGCACCGAAAGAAGATTGACGCCAAGGCTCATATTGCCCGATTTGACGATTGTCGCATGACGGGCTGCGGCAAGGATTTTTTCATCATGCTCAGCCGAACAGCCGGTGGTGCCGATGACGTGGACGATGCGCGCCTGTGCGGCATAACCCGCAAAGGTCACACTTGCTGCGGGACTGGTGAAATCAAGAATGCCTTCGGCTCGTGCGAAGACCGGCAGCGGATCGTCGGTGATTGAAACGCCAACTGTGCCAAGACCTGCAATCTCACCGGCATCCTTGCCCAGATGCGACGAGCCGGGGCGCTCGATGGCACCGACAAGTTTTGCGCCATCCATTTCCGCAATGGTACGGATCAGGGTCTGGCCCATGCGTCCGCCTGCACCGACGACGACAAGACCCATTTCATGGCCCGAACCACGGATAGTCCCTTGCGTTTCAGTGCTCATTGGTCTCTCCTGCGACTGCTTTTTCGCTCATATTTGCGTGGTCACCACCCTGCAATCGATAGAAGCGGGCATAGACACCGTTTGGAATATCAATCAGCGTATCGTGACGGCCTTCTTCCACTACGCGGCCTGCTTCCATCACCACGATACGGTCGGCATTGACGATTGTTGAAAGGCGGTGCGCAATCACGATTGTGGTGCGGCCTTTCATGATGGTTTCGAGCGCCTGCTGCACGCGCTTTTCCGACTCATTGTCGAGTGCGGATGTGGCTTCATCAAGAAGAAGAACCGGCGCGTTGCGCACGATGGCGCGTGCAATGGAAATGCGCTGGCGCTGGCCGCCGGAAAGCGTTGCTCCGTTTTCGCCCACCGGCGTGTCATAGCCCTGCGGCTGTTGCAGGATGAAATCATGCGCATTGGCAAGTTTTGTGGCGCTGATGATTTCTTCATCACTGGCATCGGGGCGACCGTAACGGATGTTATCGGCAATCGTGCCTTCAAACAGATAAGGCTGCTGCGAGACGTAAGCCACCGAATGACGCAGCGACGCCTTGGTGACTTTTGAGATATCCTGTCCATCATAGAGGATGGTGCCCTGGTCGAGGTCGTAAAAACGCTGGATCAGGCCGATCAGCGTCGATTTTCCGGCACCCGATGCGCCAATGATCGCTGTTGTCTCGCCCGCTTTTGCGACAAAGGAAACGTCATGGAGTACGGGCGAGAGTTCGCTATAGGAAAAATGCAGGTTTTCGAAGCGAATCTCGCCATGCGCGGGCTTTAGCGCCGGGGCATCGGGGGCATCGCCCTGATGCGGTATGATATCCAGCACTTCATAGATCATGCGTGCATTGACCAGCGCCCTTTCAAGCCCGACCTGAAGACGGGCGAGGCGGCGGGCGGGATCATAGGCGAGCAGCAGTGCGGTGATAAAGGCAAAGGTTGCGCCCGGTGGCTGCTGTTCGAGAATGGCGCGATAGCCGCTATAGGCAAGCACGCCAGAGACGGCAAACCCGGCGAGGATTTCCGAAATCGGCGTGGTGCGCTCGGAAACCTTGGCGATCTTGTTGCTACGCCCTTCGGACTGGTCGATCAGATTGCCGATCTTGGTGCGCAATTGCTCTTCCATCGTGAATGCCTTGACGATGGTGATGCCCTGCACGGCTTCCTGCATGGCACCGAGAAGATGCGAATTGAGATGCACCAGATCGCGTGTCACCGAGCGGATGCGGCGCGAAATGTAAGCGACCGCCAGAATGAGCGGCGGGCCGATCAGGAAAATTGCGGTTGAAAGCAGTGGGTCCATATAGAACATCATCGCAACAAGGCCGACGAGCGAGATGAAGTCGCGGGCAATTGACGAGATGGTCATGTTGAGCAGATCGCGAATGCCGGAGACATTCTGATTGATCTGCGCTGCGAGATGGCCGGAGCGGTGATCATTATAGAAATCAAGACCAAGCTTCATCAGATGGTCGAAGATGCGCTTTTGATAGCGAGCGACCAGATTATTGCCGATCTTGGCCAGTTCCACCGCCTGCACATAGCCGGAAAGTCCGCGCAGAATGAAAATCACCAGAATCGTACCGCAGATGATCCAGACCAATCCGAGATTCTGTTCATAGAAAATCTTGTCGATCATCGGCTTCATCATATAGGCGAGTGCACCATTGGAACCGCCGACAATGAGCGAAGCGAGGATAGCTATAAAATAATTCTTTTTATATTCGCCGATATTTTCCGACAGCATGCGGCGGATGACGCGCGTAGCCTCGCCGCTATCGATCTTCCTGTTTTTTTTTCTGAAGAAACTCACGTGCTAAAGCGCTTTTTGTCTGTTGGCCTGCCGGTAGCGGTGGCGATCATTGAAATATGCGTTTCTATAGCGCTATCCGGCCAGTTTGACCATCCTCAAGACTTTTGAGGATGTTAACGCCCGATGCGCCAGCGCCGGCCTTCGGTTGCGACTTCAAAACGCTCTGGGGTGCGGGCAAAAGCCGAAAGACCGCTAAGCGCTGCAAGCGGATAAGTGATCACATGGATCGGAATATCGTGCATGATGGCCTTATGTGGGGCCTTGTCCTCAAAGGCTGCGCGAAATGCGCCGGATTTGAGCGCAGGCAGAATACGTTGCGGAATGCCGCCCGAAAGATAGACCCCGCCATGCGCCATGAAAATGAGCGCCATGTCGCCTGCGAGACGTCCGAGATAGGTGGCAAACAGCTCCAGCGTTTCCACAGCCTGTGGATTGCTGCCCTCAAGGCCTGCAGCGGTAATATCGGGCGGGGTTTCAAGTGTTGGTGTCACCTTGTCGGCGGTGCAGATAGCGACATATAGATTACGCAAACCACGACCGCTCAGGATCTGCTCACCCGCGACGCGGCCTTCAATGGTTTCGATATGCGGAAAAATTTCGTAATCGCGCTGTGAGCGTGGACCGATATCGACATGACCGCCTTCGCCGGGAACCGGCACCCATGCTTTCTTTGTGTGCACAAGGCCTGCAACGCCAAGGCCCGTACCCGGTCCGAGCACCACGCGGGTTGCATCCACAGTTTCAGTCTTGCCGCCGATCTGCTCCATATGTTCACCATTGAGCGCGACCACCGCCAGAGCCTGCGCCTCGAAATCGTTGAGCACGGTAACGTCCTCAAAACCGAGATCGGCAATCATGTTTTTGGGTCGCACGACCCAGTCGCAATTGGTGAGGTCAATCTCGTCGCTTTCAACGGGGCCGGCAACGGCCAATATGACCGAGCGCGGTTTGACCGGACTTTGCTCAAGAACCGCACTCTTGATGGCTTCATCGATCGTGGCGTAATCGGCTGTTTTTAGGACGGCAAATTCGTGTGGTTCAGCATTGGCATCTGCAAGGACAAGGAAACGGGCATTGGTGCCGCCGATATCGCCGACGAGGACGGGAAACTTGAAATCATGTTCGGCGTCGATAATCGTTCGCATTTTTGTTCCACGTCATTGATGAAGCCCGAAACATCTATCGCAGGCTAATAATAAAATTATATGATTAGTGTAAAGCTTTGATCAGCTTTTCTGCGGTAGCGCGGTTGAGCGCCATGGGAATATCATAGACGCTGCCAAGGCGGGTCAGCGCTTTTACATCGACATCGTGTGGCAAGGGCGACAGCGGGTCGATGAAAAAAATCAATGTTTCGACTTTGCCTTCCGCAATCATCGCCCCGATCTGCTGATCGCCGCCCAATGGACCGCTTTTGACACGATGGATATTGAGCGAAGGGCAGGCTTCCTGAATAAGACCGCCAGTGGTGCCAGTCGCAACAATGTCATAGCGTGACAACGCTTTTTCGTGCGCGCGGGCAAAAGCCACCATATCGTCTTTTTTCTGATCGTGGGCAATCAATGCGATGCGCAGGCGTTCTGTCATGAAATGGATAACCTTGTTACTTCCTGTTTTTGCAGCGGCCACAGACTTAAATCGTTTTAAGCCGTGAGCCAAGCCACAGTTTTATCGCGGGTGCCTTGTCATTGCCCACCATAGGTGACTTCGGCGAGTGAATTGGGGGCAGGGGCGTTGAGTACCGTGCTACATGCCTTGGGCAGATCGGACACCATGACCGGACGCGGCTTTTTGGGCGGCTTGTTTGATGGCTTGGCCGGCTTCCACGGCTCATCCGTAAACCACCAGGCCAGCGACTTGTCGCAGCCGTCACCTGCTGCGACCTTGGGCTGCGGCTTGCAGTTGGGTGATCCGGGCAGGCAGGAAAGCCGCACATGGAAATGATAGTGATGTCCCCAATAAGGACGCACTTTGCCAAGCCAGCTGCGGTCGTCTTTGACCGTGTCGCAAAGCTCTTTCTTGATGCCGGGATGCACGAAGATGCGCTCGACCTCCGGGTAGCTTGCAGCGTTTTTGAGCAGAGCCGTGCGGCTTGGCGTCCACTTGTTCGGATCGACGTAAAGAGAATCTTTCTTGAGCATCGAGACGGCGGACACGCTTTCGCGTTCGGCATCGGTGAAACGCTTTTTGGGCATCGGCGTCAGCCAGATATCGGCATCGAGGCCCACCTGATGTGAGGCGTGGCCTGTCAGCATCGGCCCGCCGCGCGGCTGCGAAATGTCGCCGACGAGAAGCCCCGGCCAGCCGTCCCTGGCTGCATCCTGTGATAGCTTTTCCAGAAGGCCGATCAGGCGCGGATGGCCCCAGCGGCGATTGCGTGAAAGCCGCATCACCTGCCAGTTCGGACCATCGACGGGCATGGCGACCGCGCCGGAAATGCAGCCCTTGGAATAAAAACCGATGGCCTGTGGTGGTGTTACGGTGGGCAATTGTTTGCCGCCAAATGCCTGTTTGGCAGGGATATCCTGCGCCATGGCTTCAGGCGCGATCATTGCCCCCAGACAAATGCCAAGCACAAGACGCGGCCAGAATCGTGATTTCGATATAGGTGCCATAGGCAATTCCCCGAAACAGGCACGCCCGAATGATTCGGGCAGGATGTCGTAATTATGCTGCGCAATCGCTCAAACGGCAATCATCGCCAGTTCTCATCGCGCCACATGGCGGCAAAGGCCGTGCGATAATCAGGATAGATGAACGTGTAGCCGAGCGCCTGAATGCGGCTGTTGGAAACGCGTTTGTTCTCGCCATAAAAAGACCGTGCCATCGGTTTCATGTCGGCTTCGTCAAAAGGGATTTCGGGAGGTGGCGTCACACCCATCAGCTCTGCCGCAAAGCTTACCACATCCTGCGGTGGAGCGGGTTCGTCATCGGTGATGTTATAAATTCCGCCCGTGCTCGTGCCTGCCAGAAAGCGCAAAGTACCCGCAATATCCTGGACATGAATGCGGTTGAAAACCTGATCGGGCTTGATGACGCGGCGTGCGGTTCCGCGTTCCAGATTGATGAAGGCGTTGCGTCCCGGACCATAAATGCCCGAAAGCCTGAGGATCGCCAGCGGTGTGCCATGCGTTTCGCTCAAAAGGGTCCATGCCTGCTCGGCCGCAAGGCGCTCAAGGCTGCGGCGCGACGTGGGGCTGCAAGGGGCAGTTTCATCAATCCACTCGCCGTCGTGATTGCCATAAACACCGACGGTTGAAAGATAGCCGATCCAGCGGATGGTGTTGTCGGGGCGCTGCAAGGCCTGTTCAACCAGCGCAAGGGAAGGGTCGCCTTTCTCGCCGGGAGAAATTGAGATCACCACATGGGTGGATTTGACGAGCGTGTCGAGAAGATCAGGCGAAGAGGTTTCCTCGTTGAAAAACAAGGAGGATATGCCAGCTTGTTCGAGTGCCGGAAAATTCTGCTCGTTACGTGTGGTCCCCGCAATATGCTGGGCTTCCCCCACCATCAGGCGTGCGAAAGCTTTGGCGGAATATCCGGCACCGAACAGAAATATGCGCATATTATATCGACTCCATGTTCCACTCGCAGAGCACCGTAGCATCCTGTTCCGTCAAGGCCAGCCGTTTTTGCAGGCGCGTGACTTCCATCGGATCGGCCAGTTGCCTGAGCGCCCAGATTGCGGTGCCCCGAACCACAGGTGATGCATCTTCCAGCAAGGCTTCGACCATGGGTAGAAGCGTTTTATCGCTGGAATTGCCACTGGCGATCAGCACATTGCGGATAAAACGGTCGCGCCCGATGCGCTTGACCGGTGAGCCGGAAAACAGCGTGCGAAAAGCAGGATCGTCAAGCGTGAGCAGATCGGCAAGGCGGGGCGCTTTGAGATCGTCGCGGGCTTTCAACTTCATTTCGCTGGCCGCTTGCGCGAATTTGTTCCATGGGCAGACCGAAAGGCAATCGTCGCACCCATAGATGCGGTTGCCCATCGATTTGCGAAATTCGAGCGGGATCGGCCCTTTGTTCTCGATGGTGAGATAGGAAATACAGCGTGCGGCATCGATCCGGTAAGGGGCGGGAAAGGCGCTGGTCGGGCAGGCATCGAGACAGGCGCGGCAGGAGCCGCAATGGTCACGATCAGGCGCATCGGGGGGAATTTCCGCCGTGGTGAAGATCGAGCCGAGGAAAAGCCATGAGCCATGTTCGCGACTGACGAGATTGGTGTGCTTGCCCTGCCAGCCGAGGCCCGCCGCCATTGCCAGCGGTTTTTCCATCACCGGGGCTGTATCGACGAAAACCTTCACATCCTGTCCGGCACGTGCTGCAAAACGACTTGCCACGTGTTTCAGCTTGCCCTTGACGATGTCATGATAATCGCGGTTTTGCGCATAGACCGATATGGCGGCGCGGTCTTTGTGTTCGAGAATGGCAAGCGGGTCGGTATCCGGGCCATAATTCATCGCCAGCATCATGATGGAGCGGACTTCCGGCCATAACACGCTCGGATTGGCACGGCGTGCTTCCGTTTCTTCCATCCAGAGCATGTCAGCGTGATGGCCGTCAGCAATATATTGGCGCAGCCTGCCCGGCGCTTGCGGGATGGCGTCAGGTGCTGTGAAGGCAACCGCGTCGAAGCCGACCGCCTTCGCTTCTTCGATCAGGAAGCGCTTGAGCCGGAGTTCTTTGGGTTCAGAAGTCGAGGTCGCCATAATGGGCCACCGGGGACAATCCCCGCACACGGTCGTTGAGCAGCGGACGGAAAGCCGGGCGTGATTTCATGCGTGCATACCAGTCACGTGCGGCCTTGACTTCGCTCCAGTCGATTTCGCCAAGATAGTCGAGCACCGAAATGGCTGCCGCTGCCGCCATATCGGCATAGCTTGGATGGGCGCCCCCCAGCCAGTCGCGGGTTGCTGCAAGCCAGTCGATATATTTCATATGCTGGCGGATATTGGTACGCGCGGCGCGGATGGCGGTCGAATCGGGCGAACTGCCGCCCATTTCGGCGGCCATTTGCAGCTTGAACACGCGTTCGCGTGCGAGATGCCGTGTGACCTCGTTTTCAAGCTTGATCAGAAACCAGTCGACCAGACGGCGCACTTCGGCACGTTCCATCGGGCTTTCGGGCAACAGGCGGCGGCTGCGTTTCAAGGCACCGCGCGTCTCGTCGAGATATTCGGCAATGACAGTGGCGCCGACCACCGGCAGGTCACGTTCAGCAAGCAGTACCGGTAGCGTTGCTGCTGGATTGAGCGCCAGAAATTCCTTGCGCCGTGACCATGGCCGTTCTTCGATCAATTCCGCCTCAACGGCATATTCGCCGAGGATTAGCCGCACATAGCGTGAGCCTGTGGACATGGGATGATGAAAAAGCGTTAGCATGATTGACGCGCTACTCTTGACTGCAAACTATTATTGATGAACCAAAGCGCCTGTTGCTGGTATTTGCACCCGCGGCAGGCTATCTCCGTTTTCTGGTCCTGTTTTCTGGCGATTCGCGCCATCGCAACGGAATATTTAGTTTATAGGGGCTATGCCTGCACGAGACAAGCAATCGCTTGGCAATCGCCGGACGTGGACGCTTTTCACGTTCTCATGCTTAATGTTTCGTCAACAAATACCGTTCCTACCTGCACATCGTTCAAGGCTCTGACTTTATGGAAATTTATAATCTTCTGGAAGCCGCTTTTCTGGGTCTCATCGAAGGTTTGACGGAGTTCATCCCTGTTTCCTCAACGGGCCATCTGCTGCTGATCGGTCACTTTCTGGGATTTGAATCGACCGGTAAGACGTTCGAGGTTCTTATTCAGCTTGGCGCAATTTTGGCTATCCTGACCGTCTATTCGGCAAAATTGCTCAAACTCCTCACGGATTTTCCGCGTGATGCGCGTACGCGGCGCTTCGTTTTCGGCATTCTGGTCGCTTTTCTGCCTGCCGCTGTCATCGGCGCGCTGGCGCATGGCTTTATCAAGAGCGTGCTGTTTGAAACCCCGATGCTGGTCTGCATCATGCTGATCCTTGGTGGCTTCATCCTGTTGTGGGTCGATCAGCTTGATCTACAGCCGCGTTACCGCGAGGTGATGGATTATCCGCTGCCCATGTGCCTTGCCATTGGCTTCGTGCAGTGCCTTGCGATGATACCCGGTGTCTCGCGTTCCGGCTCCACCATCGTCGGCGCACTTCTGATGGGGGCGGATAAACGCTCGGCTGCGGAGTTTTCGTTTTTCCTCGCCATGCCCACCATGGCGGGTGCCTTTACCTATGATCTCTATAAAAGTCGCAACATCCTGTCGCTCAATGATGGCGCACTGATCGCAGTGGGCTTCGTCATGGCGTTTATTTCCGGCGTTTTCGTGGTACGCTATCTCTTGGATTACGTCTCGCGCCACGGTTTCAAGCTGTTTGCCTGGTGGCGGCTGATCGTCGGGGCCATCGGCCTTGCGGCTTTGCTCGTTTGGGGGTGAGGAGCGGTCCGCGCAGCGGATAAAAAGCCAATGATTTGGCTTTTTGAGCGACGAACGCCCGGAGCCATAGCGGAGGGCCGGGGAGCGTAGCGCCAAATAGCAAAGGGGCCTTTCGGCCCCTTTTGTTTCAATCATGCAAATCCGGTCTTGGTATATTGCCCGGCAACGCGATAGCGCCACAAATAGGCCGGCAGAACCGCATCCACCCCTTCCGGCTTAACGCCGATGCCCTGCAATGTGCGGCCTTCCTTAATGGCTTCAGCCGATACAACATTATCGGCTTTCAAGAGCTTGACCTGGTCGGTGGTGATCAGCGGGTTTGGCAAAAGGCCGAGAACAGACGCCTGCAAGCGCCCCACCCACCATGGCATGGAGAGGATCAGGCGCTTGCGCCCGATGATGCGCAGCATATCCTGCATCCAGTTTTTGAACGGTTGCACATCGGGGCCACCAAGTTCAAAAGTGGTGCCTGCTGCAAGCGTGCACTCAACGGCGCGTGCAACGGCCTCTGCGACATCGCCGACATAGACCGGCTGCAATTTCGTCTCGCCGCCGCCGATCACCGGCAGGAATGGTGAAAGTCGCGCCAGATTGGCGAAGCGGTTGAAGAAACGGTCTTCATGACCGAAAATGATCGACGGGCGCAGGATCACTGCATCCGGCAGCACGGAACGGACCGCATTTTCGCCTTCGGCCTTCGTGCGTGCATAAGCGGAAGGCGAGTTCACATCGGCCGCAAGCGACGAGATATGCGTGAGAGGAACGCTTGCCGCCCGGGCTGCTTCGGCGACGTTTCTTGCGCCCAGAACCTGCACCGCGTTGAAACGCTGGCGACCGCTTTCCGACAGGATGCCGACGAGATTGACCACATGGTCGGAACCCGCGACAACACGCTCGACCGACCCACGGTGACGGATATTGGCCTGCACCATCTGGATCTGGCCGACATTGCCGAGTGGTGCCATGTAATAGGCGACTTCCGGCTTGCGCACGGCCACGCGCACGCGATAGCCGCGCTTGGTGAGGCTGGCTACGACCGCGCGTCCGACAAAGCCGGAGCCGCCGAAAACGGTGACCAGCTTTGGCTTGTTATGGACTTCGTTTGGTTCGGTCTTCATCCTTGTCTCCTGCATGGAAGTGGGAAACGCAGCCGCTTTTGTCTCGCATGCGACGTGTCCTTATTGAGCGGTGATTTATCGCCTTTTTTCGACAAGGCAAAGGGGACTTGTTGTCACGACTGCGACAAAGGCCGCTTTTCCCATATTAAACGTGCAATAGCGCTTTGAGTTTTTGCAGCTTGCTGTTAAATCGCGCGCATGAGCACACCATTAGATCACATTCGCAATTTTTCGATTGTCGCCCATATCGATCATGGCAAATCGACGCTGGCCGACCGCCTCATCCAACTGACCGGCGGCGTGGAAACGCGCGAGATGAAGGATCAGATGCTTGACTCGATGGATATCGAGCGCGAGCGCGGCATCACCATCAAGGCCCAGACCGTCCGCCTCAACTACAAGGCGCAGAACGGCGAGGACTATGTGCTGAACCTGATCGACACGCCCGGTCACGTCGATTTCGCCTATGAAGTATCGCGTTCGTTGGCTGCCTGCGAAGGCTCGCTTCTGGTGGTGGATGCCTCACAGGGTGTGGAAGCGCAGACGCTTGCCAATGTCTATCAGGCCATCGATAACAATCATGAGATCGTGGTTGTCTTGAACAAGATCGATCTTCCTGCCGCTGAACCCGAGCGTGTGAAGGGCCAGATCGAGGAAGTGATCGGCATTGATGCGTCCGATGCGGTGGAAATTTCCGCCAAGACAGGGTTGGGCATTGCCGATGTGCTGGAAGCCATCGTCAACAAGCTGCCAGCCCCCAAAGAAGGCGACCGCACAGCACCGCTCAAAGCCATGCTGGTCGATAGCTGGTATGACAGTTATCTCGGCGTGATCGTGCTGGTGCGTATTATCGATGGGGTTTTGAAAAAGGGCCAGACCATCCGCATGATGGGTACGGGCGCCAAATATCCGGTCGAGCGCACCGGCGTGTTTACGCCGAAAATGGTGCAGGTTGATGAGCTGGGGCCAGGCGAACTGGGCTTCATCACCGCCTCCATCAAGGAAGTGGCCGATACGCGCGTTGGCGACACCATCACCGAAGACCGTCGCCCGACGCAAACCATGCTGCCCGGCTTCAAGCCTGCGCAGCCGGTGGTGTTCTGTGGTCTGTTCCCGGTCGATGCGGCGGATTTTGAAGACCTGCGCGGTGCCATGGGTAAACTGCGCCTCAACGATGCCTCGTTCTCATTTGAAATGGAAACCTCGGCAGCACTCGGTTTCGGTTTCCGTTGCGGCTTCCTTGGCCTGTTGCATCTGGAAATCATTCAGGAGCGGCTTGAGCGCGAGTTTAATCTCGATCTCATCACCACGGCCCCTTCGGTCGTCTATCATCTCAATATGCTGGACGGAACGCAGAAGGAGTTGCACAATCCCGCCGATATGCCGGACGTGGTCAAAATCACGGCCATCGAGGAGCCTTGGATCAAGGCGACCATCATGACGCCGGACGATTATCTGGGCGCGATCATGAAGCTCTGTCAGGAGCGGCGCGGCATTCAGCTGGACCTCACCTATGTCGGCCCCCGCGCCATGATCACCTATGAACTGCCGCTCAATGAAGTGGTGTTCGATTTTTACGACCGTTTGAAATCGATCTCCAAGGGCTATGCCTCGTTCGACTATAATCTGTCGGAATATCGCGAGGGCGATCTGGTCAAGATGTCGATCCTCGTCAATGAAGAGCCGGTCGATGCGTTGTCCATGCTGGTGCACCGCACGGCTGCGGAAAAGCGCGGTCGTGTGCTGTGCGAAAAGCTGAAGGAACTCATCCCGCAGCATATGTTCAAGATCCCGATTCAGGCAGCAATCGGCGGACGCATCGTTGCGCGCGAGACGATCTCGGCGCTACGCAAGGACGTGACGGCGAAATGCTATGGCGGTGACGTCACGCGCAAGCGCAAACTTCTGGAAAAGCAGAAGGAAGGCAAAAAGCGCATGCGCCAGTTCGGCAAGGTAGAAATCCCGCAGGAGGCCTTTATTCAGGCGCTCAAGATGGGGGATGAGTAAAGTCCGGTCATCTTAGCCGATTTCGGCAGCCTTCTACCCCTCATCCTGAGCTTGTCGAAGGGTGAGGAATCGTAGAAGGCGGCATCTGGAATAGCGAGGGGCGCTTGGGCGAAAAATTACTACGCGCCGTTTTCGCAAGGCGATTTTAAGGCTTAACATGTGGATGTTCGGCTGATCCTTCGACAAGCTCAGGATGAGGGGTGAACTTCCGGAAAGGTTGTATCTGAATGGTACAAACCTCTCCGTCCTCATCCTCAGGTGCGGAGCCAAGCGTAGCCTCGAAGGGTGAGATGCGCATCAAAGTTATCCCGCGAAGTTTAAAGCCCCGCTGGCTTAAGTAACCGCCGACTATCTGCGTTTTGACAATTCCGGCAGACGTTCATATTCCAACGCGATAAGTGCTTCTTTTTTTGCACGGGACCAGCCTTTTATCTGGCGTTCGCGCGCTATGGCATCTGTGATGCGATCATAGGTTTCGGTGAAGACGAGTTCGACGGGGCGGCGTTTTTTCGTATAGCCTTCGTAAATGCCCTCATTATGTTCCCAGAGCCGCGCTTCGATGTTTTGCTTGGTGAGCCCTGTATAATATGAACCATCCGCACAGCGCAGAATATAAACCGTAACTTCCATGACTTGCCCCCATCTGTCATCGGAAGTTAAATATTGCGCTAAGCCAAAGCGCTGAACAAGATGTAAAGCCAGTCGCCGCGCGGTTGTCCCTGTCTGGAGGTTTTCTTATGTTGCTATCCCGCCTCTCCATCACCTATTGCACCCAATGCAACTGGATGTTGCGTGCCGCGTGGATGGCGCAAGAACTCTTGCAGACATTCGGGCAGGACCTAGCCGAAGTGGCGCTGCGTCCAGGCACCGGCGGCATTTTTGAAATCAGCGTTCATATGCCCGACGGCAGCGAGGAGCTGATCTGGGAGCGCAAGCGCGATGGCGGTTTCCCGGAAGCCAAGGTTTTAAAACAGCGTGTGCGCGATCTGGTCTGGCCGGAACGCGATCTGGGCCATTCCGACAATAAGCCCAAATCTGAATAAAGTATCGGCCCAGAAATCGGCTTTGATTTTTGGAAAGCACAATGTGTAGATAAAATAACTTAGAGCTCTGTGGGTTCGAAACGACGCACGGCGCTTTAAGTTCAGTCCTCGTCCACCACACGCAGATGGAGCTGGCTCGGAGGCGTCTGTGCCTGTCTGTTCTGCGGCGCGTCCGTGTCGGGGGCCGGGCCAAACTCCAGCGCCTCGATTTTTGCGCCGCGCTTGGTCACCTTGTTTGAAGACACCAGAATATCGTCGATATCCTTGTTGGCCTGCACGAAATGCGTCTGCAATTTACGTACGCGCTCATCAAGCCGTCCGACATCTTCCATAAGCCTGATGACTTCGCCCTGAATGACATGCGCCTGTTCGCGCATACGGGCGTCCTTCAAAATGGCCTGGATAACCTGAATGGACAGCATCAACAGCGATGGCGAGACAATGACGATGCGTGCGCGGTGCGCGCGCTGGATCAGTGCTTCGAAATGCTCGTGAATATCGGCGAAGATCGACTCGGACGGAACAAACAGAAAAGCCGTATCCTGTGTTTCACCGGTGATCAGATATTTGTCGGAAACATCCTTGATGTGCACCTCCATATCACGACGAAATTGCGCGGCAGCGGCTTTCTTGGCTTCGGGCAGTTCCGCCTCGCGCATAAAATTCCATGCTTCAAGCGGAAATTTCGCATCGATCACAAGGGATGGCGCATTGTTGGGCATACGCACCAGACAATCGGGTCGGGTGCTGTTGGAAAGGGTTGCCTGAAATTCGTAGGCCCCTTGTGGGAGGCCATCGGCAATGATGGCTTCCATACGCGATTGGCCGAACGCGCCGCGCGTCTGCTTGTTGGCGAGGATTGCCTGCAATTGCACGACCTGTCCTGCAAGCGACTGGATATTGTTTTGTGCTGTGTCGATGACGGCGAGACGCTCCTGCAATTTGGCAAGGTTTTCATGGGTCGAGCGGGTCTGCTCGGTCATGGTCTGGCCGATGCGGTGCGTCATGCCGTCGAGCCGTTCGCGGATCGACTGGTTGAGCTCCGCCTGCCGCGAGCCGAATACTTCGGCCATAGTCTGCATGCGGCCCTGCATTTCGGCTTGTGCTTTGAGAATTTCGGCCATGCGGTGTTCCGCGTCACGCGCCCGGTCTTCGGCCTGCGCTTCCGCAACCGCCCGCAATCGTGCGGATCGACTTGCTGCAATCAGGAATATGACAAGGCAAAGTACGACCACGACAATTCCCGCCAGCAGAATATTGCCGAGCGTGATAGATGTGGCGCCAAGCTGCAAAAGCGGTTCGTTGAGAAGATTCTGATTTTCCATTGTCCAAGCTTAGCTGATTCGTACCGCCTTGGTGAGATCAAAACAAGAACATATTATAAACTGCAATTGACGACTCTTTTGCAAGAGATTACGTGAAGCCTATGTCTTTAAAACCGCTTGTCTATCTTCCCGATCCTTTGCTGCGCGAGGTTTCCAAACCGGTCGAGCAGTTTGATGCGCATTTGCGCAAGTTTGCAGATGATATGCTGGAGACCATGTATGAGGCCCCCGGTATCGGTCTTGCGGCGATACAGGTTGCCGAGCCCATTCGTCTTCTCACCATCGATCTTGCAAAGGAAGATCAGGAAAAATCGCCGCATGTTTTTGTCAATCCGGTGGTCGTGCAGTCTTCGGACGAATATAGCCTTTATGAAGAGGGCTGTCTGTCGATCCCTGACTATTATGCGGAAGTTGAGCGGCCAGCCCGGATCAAGGTCGAGTATTTCGACGTTGAAGGCAAGCCGCAGACAATGGAAGCGGACGGGCTGATGGCGACGTGCCTGCAGCATGAGATCGATCATCTCAATGGCGTGCTTTTCATCGACCATATCTCCAAATTGAAGCGTGATATGGTTATCAAGAAATTCAAGAAGCTTGCCAAGGAACGTGGCGGCACACGGCAGGTGCTTTGATGTCTTTGCGTATTGTCTTCATGGGCACACCGGATTTTTCGGTGCCGATCCTGACCGCCATCATCGGGCAGGGCTATGATGTCGTGGCCGTCTACACGCAGCCACCGCGGCCGGCAGGACGACGTGGGCTGGAACTGACCAAGTCGCCCGTTCATGAAAAGGCCGAGGAGTTCGGCATTCCGGTTTTCACGCCCAAGAGTCTCAAGGGCGCGGAAGAGCAGGATGTTTTTGCAAGCCTCGAAGCCGATGTGGCGATTGTCGTGGCCTATGGGCTTTTGTTGCCCAAAGCCATTTTAGAGACGCCAAGGCTTGGTTGCTATAATGGTCATGCCTCGCTTCTGCCGCGCTGGCGTGGGGCAGCTCCCATCCAGCGTGCCATCATGGCAGGGGATGACGAGAGCGGCATCATGATCATGAAAATGGACGAGGGGCTCGATACCGGGCCTGTCGCCATGGCGGAGAAGGTGGCGATTACGCCGGATATGACGGCAGGCGAATTGCATGACCGGCTCAGCATGATCGGGGCCGATCTGATGGTGCGCGCACTGGGTGCCCTTGAACGCGAAAGCCTTGCGCTTCAACCGCAGTCGGAAGACGGCGTCATCTATGCCGCCAAGATCGACAAGGCTGAAGCCCGCATCGACTGGTCAAAACCTGCAAAGGACGTGCACAATACCATTCGCGGCCTGTCGCCGTTTCCCGGCGCATGGTGCGAGATGGAAATCAACGGCACGGTCGAGCGGGTGAAGCTACAGCGCTCCACACTTGGCGAAGGCAATGGCGCTCCCGGTCAGGTGCTTGATGACAGGCTGACTATTGCCTGCGGCGAAGGAGCCGTGCGGATGGTTACGTTACAACGTTCGGGCGGAAAGCCCTTGGCTGCACAGGAATTTCTGCGCGGTGCGCAAAATTTGAAGGTTCTCTAGGCGGTGCCGCGCTATAGGCTGACGGTCGAATATGACGGCACGCCCTATGCGGGCTGGCAGCGTCAGGAAAACGGCCATACCGTGCAGGGCGCGATAGAGCAGGCGTTCAAGAAATTCTGCGGCGAGGATTTGACACTGGGTGCTGCCGGTCGCACCGATGCGGGCGTGCACGCACTTGCACAGGTTGTGCATGTCGATCTCGCCAAGGACTGGGCGGCAAGCAAAATACGCGATGCGCTCAATGCGCATCTCGTCATGGCGCAGGAACGCGTCAGCATTCTCAATGTGGAAAAGACCACCGATGGTTTTGATGCGCGGTTTTGCGCAACCGCCCGGCATTATCTTTATCGCATCCACAATCGCCGCTCGCCGCTGACCATCGATTACCAGCGTGCGTGGTGGGTGCAGAAGCGGCTTGATCACGAGGCCATGCACGAGGCCGCGCAACGCCTGCTTGGCGAGCATGATTTTACGACCTTTCGCGCCACGCAATGTCAGGCCAAAAGCCCCGTCAAGACGCTCGACCGGCTCGATATCATGCGCCATGGCGAATTTATCGAAATGCGCGTTTCAGCGCGTTCTTTTTTGCACAATCAGGTGCGATCCTTCGCTGGCAGCCTGATGGAAGTGGGCATCGGGCGCTGGAGTGCGGATGATCTGCAAAAAGCCCTTGAAGCACGCGACCGCAAGGCTTGTGGTCAGGTCGCTCCGCCTTATGGGCTTTATCTGGTCAGTGTGGATTACGCGTTTCCGTTTTGATCAGGGCTATACTCTCCCGGTTTCCAGCCCGGCTTTGCCATTTCAAAGCTGGAAAATTCAAAGCCCGGAGCAACCGTACAGCCGACTAGTGTGAAACGTCCAAGCGGTTTTGCGGACTGCCAGGCATTGACTGGCACTACAGCCTGCGGTCGTTCGCCCTTTTTAAGATCGATGCCGAGCGTCACTTGTTCGATGCTGTTGCCGTCCGAAAGGCTCAAAAGCAACGGGTCGCCCGCATAGAAATGCCAGACTTCGGCAGCGTCGCGAACGCGATGCCAGTGAGAACGATCGCCTAATTCAAGCAGATAATATATTGCCGTGGAATGTGCACGCGCGCTGCCGGGATTGTCACGAAAGCTTTCGACATACCAGCCACCTTCGGGATGAGGTTGCATGTTGAGCGCTTGGATAATGTCTTTGGCTTCCATGGCTAAAACAATCCTTGTGTTTTTATAGAGTGCGGATGCCGGAGCGCTTCCTGGTTCCACAGCCTAATAGGAACGCGCCTCAAAGCCGATACCGAGTATCTGTTGCAAGATAACGGTGATAAACAGCGAACCGAAGAAGACGCAGGCAAAGAACGGCGCGACATAGAAATGCGGCCGTTGCAGCACCACGAAAGTCAGACGATAGCTCAGCACAATCGAGACGCCGAACATGATGAAGGCGAACAGCGTCGCAATATCAAAACGCCCCGGAAAGAACAGTTGCAACAGCGTGATGGGTGCAAAGACCCATGCAATCAGTGCGCTGCCCCAGTTTGTGGCAATCACATAAGCGGCATAGCGTTTGGCAATGCCGATGCGCTGGGACAAAAGCCCGATGATAATAAGCGGGATGATCCATGCCGCGATATCGACAAGCGCTGCGCGGGTGATGATGGCAAAGCGGATGCCCGCATCGTCGCGGCCTGCGGTCATGTCCGCGGAATAAGCGACCCAATTGGCGAAAAGCGGCGGAAGGGCCACCAGAATGGCATAGAATGATGCCCAGAAATCATCGGCAGAGATGTCGAGATAATCAAGGCCATTCTTCTGGCCGAGCATCATCTTCCAGACACCTTGAAAATATCGGAAAATATTATCCAGGTGCGGCATGATGGCCCTTACCCAAAAAAATCCGCGATAAAGCGTTCGTAAATCTGCGTCAGTTCTTCCAGATCATCAAGGGCGACACGCTCATCGACCATATGCATGGTCTGTCCGACAAGGCCGAACTCAACGACCGGGCAATAATCCTTGATGAAACGTGCATCCGAAGTGCCGCCAGAGGTTGAAAGTTCGGGGCGTTTACCTGTCACCGTCTTGATGGATGTGCTTAATGTGCCGATCAGTTTTTCGTTGCGGGTCAGAAAGACGTGGCTTGGATTTTCCCGCCATGTCAATTCGTACGAAATAGGCTTTTCACGACCGGGACGCAGGCGATCATCGCGTGAGGCTTTGTTGAGCCGCGCACGGATTTCGGCTTCAAGGCTTTGCGCAGACCATGTGTCATTGAAACGGATGTTGAAGGAGGCAACGGCCTTGTTCGGGATGACATTGGTCGCCTTGTTGCCGACATCGATGGTGGTGACTTCCAGATTGGTCGCCTGAAAATCGGCGGTACCCTCGTCAAAGGCCGGATAAAGCAGGCTCTCGACCAGCGTGGTGATACCGCGCACCGGATTGTCGGCCAGATGCGGATAGGCAGCATGGCCTTGGACACCATGAACGGTGATGGTGCCTGAAAGCGAACCGCGACGACCAATCTTGATGGCGTCGCCAAGCTTGTCGGGATTGGTGGGCTCACCCAGAATGGAGGCATCCCAGCTTTCGCCACGCGACTTTGCCCATTCAAGCAGCTTGGATGTGCCGTTGATGGCCGGGCCTTCCTCATCGCCGGTGATCAGAAACGAGATATTGCCTTTCAATGTCTCATTCTTCTCCACATAGCGGGCCACTGCTGCCACGAAACAGGCAATGCCGCCCTTCATGTCGACTGCGCCACGGCCATACATGACCCCATCCTCGATGGCTGCCGAAAAGGGCGGGTGTTTCCAGTCCGCTTCGTTGCCGGGGGGGACGACATCGGTGTGCCCGGCAAACATCAGATGTGGGCCATTGCCGGATTTGCGCGCATAGAGATTTTCAATGTCCGGCGTGTCTTGGTCCCGAAATACCGGACGCTCCACGCTAAAGCCCATCGGCTCCAGCATGGCTTCAAGAGCGCTCAGCGCGCCGCCTTCGGCAGGCGTTACGGAGGGACAGCGGATGAGGGTAGCAAGATTTTCGGCAGGATTGACAGGAAAATTCATGATCTGGGCTTCTGACAGTGAGAATCGATTTTGACCGAGATTAGATCGCCGGGCGTCAGGATGAAACCGGAATCCGTTCAGCTGTTGGGTCTGGGGCGAAATTGCCTTGACCTGAGGGTAGCTGTCATCGTTAGATAAAAAATAAGTGATAGCGAGATCCGGAAAACGGGCCGTTCAGAGGGAAAATGTTAAAAATGGGAAAATCGGCATGCATTCTGTCACCATAAGAATTGCAGGTCTGGTCGCTGTGCTGGGGGTGGCGACTGTCCCGGTGCAAGCCGCGCAATGGAGTGAGGCAGGCAGTCCGACAAGCATTCCATATGGACATAAGGATTATTGCGGGCGCAGTCCGCGCGATTGTCGTTCGCATCCTGTGGTGCCACCGCTCAAGCTGACACCGCAGCGTCTTGCGCTTCTGCAAAGCGTGAATAGCGCTGTGAATGCCAGCATCAAGCCGGTTTCTGATCAAGAGAATTACGGCAAGCGTGACCACTGGACCATTCCGGCCAATGCAAAAGGCGATTGTGAGGATTATGTATTGATGAAGCGGGCCAAACTGATGGCACGCGGTATAGCGCCCTCACAGCTTCTGATCACCATGGTGCAGGGCAGCGAAGCGCATGTAGTGCTGAGCGTGCGTACTGATCAGGGCGATTATATTCTCGACAATATGCGCGCTGAGGTCCTGCCGGTTGAAAAAACATTCTATCGCTACATCAAGATGCAATCGCCTGCCCATTCCGGCCAATGGGTTTCGATTGTCGGACGTTCAATGGTGATTGCAAAACGCTGATTGTTTTTTTGTCTGCATCTATGGGCGCGCCTCACGCATCGACAGTTGTTTTTGTGCGGTCGTTTGAGAGTGGCCGTGCGTGCCATCGAAGGAAACAAGCCTATTGTTCACTTTTATTATACAGTAATCCCGCACAGACTGTTCGCGGTTTTTGAACAAAAGCTGTTTTGTAACGGGTATGTGAATAGCGATATTTTATATATTTATTTGATTTAATTGGTAAAAATTATCTTTTTTGTCTGCGTCGCAAGAAATTGCGAGCACAAAAGCGTGAGATAGAAAACATTTTCGTGACTGGAACTTTTGCCCGGTGTCTCCCATTTCAGGTGCATCGGAACGACGAATTATGAAACGCCGCTCCTGCACAACTTCAGCATTCTCGCAGCGATGATGGTTATCGCGATGCCGGGAATGCCCTTAAAGGAGACAGGAAATGAAAAAGATTGTTCTCGCTGCTGCCGCACTTGCCATGACTGCCGGTGCTGCTTTTGCTGAAAACCCGCATGTGGGTGAACCGGCAGATCTTTATGCAAATGACCGTACTCCAGTCGCTTCGCAGAAAGTTGATTACACGGCTCCTGCATCGATTGACTCGACCTATCATGATGGTTCGGCCAACCGTTTTGGCGATGCCAATCAGGGCTGATCGGTCTCCAACAAACTCCACTAAGTGTTGATGATGTCTGGACGGGTCCTCCCAACCTTCCAGCACGAATATAGAAAGAATATGAAAATGAAGAAGTTTGCTCTTGCCGCTGTTGCTGTCGCTCTGACTGCTGGTGCAGCCTATGCTGAAAATCCTTATGTCGGCCAGCCTGAATCTCAAGTTGTTCAGGAAAAGGCTTTCCGCACACCGGGCACCGGCCCGGTTGCCGGCACGCAGGGTAATGTCGATTACCGTGCAACCGCCACCATCCAGTCTGGTTCGGCTTATCAGGATGGTTCGGCCAACCGCTTCGGCGATGCCTCTCCGTCCAGCCATCGCAACTAAGCGGACCATATATTAAAAACAAAAGGCGAAGCATTTTGTGCTTCGCCTTTTGTTCGTTGTGTTGGCTGTTAAAGCGTGTCGCATTTTATCCCATCGAAGCAGGATCAGAAATTAGTCCAGTGGACTGATTTCCCTGCGAAGACGGTTCCCAATTTTGGGAGACATGCTTTAGTGGATCAGTCGCGTAGCAATTCATTGATCGAGGTTTTCGAGCGGGTCTTTTCATCGACGCGCTTGACGATGACGGCACAATAAAGGCCCGGACCCTGTTCGCCGTTGGGGAAAGGCTTGCCGGGCATGGTGCCTGCGACCACGACCGAGTAGGGCGGCACTTCACCATAGAAAACCTCGCCGGTGGCACGGTCGACAATCTTGGTCGATTTACCGATGAAAACGCCCATGCCGAGGACAGCACCTTCGCGCACGATGCAGCCTTCAACGACTTCCGAGCGTGCGCCGATGAAGCAATTATCCTCAATGATGGTCGGGCCGGCCTGCATCGGTTCGAGGACGCCGCCAATGCCGACGCCGCCAGACAGATGTACATTTTTGCCGATCTGGGCGCAGGAGCCAACGGTTGCCCATGTGTCAACCATGGTACCCTCACCGACATAGGCGCCAAGATTGACGAAGGAAGGCATCAGGATGGCGTTGGGCGCAATATAGGCAGAGTGGCGCACGACAGCATTGGGTACGGCGCGAAAACCCGCTTTCTCGAATTCGCTCGCCGTCCAGCCCTCAAACTTGGAAGGCACCTTGTCCCACCACGAGGATTGCCCGGGCCCGCCCTTGATGACTTCCATCGGGTTGAGCCGGAAGGAGAGCAGAACCGCCTTTTTCAGCCATTGATTGACATGCCAGTTGCCGTCAGCTTTCTTTTCTGCGACACGGGCTTCACCGCGGTCGAGCAAAATGAGCGACTGTTCAACGGCATCACGGATTTCGCCGCGCGTTGCCGTATTAACGCCATCGCGTTCGTCAAAAGCCTTGTCGATGGTGCTTTCAAGGGCGGCGAGGTCTGGCTTGGTCATGTGGCAATCTCCATGAGAGGGAAGCTGGGAGAGGGAAGCGAATGGTTGATAGGATCATCCATCTGTCATGAAAGTGATTAAGCGAAGGCGTCATAAGGGTCAATCTTGAACATGGCTGCAACATGTTTGAGGCAGATTAAGGTTTTCGTCCGAGAATGGGCGGGTTAATTCATTGCAAGGAGCAGGACAGAGCATGAATCCGATGGAGAAGTCTGGCTGGACACCGTTTCCACATTCCGAGGAAGCCATCAAACAGGCCAAAACCGTACCGCAGACGCCGCAGACCGAAGCTCCTGCCTATCGCCTTGCCTTTACCGATGATGATTTTCTGACACGGCGCGATTTGCGCGGCGTGCGGTTGCAACTCGAACTTTTAAAACCGGAAATGATTCTGGCCGACCGTGGCATCAAATCGACGGTTGTCATGTTCGGTGGCGCGCGTATTCCCGAGCCGGGTGGTGAAGCCTGGGCCGCCAAGAACGAGGTGCAGAAAAAAAACCTCGAAGCGAATTCGCACTATTATGAGGAAGCGCGTAAATTCGCGCGGATTTGCTCGGAATATTCAGCAACCACCTATTACCGCGAGTTCATCGTGGTGACGGGCGGTGGTCCGGGCGTGATGGAAGCAGGCAATCGCGGTGCTGCCGATGTTGGTGCGCCGACCATCGGGCTAAACATCGTGCTGCCGCACGAGCAAGCCCCAAACCCCTATGTCACGCCGGATCTTTGCTTCAATTTCCATTATTTCGCGATCCGCAAGATGCACTTTCTGATGCGCGCCAAAGCGCTTTGCGTGTTTCCGGGCGGGTTTGGCACCATGGACGAGTTGTTCGAGGCGATGACGCTGATCCAGACCAACCGCATGGAGCGTATGCCGCTCATCCTTTTTGGCAAGGAGTTCTGGACCAAGGCGATCAATATCGAGTTTCTTGCCGAGCAGGGAACCATATCTCCCGCTGATATCGAACTGTTGAACTTTGTCGAGACAGCCGAAGAGGCATGGGAGCAGATCAAGGATTTTTATAAACTTTAGAGCATAAGTCCTCTCGCAGTGAAATGAGGATCGATAAGATCATGCCTAAAGTGAGGGAAGTCGAGACATGCCGATCTGATGAGATCAGATCGGCGCGTTTTTGAATAGTCAGCTTTGAAGAGAATTGGGTTGCGGGCGTGGTGCGGACTGGATTTTGTTCCGGAGTAGATGCAAAATCGAGTTTATCGCATCAGTCATAGGCTATCATTTAATGATGCTTTAGATGTAAGCAAATATTCTTATTGTTAAATTTAATAAAAAATTTATAATAATAATTAGGGGTAGTAAATGGGGAATATTAGAATTTCATCATAAGATGAAGTGCAGTAAATTTGGATTTATATCGGGTGTTAAGATCGCACGATTGTTCCGAAGGCCGTATCGGCGTTCTGAATATGTGCGCGTTTAAACAACCGACGCAATACTAAAATCTGCAAACGGGATCAGCTGCGGTTTGAACAGAATCGTTGCATGGCTGTGGCTGTTTATTTTTACGCCTTTCCAAGCGTGTCGAAGCAGAAGAAAAGATCAGCGCGATAAGCTGATCTTAGTGTTTAAGGCACATCGCGAAAAGTGTGAAATGCCTTCGGGCAAAGATGTGTTTCAAAGAAAACAACTAGAGCGCATTTTACTTGTGACTTGGAAATGTTCGAAAAGGGGAGCGAACCAGATGATAATCAGGGCGGGGGCCTTGCTATTACTGACGAATTTGACACTGCCGTTTCAGTCTTTTGCACAAGAAGTCGAGCTATCGGACTCAACAATACTGTTGGGTAATTTCGATCAATATAGAGGGATGCTCACCGACTCTGCTCATGGAACTGCCATCATTGGCGATTCAAGGCGGCTGGATGGAAGCTCTTATGCCGCATCGCGCAAGATGGATGCCGGAACACCAGCGGTCTTTGCGGGGGCACAGGGTGGTCGTGCGTTCGCCAAGGCTGTTTCCGCAGACGGCACTTTTATTGTCGGCGAGGCGCAGGTCGGCAACGCATTTCGTGCCACTGTCTGGACCACGGAAACCTTGGAGCCGGTTGATCTTGGAACATTGGGTGGTGATCATTCATTGGCGCTTGCACTGTCCCAGGACGGCTCGGTTATCGTTGGAGAAGCCAGCCTGTCAAACGGCTACAGTCATGCGGTATCGTGGACAAGGGGTTCCACAACGCCGGTCGATCTTGGCACACTCGGCGGTGCCAGCTCCTCAGCGCAGGCGCTTTCAGCCGATGGTGCGGTGATCGTTGGTAAAGCCGATCTTGCTTCCAGCTATTATCATGCAGCCTCTTGGGTGGGCGGCTCGACAACAGCAACTGATCTTGGAACATTGGGCGGCGACTTTTCTGAAGCTCGCGCAGTATCGGCAGACGGACGTGTCATTATAGGACAGGCGTGGACAAGCGCCAGAGATATGCACGCTGCGTCCTGGGTCGACGGTGCGGTGATAGCGACTGATCTCGGTACCCTGGGCGGCAGCGTTTCTGACACCCGTGCGCTATCCGCAGACGGGCTTGTCATCGTGGGGCAGGCGCAGACGGCTGCCGGAGATATGCACGCTGCATCCTGGGTCGATGGTTCGGTGATAGCGACTGATCTCGGCACCTTGGGCGGAACCTATTCAGATGCAATCGCGGTGTCTGCTGACGGATCGGTTATTGTAGGCATGGCTCATACAGCTGTCGGGGATTCTCATGCTGCGGTCTGGCGAAGTGGTGCAACGCTACCAGCTGATCTTGGCACACTTGGGGGCGTCTACTCAGATGTTGCTTCAATATCCGCCGATGGATTGATTATCGTAGGGTCCGCACAGAAGAGTGACGGTAGCAGCCACGCGGTTTTCTGGGCGGGCGAGGCAACCCTGCCGACCGAACTCGGCAGTCTAGACGGGATATCGTCTTCCGTTTCTGCCATATCAGCAGATGGCACGGTTGTGGTCGGAACGATAACCACGCCTTCAAACGAAACGCACGCGACGATATGGAAGTTGGTGGCGTCAGCGCCGCCGCCGTCTTCACGGCCTCCTGTACCGCCGGATACGACATTACCTCCGCCGGATGCGACCATGCCTGAACCGCATTCCCCTGTGACTGACAAGCCTTTGCCGCCGTCACCGCTGCCGGAAGCGGGACCTGTGCCCAAGCCTGTCGGTATTGATGTGACGAATACAGCCAAAACCGTGGCAAGCCTTGCCAATGATACGTTTTCGGTCATCGAATCCCAGCGCAGGGGATTGGATCGATTGCAAAGGTCTTGCGATGTTACAAAGGCTGGCGAGAGCTGCTATTCCGTTTCGGTCGATATAGGTCGGGCGGGTGATACCACGGATGCTCTTGGCTGGATTGCCGCCGCACATGCCTTTACCGATAATTTTCTGGCAGGCGTGACGGTGGCCCACTCGATTTCGCGCGATCTTCCCGGCGATTTTGATCGCAATAATACCAATATCGGTGGCGGTATCCACGCACGATGGCAAGACAAGACCACAACAGGCAACTGGTATCTGCGCGGTGCCATTGCTGCCAATCGTTATGATATAACCCGCACGCGCCGGATGCTCGGCTACACGGAGGCTGGAACGGGAGAAAGCACGATTACCGGCTGGGGCGCATCGCTGGAACTGGGGCAGTCTTTCGACCTCGCAAATCGGGCGGTGCTCGGCTACTATGGCGGCTTGCGTTATAGCGATCTCAAAATGGATGGCTACACCGAGACAGGGGCGTATTTCCCGTTCAGCTATTCAGACGTGAAATCTAAGCGCACAACGGCTTATCTCGGTGCTGATTACGCCGTGCCTTTAACCGAACGTGTGCAATGGTCCATCAATGCTGAAATCGAGCAGGACCTTAGCCATAACGACCCTGTGGTTGTTGCCACTGCCGACTATATTGGAGCGTTGCGCTTTCAATCGGATGCAGCGCATACACGCGGCAGTGTTTCGACGACGCTTTCCTATCGGTTCAGCGATGAGATCAGTATCGGTGTTACGCCTTATCTTGCGCGTACTGTAAACCGGGATGCGGCCTATGGCGCGGTGATCGATGTATCGGGGAAATTCTAGGGCAGTTCCAGCAAAAGTGCGAAGCGGTTCAGGCGATCCCTTTCAAACCTGAACCGCTCCAAGGACAGCCCTATTCCTGGGATGTTGCCTCGGCTCTCTTTTCTTCCTCCGCATCGTAAGTGCGGGGGCGGTGAACGAGTGTGACCAATACAACGGAAATGATCATCAGAAGATACCAAGAGCCGAGCTTGCTCAGTGAAACAAGTTCCCAGACATTGCGCTGATTGGGATAAAGCCACGCCTTCGACCACGTGCCGATATTCTCGGCAATCCAGATGAAGAGCGACGTCAGCAGAAATGCGATCAGCAGCGGCATCTTATGGCGGAAGCGAAACACCCGGTAATGCATGCTTGTGCGCCAGTAGAGCGCGAAGGTGAGTGCAAACAACGCCCAGCGAATATCCCAGACGAAATGATGCGCGAAGAAATTGATATAGATGGCCGTCGCCAGAATCACCGTCATCCACAGCGGCGGATAATGATTGAGCCGGATGTCGAAAATGCGGTTGATCCGCGCCATGTAGGAGCCGACGGCGGCATACATGAAGCCTGAAAATAGTGGTACGCCGCCAATGCGGAAAAAGTTTTCCTCCGGATAGACCCATGATCCGGCATGGGTTTTGAATATTTCCATGGCCGTACCCACCACATGGAAAATCAAAATGACCTTGGCCTCTTCCCATGCTTCCAGTTTGAAGACGAGCATCGCAAGCTGGATGACAAGCGCTGACAGAAACAGAAAATCATAGCGGGTGATGATGCCTGCGCCGCCATCGGGCCACAGCCAGCGGGTGGCAATGATCAAGGCCAGCATGGCTCCACCGAACAGACAGGCCCATGCCTGTTTGAGACCGAAAACCAGAAACTCGATCACGCCGTCGGCGATACGCCCTCGCGGCAAACGTGCAAGGATGCGATGGGCTATCGCATCGATACGCCGTTCAAGCCCGGTAAAATGCCTATTTGTCTGCAAGAATGGTTTCCAGAAACTGCGTCAGATTATCGGTCACGAAATCGACCTGATCGGTGAATTCAGGATCGCTTTCCCATATTTCTGAAAATGTTGGCTCAAAATTGTTCGGCACCACCAGAACGGTTTTCATCCCGAGTGTTTTTGGCACCACGAGATTGCGCGCCAGATCTTCGAACATGACGGCGTTTTGCGCATTGATCCCGAAAACATCCAGAAAACGATCATAGGTTACGCGCTCCGGCTTTGGCATGAGACCGGCAGCGACGATATCGAAAATATCGTCGAAATTATCCAGAATTCCGAGCTGGCGCGCAGCACGTTCCGCATGGCCGCGATCCCCATTGGTGAAGATGAAGCGGCGTCCCGGCAAGGCCTTGATCGCTTCGCCCAGCGCCGGGTCCGGTTTCAGCCACGAATAATCGATGTCGTGGACTTTTTGCAGGAAATCATCCGGGTCGATATTGTGACATTCCATCAGGCCTTTCAGCGTGGTGCCATAATCGAGATAGAATTGTTTCTGAATGCGGCGTGCTTCCTCGCGCGGCAATTGCAGCAGGTTTTCTACATAGGCGGTCATGCGCACATCGATCTGCGAAAACAGGTTCGCAGCATGCGGATAGAGCGTGTTGTCGAGATCGAACACCCAGTCGGTCACATGCGTGAAATGGGTTGCGAAATGGTCTTTACCGGCAATATTTGTCATGGTTCGCTTATGGCATGGCGTACTGCCGCGAGGAAATGGAATTTTAGCCGAAACCGCCAATGGACTTGGGCTCAGCCACATGATAGCGGCGATGCATGGAACTCTGGATACCCATCACCATCGCCGCCGCCTTCATGCAGAACCTGCGTTCGGCGCTGCAAAAGCATCTGCAATCATCGCTCGGCACGCGCGGCGCAAGTTTTGTCCGCTTCGGCTACGGCTTTCCGCTGGCTATCCTTTATGTGCTGGTTCTGAACCGGTTTGTCGGCCTGCCGTTTCCGTCGCTCAATGCGACATTCGCATTCTGGGCGGTGATCGGCGGGCTGGCGCAGATTTTTGCGACCATGCTTTTGGTCTATCTGTTTTCATTGCGTAACTTTGCCGTTGGCACGGCTTACTCCAAGACCGAGCCGGTGCAGGCGGCGATTTTTGGTTTCGTGCTCTTGGGCGAGCGCGTCACCTTTGGCGCCGTGATTGCCATTATCGTCGGCGTTCTGGGCGTGATGCTGATTTCAGTCGCACGCACCACGCTTTCATGGCGCAATATTTTTGCGTCTTTGACCGGTCGAACCGCACTGATCGGCATTGCGTCAGGTGCCGTCTTTGGTGTGTCGGCGGTCGCCTATCGCAGCGCTTCCCTGTCACTTGACGGATCAGGCCCGATCATGAATGCGGCGGTCACACTCGCCTGCGTCACCACGTTCCAGACCCTTTTTATGCTCGTGTGGATGGCATGGAAAGATGCGGGCGAAATCGTGCAGGTGCTCAAAAGCTGGCGCACTTCGGCGCTTGTCGGCATTTCCGGCGTGTTGGGGTCTGCCTGCTGGTTCACAGCCATGAGCCTGCAACAGGTGGCCTATGTGCGTGCACTCGGCCAGATCGAACTGGTCTTCACCTTCATGGCGTCGTGGTTTTTGTTCCACGAGCGGGTCAACCGGACGGAAGTCGCCGGTTGCCTGTTGATCGTCTGCGGAATATTTGGTCTTCTTTTTCTTTAAGGCACCATAAGCGTGCTTTTTGCTTACGGCACGATAAGCGTACCGGCACCATGTTCGGTGAAAAGCTCAAGCAGGACTGAATGCGGGGTCTTGCCATTGAGAATGACCACGCCTTCCACACCGCGCCGAATGGCGTCGATGCAGGTTTCCACCTTCGGGATCATACCGCCGGAAATTGTGCCGTCCTTGATCAGTGCCTGTGCGTCAGCAACCGACAATTCCTTGATTAGGTTCTTGTCCTTGTCTAGCACACCCGGCACATCGGTCAGGAACAGAAGGCGGGTCGCGGCCAGTGCGCCTGCAATTGCACCAGCAAAGGTATCGGCATTGATATTATAGGTGTGACCATCACGGCCCGGTGCAACCGGGGCGATGACCGGGATCATTTCGGACCGCGCCAGAAGATCAAGCAGCGTGCGGTCGACTTCCGCCGGTTCGCCGACAAAGCCGAGATCCAGCACTTTTTCGATGTTAGAATCGGGATCGACGACCGTCTTGTGCGCCTTTTGCGCAAAGACCATGTTGCCGTCCTTGCCGCATAGGCCGATGGCCCATTCGCCTTCGGCATTGATGAGGGCTACGATTTCCTTGTTGATGGAACCGGCCAGCACCATTTCCACCACTTCGACGGTTTTTTCGTCGGTGACGCGCAATCCGCCTTCGAACCGTGATTCGATGCCGAGTTTGGTCAGCATGGCCTGTATCTGCGGCCCGCCGCCATGCACGACGATGGGATTGATGCCGGACTGTTTCAACAGCGCGATATCGCGCGCAAAGGCCTTGCCCAGTTCCGGATTGCCCATGGCGTGACCGCCATATTTGACGACGACGTGCTTGTTTTCATAGCGCTGCATATAGGGCAGGGCCGCAGAAAGAAGTTGCGCTTGCATTTCGGGATTGTCCAAGGTCGTCATCGCGGGCTCCGGGCTTGCGACAGGGGCATATTGGGATGGCTTTGTAGGCAAAATGATGTGTAGTGTAAAACGGTTTTCTATTCGTCAACGCGGAATGGAATTATTCATTGCCTCTCGCGCACCATCATTTTGTATCGCGCAATATTGAAAGAAAGATATTTTATGCGTCCATTCATTTTAACCGCTCTTATTTCGCTTACGCTGTTTTGTAACGCACAGGCGGCAATATCTACACAGACCATCGTGCTGCTGCGCCATGGCGAAAAGCCAGCCGCGGGCCTTGGCCAGTTGAACTGTCGCGGGCTGAACCGTGCCCTTAAACTGCCTGCAGTCATTGCCGCAAAATTCGGTAAACCAGATGCGATTTTCGCGCCCAATCCGTCCGAATTGAAGGACGACAAGGGTACGTCTTACGCCTATGTACGGCCACTTGCGACAGTGGAACCGAGTGCCATTTCATTCGGGCTTCCGGTCGATACAAGATTTGGTTTTGAGGAAATCGACAAGCTCGACAAAGCGCTGCAAGAGCCGGTCTATCGCAATGCGACGGTTCTGGTCGGCTGGGAGCACAAACAGATCGTCAAGCTTGTGCGTCATATCATTGCGGAGAATGGCGGCGAAAAACGCGCCGTCCCCAAATGGCCAGGCGATGATTTCGACAGTCTTTATGTGCTGCGGATCACGCGTGATGGCGACAAAAGTGCCGTCAAATTCGAGCATAGCCATCAGGATCTCAATGATCTCTCCGAAGCCTGCCCGGATTGACGGCTTCAGCCTTCCTTGACGACCAGTGCGATGGCCGCGCGCAGATCGTCAAGGCCAAGGCCTTTTTCCGATGAGGTTGCGATGATGCCGGGAAAGCAGGCGGCACGGCGCATGGTGAGCTTGTGCGTCTCTGCCATAAGAGGGGCGACGCCTGCCGCCTTGATCTTGTCGATCTTGGTCAGCACGATCTGGTAGGAGACGGCCGCTTTGTCGAGAAGATCAAGCACTTCGGCGTCATTTTTCTTGATGCCATGGCGGGCATCGATCAGCACATAAACGCGGCGCAACGTCGTGCGTCCGCGCAGATAATCGAACACCAGCCGCGTCCAGGCATCGACATGCGCCTTGGGCGCTTCGGCAAAGCCATAGCCGGGCATATCGACCAGCGCCAAAGGCGGCAGGTCACCGTTTTCGCCGGAATAGCCATCGGGAACGAAATAGTTGAGTTCCTGCGTGCGGCCCGGCGTATTGGAGGTGCGTGCCAGCCCCTTCTTGTTGACCAGCGCGTTGATGAGCGAGGATTTGCCGACATTGGAGCGTCCGGCAAAAGCGATTTCCACTGGTCCCTCGGGGGGCAGAAACTGCATCGACGGCACACCGCGGATAAAAATCCACGATTTCTTGAACAATGCGCGCCCTTCCGCAACGAGCGCCGCCTGTGCTGCGCGCGTTGCATCTGCTGCTCTTTGTGCGGCATCGATTGCCGCCTGCTTTTTGTTCTGATCGCTCATTGTTCGTTCCGGTCACTGCGTTGAAAGACACGCATCAATGGTATGGGCGCCGTTGTCAACACGAGGTCATGAAAAACCCCGCCTGAGCGGGGTTTTGGTGGTTATTTCTGCTTCTCGGCTTCTTTGGGCTTTCGCTTGAAGAGATCGCGAAGATTGTCCCAGAGCTCGATCTTCACACCCTGACGCTTCATGATGATGCCTTGCTGGGTGATAGAAAGCAGGTTGTTCCAAGCCCAGTAGATCACAAGTCCTGCCGGGAAAGATGCCAACATGAAGGTGAAGATTATGGGCATCCAGGTGAAGATCGCGGCCTGTGTCGGATCGGGCGGGGTCGGGTTCATGCGCATTTGCAGGAACATGGTGATGCCCATCAAAAGCGGCCAGACACCGATCATCAGGAAGGCCGGAACGCCGAAGGGCAGTAGGCCGAACAGGTTGAAGATCGAGGTTGGATCGGGGGCAGCCAGATCCTGAATCCAGCCAAAGAACGGGGCATGACGCATTTCGATGGTGACATAGAGCACCTTATAGAGTGCGAAGAACACCGGAATCTGCACCAGCACCGGCCAGCAACCCGCTAAGGGATTGATCTTCTCCTGCTTGTAGAGCTGCATCATTTCCTGCTGCTGCTTCATCTTGTCATCCGCGTATTTTTCGCGGATTTCCATCATTTTCGGCTGCACCAGCTTCATGCGCGCCATCGACTTGTAGGATTTGTTGGCGAGCGGGAAGAACAGGCCCTTGAGAAGGACGGTGACGACCAGAATGGCCACGCCGAAATTACCGGCAAATTTGTAAATCCAGTCGATGAGATAGAACATCGGCTTGGTGATGAAGTAGAACCAGCCCCAGTCGATCAGAAGGTCGAACTGCTTGATGCCGAGCTTGTTCTGGTAGTCCTGAATCTGGGTGACGACCTTGGCACCGGCAAAGACGTGGTTCTTGAGCGTCTGCGACTGGCCGGGTTCGATGGTCATCGGAGCGCCGAGGAAATCGGACTGATAGCGCGGACGATCATTGGTGAAGTGCGAGAAACGTGCAGTGAATTTTTCGTCCTGCGGCGGCACCAGTGTTGCAGCCCAATATTTGTCGGTGATGCCGATCCAGCCGCCATTCACGTCCTTGAACGAAATATCCTTATCGTCTTCGACCTTGGAATATTTGATTTCCTGAAGGCCATCCTGTCCCATCACGCCGATCAGGCCTTCATGAAGCACATAGGTGGCACTGGCGTGCTCCGGTTGGTTGAAGCGCGTCACGCGGCCATAAGAGGCAAGCGAAATCGCGGTGCCTGCATTGTTGGTGATGGTGTCATCGACCGAGAACATATAGGCGTCATCAACCGAGATCACGCGCTTGAAGGTTATGTTCTTGTCGTTGGTATAGGTGAGCGTCACCGGGGTCGAAGGGGTCAGCTTGTTGTTGCCGTCGACAGACCAGACCGTGTTCGGGCCTGGGACAGAGCCGGTGGTTTCGTTGCCGGTAAAGCCGAGTTCAACGAAATAGCCCTGCTTGAGTGCTGAAGGTGCCAGCAATTCGATATTGGGCGACTTGTCGTCGACCGTCTCATGATAATTCTTGAGGAAGAGATCATCGAGCCGTGCGCCAGTCAGATTGATCGAACCGCGCAGCGAGGGCGTATCGATATCGATGCGCTGCGTCTGGGCGACGGCTGCTTCGCGGGAAAGCGTTGCGCCTGCAACGCCGTCGCTCTGGCCCGGAATATTGCCGGAGGTTGCGGGCGATTGCGGCGTGTCGCTGTTCTGGCTGCCCTGCGTTGCCTGCTGGGCCTGGCGCTGCTGTTCTTCGATGCGCGCCTGTTCCTGCTGGGCCTGCTGCGTTTTGGGGCCCAGATAGAAGACTTGCCACAGCGTCAATATGAGAATGGACAGGGCAATGGTGATGAAGAAGTTACGATTTTTTTCCATTGACGGGTCCTGATTGAGGTCTGTTCGTTCCGCGGCTTCTTTCGTCTTTCCGGTCATCTTTCGCCACGATGCGGCGGGAGAGTTCTTCGGTCAGTCGCGAGAAGGGCGCTGTGAGAGCTTTTTCGCGCGCTACAATCACATAGTCGGTTGAAGGCGCCATGTCATGGCCTGCGTGACAACGAACCGCTTCTCTCAGCCTGCGGCGGATGCGATTGCGTATCACGGCATTGCCGTTTTTCTTGGTGACGGTAAAGCCAGCGCGGGGTTTGTCGCCAATTTTGGCAATTGCCGATTCTTCCTCAGTCCTTTCGCGGACTTCAAGAAGAAACAGCGGACCACGCCGCTTTTCACCGTTCCTGACAGTCAAAAACTCCGCTCTCTTGCGAAGGCGGAGTATTTGTTTATGCGATTTCATTTCATCATCACCGCGCTGCTGCGCGGGACAATCAAGCGGAAAGCCGCTTGCGACCGCGTGCACGGCGAGCGGCAAGAACCTTGCGGCCGCCGGTGGTTGCCATGCGCGAACGGAAACCGTGACGACGCTTGCGGACGAGCTTGGATGGCTGATAAGTGCGCTTCATTTATTTAATACCGCGGTGTGCGGCCCTTCTTGGTTCTGTCTATTGAACAGGAGCTGGTTCTTCCTCACAAGCGGACAGCACAAAACTATCCGCAAAGCTGTGCGGCGAACGTGACGCGGCTTATAGGGCGAGGGGAAAAAAGAGTCAATGCCATCGCGCAGACCGTTCATAACAAGAGCTTTACCGGTTTTGACTAATCTGCTTCAACTCGAGGACCATATAATGGAGGGCTTTGCCGATGCAGCGTTTTGATCCGGTAAGTCGCGATTATAGCAAATTTCGTCCCGAATATCCGGAACGTCTGATTGATGATCTGGTCTCTCATGTTCCCGTATTGGATCCGCAACCGCTGCGATGGATGGATGTGGGGTGCGGCACAGGAATTTTCACGCGCCAGATTGCAAATGCCTTGCCGTCCACCGCAAACCTTGTTGGTGTCGAGCCATCCATACGGATGCGGCACGAGGCGCAAGAGGCATCGTCGGGCCTGAATGTCGTTTACATGGACGGAACTGCGGAAGGATTGCCAGCGCTCGATAAAAGTCTCGATGCTGTTTCGGCTGCGACAGCCGCGCACTGGTTCGACCGGCCCCGTTTTTATAGCGAAGCCGCGCGTGTTCTGAAGGACGGCGCTATTTTGTGTATCGTTGAATATGTGCGCGATGTGGAAAACTCGGCTGCCGCAGCGGCTATTGAAGCCTATCTGGCCGAGCAGGGCGGCCCGAAGGCCTATATTAGGCCCGATTATGAAGCGGAGTTTTCTCAGCTCGACGATTTTCAAACCATCGCTATTCGCCATGTGCCGCAAACCTTTCAATTGAGCGTTGAGGCTTATGCCGGTCTGGCGCTGTCATCGTCACATGCAGCGGGCTGCATCGCGCGATTGGGTCGTGAACGGGTTTATGCTGATCTGGCACGGATTGGCGGCGGGCTTGCAGCGGAAGACGGGCTTATTCCCTATATTTATCGCTTTCAGATGTTCGTCGCCCGAAGGAACGCTCGCTCTTGAGTTCGGCTTACTTCTATAATCAATCCCCTGATCGGAATTGCCATAACGCCATTGCCAAAATCTCTTTGGGCTTCCATAACAGGCCGCATCTTTCCAAGCGGCAAATTCCCAAGCCGCATAATCCAGAGGAGTTCCCCATGAGCATTCGTCGTATCGGTGCAGGTCCGCGCATGAGCCAGGCCGTCATTCACGGCAACACCGTTTATCTCGCCGGTCAGGTCGGCAAGCCCGGCGAAAGCGTGACCGAGCAGACCAAGGCTGTTCTGGTTGAGGTGGACCGTCTGCTTGCAGAAGCAGGTTCTGACAAGTCGAAAATTCTTCAGGCGATCATCTGGCTTGCTGACATGAAGGACTTTGCCGAGATGAACGCAGTCTGGGATGGATGGGTCGATCCGGCCAACACGCCAGCGCGTGCGACGGGTGAGGCAGCGCTTGCAACGCCTGAGCATAAGGTCGAGATCATCATCACCGCTGCAATCTGATCATCATCTGCCTGTTAAAAGCCCGCATGGAGCGCCCCATGCGGGCTTTCTTTTATTCACGAATGCGCTGCGAGTAGCCCTCGCGTCCGCCAGCTTGCGCTTTTGCGTCGATGGAAGCGCGCTTTTCGACGTCTTCCAGGCTTCCGTTCTGCTCGATCCATTGATGGTCATAGAGGTAACCCGGCAGATAGCCGGACAGCAGAATACGATGGTCAAACGGTAAGCCGGGATCAAGAATGCGCGCCATATTAAAGATGATGGTCGTGCAATTGGTGGTCAGCGTGTTGTAAAATTCTGGTTTTGCGGCCAGTTCATTGCCCATCTCCACATAGGAGAGAAACATTTCTCTTGCACCGGCCAAAGGCACATCGATGCGATAACGATAAACGTCTTCCTTGCGGATATTGGTACGCAGGTAAATAATGTCTTCTTCTTCAGCGGCAATCATCGCCAGTTCGAATTCGCGGAAAAACCCGCCGATGGCCGAGAAGACTTCATGGTGCTGTCTGCGAATTTCACCGGAAAAGACCACATGGCGTCCGTCTTCAAAGCCGAATGACACCAGCGTATGGGCAATCGCCGGGCTGGACCAATACGATAAATAGACGTCGACAGAGTTGATCTTGCTTAGATCATAGGTCGCGTCCTTCCAGTTCTCGACGGCGTCTTCGGTCGTGCGCCATTGAAAGTCACGGACGTTCGACAAGGTTACCAGATCGCCTTCGACGGTGCCCGTGACGGTGCGCGATACGTCTGGTGCCCAGATGCGGTCGAGCGAGGGACGGATGGTTGACCACCAACCGAGAATGAGCAACGCGAGCAGGCAGAAGAACAGTCGCTTGCGCCAGCAATGGAAACGGCGCTCTCCTACAATAATCCATAAGGTCAGAACCAGCCACAGGATGATGACCGATTTACGCACCGCATCGCCGAACGGCAATTGATACCACATGGCGAAGCTTGCCCATACCGCAAAGCTGATGGCAAATAATATAAAGACGAATTTGACCGCAATGCGGACGAATTTCGATTGAAGAATAGAAGACATATAAAATCCGCGTTCGCCGTTTGCCACCGTGTAGAATTGATTTCAGCGTGAAAGTGCGACGATACTGCCATGATTTGCAGCAAGATGTCATGACCTATCCTGCCGTAGGCTCAAATTATTCTGCTATATTAGAAACTTAAAAAGCGCCCGCTGAAAACTATTAGTTCTTTGATGCAGCGTGTGCTGGCTGAGGATTTGTGCGTGGGGCATTTCGCGGGCGTAAAAAGCCTCGCAACAGTCGCCATAAGATCAGCGTGGCAATGATACTGGCATAGATGATGGGTTCAGCGGGCCAGCTTTTTACCGACAGGATGAAATGGATGGCACCGCCTGCTGCTGCAACATAGACAAGCTTGTGCAAGGCAGCCCAGCGTCGCCCGAGCTTGCGGATCGACCAATTGTTGGAGGTGAGTGCCAGCGGCACAAGCAACACCAGACTGGCCATGCCGATGGTGATGAAGGGTCTGCGCGTGATGTCGGTTAAGATTGTTGCAAGATTGAGTGCCTGATCGAGCACCATATAGGTCGCAAAATGCAGAGCCGCATAATAGAAAGCGAGAAGGCCCAAAGCGCGTCGATAGCGCAGCAGGCTGATGCTGCTGAGATCGCGGATGGGGGTTATCAAGAGCGTCAGAATAAGAAAACGCAGCGCCCAAAGGCCGAGCGTATGCTCGAATGTCTTAACCGGATCGGCACCGAGACCACCCGTCGCACCGAGATAAAAGGTCCAGATCGCCGGAACGAACCCGGCTGCATAAAGCAGCCAGACTTTCCATGCATCGCGCTTAGAGCGCCGTGCGCCCTTTCGCACGCACAAAGGACGCTCTAAACTATTGAATCTACGCATCGTGCTTTCCAAAAATCGATTCCGATTTTTGGGCCGATGCTGTAGGGGATTTGCCTGCGCGCGCGCTCACCATCAATAATTCACCTTCAGATCCATTCCGCTATAAAGCGACGCGACCTCTTCGCCATAGCCGTTAAAGGGCAGGGTGGGGCGGCGGGCAGAGCTGAAAAAGCTGCTTTCACCGATGCGCCTCTCGCTGGCCTGGCTCCAGCGCGGATGGTCGACGTCAGGATTGACGTTGGCATAGAAGCCATATTCGTTGGCGGCTTGCAGGTTCCACGAGGTCGGCGGTTGTTTTTCGACAAAGCTGATGCGTGTGATGGCCTTGATGCCCTTGAAGCCATATTTCCACGGCACAACAAGCCGGATCGGCGCACCATTGGCATTGGGCAATGTTTCACCATAAAGCCCGATTGCGAGAATGGTGAGAGGATGACGGGCTTCATCGAGGCGTAAACCTTCGACGTAAGGCCAGTCCAGCGCCTGAAAAAGCCCCGTCTGGCCCGGCATTTCCTCCGGGCGCTTGAGGCCGGTGAAGGAGACATATTTGGCCGAGCCCAAAGGCTCGACCTTATCAAGCAGGGTTGCAAGCGAAAATCCGATCCATGGAATGACCATCGACCATGCCTCGACGCAACGCATGCGATAGATACGCTCTTCAAGCGGCATCTGCATGATCAGCTCATTCAAGTCGAATGTTTTCGGCTCTTTAACCAGACCATCGATGGTCAGCGTCCACGGCAATGGCTTGTAGTGACTGGAATTGGAAGAGGGGTCGCTTTTATCCATGCCGAATTCATAGAAATTATTATAGCTTGTGACGGCTTCCTGCGGCGTCAGCTTTTCGTCTACCTTGTAGGTGGAAGATGCAGCTTTCAAAGGCGCAGCCATAGCGGAAGAGGCTACTAAACCAGCCGCGAACGTACCGGCTCCCGCCAAAAATTCGCGTCGGCGCAGATAGGCACTTTTGGGCGTTACCGCATCATGGGTCAGGTAAGCCGATGACAGTTGGCTGATTTTGAAACTGCGCATGGTTTAAATCCGTTGATGGAATAATGACAGGTCTGCGCCGCGATCACGACGAAAACATGGATTTGCCGCCGTTATAAGCTTTGCTCACACTTAGTTGATGCAGATGCTATGTGTAACGCAATTGTAACACAGTGTAACTTTTTGTGCATCCTGCCATATTCTCGCTAAATCTCTCCTGTTAAGAGACCCACATTCGTCAGGCGGGCAATTGTCCACGGGCTACCGTCAAGCCTTCTTTAACGTCTCATTGTTTAAGTTGCGAACATGGTAAAGAAAATGCTTATTGCCGCTTTTGCGGCTACATTCGCGCTTTCGGTTTACCCGGCTTTAGCTGGGAGCCAGCCTGTTGCTGTCAAGATTCAGGCGCGGGCGCTGGATGGTATTGCAGCCTCCATGAAGGAAGAGGGTGCTCCGCGGCGGGGCGAAGGTATAATCATGCGCGAAAAGAAGACCGAAAAGACCATTACACCGGAACAGAATTTTTCACGCAGTCGTCAGTTTATTCATCGCTTCTACACGCCGGAGAATGTCTCCGATGAACTGGTCATCCTTCTGCATGGTTCGGGCGGCAATGAAACCAGCCTGGTGCCGATGGCCAGCAAAGTATGGCCGCGAGCGACTTTGCTCGGTATCCGCGGTCGCGTGTTGCAAGACGGTGGCACGCGTTGGTACAAACGTATTACTGCGGTCAAGTTCGATCAGAAGGATGTGAAGCTCGAGGCCAATGCTTTCGTCACCTTCCTGACGCGCCTTGCCGATCAGAAGGATCTGGATCTGACCAATGCCACTTTTGTCGGATACTCTAATGGTGCCAATCTTCTGGGCGCGACCATGGTTCTGCATCCCGATCTGGTCAAGCGTGCGGTTCTGATGCGCTCGATGCCCGTTCTCGACGACGCGCCCACCGCCAATCTCGGCAAGGCGAAAGTGCTCACCATTTCGGGTGAAAGCGACAAGCTTTATTCGCCTTTTGCGCCTGCGCTCTCATCTCTGTTGCGCAATAGTGGCGCGCAGGTTGATGCCCGTATGATCAAGGCCGATCACATGCTCGGTGACACTGATGTCTCGACACTCAAGGAGTGGGTCGCAGCAACGGGCGCAAAAACCCCGCCTGATGTTACAATGAAACGTCCCTGACGCGGTAAAATTTCAGAGAAAAGCGGCAGTATTTGCCGCTTTCAGGCGACTATCAGGTCGTAATGTCGACCACGCCGCAATCTCCCATCTCGGAGCCGAACGCAAGGCGGCGGCCCTGATCGTCCCAGCCCATACTGGCGATGGCACCTTTACCCGGGCGACGCAGCAGCACTTCCTTGCTGTCGGCAAAACGAACCAGCAAAATCATGCCATCATTATAGCCGATGGCGACGATATCCTCGACCGGATGACACGCAACGGCTGTCACCATACTGTCGCCACGCAGGCCCAGTTCCAGCGGGGCCTTGCCCATCGGGCCGTCTTTACCGGCAAAAGGCCAGACGATTGCCGCCGGTGCCCCTGAGGTTGCCAGCCACTTTGCCTTGGCACTCCATGACCAGTCTTTTACTTTCGCCGGATAGCCGGTCATGCGCATATGGCGCGCGTCTTCCAGACGCCAGCCATGAAGCGCGTTTTCCTGCATAGAGGTGACGAGAAAGCGCCCGTCCGGCGAAAAGACGATGCCGATATGTGCGCCTTTCCATTCCAGTTCAGCGGGCTTTGCCGCAGTTCCAGTCCAGAACAGGGTCGCACCATTATAGCGCGCAATGGCAAGGCGCTGTCCCTTCGGCGCAAAGGCAATGCCTTCGACGCTGCGTTCCTGCGCGAATTCCTGTTGCTTGCCGTCCGACGTCAACACCCAGGCCGAGCGCCCAGAGGCGAAACCGATGGTTCCGCCCGGACCGCTTGCAACCGCCGTCATCCATTTGCGCGGAATTTTCGCAAGCTCGCTGACGTTGCCCGCCGCATCGGTGCGGCAGACGCGGCCATCCTCGCCACCGGTGATCAGCGCCTTGCCGTCGAAGGCGAGGCAGGCGCTCAAGAGGCCGTCATGCGCCGTCGAACTCTGATGACCGTCATCGAGACGATGGATCGTACCGTCGGCGAGGGCAAAAAAGGGCGTGTCGCCAATAAACCGCGTGAATAGACAATGACCGTCAAGGTCGAATGGAGCAACTGTAGGCATCGGTATCCGGTATCAGTTCGTAGGGGCCTGGCAATTTTCGAAACCGGCTTTGAGTGCTGCCGCATCGAGTTCTCGTCCGATGAAGACAAGACGGCTTTCGTGTCTCTCGTCGTCCTTCCAGGCGCGCTGGTGATCACCTTCGATGATCATGTGTACGCCCTGTACCACATAGCGGTCAGGGTCGTCCTTGAACGCGATGATGCCCTTGAGGCGCAGGATATTCGGCCCCTGCGTCTGGGTGATGTTTTGAATCCACGGGAAAAATTTCGCCGCATCCACCTCGCCCGCACGCAACGAAACGGATTTGACCGTCACATCATGGATCGCCGAGGCGTGATCGTGATGATGATGCTCATGATCGCAGTCCGGCCCGCATTCATGGTCATGATGGTGGTGATCGTGTCCGTGATGGTCGTGATGATGATCGTGGCCATGGTGATCATGGTCATGATCGCAATCGGGTCCGCAGACATGGTCTGGATGATCGTGATCAAGGAAATGCGGATCATTGTCGAGAACGCGCTTGAGATCAAAGGCGCCGCGGTCCAGCACCCGGTCGAGCGGGATGGCCGCGCGTTCAGTGCGGTGGATAATGGCATGCGGATTGATGGCACGCACGGTTGCTTCCACAGTGGCCAGTTCCTCGGGCGTCACAAGGTCGGTCTTGTTGAGAAGCACGACATCGGCAAAAGCGATCTGATCTTCCGCTTCGCGGCTGTCTTTGAGACGCAGCGGCAGGTGCTTGGCATCGACAAGGGCGACCACGGCGTCAAGGCCGGTGCGCGCGCGCACGTCATCATCCATGAAAAAGGTCTGGGCGACCGGAACCGGATCGGCGAGGCCGGTCGTTTCCACGATGATGGCATCGAAACGGCCCGGACGGCGCATCAATCCTTCCACCACGCGGATGAGATCTCCGCGCACGGTGCAGCAGATGCAGCCATTGTTCATTTCGTAGATTTCTTCGTCCGATTCGACGATCAGATCGTTGTCGATGCCGATTTCGCCGAATTCATTGACGATGACCGCATAGCGCTTGCCGTGATTTTCGGTCAGGATGCGGTTGAGGAGCGTGGTCTTCCCCGAGCCCAGATATCCGGTCAGAACGGTAACGGGAATGCGGCCGGCTTCAGTGGTCGCTGTTGCCTCAGCTTGGCTCATTATGGGTGCCTCTTGCAGTTGTGGTCCCCGGTTGATTAGCGGGTGAAACGGGACCTTCGGACAGGACAATTCATATAAGGGAATGCGCCAGCGAATGCTATATGCAATGCTATAATATTACATTCGCCCGCATCACATTCACGCCATTGCCTTTGCATTCATACCGCTCAATCGTGCAAGATCGAAGCGGTCGACGTCATGCAGAAGATCGATGAAGCCGGAAACCGCATGCGCAATCAGCTTCTCGCCTGCTTGCGCGCTGGCGCGTGCGGCGTTACCGGCAACGCCTTCGCTGTTTAAATCATGCATCTTCCAGCCGAAGGCATGCGGTCCATAGGCGCGAAGATATTTGAACTCGTGAGCAAATTGCGCTTGGGCGTTGGAGAAATCGCGCGCCTTCGTCATATCCACGAGATCAGGGCGTAACGCCAGCATGACCGAGGTTTCGATAAAGCCGCCATGGATGTCGAGGGCTTTTTCCTCTGGTGCAATCAGCCCCTCCGGCAGACCGAAACGCGTCCAGCTCGTGGCGACGGCGAGCATATCGAGGCGCACGCGCAGTTCGGTGGCAACGATGGTCATCAGCGGTGAATTGCCGCCATGGGCATTGAGCATTACCAGCTTGCGGATACCGCCTGCGTGCAGATTTTCCCCGATGCCGATCCATTGATTGACGGCTTCGGAAAAGGCGAGGCTTTGCGTTCCTTCGCTATCCATGTGTTCAATGGAATAGCCGATTGGCTGGGCGGGCATGAAATTCACGTTTAGCGCGTTTGGCGAGTCGGTTTCGCTGGCGGAGAGTGCGTCCCTGACACGCTCGGCAATGCCTTCGGCGATGATCGTATCGGTTTCGAACGGCAGATGGGGACCATGCTGTTCGGTCGCGCCCAGCGGCAGGACGACGATCATATCGCGGTTGCGCTCGCGCAGATTGGTCATGATTTCCTCGCTGTCTTTTTAGATGTGAGAGAGCCTAACGTGCGTTCTGCGGCGGGGCAAGCGGGAGCAAATCGGGCGGCTAAGGACAAAGTTATGAATATTGTCATCATGTTGTTTCATAAGTCGGACAACATTTTACATTACAAACAATGCTGAAACTATCGATTGAACGACCAAATGAAGTCGCAACAAGGGGCAATGTGCGATGACCAAGGATAATAAAGCGGCCGTACTTTACCGATTGCAATCAGTGGCGCGGTTGACGCGGACGGTACTTGCTGCACGACTTCTCGAACAGGGGCTTTATGCTGGTCAGGATGCGGTCATGCTGCAACTGGCAGCCGACGACGGCCTTACGCCCGGTGTGCTTGCGCAACGCCTCGGCGTGCGGCCGCCGACCATCACCAAGACCATTGCCCGTCTGCAGGGGCAGGGTTTTGTCACCAAACGCGCTTCGCAAACCGATCAGCGGCAGTCGCATGTCTATCTGACGCAAGCCGGGCTTGAAACGATCAAGGCTATCGAGAAATCCATTCGCAAGACCGAAAAGGATATGCTCAAGGGGCTCGACAAGAAGGAACGCAAGGCATTTTTGAAGATGCTGGGGCGTATGGAAGGCAATCTTGCGTTGCGCGGCGTATCGAGACTAATCGATGATAGCTCCATTGATACAGAAGATGACGAGGTCGAATAGTGCATTGCGGCACGGCCTTGCCAAAAATACTTTCAATTCAATAATTGCAATGGCATAACCCTTCCAGTGATGGGGATGGTGCGCTGTTCGATTTTGGCGTGCCTCCAACCATAGATCGTTTGGGGAGGCGTTTTGGCCCAGAAAATCAAGCTATCGACCATCGCCGACGCGCTCGGCGTTTCGACGGCAACCGTCTCGCTTGCGTTGCGCGATAGCCCGCTTGTGGCTGACCAGACGCGTGACAAGATCAAGGAACATGCCCGCGCTATCGGTTATATTTATAATCGTCGGGCCGCCAGCCTGCGCACGTCGCGCTCCGGTATTATCGGGGTGGTGGTGCATGACATCATGAATCCGTTCTTTGCGGAAATCCTGAAATCCATTGAATCGGAGCTTGATCGCTCGCGCCAGACCTTCATTTTGTCCAATCACTACGATCAGCTTGAAAAGCAGCGCACCTTTATGGACACGCTCCTGCAGCTTGGTGCCGATGGCGTGATTATGTCGCCAGCCATTGGGACGCCGCCCGACGATATCAAGCTTGCCGAGGACAATGGGCTGCCAATTGTTTTCATTGCGCGCAGCGTGGAGGGCGTTCACGCGCCGGTTTTCCGCGGCGACGATGCTTACGGCATCGGACTTGCCACCAATCATCTGATTTCGCTGGGGCACACCCGTATTGCCATGATCGGTGGCACCGACCAGACATCGACGGGACGCGACCGCTATCGCGGTTACGTTCAGGCGATGGAAAAGGCTGGTCTTGAGGTTCGCAGCGACTGGCGCATTGCCGGGCCGCGTACCAAACATGCCGGTTTTGAAGTTGCGCCGCAGTTTCTGGCTTTGAAAGACAAACCGACAGCGGCGGTGTGCTGGAATGATCTGACGGCCATCGGACTGATGAACGGTATCGCTCGGGCGGGACTGGTGCCGGGGGAAGACGTTTCGGTGACCGGCTATGACGATCTGGAGGAAGCGGCGATTGCGACACCAGCGCTGACAACGGTGTGGAACGGTCAGCGTGAAGTGGGCCGTCAGGCGGCGCGTGCCCTTCTCGATCAGTTGAACGGTGTCGAGGTTGCTTCGACACAGGAACTGATCAAGCCGGAACTCCACATCCGGCAATCCACGTCAAAACCCAAATCTGCCTGACGCGATTCGGCGATGGCGTAGCATTTGACGTACCATTGCCTTGCGATCGTAAAATAGTCCCGGAGGAAAATGACATGACCAAGCGCGATGCGACCGTTCTGGTGCTCGGTAATTTCAACGATTATGCCGTCGAGCGCCTGTCGCGGGAATTTTCGGTCGAAAGAATCGCACAAGGCGATGCAACGCTTGTGGATGCTGTATGGGCCAAAAATGTGCGCGGTATTGCCAGCATGTCGAGCGTTGATGCCGGGCTTATCGATGCTCTGCCCAATCTGGAAATTATCGGCAATTTCGGTGTTGGCTATGACGCTGTCGATGCGAGCCACGCAGCGAGCCGCAATGTCATGGTTACCAATACGCCGGATGTTTTGACCGATGAGGTGGCCGACACCGCCATCGGTCTGTTGATTGATACGGTGCGTGAATTGTCTAAGTCTGAAGCGTATTTGCGCGCCGGACGCTGGGAAAAGGAAGGTCGTTATCCGCTCTCCAAGCTGTCGTTGCGTGGCCGCAGCGTCGGGATTTTCGGTCTGGGCCGCATCGGTAAGGCTGTTGCGCGCCGGGTCGAGGCATTTGGTCTGCCGGTGGCCTATCACAATCGCCGCAAGGCCGATGGCGTTGCTTATGATTACTATCCCAGCCTTCTTGAACTCGCCAAGGCGGTCGATACGCTCATTCTGGTGGCGCCGGGCGGAGCGGAAACGGCGCGTGCGGTTAATGCAAAAGTGCTCGAAGCGCTTGGTCCTGACGGGGTGCTGATCAATGTCGGGCGCGGCACACTGGTCGATGATGAGGCACTGATTGCGGCGCTGAATAATGGTACCATTGCCGCCGCTGGTCTTGATGTCTTCACCAATGAGCCATCGGTGCCGCAGGGGCTTCTCGATGCGCCCAATACGGTGTTGCTGCCGCATATCGCCTCCGCATCGCAAAAGACGCGTCAGGCCATGGCTGATCTGGTGATCGACAACCTCATTTCATGGTTCGATACAGGCAAGGCCATCACGCCGGTGCCCGAAACAGAGCATGTCAAGCGACAAGGCTAACGCTTCCGCTCCGCCTTATGTTTGCGTACGGCTTCGCCAAATGCCTCGAAGATTTTGCGCGAAGGGGTATCGGTTGCAGCCCAATATTCGGGGTGCCACTGAACGCCGACGACAAACCCTTTGGCATCGGTGACGGAGACTGCTTCGACCGTACCGTCATCCGCGACAGCTTCCACGGCAAGGCGCGGTGCAAGCCTATCGATTGCCTGACGGTGAACGGAATTGACGCGCACGCTGTCTTCTTTCAGGATTTGTCCCAGGCAGGAATCGGGCTTGATCGCCACCGGATGCTGGATGGCGAAGCGCTCGTCCTGTTTGTCTGATTGCGGCGCACGGTGATCCATCCGTCCCGCCAGCACCTGAATCTCGGTGGCAAGTGTGCCGCCGAGCGCAACGTTGAGTTCCTGAATACCCCGGCAGATGGCCAGGAGCGGCACGCCTTTTTCGATTGCAGCGCGAATCAATGGCAGCGACGTTGCGTCGCGGGCATCATCATAGGGTTCGAAAGCGGCACTTGGCTCCACGCCGTAAAGGCCCGGATTAACATTGGATTTCGCGCCGGTGATCAAAACGCCGTCGACGGCGTCCAGAATGGCATCGAGATCAATTCTCTCGCCGAAGCTTGGTACCAGAAGCGGCGTCACGTCGGCAATGTCGATAACGGCTGCCAGATATTGGTGCGGGGCCGCGTGCCAGGTGTAGTTTTCGAACTGCTGCACGTCGGTGGGCACGGCGATGAGGGGAAGAGGTTTCGGCATTGTTTCAAATCTACCGTTTGATCCAGACTATCTCGATGCTTATGCCCATGCAGCGTGAGGCGCAATCGGCAATGATTATCGTCTTTTTGATTTCTGCGGGTTCAAATCATCAAAGGGAAGCTTTACTAAAGCGTGTCGCATTTTATCATGTCCACAAGACACGCTTTAAGTTTTTGTTTTTAAGCAGGTCTTTATCCCAAAACCGGTTCCCACTTTTGGGAGACATGCTGTAGGCTTAGGATTACCGCCATTGAGGGGATTTATGGCTGACAATGAGATTTTCTCCGTCCGCGACAAGGTGATAGCGGTCACGGGTGGTTCGTCGGGGCTTGGCCTGCGCATGGTGCATGTTCTGGCCGGTCATGGCGCGCGGGTCGTGTCGATTTCGCGCACGCAGGCGGGCGAAAGCCTGTGTCCTTCCGGCGGCGAGGTTCTCGAAATCATGGCGGATGTTACCCGCCCCGACGATATCGTCACAGCTTTTGACCAGGCAGAAAGCCGCTTCGGCCCCGTTTCCATGCTGTTCAACAATGCTGGCGTCGCGCATATGGCCCGCGCCATCGATACCACGCGCGACATGTTTGATCATATGTTCGAGGTCAATGTCTCAGGCGCCTTTTTCGTAGCGCAGGAAGCAGCACGCCGGATGATCGCAGAGGGCAAGGGCGGTGCCATCGTCAACACCACCAGCATTCTGGGCGAGCGCCCGCAGAAGGGTGCCGCCGTCTATGCCATGACCAAAGCGAGCATTGCCCAGATGACGAAGGCGCTGGCGCTGGAATGGGCGCAGCATGATATTCGCGTCAATGCCATCGCGCCGGGCTGGTTTCCGACGCGAATCAATGAGGATCAGCTGAGCGGCCCGGCTGCGGGCTATTTCAAGGGCCGTAATCCTCTGCGCCGTCTGGGCGAACCGCAGGACCTCGACGGCATCGTTCTGATGCTGGCGTCAGATGCAAGCCGTTATATGACCGGTACGATCATAACCGTTGATGGCGGCCATAGCCTTTAAAGCTTTTTCTACGAAAGCGTGTTGCATTTTATCGTATTCAGAAAACACGCTTTAAGTTTTTGTATTACGCATGTCTTTATCCCATCGAAGAAGGATCAGAAATCAGTCCAGTGAACTGATTTCCCTGCGGAGGCGGTTCCCACTTTTGGGAGACATGCTCTAAACATTTAAATCTGGCATGGGCGATGAAATCATCGTAGTAAAGATCAGGCCGCCACGTGCGGGGAGAGGAATGCTGCGACAAAAGATTTCCTGAAAAACCGGCTTTTGTCGCGCAAGCATTGAAGATTGGAGATGTTTTCGCTTAACATGACAATGTTGGTGAAAACCGAGGGTGGAAGACAATGGCAGAACATCATACGACGGCGCAGGCTGAACTTGGCGCACCGATGGATTATTCCGAGCATGAGAAAACCTATGCCGGGTTCACGGGACTGGTCAAATGGGGCACCGTTGCGCTCGTTGCGCTCATGATTGCCATGGCTTTCGGCTTTTTCGTTGGTGGTTTCTTCTCTGCAGCCATTCTGTTTGTTCTTGTTTGTGTTGCTGCCTGGTTTGTCCTTTAGAGCGCCGAGCGTCCTTTCGGGCGCATGAGGCCGCTATAGACTGAACCGGAAATATCCGCGCGATCTGATCGAATGCCTTGGTATGGTTTGACCGTACCGAGGGTTTATGCGTGTCTGTATCGCGGTTTTCATGGGCATCTTTGTTGAGGCCCAAATGCCAAGTGAAAGTATGAAAGGCAAACCAGATTGGCCCAGACGCTATTCATCCCGAAAGAGAGTGATCCGAGCGAAACCCGCGTTGCGGTATCGCCGGAGACGGTCAAGAAATTTGCAGCACTCGGTTTCGATATCGTGGTCGAGAAGGATGCGGGTGAAAAATCGCGCATTCCCGATGCGGAATTTGTCGCCGCTGGTGCGCGTATGGGTACGCTGGCCGATGCGGGATCGGCAGATATCGTGCTTAAGGTACGACGTCCGAGCAACGCGGAAATAAAGACCTATAAATCGGGTTCAGCCCTTTTTGCCATACTCGACCCTTACGGCCATGAGGATGCGGTGGCGTCTCTGGCTAAGGCCGGGATTTCCGCTTTCACGATGGAATTCATGCCACGCATCACGCGCGCGCAGGTGATGGATGTCTTGTCGTCGCAGGCCAATCTTGCCGGTTATCAGGCCGTCATCGACGCGGCGGAAGTCTATGACCGTGCCATGCCGATGATGATGACGGCCGCAGGAACGGTTCCCGCAGCGCGTGTCTTCGTGATGGGGGCAGGCGTCGCAGGACTTCAGGCGATTGCCACCGCGCGCCGCCTTGGTGCTGTGGTGACGGCAACCGACGTGCGCCCCGCCGCAAAAGAGCAAGTCGCCTCTCTTGGTGCCAAGTTCATTGCGGTCGAGGATGAAGAGTTCAAGGCAGCCGAAACCTCCGGCGGTTATGCCAAGGAAATGTGGCAGGCGTATCAGGCAAAGCAGGCGGCGCTGGTTGCCGACCATATTGCCAAGCAGGACATTGTCATTACCACCGCACTCATTCCGGGACGCCCGGCACCGCGTCTCATTTCAAAGGAAATGGTTGCGTCGATGCGACCGGGTTCGGTTCTGGTTGATCTTGCGGTCGAACGCGGCGGCAATGTCGAAGGCGCTGTTGCCGGTCAGATTGCCGATGTCAACGGCGTAAAGATCGTCGGCTATCTCAATATGCCGGGTCGGATCGCTGCGACCGCTTCGCAGCTTTATGCGCGCAATCTTTACGCTTTCCTTGAAACGCTCACCGACAAGGATGCAAAAACGCTCAAGATCGATCCTGAAGAGGAATTGGTAAAGGCGACTTTACTCACCCATCAGGGTGCGATCATCCATCCGGCCTTCGCCGGCGTGTCGTCGACGTCCGTTGCCGCAAGTGAAAAATTGGCCAAGCCGGCATTGAAGCCGAAGGCAGCGACACCGAAAGCAGTGGCCCCCAAAGCCGTTCGCAAAAAGCCTGCAGCAACGGCAAAAGCCCTCAAAACATCCCCGAAATCTCCTGTTGATGGAGGAGAGGCATAATGGCCGAAACAAATCTCGAAAAAGCGCTGGACAGTCTCGACAAGGCTGCGGACGCCGTGCGTCAGGCGGCTGAAAATTCAGGCGGTCTTGGTGATGCTGCCGCTGCCGCCGTTCATACGGCAAGCGGCGGCGTGATCGATCCGTTTATCTTTCGCTTTGCCATTTTCATTCTGGCGATCTTCGTCGGCTATTATGTGGTCTGGTCGGTGACGCCTGCGCTGCACACGCCGCTTATGGCCGTCACTAACGCCATTTCTTCGGTGATCGTTGTTGGAGCACTTCTGGCGGTTGGCCTTTCGCTTTCCGGCTGGGCAACGGGGTTCGGTTTCATCGCGCTCATTCTGGCAAGTGTGAATATTTTCGGGGGCTTTCTGGTCACCCAGCGCATGCTCGCCATGTACAGAAAGAAGGACGGACGATGACTATTTTAGCAAGATTTCTCGTCGTCGTCCTGCTTCTGGTCACGCCCTTTACCGCTGCACAAGCCCGCGATGTAACGGCTGCGGAAAAGCAGAAGCTTGAAGCCACCGTCGCATCCTTCGACAAGGCGATGCGCAATGAGGACTACGAGACGATTACAAAGACCATCCCGCCGCGTGTGATGGAATTCATTGCCAAGCAGGCCAATGTTGATGTCGATACGCTACGCGGGGTTATCATCCAGCAGACAAAGGCGGCGCTTGGAACGGTGAAGCTTGAAGATTTCGGTATGGATGTTGCGGCTGCCAAATTTGAAACCCTTTCAAATGGCGAACCCTATGCGCTGATTGCGACCAAAACGGTCATGAACAGCGAGGCAACCGGCAAGATAGTGGCCAAGGGGGATACGCTTGCGGTTCTGGATGGTGGCAACTGGTATCTGGTGCGGATCAGCGACGTTCAACAGCTTGCGATCCTGCGCAAAGCCTATCCCGAATTTGCTTCCGTTGAATTTTCGAACAGCACGATGGAGGCTGTAGAATAATATGTCCGTCAATTTAGCAGCCTTCCTCTATCTCGTCTCCGGCGTCCTGTTTATTCTGGCGCTGCGCGGCCTGTCGCATCCGACCACCAGCCGTCAGGGCAATATGTACGGCATGATCGGTATGGCGATTTCCATCGTCACCACGCTTTTGTTGGCGCGCCCCTCTTTTGGTGGACTGGTGCTGATCCTGATCGGCATCGGTATTGGCGGCGGTATCGGCGCGGTCATTGCGCGGCGCATCGCCATGACAGCCATGCCCCAGCTTGTTGCAGCCTTTCACTCGCTGATCGGCCTTGCCGCCGTTCTGGTGGCGGCTGCCGCAATCTATTCGCCACATTCCTTCGACATTGGCGAAGTGGGACAAATCCACGCTCAGGCACTGATTGAAATGTCGCTTGGTGTGGCAATCGGCGCCATTACCTTTACCGGCTCGATCATCGCCTTTCTCAAGCTTGATGGCCGCATGTCGGGCAAGCCGATCATGCTGCCTTTCCGTCATGTCATCAATGCCGGGCTTGCCGCGGCAATCGTCCTTCTGGTCGTCGTTCTGGTCAATACCGAAAGCCATTTCGTCTTCTGGCTGATCGTGCTCCTGTCTTTGGTGTTCGGTGTACTGATCATCGTGCCGATTGGTGGCGCGGACATGCCGGTCGTCGTCTCCATGCTTAATTCCTATTCGGGCTGGGCTGCGGCAGGCATCGGCTTTACGCTTGGCAATCTGGCGCTGATCATCACCGGCGCGCTGGTTGGTTCGTCCGGTGCCATCCTTAGCTACATCATGTGCAAGGGCATGAACCGCTCGTTCATTTCGGTCATTCTGGGCGGGTTTGGCGGCGACACATCGGCTGTGGGCGGTGGCGAAGTCGAACAGCGTCCGGTCAAGCAGGGCTCTGCCGATGATGCCGCCTTCATCATGAAGAACGCTTCAAAGGTCATCATCGTGCCGGGTTACGGCATGGCGGTTGCACAGGCGCAGCACGCGCTGCGTGAAATGGCCGATAAGCTGAAAGCTGAAGGCGTGGAAATCAAATATGCGATCCACCCCGTCGCGGGTCGTATGCCGGGCCATATGAATGTGCTTCTGGCCGAGGCCAACGTGCCTTATGATGAAGTATTCGAGCTGGAAGACATCAATTCGGAATTCGCAACCGCCGATGTGGCCTTTGTGATCGGCGCCAATGACGTGACCAACCCGGCGGCAAAGACCGATCCCCAATCGCCGATCTTCGGCATGCCGATCCTCGATGTCGACAAGGCCGGAACGGTGCTGTTCATCAAGCGCGGCATGGGGTCAGGCTATGCGGGCGTTGAGAACGAACTGTTCTTCCGCGACAATACCATGATGCTCTTTGCCGATGCCAAAAAGATGGTGGAGAATATTGTGAAGGCGCTCGATCACTAGAAGTACAATATAACTTCGATTGGCAAATAATTGTTAGCAAAAAGGCGGATGATATCCGCCTTTTTTTATCTTTATTTTTATTAAATAATATAATTGTTTTGAAAATTTAATTAATAAAGAGGTTTGTTATGAAGATTATATATATTATTGCGTGTGGGGCGCTGTTAACGCCTATTTCAATAGCGCGTGCGGAAATAAAGGAGGTCGTGCCGAAAGAAGAGGGTAAAATACAGACTGAGGCAAATGTTTATTTCGCAAGCTCGGTCAGTCCAAACAGTATATCGGATCTTGTTGCTGTATTGGATCGAATTCGTATCAACTACAGAAGCGTTGAAAAAATCAATCTGCTGATCAATAGCCCGGGAGGAGCTGTCTCTTCCGGTATACAAGCCTACTGGAACCTGAAAAGCTACCCATTACCTATTCATGCGATTAATGTCGGAGATGTCTCTTCAGCAGCAACATTCCTGTTCTGTGCTGCCAACGAACGAAGTTCTGTACCGTTCGGAACTTTTCTGCTGCATCCTCCTGCGGCGGGATATAGCGGAGGTTATGTCAAACCGGATGAGGTTGAGCGAACGCGGGAATATCTGCATTCGGATAACTTATTCATGGAAAGTATTTACAAGACATGCACCAATATGGATGCCGATGATATAAAGGATATGCTGAAGGCGGAATATAATAGCAAGTTTCTAAGTGATAAGCAGGCAGAGAAAATCGGCCTGACGAACAGTGCTCTTAAAGGCATTCCGCAGGCTGCTTCCTCTTTCTTCGTTCAAGAAAAAGAGAGTTAAGTTTTTCTCTTTTCTAAGTCCCGGCTTATTGAAAGAGCTGGGACTTTTGGGCTATAAAAATAAAATGTGCGTTGTTCAGCCGTAGATCATCTTGTCTTGCAGTGCACGCAGTTCGGCTATTTTCGAACCCAATGGCGGGGCTGCATTGGCGTAGGTGATGAGTTCACCCTTTTTGATTGGCGCCTTGACGATGCCATTCTGTAGCAGGCCGCAAGGGATTGCATTGGCGGCGCGGGCTTCCGGCGTCGTCATGATCCATGAGCGATAGCAATATTGTCCGATGGCGTCGAGTTGTTCGCCGGGCAGCAAATCTTTTTTCGCAACCGCACAGACTTCGGCGACCGGTTTGGGCAAGGGCACCATATCGGTCTTGCCATGCAGCACCACGCGCGCAACTGTCAGCGGTACTTCGAGCGATGTGAGATGATAGGGGCGGTGGAAGGTGAAATAGGGACCTTTGCCGATTTTAAGATCTTCCAGCCGCTCATTGAGGCGGGGGTGGTCCATTTTCGCGACCACGAACACGCCGGGCGAGACACCCTTGCCGATGGAGTAATCCACCACGCCGCTTTTATGGAGAACGCCGCCGTCTGCCTGTGGAATGAGCGTGCTGCTCAACTGGTCGACGGAAGCACGCGGGCCGTGCATTCCTGCAATATCGGGGACGAGACCGGTGGCATTGGCGATCGCCGCCATTTCCACCATGGTCTTGGAGCCATCGACGAATTCGACCAGAAGCCGCACATTCATGTTCCGGCGGTCGGCTTCTTCCTGATAGTCGTCGGGTATGGCATCGAAATTGAGCGGATTGTTCTTGCCCTTGCCAGCCGAGACGACTTCATAGCCAAGCGTTGAGACGAATTCGATCAGTTCCATGCACGAGGATGGCTCGTCACCGGCACCGAGCGAATAGATAACGCCCTGTTTGTCGGCTTGCGCCTTGAGGTAAGGACCAATGGTCACATCGGCTTCGACATTCATCATTACGAGATGCTTGCCGTTTTCGATTGCCCTGATGCCGGTTTGAGCGCCTACTTCGGGTATGCCGGTTGCATCGATGATGACATCGATCAGCGGATTGGAGAGGATGAGATCATTATCGCCGGTGACCGCAATCTTGCCGGATTCAATCGCCGCAGTCATAGCGCTTTCGGTTTCGGCTTCTCTGGCATTGTCGTCATCGCCATAGGCGGTGCGCACGGCCTTGAAGGTGTTCGGCAGGCGTCGCGCGGAAAGCGCGCCGACTTCGATGCCGGGCATGCGGGCGACCTGTGTGACGATGTCTGTGCCCATCTCGCCCGCACCGATCAGACCGATGCGGATCGGCTTACCGGTTTCTGCGCGTTGTTGCAGATCGCGTGCCAGTCCGACCAATGCCACATTTGTCGCCATAAGGATCTCCGCAAAATTCGTTCACCGTCATTCGGCGGTATTCTGTCACGCCTGAAATTTTGTCACGCACGTGTTGATTTGAATGCGTAATAGACGAACAGTCTCTATATGAACCTTGTTCGGCGCGCATCCCAAAATTGCGCGACATATATGTATTCCACCGGAGCCTTCATGACCAACACATCCCCCTTCGATCTGGTTATCTTCGACTGCGACGGCGTGCTCGTCGATAGCGAGCCGCTTTCGTGTCAGGCTTTCGAGCAGGTTTATATCAATCACGGCATGGCATTGCCCGAAGGAACCGTGGCCAAGGGAATCGGCATGAAAATCGCCGATATCGTGAAAATGATCGAGGATATGACCGGCCACCGGCTGCCAGATGGGGCCGAAGCCGGCTTCTGGCCGATAACGCGTGATCTGTTTGCTGAAAGCCTGCAACCGACGTTGGGAATAGCCGATTTTCTCGCGCAACTGCCCTTTAAGCGCTGCGTGGCTTCCTCTTCGCATCCAGACCGTATTGCCTTCAGTCTGAAAAAGACCGGTATCGACCATTATTTCGGTGAGGCCGTCTATTCGTCTTCCATGGTGAAACGTGGCAAGCCTGCACCCGACCTGTTTTTGTTCGCGGCAGAAAAAATGGGTGTCGACCCGGCGCGTTGCGTGGTGATCGAAGATTCGCCCTTTGGCGTCGAAGGTGCCGTGGCAGCCGGCATGACGGCTTTCGGTTATATTGGCGGTGGACATACCTATCCTGGTCACGCCGAGCGCCTTGCCGACAAGGGGGCAAGTCAGGTTGCTGCGCATTGGCGAGAAATCGCGCAAACGATAGGGCTTGCCGATGCGGCCTGAAAGATTAAAGAGAGTGTATAGAAAACAGCAACAGGAAAAAGCCAGCGCATGAAAGATCCCATTACGCTTGATGAATTGCGCGCTGCAATCGGCACCGAAATCGGATGTTCTGAGTGGCGCGAAGTCACGCAGGAAATGATCAACCAGTTCGCGGATGCGACGGATGATCACCAGTTTATCCATGTCGATCCCGAACGCGCGGCCTCTGAAACCCCGTTTGGCGGTACCATCGCACATGGCTTCCTGACGTTATCTCTGCTGTCGACATTGGCTTATGATGCCTTGCCGATGCTTGAGGGGGCGACGATGGGAATCAATTACGGGTTCGACAAGGTGCGATTCCTCTCGCCGGTCAAGACCGGTGCGCGGGTGCGCGGGCGCTTCAAACTGGCAAATGCCGATATCCGTCCTTCGGGTCGCGTGGTCAATTACTACGATGTGACGCTGGAGATTGAAAATTCGCTCAAGCCCGCTCTGACGGCGACCTGGTTGACCATTGCGGTCATTGAACCGCCGGAAGAATGAGGAACCGCCGAAAGATTGACCTATTTCACATCTAATGAAAGTGAATCTTCCATCTTGCGGTGGACAGGTGGTGCTGTTTCTGGTAATAGCCAGCACCAATTTGCAGCGATTGAGTTGCGAAGCTTGGGAGCCTTAGGGTGTTGCTTGGCCGGTCTGACCGGCTGATGGCGCTTAAAGACCCCCGAATGGCCTCAGGCTTATCCGAAATTCTAACCGATACGGGAATACACGTGCAGGTACTCGTCCGCGATAATAATGTTGATCAGGCTCTCCGCGCTCTCAAGAAAAAGATGCAGCGCGAAGGTATCTTCCGCGAAATGAAGATGCGTGGCCACTATGAAAAGCCGTCCGAAAAGCGTGCTCGCGAAAAGGCTGAAGCCGTTCGCCGCGCCCGCAAGCTGGCTCGCAAGCGCGCACAGCGTGAAGGTCTTGTTGCCGGTGGCCGTAGCGCCCCCGCTCGCTGATCGATTTGAATGAATAAGGTGTCGTCCTGACGATGCCTTTGCTTTCCGGTGCGGCTTTTGGCCTGCGCCGGATTTTGCATTTGTAGAATCGGTTATCGATAGCGGACACAGTCTTGATAAGGGGCTAAGGCCTATTCCACGCTTTTATCAAAGTGTAACGGCTCGTTTTGAAACGTTTCTGGACTTTCGCAGCCTGATTATGTGTAAAGCGGATAGTTAGGATAGCCATCTTTTATGCGGCCTATTCTATGATACTGTTTGTTGCCGCCTTTTGACCGTTATTATTCGGCAATTCAGAATTGGTGCAATGGGAAAAGAAGCGGAGCAAGTAGGCTGCCGTTTTGTCGGACTAAAAGGAACGCTGTCGGTGTCAACACGCTTTGTGATGAAAATCTCTGGGACTGTTGCTTCAGGATATGACGCATCAGGTGAAACACGTATCGCGCGTCATGGTCTGATCCTAGCGGCTTCGCTTTTGGCACTAAGCATGGCTGGTTGCCAGAGTTCCAATATGTCGGCTTTAAGCTCTGTCGACCGCGCGCAGGGGTCTACTGAAAATATCAGTTCTCTGACCAGCGTGATCCAGAGCAATCCCCGCGATCCTGAAGGTTATAACGTTCGTGGTTCAGCCTATGGCCGCGCCGGGCGCAACAAGGAAGCGATTCGCGATTTTGATCAGGCCATCGCGCTCAAGCCGGATTTTTATCAGGCCTATGCCAATCGTGCGCTTGTCTATCGGGCCATGGGCGACAGCACCCGGGCTGCACAGGATTACACCAAGGCGATCCAGATCAACCCGCAATATGACGGTGCCTATATCGGACGCGGCAATGTTTACCGGCAGGCCGGACGTCTTGATCAGGCGTTGACTGATTTCAATCAGGCGATTGCCATGCAGACCACCGATGGTCGTGCCTATCACAATCGCGGCCTGATTTATCAGGCCAAGGGACAGCACAAGCAGGCTATTGAGGATTTTTCCAAGGCTATTTCGCTGAACTCTTCGGCACCCGAACCCTATAATGGTCGTGGCATTTCCTATGTGGCGCTCAACGATTACGACAATGCTTTCGATGATTTCAACACGGCGATCACGCTCAATCAGAATCTGGCAGAAAGCTGGGCCAATCAGGCGCTTGTCTATGAGCATCGCGGTGACAAGGCCAAGGCCTCGACATCCTATGCGCGTGCCGTGCAGCTTGACCCGAAATACCAGCCCGCCAAGGATGGTCTGGCGCGTGTGCGCGGGTAATATTTAAATGATAGCCTCTGTTATGGGGCTGTGAGGTCTTGAATTTTATTGAAAGCGGCCACTGTATTTAAATGCAGTGGCCGCTTTTCTTTATCGCGGCGCGATATATATTCATTGTATGTCTGTGTTTGATCACATCGCTTTCAAAGTCAGCAATATCGGGCGCAGCCGTTCATTTTATGAAGGCTGCATGCCCAAGCTCGGCTTGAATGTGATTGCCCGTTCGGACAAGGGTTTCTTCATCAATGGCGGCAACAGGGCGCCGGTGCCGTTTGTGTTTGTTTCACAATCAGCAGAGGGCGAAACTTCCGCCGATATGAAGCCGGGCAATCACTTGCATTTGATGTTCGCGGCGACAAGCCGCGATGCTGTCCAAGGCTTCTTTGAGGCGGCCATGCGGGCAGGTGGCACGGGTAACAGCAGTCCCGGCTATCAGGGGCCTGAAGAAATGGGCTATTACGCAGCACTCATCTTCGATCCCGACGGCAACACGCTGGAAGCGGGTTTTCGTGAGAGAAAGCGTTAAATCTCTGCTCTGACTTTGCCGTCAGGCGCGTAGATTGCGCTTGTCGAGATGGCTGACCAGACGGTCGCCGATCCACTGGATGCCGCAGACCATGATGATGAGAACTACAACCACAGCAACCATGATCTGCGTTTCAAAACGCTGATAGCCATAACGGATGGCGAGATCCCCAAGTCCACCTGCGCCAATGGCACCGGCCATGGCTGATGCACCGACCAGCGTGATGATGGTGACGGTAAAGCCTGCAATGATGCCCGGAAGCGCTTCTGGGACCAGCACGTCGCAAATGATGGTCCAGCGGCTTGCACCCATCGAGCGGGCAGCTTCCACCAGCCCGTGATCGACCTCGCGTAAGGAAACCTCGGCAATGCGCGCATAATAGGGAATGGCGGCAATCGAAAGCGGCACGATGGAAGCCCATGTGCCAATCGAGGTGCCGACGATAAAGCGCGTGACCGGAATGAGCGCCACCAGAAGGATGATGAATGGCACCGAGCGAAAGCCGTTGATGATCGCGCCCAGAATGGAATTGACGGTCAGGTTTTGCGCCAGCCCTCCGCGCTCGGTCATGATCATGATGAGCGCCAGCGGCAGACCAACGACAAGCGATATCAGGCTTGAAAAGCCGGTCATGATCATGGTTTCCCAGAACGACTTCCAGAGAAGATTGAGCATGGCATCAGACATAGCCGAGCACCTCCGTGGCGTCCGTATGGGTATTGAGATAACCGATCGCGGCTTCAAGTTTGGTTTGATCTGTTGCAGGCAGGCCGATGAACAATGTGCCGACCGGCTCGCCTTGGATGGTGTCCATACCACCATGGATGAGCTGCGGTGCAATGCCTGTGGCCGTGGTGACATCACTGAAAAATGCGCCTTTCGCCGCCTGGCCTGACAGTTTCGCTTTCACAATGGCAAGATCACCGTTGTTTTTGAGACGTTTGCGCCAGATGAGCGGCAGTTCCGGCGTCAGCACCTGCAACATGCTTTGTGTCACAGGGGATTGCGGATTGGCAAAAACTTTCCAGACCGGGCCTTCTTCGGCAATCGCACCGCGATCAAGCACGATCACCCGATCAGCGATGCGGCGGATCACGTCCATTTCATGCGTGATGAGCAGGATGGTGAGACCAAGCTTGGTGTTGATGTCCTTGAGCAGTTCCAGAATGGATTGCGTCGTCTCGGGATCGAGCGCCGAGGTCGCTTCATCGGAGAGCAAAACAGCGGGTTCTGCAGCGAGCGCGCGGGCAATACCGACGCGCTGTTTCTGCCCGCCTGAAAGCTGTGCCGGATAATGGTTTGCTTTGTCGGAAAGACCGACAAGATCGAGAAGTTCCGCAATACGGATTGCGCGCTCGGGCCTTGATTTGCCCGCGATCTTGAGCGGCAGGCCAATATTGCTCGCAACCGTTTTTGCCGAGAGTAGGTTGAAATGCTGGAACACCATGCCGATGCGGCGGCGAACGGGGCGCAATTCGGTTTCGCTCAAACCCGTGATCTCGCGGCCTTCAATGTGGATTGTGCCCGAATCGGGCTTTTCAAGGCCGTTGACGCAGCGGATCAGCGTGGATTTTCCAGCGCCACTACGACCGATAATGCCGAGAATTTCACCGCGCGCTACCGAGAGCGATACGCCGCTGATTGCTGCCGTTTCGCCAAACATGCGCCGCACGTCCTGCATTTCGACGAGGGGCGCGGATGCGGCGGATGACGGTTCGATGCTCACGGTCGTTTCTTCTGTTTTTTGATAAGCCGGTTTGAACAGCTTCTGCTGGTTTCAATGCGGTTTCAGGGAAAGATTAAAGTGGCGAAAGCCAATGCTCATGCCGTGGCGATGCTTTTGGGCAATTTTTGACGGCACGTCAATAAAAGTCGCGCCGGAAAGTGGTTCCCGGCGCGGTCTTTGATCGCTTTTAGTGTATTATTTCCAGGCCGGAATGCCGGTACCCTTATAGACGCGGTCAAGTTCTGCCTTTACAGCATCGTTCTGGAACGAAGCGACAAGCTTCTTCACCCAATCCGCTTCGGCATCTTCCGTACGCACGGCGATGAAGTTGTTATAGGGGTTGTTTTCGTTGGATTCCCAGCCGATGGCTTCTTCCTTTTTCAGGCCTGCTTTGGCAGCCCAGTCATTATTGACGATTGCCGCGTCAAGATCATCAATCGAACGGCCAACGACACCGGCGTCGAGTTCTTTGATTTCAATCTTCTTGGGGTTTTCGACAATATCGATGGGCGTTGCCAGAATGCCTGCATCGGGCTTGAGCTTGATCAGTCCCTTTTCTTCCAGCACGCGCAGCGCCCGGCCTTCATTGGAAGGGTCATTTGGAATGCCGACGACGGCGCCTTCCTTCAATTCATCAAGGCTTTTGTGCTTGCGCGAATAAATGCCGATCGGCCAGACGGCAGTGTAGCCGGCAACGCTGATCTTGTAGCCGTGCTGCTTGATCTGCTCATCGAGAAATGGCTTGTGCTGGAAAGCATTGGCGTCGATTTCCTTGCGCTCCAGCGCTTCATTGGGCTGGTTGTAATCGTTGAAGGTGACGCGCTCGATAACAAGGCCCTGCTTTTTGGCTTCTTCGGCAACGACTTTCCAGACGTCTTCATCCTCACCGCCCATGATGCCGACCTTGAGGGTCTTGTCTTCTGCGTGGCTTGGTGCGGACGCAAAGCCGATGGTCAGCGCTGCGGCGGTGAAGATAAGAGCCTTCAGGCCAGCGCGGCGGGTCAGCGTGTAACGGGAAAGGACTGACGACATGTTTGGTTTCCTTGTTCAAAGATGTGGAAAGCCGGTCCCGGATGTGATCCCCGTTGCGATCAACGAGATGATCTTTCTCCCCAGCCCTCCTTAAATCCGATCATTCCTGTTTGTTCGCGAATAAACAAGAAAAATTATTCTCCAAAATGTCACATCAACACATCTTAAATTGCGTTCGCTTGAACAAGAGCGAATTGTCATTTCCCCACTCTGCGCCAGTTGAGCCGGCCTCAAGCGATTGGCCTGCAACGTGGAAAAAATGGGCGCTTATCGCTTCTGTTTTGCCAGCCCTTGTTCACGCATCTGGGTGAGTGACATTTTGGGTGACAGCGCTTCGGGATCGATGCGAATTTCAATCAGTGCGGGCTTGCCGGATTGCTCGCAACGCTTGAACGCGGGTGCGAAATCGGCAGTGTTTTCGACGGTTTCGCCATGCAGCCCATAGGCGCGGGCAAGGCTTGCGAAGTCGGGATTGGCAAGGCCCGTTCCCGATACGCGACCGGGATAATTGCGCTCCTGATGCATGCGGATGGTGCCGTACATGCCGTTATTGACGACGATGAAGATGGCATTGGCGCCATATTGCGCGGCGGTCGCCAGTTCCTGACCGTTCATGAGAAAACAGCCGTCACCGGCAAAAGCCACCGCCGTCCGCTCAGGCTCGGTGAGTTTGGCGGCAATGGCCGCAGGAACGCCATAGCCCATCGAACCATTGGTCGGGGCCAGTTGGCTGCGATAGGTGCGGTACTGATAAAAGCGGTGCGGCCATGCCGAATAATTGCCCGCGCCATTGGTGATGATGGCGTCATCTGGCAAATGCTCGCGCAGCCATGCCATGATTTCACCCATCTGGACAGGCCCGGGAATTGTCGGCGTTTCAAGATTGGCGCGATAATCGGCATTAACGCTTTCAGCCCATGCTTTTGCGCGCGGGGTTGCGATGGCTGGCAGACGTGCTGCTGCACGGGCAAAGGCGGGCATGCTGGCATTGATCGGAAGATCGGCATGATAGACACGGCCCAGTTCTTCTGCGCCGGGATGGACATGGATAAGTTTTTGTTTTGGCACCGGAATGTTGACCAGTTCATAGCCCTGCGTTGTCATTTCCCCCAGACGCGCGCCCACCACGACCAGAAGATCGGCATCGCGCACGCGTTGTGCCAGTTTGGGGCTGATCGAGGTGCCCATTTCGCCTGCATAAAGCGGATGCGTGTTGTCGAACATGTCCTGACAGCGGAACGAGGCTGCGACCGGCAGATGCATGTTTTCTGCGAATGTCTGCAAATCTGCGACCGCTTCGCCGTTCCAGCCACCACCGCCGACGACCATTAGCGGACGCTCGGCCTTCTCGATGCGGTCGGCCATGTCCTGTAACTGCCCGGCACCCGGATGCATCTCGACCACCTTATAGGCGGGTGCGTCGTCAACGGTTGCATAGGCGGTCAGCATATCTTCTGGCAGCGCCACCACGACCGGGCCGGGGCGCCCATTGACGGCGCGGTGAAAGGCTTGGGAAACCAGTTCTGGAATACGGGCTGCATCATCGATTTGCACGACCCATTTGGACATCTGGCCGAACATGCGCCGGTAATCGAGTTCCTGAAAAGCTTCGCGCTCGACCTGGTCGCTCGCCACCTGACCGATAAACAGCAGCATCGGGGTTGAATCCTGAAAGGCGGTATGCACGCCGATGGAGGCATTGGTGGCACCCGGTCCGCGCGTGACGAAGCAGATGCCGGGTTTGCCGGTCAGCTTGCCATAGGCATCGGCCATATAGGCGGCTCCGCCTTCCTGACGGCAGACGATCAGGTCAATGTCATCCTGAACATCGTGAAAAGCGTCGAGCGCTGCCAGATAGCTTTCGCCCGGAACGCAGAAAACGCGTTCAACACCATGAATGCGCAATGCATCCACCAAAATCTGGCCACCGTTGCGCGAATTGGATTGGCTTGTCATCGGGCCGGATTCTCCCATGTCAGTATGATTAGCATGTTGATATCGTGACTATATGCATATGAGCACGGATCACACATAATGACCAAATCAGATGATCTTATGTTGGGCAGGTATGGCGGGAGGGGCCAATGAGCAGGGTGGATAAAGGCAAACTCTATATCGGTATTGGCGGCTGGGCTTATGAGCCGTGGGATGGAAGCTTTTATCCCGAAAAACTCGCCAAAAAGCGCCAGCTTGAATATGCATCGGGCAAGCTCACCTCCATAGAGGTCAATTCAACCTATTATGGTCCCCAGAAACCGCACACATTCGCACGATGGCGCGATGAAACGCCGGATGGCTTTGTCTTTTCGCTGAAGGCGCCCCGCTTTTCCACCAATCGCCGCGTTCTGGCAGAAGCTGGTGCAAGTATAGAAAAGTTTCTGACCGGCGGTGTGATGGAGCTTAAAGAAAAACTCGGCGTCATCAACTGGCAGTTCATGGCAACCAAGATATTTGATCCTGATGATTTTGAGGCCTTTTTGAAACTGCTGCCCAAATCCGTCGATGGTCGTGATCTGCGTCACGCTGTCGAAGTGCGCCATGACAGTTTCAATTCACCGGATTTTATCGCTTTGCTGCGCGGCTATGGCGTGGCGGTGGTGATTGCCGGTGACAGTGATTTTCCGCAATTTGCCGACCTGACAGCGCCTTTTGCTTATCTGCGCATCATGGGCACCACGCAAAGCGAACCCAAGGGCTATAGCGGTGAACGGCTTGATCAATGGGCGAAACGCGCTCACGCAATAGCCGCAGGTCATGTGCCTGATAGCATGAAGAGCGTGACACCGCCGGTTCCCGATAATGTCGCACGCGATGTCTTTCTCTATGTCATCAGCGGCTACAAGGCGCATAATCCGCAAGCTGCGATGGCCCTGATCGACCGGATTGAATAGACAAAATTCCGTTTCAGATTGCTTCGCGGATGCGTTCGACGCCAAGCTGGATGACGCTTTCCATGGCAGCACGCGCTTTTTGCGGATTACGCGATGCAATCGCATGCGCTATGCGCAAGTGATTGGCCGCACATTCCGCAATGCCTTCTCTTGAGGCGGCAGGTGATGATAGTTTGAACGATATCGCCAAAGCTGCTTCGATCAGGCCGCTGACGGAGCGCATGAACGGGTTGTTCGACATGCGGGCGATGGCAAGGTGGAATTCCAGATCGACATTGGCGATCGATTCCGGCGTGTGATCTGGATTGTCGAATTTTTCAGCCAGCGCGTAAAGTTCGACAAATTCGTCGCTGCTGGCGCGCTCTGCCGCTGCTGCCGCCGCTGCCGGTTCCAGCGCCATGCGCATTTCGGCGAGATGATCGACAAAATCCTCGTCAAATCCCGCTTCAAACCGCCATGTCAGCACATCAGGGTCGAAGAAATTCCAGCTTTCATGGCCCAGAACGCGAGTGCCGACCTTGGCTTTGGGTTCAATCAGTCGTTTGGCGGCCAGTGTCTTCATCGCTTCACGCAAAACCGTGCGCGAAACCCCGAAGCGCAATGACAATTCATTATCGCCGGGAAGAATCGAATCTTCCGCAATCGTTCCCGCGACAATGCCGCGTCCCAGTTCACCCACGACGATGGCGTGGCTGTTATGCCGCTTGCGCCCGGTTATCGCTGTTTCCAGTAGTCCCAATTCAGGCCTCCTTCATGCGTTGCCGGGCTATTCTTAAATCGGAAAACCACACAAGTCCTCGCTGTAGCGCAATGAACAGGAAGAGCAATATGCCGATTGCAATTTTTGTCCACCATGAAGACAGGGTTCCGTCGAAAACAATATAGGTTTGTATCAGTCCCTGGATCAGAATGCCGACGAAAGTTCCCGCAACCAACCCTGCGCCGCCTGTCAGAAGTGTGCCGCCGATCACCACCGATGCAATGGCGTCGAGTTCAACGCCGACTGTCGCCAGTGAATAGCCCGACGAGGTGTAGAGCGTATAGACAATGCCTGCGAGCCCTGAAAGAAGCCCCGACATCGTATAGATGCCAATGGTGGTGCGTGCGATGGGAACCCCCATCAGTTCGGCTGATTGCGCATTGCCGCCGAGCGCATAGATGTTGGCGCCAAACCGCGTGCGATGCGCGATGATGCCGCCAATGATGAAGATCGCCAGCATCAGCATGGCGATGAAGGTCAGCCGCCCGCCGCCGGGAAGACGGAAATAAAGCCCCTGCAATGTATCGAGGAAGGGATGGGAAATCGGTACGGATTGCGTCGAGATCAGAAAGGCGGCACCACGCGCCAGAAACATGCCGGCAAGCGTTGCCACAAAAGGCGGGATGCCGAGATAGTGGATCATCATGCCCATCCACGCGCCAAAAAGGGCGGCAATCACCAGAATGAGCGCGAAGGCAATAAGCGGATGCAGGCCGAGCTGGCCGACAGTTACGGCAACAAAAACGCTGGTGAAGGCAATCACCGATCCGACCGACAGATCGATGCCGCCCGACAGGATCACGAATGTCATGCCCACCGCCGCAATGCCAAGAAAGGCGTTGTCGGTCAAAAGATTACCGATCACGCGCGTCGAAAGCATGTTTGGAAATTGCATAACGCAGAGCGCATAAGCGAAGAGAAAAATCGCCACTGTGGTGAGAAACGGCAGATTGCGAAGCACTCTCATGATTGTGCTCCTGTTTGTTTTTTGCGCTCGGAGCGCAGGAAGGTGAAGAGGTTGACCAAAGCCGGTGACTGGAAGGTCAGGACGATGATGATGATGCCTGCCTTGATGATCAGGTTGAATTCCGGCGGAAAGCCAGCCATCAGAATGCCGGTATTGATCGATTGGATGATGAGTGCCCCCAGCAATGAGGCCATTATGGAGAAGCGACCACCATTCAGCGATGTTCCGCCGATGACGACCGCCAGAATGGCATCGAGTTCAAGCCACAAACCGGCATTATTGGCATCGGCGCCACGGATGTCGGCAGTTGCGATCAGTCCGGCGAGTGCTGCCCCAAGCCCAGAAACGGCATAGACGCTGAACAGAAGAAACCGCGCCTTCACACCTGCAAGCATTGCCGCACGACGGTTGATGCCGGTGGCTTCGATCAGAAACCCAAGCGCTGTCGAGCGCACGATCAGACCCACGGCAAGCCCTGCAAATATCCAGATCAACACAGGTAGTGGCATGCCTAAAAATGAGCCGGAGCCAAGGGCGGCAAAGGCATCATTGTTGAAGGTGAGGATCACGCCTTCGGTGATCAATTGCGCAATGCCGCGCCCGGCCACCATCAGGATAAGCGTTGCAATGATGGGCTGAATGTCGAAGACGGCAACCAAAAAACCGTTCCACAAGCCGCATAAAAGTCCCACGCCAAGCGCTACAGGAATGACGATGGCGAGCGGATAGCCCGCGACGATGAGCGAGGCTGCGGTTGCACCGCTGATCGCCATGACTGCGCCGACCGAAAGGTCGATGCCGCGTGTGGCGATCACCAGTGTCATGCCGATGGCGAGAATGGCAACGGGGGCGGCGCGCACCAGAATATCGATCAGACTGCCATAGAGACGCCCGTTCTGGAACGATACATTCAGAAACCCCGGCGAAATGATGGTGTTAGCCGCCAGAATGAGCGCGAGCGCTGCGAGTTGCGGGCTTAGTCTTTTCAGTTTTTTGCCGATAGCTGTCATCATGCAGCGACCTCCTTTGTGGGGCCGGTTTCGGCAATGGCGCGCACGATATTGTCGGCGGTGATTTCTGCGCCGTTAAGTTCCGCGATATGGCGGCGGTCGGAAAGCACCACCACACGATTGGCAACGGCGGCCAGTTCCTCGAATTCCGATGAGATGATGACCAGCGACATGCCCTGTGCGCAGAGTTCACCAATGAGTTTGAGGATTTCCGCATGGGCGCCGATATCGATGCCGCGCGTTGGCTCATCGAGAATGAGCAGGCGTGGATCGGTGGCAAGCCAGCGCGCCAGAATGGCTTTCTGCTGGTTGCCGCCCGACAAAAGCTTGATCGGCTTATGCGGATCGGGCGGGCGGATGTCGAGCGTTTTGATATAACGTTCTGCCAGCGTTGCCTTTTCGCGCGCGGACAAGGGTTTCGACCAGCCGCGCTTGGCCTGAACCGCGAGCGCGATATTCTCCGCGACCGAAAAATCGCCGATAATGCCATCGCTCTTGCGCTCTTCTGGGCAAAAGGCAAAGCGCTCGGCGATAGCGGTAACGGGCGACGAAAGCTTTATCGTCTTGCCATCGACGGTGAGGCTGCCGCTGTCGGCATCATCGACGCCGAACATCAAAAGGGCGGTCTCGGTGCGGCCTGAGCCGAGCAGACCGGCGATGCCGATGGCTTCACCCGGTTTGATGGCAAGATCAAAGGGTGCGACGCTGCCCTTTTTGCCGAAGTGTGAGAAGCGGATCGGGGCGGTTGAATTGTCGCTGACTTCTTCCGTCAACTGCCGACTGACTGTTTCCTGCAACTGATGGCCGAGCATCATGGAAATCAGATCGGTGCGCGAGAGGTCCGAAAGGTGACGGCTGCCGACCAGATGTCCGTTGCGCAACACGGTGACACAATCGGCAATCGCATAAACCTGTTCGAGAAAATGCGTGATGATGATGATGCCAAGGCCTTGCATCTTCAATTGCCGCAAAATGCCAAACAGCATCTCGACTTCGCGGGCGTCGAGACTTGCCGTTGGCTCATCCAGCACCAACACCTTGCCGGAAAGATCGACGGCGCGTGCAATGGCAATGATCTGACGAATAGCGACGGAATAGGCCGACAAGGGCGCGCCGACATCGATATCAAGGCCATAACGGGAAAGCAGGCCGACAGCGTCTTTTTCCATGCGTGCGCGGTCGATAAGGCCGAAGCGGCGCGGCTGTCGTCCGAGATAAAGATTTTCGGCAACGCTCAAATTTTCAAGCAGATTGACTTCCTGATACACCGTGCCGATGCCAAGTGCCTGCGCTTCTGCAACCGAGGCAGGCGCAATCGGCTGACCGTTGAGCAGAATGGAACCGTCAAAACCGTGATAGGCGCCGGTCAATATCTTGATGAGCGTGGATTTTCCCGCGCCGTTTTCACCCAAAAGCGCGTGTATCTCGCCTTGTTCAAGGGTGAAATCGACATGATCGAGCGCTGTCACGCCTAAAAAAAATTTGCTGATCGAGCGGGCTTCAAGAAGCGGCGTAGCCTTGAGCGGTCGAGCGCCTGTTTCCGGGCGTGCCATAGCAGTCTCCGGTTCAATAGTGTTTGTGTATGTGCTGACACTATCCGGGCTGCGCAACGCAGCCCGGATGAAATCGGATCAGTAACCAGATCAGTAACCAAGGCCTTTTTTGGCTTCATACACGGCCTTGGGATCGTCGGCCTGCGTATAGAGCTTGGATTCCGTCTGGATCCACTTTGGTGGAACGGTTTCCTTTTCCTTGAACGCTTCAATGGCGTCGAAGGCCGGTCCCGCCATATTGGGCGTCAGTTCCACCGTGGCATTGGCTTCGCCATTGGCCATGGCCTGAAAAATATCCGGCACGGCATCGATGGAAACGATCTTGATATCGGTTCCGGGTTTGAGGCCAGCTTCCTTGATCGCCTGAATGGCACCGACGGCCATGTCGTCATTATGCGCATAGACGGCGCAGATTTCCTTGCCGCCGCCTTCGGCCTTGATGAAGCTTTCCATGACTTCCTTGCCCTTGGTGCGGGTGAAGTCGCCGGTCTGCGAACGGGTAATCTTGATATTGTCCTTGCCAGCAATGGCGTCCTCAAAACCCTTCTTGCGGTTGATCGCCGGTGACGAGCCGGTGGTGCCTTGCAACTCCACGACATTGCACGCCTTGTCTCCGACATCCTTCACCAGCCATTCGCCAGCTACCTTGCCCTCATGAACCTGATCGGAAGTGACGGCGGTGAGATAAAGCTCTTCCGGCGCATCGATCTGACGATCAAGCAGCACGACCGGAATTTCAGCTTCCTGTGCTTCCTTGAGGACTGCATCCCAGCCGGTTGCGACCACGGGTGCGATCAGAATGGCATCGACGCCCTGTGCGATGAAGCCGCGCACCGCCTTGATCTGGTTTTCCTGCTTCTGCTGCCCATCGGCAAATTTCAGCGTATGACCGCGTTTTTCGGCTTCCTGCCGGGTAATGCTGGTTTCGGCGGCGCGCCAGCCCGATTCAGAGCCAACCTGCGAAAAGCCAACCGTCAACGAGGCGGCGGATGCGCTGGAAATCAGAGCAAGCGATAGAGCGGCCGTCAGGGCCGTCAGACGGTATTTCATGATGGTTCCTCCCAAAAAGGCCCTCCCGGCCTTCATATTTATGAAGCATATAATATTACTTTATGGCAAGCGCATTTCGTCCTGATTTCGAAATTCAGGGGTGCGACAAACGTGCATTTTTTTAGATTATAATTAAAATTCAAAGCTTTACTATAAGTGGTGCAGTTGCTTTCAACGGGCCGGGATGATTGGGCCGCTCACCTTGCTTGACAAAAGGATGCTTGGCAAAATAGTCATATTAATGAAAGTAGGCCGCAGAAGACAGATATGTGTTTTCGAGCAGCCATAAGAATGCTCCGCGAGGATTTTGCGGAAAACGGGAGGTTCAATGCTACGTCTGGTCCAGTTCCGCGATGACCGCGGAGATATGCTTGTGGCTGCCTGCGATGATGACGGCGCAGCACACATCGTCAAGGGCGTAACGACGAGTTATGAACTGGCATGGGCGGCAATTTCTGCGGGGCTTAGCCTTGCCGAGCAGGTCGAGCGCAATGGCCGGGGTACTGAGGTCGATATCGATGCCGTCCTTTCCGATGGTCGTGTTACGCTGCCGATCACGCATTCCGATCCGGCGCATCTGATCGTTGCTGGCACGGGCCTCACCCATCTTGGTTCCGCCGATGGTCGTGACAAGATGCATAAGGCAGCACAGGCGGCGGAAAAATCGACCGATTCCATGCGCATGTTTTTGATGGGTGTGGAGGGTGGCAAGCCAAAGCCCGGTGAGGCAGGCGTGCAGCCCGAATGGTTTTACAAGGGCGATGGTTCGGCGCTGGTCGCATCGGGCGAGGACCTTGTTTCACCGGCCTTTGCCGAAGATGGCGGCGAGGAGCCGGAACTGGCCGGTATTTATCTGATCGGCCCGGATGGCACACCGTTCCGGCTTGGCTTTTGTCTCGCCAATGAGTTTTCTGATCATGTAACGGAAAAGCAGAATTATCTCTGGCTGGCGCACTCCAAACTACGGCAGGCTTCCCTTGGCGCTGAACTCTATGTCGGTGATCTGCCGGACCACGTCGAAGGGACGTCTCGCATCCGTCGCGGCGGTGAAGTTATTTTTGAAAAGCCGTTCCTGTCGGGTGAAGCGAACATGTCGCACACAATCGCCAATCTCGAACATCATCATTTCAAATATGAATTGTTCCGGCGTCCTGGCGATGTGCATGTGCATTTCTTTGGCACCGCAACGCTGTCTTTCTCGGAAAATGTGAAGACGCAAGCGGGTGATCAGTTCGAGATTTCCGCAAGGCCGTTCCGCTATCCGCTGGTCAACCGGCTCGCTCAGGCATCGGCTGAAAAAATTACCGTGAAGGCGCTATAAATGACGGCGCAATCCAATATCGCTCTTGCACTTGTCGGCCTTGGCAAGATCGCGCGTGACCAGCATCTGCCGTCGATCGAGGTCGTGGGCGGCATTGAACTCAAAGCCATCGCCAGCCGCAATGCCGGACTGGACGGTCTGCCATCCTTTCACGATATCGACCAATTGCTTGCAAGCGATGTTGCCATCGATGCCGTGTCGCTTTGCACCCCACCGCAAGGGCGCTTTCAGCAGGCTTATGCGGCGCTGAAAGCGCGCAAGCATGTGATGCTGGAAAAGCCCCCCGGTGCCACCATTTCCGAAGTGCAGGCGCTGGAGCGGCTGGCAAACAAGCAAGGTGTCTCGCTTTATACGACGTGGCATTCGCGGGAAGCGGCAGCCGTGGAACCGGCGCGGGAATTTTTGGAAAAGGCCGTGATAAAATCCGTTGCCGTTTCGTGGAAAGAGGACGTGCGCCACTGGCATCCGGGCCAGCAATGGATATGGGAGCCGGGCGGGCTTGGCGTTTTCGATCCGGGCATCAATGCGCTTTCCATCGTCACGCATATTTTGCCGGAGCGGTTTTTTCTCACCAAGTCCGACCTTTATTTTCCTGAAAACCGCGCCGCTCCCATCGCTGCCGATCTTAATTTCGAAACCGAAAGCGGCACGCCGGTGTCGTTTGAACTCGACTGGCGCCAGACCGGCCCGCAGACATGGGATATTCGCGTCGAGACGGACAATGGCACGGTTCTGCTAAGCCATGGCGGCAGCCGCTTGAGTATTGCCGGAGCCGAAAAAATGGCCGAACCGGACCGCGAATATCGCCGTCTTTACCAGCATTTTGTGCAGCTCGTTCGGGAAGGGCGCAGCGATGTCGATCTGGCACCACTGACCCATGTTGCCGACGCTTTTCTGCTGGGACAGCGACATGCCGTCGAGGTTTTTGAAGATTAGGAAATGGAGCCGGTGAATGGCTTCCTACCCAAACAGGACAGTGACATGAATAAGCCCGTAGCTCCGAAGACGCAAAAGTTTCGTTCGCGCGCCTGGTTCGATAATCCCGATAATGTCGACATGACGGCGCTCTATCTTGAGCGCTATATGAATTACGGCCTGAGCCAGGAAGAGCTGCAATCGGGACGCCCGATCATCGGCATCGCGCAGACCGGCTCCGATCTCTCGCCCTGCAACCGCCACCATTTGGAGCTTGCCAACCGCGTACGCGAGGGCGTGCGCGAAGCGGGCGGTATCGTGATCGAGTTTCCGGTGCATCCCATTCAGGAAACGGGAAAACGCCCGACCGCAGGGCTTGATCGCAACCTTGCCTATCTGGGGCTCGTCGAGGTGCTTTACGGCTATCCGCTCGATGGCGTGGTGCTGACGATCGGTTGCGACAAGACCACGCCCGCTTGCCTGATGGCGGCGGCAACCGTCAATATTCCAGCGATTGCTTTGTCGGTCGGGCCGATGCTCAATGGCTGGTTCCGCGGCGAGCGCACGGGGTCCGGCACCATCGTCTGGAAAGCGCGTGAACTGCTTGCCAAGGGCGAGATCGATTATGCAGGCTTTATAAAGCTCGTTGCGTCATCCGCCCCATCAACCGGCTATTGCAACACGATGGGGACGGCATCAACGATGAATTCGCTGGCCGAAGCGCTCGGCATGCAATTGCCAGGTTCGGCAGCTATCCCGGCCCCTTACCGCGATCGTCAGGAAATTTCCTATCTCACCGGCAAGCGCATTGTTGAAATGGTCCATGGGGATTTAAAACCCTCCGACATCCTGACCAAGGAAGCTTTCATCAATGCGATCCGGGTCAATTCGGCGATTGGCGGCTCGACCAATGCGCCGATCCATTTGAACGCTCTTGCGCGTCATGTCGGTGTGGAACTGAGCGTGGATGACTGGCAGAAATATGGTGAGGAAATCCCGCTTCTGGTCAATCTGCAACCGGCGGGCGAATATCTTGGCGAAGACTATTATCACGCAGGCGGCGTGCCCGCAGTCGTTAACCAGTTGATGGAGCAGGGCCTCATCCACGAGGATGCAATCACCGTCAACGGCAAGTCGATTGGTGAAAACTGCAAGGGTGCTGCAATCGAGGACAGCAATGTCATCAAGACTTATGATCAGCCGATAAAGAAGCATGCCGGTTTCCGCGTGCTGCGCGGCAATCTGTTCTCGTCGGCAATCATGAAACTGAGCGTGATTTCGGAAGAGTTCCGCAATCGGTATCTGTCGGACGAAAAAGACCCGAATGCTTTCGAGGGCAAGGCTGTCGTTTTCGACGGGCCGGAAGATTATCATCACCGCATCGACGATCCGTCGCTGGAAATCGACGAACATACGGTTTTGTTCATGCGTGGCGCTGGTCCCATCGGTTATCCGGGAGCAGCCGAAGTCGTCAACATGCGCGCGCCGGACTATCTTTTGAAAAAGGGTATCAACTCGCTGCCCTGTATAGGCGATGGTCGGCAGTCGGGTACGTCGGGTTCACCCTCGATCCTCAATGCTTCGCCCGAGGCTGCTGCTGGCGGTGGGTTGGCGATCCTCAAAACGGGCGACCGCGTGCGCATCGATATCGGGCGCGGCACGGCGGATATCCTGATTTCCGATCAAGAACTCAGCGAACGCCGTAAGTCACTTGAGGCTTCAGGCGGCTTCAAATATCCCGAAAGCCAGACGCCGTGGCAGGAAATCCAGCGTGCCGTTGTCGGCCAGATGGAGACCGGTGCGGTTCTGGAAAATGCGGTTAAATATCAAGACATCGCGCATACACGCGGCCTGCCGCGGGATAACCACTGATGGCGTCTCAAGTGCCATTCGCCGCGATTGCGGACTGGGGCACAACCCGGTTCCGCCTCTGGTTGCTGGATGCGGACGGTCATGTGCTGGGCGAAAGCCGCGGCGATGATGGGCTTATCCATGCAAAAGAGGCTGGGTTCGAGACGGTTCTGGAGCGGCATCTGGCAAATGTCGGTGCGCCGGACGATCTGCCGGTGGTGATTTGCGGCATGGCCGGTTCGCGTACCGGCTGGATCGAAGCGGCCTATATGAATCTGCCAGCGGGACTGGAAGGTATTGTCAGCGCGGCGAAACCTGTGCCTGCACGCCGCCGGATTATCATGTTACCTGGGGTGGCACGGACAGATAAAAACGCGCCCGATGTGATGCGCGGCGAGGAAACCAAATTGCTCGGGCTGGTGCATCGCGGAACGCGCGATGCGGTTGTCGTCATGCCCGGAACGCACGCCAAATGGGTGCACATTGCCGATGGCGGACTTGCCGATTACCGCTCGTTTATGACCGGCGAATTGTTTGCGCTTTTGAAAGACAAGTCGGTTCTGGCCGGTGCGCTGGAAGGTGCAAAAGCGGTTGATCCGAAAAGTGCGGCTTTTAGCGATGGCGTAAAAACTTCGCTTGAGGCCTCGGAACTGATTGCCAATGCGCTGTTTGGCGTGCGGGCTGGCTGGCTGGTGCATGATTTTACACCGGACGATCAGTTTGCGCGTCTTTCCGGTCTTTTGATCGGTCTCGAAGTTGCAGGCGGACACAAACTTTTCGACGCTCGTCAGGAAATCCTGCTTCTGTCCGATGATGTCATGGGCGCGCTCTATGGTTCGGCACTGGAGATTGCAGGTCTCAAGGTGACACGCATTCAGGCCGACGAGCTGGTGCGGGATGGATTGTTTATGGCAGCGAAACATGCCTTTGCGGGAGGCGCATCATGAGCGATCATATTGCATGGCCAAAGCTGCGCTATCCGCTGGTGGCGATCCTGCGCGGTATTCGTCCGCAGGAAGTGGGAGCAATTGTTGGCGCGTTGATCGAGAGCGGCTTTGAGGCTATCGAAATACCGCTCAATTCGCCTGGGCCATTTGTGTCGATTGAACAGGCCGTCAAACTTGCGCCCGACAATGTGCTGATTGGTGCCGGGACGGTTTTGAACGTCGAGGATGTGGACCGGCTCCATGATGTCGGCGGCCAGCTTCTGGTCAGCCCGAATGTCGAGCCGGATGTCATACGCCGCGCGGCCACGCATGGTATGGTGACGATGCCCGGTGTGTTTACGCCGACGGAAGCCTTTATGGCGGTCCGTGCAGGCGCATCGGCGCTAAAATTCTTTCCGGCGAGCGTTATCGGGGCCGGAGGGATTAAGGCGATGAGCGCGGTGCTGCCCCAGCATATTCCGCTGGGTGCAGTGGGCGGTGTGTCGGAGGCTGATTTTAAAACCTACCGCGATGCAGGCGTGAGTTGTTTCGGGTTGGGTTCCAGTCTTTATAAGGCAGGCTTTAGCGCTGCCGAAGTACGCGAGCGGGCGGAACGTGCGGTTGCCGCATGGGAGAGGATTGCGGTCTAGAGCATCGTGCTTTCCAAAAATCGCTTGCGATTTTTGGAAAGCACGATGCGTAGTTAAAATGACTTAGAGCGCTATTCGGCAAAAACGACGCATAGCGCTGTAAGGTCCGCTTGGAGGAATTCCGCAGGGCCATGACGGCGGGGGCGGAAATGTTGGAGAGCGATGGGCGACAAGCCCACGCAATTTGGGAGTGAGACAATGGCAGGCATGAAATCATTAACGCTGGCTGTCGCGATGGCAGCCTTCGCCTTTACCGGCCTTGCGCAAGCGCAGGACAAAGGTCTGGTCGGCGTGGCAATGCCGACGAAATCCTCGGCGCGCTGGATTGCCGATGGCGACAACATGGTCAAGGTGTTGCAGGAGCGCGGTTACCAGACCGATCTGCAATATGCCGAAGACGATGTGCCCAACCAGCTGGCGCAGATCGAGAACATGGTCACCAAGGGTGCCAAGGTTCTCGTCATCGCCTCCATCGACGGCACCACGCTTTCGGACGTTCTGGCAAAAGCCAATGAGGAAGGCATCAAGGTTATCGCCTATGACCGCCTGATCCGCGATACGCCGAACGTGTCCTATTATGCGACCTTCGACAATTTCCAGGTTGGCGTGCTTCAGGCGCAGTCGATTGAAACGGCGCTTGATCTGAAGAACAAGGAAGGCCCGTTCAATATCGAGCTTTTCGGCGGCTCGCCCGACGATAACAACGCCTATTTCTTCTATAATGGCGCGATGTCGGTGCTCCAGCCCTATATCGACAGCGGTAAAGTGGTCGTTGCCAGCGGTCAGACCGGCATGGACAAGGTAGCCACGCTTCGCTGGGATGGCGCAACCGCGCAGGCGCGTATGGATTCAATCCTCTCCGCCTATTATTCCGACAAGAAGCTCGATGGCGTTCTGTCGCCTTATGACGGCATTTCGATCGGCATTCTGTCTTCGCTCAAGGGCGTCGGTTATGGCAGTGGCGATATGCCGATGCCTGCGGTTTCCGGTCAGGACGCGGAAGTGCCGTCCGTCAAGTCGATCCTTGCAGGCGAACAGACCGCAACCATCTTCAAGGATACCCGTGAACTGGCCAAGGTCACGGTCGATATGGTCGACGCGCTGATGACCGGTAAGGAACCGGAAGTCAACGACACCAAGACCTATGACAATGGCGTCAAGGTGGTGCCGTCCTATCTGTTGAAGCCGGTGATCGTTGACAAGTCTAACTGGAAGGAAGTTCTGGTCGATAGCGGTTACTACAAGGAAAGCGATATCCAGTAATTTCAGTCATTTCGGGCGCATGCCAGACTCATACCAGACTTCTGGAGGAGTTATGCGCCCGGAATTCTTCTGCATTGCCATTGCCCCGACCCGGTCTTCGACCGGGGAAGGCATGGAAATTGACAGCGTTGTCTTTTGAAGTTGTCGGCATCGCGGAATTGTCACGGGAGCGAGTGATGAGTTTAGCCAATCCTGTTCCGCTTGCGGATCGAGCGGGCCTGCCGGAGAATAGTGGGCGGCCCATTCTCGAAATGCGCGGAATCAGCAAATCCTTTGGTGTCGTCAAGGCATTGAGCGATGTGAATTTCACGGTCATGCCGGGCGAAATTCACGCCTTTGTCGGTGAGAACGGTGCCGGTAAATCGACGCTGATGAAAGTGCTGTCAGGCGTTTATCCGCATGGCAGCTATGAGGGGTCGATCTTCTTTGACGGGGAAGAGCGGCAATTTCGCGACATCAACGATTCCGAGGCGCTGGGCATCGTCATCATCCATCAGGAACTCGCACTTGTGCCGCTGATGTCGATTGCCGAGAACATCTTTCTGGTCAATCCGCCCGGCAGCTTTGGCGTCATCGACCGCGGCGCGGTGCATCAGCGCACGAGAGCGCTTTTGCAAAAAGTCGGACTGACAGAATCCCCCGATACGCTGGTGACGGATATCGGCGTTGGCAAACAGCAGCTTGTCGAGATCGCTAAAGCGCTGTCGAAGCGTGTGCGGCTTTTAATCCTTGATGAGCCGACCGCAAGTCTAAACGAAAACGATAGTGCTGCCCTTCTGGCATTGCTGAAAGAGTTTCGCGCGCAGGGGATTACGTCGATCCTCATTTCGCACAAGCTCAATGAAATTCGCGAAGTGGCCGACAAGATCACCGTGCTGCGCGATGGGCGTACGGTTGCAACACTCGATTGTAATGCAAGCGAAGTCGAGGAAGACGATATCATCCGCAAGATGGTTGATCGCGATCTGGAAAGCCGTTTCCCCAAGCGCGATCCAAAGATCGGTGACGTGATTTTCGAGGTTGAGGACTGGTCGGTCTATCATCCGCTGCATCCCGAACGCCATGCGGTGAGGAATGTTTCCTTCAAGGCCAGGGCTGGTGAGATTGTTGGCATCGCCGGTCTGATGGGGGCTGGCAGAACCGAGTTCGCCATGAGCCTTTTTGGGCGTTCCTGGGGCACAAAAATTACCGGTCATGCGAAAATTAACGGCAGGGCGGCGGATATTTCCACGGTCACGCGCGCCATTGCGTCGGGCCTTGCCTATGTCACCGAGGACCGCAAGAAACTGGGTCTGGTTCTGGGCGAAAATATCTCGCGCAATATTTCTCTGGCGCATCTTCCCGGCATCAGCCCCAACGGCGTTATCGACAATATCCGCGAAATGAAGGTCGCCAATTCCTATCGCGAGCAGATGAGCATCCGCTCCCACAATGTCTATCAGGAGACGGGTACGCTTTCGGGCGGCAACCAGCAGAAGGTCGTGCTGTCAAAATGGCTCTTTACCGGACCCGACGTGCTGATCCTTGATGAGCCGACACGCGGCATCGATGTCGGTGCGAAATACGACATTTATACCATTATCAATTCACTGGCCGAGAGCGGCAAGGCTGTGGTCTTCATTTCCTCGGAAATGCCTGAACTGATCGGGATGTGCGACCGCATCGTCGTCATGCATGAAGGTGCTTTCGTGGGCGAAGTGTCGGGCGAAGAAGCCACACAGGAAAACATCATGCGCGCCATCATGCGAAACAAGGGAAAACAACAATGAGCGACAGCGCCATCCAGAATGAACAACCGGAAAACGGCATGCGGCGTTATCTGAAGAACAATTTGCGCGAATCCGGGATGCTGCTTTCGTTGATCGCCATCGTGGTCTTTTTCCAGATCGTGACGGGCGGTGTGTTGCTCAGGCCGCTCAACATCACCAATCTGGTCTTGCAGAACAGCTATATTGTCATCATGGCGCTGGGTATGCTGCTGATCATTGTGACGGGCCACATCGACCTTTCGGTTGGCTCTGTCTGCGGTTTCGTTGGGGCGCTTGCGGCGGTTATGATCGTAAAACTCGGCGTGCCTTTTCCGGTCGCAGCCCTTCTCTGCCTGATCGTGGGCGGCGTGATTGGCGGGACGCAGGGCTTTTTCGTTGCCTATTGGAACATTCCATCCTTCATCGTCACGCTGGCGGGAATGCTGGTGTTCAAAGGGTTGATGCTTGCCGTGCTCGGGGGCCAGTCGGTGGGACCGTTTCCGCCTGTGTTCCAGAAGCTTTCGTCGGGCTTCATTCCCGAACTGATCGGCAATTCCGGCGGTATCTATATTACCTCGCTCATTTTAGGCATCATTCTGGCCGGTTTTCTTGTCTGGCAGAGCACAAGGTCGCGTAAGCGCCATATCGCGCATGATATGGAAACCGAGCCTTTTGCGCTCTTCGTGATCAAGAATATCCTGTTTTTCGCCGGTATCGCCTATCTGGCGCTGCTGATTTCCTCGCATCGCGGTATGCCAAATGTGCTGATCATCATGGCGGTGCTTATCTCGGCTTATGCTTTTCTCACCAACCGCACAGTCATCGGCCGCCAGATCTATGCGGTCGGCGGCAATCGCCACGCGGCAAAACTCTCCGGCGTCAAGACCGAGCAACTGACCTTTCTGGCCTTCGTCAATATGGGCGTGTTGGCAGCGCTGGCCGGTCTGGTCTTTGCAGCGCGTCTCAACACCGCAACGCCCAAGGCGGGTCTTGGTTTTGAGCTGGATGTGATTGCGGCCTGCTTTATCGGCGGCGCTTCTGCCTATGGCGGCGTGGGACGCGTAACGGGTGCTGTGATTGGTGCTCTCATCATGGGTGTGATGAACAACGGCATGTCGATGCTCGGCATCGGCATCGATTATCAGCAGGTGATCAAGGGGATCGTGCTTCTGGGGGCGGTTTGTATCGACGTTTATAACCAGAAACGCTAGAGCGCATCCCGAAAAGTGTGAAACGGTTTTCGGAAAAAGATGCGCGTAAAACAAAAGTCATATTGCACAGGCTTCGCCTGAGGGGGCAGGGCGGGGCCCGGGGCCGCGCTGGAAGAAATTCCGGCGCGGCCTTGTTCTGTCATCAGATTGCCGTACGGCGGGCGTGCTCAAGATAGATTTCGCGCAGGCGCTGTGCGACCGGACCGGGTTTACCGGTGCCTATGGTCTTGTCATCAATGGTGGTGATGGGGGCCACAAAGTTACCTGCACTCGTCATGAAGGCTTCCTTGGCGTCATAGGCTTCATCAATGGTGAATGCCCGTTCTTCCAGTTTCAGGTCTGATTGCGCAATCAGTTGCAACAGCGACAGGCGCGTACAGCCGGGCAGGATGGCATTGCTGTTGGGGCGGGTGACGACCACGTCATCCTGCGTAACGATATAGGCCGTGGAGGACGCGCCCTCAGTCACAAAGCCATCTTCGATCAGCCATGCCTCGTCGCAACCGGTATTTTTGGCGATTTCCTTGGCCAGCGCCTGCGGCAACAAACAGACCGTCTTGATGTCACGGCGTTTCCAGCGCAGATCAGGCAGCGAAAGTACACGCTTGCCGTCATGGACGCCCGGTTTGTTTGTCAGCGATTTGTCCTGTGTGAACAGGATGAGCGAAGGTTTGACGCCTTGCGTCGGGATAAAGTCGCGGTCGCGCCCGTCGCCGCGTGTGATCTGGAGATAGATGACGCCTTCAACGAGATTGTTGCGGCGGATCAATTCGCGTTCAATGGCAACGATTTCCTCTGTGCTTATCGGCATGGTAATGCCGATTTCGCCGGTCGAGCGAAGCAGGCGTGCCATGTGTGGTTCGCTGTCGATCAGCTTGCCGTCGAGAACGGCGGTCACTTCATAGATTCCGTCGCCGAAAAGAAAACCCCGGTCGAAGATGGAAATGCGCGCGTCGCGCGCAGCAATATACTCGCCATTGACGTAGACGATGCGATTTTCGAGGTCTTGTGCTGAAACGGCCATGGTGGGAACAATCCTGAAATGAGAAAGACTGCGATAATAACGCAGCACTTCTTATTCGTTCGTTGCAGTCGGTTCCAGCAAATCTTCTCAAGGCACAAAAAAGCCGCCGCATCTTTGCGGCGGCAAATGGCAGCCCATAGGGGGCAATCAGGCTGCGCGTTTGAGAGCGTCCCCAATCATGGAGACGATCGTGTCGATCTGTTCTTTTTCAATGATCAGCGGCGGCGAAAGCGCAATGACATCACCGGTGACACGGATCAGCAAGCCCTTCTGGAAACAATCGACAAAAACATCATAGGCGCGTGCACCCGGCGCACCTTCACGTGATGACAACTCGATGGCACCGACAAGCCCGAGATTGCGAATATCGATGACATTCGGCGCGTCTTTGAGCGAATGCAATGCCTCCTGCCAATGATCGGCAAGTTCGGCTCCGCGCGTCAAAAGCCCTTCCTCGGCATAGATTTCAAGCGTTGCAAGACCAGCGGCGGAGGCGACTGGATGGCCGGAATAGGTATAGCCGTGGAAGAGCTCTATGGCGTTTTCAGGTCCGGTCATCAGACCGTCATGCACTTTGCGGCTGGCAAAGACCGCGCCCATCGGAATGGCGCCGTTGGTCAGGCCCTTGGCGGTGGTGACGAGATCGGGAACGACACCGAAATAATCGGTGGCAAATGGTGTGCCGAGACGGCCGAAGCCGGTGATGACTTCGTCAAAGATCAACAGGATGCCGTGCTTGTCGGCGGTGGCGCGAAGCTTTTCCAAATAGCCCTTTGGCGGCAGCACGACGCCTGCGGAACCCGACATGGGTTCGACAATGAGGGCGGCAATCTTTTCCGCACCATGCAATTGCACAAGACGTTCGAGATCATCGGCCAGCTCGATACCGTGCGCGGGCAGGCCCTTGGAAAAGGCATTGCGTTCGATATCGAGCGTATGACGCAGATGATCGGCGGGAATCTGCGGGAAAACGCGGCGGTTATTGACAAGGCCGCCCACGGAAATGCCGCCAAAGCCAACGCCGTGATAGCCCTTCTCACGCCCCAGCACCATGGTGCGGGTGCCCTGACCGATGGCGCGCTGATAGGCTATGGCGATTTTGAGCGCCGTATCGACCGACTCCGAGCCGGAATTGGTGAAGAACACGCGGTCGAGCTTGGCGCCTGCGCCGCCCGGTGCAATGGCTGCAAGCTTTTCGGCAAAATCGAAGGCGATATTGTGTCCCATCTGAAAGGTGGGTGCGAAATCGAGCGTTGAAATCTGGCGTTCGACGGCTTCGGTGATTTTCTTGCGCCCATGCCCGGCATTGCAGCACCACAGGCCCGCCGTGCCATCGAGAACCTGATTGCCATCGACATCGGTATAATACATGCCCGATGCGCTGGCGAGCAGGCGCGGAGCCGCCTTGAACTGGCGGTTGGCAGTGAACGGCATCCAGAAATTATCGAGGCCGGGTGCATTTGTCTTGGTGAGCATCAAAATCTCCTCTTTTGTTGCAGGAGGACATGCTTTTTAAGATGCAACAAGTCCTTTTCTTTGCTGAATTAAATCATTGAAAATATTAGACTAAGAATAAAAAATTATGTTATATTGAACACAAGCAACATGAGGGAACGGCGATGAGCATCGATATCGGTGGAAGGCTGCGTTATGTGCGCATGCGCCACAATCTCTCACAGCGCGAGCTTGCCAAAAGGGCAGGCGTTACCAATTCTACCATATCGCTGATCGAAGCCAACAAGACCAATCCCTCGGTCGGTGCACTCAAGCGTATTCTTGATGGTATTCCCATTGGCATGGCAGAGTTTTTTGCGCTCGAACCGGATGCGCCGCACAAGGTTTTCTATCAGGCAGATGAACTCATCGAGATCGGCAAGGGGCCGATTTCCTATCGACAGGTCGGCGATCATCTGTTTACGCGTTCCTTGCAGATATTGAAGGAGCGCTATGAGCCGGGAGCGGATACGGGCAAGGTGCTCCTCACCCATGAAGGCGAGGAGGGCGGCATTGTCATATCAGGTCGTATGGAGGTGACGGTCGGAAGGGACCGGCGCATTCTGGGGCCGGGAGACGCCTATTATTTTTCGTCAAAACTGCCCCACCGCTTTCGCTGCGTGGGGCCGGTTGCTTGCGAAGTCGTCAGCGCCTGCACGCCGCCGAGCTTTTAGCTATAGCGCGCAATGCTGAGATCATCAGCCTGAATATCCGGCGTGTTGCCAGAAATGAGATCGGCTAGAAGCTTGCCTGAGCCGCAGCCCATGGTCCAGCCGAGCGTGCCATGACCGGCATTGATAAACACGTTGTCATAGCGGGTCGCGCCGATGATCGGTGTGGAATCGGGCGTCATCGGGCGCAGGCCCGACCAGAAGGTTGCGGCCTTCAAGTCACCGCCGGGAAACAGATCGCTGACCGAATGATCAAGTGTGGCGCGGCGTGCGGCGGGCAGGTCCTTGGTGAAGCCTGACACCTCCGCCATGCCGCCGACCCGGATGCGGTCGCCCAGTCGGGTGATGGCGATCTTGTAGCTTTCATCAAGGACGGTCGAAACGGGCGCACGTGTCTCGTCAATGATGGGAGCGGTAATGGAATAACCTTTCACCGGATAGATCGGAGCATTGAGGCCAAGCGATTTGACGAGCGCCGGCGTATAGCTGCCAAGGGCCACGACATAGCGGTCAGCGCTTAGAATGCCTGCCGAGGTTTCGACGCCGGAGACGGTGCCACCGGTTAGGAGCAGCGATTTGATATGGACGCCAAAACGGAATTTGACGCCAAGTCCTTCGGCGATGTTTGCCAGCGCATTGGTGAACTTGAAACAGTCGCCGGTTTCATCATGCGGCAGGCGCAGGCCGCCGACGAATTTATCTTTTGCATGAGCAAGCGCAGGTTCGATTTTGACGCAATCATCACGGTCCAGCACTTCGAAAGGCACGCCGTCCTGCCGAAGAACTTCGATATCCTTGCCGATACCATCAAGCTGATATTGCTCGCGGAAAAGCTGCAAGGTGCCTTGCATGCGCTGGTCATATTCGATGCCGGTTTCTTCGCGCAGCGCTACCATACAATCACGGCTATATTCGGCCACGCGCACCATACGGCTCTTGTTGAGCTTGTAGCGGCTGTCGGTGCAATTGGCTAGCATCTGCAAAAGCCAGCCATATTGTTTTGGATCGGTCGTCAGGCGCAAAACCAGCGGCGCATGTTTCTGAAACAGCCATTTTGCAGCCTTGAACGGCACGCCGGGTGCGGCCCATGGCGAGGCATAACCGGGTGAGACCTGTCCGGCATTGGCGAAACTGGTTTCCAGTGCCGGGCCTTCCTCGCGATCGACGACCGTGACCTCATGGCCGAGTTTTGCCAGATAATAGGCCGTGGTGACGCCGACGACGCCGCTGCCCAATACGATGATCTTCATGTTCGCCTCTTTAATTATGTGTTTTATTCGGGTTGCGTCTGATCGACATAGGTACGGGCATACCGATTGCCGAGCGCAGTCAGGATTTCGTAAGGAATGGTGTCGCAGTCGCGCGCCACATCTTCGAGCCGCTGATGCGGGCCGATCAGTTCAATGAGACTACCAAGTTTCAGCGTGCCTTCCGGCAGAGCACTGACATCAAGCGTGATGGAATCCATCGAGACGCGTCCGACAATCGGAAGACGCGTGTCACCGAACCAGGCCGAGCCCTTATTGCCAAGGCTGCGGAACCAGCCATCAGCATAACCAACGGCAATCGTTGCAATGTGCATCGGGCCTTGTGCCAGATAAGTGCCGCCATAGCCGATGGCCGCGCCTTTATCGATATCACGAACCTGAATGACCCGCGCGGAGAGGTTAAAAACGGGCTTTATCGGAGCAGGGCCTACGCCATAAAGCGCTACGCCGGGACGAGCGAGGTCAAAATGGTAGGATTTGTCAAGAAAGGCACCGCCGGAATTTGCAAAAGCCACAGGCACGTTCAGAAATCTGGCAAGTGCCGCCTTCATCGCAGCCAGCTGCCGGGCATTGGCCGGATTTTCCGGCTCATCGCCACTCGCCAGATGGCTGATGATGAAGCGCAGGTCAATAGGGTCGAGCAGTGAGAGATCGCCGGTGAGCTGGTCGAGTTCCTTAGCCGACAAGCCTAGCCGCGACATGCCGGTATCGATCTGTAACAAAGCGGGCAGCTTTTTTCCCATGGTTTTGGCAAGGCTGGCCCAGTTTTCAACCTGTTCCAGCGAATTGAGCACCGGCACAATGGCATCGCGGGCTGCTAGAGCTTCGGTGCCCGGCTGCAGGCCGTTGAGGACATAAAGCGTTGCATCGCTTGCAAGTGCAGACCTGAGCGCAATGGCTTCACCCAGATGGGCGACAAAGAAATCGCGGCAACCGGCCTGATAGAATGCAGGCGCGACACGCTCTGCGCCAAGTCCGTAAGCATCGGCCTTTACGACGGCTGCAGTACGGGTTGGCGCAATGCGGTTGGCGATTGTCGTATAATTATGCCGCAAGGCGGCAAGGTCGATGGTCAGGACACCCCCGGCCGCCAGATTGCGTTGTTCATCAGAAAAATGCATCGACATATTGGCCCTGCTCATCGCGCATGCGTTCCCATCGCATTATGTTAGTCGAAGACTATTCGAATATCTTTGCTAATTTTCGCAGATTATGTGAATGATGGCATATCCTGCGCATGTTTCAGCTTATGGTTCGAAGATTATATGGCGACACTCGACAATATTGATCGCAACATCATCCGCTGCCTGCGCCGTGACGGGCGCATGACCAACAGCCAGCTTGCCGCAGAAGTCGGGCTATCGCAATCGGCCTGCCTGCGCCGGGTACAGATATTGGAGGCAGGCGGTGTCATCCGGGGCTATACGGCAATTGTCGGTTCATCGGATGGCGATGAGCGGTTGGTGGCCATCGTGCGCATCACGCTCGACCGGCAGACGGAGGAATATCTCAACCGTTTCGAGGAAGCGGTGCGCCGCCACCCGGAAGTGCACGAATGCTATCTGATGACCGGCGACGCGGATTATATCCTGCGTGTCGAGGCCGAGAATGCCGCCGCCTATGAGATCATTCACAAGGAAATCCTGTCACGGCTTCCGGGTGTGGCGCGCATTCATTCGAGCTTTGCCATTCGTACGGTGCTGCTATCGAAAGCGCCGTCTTCGCGTTAGAGCACATCCCGAAAGTGTGAAACGGTTTTCGGATAAGATGCGCGTTAGATCAAAAAGATAAAGAGCCAATCTGATTCAATCAGATCGGAAAACGCTCTGAAGCGCAATTTACTCATTCCCGGCATGGAGATTGTACTCTTTTGCCCAAAGGCCCTAGCAATCTTCTCCGGTTCGGATTACTCGCTATATTCTTCCAGACAGATAGCCATCATTCGATGAAGGCTGCGAGCGAGAAATGACTCCGAAAACCCAAGGCTATCTTTTTACGATTCTCGCTGTGATTATTTTTGCGTCGCAGGATGGCATTTCGAAATATCTCGGCAGCCATTATTCGCCGGTATTCATCACGATGATACGCTACTGGGTCTTCGCGCTTTTCGTGATTTTGCTCGCTATGCGTTCGGGAGGCATCGCCAAAACGGCCAGAACAAAACGGCCGTTTCTGCAGATTTTCCGCGGTGTCGTGCTGGCTGTTGAAATCGTGATTTTTATTTATGGCTTGAGCCTCGCTGGCATGGCCATGGCGCAGTCGGTCTTTCAGTGCGCGCCGCTGCTGGTTACGGTTTTATCGGTGGTGTTTCTTGGTGAAAAAGTAGGATGGCGGCGCTGGGCTGCAATTATCGTCGGCCTGTGTGGTGTGATGTTGATCATCAACCCGGTCAATGCACATTTCGATGTTAGTATTCTGTTTTCGCTTGTAGCGACCAGTATGTTTGCCACCTATGCCGTGGCCACGCGCGCCGTCAGCAAATATGACGATGCAATAACCAGCTTCTTTTATACCGGCATCAGCGGTGTCGTCGTTCTGACCGCTGTCGGCATGTTCTATATAGTTCCTGTAGCGCGGCCCGACTGGTTCTGGATGGCGGCGCTTTGTATTTGCGGTATCGCCAGCCACTATTGTCTGATCCGCGCCTATGCCGTTCTCGAGGCTGGCGAAGTGCAACCGCTGACCTATCTTCAGCTCGTTATTGGCGCGTTTATCGCCACCTTGGTTTTCCACGAAAAGCTGACATGGAACGTCGTGGCGGGGGCTGCAATTGTCGTTGCGGCGGGTCTTTTCTCGATGTTCCGGGAACGGCATCTCGAGCTGCGACGTACCACAAGCGCGACAATGCCGTAACCAGGAAACGTAAGTGGACCAGCGTCCGCCTATCTAGAAGTTGGCTGAATGCAGGATGGACTCATCGATGTCCTCGATATCCCGCTTGCCGCACAGCGCCATGGTGATGTCGAGTTCCTTTCGGATGATTTCAAGCGCCAGTGTGACGCCTTCCTTGCCCATGGCGCCGAGGCCATAGAGGAAAGGCCGTCCAATATAAACGCCCTGCGCGCCCAGTGCGCGCGCCTTAAGCACGTCCTGCCCGGAACGGATACCGCCGTCGACATGCACTTCGATCTGGTCGCCGACCGCATCGACAATCGGTTTCAGCATGGAAATCGACGATGGCGCGCCATCGAGCTGACGCCCGCCATGGTTTGAAACGATGATCGCGTCGGCCCCGGCCTTGGCCGCCATCTGCGCGTCTTCGACATCGAGAATTCCCTTGAGGATCAGCTTGCCACCCCATTGCTCCTTGATCCAGGCGACATCGTTCCAGTTAAGCTGGGGGTCGAACTGTTCCGCCGTCCATGAGGACAGCGAGGACAGATCGGTAACGTTCTTGGCGTGACCGGCAATATTGCGGAATGTGCGGCGCTGTGTACCCAGCATGCCAAGGCACCAGGCGGGCCGTGTTGCCATCTGCCAGATGTGCTTGGGTGTGAATTTCGGCGGCGCGGAAAGCCCGTTGCGAATATCCTTGTGGCGCTGGCCAAGGATTTGCAGATCGAGCGTCAGCACCAGCGCCGAACAGCCTGCGGCCTTGGCGCGGCCAATCAGGTTCTTGATGAAATCGCGATCCTTCATCACATAAAGCTGGAACCAGAACGGCTTTTTGGTAACCGAAGCAACATCTTCGATAGAACAGATGCTCATCGTGGACAGCGTGAAGGGCACGCCAAAGGCTTCCGCAGCCTGTGCGGCCAGCATTTCGCCATCCGCATGCTGCATGCCGGTCAAGCCAGTGGGGGCGAGCGCGACCGGCATTGAGACATTTTCGCCGATCATCGTGGTGCTCAGTGATCGATCTGTCATGTCGACCAGAATGCGCTGGCGCAGTTTTATCTTGGCGAAATCGCTTTCATTGTTGCGATAGGTCGATTCCGTCCATGCGCCCGAATCCGCGTAATCGAAAAACATTTTCGGGACGCGGCGGCGTGCCAGACGCTTCAGATCGGCGATTTCAACGATGTCGGACATATCCCCACCCCTTGTGGTCAATTTTCTTTACCAATCGCATGACGGATTGCGCGCCTGAAATCAAGCACAAAGCGATGCAGTCACACTCTCTTGTTGTAAATTAAAAGGCAATCCGATTTTCTCTGTGATAGAGAGGCTGTTCCATATCCCGCCAGGGCCAAAGAGATATGGAAGAGGATATTGATATGCATGAGAATTCCAAAGCCGGCTTCATCGGCAAGAAGTCGCGCGCTGCTGGTGGTTGGGGCGCACTTAAAAGCTGTGGCAAGCAATTGCTGGCCAGCGGTGCGCCGCTGTCGGGCGCAAAAACGCTGCTCAAAGCCAACCAGCCCGACGGTTTTGATTGCCCGGGCTGTGCCTGGGGCGACCCGGAACATGGCTCATCGTTTGAATTTTGCGAGAATGGTGTGAAGGCGGTTACCTGGGAAGCCACGGACCGGCGCACCACGCCCGCTTTCTTCACGCAACATACGGTTTCAGAACTGCGTGGCTGGACTGATCATGCTTTGGAAAATACCGGTCGGCTTACGCATCCTCTGCGCTATAATGCGGCGAGCGACACATATGAATCGGTGGACTGGGACGAGGCGTTTGCCACCATCGGCGGCATATTGCAGAGTTTCGACACACCCGACCGGGTGGAGTTCTACACGTCGGGCCGCGCCTCCAATGAAGCCGCCTTCCTCTACCAGCTTTTCGTGCGCGCCTATGGCACCAATAATTTCCCCGATTGTTCCAACATGTGCCACGAGGCAAGTGGTGTCGCGCTGAAACAATCAATCGGTGTTGGCAAGGGAACGGTGCTTCTGGAAGATTTCGAGAAGGCCGATGCGATATTCGTGGTCGGACAAAACCCTGGCACCAACCATCCGCGCATGCTGGCCGATCTGCGCCGCGCTGCCGAACGTGGCGCACGCATCGTGGTGTTTAATCCGGTGCGTGAGCGCGGACTGGAGCGTTTTTCCGATCCGCAGGACAAGCTCGAAATGCTGCGCGGTGGCAGCGAGACGATTGCCAGCGACTATTTGCAACCGCGGCTCGGTGGCGATCTGGCGGCGTTTCGCGGCATGGCCAAGGCGGTTTTTGCAGCCGATGACAGAGCGCTTTGCGAAGGTAACGCTTCCATTCTCGACCGGGAATTTCTTGCAGATCATACCGCTGAATTTGAAGCATACCGCGCGGCAGTGGATACCACGTCATGGGATGAGATCGAGGATCAGTCGGGGCTGACGCGCGCAGAGCTTGAGCGGGCCGCGCAGATTTATATGCAGGCCGAGCGTGTCATCTGCACCTGGGCAATGGGGATTACCCAGCATCGCCATTCGGTGATCACCATCCGCGAGATGACCAGTTTCATGCTGTTGCGCGGCAATATCGGCAGGCCCGGGGCCGGGCTTTGCCCGGTGCGCGGGCATTCCAACGTACAGGGCGATCGCACGGTCGGCATCAACGAAAACGCGCCCGCAGCCTTTCTTGATGCGTTGGAAAAGGAATTTGCTTTCGACGTGCCGCGCAAGCCGGGGCATAATGTATTGGGCGCGATAGGTGCAATGCTCGACGGCAGTGCCAAAGCCTTCATCGGTCTTGGCGGCAATTTTGCGCGGGCAACGCCCGACAGCCCGATGATTGCCAAAGCGCTGACCGGCCAACGCCTGACAGTGCATGTGGCTACAAAACTCAATCATTCGCATCTGTTGCCGGGACAGGATTCCTTCATCCTGCCCTGTCTCGGGCGCACAGAAATCGATCTGAATTCAAAAGATGTCGCGCAGATCGTCACGGTTGAGGATTCCATGAGCATGGTGCACGGGTCGGGCGGCATCAATCCACCAGCCTCGCCACATCTGCGTTCGGAAGTGGCGATCATCGCGGGCATGGCGCAGGCAACACTCGGTCCGAAGCCGGTCGACTGGCTGCAACTGGCCGATGATTACGATCTCATCCGTGATCACATTGCGCGCGTGCTGCCGGATTTTTATGATTTCAACAAACGCGTGCGGGTGCCGCGCGGCTTTCATTTGCGTAATGCGGCGCGCGAACGCGATTGGAACACGCAAACCGGCAAGGCGACTTTCTGGGCGGGTAGCCTGCCCGAAGCCGTCGAACATCAGCAGGCGCGCGGCAAGCCGGGACGCTATGTGCTCCAGACGTTTCGCAGCCACGATCAGTATAATACCACCATTTACGGCATGGACGACCGCTATCGCGGTGTCTATGGCGAGCGGCAGGTGGTGTTCATGAACCCCGCCGATATGGCCGCTATCGGTGTCGAGGCGGGTGACCGCGCCGATATTGTGGGTGAATTCGATGATGGCGTAGAGCGCATCGCGCGTGATTTCCGCTTCGTGCCCTATGATATTCCGCGCGGCTGCATCGCCGGTTATTATCCTGAAATGAATGTTCTCGTGCCTTTGGGCAGTGCGGGCGACGAAAGCTATACCCCGACCTCAAAATCGGTGATTGTGTCCTTTCGTCCACAGCACTCCGAAGCTGCCTGATGGTTGATGCTGCCGCCGATACTATGGCGCTGGTGGAGCGGCTTGTTGCGGCATCGGACAGACTTTCGCCGCTTGGTGCGGGCATTCTGGCCGCGCTGGCGTTGGATATTGCTTCCGACAGCCGCACATTTGCACGCGTTTTTGGCATTGCTCACGCGCTGGTTTTGCGTGAACTGACGATGCTTGGTGCGGAAGGCGGCTTTATTGCCGTCACACGGCGCGATCCGCGCACCCAGCGCACATATTACGAACTTTCCACCGCCGGACGGCAATTGCTCGAGACCATTGGTGCGGGCTGAACACCGTCATAAAATCTTCGCTTGCTATTGGTTCTATATAGGTTCTATTATTTGATGCATGAATAGAACCGCTTTAGTCACGACGATTGAAGAGCGCGGCCTCAATGATCCGCAGCGCACCGGACCGCTATACCGCAATCTGGCGCGCATTCTGGCCGAGATGATCGAAGCGGGCGAGCTTGCGCCTGCCGCCGGTCTGCCGCCGGAGCGCGATCTGGCGGAAGATCTGGGGCTGGGGCGCATCACGGTGCGCAACGCCTATAAGGAGCTTCTGGCGCAAGGTGTGGTTGAAGCACGGCGTGGCAGCGGCACTTTTGTTGCCGAGCGCCGGGCACGCATGAGTCAGTCCTTGTGGCGGCTGACATCGTTTTCGCAGGATATGTACTCGCGCGGCAAGGAGCCGGGCGCGCGTATCCTGACCAACAGGTTGGATAAGCCTTCGCCCGATGAAGCTTTCCGGCTTGGTATCGGTATTGATACGCCGATTGTGCGGCTCGACCGCCTGCGCCTTGCCGACGGCGTGCCGATGGCCTTTGAACGCGCCGTGGTGCCGCAGCATTATCTGGAAGCCGATACGGTCGAGGAAAACTCGCTTTATGATGCGCTGGCGCGGCGCGGCTACAAGCCGGTGCGCGCCTTGCAACGTCTGACTGCCGTCACGCTTCATCCTGAAACGGCGCGTCTGCTTGGCGTCAGCCGTAATGCACCCGCCCTTTTGATCGAGCGCATCTCGCATCTCAAAGATGATCGTATCGTTGAATATACTCGCTCGCATTACCGCGCCGATGCCTATGATTTCGTCGCCGAACTCAAGATTGGAGAATAGGATGAATGCTGCTTCTTCGCTGATGTTGCAGGAGACGGAACAATCGCCTGACGTGGTGGCGCGGCTTTTGGAACAAGAAACCGCGACTTTTGCCAAAATCGCACGCGTGTTTGAAAGCAACAAACCAGCGGTTATTACGACCGCTGCGCGCGGTTCGTCCGACCATGCGGCGACCTTCTTCAAATATTTAACCGAAATCTCGCTTGGCATTCCGGTCGCCTCCATCGGGCCGTCGGTTGCCTCCGTTTATGGCGCGCAATTGAAGCTTGCGCGCGGGCTGCATTTTACCGTGTCGCAGTCGGGCGCTAGCCCCGATATCGTGGCCGTGCAGGCCGCAGCCAAGAAGGGTGGTGCGACGACGGTTGCCGTGGTCAATGTGTTGGACAGCCCTCTGGCGAAAGAGGCCGACATCGTTCTTTCTCTTCATGCTGGTGAAGAAAAAAGCGTTGCGGCAACCAAATCATTCATTGCATCGGTCGCGGCCCTTTGCGGCGTTGTCGCGGCTGCAAGCGGTGATCAGGATTTGCAGACGGGACTAAAGCGCCTGCCGGACGCACTGGCCCATACTCAGGCCGAAGGACGCGAACGCGTTGAAAACCTGCTTTTCAACGCCCGTTCGCTTTATACGGGCGGACGCGGTACGGCGCTTGCCATAGCACTTGAAGCAGCCCTCAAGGCTAAGGAAACGGCCAATATCCATGCCGAGGCCTTTTCGCTGGCCGAGCTCATGCACGGCCCGATGCGGTTGATCGAAGATGGCTTCCCGGTGGTTGCCTTCCTGCCGCAGGATGAAGCCTTCAAGACCAATATCGAAGCCTTGAAACGGCTTGATTCCTTTGGTGCCAGTATCGTCACGCTTTCCGACGCTCAAACACCGGGTTTCCGCCTGCCTTCGGCCAGCACGGGCAGTGCCCATCTTGATCCGCTGGTGTCTCTGATCAATTATTACCGCGTTATCGAGGCGGTGACGCGCCGCAAAGGGTTTGATCCCGACAAGCCGCGCAATCTCAACAAGGTCACGGTGACGATATGAGCAAAAAATCGGCTATTGCGGGTGCCCGCATTTTTGACGGCGAACGCTTCCATGATTTGAGTGCGCTCATTTTCAGCGATGGCAAGGTGGAAGCAATCGTGCCGGAGGCAGAGCTTGGCGAGGCACATCAGGTAGAGCGGTTGAATGGCGGTTTTTTGGCACCGGGCTTTATTGACGCGCAGGTCAATGGCGGCGGCGGGTGCATGCTCAATGACGCGCCGACGCCTGAAACCATGTTCGTGATTGCCGAAGGGCATCGCAAATTCGGCACCACCAGCCTTTTGCCGACGCTGATTACCGACACCATGCCGGTGCGCGACCGCGCCATCGAAGCGGCAGTGGAAGCCGTGAAAGCCGACAAGGGTGTAGCGGGCCTGCATCTGGAAGGCCCGCATCTGGCACCAGCGCGAAAAGGCGCGCATCTGGCCGAACTCATGCGTCCGGTCGATGATGCCGACATCGCGCTTTATAGCCACACAGCCGAACAGATCGGCACACTCTTGGTGACATTGGCCGCCGAACAAGTAACACCGCAACAGGTGCGGCGCTTGAGCGATGCAGGCGTCATCGTCAGCATTGGCCATAGTGACGCCACGGCAAAACAAGCATTTGCGCGTTTCGATGCCGGTGCGCGTAGCGTCACGCATCTTTACAATGCCATGAGCCAGATCCGCCACCGCGCGCCGGGACTGGTGGGAGCTGCCCTCGATCATCCCGATATCTGGTGCGGGATTGTTGCGGACGGTCATCACGTCGATCCGCTGGCGTTGCGGCTGGCACTTCGGGCAAAGCGTGGTGACGCGCATCTGTTTTTCGTGACCGACGCCATGGCGCTGGTGGGGTCGGATAAGCAGAGTTTCGAGATCAACGGGCGGGCGGTCAAACGCGTTCCCGGTGGCATCTGCTCCAAGCTTGTTTTAGCGGACGGCACCATTGCCGGTTCCGATCTCGACATGGCCTCGGCCATTCGATTTGGCGTGGTGGAACTCGAACTCACACTCGCTGAAGCCCTGCGCATGGCAAGCCTTTATCCGGCGCGCTATCTGCGCCTTGCGGATCGTGGTCTTTTGCGCCCCGGTATGCGCATGGATGCGGTGCATCTCGATGACGGGCTTTTTGCCAAGGCCACGTGGCGGTCGGGTGAAAAACAGGTGGCGGGCTGATGAGCGAGATTACGAACCGCTATTTCAACGAACTGATTGCCCGGCTCACCGCTTCGCGTGACAGGCTTGCAGGCGCGATGGAAAAGGCAGCAGAGCTGATCGCCGCTGCCGCTCGCGCCGACCGGCGTGTCTATGTCTTCGGCACCGGCCATTCGCATATGATGGCGGAGGAACTGCATTATCGCGCGGGCGGGCTGGCAATTACCGTGCCGATCCTCTCTAGCGCCATCATGTTGCAGGATGGTGCGGTTGCAAGCTCACAATTCGAGCGTATCGAAGGTGCGGTGCAACCCATTCTTGATCGCTATGATATCGCAGACGGTGATGTGCTGATCGTCGTTTCCAATTCCGGCGTTAATGCCGCACCCATCGAGGCTGCCCGCTATGGACGCGACAAGGGCGCTTCGATCATAGCGCTCACGTCCGTGACCTATTCCAACGCGATAGCCAATGGCCGGACGCAGCTTCATTCTCTGGCCGATGTCGTGCTCGACAATGACGCGCCTGCAGGCGATGCGGTGCTGGAACTGGAAACAAGCGCGCTCAAGGTTGGGCCTGTTTCTACAGCACTCGGCGTCACCATTTTGAATGCAATTTTTGCTGATGTCGCAGCGCGTCTTGTTGGCTCTGGCGATGCGCCGATCTATCTCAGCGCCAATATGCCGGGCTCAAGCGAGATCAACCGCGATCTTGTCGCAAGATACCGCGACCGCAACCCGCATCTTTAAAAAATAGCGCAATCTTTCCTGCAAAGACGCTTGATAGCGCAATCGGGTCAGTGCATTACGCATTCTGGCATGGCCGATGCCATATCGTGGATTAGCTTCGCGGTGTTATTTTGGCTTGCGCCTTGGAAAATTGAGGAAGTCCGATGCATAATTTTGTCCTGACCGTCACCTGCAAGTCCACCCGCGGCATTGTCGCCGCCATTTCGGGTTATCTTGCCGGCAAGGGCTGCAATATCATCGACAGCGCCCAGTTCGATGATCTCGATACGGGCCGCTTCTTCATGCGCGTGAGCTTCATTTCCGAGGAAGGCGTGGGGCTGGAAACGCTGCGTGAGGGGTTCAACCCCGTTGCAGCCCCCTTCGAAATGGATTTCGATTTTCACGACAATGCGCATCGCACCAAGACGCTGCTGATGGTGTCGCGTTTCGGCCATTGCCTCAACGATCTGCTCTATCGCTGGAAGATCGGCGCTTTGCCTATCGATATTGTCGGTGTGGTGTCGAACCATTTTGACTATCAAAAAGTGGTGGTGAACCACGATATTCCATTCCACCACATCGCCGTCACCAAGGCCAATAAACCGGCTGCCGAACAGCAATTGATGGATGTCGTCAACGAAACCGGCACGGAACTTGTGGTGCTGGCGCGCTACATGCAGGTCCTATCCGACCAGCTTTGCAAGCAGATGTCGGGGCGGATCATCAATATTCATCACTCGTTTCTGCCGTCCTTCAAGGGAGCCAACCCCTACAAGCAGGCCTATGAGCGCGGCGTAAAGCTGATTGGTGCAACCGCGCATTATGTCACCGCCGATCTCGACGAAGGCCCGATCATCGAACAGGACGTGGCGCGTGTGACGCACGCGCAAAGTGCCGCCGATTATGTTTCCATCGGTCGCGACGTCGAGGCGCAGGTTCTGGCACGTGCGGTTCACGCGCATATCCATCACCGCTCGTTTTTGAACGGCAATCGCACTGTCGTTTTCCCAGCAAGTCCCGGCTCATTTGCCTCGGAACGTATGGGGTAAATTAGGGCGCTTGGTGCGCAATCGCCAACCTCTGCCGGGTGCTGATTTATTGCGCGCTATTTTGCGCTACCGCTTTCCTGCGCTGTAGAGATTTTCAAATTCCTGATAAAATTATCTAATAATATTATGAGGGATTTGTCATGTTACGTATTTTTATATCACTTATATTGCCATCATTTTTCTTGGCGACGGGGTATGCCAATGCCGGAAACCCTGTTTTACACAACGATGTGAGATTTAGAGGTAATATTACTTATATTACAGGCCACAGAGTTCCCGAAAACATTATAAAGAACCATCAAAACATTCAGACGGCCGGGGCGAATTGTATCTACAGTTCCGGTGCCGAATGCGAGTCAAACTGTGAGGGAATATGTGTGGGTTGCTTTGGCGGAGGTTATGCTTGTGTTGTTGTGGCACAACCCAAGCACGCCCCAAACCCGGATGAGGATACGGACAACCATCCAAGCGGTTCTCATTGAATGGTTCTTCCAACACCCTGCCTGCGCGGGTGTTGGAAGTTATTGAAACTCAATCAATGTCGAAGGAAACACCCTGTGCGAGCGGCAGCGCCTTTGAATAATTGATGGTGTTGGTGGCGCGGCGCATATAGGCGCGCCACGCATCCGAACCCGATTCACGTCCGCCGCCGGTTTCCTTTTCGCCGCCGAATGCGCCGCCGATTTCAGCACCCGACGTGCCGATATTGACATTGGCAATGCCGCAATCAGACCCTTCAACCGAGAGAAAACGTTCGGCTTCCTGAAGATCGAGCGTGAAGATCGAGGACGACAGTCCCGCACCAACCGCATTGTGGCTCGCGAGAGCCTCATCGAAATCGGAATATTTCATTACGTAAAGGATGGGGGCAAAGGTTTCTTCGAGAACCGGGCCTTGCTGTTTTGGCATTTCAACAATCGCCGGGCGCACGTAATAGGCGTTTTCATGTTCTGTATCGACGCGCTCGCCGCCTTGCACCTTACCGCCATGTTCGGCTGCGGCTTTCAGTGCCTTTTGCATATTGTCGAACGCTGCCTTGTCGATCAGAGGACCGACAAGAGCGCTGGTTTCGAGCGGCGAGCCAACCGAAACGCTGGCATAGGCTTTTTGCAAGCGCGGCACCAGCGCGTCATAGACGCTTTCATGCACAAAAAGGCGGCGCAGCGTGGTGCAGCGCTGGCCAGCTGTACCCATGGCACCAAAAGCAATGGCGCGCAGCGCCATGTCGAGATCGGCGGACGGGCAGACGATACCGGCATTGTTGCCGCCCAACTCCAAGATGGAGCGGGCAAAGCGTTTTGCAAGGCGTGGCCCAACTTCGCGGCCCATGCGTGTCGAGCCGGTTGCCGAGACGAGCGCCACCTTCGGGCTGTCCACCAGCACTTCGCCGATGTCACGGTTGCCGAGCAGAAGTTGTGATACGGCCTCCGGCGCGTCACCAAAGCGTTTCAAGGCACGTTTGAAAATCGCGTCGCAGGCAAGGGCGGTGAGCAACGTCTTCTCAGACGGTTTCCATACCACTGCATTGCCGCAGACGATGGCCAGTGTCGCATTCCACGACCACACGGCGACGGGGAAATTGAAAGCAGAGATCACGCCGACCACGCCGAGCGGGTGCCAGGTTTCCATCATGCGGTGGCCGGGGCGTTCGTTGGCAATGGTCAGCCCATAAAGCTGGCGTGACAGACCGACTGCGAAATCGCAGATATCGATCATTTCCTGTACTTCGCCCAGACCTTCCGAGGGGATTTTACCAGCCTCGATGGAGACGAGACGACCAAGCTCTTCCTTGGAAGCGCGCAGTTCCTCGCCGAGCAGCCGGATCAATTCGCCGCGCTTGGGTGCCGGAACCGTGCGCCATGTGCGAAATGCTTCGTCGGCCTTGCCGATGATCTGCTCGGCTTGTTGCCGGTTATGGGTTTTGATCGAGGCTATTTCTTCGCCGGAAACCGGACTGAACCCGGCAAGATCACCACCCGTATAGGTCGCTTGATCAACGCCAAGCCGGGCAAGCAGGTCCGCAGTTTCTTTTTTCACATTAAGTTTTTGAGGAGCGGTATTCATGGCATCTTCCCGGGATTGGATCGTCTTAGCGAAAACAGACTGAGGTTATGATGAAAACGTATCATATCACCCGCTTTGCGGCTATGGTCGCAACGAAAGCAACTATGTTTATGCGAGACTGGAATGAAGCTCAGCCGAAGATTGATCCCCGACATCGCCACGCTGCAAGCTTTTGAATGTGCGGCACGTCATGGCAGCTTCACACAGGCAGCCCATGAACTCAGCCTCACCCAAAGTGCTGTCAGCCGCCAGATCAAGGATCTGGAAAGCCAGCTTGGCGTGCTTTTGTTCGAGCGTATACGCCAGCGCATTCTTTTATCCGATGCGGGTCGGAAATTTCTGCCCGAAGTGCGCCGCCTGCTCCACCAGACCGAAGATACGATGCTCAGGGCCATGGCTTCGGCGCAAGCGACATCCTCGTTCAGTGTCGCGACACTTCCGACCTTTGGTATGCGCTGGCTGATGCCGCGCATTCCCGATTTTGTGGCAAAACATCCGGGTATAGCGCTCAATGTCGCCTCGCGTTCAGGCGTGTTCGATTTCGAGGAACAGCCTTTTGATCTTGCCATTCATTACGGCCAGCCGGTCTGGGCGCATGCAAGCTGCACCTATCTGTGCAGCGAAGTGGTGGTGCCGGTGGCAAGTCCGGCATTTCTGGAAAACCATCGTCCATCGGGGCCGGAAGCGCTTGAGGGCGAAGTGCTTCTGCATCTCGCTACCCGGCCCAAAATGTGGGCGCAATGGTTTGAAAGCTGCGGTGTGGAGGGGCAATCGGCCTATCGCGGTCATCGTTTCGATCAGTTTTCCATGGTGATCGGTGCGGCACTGGCGGGGATGGGGGCAGCCCTTTTGCCGCTCTATCTCATCGAGCAGGAACTGCGTAACGGCGATTTGCAGCTCTTGTTCGAAAAGCCGATGCGCACCGAAAATGATTATTATCTGGTCGTGCCGGAAGGCAAGCTCGAAAACCCGCTCACGCAGGTATTCTGCCAGTGGATAGCCGGACAGGTCGGCAATACCGACTACTCCAGCCTCGTTCATTCCGAACCGGCATGATTTGTTGCCAAAATATTGCTGTCAAAGACATGGGTGCGTGCATGAAATAGCTCCATACCGAATTGATCGGTCCATTTTTGAAAAGTGGTTGCCCATGCTCAATGATCCACGCTCCCACGGCCTTTGGGAAAAGACCGCACCCGCAGCCCCCATAACCCTCGCGCTGCAAGGCGAGATGGTGGCGGATGTGGTCATCGTCGGCGGCGGCTTTACCGGTCTTTCAGCCGCACTGCATCTGGCGCAAAAGGGCGTGAGAGCAATCGTGCTGGAAGGGATCGAGATCGGCTACGGCGGATCGGGTCGCAATGTCGGTCTGGTCAATGCCGGTATGTGGGTGATGCCCGACGATCTTCCCGGTGTCTTGGGCAAAGAATATGGCGACCGGCTGCTCGATGTGCTCGGCAATGCGCCGCAACTGGTTTTCGAGCTGATTGAAAAGCACAAGATTGCCTGTGAGGTTGAAAGACAGGGCACGCTGCATTGTGCGGTGGGCGAAAAGGGTTTGAAGGAACTCGAAGACCGTCACGCGCAATGGGCGCGGCGCGGGGCCAATGTCAAACTGCTCGATGCGAAGGAAACGCAAGCCAAGGTTGGAACGCGTGCCTATGCCGGATCGCTGCTCGATCTGCGTGCAGGCACCATCCAGCCGCTCGCCTATGTGCGCGGGCTGGCGCATGCAGCGATTGCTGCGGGAGCGGAAATCTTTACATCAAGCCCGGTGACGGGCGCTGAGGAACACAACGGCAAATGGCAGGTTAAAACCGCCAACGGTTCGGTTACGGCAGACTGGATCGTGGTTGCGACCAATGCCTATACCAATGTGCCATGGGCGCAAGTTCGCGCCGAACTCGTGCATCTGCCTTATTTCAATATGGCGACCAAACCGCTATCCGATAACTTACGCAAAAGCATTCTGCCTGAGCGGCAAGGCGCGTGGGACACGAAGGAAGTGCTGTCCTCGTTCCGCTTCGACAGCCAAGGCCGACTGGTCTTCGGCAGCGTCGGTGCTTTACGCAATACGGGTGCCGTCATCCACCGGGCATGGGCGAAGAAGTCGTTGAAGCGACTGTTTCCGCAGATCGGTAATGTTGAGTTTGAAGCTGAATGGTATGGCAAGATCGGCATGACCGATGACAGTCTGCCAAAATTTCATCGCCTTGCGCGCAATGTTGTCGGCTTTTCCGGCTATAATGGCCGCGGCATCGCGCCAGGCACGGTATTTGGTAAATTGCTTGCAGACCTTGTTTCCGGCGAGATTGCGGAAGCCGATCTGCCTTTGCCGGTGAGCGAAGCCAAGGCACAGAATTTCCGTCCCCTGCGCGAAGCCTATTACGAGGCAGGCGCACAGGTGGCGCATATCGGTGATATGCTGCTCTGATCAAAAAAGCCCGGTATTCCCGGGCTTTTGCATCTATTTCTTTTTCATGGCTTCGAGTAGGGCTGCGCCAAAACCGCCAGTCGAAGGTTGTTCAGTCTTGCGTTCCGGCGTGACGTTTTTCGCCGGACGCTGGTTACGTGGCAAGGATGAGCGTGGGGCAGGGACTTCGCCACCATCCTTACGCATGGAAAGGCCGATGCGTTTGCGCGGCACATCAATTTCCGTCACACGCACTTTCACCACATCGCCCGCCTTCACCACCTCATGCGGGTCTTTGACGAAACGGTCGGCCAGTTGCGAGACATGGACGAGGCCGTCCTGATGCACGCCGATATCCACGAAAGCGCCGAAGGCTGCGACATTGGTCACTGTGCCTTCCAGCGTCATGCCGGGTTTCAAGTCCTTGATATCGTCAATGCCATCGGCAAAGGTTGCGGTCTTGAATTCGGGGCGCGGATCGCGACCGGGCTTATCGAGTTCGGCGATGATATCGCGCACGGTCGGCAGACCAAAGCGTTCATCGACAAACACACGCGGATCGAGCGCCTTTAAGGCGGCACTATCACCCATCAGGCTGAGCACATCGCGCCCGCAAGCGGAGACGATCTTTTTGGCTACGCCATAGGCTTCGGGGTGAACGGAGGATGCATCGAGCGGCTCGGTGCCGCCAGCAATGCGCAAGAAACCCGCGCATTGCTCGAATGTGCGATTGCCAAGGCGTGCGACTTTCAAAAGCTCCTTGCGGTTTTTGAAAGCACCAGCCTCATCACGATGCGCGACGATTGCCTCGGCCAGCGATGCACCCAGACCCGATACCCGCGCCAGCAGCGAGGCGGAAGCCGTGTTGAGATCGACACCGACCGCATTCACCGCGTCTTCGACCACAGCGTCCAGCATACGGGCAAGCCGCACCTGATCGACATCGTGCTGATATTGGCCGACGCCGATGGATTTGGGTTCGATCTTGACGAGTTCGGCCAGCGGGTCCTGAAGACGGCGCGCGATGGAGACGGCGCCACGCAGCGAGACGTCGAGCTGCGGGAATTCAGCAGCTGCGGTTTCAGACGCCGAATAGACCGATGCGCCGGCTTCCGAGACAATGACCTTCAACGGCTTGGGCGCGGGCATATCGACAAGCATATCCACGACGAGGCGTTCTGTCTCGCGGCTGCCGGTGCCGTTGCCGATGGCAATCAGTTCGATCTTGTATTTTCGCACAAGGCTTGCGAGCTCGGCTTGCGTGCCGCGTACGTCGTTTTTAGGCGGAAACGGATAGACGGTTGTCGTGTCAAGCAATTTGCCGGTACCGTCAATGACCGCGACCTTGACCCCGGTGCGGATGCCCGGATCAAGCCCCATGGTGGCGCGCGAGCCCGCGGGCGCAGCCAGCAACAGGTCTTTCAAGTTGCGGGCGAAAACGTTGATCGCCTCTTCTTCCGCCCGCTCACGCAATTCGCGCATCAGATCGAGCGACAGGGACAGCGAGAGTTTCACCCGCCATGCCCAGCCAGCAACCTCCATCAGCCAGCGATCGCCGGGTAGTGTCGCGCCAATATTGTAGCTAGCTGCAATTTTCCGCTCGACGGGTTTGACGGGTGAGGTGTCGTCAGCATCCACTTCAATATCGAGCGACAAAAAATCCTCGTTGCGTCCGCGCAGCATGGCCAGTGCACGGTGGCCCGCGACCGTCGCCCAGCGCTCGGCATGGTCGAAATAGTCGGAGAACTTTGCGCCAGCCTCTTGCTTGCCATCGACAACGCGCGAGCGCAGCAGGGCATTATCCTTGAGATGATTGCGCAAGGTTTTGAGCAATTCGGCGTTTTCCGCAAAGCCTTCGGCGATGATGTCGCGGGCGCCGTCGAGTGCGGCCTTCACGTCCGCTACTTCGCCGGTTACATATTGAGCTGCGATTTCAGATGGTACGAGGCTGCGATCTGAAAGGATTGCTTCGGCGAGAGGGCCTAAGCCGCGCTCGCGGGCAATTTCGGCGCGGGTGCGGCGTTTGGGCTTATAGGGCAGATAAAGATCTTCCAGTTCGGCCTTGGTGGTGACGCCTGCAATTTTCAGCTCGAGTTCGGGGGTCAGTTTTTCCTGACTGCGGATTGACTCAAGAATAGATGTGCGACGTGCTTCGAGTTCGCGCAGATAGCTCAGGCGTTCGGAAAGCAGGCGCAATTGCGTGTCGTCCAGTCCGCCGGTCACTTCCTTGCGGTAGCGTGCGACAAAAGGCACGGTAGCACCTTCATCAAGCAGGCCAATGGCGGCGACCGCCTGCTCCGGCTTTGCGTTGATTTCTGTCGCGATGATCGCGGCAATGCGCTTGGTGTCGTCCGCCATGTTTTTTCCAGTTCATTGATCGTTCGGTGACCATAGTCGGATGCATTCTCTGAGCAATCAAGATGGGATCAATAGTCCACAGGAAAGCTGCTTTTTCTTGCGCTCACGTCTATGTGAATGCATTGGGCCTTTATAAATCGGATACAAGCGATATCTATATCGGGAAATTACGATATATCGAAGATCAGCGAGGTTTCTGCGATGCGACGGGCTCCGGCTATTAATCTGGAAGAAATATTCAAGGCGCTCGCCAATCCCGTTCGTCTCGAACTTCTCCATTGGCTCAAAGAGCCGGAAAAGCATTTTTCCACTCAGCATATTTCTTTGGAAATGGGTGTCTGCGCGGGTCAGTTCGAGCGTTGCGGCCTCTCGCAATCGACCGTATCGGCGCATTTATCCGTTCTGACCAAGGCTGGGCTGATCGTGCCAGCTCGTGTCGGGCAATGGACTTTTTACAAGCGTGACGAGGAGGCCATCGCCGCCTTTTTGAAAGCGCTTGCTGATCTCTGAACTTTTTCCAACCTGAAGGATAGACTTTTATGGCCACACTTTTTGATCCTGTATCGCTCGGCGATATCACGCTTGCCAATCGCATCGTCATGGCGCCTTTGACACGCAATCGTTCGCCGCGCGCTGTGCCCAACGATCTCAACGTCACCTATTACGAACAGCGCGCCAGTGCAGGACTGATCATCAGCGAAGCGACACCGATCAGTCATCAGGGACAGGGTTATGCCGATGTGCCGGGCCTTTATGAGCCTGAGCAGCTCGCCGGATGGAAACGCGTAACCGATGCCGTACATAAAGCTGGCGGAAAAATCGTCGTCCAGATGTGGCATGTCGGGCGTATCTCGCATGTGAGCCTTCAGCCCAATGGCGGCAAGCCGGTTGCGCCTTCGGCGATTACGGCAAAATCCAAAACCTATCTGGTCAAGCCGGACGGAACAGGCGAATTTGCGCCGACGTCAGAGCCGCGTGCGCTTGAAAAGAGCGAGTTGCCGGAAATCGTCGCAACCTATGCCAAGGCTGCGAAAGATGCGGTTGAGGTTGCGGGTTTTGATGGCGTGGAAATTCATGCCGCCAACGGCTATCTGATCGATCAGTTCCTGCGCTCAGGCAGCAATCATCGCAGCGATGAATATGGCGGTTCCATCGAAAACCGCGCCCGTTTTCTGGTCGAAGTCGTTGAAGCTGTCACCAGGGCTGTTGGAGGTGCCAAGGTCGGCATTCGCCTGTCGCCGGTAACGCCTGCCAATGATGCGTCTGATACCGATCCGCAGCCGCTATTCGACTATGTTGTTGAGAAGCTTGCCGCCTATGGTCTGGCTTACATCCACATTATCGAAGGGGCCACGGGTGGCGCACGCGATTTCCAGCAGGGTGCGGAACCCTTCGATTATGCGCGGCTGAAACAGGTCTATCGCGATGCGGGCGGCAAGGCTCAATGGATGGTCAATAACGCCTATGATCGTGAATTGGCTGAAGAGGCCGTTTCAAGTGGACGCGCTGATCTGGTAGCATTCGGCAAGCCGTTCATTTCCAATCCCGATCTGGTGCTTCGTCTCAAGGACAAGGCACCGCTCAACGAGCTCGATCAGCAGAGCCTTTATGGCGGCGGCGCCAAGGGATACACGGATTATCCGACGCTTGCCTGAGGCAAGTCTATCTTCACAAATGAAAGCCGGGGTCTTCCCGGCTTTTTCGTGGCTTAGAGGCGGGCTTTGGTCGAGCGCGGTGTGGCGAGCAGCAGATTGGTTTCGCTGGCCTTGATTCCCGGTACAAGGCGAATGCGCCGCAATACGGCGTCCAAGTCGGCAAGCGTTGCCGCACCCAGTTCGACAATCAGGTCAAAGCGGCCATTGGTCGTATGAATGGCCGATATTTCGGAAAATCCGCCCAGCGATTTGACCACACGGTCGGCGACATGGCCTTCGATTTCGATCATCATGATGCCGCGCACCGGCAGGTCGACCGCGTCGGAGCGCAAAATCACCGTATAGCCGAGAATATCGCCCGAACGTTCCAGACGCTCCATGCGTGCACGCACGGTTGCACGCGATACGCCCATATCCAGCGCAATGTCGGATATGCTGCGGCGACCGTTGTGGCGCAGCAGCGTAATCAATTTTTCGTCAAGCTCGTCCATGCTTCCCCCGTTTTGAGAGCCAAATCTGACAATTTGATAAAGCAATACACTATATTTGCCAATCCGTATGGTTCACATCGCCAAGCACAAATGTTCAATCTTGGGAGAAGGGTTCAAAAGGAGATGCCTTTGATGCACTGCAAGATTTTGGGATTGCCGGTTCAGGAAGGAACAGGCCGTCTGGGCTGCAATATGGGGCCGGATGGTTATCGTGCTGCCGGTATAGCGGACGCTATTCGCGAGCTGGGGCACAGTTTTACCGATCTGGGCAATCTGGCACCGGCACCAAAGCGGTCCTCCAGTCATCCCAATCCGGCTATCAAGGCTCTTCCAGAGGCTGTGGCGTGGATTGAGGCGATAAGCGAAGCCGCTTATCGCGAAAGTGAAGACGGTTTTCCGATTTTTCTCGGCGGTGATCATTTGCTGGCTGCAGGCACGGTTCCGGGTATTGCGCGCCGTGCAGCTGAAAAAGGCCGTAAGCAATTTGTGCTCTGGTTAGATGCGCATACGGATTTTCATACGCTCGAAACAACCGATAGCGGAAATCTGCATGGCACACCTGTCGCTTACTATACCGGCCAAAAAGGTTTTGAAGGATATTTTCCACCACTTGCTGCAGCCATTGACCCGCAAAATGTCTGCATGATGGGCATTCGCAGTGTCGATCCGGCTGAACGCCGTGCAATCCAGAAAACCAAGGTGTCAATTTTCGACATGCGCCTGATTGATGAGCATGGCGTTGCTTCGCTCATGCGCCGCTTTCTGGATCGGGTGAAGAGTGAAAACGGCCTTCTGCATGTCAGCCTTGATGTCGATTTTCTCGACCCGTCGGTTGCTCCAGCCGTTGGCACGACGGTGCCGGGCGGCGCGACCTTCCGCGAAGCGCATCTCATCATGGAAATGCTGCATGACAGCCAACTGGTGACGAGCCTCGATCTCGTTGAACTCAACCCGTTTCTTGACGAACGCGGTCGCACGGCGACGGTCATGGTGGATCTGATGGCGAGCCTTTTGGGACGCAGCGTCATGGACCGCCCGACGATCAGCTATTAGGAGCCAATATGACACAGCCTAACCTGAATATCGTACCCTTCGTCAGTGTCGATCACATGATGAAACTGGTGCTTTCGGTCGGCGTCGAGACGTTCCTCACGGAACTTGCCGCCTATGTGGAAGAAGATTTCCGCCGATGGGAAAGTTTTGACAAGACACCGCGCGTCGCCTCGCATTCCGATGAGGGGGTGATTGAGCTTATGCCTACCAGCGATGGCACGCTCTACGGCTTCAAATATGTCAATGGCCATCCGAAAAATACCCGTGAAGGTCTGCAAACCGTCACCGCCTTTGGCGTGCTTTCGGATGTCGGCAGTGGCTATCCGATGCTTTTGACTGAAATGACGATCCTGACTGCGCTACGCACGGCGGCAACATCCGCAGTTGCTGCAAAGCATCTGGCCCCCAAAGGCGCACGCACCATGGCTATCATCGGCAATGGCGCACAAAGCGAATTTCAGGCGCTGGCCTTCAAGGCATTACTTGGCGTGGATAAACTGCGCCTTTACGATATTGATCCGCAAGCAACTGCAAAATGCATCGGCAATCTTGCGGACGCGGGCTTGGACATCGTGGCCTGCAAGAGCGTCGAAGAGGCTGTAGAAGGGGCGGATATCATCACGACCGTCACCGCTGACAAGGCAAATGCCACGATCCTGACCGATAATATGGTCGGGGCCGGTGTGCATATTAATGCAGTCGGCGGCGATTGCCCCGGCAAGACGGAATTGCACGGTGATATTCTGCGTCGTGCGGATATTTTTGTCGAATACCCTCCGCAAACGCGCATTGAAGGTGAAATTCAGCAATTGCCTGAAGACTATCCAGTCCATGAGCTTTGGGAAGTCATCACCGGCAAGGCGGAAGGTCGTAAGGGTCCGCGCCAGATCACCTTGTTCGACTCCGTCGGCTTTGCGACGGAAGATTTCTCGGCCCTGCGTTATGTGCGCGACAAATTAAAGGATACGGGATTTTATCAACAGCTTGATCTGCTGGCCGACCCGGACGAACCGCGCGATCTTTACGGCATGCTGTTGCGGCATCAGAATCAGCTTGCAACAGAAAACACTAAGCCCGCAGCCTGATTGCTAAGAGAGTGGCCGTCGTGAATGACGCGGGGAGGAGATTTCTCCATTATGCGTTGCGATGGCCATTTCAAAACTGTCGGCGATCCGCCTTGCGCGGTCGATAAAGATAATTGCTGCCTCCACTGGGAAAATTTCCCGTGCCGTTTGCTCGAACAGTTCGAGCCAGCGATCAAAATGCTGACCTTGCAGATTGAGTCGCAAATGCGGGGGCAGGGGGCGACCAGCATAGCTGCCGGTTTTCAGAATGACTGATGACCAGAATTGCGCGATCTGCGCAATATGATGCTCCCAGTCATGCACGACTTTGGCAAAGATTGGGCCAAGCAGCGCGTCTTCGCGCGCTCGCGCATAAAATGTAGCGACCAGAGCCTCGATGGATGCAACATCGATTGCAGGATGAGGCTGGTTGATCAGCAGGGCCATATCAGACTCCTGAAAATAGGGGAATTTTGGTAGCGGGGGAGGGGTGGCTTTACCCGACGGTTGCTAACTGATTGATCTTCAATCGGAAAACCAACGATTGTCTAACAGTTTAAAGGTGCGTACCCGGGTACAACGGCGATCACATACAGTCAAGAAAGACCTCCCTGGAAGTTCTTATGCCATGCTTGGCACTAACGACATACCACGCGCCGTGCGGTTCTATGTACCTCTAATGGCTATACTCGGACAACCAAAATGCTGGACCGGCGAAAATGTTGTGTCATGGGGATCGCTGGACGATTACGCTGTTAATGGCTTTTGCATTGGTAAGCCATTCAACGGCTCGGTTGCATCAACAGGCAATCCACTTGCTTCGCCCCCACCGCAAAATCAGAGATAATAAACGCCGATGCGCTTGCCGTTGATGATCTCGACCGCAATTTCCATATCGTAAATCTCGCCCAATATTTTTGAATGGATCAGGTCTTCAGGCGAACCCTGATGAACAACTTTTCCGTCGCGCATAGCAACGATATGGTCGGAATAGCAGGACGCAAAATTGATGTCATGCAGCACCAGCACCACTGTTTTGCCGAGATCGTCGGCGGCACGGCGCAAAAGCTTCATCATGGATGCCGAATGCTTCATATCGAGATTGTTTAGCGGTTCGTCCAGAAGCACATAATCCGTATTTTGGCATAGCACCATCGCGACGAATGCGCGTTGGCGCTGGCCACCGGACAACTCATCCAGAAACCGATCGCTTAAGGTTTCCAGCCCAAGATAGCATATCGTCTGTTCGACATGTTTGAGGTCTTCGCTGTTCGGACGTCCTTTGGAGTAAGGATAGCGTCCGAATGTCACCAGATCGCGCACTGTGAGGCGGGCTGTGACGGTGTTCTCCTGCCGCAGGATGGATAAGCGTCTAGCTAGGACATCGCCCGATGTGGTGCTGGCATCAAGACCATCAACGGTAACACGGCCTTTGTCCATGGGCAGAAGTCGGCTGATCATCGAAAGCAGCGTGGATTTTCCGGCGCCATTGGGGCCAATGATCGAGATAATACCACCGGCAGGCAGCCGCAAAGTGACATCATCGACGACAAGTGTACCATTATAGGATTTGCTGACTTGGCTGATTTCGATCAACGGGTTTTTCCCCTGATGAGAAGGATGATGAAGACAAGACCGCCCACAAATTCAATAATGACGCTCAGCGCCGTGTTGAAGGCGAATAACCGCTCAAGGATGGTCTGCCCGCCGACGATGCAGATGATGGCAAGCAGCCCGGCTATCGGTAGAACGATGCGGTGTTTTGCTGATCCTGCCAGCATATAGGCAAGATTGGCGACGAGAAGGCCGAAAAATGTGATGGGTCCAACCAAAGCCGTCGAAACGGAAACTAGCATTGTCACCATGATCAAAATTCTTTGCACGACGCGCTTGTGATCGACGCCGAGATTGATCGCTGTGTCGCGTCCAAGCGATAAAACATCGAAGACATGCAGGTAGCGCAGTCCGAATAGCGTAACCGCTGCAACGATGATTGCGGCAAACAGCAGAATATCGCTGTTCACACTGTTGAAGCTGGCAAAAAACCGGTCTTGCAGCACGGCAAATTCATTTGGGTCGATCATGCGCTGCATCAGGTTTGAAAGACTGCGGAACAACACGCCGAAAACAATGCCGACCAGCATGACAAGATGCAGGCCGCGTACACCACCCGAAAACAGCCACGTATAAAGGAAGCTTGCAAAGACGACCATAATGGCAGTTTCTGCGAAAAAGCGACTGTTCGGTCCCATCCATTCAAGATGCACGGTGCCAAAAAAGAACACGATCAGTGTCTGGATCAGGATATAAAGCGCATCGAACCCCATGATCGAGGGCGTCAGAATACGATTATTGGTAACGGTCTGAAACAACACTGTTGAGACGGCGATTGCATAGGCCACCAGTATCATGGCTGCGAGCTTGGTGCCGCGAAAGGTAAGCAGAAAAGACCAACTTCCCTTGGCACCGATAGTCATGAAGGCGATGGCTGAGGTTATGGCAAGAAGGCTCAGAAATATCAGAATAGCGGTTGAGTTTTTACGCAAGGCGTGATCCTCGCCGCAGCAGGATATAAAGGAAAATGGCACTGCCAACCACACCCATCATGGTGCCGATGGGGATTTCATAGGGAAAGCGGATCAGACGACCGACAATATCGCATGCAAGCACCAGTCCGGCACCGATTACGGCAACCCACGGTACGGCACGGCGCATATTATCACCGAGAAAAAGGCTCACGACATTGGGAACGATCAGACCGAGAAACGGGATCATGCCGACTGTGACGACAACAGAAGCACTCACCGCCGAGACGATGACAAGGCCCAATGTCACCACGCGGCGATAATTGAGACCAAGATTGGTGGTGAAATCCTGCCCCAGTCCCGCAACCGTAAAACGGTCGGCGGCAATATAGGCAACAATGGTAAGGGCAAAGGCCAGCCAGAGAAGTTCATAGCGCCCGCGCAGAACGCCGGAAAAATCCCCGGTGGTCCATGCGTTCAGCGATTGCAGCAGATCATAGCGATAGGCGATGAAGGTCGTGATGGCGCTGACCACACCGCCGAGCATGATTCCAACCAGGGGCACAACCAGAACGGAACGCAACGGAATGCTGCGCAGGATTCGTAAAAACAGTGCCGTTCCGGCAAGTGCCGTTATCGACGCCACCAGCATTTTTCCGAACACAGGCGTTTCAGGCGCAAAAAGAATGACCAGCAAAATACCGAGACTTGCGGATTCGACCGTTCCTGCGGTTGATGGTTCGACAAAGCGATTTCGGGTCAGCATCTGCATGATCATGCCAGCTACGGCCATCGACATGCCGGCGAGAATAATAGCAAGCGTGCGCGGGATGCGACTGACAAGCAGCAGTTCAAGCGCATTGTCAGTGCGATCTGGATCAAAAAGCGCAGCAAGCGATACATCGCCCACGCCGATAAACAGGCTGACAATTGCCAGCACGGCGACAACGGCTATGGCTGCGATTAAACCCTTCACGCTTGATCCTGTAGTTTATGCCTGATCATGAATAAGGGTTGTCCGCATGACGGACAACCCGTTCTGACTGGGTGCTGGAGATTTACTTGGCTTTGTCGAAAACGTCTGAAAGCTGGTCGATCGTGTCGCCAAGAGCCTGAATGCCACCGCCTACGAGATACCAGTTCTGCGCTTTGAGATAAACGACGTGCTCGTTTTTCCAGGCGGTGGTCTGACGCACGAGTTCATTGTCGAGAACCTGTTGCGCGGAATTGCCTTCGCGCCCTATTGCAGCATCGCGGTCAACCACAAACAACCAATCGGGGTTGGTTTTCAGAATGAACTCGGCGCTGACAGGCTGGCCGTGATTGCCGATGGAAAGATCGGGTGCTGCGGGTTTTACACCATAAGCATCATGCAGGACGCCGAAGCGTGAACCCGGACCATAGGCGCTGATCTTGCCGCCTGTGGTGAGAATGAACAGGCCGTTGCCCTTGCCGCTCGCCTTTTCCTTGAGCGCTGCGACAGCGGCATTGAGCTTTTCGATTTCAGCCTTGGCGTCAGCTTCTTTGCCAAAAATTTCGCCAAGTTTTTCGACATTGGCAGTGGTGCCGCCGATCAGGTCCTTTGCAGAAACTGTCAGGTCGATGGTCGGTGCGATTTTTGCCAGTTCGGCATATTTTGCCGCCGAGCGACCGCCAACGATAATGAGATCGGGCTCAGATGCATTGATCGTTTCATAATCCGGCTCGAACAGGGTTCCGACTTTTGCATAGTCGTCGGCTTCGTATTTTTTGAGGTAATCCGGGTAGGATGCGAGTTTCGGCACGCCGTCCACCTTCACGCCAAGGCTGTCGAGATTATCGAGTGTTGCCAGATCAAGAACGATGACTTTTTGCGGGGTGGCTGAAAGTGTCGTTTCTCCCTGCGCGTGCTTGATTGTCAAATCTGCGGCATTGGCGCCCGAGGCAAGCAAAAGTCCCATAAGGGCAAAGCCACAGAGATGGGCCATTTGGCGACCGATGTTAAGCATGTTTTCGATCCTTGTGCTGGTCTTGTAATCTATCGTTTTTATTGATTGTCGGGTGTTTTACCGAGCAGAATGAAATTCAGGCTGTCGCTGACGCTCAGCGGTATCATCGAACCATGGTTTTCATCGTCAAAACGATGAAAGGCTGTTTCCATTTGCGGCAGTTTTGAAAGCTCGTCGTAGATGTCTTTGCCCGAGGGGCCACCACGTAGTTTTTTCATTCGCTCGACATCCTGTGCAGTTTGACCTGGATGTCGGGTGCGCTTACCCGAAGCTTCTATCAATAACCGAATAGCATGTGGGGTCGACGTGAAGCTCGTGACGAAACGATCCTTGTCTTTGAGGATCGAACGCTCGTTCCACCAGATCGAGGGGTCTGCCGCCGCGAAAGTCTGAAAACTTTCTGTGTGATTGAAAAGCGCATAGAGCGTGAACAAACCACCCAGCGAATGACCAAACAGGGACTGCTTGGATTTGTCGATGGGAAAGCGATTTTCGATTTCAGACTTAACCTGGTTTTCGATAAAATCGAAGAAAGCATCGCGTCCGCCGGTCTTTACATCTTTGGATCGACCAACGATCGCTTCCTGTGGGGTCGGTGGTGTAAAATCGAAGTAACGCTGCTTGACGATTTCATCCTTGTCTTGTGTTGGATATCCAATACCGACAAGTACAGCTTTCAGTTTCGTATTCTCCGCCATCAGATTTGCTGCAATCGGCAACATGCGATTGCCATCGACCATATAGATGACAGGATAGCCATCCTTGGGCGCCGGTTCCGCAGGGATGGCGGTAAAAATGCGGTAGGAAATACCGTTGGCGGTTGTGTCGAAAGACCCCATGACAGGCTCGGCCGCCTGCGCGGCTGAAGCAAGCACAATGCCGCCCATCACCAGGCAGACCTTATTGGTTATCGTCTTGAGAACGCGCATGAATGATCCACTCAGTCCATCACGCCAGCAAAACCGCTGGCGTCATATATTAATCAGAAACGCGAAGTCATGCTTACCCAGAGACGGCGACCGTCGACCACGGTGTTGAATTCATCAACCCCGACCTTCTTGTCGAAAATATTGTAAACGGCCGCGTTGAGCGTCACATGTTCGCTAAATTCATAGGAGCCGCCGAGATCGAAGGTTGCGTATGGTTTGTATTTGCGCGCTACGACCTTGCCGTCACGGTAGATTGCCTCACCCGCCGAGCCAATGCGGGCGCCGGCATTGGTTTCCTCACCATGATAATTGGCACCAGCCCATGCCGTGAGTCCCTCGACCGGCGTTTCCCAGTCACCGCGCAAGCTTGCCATGTGTTTGGGCGTACGGGCGAGCGGAAGTCCGGCAAAGTCACCCGTCTTCTGTTCGGAATCGGTATAGGTATAATTACCGCGCAGCGAAATCGTGTCGGTGGCTTCCCAGTTGAAGGTCAGTTCCACGCCCTGCATGACCGCATCATCGATATTGAACGCGTACCAAAGGCGATAATTGGGGTCTTCGCTCCAGCGCTCTGGATTGCCATTGGCATCAAGAACAAGGGCGTTGGAAATCTTGTCCTTGAAGTCGGTGTAGAAATAGGTTGCTCCAAGACGCAAGCCCGTCTGGTTATCCCAGAGAACGCTTGCTTCATAGCTCGTGCTCTTTTCAGGCTTCAGGTCCGGGTCGCCAATAATGACGCCGCACGTACCGTCCGGTCCGTAAGAACAGCCCGCGCCGCCCGTCGTATAGGCATAACCCGGCGCAATTGTACGGATTTCAGGCGCTTTGAAGCCGGTGGAAATACCGCCCTTGAAGGTGAGCTGTTCGGTTGCGTGCCAGACGGCATAGCCGCGTGGGCTGAAATGCGAGCCGTAAATCTCGTGATCGTCCATGCGCAGGCCGCCGGTCAGCGAAAAGTCAGGGGTGATCCACCACTCATCCTCAGCAAAAAGCGCCCATTGGCGCACGCTGAATTTCTCGTCAAGACCGGTACGACGACCCGGGTTTTGATCCGTCAGCACGGTGTCGGTAAACTGACCGCCGGTCACAAGTGTGTGGTTGCCATAAAACTCGAACGGCGTGGTGAACTTGCCGTCGAGCACCGAGTTGCGAACATGTGGCGAGCGCAGATTCTCGACGTAATCTCCGGCTTTTTTATCCCAGCTATAATTGGTGCGCTCGGCCCATTCCTGCATGAAGGAGAATTCCGAGGTCGTCGGTCCCCAGCGGCCCGTATGGCTGATCGACCAGTGATCGCGGTCGTTGTAATTATAGGCGTCGACCGGACTACGCCCGGAAGCATCAATCGTTTTGCCGACCGAGGTGTCGCGGCGCAAACGTGTCTTGCCAAGCTCGAGCAGGATGTCATGATCTTCGTTCGGCGTCCAACTGATGCGCCCGGTGATGTCGACATCCTTTTGCTCCGGCGATCCTTCAATGATCTTGTCTTCCTGACGCTTGAAGCCACGACCCCAGAGCTGCACACCAATCAGGTCAGGTACGATCGGACCCGTTATATAATAGGATCCCTGCAAGGAATTGCCGAATTTGGAATGCTGCTGCACGGTGCCATCGATGGTGAAGGAGCCGCTCCATTTATCGGAGACTTTCTTGGTGATGATGTTGATAACGCCGCCCATTGCATCCGAGCCGTAAAGCGAAGACATCGGCCCGCGGATGACTTCGATACGCTCAATGGCATTGGCAGGCGGCATAAAGCTTTGCTCAAAGCCTGAATTGCCATTTGTGCGGGCATCACGCGTGCTCTGGCGCTTGCCATCCACAAGCAGAAGCGTGTAGGAGCCGGGAAGACCGCGGATGAAAATATCGCGTTCAGCGCTGGGTCCAGTCACAGCTACACCCTGCACATCTTTCAGCGCATCGGTCAGATCGCGATAGGCACCTTTTTCCAGCTCTTCACCTGGAACAACCGAGATGCTTGCAGGAGCATCGGTAATGTTCTGTTCAAAGCCGGTCGCGCTGACCACGATCTGCTTGAGGTTTATGCCGCCACCGGTCGAAGCCTGCTCTTCGGCAGCGGTTGTCGTCGTGTTCGCTGTCTGTGCAAGCGCTATGGTCGGGCTGGCGATGAGCGCTGTGGAAAGACACGTTCCCGTCAGAAAGGCTCGCGCGAGGCGTGCTTTTAGGCCCGAATGTCTGTCATAGATATGATGAACCCGCGATCCCGGAAACAAGCTGCTCATTTTTCAACACCATACATAAGTTGAGTTTTGAACTCTCCTTATGTATGGCAATAAGATGAAATCAACGGTCATGTTTTATAACATTTCCAAGTTTCAAAAAACGCAACTGAACGGACTGAATTGAGCGTGGTTAAAAGCACAAGCAAGTCGCCTGATCCTGCAGGGAAAGATGGTGCGGGGGCTGAATGTCAGCCTCTTGGGCAGTTGCGTCTGCTGATTGCGCTGGATGCATTGCTTGTGGAGGGAAGTGTTGGAGGAGCTGCCAAACAGATGGGGTTGAGCATGGCAGCCATGAGCAGGCTGCTTGGGCAGATTCGTGAAAAATTCAACGATCCGATCCTGGTACGCTCCGGTCGCGGAATGGTTGCTACACCCAAGGCAGAATCGCTGCGCGGGCGTCTGCGCCGCTTGGCTAACGAAGCCGATTCCCTGATGAAAACAGATGGGGAGGACGAGAGTGAGACCGTATCCGATGCCCATGAAGGGTGGGCACGCAGTTCCATCGTTACACCGCCGCCGCTTGCTATTCGCAAGGTCGTCGATTTGGAAAACCATCCAACACCTGAACAACTGGCCGTTCAGTTCGCCGATATCTGGAGTGAAAACGATCCCACACGCCGGCTGGCCAAATATATTGCCGTAATCGGCCGCAAGGTTGGCCACACGCGCCCCTTGGACCTGCGTGAAGCAGAGGATGCATTTACGACGATTTTTGCGGGTAAGGCCGATCCGATGCAGATCAGTGCACTTCTGCGGCTGATCCATTATCGCGGCGAGACGGCGCCGGAACTCGCAGGCATGGTTCGCGCTGCGCGGCATCTTTATGCGAGCGATTGTGCGGTCGGCAGTCCGGCGCTTGACTGGCCCGCTTATCTTTCCCCCAATTCCAACCAGTCGCCGTGGTTTATGCTGGCTGCACTTCTTGTCGCGCGAGCTGGTTATCCTGTTGTTTTGCACGGGCGATGCGGCAGCGGGGAACTGGCGGGAAAGCTGGAACTGGCAGCCGAAGCGATCCAGGTTCCCATTGCGCCAACGCATGATATGGCCCGCGAAGCGCTCAGGGCGCATGGCATATGTTTTATGCCGGTCGCGGGCTTTGCGCCTCAGGTGAATGCCCTGCTTTCACTCTATTCGCTGTTTGAATCGCGTTCGCCGATCAACAGTCTTGTTCATCTTCTTAATCCGCTCAGCCTCAAGGCGTCTTTTCTGGGGGTGTCACAACCGGCCTATCGCGAACTTCATCGTGATGTGGGTGCGCTTCTTAACATGCAATCGCTTTCCGTTGTCTCCACCAGCCGCGATGTTGCGGAACTGGTGCCGCAACACAGGCACACGATTTATCGTTATATGAATGGGCAACCAAGTGAACTTCTTTTGCCGACACTCTCAAAAGAAAATGGCGAAAAACATTCAAGCCTGAGTTCTTTTGAATATTGGTATGGAGTCTGGACTGGAACAGCAGTGGACAAGCGCGCTGAAAACACAGTCATTGCAACGGCTGCGATGGCCATGATGACAGCAGTATCGGCAGAGAACGACAGTTACGCGATTTTCCGTCGCAGAGCTGAAGAACTCTGGCAAAGCCGTTATAGGTGATATCCATTGGTGAGAATGCTCAAGATCGAACCCTTCGTTGAGCAGAAGCCCAAACTCAAACAACTTGGCAATACCAAAGGCTGACTGTATCCGGCAAGCGCCAGATCTGATGATTAACGATTTGGCAATAAGTGCTTGGAAGAAAGCCATTGCGATCTGACCACCAAACTCCCTACTGATCCAACATGCGGACAAGGAAAGTCCACCGGCTTAAGCATCTTCAGTGATAGATACTCCGCCACGGAGCAGGCAAGCTTTAAAGTGAAGTGGTAAAGCCACAGTATCGATTGCCGCTGAGAAGTGACCTGGCATTTCCACCGAGAATTGATCTCACCTTTCAATTATTGTTAATGTTTTTAATCACGGTTAAGTTTCGCGATTTCTTTTGCTCATTTTGGTTCTTGTGCGGAACTGTTTTTGAACCTGACGCTGTCATTTCCAGTTTTGAGGATGTGCTAGTGATGAATGAGCCTGTCGGCCAGAGCGGTCGTCATTTTAGCGTCGCCAAACACACTTGCCCACTCACTGACGCTAAGAGTGGTGGTGATTATGACGCTTTGACGAATACCTGGCCCGACTGCCAATCTGGTTTTCGGCAGGGTATCCTTGAAACAAAGGCTGCATGAAAATCTTCACGACCTCGTCGTATTCGAATGCATCACGAGTGAGCGACGTCAGATTTTTACCGCTAACTGTGTTAAGACCGGTTTGGGGTGCCCATAGTAACCCTTCTCGATCAACCAGCCGAAAAATTTCGATAGCGAATTATGATAGCCGTTGCGCAATCGCGCTTCGGTAAGCCGCTTGAGGTTCTCCCATCCGTGTTGTTGGGCATATGTATATCGGGTTGAAAGCGACGCGCAATGTTCGCGTGGAATGCCTGCACGGTCCAGGATTTCGGGCAGCATCTTATCGAGCGTCTTTGCATCCTCGGAAGTGAACTGATGCACAGGATTGTCGCCCATCTGATCAATCAGGAATTGCACGATCAACTCGAGGTCGCGCAGACTGTCTTTGCTGCCTTTTGCTGTTTCCAGATATTCCCTCAACGCTGCTGAAAAGCTGGGAATGTTGGCGATGGACGTCAGCTTGGTGTCGGCTGGTGACAAGGCTGCATGAGAGGGCGTTGAGATTGGTGCGGAGATGGTTTGAAAACTGGAAGGGACTGCGTCGAAATCCAAAGCAGCCTTCATGTCGGCTCGTCCGCGTTCATATTCTATGAAACGTTCTGCCTTCCGCTGATAAGCCTCAGCTTCAACATTCTGCTGCACGAAAAGTTTGAGCAGCTCAGAAAATTCTGGCTCGATCATGTCTGGATCACAATTCGCTGCTCTTGCGCGGCGATTCAGATTTTTGAGTAGTTCTTCGTAATTTTTGCGGGCGAAAAGTCGCTCATCCGCAATCGGCCATTGGTCGCTTATATAAAGTTTCAGTTGAATCATGTTCATCTGAAACAATGATACGTAATCGACGACGCCGCCATTCATTCGGTGAAACCACCCCAAAAATTCCGAAAGCCTTAATAGCGCCACGCGATAATCGCCCGTCTGCAAAGAGGCGCGGTAGAGTGGCCGACCGATTAATGGCGTAACCAGGATGAAAAGCGAATCTGAATGTGATAGCGCCCGTCGCGCTTTGTTAAATAAGAAGAGCGAGCCACAGCATCTCCACGTACATTTGTGTGAGATGTATCGCGTTCTCTGGAACCTCCTGGTTCCATTAAATAACTGATTTTTTTGATAAAAAATAATGGTAGCGGAGGAGGCTATTCATCTGCGATAGTTAACTAGCAGTTATTATTATCAAAATCTGGTTCGATCATTTCTGTGTACCCACAAAAATACCCACACTTTATCCAAGGTGGGTATCTTGCCTTGTGGATAGTTTAATCGTGCTTAGGCAGGTTTTCAATCCAATCTTTGATTTCGCTTTCCATCCACCTGACGCAACCTTCGCTGATCTTTCTGCCCTTCGGGAAAGTGCCGTCATTCATTTTTTTATAGATGCTTGTTTTGCCAAGGCCGGTGATTTGACTAACTTCCTTTATGGGCAGCAGGCGGGAAATTTCAGTACTGTTCATTTTCAAACCTCCGGCCATAATCACTCCAGAGCCGGTCGGCGCGTTTCGCGCACTTGAGGCTGATTTTCTGCCAGATGCGAATGCGGAGGATCAGGATAAGCCTCATTGTGCCGCTCCTTCATCGGATGGCTGATAGATACCGATAACCTTGCCAACGAGACATTCGCATAGGTGATCGAAGCTATCGCCCTCGCTGGCATATGGCCCTTCACTCCACGAACCTGTCAGCGCTTGAGCACGGAAAATCGCAGCAACGAACGCGGCGTGGGGTAGTCCCTTGCGCTTCAGCTCTTGGCGGAACGCTTGCATTTCATCGTTACGCACGGCTCCCACTTGCCAGCCGTCTTGTGGCAAGTCTTTCCGGCTCCATTGAATGCCGCTCCTGCGGCGCACCATACAGATATGATGCTGATCGAGGCGCGGGCCGAAACTGATGACATAAAGCTCACCGGCGATGGGTTCTCTATCCGTCTTGTCAACGATGACGAATTCACCGGGGCGCACATGGGGCAGACTGCTTTCATTCGAACATAGAAATGTGGTGCAGCCATCCGGCACGTTGTCGAACATCATAAGAGCGCGAAGCTCAGGCTGGTGAATGATTGCTGGCGCGGTCATGCTTCTGGCCTCCCGTTCAAGTTTTGCAGATAACCGAGGGCGGCATTCACCATGCGTTCCGCTGCCTCACAGCCGTAAACGCCGCCACTGTCACGATTTGCGATCTGCAATGCGAGAATTGACCCTTGAAGCGACGTTGCTGGCTGATCCCATTCGTTGAGAACCCGCATCGGTGGAAGATATGATTTCTCCGCGTAAGCATTTGCACCATTGTTATCCAACGGAGCATTTGCATTGAAATCATCTAGGCCAGCCAGATAGGCCTTAATGGCAGCCACCAGCGGATCTTTCTTGCCTTCGTCGACAAGTGTTGCTTCCTTCGCCTTTTCGGAAATCAACTCCTGCTGCGCCTTGATACTGCCGAACATGACAGGCCAGCCCATGCTACGGCTTCTCGGTAAAACCACAGCCATAAATTGACCGTCAGCATATTCGTCCAGAACGTCTGCCAGTTCTTGCGACAAGTCGTTCACTTGATCGACCGGCAGTTTCATCTTGGCCATGTCACTCACGCCGCTTGACGCGAAGCCGTACCGATAACCGCGGCTATTGTCGGGAAACACCATCGCATAGGCTGGACGGTCAACCTCGTCCATATTGGACATTGTATCTGCAAGTTCTCTCGCAAGACGGCGGGACTTCACCCATGGATTTTCAGTTTCCGTCAAGTATGTTGCGCCACACAGCGCAGTTGTGGTATTGCTGCCCATGTTCTTTAATCCTTTCGGTTTGGATGGAACTTGGCTCGGCGTTGAGGCTGCAACCTCTGCCGGGCCGTTTGCTTTCTGGATTTCAGATTTCATAGACCGAGCTTTCCTTGTCCCATCCGTTCAGCGACGTGCTGACGGGCGAGAAGTAGAAGACCATTTTTCATTTGATTATGGGCGCGTCCGGCATCAAAGCGCCGACGCCATTTCCCATCAATAAACTCACGCCCACCGTATTCTGGAAGGCAGCCAAGGGATGCGAGGCGATTTCCCAGCCATAGAGTGCCGCCTTTAATGGGCCGAAGACCGTAACTGCTCCACAAATCATGCGCAGTGCATGTGCTTGGTGAAGAAATCTTATCTTCGAGGTGAGCAATGCGGTGCAAAGCTTGCTGCAACGCGTCTTCAATCGGCGCAATTGCTTCTCTGATCACTACGCCGGTGCCGCTCTTGATCATGCCGCCGAAAACGCTCCGATCTTGCTCAGTGAGCCCGGTCGATACGCCAGCTTGCTTTTCCTCCATGATGGAACGCACCTGAGTATTGCACCACATATGAAAATCGTGATCGAGGTATTTCGCATAGGCCATGCCAATCTGCCAGTGCGCCCATGTCCCCGGCTTACGCCCGCCGATCACCGTCCGAACAAGCTCAGTGTCGGATTTTCCGATAGTGAACTCTACATGTTCTATAAAGGCCTTTGCTGACGGAAGATCGCGCCATTTTGCTGGGGCCTTTTGTGGATCACTTCCTGCCGCCTTCCACATATCCGTCAGCGAAAGCTTTTCTGCTTTCAGACTAATCGGCTGCGAGTTGTACGTGAGGGTGACAGGCGCATTCATACGGCGCCTCCTGCCGTAAACTTCTCAAGTTCGCCGCTGTCGACAGCTTCGAAATACGCCAGCATGCAGCTACGCAATTCGTCCGGCAGGATTTTCATGTTCTGGTTGATGATCTCGACCATCTTCATGCCAAGAAAGATGCCCGCCATATTCTCAAGGTGGGTTTTGCCGCAGTGCTTCAACTCGTCATCCGTCAACTCAATCGACGTGGCGATGGCGGTGAGATCATAATCTGTCAGCTTAGTGGGGTCTTTGCCCTGCTCGACCAAATGAGCGACGGCCTTATCAATCTTGGCTTCGAGTTCCCTCTCGATGATTGAGGCCTTGTGATCTGCAATTTTGGTAATGTTCTGCATATCGTTCTCCAGCGGGCCAAATTGCCCGTTGGAGGTATGGTTAACGCATCACTGTGTTAGAAGTCAACACATAAAACGAGTTAACGATAGCGATTGTATTTTGCAACGATCTGTCGAGCTTCCGTAAACTCACTCTTGAGAAGCTCTTCCTCTTTTTCTGGGTTTAGGCTTTTCACGAGATAGGAATCTTTGGTTTCGTGTATCAATGTGCGAAAAACGGTAACAACCGTACCGTCTTCGTCCATCTTTGCCGCCATGATTTCTGTATTGGACTGGATTGGCAAGTGTGGGTTAATAACGACTATATCTCCGGCTCGGAATACTGGCGACATCAGATCATCTGGAATAAGCGCCGCAAAGGAGTTTTCGGCAAATGTAACCGGATACCCCTTTGGTATCACGTCAATCATATTCGTCCCAGACATCACTGGAATTACATTCTCAGCAAGCGCTGCCGACTTCGCACCAAGTAGGCTAATCTTCTGGTGGCGACTTCGAAGGTCTCGCTTGTCTTTCTCACCCTCGATGCGAGTGTAGATCGATCCTTCGATCCCCGGCACGGGGGTAAGGCCAACTGCTGCTCGTATGTTGGGATAAGCCCTTGAATGGGCAGTGACCCCGCGCTCAACTCTGTCAACTGTTTGCTGGGTTGTCCCTGCTCTCTCAGCTAAGTCGGCCTGCGACCAACCTAATTCCTCTCGGGCAAGACGTATTTCCTCGCCGCGTGATCGAGCGAGGCGGTCCAAAACTGGCGGATGTTTATCTTTGTTGCTCATAGCTGCAATTAATGCGGCATAACTCAACTCATGTAAAACACAAATGCTCTTTACAGTTAACACAACATTGAGTAGGTTGAGTGCGCCATGAAAAAAATCACTAATCCAAAAATTATCACGTCGCTTATAGAAGCGGCGATCACCTTATCCGGATCAGAAGCGAAGCTTGGTAAACTTGCTGGCTTTTCTCAAAATGCGATCTGGTATGCAAAGCGCAATGGCCGATGCTCAGCAGAGTTGGCCCTTGGCATAGAGCGGGCGACCAATGGCGCTATACCTCGCCACCGGCTTCGCCCTGATCTGTTCCCTGCAATTGATGTGGGGGTAGAATGAGTGAGCCACGTAAGTCGACACTGCCTTGGGAAAAGCAGTTGGTCGATCTGAATAAGTACGACTGGATAATCGCAGTCGGATATTGTCCCATGCATAAAAACCACCCGAGAGATTTGCGGGTTGCTAATGCGCTGATGCAGAAAGCCGATTTGGCAACAAATCTGATGTGGGCCACTCAGCAGACAATTGCCCAGTATGCTGACCTCGCTGATGTGCGCCAAGTCAGATCATCGGTAAAGCGTCTGGCGGCATCAGGCGCTCTTGACAAGCGCCGGATTGCTGACCTTCAGCCTGACATTCTCGAAAGCCTGAACGGGAAAATGGACAAAAACCGGAATAGGCGAGGGACCGTCTATCGCCTAAAAATGTTCTGGGCTTTTGAAATCTTCGAGGGGCACGCAAAAAGATGCAAGGAAGAGCCTCTTCATCTTAGAAAATCCAGAGACAATAACCGGACTGGCGTAGTCCTCAATAACCGGACTGGCGTAGTCCTGTCAGAACAGGACTGGCGTAGTCCTGCTTATACTACATCTCAAAACTACAACGATACTGAAAGAGGCTTTGAGAGGAAAGAAGACTTAGAGTCTACGCGTGAGGGGAATAGCTACTCTCATGCAAAGGGGAGAAGGTAAAATGAAACAGTTTGACCTTACCGAATTTCGCCCGCCCGCAGAGATTATCCCGTTCCCTTTGGCGAGAAGGATAGGGCGCATCCGTGAAATAGCCGAAAGACTATCAGAAAAAACCGACCGTCAGACTGAGCATTATCTCAGGCAGGTGACGGGTGGCCTTTTCTATCAGTTGGATCGTCTGGGTATCCCGGCTGATCAGCAAGATAGCATGGTCGAGGATTTCATGACGGCTGTGTGCAATGAACTCAATCGCCGCGAAAATCTCTGCGGTCCTTCTGGGGGTGCAGTATGATCGTCAAAGCGCACCGCGATGGATCGTTTTATGTTGCTGACAACGGCAATTGGCGTCTGGCCGGACCATTTCCATCATCTGCGGACGCATGGGCATGGACCGAACAACATCGGTCAGACCACGCTATTGAACCAGAAAATCCCGTTGAACCCCGCAAGCATGTGCGTCAACCGCGTACGGTAACGGATATCGCTAAATCCGACGTTCTTCGAATAGTCCCGATAATTCTGTCCGATCCTGCAAGCTCCGTCAAAGAGCGTGAATTTTCGCTTGGCTTGGAGGTGAAGGCGAAACGAAGCCGACCATTTAAACTCTCTGAAAAACAAGGCGCATGGTGGAAAAGACTGGCGCAGAAATACGGAGCACCAGCATGAAAACCGATGTTAAGGAAGCAATTCACCTTAAAGACATTGTTGCCAGCCGCTTGTTAGAGCGCATGGAAGCTTGCGGAATAAGTCAGTCAAGACTTTCCCTGCGGGCAAATCTAGGCCGCTCAGCTGTTACGGATATTGTCAAAGGCCGTGTCAAAAGCCCTAAATTCTCGACTCTGCAAAGCCTCGCTTCGGTTTTGGGCTGCACTGTGAACTATCTTTCAGGATTGGAAGAACTGCCTCATCCAACAACAGAAAGTGAATCCGATACTACAGACCAAGTCGGAAATTTATCGTCCGGCGAGGTTATTGTTCCGCATCAAGGATACATATCTCTCGCACTAAACCAGAAGGACAACCGCATTCACTTTGCTCAATCATGGTTTGATCTTGAGGAAAGCACAATAACAGTTGTTGGTCGCGACAACCTTGATGCCCTCATTACTGCTCTTGTGGATGTGAGGGAGAAACTGTCATGACTATTTCCAAATCCGGTTACGTCGACATCAAAGCAGGGCAGTGGGTTGTTGCTTTCCGCGATGAGTATTTCAACGACACGAAGACGCTGGCGCAGAACGCCGAAGGTTTGAAGCATAAGGGCGCAGGCTGGGATTGGGCTGCTGACCGCGTTCTAACCATCCGCCGTGTCTGTAAAGTCATGCCGAACACGTACGAAGCATCGATCCACAAAGAGGGAGGGCCATTCTCCCGCGATAGGCGCGCAGCAGTGATCGCCGCATTTGATAGCGATGAAGATGCCGCCATGTTGGCCGCCAAGCTCATTGGGATTGGAATAGATGCCGACAACCGCATCGATACGGAAATGTATCGCCTGATAGGGCCGTTTGCGAAAAAGGAACGGGAATATGCTCTCCAGCAGATACACGGGCTGTTGCCGCACATCTTCGGGGGTGCGTCATGAGTGCGGCGAAAATCATAGAAATATCGGGGTGGGCTGATAAACACGCCACTGCTCAGATCATCGATAGCCTTGTGGATCATTTGGAATACCTCAAGTCCGACGCTGAAAAGGCGCATATCAGAACTGCGAGGGCGAGAAGCCTGAGAATGGTCCTAGAGCAGTACGCTCGATGGCTTGGCCGCTATTACGCCGCGTCGGGCATGTCGGCGGTCTACGAGCGTCACATCACTGCCGATCTGCTGTCCGAACGGGAGAAAGAAGCTTTCGCGTGGGTGACGGCCAGCATGGCAGCCGTGGCGAATATCGCTGCAGGTCCTCATCCGTGGTTGTCTATGCCAAATTTTATCAGCACCCGCCACAACGCCAGCACCAATCTTGAGCACGTGATCGACGCGCTCAACACCGCGATATTGCGGTTGCAAGGATTGAATGCTTGGCGAGCGCAAAAAGGGACAGCGTCATGACCAAAATCGAAATCAAAGACCCCGGCGAGGTTCCGGTTCTGGATTGGGTGGACAAGGCCTCGATCAAGGCCGATCCGAACTATCAGCGCCCGCTCGATCAGAACCGCGTCGACAAGATACTGCGGGAATTCTCGTGGCGGTCGTTCGGTGCCATTGTGGTCGTTCCGCAAGATGATGGCGTCTATCACGTCTCTGATGGTCAGCATCGTCTCGAAGCGGCCAAGCGTCATCCGCATGTCTCGGTCGTTCCGGCGATTATCGTGAAGGCCGACGACATCCAGTCCGAAGCGACGATCTTCGTTGACATCAACAAGAACCGGAAGAACGTCAGCCCGCTTGAACTGTTCTTTGCCGAACTGGTTGCCGGTGGCGAGGATGCACTGACGATCTACCAGGTGACGCAACGTGCAGGGATCAGAATCCCGAAGAACCCCGGCGGAAAGTTCAAGCCCCGCGACTGTGTGGCGATTGCTGCCCTGCATGGCCTGATTGGCCGCCGTGGTGCCATGCGAGCACGGCAGTATCTGGAAATCCTCGCCATGGCCGATCTGAATCCGATTTCCTCAAACCACATCAAGGCCGTGGAAAGCCTTATGACCGATCCAGAGTATCAAGGCACCATCGCCGGGGATGACCTGACACAGACCATCATCGATACGTACGGAAGCGCGGAGAGCGAGGCCAAGCGCTTTGCGGCCACGCATAACTGTCCGACATGGAAAGGTCTGTCGTCGGTATGGTTCCAGCGATGCAGAAAGCGGAGGAAGGCGGCATGATCACCAGCCGAGAAAAAGCAAGTTGCGCTGAGCGCGAAGTCAAGCAACGCCGCCGCGTCTATGGCCGGTGGGTAGCCGAAGGCAGGATGACGCAAGCATTTGCTGATCGACAGATCGAAGTTATGGAAGCCATTGCCCAAGATTATCGGGCTTTTGCCGATGCCGAGGAAGCGAAAGGACGGCTGTTATGATTATTCCAGATGAAGCCGTACAGGCAGCACTGTCGACATGGCCACCAACATGCACCCCATATGTACCGGCAGTACAGATGCGGCTCGCGCTAAGCGCCGCCCTTCCGCTCCTGCAAACGGCGAAGGTGGAGGATTGCCGCATGGCGGTCATTTCAGAAAACAAGATCATAAACGCTATCGATTATGCTTTGCGTTGCGAGGCTGTGACAGAAGTCACTCCCAGCGAGGATGGCGAATATGAAGTCGAAATTCATGAGGCATCGTCGTTGAGACCGTTTGTCATGTGCCTGCTTAGGGAATTGGGAGTATCGGCATGACCTATCAGTGGCCCGATAGCCTTTTCCCGCTGCGCAACTGGCTCCAGAAGAACGGCCTTTCACCTTCCAGCATCAAGACCGATCGACAAGCGGCATTCATGGCGCAGCAGCTTGCCGGTACTCGCTTCAAGTTCCCGAACAAGGGCGAACCGTGTTTTCCGATTTTAAAGCTCATACAGGAGAATTTGCCGGAGAATGCGCAAAGTATCGTTCCGAGTGCTAAACCGCGTCAGGCGGTCAAATCTGGCAGAAAGAGCGGCAAGAAGAATCAAAGGGTCGCTGCCGCCCCATTGATCCCGACTGCTGGCCTTGTCCTGTTCTCGGATGGTGGATGCGAGCCTAATCCCGGTGATGGCGGATGGGGCTTTGCCGTGTACCGCGACGGCGTGGAAGTGCATTCCGACTGTGGCGGCATGCTGGACAGCACGAACAACATCATGGAGCTGACCGGCATGCTTATGGCTATCCGCTGGGCGTCAGGGCAAGCCGAACCGGTGCATATCCTCTGTGACAGCCAGTATGTCGTCAACGGCTGCAATGACTGGCGGCACGGCTGGAAGAAAAAGGGATGGAGCCGAGGCAAGGAGAAGGAACTTGCCAATGCCGATTTATGGCAGCAAATCGACGCCTCGCTTGACGGACAAGCTCATATCACCATCGGTTGGGTGAAAGGCCATGCAGGTATCACCGGCAACGAGCGCGCCGACGAACTGGCAACGATGGGCATGGAAATCGCCCGTGGTGAGTCTGTTCAGTCAGCCATCGAACAACAGTTGCAATACGTGGTGTGACCTATGGACGATCCGCGTCTGGCTCAACTCGCAAACACATACCCGCAGGCATGGGAGTGCTTCGCGTGCCACGGTATTCGCGTTGTGGTGCCGAACGCGGTTCCAGGCATTGGCGAGACCAGAGCAATTGGCACCCTCGACCGTCTGATTAAGAAATACGGTGAGGATCACGCCGATTTTGTGGTCATGACTTTGGCGGAAAGCCATAACAATCGTAATTTCATTGATGAAACCACACTCTGGGCCGTCAGTGACATGGTGCGCACCGCCAAGCGTAATTATCCCGGCATTATGGAGAACGATTTAGAGGCATGGTTCACGTTTTGGGATGGTACGCCGCTGGGTGTCCTAGCCGACTGGTGTCATGACCTTGATGGGCTCGTTTCCAAGCGACCTGCACTCGTGGGTATGTTATTTGAAAGGATGCTTCGGCACTTTGGAAAAATGCGCCAGCAGCCTGATTTGCTTGATGATCGGAGGATTGCAGTATGAACGAACAGGAAGTGAAAGAGCTTTTTATTCATGCCGCCGTTGTCGATAGCCGGTTGCCCGACACGGGAAGGCCAGCACGGTTGAAAGCGCAGTCGTTACCGTATTTCCATACCCAGCTTGAAAAGGGTGGGTGGATACCTGCTGATTATATCAACGGCATACCAATCCCCGGAAAGAGTGTTTGGGAAAGAAAGCGGATAAAAAAGGCAGCAGGCGACCAGCTTGAATTTGATGATCGTGGTCGTCTTGACGAAGAGGGAGAGCGCTTCTGGGCGGGATTGTCGACAGGTCTGCAATCCGAGGATGTTTCGATCTGGGAGAAAGCCAACGATCTGATCCGCCTTGTCAGCCGTGAGCGGAACCGCCGTTGTCTCTGGGCTTATGCAATGGCTCAAGCCAAGGCGTTGAACGTGTCGAGCGTGGATGCCAACGGTGATTTTACACGCAAGCGGATATCGTTTTCCAAGTGGTGCACCACGGTTGAAGGTGTTCACCGCAATTATGGAAAAGTTTGTGCAGAGACGGCGATTTCCGAAATTTCAGCCAAACTATCCAGCAATGGCACGCAGCCTAACGAAAACACTCGAAATTGCACCTTGCGACTTTCCCCTGAAATCGTGGATATTCGGGATAAGATGGACGCCAGCGCGTCAAAGGAATACAACACCTTCACAACCGAGGGATGGGTTGTCCGAGACCGCAACAAGGCGCTTCAAAGGTTCGATGAAAAGCTGATTTACGTCGACATGTCTGACTTGAGAAATAAACGCCGACGCAAACGGTATTCCGACAAGTCGAAGGCGGCATGAAAGAGGCGGCTTTAGGGCCGCCTTTTGAAGGCTTTGTTAACCAAAAGATTGTGGCAAGGGCTCTTTTCCGCCAATGTATGGTTGTGTTGCCGGTTTGCTACAGACTTTTTCGCCGAGAGCGCTATCTTTATGAAAGTGATTAATTAGGGCTCTCTTGAAGAGCGGGGAGATTTTAGATGAATATCAAGTCAGTTCTTCTTGCATCAACCGTTGTCTTGGCTGGCGTTTATGGTGCACAGGCTGCGGATGCCATTCAGTATGAAGAGCCAGCGCCTGTCGTTGTTGCTCCTGTATTCACTTGGACTGGTGGCTATTTCGGTGGTCAGGTTGGATACGGTTGGGGTAAGTCGGAGTTTGAGGACCTTGGGCGTGTTAAGCCAGATGGTTTCCTTGGCGGATTTTATGCCGGTTACAACTTTGACACTGGCAGTAACGTAGTGCTGGGTGTTGACGGTGACATCACCTACAACAACCTGAAAGATAGTGCTTCTGCGTCGGATGGCTTCCTTGAAGCTGGTGTAGAAAGCAAGTTGCGTTGGTCAGGTGCAATTCGTGCTCGTCTTGGTGTTGCCGCCGACCGTTTCTTGCCATACGTCGCAGGTGGTGTTGCCTTTGGTGACATTAAAACCTCTGGCTACATCACAGATGGCGTTGACACACTGAGCGCATCGCAAAGCAAGACTCGCACTGGTTGGACTGTCGGTGGTGGCTTTGATTATGCAGCGACTGATAATGTAATCATGCGCCTTGAATATCGCTATACAGACTTCGGCAAGAAGGATATCGATTTCGGCGTCAATGCTGGCCTTGAAAATAAATTCAAGACACATGACGTTCGTCTTGGTGTCGCCTACAAGTTCTAATTTAGGACAACTCCAGTCTAAAGTTGACCGCCCGGTGAAATCTGGGCGGTTTTCTTTTGGGGCCAGTCCTCAACGGAATAACAGGGGAAGCCGCTGCGCCCCAAGTTTATGTAGTGCTGGATACGCAACCAGTGCCAGCGGCCAAGCCGGGAGGGTAGCCCGGCACCGTTCTAACCATATTGCCGACGCCGGTAAAATGGTTGCGCGCCAATTGACGGATTGTCGTCGACGACAGCATAATTGATATTAAATATCAGTTGCTTATAGTCACGCGCAATTATTGGGGAAATCCCACAATTCAGTCGTCGCCTTCGGGTGGCGGCTTTTTACGTTGGCAGTACAGGAGTTAAAAATGCATCTTTATGTTTAGGATGCGCCGCCTTCATCGTCCCATCGATCGACAGCATTATCCATTGCTTTATGCTTCTTGATGAACTGGTCTAATGCAATCCGTAGACGGTCTTCGTCGTAAGTGCCTTCTTGAAGTCGGCGCGTAAGATAGCGTGCGGCTTCAGTGCGTAGATCCTGAGAGTCGCCTGGTAGCCGAGCGTCCCTTAGCAGGCGCGAAATCATGGTTATATTAACTGGGTTTAGAAAAGTAGAAGACATCGGTCGCCTCCGTTGCGGACAAAACGTGTCCCTGAAATATTAGATAAAATAGAACCATAAAGGCGATAAAGAAAAAAGTCTGGATGAGAAATCTATTATATCTACTCATCAGATTTATTTTCTCGGTTTCTGATGCGTCGTATTGTCAAGAAATCATCAAGCAAGAGTTTTGCCGTCGCCAAATCAGATGCTCTTCTTTGAGGACTGTTATCAATGATGTATCCTGAACGTCTAAGCGCTTCTCTCAGAACGCGAGAATACACAGGCTCATAATAAGCTCGATTAAAATAGGAAGACATAGCAGTCCTCCTCCACGTTGGGGCTTGGGTTTTATCCCTAAACGACAGCGCCCGTTTCAAATGCTGCCGTGATAATCACTGTGCGCTTTAATTAGGACAAAAGCAACTAAGGCAGCCCCGCCGTCCGCTCCGGGGCAAGTCACCCTCATAATGCGGCGTAAGTGGGCAAGACCGGCAAGAATTATAGTCCAACAGATTTACGCAGGGCATCATTCATGTTTGATCGCCAGTTTTTGCCCTTGGCTTTAAACTTCGCGACGACCTCAGGGTCAAGGCGCAGGGTTACGGCTTCTTTCGGATTGTCGACTTTCGGGCGTCCTCTAGAGCGCTGGATGCTTTCATAAAGTTCGGGGAGCGCTTCTTTGAAAGGCTTTGCCTTTGCCATGTCCGCTTTTGTAACGGTTGGATTGTCAGATACAGCATCCCAATCCGGCTTGGTATAGCCGCGTTCATTCGCGTGTTTTGGTCTAAATTTAATAGCCATCAGATCAGGCTCCTTTCGTCCTTTCGGGCAGGGCGCATTGAAATCACAGAAAGCGCCTCTGTGCCGAGGGTTACGAAGATCACGACGATTGTTCCGTCTTCGAGGCGACCGATAGCTTGAAGCCGGTTATTCTTCGCTGGCAGCACTTTGGAGTTCTCGAAAAACCCAAGAGTCAGCGATGCAAAATCCAAGCCATGCTTGGCAAGATTGGCCTCGCGTTTTGGTTCGTCCCATACGATCTTCATACGAATTTATGTACACGAAAAATAGTCGATAGACAAGAATTAAAGTGTACGGAAAACAATAAATGTACACGGGAAATCAGATCATGAAACGACGTACATTCCTGCGAATGCTTGGCCTTGCGCCCGTAGCTGCTGCCGTTCCTTCAATGGCGCTGCCAAGGCCGGAGAATGTCAAGAACATCGTAACCGGTGAGAGTGGGCCGGAGGCAGTTTATCCTTTCGTCCACAAGGACGGTGAATTGCGGATCGGTACGCTGCGCTTTGATCAGCTTTCCAGCCATAAAGGCAAGCTTGTCATTGAGAGCACCGGTGATGGATCATCCGTGATGCGGATTGTCGCCTGACGCCAAGGAGAACGCCGATGGCAACTTGTGAGCTAAAGATATCCTCTGACATTAGCAGCCTGTCAGCAATGCTATCGTCTCTTTCCGATGCTGCGGATAGACTTCCTGAATTTCGCGACGGTCTTCTCGGCCTCCTTAATTCCGGAGAACAGCTTTTCGCTATCGATGACGACGTTAGAACCACATCCAGCACAGGTGAGCTTGTCGTGTGTTTTAAGCCAACCGATAGTCTTCTGTGTCTTGTGTCCGCATTCAGGGCAAGGAACCCCGATCTTCTGATCTTCAAACATTAATGCGCCTCCCGTTTACAATCAGGAATACAACCGTGAGCCTCACGCCGAAACAAGAGGGCATGAATGTCTGACAGGCGTAGAGCACACAGACCTGGGTACCGAGCGCTATACAATCTCCCTCAATGGTCGAGGTTAAGAAGCAAGGTACTGGATAGGGATAACTGGACTTGCCAGTGGCCCGGATGTGGAAAGCATCTGATCGGCAAGGGCAGTGCACACAATGCACCAGTGGTCCACCATAAGCAGGATCATAAGGGCGATATGGAATTGTTCCTTGATGAGCAGAACCTGATGTCAGTCTGCAAACAGTGTCATGACCAACAGGCACAGAGATCAACTCACAGAGGGTATATCAGCGGTCACGATGAAGACGGAAGGCCGATTGATCCGGGGCATCCGTGGAATATCAAATGAAATCAATGGGATGGCCCCCGGTGTTTTTTAACGACCCCCGTCTTGGTTCGAGACCCGCGTCCCCCCTTCATTTTCACTCAAAGCTGACCTGAGACAAGGGTACGGGTTAATCGCGTCATGGTGAAGATTGTTCAGCCCAGGTATCGGGCCATTTTCCGAGGAAATGATGAGCGGGCAGAGCTTGCAATTCTCATCTGGAAAGAGGTCACGGCAGCGCTTCAGGAGAACAGTTCGGTCAATGCTGCCAATCTGGCGCGGGCTGACCGGTATGTCCGCTCGCGTGTCGAGTTTGAAGAACTTTATCCGATAGCTGCTGAGGAAGGCCCGGTTAAGAAGGGTCCGAACGGTGGGGATGTGTTCAATTTCGTCTGGTCGGCCTGTGAGAAGCTGAATGACCGGCTCCTTAAGCTGGAAAAGGCGATGTTCGGTGAAGCAGCAGCAAAAGAAACCAGCCCAAAGCCCAAAAGCGGGCAAGCGCCAAGCGACGAGTTCCTTGGACAGAACCACGGATTACGCCAGTAAGGTTGTTTCCGGCGAGATTGTTGCGGGCAGGTTTGTTCGGGCCGCGTGCCAGCGCCACCTGAATGATCTGGAAACAGGACACGAGAGAGGGCTTTATTTCGATATCGAGCAGGCCGAGCGGGCGTTTCGGTTCTTCCCGGCCATGTTCACGGTTACGGCAGGCGCTAAAGAAGGCGAGCCGTTTCACCTGCTTGACTGGATGGTTTTCGTCGTCGGTTCGCTCTTTGGCTGGCGCGATGCGCAGGGCCGACGCCGGTTTCGCCATGCCTGGATCGAAACAGGGAAGGGGCAGGCGAAATCTCCGCTTATGGGAGCCATTGGGCTTTACCTGATCGGATATTGCGGGATCAAGCGCGCGGAAGCCTACGCCATCGCCAACGACCGCGATCAGGCGAAGGTGCTTTTTGCTGACGCTGTTGCTCTTTGCCGCTCTGAAATACCGGAGCGCGATGGGGAAACGCTTGAAAGCCGTGGTGATGTCGTCATTCGCGGCACGGGCGATAATGCTTGGAAGATCGAGCATCCGGCAACGCAATCGAAATTCCTGCCGGTTGCCTCGGCTGACAGTATTTCGGGGCCGAAACCAATTGCTGTTTTTGCTGATGAAGTGCACGAAATGCGCACCAGCAAGGCGATTGATCTATGGAAAGCTGCCATCGACAAAATGGCAGGGGATCCGTTGATGATACTGGGAACGAATACCCCGGCAGCAGATCAGGCGGTGGCGACCGATCTGTCGGAATTCTATCAGCGCGTGGTTGAAGGCGTCATCGAAGATGATAGCGCCTTCGCCTATATCGCTCGCGTGGACAAGGAAGATCGTCCATTCGAGGATGAAAACTGCTGGATCAAGGCGCTCCCTGCTCTGGGGGTGACATATCCGGCTGAGAATGTGCGCAAGCGTGTTGAGACGGCCAAGCACATCGCTTCCGAGCGTTTGGCAACGGAACGCCTGTTTTTCGGCATCCCGGTCGGTTCTTCCGGCTTCTGGCTGGAAGATGAGAGCGCATGGCGAGCCGTGCAAGGCGAGGTTATTGAAGACGATTTGAAGGGTATTCCCTGCTATCTGTCTCTCGATCTTTCCCAGAAGAACGATTTGACGGCGCTTTCCGCTTGCTGGCGTGATGATGAGGACCGGCTGTCTCTGAAGTCGTGGTACTGGACCACGAGAACAGGGCTGGAAGCGCGTGAAGCGTCTGACCGTATACCTTACTCGGCATATGAACGCGGCGGCTTCCTGACGATCTGTGATACGGAAACGATTGATTACACGTTTGTCGCGGCTCGCATTGCAGAATTGGTTGCATCGCAGAAAGTGGACAGCCTGACGGTTGATCCGGCCTATGTGACCAGCTTCATAACCGCCTGTGAGGAAATCAACCTCCCTGTGTGGCGCTACATGGGGCCAGACAAGACGGTTGGATCGGGCTTGAAGATCGTCACACATGCGCAGGGCTTGAAAGTGGCATTCGAGGATAGGCAGCTTTGCATGCCGCATTCAATCAGCCGGTTCACTGACAAGATACTGAAACAGGAAATCATCATCGACGCCAACAAGATGACCGATGTTTGCGCATCGAACGCTGTCCTGCGGTCTGATGGGATGGGAAATCAGATGTTCGACAAGAACCGCTCTCGCGGTCGTATCGACGGCATGGTGTCGAAGGCCATGGCGGTAGGTGCTTCGAAATCTGATCGCAAGGGCAAGCGCAGTTATATGGAAAGCGGAGTGTTGGTCGCATGAGATTATGGCCGTTCGGCAAGAAGGATTACGACCTCAACGGCAATCGCTTCTATCAGGAATACATCATCGAGCGCGAGATTTTCGCGACGGAACGCTATCTGAAGGTTACGGCGGCTCTGGCTGCTGGCTTGCGGATTTCGGAAGGTGTTGCCGCGATGCCGATCATCACAGGGACGAAATCCTATGATGGTGCGGGTCGACTGGTGAGAATGCCGACGATGGAAGGCGACCTTTACGAGCGCCTGACCGTCAATCCGAATGATTACATGACGCCCGGTGAATTTGTCGAAACGCTAACTCTTCATGCCGTTTTCGAAGGGGTAGGGCGCGCCTATATCGACCGAGGATACAAGGGGAAAATCCGCAGGCTTATCCCGATCACCGATGGCGGCTTCCAGCCCAGAAAAGACCCTGATACCGGCAAGGTTTTCTATAGCGGGACGATTATGGGTATTGGCCCGATCACCGACGCCACACGAAAGGATTTCATCGAAATCACGTCGCCACGCTGGCAGGATACCGAAGGTCTCGATATTTCCGAGGAAATCAAGAAGGTGCTGGGGCTTGCCCTGACCCTTGAAGATCGCCAGCGCGAAGACGGAAAGAAAAAGTCCATCCCCGGCTATATTACGTCTGAGCAAACGCTGTCGCCGGACGCGGCGAAGATGGTGCATGACGCTATCAAGGGCAAGTTGCCGGGAACGCCAATTTTCGACAGCGGTGCGCAATACAAAAGCATCGTGCCGACGCAGGCCGAAATGCAGCTCATGGAAACCCGCCGTTTCCTCATCGAGGAAGTTGCCAGAGCATATGGCATTCACCCAATTTTCCTTGCCCATGATGCAGCGGGACAGTCTTTGACGCGCATTTCTGATGCCATGGATTATCACGTCACTGTCACGCTTTCGCCGTGGCTGCGACGATGGGAACAGGCCATCCAGTTCTCGCTTCTCAAGCCTGATGAGTTCGTCAACCTTGATGAGACGCAATATTATCGCGGCGATCTTCAGACCAAGGCCGAATACGCGGCCAAGGCTCTCGGCAATAATACCGGATGGGAAACCCAGAACGATGTTCGCGCTCGAATGGGCATGAACCCGGTTGAGGGCGGAGATTTCATTCCTTCCTCTACGACCAAAGAGGCCAACAATGCAGCTTGAAACGAAATTCGCCAGCCTTGAAGCCGAGGCTGTGAGCGATGAGGGCGTGATTTCCGGTTACGCTTCCCGCTTCAACATCATCGACCAGGGCGGCGATATCGTTGTGCCGGGCGCGTATCAGGACAGCTTGACCAAGCGCCACCCTCTGATGCTCTGGAGCCATTACACCGATACGCCTATCGGGAAGTGGACGGATATCAAGGAAGACGAAAACGGTCTGCGCGTCACTGGTCAGTTGGCCTTATCGACCGTCAAGGGCCGAGAAACGTTCGATCTGCTGAAGATGGGCGCGATTTCCGGCCTTTCTATCGGTTACCGGACGATCAAGGCAGATCGGAAGGGTAATGCCCGCGAATTGAAGCAGGTGGAGCTTTTCGAAGTGTCTGTCGTGCCGTTCCCGATGCAAATCGAAGCCGGTGTGGACGCTGTGAAGAGCGTTAATGATGTAATTCAGGCGACGAAATCCGGTGATTTCGTTCCTCTCAAACGAGCCGTGGAAGATGCCCTGCGAGACGCGGGCTTCCCTGCTTGGTTGGCAAAAGCGCAAGCAGCGCTCGCGCCTCAAGCTCTGGGCGATGGACAGCGTGACGCGTCCGCTTCGGAGACCGCGAAGGCCATTTCCCGTGCCTTCAAACTCTGACTGTCCGTCATAGGAGAAACCCCATGGACATTGAAATCAAGGAAGCGCTTGACGGCGCAACGAAGACGCTTGCCGAAGTGAAAAAGGCACAGACCGATCTTTCTGAAAAGCTCCAGCTTCTCGATGAGAAGAAGGCATCCGGTGAAGATGTTACCGACATCAAGAGCCGCATCGAAGAAAGCCGCAAGGAAATCGAAGAGCTTGGCGAGAAGATGGTGGATGTTACCCGCCAGATGTCGGCTCGCAAGGACGAGGGCAAGTCCATTGGTCGTGTGATTGCCGAGCATAAGGATTTCCAGACCCTCAAGGACGACCGCAAGGCTCGTTTCGAAGTCAAGGATATCACCACTGGCAGCTTCGGATCCATTTCTCTGCCTGGTGGCGTTCGCCGCGCCAATCGTGGTTTGATCGAGCCTGTTAATCAGGCTTTGTTCCTGCGCGATGTTATTCCTTCCGCTTCCACTTCTGCCGCCGTGATCGAGTATCTGCGTGAAACCGGCTATACGAACAATGCGGCAACCGTTGCTGAAGGCGCGCAAAAGCCAGAGTCGGACCTGACTTTCACGCCGGTAGCGGCTCCCATGGTCAAGATGGCTCACTTCTTCCGCGTCACGGAAGAAACGCTCGATGATGTTGACGCTATGGAAGCTTACATCAATCAGCGTGGTATCTATGGTCTGATGCTGAAGGAAGAAGGCGAGTTGCTGAACGGCGACGGCTCGACCGGTCATATTGATGGCCTGATTGAAAACTCTACCGATTACAACAATGCCATTGTTCCCGGCGTCGTTCCAACGAATGCCATGGACGATATCCGCGTTGCAATTGCTCAGGTGGCCGAGGCCGATCTGGTTGCATCAGCCGTGGTCATGAACCATCTTGACGCTGCGGCGCTCGATCTCGCCAAGGATGAGCTTGGTCGATATCTGCACCCGGCATTTGCGGGAAATACTGCTTGGGGCCTTCCAGTGGTTCGCACCAAGGGGCTTGCACAGGGACAGTTCATGGTCGGCGGTTTTGTCGGCAATACCTTGATCTGGCAGCGCAAGGGTATCGAGGTTCGCCGTTCGACCGAGGACCGCGACAACTTCATCAAGAATCTTGTCACCATCCTGATCGAGGAGCGCTTGCAGCTTGAAACGCTTCGCCCCGAAGGCATTGTTTACGGTGCCCTGACTGCGTCTGGCAGCTAACCTGTAAGAGGGGCACTTCGGTGCCCCTTTTTATTCTCGTGAGGGTTCAATGAAGATCGTTCAGTCTGCAAATCCGGTCGGTGAAGTGGTTTCGCTCGATCTTCTGCGCAAGCAAACGCGCAATGCCGATGATACCGGTGTTCTCAACGAGGACGATGATACGATCCTTCAGCAATACCTCGACGCTGCCGTCGAGTGGGTGCAAGATGCCTGCGGGACTGTTCTGCTGGAGACAGAATTTACGGCGACGGGAAACAATTTCTGCCTGTCGTTCAATGGTTATCCGAACCCGGAAATTACATCGATCACCTATATAGATGATCTGGGCGCTCCGGGAACGATCACGGATTATGAGATATCTGGAAACCGATTGGTAATTCGCGATGCCCTACGTGTCCAAAGCGCCAAAGTGGTGTTTCGTGCTGGTATCGGAGCCGGGAACGTACCGGTAAAGCTGGTACAGGCATCTTTGATGCTGGCTGAGCATTTCTATGACAAGTCCGGTGAGGAAGTCCCTGCTGCTGTTCGTGCAATGATTGCTCATCATCGGACTTTTGCATTCTGATGCAGGTTATCATCGACGGAAAGCAATTTGTCCCGGCGAGTGCTGCGGGCGGGCAGATCGGCATTGCGATAACGACGCACAATCGGGCTGACGTTCTTGCCAAGGCTCTGGCCCAGCATGACGCGCACCGGCCTGCTGGTTCGGTCTTTGTTGTGGTGGATGATGGATCGAAAGAGCCTGTCATTGTCCCGTCATGGGTGAAGCTGATCCGGTATGATGTTTCGCAAGGCATCGTATCAGCAAAGAACGCATGCCTGCGCGCCTTGATGGAAGCCGGATGTTCCGATTTCTTCCTATGGGACGACGATGCTTGGCCGATAGCTGATGATTGGCATAGGCCTTACATCGAAAGCCCGGAACCACATCTGGCCTATCAGTTTCTTGATCTGGCTGGGCCGCGAAAGCTCAAGGATATAGCGGTTCTGCATTCGGATGCGCGCCATGCCGCCTATACCGGACAGCGCGGTGTCATGCTCTATTACAATCGATCAGCCATCGAACAGGTCGGCGGATTTGATTGGGTCTATGGCCGTGGCATGTATGAGCATTCCGATCTTGCCTTGCGCATTTATCACGCCGGGCTGACATCATGGGCTTTTGCCGATGTGGCCGGGTCGGAAAAGCTGATCCACAGCATGGACGAACATGAGGCCGTAACACGCTCGGTTCCAGCCCATGACCGTGATGCACTGGTCAAGCGCAATGCCGATATTCATAACAGACGCCGGGATGCAGGATATACCGCCTATGTCCCGCTGATCGAGCCGGTGAATGTGGTTCTGACATCAATGCTGACCGAAGCGGCGGACCCGCAGCGCGGTACGAGATTGCAGGCCACGCCTGACATGCTGGCGGCGTGGGCCAAGAGCATCAAGGGTGGCAAGGCCGTTATTCTGGCCGATCATCTGGACGCGGCACCGGCGGGCGCTGAGATTGCCAAGGTCGAGCCATCAAACCAAAACCCATATTTCCTGCGGTGGCTGCATATTTATGGCTGGCTGCGCGATCATCCTGAAGCGCAATGGGTATGGGCAACAGACGGCACAGATGTGGAAATGCTGGCCGAGCCGTGGGGACACATGCAACCGGGTCGGCTTTATCTCGGTTCCGAGCATAAGACGCTGGCTGACCAGTGGATGCTTTCAAACCATCCGGCCAGTCATTTGCAATCGTTCCTGAAAGAGAACGGCCATCGCCTGATGCTGAATGCCGGACTGGTCGGCGGTGATCGTCAGACAGTTATGGCGTTCGCCCACGACATGGTGAAGGACTGGCATATCCTTGCATCACGCCGGTTCTGGAACATGGAGCGGGCCGGGGTCGAAGTCGGTGACATGGCGACGTTCAATTACGTCGCCTATTCCAAATGGGCTGACAAGATCGAAACTGGACCTCACATCAACACGGTTTTCAAGACCGAAGGTGTTGGACGGGAATATGCTTGGTGGAAACATAAGTGATGATGGATCGTTTAGCTATGTTAGATTGAATAATCACTTTTATTCCCACTGACTTTGTTCCGATTGATCAAGGCTTCTTATGACTTGTCAAACAACCGATCAGCAGCCCAGTGCTTATATAGAAGAGGCTCTATCAAGTGCTGGCATATCGTGCACAGATATTAGGATATTATCTTACAGTCCTTCTGCGTTCGGTAACCTCGTGGCAATAGCTCATACAAGCATTGGTTTGTTGAATATCGTTTATGATCGAGGGTTTAGCATCGATCATCCTCAAGAAATTGTAATCGATACTGCTGCAATTATAACGGCGCTTGACTGTCATAAGAAGATGGCAAAAGCATAACCGCATAGTCGACAGATAATCATGAAAATCGCTATCGTTGCGCACCACGCGCGTCGGGCGCAGGCCGAACGGCTTGCATCCGATCTCAACGCGCATGTCATCATGGATGAAGTCGGGCTTGGTGCACTCTGGGGCCATAGGCGGGCGCTAGAGTGGTGCGCGCAACAGGACGAACGTTGCGTCATCATGGAGGACGATGCGCTGCCTGTGGCCGGATTTGAGGCAAAGGCGGCACACTGGCTTGAACGTTTTCCCGATGGTTTGGTCAGTTTTTATCTGGGGACCGGGCGACCACCACAATATCAGCCCCAGATTGCCCATGCGCTGCGCAGGGCAGATCAGTGGCGCGAAACCTGTATCAAGCTGCCACAGCTTATCCATGGCGTTTGCTATTCGATCCCGACGGATAAGATTGATGCGGTCTTATCGAAGATACCGCCAACCGGCGCGGCAGACTTCGCCATCGGCAATGCATGGCAGCAGATCACGCGCAGGCAGGTGATTTATCCGGTCCGCTCTCTGGTCGATCATGATGACGGCCCCAGCATCGAAAAGCATCCTGACGGGCAGGTGAGAGCAGAACCGCGCCACGCATGGCGCTTGGAGGCGTAAATGGCTGACAGAATTTCTGCGGGATCACTCTATCATTCCGTCACATTCAGCGTCATGACCGAAGTTCCTGACGGGAATAACGGGTTTGATCTGGTGCCGGTCGATTTCACGACGCGGGCGCATATTCGATTTCTGCGCGGTGGAGAGACGGTACAGGCCGCACGTTTGCAGGGAAAGCAGCCGGTGGTAGTCACCGTCCGCCGTAGCAGCAAGACCTTGCAGGTCACGCCTGACGCCAAGATGAAGGATGCCAGGACGGGCGTTCTTTACAATATCCGGGCCGTGGTGCCGACAGAGAACCGGCAATTCATCGAAATCACAGCTGAAAGCGGTGTTGCGACATGAGCGTTTCCGTCAGCCTCGCAAATTTCGTAGTCGATAGGCTCAAGGCCGATCCAACTGTTGCCGGTCTTGTCGGTGCGCGCATCTGGGATGAACCGCCAGTTGATCGCGAGTTTCCGAACATCACGCTCGGCCCGAATGATTTCACGACAGAGGACGCCGACTGCATTCCGATGCGTGAAGAAACCTTGCAGATCGATTGTTGGGCGCGGTCCAATGGCCGGAAATGGCCGTGCAGGCAGATCGTAGATGCCGTTGTGAATGTTCTTCGCGATGTCGATGGCGATCTTGCTGACGGTGCATTGGTCGAAACCCGTATCGATATTGCCCGCGTTATTGATGACCCTGACGGCATCACGGCGCATGGCATCGTGCAGTTCACTGCCATTATCGAAGGATAATCCATGCCTTGGGTGCATTTTACGGCGGCTTTCGACTGGAAGCCAAAGCCGCAGGTGACGATTGCCTATCCAGCAGGTTTCACGGGGCTGGTTACCACACGATGCGCCAATGCAGCGGAAAGCCGCAAGGTTGCGGAAATAGTCCCCACGCCGAGGAAATTTGATGGCAAGCGCAGTTCGAATCATAGGTCTCGCAAAGCTTCAAAAGAAGCTCAGCAGAATGCCGAAAGTAGCCAAGGACGAAATCAGGAAGGCACTTGAGGCCGCAGCTGATGAAATAGTCGAAATGGCGAAACGACTTGCTCCCGTAGATCAGGGAGAATTGCGGGACAGCATCGGCTGGACGTGGGGCAAGGCTCCGAAGGGGGCAATCACCCTTGGAAAGGTTGCAGAAGCGTCTCTCGCGGGCGATCTGACAATCACCATTTTCGCCGGAAACAGTGAAGCTTATTACGCCCGGTTTATTGAATTTGGCACTCAGAAGATGCCAGCACAGCCATACTTCTACCCTGCCTACCGAGCGACTAAGAAGCGGGCAAAAAGCCGTGTCCGACGATCAATAACCAAGGCAGCAAAGGCTGTCGCGAGCAGTTAGAGACAAAACCCAATCAACCCTGACCCCGCCTAGTTCGGCGGGATTTTCTTTGCCAAAAGGAGAAACCCATGGCACGGGCTACCACAATTAAAGGCGGCAAAATCCGAGTCCTTCTCGGCAATGACGCCACGCCTACAGCATATACCGCACCCTGCGGCTTCACTCAGCGCTCAATCACGCTGTCCAAAAATCTCGAAGAACTGAACATTCCCGATTGTAACGACCCCGACAAAGTGGATTGGGTCGGGCGCGATGCCACCAGCCTTTCTATGGCTATCAGTGGCGAAGGCGTGCTTGCTTCGGAAAGCGTTGACGACTGGCTGGAAGCCTATGAGAGCATCGACAGTGTACCAGTCAAGGTCGAATGGGAGTTCCCCGCAAAAACCATCACATGGACAGGTTTCATGCACATTGAAAGTATGGAAGTTGGCGCAAACAATGGTCAGCGAGCCACAAATAACGTTTCGTTGCAATCGGACGGCGAAATGGTCCGCGTCACGACACCGGCAGGTAGCTAATGAGTAGAGATGCATCATTGCAAATGATCTGGGCGGATGGTGAATACACCTTCCGTCTGGGTTGGGGAGAGCTTGAGGCTCTTCAAGAGGCTTGCGATGCTGGCCCATGGGTAATTCTTGAGCGGCTTTACAATCGCCAGTGTCGTTCAAGCGAGATTGCTCACGTGATCCGGCAAGGGCTTATCGGGGGCGGCAAAAAGCCCACTGAGGCCACACTGCTAATCAAGACCTACGTTGAAAATCGTGTCTCGGACTTGGCAGAAAACCTTCTCTTTGCAACCGCAATTCTTCAAACCGCTATTCAGGGTACAAAGGATGAAGACGTGGGGGAGGATCAGGCGGCAAGTCAGACGGGGAGCAACTCGACAGCCTCCCCAACGGAAAAATCAGATTTGCCGCAATCTACGGAAACGGAGCTGTCTTAGGCTATACGCCGCAGGACGTGCGTAAAATGTCCATGTGGCAGTTTATGGCTGCCGTCGATGGTTATGCCAAGGCTCATGCCCCAGACGATGAAAAAAGCCTATCCACCAAGGAAAAAGACGAGCTTTGGGGTTGGCTGAATGAGTAGAGCGCCCTACGGGGCGATTTCTACCTGAGATTATTCAGGTAGCTTCCCCGTATCAATAAAGTTGATACAATCTTGCAAGCGCTTCTTCGCCAATCGTTTATCGCTAGGCGTCTCATTTGGTACGCCATTTTTGACAATGTAATCGCATGATGAAGCGAACTCTTTTCGCTCGTCACTGTTATTTTTCCAGTAAAAATAGCCGATTAGCGCAATCGCAGCGATAAGTGCCGCACCGATAAGAGCTTTCATAATCATCCCCAACCCCGCCTTGTGCGAGGTTTTTGTTTATCAGGACAAATTACACTATGGCAACAGACATAGAACGCCTAGTTGTTCAATTATCGGCAGACTTCAAGAGCTTTGAAAAGTCCTTGGCTCGTCAGCAGGGCATTTCAAACCGTCAGTTCAGTGCAATTGAGCGCCGTGCTCGTCAGATGAATAAAAATCTCGACAGCATCTTTTCTCGATCATTCAGTGGGCTTACTGCGCCTTTGGCTGGCATAGGTGCCGCGCTTGGCGTTGATCAGTTGCGCAAGATGACTGATACTTGGACGGATATGACGTCCCGTGTGAACCTTGCAGCCGGTTCGATGGAAAAGGGTACGGAGGTTATGGGGCGCTTGGGCGAAATGGCTCGACGCACATATTCTGACCTCACTCAAACGGCTGAAAGCTATCTTTCAAACGCTACAGCACTGAAAGAACTCGGCTTTAACACAGATCAATCGCTTGATTATACCGAGGCGTTGAACAATGCGCTCGTGGTGTCTGGCGCAAAGGGCGACCGCGCAGCACGAGTTATCGATGCGCTGGCTAAAGCTATGGCGCTCGGCAAGCTCTCCGGTGACAATCTTAACACAGTGATTGAAGTCGGTGGCCGTGCGGCCGAAGCGCTCGCTAAAGGTTTGGGAACAACTGTTGGCGGACTTCGCAGGCTTGGCGCTCAAGGGAAGATAACCGGGAATGACATTGTTCGCGGGCTTTCAAGCCAAATGGAAGTGCTTCGCAAGGAAGCTGAAGCTATGCCTGCAACAATTGGTGACGGCTTCACGCTCCTGAATAACGCCCTGCTAGAGTATGTCGGGAATGCCGACAGCGCTACTGGTGTTTCCGCAAAAGTATCAGAAGCCCTTGTTATGATCGCGGATAACTTTGACAAGGTTGCTGATGCTGGATTGCAATTTGCGGCTGTGATTGCTGGCGCACTGGTAGGGCGCTCGTTAGCTGGTATGATCAGGACGCTTAGCCTTGCCGGAACTGCATTGGCACGCTTTACCCAAGCTCTTGCGGCTGCGAGGACGATGGGTGGGCTGGCAACAGCCTTGGGCGCGCTTGGTGCTGCCGCTGGACCTGTAGGTTTAATCATTGGTGGGGCCGTTGTATCGTCGCTTATTCTTTACAATAGCACGATAGGCAAATCGAGTGAGGCATCAGAGGTTTACGCTGCTGCTTTGAAAAAAGTGCAAGATGCAGCACAGAAAACAGGCGATGCAGTTGAAGAAACAAGCGTTAAAATTGAAAGAGGGCTTCCCCAAAAAATAGAGGGTGGGATTGCATATTCTCTTGAGGAGATAGCTCAAGCCGCTCAAGTCGTTAATGACCAATTCGACAATCTTAGGAACGTAAGCTTTGAAGGTGTTCCACAAGAAGAAGTCGATAAGGTGCAAGAGCTTGGCCGACAGTTTAAAGCTGGTAAGATTACAGCGGATGAACTCGCTGCCGCTCTTGACGGGATAGCCCGCGCAAATCCAGCATGGGAAAGCTTCACAAAATCCGTCGAAGGCTTTATCGGAAAGCTTAGAGAGGCGATTGTTTCTAGTCGGGAACTCAAGGCTGAGTTGGCTGACATAAATTCATCAAATGGACGCTCTGCCAAAGATGACGTTATCAAAGTCGATCTAAACGCTATTGCTGCGGGTACCTACGAGAAAGAAGCGCTTCGCCGGGCTGCTCTTGGCAAGAGCCAGCTCTCACTTGAAAATGAGATTGCCAAGGTTCGTAATGACGCTCTCAAAGAGGGCATTACATTAACTGAAAAGCAGATTGAGACGATTGCTAAGGCGAATATTGCAGGTGATGCCGCCCGATCAGCCGAAGGCAAGAAGCCTAAAAAAGAGAAGAAAACCCCTGAAGATAAGTTTGATACGACCGTAAAGGATGCGAATGACCGCACTGCCGCACTTGTAGCCGAAACCGAAGCGCTGCGTGGTATCAACCCACTGATCGACGACTATGGCTACGCCATGGAAAAGGCGCGCACCGAGCAGGAATTGCTCAACGCGGCAACCAAGGCAGGTGTTGCGATCACGCCGGAACTGCGCGCCCAGATCAGCCAGACGGCAGAGCAATGGGCCTTGGCCAGTGCGGAGGCGAACAAGCTTGCGGAAGCACAGGACAAGATTAGGCAGCGCGCGGAGGAATGGCGAGACGCTGGCCAAGACGCTACACGCGGGTTCGTTGATGACCTGATGAATGGCGTTTCTGCTGCCGAAGCTCTCGCGAACGCCTTGGATAAGGTTCTTGATAAACTGCTGGATATGGCGTTTGACGATATATTTACGAGTATCTTCAAGGGTTCAGGCGGCGGCCTCCTATCATTCCTTGGTCTTGGCAAAAAAGATGGCGGCATCGTCAAGGCCGCAACCGGCGGCTATATTCGTGGCGCAGGCGGACCGCGCAGCGATAGCATTCCCGCCATGCTTTCCAATGGCGAATATGTCGTCAATGCCGCTGCGACCAAGAAGTTTGGGCCGCTACTAGACAGGATAAACAGTGGGCATGCTTTGGCACTGGCTGGTGGCGGCATGGCTAATCTCCGCGCTCCGACTATGCCGGTTCTCAGCCCCCAGAGGCAAAGCAGCGGTGGCGGCTCCATGCGTGTTGATGTCGGCGTGAGCGTGGACAACAACGGCAATCTGCAAGCCTTCGTTCGTGATGTGTCTCGTCAAGAGAGTGCATCCACAGTGAAGGCATATGACAAATCCGGCCCGATGCGCTTTGCACGGGACAGCAAGCAGGCAACGAGAAGGGGATTGGTGCGATGATCGATCTCATTTCATCGGTTCGCTTCCTGCCGTCCTACCCGCAGCTTGTCGTACCGGTCAGCCAGTCGAGATATGGCGGTCGGGTAATCTCGACCGTCGATTATGCTGATCCTTATCGCACCGTGGACATGGAAACCGTGCCGATGAGAGCGAGTGAAGCCGTACAGCTTCAAGCCTTCATCGCGGCGGCGAGGGGAGGCATGCAGACTATTGTCTATCGTCCCAAGCATATCTGCATTCCCCGCGCTTATTGGGGCGATGCTGACAATCCGCATATCACTGGCACAGCGGCGCGGGGCACGGTGACGAATGGCTATACCGTGCAGTTGACCGGCGTCGTTCCGGGGCTGGTGCTGATGGCAGGGGATTTGTTCTCAATGCAGACCGTCGACTATCGCCAGATGGTACAGGTTGTGACAGGGGCGACCGCCGCCAGCACACAGATGACGGTGACAGTCGATCAGCGGATATCTTCCTACATCGCTGCTGGAGCAATCGTGCGGTTCAAGCAGCCGGAAATGAACACCCGGCTTGTGAAGGACAGCTTCCAGATGTCCAAGGGGCCATTCCCGACCGCGTCATTCCAGTTGATTGAGGTGCCGAAGTAATGGCTTTCCCAACCCGTCTACAGCAATTGCTGTCCGAGGGGCGTATTGTGGTGCGCTCGCTCGGTGATTTCCAGTTCGGCACCGGCTACTGGTATATGTGGAACGGCTCTGACGATCTGGTCTGGAACGGCAACACCTATATTCCGAACCAACTTATCGCCATCGAGGAGCCGCCGTACCAGATGGGATCGGAAGCTCTGCCAATCACCATCACCATGCCGACGCGGGCGGATTATGGTGTGACGCCAGACAAGCTCGCACAGATCGAGAGTGTGGATTACAAGGGGCGCACGGTCATCTTGTATGACGCCTATTTCGATCCAGACACGCGGGAACTGCTACATGTCGAGCCGATGTATCGCGGCTATATCGATACGATTGATCATGTCATTGATGGCGGCGAGATGATGTTGAGGGCGAATATTGAAACTTCGGCGCTGGAAAATCACCGTGACGGCTATCGCACGGCCTCGCATGAGGATCAGCAGCTTATCTCACCGGGCGACAAGTTCTTTGAATACGCCTCGGTCATCAAGCGCGAAAACTTCCACATCACGGCACCGTAAAGGTTCACCATGCGACATCCTGAATGGGAAAAACGCCTTGTGGCTGTCACCGAGGCGCATATAAACACGCCTCTTGTATGGGGAAAGTCGGATTGCCTGCTGACCGTTGCCGATGCTGTTGAGGCCGTGACGGGCAACGATCCGGCCAAGGATATTCGCGGCAAGTACAAGAGCAAGACAGGTGCCTATCGCCTGATCAAGAGCCGTGGTTTTGACAGCCTTATCGTGATCCTTGCCGATAGATTTGAGGAAGTCCCGGCCTCACTGGCGCAGCGTGGTGATGTTGGTGTTTTCGTCAACGAGAACGGCGATCAGGCAGCCGGCTATTTCTGCGAATATGGTTTCGCCGTGAAAGGCGAGGATGGCCTGCGGTTTCTGCCGCGTACAATGGCCGAGAGGGCTTTCAAGGTTTCCTGATGAAATATCTTCTGGCGATTTTATTCGCGCTGCTGGCTTCGCCTGCGGCGGCGGACCCTGTTTCTATTGTCACCGGCATTGTCGGGCTTGGCTCGTGGCTGTTTGGCGGCACTGTGCTGGCCAACATCGTGCTGGGCGGTCTGCTGGTTGCAGCCAAATATGCCCTCACATCCATATTCAGCGAAAAGCCCAAATCTTCCGCCTCAGCGACCGAAACCAAATATGGCGAAAACCTTGTCCGCGAAGTCGGCCTTGGTGTGTTCGGCACCATGGGACACCACGTTTACCGCAATGCCTTTGGCAAGGGCAACCGCATGGTGCAGGACGTGTTCAAGCTCTCGGATTTCCGCTGCACTGAACTGCTACGCGTTCAGATGGATGGTGAATGGAAAAGCTTATCTCCGAACGAGGAAACCAAATACGGTGACACATGGGGACGTAAAGTACTCGGTGTTCACGAGGGCGGAGAGGTATGGGTTCGGTTCTATCAGGGCAACATGTTTCAAGGTGCCGATACCCAGCTTATGTCCTACGCCAATCCTGCTGGCAGATGGACGCCTGATCATCGTGGCGCAGGTATCTGTTATGCGGTGGTCACGTCGCGCATGGAAGCGGATAATCTCACCCAGCCTCCCAGCCTCATGTTTGAGGTACGCGGCGCACCGCTCTATGATCCCCGATTTGACACGAGCGTGGGAGGTTCAGGACCGCAGCGCCAGAACGACCAAAACACATGGGTGTTTTCCGATAACCCTGCCGTCATGATGTATAACCTCGAAAGGGGTATCTACAACGGCACAGAAAAGATCGTCGGTCGCGGTGTTGCAGCCAGCCGTTTGCCTTTGTCCGAATGGTTCACCGCGATGAATATCTGCGATGAAATCATGCCGGACGGCAGCAAGCGCTATACGGCTGCTTTGATTGCCACATCGGGCGATGGCGTGACTCACGATACCAATATGACGCCTTTACGTGAGGCCTGCGCTGGATCGTGGATTGAAAGCGTTCTGGGTGAATATCCGCTAGCCGGTGCCAATCAGGCGACGGTTGCCACGATAACCGATGACGATATTGCGTGGGAAAAGCCATTCCAGCTTTCCATGTCACGGACCCGAACCGAACTGGTGAACACGGTTGCCGCGTCTTATGTCAGCCCGGATGCTTTTTATGAAACCACCTCTCTGACCACGCGCATTGATGCGGCGGCCCTTGCTCAGGACCGGGAACGTCTGGCGGCCAAGGTCGATTACAGTGCTGTCACGGATCATCGTGTTGGTGATCGTCTGGCAGATATCGCCATTCGCGCATCCCGCTATCAAGCCAATGGCAGCTTTACCATTCATCCGAAGTTTCTGGCGTTACAGGTTGGCCAATGGGTGGAATGGCAGTCTTCACGCTATAACCGCACGATCAAGTTTCAGGTGCATTCGAAAGCGCTCGGTGCGCTTGGAAGCGACGGCGTCCGCGATGTCACCTTGACGTGGCAGGAAGTCGGGGACGGGATATTCGATCCCACGGCTTATACGACCAATCCGCCCGTGCCGGTTCCCAACGGCAATCCCGACTATTTGGCCGAGGTCCAGAACTTCAACGCTATCCCCAATCTCGTCGTCGGCGACAATGGCGGCATGCATCCGGGCATTCGACTTTATTGGGATGCGATTGATGACATAACTGTAGCCGGTGTCGATATCCAGTATTGGCCCGACAATGACTCGTCGCAGGTGTTTACTGACTATGTGACCCAAGACGTGACGGTTTTCCAGATCGTCAACGGTCTGACCAGCCTTACCGATTGGTGGGTCAGAACCCGCCTGCGTGTCGCTTCTGGTACGCGGCCTGTTGCTTGGTCGGCACCTGTGATGGTCAAGACGCTTGATGCTCAGGGCGACGACAATCCCATCGACTACGAGGGTCTGGCAGATGATCTCAAAGGGTATCTTGGCTGGGTTGGTCCGCAGGTGCGTGAACTCATCCGTCTGTGTCAGGAAATGATAACCCAGATTGCCGATAACCATGACAGCAATTATCAGGACCGGCAGATGCTGGTGCGCAGATTGCAAAGCACCTTCGGTCATGCGCAGGCACAATGGGAAGAAGCTATTTTCGTAGCAACCGGTCCAAATAGTGCCATTGCACAGCAGATGACCCGTATCAATGCGCAGCTATGGGATAATACCGGCGCAAGTATCATCCAGCTATTGCGGGTCCGTGTTGATGGCGTCGAAGAAGATGTCGAGGCACAATCGGATCTGATCACGCAACTCAATTCCATCGTCAATGATGTGAGCGCAGATGCGACCTTCCGTATGGGCACCTATGTGGCACCGAGCGGATGGAATTCTCGTATCGGTATGCAGGTTGCCGGTGGTACGGTCGATGATTGGAAAACAGCAGGGCTGTTTCTTGATGCAGGCCCAGACGGCGCTCGTATTGCAATGATGGCGGCGCAGATCGTTTTCACCAATGGCGACCAATATTACCGACCCTTCGTCATCCAAGACAACGTCATGTATGGCGATGGCTTCGTCATGCAATGGGCTAAAATCGTCAATGTCCAGATCACAACGGCCCAAATCGCGGATGCAGCGATCACAAGTGCCAAGATTGGCAATTTGCAGGTCAAGACATCAAACCTAGATTTCAATCAGGTCACTGAAACAAATCAAAATTCAGGAAGTTATCCATCCAGTGGGCTGATGCCTCAAACGTTTACAGACATTCTCACGTTTACTGTAAATAGCCCGCAGGGAAACACCGCACTTATCGAATGCAGATCAACACTAACATGTGGGTCTATTGGCGGCGACAGTGGTTATCAAGCGCAAGTAAGATTTTTAAACAAGACTACAGGATATGTATTCCAAACAATTTCTCAGTCTTGGGCACCTAATTCCAACGGTGTTTTTACAATAGCAAGCCTTTTTATTGATGCATCCGCAGTCTCAGGGAATAATGAATATGCCGTTCAAGCTGCAAGGACCCAAAATTCCGCGCAGTGGGCTGGCGGAAGCGGATTGATAAAATCGCTCGTATGGAAGCGCTAAAACCTCTCTGATCATCACTCAGATTAAACCAATGCAATCCGCGTTTCCACGCGGGGAGGATAAGCTATGGCTGTATTGTCGGACTATACCGATGGCACAATTACTGTCACCAATGGACAGACGGCATTTACGGGTACCAACACACTCTGGAGGAGTGCCGCCTTTCGTGAAGGTGACACCGTGCAGTTGCACGGGCTGACCGCGATCATCGCCGGAACAAATGCTGACGATCCATTAATCGCTTCCAATACTTCGGGAGAATTTACAGAGCCGTGGACGGGTGAGAGCGGTACGTTTTCGTATCGCATGCGATACATGCCGGACAACGCCCGGTTTTCAGCAAAAAGCCAGACTCTGATTAACAAGCTTGATAATGGTGTTCTCGACAGTATTGCTGAGACGCCAGTCGAACCCGGTAATCTTCTTATCGGTGATGAGAGCGGGCTGTATGTTCCCATCGCAAAAAGCGATCTCGGCATCCAAGACCCGAACGGCAACCTTGGCGATCTTGCTGCACTGACGCTGGCAGCCCGGCAGATATTGCAGACCGATCAGAACGGCGCGCTCAAGGCTATTGCGCTTGTTGCGAACAAGGCCCTTGTCACCGATGCCAATGCGGATACCGAGCAGATTGACCTTGGCACACTTGGCCGTACATTGCTGGCGCTGGCAGCCGGAACAAATGCTCAATATGTGCAGGGTGACGGCAGTCTCGCGACTTTGAATAAGACGGCAGTTGGCCTCGGCAATGTAGACAACACTTCGGATGCGGCGAAACCTGTCAGCACTGCAACACAGACGGCGTTGAATGGTAAACTAGGCTTAGCTGGTGGCCAAATGACCGGCGATATAACGTTTCGTAAATCCACACCGGCAATAAATTTCGTTACTCCTGATAATTCTATTGGCTATCGAATGATGGCAAATATCGCGAATGGAATTGATTACGGGTGGCATGTTGGCGCCGGTTTTGCTGGTTCTGAGTTGTTCATTGTTAGAGGCAACGGGACAGTTTCTGTACCGGGTGCCTTTTCTGCTGGTAGCAAGTCTTTCCAAATAGATCACCCGAAAGACCCCTACAACAAAGACCTTGTTTTCATGTCCACTGAGGCACCGAAGGCAGGTGTTGAATTTTGGGGAACTGTGTACCTCATGAATGGGAAAGCAGAAGTCGATATAGACGCGGCAAGCAACATGTCGACCGGCACCTTTGCAGCGCTGACACAGAACGCAATCGTAGTCAGCGTGAATAATCTGGACGAACCAACACACGTTCACGCTAGCCGTATTGTTGACGGCAAGTTCACTCTGCAAGCGGATGGTAACGGTGACTATGAAGTTTCATGGCTTGTGAAGGCAGAACGCGCCGATCCCTTCATCAAGTCCCATCCTTGGTGTGACCCGGAAACTGGCATTCTTATCCCAGAGCAAGAAAAGGATGATGCATAATGGGTGCAACAAAGCTTGTTATAGACAATGAAAAAGTTGGCAAAAAAGGTTATCCGCGTCACTATGCGGCCCTTGGCCTTGAGCCACCAATGAAAACGGTGCCGGTAGAAAACGATCAACCACAGACTGATCATCCCGGTTTGGCACCCGTCGAGGTGTTCCGGCTTGAAATCCAAGCCCTGATAGACGCCAAGGCCAGTGAGCGCCAGTATGACGGTGGCACAACCCTTGCGAGCTATGTCAATTCCACAAAGCCAGAATGGGCCTCAGAAGCAAATGCCTTCGTCGCATGGCGGGATGAGGTTTGGGCTTATGCTCTAGATGAACTGGACAAGGTGCAGGCTGGTGAGCGCGAGCAGCCGAGCGTCGAAGCATTTATCAGTGAACTGCCTGTGTTTGAGTGGCCTATCGTGTCCAATACCACATGAGACAACACCCAAGCGAAAATGCCATTACCGCCGACAGAGCAAGCAGATTTTGCTCGGTAAATAGCTCCCAAAACCTTGTCATTATCTCCGCTTCTCCCTGAAAAGCATCCAGCCCATCAGTAAAAGCAAGGCGGCAACCAATCCACCTTCTACCCAATAGTACCAGTGCATATGCCCCTCCCGACTGCAAAACGGCTTTTGGGTAATTTAGTTCAAACTTAAAAATAAAGTCAGCTAGAACTTTCGTCTGAGGCTTTCCCTCAAACATTGATTCGCGTCTTTCATGACCAAGTGCTAATTTGAACGCGTATCAATCAGGGGAGGGGGACAGCGATGCCTCGGCACCGATACGTAACCCGCAAAATAGCGGAAGGTCGCTACATCATTTTCGATACGTTTACGGGCCGTGAAGCGGTGCTGGATGGCAATCTTTACGGGGAGTTGCCTGGAACTCAAGCACACTTTGGAGCGGATATCATGAACTGGCTTGATATGAACCCTCCGCTGCCAGTCGAGCCGTGGCTTGAAGATGGGGACCAATAAAGAGAAAATCACATACCTGTCGGGTAGGCTAACATACTGGCGGTTATTGGAACTCCAGCTTATTCTTTCTTTGTCTTATGTGCTTCAGATTTGGCTTCCGATTCATCCAGTCTGGAAAGCAAGTCTCCAAACAATTCTTCGCTTTGGCTTGTTGTGCTCATTGCAAGCTGTTTATATCCGACAGCTATAGCTTGAGCAGCACTGCCGATGGATCTGTGCTTTTTCCCGCCAGCAGAGACAATAGCGCGGATAATATTCTTGTCTAAGGTCATGTCGGCGTGTCTCTCCATGAGGATACTAGCCTCAACATTCTCAGACGTATATCGTTCCGAGATGAAGCAATAATTGTTTTGGTTACAAAAAAAGCCCCGACCAGACGGTAGCATGGCCGGGGCCGCGTTCAGAATGATTGTCTTACTCACCATCCAGTCGCGCCTCAGTACATTAGCATGCCGACATAAAAGAAAAACCCCGGTACGTCTCCTAAACAATACCGGGGCTGCGTAGGACCTCCGGTCGCGTCTTAACGGATATCCCACGCCAAGCAAAAATAAGCCTGCGGTACATAAAAGGAAACCCCGGCAGCTGGGGAGCGAACCGGGGCCCACGCACTGGGGAAGCTTTGGGGGCGGGACCAGTGCGCTATAGGGAGATAGGGCTATCGGGCTGGAAGGAAAGCGGCCTTAGACTAAAAGCCGATCCCCGTCACGATTGAGGGTGGGGGTGAAAGAAAAACCCCGGACGGGCCGGGGCTTCATGTTCATTGCCTGCGCATCGTATCTTTGACGAGTATCGCGGTGACGATCAACAGTGCGGCGAGGATGGTTCCTTCAATTAGAAAATACCAATGCATTGCATGACCTCTAAGCTGACATGCGCCCCCCGTTTGAAGTTTTGGCGGTCATCCATGGAATAGCTACGTCTGGCTTTTCAAGAATGTTGCGCTTCTTCGCAAATCCTTCAATGGCGTTCCGTGCCACAGATATCGGCTTGAAGCCGTTCTGTGCGTCACAGCAAGTTTTCCACGTCATTTCATAAATGACGTCACGGTCATCATCTGGCCAGTCGTGCAGAAAGTCTATGGCGTCTTCTACGCCCGCAATCTCTTGAACCAGATAATTGCCGTCCCTGACAAAAATGGGACTGTCAAACAAACGGTCGCTCACCAGAACCTCCATTCAACGAACGATAGATGTTGGAATGACGGCGTCGATTTAGGAATTCCAAATCGCTGTTCAAGGGTCTGAATACACTCTCTAAAGGAAAACCAACATGAATATGCATCTTGGCGATACCCGCCTCTTGATTGAGGCAGGTCGAGAGCGCGGACTATTGCGCAATCAAATGGCTTACGTGCTGGCCACCGCCTATCACGAGACGGCACACACCATGAAGCCGATCATTGAGAAGGGCGGTGAGAAATATCTGCGCTCAAAGAAATATTATCCGTTCTTTGGCCGCGGCTATGTCCAGATCACCTGGCGTGAGAACTATGTGAAGGCCGGCAAGGCACTTGGCGTCGATTTCGTCAAAAAGCCAGAACTGTTGCTCCAGCCAGAGTATGCTGCTCCAATCTTGATTATCGGTATGGTGGAAGGCTGGTTTGCAGGGGATGCCAAGGGCCGTCATAGACTGGATCGATATATCACCTTGCAGAAATCCGACTTTAAGGAAGCTCGCCGGATCGTCAACGGGACTGATCGGGCCGAACTGATCGCAGGCTATGCCCGTGAGTATGACAAGGCCCTTCTCAAAGAGGGCTACGGCGTCGAGCAGGTTGTGACGGCTCCGGTTGCAGAGGTCATTCCGGCGCCAGTTGAGGAAAAGCCGCTCTCCAAATCCTCGCGCTTCTGGACATGGATCAGCAGTGGCAGTGCAGGGGCTGCAATACCGTTTGTTGATTGGCGGGTGCAGATGGTGCTTGTCGTGTTCCTTCTCGCGCTCGCTGGCTATGCGATCTTCACCATGCCGCAGGCAAGGGCCAAGCTTGAAAAGCTGGTTGATGCGATATGACGGCGTTTATCTCACTCATTCCCAACTAGCTGAAACTCTCACTCGCTGCCGTTCTGGCGGCATTTTTGTTTCTGGGGGCTGGATACACCTACGGCACCATGAAGGAGCGCCAGCGGTCAGCACTGGCCGCGGCAGAGGCCACAGCAAAGGCAATCGAAAGAAGGGCGGATATCGATGAAACGATTACTGGCATGGATGCTTATAGGCTCTGCATTGAGCTTGGTGGGGTGCGCGACGAGTGCGCCCAACTGCGCAGGCTGGAAGAAGATCGGCGTTAAACCAGATACAGCGGTCTATCTGGCTGGAAACGACATAACCGCGGGGCAGGGCATTGCCGCGCATAATGCATATGGAAAGAAGGCGGGTTGCTGGAAATGATTGAGGCGGGACAGGATAGAGCGATTGGCCGCGTCGAGGGCAAGCTCGATCAGATCATAAAGGATATGGACCGGGCGCGGGATGACCGGAAACAGCAATATGACAAGCAGGAAAAGACCGACCGAACTTTGGATGAAGTCATGCGCCAGCTTCGAAGCGTTGATTCTCGGCTAAGCAATGTCGAGGAACCCGTTGCCGACTTCAACCGCTGGCGCGAACGCGGCGTCGGGGCCATCATGCTCATATCCTTTGCCGCCGCTTCATTCGGTGGACTGATTGCCACCTTCGGAAAGAAGATTTGGGCGCTGATTACGGGGTAGATGTGATCTAATCCAAAATGCAACCAAAGGGAGTTGTGTCTTTTCAAGACATCGTCCTCATTATGCCCCAGATCAGTTAAAAGGCCTTTTTTATCGCCACAGCATAAAGAACCGGATTTTGTTCAGGTGCTAATCTCTTTGCCAAAACGGTTATCGCCAATGCGCAGTCTGGAGCGTGGTCCTTATTAACATAGTTCTTACCGCAACGAGGACCTATTTCTGCTAATATCGGATCGTTAATGATGTTATCGATATATACAGCAAATATAGAGTGCTCATCGGGGCTAGCGCTCGTTTCTTGGCATACTATCGAAACGTCATCCACTCCCACAACGGGGCAAAAAATATCTATCTTTTGTCCTTCGAATTGCGACACATTCTTGGAAACAGCTCTGTTATTTTCTTTCTCTACAGAGCTTGGCCCAGCCTGAGCAGTCAAGGCTAAACCTGAGAGAGCGAACACTGTGAAAAACAGGCGATGAAGTGACAACCCCAAATTTGAAACTAGCATAACAATCTTTTCTCTTTATGGTCTCAAAATCTCAGAAAAAATCAAATCATTCAGTAATATTACGACGATGTTTAAATTTTATTTTTGATACGAACTCTTCAATAATTGCGTCCCATTTATCTTCAATTACGGATGCTGATCTATAAATGAAGCTATCAAGGTCCTCTTCACGAATTTTTCGAGAAAATATTTGAAAAGAATTATTTCCTTCTCGCACGATTGCTAATATTTTACGTGCCTGATCTTCATTGATTTTTTCTGATATTACGACTTGTTCAACGATCTCTCTTGCATGTTGGACAACGTCCTCTTGTTGTTGAAGCTGTGAAATCCAATTACTCGTCATAAATCACCCCTTATCACCATCCTGCTCCAGAAGATGATACACGAAACTTCTATTCAGTATATTCCTAATTCATAATATTGGGTCCGCTGAGTGAGCTGACCGTTACTGTCGTTGTCGCTGATAATCAGGCCAACACCCGACAAGCCACTAAGTTTTTTAGCAATATCAAAGCTATAAGATTGTTTGGATCATTGTGACCGGGCTTATAAAGCCCGATCACTGTCTGATCTATTTTGAATGATTACGCAGTCGTATGAAATACAACGACATCTGACTTTTCACGGCTGCGAACGCCAGCTTGGCCAGAAAATGCAGCAACCAAAGCACCTAACACAGCCGCGATAAAGGTCCACAGGGACGCCTTGCTGGCTGCGCTTGCAGCATCATCCGCAGCCTGACGCGCTTTATTTTTAAAGTCTTCACTTGTTTTCTGTATTTCTGCAACTGTTTGCTGCGCGCGTTCGACACCCTGCTTAACCGTCTCGCCGCTTTTATCGATGAGTGCTTTCGCATTATCGACAGCTTTTTCCGCGTCAGGGCGCTCCCAACCGTTGTTGATTAGGGCCGTAACGGCAGCATCTCGGTCGAATTCAGATGTTTTGCTCTCAGCTCGCTGTTTTAGTTTCTCGCCTAATTCATTGAGAATAGCGTCACCATTCGAAGGGTTTATCGCAAAGGCTCTAGCGGCATCTTTAATGTCTTGCGCTGCGCCTTTAAAGGTTGCTTCTAGCTGCTCTGGTTGCAGCCCCTCAATCTTCGTATCGCGCAACGTCTGGCGCACTTCCTGAGATGCCTCTTTCCAATTCACATCTCCGAGAACTTCAGCATTAATAGCCTCAAAGCCACTGCTAAGTGCCGATCCTGTTCCTTGGGCAGCACCACCAATCGCCGATCCTGTTCCAGCGATCACAGAACTCGCAACGTTACTCGTTGCCCGGATAGCACCACCTGCAGCTACTGCGCTTGCAAGTGCAGCCAGTATGAGCAGGCTAGCCCATGTTGCCAGACCATGTGAATAACCTGCTGCCCCTGCAAGCCGTCCAGCAACAAAGCCCCCTATAGCGATACCGATCACAATTCCTAATGCAGAAGGAATTCCGGCTGCTGTTCCGACCCCTGCGAGGGGATTTTGAGCATTAACATCGACAGAACCAAACCCAAGCGCCAAACTCAATGCAGAAAATGAGATTGCTATAGCCGCGGCAATTATTGCGCCGAGTATCACGGACGAAAAAGAAGAGACGGATGTTACTAATCTCTGAGAAGACTGCACCATAATTACACCTTTAAAGTTGCATTGCACTGATCAGTCATTAACGAGTGGCATGTGTTTTCCATTTGTAAGCAACGAAAAGTAGCCAATTCAGACACTAGCAACCTAAAATGATTGCACAAGTATTTATTTTTGTTGGTTTATTAGAATAATTATATATTGCGTTTTTGATAATTTATGAGGAAGTTTTTTGTCGCTAAATGTCATTTTGATCCATCAAGGCTCTAATCTTCATAGAGAATGATATGATCTGATCCTTGTTGAAGTTTGTGTATGTGGTAAGCGATTTCTCTGGAATGTTCTGAATGGCGGCAATTCCAACCGATACGAGATATCGCAATTCATCTTCGCTCAATCTGACATCGATCTGCTTTTCGTCCGGCATTCCATCCCCTCAAATCCCACTCACCAAGCCGTAGTGCCTACGCATTGCGCTTCGCGTTTATTCAAATACCTTTGCCTGATCACGGCTAATCCGGTCACGCGGCCATTATCGGTTCGCGATGATCCACAGTCCTGCAATGTTCACGAATGGAACGAAAAACAAGATTACCAGCCAATTTGAATATCCCATGCGGCCAAGTATTTTCGCTACAGGAAATCCAACGACAATCAAAAATATCGCTAGCCCGATAAGTTCCATTCCCCGGTCTCACATATCAATGATAGAGCGCTTGACGCGGCTACCTGAACTTGACCTTATCGAATTCGCCTATTCTAGCCTAATGCTGGGCTGCTTCACCGTTCTGTTCTACCTGGGGGGGGGCTGCTTCGCTCGGGGCAGGTGGTTCAGGCTGCTGCGGTGTGGTGGTTTCCTCGTTAAGCACCTCATTGGTCTTGGCTTTTATTTCTTCTGCTGTCTGCTGGCTTATAAGGCCTTGTGACGCAGCAAATCCAACCACCACCGCTATAATTGCTCCAACCAGAGCGGCTTTAACCTTTGGCGTCATGTAGCGTTCTCCATTCGCTAAATAAGCCCACCCACTATCCCACCATTTGATACGGAAAACATGCCCGGCACAAGATGCAGTGTGGCAGTGTCTAAGAGGGGCATGGCCCGTCCAGATTAAAGGTGCCGCGCCCCTTCCAGCAAATCTTGAGCGGGTTTCGCATCCTTCAATATTAAATCGGCCCAGATTTGTGCGAGTTTTTTTCTTCTAGGCAGGTACAGCGCTCGATTGTATGCCGCTTCCACCTTATCCTTTGGGACGTGAGCCAGCATAAAGTCGATAATCTGGCGATCAGCCGGATAAAGTTCATTCATGATCGTTGAGAATGTCGAGCGCCAGCCGTGAGGCACATGACGATGATGATATCCCGCCCGATTAAGCAGATAGCCAAGCGCATTCTCGCTCATTGGTTTATGTGCATGGCGAGTATTCGGAAACGCCAGCGGCCCGCGTCCGGTGAGAAGCCGTAATGCTTCGATTGTCTCCATGGCCTGCTTTGACATCGGGACGAGATGGTCACGATCTTCATCATCCTTCAGGTCTTTGAGCATCTTCATTCTTGATGCGGGTATTTGCCAGACAGGGTCTTTTGGATCGATGGCATCAAACTCACTCCATGGTGTCCTGACCAATGTACCTGGTCGAAGTGCGGTCAGAGCCAAAAGCCGCATCGCAAGCTTGGTCACGGGATAGGCCGGGTTTGCATCTACCACGGCAAGGATTTCACGGGCCTTTTCCAAATCGGTAATTGCTGGCTGGCGACCTTTCTTGAGCGGAGCCATTGCGCCTTGAACAATAGCGGCTGGGTCGTTATCGGCACGGCCTGATGCAATGGCATACACGAAAATAGCCGACATTCTCTGGCGAACGCGTCGAGCGGTATCAATGGCTGGTCGAGCTTCAATCTTGCGCAAAATGCCGAGCACTTCTGGAGCCGTGATGTTCCTGATCGGCGAATTCCCCAAAATCGGAAAGACGTGAAGCTCCAAGCTTTCGATTACTTTGTCCGCATGTCGCTCGGCCCACCGGGGCTTCTGAAGGTCGAACCACTCTCGGGCAACTGCTTCGAAAGTGTCTGCGGTCGTTTTCATCAGGTTCAGCTTATCGAGCTTTTTGGCAATTGACGGATCGCGCCCGGCTCTGAGTTCAGCTTTTGCTTTGTCGCGGGCGATTCTTGCGTCCGAAAGCGATACATCTGGGTATTGCCCAAGCGCCAGCATCTTCTCTTTTCCGTCGAAGCGATATCGATATCGCCACAGCTTCCCGCCTGCTGGCGTGACCTGAAGCACCAATCCCCCACTGTCAGCGAGTCGATAAGGCTTGTCTTCAATTTTTGCTTTTCGGATTGCGGCGTCGGATAGCACTCTCATTCCTCCCCGTGGGCGATACCCACAAATCAAAATACCCATACCCATAATCTACCCACATTTTGCGGGGATTGTTGCGAACTAACGCGAACTGATATGAATGATTGATCGCGCCAAAAGCCCGGAATTGCAAGGGTTAGAGGGCTAATTTGAACTGATTGGGAAGGGGAAATGGTAGCGGAGGAGGGATTCGAACCCCCGACACAAGGATTATGATTCCTCTGCTCTAACCTACTGAGCTACTCCGCCACGAAAAGCCTGACCAGAACGATTTTAACAGATCGTCTCCGAGCCGTTAAATCCCCGTTCTTGTAAGGAATGGCGGCGGTATATGTGGGGAATGAAACCCTGTCAAGCGTTCTTCGCATAGGTTACGTCTTGTTTTCCCGCATTTGCACCGATAAGAAACGGACCACAAGCAAAGGCATAGTTTCATGGCACCTCGTATTGCGGTTTTGGGTTGTGGCTATTGGGGCGGCAATCATATTCGTACTTTAAAAAGTCTCGGCGTCCTGCAGGCGGTTTCTGACGCCAAAGCGGAAAACGCCGAGCGGTTCGCGTCAGAATTCGGCGTTCCCAATGTGCCGATCAGTGAATTGTTTCAGCGCCCGGATATTGACGGTATCGTTTTAGCCTTGCCGCCGCAGTTTCATGCGCATTATGCGACAGAAGCTGTAAAGAACGGCAAGGATGTTCTGGTCGAAAAACCGATTGCGCTCGATGTTGCAGCCGCTGAAGCCGAAGTCGAAGCAGCGCGTGCTAATGGCCGCGTATTCATGGTCGGGCATATTCTGCGTTTTCATCCAGCCTTTGAAAAACTGCTCGACATGGTCAAGAGCGGCGCGTTGGGCGATATTCGCTATGTGCATTCGCACCGTGTCGGGCTTGGCAAATTTCATACTGCAAACGATGCGCTGTGGGATCTGGCGCCGCATGATCTGTCGATGATTCTTGCCATCACGGGTGAAGAGCCGAGCGCCATTCGCGGCGAGGGCGCGGCTTTCCTCGATCATTTGAGTGATTTTGCGCATGTGCATCTGCAATTCCCAAGCGGCATTCGCGGACATTTGTTTGCGTCACGGTTGAATTCTTATCGTGAGCGGCGCTTGAGCGTGGTCGGCTCCAAAGGCATGGCTGTTTTCGATGATGGTGAACCATGGGATCGCAAGTTGGCGCTTTACAGCCATGAAGTCTGGCGGGAAGACGATCACTGGGCTTTCAAATCGGTCGAGCCGGTCTACATCCCTGTCGAGGAAGGCATGCCGTTGACCCGCGAATTGCAGCATTTCCTGCATTGCATCGAGACGCGCGAAACACCGCGCACTGATGGCAAGGAAGCAATCAGCGTACTGCGCATTCTGACTGAGGGAACCGTGCGTCACCCTGAGAAAGCGACCCGATAGGCCGCTTGCGTCAAGTGGTATTACAGACCTCGCAAAACTTTGAACGCTCCAGCCATGGCGGGGCGCGGACCTAGCGAATAGATAGTTATCGGGCATTCGCCATTGTCGCGCGCAGGCCCGGTTTTGATGGAGCCGAAAATGCAGTTTATTGATCTTGGGGCGCAGCGTGCGCGTATCGAAGACCGTCTCAATGCCGCCATTACCAAGGTTGTTGCAGAAGGGCGTTATATTCTGGGCCCTGAAGTTGCCGAGTTCGAAAAAAAGCTTGGTGAATATCTGGGTGTCGAGCATGTGATTGCCTGCGCCAATGGCACGGATGCGCTGCAAATGCCTTTGATGGCACGCGGCATCGGCCCCGGTCACGCGGTGTTCGTGCCGTCGTTTACCTTCGCTGCAACCGCGGAAGTGGTGGCGCTGGTCGGCGCGGAGCCGGTGTTCGTTGATGTCGATCCAGACAGCTACAACATGAATGTCGAGCAGCTTGAAGCAGCCGTTGCAGCTATCCGCAAGGAAGGCCGTCTTGAGCCGAAAGCCATCATTCCGGTTGATCTGTTCGGACTTGCCGCCGATTATAACCGCATCAGCGCGCTTGCTGATCGTGAGGGCCTGTTCATCATCGAAGATGCAGCGCAATCCATTGGCGGCAAGCGCGACAATGTCATGTGCGGTGCTTTTGGGCATGTCGGCTCGACCAGCTTTTATCCAGCCAAACCGCTTGGCTGCTATGGCGACGGCGGCGCGATGTTCACCAATGATGCAGAGCTTGCCGAAACCTTGCGCTCGGTGCTGTTCCACGGCAAGGGCGAAACTCAGTACGACAATGTGCGCATTGGCATCAATTCGCGTCTCGATACGATCCAGGCGGCTGTTCTTCTGGAAAAGCTCGCCATTCTCGAAGACGAGATGGAAGCGCGTGACCGTATCGCAAAGCGCTATAATGAAGAGCTGAAAGACGTGGTCAAGGTCCCCGCCTTGCCAGCAGGCAATCGTTCGGCATGGGCGCAATATTCGCTTGAAAGCGAAAACCGCGATGGTCTGAAGGCGCATCTGCAGGCCGAAGGCATTCCGTCGGTGATTTATTATGTGAAACCGTTGCATTTGCAGACGGCTTACAAGCATTATCCGATTGCGCCGGGCGGCTTGCCGGTTTCCGAAAGCCTGCCCGAACGCATTCTCAGCCTGCCGATGCATCCCTATCTGTCGGAAGAAGATCAGGACAAGATCATTGGCGCGATCCGTGGCTTCCACGGCAAAAAAGCCTGATTTTTCTTTGCTCTTTTTAAAGCCCGGCTTTGCCGGGCTTTTTATTTGCCCTGTTTATCGATGCGCCGTGCGATGAAGCGAGCGATGGCAGGACCGGCAAGCAGCACGACAAAGAAACGGCTCGTCTGCATGGCGATGATGAAGGGCAGATCGACATTGCTGGAAGCCGCGATAATGGCAACCGTATCAGCGCCACCCGGGCTGGTTGCCAGATAAGCGGTCAGGGGATCGAGGTCGAGTGTAAAACTCAGCACCATGCCGAACAGGCCACATGCGCCGATCATCAGCAGAATAGAAAGCAGCACAGCCGGAAATGCCTTGGCTGCATAAGCGAGGATAGCACGTGAAAAACCAAGCCCTATGCGCCAGCCGATAAGGGCGTAGCTTGCAGCAAGCAGCCATGGCGGCAGGTCGATCACCATCATTCCCGTATCCTGAAGCAGGACGCCAAGTGCCAGTGGCACAAGCATGGCGCCGGTTGGAATACGCGATATTTGGCCCACAAAAGCGCCGCCAACGATCAGAAGCAGGGTGGTGCCAAGGCTGAAAGGATTGATGGGCGGAAACCAGTTGACGCTCGCAGTCGCAATCGCATCCGTATCCATGTTGAAACGCACAACCAGCGAGGCGACGGTGACCACCATCACCACGCGCAGATATTGCATAAAGGCAACCAGACGCGCATCTGCGCCAAATGATTCTGCCATTAGCGTCATGGCCGCAGCAGCACCGGCAGAGGTTCCCCAGACGGCGGTAGTTCCCGGCAGAATACGATAATAGGCCAGCAGAAAGCCGAACAGCGTGCTGACCGAAAGCACATAGATGACCGATATCAGGATGATTGGCAGGTGCTGCCCCATATTGGTGAAGAATTCGACGGTTATTGCGCGTGCAATGAGGCAGCCGATCACCGCCTGCGCGCCCAGTGAGAGCCAACTGTGGACACGCACAGTCGCCTCGCCACTGGCCAGAAGAATGCCGCCGATCATGGCGCCGACCAGAAGCGCTCCAGGAAGGTGCAGCTTTTCACCCGCAAAAATCAGCATAGCCGAAAACAGAACCAGCAGAATCCACTGGATTGGTTTGGGCGCTTTTCCGAAATTCAGTCTGTTCAGAAATGAGTTGTGCATAGGCGGGGGAGGTGATTGCATCGCCCTTCTTCCCTAGCCCTACAACAAACAGGATGCAAACCAAGTTTTTAAGGCAGAGGGTTCACGGCCAAGTTTGTGTGGCAGGAGCCATCTGTAGGACTGCCATCGCGGCATTTGGGCTATGCTTCACGCGACCTTATAAATAAAAAGTGCCGCTTACGAATGAGCGGCACTTGATCACTTTGTAATTATAACGACTGCTTATCCAATCATCGCGCGGCGCTGGCTGGAAGGACGTTCGATGATTTCACGTGGCGCTTTGCCATTATCGCGCTCTTCGAGAGCTTCGGCCTTGGCAAGATCGGTTTCAGCAAGCACGAGCTGCGCTTCGGCGGCTTCCTTCTGGGACATCAGATCGCGAATCGATACCATCAGATTGTCGCGTCGCTGGCGTGCGGCCTTGGCAAAGGTCGGATAAGCGAAATGATCGATATCGGTGATGCCCGCTTTCTTTTCTTCCGACAGGATTTGAGCGTCGAGGTCCCCGGCCATCCGCTCGAATTCGCCGATCATCAGGTCAAGCTGGCCCAATTGGCGGCGTTTTTCCTTCACCTGGAACAGTTTTAGCCTGACGAGGCTTTCACGTGGTTTCATACGCAATACTCCTTGAACACCAGCCAGCTTCCGTGTTGGGGCGTTCCCCCCGACTTTTATTAACAGGTGTAAACAGGAAGAAAACTTCACTGTGACACCGCGAAACTTGAATGAAATCAGACTTTTAACGGGTCTGCTTTCGTATTTGTCGTCAAAAATGGACCTTTCGAGCGAAACAAAAAGTTAAGGATTCGCTGGCTTGGTAACCATTCCTTTACCGACGAGGTTAATCATACGCGTTAGGACTTAAGGCTCGGTAAATCTGTTGTGGTTTTTGGGCAACAGTCAAAAGCTAGAGTCGGTTGAATCACTTAGGAGAGATTCTTAAAGTAGGATATGAGTTCATTGCAGGCCCAAATCCTCATATGATTCATATTGCTATAAGAATTTTCTAAACAGGTCATAAATATGCTTGCCAAGGCGAATCATATTTTGTTAACCATTTTCTGGCACCTTCATACCAAGGCAACGATTGTTCCGTGTGCTGCCGTGAGGGATTATTTGTCAGCAGCGGAAAGGGGATAAAGATGCGCGTCCTGTTGATTGAAGATGACAGTGCTATCGCACAGAGCATTGAATTAATGCTGAAGTCCGAGAGTTTTAATGTCTACACGACCGATCTGGGCGAAGAAGGCATCGACCTCGGCAAGCTTTATGATTACGATATTATTTTGCTGGATCTGAACCTGCCGGATATGTCCGGTTACGAGGTTTTGCGCACATTGCGTCTTTCCAAGGTAAAAACGCCGATTCTCATCCTGTCGGGCATGGCCGGTATCGAGGATAAGGTCCGTGGCCTTGGTTTTGGCGCCGACGATTACATGACCAAGCCTTTCCACAAGGATGAACTGGTTGCCCGTATTCACGCGATCGTGCGCCGTTCCAAGGGCCATGCCCAGTCGGTCATCACCACTGGCGATCTGGTGGTCAATCTGGATGCCAAGACCGTGGAAGTTGCAGGCCAGCGCGTTCATTTGACCGGCAAGGAATATCAGATGCTTGAGCTGCTGTCGTTGCGCAAGGGCACGACGCTGACCAAGGAAATGTTCCTCAATCATCTCTATGGCGGGATGGATGAGCCGGAACTGAAAATCATCGACGTCTTCATCTGCAAGCTGCGCAAGAAGCTTGATGCCCATTCGGGCAACCAGAGCTTTATTGAAACCGTCTGGGGTCGTGGCTATGTGCTGCGCGAGCCCGATGGCGCAGAGCTGCGCGAAAGCGCCTGATAAATCGGCTATATGCTAATTTAAAAAGCTCCGCCTTGGCGGAGCTTTTGCTTTATGATGGGTGGCAAAGCGTGGACGAAAAAGCCCGCGCCTTGCCATGTTCGCTTTATTCGGCGCTGAATGTGATGTCTTCGGCCGTGGCGTGGATGGATATGGTCATGCCGGCCTGTTCGGCAAGAAGCAGCGTATAATAAGGTTGCACGGCGTGGGCATCGATCGGCTCTTCAGGCGTTGCACCGGAATGCAGTTCCAGAAATTTTGGCGGCACGCGCAGCATGCGGCCTTTCACCGTGATGACGAAGCGCGGTTGCGTATCGCCGCCTTCAAGGCGCACAGCCAGAGAGCCACCACGCGGAATGGCGCCATTACCGATCAACAGCATGTTCAAGAGCAGTTTGACCTTGTTCTTGGGTAGGAACACACGCGTACCTTCCCAGGAAAACTCCGGCTTTTCATTCTTGAAATATTCGGTAGCGACGTGCTGGGCGTCGCCGGTGTCAATCTGAACGCCTGCGGAACCCGCGGCACCAAAAGCGATGCGGGCAAATTGCAGGCGGGCCGAGGCATTGCGGGCGCTTGATTTGATGAGATCCATCGCATCCTCGTCCGCCCCACCTTCTTCCAGCAGTTCCAGACCATTATTGATCGCGCCAACCGGCGAAATAATGTCATGGCAAATCCTGCTGCATAAAAGTGCACCAAGGTCGAGGGCAGAAAGGGTAACGGGCAAAGACATGGCGCTTTCTCCAGAACGCGGGTCGAACCGCATGTCCCAAGCTTTGGCCCGACATGCGTGTCCTGATCGGTTAATGAACGGCTCCGGCAACCGAATGGTTTCAGGAACTGTGTGAAGGCGGGCGAATCGCCCTGAATATTGATTTCACTGGATACACGCGGTAATCGGGAGCCGCAACAAAGCCGTGGTTTCTCGATGGTGCAGCCGCATGAACGACGCATCTTTATGCGGTCAATTTCCGATCTTAAGGATTTGGACAATAAATTCGCGTTTAATGAAATACGATTCGTCGCAAGCGCCCGAAAGAGGTGACGCCGGGCTTTTCAACAGAGCCGTCGGGCAGAGAAACGGGTAGCCGGAAGGAAATAAAATGGCCATACCATCCCTGTCGCAAACCAGTTTCCGCAATGCAGCATTCCTTGTTGCGTTTTTTTCCGCGTTGATCGTGTCCCTCATGGCTATGCCATCGGTGGCAAGGGCGCAGAACACCTATAGTGCGGAAGAAATTGTTCAGTCGGGACATAGTTTCTTTGGCTCGGCATCCGGCGGGCTCGCCAGTGCAGTTGAAAAGGCTTTTCAGAGCTTTGGTCTGCCGAACGGCTATATTCTTGGCGAAGAAGGCTCCGGCGCGTTTTTCGGCGGTCTGACTTATGGCGAAGGAACGCTCTATACCAAGAACGCCGGCGATCATAAGACGTTCTGGCAGGGGCCATCGCTTGGCTGGGATTTCGGCGGTCAAGGTTCGCGTGTCATGATGCTCGTCTATAATCTCGATGATATCCAGCATCTCTATGGACGCTATGCGGGCGTTGCCGGCTCGGCCTATGTGATTGCAGGCGTTGGCTTCAACGTGCTGAAGCGAGAGAATATCGTGCTTGTCCCCATCCGCACTGGCGTCGGCGCCCGGCTTGGTGTCAATATCGGTTATCTGAAGCTTTCCGAGGCGCCAACATGGAATCCTTTCTAGGGAATTGTACTATGCCCAAAGGCATTGCCTGATGCGTGTGGAACCGTGATCCAGTCTGCTCTTTTTTTCATTCTCGGGGTTCTCATCACGGTTTTCGTGGCTGTGCTGCTTGGGCCTTCGGTTTGGCGACGCGCCTCTTTTCTGGCGCGACGGCAGGTTCAGGCGGAACTCCCGATCACGCTGGCCGAAATCAGGGCCGACAGGGATGGCTTGAGAGCGGAATATGCCGTAACCATCAGCAGGCTCGAACAATTGCTGAAGCTCGAACGCCGCAAGCGGGCCGAGCAGGCAGTTGAGATTGCCCATCAGAACGAGGCGTTAAGGCGCCTGTCATCGCTTGGAAAACAGTTGCAATCTTCGCAAATTGAGCAGGTGTCGCTGTCGGCAAGTGAGGCTGAAGAAGGCGTGAGCGAAATAATTCAGCGTGAACCGGAAACCTCACTCACTTCCTATAGTGCGGTAGAGGGGCTGGCGGATATATTGCGCAGCGAGATCAGCCGTAGCGAGGCGCAAAATGATCGTTCAGACACGATGAAACAAACCGGGCCGAGCGATATGCACAGGATGCTCGAGCAACTCATGGGCGAACTGGTACAGGCGCAAGAGAGACTTGGCAGCGGAGCGCAGTCCGACCGGGCAGTGGCCAGACATAATACTGTGTTGCGCGAAAAAATGGCTGCTCTTGCTGCGCATATGGTGGTCGCTACCATCGAAAAGGAAGGCGAAGGCTCTCCGATCCCCGCTCTTTTGCAAGCAGCTGATCAAAGCGCAACAGCTGAGGGAGCTTCCAAAAGTCTGGCAGAGCGTATCGAGGATCTGCGCAAGGATTAAGCGCTTTAGAGCGCGGGTCTGATTCCGTCAGATCGAAACGCGCTCCAAGGCTGCAAAATTTTACCGAACGTCACGCATTGCTGATCACATCCGACCAGTCGGGATGCCGTGTAAGCTGGGCTTGCAAAAAGCTGCAGCGCGGAATGATTTTCCAGTCGTTTCTGCGTGCATCCAAAACGGCACTCTTGGCAAGAGCTTGTGCAGCACCTTTGCCGCGCATGACTTCGGGCACCAGTGTGTGATCGATGGAAATGAGGGAAGGCCCAAGCCTTGTATAGGTCATTTCGGCTTCGGTTCCCTCAAGCACAGCCACATAGCGGCCACCATCGGAGCTGTCTTCCTTGCGAATGTCGATATTTCCGCTCATGCCGATCTCCCGTTTGCTTACAGTTCTATCTTTGAACATAGGCAGTGATTGTGCAAACAAAAACGGGTGTAAACAAAACCATGCTGCAAAAGAAAACCGGCCCCACAGGGCCGGTTGTCATGTTTGAAACACACGTCCTCAATGAGGCGTGTGAAATATGGCACATCAATGCCGGTATTGCTGAATTCTGGTGGTCCTGAGACCGGCGAGACCATGCTCATCGATCGAAGATTGCCAGCCAAGAAATTCTTCCACCGTCAACGTGTAACGCTGGCAAGCCTCCTCAAGACTAAGAAGTCCGCCGCGAACGGCAGCAACAACTTCAGCCTTGCGGCGGATAACCCAACGCCTTGTGGTGGCAGGCGGGAGGTCTGCGATGGTCAGCGGACTGCCATCAGGACCAATTACATATTTTATACGCGGTCTTACCAGATCGGTCATTGTACTCTCTACACAACACTCAAGGACCTAATCGAATCCGACATTAACCGCACAGCTTTAAAAAATAGCTAAGCCTCCGGTAACACTCTGGTAACACTTGAAAAAATATTGGGTTTTGGCGCTAAAACGGGTGTTTTTTTATTGCGGCGTCACTAAATCACGGCGAAGTGTGTGCAGGTTGACGTGATCGTCACAATGTTTATTTCGCAACACCTTGGCAAATTGCCGCAGTTTGGCATATATAAGCCGTAGAAATCGGAATTTGAAAAAGCAGGGTATAGCCCGGAAGCTGGAAACAATCATGAGCCTGAACAGCCTCGATCTGCCGGGAAAGCCGGAAGAAACGCGTGTTGTCGTCGCCATGTCGGGTGGCGTCGATTCTTCGGTCGTGGCGGCAATTCTCAAACGGGAAGGCTACGACGTCGTCGGCGTGACGCTACAGCTGTATGATCATGGCGCTGCGGTTCACCGTGCCGGTTCGTGCTGTGCGGGGCAGGACATTGAAGATGCCCGCCGCGTTTCAGAAAGTCTCGGCATTCCGCATTATGTCCTTGATTATGAAGCGCGTTTCCGTGAAGCGGTGATTGATCCTTTTGCAAATTCCTATGTCAGCGGTGAAACACCAATCCCGTGTGTTTCCTGCAACCAGACGGTCAAGTTCGCCGATCTCTTGCAGACCGCGCGTGATCTGGGAGCGGATGCGCTGGCGACCGGGCATTATATCCGTAGCCGCGCCAATGGTGCACATCGCGCACTTTATCGTCCCGTCGATGCCGATCGCGATCAGAGCTATTTCCTGTTTGCGACCACACAGGAACAGATCGACTATCTGCGTTTCCCACTGGGTCATCTGCCCAAGCCTCAGGTGCGTGAGATTGCCGAGGAAATGGGACTGACGGTCGCCAAAAAGCAGGACAGCCAGGATATCTGCTTCGTGCCACAAGGCAAATATTCAGACATTATCTCGCGGTTGAAGCCCGAGGCGACCAATCCGGGCGATATCGTACATATTGACGGGCGCAAGCTTGGTCGTCACGAAGGCATCGTTCATTATACGGTCGGCCAGCGCCGTGGTATCGGTGTCGCCACTGGTGAAGCGCTTTATGTCGTGCATCTCGATGCAGCGCATGGCCGCGTCATCGTCGGTCCGCGCGAGGCATTGGAAACGCATAAGGTGTTCCTGCGCGATATGAACTGGCTTGGCGATGGCCTGGTCAGCGATCTGCCGACGGGTGGCATGGAAGTGTTTGCCAAGGTTCGCTCCACGCGGCCACCGCGGCCTGCGGTTCTGCATCACGCTGATGGACAGACATGGGTAGAACTGGTCGATGGCGAAAGCGGCATCGCGCCCGGACAGGCGTGTGTGCTTTACTCCGATGAGAGCAATACGGCGCGGGTCTTCGGCGGCGGGTTCATTGCCCGCTCGGAGCGTGAGCCGCAGGCGGAAGAAATGCTGCGTCGCCTTGTCGAGAGTGCTGCCAACGCCTCGGCGGCGTAAGGTTATTTCATCTGAAGCATTTCCAGCAAAACGGCGTGAGCTTTTTGTGTCGGATAATGAACAGAACTTATAAAGCGTGTCGGATTTTATTCCATCAAAGCAGAGGCAGAAATCAGTCCAGTGGAGTGATTTCCCTGCTTAGGCGGTTCCCGCTTTTGGGAGGCAGGCTTTCGTAAAACCGGCTGAAGCGCGACAGTGCGATACCGGATGCGGTCGCAACATTGAGGCTGTCAAAGTCGCGTGACATCGGAATGCGCGCGGTTTCGAGCTGGTCGAGAAGGCGTTGCGGTAAGCCTTCGCCTTCGGTCCCCAGCAAAATGGCTTGCCGGTTATGTTCCCGAGCCTGATAGATATTTATTGGCGATGATGGGGTCAGCGCCAGAATATTGAAGCCCACATTACTGACGGACGTCAGGATGTCGTCGACCGAGTTTCCGTGAAAATAAGGCACTTTCAGTGTAGCGCCGACCGAAACGCGAATGGCTTTTCGGTAAAGCGGGTCGCAGCAAGTTGCGTCCATCACCACGCAATCGGCTTCGAAAGCCGCAGCATTACGGAAAATGGAGCCGATATTGTCGTGATTGGATATGCCGCACAGCACGACGATGAGCGACTTTTCCGGCAATCCGGCAAACAGTTCATCTATTGATGGCTGCGGCTTTCGGCGCGCAACCGCCAGAACGCCGCGATGAACATGAAAGCCGGCGACCGTGTCCATGACGACCTGCGGCACACAATAGACCGGTACATCTGCGGGAATTTTGTCTATTTGTTGCGATAGCCCTTCAAGACGATTTTCCAGAACCAGCAGCGATTCCGCTTCGAAACGTGCCGAAGAAGATAGCAAGACATTGATGACGACCTTGCCCTCGGCGATGAAGCGCTGCTGACGCCCGACCAGATCCTTTTCACGAATATCGCGATAGGGAAGAAGCCGGATGTCCTGCGGATCAGTGATCCTTTCGACGCGGGCATGTCCGTGATGGGATTGCGGCATGATGGGCCAATAAACCTTGCGCTTATTCAATGCGTTTCGAGTGCAAATAGCAGCACCAAAACCGTTTCCAGTTGCGTCCGCAATTCATAATAGAAGAAGCACGGATAAGCTTTCGCTGGAAATGATTTAAAACATCGCGTCAAGATTATGAAGGGCTGCCGGGAAAATCAGGAAGGGTGAGCAGCTGCCGTTCCATGTCGCGGCGCTGCGGAATGCATATAGAAATTGGAAAGCGTGGACAGCATCAATTCAACATGAGGTGAGGCAACCATATAGTAAATGGTCTGTGCATCACGGCGCGTCGAAACCAGATTAAGTGCCCTCAGTTTTGCAAGATGTTGGGAGAGGGCCGATTGGCTGAGGTCAATAGCTTTTGCAAGCGCTCCAACCGACATTTCATTATGAAGAAGTTTACACAAGATCAAAATTCTCTTATTATTAGCAAGTGCTGAAAGAAAATCAGCTGCCTGATCAGCGTTTTCTATTAGTGCATAAAAATTATGTTCTTTGCTCATTGCTAATATACCCCATAAAAGCAGATTCTTTAGTGAATATCACTTGTATGCCTCCCAGATGAGGCAATATAAACGTAAATCTTAGCAATTCTTTTGAAAAGGGCCTTCTTAAATGAAGAAGGGGTAAATTAGCCCAATTCGTCCCAAAAGAATGACCCATTTGTTCCATCGTCTTTATGCCGCTGGTTTGAGCTGCTGTAGTGCGGGTTTTTCTGGTGGCAAAATGATGGCTGAGAAGTGTGATTTGCTACCAATTTCTTGCTTGGAGTATTGAGTCGTCAGCCGATGGGGAGATGTCGATAAGAGGATGGCGTTTACGCGCGACCGACATTTTTCCAGTCGCTGTCCCATCGCGAATAGACGTCTGCCTTTGCAAGCGGTGTGAATTTGAAATCGCCTGGATGCGACCGTTCTTCATCGTCAAGGCAGTCCGGCTTTTGCCTCATTCATTGAAATTGCCCTCATGATGAAAGGCGCATATCGCAAGGATGCCGAACATATAAGTCGGGTGAATAATATTATGATTTCATGCCGTTTAGCGCAATATTCCAAAATATCCACAAATATTGGAATTTGAATCTATTTTTTTGCGGTAAAATCGGTTGAGAATATGACGTAATTCTAACAATTACGCTTGCAATGTGACGACGCAAGCGTTTCGATAGGTCAGGCTGCGGGCAATGGGGTGCGCGCGGCATGCTTTTTTCTGGAGGCGGAAAATAATGAAAATGTATAAGACACTTCTGGCTGCGACGGCGCTGGTGGTTCTGATGGGCGGCGCTGCTTCGGCAAAGACATTTGTCTATTGTTCGCCAGCATCACCGGAAGGCTTCGATCCTGCTGCCTATACCGGCGGTGACACGTTCGATGCTTCGGCGCATCCGGTTTATAACCGTCTTGCAGAGTTTGAAAATGGAACGACCAAGGTCGTGCCGGGACTGGCAGAAAGCTGGGATGTTTCGGAAGATGGCAAGGAATATACCTTCCATCTTCGTAAGGGCGTCAAATTCCATTCGAGCGATCAGTTTACACCGACCCGCGACTTCAACGCCGATGACGTGATCTTTTCCTTCGACCGTATGAGCAACAAGGAAAATCCCTGGCATCAATATACCGCCGGTATCACCTACGAATATTTCGACAGCATGGAAATGGGCGTCCTGATCAAGGAAATCCAGAAGGTTGACGACTATACGGTCAAGTTTGTGCTCAACCGTCCTGAAGCGCCGTTCCTCGCCAATGTTTCGATGCCCTTCGCATCAATCATCTCCAAGGAATATACCGACAAGCTTGCTGCTGACGGCAAGAAAGACGATCTCAACCAGTTCCCGGTTGGCACAGGTCCGTTCCAGTTCGTGGCTTATCAGAAAGACGCTGTCGTTCGCTTCAAGGCCAATGACACTTACTGGGGTACGCGTCCGAAAATCGATGATCTGGTTTTTGCCATCACGACTGACGCTGCCGTGCGTGCCGAAAAGGTCAAGGCTGGCGAATGCCATCTGATGTCCTATCCGGCTCCGGCTGACATCAAGGATCTTCAGGCCAATTCCAACCTCAAGGTTGACGAGCAGGCTGGCTTGAATGTCGCTTACTTCGCTTACAACACGTTGAAGGCACCTTTCGATAAGCCGGAAGTGCGCAAGGCACTCAATCAGGCTGTCAACAAGCAGGCCATCATTGATGCCGTGTTCCAGGGTCAGGGTCAGGTTGCAAAGAACCCGATCCCGCCCACAATGTGGGGCTATAACGACAAGGTCGAGGACGACAAGTACGATCCGGAAGCAGCCAAGAAGGCTTTGGAAGCGGCTGGCGTGAAAGATCTCAAGATGAATCTCTGGGCGATGCCTGTAAGCCGTCCTTATATGCCCAATGCGCGTCGTACGGCTGAACTCATGCAGTCGGATCTTGCCAAGGTTGGCGTCAAAGCCGAGATCGTGTCGATGGAATGGGGTGAATACCTCAAGAAGTCGTCCGACAAGGATCGCGATGGTGCGGTTATCCTTGGATGGACCGGCGACAATGGTGACCCGGACAACTTCCTTGGAACATTGCTTGGTTGTGCAGGCGTGGGCAATAACAACCGCGCGCAATGGTGCTACAAGCCATTCGAAGACCTGATCCAGAAGGCCAAGGTTTCGACCAGCCAGGAAGAGCGTACCAAGCTTTATGAAGAAGCACAGGTCATCTTCAAGGAACAGGCTCCGTGGAACACCATTGCTCACTCGACGGTTTTTGTGCCGATGTCTGCCAAGGTGACCGGTTTCAAGCAGAGCCCGCTTGGTGATTATCGCTTCGAAGACGTCGATATCGCTGAATAAAATCCTGACAACACAAGCGGCCGGGTGCGGGGAGTTTCTCCGCACCCGGTCGGAGTTTTTGTATGTTTCGTTTCATATTGAACAAAATTCTCTATCTGGTTCCGACCTTCATCGGCATCACGATTGTGGCGTTCTCTTTCGTCCGCGTGCTACCGGGAGATCCGGTTCTGTTGATGGCGGGCGAGCGTGGCGTCAGCCCCGAACGGCATGCGCAACTGATGGCGCAGCTCGGTTTTGACCGCCCCATCTGGCAGCAATATCTCGATTATGTCTGGAACTTGCTGCATGGCGATTTCGGACAATCGCTGGTGACGAAGAAATCCGTTCTGACGGAGTTTTTCACGCTGTTCCCGGCAACCGTCGAGCTTTCCGTCTGCGCCATCATCGTGGCTGTGATGCTTGGCATTCCGGCGGGCGTCATTGCAGCGGTCAAGCGCGGGTCATGGTTTGATCAGGGCCTGATGGGCATTTCGCTGGTTGGCTATTCGATGCCGATCTTCTGGTGGGCATTGCTGCTGATCATTCTGTTTTCCGGCATCCTGCAATGGACCCCGGTTTCAGGCCGCATTTCACTGCTTTACTATTTCCCGTCAGTCACCGGCTTCATGCTGATCGACAGTCTCATGTCGGATCAGAAAGGCGCTTTTGTGTCGGCGGTATCGCATCTCATCCTGCCCACCATCGTGCTTGCGACGATCCCGCTTGCGGTGATTGCACGCCAGACGCGCTCGGCGATGCTTGAAGTTCTGGGCGAGGATTATGTACGCACGGCGCGCGCAAAAGGTCTGCCGATCCGGCGCATTATCGGCATCCATGCGCTGCGCAATGCGATGATCCCGGTCATTACCACTATCGGCTTGCAGGTCGGTGTAATGATGGCAGGGGCGATTTTGACCGAAACCATTTTCTCATGGCCGGGTATCGGCAAGTGGATGCTCGATTCCATTTTCCGTCGCGATTATCCGGTCGTCCAGAGCGGGTTGCTGCTGATTGCCTTCATCATCATGATGGTCAACCTGGTGGTCGATCTGCTCTATGGCCTCATCAATCCCCGCATCCGGCACAAGTGAGGGTATCATGACACACTCAGCTATTGAGCCGGAAACCGTAAACGATATCGGACGGATTCGGGCTTTGAAGGATTTCTGGTTCTATTTCAGCGTCAATCGTGGTGCCGTGATCGGACTGGTGGTTTTCCTGACCATTGTTCTGGTTGCCATTCTGGCACCAGTCCTTGCTCCCTATGGGCCAAGCCAACAGTTTCCGGAGTTTCTCCGTAATCCGCCGTTCTGGCAGGAAAACGGGACGACGCAGTTTCTGCTCGGCACCGATGAAGTGGGGCGCGATATCCTGTCCCGCTTGCTCTATGGCGCACAATATTCGCTGCTGGTGGGCTTCGTTATCGTCATCATCTCGATGTGCCTTGGCATCACCATTGGTCTGATCTGCGGTTATTTCGGTGGCGGTATCGATACGGTTTTCATGCGTATCATGGACGTCATTCTGGCGTTCCCGTCACTGTTGCTGGCGCTGGTTCTGGTGGCCATTCTCGGCCCCGGTCTCATCAATGCGGTGCTGGCGATCACGCTGGTTCTGCTGCCGCATTTCTCGCGTCTGACGCGTGCTGCCGTGATGGCAGAAAAGGAGCGCGAATATGTGACGGCGGCAAAACTTGCCGGTGCCAGTCGTCTGCGGCTTATGTTCAAGACGATTTTGCCCAACTGTCTGGCGCCTCTGGTAGTGCAGGCCACCATGTCGTTTTCTAATGCCATTCTCGACGTTGCAGCCCTTGGCTTTCTGGGCATGGGTGCACAGCCGCCGACTCCTGAATGGGGAACGATGCTGGCATCGGCGCGTGAGTTCATCACCAGTGCCTGGTGGATCGTGACCTTCCCCGGTCTAGCCATCCTGATTACCGTTCTTGCGATCAATCTGATCGGCGATGGTCTGCGCGATGCGCTCGACCCGAAATTGAAGAGGAGCTGACCGATGGCTCTGCTTGAAATCAAAAACCTGACGGTTTCCTTTGATACATCGACGGGCCCCTTCAAGGCCGTCGATGGCATCGATATAGCGGTCGATAAGGGTGAAGTGCTTGCCATTGTGGGTGAATCCGGCTCCGGCAAATCCGTGGGTATGCTTGCCGTCATGGGACTTCTGCCGAAGAGCGCAACCGTGACTGCCGACAAGATGGAGTTCAACGGCAAAGACTTGCGGACCATGTCCGACAAGGAACGCCGCCAGATCATCGGTCGCGATATTTCAATGATCTTTCAGGAGCCGGTTGCAAGTCTCAACCCATGTTTCACGGTTGGCTATCAGCTTGAGGAAGTGCTCAACAGGCATATGGGGCTGAAGGGATCGAGAAGCCGCGCACGCGCTATCGAGTTGCTGGAACTGGTGGGCATCCGCGATGCGTCCGAGCGTCTCAAAAGCTTTTCGCACCAGATGTCGGGTGGTCAGTGCCAGCGCGTGATGATCGCCATCGCTATTGCGTGTAACCCGAAACTGCTGATTGCCGATGAGCCGACGACCGCGCTTGACGTGACGATCCAGAAGCAGATTCTCGATCTCCTCATGCGGCTTCAGGTTGAGCATGGTATGGGCCTGATCATGATCACCCATGATATGGGCGTGGTTGCGGAAACGGCGGATCGCGTCATCGTGCAGTATAAGGGCCACAAGATGGAGGATGCCGACGTGCTGTCGTTGTTCTCTTCGCCAAAACATCCCTATACGCGTGCATTGCTCTCGGCCCTGCCGGAAAATGCGACCGGCGACCGTCTGCCGACGGTTTCCGATTTTGTCCTTGAAGAAAATGCTGCGGGAGAAGCGCGATGAGCGAGATCGTTCTCGAAGCGCGCGATATCAAGCGCGATTATCACGTTGGTGGCGGCCTGTTCGGCAAGAACAAGGTGGTTCATGCCGTCAAGGGCGTCAGCTTCAAGGTCGAAAAGGGCAAGACGCTGGCGATCGTGGGTGAATCGGGTTGCGGCAAGTCGACCCTTGCCCGTATTCTGACCATGATCGACCCACAGACATCGGGTGAATTGCTGATCGGCGGCAAGGATGTGAATATCGAGCGCGACGGTCTGACGGCTGAAATGCGCCAGATGGTGCAGATCGTGTTCCAGAACCCCTACGGTTCGCTCAATCCGCGCCAGAAGATTGGCGATGTTCTGGCGGAGCCGCTGCTGCTCAACACCAATATGTCGGCCAAGGATCGCCGCGACAAGGCGATGCAGATGCTCTTGAAGGTCGGCCTTGGTCGCGAACATTTCAACCGCTATCCGCATATGTTCTCGGGCGGTCAGCGCCAGCGTATCGCCATTGCGCGCGCGCTGATGCTCAATCCAAAACTTCTCATCCTTGATGAGCCGGTGTCGGCGCTTGATCTTTCGGTGCAGGCACAGGTGCTTAACCTTCTGGCTGATTTGCAGGAAGAATTCGGTCTCACCTATGTCTTCATCAGCCACGATCTTTCGGTGGTCCGTTATATCGCCGACGAAGTGATGGTGATGTATTTCGGTGAAGTGGTTGAATACGGTGCCCGTGAGGATGTGTTCAGCGATCCCCAGCACGACTATACCAAAAAGCTGTTTGCAGCGACGCCGCGCGCTGATGTCGATGCCATTCGCGCCCGTGTGGAAGCGCGTGCTGTAGCCCGACAGGCGTCTCACGCCTGATCACAGAAAATGCTCAGAAAAAGCCGCGTAGCAACACGCGGCTTTTTCATTTTTGGATATTATTGTGCGCGCTGCTGATGCCAGGCAAGAGCGCGGACAATATCGTCCGAGGCGATCTTGCCGACAATCTTGCCTTTCTCGACAATGCCGACATCGCCATTTGTATCGGCGATTGATGCCATCAGATCACGAACCGGCGTTAATGGATGCGCGGTGGCCGCAAAGGGGCGGGGTGGCGCCGTCCGGTCCAGTGCCGTCATGATGTCGCCGGCGCGCAACACGCCAAGCGGGTTCATGTGTGCCACAAAATCCGCGACATACTGATCGGCGGGTTGCAGCAGGATTTCCTGCGGTGTGCCGCATTGCACAATGCGCCCACCCTCCATGATCGCGATGCGATTGCCGATCTTCATGGCTTCATCAAGATCATGGCTGACAAAGACGATGGTCTTTTTCAGCCGTGACTGGAAGGCCAGCAATTCGTCTTGCAATCTGGTACGGATCAACGGATCGAGCGCGGAAAAGGGTTCATCCATCAGAAGCATGGGTGCGCCGGTCGCAAAGGCGCGTGCCAAGCCGACGCGCTGCTGCATACCGCCGGAAAGTTCGCTGACCTTGTGTGTTGCCCAGTCTTGCAATCCGACCAGTGCAAGCTGCTCGCGGGCTTTGGCGAGGCGTTTCTCTCGGGACATCCCGGAAATTTCAAGCCCGAAAGCCACATTCTCCTCAACGCTGCGCCATGGCAGAAGCCCGAATTGCTGAAAAACCATCGAGACAAGTTCGGTGCGCAAATGTCGCAACGTATTGCGGTCTGCGGTGCCAACATCGATTGCCCGATCCCCATCGTGGACCGTGACGCGGCCGCGCGAGATCGGATTGAGCCGGTTGATGGCGCGCAACAATGTCGACTTGCCGGAGCCGGAAAGCCCCATGAGAACCAGGATTTCGCCTTCTTCGATATTGAGCGTGCAATTATGCACGCCAAGCACGAGATCGGTTTGTGCCTGAATTTCAGAGCGCGTTGCGCCGCGATCAGCCATAGTCAGGGCGTCATCGGCATTTTTGCCAAAAATAATACAGACGTCTTCAAGTGCGATAACGGTCATTCGCCTCTCCTATTTCTCGCGGCTGGCGCGGAAGATGCGATCGAGCACGATAGCAATCACAACGATAATGAAGCCGGATTCGAAACCCAGAGCGGTGTTGACGGAGTTCAGTCCGCGAAGGACAGGTACGCCAAGGCCATCTGCACCGACAAGGGCTGCTATCACCACCATTGAAAGCGACAGCATGATCGTTTGCGTCAAGCCGGCCAGAATTTGTGGCATGGCGTAGGGCAGTTCGATCTTCCACAGAAGTTGTGAACGCGAGGCACCGAAGGCTTCGCCTGCTTCAATGAGGGCAGCAGGAGTGGAAGAAATGCCCAGCTGGGTCATGCGGATGGGGGCAGGAATAACGAATATGATGGTGGCAAGCAGCCCCGGCACCATGCCGATACCAAAAAAAACGATTGTTGGTATCAAATAGACGAAGGTTGGCATCGTCTGCATCAGGTCGAGGATCGGGCGCATGACCGCGTAAAGCGTTGGGCGATGGGCGGCGGCAATTCCAATTGGAACGCCCGCAGCCATGCAGACGAAGCAGGCCGACAGGACGAGCGTCAATGTTTTGAGAGTAGCGTCCCAATAACCCTGGTTGATGATTAGCAGAAAACCGACGATCGTCAGGATAACGACCGAGATGCGACGTTGAATGAGCCAGGCAATAAGGGCAAAAATTGCAATCAGCAGTATGGGGTGGGGCAGTTGCAAAAGATAGAGAAAGCCGTCAATAAGGCTTTCCATGATCGCCTTCAGCATATCGAAAAAGAATGCCATATGCGTCTTTAGCCAGTCCACGACCGATTTGGCGGTCGGGCCGACCGGTATCTTGTAATCCGTCAGCCAGTTCAACGATCAAGACCCCTGCTGCTTTAATTGAATGAGGTGCGAATATCCGGGTCATGAAGGGCCGCAAGTTGTGCGGCACCGATATTTTAAAGACCCAGAGCCGTTTTGACGGCAGGCAGACCTTCCTTACCGTCAACCGTAGTCACACCTGCAAGCCAGGTGTCGAGAACGCCTGGATTGGCTTTCAGCCATTCGGTTGCAGCTTTTGCGGGTTCTTCGCCATCATCGAGGATTTTGCCCATGATCTGATTCTCCAGATCGAGAGTGAACTCCAGATTGGTGAGGAATTTTCCGACATTTGGACATTCCTGCGCATAGCCGCTGCGAACATTGGTTTCGACCTTGGCACCGCCAAGGTTGGGACCGAAGTAGTCATCGCCGCCGGTCAGATAGGCGATCTCGAAGCGCTTGTTCATGGGATGCGGCTCCCATGCCAGAAACACGATCGGCTCCTTGCGCTCGATGGCACGAGCGACCTGCGCCAGCATCCCTTGTTCGGAGGATTCCGCCAGTTCGAAAGATTTAAGCCCAAAGGCATCTTTCCCGATTATATCGAGAATAAGCCGATTACCGTCATTGCCTGGTTCGATGCCGTAAATCTTGCCGTCGAGCTTTTCCTTGAAAGTGGTAATATCCTTGAAATCCTTTAGGCCTTCGTCTGCGGCGTATTTCGGCACACCGAGCGTATATTTTGCGCCCGTCAGATTGGTGCGCAACGTCTCGACCGTCTTGTCGTCCAGATAGGGCTTGAGGTCGGCACTCATGGACGGGTTCCAGTAGCCGAGAAAGACATCGATGTCCTTCTTGCTGAGCGATGCATAGGTTACCGGGACGGAAAGCATCTTGATGTCGGTCTTGTAGCCAAGTCCCTTCAACACTTCCGTTGCAACGGCCGTCGTGGAGGTGATGTCCGTCCAGCCGACATCGGAGAAGCGGACAGTGGAGCAGCTTTGCGGCTCAGCCGCATAAGCGATGCCGCCGGTCACAGGCCCGGCTGCCAATATTGCCGTCCCCGTGGCGAATGCTGCCAGGGCCAGCATATAGGTCGATACGGATTTCATTCTTCTCTCCATTTACCGGGTCGCCATTTGTTCGTTCACTTTGGCGGATTGATAATTTTACCGGTTCCGGCTTTTAGCAAACACCAAAGATTTCGCCGATCAAGTACCATAGCGGCAAAAATATTCTCGATTGCGACGTATAGTGGATTTGCCGCAGTTTCGGGAGGAAAATCGTTTCGCACTATTCCTGAAACTGCTCTCGTTGTTTTTCGTGCCGGGACGGGGCTAATTGAAGTGGGCCATGTGAAACACTCGACAGGCCAATGAGATGGCGCATGTTACGGATTGATCCCGGGGTTTCAACCCTTCAAGCCAAAAAAGATCAGATAAAATCAGTTGCATGGCGCTTCGAGGTTGTCGAAAAGATAAGCGCACTCTATGTGTGAGGGAGAAGTTTTTTGGCGCTGGCATAAGAAGATTGCGGCCTGTTTCAGACCTGATCTGCCGCGCATGAAATGATGGTCAAAGCCCACTAATTACGGGCAGACGGAAGGATAAACGACAGTGTGGAATGCAGTGCGAGCCATTTTTTCCTTCCTCGGTCGTGTTTTTGCAGCATTGGGCCGGTTGATCGCGGTGCCACTCGGCGCTTTATGGCGGCTCTATCTCAAGTTCGGATTGTTGTGGAAAGCCGTAATTGGCGTGGCCGTGCTCACGCTTGGCGGGCTTTATATCTATTTTATCTGGCAGACTCAGGTCTGGACCAATTTCGATCCCGATTATCCCGCCAAATATAGCTACCAGAGCGCAACCACGCCCGGTGAAGAGGTATCGCCAGCAAGCGCGCCTGTCGAGGGCAATGCGCAAAACACTCAGACGGAAGCGCCATCAACGGCGCAGCCCTTAGAGGCGGCGCAGCGTCCTGCCTCGGGGCAGAAATGTTCTCCTTCGGCCATTGCCGAAGTCGCTGCCGATTTGACTGATTTCAACGTTAATCAGAATGCATGGATATCTTCCATGCTGCTTTATAAAACTGGCTTTTTCGGTCTGGATTGGGATCGCACGCCGTTTCTCGACAACAAGGCTTCGTTCCAGCGCGGCGTCAATGCAGCCGTGCGGCGCACGGTAATTGAGTTGGTTGATAATATCGGGCGTTTGCGCGGCACTTCGCAAATTGATGCCGATCTGCAAAAGGCGCGTGGCAATCTGCAATTTGCAGAGGATGCATGGTATTTCGGTTTAAGCCCGTTTGGCCCCAAGACACCGACGCCGAGCTATTATCGTTCGGCTATCAAGGATCTGCGTGCTTTCAACACAAGGCTTGGCAACTGTCAGGCAACCTTTGATGCGCGCGCCGACAATCTGATCCAATTCGTCGACCGGATTGCAAGCGATCTTGGATCGACTTCGGCAATCCTGAAAGATCGTGCGGAAAATTATCATGCGGGTTGGTTCGATACCCGCGCCGATGACCGCTTCTGGTTCGCTTATGGCCAGCTTTATGCCTATTACGGCCTCCTGAGAGCGGCACATTCCGATTTTCGCGGTGTTCTTGCGGAAAAGCATCTCGACGGCGTCTGGGATGAGATGGAAAAACAGATGCGCAGCGGTTTGGATATGCAGCCCTTCATCATTTCCAATGGCGACCCTGATGCATGGTTCACGCCATCGCATCTGACCACGATGGGCTTCTATATTCTCCGCGTTCGCTCCAATCTGGTTGACGTCAAACAAGTTCTGGAGCGCTGAGCGGCAATGGAATTGCCACCCGTTTTGCGTCAGGCTGTCGATACAGCGCTTGAGGGCGTGGCTTTGGCTGATCTGAAGCGCGCTTCCAGCCTTTTGTCGCGCCGCTATCGGGCCGAAACCCGTGATGGTCGGCTGCATATTTCCGACGAATTGGCGGCAATGGCCTATCTTGCGGCGCGCTTGCCCGCGACCTATGCGGCGGTGCGCGCCAGTCTTGAGAGTGCTGCTGAAATCTGTCCCGATTTTGCGCCACAATCGATGCTGGATGTGGGCGCTGGGCCGGGAACAGCCTTGTGGGCGGCTCGTGATTGCTGGCCGCAGCTTCAAAAGGCAACAATGATAGAGGCCAGTCCGGCTATTCGCGCTGTCGGAACTGCGCTTGCCCGCAACAGCGGCTTTGCATCGCTCGACTGGCGCGCCGGTGATGTGGTGAAGCAAAGACCGGGTTTTCCGGGAGCCGATCTCGTCACCATCGCTTATGTGCTGGATGAACTGGCGCCGGATGAGCGGGCTGATCTTTTGAAGCGCCTTTGGAGTGCTGCGCGCCAGATGCTGGTGGTGGTGGAGCCGGGGACCCCGGCTGGCTGGCAGCGTATTGTCGATGCGCGTGCCGGACTGATTGCTGAGGGCGCCTTTATCGCAGCACCTTGCATGCATCAATCCGCCTGTCCGCTTGCAGCCCCCGACTGGTGTCATTTTTCGCGCCGTGTTGCACGTTCACGCATTCATCGCATGACCAAGGATGCGGACGTGCCGTGGGAAGACGAAAAGTTTATCTATCTGGCGGCTGTGCGGCAACCCGTAGCCAGAGCCAAGGCACGGGTGATCGCGCCGGTGCGGGCGGGCAGTGGGAAGGTCTCGATAAAACTCTGCCATGATGACGGCACGGCAGATGAGCGTCTGGTGACCAAACGCGACGGTGACTTTTTCCGCTGGGCACGTCGCGCCGATTGGGGAGATGCTTATCTATAACCTCTTATGAAGGCTGCAGCACAGTTCGTGTGTTTGAGCGGGTGATGAGAAACACCATTGCCGCCGCAGCAAAGCACAGTGCACCGGCCAGAATGAGTGCCGGCGTATAGCTGTCGTAGTCGGTTCGGACCAGTCCTGCAAAGCCGGCCGCCGCCGCAGCACCAACTTGGTGGCCGGTGAAAACCCAGCCGAAAATGATACCGGCTTTTTCAGGCCCGAAGCGTTCGGCTGCGAGTTTGACGGTCGGCGGTACGGTTGCAACCCAGTCAAGCCCGTAGAAAGCCGCAAAAAGTGCGAGCTCATAGACAGTGAAGTCTGTGAAGGTGAGATAAATGAGCGACAGGCCGCGCAACGCGTAGAACCAGAACAGAAGCCAGCGATTGTCAAAACGGTCTGTCAGCCAGCCCGAGCCAATCGTGCCAATCAGATCAAACGCACCGATGACGGCGAGGATACCGGCGGCACCGACCGGCGCGATGCCGAAATCGCCGCAAAGTGCGATCCAGTGTGTCTGAATCAACCCGTTGGTGGAAAAGCCACAGACGAAAAATGTCAGGAACAACACCCAGAAGGTTACGGTCGAGGATGCTTCGCGCAGCACAGTCAGCGGCGAAGCCAGCATGGCACCAAAACTCTTTTTCGGCTCGGGTGCTGCAAGCGGCGCGACACGTCCGAATGGTTTGAGGCCGATATCCGATGGATTGTCGCGCATCAGCACCAGAACAAGCAGAAGAGACGCAACCAGAAAGCAGATGACGACGACAAGCGAGGCGCGCCAGCCGATTGACTGGCTGACGCTGGCAAGAATCGGCATGAAGACAAGCTGCCCGGTCGCGTTGCTGGCCGTCATCAGGCCGACAACAAGACCGCGGCGCTTTTCGAACCAGCGTGCGGCAACCGTTGCACCGAGCACCAGCGCCGTCATGCCGGTACCAAGGCCGATAATCACGCCCCAGAGCGCCACCATGTGCCATTGCTCGGTCATGAAGATGGACCCGATCAAGCCGGAAGAAATCAGAACGAGTGCGGCGGCTACAACGCGCCGCAGACCGAACTGGTTCATGAAAGCGGCTGCAAACGGCCCCATCAGCCCGAACAGGACCAAGCGCAGCGCCATCGCGAAAGAGATATTTGCGTTGGTCCAGCCGAATTCCTGCTGCAACGGATCGATCAAAATGCCAGCCGATCCCATGGCGGCAGCGGTCGCCAGCATGGTAAGGAAGGTCACCGCGGCAACAACCCATCCGTAATGGATATTTCTGCGGGCGAGAAAACCTGCAAGGCGGGCAGAAATCATCGAAGATGCTTTCGGTTGCGACCATTGTCGATGGCCTTGGTGAATATTTCTATGCGTTCCTAAAGAACCGGAATTTTTCAGTCATTGTTCGTAGTCAATTCGCGGTTTCAAGCGTGTGCAGCAGGTTTTGTAACTGGCGGACACCGTCATCGCCAAGCTTCATCTCGATCCCTTCCTGCGCTTTGTCCCAAAGTGGCGCGCCGCGCAGGAGAAGATCACGTCCGGTGGCGGTCAGGTGCACTTTGTTGACGCGATGGTCTGTGGCTTGGGCGGGTTCGATCAGTTGCATGCGTTGCAGCACTTTTACGTTGCGCCCGATAGTCGAGCGGTCAAGTTCGGCTTCGCGGGCCAGTTCGGTTAATGACAGCGCACCTTTGCGCTCCAGACGGCGCAGCAGGCTGAACTGGGCGACATTGATACCAAGAGGGGCCAGCGCCTCGTCATACAGCGCCGAGGTTTTGCGTGTGGCTTGCCTTAGAAGTGTGCAGAAACATGCGTGAACCATAATGCGGGTATATACGCGCAAATTGATTTTGGCAAGTTCTGGGCAGAAAATCGCATATAAGATGGAGCACGGTTGTGGGAAGTCTGCTTAGAGCGCCGATCTGATTGAATCAGATCGGCGCTCTAATTGTTTGAATTAACGCGCATTTTATCCGAAAACCGCTTCATACTTTTCGGAATGCGCTCTAATGCAACGCTCAAACGGCGATATGCGCGGTTTCCTTGACTTCTTCCATCACGGCATAGGTGTGGGATTCTCGTACGCCCGGCAAAGACAGCAACGCTTCGGAGAGAAAGCGGCGATAATGGTCCATATCGGAAACGCGTGCTTTGACAAGATAGTCGAAGCCTCCGGCGACCATATGGCATTCGAGAATGTCAGGATTGCCACGGGTGAAGGTGGAAAAAGTCTCGAACACTTCCGGCGTGGTGCGGTCGAGCTTGATCTCAATGAAAACCAGCATCGCCCTGTCGAGCATTCTTGGTGAAAGCTGTGCCGAATAACCCAGAATATAGCCTTCCCTGGTCAGGCGTTTTACGCGTTCGGCTGTGGCCGTCTGGGAGAGGTTGATGCGATCGGCAAGCTCGGTGTTTGACAGGCGCCCGTTTCCCTGAAGCGCTCGCAAAATGCTCTTGTCCATTGCATCAAGGTCTTTCATGCTGCGGCTCCCATCCTCACATGGCTGCCTGGTGATGGCAGCTCTGTCTCGCATCATCGCTTTCTTATCTTTGGAAATGAATCCGAATTACCGTCACGGCGCAAGACTATTCTTGCACCAAAGGCCGACATTTTTACGCAGCCTGGAAAGCAGCGAATAATGACAGGGTGATATCCGGTTCGCAATTACAGGTTGCCAAATATATTCAACCTATGGTAGTTTTAGGTATATTGAAAATTATATTGCACGTATGAATTTTGCCATCAGGGGTGAGGAGCCTCGTTCATATCAGGCAAGGCTCCCCGCTTCCCTTGTCTGTTCTGTCCTCATTAAGGGCAGGGAGAAGTCCGGGCCGCTGCAAACTGTCCGGACTTTTCTTTTTGTGCCTACCAGAATTCCGGCTCTTCGTATGCCGGTAGAACTGACAGGTAACAGGACGAATATTGCCGAAAATGCCATGCCTTCATTTTCCGGTTGCAAGTGATCGCATGCAAGGCTAACACTGACAGCATGAACATTTCGCGCATTGTCATTAACGGCTGGTGGTGGGTTCGCTAAAAGCGGCCACGCAGGCGTTTGTGCAATTGCGTTCAGGAGACAGGGCCGCTGGGATTATCCGGGCGGCCTTTTTGTTTGGCTGACGGAATGGGTCCTTCGGGAAGTTTGAAAATGTTCGGAAACGAAAAGCCAATTGGGATCAGCCAATCATGAATGCGAAAATAGCGGATAGCGAGATATTTCAGCACGAAACCGCGGGCGGTATCGTCGTTGAACGCACACGGCATCTGACCGAATATAAGGGCGCGATTGAAACCTATATCGATGCGCTTAACGAGCGACGCGGTGCGGTGTTTTCGTCCAATTATGAATATCCGGGCCGCTATACGCGATGGGATACGGCAATTATCGACCCGCCGGTGGTCATATCGTCCCGCGCACGCACCATGCGCATTGAAGCGCTGAATGCGCGCGGGGTCATTCTGCTGCGCCCTGTTCTGGAAACAGTCAGTAAGCTCGCTGAAGTCAGCATCGATCGATCCGAAGAGAACCGTATCGAATTGACGATTGCCGAGCCGAGCGGAACCTTTACCGAGGAAGAACGCTCGCGTGTGCCTTCAGTCTTTACTGTTCTGCGCGCCATTGTCGGGCTTTTCTTCTCGGAAGAAGACGATAATCTCGGTCTTTATGGGGCTTTCGGTTACGATCTGGCGTTCCAGTTCGACCGCATTGACTATAAATTAAAGCGCCCGGACGATCAGCGCGATCTGGTGCTGTTCATTCCTGACGAGATTTTTGTGGCCGATCATTATGCGGCACGCGCATGGGTGGACCGGTATGAATTTAGCTGCGGCGGTTCATCGACCCGTGGTCTTGCCCGCGAAACACCCGCGCAGGTGTTCAAGCCATCTGAGCGGGATCTGCCGCGCGGCGATCACAATCCGGGTGAATATGCCAAGCTGGTCGAGCGTGCCAAGGACAGTTTCAAGCGCGGCGATCTGTTCGAGGTTGTGCCCGGACAGACGTTTTATGAGCGCTGCCATACAGCACCCTCGGAAATTTTTCGGCGGCTCAAGACCATCAATCCCTCGCCCTATTCCTTCTTCATCAATCTGGGCGACAATGAATATCTGGTGGGTGCGTCGCCGGAAATGTTCGTGCGCGTCAATGGCCGACGCATCGAGACCTGTCCGATTTCCGGCACCATCAAACGCGGAGACGATGCCATTTCGGATTCAGAGCAGATCTTGAAACTGCTCAATTCCAAGAAGGATGAATCCGAACTCACCATGTGTTCGGACGTCGACCGCAACGACAAGAGCCGCGTTTGCGAGCCGGGATCGGTGCGCGTCATTGGTCGTCGTCAGATCGAGATGTATTCGCGTCTCATTCATACCGTCGATCATATCGAGGGGCGGTTGCGCGATGGCATGGACGCTTTTGACGGCTTTTTGAGCCATGCATGGGCGGTGACGGTGACGGGGGCACCAAAGCTCTGGGCGATGCGGTTTTTGGAAGAAAACGAACGCAGCCCGCGAGCATGGTATGGCGGCGCCATTGGCATGATGCATTTCAATGGCGACATGAATACGGGCCTGACATTGCGCACTATCCGTATCAAGGACGGGGTTGCGGAGATCCGCGCCGGTGCAACGCTTTTGTTCGATTCCAATCCACAGGAAGAAGAAGCCGAAACGGAGTTGAAGGCGTCGGCGATGATTGCCGCTGTGCGTGAAGCACAAAAGAGTAATCAGGTTACCGAAGAGCGGACCGCTTCCAAAGTGGGCGAGGGGATTTCAATCCTTTTGGTCGATCACGAGGATTCGTTCGTGCACACACTCGCCAATTATTTCCGCCAGACGGGTGCTACGGTTTCGACCGTGCGCACGCCGGTCGCCGAGGAAATTTTTGAGCGCGTCAATCCCGATCTGGTAGTGCTCTCGCCCGGACCGGGCACGCCGCAGGATTTCGATTGCAAGGCGACAATCGACAAGGCACGCAAGCGCAATCTGCCGATTTTCGGCGTTTGCCTCGGGCTTCAGGCCCTGGCGGAGGCCTATGGCGGCACGCTACGGCAGTTGCATGTTCCCATGCACGGCAAACCGTCGCGCATTCGTATCTCCAAGCACGGCCGCATTTTCTCCGGTCTGCCGAAGGAAATTACGGTTGGACGCTATCATTCGATCTTTGCCGACCCGGAACGTCTGCCCGACAATTTTATTGTGACATCTGAAACCGAAGATGGTGTCATCATGGCTTTCGAGCATAAGCACGAGCCGGTGGCAGCGGTGCAGTTTCACCCTGAATCGATCATGTCGCTGGGGCATAATGCCGGTATGCGCATGATCGAAAATGTCGTGGCGCATCTAGCCAAAAAGCGGGGCTGATGATCAAGGAAAAGAGCGGATATTCTCCGCTCTTTTCATTTTCAGACCCATGTCATTTTCAGACCCATGTTTCGTCACCGGTAAAACTCATGGTGATCCAGCGCTGCGGTCCGGCTCCGCCAATTTCTTCACTGATATCGGCGCGGATGGCATCCAGCGTCGCAATGGAGGCAATCGGATAATCTTGCGGCAACACGATATGCAGCTCGATAAATTTGGCACGCCCGACCTTGACCACGTAGCTGGCATAATCCTTGAAACCATATTTTGTCTGCATGCGGTCCATGATTTCGCGCACGCGCAAATCCATGCGTTCGGGCGTCATGAGCAGAATTTCACGCACCGCCTTGCGCACGGTGCTGAGCGGCATGAAGATCATGACGGCTGAAAGGACAAGCAGGATTACCGGATCGACATAGGGCATGTAAGGTTCAAACCGTGTGCCTTGCATCAAGTAGGCGCAGGCAAAGGCGATGAGCAAAGCAAGGCTGATGAGCGCTGTTACCAGCCAGTTGAGCGCATCGATCTTGATGAATTCCGAGCGGATACGGCGGTTGACGCGCCGTTCATAGATCATCATTGCAAAGCAGACGATGCAGAGCAGCAAGACGTAGATTGCCGCCCAGTCAAACGCGATCTCATGGCCGCCTTGCAAAATGGTCGAGATCGATCCGATGAAGGCATAAAAGCACAGAATAATCAGTGTGCCGCCATTCAGAAACAGGATGATCGGCTCCATATGCCAGAAACCGCGCTGAAAACGCGGCGTGGTTTCATTGCTGACAAGCTTTGTGACCTGAAGCGCCACGATGGTCATGGCAGCATCGATGGAAGAGAATATTCCGTCAAAAATGATCGAGCCGGAGCCTATGGTAAGGCCGAAAACAATACTGAAAGCACCGATAAAGACCGTCGCTCCTATGGAGCGACGCAGGACGATTTGTTCAAATGGCGCATAGCGCTGCATTTATCACCACCTCATTGCAAGCTGTAATTTCATCCTCCCATGCGGGTTGATCGAGGCCGCGATCATGTCACCGCGCGCTGGAATAGGCAAATCGCAATGATATCTTTACGTTTTTTCCAGAGCTGGTTTCGCAACGCATTTGCAACTGTAATGCCTTGCATTTGCAGGAGAAATTAATCCGGGAACTGTGCAAAAACAGGGGTTCGAAACGATGACTATCCGGGCTATAGAAGGGCAAATGACACATGCCTGGACTAAGGGTCAACGCGGTGATGCGAGTTTTGATCCGGTCTGTTTGAGCATCGGATAAGCAATCAAAGGTTCGCCATGGATGCGAGTTTAAAAGTTCGGCGGCTTGCCGCATGGTCGATCCCTGTTGCGCTGGGCGTGATGGGTTTGAAATATCTCGCTTATGCGCTGACAGGCTCGGTGGCACTCTATTCGGACGCTCTGGAATCCATCGTCAATGTGATTGCGGCAATCGGTGCCTGGTGGGCGATCAGCGTCAGCTATCTGCCCGCCGATGGCAACCATCCTTTCGGCCATCACAAGGCCGAATATATTTCTGCCGTTGTCGAAGGTGTCCTGATTAGCGTTGCAGCCCTTTTGATTTTTCGCGAGGCATGGTTTGCGCTTGAAACCCCGCGCGTCATGGACGAGCCATGGCTGGGCCTTGGCATCAACACCGCCGCGGCGGTTATCAACGGGCTATGGGCACTGCTGTTGATTCGCACCGGCCGTCAGGCACGATCGCCTGCGCTCGAAGCTGACGGTCAGCATATCATGACCGATGTCTTTACCTCGGTCGGTGTGCTGGTCGGGCTTGTCGGCGCTGTCGTGACCGGCTGGGCGATACTTGATCCACTGCTTGCGCTTCTGGTTGCCGTCAATATTCTGTGGCAGGGCTGGAAGGTGATCAATTCATCCGTGCAGGGCTTGATGGACAAAGGCGTGGAGCCGACAGAGGAAATGCACATCCGCGACATTATTTCAGCAAATGCCGGAGGCGCCATCGAGGTTCACGATCTTAAAACGCGTATTGCGGGCCGTGTGACCTTCATCGAATTTCATCTCGTTGTAGCCGCCGATATGAGCGTAGGTGACGCGCATATCATCTGCGACCGTATCGAGGAGGCCGTCAAAGCGCAGATCGACAGTGCGCGTGTGGTCATTCACGTCGAGCCGGAAGATGAAGCCAAACTGCCGCCCGGCACCAGTTCTGTACCGTTTGCCTGAATAAAATAGCGGCTTGCACGGGGCAAATCGTGCGTGTAAAAGCGTATCCATGATTATGAAGAACGCCATTTCTCTGGAACATGTTACCGCCACCCAAGGTGCGCGCGTGAATGTCTGCGTTCTAAACTCGCTTCTTACCCTCGGCCTTAGCGGCGATCGCCGGGCTCGTTGAAAGGAGCGTTCGGCGGTCGATCTTCGGTCCCGCCGCTTGTGCTCCTTTCCCAAAAATCTTATCGATGATTGAAAGACCGTGCTCAAAGGCTCCATGCCGTTTGAAGCCGGGAGGAAACGAGAAATGAATCAGACTGTCATGACACCCAACACCACTTCCAGTTCGGCAGCCCCACGCAAAGGCATGCCGGATGCCGCTTCCAAATATGCGCCTTTCCCGGTGGCTCAACTCACTGACCGCACATGGCCGTCCAAACGTATCGAGAAAGCGCCGATCTGGTGTTCTGTCGATCTGCGCGATGGCAATCAGGCGCTGATCGACCCGATGGGACATGACCGCAAGGAGCGTATGTTCCGCCTGTTGGTCGATATGGGCTTTCCAGAAATCGAGATCGGTTTTCCGTCCGCCTCGCAGACGGATTTCGATTTCTGTCGCTGGGCGATTGAACAGGGCAATGTGCCTGATGATGTCGATTTGCAGGTGCTGGTGCAATGCCGCCCCGAACTCATCACCCGTACCTTTGAGGCTCTGGAAGGCGCAAAAACACCGATCATTCATTTTTACAATTCCACGAGCGAATTGCAGCGCCGCGTGGTTTTCGCCAAGGATGTGCCGGGCATCAAGCAGATTGCGACCGATGCCGCCAAGATGATCATGGATATGGCGGCCAAGGCAGGGGGTGGGTATCGCTTCCAGTATTCGCCCGAAAGCTTTACCGGCACCGAACTCGAAGTGGCGCTGGAAATCTGCAATGCCGTCACTGAAATCGTAAAGCCCACTGCCGACAACAAGCTGATCGTCAATCTGCCATCGACGGTGGAGATGAACACGCCCAACATCTATGCCGACCAGATCGAATGGATGTGCCGCAATCTCGACAATCGCGAAAACCTGATCATTTCGCTGCACCCGCATAATGATCGCGGCACTGGGATTGCTGCGACTGAACTCGGCCTGATGGCCGGTGCAGATCGTGTCGAAGGCACGCTGTTCGGCAATGGCGAGCGCACCGGCAATGTCGATGTGGTGACGCTGGCGCTCAATATGTACACGCAGGGCGTCGATCCGGAACTCGATTGCACCGACATCAATCGTATGAAGGATGTGTATGAATATTCCAACCAGTTAAAGATTGCCGAGCGGCATCCTTATGTCGGCGAACTGGTCTATACCGCTTTCTCCGGCTCGCATCAGGATGCGATCAACAAGGGCATGAAAGCCCGCAAAAGCGCCAATTCGCCGGTCTGGGAAGTGCCATATCTGCCGATCGATCCGCAGGATGTTGGCCGCTCCTATGAGGCGATCATCCGTATCAATTCGCAGTCGGGCAAGGGCGGTATCGCCTATATCCTGCAAGCCGATTACGGTTTGAACCTGCCGCGCAATCTGCAAGTGGAATTCCGCGAGATCATTCAGCAGATCACCGATGAGGAAGGCAAGGAGCTGCCCTCAAAACGCATTCATGATGCGTTTCAGGAACTCTATGTCGTCCAGCCGGAGGCGCGGATCAAATTCGTCGATCATCACACAGTGCCAGATCCCGCGCAGAAGGGACGGCGTATCCTGACTGCCGAGATTGTAGATAATGGCGTCACTAAAAACATTGAGGGCAAGGGCACGGGACCAATTGACGGGTTTGTCGATGCGCTGTCCAAATATCTCGGCGTCAAAATGTCTGTTGTGGATTATTCCGAACATTCGCTCAATCAGGGTTCGGATGCTTCGGCGATTTCCTATGTTGAAATGGCGCATCCTGGTGGCAAGCTGTTCGGCGTGGGCGTCAACGAGAACATTGTCAGCGCATCGCTGGAAGCAATCGTTTCTGCGGCTAACCGCGTGATTTCCGGCTGAGAGTCTGCTGTTTATTTTTGATAAAAGGCGGCATTCTTGCCGCCTTTTTGTATCTATTGCGACTAATTGCTGGCAACTATTATGAATTATACGCCTTTAAAAGTCCTTTTTTACAACTATAAAATATTCTATTGATATAAATTAATAAGGCTTTGCTTATGATTCGTTTTATTATATTTGTCACTATTGTTTCTTTTTTGTCTGGCTGCGCGACGGGAGCCAGTAAAATTGCACCAAGCTACGTTTCTTCATTAAACTATGATTCCCTATCCTGCTCTGCCTTAAAGGAAGAAGCCGCACGATTGTCTGGTATTGCTGCGCAAGCCATGGGGCGTCAGAATAAAGCGGCCAAATATGATGCGATCAAAACGGGCGTTGGCCTTGTTCTGTTCTGGCCGGTTTTGTTTTTCAATGAAGGCAACGGCATGAAGGCTGCTGAAGTTGCCCGATTGAAGGGTGAAATGTCCGCATTACAGCGCGCCGCGCTTCGCAAGAAATGTAACATCACATTTATTACGCACTGAACTGCACGATGTTCATTCGTGTTGATTGTTAAACTGAAGGAATGACCAGCATTTGCCGATCAAGCGTCAAAAAGTGCTCGCTTTGATCGGCAATGCCACGCTCAATCCATTCGCAATTCCAGCCACCTTTATCGGCAGGGCTGATATTGAACATGTTATAACGTGCGGGTGGTTTATGCCCACCATAATTCTGGCTGGCGGAGGGAACGCAGATTACCGGCACCGGACCGTTTGGTCCGGGGATTTCATAGCGTGTCGCCAGATGGGTGTGCCCGTGAAGGATCAGTTCTGCACCGTGTCTGGCAATAACCTTCTGAAACCGTCCAATGCCGTAAAGCCGCTTATGGGCGGGTGTGGCACCTCTGATTGGCGGATGATGGATCATGACAACACGAAATAGTCCCTGCGCGCCCGCTTCATCGAGTGTTTTACCCAGTCTTTTGGCTTGAGCCGACAAAAAATCACCGCTCGCCATGAAGGGGGCAGTTGCACGGGCCGAGGAGACGCCGATCATCGCAACGGGTCCACGCGCACGCATATAAGGGAACTGTGGGCGCTTGCCCTTGTTGTCGATGCCATCGCCACGCATCCATGGTTCCCACTTGCGGCAGGAGCGATCAAGCGCACCGGGAACATAGGCATCGTGATTGCCGGGGACGACTGACACGGTGTCGGGTGCACCCAGCCGCGTCAGCCATTCACAGGCAATGTCGATTTCGAGATTGAGCGCCAGATTGACGAGGTCGCCCGTTACGGCGATATGATCCGGCGAATGCGCCAGCATATCGGCGATAAGACTATCGAGTACGGTTCCGTGCAGGGCACCTTTACGGTTCCGCATCCAGTTGATGTAACCGGTGATGCGTTTGGATGCCAGATCACGATAGCGCACACGCGGGAGCGGTGAAAGATGGATGTCTGAAATATGCGTAAGGCGAAACATGGAATTCATTTACTGCATTATCAGTGAAATCGAAACCGGCTGTTGCGACTTTGTATTGATGCGCGTACCAATTCCGTTACGCTCGCAAAGCGCGTCCCTGGAGTGGTTGCATGCGCCTTAGGCATTTTATCTTTCATACGTATTTTCTGTTGCGGCGCCCCATGACCCTTGGGGTTCGCGCCATCGTTTTCGATGAAAATAAGAATCAGGTGTTTCTGGTCCGCCATACTTATGTGCCGGGCTGGCAATTGCCGGGTGGCGGTGTCGAACGCGGAGAAACTTTTGGGCAGGCGCTTGAAAAAGAACTGCGTGAGGAAGCTAATATCGTTTTAAAAGGTCCGCCGCAGCTTTTTGCGCTGTATAAAAACGAGCATGCCTCGCCGCGTGATCATGTAGCGCTTTATATCTGTCGCAATTTCGAGCAGACGGCACCGCGATTGCCGGATATGGAAATCGCCGAATGCGGGTTTTTTCCGCTCGATGCTCTTCCCGAAGGCACCACACCCTCGACAAAACGCCGCTTGCAGGAGGCCCTGCACAATCTCGACCCCTTGCCCTTATGGTAAGAAAAAGGGCGCTTTCGCGCCCTTTGCTGTTATCAGAAGCGGTAGGTGATACCCGTACCGATCAGCCATGGATTGAGCTTGGCCTTGCCGGTCATTGGGGTTCCACCAACGGTCACATCGAATTTTGGTTCGAGGAACAGTTTCTTGACGTCGAAGTTCACACCCCAATGCTCGTCGATCATGTAGTCGAAACCGACCTGCAGCGCACCGCCAAAAGTGTTCTTGACCTTCAGGCGGTCGGCGCTGCCGGCATCCTGATTGTAGAAGATGGTGTAATTGACGCCAGCACCGACATAAGGCTTGAAAGCGCCGAAATTGGTGAAGTGGTATTGCAGTGTCAGAGTGGGCGGCAGAATCCATGTCTTGCCAACCTTGCCGAGACCCGAAATGGAGCCCGAGCCGTTAATGTTGGCATAGGTCGTGCCGAGGATCAGTTCAGCGGCAATATTGTCGGTGAAGTAATAGGAAATATCGAGTTCCGGCGTGATCGACTTGGAATAGTCGAGATCGGAACCGGAAATTCCGTTCACATGGCCGGAGTTTTCAGCAATCACGCCAAGCGCACGAACGCGAATCTGCCAAGGCGACAGTGCCTGAGGTACGGCTTCAATTTCGGATGCGGGCTGCACAACAACGGCATCGGCTGCAAAAGCGGCGGGTACTGCGAAAGTCAGCGCGGTTGCTGCTAGTAGCCCCTTGGCAAAGCGGTTCATTCTCTCTCTCCTTCAGTCTTAATCTGATGAAGGCAATCTGAACCGCGTCGCGTTGCGCCCCATTGATCCAAATCAAAGAGGCGCAGCAGAAAGAGGCATCCGCTAATATTCGCAAACGTACTGTTGCATAAAAAGCGCAGTTTTCTATCTGGTTTCAGATCAGGGGAAAACGATCGCGGTCGTGTGGTGCGCTATAATCAAGTTGCGGTCCCTTTGGCACAATGCCGGTCGGGTTGATGTTCTTGTGACTTTGATAATAATGGCCCTTGATATGCTCAAGATTGACCGTCTCGGCCACACCCGGCACCTGATAAAGTTCGAGCACGTAATTCCACAGGTTTGGATAATCGGCGAGGCGGCGTTTGTTGCACTTGAAATGACCGACATAGACCGGATCGAAACGCACAAGAGTGGTAAAAAGCCGCCAGTCGGCTTCCGTGATTTGGCTGCCCGTCAGGTAACGCTTAAGGGAAAGTTTTTCTTCCAGCGCATCGAGTGCTTGAAATAATTGCGTAAACGCCTCTTCATAGGCCTCCTGCGTAGTGGCAAAGCCTGCCCGGTAAACGCCATTGTTGATATTGGGATAGATGAAATCATTGAGCGCATCGATTTCCCCGCGCAGCTCTTCGGGATAAAAATCGATCAATGCATCACTATGGGCATCAAAGCCGCTGTTGAACATGCGGATGATGTCGGCAGATTCGTTGGAGACAATGGTTTCGCGCTGCTTGTCCCATAAGACCGGCACCGTGACACGACCCGAATAATGCGGGTCGGCACGCGTATAGATTTCATAAAGCAGTTTTGCACCATAGAGCGGATCGCCTGTGCTTCCCGTGGTGCCATAGAGCGTCCAGCCTTCCTCGGCCATCAGGTAATCGACGACTGACACGGATATGATGGGGTCAAGTTTTTTGAGCGCACGGAAAATCAGCGTGCGATGCGCCCAGGGGCAGGCATAGGAGACATAGAGGTGATAGCGGTTCGGCTCTGCCTTGAACCCGTCTTCGCCTGTTGGACCAGCTTGTCCATCTGCTGTTATCCAGTTGCGAAATTGCGATTTCGAGCGCTCGAAGCGGCCTTTCGTGCTCTTGGTGTCGTACCAGACATCCTGCCATTTGCCATCGACCAAAAGTCCCATGCTGCGATCTCCTTTTGCTTAAAGATAGAGCACAAATGAACCGTCGACAGCCATCAAAGCGATGAACACTGTGTCACGCTTCCAAATAGGTAACTCATTGGTGCCAATTTGAAAGAAAACCGTTTACCACTTACCAATTTGGTGATATTGAGCCTCCAAATATGCCGGGAGATTGTCTTGCCGGCTAGGAGATAAGGGTTAGGGTTCAGATGATGGGCCAAGTAACGGGAATATCTTTCATCCTTCGACGATGAAAATATGACTGCGCAAAAGGCGCGGTTTAGTCCCATTCAATCATCCCGAGTGTCTCTTATTGCGATCCAATCCCATGCAGCAGCTTGAACTGACTTACGCGCAGGAAAACCCCGCGCATGACATTGAAATCGAAGCCATCAATGCGCAGGCCTTTGGCCCGGGACGCTTTACCCGCGCCGCACATTTCATCCGTGAAGGCGGACCACACGACCAAAACCTTTCCTTTGTAGCCCTTATGGGAGGGATTGTCGTGGCTTCGGTTCGTTTGACGCCGGTGGTGATCGGAAACAGGCCAGCCCTTTTGCTTGGACCGCTTGCGGTGCGCCCGGAATGGAAAAAGCGTGGCATCGGTGGCACGCTGATGCGTATGGCGCTCGACGCTGCCACAAAGGCCGGCCATGCGCTGGTCGTGCTGGTAGGGGATGAACCCTATTACGCGCCGTTCGGTTTTCGTATGGTGCCGCCCGGTTCCATGGTCATGCCAGCACCCGTGGACCCACGCCGCATGCTGGCCTGTGAATTGGTGCCGGGCGCTTTGAATGGTGCAAGCGGCATCGTGCGCCACGCCAATAAGGCTTAATTAGAGCGCATCCCGAAAAGTGTGAAACGGTTTTCGGAAAAGATGCGCGTAAAACTGAGCGCCTATCGCCCTTCACGATGCCACATGCCGCCAAAGATCATCAGCAGAGCCGCAAGTGCTACAAGGCCAGAGAAAAGCGGCAGGCGGTGAACGCTTTTAAGCGCGGTGTCGGTTGTCTCGCGTAAGCCGATCCAGTTGTTGCCGTGGGCTGTGCGGCCTGCACTGACCGCAGTGATCGCCGGTACGCTGACAGAGCTTTGCGCAGTTTCATGCAATCGGCGCACCGACCCGCCGCTTGCCTGCATAAGCGGCGCAAGCCGATCCGGTGTTGAAATGCTATCGGTAAATTCCGGCGCATCGATTGGCCCGACATGAGCGAGTGCTTCCTTATCGCCATTCTGGACCCGGAAAATGCCGATCTCGTCGGTTGTAAGCGCCGCTTCAAACAGTCCCGGTTTGGCCTCCAGCAGATTGACGGAAAGCGTCTTGCCCGAAGGTGTGGTCACGGTGGCTTGCCCCGGATTGTCACCCATAGTCTGGCGACGGATGGACAAGGCGCGTCCTCTCCCGCTTGCCGTCAGCGCTTCTTCTTCCAGTTCGGGTTCCTGCATCAGCCAATGCGCAATGCGGCGGTAAAGCGAGGCATAAGGACCGCCGCCCTCAAAGCCTCTGGCCCAGAGCCAGCCCTGATCGGACAGAAACATGCCGACGCGGCCCTTGCCTGCGCGGCGTAAAACCAGAAGAGGCTTGTTATCCGCGCCGCTCATCACTGTTTCGCCTTGCGGTTGGGTCACGTCGATGGTGCGGAACCAGCGGCTCCAGTGCGGCGGCTCCTGCTCGCTGCCATCCAGTCCACGCGTCACGGGATGGCGTTTACCGAGTGTGGTCAGACGCGGATAGAATGCCTTTTCCGTCACTTCTCCGGTCGGCATGGCAGGCAGCGCGCTATAAAGCGGCGTGCGGGCAATCGACATCTCGCCTGCATATTCAGGGCCAGCGGCAACCAGCAACGCGCCGCCATTCTCCACATATTGCGCGATATAATCGTAATAGAGAAGCGGCAGCACGTCGCGGTGCTGGTAGCGGTCTAAAATGATGAGATCGAACTCATTGACCTTGTCGACGAAAAGTTCGCGTGTCGGAAAGGCGATCAGCGAGAGTTCATTGATCGGCGTGCCGTCCTGCTTTTCCGGTGGGCGCAGAATGGTGAAGTGGACCAGATCCACCGACGCATCGGATTTGAGCAGATTGCGCCATGTGCGCTCGCCATTATGCGGCTCGCCTGAGACGAGCAGCACGCGCAGGTTTTCGCGAATGCCGTCAATGGTCGCAACGGCGCGGTTATTGCTATCCGTCACCTCGCCAGCAAGCGTTGGCGTGGTAATCTCGACAATATTGACACCGGCACGCGGCAATTCGATGGTGACAGCCGTTTCCTGCCCGATGCGGGCTTGCTCGGTGCTGACGACCGTGCCGTTGACGCGGATTTCAACCGGCGCGGTGCTGCCGAGGTTTTTGCCTTCATCGATCACGGTAAAGGACATTTCCAGCGGCTTGCCGCTGATGCCGTAACGCGGCGCCTTGTTGAAGCGAATGCGGCGGTCGAATTCATCCGGCTTGCCGGTGACAAGCGCATGTAGCGGCGCGTCAAAACCAAGCGCATTTTTGTTAGCGGGAATGTCATGCACCTGCCCGTCGGTGATCATGATTGCTCCCGCGACCCGGCTCGGAGGCACATCGACAAGCGCGCGCGCCAGCGGCGCAAACAACTGTGTCGCATAGCCATCGTTGTTTTCGTCAGGTTTGGCCGCGTCAACCAGCCGTGTTTCGAATTGCGGCATGCTGGCGAGTTGTTCCTCGACAGCTTTGAGTGCCGCATCGGTGTCTGTTCGCCGCTCGCCCAGTTCCTGGCTTTGGCTGCGGTCCACCACCAGGGCGACGACGCTTTTCAAAGGCTCGCGTTCTTCGCTGACGATGACCGGATTAAACAGCGCCAGCGCAAGGGCGGCACCCGCCAGAAGACGGATCAGTCCGCCACGCATGCGCAAGACCAGCGTCGCCAGCACCAGCAGCGCCAGCGGCACCAGAATTGCAATCAACCATGGGAGCGGGAGAAACGGCTCGAATGCGATATTGACCATCATCCTAATTCCCCAGCCGTTCGAGCAGGGCCGGAACATGGACCTGATCGGATTTATAATTGCCGGTAAGCATATAGATGACGATATTGACGCCCCCACGCATGGCATAGATGCGCTGCATCGGATCGTTTGGCACGGTGGGAAGTAGTGGATTGCCCGCCTCATCCACGGCCCATGCGCCCGCCAGATCGTTTGCTGTGATCATGATCGGTGTGACGCCATCGCCGGTGCGCACCGGGCGATCCTGCGGCGCCGTGTTGGGGGCTGTGGCTTCCACCCAGAGCGGACTGCCCTGATAGCGGCCGGGAAAATCCGGCATGATGAAAAAGGATTTGGTCAGCACGTGATCGTCTGGCACCGGCTCCAGTGGTGGCACATTCATATCATCGAGTATGGCGCGCAGGCGCTGGTTGGCAGGTGATGCCGCAGGGTCGAGGCTTGCGCTGGACTGCAACTGATCGCGGGTGTCGAAAAGCACGGTGCCGCCCTGCTGCATATAGGCGTCGACCTTGGCGATGGCTTCAGGACTTGGCATCGCGCTGTCCGGGTCGATCGGCCAATAGATGAGCGGATAAAAGGACAACTCGTCCTTGGCCGGATCGACACCGATCACATCGCCGGGTTCGAGCGCGGTCTTGTCGGTCAGTGCAAAATTGAGCCCTCGCAGCCCCGCCTTGCTGATATTGTCGATCTCGGCATTGCCGGTAATGACATAGGCGAGATGTGTCTGCGAGACGGCATTGATGATGGCTTCATCGCCCGGCTTGCTGTCATCATGCACCTGTTCCTGTGCGACGGCATGGTCGATACTGGTGAGCATAATGCCGAAGGCTGCTCCCGTCAGCACAAGCAAGGCAAGGCTGGCCAGTTTGGCGCGGGTTCTGATCCGTCGACGGAAAGCGCCACGCAGCCACAGCATCAAAAGCGTGTCGAGCGCAAGCAGAATGGCGGCGATGGCGAAGAAAGGACCGGCAAGCGGGATCGACTGATCTTCGGTATAGGAGGTCGTGGTCACGTCAACCGAAAATGCGGGCTGCTGGATCGGCTCCAGTCTGGCATCGCTGTCTTGAATAATGTTGAGCGCTTTCAATCCGTCTTCATTGCCGTAAAAACCGGGCGGCGTATTGATGCGGACGGTGGGTTGTTTTCCACGTTCCACGATCAGCGGTCGGGCTTCCGGGGTTGGCGGTGTCAGTGCACCTGATGCAGACAGTAGCTGAAACGGGGGCAGGGAGACAGTCTCCTGATTATTCTGGGCATCGCTGCGTTGCGAAAGCGATACGATGCGGCGCAGCATGTCCACGAAGGAGCCGGAAATCGGCAGTGTCGACCATGACGCGTCGGGTGAAATATGAAACAGCACCAGATTGCCGCGTCCACGCTTTTCGCCTGTTACCAGAGGCGTTCCATCCGCAAGAACGGCAAAGGTCTTGTCGTTGAGATCAAAAGACGGCTCGGCCAGCACCTGCCGCGTGACGTTGACATCTTCGGGTACCGCCAGTCCGGCAAACGGGCTATTGGGTGGAAAGGCCCGCAATTTTTGCGGTTCCGACCAGGACAGAGAGCCGCCAAGTGCGCGTTCGCCCTTGCGAAGCTGCACCGGCAGCAGCGTATCATTGTCACTGGCACCGGCAAGCCGGGGGCCTGCGAAACGCACCAGCGTTCCGCCTTCGTCTATCCATTTGGCGATCTGTTCGCTGACCGGCTGCGGCAGGGTGCCGATATCGGCCATGATCAGCATGGAAGGCTTGGCATTGAGCAGTTCCGGCACCGATTGCAGCAAATCGGCGGAGCGCGGCTCAATCAGATTTGCATAGGGCGAGAGCGCACGCGAAATATAATGCAGTGGCGAGAGCAGCGGTTGTGCCAGATCGCCGTCGCCGCTGGCAATCAGCCCGATGGTACGGCGCTCCGAACCCGCATCGATCAGACGCGCGGCCCCTGCCTGTGCTGAACTGTCGACGCGGATCAGCCTGAAATCATTGCGCAATTCAACCGGAAGATTGAAATGCGCCGTGCCTTCGCGGCTGCCGAGCGCAAAATTGAGCGGTGCCTCGGCAATGCGGCGCCCTTTGTCGTCATAGGCTGCTGCCGTCATCGTGCGCGGCGTTCTTATGCCTTCGGGGCGAATGGCATGGGCTTCAAGATTATCGGCCTTGTTGGCGATGCTGCTCAGCGCAAAAACGCGGCTTAAATCGGCTCCATACCAGAGCACGGAGGCAAGGCGACCGCTTTTGTCGAGTTCTGCAAAAATCTCCGTATCACCGGGAGCTGCAAGCCCGTCATTCATGAAAGCGAGGCGGATTTTTGCATCCTGCGGTATTGTTGCGACCAGCCGTTCAAATGCCGCATTGCGATCAACGGGAAGCGGGCGTGGCTGCATGGCCTGCAAGCGCTCGCTGGCGCGTGTGCCGTCATAAGGGCCGATCTCAGCATTGGCGGCTTCCGCCGTACCGATGATATAAATGGGCGCATCAGCAGCACTTGCATCATCGATGAGCTTTTGCGCGGCATTGACCCGTTGTTGCCAGTCTTCGGCAGCGGCCCAGCCATTATCGATGACGATTGCCAAAGGGCCATCCCCGGAAATGGGAGCAGGACGTGGGTTCAAGACGGGTGACGCCAGCGCGAGAATGACGAGGGCCGCAATCATCAGGCGCAGCAGCGTCATCCACCATGGGCTTTTGGATGGCACTTCCTCGCGCTTGAAAATTTCGGCCAAAATGCGAAAGGGCGGAAAGCTTTCCTGCTGCGGGCGCGGTGGCGTCATGCGCAATAGCCACCAGATCACCGGAAGGGCTGCAAGACCGGCAAGAATAAACGGGGAGCCGAAGGCAAGCGGCAGGAAATTCATGTGGCCGCGCCTCCCTGTGTGGCAACATTGCCGGATGCGCTTAAGGCATCATGCAGGCGCGCAAGCACCTGCGTGGCCGCACGGTCGGTGCGGTGCACATGATAGCTCCAGCCCCGCCGCTTACAGAAATCCGAAAGTGTGTCACGGCGTGCGCTATAAAGGCGGCGATAGTCCTCGGCATAGGTTTCAGCGCGGCCTGCCACAAGCGTTGCGCCGGTTTCTGGATCACGAAATTCGGTGCGGCCCGCATAGGGAAAAGTTTCTTCGGCGGGGTCGGCCACTTCCACGAGATGCGCACGTACACCGCGCTGCGCAAGACGGTCGAGAAACTGGCTCAATTCATCAAATGGATGCAGAAAGTCGGATATCAGCACCATATCGGAAAATCGGCGCACGGGGTCTGTTTGCGGCAAGGGCTGATCGGCGGGCGCTTCATGCATCAAGGCACTTGCCAGCCGCTCCGCGCCATTGCGGGCGGAAAAAGGCTGTAACAAGGATGGAAAGGCAATGCGTTCGCCCGAGCGCGACAAAAGTTCGGCCAGCGCGAGCAAGATGACCAGCGCGCGCTCTTCCTTGGAGACGGATGAAAGCTCGGAACGATAGAGCATGGAAGGTGAAAAATCCGACCACAACCACACGGTATGCGCCGATTCCCACTCGCGATCCCGCACATAGGTATGATCGTCACGCGCCGAGCGCCGCCAATCAATCTGCGCCAGCGATTCGCCATCGACATAGGGCCGGAACTGCCAGAAATTCTCACCCGGACCGCGTCTGCGGCGTCCATGCCAGCCATTCATGACGGTGTTGACGACACGCTGTGCCTCGACCAGCAGATCGGGAATGGCTGCAGCGCGCGCACGCGCGCGGGCAAGCACATCCTTGCGATCGGCGGTTGAAACCTGCGTGCCAATCGTCATCCGAGCACTGCCTTGACCAGATTGGCAATGACACCGCGCACATGCATGCCATCGGCGCGGGCGGCAAAATTGAGCGCCATACGGTGTTGAAGCACCGGTTCGGCCAATGCCTTCACATCATCCACGGATGGCGCAAGGCGACCATCATAAAGTGCACGCGCACGCGCACAAAGCATAAGCGCCTGACTGGCGCGTGGGCCGGGACCCCATGCAATATGTTTTTTGGCGTGCTCATTGTCTGCATCGGGACGTGCCGCGCGAACCAGTTTCAGGATCGCTTCGACCACGTTTTCAGGCACCGGCATGCGCCGCACCAAGGCCTGCATCTGCCTCAGCCTGTCCGCGTCAAGGATGGCATATGCTTTGGCTTCCGTGGCACCTGTCGTTTCAAGCAGGATGCGCCGTTCGGCGTCAAGTTCCGGGTAGAGAATATCGATCTGCATCAAAAAGCGGTCGAGCTGTGCTTCGGGCAGCGGATAAGTGCCTTCCTGTTCCAGCGGGTTCTGCGTGGCGAGAACATGGAAGGGTGCGGGCAGATCATAGCGTTGGCCGGCGACGGTCACATGATATTCCTGCATGGCCTGCAAAAGTGCCGACTGGGTACGTGGGCTTGCGCGGTTGATTTCGTCGGCCATCAGAAGCTGGGCAAAGATCGGCCCCTTGAGATAACGGAACGAGCGGCGGCCATCACCATCCTGCTCCATGACTTCCGAGCCGATAATATCGGAGGGCATCAGGTCCGGCGTGAACTGGATGCGCTGCCCCGAAAGCCCGAGCACGATGCCGAGCGTTTCGACCAGTTTTGTCTTGGCAAGGCCGGGAACGCCGACCAGCAGCGCGTGACCGCCCGCAAGAACTGCGACCAGCGTGCGCTCGATCACGCTTTCCTGCCCGAAAATGACCGTTCCGACACTTTCCCTGATCCGTGCTATATCTGCGAGTGCCTTTTCGGCCTCGGCGACGATCTGTTCGGGGTTTTGTGTCTCGGGCGTGACGATGACGCTCATGGGAACCTCGCAATCAAGTGGTGCCTGGGCAAGTGCTTTGACAAACGCTCTGGCGGAACTGCCTTGTAAATCGCATATATACTGACAAGCCGTGAAAGGTTGACTATTTCATGACTTCAAGTCGTTTCATCAGGAATAACCGAGTCGGATGATAAAAAGCACCCCCGATGGCAAATTGAAGCCGCATGTTGCGCAATATAGCGTCGATGGTGCGCGCGGACTGGAAGCGCTGATTGCGCGGGCGCAGGAAGACGCGCAAGCCAACCCATCGGCAACGACACGCAAGATTCCGCCGGTCGAAAACTGGAATCCGGCATTTTGTGGTGATCTCGACATGGAAATCAAGGCCGATGGCACATGGTTTTACATGGGCACGCCCATTGGCCGCAAACAGCTGGTTCGGCTTTTCTCCACCGTGTTGCGCAAGGATGAAGACGGCAAAACCTATCTAGTGACGCCGGTTGAAAAGATCGGCATCCGCGTCGAGGATGCCCCTTTCATCGCTGTCGAGATGCAGGTTTCGGGTGAGGGGGCTGAGCAAAAACTCACCTTCCGCACCAATGTTGGCGATGTGGTCGAAGCGGATGCTGAGCACCGTTTGAGCTTCGTCGTTGAGCAGTCGAGCGGCGGCCTCAAACCCTATGTGAATGTGCGCGGGCGGCTGGAAGCCTTACTCGCACGATCCGTCATGTATGACCTCGTGGCGTTGGGCGAAGAAATCGAGATCGATGGTAGGATGATGTTTGCCGTGCGCTCGCATGGTGAGGTCTTTGCGATCATGCCGGTCGAAGCGCTGGAGGCAGCATCGCAATGATGGAGAGAATGCCTTCTGCGAATGATTTTTCTGCCGGTGATTTTGTAAGCCGCGTACGCCGATGGCAACCCGACGATGATGGTGTCACGGGCGATCATGTGCTCAATCCCGAATTCACACAGGCGATGGTGAGCGCAAAAATGCGCGATGCGGCGGTGCTGGTTCCGGTGGTCGATCACGGGCGCGAAGCGACATTATTGCTGACGCGCCGCGCCGATAGTCTGCGCAAGCATTCAGGCCAGATCGCCTTTCCGGGCGGTGCGATCGACCCGCAGGATGGCACGGCTGAAAAGGCGGCATTGCGTGAAGCCAATGAGGAAATCGGTCTGATTGAAAAACAGGCCCAGATCATCGGCCATATGCCGCGCTATCTGACCGGCAGCGGTTTTTCGATTACGCCGGTGCTGGCGGTGGTCAATACGCCGCTCGATCTTCGCCTCAACCCTGACGAAGTTGCGGATATATTCGAGGTGCCGCTTTCTTTTCTCATGAACCCGGCCAATCATCGGCGTGAAAGCAGGCTGTTCAACGGCAAGGAACGGTTTTATTACGCCATGCCCTATCAGGAGCGATTCATCTGGGGGATAACCGCAGGCATCATTCGCGGACTTTATGAAAGGCTCTACGTTTGAGCGAGACGATCAATATTCTGGACCGTGCCGACTGGCTGAAAGAGCGCCCGTTGCAGGCGCTGTTTGACGCTCTCAACCGTGAAGGCGGTGAGGCGCGTGTGGTGGGTGGTGCCGTGCGCAATACATTGCTTGGCACGAAGGTCAGCGACATCGATGTGGCGACCACGCATGTGCCGCAGGAAACCGTGCGTCTGGCGCAGGAAGCGGGTTTCAAGACCGTGCCGACCGGCATCGAGCATGGCACGGTGACGGTGGTGGTGAAGGGGACGCCTTTTGAAGTGACCACGCTGCGCCATGATATTGAAACCGATGGGCGTCATGCCAAAGTCGCTTTCGGCACCGACTGGGAGGCTGACGCGCAGCGGCGCGATTTCACCATCAACGCGCTTTATGCCAAAGCGGACGGAACCGTGATCGACACTGTCGGCGGTCTCAACGATATCGAGACGAAAACCTTGCGCTTTATCGGCGATGCCGAGCAGCGTATTCGCGAGGATTATCTGCGTATCCTGCGCTTTTTCCGCTTCTTTGCCTGGTATGGTTCCGGTCGTCCTGAGGCAGAAGGACTTCGCGCAAGTGCCAGATTGAAGGATGGCCTCGCCCAGCTTTCGAGTGAACGGGTTTGGGCCGAGTTGAAAAAGCTTCTCTCGGCGCCTGATCCTTCGCGCGCGCTTTTGTGGATGCGGCAGGCAGGCGTTCTGACGACGATACTGCCAGAAAGCGAAAAATGGGGCATCGATGCCATTCACGCTCTGGTGCGCACGGAAAGCGATCTTGGCTGGCAGGCCGATGCTTTGTTGCGGCTTGAAAGCATCGTGCCGCCTGATACCGTGCGTCTGGAAGCCATGGGCAAGCGGCTCAAAATGTCCAATGCCGAGCGGGCGCGGATAGAAGCATGGGGAAGGGCGGATGCGATAAAGCCCGAGCTTTCGGAACAGGCGCTCAAAAAGATCATTTATCGCGGCAGCAGTCAGGCCGTTATCGATCGTATTCGTCTGGCCTATGCGGCCGCGCGTCAGGATGCAGCGGGCAGCGACGATGCGATGATTCGGGCCGGTGGCTTTGCGCGATTGCTTGAAACGGCTCAGAATTATGATGCGCCGGTTTTTCCTGTTACAGGCGGCGATCTGCTGGAACTGGGCGTGGAAAAAGGCCCCCATCTGGGTGAGGAATTGCGGCGGCTTGAAACTTTCTGGATCGACTCCGGTTTTAGCCTTGACCGTGCCGCACTTCTGCGAAAACTTGATCACCATAAAATGAAGAACTGAAGGCTTGCCTGAAAAACTCAGCCGTATTTTCATCCATTGATGGCTGGGGTTTGCCTGCGCCGATTTAAGAGAGCTTGATAATGTCCGATACCGATACGTCCCGAGACGACCAGACGGTCGTAGCACCACAGCAAAAATTCGGCACCGAAGGCTTGGCCGCCATGGAGCGTCCGAGCAAAATCACCCGGTTTTTTATGAGCATTGTCTCGTGGGCGGAAAGTCTTAATCTGAAATATGCCAAGCTTGGCAACCCACCGGTCTACGACAATGCGACCTTTCCCTGGTCCGCCGAGATCGAGAAGGAATGGCCGGCAATCCGCAAGGAACTCGACACCATTCTTCTGCGCCAGAGCGAGCTTCCGTCCTTTCAGGATATTTCAACGGATGTGAAGACGATCTCGACCGACAATCGCTGGAAGACCTTTTTCCTGCTCGGCTTTGGTGTGAAGTCGGAGCAAAACATCAATGCCTGCCCGGAGACATGGCGCATCGTCAACAAGATACCGGGCCTGACCACGGCAATGTTCTCGATTTTCGAGCCGGGCAAGCATCTGCCGCCGCATCGCGGTCCCTATAATGGCGTGCTGCGGCTGCATCTGGGGCTGATTGTGCCGGAGCCAAACGACAAACTGGCCATCCGCGTCGACAAGGAAGTCTGCCATTGGCATGAAGGCAAGGTGCTGATCTTCGACGATGCCTATGAGCATGAGGCATGGAACCATTCGGATGAAACCCGCGTGGTGCTGTTCGTCGATTTCGTCAAACCGCTGAAATTTCCGGCGCGTTTCGTCAACTGGTGTTTGATGAACCTTGCCATTTTCACGCCCTTCATCAAGGAGGGGCTCGACAATCACAATGAGTGGGAAAAGAAATTTTATGCGGAGGCTGAAAAGCTTCGCAATCAGCCGAAGGCATAAAATGGTCGGGGCATAAAAATGGCGGGGATTTTCCCCGCCTTGTAACTTAAAGCATGCCGCATTGTATTCTCTTCAGAAGACATGCTTTAAGCTTTTATTTTAAGCATGTCTTTATCCCAAAACCGGTTCCCACTTTTGGGAGACATGCTTTACGGCCATTTCACCACTGGCGGCATGGACGACAGAATGGAGTTTACATTTCCGCCGGTCTTGAGGCCGAAAATCGTGCCGCGATCATAGAGCAGATTGAATTCGACATAGCGGCCACGGCGCACGAGCTGTTCGTGGCGGTTGGTATCTGTCCAGTCCTTGTTGAAATTCTGGCGCACCAGATGCGGATAGACCACCGAAAATCCGCGCCCGACATCCCTTGTGAAGGCGAAATCGGCATCCCAGCCGCCCTTTTCCTCTGATGAATGCAGCCAGTCATAGAATATGCCGCCGGTTCCGCGCGGCTCGTCGCGATGGGGCAGGAAGAAATACTCGTCGCACCAGTCCTTGAGACGCTGATGATCAACGATATCCTTATGCTTATCGCAAATGAAGTTGAAAGCTTTATGGAAGGCCAGCGTGTCCGGGTCTTCCTGCGTGCGCCGGTCATCGAGCACCGGCGTGAGGTCGGCGCCGCCACCGAACCATTGCCGGGTGGTCACGACCATGCGCGTGTTCATATGAACGGCTGGCACATTGGGGTTCTGCGGATGCGCGATGAGTGAAATACCGCTGGCCCAATAGCGCGGATCTTCTTCGGCACCGGGTATCTGCCCCCGAAATTCGGGTGAAAACTCGCCATGGACGGTCGAGACATGAACGCCGACTTTTTCAAAAACGCGGCCATTGAGGATCGACATGACGCCGCCACCGCCCTGGCCCTCGTCCTTCTGCCATGGCGTGCGCACGAAACGCCCCGGTTCACGCTCGCTGAGCGGTCCCTCAAGGTCGTCTTCGAGTTGCTCGAAGCTTGCGCAAATGCGATCGCGCAGCTCTTCGAACCAGTGTTGTGCTTGTTGTTTTTTGTCCTCGATATCGTGCGGGATGATCGCGGGAATGTCGTCGCGGTGCATTTTCATTTCCTCTCGGCGCGATTTACCGGATGGCCCTGCATGAAATGTGCGCGCAGGGCAGATCGTTGAATTACCATCGCTGGCTTAAAAAGTGACTATGGACGCAAAGTATGAAGAACTTATTCAGTGGCATGCACGAATGCTGCACACAAGAAAAGACTCGTCTTTAATCGTGCATTTGCCTATCTTTATTGGCTGAAACGCCGGAATATCCAAGGTTTCGGCTTGCCGGGAGGCCCGCATGGCAGCAGCACCGCCCCGTCCACCGCTTGATGGCTTGCGCAAGCAGCTTGAGAAAGGCCGTGCGAAAAACGGGCGAATGCCGCGCGACGGTTTTATCCGCGAGACTTTTACACTCCCGCGTCAGGCCGCGCGCGAAAAAGCGCGCGAATGGTTTAATACCTTCCCAAAATCCGCTTACTGGACCGAGATCGAAAGCTGGTGCGAACGCCCCGATGATGTAATCGAGTTTACGATGCGTCGTCTGCCAACGGCTGATTGAAACTTTGCGTCTGCCGCATGGCTTCGCCAATCGTCATGGCGACACTCACCGCCAGATTGAGCGACCGCGTATTGGGTGCCATCGGGATCAGCAGGCGCGCATCTGCGCTTTGATGAACCGCATCGGGAACGCCTGCGGATTCGCGTCCGAACAGAAGAATGTCGTTTTCCTGAAATTGATAATCGATGTAGGGAATGGCTGATTTGGTGGAAAACAGCACGATCCGGCGTCCGTTTTGCACGCGCCAGCTTTCAAATGTTGTCCAGTCTGAATGGCGCATCAAGGCTGCCTGCTCGGTATAATCCATGCCTGCACGTTTGAGCGCACGGTCGGAAATATCGAAACCGGCAGGCTCGATCAGATCGAGTGTAAAGCCCAGGCATGCCGCCATGCGCAAAATCGTTCCCGTATTGCCGGGAATATCGGGCTGGTAAAGGGCGACGCGTAGATCCATAGGGTGCGGGTAGCGCGAAACAGTTGTGATCGCAAGTTCTATAGCCAATCACAAAAATATTCCTGTTCTGTTCCCGTCGCATCTTCACAAGGCGCGAAGGTCTGCCTAAAAGGAACGCCATGTTTAGATGGTTTGAAGAGCGTTTAGCACCCTATCCCGAAGAGCCGCCGCGTGAACCCCCACGCGGGCTGGTGGCTTTTTGCCTTTATTATACCCGCGGCGCATGGCCGTGGATCATCGGCATGGCGATCTTCACGACCCTTATCGCGATCATCGAAGTCTCGCTTTTCGCTTTCATGGGCAATATCGTCGATTGGCTTTCCAGCCAGTCGCGCGAGACGTTTTTGAGCAATGAGGGCTGGCGTCTGGCGCTGATTGCCGGTGTGGTTCTGGTGATCTTGCCAGGCGTGGTGCTGACCCATTCGCTGATCATTCACCAGACACTGCTCGGCAATTATCCGATGCGTGTGCGCTGGCTGATGCACCGCTATCTCATCCGCCAGTCGATGGCGTTTTTTCAGGATGAATTCGCGGGCCGTATTTCGACCAAGCTGATGCAGACAGCATTGGCCGTGCGCGAAACGGTGATGAAGGTTCTCGACGTCCTCAACTACGTCATCGTTTATTTTGCCGGCACACTTTTTATTGCAGCCTCAGCCGATCTGCGCCTGATGATCCCCTTTGCCGTCTGGCTGGTGGTCTATATCATCCTGCTGCGCGTGTTTATTCCGCGCCTGCGGCTGGTCTCTGCCGATCAGGCCGATGCGCGCTCGACCATGACGGGCCGTATCGTCGACAGCTATACCAATATTGCAACCGTCAAGCTCTTCTCGCATTCAAGCCGCGAAGAGAGCTATGTGCGCGAAAGTCTGGATATTTTTCTCGATACCGTGCATCGCCAGATGCGATTGGTTACAAAATTCCATTTCACGCTGTATTTTTCCAACTGCATCTTGCTGTTTGCGGTCGGTGCGCTGGGCATCGACCTTTGGATCAATGAGGCGGTTTCCGTCGGAGCGGTCGCGGTTGCCATCGGTCTTGTGCTGCGCTTGAACGGCATGTCGCAATGGATCATGTGGGAAATGTCGGCGCTGTTTGAAAATATCGGCACTGTCGAAGACGGCATCACCACGATTTCCCGCGCCCATCAGGTGGTCGATGCGCCTAATGCGCCCGCATTGCATGTCGCAAAGGGTGAACTCGATTTCGACCGGATCGGTTTCCATTATGGCAAGGGCAAGGGCGTTCTGGAAAATCTGAGCCTCAAAATTCCGGCGGGTCAGAAAGTGGGCTTGGTCGGGCGTTCAGGTGCCGGAAAATCGACCTTGGTCAACCTGCTTCTGCGCTTCTACGATCTTGAACAGGGCCGGATTCTGATCGACGGGCAGGATATTGCAAAGGTCAAGCAGGATTCGCTGCGCGCCAATATCGGTATGGTGACGCAGGACACATCGCTTCTGCACCGCACCGTGCGCGAAAACATCATGTATGGCAGGCCCGATGCGACAGAAGACATGCTGGCGCGGGCAATCGAACTTGCGCAGGCGGATCAGTTCATTCCGCAACTGACCGATCTCAAGGGGCGGGCCGGGCTTGAGGCGCATGTGGGTGAGCGTGGCGTCAAGCTTTCGGGTGGTCAGCGCCAGCGTATCGCCATTGCGCGGGTGATGTTGAAGGATGCGCCGATCCTCATTCTGGACGAGGCGACATCGGCACTCGATTCGGAAGTGGAAGCCGCCATTCAGGACAGTCTCAACACGCTGATGCAAGGCAAGACGGTGATTGCCATAGCCCATCGCCTTTCCACCATTGCGGCTCTCGACCGGCTCATCGTGATGGATCAGGGGCGGATTGTGGAAGACGGCACGCATGAGGAACTGGTGGCGCTGGGCGGTATTTATGCCGGTCTTTGGGCGCGGCAATCCGGTGGTTTTCTGGGCTTTGACGAGGTTTCCGAGGATGTGATTGTAAGATAGTGCGTGTCGGATAGAACCCTTATCGCAAAAAGAACACCTTATGGACGGCCTGTTTTTAGCGGGCCGTCTTTTTGTTGGGTAATTGCCGGAATAGACAGACAAATCAGCCTGCGACATGGTGCCGTCATAGGGGTTTGGTGTCTGGACAAGCGATTTTTACACGCCTAAATCGGATAGTGGAACAGAGGGAATTTCGTCCTGCAGCACTTGCGGGAGCGCTTTCGCGCAAGTGCAAATGCGGACGAGGGGAGAATTCAATTGAACATGCAGTTTACAAGGGAGCTGGCACGTGAGCGCACACGACACGGCTGAGCCGACACGGCGTGATTTTCTCTATATTGCGACCGGCATGGCAGGCGTGGTCGGCGTAGGCGGTCTTGCATGGCCGTTTATCGACCAGATGCGGCCTGACGCTTCGACGCTTGCCGCGGCTTCCATCGAGGTCGACGTTTCCTCTCTCACGGAAGGCGCTTCGCTGACCGTGAAATGGCGCGGCAAGCCAGTCTTCATTCGCAACCGTACGGCCAAGGAAGTGGAAGATTCCAAATCGACCGCGATGGGCGACTTGAAGGACAAGAACGCGCGTAACGCCAACCTCGCATCGGACGCGGAAGCGACCGACCTTGCCCGCTCGGCAGGCGAAGGCAAGGAAAACTGGCTCGTCATGATCGGTGTGTGCACCCATCTCGGCTGCGTGCCGCTGGGTGAATCGGGTTCCTTCGGTGGCTGGTTCTGCCCTTGCCATGGCTCGACCTATGACACGTCAGGTCGTATCCGCAGCGGTCCGGCACCGGAAAACATGCACATTCCGCAATTTGCATTCACTTCCGATACGGTCATCAGGATCGGCTGAAACAGGTCTCGGGGAGAGAAAACATGAGTGGTGGACACTCCACATATACGCCGACGACCGGCATCGAAAAATGGGTGGACTCGCGGCTTCCCTTGCCGCGCTTGGTCTACGATTCTTTCGTGGCCTATCCGACGCCGCGTAATCTTAATTACATGTATACCTTCGGCGGCATTTTGAGCTTCATGCTCATTTCGCAGCTTCTGACCGGCATCGTTCTGGCCATGCATTATGCAGCCGATACGGGCCTCGCGTTTCATTCGGTCGAAAAGATCATGCGTGACGTCAATTCCGGTTGGCTTTTGCGCTATATGCACGCCAATGGCGCTTCCTTCTTCTTCATCGCAGTCTACCTCCATATCGCTCGCGGTCTTTATTACGGTTCCTATAAGGCACCGCGCGAGATGCTGTGGATTTTGGGCGTGGTGATCTTCCTTCTCATGATGGCGACCGCCTTCATGGGCTATGTTCTGCCCTGGGGCCAGATGTCCTTCTGGGGTGCCACGGTTATCACCGGCTTCTTTACGGCCTTTCCGGTCATCGGCGAGCCGATCCAGCAGTTGTTGCTCGGCGGTTTCGCGGTCGATAATCCAACGCTCAACCGCTTCTTCTCCCTGCATTATCTGCTGCCGTTCATGATCGTCGGCGTCGTGATCCTGCATGTGTGGGCGCTGCACGTCACCGGCCAGACCAACCCGACCGGTATCGAAGTCAAATCGGAAACCGACACGCTGCCCTTTACGCCTTACGCAACCATCAAGGATGCTTTCGGCGCACTGGTCTTCTTCGTGTTCTTCGCCTATTTCGTCTTCTATATGCCGAACTTCCTCGGTCACCCGGATAATTATATTCCGGCTGACTCGCTCAAAACGCCTGCACACATCGTGCCTGAATGGTACTTCCTGCCCTTCTATGCGATGCTGCGTGCCATTACCTTCAATATCGGCCCGATCGATTCCAAGCTTGGCGGCGTTCTGACCATGTTCGGTTCCATCGCCATTCTTTTCGTCGTGCCGTGGCTCGATACATCGAAGGTGCGCTCTGCCGTTTATCGTCCGTGGTTCAAGCTGTTCTTCTGGCTGTTCGTAGTCAATGCCATCTTCCTTGGCTGGCTTGGATCGCGACCGGCAGAAGGCTCTTATGTCTTCATGGCGCAGCTCGGAACGCTTTATTATTTCGCCTTCTTCCTGATCATCATGCCGGTTCTCGGTCTGATCGAGAAGCCGAAGCGTTTGCCGAACTCGATCACCGAAGCGGTTCTGGAAAAGAGCCATGGTAAGTCCGAGATTACCCCTGTGGAAATCAAGGCCTGACAGCGAGAGATGAAGGACGTAAAAATGAAAAACATCCTCAAGAGTTTCGCTGTCCTTGGACTTGCTCCGCTGGTGGCACTTGGGATTGCCATGGGTGGTGTCTCGGCTGAGGAGGGCGGAAATGCTGCCGAACCGGAGCATTTCCCGATCCATCATCCTAAGCAGGAAAGCTGGAGCTTCTCTGGGCCTTTCGGGACCTATGACAAGGGTCAGCTTCAGCGCGGGTTGAAGGTTTACAAGGAAGTCTGTTCGGCGTGCCACTCCCTGGAACTGGTCGCCTTCCGCTCGCTGGAAGAACTGGGCTACTCGCCCGATCAGGTCAAGGCTTTTGCAGCCGAATATGAAGTGCAGGACGGACCCAATGCGGATGGCGAAATGTTCACCCGCAAGGCCATTCCGACGGATTATTTCCCCTCACCATTTCCAAATGCAGCCGCAGCCGCTGCATCCAACAATGGTGCGGCTCCGCCGGACTTCTCGCTGATCGCCAAGGCGCGTGCGGTTGAACGTGGTTTCCCGACCTTTATCTTCGACATTTTCACGCAATATGCCGAAGCGGGTCCCGACTATATTCACTCGCTTCTGACCGGTTATAGTGAGCAGCCGCCAGCAGGCATGCATATTCCTGAAGGCACGCATTACAACCCGTATTTCATTGCGGGCAAGTCGCTGGCCATGGCACCACCTTTGAGCGATGAAGCCGTCACCTATGACGACGGATCGCCTGAAACGGTTGATCAATATGCACGTGACGTTTCGGCGTTCCTGATGTGGGCTGCAGAGCCGCATCTTGAGCAACGCAAGCAGACCGGTTTTCGTGTCATCATCTTCCTGGTTCTGTTCGCTGGCCTTACCTATATTGCCAAGCGTTCGATCTGGTCGGGTGTAAAACACTAAATTGGCTTAAGCCACATAGTTGAGAGAAGGCGCCTCGGGCGCCTTTTCTTTTGCCTGTGGGTAGTCTGTTTCATTCGCCAAAAAGCTTGGCGTGAGCGCGATATCGTGATTGAAAGACGCAACGCCTCAAAACATTGAAGACATCGAATAATTTCCAGTAGAAAGGGACGTTCATGGAGTCCGGGTTCAAAGCCAGTCTGAAGGATGCCATTCGCACCATCCCTGATTATCCCAAACCCGGCGTGCAGTTTCGTGATGTCACGACGCTGATGGGTGACGCGCAGGCGTTCCGCCGCTCGGTAGACGAACTGGTCTATCCCTATGCCGGCAACAAGGTCGACAAGGTAGCAGGCATTGAAGCACGCGGTTTTATTCTGGGCGGTGCTATCGCGCACCAGCTTTCCGCAGGCTTTGTGCCGATCCGCAAGAAGGGCAAGTTGCCACGCGATACGGTCCGCATCGCCTATAGTCTCGAATACGGCATCGACGAAATGGAAATGCATCGCGATGCCATAGAGAAAGGCGAACGCGTCATTCTGGTCGATGATCTGATTGCCACCGGTGGGACAGCGGAAGCCGCTGCAAAACTGCTTTTGCAGATGGGGGCTGAAATCGTCGCAGCCTGTTTTGTTATCGACCTGCCGGATCTGGGTGGGCGTAAAAAACTTGAAGCGCTTGACGTGCCGGTGCGCACGCTTGTCGCGTTCGAGGGCGATTGAAGGACAGCCCGGATTTGAAACCGGGCTTTCCCGCTCATGAAGGCAGCTTGACCATTGCCGAATTGTCGAAGGAGAGCACCTTTTCGCCATGCTGGTTAAAAGCCGACGTGCTCATAGAAAGCATCGACCATCCCGGACGCGATGACAGCGCGCGCGCAGCGTGGACGGTGCGTTTATAGGTAATCGTATCACCGGCAAAAACCGGTTTCAGCCATTTGAGGTTTTCAAACCCCGGCGAGGGGCCGAAAGTGGGCGGTGTTTCACCGCGTTTGATCGCTTGTTTGGTTGCCTCGACAATAGAAGCGACATTCAATTTCATAAAGACGGCTGTCGTATGCCAGCCCGATGCACACAGGCCTCCGAAAACGCTGTTTTTGGCTGCTTGCGCGTCCAGATGAAACGGTTGTGGATCGAATTTTGATGCGAACCGGATTATTTCCTCAGCGCTGAACGTATAGCTGCCGATGGTGTGTTCTTCGCCCAGATGCTCTTCGATGAAACTCATGGCGCATCTCCTTGGGCTTCTGGATTGCGCAAACCCACCATTGCGGTGTGTTGCGTTTCGCAAACGACCTCGCCGCGCTGATTGACGATCTCGTTATGCACGGTAAGCAAACCGACATGCGGCATGGATTTCGACCTCCGCCGCGCAAGAACGGTTGAAACGCCGCTCAGGGTATCGCCTGCCAGAACCGGGCGTTTCCAGTGATTAAACTCGATGCCGGGACTGCCCTGTGAGGTGGAGTCTTTCAAATAAGCCTCCCATATCATGCGCATGAAAAGCGACATGGTATGCCAGCCGGACGCCGCCAATCCGCCAAGAACACTTGCCTTGCCCGCCTCTTCATCCAAATGGAACGGCTGCGGATCGAATTCGCTTGCAAATTCGATGATCTCTTCCTTGCTGACCGTGCGCGGGCCAAAGGGAAGTTTCAGCCCCGGCGTAAAATCCTCATAGGCGAATTTCGGTGTCTGTTCGGTCAATTCCTCACTCCTCCCGCATAAAAAAAGGCCGCTCGATGGAGCGGCCTCATGGTATCAGGTGTTGAAGCGGAAGTGCAGCACATCGCCGTCATGGACGATGTATTCCTTGCCTTCGTCGCGTGACTTTCCGGCTTCTTTGGCACCGGCCTCGCCATTATATTTGACGTAATCCTCATAGGAAATCGTCGCGGCGCGAATGAATCCGCGCTCGAAATCGGTGTGGATGACACCGGCAGCGGCTGGCGCCTTGGTACCGCGCTTAATCGTCCAGGCGCGGGTTTCCTTGGGGCCTGCGGTGAAATAGGTGATGAGGTCGAGCAACTTGTAGCCTGCGCGGATCAGGCGGTCGAGGCCCGGTTCCTCAAGGTTCATGCTGTCGAGATATTCCTTTGCTTCATCATCGGCAAGCTGGGCGACTTCCGCCTCGATGGCCGCCGAGATGATGACCGTTTGCGCACCCTGTTCCGCAGCCATCTTATCGACGGCAGCGCTGTGTTCATTGCCCTTGGCCGCGTCGCTTTCGGCAACGTTGCAGACATAAAGCACAGGCTTTGAGGTCAGGAGATTGAGACCGTTGAGGATCGGCAGGTCTTCGGCTGCGATGTCTTTGAGCATCAGGCGCACGGGCTGGCCATTCTGGAGCAGTTCCAGCGCCTTCTCCATGATGGGAAGCACGCTGAGTGCTTCCTTGTCTTTGCCGGTCGCACGCTTGCGGATCTGCACAATGCGGCGTTCGATGCTTTCAAGATCGGACAGCATCAATTCGGTTTCAACGGTCTGCGCATCCGAAACGGGATCAATGCGGCCTTCAACATGGGTGATGTCGTCATCTTCAAAGCAGCGCAGCACATGCACGATGGCGTCAACTTCGCGGATATTGGCAAGAAACTGGTTGCCCAGCCCTTCACCCTTGGAGGCACCACGCACGAGACCTGCAATATCAACGAAGTTGATGCGGGTCGGGATGATCTCCTTGGAGTTGGTAATGCGTGCCACTTCGCTCTGGCGTGGATCGGGCACCGCCACTTCGCCGGTATTCGGCTCGATGGTGCAGAATGGATAATTCGCGGCCTGTGCGGCGGCCGTTTTGGTCAGCGCGTTGAAAAGCGTTGATTTGCCGACGTTCGGCAGACCGACGATGCCGCATTTGAAACCCATGATCTTACCTGTCACTTTAAAATGAAATTACTGTCGCTATGCGACATTGAAGTGTGAAGCGTCAAGAGGCGCGAGGCCGCAGTCGCCCCGCTAGTCTTTTTTGCCGAGCAGCTTTTTGAGCATTTCCGCCATAGGTCCGCTTTCGGGAACATTCGGCTTTTTCTGGTTCTGCCGTGCCTGCCTGATATGGCTTTGCGCCTTGGGCGGAGCCTTTGCCAGTTGCGATGGATCGGCCTTGAAACCATTGGGGCGCTTGCTGCCGTCGCCCATCGCGAGCGCCACACGGTTCATAAAACCATTATCGTCACTTTTGGCGAGCATTCCGACATTATCGGCAACGGCGCTGAAAAGCGTCTCCAGCCATTCATTGTCGGCCTTGGCAAAATCACCGAGCACATAATTATGCACGAGTTCCTTGGCGCCCGGATGGCCGATGCCAAGCCGCATGCGGCGGTAATCCTTGCCACCGGGGAAAGCCTGCATATGCGCGTCGATGGATTTGATGCCGTTATGACCACCCGAACCGCCGCCGGTTTTCAGGCGCAGTTTTCCAGGGTGCAAATCCAGTTCATCATAGATCACGACGAGGTCGGCGGGGTTGAGCTTATAAAAGCGCATGGCCTTGCCGATGGCTTCACCGGATAGGTTCATGAAAGTCTGCGGCTTGATCAGCAATACTTTTTCGCCGTCAATCACGCCATCGGCGATTTCGGCCTGAAACTTCTTCTGCCAGTTGGAAAAGCGATGGCGGCGGAATATTTCATCCGCCGCCATGAAACCGATATTATGCCGGTTATGCGCATATTGGGAGCCCGGATTGCCAAGTCCTGCGATGAGCAGCATGGTTCACAAACCCCTTGATGCGCAGAAGGATTATTCTTCGGTCTTGGCTTCTTCTTCGCCAGCTTCGCCTTCTTCCGACTTCAATGCAGCCGGTGCAGCGATGGTGGCGATGGTGAAGTCGCGATCCTGAATGACGGTCGATGCGCCCTTCGGCAGCTTGGTAGCCGAAATATGGATCGAGTCGCCGACTTCAAGGCCGGTCAGGTCGAATTCAAGACCATCCGGGATAGCATTGGCCGGAACGATCAGTTCGACTTCGTGACGAACGATGTTCAGAACGCCGCCCTTCTTGATGCCGGGGGCTGCTTCTTCGTTCTTGAAGTGAACCGGAACATTCACGGTGACGACCGACTTCGCGGAAACGCGCAGGAAGTCGACATGCTGCGGGAAGTCACGGACCGGATCGAGCTGGTAATCCTTGGGGAGAACCTGAATTTTCTTGCCGTCTACTTCGATCGTGGCAACCGTGGTTTTGAAGCCGCCGCCATGGATCTTGTAGAAGATTTCCTTGTAGGAAACCGCAATAGGGAGTGGCTCCTGCTTGTCGCCATAGATGACTGCAGGAATCTGGCCGTTGCGACGCAGTTCGCGGGAGGACCCCTTACCAACCCGGGTACGCAGATCGGCCTTGAGCACGTAAGAATCGCTCATGGCATTTCCTTTCGATGTTACTGGAGAACCGTTCCTGAAAACGGCATGAAACAGCCCCGAAGCCTTTCACAGAGGTGAAAAGCTGGACCGCTTCATTCCACGTTGCCTCCAAGGGTGTCTACGCGGATGGCGGTGCTATAGAGGAAAGCGCTTTATGGTGCAAGCTTTTCGGCCATATTTTACAGCTTCTGTGGGCTTTGGCTTTGGTGGCTGGCAATGACGCTAGCGAAAATGTTAAGCCTCTGCCTCGAATGCTCATAGCCGAGTCATTATTGCAATTAAAGATCGCGGGGAAGACAAATGCAGGTCGGTATCGACATGGGGTCTGTTGCTGGAAGCGGGAGCGCCTCGGCGGCAGCGCTTGGCGCTAGCAAACAGGCCGTGCTCGATCTGGAAGAGCTTTTGGCCACCCGTCTTCTGGTGCAGGGCAATTCGGGTTCCGGCAAGTCGCATCTCCTGCGCCGTCTGCTCGAACAAAGCGCGCAATGGGTGCAGCAATGCATCATCGACCCCGAAGGCGACTTCGTCACATTGGCCGATCTTTACGGCCATGTCGTTGTTGATGCTGCACGCACAGAAGCCGAACTCACCCGCATTGCCGCGCGTATTCGCCAGCATCGCGTTTCCGTAGTGCTCAATCTCGAAGGGCTTGATGTCGAACAGCAGATGCGCTCTGCGGCAGCGTTTTTAGGTGGGCTTTTCGATGCTGAGCGCGACTACTGGTATCCGATGCTTGTGGTGGTGGATGAGGCGCAGCTTTTTGCGCCCGCAGCCGCCGGTGAAGTTTCGGACGAGGCGCGTAAACTCTCGCTGGGTGCCATGACCAACCTCATGTGTCGCGGGCGCAAGCGCGGCCTTGCCGGCGTCATTGCCACGCAGCGTCTGGCAAAACTTGCCAAGAATGTGGCTGCGGAAGCCTCCAACTTTTTGATGGGGCGCACCTTTCTCGATATCGATATGGCGCGTGCCGCCGATCTTCTGGGCATGGAGCGCCGTCAGGCCGAAATGTTCCGCGATTTGCAGCGCGGTCATTTCGTGGCGCTTGGGCCCGCCTTGTCGCGGCGTCCGCTGCCGATCAAGATCGGAAGTGTGGAGACTTCGGCGCGCTCTTCATCGCCCAAACTCATGCCGCTTCCCACAGCACCCGAAGATGCGCGGGATTTGATTTTTACGCCAGCACCTGAAGAAATCCGCACCGTGGTGCGTCGCAGCCCACCACCCCCGCCGCCGCCCACCACGGCTGAAATTCTGGCGCAGGTGGCAAAGCCGAAGCCGGAAAGCGAACCCGCTGAAGAACCGTTGTTTCCCGGTATTGCCGAGGCCGAGCGCGAGGAACTGCTGGAAAAGGTGATGCGCGAGATCGTCGATGACCCCGAAGCCTCGTTTCGCTCGGTCGCAGTGCTCTATCAGGATTTTCTGGTGCGCTGCCGCATCCATCGCGTTCCAGGCGAGCCGCTGGCGCTGCCCGCTTTCCGCCGCAGGTTGGCGGTTGCGCAGGCGAGCATTGAAACCAACGTCGCGACCAGCGAGACTTGGCAGCAGGCACTGGCACTTTCAGAAAGTCTGACCGATGACGTGCAGGGCGTGTTCCTGATCGTGGCGCAGGCGGCTGTCACGGGCGCCGCCTGTCCGTCGGACGCGGTTCTTGCGCGCGCCTATGGGACGCATTCCATCAGTCGTGCGCGGCGTTTGTTGACCTATTTCGAGGAACGCGGGCTTCTGGTCGTGCGCACTGACTTCAAGGGACTGCGTATCGTCAATTTTCCCGACCTTGGTTGTGAAACAGCCCCCGGTGATCCAAATGCACCCGATGAGGCTGTATCGGAAGCCATCTGATCTTTTAGTTGGCTCTCCCGCACAAGGCGGAAGAGCCCATAAAATCAGGCAGCAGGTTCTTCGCCCTTCGCAAGGCGCGTATTGCGCACGGCATAGGCAAAATAGACCACCAGTCCAATCGTATTCCAGATCAGGAAGCTGATTTGCGTGAAATGCGGCAGGCTGATGAACAGATAGACGCATCCGATCACCACACCGCCGCCGACCAGCGGCCAGGCGGGCGTTTTGAACAGACGCTCCCGCTTGCCTTCACGAAGACGCAGCACAATCAATGAGAGACCCACTGCCGTAAAGGCGGCCAATGTTCCGGCATTGGCAAGGGCTGCAAGTTCCCCCAGCGTCATCAACCCGGCCATCAGAGCCATGATGATCGCTGTGACAATGACCACGAAAACCGGCGCGCCTTGAGCTTCGCTGACCTGAGCCAGACGGCGCGGTAACATGCCATCACGGCCCATGACGAAGAAGATGCGGGTCTGTCCGAACATGAAGGCGAGAAGAACGGTCGGCAATGCGATGATTGCTGCGCCGCCAATCAGCGATGCCGCAGCTTCGCTTCCGAGCGTTCGGGCGATATAGGACAGGGGTTCGTCCGATGTGATGAATGTGGTGAAGGGCATGGAACCGACAGCGGCAAAGGCTACGGCGACATAGATCAGAATGCAGCAGGCCATGGAGCCGATAATCCCGATGATGAGATCGCGCCTCGGGTTTTTGGTTTCCTCGGCTGCGGTTGCAACCGCGTCAAAGCCGTAAAAGGCGAAGAAAATGATTGCGGCCGCCGCCATCACACCGACTTCTACGCCCTGTCCATCCTCGTTTTTGAAGAAGCCGAAGGGCATGAAGGGTGAGAGGTTGGCAGAATCGAAATGCGGCAGCGCAATCGCGACGAAAGCCACAAGGGCTGCCATTTTCACCAGAACCAGAATGGCGTTGACGCGCGCGCTTTCGCGTGTGCCGATGATGAGCATGCCCGCAACAGCGGCGATAATCAGAATGGCAGGCAGATTAATGAGACCGGGTGTTGCGGTACCAAAGGGACCCTGCACGAGAAAATGCGGCAGGCGTATGCCCAGTCCCGCGAGAAATCCGACAAAATAGCCCGACCAGCCAACGGCAACGGCAGCGACGACAAGCGAATATTCGAGGATCATGCTCCAACCCACAAGCCATGCAAGCGTTTCACCAAGAGCCGCATAGCTGTAGGTGTAAGCACCGCCGGAAGCTGGAATGAGTGTCGCGAGTTCGGCATAAGCCATGGCTGCCATGATGCAGATAACGCCCGCGATCAGAAACGACAGGATAACGGCAGGCCCGGCTTTGGCCGCACCAACACCAATCAAGGTATAAATACCGGTGCCGACGATGGCTCCGACGCCAAGTGCTACCAGATGCGGCCAACTCAAGGTTGGCTTGAGCCGTGCCGACCCTTCCAGCCGATTGATGATATCGATTGATCGGCGGCGATTCCAAAATGCCATTCGGCTTTCCTCCATAGTGTATGCATATCGCACCAGACTTTCTGGCAGGTCGACTTGCAGAGCGGCAAGAGTGGTGCTGAACCCAGTCAGGCACACGGGCTGTCCAAATTGGTGCAAGATGGATGCATGCTTTGTCCCGGCCATGCAATTCCAAAAAAATCAGAAAATGAAATAAAGGAGTTCAACTCCCTTGACCGCAGAGGGCAGGCGCGATGCGGAAATATATTTGAAATGTCAGCTTTTCCAGCAATCTGTAGCAGTCGCGATGCAAGTGCTATCGCTCCCAGCATATTGGCGTGAAACACCATTTTGCTGTGGCGCCGGACAATGACGCTGGAATGCTTTCGGGCATACCAGCGTTTTTTGAAGTCGAACGTAAGACGGGATCAGTCGAAAAGGCTTGATACTGATTCTTCGGCGGCGGTGCGGGCAATTGCTTCGCCGATCAGGCTTGCAATCGGCAGAACGCGGATATTCGCTGCATCGTTGATCGCCGTCGTTGGCTGAATGGAATCGGTAATCACCAGTTCCTTCAGCTTGGAGGACGCGATACGTGCAACAGCCCCACCCGAAAGTACGCCATGCGTGATATAGGCGGTGACGCTTTTGGCACCCTTTGCCAGAAGCGCCTCTGCCGCATTGCAGAGCGTGCCGCCCGAATCAACGATATCGTCGAACAGAAGGCAATCCTTGCCCGAAACATCGCCGATGACGTTCATGACTTCGGATTCACCGGGGCGCTCGCGGCGCTTGTCGACGATCGCCAACTGTGCGTCGATGCGCTTGGCGAGGGAACGTGCGCGTACAACGCCGCCGACATCCGGTGAAACAACCATGCAGTTGCCGGTTGCGTAATTGGCTTTTACATCGCGGGCGATGACCGGAACCGCATAAAGATTGTCGGTCGGGATGTCGAAGAAGCCCTGAATCTGGCCAGCGTGCAGATCGAGCGTGAGAACGCGGTTGGCACCGGCTTCCGTAATGAGGTTTGCGACCAGCTTTGCTGAAATCGGTGTGCGCGGTCCGGGCTTGCGGTCCTGTCGGGCATAGCCGAAATAAGGCAGAACCGCCGTGATGCGCCGTGCCGAGGAGCGGCGGAACGCATCGATCATGATCAGCAGTTCCATCAGGTTGTCATTTGCCGGATAGGATGTCGATTGCAGCACGAAGACATCTTCGCCGCGCACGTTTTCCTGAATTTCGACGAAAATTTCCTGATCTGCAAAACGGCGGACGGTCGCCTTGCCCAGCGGAATATTGAGATATTGAGCAACGGATTCGGCAAGAGCCTGGTTAGAATTGCCTGCGAAAAGTTTCATTCTTTTTGCCTCTGACGCCGATGCGATAGGTTTGCGGTTTCAATCTGTCGCAAAAAGTCCGGAAACCGGACGATATCCTTGTCTCCGGGCATGAGCCGCAACGAAGCAGGCCCGGCAAGCTCTTCCTTGAAAACCTTAAAGCTGCGTCGTTTCCGGCTATCGCTCAAATGCCGCTGCCTGCAAGGTTTTCTCGAATGCGCGGCCTATTGCAAAGAGTCACCCTCATTGCAAGGGCTTGGTGTTCACAATTGTTCAAAAAGGCTGCTTTTTCCTATTGCAGCTGAAGCTGAGAGGTCGATTCCGCAAGCGTTTTCAATTCTTTGACGATATCCAGATTATTTATGCGCGATTTGCCGCAAGCCAGCTCGAATATTCCTGCATTGTGCGATCAGCAATTGCCTGCATGGCGGCAGGCTTCACTACACTCCATGAGTCTTCGCTGGCGCCCGGTACTTTTTCCTGCCCCTGAATACGGTGCAGGCGGTTCCCGGATGCGTCGAGCACGTCCCAGACATAGAGAACAGTTGTTTGATTGTCTTCGGAAAGCGCGGAGAAATAGCCTTTCATCACATAAGCGGCACTAGGATCATTACTGCCTGCAAGCTTGATGCCTTTGGCTCGGGCATCGTCGCTCATACGATGGGTAAGCGGCGTTACCACGCTGACCGGCGCGCCGACGATGGGGGCAATGTGGAGATTGCCCGGTTTGAGTGACGCGGTGCGGGCGGGCGTGGGCGTCGTCGTCGCTGTTCCTGCCGTTTGCGCAGGGGGCTGAACTGGGCTGCTGGCGGGGTTCTGGTCAATAGTTTGGCCTGTATTTTCCGCGGTGTTTGGTGCAGTCTGCTGGCTACCCTGCACGTTTAATGCGGATTCCGTGCTGTTGCAGCCCGCCAGAAAACCGGCAAGCAATATTATTGTTACGTAACGGCTCGTGCGCATGGCGGCTTATGCTCCTGAAAATACAGGCGAATCTCGCGAAGGCGGGGTTATCGCCGATCGCAAGCCATTTGACAATGATATCAAGTCACAAGCAAATCAAGAGAATGTCGAGACAAGGGCACAGCTGCGCCATTGGTTGTGAGGTAAGTCTGGCCCAGAGTCATCGCGGTCCCGGTGTCGGAATCCATGATGATCATGTGGGCAAACAGCGTCATATCGGGCTGGATTGTTTCCGCATTGCCGGAATAAAACATCTGCGGGTCCATCCAGGATGGCGTGAAGCGCGCACCGACAGAATAGCCGCAGGCATTGAGCCGATGGCGGGTGAGTTCATGCGCTTCCAGCGTGCGCGCATGGGCATCGAAGACATCGCCGAAGGTTGAGGCCGGGGTCATGGTCGCTTCGACTGCTTCAAGCGCTTCGCGCGCCGCATCGTAAAGTTTGCGGTGCTGTTGCGATGGTTCGCCGATCAGGATCGTGCGCATCATTGGTGCGTGGTAATGGCGAAAGACGCCGGACCATTCGAGTGTGAGCTGATCCTTTGCTGCAAGTTCGCGCCGTCCTGCCTTGTAACGGCAAAGCAGCGCATCCTCGCCCGAACCGATGATATATTCATTGGCCGGATAGTCGCCGTCGCCTGCAAAATTGGCGCTCATCATCGCAGCCAGTATGTCGGCTTCGCTTGCACCGGCGCGCGTTGTTTTAAGGGCTGCGTCAAGCACGTTGTCGCTGAGTTCCGCCGCACGTTTTGCAAAGGCGATTTCAGCCGGGCTTTTCAAAAGGCGCAGGCGGTCTACCATGCCGGAGGCATCAAAGAGTTTGGCGAAGCTTTGTAACTGTTCGTCGAGCTTGCGCGCATTGGCACCGGTAAGGCCATGGGTCTGGTATTCGATGCCGATGCGGCAGCCGAGCAGGTCGAGATCGGTCAGTATGTTGCGCAGATCGCTGGCCGGGTTGGCATTGTCGCGGTCTGTCCACACGATGATGTTTTCGATGTTGGATGTATGACGGGCTTGACGCAGATCAGCCGAGCGGGTCATCAGCACCATCGAACCATCAGCCTTCACGACGAGACACTGGAAGAAGCAGAAACCGAACGTGTCATAGCCGGTGAGCCAATACATGCTCTCCTGCGCAAACAGCAGAAGGGCATCAAGCTTTTCCTCTTCCATCTTGAGGATCAGACGGTCACGGCGGGCAGCAAATTCTTCCGGCTCGAAATGAAGGGCCATGCGGTTCTCCTCAATCTGCAATAATGGCTATCGCGGCGATCTGGCGTCCGTAATCGGGTTCCTTGCGATGGGTGGTGCGCCGGTAGGAATAGAATGCATCTTCATTGGCATAGGTGCACTGGCGCAGGCAATCCGCCTTGACGCCCGCTGAGGTCAAACGGTCCGTAATGAAGGTCCACAGATCGAAGAGACTGTGGCCTTCCTTGCCGGAAGCTTTAAAGTATTGTGTGTAAGATGGGTCTTTAGCGGTGAATTCCGCGCGAAATTCTGGTCCGACTTCATAATGATCCGGGCCGATGGTGGGTCCGAGGACGGCGACGATATTTTCCCGTTTTGCACCAAGGCCAATCATTGCTTCGATGGTGTTTTCCAGAACCCCGGTGAGCGCACCGCGCCAGCCCGCATGGGCGGAACCGATTACGCCTGCCTGATGATCGGCGAACAGCACCGGCCCGCAATCCGCCGATAAGGCGCCGATGGCAATGCCCGGCACACTCGTTACCATGGCATCGGCTTTCGGACGTTCGCCTGTGAAAGGCGCGGTCACATGCACGACATCGGGCGAATGAACCTGATGGACGGTCATGAGATGATCAGGTGCGACAGCGAGAAAATTCGCAACACGACGGCGATTTTCCGTTACCTTTTCCTGATCGTCGTTCGAGCCCGCGCCGACATTCAGCCCGGCATAAATGCCTTCCGAAACACCGCCCTTGCGCGTGAAAAAACCATGCGTGATGCGCGCGGCAGGACCGTCGAGCAGGGGGGAAACCAGCGGGCGGGGGATATCTCTCAAAACGTCGTTCATTGGGTCAATATGCGCTTTCTGTCAAACAGCGGGATGGTGCGGGACGGCCTGTCGCTTGTCAATCGCGCTTTTGCCACTCATGCCGCATTGAAAGGTATGAGCCGTGTAGTGGGATCTGCGATGGCGAGCACCTTGAACAGCGTTCCCATCTGGTCGGGCGCGGCGAGCCTTTCGACGTCGCTTCGAATTTTCTCCTGAAAAGCATCGTCGCGCTCTGCACCCAGACGTCCTGCACGGTCAATCAGTCCCATGGCGATCAGAAACTCGCCTTGCGTCATCGTTCCGGTTTTGCAGCCATAGGCTCGTGCCGTTTTCTCCAGCATGTCGAAATCGACATGGCTGGTGAGGTCAGCTTCGCCGGGATGCGCGAAGACGTCGTCATAGGCATGTTTGAGCATGGCTTGCAGCGTATCGCCAAAGCCGGAACGCAAATGCCCGTAATCGATAGCGAGGGCTGCGCCACGCTGCTCAATGATATGGCTTGCGATTTCCTGCATCAGGGCAGTGCGGGCAGGGGCGACTTCGAAGATCGTGCCTTCTGGCGTATGCGGGTGATTTTCGGGCAAAAGGGCGGCATCGAGACCCGCAGCGCCGCTGACAAATTGAAAGGCGTTATCTTCGTCGAGGCCAATCACACGTTCGACGAAGTGCTCGCCGGATTTGACGAACTGGCGAAACGGGATTGCGTCAAACAACTCATTGGCAACGAGGATCAGCGGTCCGCCGGGGATGTCTGCGAAGCGCTCGAACCACGCAATATTTGCGCCGCTTTCGGAAAGCCTTTGCTTTTGCAAGTCGGCAAGGCGCGGGCTTGTCTCGACCATGGCAATGCTTGCAGACGCGAGGAACTGGGGGCTCAGTTTTTTGATCGCGCGCAGCATGTCGCTCATCAATGTGCCGCGTCCGGGGCCGATTTCGCAGATAACCGCGTTTTTGGGGCGACCAAGAGCGTCCCATATGCCGATAGCCCATATGCCGATCAGTTCACCGAACATCTGGCTTATTTCAGGTGCGGTGATGAAGTCGCCTTCGCGCCCGAAGGGTTCGCGCGTTATGTAATAACCTGCCTCGCGGTCGCCGAGGCAGGCGGCCATATAGTCGGCGACACTGATCGGTCCTGTGGCAGCGATCAGCTTTTTGAGCCGGTCCTTGAGCGGCGTATCAGGCATTTGGGGCTGCGGCCCGGTTGGCGCGCCATACGGCCCACAGACCAAGCAGAACCATGGGCAGCGAAAGCACCATGCCCATGGTCAGCCAGCCGCCGAAAAGGTAGCCAAGCTGGGCGTCGGGCTGGCGGAAGAATTCAACCACGATGCGGCTGAGACCATAGCCGGTGACGAAAACACCAGCAATGAAGCCCGGCTTTTTCAGCTTGCGTCCGCCCCAGATGAAGGCGAAAAGCACGAAGAACAGCAAAAAACCTTCAAGAATAGCCTCGTAAATCTGGCTTGGGTGACGTGGCAGCGGGCCGCCATTTGGAAAATAAACCGCCCAGGGCACATCGCTGACCCGGCCCCATAATTCCGAATTGATGAAGTTTGTGAGGCGCACAAGGCCAAGGCCGACCGGGACGCCGGCTGCCACGGTATCGAACATGCTCCACACACCGATCTGGCGCGAGCGGGCGAAAAGGATCATGGCGAGCGTGACGCCAATTATGCCGCCATGGAACGACATGCCGCCATCCCAGACGGCGGGAATTTCCATGGGATTTGCGAGGTAATAGCCGGGATTATAGAACACCGTATAGCCGATGCGCCCACCAAGAACCACGCCAAGCGCTGCCCAGATCACAAAATCATCCAGCGCTTCGGGTTCCATCGGCGGTTCGTTGTTCGCCCAGAGACGGTGATTGCGCACGAGTTTCTTGGCATACCACCAGGCAAACAGGATGCCGATGACATAGCCAAGTCCGTACCAATGCACTGCCAGCGGCCCGATCGAGAAAATAACCGGGTCAATATTCGGAAAAGCGAGGGCCGAAGCGGGCAGCAACGTCTCTATCATGAAATCACTCCATTTTGGCACGGAACATGCTGGAGGAAGCGGCAGCGGTCAAGCGCTTCGGCTGCGCTGGTTTCATCGCCTGTTCGATCACTTTGCACGGGCGTGCTTGCATCGGGCGCGGGACGGCCCTATTTCAAATTCAGGAATTAGAATGTGTTCCGAGCGAAAACAAGGAAAATTGCCATGACCAGCGGACAGAACCGGGTTCTCGATGAGCTCGCCAAGCTTGTGACCGATGCTGCGGGTGCCGCGCAAGGCGTGCGCCGTGAAGTGGAAACCGCGTTGCGTTCGCAGGGCGAGCGCGTTCTCAATACGCTTGATGTCGTTCAGCGCGAAGACTTCGAAGTCGTGCGTGAAATGGCGATCAAGGCGCGGGCAGAAAACAGCGCGCTTTTGGCACGAATCGAAGCGCTGGAAGCGCGTCTTGCCAAATTTGAGGCTACTTCTGACGCAAAATCGGCCAAAACATCGTCTGCTGCGACAAAATCCAAAAATATTTCCTGATTATTTATCAACAGGCCGCAGGCGGTAAAAACCCTTGTCTTAGAATCGCTTAAGACAAGGGTTGTCGCGGGCTCCTTGCAAGTTTCCACATGCTTTCATGTCTCTTTTTTGAAAAGGGGCTAGCGTTCAGATTCAGCATCAATAGACTGAAAACACTACATGATTCGAAACCGTCAAGGCGGAGGGTCATGGAAGGGGCGGCAAGGGGCAGTAAAGCTAGTTTTCGCGTAATTCAGGCTGCTTTCCAGTATCAGTTGCGTATGTGCGTGTGCCATTGAGGCGCCTGCATGCTTTGCGGCGTGCGGTTCCTCGACCGATCAATTCGTGCCTGTTTTGCGCTTTTGAGCATGCAATCAGGTGCAGGCGGGCTGATGCGCGCCGGGAATTCGGAAGCTTCTTTGCGGAGGCTTCCCAGAACAGGACATGGACATGAGCCTTCTTGAGCTTGAATTCGCACGCGAAGCGCATCCTGTGGATGTGATCGAACAGGTGGCGCATTCAAACGACTGGTCATTCGAGCGGACGGGCGACGATGAAATCGCAATCTCGGTTGCCGGCAACTGGAGCGACTATCATATCTCGTTTTCGTGGATGGAAGATTTCGAGGCGCTGCATCTGGCCTGCGCCTTCGATATCAAAGTAGCAGAGCCGCGTGTGAACGAGGTCATGCGCCTGCTCTCGCTGATCAACGAAAAGCTTTTGATGGGGCATTTCGATCTCTGGCAGCAGGAAGGCGCGATCATGTATCGCCAGTCGCTACTGCTGGCAGGCGGTGTCGAGCCGACCAGCCGTCAGGTTGAAGTGCTTCTTTCGGCCGCGCTTGAAGCGAGTGAGACCTATTTTCAGGCTTTCCAGTTCGTAGTCTGGTCGGGCGTCAGCGCACGCGAGGCGCTTGAAAGCGTGGTGTTTGAGACGGTCGGCCGCGCCTGACGCGGTTTGCCTGACTGGAGTGGCCCTGAATGGAGTGGCAATGAGCACGACAATCACATGGGATGATTTCGAGAAGGTCGATATCCGCACGGGAACCATCGTGGAAGCGGTGCCGTTTCCCGAGGCGCGCAAGCCCGCCTTCAAATTGAAAATCGATTTCGGCGAGACGATTGGCATCAAGAAATCCTCGGCGCAGATCACCAAGCATTATGATGTGGCCGAACTGGTCGGCAAACAGGTGCTGGCGGTCGTGAACTTTCCGCCGCGCCAGATTGGTCCCTTCATGTCAGAGGTGTTGACGCTCGGTCTGCCGGATGAGACCGGTGAGGTCGTGCTGGCGGCTATCGACAAAATTGTGCCCAATGGCGGTAAACTGTTCTGATCCGAGTTCCGTCGCATCTTTCGATTTGCGTTGATCGCAGCCCTCATGCAATTTTGCAAAGCGTGAAATAGCGAGCGGAAAATCTGATGCAGGCATCGATTGTTGTAGCAGTTGGCGGAGCCATTGGAAGTCTGCTGCGGTACTGGTGCACGCTCTGGCTTGCTTCCATCAGCCGGGACATGCCGTGGAGCACCATTTTCATCAATATTGCGGGTTCGTTCGCGATCGGCTTTTTCGCGATGCTGACCTTGCCATCAAGCCGCTTTGCGCTGCCTGAAATCTGGCGGCTTGCTTTCATGGTTGGCATTTGCGGCGGCTTCACCACATTTTCCGCGTTCAGCCTGCAAACATTCGAACTGCTGCGGCTTGGGTTCCCGGGGCGTGCCTTTCTCAATATGGGCGTGTCGGTCTTTGCCTGTCTTGCAGCCACCGCACTTGGCTATATGGCGGCGCAATATCTCAACAAGCTTTAAGCCGGAATACGGATAATTGCGCGCAAGCCGCCGGTTGGAGCGTCTTCAAGCGCAATGTCACCGCCATGGCTGCGCGCGATATCGCGGGCGATTGCTAGACCAAGTCCGCCGGTGCCGCCCGAATCCTGCGTGCGCGCTTCATCCAGACGCACGAAGGGCTTGAAAACATCCTCACGCCGGTCCTCGGGAATGCCCGGCCCGTCATCATCAACGATAACTTTCAGCCAGCCGTCGGAATGCGCGATGGTCAGTTCGACATTCTGCGCGTGACGGAATGCATTGGAAACCAGATTGCTGACAAGGCGCGAAAAGGCATTGGGGCGGACATGAATCTGGCTGTTGCCCTCAATCGCATATTTAAATCCGCGTTCACGCAACCGTGCTTCGTTCTCAAGCTTCTCACAAAGTGGGCGGACATCATAATTGGCCGGTTCTTCCGACCCTTCACCGCGCGCAAAAGCGAGATAGCCTTCGAGCATGGTCTGCATGTCGGCAATGTCCTGATTGAGCGGTTCGGTATCGATTGCGTTTCCGGTCAGTGCCAGTTGCAGTTTGAAACGGGTCAGGATGGTGCGCAGATCATGGCTGACGCCTGACAGCATGGCAGTGCGCTGTTCGATCTGACGTTCGATGCGTGAGCGCATCTGGATGAAGGCAATGCCCGCCTTGCGTACTTCTTCCGCGCCGCGCGGCTGAAAACCTTCCGGCATGGGGCGACCCTTGCCAAAGCTTTCGGCGGCTTCCGAAAGCTGCTGGATCGGCTTGATCTGGTTGCGCAGGAAGGCAACGGCGATGATCAGCAGGACCAGAGCCGTGCCCACCATCCATGTCAGGAAAATACCGGTGTTTGAGGCATAGGCCTGACTGCGCCGTGCGAAAACGCGCAGAACCTTGTCTTCAAGCTTGATGCGGATTTCAATCAGGTCCGAATCGCCAACTGTATCGACCCAGAACGGCCGGTTGATCTGGCGGGTGATTTCCTCGCTCAAAAAATAATCGAGAATGGCGAAAAACGGCTTTGGCCCCGGAGGCGGGAGCGGGTCTGGTGGCAGGATCGAGATGTTGAGCGCGAGACGCTGCTGCGACATGCGGATCAAATTGTCGTAGCCGGGTTCCTGCGGATAGGTTTCGAGAATATCGATGATTGCAGAAATATCGCGCACCACGGCGGTTGAAAGCCGTTCCGTCACCATCTGCCAATGACGTTCCATGAAGACATAGGCAATCACCGACTGTAACAAGACCATCGGTGCGATGATGATAATAAGCGATCGCGCATAAAGCCCTTTCGGCATGATGCGCGCTAACCGGCGAGAGAGCTTTTTCCAGAGCGTCATCGTGTCAGAACGTCCCAACGAGCCTGCGGTTGCCCAACATCTTGAAAATGTAGGTCTTGAAGAGGCGGGTATTGTTTGGCCGTATCAAGCTATCCCTATTCGATGCTGAGTTTATAGCCGATGCCACGCACCGTCTGCAGCCAGACCGGATTGGCGGGGTCCTGTTCGATCTTGCGGCGCAAGCGGTTGATCTGGACGTCGATGGTGCGTTCGCCGACATCGCCGTCCTGCCCGGTCAGTTCATGACGCGGGATGGTATCGCCGGCGCGTTCGGCAAAGATCGCCATGATGTCCTGTTCGCGATCAGTGAGCTTGATGGTCTCGGAGCCCTTCTTCAACTCGCGGCGCGGAATGAAGAATGTATAGGGGCCAAACACGATCTGTTCGATCTTCGGCTGTGCCGGAGGCGCGCCGCGGCGCAGGATATTGTTGATGCGCAAAGTGAGTTCGCGCGGGTCGAAGGGTTTGGGCAGGTAATCGTCGGCGCCTGCGGCAAGGCCATCGATGCGGCTGTCGGTTTCCGACAGAGCAGTCAGCATCAGGATCGGTACGTTTTTTTGTTCGCGCAGCGAACGGGTGAGCGAAACGCCGGTTTCACCGGGCATCATGACGTCGAGAACCAGAAGATCGAAATCAATGCCTTCGAGCTTGCGCCGTGCCTCGGCTGCACTTGCCGCCATGGTGACACGAAAGCCGCTGTTTGTCAGATATTGCGAAAGCAGGCTTCGGATGCGGTTATCATCGTCGACAACGAGCAGGTGCGGCGCGTCATCCGAGAGTGTTTGTTGTTCTTCTCCAGCCATGGCGTCCTTCGATCCTATCAAATTCATATATCTTTTCAGGCACTTTTCAGCAGGTGGTTTGTCGGGATTGTCCCAATCCCTGATTACATCAGATGTATAGTATCGGGCTAAAGCGAGCGCGTCCATTCGCCTGATCGTGTGTTCTGCCTTATCCGCGCAATTCGTGCTACGCATTGTAATAGTTCAAGCTTTACAAAGCGTCGCGTTCGCAAAACGCATCAATCTGCACGCGCCGTTCGGGATTGACCATATTGTAAAGAAAACGTTCGATGACGATGCGTTCCTCGTCGCTGCCCCCTTCAAGTGCACGGGCAATCCGCCGCGACTGTGGCAGGGCCAGCGCCAGAGTAAGCTCGCGCCCGCTTCTGGTCGGATAAAGCTTGCGATGACGACGGTCATGCAGGCCGGTGGCCTGTACCACATGGCCTGTATCGATCAATTGCTTGAGAACACGCGACAGGCTCTGTTTGGTAATGCGCAGAACATCGAGCAATTCTGCCACCGTCATGCCCGGCTTGCGATTGATAAAATAAAGAACGCGGTGGTGCGCGCGACCAAAGCCGATTTTCTCCAAAATGAGATCGGGATCAGCGGTGAAATCGCGATAGGAAAAGAACAGCAGTTCGATAATGTCGAGATCCGCGGCCTCGTCATCAGTCAGTGGATTGCTGACATAGTTCATATCGTTGGTCAAATTCACATCGGGGCTCCGTTCTGGCGATATAAATATGTCAGCATTGTTGACATAATTCAATTGCCCGGATAATTTTCATTCAGCATGGCCATCCATTTCGGAAGAATGTTCGCGCCAGCATCGTTTTGAGGAGAGATCATTGCGCCTTTAAATCCGTTTGGAGGGCGGGTTTTATTGGGCAATTTCTCCCGAAGGCATGGGTTTGCCTGAAAGGCATAAGGTTCGCCTGAAGGTATGGGAGGATTATTTTCTGTTCATTCCGGCTCCGGTTTTAGCTTGCGCGACCGCTTGCTTTGATCTCTAGGCATTTTGCGCCAAAAGGCCAGTCACGATGCAGAAAAAGCTGCGATCTTCCCGGTAATATCGATTTAGCCGCACAGAAATAAGCTGTGAACGGCTTGGTATGTGATGAAATAACTTCGAGGAGCAAAACAATGGCGGAGATTTCTTTTGATCAACGCGATGGGTTTATCTGGCTGGATGGGGTGTTCGTGGACTGGAAGGATGCGAAGGTTCACGTGCTTACCCATGGGCTTCATTATGCAAGTTCGGTTTTTGAGGGCGAGCGCGCCTATGGCGGGGAAATCTTCAAGCTTAACGAGCATAGCGAGCGCCTGCATCAATCAGCGCGGATTCTGGGCTTTGAAATTCCGTATAGCGTCGAAGCCATCAATGAAGCCTGCCGCGAACTTCTCGAAAAGCAGGGGTTCGAGGATGCTTATGTGCGTCCGATCGCCTGGCGCGGGTCTGAATCGCTCGGCGTTGCAGCACAGCAAAACCGCATTCATGTGGCGATAGCGATCTGGCAATGGCCAAGCTACTTCTCACCGGAGGAAAAGATGCGCGGCATTCGTCTCGACATTGCGCAATATTGCCGGCCCGATCCGCGCACCGCGCCATCGCGTTCCAAGGCAGCCGGGCTTTATATGATCTGCACCATTTCCAAACATGCCGCAGAAGCCAAGGGCTATGCCGACGCATTGATGCTCGACTGGCGCGGACAGGTGGCCGAGGCGACCGGTGCCAATGTCTTCTTCGTCAAGGATGGGGAACTGCACACGCCGCTGCCAGACTGCTTCCTCGACGGAATTACACGCCGCACCGTCATCGATCTGGCCAGGCGGCGCGGCATCAAGGTGATCGAGCGTGCGATCATGCCCGAGGAATTGTCTGACTTCTCTGAATGTTTTCTTTGTGGAACGGCTGCGGAAGTCACGCCGGTTTCGCAGGTCGCAGACTATCAGTTCAAACCCGCAGAAATCACCAGCACCTTGCTCAATGACTATATGCAGGAAGTGCAGCCCAGAAAAAGGGCAGCTGAATAAATGGTTCTTAACAGAAAAAGGCGGCTTTCAGGCCGCTTTTTAGTTATTATAATGCTTACTGTTTGACAAAGAAAAGATTTGGATCATCATTTACACATCGGAATCAGGTTGATTGTGTATTGAAGCTTATTCGGCTCTCGTTGCGTATAGAATCCGCTTCAGCCGCAAGAAATCATACTGATGAAAATGCATTTCTTTTTAGAATAGTCTTAAACAGAGACAGGGTGACAAATATGGAAACTCTACTGCCTATCATTCTTCAGCTTGTGGCCGGTGCAATTGGCGGTAATGTTGCCGGCGCTGCCAAAAATGTCAGCCTCGGTCCGGCAGGTAACTCTGTCGCTGGCGGTATTGGTGGCGTGATCCTTGGACAACTTCTGCCGTTACTCACCAATGGTGGACTTGACGGATTGCTGAACGGAACCGCTGGTGATCTGGCAGGGGGCGGCATTGGCGGTATCATTCTTACAGTTATTGCAGGTCTGATCAAAAACTCCATGGCCAACAAGGCGTAATAAGGCGCCACTGAAAAAGGCATAGTCTTTTTCAGTGGCGTTTTCATATAGGGGTATTGCGAGAGGGATGAACGGGTGGCTTTGTGCTGCCCGTTTTATTTATGTTGTCAAAGCCAGAGCATATCTCCCAAAAGTGGGGGCCGTTTTTGGAGGCGAGACATGAGTCACAGCAAAGCTTAAAGCGTGTCTTCCGAACAGGATAAATGGCGACACGCTTTAGGTTGAAATCGGGAATGATTTGCCTGTCTCTTGCAAACGTAGCAGAACGCGCTCTATGAGTGGATCACACGTGCCACGCCTGAATAATCTGCCTGAATATTATGATGGAGTTATGCAATGGGCCAGTTACAGGCCATTATCGTTCCCGTTACGCCGTTCCAGCAAAATTGCACCGTGCTGTTTGATGGCGAGACCCGCAAAGGCGTGGTGGTTGATCCCGGCGGGGATGTTGCGCAAATTCTTGCAGCGATCAAATCCCAAGATGTCGAGATCGAGGCTATCTGGATCACCCACGGGCATATTGATCATGCCGGTGGCGCGCTTGATCTCAAGGAGGCGCTCGGTGTCGAGATTGTCGGTCCGCATAAGGACGACAAGTTTCTTCTCGATACGCTGGAATTGACCGGACAGAAATATGGAATTGCCACAGGCGTGCGGAACATGATTCCCGACCGCTGGCTTGAAGAGGGCGACAGGGTTACGCTGGGAGAACACGTTTTTGAGGTGCTGCACTGCCCCGGCCATGCGCCGGGCCATGTCGTGTTCTTTGACGCGGAAGCGCGCTTTGCCATTGTTGGCGATGTCGTGTTCAACGGCTCGGTCGGACGTACTGATCTGCCGGGCGGGGATCATGCAGCCTTGATGCGCTCGATCAAGGAGAAGCTGCTACCGCTGGGTGATGATATAGGTTTCATCTGTGGACACGGTCCCGGTAGCCGTTTCGGTGATGAACGCCGCAGCAATCCGTTCCTGACGGTATAAGGAAAAGCCGCCCCGATGGGCGGCTTTTCACTTGATGGGAGGATCAGTTCGCGTTGCAGAAATGATCGCGACCGTCGTAACCGCGGTAGGTTCCGGTGCTCGGATTAAACGAGCGGTAGCGGTCGGAGCAGTAATCGTACCATGCACGGCTCCAGGGCTCGAAACCTGCACGATAGGCGACACCACGCGCTGGTGCTGGTGGATAATAGGCTGGTGGCGGCGGAGGCGGTGCATAGACTGGTGCAGGCTGAACATAGGTCGGCTGCTGCGGTTGGCTTAAAGCACTTCCGATCAGCGCGCCAGCTGCAAGGCCAATGGCGCCCGCTGCAAGAGCGTCGGCCCCTCTGTCGCGCCGATGGTGGCGATAGGGCCGGTCCCATCCGCCACGGTTCCATCCATGACGGCCCCAGGAATCTGCCGAAGCGGATGCTATCGGAGCAGCAACGGCTGCCATGGCTGCTACGGCCAGAATAGCCGTCTTCGCAAATCGATTCATTGTTCGCTCCTCTTGAAGCTCAACTGCGATATCTGTGCTGCGTGTTGCCAAGGCGAACGCAACGACCATGAAGAAAGAATTAACTCTTTCGACATGAATGCAGGCTGAATAATGATGGAAGCGAAGATTCAGTGCGGATTTGCGGTAAATTATATGCAGCCAATCGTAACAATTGCGACGGCGCGATAAAGATCTCGTTTATTTTATATACGGCCTCGGATGCCACCACACTGCAAAAGCCATAAAAAAACCCCGGTGCGAACCGGGGCCGTAAAAGTCAAATCCAGAACATCAATCTGTAACGGTGATGTTCACAGCCTTTGGGCCCTTGCCGCGACGATCCGGTTCAGTTTCGTAGGAAACTTTCTGATTGTCTGCGAGGCCGGTAAGACCTGAAGCTTGTACGGCTGAGATATGAACGAAGATGTCCGCCCCGCCATCATCAGGCTTAATGAAACCAAAGCCCTTTTCATTATTGAAGAATTTGACCAGTCCGGTCTGTGCCATGGGATCCGTTCCTTTTCCTTGGCGCCACCGCTTTTTTGAAGCGATGGAATTATAGCTTCTGTCAAGCGCACCACACACCCGACAGAGGGTTATGCAGGCAGTTCTCGACATTGGGAAGGAACCGATCATTGCCTGGAATTTTCCCCCAGACCCGGAACTTATAGCGGCCCCGGCACGCCGTTCTTTCAGTCTTCCATTTGTTCGCTAAGTGCCCGAACACGGGAAGACTGATCTATGAAGCGATATTTGGCAAGCAAATTCTTTCTCTTATCTGTCTTTCGTTCTTTTAGAAGCGTAACGTTGATGAATCTTTTTGAATATTTCTATAATCAGTGAAGATTCGAGGTCAAACCGGGTAAGCTATCCTTTATAGGCGCCTGTTTTATAAGCAACAGGCGTAATTCAGCGAAGCTTTTCCAGATAGGCACATACCTGATGCGTAATCCGAAAGAATTACGCACGCTTTTTTTGCCCTAGCGATTTCGTGAAACGATGCAGGCTCCGCCTGCCGCCCGAAGCCTGCTACAGATTTTATTGGCTTCCGCGGAACTGTCGGCCCCGATCCGTACAGCATAAATCCCGCGTCGTCCGATAGGGCTGCGCACACGGCTGATGACGGGCTGATGCCCGCTTAAAACTGCGGAAAACTGCTTGCGCAGGCGGCTCCATTGGTTGGCTGCAACATTGCGCCTGAAATTGCCTGCGACCTGGATGCCCCAGGGCTTTGGCTTTATCCGCGACATCGGGGTCGTGGCAAAACGGATGACCGGCAGACGTCGGCAGGCTTGCGCAAATTCAAGTTTTGCGTCGAGCGGGCGATTGACCAATTCCGCACCTGCAGCGAAATCGTCGGCAGGGGCGCCGGTAATGTCGAGCACATAGCCTTCCGTTTCCAGCGGCAGAAAGCCACCGGAGCGCATCCAGCCCGATACGCGACCCGATCCCGCATTATAGGCTGCTGCCGCAAGGCCCCAGTTGCCGAAATTTCGTTTGAGGTCCGCAAGGAAGCTTGCTGAGGCTGGAATGGCCTGCTCGACGTCAAAGGGATCGGCAAGGCCGCGTTCTTTGGCCGTATAGGGCATGAACTGCGCGATACCCTCGGCCCCGACCGGGCTTACCGCTTTATGATCAAACCGGCTTTCCTTCCAGATCAGCCGCGCGAAGAAGTCTTTGGGGATGCCATAGACTGCCGCATTCTTCTCGATGAGTTGGCATATCTGGTCCGTGGTGGGATCGGCCTTAGGGGCCACGGTTTCGGCCACGGGTGCAGATGTTTGTAAGTTGGTTTGCGCAAAGGACAGCATATCCCTGTCGAAAAACAGGAGAACTTGTGAAAACGCTAATATTAAAAGCGACTTGCGAAAATATTTCATACGAGGCCCCGGTCATTTACGGCGATAGGGTAAAGCAAGATTGCGACTTGTCGACTGGATTTTTAATGGCGCGACCTATGGCGTCAATGCACTGGAAAAACAGCCTTTTGCTCAGTGATTTTTGGGGTCTTTCTTAGCAACTCTTAATACTTGACTAATTGAGTTGACTTTATGGTGCCGTTTGCTATCGTTTACTTGTTCAGAGTAATAGAAGCACCAAGCGGGGTGTATTGTGAAGTCAAATCTATTCGCTGCTTCGGCAGGTTTATTTTCCATTTTTCTAATAAATACTCCGGCTCATGCTGGTGAATTCTATGTCGGCGAGCCGGTCGTCAAGGAATTCCTACAATTATCTCCGGCCTATCTGACTGGTATCGAAATGGATCGCCACCCGGCCGGGATGTCGATGAAACCCGACGCCATTCATTTCGAAATCGATATTCATGCCGCCGCCGACGAGCCGCATGGTTTCCCGGAGGATGCATGGATTCCCAATCTCAATGTTCAGCTGACGATTGAAAAGAAGGGCGGCAATTATTCCGAAAGCAAGATTTTGCCCCCGATGCAGGCTGCGGACGGACCGCATTATGCCAATAATTTCGATATGGATGGTGACGGTGAATATACCGCGACCTATGTGATCAGCCCGCCTGATCTCATTCGCCATGTCGATAAGGAAACTGGCGTGCCGGAGTGGTGGAAGCCGATTACCGTCTCGTGGACTTTTCAGTATCCAAGCAAGTCTAACTGATCGGCATCAAGGCCGTCCATCGTGAATGAAAGGCGCGTTGTCCAGGGCGGCGCGCCTTGAGGTGCCGTGTCTCATTTCGGGTGCGCTAAAACACGCCTCCCCAAAGTGGGAATCGATTTTTGGAAAGCACGATGCATAGATTCAATACGTTAGAGCGACCCTTGTGCGTCCGAATGGACACGACGCGCGCGCTAATGATGTAGCAAGGATGATACGGCCTATGCGTAACGTTACTTTGGCATTGATTGCTTTTTCGCTGGTGTTTTCGGCCATCAGCGCGCGCTCCCAGACGGCGGATGGCGAGACACCGGCAACATCGGCTGATGCGCCTGTGGGTTATACGCCTTTCAATGCGGATGGTCAGATTGAAGTCGTCTTGAAAGATCACAAGTTCAGCCCTTCTGAAATTCGCATCGCGCCCGGACAACGTGTCGAGCTTCTTGTGCGTAATCAGGATGCAACTGCGGATGAATTCGATTCCACAGCCTTGCGTGTCGAGAAGGTCATCGGCGGAGGCAGTCAGGGGATCGTACGCCTGCGCGCGCTAAAGCCCGGACAATACCCTTTCATGGGCGAATTTCATTCCGACACCGCGCAGGGCGTGGTGATCGTGGAGTAACAGCAACCTGATCGATATGGTCAGAGTGGGGATATCATGCTTGCAGCGTTGATTATCGTCTTTCGTGAAGTGTTGGAGGCTGGTCTTGTGGTCGGCGTCGTGCTCGCCGCTTCGCGCGGCATTCGTCATCGTGGGCTGTTTGTTGCCGGTGGGGTGCTGGCCGGTGTGGTCGGCGCTTCCATCATTGCCTTGTTTGCGGAGCAGATTTCCGATCTTTTCGAAGGTACAGGTCAGGAATTGCTCAATGCAGGCGTGCTGGCACTCGCTGTCGTCATGCTGGTCTGGACGGGCTTGTGGATGTCCACGCATGGCCGCGAATTGTCGGCCCAGATGAAGACAGTCGGTCTGGATGTCGCAGCAGGCCGCAAGCCGTTGACCGCGCTGGCGATCGTCGTGGCAGTTGCCGTTTTGCGCGAAGGGTTCGAGGTTGTCCTCTTCCTCTATGGCGTTGTTGCGGGCGGCGGCGTGACAGCCGTTTCCATTGCGACCGGGGGGCTTCTCGGTATTCTGGCAGGGGCTGCTGTCTCTGGTCTGCTTTATTTCGGGATTGTCGCAATTCCGATGAAGCATGTGTTCAAGGCGATCTCGGCCTTGATAACCCTGCTCGCGGCAAGTCTCGCGAGCCAGTCCGTCGGGCTCCTGCAATCGGCGGGTTATCTTGAAACCCTGTCTGATCCACTATGGGATACATCTGGCATTCTCACCGAGGATTCTATTGCCGGACGCGTTCTTCATTCGCTCATCGGCTATACCGCGCAGCCATCCGGCATGCAGCTCATCGCCTATATCGCGGTGATCGTGGTTACGGTTGTTTTGACGCGATGGCTGCATCGCAAGCCACCCGTCCGCGTTTCGGCATAGGAATAGTACCATGCACGCGAAGGGGGGAGGTGTGCCGCCAGACTGGCAGGTCATAAGCAATATGACGCCTGATGAGAGCACTCGCGCAGGAGACACGTCGGAAGGCGCCAGTCTCGTGCCGGTCTATACACCGCCGGGCGATTATATGGAGACGTTGCTTTCGCGTAGCCCGGGGGCGATGCTGGTTGCTGCGGCACTCGCTCTCACAACCCTCCTGTGGATCGGGGCCAAGGTGGAAGTGGGCAGTGATCTGCCATTATGGCCGTGGCGCGCGTCTGCGCAACTGTCGATCAACTGGGCTTTGACCCTGATGGCGCTGGCGCTGGTCAGTGCATCGCGAAGCCCAGCGGTGGAGCCGATGTTCGGTGGTCTCGACAGGGCTGTGCGTCTGCACCGTATTCTTGGGCCAACAGCCATTGTGCTTTTGGTGCTGCACATTGTGTTTCTGTCATGCCTTTATTGGGCTGAAAAAAGAGCACTTCCCGATCTGTTTATTCCGTTCCGCAACAACTGGATTTTTGACAGTTTTATCCTGATCACCTACGGTTTCTTTGTTCTTGGACTGCTGGCCTATGCCGCGCGGATCGCCTATGAACGCTGGCGGCTTATTCACGCCTTGAACGGCCTGCTGTTCATTCCGTCCATCCTGATCTCGCTGTTCATGGAAAGTTCGATTTCATCCTTTGAGCCGTTCCGGCTGTGGATGGGACTTCTGGCTTTCGTGGGCATGGCCAGCCTGTTTCATCGCTTCGTCGTATTCCGGCGCAGTCGTCCCCAGCATGTCTACAGGGTCAGCCGCATTCAGCCGCGTGGAGCGGATGCATATGACCTCGTTCTCGATCCGGTCGCGCAGCGTATGTCTTATGCGCCGGGAAAGTTTGTCTTTCTTTCCATATCGGAAGGTCGGCGCTGGTCTCGCGACCTGCATCCTTTTTCGCTGTCATCCTCGCCGGTCAGGCGCGAATTGCGGCTTTCCATTCGCGAAGTGGGCGATTTCACCCATAAGCTGCGCCATCTGCCAATCGGGCATCCGGTACGGCTCTATGGCCCCTATGGCAGCTTTACCCTTCATTCGGTGGCAAGCTTCCAGCATATTCTGTGCATCGGGGCGGGCATCGGCATTGCCCCTTTTCTCGGTATGCTGGAATTCGAACGCACCAATAATGAACAGCGCCGGATTTCCCTGGTCTATGCCGTGCGTGAGCGCTCGGTTGCCGCCTATCATGCGGAAATCACAAGTGCTGTCGCAGCGCTCGACAATGTCGATTATCGCTTATGGGTCAGCAGTGAAACAGGCCGCCTTTCGGTGTCCGTACTCGCATCGCTTCTGGAAGCGCCGCAGACGACTGCCGTCATGCTCTGCGGGCCCGAAAAGCTGCTGACCAATCTCATCAAACAATTGCGTGGGCTCGGTGTCCCGCGTGAAAATATCTATGCGGAAGGTTTTGCCTTCCGATAACCGGCTCTTACTTCAGACAACCAAACAGGAGAATTGTCATGCCCAGTGAAAAACTTGTCTCGGCGATCAACGCGCTGATGAATATCGATCTTCAGTCGCATCAGATTTATCTTCAGGCTGCGGCCTGGGCAATCGAACATAATCTCGACGGTTGCAAGCAATTCCTGCTTGGTCACGCGACCGAAGAACTCGGTCATATGCATCGCAGCTTCAATTATCTGGATGACCGGGGGCTGAAAATCGCCTTTACGGCCCTGCCTGCGCCCGTACTCGCAGCCAATGACATTACCGGTCTGTTCAAGGAAATGCTGGCCCACGAGAACAAGGTGACGGTCGTCGTCAACAAGGCCGTCGAAATTGCGCGCGCTGAAAACGATCACGACGCTTTTGAGTTTCTACAGTGGTTCGTCATGGAACAGCGCGAGGAAACCAAGGTATTCCAGACCATTCTCAACAAGATCGACCTTATTGGTGACAGCCCATCCGCGCTTTATCATATCGACATTGAAGCGGCAAAAATGGCGGTTGCGGCAACGGCTGCAAGCAGTGCTGCCGCTTGAACCAAAGGCAATGACGAGCGCAAGTGACGCCGCCCGTCGCTGCGCCACCACTCAATAAAAGACACTGGCGGACCAGAAGGCTCGTGGGATTGTGTTTATTAGGCAACAAAGCCTGTCTAATTAGCAGACATCTATTTTGCGTATTGTGAGACGATATCCTGCGAGCGTATGCATTACATATAAATCAATCAAAGCCATTGGAGAACGAAGATGAACATCAAGAGCTTTCTGCTCGGATCGGCTGCGGCCCTCATCGCAGTTTCCGGCGCTCAGGCAGCCGACGCAATCGTCGCACCAGAACCCGAAGCCGTTGAATACGTTCGCGTTTGTGATGCTTACGGTGCTGGCTACTTCTATATCCCCGGAACGGAAACCTGCCTGCGCATCGGCGGTTATGTCCGTTATGATGCAAAGGGTGGTGATAACGTCTACACCGCCGAAGACCGCGACGGTTGGGACAAGGAAGCCCGTTTTGCCCTCCAATTGTGGACCGGATCGGAAACCGAACTCGGCACATTGTCGACCTTCACCGAGCTTCGCTTCAATTATAACAGCGACAATTCTCGTGAAGACGGCGTGTATGGTGGCAATAGCAGCGACGTCAACATGCGCTTCGCGTATATCCAGCTTGGCGGTTTGAAGGTTGGTATCGATGAATCCGAATTTCATACCTTCACGGGTTATCTGGGGGATGTCATCAACGATGATGTGATTTCTGCCGGCTCCTATCGCACCGGCAAGATCGCTTACACTTTTACCGGCGGCAACGGCTTCTCGGCTGTGATTGCTCTTGAACAAGGCGGGGACAACGACGGCGGTTTTGACAATACTGGCTACGTTGACAAGAATGGCAATATTTCGCTCGGCCATGACTACGCGATTGATGGCTACATGCCACACGTCATTGGTGGTCTGAAATATGCAGGCGGCTGGGGTTCGATCGCCGGTGTCGTTGCTTATGACTCGGTCATCGAAGAATGGGCTGCCAAGGTTCGCGGCGACGTCAACATCACCGACCGTTTCTCGGTTTGGTTGCAGGGTGCATACGCTTCCGAAGAATCACCTGACCAGAACTACGGTCAGTGGGGCGGCGACTGGGCTGTCTGGGGCGGTCTGAAGTTCAAGGCAACAGACAAGGCCACCTTCAACCTGCAGGCTGCGCATGACGACTGGTCCAAGACCGCCGTTACCGCAAACGTCGCTTACCAACTGGTTCCCGGCTTCACCATCACACCGGAAATTTCCTACACAAAGTTCGGTGGCGAATGGAAGAATTACGGCGCTGAAGACGACGCCATCGGTGGCATCATTCGCTTCGAACGCTCGTTCTGATCGGTGCGAATAGCGGATCTGTTGCGGGCTGAAACATCGGTCTAAAAATGGGAATTATTTATTGGCCGATGCGAGGCTGCAGTAAGTCATGGCGACCTTTGTCAGTCCAAAAAGACGCACGGAGCTTTAATTATCCTTGACGGTAAAGTGCCCGTAAACCGAAATATCGTCGGCCTTTTTTGATAGGGCGGTTCCAGTAAAATGGAGCCGCCCTAAATATTTGTCATTTAAAATACTGATACGATCACGATCGTTTCTATACGTTTATAAAATTATGAAATAATTCAATGTTTTAATGCCCTGAAATCGCAACGTGACGGCGCGTGTAGGACATTGTTTATCGGAACTGGGCAATCCCCTGACAGCTTTTAAAGAGAATGATCAGGCCACCTTTGGCTGCTTATCTTGCTCCATATCCGTTTCGTCAGATCTGCAAAAGCGGCCCATATTCTCATCACCCCATATTTTGAGCGCTTGTAATATGGGTTCAAGGCTGCGTCCGAGCGGTGAGATGCTGTATTCTACCTTCGGAGGCACCTGCGCATAGACTTTGCGCGTGATGAGACCGTCTTCCTCCAGTTCACGCAACTGGTTGGTCAGAACGCGCTGGCTGACGCTTTCGATCTGGCGTCGTATTTCGTTGAAGCGCATTGTGCCGTCAAGCAAATGAAACAGAACGATACATTTCCATTTGCCTTCAATCAGGCTGATAGCCGCTTCGACCGAACAGCCCGGTTTGGAATAGAATGGCGAATGGCGAGGCTTCACCATAAAGGTATCCTTTTGTAACTAAGTATTCAAAGTGGCACTATATGCTGATTTTGTGCGTATTTACAGATTTGAACGATACCGTAATCTCTGTCCATAAGCAATTGGAGCAGTGAAATGAAAGCAGTCGCCTATCAGGTTCCCGGCAAGATCGCGCGCGATGATGCCCTGGTCGATATAGTGCTGGATGATCCACAGCCGTCAGGCCGGGACATTATGGTGAAAGTGGAGGCAATTTCTGCCAATCCCGCCGATTACAAGATCAGAAGTTCCGTTTCACCCGAACCGGGCCAATGGAAGGTGCTGGGCTGGGATGCGGTCGGTACGGTTGCAGCGACTGGTAACGCGGTCACGAAGTTCAGGCCCGGTGATCGGGTCTGGTATGCAGGTTCCGTAACGCGTGCCGGGACCAACAGCGCGTTGCATCTGGTCGATGAGCGCATCGTAAGCCTCGCGCCAGCGTCTCTTTCCAACGCCGAAGCGGCTGCCCTGCCGCTGACCGCCATCACGGCATGGGAAGCATTGTTCGATCGGCTCGATGTGCGTAAAACTGTGCCAGGCACCGCAAACGCCATTCTTATAATCGGTGGAGCTGGCGGTGTCGGCTCCATCGCAATCCAGCTTTTGCGCGCATTGACGGATATGACGGTAATCGCCACGGCTTCGCGGGCAGAAACGCGAGGCTGGGTGACAGAACTCGGCGCGCATCATGTAATCGATCATAGCAAGCCGCTGGCGGCACAAATCGAAGCGCTGGGAATCGGCGCGCCCGGCTTCGTCTTTTCAACCACCCAGACGCTTGGTCATCTGGGAGAGATTGTAAAGCTGATTGCTCCACAGGGCCGGTTCGGCCTGATTGATGATCCGGATGTGCTCGATGTGGCTCCGTTCAAGCGCAAATCGGTGTCCATCCATTGGGAACTGATGTTCACGCGCGCCATCTTCGAGACACAAGACATGGATGCGCAAGGTGTTCTCTTGGCCGAAGTTGCAAAGCTTGTCGATGCGGGCAAGATCAGAACGACGCTGACCGAGGTCCTTGCGCCGATCAACGCGGCCAATCTTAAAAAAGCCCATGCCGTTCTGGAAAGCGGTACGGCCAGAGGCAAGATCGTTCTCGAAGGCTGGTAAGTCTTCCCAGAGTTTTACCGTCCCGGTCTGCCTGTCTTGCCGGGGCGGCGTTTTTTACGCGCAACCTCCGCCGGATCTTCATAGGAACCAATACCGGCGCGTTCGCGGCGGATTGCAGCGTCATCCGCCCCGGCGGGCTTTTCGGTCCTTTTGACGGTCATTTCATCGAGCGTGTTCTTTCGGAATAACGGCTTGGCCATATCCGTCCCCGGGCCCATATTGTCGAGCGATGGTTTGCTGAAAAGCGATTTCTTTGGCTCGGCATCCACGGTGCGATGCGCCTTGCGCCCCGCATTGTGCCTTCCCTTGGTGCGCCCGGTGACGGGGCTTTCCTGCTCGACCTCATAGGCAAGCGGATCATCGGCAATGGCGAGTTCCATATCGCGCAGGCGCTTGATCTCATCGCGCATACGTGCAGCTTTCTCAAAATCGAGATCGGCTGCGGCATCGCGCATTTGCTTTTCCAGATGTTCGAGATGCGAAGCGAGATTGTTGCCCATCATCGCACCTTGTTCGGCAAAGCTCGAAATATCGGCGCGGACGTGATCCTGCTCGTAGACGGAATTGAGGATGTCCGAGATATTCTTCTTCACCGAGGCTGGCGTAATACCATGTTCTTCATTATAGGCGACCTGCTTTTCGCGGCGGCGGCTGGTTTCGTCCATCGCACGCTGCATTGAGCCGGTGATGTTATCGGCATAGAGAATGACCTTGCCATCGACATTGCGCGCCGCACGACCGATGGTCTGCACCAGCGAGGTTTCCGAGCGCAAAAACCCTTCCTTGTCGGCGTCGAGAATAGCCACGAAGCCGCATTCGGGGATGTCGAGGCCTTCGCGCAACAGATTGATGCCGACCAGCACATCGAAAGCGCCAAGCCGCAGATCGCGGATGATCTCGATGCGCTCCAGCGTGTCGATGTCCGAGTGCATGTAACGCACCCGAATGCCCTGTTCGTGCAGATATTCGGTCAGGTCCTCGGCCATGCGCTTGGTCAGTACGGTGACGAGCGTGCGATAGCCCTTGCGTGCCGTTTCGCGGATTTCGCCAAGCACATCATCGACCTGTGTTTTCGCGGGGCGTATTTCCACTGGCGGATCGATGAGGCCGGTCGGACGAATGACCTGTTCGGCAAAGACGCCGCCTGCTTCTTCCATTTCCCATTTGCCGGGGGTGGCCGAAACGGCGATGGTCTGTGGCCGCATGGCGTCCCATTCCTCAAAGCGCAGCGGACGGTTGTCCATGCATGAGGGCAGGCGAAAACCATACTCGGCAAGCGTTGCCTTGCGGCGAAAGTCACCGCGATACATGCCGCCGATCTGCGGTACGGTGACGTGGCTCTCATCGATGAAGATCAGTGCATTGTCCGGGATATATTCGAACAGGGTTGGTGGTGGTTCTCCGGGCTGGCGACCTGTCAGATACCGCGAATAATTCTCGATCCCGGCGCAGGAGCCGGTCGCTTCGAGCATTTCCAGATCGAAGGTCGTGCGCTGGTCAAGGCGCTGCGCTTCGAGCAGACGGCCAGCGCGGTTCAACTCGTCGAGCCGGTGTTTCAGCTCTTCCTTGATCGACTTGATGGCCTGGTTCAGCGTCGGGCGCGGTGTGACGTAGTGCGAATTGGCGTAGATCTTGACCGATTGCAGATCGCCGGTCTTTTGCCCGGTCAGCGGGTCAAATTCGGTAATGGTTTCGATCTCGTCGCCGAACAGCGAGATGCGCCATGCGCGGTCTTCAAGGTGGGCGGGAAAGATTTCGATTGTATCACCGCGCACCCGGAATGAGCCGCGTACGAAATTGATGTCCTGACGCTTATATTGCTGCGCGACGAGGTCGGCGAGCAGTTGACGCTGGTCGAGCCGGTCGCCGATCTTCATCTCGAATGTCATGGCGGTATAGGTTTCGACAGAACCGATACCGTAAATGCAGGAGACGGAAGCAACGATGATCACGTCATCGCGCTCAATCAGCGCGCGTGTGGCCGAGTGGCGCATGCGGTCGATCTGCTCGTTTACGGTCGATTCCTTTTCAATGAAGGTATCAGAGCGCGCCACATAGGCTTCAGGTTGATAATAATCGTAATAGGAAACGAAATATTCGACGGCATTGTTCGGGAAAAAGTTCTTGAACTCACCGTAGAGCTGTGCGGCCAGCGTCTTGTTTGGCGCAAGGATGAGGGCCGGGCGCTGCGTTGCTTCAATCACCTTGGCCATGGTGAAAGTCTTGCCGGAGCCGGTCACGCCGAGCAGAACCTGTGTCTGGTCGTTGCTGGTAAGCCCGTCCACCAGATCCCGGATGGCGGTCGGCTGGTCGCCGGCGGGCTCGAAACTGGATTCCATCTCGATCGCAACGCCGCCTTCGGATTTTTCCGGGCGGGCCGGACGGTGCGGCGTCCAGAGCTTGCCGTTCTTAAACAGCGGATTGCCCGATTCGATCAGCTCGGAGAGCGCTTGTACCGTGGCCGTTGCACCGGACGTATTAAGCCCGGTGGCATCCTCAAGCCTGATGTCGAGACCGGCGACGGGATTAAGCCCGGCCGCCGCGCGTTCCTTGGCCGAGGCTGCGCCGCCCAACGAGGTGCCGCGCGAACTGCGTGACGCTTCCTTGCTGCGGGCGGGAATCTTTTTGGGCGTTTTTGCGCGCGGTTTTTCTGATTCGGCGCTGATTTCCTTTGCCCAATCCGAAATTGAGCCGGACAGCGGCGTACCGGAAAGCCCGGTTTGCGGCGCTTCGCCGAATCCGCCTGCTGTTTCACTGGAATCTTGGGTGTATTTGTCTTTTGAGGAGGCCATGGCTCCAATATGGAATTTCGCAGAGCAAATGAAAAGAGCACAGCCGATAAAACGGCTATGCTCTTTTATCGTTCTATTGCGCTCCTGACAGCATGTTGTCAGGAGGAGCAGGTCAATCAGCGAAACCAGGGACGACCCGGGCCCCGGAAATCAGGATGATATCCGGGATGTCCGGACCAGCCCGGACGGTCCGTCCAATGTGGACGCGGCGGACCCCAGAAGCCCGGACCACGCCAGTATGGTCCCGGACGATAAGGTCCCGGACCCCAATCGTTGCGCCACCGGTCGCGCTGCCATCTGTCATCGTCGCGGTCTGATTGAATTGCGGCTCCAATTGCCAGACCCGCGATCAAAGGAATGCCAATTGCAGCAGCGTCGGCGCCAAAATTACCGCTTCCGCCGCCATCGCCTGTCTGAACCGCGATATATTGCGAAGCAGCCCAGCCTTCGAGGCCGCGGTAGTTAACCCGGCACCAGCCATAGCCATTGGTGCAACCTGCCACATTGATCACGACACCATTCGGAATCCGCCCAAGGCTTGGATATTGGGTCCCCGGGCCGGAGCGCAGATTGACCGTTGTGGTCGCAATCGCATTATTGGCCTCAGCGCTTGTTGAAAACAATATTGCTAATATAGCTAGCGAAGACTTGAAGAATGCTTTCATTATAAACCTCTAATGCGATATCTAAATATTATCTAACACAGTTTTGCAGGGATTACTTGTAATTATTTGTTGTTGGTGTCTTTGGGATATCGGGGAAAGTATGTTTTGTTTGTGATGCAAGGGAGCTATCACAATGTTGCAGCTTCTGCATCGCGCTTTTCCCTGATATGGGCTTGCGACATGATCAGTTGCGACTCTCCATTTATGCCAAAGGAAATATCGATGAAAGAAACCAGCGCACCGAGCGGCATGTTGACCGTTCGCACACAGGCCATGCCGAAGGACGCCAATGCTGCCGGGGATATTTTTGGCGGCTGGGTCATGTCACAAATGGATTCGGCCAGCGGTATCCGTGCTGCGGAGCGGGCCAAGGGGCGTGTCGTGACGGCGGCGGTGCGCGAAATGTCCTTTGCAAAACCGGTCAAGATTGGCGATGCGCTTTGTGTCTATACCGAGATTACCCGCGTCGGGCGCACATCCATCACCTTGCACGTCGAAGCATGGGCGCAACGCTATCTTTCAGACGAAATGGATCTAGTGACGCACGGCGAATTCATCATGGTCGCGCTTGATCCTTCAGGAAAGCCGAAGCCGGTGCCAGCGGAATAGTTGCCGAAAATCACGGCATCATCTGCATCGCATTTTGCTCTATTTCCTCAGCCAGACCGATAACCCGCGGCTCTGTCGATTGAGGTGGCGGAGAAGGCGCAACAGGCGGCTGCGGCAGCGTTGCTGTGGGGCGGGCTGCTGCTTGTTTCTGAAATGATGCAGGACTGGCGCAGCCTGTGATGCCAAGAAAAAGGGCGATTGCTGCTGCCGATTGCAGGAAATGCAATTCTAACACTTTTTTGAAGGTCATAAATTGCCTTTATTCCGGCTGGAAGGCTGTGATTGTGCAATCATATGCGGTTTGCTCTATAGAGTGCAAATTGTGTGAAAATTAAGAACAGGAACGGCGCGCAGCTGTTCACTTCGTGCTAATTTTGACGGATCCAATCATTCCCGTCCCATGCGGGCTGCGAGTTGTTATTCCATGTCAGTCTTGTTGTCGCCATCCGTCCTTCCGATTCTGCTTCTGATCGGCTCCAATATTTTTATGACCTTTGCCTGGTATGGACACCTGAAGTTCACCCAGACGCCACTGGTGACGGTCATTTTCATAAGCTGGGGCATAGCACTGATTGAATATTGCATGGCCGTTCCCGCCAATCGGATCGGGCATGCGGTCTATTCTGCGGCGCAATTGAAAACCATGCAGGAAGTCATTACGCTGGTGATCTTCAGCCTGTTCTCCATTGTTTACCTGAAGGAAGCCTTCACCTGGAACCATTTACTCGGCTTTGCGCTTATCGCTAGCGGAGCAGCCCTGATCTTCAAGGCCTGATCTTGAGGGCCTGATAATTAAAGGATGAATGCCGGGGTCGGCCCGGATAACCTTTTGGAGAAATGACAGGCATGGATTTTTCCAGATGAAATCATTGACGGAAATGCTATAGTTTTAAGAACTGGTAGTTCGAACGGTTCCGGGACTGATGTTTCGGGGGCCGTTTTCTTTTTGTGTTTCGGAGGGGTTTTTCTCCGAAGGGCGTCCCGTGGCATGCCGTTTTCGGGATGAGGCGGGCATCAAATGATCGGCGTAGGAAGGTCCTGAAAGGACGCATGCCGGCGAAGGAAAGGACTGGGTATGGAAAAATTCCCTATGACACCGGGCGGGTTTGAACAGCTCAAGGAGGAGCTTCGCCAGCGTCAGCAATCAGAGCGGCCGCGGATCATCGAGGCGATTGCCGAAGCACGTGCGCATGGCGATCTGTCGGAAAACGCCGAATATCATGCCGCAAAAGAAGCCCAGAGCCTGAATGAAGGCCGTATCAACGAGTTGGAAGAACTTGTTGGCCGTGCTGAAGTGATTGATGTCACCAAGCTCAGTGGCGACAAGATCAAGTTCGGTGCCACCGTGACCCTGATCGATGAGGACACGGAAGAAGAAAAAGTCTATCAGATCGTCGGCGATCAGGAAGCCGATGTGAAAAAGGGCCGTATTTCGATTTCATCACCCATCGCGCGCGCGCTGATCGGTAAGGGCGAGGGCGATACGATCGAGGTTAACGCACCGGGTGGTTCGCGTTCCTATGAGATCATTGGCCTGAAATTCATCTGATCGCATGGCAAATTCCGCGCATGTTCGCGTTGAGGACGTCGAAGTCGTCGCGCCCAATTTCAAGCAGCGCTTGTCGGGCGTGACGTCGACGATTGTTCAGCTTATACCGCTGCAGCGGGCGAAAGGGCTGGGCATCGCCGTGATGGGGCCGGGATTGCCGGATGTTCTGCCGCATCTTGGGTGGGGCGCTTTGTTGTCGTTCTGGAAGCCTCCGCAAAAACGGCGCTTTCGCATCTGGCATGCGCGCCGCAATATTGAGATGCTTGCCGGAATATTCATGCGCGATGTTTTGCGCATGAAATTGCGGCTGATTTTTACTTCAGCCGCGCAGCGACACCACAAGCCTTTCACCAAATGGCTCATCCGCCGTATGAATGCGGTGATTGCGACCAGTGGTGGTTCCGGTCGTTATCTCGAAGTGCCGCATGAGGTCATCATGCATGGCGTCGATTTGGAGCGTTTTCATCCGCCTGCAGGCGAAGATGACAGCTTTGCCGCGTCTGGCCTTGCCGGCCGCTATGCCATTGGTTGTTTCGGTCGGGTGCGCCATTCCAAGGGAACCGACCTTTTTGTCGATGCCATGATAGCGCTGTTGCCCAAATATCCAGACTGGACGGCCATTATCACCGGCCGGACAACGGCAGAGCATCAGTCTTTCGAGGATGAGCTTAAAACAAAGATCGCCGCTGCAGGGTTGCAGGATCGTATTGTCATTCTGGGTGAGGTGCCGGATATTCGTGTCTGGTATCGCCGCCTGACGCTTTATGTGGCGCCGTCGCGTAATGAAGGTTTTGGCCTGACGCCATTGGAAGCCATGGCGTCACAGACCGCAGTGGTTGCAAGTGATGCCGGAGCATATGCGGAAATGATCGTGGATGGAACCGGCAGTTTCGTGCCCGCCGGTGATGGCGATGCATTGCGCGTGGCGATCGAGCCTTATCTGGCTGATCCGGCCAAGACCGAGCAACAAGGCAAAAATGCGCTGGCACATGTTCGCACCAGCTTCCCGCTTGATAAGGAAGCCAGCGCAATCAGTCATGTCTATGAGCGTGTGTTCGCTGAAAGCTGAACCGTAGAAGGCGGCTCAAAGAATCATCAAAGGCTCGTCCTTGACCGGGCGAATGGTCAAGGCAGTGCGCACAGAATCCACATTGGGGGCTGCGGTCAGTTCTTCGATGACAAACGTCTGGAATGTGTTGAGGTCGCGCGCGACGCAATGCAGCAGAAAATCGGATTCGCCCGACACCATCCATGCCCGGCGCACCAGTGGCCATTGCTTGGTCTTTTCTGCAAAAGCCTTCAAATCCGCATCGGCCTGACGGTGCAGTCCAACCGAACAGAAAGCCACGAGATCCTGTCCCAGAGCGCCACCGTTCAGGATGGCGCGATAGCCCCGGATAATACCGCTTTCTTCAAGCTTGCGGACCCGGCGAAGGCAGGGCGGAGCGGAGATGCCAACCCGTTCGGCCAGTTCGACATTGGTGATGCGCCCGTTATTCTGGAGCTCCCGCAGGATTTTCCAGTCGATTTCGTCAAGATCGGCCTTGATCGGCATGCGTAACTCCGCGCGCAAGGAAATTTCAATTCAGAGTAATTATAGAACATCCGACGCCTACAGGGCGCAATCTAATCAATGCTCATAACAAATCAAACGACCAAATGTAAACTGCCTAAAATGATCTCAGCGTACCCAGAAAGCGCGTGTGAACAGGATAAACACCGTTACCAGTTCCAGTCGTCCCGCCAGCATAAGGAAGGAAAGCACCCAGAGTGCGGGATCGTGAATGGTGGAGAAATTGCCGATCGGGCCGATCGTTTCACCAAATCCGGGGCCGACATTGGAGAGAGCCGTCAAGGCACCGGTAAAGGCTGAGACGAAATCAAGCCCGAGGGAGGCCAGCAGCACCGCGCCGATGACAAGCGACGCGCAATAGAGAAACAGATAAAGCAGAACATTCTGGGCGATTTCGCCGGAAACTTCGGACATGCCGTAGCGCACCTTGATGACGGCATGGGGTACGATGAGGCGCGCAAGATTGGCACGCGTGAGGTTCCACAGAATGATGAGGCGGTTCATCTTGATGCCGCCCGATGTCGAACCGGCACAACTTCCCATGAAGGATGCAAGGAAAAAGAGACCAAGCGCTGGCGGTCCCCACAGCGAATAATCCTCGGTGACATAGCCAGTGGTTGTTATGACCGAAATGAAGTGGAAGGATGCTGAAATCAGCGCTTCGCCGAAGGGCAGGTCCTGAGTCAGTCGTAGCGATACGGCGAGGATGAAACTGCAGCCGACCACAATGGTGAAGAAGAGTTTGACTTGCGGGTCGACGAGAGAAACCAGACGCCCGGGCATAAAGGCCTTGATGTAGAGGACGAACGGCAATGCTGAGAGCAGCATGAATACCGAGGCAATCACCAGCAGCAGGCGATTGCCGTCATAAAAGGCAAGTGAACTGTCATGGGTTGAAAAACCGGCTGTAGCAACCGTGGTCAGGCCATGATTGATGGCGTCGAAAATACTCATGCCTGCGGCGAAATAGCTGATCATGCAGGCAGCCGTCAGGCTGAGATAGGCTAAAATGATGCCAAGCGCGATCTGGTTCATGCGCGGCAGGATTTTCTCGGACTTGTCGGAGTTTTCCATATGGAACAGTGCCAAGCCGCCAGCACGCAGCGATGGCAGCAGAAGAAGGGCGAGCGCGATGAAGCCGACGCCACCGATCCAGCACAGGAGCGAGCGCCAGAGCAGAATGCCGCGCTGCATGTTATCAAGGCCGGTCAGCGCCGTGGCACCGGTCGAGGTAACGCCGGACATGGCTTCAAAAAATGCAGTCGCGTAGCTTATGGGCAGATGCGAGAAATAAAGCGGGATTGATCCCAGAAAGGCTGCCGTCAGCCAGACGCAGACGGTGAGCAGAAATCCGAGCCTTGGTGTGAAGCGTGGCGTGTTGTCTTTTGTGGCAAGAAAGATCAGCGCCGACAGCGCGCCGCTGGCTGCAGCCGAGCGAACAAAGATCAGCCAGTCATCGCTGCCGTCGCGCAGGTCGATTGCCGCAGGCAGAAGCATGGCAAGTGCCATGATGAGGCCGAAACGCGCACAGATATTGGCGACTGTCTTGAAAATGGTGGTCGTCTCCGGCGTCCCGAGCGCATTGCGATCTGATTTTATCAGATCTGCGCTCGCATCATTTTATTTGACGCGTATCTTTTCCGAAAAATCGTTTCTCATTTTTCAGGATACGCTCTCAAGCGCGCCACGAAGTTTCCCGCAAAAATATTTTACATTTTTTCGGGAAACGTAGCGTAGTTTTATGAATGTTTAGCCGGAGATTGACGCTCTCGCAATGTGCGAGGACACTCTGTTTGGCATAACCGCCACAAGCTGTGGCTAAAGCGACGCAAATGCTTGGCTATCCTTGCAAAGCGGGCAGGCTGAACCTACCTTGGCCATAATATCGGCTAAGGGATATATCGGGCGCTGAAGTGATTCCGACCGGACTTTAGCCTTAAGTCTTAAATCGTTTCAGGTCCAAAGAGGAACCGCATGTCTCAACGTCACGCACCAGTCATCGTCATCGGCTCCGGTCCTGCCGGCTATACCGCCGCGATTTATGCTGCGCGTGCGATGTTGAAACCGATTGTCATTGCTGGCCTTCAGCAGGGCGGTCAGTTGATGATCACCACGGATGTGGAAAATTATCCGGGCTATGCGGAGCCTGTGCAGGGGCCGTGGATGATGGAACAGATGGCCACGCAGGCCGAGAATGTCGGTGCGGAAATCGTCCACGATATTATCACGGAAGTAGAAACGACCGTACGTCCTTTCCGCCTGATCTCTGATTCGGGAACGGTCTATACCTGTGATGCACTGATTATTGCCACTGGCGCACAGGCCAAGTGGTTGGGGCTTGAGAGCGAACAGATCTTTATGGGCGGCGGCGTGTCTGCCTGTGCCACTTGCGACGGTTTCTTCTATCGCGGCAAGGATGTGGTCGTTGTCGGTGGTGGCAATACGGCTGTCGAAGAAGCGCTTTACCTCTCGCATATCGCCAAAAGCGTCACTGTCGTGCATCGCCGTGACGGGTTCCGGGCTGAAAAAATCATGCAGGATCGTCTGCTTGGCCGTGCCAATGTCAGCGTTGTCTGGAACAGCGTGATCGATGAAATTCTGGGGACCGAAGCCAAGCCACCGATGGGAGCGACGGTGAATGGTGTTCGTCTGAAGAATATAGTGACGGGTGAAACGCAAGAACTTGAAACGCATGGCGTCTTTATCGCCATTGGACATGCGCCTGCGGTGTCGCTGTTTGAAGGCAAGCTCAAGCAGAAGCCGAACGGCTATCTGTGGACCGCACCCGATTCCACAGCCACCGATGTGCCGGGTATTTACGCTGCTGGCGATGTTACTGACGATATTTACCGGCAGGCAGTCACTGCTGCCGGCATGGGCTGTATGGCAGCGCTCGAAGCCGAGCGCTGGCTGGCCGCACAGGAACCGCTGCACGAAGCCGCGGAGTAAAGAGGGGAAATCGTGGTCGCACCGCTCGACTGGGATAAGTTGCGCATATTTCACGCCGCCGCTGAAGCGGGGTCATTCACCCATGCCGCCCAGACATTGCATCTGTCGCAGTCTGCAATCTCGCGGCAGGTCAGTGCATTGGAACAGGATGTCGGTGTTCCGCTATTTCATCGTCATGCGCGTGGGCTGATCCTGACCGAACACGGCGAAACGCTTTATCGTACGGCGCATGACGTTTTGATGAAGCTTGAAAATGTTCGCTCAAAACTTGCCGAAAGCAAGGAGAAGCCGACCGGACGGCTGCGCGTGACAACGACCGTGGGGCTGGGCTCCGGCTGGCTGGTTGAGCGTATTCAGGAGTTCGTCGAGCTTTATCCCGATATCCAGCTTCAGCTCATTCTGGACAATGAAGAGCTGGACCTGACCATGCGCCACGCTGACTGCGCCATCCGCCTGCGTCAGCCACAGCAGCCCGATCTCATTCAGCGGCGTTTGTTCACCGTGCATATGCATCTTTATGCCTCCGCTGGCTATGTGTCGAAATATGGCAAGCTCGATACGCTTGATGAGATCGACCAGCATCGCGTCATCACCTTTGGCGAATCCGCACCGACCTATCTGACGGGGCTAAACTGGTTGGAAATTGCCGGTCGGACCGATGGCAGCGAACGTATTCCCGTCTTGCAGGTCAACAACCTGCTTTCTATTCGCCGCGCTGTGCAACGCGGTGTCGGTATTGCTGTGCTGCCGGATTACATGGCCGACAAGGAATCCGGTCTGGTGCAACTTGTGCCGGAATTGCAGGAAATTCCTTCGTTCGATACGTTTTTCTGTTACCCGGAAGCGTTGAAAAACTCTGCCAAGTTGCACGCTTTTCGCGACTTCCTGTTTTCCAAGGCTCGCAACTGGGCTTATTAGTTTAAGCTTTGTCTGGTTTGCATTCAAAGGCTGTACGATTTTCCATCGTGCAGCTTTTTTTATCTCAATCAATGCAGATCATTTTACGACTCATCTGAATAAACCTGCCATTTTTTCGGGCAATGTTTTTTGCCAGTGCGATCATTTATTGTGCGCCAGCTTGTGAGTGTTGCCGCGTGAATATCTGTAATTTTCCAATAAGCCGCTGTTTTAATTTATTTTTTTAAGTGCATCGAGCTATGCGTTTTATGCATGGCTGCTTTGCACTAAGGCCACATTGCCAAAATGATGGGCAGATGGCATATAAACATCATCTCAGTGCTGCGTTTCCTCCTCCCATTTGCGCAGGCTGAGTGTTCCCCTCTGGAGGTTTGCCTCAAAGGCACCTTCAAAATTCAAAGCCAGACGCTTGTCTGGCTTTTTTTTTGATCAAATTTCCCTAATTCTGCGCATGAAAAAGGGGCCATTCGGCCCCTTCAGAAACAGCTCTTGTTAAGACGATCAACGCAGGCTTGCGCAGAAGCGCTGGATACGCGTGCAGGCCTCTTCAAGAAGCGCATCCGACGTTGCATAGGAAATACGGAAATTCGGTCCAAGACCGAAAGCCGATCCATGCACGACGGCCACACCTTCGGCTTCCAGAAGCTCGGTCACGAAGTCTTCGTCGGTTTCGATCACCTTGCCGCTTTCGGTCTTCTTGCCGATCAGTCCGGCGCAGGACGGATAGACATAGAAAGCGCCTTCCGGCGTTGGGCACTGGATGCCGGTGGCCTGATTGAGCATCGAGACGACCAGATCACGGCGGGCCTGAAAGATTTTCTTGTTTTCAGGGATAAAATCCTGCGTTCCGTTAAGTGCTTCCACAGCTGCCCACTGAGCGATCGAGCAGGCACCAGACGTCTGCTGGCCCTGCACCATGTCCATGGCCTTGATGAGCGTGAGTGGACCAGCGGCATAACCGATACGCCATCCGGTCATGGCATAGGCTTTGGATACGCCGTTCATGGTCAGCGTGCGCTCATAAAGCGAAGGCTCGACCTGAGCCGGCGTCGTGAAGACGAAATCGCCATAGACGAGATGCTCATACATGTCGTCGGTCAAAATCCAGACCTGCGGATGACGAACAAGAACATCGGTCAGCGCTTTCAGTTCGGCTTCCGTATAGGCGGCACCGGTCGGGTTCGATGGCGAGTTGAAGATGAGCCACTTGGTCTTGGGCGTAATCGCCTTTTCAAGGTCGGCTGCGGTCAGCTTGAAATTGTCTTCGATCTTGGTGTTGACGAAAACCGGCGTGCCGCCATTGATCGCCACCATTTCAGGATAGCTGACCCAGTAAGGGGCAGGGACGATAACTTCATCGCCGGGGTTCAGCGTCGCCATGAAGGCGTTGAACAGGATCTGCTTGCCGCCGGTTCCGACAATAACCTGCTCCGGCTTGTAGTCGAGGCCGTTTTCGCGCTTGAACTTGGCGACGATGGCCTGACGCAATTCCGGGATACCGGCAACGGGCGTGTACTTCGTCTCACCGCGATTGATCGCGTCGATGGCCGCCTTCTTGATATTGTCGGGCGTGTCGAAATCGGGTTCGCCTGCGCCCAGACCGATCACGTCCTTGCCTTTGGCTTTCAGTTCACGTGCTTTCTGGCTGACTGCGATGGTTGCAGAAGGCTTTACACGGGAAAGAGCGTCGGCGAGAAATGCCATGATAGATCTCCATAGATGGCAGGATCAGATAACCGGCACCGGGCCTGGGCCGGTCTTGCGTCACTGCTATGTCGCATTGGCGCGCGAATCGCAACAAAAGCTTTGCAAATGCGCAAGAAAATTCCCTGTTTGCTGTAATCTGTTGCCGAAAGAGACCGATTCATCAATAGAAATGTGGCCACGCTTCACCGAAACGGACTGAACAAGCAGGGAGCGGGTAACTATTTTCCCGCGGCAGGAGAGACCTATGCTGACACTTTATTCGCAATCCAATTCCGGCAATTGCTACAAGCCGCGCCTTTTGCTCGCCAAGCTTAACCGGTCCTTTCGTCATGTGAGCGTTTCAGCGCTCGATGGCTCGACGCGAACACCGGAGTACCTTGCCAAAAACCCGAATGGCAAGGTGCCGTTGCTTGAGCTCGAAGATGGGCGCTTTCTAGCGGAATCGAATGCGATATTGCTCTATCTTGCCGAAGGAACCCGCTTCCTGCCGCAAGATGCTTATGAACGTGCGCTGGTCTATCAATGGCTGTTCTTCGAGCAATATAGCCATGAGCCCTATATCGCCGTGCGCCGCGCCCTCATGATTTACCCGGAACGCGCCCGCGATGCCACGCCCGAACGGCTGGCTTCGACCCTTGTGGGCGGTGAGAAGGCACTTGATGTCATGGAAAAGCAACTTGAAAAAACGCCTTTTCTGGCCGGTCAGACCTATAGCGTGGCTGATATCGCGCTTTATGCCTATACGCATGAGGCGCACAGGGGCGGTTTCGGTATGGACCGCTATCCGGCCGTGCAGGCATGGCTTGCGCGCGTAGCGACGGATGAAGGCCACGTCGCGATGGATTGACTGCCCTGAAACAACGCAAAAGAAAAGGCGGGCCAAAAGCCCGCCTTTTCAATTCAAATCTCGGATGATTACGCTGCGACGAGATTGTCGGCAGACGAACGACCCGAACGACGGTCCTGAACGATTTCGTAAGAAACCTTCTGACCTTCATCGAGCGTAGCAAGGCCAGCGCGCTGAACAGCAGAGATATGGACGAAAATGTCCGTGCCGCCCTGATCAGGCTGAATGAAGCCGAAGCCCTTGGTCGTGTTGAACCACTTAACTGTTCCCGTAGCCATGGGAAATTCCTTTTAACTTGGTAACTTATAGTCCGTATGCTCCGCACACGTCCCTGTGAATCGAATTTATGGACAGGAGATCGTCAGGAAGCACGGATTGATGGCCGTACGGGTCTCAAAGTCACTCGACCGAAAAATCGATCTCGATACTATATGCGACAATTTTGACCAGCACAAGACGAAGTGATTGGCGTTGCGTATCGAAATTTGGGTCGCTGGTTTCAGGGAGCGGCAACCAATGCTATGCGTAGTTCCGGTGCATGGATAGAGGTTGCCTGATGATAAAGCCGCAGAGCGCTGAGACGAAAAAGCGAGGTTTCTTTTCGCGGCTCAAAGCACCTTGGGGTAAGAGAAACGCGGATGGCAGCGATCTCTTTTCCCAGCTTCGGATGATGCTGAGCGCCTTCTGGACGTCCCCGGTTCGCAACAAGCTGATTGCCATCGGTATCGGTATCTTCATTCTGGTGGTGCTGATTGCGGTGGGGCAAGTGGCAATCAACCGTTGGAACGAACCTTTTTATGATGCCCTCGCGCGGCGTGATCTGCAGGCTTTCTTTCATCAACTGATGGTGTTTTTTGCCATTGCAGGCTCCCTGTTGGTGCTCAATGTCTTGCAGACATGGCTCAACCTTATGTTCAAGCTGAAACTGCGTGAAGGGCTGGCGCGTGATCTTGTCGGGCAGTGGCTGGTGCCGGGGCGGGCGTTCCGGTTGGCGAATGCGGGCGAGATGGGGATCAATCCCGATCAGCGCCTGCATGAGGATGCGCGCCATCTTGCCGAAACATCGTGCGATCTCGGTATCAATCTTTTGCAATCCACCGTCATTCTGTTGAGTTTTGTCGGTGTTTTGTGGTCACTTTCAAGCGGCTTCGTTTTCCACATTGGTGGTTATAGTCTGGCTATTCCCGGCTATATGGTCTGGGCGGTGATCATCTATGCCGCATCCGCTTCCTGCCTGACATGGCTGGTCGGACGCAGCCTCGTCAATCTCAATGCCAATCGCTATGCACGGGAAGCGGATTTCCGCGCCTCGCTGATGCGCGTCAACGAGCACCTCGATGCCGTCACCCTGTCACGCGGGGAGGCAGATGAACGCAGACGTCTCAACATTGATATCGACGCAGTTATAGGCGCAATCCGCAGTATCGTTATGGCGACGACGCGACTGACATGGGTAACGGCAGGTTATGGCTGGCTGACCATCGTCGCCCCTATTCTGGTTGCAGCCCCGATTTATTTCTCAGGCGGACTGTCTTTCGGTGGCTTGATGATGGCGGTCGGCGCCTTCAATCAGGTCCATAATTCCTTGCGCTGGTTCGTGGATAATTTCGGTGCCATCGCCGACTGGCGCGCGACGCTGCTGCGTGTGGCTGGCTTTCGGCAGGCCGTCATGCGCATGGATGAACTCGGTCATCTTGATCGGCAGATCGATCTCATCGTCAATGACAGCGAAAGCCTGAGCCTTGATCATGTCTCGATTGCAGCCCCTGATGGTTGTCTAAAACTGTCGCAAGACTCTTTTGCGCTGACAACGGGGGAACGCGTGCTGGTGACAGGCGGGACCGAAACCCAGCGCACCTTGCTGTTTCGCGCGTTGGGCGGTTTGTGGCGCTGGGGCGAGGGGCGCATTGGCATGCCTGCCGGTGACAGCATGGTATTTATGCCGCGCGCACCCTATTTCCCGCCGGGGGACCTTAAAAGCGTGATCGCTTATCCGCTTGATCTCAAGCAATTTTCGCAGCAGGATCTGGAACGTGTATTGCAGCTTGCCGGGCTGGAGCGGCTTGTTGACAGTCTCGACCGGGTGACCCGCTGGGATCGTTTTTTGACCGATGATGAATGCCAAAGTCTCGCTTTCGCAAGGCTCATCCTGCAAAAGCCGAAATGGATCGTCGTCGATGGCGTTCTGGATGAACTCGACGCGCAAGCCTATGACGGCATACGCGGCATTTTGAACAATGAGCTGAAAGACGTGGCTGTCATTCATATTGGCAAGCCGCATCTGCATGACGGTCTTTTCTCCCGGCAGATATCGCTGGAAGATGATCCGAATGCAAAGCCTCTGGATTTATCAGCCTTGCGTACCTCATAAAAAAACGCCGCAGCGAGCACTGCGGCGTTTTTATCATGATGAGAGGCCGATCAGGCGCGGAAATAATCCTGAAGCGGACGTACTTCCAGAGAACCGGCTTTAAGCGCCGCAATGGCTTCGGCTGCTGCTTCGCTGCCTGCCATGGTCGTATAATAGGGCAGTTTCTGCATCAGCGTTGCGCGGCGGATCGATTTGGAATCGGAGACCGCGCTGGCGCTATCGGTGGTGTTGAAGACCAGATGGATCTGACGATTGCGAATGGCGTCCTCGACATGCGGACGGCCTTCGATGACCTTGTTGACCTTGGTCGCTTCGACGCCATTTTCCACCAGAAATTGTTGCGTACCGCCGGTTGCCATGACCTTGAAACCAAGGTCGGAAAGCCTGCGAACCGCACCGAGAATACGCTGCTTGTCTTCGTCACGCACCGAAACGAACACGGTTCCTTCGCGCGGCAGTTCGACACCGGCACCAAGCTGGGCCTTGGCGAAAGCCAGCGCGTAATCATAATCGAGGCCCATGACTTCGCCGGTCGAGCGCATTTCCGGTCCAAGCAAAGTATCGACGCCGGGGAACCGGGCAAAGGGGAATACGGCTTCCTTGACCGCGATATGCGGGCGTGAAGGCAGCTTCGGCTTTCCACCATAGGCATTGAGTGCATCATCGAGGCTTTCACCGGCCATGATGCGCGCTGCGACCTTGGCAATCGGCGTGCCGACGGTTTTTGCAACGAATGGAACCGTACGCGAGGCACGCGGATTGACTTCGAGAATGAAAATTTCGCCATCCTTGATGGCGAACTGCACATTCATGAGGCCGCCGACATTGAGCGCCTTGGCCAGCGCTGCGGTCTGACGTTCCAGTTCTGCAACGATTTCAGGTGAAAGCGAATGCACCGGCAGCGAGCAGGCGCTGTCGCCCGAGTGAATACCCGCTTCCTCGATATGCTCCATGATGCCCGCAACAAAGCTGTCGGTGCCATCGCACAGGCAATCGACATCCACTTCAATGGCCTGCGTTAGATAGGTGTCGAACAGAAGCGGGTTCTTGCCAAGAAGTGTGTTGATCTGGCCGGTCTTGTCGTTGGGATATTTCGCCTTGATGTCTTCGGGTACGAGTTCCGGTACGGTGTCGAGCAGATAGCTTTGCAGGTTGCGTTCGTCGCGGATGATCTGCATGGCACGGCCACCCAGAACATAAGACGGGCGCACGACCAGCGGGAAGCCGAGATCGGCTGCAATCAGGCGCGCCTGCTCGACCGAATAGGCAATACCGTTTTTGGGCTGGTTGAGATCGAGCTTGATCAGAAGCTTCTGGAAACGGTCGCGGTCTTCGGCCAGGTCGATGGCATCAGGCGAGGTGCCGAGGATCGGGATACCGGCCTTTTCCAGCGCATTGGCGAGCTTGAGCGGTGTCTGGCCGCCAAACTGTACGATGACGCCATGCAGCGTGCCTTTTTCCTTCTCGACGCGCAGGATTTCCATCACGTCTTCCGCGGTCAGCGGTTCGAAATAAAGGCGGTCCGACGTGTCGTAATCGGTGGACACCGTTTCCGGGTTGCAGTTGATCATGATGGCTTCATAATCGGCGTCACCCAGCGCAAAAGCGGCATGACAGCAGCAATAATCGAACTCGATGCCCTGACCGATACGGTTGGGACCGCCGCCGAGAATGACCACCTTCTTGCGATCCGAGACTTGCGCTTCAGAGCGTGTTTCGCCAACGAACAGCGTCTCATAGGTTGAGTACATATAAGCGGTTGGTGAGGCAAATTCGGCAGCACAGGTGTCGATGCGTTTATAAACCGGGTGCACATCAAGTTCGTTGCGCAGTTTTGCGACATCTTCCGCATCCTGACCGGTGATGCTGGCAAGACGCGCATCTGAAAAGCCCATGGCTTTCAACATGCGCAGGTTTTCCGCATCCTTGGGAAGGCCGTGTTCACGAATACGGGCTTCCATCTTAACGATGGCTTCGATCTGCTCCAGAAACCATGGATCGATTTTCGAGGCGTCATGCACCTGTTCGGTCGTAAGGCCTAAGCGCATGGCTTGTGCAACCATACGCAGACGATCTGGCGTTGGTGTGCCGATGGCCGCACGGATGGCATTCTTCTCATCACCATCCTCGATGCCGGGAATGATAATTTCGTCAAGACCGGTAAGACCCGTTTCAAGACCACGCAGCGCTTTTTGCAGGCTTTCCTGAAAAGTGCGGCCAATGGCCATCACTTCACCGACCGACTTCATGGCGGTGGTGAGGATGGGCGAGGAGCCGGGGAATTTTTCAAAAGCGAAACGCGGGATTTTTGTGACGACATAGTCGATCGAAGGCTCGAACGAGGCAGGTGTTGCTCCACCGGTAATATCATTGTCGAGTTCATCAAGCGTGTAGCCGACGGCAAGCTTGGCCGCGACCTTGGCAATCGGGAAGCCGGTTGCCTTGGAGGCAAGGGCAGACGAGCGCGACACGCGCGGGTTCATTTCAATCACGATCATGCGGCCATTGGCCGGGTTGATTGCGAACTGCACGTTGGAGCCGCCGGTTTCAACGCCGATCTCACGCAGAACGGCAAGCGAGGCATTGCGCATGATCTGGTATTCTTTGTCGGTGAGCGTGAGCGCTGGCGCCACGGTAATGCTATCACCCGTATGCACGCCCATCGGATCGAGATTTTCAATCGAGCAGATGATGATGCAATTGTCCGCCTTGTCGCGGACCACTTCCATTTCATATTCCTTCCAGCCAAGCACCGATTCCTCGATCAGCACTTCGGTGGTCGGAGAGGCATCAAGACCACGCTCGATGATCTCGAAAAATTCTTGACGGTTATAGGCAATGCCGCCGCCGGTGCCGCCCAGCGTGAAGGAAGGGCGGATGATGGCGGGAAGGCCAACGACATCCATCGCTTGCGCGGCCTTGGCGAGCGCGTGGCTCATATAGCGCTGCTTGCGCTCCACTTCGCCGAGCTGCCATTCGGTTTCCAGCTTGTCGAGCGCCTTGTCGAGTTCGTCACCGGAAAACTGCGCCCTGATTTCCGCACGCCGCGCCTCATGGCGCTTGCGGTCTTCTTCCTTGATTTCGGTCGCATTGGCGAGCATCGAGGTGGGTGTATCAAGGCCGATCTTTTGCATGGCTTCGCGAAACAGGGCGCGATCTTCGGCCTTGTCGATGGCTTCGGCGTTAGCGCCGATCATTTCGACGTTATAACGTTCAAGCACGCCCATGCGGCGCAGCGAAAGTGCTGTATTGAGTGCCGTCTGACCGCCCATGGTCGGCAGGATCGCGTCGGGGCGCTCCTTGGCAATGATTTTTGCGACGACTTCGGGCGTGATCGGTTCGATATAGGTCGCATCCGCCAAATCCGGGTCGGTCATAATGGTGGCCGGATTGGAGTTGACGAGGATGATGCGATAACCTTCCTCTTTCAGCGCCTTGCAGGCCTGTGTGCCGGAATAATCGAATTCGCAGGCCTGACCGATAACAATGGGGCCCGCGCCGATGATCAGGATCGATTTGATATCTGTACGTTTCGGCATGAGGCACATCCTTGTTCTTAGCCTGCCAGAAAAGCCCGCACGGTTTACCGGCGGGTTGGCAGAATGATATTCTGTGGGCTAAGCGGGCCTTATAGGCAATGATCGCGTGAAGCGGAACCCCACAAATCGCTTTATTTCAAAGAAAATGCGCTCATTCACGAAAAACTTTTAATCCACGCTTATTAAGCACAGTGAGATGTACAGCGCATATTACGCGTTCGTTGTCTTTTGTGATTTTGACTGACATTTACTTTTGATATTGCGGTAGCAAGTTTAATGCGACAATGATCTATCATAGACTATGACTGACGCCGTAGAAATATCCTGCGGCTTTGGGTGAGGGAGTTCTCAGATGCGCTGGCAAGGCCGTAGACAGAGTGACAATGTTGAAGACCTGCGAGGGCAGCAGGGCGGAAATGCAGGCGGCGGTTTCAGCCGTGGCGGCGGGGGGCTGGGCGGTCCGATTTTGCAGCTTGCAAGCGGAAGAGGCATTTCCGGAATAGTCATTCTGGGCGTCGTCTGCCTCGGGCTATGGGCGGTTGGCATTAATCCGATTCCACTTCTGTTGGGTGACGGAGGCATGGGCCCCGGTGTTCAAACCCAGCAGGGCAGCGGCCGTAATGTGGCGAGCGGCGGCAACAAGGCGGCCAACGACGAGGCGTCACAATTCGCGCGGGTCATTCTGGCCGAAACCGAGGACACATGGAAAGGCATATTCCAGTCACGCGGCCAAACCTATACACCGCCGACCATGGTTCTGTTTTCCAATGGCGTGCGTTCGGCCTGTGGAATGGCTTCTTCGGCTTCCGGTCCATTCTATTGTCCGGGTGACCGCAAGCTCTATCTCGACTTGACCTTCTTCAACGAACTTTCGACCAAGTTCGGCGCATCGGGCGATTTTGCCAATGCCTATGTGATTGCGCATGAAGTCGGCCATCACGTGCAGAACCTGCTCGGTATTTTGCCGAAATTCAACCAGATGCGCCAGCAGATGAGTCAGGTGCAGGCCAATCAGATGTCGGTGCGCGTCGAACTTCAGGCCGACTGCTTTGCTGGTGTCTGGGGCTATTTCACCAACCAGAAGGGCATTCTGGAAGCAGGCGATCTTGAATCAGCACTCAATGCCGCGCATCAGATCGGTGACGATACCTTGCAACGCCGCTCTCAAGGCTATGTCGTCCCCGACAGCTTTAACCACGGAACATCGGCGCAGCGCGCAAAATGGTTCCAGCGCGGTTTTGACAGCGGCAAACTCGAATCCTGTGATACGTTCAGCGGCGACGTTTGATCGCCGTCACCATAGAGGAATTGAAAAAGGCCAGATTTTCATCTGGCCTTTTTTCTTATTCTTGCAAGCAAATCATGCAGCCTGATCACGTTCGGGAAGCGCTGCTTCGCCTTTCTTCTCACGAATCAGGTTGATGAAACGGCGGAATAGATAGTGCGAATCCTGCGGGCCGGGGGAGGCTTCCGGGTGGTGCTGCACCGAGAAGACCGGCTTGCCGATAACGCGCAATCCGCAATTGGTGCCGTCGAACAGCGAAACATGGGTTTCCTCGACATTTTCCGGCAGGCTGTCGGAATCGACTGCAAAGCCGTGGTTCATCGAGACGATTTCTACCTTGCCGGTGGTGTAATCCTTGACCGGATGGTTGGCGCCGTGGTGGCCCTGATGCATCTTTTCGGTTTTGGCGCCGAGCGCCAGCGCCAGCATCTGGTGACCAAGGCAGATGCCGAAGACCGGCAGGCCGCTATCGACGAGCTTGCGGATGGTGGGAACCGCATATTCACCCGTTGCCGCCGGATCTCCGGGGCCGTTGGACAGAAATACGCCATCGGGATTATGCGCAAGCACATCGTCTGCCGTAGCACTCGCGGGCAGGACCGTGACCCTGGCACCCAGACCGGTCAGCAGGCGCAGAATGTTGCGCTTGACGCCGAAATCGAGGGCAACGACGTGGTATGATGCTGCTTCCTGCTCGTGATAGCCTTCGCCATTCACCCACGGCATTTCTTTCCAGACCTGACTTTGCCCAATGGTCACATCCTTGGCGAGGTCGAGATCGACGAGGCCGCTCCAGCTGGCAGCGCGGGCCTTGAGTGCATTAAGATCGAAATTGCCGTCAGGATCATGGGCGATAACCGCATTTTGTGCACCGCGTTCGCGGATCAGCGCAGTCAATGCGCGCGTATCGACATCGGCAAGGGCGATGACGCCACGGTTTTTGAGCCATGTATCGAGGTCTTCGCTTGCGCGATAATTGGACGGCGTCGTGATCTCGGCTTTGAAGATCGCCCCCACTGCACCATGGCGGTTGGCAGGGTTGAGGTCTTCGATATCTTCGTTGTTGGCGCCGACATTGCCGATATGGGGAAATGTGAAGGTGACGATCTGTCCCGCATAGGAGGGGTCGGTCAGGATTTCTTCATAGCCGGTTAGTGCCGTGTTGAAGACCACTTCCGCCTCGATCGCGCCGGTAGCGCCAAGGCCCTTGCCTTCAATGACCGTGCCGTCGGCCAGCACCAGAACTGCCGTGCGCTTTTGCGTAGACCAGGGTGCGGTTTTCTGGGGCGTTTCGGTCATATGAGCACTCCTGTCTGTGTCGCGTCCCAAGGTCTTACGATGGGCGGACGTGATTGGTTTTCAGTCACGCAGTCTGTATCAGAGACTATCGTCCCTCTCGGTTGCCAGAAGTCGCCTGCTTGAAAAAACTGCTTTCAAAGCATATATGCGCCAAAAAACAGCGGGGTTTATAACCTCCGCCGCGAGCAATTGCCGATGTCCTGCTAAGCCTTGATCCTTAGAGAAAGTTTCGAGCCGGGTCAATCGTCCGAACAGACGGATTTTGGAAATAAGCGCGTTCCTGTGTGTTTTGTTCCCGCCTGTCTGCCTGTGCGAATGAACGGGAGAGCTTTGCAGGGCATGCGATTGCTTTATCGCCCTGGTTCTGCATAGAACAGGGTATCACATTATACCGTCAGGAGAGACGTCATGCTTCGCCAGGAGATTTCCCAGGCACTTACTGTTGCACTCAAGGCTCAAGACAAGCGCCGGACTTCGACGCTGCGTCTGATCCTTGCTGCCGTCAAGGATCGCGATATTGCCAATCGTGGGGCGGGTAAGGACCCGGTCGGCGATGAGGAACTCCTGGGCATTCTTGGCAAGATGGTCAAGCAGCGCGAAGAATCGGCCCGCATCTATGAAGAAGGCAGCCGCATCGAGCTGGCCGAGGCGGAGCGTGAGGAAATCACCATCATTGCCGAATTTCTGCCACAGCAGATGACCGAGGACGAAATCAAGAAGGCCTGTGAAGAGGTCATTGCCGAGATCGGTGCGGAAGGTCTGCGCGACATGGGCAAGTGCATGGCTGTTCTGAAAGAACGTTACACCGGCCAGATGGATTTCACCAAAGCGAGTGCGCTTGTGAAATCGCTGCTGCAATAATGTAGCAAGCCCATCGACAATGAGTACAAAGCCCTCACTTCTGTGGGGGCTTTTTGTTTGCACATAAGTCTTAACACTGCTTGCATAACACGCATTTTCTCAGCCATATGGTTTTGGGGGAATTCTATTCTGGCCTTTACCGGCCTTTTGCCGAACCGGAGAGAGATATTCATGAAGAAGCTGATCAATTGTGCTGCAATCGCTTTGCTGGCGCTGACGACGGTCGCTTGTACATCTGCAAATGACATGCGGGGACCCAATGCTGCCTATAATCGTGGCGGAAAGTCGGCTGTAACCAAGTCTTCCCTGTGGAATGCCAAGGCGCATTGCACGGCAACCGGCAAGCGCGGCTACGCCTATCGTCAGTCCACACCTGCTGATGCTGCATCCAAGGCCATTGCCATGTGCATCCGCAATGGCGGTATTCCTGCCTGCTGCCGTGTCGATGAACTGACTCCGGTCAGACGCGGCTAAAATTTGGATGGGGCGCGATAGCGGCTTGCCGCTATCGCCCGATATTCTTCAACTTTGCTTGATTGTTCTCAGGCGTGTTTTCTTGAGCAGTCCCTGTTCTTCAAGAACTGGGTAGACAATGGCTGCCAGCAGCGAATTGATCTGCTTGAGATCGCGGATCGTATCGAGATGAATAGTGCTTGTTTCGATGCTGCGGGCCGAGCCTTCGCGCAAGCGCGAGAAATGATGCAGGCTGGTCTGCTTTTCCAGTTCGCGCAGACGGTCCTTTTCCTGCACCAGTTGTCGCGCCGTGTGTTCGTCGCGTGAGACGACGACGTTGAATGCCATATGCGCATTGGTCAGCACCATGGCGTGGAAGTGACTGAGCTCCTGCCAGCCTTCCTCGGTGAATTCGAGCTTGTGATCCATTTTCTTCTGCACATGCGCGAGCATGTTGCGCACGATAATGTCGCCGACCTGTTCGAGTTTCACGCAAGCCCCGAGCAGTTCCTGCATGCGCAGCGATTCAAAATCGTCGAGATTACGTGTGGCAAGCCGCGTCAGATAGAGTTTTATCTCTGCATGTTTGCGGTCAACGCGGTCATCAAGCGCTGCAAGTTCATGAATTCCGGCCTGGTCGGGCTTATCGTAAAGATCGATAATGCGCCGCAGCATGACTTCGATAGTGTCGCAAACGCCGACCACTTCGCGCGTGGCATTGGCCAGCGCCTGCGGTGGATGATCAAGAACACTTTCGTCAAGCGCGCTATATTCTTCTGTCGCAAGCGATTGAAGGGCAGGCTCTTTCTGGTCGTTGAGCGAAACCAGCGCTTGCGTTGCCTTGAGGACCAGTCCGGACAGCGGAATGCCTGCGAGAAGGATGATCACATTAAACACAATATGCGCATTGACGACTTGCGAGACAGGATCAGCACCCAGAAAAGAAATCGGTGGCTTGAATGTCTCATAAAGCATGAGCATCACCAGTGAGCCCGCACCGCGCATGAGCAGGTTTCCCAGCGGTACGATGCGCATTGGCGATGGCGCATTGCGGGTGAGGATGGGGGCGATGACCGACGAACCAAGGTTGACGCCCAGCACCATGACCACAGCCAGTTCCGGCGTAATCAATCCGCGCGAGGCAAAGGTCGTCAGCAGGATGACGGCTGCAATGCTCGAATGAAACAGCCATGTCATCAGTGCGGCCAGCAGATAGGCGGTGACGGGATCGCTTGCGAGATATTCAACGATCACTGGCAAGAGCTGGCTTTGACGCAAAGGTTCTGTGGCTTGTCCGGTCATTTCCAGCGACAGGATGAGCAAGCCTACACCGACCAGAATGCGCCCATTCTGTCGCCAGTCGCGGCGTTCTGTGGTCATGAAAATGCTGGTGCCGGCCACAAGGCAAAGCGGCACCAGCAGTGTGAGGTCATAGCTTAGAATCTTGACAACAAGTGCGGAGCCGAGTTCGCCGCCCCGAACCGCCATAAGCCCCGCAACGCCGCTGACAAAGCCGGAACCGACAAATGATCCAACGAGAAGCGTGACGGCAGTTGAGCTTTGCAGCGCTATGGCGAGAATAAGGCCAAAGCCTATCGACAGCAGGGGGTTGCCCATCTGGTTGCGCAGGCGTCTGCGCAGGCGATCACCATAAGCGCGTTCCACGCCGGTACGCACCATACGCGTCGCCCAAAGCAGCAAGGCAACTGCTCCGGCCAGATGCAGGAGGACCAACGAACCATTCACGTCAAAATACCTTCGATCTCACAGTTAATCACTCGAATTAAGCAAAAGGGTTCAAAAAGGGAAATTATTTTCCGGCTAATGAAATACGCCGCAAAAGCGGGATTGTTCCCACATAATTATAACTATTTCGGACTTAATGATGGCCCGCATGGCACGCTGTGATTAACGGGGAGGGATATCCAAGTGCAATGGACGCGGCAGCTTGCGCAGCTTATATAGAAAGACTGTTTGCAAATGGCGGGGATAGCGCATGGCGAGCGCCGTTCGGGCTGCTTGTGCTGTGCCTGCCCCAAAACCGTATCTGCCAAAAACCTGAGCTGGAAGTAAAACCGCAATGCGTTTCCCACCCTCCTTTCTCGATGAGATACGCGATCGTGTGCCGATCTCGACGCTGATCGGAGCACGGGTTTCGTTTGATCGCAAGAAGAGCAATCCGCCCAAGGGCGATTTCTGGGCCTGCTGCCCGTTTCATGGCGAGAAGACGCCGAGCTTTCATTGTGAGGACCGCAAGGGCCGCTATCATTGCTTTGGCTGCGGTGTGACCGGCGATCATTTCCGCTTTCTGACCGAGCTTGAAGGTTTGAGTTTCCCGGAAGCTGTGGAGCGTGTCGCCGATATGGCCGGCGTGCCGATGCCCGCGCGTGATCCTGAAATGGAAAAGCGCGAGGCGCAGCGTGCAACCCTTTATGATGTCATGGAGATGGCCGCGCAGTTTTTTGAAGGCCAGCTTCAGGGGGCGGTTGGTGCCAAGGCGCGGGCTTATTTGCGGGATCGTGGCCTTTCTTCGACAACGCAACAAAGTTTTCGGCTCGGCTATGCGCCGGAATCACGCAATGCGCTGAAGGAATTTCTCGCATCCAAAGGCGCGTCGCGCGAGCAGATTGAGGCCTGCGGTCTTGTCGTGCATGGCGAAGGGATCGCGGTTTCCTATGACCGGTTCCGAGATCGCGTGATGTTTCCGATTGAGGATTTGCGCGGACGCATCATTGCTTTTGGCGGACGCGCGCTTTCCGCTGATGCGCCTGCCAAATATCTCAATTCGCCGGAAACCGAACTCTTTCACAAGGGCCGTATTCTCTACAACGCGCTTCGGGCACGAAAAGCCTGTCAGCCGCAAAATGGCGAACCGGCCAAGCCGATTGTCGCCGTTGAAGGCTATATGGATGTGATCGCGCTTTCGCAGGTGGGTATTCAGCACGCGGTGGCACCACTCGGTACGGCCTTGACCGAAGAACAACTCGAACTTTTATGGCGCATCAGTCCTGAGCCGGTGTTGTGTTTTGATGGCGATGGTGCGGGTCTGCGTGCCGCTCACCGGGCTGCCGATCTTGGGCTGCCTGCGCTGCAACCGGGTAAATCCTTGCGCTTTGCGCTGTTGCCGGAAGGTCAGGACCCCGACGATCTGGTCAAGGCGGAAGGGCCGTCGGCCTTCAATGCCATTTTGCGCGATGCAAGGCCACTGGTCGATCTGATATGGACGCGCGAAACCGCAAGCGGGGTGTTCGACACACCCGAACGGCGGGCCGAACTTGAAGCGCGGCTTAGAGAAATCACCAGCCGCATTGGTAATGAGGATATTCGTCGTCATTACCAGCAGGCCATGCGCGAGCGCACGCAGTCCTTTTTCGGGCAAAACCGTCAGGGCAGTCAACGCAATCCGGCTTTCAATCGCCGCAACGACAATGGCCGTGATAATGGGGGCCGGGGCGGGCGCGGCGGGCCTCAGGCCGGTGGTGGGCGGCTGGCGATTTCCGACAGTCTTGCCCGTTCCACACTGGTCAAGCGGGGTCGCACGGGTGCGGGTGCAAATGCGCCTTTGCGCGAAACGGCAATCGTGTTGACGCTGCTCAATCACCCGCAGCTGATCGAGGATGATTTCGAGACAGTCGCAGCGCTTGATCTGGAACATGAGGCGTTGAAAAAACTGCACCTTGCGATGCTCGACGTTCTGGCATCCGATCATGTCGAGGATGGCATTGCCATGCGCCGCGCACTGGCGGGCCTCGGCCATGGTGAATTGATCGAGGGGCTGGAGCGCATCGTCAAGGGCGCGCGGCTGTGGACGGCCACGCAACTTGCTGCGCAAGACGATGCACGCGAGGCCTTGCGTCAGGCCATCCACTTGCATCAGCGCGCACGCACCCTACATAAGGAACTGCGCGCTGTGGAAGCAGCCCTCGACACGGACGAGACGGGGGAACTCTATGCGCGTCTTAATGATATTCAGAACCAGATTTTGAAAGCGGAAGCCACCGAGGCGCTCATTGACGGCTTTGGCCTTTCATCCGGGCGACCGCCCGGCGGGTTCTGATCAGGACAAACGAATCACCGTGCGAAGCGCGGTATGGGCTTGGATTTGAAGGGCTGCAAATGGCTTGCCGGGCTGCTGCGACAACAAATGATTCGCTTTTTTGGGGCGAATCAGGTGAGTCGCTCTTAATGTGCGGCGCAAATGACAGAATCACGACACTTCAAAGAGGATAGGCCGGATGAGGATGATCTCTTGCCCCAATGCATATAAGGGCATGAAATAAGAGCGGAATTCGTGGCGATGGCCCAAAATCCCGCCGGAGATGATCACCGGAATATGGTCGCAATCATTCGACCATCATAGAGCCTGATACCGATGGCAGGGTTAATTCGCCATTAACGGGAAATCGGCTAGTTGGAAAATCAACAGACGGCTTGCGACCTCGCAAAACCGTTCGAGTACTCTATATATCTTAAAAGCGACCGGGGTCGCCTGGAGAAGAACATATGGCAACGAAGGTTAAGGAAAACGAAGAAGCTGAAGTCGAGCGCGAAGGTGCGACCGACGGACCGCTTCTCGACCTTTCTGACGATGCTGTCAAGAAGATGATCAAGGTTGCGAAGAAGCGCGGCTACGTCACGATGGACGAGTTGAATGCCGTTTTGCCTTCCGAGCAAGTGACATCTGAGCAGATCGAAGACACCATGTCCATGCTTTCGGATATGGGCATCAATGTGGTCGAAGACGACGAGCAGGATAACGACCGCGAGGACAGCGAAGAAGACGCTGAAGAAGCCGGTGGTGATCTGGTCGAAGCGACCGGGACTGCGGTTGCGGCAACCACGACCAAAAAAGAGCCGACCGACCGCACCGACGACCCCGTGCGCATGTATTTGCGCGAAATGGGGTCTGTCGAGCTTTTGTCGCGCGAAGGCGAAATCGCCATTGCAAAGCGTATCGAAGCGGGTCGCGAGACGATGATTGCCGGGCTTTGCGAGAGCCCGCTGACCTTCCAGGCCATCATCATCTGGCGCGAGCAGTTGAATGAATCCAACATCCTGCTGCGCGAGATCATTGACCTTGAAACGACTTATGCCGGACCGGAAGCCAAGCAGGCGCCGGTTATCGAGCGCGTGGAAGAGGAAAAGCCGCGCGATGACAAGCCTCAGCGCCGTTCGCGTGACGATGACGACATCACCAATGTCGGCGGTGAAACGCAGGTCGAGGACGACGAAGACGATGAGGACGAAGCCAACCTGTCGCTTGCGGCAATGGAAGCCGAGTTGCGCCCGCAGGTTATGGAAACGCTCGATCTGATCGCTGATACCTATAAGAAGTTGCGCAAGCTTCAGGACCAGCAGGTCGAGGGGCGTCTGGCGGCAACCGGCGAACTTTCCTCCAGTCAGGAACGCCGATACAAGGAGTTGAAAGACCAGCTCATTACGGCTGTGAAGTCGCTTTCGCTCAACCAGAATCGTATCGAGCAGCTTGTCGAGCAGCTTTATGACATCAACAAGCGTCTGGTGCAGAACGAAGGCAAGCTGTTGCGTCTGGCCGAATCCTTTGGCGTGCGTCGCGAAGACTTCCTCAAAGAATATCAGGGTCACGAACTCGACCCCAACTGGGTGGAACGCGTTGCCACGCTGACCGCACGCGGCTGGAAGGAATTCGCTGCCAAGGAAGAACGCGGCATCGCGCGGCTGCGCAGTGAAATTCAGAATCTTGCGACCGAAACCGCAATCTCGATCGGTGAATTCCGCCGTATCGTCACGCAGGTGCAGAAGGGCGAACGCGAGGCCAGCATTGCCAAGAAGGAAATGGTGGAAGCCAACCTTCGTCTGGTGATTTCGATTGCCAAGAAATACACCAATCGTGGGCTACAATTCCTCGATCTCATTCAGGAAGGCAATATCGGCCTGATGAAGGCGGTCGACAAGTTCGAATACCGCCGCGGTTACAAGTTCTCGACCTATGCGACCTGGTGGATCCGGCAGGCGATCACCCGCTCGATTGCCGATCAGGCACGCACCATCCGCATTCCGGTGCATATGATCGAAACGATCAACAAGATCGTTCGTACCTCGCGCCAGATGCTGCATGAAATCGGACGTGAGCCGACGCCTGAAGAACTGGCGGAAAAGCTTGCCATGCCGCTTGAAAAAGTACGCAAGGTCTTGAAAATCGCCAAGGAGCCGATTTCGCTCGAAACGCCAGTCGGTGATGAGGAAGATTCGCATCTGGGCGATTTCATCGAGGACAAGAACGCGCTTCTGCCGATTGATGCCGCCATTCAGGCCAATCTGCGTGATACCACGACCCGTGTTCTGGCTTCCTTGACGCCGCGTGAAGAGCGCGTGTTGCGTATGCGCTTTGGTATTGGCATGAACACCGATCATACGCTGGAAGAAGTCGGCCAGCAGTTCTCGGTGACGCGTGAACGTATTCGTCAGATTGAAGCAAAAGCGTTGCGCAAGCTCAAGCATCCGAGCCGTTCGCGCAAGCTGCGTTCGTTCCTGGATTCGTAAGGGTCCGGATTCATAAAGGAAAGCGGTCATGTCTTTTTTGAAGCGTCTTTTCGGTGGTGGCAGTTCGACGGCTGAAACGCCGTCCGAGCCGAAAGAAGCCGGGCGTCTGGAGCACAAGGATTTCCTGATCATCGCCACGCCCTATAGCGAAGGTGGGCAGTATCAGGTTTGTGGCGTGATCTCCAAGACCATCAATGGTGAGGTGAAGGAACATCGCTTTGTTCGTGCGGATCGCTGTCCGGGCATTGAGGATGCAGCCAGCATTGCGCTCAACAAGGGCCGCCAGATCGTGGATGAACAGGGCGACAATCTTTTCGCCTGATCATTTCAGTCTTGCTGCGAACGCCGCGCACATCAATGCGCGGCGTTTGCGTTTTATCTGCGGGCCAACCGGGACTACGGGATCATGAAGAAACAGCCTTTCTGGCGTACGAAAACTTTGGAGCAGCTTAACCGCCGTGAGTGGGAAAGCCTGTGCGACGGGTGTGGTCGTTGCTGCCTGCATAAGTTGCTGGATGATGATACCGAGGAGATTTACTGGACGAGTGTGGCCTGCACGCTGCTAGATGCGCATTCCTGCCAGTGCAGCGATTATCCCGATCGCCACAAGTCGGTGCCGGATTGCGTCGTACTCACACCCGAGATCGTCGATGAAGTGCCATGGTTGCCGGTGACCTGTGCCTATAGGCTGGTTGCGGAAGGAGCTGATCTCTACTGGTGGCACCCGCTCGTGTCAGGGTCGAGAAACACAGTTCACGAGGCAGGAATTTCGGCGCGTGGAAAAATTACGGCTTTTGATCATGAGCTTGCAGACGAAGCCGATTACATCCATCACATGGTTCCGCTGGACTGATTTAACGATCTTTTCCGCATTGCGTAAATTTAATATTCTGCCAAATGGCAGCCTGCATTCATTTTATTTGTTATAAGTTATTGTTTTTGTTTTGTTAATTTGCGTACTGGAATGTTGTTTCATCAAGCTGAACACTCGATGAATGGCGTTTTTCTCTTCTGTTCATTTTTCCAGCGCTAGGAATTGGATGTCTCAGGCGCGGCCTGGAAAACAAACGCAAGAGGTTCGACATGTCTGCTATTTCGCTCAAGAAGTTCGTTGTGACCGCGGCTATCGGTCTTGCCGCCGTCTTCTCTACCGGTCTGTCTGCAAATGCTGCATCACCCGTTGCCGTTCCTGCAGTCAGCACCCACGTCCAAGGTATTGTCGCAGATGTTGCTTACAGGGATCGGCACAATCATCGCCGTCCCGTCTATCGTGGCCCGGCCTGCTCCGCCCAAAGCGCCAAGATGAAGGCACAGCGTATGGGTATCCGCAATGCGCGCGTTGCTTATCGTGGCAAGTCTGTTCAGGTGCGCGGTTTCCGTCACGGTCGCCCATCAGGCGTAACCTTCGCCAATGTTCGCGGTTGCCCGATTATTCGTTAATCTATCAACGGTTGAAAAGAAACGGCACCGGTCCTTCAAGACCGGTGCCGTTTTCATGTGTAGGTAAGGAAGGCGTGTGCCTTCCCTGCTTATACGTCACTTATTCCTTGATTTCGAACGTGACGTTGATCGAAATATTATAGGTGTTCTCACCTGCTGCGACCGGAACGGCATCTTCACGTTGGGCTGCTGAGGCAACCTTGAACTGTTGCATCATGGGGCGCGGCATGGACTGGCGGCTTTGTTCGCTGATTTCCACGACACGGCCGACTTCGACGCCGGCAGCTTCTGCGAGTGTCTTGGCTTTTGCGAGTGCATCGGCAACCGCACGCTTGCGCGCTTCGTTCAGTGCTTCTGCCGGATCGTCATTGACGAAGGTGAGGTCGCCGCCCTGATTAACGCCGAGGGTGACCGACTCATCAAGGACGTCGCCGACCTTTGCAAGGTCACGCACACGCACTGTCAGGCTGTTGGAAACGGCATAGCTGGTAATGGTGGGTTCCTTAAGGCCGTTCTTGTCATCGGGATAGACATAGCGCGGCTGGATGTTGATACCGCTTGTCTGAAGATCGCGATCTTCGACGCCAGCCTTTTTCATTGCTTCAAGAACCTTGGCCATGGCTTCGTTATTGGCCGACATCGCTTCGCGGGCGGTTTTTGCTTCGCGCAGAACGGTTAGATTAAGAATGGCCATATCGGGCGAGGCGGTCATCTTGCCTTCACCCGTAACGGCGATACGCGCCGGCTGCTTCGACATCTGGTTCTCCTGGGCGTGAGCAGGCAAAGCAAATGCGCCCGCCAGCATGATTGCAGAAAAAGAGGCTGCGAGAAGAGAATTAGCGCGGTAGTTCATGACATCTCCTTTAGAGAGCGTGGGCAGTATCTTATGCCGACGCGGACGGGCATAGTCTTTGACTTTATGTTTCTGCTCATATGTTAAATTGGTATAAGAATTGGTTTATCTTCCCATTACAATCAAAGCCAATCCAGGTGAGGCGACTGCGGCGCGAACCACACGCTCTGCAATCGAATATGTGCGCATTAGGGCGAACATATGATTTGACAGCTTGTCTCCGGCCAATCTTTAGGGTAGGGCAGTGTTTGCGTGGGGCCTGTAGCTCAATTGGTTAGAGCCGGCGGCTCATAACCGCTTGGTTGGGGGTTCGAGTCCCTCCGGGCCCACCATTGTCAATCTAAGCTATTGATTTTTCTTAAGGTGCGGGGCATCTGGAATTTGGGTGCGGGATTTTTCGTCCTCTATCTGTTCTGAAACCCGCCTTGATGATTTGATTCCCAGACGCATTCTATCTGCTGTTTTTGTATAGACTTCGGCCTGCTTGAGATTCGTCCACCCGTATTGAGCCATAAGCTCATGAGCGCCTGCGCCCGCGTTCGCAGCAAGGGTAGCAGAGAGTTTCCGTAAGCCGTGGGCATTCAGCGCAAGGCCTGCCTCCCTGCACTTCTCACCGAACCAGTTTCCAAATCCCTCTTTGACGAACGGTTTGCCATACTCTGTTACCAGAAAGGCCAGATCACCGGTCGGTGTAGCTTCGATAACGCTCATTAGCGATTGTGGAAATTCAACCGTAATGATGGCTCCGGTCTTTTCTGTGCGCATAGAGAAAAGGGTTTCCGTCATATGCTGGCGACCGGCGTGGACAATATCGGAACGCCGTAGGCCTGAATGAATAAGCAGCTCACAGGCAAGACGCGGCTTTGTTCCTATAGGCCAGCGCTCACAAAACTTCTGATAGTCGGCAATGGTCCAAGCCTTGAAGCCTTCGCTCTTGTAGCGGACGCGCTCGACGTCATCTGTAGGATTGACCTCGACATGACCGTTTCTCTTTGCCCAAGTGAATAGGGCTTTCATTGCCTTGAGAAAGTTATTGGCAAGGGCCGGTCGGTCGGCGCGGGCATCGATCGCCGCGATTATCGAACGTCTGTCTATAAGACGGTAATCGGCATTTTTTGATTTATCTATTGCATCCTTGAAGAAGTTTTCCTGCTGCCGTCTCGTTGCCATGGAATAACCTTTCCACTTGGCACTTTCTCGGTATCTGTCCACCAGCCATCTGAGAGATTGTGCCGGCGCTTCTGGCGCGCGCGGCTGTATCTGTATGCCAGCGAGTGCTTTGGCGTACGCAATATCGAAATCACGACTATCCGGATCGTTAGGAAGTCGTATGCGCGCACCTTTCCCCCGCCTAAAGTACAGCTTATGCGTACCGTGACGAGATATTTCAGTGACGACATACTTTGGCAGTTTCTTCGGCATGATGGTTACTAAAGCCGAATTATTTCGGTCTGAATAGAGTTCTTGTGATTATCGTTGTCATCATTTTCTGGGCGAACCCGATAAGTGCGGCCTTCTATATCTACCTCGACGCTCACACCTTCCTGCTTGGCTACCGCTGCCATCCGGCGTAAATCAGCCTGCTTAATTGAAGCTCTTGCTGTCATTCTATCAAGCCTCCAAAAAGTGATTTGTTTCCGTTTCGTTCCTGTTGTAGGAGTCGCCGCTCAACATAGGAGAAACGAAATGTCGCGTTTTAGGTCCAAGCTCATCAAGGCGCTCGACAATGCTCGCCGTGAAAAGCTGTTGCAAGAAATGCTGGATTTTAGAGACAAAATAATTCGAGACATTACAGAACTCGAAATCGGATCGGACGATTACAATGCCCTTGAATTTCTCAACAGCGATATTCTGCGCGCTGGCAGGTCGATATCCGGGCAATCTCACTGGGGCATAAATTTTCACAGTATCGGTTGACATCACTCTCTCCCCTCCAGTGCTGCGCGGCGCGTGTCAGGGTTGCTGGCCGGATAGAATGTGAAAATGTTTTTGAACTTTCCACACACTAATTCCCGGCTATTTTCTCCACACCAGTTTGGGACATATGAGCAGATCGCAAATGTCCTGTCGGCATCATAACTGTCTGCATGATCTCTAATAAATTGGCCTGTGGTCATGGTGTAATGTGTCGAGTTGTCGGCCATGAACCTTTCACAAGGTGAAGCATCAACTCCGATATAAGCCTTGTGGTCTTTAAATATGATTGCCTGCGGGGCGTAAGCGCATCCGAGGTCAATTACTGTCCAGTGCAGCGGAATAATGGATGCCAAGGCCATATATACGTTTGTGAAGCCAAGGAACTCACCATCAATATCGCACATATCTTGATTGAACACGCGATCTAACTGATCTTTGGGCATAAGATGAAAAGCCGGGTCAAGCGGCTGGATATTATGCGCTTCCGTCAGCTTGCTCATTCCCCACCATCCTTCCCGGAGAGTGCTGCGCGGCCAGACCTGTCGGCCCAGTAATAAGGGATGGCATCGATGGCGATGTTGAAATAGTGAGCGAGGATTTCGGCGGATTGTTCTGGTGTCTCGGCCACTTCCGCTGCCATCTTGGCTTGCGCCATAATTGAGCCTTGCATGAAAGCATCAAGCGACATGCCGTCGCCAACTGCGAACATGGCATTTCTCATTGCGATTGTTGCGTCTTTGTGGCTCATCCCTCTTTCTCCCCAAGCGGAGAGGCGGAGAGGAGCGCGGACCATGCAGCCGTAGCGTTGATATGAGAAGTGAAGCCAAGTTCGCGGCACTTGTCGAAATAAGCCTTGATCATCCCCTCCGTCGGCTCCTGTAGAGCGGCGAGGATGGTTTCGGCTGCAACTTGAGCAAGGCGAATGTAGAAAGCCTGCTCGTCTTCGCGCTCTAGGTGCCAAGGAAGTCCGGGGTCTTCCGACCGTTGCATCTTCCGCGCTACTTTCTCGACCAGATCATTTGTCATTGCCGACCCCATACTGTTCGTATTCTTGCCAAGTGGGCATGCGCCTTTGAAGGCGCGTTCGATGTGGCTCAGGGCAAATCTTCCAGCCGATCCACGATAGCGCCTTGAATATCTGCCAGCGGATTTCAGTGATCATGGCTGGCCTCGTTCGTGCTGGTGGAGAAAGTA
>DAMCEK010000004.1:0-87179 GCA_032057925.1 Rhizobiaceae bacterium
GGACACCTTCATCACCATCAATATAGGTGATCTTGGATTCACATGATGCCGTCGAGGTGAAGCCGGGATCATAGGTGAAAGCCTTTGAATTCTTGTAAAGCGGACCAATGTCTACAACGTCCGGCCCGACAGTGCCTTGTCGTACAGGCAGATCAAAAGTGTTGCCGTCGAGAGTAAAGCTAGCTGTCTTTGCTGACATTATAGTTCCTTTCGTGTTCAGTTTGCCGCCCCCGGCGGCAGAATTGAATCGCTGCTATAATATTGGTTCTAATTTTTCGGTTTGGGTTCCGGAATTGCGGGCTCCCACCCCGGCTTTGATCATTGTCGTATCGTATGCTTCCCAAAAGCGGGTTATCACTTTCGGGAATCATGCCTTAAAGTGTTCCCGGCAAGAGTGCTCATCCGTTTTCGCTGAAAATGCGCAAACAGACACTGCGTCGCGGCAGGAATTTCCCGTCAAACTATCGCAAAGCGCTTGCGATGCAATGCGAAATTTGAACTATTTATGCGAAGATCGTCACGTCAGTGTGAACGACGCGCTTCAACCGATTTGATCGCGAATGCGTGCAAGAGCCTCATCACGTCCAAGCACGACCAGCACATCGAAGACGCCGGGTGAGGTGGCACGGCCAGTGAGGGCTGCACGTAACGGCTGCGCCACCTTGCCCAGTTTCAGCCCTTGCGATTCCGCGAAAGCACGCGCTGCAGCATCGAGTGCCTCGACCGTCCATTCATTCGCAGTTTCCAGATGCGGAAGCACTGATTTCAGAACGGCGCGACCTTCCTCATTGAGAAGCGAGGCTGCTTTTTCGTCGAGCGCCAGCGGGCGCGTGGCGAAGATGAATTTTGCGCCATCCGCAAGTTCAACAAGCGTCTTGGCGCGATCCTTAAGCCCCGGCATGGCGGCGAGAAGCTGTGCGCTGCGCTTGTCGTCGAGAGCTGCGGCCAGTTCCGAACCACCTTCGATTTCCGGCAACACGGCAACAAGCGCATCGAACAACGTCTGATCGTCGCTCGCACGCATATAAAGACCGTTGATGGCTTCAAGCTTCTGGAAATCAAAACGGGCAGCGCCCTTGTTGATGTCCTTGACGTCAAACCATTCCACCATCTGTTCGGTGGACATGATTTCATCATCGCCGTGGCTCCAGCCCAGACGAACGAGATAATTGCGCAAGGCTTCCGGCAAATAACCCATGGCACGATAGGCATCGACGCCAAGCGCGCCGTGGCGCTTGGACAGTTTTGCGCCGTCCGCACCATGGATCAGTGGAATATGCGACATCTGCGGCACATCCCAGCCCATCGCATCATAGATGATGGTCTGGCGGGCAGCGTTGGTCAGATGATCATCGCCGCGAATGATATGCGTCACACCCATGTCGTGATCATCGACGACGACCGCATGCATATAAGTGGGCGTGCCATCGGAACGCAGGATGATGAAATCATCGAGGTCCTTGTTGGGAAAACGCACGTCGCCCTGCACGGCATCGCTCACCATGGTTTCGCCCTCAGCGGGTGCCTTGATGCGAATGACCGGCTTCACACCTTCGGGTGCCTCGGAAGGATCGCGGTCGCGCCAGCGTCCGTCATAGCGCGGCGGACGTCCTTCGGCGCGGGCCTTTTCACGCATGGCGTCAAGCTCTTCCGGCGTGGTGTAGCAATAATAGGCCTTGCCCAGTGTGACGAGTTGTTCGGCAACTTCACGATGACGCGGGGCGCGCTCGAATTGCGAGATCGCATCGCCATCCCAGTCGAGGCCGAGCCAAGTCAAGCCGTCGAGGATGGCTGCGGTTGCGGCATCGGTCGAGCGCTCGCGGTCGGTGTCTTCGATGCGCAGCAGCATCTTGCCGCCGCTGTGCTTTGCATAAAGCCAGTTGAACAATGCCGTGCGTGCGCCACCAATATGAAGGTAGCCCGTAGGCGAGGGGGCAAAACGGGTAACGACCGGCTTTGACATGATAGCTCCACTTGTGTCTTGCGCTGTTGGCGTGCGGACATGGCCCGCCTGAACGCGCAAACTTGAATTCTGATGTCCGCCTTGAAAAACGGAAAGGATTCGGTAACGGAATCTTCTCGATTTCAGCTGGCGTTCATGTAGCATAGAGAGCAATGTGCGCAAGAGTTTTGGCACTTTTGCGTGCCGGTGGGGGAACTGCGGTCAGGCGGGGGCATGACGGGCACGAAAGAGGCAAGGGCAGCCAGTGAGCGGATGCTTGTCAAAAGCGTATCCGGCGATCTCATGCGCTCGCGTCTCGCCGAAGGCTGGCTGGCCCGGGAAGACAGTGCGCGATCCCCTGCGCAGATCACGCCCTATGCGTCTCCTTCCTTACCGGAACGGACACAACCACGGTTGCAGCGGGTGGTTGATTTTATTGCCGATGCGCTGAATCTTGAAATTGCGCGCGGCCTTTTCTTTCTGCTGATGCCGGTTCTGGCTGGTTGCGGCGCGGTTTTATATTTTACGTTGCCGTTTGAACCGGGCTGGACACCGGTTCTGACGCTGACATCAGGGATCGCTTTCACCCGATTTCTGGCGCGAAAACAATTTCTGACCGCACAATTGCTGACCCTGACCCTGGCCTTTCAACTGGGGATCATTGCGGGTAAATGGGAGACAGAGCGCCTTGCAACACCGATGCTCGGCTCGGATGTTTCAACTCGCGTAACCGGCCGCGTAACCGCACTCGAATATCGCGACAATGCCAGCTGGCGCATAACGCTCGATGTGCTTCAAACAGAGCGCCCCAAACTCAAATATCCGCCTGAGCGCATTCGCATCACGGCCCGAGACATACCGGCCACAACAACGGTCGGCAGCGGCCTTTCGGGCTTTGCCAGACTGCGCGTGCCGTCCGGGCCGGTTCGGCCCGGTAATTACGATTTTTCGTTTCATGCCTATTTCACAGGCATCGGCGCGAACGGCTTTTTCCTTGGAACCCCGAAAATGACGGCGGTTGCGTCAGACACAACCCTGTCGGCGCAACTAAGCGCATGGATCGCGCTGCTGCGTATCCGCGTTTCAGAGCGCGTGGAGGAAGTGATCGGCGGCGAAGACGGCAATGTGGCCGCAGCCTTGATTGCGGGCACGCGTGGCGGCATCAGCGAAGAAACCAATGAGGATTTGCGAAAAGCCGGACTGGCGCATATTTTATCCATTTCTGGCCTGCACATGGCGCTTGCAGCCGGGGTCATCATGCTGAGCCTGCGTTCAGCCTTTGCGCTGTTTCCTGCTTTCAGTACCCGCCATCCGGTCAAGAAATATGCGGCTTTCCTGTCTCTGTTGAGCTGCAGCTTCTATCTTGCTATGTCGGGCGCGGATGTTGCCGCCCAGCGCAGCTATGTGATGATTGCCGTCATGCTCTTAGCGCTTATGGCGGATCGCGCGGCAATCAGCATGCGTAATCTGGCAATCGCCGGTCTGGCGATGATCGCCATCTCACCGCATGAAGTGCTGGGGCCAAGTTTCCAGATGTCGTTTTCGGCAACTGCCGCGCTGATCGCAGCCTATGCCTGGTGGAGTGCGCGCAACGCGGAAAAACTGTCGATACACGAAAAGCGGGCCGCGCCAGACGGATGGCTGAGAAGATTATTCGCACCGGCAATCGCCACCGGCGCAACCTCGCTGGTGGCGGGCCTCGCCAGCGGCATATTTGCAGCCTATCATTTCAACAATACCGCGCCGCTCGGGCTGCTCGGCAATGTGCTGGCGCTTCCGGCAATTTCCGTTCTGGTCATGCCAATTGCCGTCTTCAGCCTGGTTCTGATGCCGTTTGGTCTTGACTGGTTGCCGCTGCAAATCATGGGCAGCGGCATCTGGATGGTCCGGCAGATCGCAGCCTTCATCGCGCTATGGTCACCTGACGGTAATCCCGGTGCAATGCCGGTCGCTGCGCTGATCTTGTGGACCATTGCGCTGATCCTCGCAGTCATCCTCACAACGCGATTGAAACTTCTCGCCTTGCCTTTTGTTGTGGCGGGCGCCTTTGCCTTCGTCAGCGAGCCTTTTCCCGATGTCATCATTTCCGAAGACGCAAAGCTGGTGGGCGTGCGCATGGAGGATGACACGCTTGCGCTCAACCGTGACCGCCCGTCGAAATTCACGATTGCGAACTGGCAAACGGCCTATCTCATCAAGCGTTTCACAACGCCGCGCGATGCAGTCAAAAAATCCATTGATACGAAGAGCGGCTTCATCTGCGAGGAGGGGCTTTGCACGATAGACCTTCGCGACGGGCGGACACTCGCCTATACGACAGAGCCCGACGTGCAGGACATAGCCTGTAGCGTTGCAGACGTCATAATCCTTGCCGTGCCCGGAAAGACGCCGCGTTGTTCACAAGCAGAAAAACTCGTCCTCAATCGGCGCAACCTCGCTTTAAAAGGCACCGCCGAAATCAGACTGGGTAAACCCTATCCTGTAAGCGGAGCTTCGTCCCTGTCATCAGGGGGCAACGCTTCCAGCCCCAGCACATTATCTGTATCCAAAACCGCCTATAACGATGATATCGTCTTCTCTGTGGGCGAACCAGGCCGCGCCTGGCAATTGCATCGTCTCTATTCGCGTGCCGCGCGCGGACTGCCTGACCGTCTTCCCTACAAGAAGGCGCCTTCACGCAATAAGAGCAGCCACAGCGCGCAATGATCAGACAACACCGCTTGAACCAGCACGCCAAAGCGGCTTAAATCAAACCGTAAAACGATCCGCAAACGTCAATCTTCAAAAAGTCTCAAGCCATTCGACAATGGACACTTATCTGAGCCAATCGGCTATTGGCCTCGTGCGTTTTCTGGCTTAATTCCAGCGCGAATGGTGAACAGAATTAATGTGTCTGCAATCTGCAAGGGAAAAGTCAGCTATTCATGAGTGAGATTGCGAACGTCGTTACACCTATTTTTGCGCTGATTATTTTCGGTTATTTAGCTGTACGTTTTAAATTTTTCCCCATCGCTGGCATTAATAGTCTTATTTCATTCGTTAATAATTTTGCCACACCCTGCCTACTTTTTTATTCTATTAATAGCAGTGATTTCGGTTCGGCTTTTAACATCAAGATTATCGCTCCGTTTTACATTGCGGCTATAACCTGTTTTGTACTTGGTAGTTTCGCGGCTCGAAAATATTTTAAATCGAGTCCGGGAGAAAGCGTTTCCATTGGATTTTCTGGTACGTTCACCAATACCGTTCTCATCGGCTTGCCCATAATGACCAGAGCTTATGGTGTTGAAGCTCTACCCGTCACTCTTTCGATAATTGGCTTGCATGGAGCTATTTTGCTGACCGTTGGCATGATGGTGATGGAACTGCTGCGCAGGGATGGCAAGCCGCTCGATCAAACCCTGATTGTTGCTACCCGGCGAATTGCCTCAAACCCTCTTATATGGGGCATCATTGCCGGCGTTCTGGGCTCACTATCCGGCTTGGAATTGAATGAGCCGGCTGATGCTTTCTTCTCGATGATGGCATCTTCGGTTGTTCCGGTTTCCTTGTTTGGGATTGGTGGAGCGCTCACACGATTCAAACTTACGGAAAACTGGAAACAGGCGGTTTTTGCAACGTGGTTCAAGCTGATTCTGCATCCCGCGCTGGCTTACGTGATGATGGTCTGGTGCCTGAATGTGCCACTTGAAACGGCGCGATACGGTGTCTTGTTAGCGGCGATGCCAGCCGGTGTTAATGTTTACATTTTCGCGACATACTATGACCGAGCAGCTGGTGTAGCAGCAAGCTCGATTCTTTTAGGAACAATGATATCACCGATTACAATGTCACTTTGGCTTTATTTATTGCGTGTATAAATAATTGGCTGGTCAATAACCAACCAAAACATCCATGACCAGCATTCAGTTTCCCTTATTTGTATCGTCAGCAACGCAAAATTCTGGAGCCATGTTTTATTGGTTCTCCTGATTTGAACAAATCAAACGCAACGAAATGCCTATACCAAGGCGCTGGGGAACAAACCAAGGCGGCGTTTACATGCATTCACTAAAATTATTCCGACTTTTCGATAGATATAATTTTGACGTTTACGGAAACGTCAAACTGGGTTAGTTTTGCCGTGAACTGGCCAAGACGCAATCGAATTCTATGTTACGTTACGGCTGGAAGAAGCGACCGCTCTTGTGGACAGAACTGTTGCCCATGGTTACCCGGCGCCCACTGCCGGAAGCGCCACAAGGGTGAGAGGATTGTCTTATCGGTGGTCCGCTCAGGGAGATTTTGGAGGATTTATATGCCGAGTTATCGCGCGCCTGTTGAAGATACGAATTTCGTTCTCAATGACGTCCTGAATTATCAGCGTTACAACAATCTGCCGGGCTTTGCCGACGCTTCGCCCGATGTGGTCGAAGCAATCCTGTCGGAGGGTGCGAAACTTGCCGAAGCCACGCTGTTTCCGCTCAATCACACCGGCGATCGCGAAGGCTGCAAGCGCGAGGCGGACGGCTCGGTGAAAGTGCCGAAGGGTTTCAAGGCCGCTTATGACCAGTACCGCGAGAGCGGCTGGCTCGGGCTCGCCGTGCCCGAACAATATGGCGGGCAGGGGCTGCCTTATCTCCTGCATACGGCGGTCGGCGAATATATGTCCTCGGCCAATATGGCTCTCACCATGTATCCGGGCCTGACGCAGGGTGCGATTGCTGCGATCCTGACCCATGGCACCGATGAGCAGAAAGACACTTATCTTCCCAAGATGGTCGAAGGCACATGGACCGGCACCATGAACCTGACCGAGCCGCATTGCGGCACGGATCTGGGGCTGTTGCGTACCAGCGCCACACCGCAGGACGATGGTTCCTACAAGATTTCCGGCCAGAAGATTTTCATATCCGCCGGTGAACACGACATGGCGGAGAACATCATCCATCTGGTGCTGGCGCGCATCGATGGCGCACCAGAAGGCGTGAAGGGCATTTCGCTGTTCATCGTGCCGAAATTCATTCTCGATGCCGATGGCAATCCGGGTGAGCGCAATGGCGTTTCCTGCGGTTCGATCGAGGAAAAGATGGGCATTCACGGCAATGCCACCTGCGTGATGAATTATGACGAGGCCACCGGCTACCTGATCGGCGAAGCGCATAAGGGCCTGCGCGCCATGTTCACCATGATGAACGAAGCGCGCCTTGGTGTGGCGCTGCAAGGGCTTTCGATTGCCGAAACCGCTTATCAGAACGCCGCACTCTATGCACGCGAACGCATTCAGGGCCGTGCGCTTTCGGGCGCGGCGGTACCCGACAAGAAAGCCGATCCGATTATCGTGCATCCGGATATCCGGCGCAATCTCATGACCATCCGCGCTTTCAACGAGGCTGGACGCGCTTTGATCCTGTGGACGGCGCTTAATTCCGATATCGCGCACCGCGCCAGTGATGAGGCCGAACGGCAGACGGCGGATGATCTGGTCGGGCTTCTGACGCCGGTGCTGAAAGGTGTTTTGACCGACAAGGGCTTTGAACATGCCGTCATGGCGCAGCAGGTTTTCGGCGGTCACGGCTATATCGAAGAACACGGCATGAGCCAATATGTGCGCGATGCGCGCATCGCCATGATCTATGAAGGTGCCAACGGCATTCAGGCGCTCGATCTGGTCGGGCGCAAGCTGGCACTGAATGGCGGTCGGGCGATTACCGCTTTCTTCAAGCAAGTCGGCGATTTCTGCGAGGAAAACCGCAACGATGAAAAGCTCTCCTTCTTCACCAAGCATCTGAAGAAAGGTCTCAATGACCTTCAAGCTGCAACCATGTGGCTGATGCAGAATGCCATGGCCAAGCCCGACAATGCCGGGGCGGCTTCGAATGATTATATGCATCTATTCGGGCTGGTGGCGCTTGGGCTGATGTGGGGTCGTATGGCCAAGGTGGCTGAGGAAAAACTTAGCTCAGGCGAGGGCAACAAGGCCTATCTTGAAGCAAAGCTCGTCACCGCGCGTTATTATTTCGAGCGGATCATGCCGGAAAGTGCCGCCCATCTCACACGCATCCAGTCGGGCGCGGATACGATGATGGCGCTCGATGCGGAAGCATTCTGATTGAGTATTTGGCCGGATGATTCAAATCCGGCACGGAGGAAAAAATGGCCGAGGCTTATATTTATGATCACGTGCGCACGCCACGCGGGCGCGGCAAGAAGGATGGCAGCCTGCACGAAGTGCCTGCCGTGCGTCTGGGCGCGAAGGTTCTCGAAGCATTGCGCGACCGCAACGGCATCGACACGGCAAAGGTCGATGACATTATTTTTGGCTGCGTCGATCCGGTCGGCGAGGCAGGCGCGGTCATTCCGCGCTCAGCAGCTTTTGAAGCGGGCTATGATTTCAAGGCGCCGGGCATCCAGATTTCGCGTTTTTGCGCATCCGGTCTTGATGCCGTCAATCTGGCCGCAGCCAAGGTAGCTTTTGGTGCCGACGATCTGGTGATTGCAGGCGGCGTTGAAAGCATGTCGCGCGTCGGCATGGGCATGTCGGGCGGCGCTTGGTACATGGACCCATCGGTCGGTTTTCCGGGCTATTTCATGCCGCAGGGCGTATCGGCCGATCTGATCGCCACCAAATACGGGTTCACCCGCGACGATGTCGATGCCTATGCGGTCGAAAGCCAGAAGCGCGCCGCAAAATCATGGGAAAAGGGCTATTTCAAAAACTCGGTCATTCCGGTCAATGACCAGAACGGCCTCACCATTCTCGACCGCGACGAGCATATGCGTCCCGGCACAGACATGCAGGCGCTGGGGCAGTTGAACCCGTCCTTCGTCATGCCAGGTGAAATGGGCGGTTTCAATGCGGTCGGCATTCAGGCGCACCCGGAAGTCGAGGCAATCAACCATGTCCACCACGCCGGTAATTCCTCCGGTATTGTCGATGGGGCGGCGGGTGTGCTGGTCGGCTCCAAAAAGGCTGGCAAGGCCTTTGATATGAAGCCCCGCGCGCGTATCCGGTCCTTTGCCAATATCGGTTCCGAACCGGCAATCATGCTGACCGGTCCGGTCGATGTCACGGAAAAGCTCCTGAAACAGGCGCGTATGAAACTCTCCGATATCGACCTGTTTGAGTTGAACGAGGCCTTCGCCGCCGTGGTGCTGCGCTATCAGCAGGCTTTCGAGATTTCGTCGGACAAGATCAATGTCAATGGCGGAGCGATTGCCATGGGTCATCCGCTGGGAGCGACCGGCGCGATGATCCTCGGCACCGTGCTTGATGAACTGGAACGCCGCGATCTCAATGTGGCACTGGTGACGCTTTGCATCGGTGCCGGTATGGGCACGGCTACGATCATCGAGCGCGTATAAGGCGAGGGAGGTTTCAATCATGAGCTACAAGAATTTCACGCTGGCAACCGACGCCGATGGTATTGCGCTCGTCACTTGGGACATGCCGGAAAAGTCGATGAATGTCTTTACCGTTGAAGCGATGGAAGAGCTGAACGCCATCATCGATACGACGACGGCTGACCCTAAGGTCAAGGGTGTGGTCATCACCTCGGGCAAGGAGACGTTTTCCGGTGGGGCTGATCTCACCATGCTGGAAGGGATGCTCAAGGATTTTCACCGCCAGAAGGCGAAAGATCATCAGGGGGCCGTGCAGTCGCTGTTCGACAATGTCGGCAAGATGGGCGGGCTTTTCCGCAAGCTCGAAACGAGCGGAAAACCTTGGGTGTCGGCGATCAACGGCACCTGCATGGGCGGCGCGTTCGAGATGTCGCTTTCCTGCCATGCGCGAGTAGCGTCTGACGCGCCGGGGCTCAAAATGGCGCTGCCGGAAGTCAAGGTCGGCCTGTTCCCGGGGGCTGGCGGCACACAACGCGTGCCGCGCCTTGCCAACCAGCAGGACGCGCTGCAGATGATGACGACCGGCTCAAGCCTGACCGCGCAGCGCGCCAAGGCGATGGGGCTGGTGACGGAAGTCGCCCCCGCCAAGAAACTCATCGATACGGCCAAGAAACTCATCAAGGGTGGACTGAAACCCGTCCAGCCATGGGACGAGAAGGGTTTCAAACTACCCGGTGGCGCGATCTATTCGGCGGCGGGTGCCAATCTGTGGCCTGCTGCAACCGCTATTTTGCGCCGCGAAACGTCTGGCAATTATCCTGCCGCACTCGCTATTCTGAAATCGGTCTATGAAGGCCTGCTGGTGCCTTTCGATACCGGCCTTAAGATCGAGCAACGTTATTTCACGGAGATTTTGCAGACGACTGAAGCGGCTATGATGATCCGCTCGCTGTTCGTCTCGTTGCAGGAATTGAACAAGGGCGCGCGTCGCCCGGTCGATGAAAAGCCGTCGAAATTCAAGAAGATCGGCGTGATTGGTGCCGGTTTCATGGGGGCGGGCATTGCTTATGTCACGGCCAAGGCAGGCATTCCGGTGGTCCTGATCGACCGCGATCAGGAAGCAGCTGACAAGGGTAAGGCGCATACGGCTGATCTGGTGACCAAGGAAATCCAGAAAGGCCGCGCCACCGAGGCCGACAAGGAAAAGCTTTTGTCGCTGATTACCGCGACACCCGATTATGCGGCGCTAGACGGCGCCGATCTTGTGATCGAGGCCGTGTTTGAGGACCGCGAGGTCAAACGCGTTGCGACCGAAAAGGCGGAAGAAGTGCTGAAATCATCGGCAGTCTTTGCTTCCAACACCTCGACGCTACCGATCACCGGACTTGCCAAAGTCTCCAAACGCCCGAAAAATTTCATCGGCATTCATTTCTTCTCGCCGGTCGACAAGATGATGCTGGTTGAAGTCATCCTCGGAAAGAAAACCTCCGACAAGGCGCTGGCCACGGCACTTGATTATGTGCGGGCGATCAAGAAGACGCCGATCGTCGTCAATGATACGCGTGGTTTCTACGTCAATCGCTGCGTGCTGCGTTATATGTCGGAAGCCTATAATATGCTTCTTGAGGGCGTTCCGCCGGCAATGATCGAGAATGCCGCTCGCATGGCTGGCATGCCGGTCGGTCCGCTGGCATTGAACGACGAAACAGCCATCGACCTGTCGCAGAAAATCCTGAAAGCCACGCTTACCGATCTTGGCCCCAAGGCCGTCGACCCGCGCCATGTCGAACTGGTGGACCGGCTGGTCAACGAGTTTGATCGCAAGGGCCGCAAGAATGACAAGGGCTTTTACGACTACCCGGCAAAGCCCGCCAAGAAGCATCTTTGGGCGGGGCTGAAAGACCTTTATCCGCAGCAGGACCCGGACAAGGTCGATGTCAATGAACTGAAACAGCGTTTCCTCGTCACCATCGCGCTGGAAGCGGCACGCGTGATGGAAGAGGGTATCGTCACCGATCCGCGTGAGGCCGATGTCGGCTCCATTCTGGCTTTCGGTTTTGCCCCTTATACGGGCGGGACGCTGTCTTATATCGACGGCATGGGAGCCAGAACATTCGTCAAGCTGGCGAGAGATTTGCAAAAGAAATACGGCTCCCAGTTCAAGGCACCGAAACTGCTGCTCGATATGGCCGAGAATGGCGACAACTTCTATCAGCGGTTCAATCCCTATCGCGCTGAACGCAAACAGGCAGCCTGATTGATCTCAATTACGACAAAAAGCGCGGCAGCATCCCCTGCCGCGCTTTTTTACGTCTCCAAATAAGAAAATTTTCCCTGCTATTTCATGCATCTTGCACGAATCCCTAAAATTCTGTAGGTTTCAGCCACAATTGGGATGGAGATTAGGTTTAAAATCCTTTGGGCCGCATGCCTTTATTGAAACGGTGTGTGGACAGATTGGCGGATGGAACATGTTTTCTCATGACAGCGTCTGGGCGGCGATAGACGCATTGGCCGAGCGCCACTCCTTAAGCGCGTCGGGTCTTGCCCGGCGCGCCGGTCTCGATCCGACCACTTTCAACAAATCCAAGCGCCATGCCGCTGATGGACGCGCGCGCTGGCCGTCCACGGAATCGCTTGCCAAGGTGATGGAAGCCACTGGCGCGAGTTTCGAGGAATTCACCCGGCTGATCAAGGGCGAGGACAACCCCGCGCGGTTCTTCGGCGATTACAGCCAGGAAGCGCAGCCGATCCCGCTTCTGGGCATGGCCGAGGCCGGGGCAGGCGGCTTTTTTGACGATGCGGGTTTTCCTGCCGGGCAGGGCTGGGACATTGTCGAATTTCCATCCAAGGCTGGCGAAGGTGTGTATGCGCTGGAAGTTTCGGGCGACAGCATGTTGCCGCTTTACCGCGATGGCGATACGCTGATCGTAGCCCCCAATGAAGCCGTGCGTCGCGGCGACCGCGTCGTGGTGCGCACAAAGGGTGGAGAAGTCATGGCCAAAATCCTGCATCGCCAGACCCCGCGCACAATCGAATTGCATTCGCTCAATGCAGAGCATCCCAACCGCACATTTGAAACAAAAGACGTGGAATGGATTGCGCGCATCTTGTGGGCAAGCCAGTGATGACGCAGTCGCAGAATAAAAGCCATTCGCGCTTCGTTTATGGCGGCCTTGCCGCCATTACCGGGGCACTGCTTTTGAGCACCTTTATCGCGCCCTTTTATGGCGCGCTGGATGGGCCTGTGCCGGTGGTCGTGTCAAAGGATGGTGGGGCTGCTGCCAGCGGTTCGGGTGACGGTATCGTTGTCGAGCAGTTCGATTATAACGAACCCGATGCTGCCCAGAACAGCGAACCGGAGGCACCACGGACGGATGGCAATCAATTGCAGCGCGAAGCGCCGCGCCCGCCCTTGAGCGATCTGGGGCTTGCCGCGACGCCCAAGCCGCCGGAGCCGCCAGCGCCTGCTGCGCCGGTGTCGCAAGATGAAGGCATGCAGCTTCTGCAGCGCCCGGTGGCCGTCGCCGCCGGAAGGCTGGAAAGTCAGGGCCGCATCATCGATCTCGAAGGCATCGAGGTTCTTCCCGTAGGGGAAATGTGTCAGGCGCCCGACGGTCAAAGCTGGCCATGCGGCATGCAGGCCCGCACGGCCTTCCGGCAATGGCTGCGCTCGCGCGCCGTGATGTGTCGCCTGCCGCAAAGCGACAGCGGTGCAGCGGTTGCCACCCGCTGCACGATCGGCAATGAGGATGCGGCCAACTGGCTGGTGACAAATGGCTGGGCGAAGGCGGTTGCCGGCGGTGCTTACGAGAAAGCCGGCGGCAATGCCGAACAGGCAAAGCGCGGGCTTTATGGTAATAAACCCGCGACCAGTCTTCCGACCCCGTCGTATGATCCGGGCGCGATGCCGGATAGTTCCGCACCAGAACTTGCACCGGAGGAATTGCGCCCGTCTTTGCCAGATTCAGACGTGACGCCGGATGATGGCAATTTCCCACCAGCCCCGCCGCCGCCTGCCGAGTAAGATGCTTTCATAGGGCAGCGGTTATTTTTGGCTTTCTGGCAAGAGAACCACGCGGCAGACTGATCACAATCAGGCATGAAACAACCAGCACCACGCCGATCCAGCCGGTTGCAGGCAGGCGCTCGCCGACGATGACCACTGCCAGAAGGGCTGCGACAACGGGTTCGACCAGCGTAATGGTCGTCGCCAGACTGGCTGGGATGCGAGCCAGACCGATGCCGAAGCAGATATAGCCCAGAAACATCGGCACCAGCGCCATGTAGACGCCGACGCCAAAATTGTTCCATGAGGCGAGGAAAGGTGCGCCGGTCATCAACAGCACCGGCATCAGCAAAATCCCGCCAATGCCAAAGGTTGCGCCCATAGCGACCGAAGAAGCAATGCCGCGCAGCATCAAGCCGCGTGCGGTCCACGAATAAAGCGCATAGGTGAGCCCCCCCAGAAGTCCAAGACCAATACCGATAATAACCGAGCCGCCAGATGCCGCGCCTGAATCAACCGCGCCATGCGAGAGCGATATGAGGATCATGCCAAAAAGGCCGATCATTGCGCCAATCAGCCACTGCCGCGAAAGCCGAGCACCATCGAACAGGAATTCAATCAGCGCCGACAGCAAAGGCGCGGAGCCGATGGTCACAACGGTGCCGATGGTGACACCGGCCATCCGCATCGAGGCATAGAAGGCCAGCGGATAAATGGCGACCGCGATCCCGCCTAAAACCAGATTGCGCCAGTTGCGACCAAGCTGGGGAAGTGCGCGAAAAATACCGCGCCCGGCAATCGCTGCCTGCAACAATCCGCCAATCCCCATGGCGGCGGCACCAATGGCTGCGGCCCCGACTTCGGGGGCAAAGGTGGCGGCCGTTCCGGTCGTACCCCAGACTATGGATGAAAAAAGCACGGCAGCAATGCCGGTTGCATGCGCGCGGGAAGGGGCGGTCACAGTGCCTCCAGCATGGAGAGCGCCATCGCACGAGCTTCGCGGACGCAAAGACTATCCCCCTCAAGGCCTGCGCGTGTCATTGCACCTTCAAGCAGAAAAGAAAGTTGCCGTGCCAATGTCGCGACCTGCCCGGGCGCATCCGGCAAAAGCGCAGACAAATGCGTGCGCAGAATAGTTTCCACCTCGCGCTTGTGGTTCTTCACCGCCTGTCGCCCGGCGTGTCCCACTTCCAGTTCCGCGGCAGCATTCAAAAGCCCGCAGCCGCGAAATCCGCGTTCATAGGCGTGTTCGGCATGATCCTGATAGGCATCGAAAACCGCAAGCACCCGATCGCGTGGCGAGCCTGCCTCTTGCAGTCGTGCCTCGTAAAGCCCCAGCCATTCCGCGTGGCGGGCCTCCAGATACTGATTTACCAGATCGGCCTTGGAGGCAAAATTATTATAGAGGCTTTTCTTGGCAACACCCGCCCGCTCGACAATGGCATCGATGCCGGTGCCGCCAATGCCATGATTGTAAAACAGGATTGCTGCTGCATTCAGCAGCTTTTCGCGTGCGGATATAGGTCTTGAAGTCACGGGATAGTTCATGATCTGCCTCGCTAGGTAGACAGAACTACCTACTTGCGAAAAACAAGTCAATTCTCATCGTCGTTTTTGATTGGAGGGGCCATAGTTGCCCACTCGCTGACTTTCACGACAAGGATCATGCGCGTTTATAGTAACGATACGGTAGCGATTATAGGTCCTGTTCAGATCGGATTTAATCTCAATATCACAACGGGCCTGAGACTTATCAATAATGGCAAAGGTGATGGACGCTTCAATGAGCCAGTGTCCGGGCATATTGAAGGAACCCATCATTCTTAAAATTGCCTCCCAATAATAAGCAGCCGTTAGCCGAAACCGCGCATTTTGGGGACATGTTACGCCATTATGCAGATCAAACCGCAATTGAATTTGGCCATTATCAATCAGGAAGCGTTTGAACTGACCAAGCGCCCAGTAACCGTCGAGATCATTATATCTGCTGACAAAACTGTCGAGGATATCATGACAGATTCCGTTGAATTGTTTTCTTCGGGGCAAGAAATCTCTCCCCTATAAATTTGCTGAAGGGCTGAGGGCGATTGATCCGCCATCAGGATTAACCATCTGCCGCGTGTATCACGCTCAGGACAATTCGCCGGAAAGCGCTTTCTTGATCAGGGTGCGGGTTTCCTCAATGCCATAAAGGGCCACAAACGAACCAAAACGCGGCCCACGTTCCTGACCGATCAGCACTTCATAAAGCATCTGGAAGAAGGAGACGGAAACACCGGGGCCGCCTTCCGGGCTTTTCTTGTTATGGTCCTGATAACGCTCGATGGCGCGGGCGACGTCCAAAATAGCATTCTGAATGTGTGTGCCGTCGCTGCCAGCGGCCAAAGTTGCAAGCTTCGCATCGAGACCTTGCAGCGCCTCACGTTCCACATCATCAGGTGCGCGGAACTGTTTGGTCGGCTTGACGAAATCGTTGAAGTAACGGATCGCATAACCGACAAGTGCGTCAAGTTCCGGGTTGTTTTGCGGCGTTACACCCGGCACATGGCGCGAGATGAAGCCCCAGAGCACAGCCGGATTTTCGGCATTCGACGCACTGACCAGATTAAGCATCAGTGCGAAGGTGACGGGGAGATCGACCTTCGGCGGATTGCCGTAATGAATGTGCCAGACCGGATTGTTCAGCCGATCCTTCCAGTCCTGACGCTCAAAGGCGGAGAGATAGCTGAAATACTCGTCCACGGCCTTGGGGATCACATCGAAATAGAGTTTCTTCGCGGTCTTGGGCTTCTGGAAATTGTAAAGCGCCAGACTTTCGGTCGGCGCATAGGCGAGCCATTCGTCGATGGCGATACCATTGCCCTTCGACTTGGAAATCTTCTGGCCCAGCTCATCGAGAAACAGCTCATAGACGAAATGTTCCGGCGCACGTCCGCCAAGAATTTCGCAGATACGGTCATAGATGCCGGCATTGGTCTGGTGATCCTTGCCGAACATTTCGAAATCGACACCAAGAGCCGCCCAGCGCATGCCGAAATCCGGCTTCCATTGCAGCTTCACCTTGCCGCCGGTGACGGAAAGCGTGGTTTCGGTGCCATCTTCGTCGTCGAAGGTAATCGTGCCAGCCTTGGCGTCGACGCGCTTCATCGGCACGTAAAGCACGCGACCGGATTTTGGCGAAATCGGCAGGAAGGGGCTATAGGTTGCTCGGCGTTCTTCGCCAAGCGTGGGCAGCATAACCTTCATGATGTCGTCATAGCGCTCGACGGCTTTCAGCAGCACCGCATCGAAACGGCCCGACTTGTAGTAGTCCGTGGCGCTTGCAAATTCGTAGTCGAAACCGAACGTATCGAGAAAACGGCACAGCATTGCATTATTATGCGCGGCAAAGCTTTCGTAATCGCCGCCAAACGGGTTCGGGACAGAGGACAGCGGCAATTGCAGATAGGGTTCAAGAGCTGCAATATCCGGCACATTTTCGGGAATCTTGCGCATGCCGTCGAGATCGTCGGAAAAGCAGATGAGACGCGTCTTGACCTTGTCTTCCGTCAACACGCGAAAAGCATGACGCACCATCGACGTGCGCGCCACTTCGCCAAAAGTGCCGATATGTGGCAGGCCGGAAGGACCGTAACCCGTTTCGAAGATCACAGTCTCCGGCAGGCCGGTCTTCTCATAGCGTTTCAGGATTTTCCGCGCCTCTTCAAAGGGCCATGCTTTCGCAACCGCAGCCGCCTCGGTCAGTTCCGGGGTCAGCGTAATGTCGGGAAGGCGATGCGAAGTCATGATTTTATCCTGATATCCTGTGAAGGCTCTAAAATAGCCGCTCAATGCAGCCTATGCTCTATGGCGCGACTACCCCGTGGCGTCAACGGCTGGCGTCGAATTTCCTTGCGTATGCGGTAGCGGCTTCCTAACTTTCCAGCCAGACTGCAACCGAAATTATTGATTCCGATCATGCCGACCAGGAGTGGCCGATGAAACAAATCTCACCGCAGGACGCACTCGTCTATATCATGGTTACCACCTCGGCAGCGGACACAACCATGACCGACGCGGAACTGGACTCGATCGGCAATGTTGTGCGTCGCCTGCCGGTTTTCCGTGGCTTTGACATTGAGCGTCTGCCGAAACTGGCCAATGACTGCTATCGCCTTCTGGCCGATGAAGAGGGGCTTGAGAAAATTCTTGATCTCGCCCATGCGGTGCTGCCCGAAAAACTCTACGACACGGCTTACGCGCTGGCTGTGGAAGTGGCGGCGGCGGACCTTCATGTCGAACAGGAAGAACTGGCGTTTCTGCAGATGCTGCGTGACCGCTGGACGCTGGATGAACTGACAGTTGCTGCAATCGAGCGCAGCGCGCGCGTCCGCTTTCGCAAGCTTTAGATCTTCCCTCAACCAACAAAAATACCGGTTCGAGATCAATCGAACCGGTATTTTTATTTTACAAAGCGAGCTTACCAAGCCGGAACGACGGAACCCTTGAAGGTTTCATCGATGAAAGTTTTGACCTCAGGGCTGTGATAGGCGTCGATAAAATCCTTGACCCAAGGTGCATTCTTGTCAGCCGTACGCACAGCAATAATGTTGAAATAGGGCGCCTTTTCACCTTCACGGATAATCGGATCCTTGGCCGGATCAAGACCTGCTTCCATCGCATAATTGGTGTTGATGACAGCTGCTTCGACATCTTCCAGTGAGCGTGGAAGTTGTGCGGCATCAAGTTCAACGAATTTAAGATTTTTGGCGTTTTCGGTCACATCCAGCATGCTGACATTGAGGCCCTTGGCCGGATCAAGCTTGATGAGGCCGTTATCCGCCAGCACCAGCAGCGCACGCGCCCCATTGGTCGGATCATTGGGAATAGCAATCGTTGAACTGTCGGCGAGTTCCGCAATGGCTTTCAGCTTCTTGGAATACATGCCCATCGGGTAGTTGACGGTCTGTGCAACGCTGACGATGTCGAATTTGCGATCCAAAACCTGATTGTCGAGATAGGGCTGATGCTGGAATGAATTGGCTTCCAGCGCACCATCGGCCAGCGCCATATTCGGGATTACATAGTCGGAAAATTCCTGAATCTGGATGTCCAGCCCTTTGCTGGCGGCAACGTCCTTTACCTTTTCCATGATTTGAGCGTGCGGTCCCGGCGTCACGCCGACGCGGATGGTTTGCGCCAACGCCGAACCGGCGGTGAAGGCAAGGAGGAGGGCGGTCAGGAACAGCTTGCGCATGACAAATCCGTTATTGAGAGGAATAGGCGACTGGAGCTTTCATAGAGCGCGGGGCGCGCTATCAAAAGAAATCATTTTGCACATGCCCAGTCTTACACAGAAAAACGTACAGAAAAGCGGGCGGGAAAAACCCGCCCGCCCCCTATGATTTTACCCTTTAGCAAACGACGGGAAGCCGCCGTAATTTGCGGCGTTCAAGTGCTGTGCGCATGATCCGCGCCGCTTCTGCAAAGGTTGCGTTTTCCTTCCAGCGCTCCGCATGAACCAGCGTTGCCGGAACGATATCCCTCAATGTTTCCAGTGTGCGGTGCGGTACGAGATCGGTGCAGTTCCACAAACGGCGAAAAATGACACTGATCCGCGTCACCTTGCCATTAACCTGTACGACCGGTTCAGACACGTCCAGATTCCAGTCTTCATACGCATCGACCGCATCCTGAAATGCATGATGAAGATAGATCGGTGCGTGACCGTCATGGAGTGGGGGCAGCAAACTAGACATTTCTGTTTCCTCTCTTCCAATGGTGGTTCGGTTTCAGACTTTTACACGTTGCAGCCGTCTTACCCTCAAGATCAGGCTGCCAACTCTAGACAGAAGCCAATAACCGCTCCCGATATTTAATGTCTGCCATCGTAGCCTTATATGCTCACGAAATACGACAAGACATAATTAACCATGATCTATGCAGAAAGCCTCGGTTGGCAAGGGGAAATTTTCTTAAGTTTGCCCGCAGGAGAAAAAATAATTCATATACTTGTAGCCGATCACGAGCCTTCGTCCGAAAGTACCCCTACCTGTCGCTCCTTATAGATAGGGCTACCCCTGTCCCAGTTCGACCGCGCGCCTGTGGGCGGCTTGTGCCGCTTCTGTGACGAGTTTCCTGAGCCGATCTTCGCCCATCAAGACATCGAGCGCTGCGGCGGTGGTTCCGTTGGGGCTTGTTACCTGTTCGCGCAGTCTGGCTGGCGTGTCGGCGCTCAAATCGGCAAGCGCGCCAGCTCCCATCACCGTCTGCATGGCAAGGAGGGCAGCCGTTTCGCGCGGCAGGCCGAGAGCCGTTCCCGCATCGCTCAATGCTTCGATGAAATGGAACACATAGGCAGGACCCGAGCCCGAAATGGCGGTAACAACGTCGATCAGCGCTTCGGCATCCACAGACGTAACCTTGCCCGAGGTTTTAAGCAATTCGGTAACAAAGGCCGCATCAGCCTTGGAAACATTGGCATTCGCAAAGGTCGCCAGCATGCCCTTGCCGATGGCGGCAGGCGTATTTGGCATGCAGCGGATGACAGCAACGTCATCACCAAAACATTTTTCGAAAAGCGAAACCGGAATACCGGCGGCAACGCTGACGAATGTCGCAGCAGGAGCGAACCGCCTGTAGGCAGGCAAAACATCCTTCATCACCTGCGGCTTGACCGCAACCAGTACCATGCGTGGTTTCAGCGATTGCGGTAAATCTTCGGCATCGCTGTGGACGTTGACGCCAATATTTTCTGCGCGCTCCCGAAGCGCTTGCGCCGGCTCAACCACATGGACGTTTGAAGCCAGCAAATAACCACTTTCGAGCCAACCCTTGAGCATCGCAAAGCCCATATTGCCGCAACCAACCAGAATGACCTTGTCCTGCATTTCGCTTTTCCACCTCTTTAAATTTTCAATGTTTTGGCTTGTCTCTGCCGATATAGCCGTCCCTTCTAGCAATCGGCAAGAGCTTGCAAAACCTGCCGCGAATTATCGAATCCACTTGAGCCGGGAGGTAAAAATATGCAAATTCATAGTTTTAGCGGGCAAAATTGTTGTGTCGGAGCCAAAGATAAATCACAATACTGAAAACAGCGCTGACCCGGAATGACGCGCCAGAAACTTCAAGGCGAGGGGATATGGATCCGTCTTTGACAATTGATGTGCCGTCGCCCGAGGCATTTGCCCATGTGCGCATTATTCTCGGCATTGTTCTCGGGCTTTGTATTTCGCGGCTTCTCAGTGGTTCCGCACGGTTCATCCAGCATCCCGGTAAGTTGAAAATCTACCCCGTCCATATGGCATGGGTGGCTTTGACCCTGCTTTCGGTGGCGCATTTCTGGTGGTTTGAATTTGCGCTGCGCACCATTCCCGTGTGGACATTCGAGAAATATCTGTTCGTTATTTTCTATGTCGGGCTTTATTTCCTGCAATGCACACTGCTTTTCCCCGACAGCATGGAGGAATACGCCGGTTATCGCGATTATTTCATGTCGCGGCGCAAATGGTTTTTCGGCCTTTTGGCACTGACGGAGGCGGTCGACCTGATCGACACCTATATCAAGGGTGTCGAACGCTTCCAGCTTTACGGGATCGAATACCTGATCCAGACCGGCGGCTTTGTTTTCTTTGCCATTATTGCCATGTTCACCGACAATAAGCGCTATCATGCCATCTTCGTAACGGTGGCTCTGATTTATGAAATCGCCTTCACCTTGCGGCATTTTTCTACCTTGAACTGATGTAGGTTTAACCATTTGTTTGGCGCAACAATGTCTTATTATATTCTGGAACAACGCGCGAAAACGGGTGAAAATCGTCATGGAACGGCATGAAGAGGCAAGACTTCCGCTTTTGGCCTATGCACCAGCCTATCCTGGAAAAGTGGAAAAATCGGCCCCACTTGGCACCGCAATAGCCGACAATTCCCACAATGATATAGCCGAGAGGATGCATGCGGTGCGTGACGCATTGCAATCGAGGCTCGAAATTCAACAGCCCCTCCCAGAGAGCACAGCAACAACGTGGGATCGGGCCGGGGATACGACAAAAGATACACCAAAACCCCGGACTGTCTCGCTCTGGCGGCGTATTTTTGGAGTAGACCCTTCAACACCTTCGCATACCCAAATTGAACCAGACGAGCGTTTCAATGCCTCTCGCGAAACCGGACTTGCTGCTGTCATTCGCAAGGCAAATGAGCGTTGGGAAGCAGAAAACCGCCCGCAAAAACCGTCCTGATACCGCATAAACGCGTGGTTTTCCCCGCATCCACCGATTGTCATTGGCGATCAGGGCGCTTATGGGATTGTGGTAATGAATCTATGCACATGGAGCGCGCGCTATGGCCCAATTGATTGATGGCAAGAAGCTCGCCGAGGATGTAATTTCCACGGTGAAAAGCGAAACACAAAACCTTGTTTCCTCAACGGGAACTGTCCCCGGTATTGCTGTGGTGATTGTGGGCGAAGACCCGGCAAGTCAGGTCTATGTCGCCTCCAAAAGCCGCAAGGCCAAGGAATGTGGTTTTCATTCCGTGCAGCACGATCTGAGCGAAACCGCCACCGAACAAGAGCTTCTCGATCTGATCGACAGCCTCAACGCCGATCCCGCTATTCACGGCATTCTGGTGCAGTTGCCGCTGCCTAAACACATCGATGAAGGCCGGGTTATTCAGGCGATTGCGCCGGAAAAAGACGTCGATGGATTTCATTTCATCAATGTTGGCAAGCTTGGTACTGGCGAAGTCGATACGGCCTTTGTGCCCTGCACACCGGCGGGTGCGATGATCATGATCGAGCGTGTGCATGGCCGCGATCTTTCAGGGCTGAACGCCGTGGTGATTGGTCGTTCCAACATCGTCGGCAAGCCGATGTTCAATTTGCTTCTGGCTGCAAATGCCACCGTAACGGTTGCGCATAGCCGCACTAAAAATTTGCCCGAAATCGCCAGAAACGCTGATATTCTGGTGGCAGCAGTGGGACGTCCGCAAATGGTCAAGGGCGACTGGGTGAAGCCCGGCGCAACGGTGATCGATGTCGGCATCAACCGTATTGCAGCGCCTGAAAAGGGTGAAGGTAAGACGCGGCTGGTTGGTGATGTCGATTTTGCAGGAGCCGAAAAGGTTGCCGACGCAATCACGCCGGTTCCGGGCGGGGTCGGGCCGATGACGATTGCGCTGTTGATGGCCAATACGCTGACCGCCGCATGTCACGCTTCTGGCGTCAAAAAGCCACAATTTTGACACGAAAAGGCACAGGTTTGCCTTATTTGAGCGGGTATTTTTGCAAGAAAGCGGCATAAAAACCGCTTTCTCGCTTTAAATTTTAAAACACCGAATTTTCAAAACACCGAAGCGCCTTCATCGGCGCGGCCTGCAAACTGGCGGAAGGCGCGGAACAGTTCGCGTCCCATGCCGTGCTGGTTAGGGCTCAGATCGGGATGCAGTTCATCACGCTGATGTAGCAAGGTGTCATCAAGCAAAACTTCCAGCGTACCCTTGACCGCATCAAGCCGGATAATATCGCCATCGCGGATTTTGCCGATCATACCACCGTCGAGCGCTTCGGGCGTGACGTGGATTGCGGAGGGCACCTTGCCCGATGCACCCGACAGACGTCCATCGGTGACGAGTGCCACGCGCTGGCCGCGATCCTGCAAGATGCCGAGTACTGTCAGCAGCCGGTGCAGTTCCGGCATGCCATTGGCTTTCGGTCCCTGATAGCGCACCACGGCGATAAAATCGCCGGTAAGATCACCAGCCTTGAAAGTGGCCTGTAATCCGTCCTGATCATGGAAGACTTTGGCGGGGGCCTCGATGACATGGCGATCGGCTTTTACCGCAGAGACTTTTATGATCGCATTGCCGATATTGCCGCTTAAAACCTTGATGCCGCCGCTTTGCTGGAAAGGTGCATGGATTTTGGCCAGAACCTTGTCGTCACCGCTTTTTTCCGCCACCGGCTCGCGGCTTACAGTCCCATCGGCATTGAGTTTTGGTTCGATTGCATAGGGGCGCAGACCTTCACCCCAGACGGTGCGCACATCCTCGTGCAGCAGCCCACCGTCGAGCAGTTCGCGAATGAGAAAACCCATGCCGCCTGCGGCATGAAAATGGTTCACATCGGCAAGGCCGTTTGGGTAGACCCGTGCCAGCAGTGGCACAAGATCGGAAATTTCTGAAATATCATGCCACGTCAGTTTGATGCCCGCAGCCGCTGCCATGGCAATCATGTGAATGGTGAGATTGGTCGAACCACCGGTGGCATTCAGACCAACAATACCGTTGACGAAGGAGCGCTCGTCAAGCATTTCGCCGACCGGCGTATATTCATTGCCCAATGCCGTGATGGCAAGCGCACGTTTGGCGGCCTCACGCGTCAGCGCATCGCGCAAGGGTGTTCCGGGATTGATAAAAGACGCGCCCGGCAGGTGCAAGCCCATGATTTCCATCAGCATCTGGTTGGAATTGGCGGTGCCGTAGAATGTGCAGGTGCCGGGGCCGTGATAGGATTGCGATTCTGATTTCAGAAGTTCTGCGCGCCCAACCTTGCCTTCGGCATAAAGCTGGCGGGTCTTTGCCTTCTCGTCATTGGGCAGACCGCTGGTCATCGGCCCGGCTGGAATTAACACGGCAGGCAGATGGCCGAAGGTGAGCGCACCGGCAACCAGTCCCGGCACGATCTTGTCGCAAACGCCAAGATAGACGGCGGCGTCGAACATATCATGTGACAGACCAACGGCTGTGGCCATGGCAATGACTTCGCGCGAAAACAGCGACAATTCCATACCGGCAAAGCCCTGCGTGACGCCATCGCACATGGCAGGCACGCCGCCTGCAACCTGCGCAACGCCGCCGGCATCGCGTGCGGCCTGTTTGATAAGCGCAGGAAAAGTTTCAAACGGTTGATGCGCTGAAAGCATGTCATTATAGGCGGTGATGATGCCAAGGTTCGGCACGTCTTCGCCCGTCAGTGCCGCCTTGTCATGCGGCCCACAGGCGGCAAAGCCATGCGCAAGATTGGCGCATCCGAGAGCGGCACGTTTTGGCTTTTGCGAGGCTGCTTCACGCACCCGCGCAAGATAGGCTTCGCGGGTGGGACGCGAACGCTCGCGAATGCGGGCGGTGATGTCTTCAATACGTCGATGGGCCGAATAAGCAGGCATGGGGATCACCTTTGCCAGTATTTTTCGTAATCAACTCGTCCAATACAACTGGATCGGGGCGCGGGCATGACGGAATACGGCGCGCACCGGCATTTCATTGGCATCATCGCTGGAAAGCGCCTTTTCAAGCGTCGCCTGCTTGGCGGCCCCCTCGATGTGCAGCACCAGCATACGCGCTTCGATAATCAAGGGCAGGGTGAGCGTCAGGCGCTTTTCGCCAGCCCCTTCGGCCTGGATCGGCAGCACGATGGCGCGTGTTGCCGGATCGATTGCCTGATCAAGCCGGTCGGCATTGGGGAAGAAGGAGGCCGTGTGGCCATCATTGCCCATGCCCAGCACCACCACATCGAAAGGACGGCGCAGCGCATCGATACGGCTGGCAGCGGCCAAGGCCGCAGCTTCCACCGAAGTCGCCGGGTTGTGAAGCCCGACGAATTTGGCAACACCGGCATGATCGCGCAGCAGATGATCGCGCACCAGTTTTTCGTTGGACCGATCACTGTCGGGTGCCACGAAACGCTCATCGACCAGCGTAATGGTAACGAGGTTCCAGTCGATCATCTTGCGCGACAAGATTTCGAACAGTTTGAGCGGCGTGGTGCCGCCCGAAACTGCCAAAGTGGCCTGTCCCCGCTCAGCGATTGCGGAAGCCAGCTTGTTTGCAATTGCTTCGGAAAGCTGTTGCGCCAGTTCCGTTCCACTCGCGAAATCATGCCGTTCGATAGTCATGCCAATTCCTTCTTTAAAGGCTATCATGCCATGTGCGCCCGTCACGCTCGATAAGCGCGATGGACGACGAGGGGCCCCACGTACCCGAGGTGTAACCCTGCACAGGCTGACTGTTCAAGTCCCATCCCTGAAGGATCGGGTCAACCCAGCGCCATGCCGCTTCCACTTCGTCGCGACGCATGAACAAGGTCTGGTTGCCACGCACCACATCCATGATCAGACGTTCATAGGCATCCGGGTTGCGCTCTTTGAAAGATTCGGCAAAGCTCATATCCAGCGGCACATGGCGCAGACGCATGCCGCCCGGACCCGGATCCTTGATCATCAGCCACTGTTTTACACCTTCGTCAGGCTGCAGGCGGATGACCAACTGGTTGGCAATGACCTTTCCGGCATTTTCGCCAAAGATCGAATGCGGGATCGGCTTGAAGGTTACGACGATTTCCGACACGCGGGTGGCAAGGCGTTTGCCGGTGCGCAGATAAAACGGCACACCCGCCCAGCGCCAGTTATCGATCTCGGCTTTGAGTGCCACAAAGGTTTCGGTGTTGCTGGTGTCGCTGCCAAGGTCTTCCAGATAGCCCTTGACCGCACCGCCCGCAGAGGCACCGGCGCGATACTGGCCGCGCACCGTCACATCCTCGACATTGGCATTGGTAATGGGTTTCAACGAACGCAGCACCTTGACCTTTTCGTCATGCACGGCATCGGCTTCCATCGAGGACGGCGGCTCCATCGCAACGAGGCAAAGAAGCTGGAGAATATGGTTCTGCACCATGTCGCGCAGCGCGCCCGCCGTATCATAATAACCGGCACGGCTTTCAAGACCGACGGATTCGGCAACTGTGATCTGCACATGATCAATATGGGCCGAGTTCCAAAGCGGCTCGTAAAGCGCATTGGCAAAGCGCAGCGCCATCAGGTTCTGCACCGTTTCCTTGCCCAGATAGTGGTCGATGCGGAAAATCTGGTCTTCACGGAAAACATTGCCCAGCGTGTCGTTGAGCGCCATGGCGGTTTCGAGATCGCGGCCAATCGGCTTTTCAACGATGATGCGCGTGTCGCGGGTAATCAGGCCGTTGCTTTTCAGGCGCGTTGCGATATCGCCGAACAGCGACGGGCTGACGGCCAGATAAAAGGCGCGGATTTTTTCAGGCTTTTTGCCAATAGCCGCTTTGAGCGCGTCCCAGCCGTCATCGGACTTGGCGTCGACTGCAACGTAAGACAGACGCGCGACGAAACTGTCCACTTCCGCCTTATCCACTTCCTCGGCCTTCACGAATTCCTTGATCGCGTCGCGGGCAAATTTGCGATATTCCTCGTCGCTCATGGCGCTGCGCGATGCGCCGATAATGCGCGTCGGCTCGCTGAACTGGCCTGCACGCTGACGCTGATACAGCGCCGGGATCAGCTTGCGCTCGGCAAGGTCACCTGAACCGCCGAAAACGATGCAGTCGAAAGGCTCTACCGGAATTATCTGGCTGGTCATCTATCGCTCTCTTCTTTCCTTGTGCAAATCACTTGGCCGTGGGCCAGCATGCGATTTCATCACGGGTCTTGTCTATTATCTAATCGATTTAAATTCAACGCTTCTCTGCTATTCCTACGTTTATATGAATAAAAGCCCGGCTTTTCCTCATCCAAGGCAACAGACTTAACGGCTTATGCATATATGACATGTTCATCTTATAGCCATAGTGAAACGGGTATTCAGGTTTCAAGCAGTAATATGGTTTTGCCAAAGGAGCATGACATGAAGCGGTTGCAGGACAAGGTTGCGATCATTACCGGTGCAGGATCGGGTTTCGGATCGGGCATGGCGCGACGCTTTGCAGCCAGTGGAGCAAAGGTTGTTCTGGCAGACCTGAATTTAAAACGCCTTGAAGACGAACTCGCCGATATTGGTGCCGATGCGCTTTGCGTGCAGGCGGATGTATCGCGCAAGGATGATATGGAGCGTGTTGCACGCATGGCGTTCGAGACGCATGGTCGGATCGACATCATGGTCAATAATGCCGGCTTCACCCACCGCAACATGGCGCTCACGGAAGTGGATGAGCATAATTTCGACCTGATCGCCAGCGTCAACATGAAGGCGCTTTATTATTCGACGCAGATTGTGGTGCCGATCATGGAGCATCAGGGCGGTGGCGTCATTATCAACACGGCTTCCGCGACAGCGCTTCGTCCGCGCAAAGGCTTGGTCTGGTACAGCGCATCCAAAGGCTGGATCGTCAGTGCCACCAAGGCTATGGCGCTGGAACTCGCGGACCGCAACATCCGCGTCAACTGCATCTGCCCCGCAGAAAGCGGCGGCGAGGGCTTGGGCGTCTTTCTGGCCGAGGATACGCCCAAAGCACGCGACGCCCTCAAAGCGACCATCCCGCTTGATCGCTTTTCCACGCCGCAAGACGTAGCGGAAGCAGCGCTTTGGCTTGCTTCGGATGCAAGTGCCATGGTGACGGGAACCGCGCTCAACGTCGATGGCGGCTATTCAATTTAATTCCGTTGGTCGGCCTTCGGTTTCTGCAAGGAAATCATCGAAAATAGCTTCAAGCCGCCGGTGTCGATCGGCGGCCATACACTTTCCGGTTTCAGTTTTGAAGCCGGAGGCAAGCGTGAAAAGCTTGGTTCGGAAATGGTCGAGCGCGAAACGCTTGTCATCGAGCGCGCGGTTTTCGGCGCGCGGGTCCTGCCAGTCGTAAAGCGCGCTGCCCATGCGCCCGGCGATATAAAAACAGCGCGCCGCGCCAATCACGCCAATCGCATCGAGCCTGTCGGCATCCTGCAAGATTTCTGCTTCAAGCGTCGTCGGTTCGATATTGGCGGAAAAACTATGCGCTTCAATCGCATGCGCCGTTTGCGCGATGCGCTCTTGCGACCAGTTCAAGTCGCGCAAAAGCGCGGAGGCTTTTTGTGCGGCCATGCGTGAAGCAAGGTGCCTGTCCGGCGCATTCTTTTCCACGCTCACGCAATCATGCAGAAGTGTTGCTGCGCATAGAATTTCTGCGTCGCCGCCGTCTTCGCGCTGGATCGTCATGGCGTTTTTCCACACACGGGCAAGGTGGGAAAGGTCGTGCGAACCGTCCCCGCCTTGTTGCAATGCGTGGCCAATCAGCTTTTCGGCCAGGTCTTCGAAAGGCGCAAAGGCACGATGCGGCATGTTATTTGCCAATCATCAGTGCCTGTGTCAGGTCGCTTTCAAGATCGACCGAATTTTCAAGCCCGACCGACAGGCGGATGAGCTGCGGACCGATGCCGGTAAGTGCCTTCTGATCTTCCGGCACCACGGCGTGGGTCAGCGAGAACGGATGCTGGATCAGGCTTTCAACACTGCCAAGGCTGACGGCAAAGTGGAAATAGCGCGTTGCCGTCAAGATACGTTCGACGCGGGCGAGATCGCCCTCGACCTCGATTGATATGACGCAGCCGAAATTGAGCATCTGTGCTTTGGCCAGGTCGTGCTGCGGATGGCTTGCAAGCCCCGGATAGACGACACGGCTAAGGCCAAGCTCGGCCTTGCGGCGCTCAAGGCTTTCCGCCAGATAAAGGGCTGATTGCGCCTGTCTGGTGCTGCGGATTTCCAGCGTTTTGAGCGAGCGGTGCAACAGCGCGCAATCGCTCGGCGACAGCACCGAGCCAAGGGCATTTTGCAAATATTTCACGCGGCTGGCGAGCCCCTCCGGCGCATGGGCAGCAATCGCCACCACGCCGCCCAGAAGATCGGAATGGCCGTTCAGCATTTTGGTGGCCGAATGCACCACGACATGAATGCCGTGTTCGATAGGACGTTGGCCTGCGGGCGAGGAAAAGGTGCTGTCGCAAACTGTAACCGCTCCCGCTTCGGCACCAAGCCTTGCGACCAGCGCCAGATCGACGATGCGCAGCGTTGGGTTGGAGGGCGTCTCGAACCACATAAGCGCGGGCTTATGCTCCGCGACAGCTTGGCTCAGCGCATCCGCATCGGAAAAATCAACGAAATTGACGTTGAGATTGGCAGTCAGCGGACGCACATCGGCAAGCAGGCGATAGACGCCGCCGTAAAGATCGTTATGGGCCAGAACGCTCGCGCCTGCGGGCAGGGTTTCCAGCAGCGTTGCGGCGGCCGCAAGACCGGTCGGGAAGGTGAGGGCTGTTTCCGCCCCTTCGAGATCGGCAAGGCAGAGTTCCAGCGCATTGCGGGTCGGGTTGCCGCTGCGGCTGTAATCAAAGCCTTTGCTCTTACCGATCCCGTCCTGAACATAAGTCGTGGCGTAATAAACGGGTGGAATGACCGCACCGGTCAGCGGGTCCGGTTCCTGACCGACATGAATGGCTCGCGTTGCAAATCCGGCCCGGTTGCGATGAAGTTTATCCGCCACTTTATTGTCTCACACTGCGTTAATTGCAAAAAATTATCCTTGCCGTCGGGAAACGGCAAGGATGCTTTTGAATGATTTATAATGAAGGGATCAGCTGCAGCCGCTCGTCGCACCGCAAGTGTCGCACTTCAAGCAGGTGCCGTTGCGTACCATTGTGAAATTCTGGCACTCGGTGCAGCTGTCGCCCGTATAGCCCTGCATCATGGATTTGATGCGACGGTCGGCTTCGATCTTCTTGGCCGATGCAACGCTCTCCGTACGCGCCGTTGCGGCATCCGCTGCGGCCTTATCGGAAAAGAGTTCGGTCGCACCCGACGTCTGCGACTCAGCATCGTTTGCAGGCTGCTCGTCGAAGTCGCGCTTGAAGGCCGTGGCACCATCCGTCACCAGTCCGACTGCTGCCGGACGCGATGATGAGGATTTCAGCGCCGTGACGTTGGAGGCCGAAGCCTGCGGGGCGGACGTCGACGCACTCTTGGGTTCAGTGTTAGAAACCAAGGTCGGCTTGTAACCGCGCGTCCAGCCTGTGGAAACGAGGTTGGTCTTGCCTTCCTTGATGCCCTTGCCGAGTGCCGTGTTCGAAAAATCGCTGGTATCGACATGGGCCAGATCGTTGCGGCCCAGATACGAAACAGCCAGTTCGCGGAACACATAATCGATGATCGAGGTCGCGGTCTTGATAGCATCGTTGCCGATAACCATGCCAGCCGGTTCGAACTTCGTGAAGGTAAAGGCCTCGACATATTCTTCCAGCGGCACGCCATATTGCAGGCCAAGCGACACGGCGATGGCGAAATTGTTCATCATCGCACGGAAAGCAGCACCTTCCTTGTGCATGTCGATAAAAATTTCACCCAGACGACCATTGCCGAATTCACCGGTGCGCAGATAGACCTTGTGTCCGCCCACAACCGCCTTCTGCGTATAGCCCTGACGGCGGTTCGGCAGTTTTTCGCGCTCATGCACGATCTTTTCGACCACCTTCTCAACGATGCGTTCGGTGACCTGAACGGCACGGGCGGCAGCCGGAGCCTCAATCAATGCTTCCACTGCATCGTCTTCATCCTCATCGTCGGCAATGAGGGAAGCATTGAGCGGCTGCGAGAGTTTCGAGCCGTCGCGATAAAGCGCATTGGCCTTCAATGCCAGCTGCCAGGAGAGCATATAGGCGCTCTTGCAATCCTCGACAGTTGCATCATTGGGCATGTTGATGGTCTTGGAAATCGCACCCGAAATGAACGGCTGTGCCGCTGCCATCATACGGATATGGCTTTCGACCGAAAGATAACGCTTGCCGATCTTGCCGCACGGATTGGCGCAATCGAACACGGCGTAATGCTCTTCTTTCAGGAAAGGCGCGCCTTCCAGCGTCATCGCACCGCAGACATGCACATTGGCTGCTTCGACATCCTGACGCGAGAAACCAAGCGCGGGCAGCATCTCGAAGGAGAAATCATTAAGCTGCTCGTCGGTGAGCTTTAACACGTCCTTGCAGAAATCTTCGCCAAGCGTCCACTTGTTGAAGGCAAACTTGATGTCGAAGGCGCTTTTGAGCGCAGCATTGAGCGCCTCGATCTTCTCGTCCGTAAAGCCTTTGGCCTTCAGCGTCGAAGGATTGACGGCAGGCGCCTGATTGAGATTGCCATGACCAACCGCATAGGCTTCGATCTCGGCGATCTGGCTTTCGGAATAGCCGAGCGTGCGCAAGGCTTCTGGCACGGCGCGGTTGATGATCTTGAAATAACCGCCACCGGCGAGCTTCTTGAATTTGACCAGTGCGAAATCAGGCTCGATACCGGTGGTGTCGCAATCCATGACGAGGCCGATCGTGCCGGTCGGGGCGATGACAGTGGCCTGCGCATTGCGGTAGCCGTGCTTTTCGCCAAGCTCCAGCGCCTTGTCCCAGGCGGCGCGTGCATGGGTGATCAGCTCTTGCTGCGGACAATCTTCGGCAATCAGTGCCACAGGATTGACGGCAAGGCCTTCATATCCTGTCGTCTCGCCGTGGGCTGCACGGCGATGATTGCGCATCACGCGCAGCATATTGTCGGCATTGGGCGCATAGCCGGGGAAAGTGCCAAGCTCGCTCGCCATTTCAGCCGAGGTGGCATAGGCAATACCCGTCATGATCGCCGTCAGCGCGCCGCAGATCGCACGGCCTTCCTCACTGTCGTAAGGAATGCCGGAGGTCATCAAGAGGCCACCGATATTGGCATAGCCGAGGCCCAGCGTGCGGTATTCGTAAGAGAGGCGGGCAATTTCCTTGGACGGGAACTGCGCCATCATCACCGAAACTTCGAGCACGATGGTCCAGAGCCGTGCCGTATGCTCGTAAGCCTCGATATCGAACGAACCGTCCTTGTTACGATAGGTCAAAAGGTTGATCGACGCGAGATTGCAGGCCGTGTCGTCCAGGAACATATATTCCGAGCACGGATTGGAGGCACGAATCGGACCGGCGGCGGGGCAGGTGTGCCAGTCGTTCATGGTGGTGTTGTAATGAAGGCCCGGATCAGCGGACGCCCATGCGGCATAGCCGATCTTTTCCCACAGGTCGCGGGCTTTGAGCGTCTTCATCACCTTGCCGTCCTTGCGGGCGGTCAGGTGCCAGTCGGCGTTGTTTTCGACGGCGCGCAGGAACTCATCCTTGAGCGAGACGGAATTGTTGGAGTTCTGGCCGGAAACGGTCAGATAGGCTTCCGAATCCCAGTCGGTGTCATAGGTCTTGAACGAAATATCCGTGTAACCCTGACGCGCGAACTGGATCACGCGCTTGACGTAGTTTTCCGGAACCTGATTCTTCTTGGCGGCCTTGATTTCGCGCTTGAGGGCAGGGTTCTTGGCCGGATCGAAGCAATCATCATTATCGGCTTCACAATTGACGCAGGCCTTCATGATCGCCGTCATATGCTGCTTGACGATCTTGGATCCGGTGACGAGCGAAGCGACCTTCTGCTCTTCCTTGACCTTCCAGTCGATATATTCCTCGATATCAGGATGGTCGATATCGACCACCACCATCTTGGCAGCGCGGCGCGTGGTGCCGCCCGACTTGATGGCGCCCGCAGCGCGGTCGCCGATTTTGAGGAAGCTCATCAGGCCGGAAGACTTGCCGCCGCCCGAAAGCTTTTCGCCTTCACCACGCAGGTGGCTGAAGTTGGAGCCTGTGCCGGAGCCGTATTTGAACAGGCGCGCCTCACGCACCCACAAATCCATGATGCCGCCTTCATTGACGAGATCGTCAGCGACCGACTGGATGAAGCAGGCATGCGGCTGCGGATGTTCGTAGGAAGACTTGGACTTGGTGAGTTTGCCAGTCTGCCAGTCGACATAATAATGGCCTTGACCGGGACCGTCGATGCCATAGGCCCAGTGCAGGCCAGTGTTGAACCATTGCGGGCTATTGGGCGCGACGCGCTGGGTGGCGAGCATATAAGCAAGCTCGTCACGGAAGGCGAGGGCATCGGCTTCCGTGTTGAAATAGCCACCCTTCCAGCCCCAGTAGGTCCAGGTACCGGCAAGACGATCAAAGACCTGACAGGCATCCATCTCGGAGCCATAACGCTCATCTTCTGGCAGCTGCGCCAGCGCGTCCTCATCGGCAACCGATCGCCACAGCCATGACGGAACCGAATTTTCCTCGACCTTCTTCAGGCGCGCAGGCACGCCGGCCTTGCGGAAATATTTCTGCGCCAGAATATCAGCCGCGACCTGGCTGAACTGGGCAGGAACGTTGATATTCTCCAGTCGGAATACGATGGAGCCATCGGGATTCTTGATCTCGCTGGTTGCAGTCCGAAACGCGATGTCCGCATAGGCTGACTGGTTTTCTTTCGTAAAACGGCGTTCGATCTTCATCTGTCCATCCAAACGTTCTATATATAGTGGTGCTGCTGACGAATTTCCGCCGCGGTCAACCACCTGCTGCCTGTCGCGTCTCTGTTTCGGTCGCTCTCTTGAGAAAAGAGCCTTTCATCTGCACGGTACCGCACGATCTGCGAGGCACCCGAAAACTGTTTTCAACCGTTTGCCGCACACAACAAAACACCTTGAGAGAACCAATGTTCCCTTTCATGGTGCCATCGCGGCCAGCAAATCAGCAGATGGGAAAACACCCTATCTTGTAAGAATGATGAGCGCAAATACTAAATCTAGTGTTAACGCAATTTCACTCCTGAAATTTTCTTCCGTTTACGCAAGCGACGCCGGATAAAATCCGGACACGGCAAACCTCAAGCGAAAACACGCCAAAAAAGCGTGCCACCTCTGCCAGAACGCAACGAAACTGAAAGAAAGGCCGACAAATTCAAACGCCCGGCCACGCCACTCACGCAACGATAGGTCTCATAAAAAACGACTCGGCCCCAAGCGTCAAGCATTGGATTCCTGTAAAGTGCTGGACGCTAGATATTGTGCATCGCCCGGTGGAGTGATGTGGATAACGGGGAGAAAGCAATTTTATGAAAGAAGCCGGCTACTTTCTCGTTTTGCAAAGTGGAATCGCCTGGCGACTTTAATATCGCCGCCGCCTTCGCAACTCTATCATCCTATACTGTACGCCAATAGCACACCCCGATTGAAGTGAATTCGAAGGCTCTTTCAGCACCTCTGCATCGTTACAGATCTATCGCCATCGCTTGCGAAGGAACAACCAGAATCACAGCGAGCATTTTTTTAAAAAAATTGTTTTTTGAAAAGGCACCTGTTATTGTAAGTTTATAGATTGGGCATTTGGGGACAATCCGCTTTATTTTAGCACATTGTGTTTTTCTATTAGCATTTGTTCCGGCTACCAGCAGGGCAGATGCGTGGACCAGACACGTGTACCTAAAATCCAGCGATTGTGGATTTTGGGGCTAAAATGAATAAATCTGGAAAAATACTTCTCATCGCATCGACACTTCTGGCGTCATCCACGCAGCTTGTACCCGTAATGGTTCTTGTCAGCCCGGCAAAGGCGGCCGGATTGTGTATGACACCCAATACGCATACGGAGATTACCACGCCGGAAACGACAGTCTGCGAATTGGCAGAAGGCGAATCTGTCACTGTTACGCACGCCGGAAGTATAAATATCACGACATCCGGTCAGGAGTACGCCATTTACAACGGCATAGGCAATACGTCTGGTAGTATAATCAACAATGGTTCCCTTTCGGCCGAGTATCCGATCCGCAATAGCGGAACTGTTAACGGCAGTATAATCAATTCCGGCACCATGACCGCTGGAGGATATCCTATCGGCAACACGGGGACCATCACCGGAAATATAGAAAATTACGGTGAGTTGAACGGCCAAATCTACGGAATTTTCAACGGCGAAAGCGGAACTATCCTTGGCGGCATAATCAATACCGGCCAGATCATCGCCCTAAGTGCTAGCGGGACTGGAATATACAATGAGGGGAATATCGGCGGCAACATAACCAATACCGGTACGGTGAAGGGCACATTTTACGGCTTGGAAAACTTAGCCGAGCTTACTGGTAATGTGGTCAATGACGGTCTGATCTCAGGCGGGTATGGCGGCATTACAAATGTGATCGCGATAGCGGATATCGATAATTCCGGCACTATCGAAGCGACGTCGTCTTATCAGGAATGGTATGATTCGCACGGCATCTACAATGCCGCCATATTGAACTTCAATAAAATTACATCGATCATCAATACCGGTACTCTTTCCGGTACGACCGGCATCAGCAATGCCACGGCTCCGCAATTTGCCAGAAGCATTGTTGAAGACGGGAATATCGGTTCGATTGTGAATGAAAAGCCGGGCATCATCAGTGGGGTAAACTACGGTATTCACAATACCGCTGGCGCTACAATCGGTTTGATCGACAATTCGGGAACAATTGCCGGCGGTACCTTTGCCATCATCAACGAAGGATTCATTACCAGCGGTATCGTCAACAGCGGCACATTGAACGGCGCGGTTCAGCTCGGCGACGCTTCCCTGACCCTGACGGGCAACAGCGCTGCGGTGACGGGCGCGATCACCGGCAGCGACGCGTCTTCGATCACCGTACAAGGCGAGTTCGCGACGGATGCCGATGCCGCAGTGGGAACACTGGACGTTGACGCCGGTGCAACGCTGACGGTTCGCGACGGCACCCTGTGGACGACTGCTTCGGGAACGGGCATCTCCGGTACGCTGCAGGTTGATACCGGCGCGACGCTGGGCGGTTCGGTCACGGTGGCTAACGGCGGCACGCTTTCGAGCTTCGGCGTGATCGGCAGCGACGACGAAAGTCTTTTGACGATCAATGCCGGCGGTACGCTTTCATCGGGTGTCTCGATCGGCAAGCCCACGATCAAAGGTGACCTGGTTTTCAATGCCGGTTCAACATATGCCGTCGATATAGCGGGCAATGGAACCAGCGACCTGACCCATGTTACCGGAACGACCACGATCAACGGCGGTGCGGTCAGTATTTCGGCGCTCGACCAGAAGACCAGCTATCAGAACGGGCAGACCTATAAGATATTGACTTCGGACGGCGGGGTTACGGGGACATTTACGCAGGATGTGTCCCGATCCGCTTTTCTGGATGTGAAAACCAGCTATGATCCCGCCAATGTTTATCTCGACATTACGGTGAAAGACGAGGGACCTGAACCAGCCGTTTTTGAAAGAGTAGCGGAAACGAAGAACGAGATCAGCACCGCTATCGCACTGGATACGCTCGCCCAGTCGGGTGATTCGCTCTCGCTTTACAATACATTGCTGATTTTAAACGCCGATGAAGCCCGTGCCGCCTTTGACAGGCTTTCGGGCGAAATCCACGCCTCCGCCAAGACAGCACTGATCGCGGGCAGCCATTTTACCCGCAATGCTGTCAATGAGCGTCTGTTGCAAGCCTTTGGCGACAGATATGCATCTCCCACGCTTATCACCGCCTATGGGCCTCAACCGGCAAAGACGGCGACGCCTTTCGATACGGCCACGCCCGCCGCATCGGCTGCCCCGCTATATGGCGCCTGGGCACAGGCCTTTGGTGGCTGGGGCGAGGTCGACGCAGACGGCAATGCCGGCGAGCTCAGCTATAGCACCGGTGGTTTCGTAACCGGCGTAGACACGCTGGTTTATGATAATTGGCGGCTCGGTGTGGTGGCCGGTTACAGTCGTACGACATTCGATTCGGATGAACGGTTCTCGTCGGGCGAGAGTGATAATTACACGCTTGGCGCCTATGCCGGATCGCATTGGGGTTTTGGTCACGGCGATCTGGCATTGCGCTCGGGCATGACTTACACTTGGCACCGTATCGAAACCAGCCGTTCGGCTGCCTTCCCCGGTTTTGCCGATAGTCTGGATGCCGATTATGATGCAGGCACTTGGCAGGTCTTTGGCGAACTGGGCTATCGTGTCGAGACGGGGAGCGCCACATTCGAACCTTTTGCCAATCTTGCCTATGTTCGCCTGCGCACGGACGGCTATGACGAAAGCGGAAGTTCGGCTGCAGCTCTCTCCGCCGGAAGCGACACTACGGGTACGACCTTTACCACACTGGGCCTGCGTGCCGCGAGCGCTCTCAATCTCGGACAGGTTAACTCCAGACTACAGGGCACGATCGGCTGGCGCCACGCTTATGGCGACATTACGCCAGTCTCCACGCATAGTTTCATCGGCTCGGACGCATTTACCGTCTCCGGTCTGCCGATAGGCGAGGATACGGCCATCGTTGAAGCAGGTATAGAGTTCGATCTGTCGCCAACCTCTACATTGGGTGCTTTCTATCAAGGGCAATATGGGTCCGGCACTGAAGAGAATGGCTTTAACGTCAAGCTGAACATATCTTTCTGACACAGACTGTGCCCGAACCATTCCAGCTACAGCATGTCTCCCAAAAGTGGGGCGTGGTTTTGGAAGACATTCTTAAAAAAAACTTAGAGCACCGATCTGATTGAATTAAACCGGTGCTCTAATTATTTGAGTTATAAAACATTTTATCCGAAAATCGGTTCCCACTTTTCGGAATGCGCTCTAAAGCGTGTCTTCTGCATGCCATTGAATGCAACAAGCTATAAGGTTTCAAACTCATGTCGGGGCTGAAGTGCGGGCTTTATATCTGTGTCGAGGACGGGGCAGAAAATCGGCCTGCATAATATTGCCTATTCGGCTGCCACCACAATATCCGGTATGCCGTATCGTTGAAGGATTCCCTTCAAATCGGGTTCTTCGACCCGGCGCACGGCCTCCTGCGGCGAAACCCACTTGCAGACGCGCTCTTTCTTCTCCGGCCAGTTTTTTTCCTGGCCCGTAAATTCCATTTCGAACACGGCGACTGAAAACTGGTTGATGCGCTCCAGTGGCAGATCCGCCTTGGAGTAATTGAAGCTGCCAATCGGTTCAGGAGAAATCTTGCCGCGCACGCCCGCTTCCTCATAAGCTTCGCACAGCGCGGTTTCAGCCAAAGTGCGCCCGACCTGCGGCCAGCCCTTGGGCAAGACCCAGCGACCGCTGCCACGGCTCGTGATGAGGAGGAACTGCAATACGCCTTTCTGACGCCGATGAACCAACGCCGCAACCTGCTGCAAGCGGCCAGAAGGCGTAAGAATACGCTTCTCCGTTGCAATAAGTTGTTGTTTTGGCTGCTTCACCACAAAATTCTCCTTGTCTCGATAGACGAGACAAATATATGCCGCTCGCCCGGTGCAAACTTCCGCAATTTAAATTTACAATTTCGTTGGAGGGTCTTTATCTGCCCCCCTGCCGTCTCACGCAAGCTGAAAGAAAGTACATGCATCAAATCGAAACACAAGAATGAAATGATTCGTCAAAATGACAATGCCCGAATTCCTGGCAATAAATCCCGCACTCGATGCAGCTTCCTTTAAATGGGGAATAAATAGTCCTTTTTCAAGACCTTAGAGCACTAACTCGTTTCAAATAGATCAAAATCCCCTCTCAAATCATTTCCGCTTTGCCTGCCCGCCACGATTATGCATTCGATTGTATAAATGTCGGAAATGCGAAAAATAGCGCATACGATGCGTATTCACATCCCGCATCTTCTATCTATGACGAAGATTTCAAAAACGCCGTGTAAGTCGAAAACTCTTATTATTTGGATTTATCATGCCAGCACATCGCCCCACCATGACATTGTCTGACTGGGGCTGGACCGTGGCAGGCGTGATCACAAGCGCTCTCGCCGGGTATGTGACGGTTGGGATGCTTTTCTTGCTCTACGACGGCTCTGGATAATCGGCCTTATCGCTCTGCCATTCATTGTTATTCAGGCGCTGTTTGAATTGTGTATTCATTCAATGGTCGCGCTGTGGCGGCGCTGGCGCAGTATAAAACCCAGCCCACCACCAACGCCACGACGCCTGCGCACCGATCTTCCGTGGCCACGCCGATATTGCTTTCATATCGGCTTCTTTACGGGCCTGACATATTGCCTGCTGAAGAACTGGCCGTTTAGGATTACGCTGTGGCTTTATCGGCCACCGGCAATCGGCTCCTGATAGGTAAAGCCCATATCCCAAGGGAAATAGATCCAGGTGTCCTGCGAGACTTCCGTTACAAAAGTATCGACCAGCGGGCGACCCTTTGGCTTGGCATAGACGGTGGCGAAATGCGCTTTCGGCATCATCTGGCGCACAATGGCCGCAGTCTTGCCGGTGTCGGTGAGATCATCGACAACGATCACGCCTTCGCCTTCATTTTCCAGAAGCGCTTCACCAATACCTTTGAGAACCTGCATTTCGCCCTGCGACGCGTAATCGTGATAGGATGCGATGCACACGGTTTCGATAAGACGAATGCCGAGCTCGCGGCAGATGATCGCGGCAGGCACAAGCCCGCCACGCGTGATGGCGACGATAGCCCGCCATTCGCGGTTCATGCCGGAAATCCGCCAGGCGAGGGCGCGGGCATCGCGGTGAAACTGATCCCAGGAAACGGGGAAGGCTTTGTCGGGCAGGGACATCGAACGCTCCGTAGACGCTCCGCCATCAAGCAAGCGGAGTGGTAAGATGATTACTCACCCGGCACGCGCCGGGTGATGCTCATAACCGCAAAAGCTCAAATCCTGCAAGCCTTGCCTGCAATTCCCACAGTCGTGGAAAATGCCGGCCTATCGCGAAAACAGCGTCAGAACAGGCAGGTCGCTCAGCATCGAGCGCGTGACACCGCCAAACACCAGTTCGCGCAGGCGCGAGCGGCTATAAGCGCCCATGACCACGAGGTCGGCGCGCTCGGCAATAATGTGGTCACGCAGCGCGTCCTGCGCATAGCGGCCATTGGAGGAAAGCGGCGTGACCGTGACTTCGACGCCGTGGCGCGAAATGGATTCGGCCAGATCGCTACCGGCGAGCGTCTTGTCCTCGCCTTCGGCCTCGGGCGGGTCGACCCAGACGATTTCGGTGCGCCCTGCAAGTTCGATCAACGGTAGCGCGTCGAAGGCGGCGCGCGCGGCTTCGCGCTTGCCGTTAAACGCAATGACGATCCGATCCAGCGATGTCTGCGGCAGCACCGGCGCATAGGGCACAAGCAACACCGGGCAACTCGAATTGAAAACCAGTGAGTCGGCAGTTTCGTCGTTGGTTGCCGGATCATTGGGATCGGGCTGACCCGCGATGAGCAGTTCGGCGCCAAGACAGGAGGTCAGAACGCTGTCGGCTGCGGTGCCGGTTTCGGAACGCAGGATGCGAAATTCGTAATGCGCGTCCTGACGGCGCATCTCCTCATCGAACAGCCCCTTGAGGCGCTCAGAAAGCTCTTTGTGCTGCTTGTCGTGCAGTTCGAACATGCCGGGATCGATGAAACCGTTCGGATCGGCATAAACGATAGGTGAGGGGATGGAATAAAGCCCGATCACATGAATATCGGGCACTTTGCGCATCAAAAGCCCGATTGCGGCAAGAACCCGCTTCAATTCGGCTTCGCTACGGGAATAGGCAATCACCGTCTTATAGGACATCGTTGGTTTCCTTCCGGCTATGTCTTTCTTTTAGCATGAAATAGAACGGTTTGGGCGGAAAAAGGATGCTTAATTCGCTGTTATTTCCGGTAGAATGCAAGTGCGATCAGCTTGCGCCCGACGCAACCAGCGAAGCGATCATCGCCTCGATTTCGGCCATCGCCGCGTCGATTTTAAGCGAATCGCTGCCGCGCACCACAAGCTCGGTCGAAAAGCGGCCTTCCTCGAATTTTGGATAGGAGCCGATTATCGTATCGGGGTTTGTTTTCTGGATTTGAGTCAGCGGCGCACCGATGACGCCTTCGCCGAATGGGCATTTGACGGCGCGCGACAAAAGCTTGCGGCCCGTGCGAAGCGTGGGCAACACATTATCGAGCATCGCCTCGAAAACCGAAGGCACGCCTGCCATCACGTAAACATTGCCGATGTGAAAGCCGGGTGCGGTCGATACGGGATTATCGATATGGTCCGAGCCTTCCGGCATACGCGCCATGCGCTTGCGCGATTGGGTGAATTCCAGTTCGCGCCGGGCATAGTTTTCGCCAAGAATGCGCATCGCCTTGTCGTCATAGATGCATGGCACGCCAAAGGCTTTGGAGACCGCATCGGCGGTGATGTCGTCATGGGTCGGGCCGATGCCGCCGGAGGTAAAGACGTAATCATAAGATGAGCGCAACGCATTGAGGGCTGCAACGATTGCGTCCTCCTCATCCGGCACGATGCGCACTTCTTTCAGATCGATACCGGCTGCGGTCAGCACATCGGCGAGGTGGCCGATATTCTTGTCCTTGGTTCGCCCGGAGAGAAGCTCGTCGCCAATGGCGAGCATGGCAGCGGTTACAGCCTGATGAGACGTGTCAGTCATGCGGGACTCCATTCATTGCATCGCCAGTTAAGCCTCGGTCGCAGCCTTGTGCAACCGCTTTATTCGGCTCCGTCCTCTTTTCAAAATGCAATTGCTTTTTACTTTGATGAGGTGGAAAAATAATTCCATCAATCGTCAAGGAGAGGTCTCATGGTGAAGGTGCTGGTGCTTTATTATTCGGCTTATGGTCACACCGAGCAGATGGCGAAAGCTGCTGCTGAGGGTGCCCGAGAGGGCGGCGCGGAAGTGACGATCATGCGCGTTCCCGAGTTGGTGCCGCCGGAAGTGGCCGAGAAATCCCATTACAAGATGGATCAGCAAGCACCGATCGCCAAGCCCAACGATCTCGTCGATTATGACGGCATCATTCTGGCCACCGCCACCCGCTACGGCATGATGGCCTCGCAGATGAAGAATTTCCTCGACCAGACCGGCGGTCTCTGGGCCAAGGGGGCGCTTCTCGACAAGGTGGCGTCCGTGATGGTTTCGACCGCAACACAGCATGGCGGCGCGGAACTGGCGCTCATTTCCGCGCAATGGCAGTTGCAGCATCACGGCATGATCATCGTGCCGCTTTCCTATGCCTATCAGGGCCAGATGGGCAATGATGTGGTGCGTGGCGGCGCACCCTACGGCATGACCACCACCGCCGATGGCGACGGCTCGCGCCAGCCCTCGAAACAGGAACTGGAAGGCGCGCATTTCCAAGGCAAGCGCGTTGCGGAAATCACCGCGCGGCTGCATGGTTCAAAATAAAAGAAGGTGGTGGTGCGGTCGGCGGGACTTGAACCCGCAAGCCTAAAAGGCGACGGATTTTAAGTCCGTTGCGTATACCAGTTTCGCCACGACCGCAGCACTGGAATTTCTATGTCATGATTTGCTGGGCGAATTCAAGATAGAAAGCTTGCCAGCAGAAGCACGAATTCAAAAGGCCTGCCCGCCGATGCGGCGGGAAGGCCACGGGTTCAAACCATCGCGCAACCATAACAGACTATCGATCCAGAAACCGGCTGCATGGCGGTTGTGAAACAGATCGAAATGGCCGACCCGCTCATAGCCCAGATTTTCGGGCTCCAGCAGCACTTGCTGGCGGCGGCTTGCCGAATAAAGGCTGAGCGTGCGCGCAACGGCCTGCGGCGTCCCCAATTCGTCATCGCTGAGCGTAATCGCCAGAATATCCGCACTGACCGCTGCAAACCGCTGCCGGATTTCCGCGCGCTCAGGCGAGGGCACGGTGTTTTCCAGTCGCTTGCCCATTAAGGCCCAATCGAGCGCCACCCGCGCAGGCAGGTCTTCCAGCCAGCCGAGCTTCTTTCCCGGGAAATAGCCGTAGAGCAAGGTGAGTGCGGGCATGACAAAATGCCATTTGGCAAGCAGCGAAAGCTTGTGGCTGCTTTTATAATCGCGCCACCAGGCATATTGCGCGCCCACCGTCAGCATACGGCTGATATGCCCGGCATTGGCGGCAAAACCCGGAGCGACGCCGCCAAAGCTGTGGCCCACGACATGTATGGGCTGGGGCAGGTCGCGCGCCAACACGAAATCAAGCGCTGCGGCAAAATCCTTCTCACCCCAGTCATGCCAGCGATAGCCGCTCCGGCGCAGGTTTTCCGGTCGCGAATTACCAATGCCTCGATAATCGTAAGTCAGGACATCAAAGCCGTGGCTGGCAAGAAATTCCGCATAGAAACGGTAATAGCGCGCCGCCACGCCGGTGGCCGGATTGATGATGACGGTCGCGTCGGCAGACGGTTTGGATGCCGCCCAGAAATGCCCGCCCAGCACCACACCGTCGGCGCATTCAATCCGCACGGATTCGGGGTTCTGTATCTCTGTCCCGGCTTTCTGATGCGCTTTGGTCAGCATGCCTCTCTCCTCATTCAAAAAAGCTAAGCCAAACCATTTGAAAATTACACTCACTAGGCAGTATACTTTTATCTATGGCAAAAAACACACGCGCAAAAATTATCGAAGCTGCGGAAAAGCTTTTTTATCGCGACGGCATTCGCGGCGTCAGCGTCGATGCGGTGGCGGAAGCAGCGGGCGTCACCAAGCGAACACTCTATTATCATTTTACCAGCAAGGACGAATTGATCGCCGCCTATCTCGATCATCGCGACCAGCCCAATCTGGCGCGCATGCGCGGCTGGTTCGAAGCGGCGGACGGTAGCGTTTCAGAGCGCACACGCGCGATCTTTCAGCATCTGGCAAAGCTCATGGACCATCCGTCATGGCGCGGCTGCGGTTTTTTGCGCACGGCTGCGGAACTCGCCAACATGCCCGGCCATCCCGCGATCGCCATCGGCAGGGCACACAAGCTGCGCTTTGAAGATTGGCTTGCCGGGTTTTATGCGCAGGCAGACATCAGCGAGGCCGGACAACTTGCGCGCCAAATCGTGCTTTTGGTCGATGGCGTTCACGCCAGCGGCTTGCTGCACCGCGACAGGGCCTTTGCGCTAACCGCAGGCGAGGCAGCACACGCCCTTGTCGAAACAGCGCTTGCAAAAAACATTGCAAATTAACTCAAGTTTCTGCTTCCGCCTTGTTTGACTTGCCAAAGCGATGTAGCGATGAAACAAAGCTACAAAAAGCCTCTAAGAAATTGAAGAAAGTTGCCGCATGACCGCCTTCGTGAAATCCGTGGCCCGGGCTGAAAAGGCGATGCGTTCGCTGTTTGCCGAGACGCCCTTGCAGTTCAACGATCATCTGTCGGGCAAATACGGCGCGGAAATCTGGCTCAAGCGCGAAGACCTCACGCCGGTGCGTTCCTACAAGATACGCGGCGCTTTCAATTTCATTTCACGCGTGGTCAAGACGGTCGATGAAAACGCCGTCTTTGTCTGCGCGTCGGCGGGCAATCATGCGCAGGGTTTTGCGCTCGTCTGCCGCCATTTCGGGCGCAAGGGCGTGGTTTTCATGCCGGTGACGACACCGCAGCAGAAAATCGACAAAACCCGCGCCTTTGGCGGCGAATTCATCGAGATCAAGCTGATCGGCGATATTTTCGACGTCTGCTATGCTGCCTCGCAGGAATTTGCCGAGAGTAACAAAGGCGTCATGGTGCCGCCTTTCGATCATCCGGGCATCATCGAGGGACAGGCGACCGTCGCATTTGAAATCGAGCAGCAATTGCCGGACGGCAAGAAGCCCGATCTGGTGCTGCTGCCGGTCGGCGGCGGTGGGCTTGCCGCCGGTGTCACGCAATATATGACGGGTCTTGGCTGGAAAACCGCCTTTCGCTTTGTCGAGCCGGAAGGGGCTGCGAGCCTCCACGCAAGCCTTGAAGCGGGCAAGCGGGTCAAACTCACCAAGGTCGATAATTTTGTCGACGGGGCTGCGGTTGCTGAAATCGGCAAGGAAAATTTCAAGCTTCTCAAGGTCTTTGATACCAAATCCGTGATTACGGTTCCGGAAAACAGGCTTTGCGCGACCATCATCGAGATGCTCAATATCGAAGGCGTGGTGCTGGAACCGGCAGGCGCGCTGGGCATTGATGCGCTGAAAAATTTCAAGAAGAGCGAGTTGAAGGGCAAGCGCATCGTCATCGTGGTCTCTGGCGGCAATTTCGATTTCGAGCGTCTGCCGGACGTGAAGGAGAGGGCGCTTCGCCACGAAGGGCTGAAGAAATATTTCATCTTCCGCTTTCCGCAGCGCCCCGGTGCACTGCGCTCTTTCCTCGATCTGCTCGGACCGGAAGACGATGTGGCGCGTTTTGAATATCTGAAAAAATCGGCCCGCAATTTCGGCTCGGTTCTGATCGGCATCGAAACCAAAAATGCCGATAATTTCAAGATATTGAACCGTAAATTCGATGAGGCCGGCTGGGCCTATCAGGACATTACCGACAATCAGGTGCTGGCCGATTTCATCATCTGAACGCGAAGTCTCATAAAATCATTTGCTTTTTGGAGCAAAACGCCCCATATGCCGCATCAGGCGCATGGGCCGACGTTTTCGGCTTTCCCTGCATTGGACTTGTTGCGTCACGCCTCTCGCTTTCGGAATGGTCCGCAGGCAGGAGAGACCCGGACAAAGGTTCGGGCACGGCTGCGCAAGTCGCCAGGATTTTCCGGCGTCCCGTCGTTATCATCATAAGAATTGCGTTCGGTCCAGTTGCGCTTGGCCGATCATTTACAGCGGACCGCAATCATGTGGTGCCGCCGAAAGAGATTGAATTGACAAAAGAAAACACTGGCGGCTTTGCCGCTCTCGGCATTACCGGCGCGCTTCTCAAGGGGGTTGAAGCCGCAGGCATGACCGAGCCGAAGCCGATCCAGACGCAGGCGATTCCCGCCCAGCTTGAAGGCCGCGATATTCTGGGCATCGCCCAGACCGGATCGGGCAAGACGGCAGCCTTCAGCCTGCCAATCCTGCAAAAGATCATCGCAATCGGTGACAAGCGCCGCCCCAAGACGGCGCGCGCGCTGGTGCTGGCCCCCACACGTGAATTGGCAGTCCAGATCGAGGAAACCATCCGCACCGTCTCCAAGAATGCACATATCTCGACCGCACTGGTGCTGGGCGGCGTCTCGAAACTCTCGCAGATCAAGCGCATCGCGCCCGGCGTCGATGTGCTGATCGCAACACCGGGCCGTTTGACCGACCTGATGCGCGAAAAGCTGGTCGATCTTTCGCAGACCCGCTGGCTGGTGCTTGATGAAGCCGACCGTATGCTCGATATGGGCTTCATCAATGATGTGAAGCGCATTGCCAAGGCAACCCATGCCGAACGTCAGACCGCACTTTTCTCGGCCACCATGCCCAAGGAAATCGCAGCCCTTGCACAGAGCCTGCTCAATGATGCCGTGCGCGTCGAAGTGGCTCCGCAGGGCACCACGGCTGCCGAAATCACCCAGGTCGTGCATCCGGTGCCGACCAAGGAAAAGCGCCGTCTTCTGTCGGCACTGCTGGCTGACAAGGATATGCGTTCGGTCATCGTCTTCACCCGCACCAAGCATGGCGCGGATGCGGTTGTACGCCATCTGGAGCGCGACGGTTTTGACGTTGCGGCCATTCACGGCAACAAGTCGCAAAATGCCCGCCAGCGCGCACTGACGGGTTTCCGCAGCGGCACGCTGCGTATTCTGGTGGCAACCGATATTGCCGCGCGCGGTATCGATGTTCCCGGCATCAGCCATGTCGTGAATTACGATCTGCCGGACGAGCCGGAAACCTATGTGCACCGCATTGGCCGCACGGGCCGCAACGGTGCCGATGGCGCCTCGATCACGCTTTATGATGCGGCAACGGAAGAATCGAAGTTCCGCGCCGTCGAGCGCGTGACGCGCAGCAAGCTGCCCATCCAGGAAGCCCCGGTCAAGCTGGCTCCGGCACCGGCTTCGAATGGTCCGGTTTCCGGCGATGATCAGGCGCGTCCGCAAAAGACCCAGCATCGCAAGGGCGGGGCGCAGAACCATCGCCGCCCGGCGCAAAAGTCCGGCGAGCATCGTTCCGCAGGCAATGCAGCCCCCGATGCGGCGGCAAAGGCCAAGCGCCCGTTCCGGCGCAAGCGCCGCACAGGTGGCAATGGCGGCGGCGGTAGTGGACAACGCGCAGCCTGATAAAACAAACTTTTACGAAAGCCGCCCCGATGGGGCGGCTTTTTCTATTGCGCATCACTTCGAGGTAAATATTTGCGCTCTAAATTGGAAAATTATTCCACGCTTGCTTGAAGGGCAGGGCGCATCCTCCTAATTTCCTTGCCAAACAGAAAGGACGGAAGCCATGCTCAACTCGGTTCTCGACGCCATCGGCAATACGCCGCTGATCCGCCTCAAAAAGGCTTCCGAATTAACCGGCTGCGATATCTACGGAAAAGCCGAATTCCTCAACCCCGGCCAGTCGGTCAAGGACCGCGCCGCACTCTACATCATTCGCGACGCCGAAAAGCGCGGGCTTTTGCAGCCCGGTGGCGTGATCGTCGAGGGCACTGCGGGCAATACCGGCATTGGCCTGACGCTGGTTGCCAAGGCACTTGGCTATCGCACGGTCATCGTCATCCCGGAAACGCAGGCTGAGGAAAAGAAGGACGCCTTGCGGCTTCTTGGTGCGGAGCTGATCGAGGTTCCGGCAGCGCCCTATCGCAACCCCAACAATTATGTCCGCCTCTCCGGTCGCCTCGCCGAGCAACTGGCGAAAAGCGAACCGCATGGTGCGATCTGGGCCAACCAGTTCGACAATGTCGTCAACCGCTTAGCGCATCAGGAAACAACCGCGCAGGAAATCTGGCGCGAGACGGACGGCAAGGTCGACGGTTTTGTTGCAGCGGTCGGGTCCGGCGGAACGCTTGCGGGCACAGCCTTTGGCCTCAAAGACCATGCCAGCGCCATCAAGATCGCGCTGGCCGACCCACATGGCGCAGCGCTTCATTCCTTCTACACCACCGGCGAGTTGAAGGCTGAAGGCGATTCGATCACCGAAGGCATCGGGCAGGGGCGGATTACCGCCAATCTCGAAGGCTTTACGCCCGATTTTTCCTATCGTGTCTCGGATGCCGATGCGCTCGACGTTTTGTTCGATCTGGTGGAAGAGGAGGGGCTTTGCCTCGGCGGCTCATCGGGGATCAATATTGCCGGTGCCATCCGTCTTGCAAAAGATCTGGGACCGGGCCACACAATCGTGACGGTGCTTTGCGATTATGGTAATCGTTACCAGTCGAAACTGTTCAACCCGGCTTTCCTGCGCGGCAAAGACTTGCCGGTGCCGGGCTGGCTCGAAAAGACCACCGAAATAGACATCCCGTTCGAGGAATAATCATGACTGAAAAAAGCGCGTTTGTCGTCTCCCGCGACTGGCTGAAAGAGCGGCTCGGCAAGCCGGGGATCGCCATTGTTGATGCCTCCTGGTATCTGCCAGCGGCCGGGCGCGATGGTCATTCCGAATATGACGCTGCCCATATTCCGGGCGCCGTCTTTTTCGATCAGGATCTGATTGCCGACAAGGAATCGGGCCTGCCGCACACTTTGCCGTCGCCTGAACTTTTCGCGCAGCACGTCGGTGCCATGGGCATCACGGCGGATGAAACCGTTGTCGTCTATGACGGGCCGGGGCTTTTTTCCGCGCCGCGCGTCTGGTGGATGTTCCGCATCATGGGGGCAAAGAACGTGTTCGTTCTCGATGGCGGATTGGATGGCTGGAAAGCTGCCGGTTATCCGGTCACCAATGAGCCGACCAAGATCGCGCCAACACTCTTCACAACGGATTTCAACAAGGCCGCCGTGGTCGATTTTGCGGAAATGCAGGAGATCGTTGCCGAGCGCCGTTCGCAGATCGCCGATGCGCGGGGCGCGGGACGCTTCACGGGCCAAGAGTCTGAACCGCGTGAAGGCATGCGTTCGGGTCACATGCCCGGTGCGCGCAATGTGCCCGTCACCACGCTGGCGCAGAATGGCGAATTGAAGGATTTGGAAAGCCTGCGCAAGATTTTTGCCGAGGCTGGTGTCGATCTGACAAGGCCGGTCGTGACGAGCTGTGGTTCCGGTGTAACGGCTGCGGTCATCACGCTGGCGCTCACGTCGCTCGGGCATGAAGACAACCGCCTTTATGACGGTTCGTGGAGCGAATGGGGCAGCAGGCAGCACACGCCAGTCGTGACTGGCGAAGCCGACTGATCATGGCTGAAAAACTTAAAGCCCGGATCACGCATCTTGAAATGCAGGCGCGACCCTCTGTGGTCGTGCCGACGCCTGCGGGACTGCGTCTTGCCATCATGCGCGCCAGCGACATGCCTGTGCATTATTACCGCTATCTCTATGAGCAGATTGGCCGCGCGCATCACTGGCAGTTCCGTCGCAAGCAGAGCGATGCTGAAGTCGCCGAGGCGATCCACACCGACACAAACGAAATCCATGTGCTTTATGCCGATGGCAATCCGGCGGGTTTTGTGGAACTGGATTTGAACGGCTTACCCGAAAGCGTCGAAATTCTCTATTTCGGACTGATGCCGGATTTTCAGGGGCGGGGGTTGGGCAAGTTTTTTCTCAGCGAGGCCATTTCAGCGGCCTGGGCGCATAGCCCGCAAAAACTGACCCTTCATACCAACACGCTCGACAGTCCGCGCGCCTTACAGCTTTATCAGAAAATGGGATTTTCCGCCGTAAACTGGACGGAAGAAGAAATAGAGCCATGGGTCTGAAACCCATGACTCTCATTTAGACGTCGTAATTCTATTCGTCAGAAAACAGCGAGATATTTCAACAACGAAATAATACCAATGACGATGACGATCACCTGTGCGATCTGCTTTACCTTCCCATCGAGGGGCAGCATGTTGATGAGGTAAAGAACGAGGAAGATAACAAGGACGGTTATCAGAAGACTGATAAGGATGGACATAAGCGAGTGCACCTTCCCGGAACGGCTGTCGTTCCCCTTGTCTGACGGCCGCTCCGCGAGAACGCCAGACTGAACAGTTTAAGCATTCAGGGCCCGCGCCAGTGAGGGCAGCCCATCCTGCGGCAATGGTAACGGAAAGAACGAAGCGGCGAGGCCGCGCGATTTCCCCCGTATATCACCGTTTTCGTTGCAAAAAGACCTGCGCAGAAACGATATGCCGGATAACGTCCGGCACACAAAATTGTTCCGCAGAAAAAGCAGGGCGGATCAGGATTTCCGCATGGTGCCGCTTTGCTGGCGGCTCGTGTGCCAGCTGAAAGCTTCTTCGAGAAGATGCGGCGTATGTCCGCCCCGCGCCGATGCACGGGCGAAATAATCGTTCAACTGGTCGCGATAATCCGGATGCGCGCAATGATCGATGATGACACGGGCACGCTCGCGCGGCGCAAGCCCGCGCAGATCGGCAAGGCCCTGTTCCGTCACCAGAATATCGACGTCATGCTCGTTGTGATCGACATGGGTGACCATAGGAACCACTGATGAAATGGCACCGCTTTTGGCTTCCGACTTGGTGACGAAGATCGAAATATAGGCGTTACGCGCAAAATCGCCCGAGCCGCCGATGCCGTTCATCATCATGGTGCCATCGACATGGGTGGAGTTCACATTGCCGTAAATGTCGAATTCCAGCGCCGTGTTGATACCGATGATGCCGAGACGGCGGATGACTTCCGGGTGGTTACTAATTTCCTGTGGGCGCAGGATAAGCCGGTCGCGATAACGCTCGATGTTTCCGAAGACGCGCTCGCCATAGGCCGGGCTCAGCGTGATCGAAGCACCCGACGCAAAATCGAGTTTGCCAGCGTCAAAAAGATCAAAGGTGCTGTCCTGCAAAACCTCGCTATACATGCGCAGATTATGGAAAGGGCTGTCGACAAAGCCATTCAGAACAGCATTGGCGATGGTGCCAATGCCTGCCTGAAGCGGATTAAGCGTGAGATCAAGACGACCTTGCTCTACTTCGTGTTTGAGAAATCCGATCAGATGGCCTGCAATGGCGATGGTTTCGCTGTCGGCGGGTTCGACCGTGGATGCACTGTCGTTTTCCTGTGTGATGACGATAGCCGCGATTTTTTCAGCGGGGATCGGAATATAGGGCAGCCCGACGCGGCTGTCGCAGGCCGTGACCGGAATGGGATCGCGGGTAGGGCGCTTGGTCGGGATATAGATATCGTGCAACCCTTCCAGCGCCAGCGGTTGGTTGAGATTGATCTCGATAATGACCTTTTCGGCCAGAATGGCAAAGCTTGCCGAATTGCCGACTGAGGTGGTGGGAATGATGCCGCCGCTCTCGGTGATGGCCAGCGCTTCGACCACGGCGTAATCGATGGAGCCGATCTGGTTGGAGCGCAATTGCTCGACGGTTTCGGACAGATGCTGGTCGATGAACATGACCTCGCCGCGATTGATGGCGGCACGCAAGGTGCGGTCAACCTGAAACGGCATCCGGCGCGCAAGGATATGCGCTTCGGTCAAAATCTTGTCGACGTCATGGCCGAGCGATGCGCCGGTGATCAGCGTGATCTGGAAAGGGTCGTTTGCCGCGCGCGCTGCCATGGCGACGGGCACCGCCTTGGCATCGCCGGCGCGGGTAAAACCGCTCATGCCGACGATCATGCCATCCTCGATGAGGCTTGCTGCCTGATCGGCGCTCATGATCTTGTCTTTAAGGGAGGCGTTGCGAATTCGTGCGTCCAACATTTACGACTATACCTTCTTTGCCATTCAGCGGCAGGCTCCCGAAAAATCGTCGGAAGCACTCGCACGGCATATCTAACCCGAAGAGGAAGGCGAGGCCAGACTGAAATCCGCTTCGCGTCTTGCAGCATCTACGTATCGATTACATGCTGCTTTGGTCTTAAAGCGCAAGCGGCCGCTTGCACAGATCTGGATCACGCCTGAGCTTCCGAAACCGCACTGAGCGTTGTTTATGGAATGTACCGCCACCATATCTAAAAATCGCATAATCTATGTTATGGAACAATCCGACCCATTTATTTGAAAGTCACCAGCCTGACCCTCATGCTGAAAAGCTGGTCGCGGTATATCTATATGATGCTGTCGTTTCGCATGGCTTTTAAGCTCGATAACGCAGATGCGGTACTGGAAGCGATTGACCCGTAAAACGAATAAGGCTTTATCTTCTAGTGTGTCGGCGCTTAAAAAAGATGCGCGTTCCAACGCCTATCCGACGTGGTTTAATCTGATTTTTCAAAGGGCAGCCCTAGGCCGCCCTTCAATAAATCAAAATATTAGAACAATTATATAATGATCTGAATTTAAAAGGATTATATCACACTAGTTCAATGCTTTCTGACGTGTTTCGACATTGATGAAGAAGGCGATAAATCCGGCAAGCGCCAGCAGGCCCGCGAACATCGCAACGGCCAGATAAAAACTCTGGCTGATGACCAGCGCCAGTGCCGACGGCGCCAACAGGCCGCCAAGACGTGCCATGGCACCTGCCGCACCCATGCCGCTTCCACGCAGCGCCGTTGGATAGAGTTCCGGCGTAAAGGCATAGAGCGCACCCCATGTGCCAAGAAGCGCAAAGCTCATAATCAGGATCGAGCTTCCCACAAGCATCGAACTGGTGGCAACCGTAAACAACGCGCAGGCTGCCGCGCTGATAAACAGGAAGGTGATCAGCGTCGTGCGGCGCCCCCAGCTTTCCACACCATAGGCGGCAAGCGCGTAGCCCGGTATCTGTGCCAGTGCCACCACGACCAGAAAGCCGTAGCCACGCACAAAGCCGAAACCATCGCCAGCCAATTTGGCCGGTATCCAGGTGAAAATGCCATAATAGGACACCGAAACGAGAAACCAGATCGCCAATGTGGCCAGCGTGCGCTGACGCATATTGGGCGAGAAAAGTCGTTCATTGGTGACGAGAAGCGGGGCTTCGAGCTGTGCTTTGGGCGGCATCTCTGGCTTGCCGTTGCGGCGCAGCACACGGTTCATCACCGACTTGGCTTTGTCCGCCCTGCCCGATTTCATGAGATGCATCGGTGATTCCGGCACCCAGAGCCGAAGCCAGATGCCGATAAGCGCCGGGGCTGCGGTGACCGCAAAGATATAGCGCCATGCATCGGCAACGCCGGCAAGGCTTGCACCCCATGCGGCGAGCGCGATAACCACCGTGCCAATAGCCCAGAAACCTTCGAGCATGACCAGCCAGCGGCCACGGTTTTTCGATGGCAGAAACTCGGCCATCATGGCGTAATCGACCGGCAGGGTTCCGCCGACCGCGATGCCGGTCAAAAACCGCAAAGCCAGAAGAATGCCAAAATTGGGCGCAAAGACCGACAGCAGACCGAACAGCGCATCCATAGCCACCGTGATCAGCAATATGCGGCGTCGGCCATATTTATCGGCAAGGCGACCAAAGGCGGCAGCCCCGATCATCATGCCCAGGAAGAATAGCGTTCCCGTCTGCAGCGCTTGCGGCACGGTGAGGCCAAAGGTTGCGGCGATAGACGCGGCGGTAAAGCCGACCGCCATGACCTGCATGGCATCTGCCGCCCAGACCAGACCGAAGACACCAAGCAGATTGCGCTGGAAAGCGCCCGTTCCTGCCTGATCCAGCGATTGTTCGATAGTGATTTTCATGCCGCGCGTTACCCTCTAGCCGCGAAGACGAAATTAGGAGGCGCATTTACAGCCCTGCATATGGTGCACTGTCAATCGCTTCTTTCATAAAATCGCAATATAATGCGCCCTGCCCGCCCTATTTTGCTCGAAAAGCGTGATTTAGCCGAAATTAAGTTGGTGCCTCACGGCGATTCTATGATCATAGTCTCCGCCGTTGCGAATCCCTTACCCATGATCATCATCCAGACATTTTTTCACATTTCGAAACAATATAAATCAGTTTAATAAAATTAATTATCATATTGTATTTTATATGTTTTATGAAAAATTTCTCTATATTTCATGAATCCCAAAACCTTGATGATCTCATAATTTCGCGTCTGAAATGTGCATTTGTGAAGGAGGTTGTTAACCTTCATTTTCTATTACATGGGTTCATTCAGGCGATAGTCTCCAGGGTCCAGGTATCATGCGTAATTTGAGAGAAAATTTCCTTCAATCCAGCGGCAGTCAGAACGGGACTGGTTCCCAGTCGAAGCCTCAATCGGAAGCTACGTCCGGGGACGGTGCCTGGAAAGCGCATTTTTCGCTTGGTGACAATGTGCGCTTTACCCGTACGCCGGAAGTCGAACTGCTGCGTCGGCGCGGTGAGGATCTGCCGGATATCAATGCGGCTGCATCAGCGGGTACTGCCGATGAAACATCTGCCAAAATCGTTGAGCAGGTTGCAGAAGCCCAGCCTATGGCAGTCGCAGCCTTGCAGCAGAATGTTTCGCAAAGTCTGATGCGTTCACCCGTAGCGCCGGTGGTACCTGCGCTCCCGGTCAAGCCTGTGGAAGCGCGTGCGCCCATCGCCCCCGCTGTAATCGCCCCTGTTGCCACGCCTGAAAAGACTACTGATACAATGCCTATGCCTGCCCTCGCCTATCTTTCTGATTTCGCCTTTTTCGAAGGTGGCGATCTGGACATCGACATCGCACCCGTTGCGGCGCTTGCCATTCAGACTGCCGCTTCGGTCGTAGAGGCCACCGCTCCTATCGAGGCAAAGAAGACTGTCAGTGTGGAATCCATTCTGTCGCAGTTCCGTGTTCGCGAATGGACCAAGACGGCCGAACAAACGCCCGTTCAGGTCGCACAGCAACCCGTTACCGCAGAAGCAGAAGCAGAAGCACTAGCGCCTGTGATTGCTCCCGAAACGGCCGAGATCGTCGAGTCTGTTGCCGAGCCGATCAAGGCCGAAGAGATTGCGGCAGAGGCATCCGCCGACGAAGCCATTGCCGTTATCAGTGCCATTGAAAAGCCTGCTGTAGAAGAGAGCGTTGTCGAGAACGTTATAGCCACCGCACCAGCAAAGGCGGTCCCGTCGATTGCGCTTTATCAGCCCCAGCCCCTCCCCCGTGCAGCAGCGCCCGTTCTGACCGGCGAATATGAGTTTCCGCCGCGCGATCTGTTGCAGGAACCGCCCGCACAAGACGGCAACGTCATTACGCAGGAAATGCTGGAGCGCAGCGCAGGCCTTCTCGAAAGCGTGCTCGAAGATTTCGGCGTGCGCGGCGAGATCATTCATGTCCGCCCCGGCCCTGTCGTGACCCTCTATGAATTTGAACCGGCACCGGGTGTGAAATCCTCGCGCGTCATCGGGCTTTCCGACGATATTGCGCGCTCCATGTCAGCCCTTTCCGCCCGTGTGGCCGTGGTTCCGGGACGCAATGTCATCGGTATCGAACTGCCGAACGCCAATCGCGAAACCGTCTATTTGCGCGAAATGATCGATAGCCGCACTTTCGAGGCTTCGAATTACCGCCTGCCGCTTTGCCTCGGCAAGGGCATCGGTGGTGAGCCGATCATTGCCGAACTCGCCAAAATGCCTCACCTTCTGGTGGCTGGCACCACTGGTTCGGGCAAGTCGGTCGCCATCAACACGATGATCCTGTCGCTGCTCTACCGCTTCAAGCCGGAAGAATGCCGCCTGATCATGGTCGATCCGAAAATGCTGGAACTGTCGATCTATGACGGAATCCCGCATCTTCTGACCCCTGTCGTCACCGATCCCAAGAAGGCCGTTGTGGCGCTCAAATGGGCGGTGCGCGAAATGGAAGACCGCTATCGCAAGATGGCGCGGCTCGGCGTGCGCAATATCGAAGGCTTCAATCAGCGTGCCGCGTCCGCCAAGGGCAAAGGCGAAACTGTGATGTGCTCGGTGCAGTCGGGCTTCGACAAGGAAACCGGCGAACCGACCTATGTTCAGGAAGAACTCGACCTGACACCGATGCCTTATATCGTCGTCATCATCGACGAAATGGCCGATCTGATGATGGTCGCGGGCAAGGATATCGAAGGTGCCGTGCAGCGTCTGGCGCAGATGGCGCGTGCGGCGGGTATCCATCTGATCATGGCGACCCAGCGTCCTTCGGTCGATGTCATCACCGGCACGATCAAGGCCAATTTCCCGACGCGTATTTCGTTTCAGGTGACCTCCAAGATCGACAGCCGTACCATTCTGGGCGAAATGGGTGCCGAACAATTGCTCGGTCAGGGCGACATGCTGCACATGGCAGGCGGCGGCCGCATCGTGCGTGTCCACGGTCCTTTCGTCTCCGATGAGGAAGTCGAAAAGGTCGTCGATCACCTCAAGGCGCAAGGCCGTCCGGATTATCTGGCGACCGTGACCGAAGACGAGGAAGAAGACGACGAAAGTGCTGATGCCGCCGTGTTCGATGCAACCGCGATGGCTTCAGAAGATGGCGACGATGTCTACGAACAGGCGGTCAAGGTCGTCATGCGCGACAAGAAGTGCTCGACCTCCTATATCCAGCGTCGTCTCGGCATTGGCTATAACCGCGCTGCCTCGCTCGTCGAGCGCATGGAACAGGATGGACTGGTCGGCCCCGCCAACCATGTCGGCAAGCGCGAAATCCTGACCGGCAATCGCGACTGATCTTTAGTCAACTGAATGTGAAAGGCCGGAAATACGTGCGTTTCCGGCCTTTTTCATGCGTGCCAGCAAAGGCTTACGCAGGGTTGTAAAACATCGCTTGTCAACCAATAGGTTTTGGTTAATAATCTCTATATTCGCACATTCTTATAACTATGGCTTGACGTGCGCGCGGGCTCTGCTCGCGTTCGTCCGTCGATTTTATGCAGGGAGAATGAACGATGAAAAGCATCATTATTGGTCCGCAAACGCAGGACAGACCTGTAACGAAGCAGATACTGCAAAACGCACAGGCCCAGATGCAGAAGCCGTCGGAAGACAAGACGCAGGTGTGCAATGTGTTGCGGCTCTCCAAGGGCGGCTATTCGCACCGCAGGCACCGGGCTCAGAAATCTGCCTGACCCGGATCAACGTAATAAATCTGATATTTAAGCCGAAAAAAGCGCCGTGTTCTTCCCAAAAGAAGACCGGCGCCGTTTTTATTGCGGGTTTAAAACGGCAGACGGCTCTGGTATCAGAGGCACCATGACGACACAAGCTGAACATCCCCCACGACCGGCTGCAAAATCGCGCTTTTTTCTCGGCCTGCTGGCCGTGCTTGGCGCACTGTTCTTTGCACTTTTCATGGGCCTTGGCATCTGGCAGGTAGAGCGGTTGCAATGGAAGCTCGATCTGATCGCCCGCGTCGATGCACGTGTTCATGCCGCCGCCGTTCCGGCTCCGCAAAAAGCCGATTGGGAAAAGGTCAATCGCGCCGATGACGAATATCGTCGTGTGACGCTCACGGGCACCTATCTCAATGACAAAGAGGTGCTGGTTCACGCGCTGACCGAACGCGGCGCGGGCTATTGGGTCATGACGCCCATGCGCGGTCCTGATGGGGCACTGACCTATATCAATCGTGGCTTTGTACCCAACGACAAGCGCAATGGGGACATACGACCCGAAACGCAAGTGGCGGGTGAGACGATCGTTACCGGCCTTCTGCGCCTGCCGGAGCCGGATGGCTTTTTCCTGCGCCCCAATGATCCGGCGCGCAACGACTGGAATTCACGCGATGTCGTGGCCTTTGCAGCGCGCGATAATCTGGGCAGCGTAGCCCCCTATTTCATCGACGCCGATGCAAATGCCAATCCCGGCAATCTGCCCATCGGCGGCCTGACTGTTGTCGGCTTCCGCAACAACCATCTTTCCTATGCGCTGACATGGTTTGCGCTGGCTGCGATGATTGCGGGTGCGGCTCTCTTCTTCTGGCGGCACGAGCGCAAATCCAAGAGCTAGACATGCAGTGCATGGCCGAGCGCCTTCATGCTCGCCTCGGCCAATCCCTCACCCAATGTCGGATGCGCATGGATAGTACCGGCTATATCCTCAAGCCGCGCGCCCATTTCGATGCTTTGTGCAAAATCTGAAGACAATTCTGAAATATTTACGCCAACTGACTGTATTCCCATAACAAGATGATTGTCTGCACGCGACACGACACGGATAAAGCCGTCCTCGCGCTCAATCGTCATAGCGCGGCCATTGGCCTGAAATGGAAACAGCCCGACCTTGACCCGATGCCCTGCCTTACGCGCTTCGTCAGGCGAAAGGCCAGCCGTTACGATCTCGGGATCGGTGAAGCAGACGGCAGGAATGCAGCGCCTGTCCCAGACCTGATTGCCACCTGCAATGATTTCGGCCACCATCTCGCCTTGCGCCATGGCGCGATGCGCCAGCATCGGCTCGCCGGTCACATCGCCAATGGCATAAATACCGCGCATGGAGGTGCGGCATTTTTCGTCGATGCGGATAAAGCGCCCTTCCATGTCGAGCCGGATTTCGCTTAAACCCCAGCCATCGGTCTGCGGCTTGCGCCCAACCGCGACCAGCACCTTGTCGGCGGCAATTGCGCGCGTCGCCCCGTTGCTTACCACCTCAAGCGCAGCACCGTCTGCCGAGAGGCTCCTGGCGGATGTGTTTGTGAGCACATCGACACCGAGCGTCTTTAACCGCGCCATCACGGGACGGGTCAGTTCGGCATCGTATTGCGGCAGGATACGGTCGGCTGCCTCGACCACGCTCACCTTCGCGCCAAGCTTGGCAAGAGCAGTGCCGATTTCAAGACCGATATAGCCGCCGCCGACAACCACCAGCTTTTGCGGCACGGTTTGCAGGGCCAGCGCCTCGGTCGAAGAGATGATCGTGCCGCCAAAGGGCAGCGCTTCGATTTCGACCGGCACGGAGCCGGTGGCAATGACGATATTTTCGGCGTGGATGGTCTGGCGGCCCGTATCGGTATCGACCAGCACCGTCTTGCCGTCGATGAACCGCGCCTGCCCCTGAAACATGCGTACATTGACGCGTTTCAGCAATCCGGCGACACCGCTGTTCAAGCGGTTGACGATCCCATCCTTCCATTCCAGCGTTTTTTCAAAATCGATGGCTGGATTGTCCACGCTGATGCCAAGCTTGTTCTTGACCGTCAGGCGATGAAATTCGTCGGCTGCATGGATCAGCGCCTTGGATGGAATGCAGCCGACATTAAGGCAGGTGCCGCCGAGGCGTTTTTTCTCGACCAGCACGGTATCGATGCCAAGTTGTCCGGCGCGAATGCCGCAGACATAGCCGCCGGGACCGCCACCAATGATCAGCAACTTGCAGGAAATCTCGCCCATTTGCTCAATCCTCCACAAAGATCATTGCAGGCACTTCAAGCAGGCTCTTGAGCTTTTGCACGAAAACGGCGGCATCCCAGCCATCGATAACGCGATGGTCGAAACTGCATGAAAGGTTCATCATCTTGCGCGGCACGAATTGCGCCCCATCCCATAGCGGGCGGATGGCCATGCGGTTGACGCCGACGATCGCCACTTCCGGGCGGTTGATGATCGGTGTGGTTGCAATCGCGCCAAGCGGCCCAAGAGACGTGATCGTGATGGTGGAGCCGGTCAATTCCTCGCGCTTGGCCGTGCCATTGCGTGCAGCCTCGCTCACACGGGACAGCTCGGTTGCGGCTTTGAACACCGTCATGCTTTCGGCATGGCGAACCACCGGTACGATCAGCCCGTTTGGCGTCTGCGTGGCGATGCCGACATGCACGCCGCCAAATTGCCGGATCATATCCCCCTCATCATCGAAATGCGCGTTCAGCCCCGGCTGCTCCTTCACCGCTTTGACGATGGCGCGGATGATGAACGGCAAAAGAGTGAGGCGCGGTCGGCTTTCTTTCTTTTGATTATTGAGACTTGCACGCAATTCTTCAAGTTGCGTGACATCCACTTCCTCGACGATTGTGATGTGTGGAATATGGCGCTTGGCTTCCGCCATGCGTTCGGCGATCTTGCGGCGAAGCCCGATCACCTTGACCTCATTGACCGATGTGTCGGCGGCATAACCGGACGCCACAGACCCCGCTCCGCTTTCGCTCTCAAAAAACGCGTCGAGGTCTTCATGGGTGATCCGGCCCGCCGGACCCGTGCCGCGAATGCGGCGCAGATCGATCCCCGCATCGCGCGCCCGCAGGCGCACCGAAGGCGTGGCGAGCGGTTTTTCACCCTCGGCGCGGTTTGGCCCTGCCCCGGCAAAAGCAGGACCGGCGCTCTCGCGCTTCGGACTCTTGGGCTTTTCCGGAGCCGTTTTTTCCGGTGTAGGCGTTTGCAGCAGGACTGGTGCTTGCTGCTCGACGGGTTCGGATTTTTCAAGCGGCACCGCTTCAGCTTGCGCATCGGTTTCAAGGCGCACCAGTTCGGAGCCGACCGCGATCTTGTCGCCGACCGTGCCGTTAATGGCGATAACCGTTCCGGCGCGCGATGAGGGAATTTCCACCGTTGCCTTGTCGGTCATGACTGCGGCGAGCAGATCGTCCTCGCGCACCACGTCGCCAACCTTCACATGCCATTCGACCAGTTCGGCCTCGGCAACGCCTTCGCCGACATCGGGGAGTTTGATCGGAAACTGTGCCATGCATTCTCCCCTTTCAGGCTTCGAGAACAGACAAAAGCGCCCGCCCCACCCGGTCGGGACCGGGGAAATAGGCCCATTCTTGCGCATGGGGATAGGGCGTATCCCAGCCCGTCACGCGGATCACCGGCGCTTCGAGATGATAAAAACAGTCGCGCTGTACAAGCGCTGCCAGTTCCGCGCCATAACCGCAGGTGAGCGTTGCCTCATGCACGATCACGCAGCGTCCGGTCTTTTTGACCGAGGCCATGATGGTTTCGGTATCGAGCGGCAAAAGCGTGCGCAGATCGATGATTTCAGCATCGACGCCGGTCTCTTCCGTGGCGGCCAGCGCCACATGCACCATGGTGCCATAGGCAAGCACCGTGACGGCCTCGCCCTCGCGTCGGATCGCCGCCTTGCCGAGCGGCACGGTGTAATAGCCTTCCGGAACAGTGCCCAGATCGTGTTTTTTCCACGATGTCACCGGCCTGTCGTGATGGCCGTCGAAAGGGCCATTATAAAGCCGCTTCGGCTCGAACATGATGACCGGATCGGGGTCTTCGATAGCAGCGAGAAGCAGCCCCTTTGCATCGGCTGGCGTCGAGGGCATCACGGTTTTAAGCCCCGAGACATGCGTGAACAGCGCTTCCGGGCTTTGACTGTGGGTCTGTCCGCCATAAATGCCACCGCCAGACGGCAGGCGGATCACCATCGGACAAGTGAACTGCCCCGCAGAGCGATAACGCAGGCGTGCCGCCTCCGAAACGATCTGGTCATAGGCGGGATAGACATAATCAGCGAACTGCACCTCGATGCAGGGCTTGAGACCATAGGCCGCCATGCCGATGGCCGTTCCGACAATGCCAAGCTCGCTGATCGGCGCATCGAAACAGCGGTCCTTGCCGTATTTTTTCTGCAAGCCCGCCGTGCAGCGAAACACGCCGCCGAAATAGCCGACATCCTCGCCAAACACGACGACCTTTTCATCGCGCTCCATGGCAAGGTCATGAGCATTCTGGATCGCCTCGATCATCGTCATATGCATGCGCTTTTTCCTCCGCATTTCCGGACGGAAAACCGCTTCACACTTTTCCTGGAAATGCTCAAAACCCCGCCTCCTGTCGCTGGCGCACAAGATGCGGCGGTGTCTCGGCATAAACATCCTCGAACATATCGCGCATCGAGGGTTTTCGCCCGTCATGCAGCGTGCCGATGGCTTCCGCCTCGCGTTGTGCACTCACCACAAGATCCATGACTTCGGCTTCGGCCTGTTTGTGGCGTTCTTCGCTCCAGACGTCACGCGCAATCAGATGGTTTTTCAATCGCAGGATCGGATCGCCCAGCGGCCATGCATCGCTTTCGGCCTTGGGACGATAGGCGGAGGGATCATCGGATGTTGAATGCCCGCCGGCGCGATAGGTGACATATTCGACGATTGTCGGCCCAAGATTACGCCTTGCGCGTTCCACCGCCCATTTCGCAACCGCATGCACGGCCAGATAATCATTGCCGTCCACGCGCAAGGCCGGAATGCCAAAACCATGCCCGCGCGCGGCAAAGGTGCCGGAACCACCGCGCGCAATGCCCTGAAAGGTCGAGATCGCCCATTGATTGTTGACAATGTTGAGCACCACCGGCGCCTTGTAGGTCGAGGCGAAAACCAACGCTGCGTGGAAATCATTCTCGGCGGTCGAACCGTCACCGATCCATGCAGCGGCAATTTTCGTGTCATGGCTGATGGCCGATGCCATGGCCCAGCCGACGGCCTGCGTATATTGTGTCGCGAGATTGCCGGATAGGCTGAAAAAGCCGTGATCCTTGGCCGAATACATGACGGGCAACTGCCGACCTTTGAGCGGGTCCTGTTCGTTGGAAAAAATCTGGTTCATCAGGGAAACCAGCGGATAATCATCGGCAATCAAAAGCCCGGCCTGCCGATAGGTCGGGAAATTCATGTCGCCCTTCAAAAGTGCCTTGCGAAAGGCGCAGCTGACCGCCTCCTCGCCCAGATGCTGCATATAGAACGAAGTCTTGCCTTGGCGCTGCGCCATCATCATGCGCACGTCATAAGCCCGAAGCGTCATCATATGGCGCAGACCATCGCGCAACTCCTCGTCGCTGAGCGTCCCCGCCCATGGGCCAACCGCCTCGCCATCCCGGTTGAGCACGCGAATGATGCTGAAGGCCAGATCGCGCATGGCTTCCGGCTTTTCATCAATGTCGGGGCGGCGCACCGAACCCGCGCTGGGGATTTTGACATGGGAGAAGTCCGGCACATCACCCGGACGCCATTCCGGTTCCGGAACATGCAGGGACAGGACGCCATCGTCGCTCATGCGGGTACACCTCCCGACAGACAAGCAAGAAACCAACATTCAATCGCATGCATTGCAGAAACAGAGTCAACCGACCCAAGCCCTTTCAGGCCATCTCCTCAGATGCGATGTGAAGCCGATTTCCTCCTCCGGTTTCACTCCACACAAGAGTGATATGAGTGCGAAAATAAAGCAAGATTATTTTTCAATTTGTTTCACTGCAAATAATTTTGAGGATTCGCAATACGGCAGAAAACCAAAACGGTTTAAAAAAGAAACATTCCTATTTCACTGATTTACAAGGAATTTTATATGAAAAGAATTGAGTGGAGTCACGCAATAATATTACAAGAAACACCGTAAGGTGAGCGTACCAATAAGTACTCATTACATAAAATAAAACCGCACTTCTTTCAAAGTACGGTTTTATTTTTGATGCCTATCAATGAATTGGCTTAGCGAATGGCGCGCCCCTGATCATCAAAGCGATGCAGCTTGCCCGGTTCTGCCGAAGCAAAAATCACATCGCCTTCCGTGTAATGATGCTCGCCAAACAGCCGCACGGTGATCAGCCCTGCCGTTTCCGTCTCGACATAAAGTATGGTATCGGCGCCGAGATGCTCGGCATGGATGACCTTGCCCTGCCATTCGCCTTTTTCGCGGCTCACCGCAATATGCTCGGGACGAATACCGATGGTTTGAGCCGCTTTCTCACCGATGCGGCCAGCCTCAATGAAATTCATCTGCGGCGAGCCGATAAAACCGGCGACAAACAGATTGTCGGGGCGGTTATAGAGCTCCATCGGTGAGCCGACCTGCTCAATACGGCCTTCATTCAGCACCACGATCCGGTCGGCGAGCGTCATGGCCTCGACCTGATCATGGGTGACATAGATCATGGTGGCTTTGAGTTCACGGTGTAGCCTTGCAATCTCCAGCCGTGTCTGCACGCGAAGAGCCGCATCAAGATTGGACAAGGGTTCGTCGAACAAGAACAGTTCGGGCTCGCGCACCAGAGCGCGACCGATGGCGACGCGCTGGCGCTGCCCGCCCGACAGTTCTGCCGGTCGCCGCGCCAGATAAGGATCAAGCGACAACATGCTGGATGCCTTGGCGACACGGGTCTCGATATCGGCTTTGGGGTTTCCGGCCTGTTTCAGCCCCAGCCCCATATTGTCCTTGACCGAAAGATGCGGATAAAGCGCATAGGACTGGAACACCATGGCAATGCCGCGCTTGGACGGCGGCGTCACGGTCACGTCCTTGCCGTTGATCAGCACCTCACCCGCCGAGACATCCTCAAGCCCTGCGATGGAGCGAAGAAGCGTCGATTTTCCGCAGCCTGATGGGCCGACGAAAATGACGAATTCGCCGTCTCGGACTTCGAGATCAATGTCCTTGAGGACGGCTTGCGAACCATAGCTTTTATGGACTGATTTGAGTTGCAGCGATCCCACGGGGGCAGTTCCTTATAGTTTTACAGGTGCGCCGGTGCGCACGCTCTCGTCGGCGGCAAGGCAGATTTTCAGCGATTGCAGCGCATCGTCCATATGCCGGTTGAGGTCGATATTTTCGACTATGGCTTTGAGCATGAATGCCTGCTCGCGCTCGCAGAGTTCCTGATGCCCCGGCTCGTCGGCCATGGAAAGATCGCTGTCAGGCTCGGCAAATCTGCCATCCGCACCGCGTTTGGCGCGATGAATGCGAATGGTCGAGGTTTTGGTATGCGCGTCGACATCGTCGGATTTTGTAGCAGCCTCATTCATGACGATGGAGACCGAACCATTAGGCGAAATCACATCTTTGACGAAAAAGGCTGTTTCCGACATCATCGGTCCCCAACCTGCCTCATACCAGCCAAGCGTGCCGTCATCGAACAGCACCTGCAAATGGCCGTAATTATACATGTCCGTCGCAATTTCATCGGAAAGCCGCAGGCCCATACCGCGCACTTCCACCGGCTTTGCATCGGTGATCTGGCACATCACATCGACATAATGCACACCGCAATCGACAATCGGCGAGGTCGTGCGCATCAGGTTCTTGTGCGTCTCCCATGTAGCACCTGAGGATTGTTGGTTGAGGTTCATGCGAAACACATATGGCCCGCCGAGAGCGCGCGCCTCGGCAATCAGCCGCATCCATGACGGATGATGGCGCAGGATATAGCCGATGACGAGTTTCTTCCCATTGGCGCGGGCGCAATCGAGCACACGCTGCGCGTCCTCAATCGTCGTCGCCAGCGGCTTTTCGACGAACACATGCGCGCCCTGCTCCAACGCTGCCACCGCATAATCGGCATGGCTTTCCGAATAGGTGGCGATACAGGCAAGATCGGGTTTTAATTCGCGCAAGGCATCGTGAAAGGACGGGTGGATTTGATAGGCTGACAATTCGTCCGGCAGCGGCACTTTGGTGCGGTTGACGAGACCTGCAATCTCAAAACCCGGATTGCGATGATAGGCCAGCGCATGGCTGCGGCCCATATTGCCAAGTCCTGCAGCCAGAACCCGGATCGGTGTTTCGGCACTCATTTGACCGCTCCCGCCGTAATACCGCGGATCAGTTGCCGCGAGAAAATCAAATAGAGTATGAGGATCGGGAACATGGCGAGCGAAAGCGCTGAGAGCACCGCGTTCCAGTTGGTGACGAACTGACCGATGAAAAGCTGCGAGCCGAGCGTCACCGTCTTGGTGGCTTCACCCGGTGCAAGGATCAGCGGAAACCACAGATCGTTCCAGATCGGGATCATGGTGAAGACGGCAACCGTTGCCATGGCCGGGCGGATCAGCGGCAGCACCAGCTTGAAGAAGATGGCATATTCCGACATGCCGTCGATGCGCCCGGCATTTTTGAGATCATCCGAGACGGTTCGCATGAATTCCGACAGAATGAAGATCGCAAGCGGCAGGCCTTGCGCGGTATAGACGAGGATGAGTGCTGTCAGCGTATTGACCAGTCCGGCTGCGACCATGCCCTGCAAAAGTGCCACGGTGCCAAGGCGAATGGGGATCATGATGCCGATGGCCAGATAAAGCCCCATCAGCGTATTGCCCTTGAAGCGATATTCAGCCAGCGCAAAGGCCGCCATGGCGCCAAAGAGAATGACGAGCGCAATGCTCACGACCGTGACGATGGCGCTGTTCTGGAAATAGGTCAGGAACGAGCCTTGTTTCATCACCGTTTCATAGCCGATCAGGCTAAACGTTTCTGACGTGGGAAACTGCAGCGGCGTGCGAAAAATCGCATTGCGGCTTTTGAACGAATTGATCAGCGTCAGCGCCACCGGAAACACGGCGACCAGCATATAGAAGATCAGCCCTGCATGAACCAGCGTGGAGCGAAGAGGCGATGTGCGGGCTTTCGACATGGTCTCTCCCCCTCTAGAACTGATATCGGCGCATACGGCGCTGGATGCCGAAGAGATAAAGCGACACACCGGCAAGGATGATCAGGAACATGACGGCAGCAATGGTTGCGCCCATCGATTGATTGCCAAGCTGCAACTGGAAACCGAAAAAGGTGCGGTAGAGAAAAGTGCCGAGAATATCGGTCGATTTATCGGGACCAGCCAGCGCGCCTTGCATCGAATAGATGAGATCGAAGGCGTTGAAATTCGCAACGAACGTCATCACCGAGATCAGCCCGATGGAGGGCAGGATCAGCGGCAGCTTGATCTTGAAGAACTGGCTCCAGCCAGTAATGCCGTCGCATTCGGCGGCCTCGATGATTTCATCGGGAATATTGAGCAACGCCGCATAGATCAGCATCATTGGAATGCCGACGAACTGCCATACCGAAACCAGCGACACCGTAATCAGGGCTGAATCGGCCTTGCCAAGCCATGGCCCGAACAGCCATTTCAAGCCGACCAGATCCATCATCCATGGCGCCACACCCCAGATCGGCGACAGGATCAGCTTCCAGATAAAGCCGACGATCACGAAAGACAGAAGGGTCGGCAGAAAGATCGCCGTGCGGTAGAAAGCAGCAAATCTGAGTTTCGGCAGTGAAAGCATGGCGGCCAGAAGAATGCCGATTGGATTTTGAACCAGCATGTGAATAATGAAAAATATCACATTGTTTTTCAAGGCATTCCAGAAATCACGCGACCAGTTCACATCGCCGAACAGAACCTTGAAATTGGCAAAGCCGACAAAGGCGCGCTGCCCGTCCACGACATTGAAAAAAGCCTGCCGCAGCGTTTCGATGAGTGGCAGCACCATCACCACCGTATAGATCAACACACAGGGCAGCAGAAACACAAGAATGTGCCAGCGCCTTGGAGGCCGAGAACGCTTGGGCGCTATCGCTGTCATGTCGGCAGTCTGGCTCATAAAGATACTCGTCTAATAGCAGTACTTAAAAAGACACGGGCGGCGTGCCCCCCCAAAACCCGCCGCCCGTATTCGCCTGCGCAAATTATTGCGCGGGCTTGTACCAGCTGTCGAGACCGGTCTGCAGCTTCTTGGCCGCATCTTCCGGCGTCACGGTGCCGTTGATGACATTGGCCGATTCCACCCAGGTCTCGTTTTCAAGGTTCGGCGTGCCGCGCGACAATATCTGATAGGTCGAACGGATCGTCGGCTTGCACTTTTCGCGCCAGGAGACGAATTCCTGCGCCACAGGATCGGTCAGCTTCACCGGCGTCGAATTGAGGCTGAAGAAGCCCGGAAGCGCATTGGCATAGATTTCCGCAAATTCAGGCGAAGCCACCCAGTTCAAAAACACCTTGGCCTGTTCGGCATTCTTGCTCGCGGCATTCAGCCCGATGCCGATGTCGTTGTGATCGGAAATATAGCAGGTATCGCCCGCATTCTTCACCGGCGGCGGAAACGCTCCCATGGTGAAATCGGCTTGCGGATTGAACGGCCCGATTTCCCACGAACCGGCGGGATAGATCGCCGCGCGGCCAAGCGTGAACAGGTTCTGGCTGTCGGGATAGGTCTGTGCCTCAAAACCATCGCCAAGATAATCCTTCCATTTGGCGAGAACCGTGAACGGCTCCACCCATTGCGGATCGGTCAGCTTTTCCTTGCCCGCGATCAGCGCCTTGCGGCCTTCCTCGCCTTTCCAGTAGGTCGGACCGATATTCTGGTAGCCCATGGTTGCGGCTTCCCACATATCCTTGGTGCCCATGGCCATCGGGATATAATTACCGTCCGCCTTGATCTTTTCGAGCAGTTCGAAGAATTCGGCTTCGGTTTCTGGCGGCTTTACGCCAAGCTGCTCGAAAGCTTCCTTGTTGTAAAGAAAGCCATGAATGACCGAGGCCATCGGCACACAAAACGTTTTTGCGCCATCATCCGTGCTCCATGCCGCCTTGGCGACGTCGGAGAAATTCTTCATGCCATCGAGATCGGTCAGATCGGTAAGCTTGCCCTTGTTGAAAAGTTCGAGCGAGGTATCGAACGGACGGCAGGAAATCAGATCACCACCGGAACCTGCATCGAGCTTGGCATTGAGTGCCGCGTTATATTCGGTCGGGGCACTGGGTGCGAAATTGATCTTGATGTCCGGATTCTTGGCTTCAAAGGCCGGAATGATCTTTTCCTGCCAGATCTGCAAATCGTCGTTACGCCAGCTTTCTACCGTCAGCGTGACTTGCTGTGCGAGCGATGCGCCCGCAGACGCCAACAGGGTCGACCCCAGCAGCGCGAGTTTCAGCATATTGCGAACCATGTGATCTTCTCCCGTTTTCAAGCGCTATACCAAAAGAGGCCAAAAAATGCGCTTCCCCTTTGTGTTGATTTAATGCCAAACACGTACCAATTGTCCAGAGAAGTTTACGAATTTCTCCCATAAAATTTTTAATGAAAATAATTTACCATATTTTATCAATGGAATAAGAGGTTTTCCTCCAATCCGATAAATCTGCTTGGTTAATGGTATTTTTTTGGTATCTTCATGCTGGAGGTAAGCTCTATGGCTCAGTTTTTCATTGGCGTCGATGGCGGCGGCACAGGCTGCCGCGCCGTCGTGGCGGACGGTAGCGGCGCGATTCTGGGCCGTGGCCAGAGCGGATCGGCCAATATCGTCACCGATCCAGACACATCGCTCGTCAATGTGCGTGCAGCGATCGACAATGCTTTTGCCGACGCCAGGCTTGATCAGCGCCATTATGACAAGAGCCATGCGGTGCTGGGGCTTGCCGGCGGCAATGTCGAGGATGCGGGCTTGCCCATCGCGCGCGCCCTGCCCTTCGCGCATAGTGATGTGGAATTCGACGGGCTGATTGCGCTGCAAGGTGCGCTTGGCGACCGCGACGGTATCGTTGCGATTCTCGGCACCGGCACCGCCTATATCATGCGGCACAAGGAGCAGGTTCATTCGGTCGGTGGCTGGGGGTTTCCCTTGAGCGATCTTGGCAGCGGCGCGCGTCTCGGGCAAAGCCTGTTGCAGGAATGCCTGCTGGTGCATGACGGCATTCACCCCGGCAGTGCACTGACAAGTGCCATACTCGATGAATTTTCCAACAAGCCCGACAATCTGGTCGAGTTCGCATGGGAAGCAAAGCCCGGCGATTTCGGCACATATGCACCGCGCATTTTCCAATATGCCAATGAAGGCGATGCGGTTGCGCGGATGCTTCTGCAGCGCTCGGCGGATTATATCAGCGAAACGCTTGCCATGCTGGTGGGACGGGGTGCTGAACGCATCAGCCTGCTCGGCGGTATGGCAAAGCTTTATGCCGATTGGTTGCCGCAGGATTTGCGGACGCTGCTGGTCGAACCGCAGGCGGATGCGCTGTCGGGCGCCCTGCAACTGGCGCTCAAGCGTTATGGTGGCGGGGCGCGATCATGAGCGATCACTTCAGCGCCTTTTTGCCGAAGGACCTGCAAGGAGCAGCGCCGACTTCCGGTGCGGGACCGCTCTATATGCGCCTGCGCCAATCGCTGGAAGCGGCAATCCGCGCCGGTCACCTTGCCGATGGCGAAGCGCTGCCGCCCGAGCGCGACATTGCCGAATATGCCAATATCAGCCGCGTCACCGTACGCAAGGCCGTGGACGACCTGGTCAAGTCCGGGCTTCTGGTGCGCAGGCATGGTTCCGGCACCTTTGTCGTGCGTCCCGGCGAGCGCGTGCAGCAATCGCTTTCCATGCTGACCTCCTTTACCGAGGATATGGCGCGGCGCGGGCTTACCACACAGTCGAAATGGCTTGAACGCGGGCTTTATTACCCCTCGCCCGAAGAAATGATGAAGCTCGGCGTTTCATCGGAAACCCGTATCGCGCGTCTTGGCCGTCTGCGGATGGCAAGCGATCTGCCGCTCGCCATCGAACGCGCCAGCCTGCCTGCCGATATTCTGCCCGATCCCGATGCGGTCGCGGGTTCGCTTTATGCACAACTGAGTCGCAGCGGCTTTCGTCCGATACGCGCCGTGCAGCGCATTTCCGCCTGCAACATCAAGGACCCGGATGCGCGCATTCTGGGCGTCAAGCCGGGCGATGCCGGTCTTTCCATCGAGCGTATTTCCTATCTCGCCTCGGGCCGCGCGGTGGAATTTACCAGATCACTCTATCGTGGCGACGCCTATGATTTCGTAGCGGAACTGTCTATACCCCTTCCCTGAACATATCTGGATCATGGGAGTTCTGCATGGAGATGCAGGATGCGGTGAAAAGCGCATCGAAGGAATGGAAATGGGGCCTTGGCGCCTCGGTCCTCCTGCATCTCGCGGTGGCATTTTTGCTGATCGTGCGCCTGCCGTCACTGGCTGAGCCGCAGCCTGAACAGGCCGTCAATGTCGAGCTTGTGCCGCCGGAACCGCCAGCCCCGCCAAAGCCCGAGCAGGACAAGCCCAAACAGGATAAGCCGGTTGCTCCGCCGCCGACAGCCGCAGCCAAACCGTTAGCCTTTGAATCCGCACTTGCCGAGAAAAAGCCCGAACAGGAGCCGGAGAAGACCGGCAATGCGGATGAAAACCCGGTCGAGAACAAGCAGGAAGCCGCGCCACAAGAGTTGAAGGCGCAGCGCGCACCGGGCCTGTCTGGCACGGCTCAAAAGCTTGAGGAAAAAGCCTCGGCAAAGCCTGAAACCAAAAAGCTTGCGCCAGCGCGCAAGCTTTTTGCAAAGGACGCCCTCGCCGATCCGCGCGTCAAACAGGCGCTCAGCAGGCTAAAGCCCAGAGAGCGCATCATTCAGGTCTGTAATATCGAGGCGCTGGAGCAGATCCGTCATCAACAGCCGGGCCGTTTTCCCGACATGCTGGCTCGCGATGGCGGCTCGGTTTCTCAATCGGGCATGACGGTTTCAGATGGTGCTTTCCGCAGCCACGGGCAATGGTACGCGGTCGATTACACATGCGATACCGATACGAAAACCATGGAGATCGTTTCGTTCCGCTATGCTATTGGCGCGGCGATCCCCAGAAGCCAGTGGGTCCACCGGAAATTGCCGACGGACTGATTCAGAGCAGCATCAATGATGCTTCTTGCCTTCGCGGGCCAGATCAATGGTCGGATCGACGGCCAGACGCTTGCGCGCCCGGTCGTCCATCAACTCGTACCACATGGCGTTCAGTACCGCGAAAGCGACTGCGAGCGGCAATCCGAGCAGCCAGGCAAAATACCACATTTCGCTTTCCTTTCTTTAGAGCGTATTCCGATCTGATTGAATCAGATCGGCGCTCTAACTCCTTTTATTTTCAGCATAATCTTATCGATCCTCGTTTCACTCCGGTCGGATTATGCTCTAGTAAGCGTGGTTGCTCTCGTCTTCGATCATATCTTTTTCGACCTTGCCCCACAGGACCTTATAGACCCACGAGGTATAGGCGACGATGAGCGGAAGGAAGATGAGGGTCACAACCAGCATGATGAACAGCGTGGTATGGCTCGACGATGAATCCCATACCGTCAGGCTCGAACGCGGATCGACCGAAGACGGCAGGATGAACGGGAACATCGAAACGCCGACCGAGGCGATAATGCCGAAGATCGACAGTTTACCGAACAGGAGCGGTGCGACCTCGCCGCGTTTGCGAATGCTGGCCCAGACCGCCAATGCGCCAAGAAGACCAAGAGCCGGGGCAATCAGTAGCACGGGGTAGCTCGCATAATTGGCGAACCACGCGCCATTGTCGAATTCCACCGTCTTGCGCAGCGGATTGGATGGTCCATCGGTGACGATGGCGCTGGTGATCCGGTAGCCCGAAATCCACATCCAGCTGATCACGCCAGCAATGCCATAGAGCACGATGGTGGCGATGGCCGCCCGTGCGCCGACATTTCGCGCCCGCGCCTGTACGTCACCCGTGGTCTTGAGCACCAGCCATGATGCGCCATGCATGGTGAGCATGGCGACCGACAACAGGCCACACAGAAGCGCAAACGGGTTGAGCAGACCGAAGAACGATCCGTCATAGAAGATCATCAGATCATCATTGAGGCGGAACGGCACGCCCTGAAGCACATTGCCGACCGCCACGCCGAAGATCAGCGCCGGTACGAAGCCGCCGATAAACAGCGCCCAGTCCCATCCCGTGTGCCATGCCTGACTGTCGCGCTTGGAGCGGTATTTGAAGCCGACTGGGCGCAGGATCAGTGCAAACAGGATGATGAACATCGCCAGATAAAAGCCGGAGAAGGACACCGCATAGAGCGGCGGCCATGCGGCGAAAATCGCACCGCCCCCAAGGATCAGCCAGACCTGATTGCCTTCCCAGACCGGGCCGATGGTGTTGATGACGATACGTCGTTCAATATCAGTCTTGCCTATAAAGGGCAGGAGAATGCCGACGCCGAGATCGAACCCGTCCATGGCGGCAAAGCCGATCAGCAGCACCCCAAGCAGCACCCACCAGATGAGGCGCAGGGTTTCATAGTCCAACAAATCGCTGAGTATCATGATCTTTACTCCGCAGGGGCGATGCTTGTGGGTGCAAGCACGGCTTCAGGTTTGCTGTCGGGTTCCGGGCCTGCCTTGATAGCGCGCACGAGCAACCCCATCTCGATGATGAACAGCACCGTATAGATTGCGACAAAGCCGATGATGGTCGCAAGGACCGTCGAAGCGCCGAGATCGGAAACCGCGACCGCTGTCGGCAATATCCCCTCAATAATCCATGGCTGGCGCCCGAATTCGGCAACGATCCAACCCATCTCGATGGCGATCCATGGCAGCGGAATGGCGAATACCGCGAGTTTTAGCAGCCATGGATAATGGTCGAGCTTGCGCCGTGCCGAGAGCACGAAGAAGGTGGCTGTCAGACCAATGAGCACAAACCCGATGCCAACCATGATGCGGAACGCCCAGAACAGCGGCAGCACGCCCGGCACCGTATCGTTTGCAGCCTGGGTGATCTGCGCATCACTGGCCTCACGCGGATCATCAACATAACGCTTGAGCAGCAACGCATAGCCCATCCAGCGGCTGTTATCGGCAAAGGCATCCTTGACGTCCTGCGGCACCTGAGACGTGTCACGCACGGCGCGGATTTTTTGCAAGCCATCATAGGCAATGATACCGTTGCGGATGTGTCCTTCGGCATTCTTGACCAGATCGTCGATGCCCTCAATGGGGGTGGTGAGCGAGCGCGTACCGATCAGCCCCATGACCCATGGAATATGCACGGCATAATGGGTTTCTCGGGCCTTTTGATCGGGAAAACCGAAAGCCGTAAACGATGCGGGCGCGGGTTCAGTCTCCCACATCGCCTCGATGGCTGCGATTTTCATCTTCTGGTGTTCATTGGCGAGATAGCCGCTTTCATCACCCAGAACCACGACTGAAAGTGAAGCCGCCAGCCCGAAAGACGCCGCGACCGTCATCGAGCGCTTGGCGAGTTCCGTCGAACGGCCTTTGATGAGATACCAGGCGGACACGCCGAGCACGAACATCGCAGCCGTCGTATAACCGGCGGAAACCGTATGCACGAATTTCGCCTGCGCCACCGGGTTCATCAGGACCGCGTAGAAATCGGTAATTTCCATGCGCATGGTTTCGGGATTGAAGGCCGAGCCTACGGGGTTCTGCATCCAGCCATTGGCGATGAGAATCCACAGCGCTGAAAAATTGGAGCCCGCCGCAACAGCATAAGTCGCCATCAGATGCCCGATTTTTGAAAGCTTGTCCCAGCCAAAAAAGAACAGTCCGACAAACGTCGCCTCAAGAAAGAAGGCCATCAGGCCTTCGATCGCCAGGGGAGCACCAAATATATCGCCGACATAATGGCTGTAATAGCTCCAGTTCATGCCGAACTGGAATTCCATCACGACGCCTGTCGCAACCCCCATCACGAAGTTGATCCCGAACAGACTACCCCAGAATTTGGTCATCTGCCGCCAGATGAGCCGTCCTGTCATCACATAGACGGTTTCCATGATGGCCAGCAGCACGGAAAGGCCCAATGTGAGAGGCACGAAAAGGAAGTGATACAGTGCCGTGATTGCAAACTGCAATCGCGACAGGGAGACAATATCGAATTCCATCTCTTTCAGCCGGTTGTACCGGCCCTCCTGAAATAAACATAAAACAAGTGTGGCCTGCCATCTGTCGCGCCCGACGGAATTTTCCGGGAACGTGGGGGAACAGTCAGCCTGCCGTCATTCCAAATATACGGTCGGCGTCACCTCATGCTTTGCATAATCGCACCGAACCGCTTTTCATTCATGCGCACAGACTCAATTAGAGCGCCTTGATTGAAAACAATGATCCGGTTGCAGATTTCCGCCTCGCGTCGAATGTGGGTTGCGATGAGCAGCGTCCGGCCCTGCCGTCGAGCCTCCGCATGCAAGCGCTCAAGCACATCGCGTGCAGTAACCTCATCCAGCCCTTCGGTTGGTTCATCGAGCAGCCAGAGCGGCGCATCGCTGAGGAAAAGCCGTGCCAGCGCAAGCCTGCGTGCCTGCCCGCCCGAAAGGCCAAGACCGCCTTCACCAAGCACGGTATCAAGACCGGTGGGAAGTTCTGCGACGAAAGCATCAAGGCCTGCCATGGTGAGCGCATTGTTCAACGTTTTGTCGCCGGCGGCTGGATTAGCCAGACGCAGATTATCGCGCAAACTGTCCTGAAAGAGTTCGCTGCGTTGGGTCAACAAAGTGGCGGCAAGGGTTTTGACATCACCGCTTTGCGCAAAAACTTCACCAGCTAGAAGGTTGAAAAGTGTGGATTTTCCCGCCCCGCTTTGACCAACGATCGCCACACGCTCGCCAAGGGCCATATCGAGCGTTATGGCCTTGAGCGCATCGACTGCAGCCCCTTCATGGCGCACCGAAACGCCGTCGAGCACAACCGCGTGGCCTTGTGGTGGAACCAGCAAGGTGGCGGTTGTGCCATCCCCTTGCAATTGCGGCGCAATGCGCTGTGCGGCCAGCACCGTGCGACCAAGTTCCATGGCACCACGACGTAGCGCTGCAAAGGGTTCCATCGCCCCAAGCACGATCAGCACGGCAAGGGCTGCAATGGGTGCATTGATGGCTCCCATCTGCATGAGCCAGCCCACCGCCACGACACTGCCTGCCAGGAGTGCCGACTGGACGACGCCAAGGCCCGCGCCGATCCTGATCTCGATGCGGTTGAGGGCTTGGTCGGCGCGTGCGAGATATTGATCGGCATGCGCGAGAGCCTCTTTTTGCGCCTGCATGCGGCCGACAAGCAGCAGTTCGGTCTGCCCCGCAACCAGATCGACGGTGCGGGCGCGCAAGGCCTCCGTGCCCTTGGCGCGGCGGCGCATCGGCTTTTGCGCTTGTTTGGCAGCCAGAAGCGGCAGGCCAAGCCCCGTGACCAGAAGCACCACAAGAACGCCAAGCCCATAGAGCGGATGCATGAGGCCGAGCGTCAGAGCGGTGACAAAGGCGGTGGCAAGGGCTGCGCCCATCGGTACGATCACGCGAAGATAAAGCGAATCCAGCGCGTCGATATCTGCCGTCAGGCGGAACAGAAGCTGTGCCGGGCGTTTTAAAAGCGCGTTTGCCGCCACAGGGCGCGCCCAGCTGCGGAAAAGTTTTTCGCGCATAGCAGCGAGAATAGAAAGCGTCGCATCATGGGTGACGAGGCGTTCGAGATAGCGCGATCCGGTGCGCAGAATTGCCAGAAGCCGGATGCCTGCGGCGGGCGCAAACACATCGAAAACGATGGCTGTTGCCACGCTTAATCCGGCAATGGCGGTCGCGGTGATGAACCAGCCCGAGAGGCCAAGCAGCGCGATCCCCGCCAGAACCGTGACGGTTGCAGCCGCCATGCCAGCAAAAAGTGCCTTGCCTTTGGTCCTGAAGAACAGGCCAAGGATCGGGCGCAGGGTTTGCAATGTGTTCATTCCGCAGCCCTCCTTTCCGGCAGGGTTTGCGGCTCATCAAGGCGCACGATCCGGTCCATACGACGCGCCAGCGCTTCGTCATGGGTGGCGACGATCAGTGTTCGGCCTTTTGCAAGGCGCAACAGGCTTTCCGTGATCTCGATTGCCGTCTCTCGGTCGAGATGCGCGGTCGGCTCGTCGGCCAAGATGATGTCGGCCTGATCGTCGACAGCACTGCGCGCCAGTGCGAGCCGCAAGGCTTCACCGCCCGAAAGTCCGGCCCCATTTTCACCAATCGGGCCATTGCCGGTGACGCCCGCGACATGCGACAGGGCCATATCGTCAATAATGGTAGCGATCGCTGCGGCAGAGGTTTCACGTCCAAGCGTGATGTTGTGGCGCGCGGAACCGGCAAAGATATGCGGCTTCTGCCCGACCCAGCGCATTCGGTTGCGCAGATTTCCGGCATTGTCATTGCCCATGGCAAGGCCTGCGATTTTAATCGTGCCGCCATTGGGGGCGGCAAGCCCCGCAATCAGTGCCAGAATGGTCGATTTGCCAAAACCGCTCGGTGCCAGCAGCGCGACATGCTCGCCTGCCTCGGCGCAAAAATCGAAGGTTTCAAGAACCTTTGTCCCGCCGGGATAGTGAAAATCGACGCCGTGCAATTGAATGGACGGTGCGGCGTCCAAAAACTGATCTGCCGTAACGGTGCCAACGATCGGCGTTTCGATCTGCCCGAGTTTTTCCAGCGCATCGATCGCTGCTTCACCCGATGCACGGTCATGCCAGACGGCGGAAAGATCGCGCAGCGGCTCAAAGAAGGCGGGCGACAAAAGTAGGATGAACAGCCCCTCGCCGAGCGTCAGCTTGCCGCCCCATGCACCGAATTGAAGCGTGCCGAGCAAGTGAAAGCCGATATAGACGGCGACCATGGCAACGCCAAGCGCTGCAAAAAGCTCCAGCACAGCCGAAGACAGGAAAGCGATCCGCAAAACGCGCATGGTTCTGTTACGCAGCGTCTCGGCATTGTCGCGCAGCCGGTTGGCGGTGGCGTCAACGGCGCGAAACGTGCGGATGGTGGCAAGGCCGCGCAACCGGTCGAGCAGAAAACCGTTCATGCCGCCAAGTGCTGCAAGCTGCTTTTCGCTTGCAGCCTTTGCCCGCATGCCGATCAGCGCCATGAAGACCGGAATGAGCGGAGCGGCGATCAAAAGTACAAGTGCTGCGATCCATGAAAACCACAGCACCACGAACAGGATTGCCAGTGGCACCAGCATGACGCGGATACGCACCGGCACGAAGCGCGAAAGATAGGGCACCACCATTTCCGCCTGCTCGGCCAGAATGCTGGCCGCCTCGCCTGAAGCGGGGCGAGTGCGGTCGAGCGGCGAGCGCAGCGACAAGGCGGTCACGGCCTTTTCGCGCAGTCGGCTCAGTTCGCTGCGTGCCGCGTCGTAAGCCATGGCAGCGCCTCTGGCGTCGATGACGGCGCGCGCGCAGCCAATCAGAAAAACCCCGAACGCACTAGAATAAAGCGTATTGTCAAAGCCAGACGCTGCCAGACGCCCGATGGCATAGGCGATAAGCCCTGCCTGCGGCAGCCACAAAAGTGCGGCCAAGGTCTGAAAATATGCCCCCCGTTTGAGCACAGGCGGAACCGGACGGCGCGGGGCGGGGCGCGACGGGCCTTTGTCGCGTTTTGCCTTTCTGCCGTCTGTCGTTAGCTGTTCCGTTCGGGGGACAACGGAAGTCACTCTTTCCTAGGCTCCTTCTTGGCCGATGCTCGCCCGCGCCCCAGAGCCACGATCCTGTCAGTGGTTTCGAGGAAACGGGTTACTTTGGCGCCAAGCGCCAGAAGACTGGTCAGCCGGTCGGTGTCGAGTTTCTTGACATCGTCGTACCAGTTGGTCAGCCGTTCGATCAGACCGTACATGTCCTTCATACGGTCCTGTGCGTAGCGGTCGCTGTCGCCCTGCGGCGGTTCCATCAGGATTTCGCGCAGGACACTCAAGGTCGGGTCGATCTCGCGCTTCTTGCGCTCCTCGGCGAGCGTGCGCAGGATCTGCCACACATCCTCTGGCGTGGTGAAGAAATCGCGTCTGTCACCGGGAATGTGCTTCAACAGCACAAGGTTCCAGCCCTGAAGCTCGCGAATGCCCATCGAGACATTCGAACGTGACACGCCGAGCGCCTCAACGATCTCGTCGGCGCAAAGCGGGTTTGGCGACAGGTAGAGCAGCGCATAAATCTGCCCGACTGTGCGGTTGATGCCCCAACGGCTGCCCATCTCCCCGAAGTGGAGTACGAACGACTGAACGATTGGCGACAATTCCAAATTCTCTCTCCCGTAAATTCTGAATTTTCAGAAATTACTGAAATTCAGATAATCAAACTTTAGAAAGCCTTCAATCCATCAATCCGAAAACACAGGCGATCAGGACAATTGGCCGCAGCCTACGGCATTCCTCCAAATGCCGCTGACAGGTCCTCGCCCGCTTATAGACAAGCAAAAGCTCATGCACCAGAATCGGAAAGATTGTCGTCTTTACTGAAAGAATGGTCTTTTCCGGATAAACCGAAAAGAGACCTGCCCCCATGCACGACTCTGGCGGCCGCGTCTTGACGATCAGGCCGCGACCCTTCCCCATTCTCTGCGGCGGAAAGCCAAAAACCCGGCTTTCGCGCCGTAAGCACGATCTTCGCCGGCCTCAATCGGGGTCGGAAGAAGAAGGCAGCTCACTGCTGTCCTGGGTCCGGTCGCGATGGATTACGGCGCGGCTGAGCAGCATGAGCGTCACCGGCGTTGTGACGACCACAAAGACGGCAATCATCACTTCATGCAAAATCGGCTTGGATTGCAAGATGGAGAAAAATATGACTGATGCAGTCAGGATTCCACCAGCACCGAATGAGGAACCAATCGTGGGCGCATGAACGCGCTCGTAAAAGGTCTTGAAGCGCACCAGACCGATGCATCCGACAAGTGTCAGGAAGGCACCGCCGACCAGAAGGATCGAGATGATGATGGCGGCCCAGACCGGAATTTCGGCTGCATGGATCATTCGATCACCTCCCCGCGCATCAGGAACTTGGCGAGCGCAACGGTGGCGACGAAACCGAGAAGGGCGATGATGAGTGCTGCCTCGAAATAGATGACGCTGCCGGTGCGGATACCAAAGGTCAGAAGCAGAAGCAGTGCATTGAGATAAAGCGCATCGGTTGCCAGCACCCGGTCCTGCGCGCGCGGTCCCACAACCAACCGATAGACGACGCAGCCCATGGCGGCAACCAGCATCAGTTGCGCTGCAAGCAGCGACCAGAACAGGATGACGGCACTCATGCGGATTTTTCCTCCGGCATCACATCTTCAGCCCCGAAAATTTCGATCAGCGGCTTTTCATATTTACTCTTGATCAGATCACGCCATTCCTGCGCTTCGGTGAGGTCCAGAACATGGATGGTCAGCTCGCGCCTTGCGGCATGATGATCGACCCAGGCCGTGCCCGGCGTCGCCGTAATCATGCAGGCAAGGGCCGCAAGTGCTGTTCGGTTTTCCAGCTCCAGCGGAATAACCACAAAGCCCGCGCGGCGCGCACGTTTGCGCCCCGACAGGATGATGCGCACCACCGCAATATTCGACAGCAATATGTCGAGGCTCACTGTACCGAACAGTTTCAGGATCGTTGGGAGCGAGCGGATACGGTTCTTCTGCGGCTCGAGCGCGGTCATGGTCTGGCAGGCGAAAAAGGCGACCAGAACCCCGATGATCGTCTGACCACGCGTAAAACCGTTGAGCAACAGCCAGAACAGGATCAGCGCCGCAAACAAAAGCGGATAAGGCAGCATTCGTCTCATTTCACCTCCGCCGCTTCTGTGCTGGCACCCACACGCGGTGCCTTGAGGACGCTGTCGATATAATCGGATGGATTATGCAGCGAACGCGCGGTCGCATCCATATATTTCATCGCCGGACCGGCGGCGATGGTCAGCGCCAGACACAGCGCTAACAACCCCGCAATCGGCACCACCTCGCGCACCAGAACGCGTGGAACATTGCCTTCAAGCGAGCCCCAGAACGTACGAATGCCGGTACGAGTCATGGCAATGAGTGCGGAGAGTCCCGAGAGCAGGATGAGCGCGATCAGCGCCCAGCTTGCCGGACTGACCGGCATGGAAAGCTCCGGCATGGCACTGCTGCCGTTGAATGCTGCGGCAATCAGCAGGAATTTGGCGATGAAGCCAGAAAATGGCGGCAAGCCGATCAGCAAAATGGCACAGATGCCGAACAATATACCCAGAATGGCAAGCGTTGCAGGCAAAACGATGCCCACTTCGTCTTCCTCAACTTCTTCCTCCTCATCGTCACCATAGGCTTCCATGGTCACGGCCAAAACGTTTGCCGCCGCATCCTGCCCGCGCTCGACAAGTTCGATCAGCAGAAAGAAGGCTGCGATAGTAAGCGTGGAACTCGCCATATAAAAAAGAGCCGCGCCCGCCATCGCGGTGTTGCCGCTGCCAACCGCAGCCAGCAGCGTGCCGGAAGACACAAGAATGCTGTAGCTTGCAAGCCGTCCCATGGCCTGCGAAGCGACCACGCCGATCAGTCCGAAGGCGAGCGTGACCATACCGCCAAAGTAAAGCCAGTCATTGCCGAAACCATAGGATGCACCGGCCTCGATGCCGAACATCAGCGGCGTCAGGCGCAAAAGCACATAGATGCCGACCTTGCTCATAATGGCAAAAATAGCGGCGATGGGTGCGGCCGCTGCCGTATAGGTCGGTGCCAGCCAGAAATTGAGCGGCCACATACCCGCCTTGATCAGGAAGGCAACGCCAAGCACTGCGGCACCCGCTTCAAGCAGCATGCGATCATGGGGGGCGACCTGCGTGATGCGCTCGGCGAGATCGGCCATGTTGAGTGTGCCGGTAACGCCGTAAATCAGGCTGACGCCGATCAGGAACAGCGACGATGCCAGCAGATTGACAGCGATATAATGCAACCCCGCCTTGACGCGTGCCGGGCCCGAACCATGCAACGCCAGACCATAGGATGCGGCCAGCATCACTTCGAAGAACACGAACAGATTGAACAGATCGCCAGTCAGGAAGGCTCCGTTCACCCCCATCAGCAGCAGCTGGAAGATGGTGTGGAAATGCGGGCTCGCCTTGTACCAATGCGCAAGCGCGAAGCTGAGCGATGCCATGCCCAGAAGGCTTGTCAGCACCAGCATGAGTGCGGCCAGCCGGTCGAGCACCAGAACGATGCCGAAAGGCGCAGGCCAGTTGCCGATCAAATAGACGATAGCCTCGGGCGCCTTATCAACCGCTGCAAAGGCAAGGGCTATAGCAATAGCAATGAGGCCGAGCGTCGAGATCGAGTTGATTGCCATCTTGAGGCGACGGCTGCGTTCATCGATCAGAAGCAGGAGTGCGGCGGTCACCAGCGGCAGCAGGATCGGCGCGACGATGAGGTGGGACTTCCAGTCCATCATCAATTCTCCTTGCCGTCTACGTGGTCGGTGCGCGTCAATCCACGCGAGGCGAGCAGCACGACGAGGAAAAGGGCGGTCATGGCAAAGCCGATGACGATAGCCGTCAACACCAGCGCCTGTGGCACCGGATCGGTATAAAGGGCTGCCTGCACATCTGTGCCCTTCTCCAAGACCGGCGGCGCGTTGGTGCGCAGCCGTCCCATCGAGAAGATGAACAGATTGACCGCATAGGACACCAGCGACAGACCGATGGCGACCTGAAAGGTGCGCGGACGCAGAATCAGCCAGATGCCAGATGCCATCAGAATGCCAATGGCCAGAGAAAGAACCAGTTCCATCAGTTCTCCTCCTTCGTGCTGGCTGCGAGTTTTTCAACGCGGTGCTTGCGGATCGACTGGTGGGCAAGCGCGATCAGCATAATGACGGTTGCACCCACCACCAGCGAGAAGACGCCGAGATCGAAGAACAAGGCACTCGCCATCGGCATTTTGCCGATATGGGGAATATCCGCATATTCATAAAAACTGGTCAGGAACGGATAGCCGAACAGAAACGCCCCTGCTCCGGTCAATGCAGCGCATAAAAGCCCGAAGCCGATCCAGCGCAAGGGCAGGATACGCAGCCGGTCCTCGATCCAGCGCGTGCCTGCCGCCAGATATTGCAGCAGGAAGGCAATCGCCAGCGCTACACCGGCGGCAAAACCGCCGCCCGGCAGATCGTGCCCGCGCAGGAACAGGTGTACGGCCAGAACGATGATCACCGGGAACAGCCATTGCATGATGACCGAGGGCACGCCGAGATAATCGGCAAGCGTCTCACCGGCCTTGCGGTCCGGCATGACCTCATCATAGGCGTCCTGGATTTTCTGTTGCGCGGTCGAGCCGGTCGTATCGGAAGCCGGACGGAAACGACGCAGAAGTGCGAATATCGTCAGCCCGACGATGCCAAGAACCGCAATTTCGCCAAATGTATCGAAGGCGCGGAAATCCACCAGAATGACATTGACGACATTCTTGCCACCGCCGCCCGAATAGGCGTGCTCAAGGAAATAATCGCCGATGCTGCCGGAAAGCGGACGCGTCATCATTGCATAGGCGATGAGCGAAACACCCGCACCACTGCCAATAGCCAGTGCGAAATCGCGATAACGGCGCAGGCGCGGTCCAATTCGCACCGGCATCGGATCGGGATCTTCAAACCGTTTTGGCAACCAGCGCAGGCCAAGCAGCAGCAGAACCGTGGTGACGATTTCCACCAGAAGCTGGGTTACGGCAAGGTCGGGCGCGGAGAGCCACACAAAGGTGAGACAGGTAACAAGCCCGGCACCGCCAAGCAGGATAAGGGCTGCAAGACGATGGTATTTCGCCTGCCATGCCGCGCCGATGGCGCAGACACCGCCCAATACCCAGAGGCCCGCAAAAATCGGATCGACTGGTTGTGGCAACACACCACCGGCATAAAGCCCGTCCTCAATTAGCGGCCACGCTGCAACAAGAATGGCCGCCACCACAATGATGCGCAATTGCGGCTGCAGGCGGCGCGTGCTGAGGAAGTTTTCCGCCTTGCGCGCCCAATTCCACGACAATGTTACCAGCACACGTTCGAAAATGCGCTGGCCCTGCAGATGCCGGAACAAGGGCGGCCCGTCTTCACTGTTGGCCAGATAGTTCTTCAAAAGCCAGTGCAGCAGAACGCCGCCAACCATCGCAACGATGCTCATCATCAAAGGCAGATTAAACCCGTGCCAGACCGACAGGCTGTAATGCGGTGTCTGCTCGCCCAGCACAGAGATCACGGCTGAATTCAGGAACGGCCCGATAGAAAGCCCCGGAACGATGCCGATCAAAAGACACAGCAGAACCAGAAGCTCGATCGGACGGCGCATCCAGTGCGGAGGCTCGTGCGGCTCATGCGGCAGATCATGCGGCGGCGGTCCGAAGAAGGCGGAATAGATAAAGCGCACCGAATAGGCGACGGTGAAGATACCGGCAAGTGTGGCCACATAAGGCGTGATCGTATCGAGCCATGAGGCAAGATGAGTCTCGACGGCTTCGGCAAAGAACATTTCCTTGGAAATGAAGCCGTTGAGAAGCGGAACCCCTGCCATGGAGGCGCTCGCCACCATGGCGAGCGTCGCCGTATAGGGCATGGGCCGCAGCAACCCGCTCAGGCGGCGCATGTCGCGCGTGCCGGTCTCGTGGTCGATGATGCCCGCCGCCATGAACAACGACGCCTTAAAGATGGCGTGATTGACCATGTGGAAGATTGCAGCCACCGCGGCCAGCGGACTGCCAAGGCTCAACAGCGCTGTAATCAGTCCGAGATTGGAGATGGTCGAATAGGCAAGCAGGCCCTTGAGGTCTTGCTGGAAGACAGCAAAGAAACTGGAAAGCAGCAGCGTTATCAGTCCGGCGCAACCCAATATCCAGAACCATTCTTCGGTGCCCGCCAGAACAGGCCACAACCGCGCAAGCAGGAACACCCCGGCTTTCACCATTGTTGCCGAATGCAGATAGGCTGAAACCGGCGTTGGTGCAGCCATGGCATTGGGCAGCCAGAAATGGAACGGGAATTGCGCGCTCTTGGTAAAGGCACCAAGCAGGATCAAAATAAGCGCAACGGAATAGAGCGGATGATTGCGCACGATGTCGCCTGCCGCCAGCACCGTGTCGAGATCGTAACTCCCGACAATATGGCCGAGAAGCAGCATGCCCGCCAGAAGGCAAAAGCCGCCGATACCCGTTACCGTCAGCGCCATGCGCGCACCATCTCGCGCGCTGGCATTATGATACCAGTAGCCGATCAGCAGGAACGAAAAAATACTCGTCAGCTCCCAGAACACCGCCAGAAGAATAATATTGCCCGAAAGCACGATGCCGAGCATCGAGCCCATGAAGGACAAAAGGAATGAGAAGAAGCGCGGCACCGGATCTTCGGGCGACATATAATAACGCGCATAGATGACGACGAGCAGGCCGATGCCGGTAATCAGCATGGCAAAAAGCCAGGCAAAGCCATCCATGCGCAGACTGACATTCAACCCATAGGCTGGCAGCCATTCGACAGTGCCGCGCAGCACCTTGCCGTCCGATACGATCGGATAAAGACTGGCCGTGAGGATAAAGGCTACGAGAGCGATTGCAGCCGTGAACCACGCCGAACCGCTGCGATCGACCCCCCTGAAAAGACCCGTGATGACGCTGCCAAGAAACGGAAGAAGGACGAGCAGGAAAAGCATTCTGCCGTCCATCGTCATGCGCCCCAGGCCTCCTACCCAATTATTTCTATCATCTCTAAGGACATCCGACGAGAAGTCGCCAGACAGCTTTTGTGAAAAGTTTCACCCCACCGCGCATCGAAGCTTGAAGCGTCGACAGGCAGCGACGGAAAGGCTCCGCCGGTGATTATAGGGAATCAACTATTCCGTTGTCATTATTATGACCGTTCAGGTAATAAATTGGCAATGGGTTTCAATGATTTATCGAGCAACAATCGCGCTTTGGCAAAAAAATTCGAAATTTTTCCGCATGGCATGTATTTGCGACACACCGCTTTCGGCCAATTTATTTGATCCAAGCGGTATCGGCCCTCAAAATGCGGCCTAAATTTTATCGGCAAGCAGACGTTCTGCCAGCCGTGCAGCTTGAACCCGAATGTCGGGAACAGCTGTTATTTCCCAGAAAACGCCTTTCGTCACCGGACCGAGTGCATAGATCGGCGCTGCCGATTTACCATGCGCATCGACCAGCCGCAAATCTTCGGTGACATCAAGCCCGAGATCAAGCGGGTCGGGCCTGCCCAGACCATTTTCCATAAGACCGGCGAGAACCGGATTACGTGTGGTGGAAAAACGTGGATTGCCGCCTCGACAATCGATGATGGTCGCAACGTTGAGTTCAGCTTGCTCGCCACCATGGCGACGCCGGTAACGGATCGTCACACCAGCCTCGCCTTCGCGGATCGATAAAAGGCGGCCAGCCTCAATCTGCAACTGGCCTGACGCGCGCGACGCCGCAATGCGATCAGCCACCTGCGGTGCCATGCGGTGGCGATGGACATCCCACCACGGGCGCAGATGGCGCAGAAAGCTTTCGCGCTCGGCAAGAGGCAGATGCTGCCAGAGTTTTTGAGTGAAAGGCCGCAACGCATCCATGACGGCTCTCCAGTCCGAGCCACTCGCTAAAGCCGCGCGCATCAGCATACGGATATGACCGAGCAGCCCGACAAGATTATCATCGGCGACCAAGGGGGTGGCTGAAAGGGAGAACGGCTCAACATGCTCATGACGCGCAGGCACAAGACCGCGCCGCGATAAGGCATGGATAGGACCCTTATGGCCGCGGTCGAGCAGGGAAAGCACACTATCAATCATTGAAAGACCGGTGCCAAATATGGCAACGGGTGCGGTTGCAGGAATATTGAAATAGCCCGAACTCGACCAATATTCGCTGACGCGACCGCCACTCACAGCAATGGCCGCCTCGTTGCCGGTTGCAACGACCACAGCGGAGCCTGAAAACAACATACCCGACGAAGCCGTTACGCATGGAACACCGTCCTGCATATTGATGCCGGTGATTTCACATTGATCGATTACCAGACGCGGGGTTTCACCGACTAGATAAGGAGCAATCAGATCCTGAAGATAGAGGTGATAAAGTTTTCGCGGCGCATAGGATTGTGCTGACCATTCAGCCCCACCATCGGTTTCCGGTCGTGTTTGCAGCCAGTGCAGAAAATGCTCCGGCTGCTGTGCAAAGGCACTCATATTACCGGCACGGACATTGAGCAGATGGCTAGAGTTTTGCGTCGAATAGGCTATGCCGCTGCCAACGCGGCCAGAACGCTCGAAAAGGCGGACATAAAGAGCAGGCGCGTGGTCCAATAACTGCGCGGCAAGAATGACACCGCTTGCGCCGCCGCCAATAATTATGACTGTGTTCAAACTATCGTGACCCGCCTCTGTTTATGAATTTTTCGCCATTATAGACGTATCCTGCCCCTTTCTGAAACCCAACTAATTTAATAAGGTTCCGTTGTCACAGCCCGGATATAAATTCGAAAAGCTGCGTTTCAACCTTTCTGCCGACCGGCAAATCCGACCTCCCCGATTGTGTTCACTGCATTTGTTGACAGTGTGTTTCAGAACAAGGGGCTGGCCTTGCCGGGCGTATGTTCACTATCTTCTGTCGCAAGATGCGGGATCCGCCCGCAGTTTCGCTGCAAACATCAGGATAAAGACGAATGACCAACAGCCTTCTCGAAGCCCTCAAAAAGCGTCGTACGCAATATGCACTTGGCAAGTCCCTCCCCTTGCCCAAGGAAGAAGTTGCTGAACTGATCCGAGAAGCGATCAAACACGCACCCTCCTCGTTCAATTCGCAAAGCTCACGCGCCGTCATCCTGTTTGGTGCTGAAAGCGAAAAAATCTGGGACATCACCAAGGAAGAACTGCGCAAGATCGTCCCCGCCGACGCATTCGGCCAGACCGAGGCCAAGCTCAATTCATTTGCCGCTGGTGCAGGCACTGTTCTGTTCTACGAAGATCAAGCCGTGGTGCAAAAACTACAGGCCGACTTCCCGCTTTATGCCGATAATTTCCCGGCATTCTCTGAACAGTCCGGCGGCATGGCGCAATATGCCGTGTGGAGCGTGCTTGCCGACGCGGGCATTGGTGCAAGCCTTCAGCATTATAATCCGCTGATTGATGCCGAGATCGCTACGACCTTTGATGTGCCTGCATCTTGGAAGCTGCGTGCGCAGATGCCTTTCGGCTCCAACGAGCAGCCATTCGGACCCAAGACGTTCATCGACGATGCAGAACGCTTCAAGCTGTTTGGCTGATCGGTAAATCTAAATTCATTGATTTTTAGGGGCGCGGTTTTTCGCGCCCTTTTTTTATTTCGTAAGTTTCGAGATCGTGAGCCGTGAGCCGTGAGCCGTGAGCCGTGAGCCGTGAGCCGTGAGCCGTGAG
>DAMCEK010000004.1:87279-496621 GCA_032057925.1 Rhizobiaceae bacterium
CGTGAGCCGTGAGCCGTGAGCCGTGAGCCGTGAGCCGTGAGCCGTGAGCCGTGAGCCGTGAGATACACCCCCAAATCGATCAGATTGCAACATCTATCACCGGCTTTTTACGCTCTTAAAGTTTAGCGCTCAAACTTTGTTTGCTGCTCCTCACCGCCTTCGCTGCACCCTCACCTTCATCATTTCAAAGCGATGGCTTTCACAGCCAACCGGCACATAGGGCGATGCTAACACTGCGCAAAAGCGAGCCCATAGCGGATCGATCAGTCATCAAAACACCACCGCTAATCAGCCGACAACGCTTCCAGTATCTCCCAGACGCATCGCGTGGCTATTTGCCGACGTTGTCCGCAGCCATATCGCCCGTCCAAAAGTGGATCACTAAATAGTGATTGCTAATATTATATTAGTAACAGTTATATATAATTACAAATTAATCTTTTTTATAAAATTTAGGATTGCCTAATTTTTACACTCACAGATTAATTTATATTATTCATTTTTCTTAAATAAAATGGCAGAACTAGCGCCTTAAAAAGCTATATTTGACTTTATTATTCATTTTATGCAAATAATAGGCCAGATTTGACCCAGAAAAACGGGGGATTTGTGGGTTTGGACCGGCTTCAGGCAATGGAAACGTTCATTCACGTGGTTGATGCGGCCAGCTTCAAAAAAGCGGCAAAGGCGATGCGTGTCCTGCCCTCGACCATCACCAAAACGATCCAGGATCTGGAGGCGCATCTGGGTGCGCAATTGCTGATCAGGACGACCCGCACCATCCGGGTGACAGAAGCGGGACTGCGCTATTACGACAGCTGTCACGCAGTGATCCGTGACGTTTACGCCGCCGAAAATGCGGTCTTGAGCGATGAGGCAAGCTTCATCGACACCATTCGCGTGGGAACAACGCCGTCCTTGGCGCGTCATTTTCTTATTCCGTCCCTGCCACGCTTTACCGCGGGCCACCCGCGCCTGAGCGTAGATTTTCAGCTCACCGAGACGGTTGACGACCTCATACAGGAAGGGATCGATTGCATGATCAGGCCGGGCGAGCCGGAATCATCCAGCCTCATCCAGCGTCATATCGCGGATATTCCATGGTGTGTCTGTGCCGCTCCAGCCTATCTGGAACGCTATGGAGAGCCGACAGATATCGTCGATCTCAGCGACCATGTGGCCGTGGGATATGCGGGTAGCAGGACCAGCCGCTCGACCTATTGGGAGTTCGTTAATGGCAGAGGACTGGAGCCAGTTTCACTGCCAGATCATATCATCGTCAACGATAGCGACGCCTATCTCTGCGCCGGGGTGGCGGGATTGGGACTGATCCGCGTGCCGCTCTATATGGCGCAGCAATATCTCAATGACGGTCGCCTGAAACAGGTGCTTTTACGCTTCAAACTGCCCGTCGAACCGCTTATCGCCTTCTATCCGCAAAGCCGCTATTTGTCGCCGGGCGTGAAGGCTTTCACCGATTGGAGCGCCGACATGCTCCAGCAGGAAGCTAAAAAATGGTCATAAAAGGCGTGAGCATGGGCCTTACCCTTTCGCCAGATCAAAGCGCCTGAACGAGAGTTCGAACACACAAATTTTACGGAAAACGGTGGCTGAGATAATCAGTCATGCATGAAGCAATGAAAAGGCCACAGGCACGGTCAATCAGAAAAACCGGGAAGCGCGATCAGTTCGCTCGTGACTGCAGATCGACGACAATCTAACGCTAAAAGTTATGTGGTTCATCCGCTGCGCCAGAGAAACAAAAAAGCGATAAAATGGACCCATTTTATCGCTTTTTCTCCGTGTTCAATCCCGCCTGTTCAAACAGCCAGAACCCCGTTCGCCATCGATTACACAGGCTTCATCATCATGCGGGCCGGTGCGCCTTGACCACTTCGGGATCGGTCTCGATGCGCCCGGCACCTATCAGGTCGAGACAGTAAGGCACCGCCGGAAACACCGCTTGCAAGGTCATGGCGATGGATGCCGGCTTGCCCGGCAGATTGAGGATGAAACTCGCGCCACGACTGCCCGCCGTCTGGCGCGAGAGAATGGCGGTCGGCGTCTGTTCAAGGCTCACACGGCGCATCAATTCTCCAAAGCCCGGAAGCTCTTTTTCAAGCACCGCCTGCATCGCTTCGGGCGTCTCGTCGCGCGGGCTTGGTCCGGTGCCGCCAGTGGTGAGGATCAGATCGCATTTATGCGTATCGCAAAGCTCGATCAGCGTATCGCGCACCGATGCCTGACCATCGGGAATAACCCGCCGCAAAACCTCATAGGGCGAGACGATGGCGCGTTGCAGCCATGCCTCGATGGCCGGACCGCTCAGGTCCTCATATTCACCACGACTGGCGCGATCGGAAACTGTAACGACACCAATTTTCAAAACCTGATCCTTTTTCGTCTTCTGCCTGTCTTCGAGAAAACTCATATCGCCCGCCGCACACCTTGTGAATCGCTAATTCGCTGCAAACCATAGCCGACACGGGAAATTGAATATATGAGACCATTAATATCCATTAAAAACCATATATTTATGAAATTTTCTTAATTTTTTGATTAATCATTCGCAGGTCAACTGGAATTCGCACAAAGTTTTCGCGTTAGGACTTTCGTAAACTTTGGATTCAGTTTTTGCCGCTAATTTAATCGGAGCAGTCCGCTCACAGGAGCGTTGCAGCCCATTTTGTTTTGAGTACGGGTATCCATGCGTTTTTCGCCTCAGCACCTCCTGATCGTGTCGACGATCGCTCTTGCTTCGAGCGCCCTTACGGGCTGCACGTCGAGTTCGGGCATCGACAATCTGATGCCGCAGCAGCGGCCGTCTGCCGAAATGACCGGATCAGTCGTGCGCCCCGTCCCGCCCACAACGGTCAGCGAAGCAGCCAATGCACCGGTTCCCCGCGAAGAAGTGCTGGCATGGTCCGGCCCTGTTCCCGATAATGCGCAGTTCAGAACCGAGCCGCCTGCGGCGGTGGCGCCCACACCTGAGCGCAGGATGACGCAAGTCCCGGTGCCCGTGCCGCAAACCGCAGCCTACCCTGCAGTGCGCCTCTCCGAGCCGAAAAGCGCACCGCGCAGCCGATCAAAGATTTACAGCCACCGGTTTCGTGATGCCAAGCCAATCAATTTCGGTCGCGTCAATCCTCGTAAGCTCGCCGTACACGGCGTCGATGTCTCGCGCTGGCAGGGCAACATCGACTGGGAGAAACTGCGCACGCAGGGCGCCAATTTCGTCTATATCAAGGCCACTGACGGCGGCGACCATCTCGACCCTATGTTTCGGAAGAACTGGCGTGAAGCCAAGGCTGCGGGCGTGAAGCATGGCGCTTATCATTTCTTCTACTGGTGCCGGGTGGCAAGCCAGCAGGCCGACTGGTTCATCCGCAATGTGCCAAAGGATCCCGATGCGCTGCCACCGGTTATCGACGTGGAATGGAACGGCGACTCCGCCTGCCGCAAGCGTCCATCACCCGCGCAGGTGCGCGAGAAAATGCAGGTCTTCATGGATCGGCTCGAACGCCATTACGGCAAACGTCCGATCATCTATACCGCACCGGATTTCTACGACGACAATCTGAAGGGCGCATTCAAGAACTATCCGTTCTGGTTGCGCGCGGTCGCCCAGCATCCCTCAAAAGTCTATCCCGGACGCCCATGGGTGTTCTGGCAATATTCAGGCTCCGGCCTGTCGAAAGGCGTCAGCAACAAGATTGACCTAAACGTCTTCAACGGCAGCGAGGAGCAATGGCACCGATGGCTAGCAAAGGTTGGCAGTTAGTATTCTAAAACAAATAGTTATTGACATATTCCTCGTCTATAAGATTAATAAAAATCTGAACAAAGGGCCAGATTTTCCCCGGAAGGTCGACAGAGGAATTTTCAGTTTAAATTTAGAATAAATTATTTTAAAACAATGCCTTCTATAACTATCTTTTTCTAAAAGATGAAGCATCGATACTATGGCGCTGTAAGCGGGCATACAGGCTGCGGCGCGGCAATTGCAGGCGTTCAGCGGCCAGGCCCACATCGCCATTGCAACGCTCCAGCATGGCGCGGATGACACCTTCCTCGAAACGATCCATCTGATTGCAAAGCGGTAAGGTCCCGGATAAATCCTCCGGCTCGGCGCTCAGACCAAGAACCACCTGCTTGGCATAATTGCGCAGTTCACGCACATTGCCGACCCAGTCGTCAGAATTAAGTCGCGCCTCAATGGTCGCATCGATGGCCGGGCGCGGTTGGCCGAATTGCGCTGCCGCCTCATCGAGAAAATAAGCAAAGAGCAGACCGATATCCTTGCGCCGCTCACGCAAGGGCGGAATGCGCAGCCGCACGGTTTCAAGCCGATAAAGAAGATCGGAGCGAAAGCGCCCCTCCGCCACAGCACGCTCGAGATGGCCCTTGGCAGCGGCCACCACGCGCAGATTGACGGCGCGTGGCTCTCCAGACAGTGACGGCAGCTCACGCTCTTCTACGACGCGCAAAAGCTTGCCCTGCAATGTCGCCGACATGCTGTCGATCTCGTCGAGAAACAATGTGCCGCGATCAGCTTCCGCAATTCGTCCGCGCTGGATGCGATTGCCGAACAAAACCTCATCGGCGATTGCATCGGGCAATGCCGCACAGTCAATCGCCACCAGACCACGGCTGTGGCGCGCACTCCAGCGATGCAGGAGCCGCGCAACCAGTTCCTTGCCGGTGCCTGTCTCGCCTTCGATCAGCACATCGACATCGACGCTGGCGAGCTGGCGGATCGTATCGCGCAGCCGCACCATGACCGGCGTTTCGCCGAGCAGTGGATAATCCTGTTCCGCTTCTGCCGCAGCACGGCGCAGACGTCGGTTTTCAAGCACCAGACGGCGCATCTCCAACGCCCGCCTGACGCTTGAAACAAGATGATCTGCGGCAAAGGGTTTGGCGATGAAATCGAAGGCGCCTTTTTTTAGTGCCGCAACCGCCATGCCGATATCGCCATGGCCGGTCATCAGGATAACGGGCAATTCGGGATCACGCGCCAGCAAGGCGTCGAGCACGCCATTGCCGTCGATGCGCGGCATGCGGATATCGGTGACGACGATACCGGGAAAATCCGCGCTGATATGGGCAAGGGCTGCCTGCCCGTCACCATGGGTTTCGATAGCCAGTCCGGCAATCTCGAAGGCGTCGGCCAGCGCTGTGCGGAACGCCACATCGTCATCGACCAGCATGACGCGCAGGGGTTCGGTTTCGCTCATGATCTTTTCGCCTGTTTCAATGTGGCCGCAAAGCCAGCGCCGCCAAGTGGCGAGGGAACAATACGCAAGGTGCCGCCAAGCTCGCTCATAATGTCGCGCGCAATGCCAAGACCAAGCCCCAAGCCTTCCGGCTTGCCGGTCACAAAGGGGCTAAAAACCTCGTCGCCGATTTCAGGATCGATGCCGGGGCCATTATCGGCAACAGTGAGCGACAACTCATCGCCATCAAGGGTCATCAGCAGGGCGACACGCGGGTTCGCCTCGTTTGCGACCGCATCAAGCGCGTTCTGCAACAAATTGACCAGAACCTGTTCGAGCCGCACCCGGTCGGCTGCAACCTGAAGCGTGGATTTCTCGGGCAGCTCCAGCTCGACATTGGCATTGCGGAGCCGGTCGCCCATCAAAAGCAATGTGCCCTCGATCAGTTCATCAATGGCAATCGGCCCATTTTCGCCGCGTCGCCTGCGCGCAAAACGGCGCATTTCCTGCGTGATCGAGCCGATACGTGCCGTCAGATCAACCGCAGTTGAAAGATTGGCGGCAACCTTGTCCATGCGCCCGACGGAAAGATAATGCTGCGCATTTTCACTCAATGTGCGGATGGTCGCGACCGGCTGGTTGATCTCGTGCACCAGCCCCGCCGTGATCGATCCCAGCGATGCAAGGCGGTTTGCTTGCGCCAATTCCTCGCGCGCCGCGCGAAAGCGCCGGTCGGCGCGCTCACGCTCTGATATTTCCGCGCTGAGCTCCGCCGTGCGCTCCGCAACCGCCGTTTCCAGTGCCGCACGGTCGGCGGCAGCGCGCGCTGCGCGGGTCATCCGCCAATAGATAGCCCCCAAAAGCCCCAGAACAGCCAGCACAGAGGCAACAGTGATCAGGCGCGCCAGATCACTCGCCGCCTTCATGGCGGGCGCCACGGGCTCGATATGGAGGATCTTTAGTGCCGTACCGGCAATCGGCTCCTCCACGGCCAGAAATTGCTCGCCTGATGGTCCGCTCACACTGCCATTTGCCGCCATGGCATAATGGCTCGGCTGCAAATCGGCCACGCTGAACTGCCCGCTCCGGGTTATCCGCTCGCGTTCCTCGGCTGAGATCGGTTTGAACGACCGCAGATCCTCCGGCTTGTCGGTCGACGCGAGAATGATGCCGCGCGGATCGGTCACAAAGGTCTGTCCGGGATCGTTTGACCAGGTCTGCACCAGACGATGAAACTCAAACTTGATGACCACCACGCCGACCGGCTGGCTTTCGCTGCCGATACGGCGGGCCAGAAACAGCCCGAACCGGCCACTCAGGTCGCCAATGGCGTAATATTCCGCAGCACCATTCGCCATAGCACCCTGAAAATAGGGACGATAATTGTAATGCCGCCCGACGAAACTTTCCGGCGTATCGGCATTGGATGAGGCAATCACCAGTCCGTCCGGCGCAATGACATAGATGATCGGCGAGCCGATCTCATGGGCGAGAAAGCCGAGCTTTTCGTTGAGGCGTCGCGTTGCCGCCGGTGAACCGCCACCCAAAACATCGCGCAGGTCGCTATATTCCTTCAGCACGACCGGCAGCAGGCGAAACTTGGCCAACTCACTGTCGATGAGCCGCGTCTGCTGGCGCGCAATGAGTGTCGCGCTCTGGCGCAGACGGTGCGTGGCACCTTCTTGCGTCCACCAACTTGCCGCCGCCCACGCGATGGTGACCAGCAACACGGCCAGAAAGACGGCAAAAATCCTGACAATATTCCGACGAATCCGCATTTGTGCAGGATTATGCAATATTGCCCGCAAAGTCACGCATATTTTTGCACAAAGCAATGCGAAGAACGGGATTAAAAGGTCGATTTATCGTATAATTTCAATCGATTAAACTTTTTAAGGCCGAACTATGGCGGCGCGGGGCTTCATCCTGCATTTTGGCCTCACTTCGAAAGTGGGAGTTTCGCAAGGAGGAGCCTACTAAAATCCAAGCAATATTGCTCTACCCGCCAGCAAAAGGCGTGGTGGCAATAAAATCATTTCCGCAATGCCAGCGGGCTTTGCCCCTCAAATCACGGCAGCGGAAATATCCTTTGAAAAATTCACTATCCCGTACGCTCACCTCTCCCCATCATGATCTGTTGGCAAAAGTGAAGCGTACGCTCATCCAGAACACCCGGAAAAGGCGCATGACAGACGCCCTCCATAACGGGTGAAACGAGAATCCAAGGAGCAGGAAATGGCCTCAATCGCTTCCGAAGGAAGTACAGCGCCGAATACCAACAACCGGCTTAAATCCATCATCGGCGGTTCGACCGGCAATCTGGTCGAATGGTTCGACTGGTATGTCTATGCAGCCTTTGCGCTTTATTTTGCACCGCACTTCTTTCCGTCCGAGGACCAGACCGCGCGTCTGATGAGCTCGGCTGCCGTCTTTGCCGTCGGTTTCGTCATGCGTCCTATCGGTGCATGGATCATGGGCATTTATGCTGACCGCAAGGGTCGCAAGGCGGGCCTCACGCTTTCGGTGACGCTGATGTGTACCGGCTCGCTCATTATTGCGCTGACGCCCGATTATCAGAGCATCGGTCTGGCTGCCCCGGCACTTCTCGTGCTCGCACGCTTGATGCAGGGCCTTTCGGTCGGCGGCGAATATGGCGCCAGCGCCACCTATCTTTCGGAAATGGCCGGCAAAAGCCGTCGCGGTTTCTTCTCATCGTTCCAGTATGTGACGTTGATTTCCGGTCAGTTGCTTGCAATCGCATTGCTGATCGTGCTGCAATCGACCATGGAAACCGAAGCTCTTGAATCCTGGGGCTGGCGTATTCCGTTCTTTGTCGGTGCCGTTCTTGCTGTCGTCGTCTTCTGGCTGCGTCGCGGTCTGGCGGAAACGGAAAGCTTTAAGAACGCCAAGGCAACCAAGGCACCGAAGTCCGGCTTCTGGGTACTTGTCAAGAACCACCCCAAGGAAACCGCGCTGGTCATGCTTCTGACCGCAGGTGGTACGCTCGCCTTCTACGCCTATTCGATCTATATGCAGAAGTTCCTGGTCAATACGTCCGGCTTCAGCCGCGAAACGGCCAGCCTGATCAATGGCGTAACACTTTTCGTCTTCATGTGCCTGCAACCAATCGCTGGCGGGCTTTCCGACAAGATCGGCCGCAAGCCACTGATGATCGCCTTTGGCGTTGCGGGTGTTCTGTTCACCTACCCTATCTTCTCGACGCTCGAAAACACGCGTGATCCGTGGGTCGCAGGACTTCTGGTGATGGGCGCTCTCATCATCGTCACCGGCTACACCTCGATCAATGCTGTGGTGAAGGCCGAACTGTTCCCTGCCCATATCCGCGCGCTTGGCGTGGCTCTGCCCTATGCGCTCGCCAATACGCTGTTCGGCGGCACGGCCGAATATGTGGCGCTGCGTTTCAAAAATGGCGGCTGGGAACAAGGTTTCTACTGGTACGTCACCGTTATGATCGGCATCTCGCTTATCGTCTATCTGCGTATGCGCGATACGAGCAAGGACAGCCAGATCCAGGAAGACTGATCTTCCTCACAAACCAAAAATGCCGGGCCAAAAGCCCGGCATTTTGCGATTGAACGGTTAACTTAACGCATATCGCCTTTCAATCATCGAATTTGACGATTGATTTTCCGCGCGTGATATCGCTGACGAGCTGCGCCAGTTCATCGCGAACGGCGATGGGTGCGTTTCCAAAAATCTCCACGCCCGAGGCGATGAAATTTTCCTGGGCGATTGCGACATGATCAATTGCACTCATCCGCGCCTTCAAAAGCGCATGATCGGAAAAATCGCAAGAGAAAGCAAAGCCCACAAGCGGGATCACTTCCGTCTTTTCCGCCTGCCGCAGGCAGGTCGCAGCCGTGCCGCCATAGGCGCGCATCAGCCCGCCAGCGCCTAGCAGAATGCCACCGAACCATCGTGTGACCAGCACCACGACATTATCGAGCTCGTGGCCGTCTATGGCCTGCAAAATCGGTTTGCCCGCAGTTCCGCTCGGCTCGCCCGCATCGTTGAAACGATAATTCTGCCCCATACGCCATGCCCAGCAATTGTGCGTGGCTGCCGGGTCGGAATACTCATTCAGAAAATCCTTCGCTGCCTGCTCACTGGCAACAGGTGCAGCAATGGCCAGAAAGCGGCTTTTCTTGATGTCCTGATTGTATGTTTCAATGCGGCTGATGGTGAACATGGAATCCCTGCAAAACGTATTTTGCGGCGTAGCACTTTCGTTCGCTTATGACGAGCCTGCTAACAAAAACGGCGCCCGAAGGCGCCGTTTGACTAATTTTGTGAGGCTTATGCCGCGCTCGACTTACCGCTCTTTTCAAAACGCTTGCGTTCATTGGGGTCGAGATAGAGCTTGCGCAAACGGATCGACTTCGGCGTCACTTCGACGAGTTCGTCATCCTGAATCCACGACAGCGCGCGTTCCAGCGTCATCTTGATCGGCGGGGTCAGCTTCACCGCTTCATCCTTGCCAGCAGCGCGGATATTTGTGAGCTTCTTGCCCTTCAAGACATTCACTTCAAGGTCGTTGTCGCGGCTGTGAATACCGATCAGCATGCCCTGATAAACCTTGACGCCTGCATCGATGATCATCGGTCCGCGATCTTCAAGGTTGAACAGCGCGTAGGCCACGGCTTCGCCCTGATCGTTGGAGATCAGAACCCCGTTGCTGCGACCCGAAATCTCGCCCTTGTAAGGCTGATAGTCGTGGAACAGACGGTTCATGATCGCCGTGCCGCGCGTATCGGTCAGAAGCTCCGACTGATAGCCGATCAGGCCGCGGGTCGGGGCGTAGAACACCAGACGTACACGGTTTCCGCCCGAAGGACGCAACTCGACCATTTCGGCCTTGCGTTCAGACATCTTTTGCACGACGGTGCCCGAATATTCTTCATCGACGTCAATGACGACTTCTTCGATCGGCTCCAGCTTCTCGCCGTTTTCGCCGTCCTTCATGACGACGCGCGGACGCGACACGCCAAGCTCGAAACCTTCGCGACGCATGTTTTCAATGAGAACCGCAAGCTGCAATTCGCCGCGACCGGACACGAAGAACGAATCCTTCTCGCCCGATTCCTCGATCTTCAGCGCGACATTGCCTTCGGCTTCCTTGAACAGGCGGTCACGAATGACGCGACTTGTCACCTTGTCGCCTTCGGTGCCTGCATAGGGGCTGTCATTGACGATGAAGGACATGGTCACGGTCGGCGGATCAATCGGCTGGGCTGCCAGTGGTTCCTTGACGGCCGGATCGCAGAACGTGTCGGCAACCGTGCCCTTGGAAAGACCGGCAATGGCGACGATATCGCCTGCATGGGCTTCCTCGACCGGCTGGCGCTCGACGCCACGGAAAGCAAGAATCTTTGAAATACGGCCGGTTTCGAGAAGCGAGCCGTCCTGAGCCAGAACTTTCGTGGCCTGATTGGCCTTGATGGAACCCGAATGAATACGGCCGGTGATGATGCGGCCAAGGAACGGATCGGCTTCCAGAATGGTGCCGATCATGCTGAACGGGCCTTCGGCAACCTTGGGCTGGGGCACGTGCTTCAACACGAGGTCGAACAAAGGTGCCAGACCTTGATCCTTGGGGCCTTCTGGGTTGAGCGCCATCCAGCCGTTGCGGCCCGAACCATAAAGGATCGGGAAGTCGAGCTGTTCGTCGGTCGCATCCAGATTGGCAAAGAGATCGAAAACCTCGTTGACCACTTCTTCATGGCGACCATCGGGACGGTCGATCTTGTTGATGGCAACGATGGGGCGCAGGCCCACTTTCAGCGCCTTGCCGACGACGAATTTCGTCTGCGGCATCGGGCCTTCGGCGGAATCGACCAAAACAATGGCACCGTCCACCATCGACAGGATACGCTCGACTTCACCACCGAAATCGGCGTGGCCGGGCGTATCGACGATATTGATACGGGTGTTTTTCCAGACAACCGAGGTCGCCTTGGCGAGAATGGTAATCCCGCGTTCCTTTTCGATATCGCCCGAATCCATCATGCGTTCGGCAACGCGCTGGTTCTCGCGGAACGAGCCGGACTGCTTCAAAAGTTCGTCGACAAGGGTGGTTTTGCCATGATCGACGTGTGCGATAATAGCGATATTTCGCAATTCCATATGGGGTCACTTCTGTATGAGTTGGGAGCCGCGCCAACATGCCCGCGCGGAAAATCAATGGGGCGCTCTTACAGGTTTTTTTGCGTTTTAGAAAGGGGCAGCGCGAAACTGCCCCTTATTTCTGCCAAAAAACCCGAATTTCAGGCTTTTATTACACCGTCTATTTGACAGTTTTTTGTCGAAAACCGCTATAAGAGCGTCCCCGACAGGATTGTCAGCGCAACGCTGAAATAGATCACCAACCCCGTTACATCGACAAGGGTCGCCACAAACGGCGCCGATGCACTTGCCGGATCAAAGCCCAGCCTTTTCAGAGCAAAGGGCAGCATCGAACCGGTCAGCGAGCCAAATGTTACGATACAGACCAGCGCCATGCCCACCGTTGCGGCAATCAGCATCCAGTGTTCGCCGTAATCATAGATACCAGCCACTTGCCAGGTGGCAATGCGGGCGACGCCGATCAAACCAAGAAAGCTGCCAAGGGCAAGCCCTGTCGGCAGTTCACGCAGCGCCACGCGCCACCAGTCGCGAAGCCGCACTTCCTGAAGCGCCAGCGCCCGGATGATGAGCGAGGTCGCCTGCGAGCCGGAATTGCCGCCCGAAGACATGATGAGCGGGATGAACAGGGTCAAGACGATAGCTTTTTCCAGTTCCACTTCGAAATGCTGCATCGCGCTTGCAGTCAGCATTTCGCTCAAGAACAGGATGCCGAGCCAGCCACCGCGCTTTTTGAGCATCTCGCCGAAACCAATGCGCATATAGGGCTTGTCGAGCGCCTCCATGCCGCCGAAACGATAGGCGTCTTCGCTGGCATCTTCGGCCATGGCGTCGAGCACGTCATCGACCGTGACGATACCAATAATATGGCGGCCCTCGTCCACGACCGGAACAGCCAGAAGGTCGTGCTTGCGGAAGAGCCGCGCCACGTCTTCACGGCTGGTCAGCGGTGTTATGGTGATCGGCTGCTCGTCGCGGACAATCGACAGAATCGGTTCTTCCGGTTCACGAATGATGAGGCGGCGCAGGCTGACCACGCCTTCCAGAACGCGCGTATCGGGATCGACCACATAGATTGCATAGACGGTTTCGCGCGTGCGCTCGACCTTGCGGATATGTGCGAGCGTTTCGGCAACGTTCCAGCTTGTCGGGACCACAATAAACTCGGTAGTCATGAGCGCGCCCGCCGTGTTGGGCGGATAGCCCATCAGCTTTTTCAGCGCGGTTTTTGTTTCGGGTGCCAGAATAGCAAAGAGGCGCGTGCGGTCGCTTTCGTCCAGTTCCTGAAAAATATCGGTCGTGCGGTCGGCAGACATGCCGTCGAGCAAAAGGCTTGCAAGACCCGGCGCAAGGGCTGCAATAATCGCGGCAGAACGGTGCAGTTCCGGCTGATCGAGCATGCGAATGGCGTCGTCATGGCTCAATTCGCGGAATACGCCAATCGTATCATCGTCTTCAAGTTCGTTGAGAAGCTCAACCGCATCGCCTGTATGCATTTCAGCAATGCGTGCGGCGATCGCCGCGGGTCCGAGTTGCGCCACATCCAGCACATCCGGAGTAAATTCATGGTCGGTCATAGGCTTGCCTTTCCGTCGATCCGCCGTCAAAGGCAGATCGTGCAAGCCGACCGCAAGCGATCAGATCACGATTTGCCTTGACGGCTCACACAATCGACTGTGACTGTCGCTGGGCATAAGAGGATAAAACTCCGGTTGAAAATCGCTGATGCATAGAAAGCTGTCAGCGGGCTTGATGTGCGCCGGGCGACAACCAAAGTCAAGCCCCGCCAATTGCAGTTCGCTTTTTTTCATGCAGTCGTCACAACCGCTTCCGGCAAAAGCCTCCAGATCACGAAAGCCGCCGTTGCAACAAACCCCAGCGCCGGAATGAGCGTTGCAAAAGCGATGACCGGATCGCTCATGGTCGCGGCGATTGCACCGCCGACAAGCCCCCCACCCATCTGGAAAAAGCCCATAAGTGCTGAGGCTGCACCGGCTATTTTCGGGAACGGCTCCATACCCGCCGATGTCATGACCGGCATGACGAGCGCGATACCAAAAGCGAACAGCGCCATGGGTGCCATGACCAGAAGATAGGTCGGCTCGTATAGCCGTAAAAGCACGGCAATAGCGATACTGGCCATTGTTATTGCCAGATAACCGATGGCCGCAAGCCTTCGCGGCGTTGAAACCGATAGAAGGCGGCGGAACAAAAGCCCACCCACCAGATAACATCCGGTCTGCAACAAAAGACCAATACCAAAATGCGTGGCAGACATACCGACACGGGCCATGAGAATGAATGGCAGAATTGTCGCGGCAGTATAAAGCGCGCCCGTCGTACCACCGACCCCCAGACAGCAGCATATGAAGGCACGATTGCCCAGAAGCCTGCCATAGGCACGCACGAGCTCTCCGGGGCGAATACGGCTTAAGTCACGCGTCACTGTCTCCTTGATGATGAAAAGCGCCATCAGCACGACAAGAACCCCAAGCAGCACCATGACGAGGAAGATTGCGTGCCAGCCGAAATATTCCATGGTGAAGCCGCCGAGCGTCGGTGAAATGGCGGGGCCGACAGCAATCACGATGCCTATCAGGTTCATGACGCGCGCGGACGATTCATGCGTAAAGAGATCGCGCACAATCGCGCGCGAAACGGTGACCCCTACCGCCGCCCCTACCCCTTGCAGGAAGCGTGCGGCCAGCAGAACATTTATATCGGGCGAAAACAGCGCCAGCACGCTCGCACCCAGATAGATAACCATGAAGGCGATGGTAATGGGCCTGCGGCCGAACCCGTCCGAGAGCGGGCCACAGATAAGTTGTGCGAAGCAAAAACCAGCAAAATAGATCGATAGCGTCAGCTTGACCAACGCTTCAGTCGTGCCAAAAGCGTGAACGATTTCAGGCATGGCAGGTGTATAGAGCGCCATCGACATCGAGCCGATGGCAGCAAGCAAGCCACCCACGATACCGACGCGCAATTCGCTCATCACAGGTGCGGGAAAGCGTACTGACTGTGTCGCCTTGTGATCGCTTTCCAGTCGCGATCGCATCTCCGCATCGGTGCGTTTTTCAGTGCTCCGCGCACGTACAAGCAGATTGTTGCGTATGCTCTTGAGGACGCCATTGATAGCGTCCCACTCCTTGGCCGCGAGCGTGTCGGAAACATCATTGCGAACAAGGGTGGTAATGCCGCGGATCGTTTCCAGAACGTCCGCTCCCTCCTCTGTCAGATGCACCTGCTTGGCGCGACGGTCGTCAGGGTCCGCCACGCGGCGGATCATGCCCTGCCCTTCCAACCGATCAAGATGACCACTCAGCGTCATGGCCTCTATACCCATGACCTCGGCGAGCGCGGATTGGCGCACCGGGCCGTTTCGCGCCGCATGCACAAGGGTACGCGCTTCGGCCGGCGACATCTCAAGACCAGCCTCCACAATGCGACGGTCCGTTTCTGACCGATAGAGACGTGCAATATCAGTGACAAGAAAACCGAATGTGTCGGGATCATACTGAATGGACGTCATTTACGCTCCCCAAATTAGTAAGCTATTCTTATTAACAGCTAAATGTCAATCATTCCACCATATATATCGTTAGCATATAATAATCTTATATGACTATCATTCTTATATTACATCAGGTAACCTTATTATATTACTAAGTTAGCCTTATCATTATCATTTTCTAAAATCAAGAATGAGTGACTGCGCTTGCCTCTTAGCGCTCAAAACCGTAGATTTTGGAGAAATCAGACCCGGAGTACGCCCTATGCCTATCAATTCCGCCCACCCCTCTCTCAAACAGCCCCTCACCGAATGGAGCGGAGTATCCGGCCTGCCTCACTCTCAGGCTTTTCCGAATTTCGGTGCTTTCAGCGACGCGGATTTTGCGCCTGCCTTCGAGGCGGCACTGCAAGAGGACCTAGCGGAGGTTCAGGCCATTGCCGGCAATACGGAAGAAGCGACAATAGACAACACTTTGAAGGCGTTGCAGCTTTCAGGCACGGCGCTCGACCACGTATCGGCAATCTTTTGGCTGCGGGCTGGAGCGCATACCAATGAGACCATTCAGGCGCTGGAGCGTGAAATCGCACCGAAAATGTCGCGCCATTACTCACGTATCATGATGGACCCTGTTCTTTTTGCGCGTATCGATGCGCTTTATGAGAAGCGCGCGGCGCTTGATATCGACATCGAAACGGATCGCGTTCTGGAAAAGACATGGAAAGGCTTTGTCCGCTCTGGCGCGAAACTCGATGAAAAAGGCAAGGCGGAACTGGCTGAAATCAACGAGAAGCTTGCCGGACTGGGCGCCCGTTTCGGGCAGAACGTGCTCAAAGACGAGGCGGGTTTTGCGCTGTTCATAACCGATGAATCAGACCTTGCCGGGCTTCCCGATTTCCTCAAGAATGCCATGCAAAGTGCCGCCGCAGAACGTGGCAAACCTGAGTGCTGGGCGGTGACGCTATCGCGCTCCATCGTCGAGCCATTTCTAACCTTTTCGCAAAACCGCACCTTGCGTGAAAAGGCATTCGACGCCTGGGCAAAACGCGGCGAAAACGGTGGTGAAAACGATAATCGCGACATCGTGCGTGACATGGTGGAACTGCGCGAGCGCAAGGCGCGCCTGCTCGGTTATGCCAATTTCGCAGCCTTCAAGCTCGACGACACCATGGCCAAGACGCCGGAAACGGTGATGGCGCTTCTGGAGCCTGTCTGGGACAAAGCCCGCGCCAAGGCGGCGCAGGAAGAAGCGGAACTGGAGCGACTGATTGCCGATGAAGGCGCCAACCACAAGGTTGCGCCATGGGACTGGCGCTTCTATGCCGAAAAACTACGTGCTGAACGCTTTTCATTCGACGAAGCGGAACTAAAGCCCTATCTGCAACTTGAGAAGATCATTCAAGCGGCTTTTGACGTTGCAGGCCGCCTGTTCGGCATCCGTTTTGAAGAAAAGCAGGGCGTCACCGCCTGGCACCCGGATGTGCGGGTTTTTCAGGTTTTCAACAGCGATGGCAGCGAGCGTGGCCTGTTTTTGGGCGATTATTTCGCGCGCACGTCAAAGCGTTCCGGCGCTTGGATGAGCGCTTTGCAACGAAGCCACAAGCTTGATGGCGGGCAAAAGCCGATCATCTATAATGTGATGAATTTTGCCAAGCCGAAGGCTAGTGAGCCAGCCCTTCTGTCGCTTGATGATGCGCGCACGCTGTTTCATGAATTCGGGCATGCCTTGCATGGGCTTTTGTCGGAGGCAACATGGCCTGCAGTTTCCGGCACCGCCGTCTCGCGCGATTTTGTGGAACTGCCCTCACAGCTTTACGAGCACTGGCTGACGGTGCCGCAAGTGCTTGAAAAATATGCCGTGCATTACCGCACCAATGAAGCCATGCCCAAAGCGTTGCTCGACAAGGTGCTGGCGGCCAGCACCTTTAATGCGGGGTTCAATACGGTGGAGTTTACCGCCTCCGCGCTGGTGGATATGGCTTTCCACACAGCCAAGGAAAAGATCACCGACCCGCTGGCTTTCGAGGCGCAGACGCTTGAAAAGCTCAGCATGCCGCAAGCGATCATCATGCGTCACCGCACGCCGCATTTCACGCATGTGTTTTCGGGTGACGGCTATTCGGCGGGCTATTATTCCTACATGTGGTCGGAAGTGCTCGATGCCGATGCTTTTGCCGCTTTTGAGGAAACGGGGGATGCCTTTAACGCCAATCTCGCGGCCAGACTGAAACAGCATATCTATGCCGCTGGCGGTACGCGTGACCCCGAAGACCTTTACAAGGCGTTTCGTGGCAAGATGCCTTCGCCCGAGGCCATGATCGAAAAGCGCGGGCTGAACTGAAGCTAAAAGGCTGGGACTTCCCAGCCTTTTCCTTTAGGAAGGTAAGGTGCAAGCAAGGAAATGCTGATGTTGAAACGCGCTCTGATCGTTTTAATCTTAAGTATCACAGCCCTGCCGGTGCAGGCGCAAAACCAGAAACGGTTCGACGAGTGCTCTCTCAATACGCATCCGTGCCGATCTCCACTCATGGTCAGTGGAAATGCGGATGGCTGCATTTCCGTCTATAGTCCCGGCCTCAAGAGTGCGTATGTCACCGCCATTTTCGTTACAAAACGCTCATTCGGGATTACGTCTTATCTCCAATCATCTCACTATGCAGGGCCTTTGAAAAACGCCCTTGTCGTGCGTAAAGACAAGCCACTGTGCTTATGCCGCGCATATTCCGGCTTTTTGAACGAAGACCTCTGTCATCCGCAAAAATTGCGCCGTGCGAAATATGAGGTTGCACTTACAATCCACCCGATTGAAGATTTGCATGGCAATCGTGATTTCGATGAAACGCTGGGCATTGGCGCATTTCGTCTTAATGCCTCCGGTCAGGTCATAAACCAGCCATAGCAGCCCGTCTGGACGAAAGACGCGTCACACCCAGCACCGATCAGGATCGGCGGCTGGGCACGCTTTAAAAAGCTTTCACCGCATCAAACGATCTTGGACTGCCTGCGCCACAGATCAATGCCGCTTTCGGTGGCAAAACGGTCGATCTCGGCAAGCTCTGTTTGCGAGAAGGTCAGATTCTTCACGGCATCAAGGGAATCATCAAGCTGCTCGACGTTTCTGGCTCCGATGAGTGCAGACGTGACATGTGGCTGGCGAAGCGTCCAGGCAATCGCCATTTGCGCGAGCGTTTGTCCGCGCGATTTTGCGATCGCATTCAAACCGCGCACCTTGTCGATCACATCGTCGCTCAAGAGGCTTTCATTGAAAGAACCGCTACGCGCGGCGCGCGCATCCGCCGGAATGCCGTCGAGATATTTTGCGGTCAAAAGCCCCTGCGCCAGCGGTGAAAAGGCGATGCACCCCACGCCCAGTTCATCGAGCGTATCCAGAAGCTCATCCTCGATCCAGCGGTTGACCATCGAATAGGACGGCTGATGAATAAGAAGCGGAATCCCTTCGTTGCGCAGCAGTTCGTAAGCCGCACGCGTCCGCTCCGGGCCATAGGATGAAATGCCCACATAGAGAGCCTTACCCTGACGGACGATCTGCACGAGTGCGCCAATGGTTTCTTCAAGCGGCACATCTTCGGTCGGGCGGTGCGAATAAAAGATATCGACATAGTCCAGCCGCATCCGTTTGAGGCTCTGGTCGAGAGAGGCCAGAATATGCTTGCGCGAGCCGCCGATCCCGTATGGACCAGGCCACATATCCCAACCGGCCTTGGTCGATATAATCATTTCATCGCGGAAACCCGCAAAATCCGCCGACAATATCTTGCCGAAATTCTCTTCTGCCGAGCCGTAGGGCGGGCCGTAATTGTTGGCCAGATCGAAATGTGTAACACCGCGATCAAAAGCGCGGCGGATGACGGCGCGGCCCGTTTCAAAGACGTCGGCACCACCAAAGTTCTGCCATAGCCCCAGCGAAACCGGTGGCAGCTTCAATCCTGACTTACCGCAGGCACGGTACGAAACATCGTCATAGCGTTTTGAATCCGGCGTGTGCATTACTCATCCTTTTTACAATCGGCTTTTGGGTGAAGCTATCTAAGGTTTTTCAAAGAAAGAAGACCATTCGAACGCATCCCGAAAACTGTGAAACGGTTTTCAGAAAAGATGCAGAAACTCAAATGATGAGAGCGCTGATCTGATTGGATAAGATTATCGCTCTAAACGCTGTTTTTCTGCTTCCAGTCCTGAAATTTGCGCTCATTTTCCTCCTTGGTGCACGGATAAAGGCCGACGATCGAAGCGCCACCCAATACCTCTTCCAGAACGAAGGCCTCAAAACTTTCCATCCCCGCACATTCATCCGCAATCTCATCGCAAAGATGCGCCGGGATCACCATCACGCCATCGGCATCTCCCAGCAACACATCACCGGGAAAGACCGCCACATCACCGCAAGAGATCGGCACATTGATGTCTATGGCTTCATGCAGCGTCAGATTGGTGGGTGCGGACGCCTTGGCGCAATATGCAGGCATATCCAGTTCGCCAATGCCGCTCACGTCGCGGTAGCCACCATCCGATACGATCCCCGCCGCACCACGCAAAGCCAGCCGTGTGACGAGAATGGAGCCTGCGGTGGCGGCGCGTGCATCCTTGCGCGCATCCATCACCAGAACATGTCCCGGCGGGCAGGTCTCGATTGCCACGCGCTGTTTATGTTCGGGATTGCGGAAGACCGTAATCGGATTGCGATCTTCACGCGCGGGTATGTAGCGCAGCGTAAATGCCTGTCCGACCATGTTTTCAGGCTTGGGCGCGATGGGGAGCACACCTTGAATATATTGATTGCGCAAACCACGCTTATAAAGCGCGGTTGCCACGGAGGCCGTGGAAATCTTTTTCAGCTTCGCCCGCGTCTGTTCGGATAGGACATAGTCCGTCATAAAAGTCACCTCTTTGAAATGGACCGGCGCATATGCGGTCGAAAAAACATGCTATTCGCGCGAATAATCTTCTGCCGGGAACGTGCCGCCCTGAAACCGGCGCGCAAGGGTGTCGCCTTTTTCAGGGAGATCGCCGAAGCGGGAAGCGTCGTCCTGCGGCTGATAACCGATGCGTGGCCCATCGTCATTTTGCCACCAACGCTCCGCATTGGCTGAAATCCCCCATACAACAGCAAATTGCGTTTCGGGTGCCTCTACCGCAGCACTCACAAGGCGCACCAGATCGTCATGCGACAACCAGGTCGCCAGATGCCGCGCTTCGGTGGGTTCCGGCAGGCACGATCCGATGCGCATATGCACGCTTTCAATGCCATGTTTGTCGAACATCATGCGTCCGAGCAACTCACCATAAGCTTTCGACAGGCCATAATAGCCGTCCGGGCGATAGGCGTTTTCAACGTCGAGCACCTGATCGCGTGCATAAAAACCGATGGTGTGGTTGGAGCTTGCAAAAATGATGCGTTGCTTTTGCGCGCGCGCTGCCTCGAAAATATGCGTCACGCCAAGAAGATTGGAGGTCGCGATGACATCATAGGGCTTTTCGATGCTGATCCCGCCGAAATGCAAGACAGCGTCGGTATCGCGCACGAGATCAGCGACGGCTGCGGCATCCGCGAGATCGGCGCGCACGAATTCCGCGCCTTCAGGCAGCGTATCCGGGAATGCCTCAATGTCCGACAGACGCAGCCGGTATCCTTTGTGCGCCAGCCGTTTGGTCAGCATGCGTCCCAGATTGCCGGACGCTCCCGTCAAAAGCAGATGTTTCATGGATCAGACTCCTTTCATCCGCTGGATTTTGACCCCGCGAACGGGGGCCTTTGCAAGAAAAATACTTCCCGACTGCGGTGCAGCGTCGAGTTTTTCCTGCGCGATCAGACGATGGGACGTCAACGCGAGCAGGCTTAGATCAGGGCCGCAAAAGCAAGGCATAGTCGGGGCGGGAACAGGACATGAAAAGCGATGCAACAGCCTGCCATCCCGGTCGAAACGATTGAGGACACCGGCTGAAACGCCCGCACTCCAATAAGCGTCTTCGATATCGCAGGCACCACCATCGGGGCGTCCGGTTTGCTCATTAGGCTCGCTTATGCGCCTGCGTCCACTTACCCCCCCAGCTGCAACATCGAAATCATAGCGATCAATCCAGGGACCAAGGGAATCGGTGTGAAACATCGTGGCCCCGTCCCCGGTCCATGCAAGCCCATTGGAAATCGCAAAGCCTTCGGCCTTAACTTCTGCACGGCCATCCGCTGTAACCCTGTAAAGCTTTGAAATCGGTTCGCGCTTGGCACGGCCATCCATGCTGCCGATCCACAATGCGCCATCCGGCCCCACTTTACCGTCATTGAGACGAGAGGCCTGCGGCTCTTCAAAACCGCTCCAGAGACTCTGCCGTGCTTCGGTTTCAGGATCAAAAACAATGACTTCGCGAGCAAGGGCCACCACGAGCCTGCCGCTTTCCGCAAGCCCGACGCATGGCACCTGAGCCTCAAAGTGCCATTCACGCACCGGCCCACGCTCCAGATCGATCGCGTAGAGTTTGCCGCCGTCAATATCGCAGGCGAAAAGGACGCCACGGCGGTCGTCCCAGACCGGGCTTTCCATCAATTGCCCGCGCAGATCGGCTATACAGTGAAACTGTTCCATCATTCTGCCTTGGTTTTGCGACGCACGAGATCACGATGTTTTAAAACAAAGTCGGATAGTTCCAGCCCCAGTCCTGCGCCTTCGAATGGATAGATCACGCCCTTTTCGATACGCGGCATGACGGTGACGAGATCGCGATACCAGGACGTATAATAGGCGCGTACCGATTCCTGATAGATCGCATTGGGCGCGTTCAGTGACAGGTGGATGGAGGCGGCAAACACCACCGGACCCGTGCAGTCATGCGGCGCAATGGGCCGCTGGAACGCTTCAGCCATGGTCGCGATCTTCTTTGCCTCGGACAGACCACCGCACCATGAAATGTCGAGCATGACATAATCGGCGGCATCGGCGCGCAACAGATCGAGAAACTGCGCCCGCGTTGCCATGGTTTCGCTGGCACAAACCGCAATGCCGGATTGGCGCGCATAGAGTGCCAGCGCCTGCGGGTTCATCATCTTGATCGGGTCTTCGGCCCAGAATGGACGGAAGGCTTTCAACTCGCGTGCAATGGCAAGCGCCGATGTCAGGTCCCACATGGAATGAAACTCGACCATGATTTCGATTTTGTCGCCAACCGTATCGCGGATCTGCCGGAATGGCAGCAGCGCCTGATCAAGATCACGCGCGTGAATGAAATTGCCGCCCGACGCCACCGCGAAGGGATCGAACGGCCAGATTTTCATTGCCGTGACGCCCTCGGAAAGCAGGCTTTGCGCAAGGGCCCCGGCATCGCGATGAAAGGCCAGTTGATCCTCGTACGGCCCCTCCTTCGCCTCATCGCCATCGCCGATATAACGCCGCGCGCCGCTCTTGTTATACGTGTAGCCCGCGCAGGTATTGTAGGTGCGGATTGATGGTCGCGACAGCCCGCCCAGCAATTGATGCAGCGGATAGCCGCTCGCCTTGCCGAAAATATCCCACAAGGCGATGTCGATAGCCGAGGCGGCACGGATTTCCACACCTGACGAGCGAAACCCGACATAGGGTTCGAGCAGGAGCTTGGATATGCGATCGATTTCCAGCGGGTTTTGCCCCACAAGCTGCGGCGCGATATCGCTATGGATATAGCTGGCTACGGCATTGGCACCGCGAAACGTTTCGCCCAGCCCGATAATCCCTTCATCAGTATGAATTTGCACCCAGAGAATATTGTTAAGGTGCGGCAGTTGCAGCGTTTCGATGGCCGTGATTTTCATGAACTACTCCGAAGGTCAGGCGCTCAATGGGCTGAAGGTTGACGGTTGCGCGCAACGATCTGGGTCGGATTGACAAAGCGCAGCGCCAATAAAAGCCACACCAGCGAGGTGACCATGTAGATGACCGCCATGGCGTCGATGGACTGCACCGATCGCACACCTGCTGCAAAGACCGAATAATAAAGGGCGACAACCAGCGTTTGAGATGTCGGGCCTGCGGTCAGGAAGGTGAGTTCGAACATGGCAACCGTGCGCACCAGAACCAGAAGCATGGCCGCAAGAACGCCCGGCATAAGCATGGGTAAAAGGACATGGATGATGAGTTTGAACGTACCCGCGCCAAAAACCCGCGCGGCGGCCTCGACCTTGGGATCGATCTGTTCGATGAAGGGGATCATCACTAAAATGACAAAGGGTACGGTCGGCACGAGATTGGCAAGAACTACACCCCAGAACGTGCCGCCGACACCGAATTTATAAAGCACGGTCGCAAGCGGAATGCCGAAGGTGATCGGCGGCACCAGAAGCGGCAGAAGGAAGAGGAGAAGGACGAGCCGCTTGCCGGGGAAATCACGCCGCGCCATCGCGTAAGCCGCCGTCACGCCGAGAAGCCCCGAAAGGATTACCACCGCAAAGACGACCTGAAACGTGACGAGCAACACCTGATCAAGCTGGAACTCGGCCCAAGCCGCGCCATACCAGCGCGTCGTGAAGGCATCGGGCAGCCACGTGCCCAGCCAGCGCGTCCCGAAGCTCGAAACCACGACCGCCGTAATGAGCGCAAGGACATTGAGTACGAAGAAGCCGGTCACAAGCCAGACGGCGGCAATCCATAATCTGGAAAGAACGGAAGTATCGCGGATCATGCCTTATCCTTTTCCGCCCGCTGTCGAGCCACGATAAAAAAGTGAGCGAATGCCAAGCAGCGCCCCGACAACAAGCAATTGCACCGCGGCCATGATCATGGCGATGGATGAGGCCATGGAGTCGTCATATTGCTCAAAAGCGGCCTGTGCTGCGGCAATGGAAATAACGCGCGTCGGCCCCGACGGCGCCCCCACAAGCACGGCGGAGGGAAACACGGCAAAGGCCTGCACGAAGGTCAGGCAGGAGGCCACCACCAGCCCCGGCACCAGCAAAGGCAACATGACATGGCGAAAGCGCTGCCAGCTATTGGCGCCATGGGTGGCGGCGGCGCGCTCAAGTGCGGGATCAATACCGGTTATATAGGAGAGCGTGAGGAGAAAGGTGAACGGAAACACCGTGATCACCAGGGATGCGAAAACGCCCCAGTAATTGTTGGTCAACTTCAACGGACTGTCCACCACACCCAGAGAAATCAGCGTGCGGCTGAACCAGCCCTGCGGCCCGAGATAGTTGAGCAAACCTTCGGCGATCAGCACGGTACCAAGTGTTACCGGCAGAACAAGGATTGTGGTGAGCAGGCGCTGGCGTGACATGAGGCGCACGCGCAGCGCAATAGGCACCGCAAACAGCACGCTGATGATGGTGACGGGCACCGCCAGCCACAGCGTCGCGGCAATGGTTCTATAAAGATAGGGATCGGAGAAGAACTTGCGATAATTGGCAAGCGCCCCGCCGCCGTCGATCGGATTGAACGACAGAACCAATCCATAAAGAAACGGGTAAATAAAAATAGCTACGACAAAAAGCAGCGCAGGCAGGATCAGAAGGGTCACGCCGTCGAAACCGCGATTGGCAAGCCGTTGCCGCAATCCGGGCCTGAGCGCCATTTTCGTATCTGCGTGGGGAAGCGCGTTCGTCATCACGCACCCTCCGCGCCAAAAACCAGCGCCCTTTGGCTGTCGATGCCGAGCGTAATCGCACTGCCGGGCTCGACCTGTTGCGGGCCATGAAAGACCAGTTCCATTCCGGTTCCGGTTTGCGCGGTGCCGACATATTCGCGTCCGCGATATTCGATGGTTGAAACGATTGCCTGCAAATTATTGTGCTGCCCAGAACCGGACACGACGTCGTCGCCACGCGCCATCAGCACGGCGTCATCGCCTGCCTGGAGTGCATCGACGGCGCGTCCGGTCAGTTGACTGCCGTCAACCGCAATGGTCGCCTGTCCGTCATGGACCGCCACGACCTTGCCGGGCAATGCATTGCGGAAGCCCATGAAGGCTGCCACATCGCGATAGAGTGGGGTTTCGTAAAGCGCATGCGGTGTCCCCACCTGCCGGATTTCGCCGTCACGCAGAACCACGATACGGTCGGCGAGCGACAGGGCTTCATCCTGATCATGCGTCACATAAATCGTGGTGGAACCAAGCTGGTTATGGATACGGCGGATTTCAGCACGCATTTCCAGGCGCAGTTTTGCATCGAGATTGGATAGCGGCTCGTCCATGAGAACCACCGGCGGCTCAATGACGATGGCGCGCGCAATCGCCACGCGCTGCTGCTGACCGCCGGAAAGCTGACCGGGCAGCTTGTCCTCCTGCCCCTGCAAGCGAACCAGAGCCAGTGCGGCGCGGGCGCGCTTTTCGATCTCGCTTTTTGTCTGCCCGCGCATCTTAAGGCCGAAGCCGACATTTTGCAGAACATTCATATGCGGAAACAGCGCGTAATTCTGAAATACCATGCCAAAGCCGCGATCCTCAGGCTTCAACTGGTCAACCCGCCGCTCGTCGATATAGATACCGCCGCCCGAGGTGCCAAGAAGACCGGCGATGCAATTGAGCGCGGTGGATTTTCCACAACCAGACGGACCCAAAAGCGCGATGAACTCGCCCTTGCGGATTGTCAGGCTGATTTCCTTCAGCGCATTGAAAGTGCCGAATGATCGGCTCATACGATCGAGCCGGAGTTCCTGAAAAGACATTGACGCAAACCATTTCTCGTGTGGAACAGGGCCGAACAAGCGGGCCTTGATCCCGTCCCGCTTGTGGCTTGGAGCGCCGAGCGCCATAGGGACGCATGAAGGTCGCTCCAACTTTTTCAGTCCACGCATCGGCCCAAAATCGGAAACGGCTTTGGGCCGATGCTGTCACTCAGCCTGCCGCGACCTCTTCATCCCAGCGCCGGAACGCTGCGACGAGTGGTGCGGGATCAAGCGGCAACTCGATCAGATTATCTGCGATCCAGCTTTCATATTCCGCACGCCCGAACTCGGCGATAATGTCCTGGCTTTCCTTGGGCGCCATCTCGATGGTGACGTCCTTGACCGCGGGACCGGGATAAAAATAGCCGGCATCATAGGAATAGGCTTGTTGATCCGGCTTGAGCGCGAATTTGATGAATTCCATCAAGACGGCGATCTTGTCTTCGGAAACGCCCTTTGGAATTGCGAAATAATGACAATCGCAAACCCAGTGGAACCCATCGAGCTTACTGACCGCAATCTCTTTGGGCACAACGCCGAGCGCGCGCGGATTGATATCCCAGCCGGTGGTCGTCACGGTCATGTCGCGTGTGCCCTCGCCCAATTCCTTCATGAGCGCGCCGGTACCGGAAGGATAATATTCGATATTCTTGTGCAGTTCCTTGAGATAGGCCCATGTCTTGTCCCAACCCTTGACCGGATCCTTAGGGTCGCTGTCGCCCAAAAGATAAGGAAGGCCCATCAGGAAGGTGCGCCCCGGGCCCGAATTGGCCGGGCGGGCATAGATGAACTTGTTTGGATTTTCCTTGGTCCACGCCAGAAGCTCTTCTGCGGTTTTTGGCGGTGTCTTGACCTTGTCTGGATGATATTCAAGCAAGGGGCCGGACGGATAATAGGATACCACCACGCCCTTGCCCTGCGACATTTCCTGCATGCGCCATGCGGGTTCCAGATAGACGTCCTGCAACTGCGGCAGGCCATTCTCCGGCAAGGCAATGATGTCGGTCCAGATATCGTCGGCAAGACCAGCGGAAAGCGCATCGGGGCCGACGATCACCAGATCGATATCGATGCGGTTGGCGCGCTGCTGCGCCTTGATCTTGCCCGGAAGTTCAGGGGCCGGCGCCTTGTTGAAGGTAAAGCGCGAAACCAGCTTATTGTGCTCTTTCGCAAAATTATCAAAAATTGGTTGGGTCAGGGCAAGATTGCCCGCCGCATCGATAACGTTGAGGGCGACGGGTGACGACGGCAGCTTTGCCGACTGTGCCCAAGCAGTTTTTGGCAAAACAGCGCTCATGCCCGTTGCAAGGCCGCCGGTTAGAAGGCTCGCCCCCGCCATGAATTTACGGCGTGAAATTCCCTTATTCATGTTCTCCTCCATTTTTGTTTTTAACGCGCGCTTCTCTCCCAATCCGCGCGCCAGTCATTATGCGATGCCGTCCGTCTCCCATCTGGCTAAAATTGTCTCAAGCCTGTCCCGATCCGGGCGGTCAAGTTGCACCAGACCCGGAAGCCGAACCGACCCCACCGCCAGACCCTGAATTTGCAATGCCTCCTTGACCACCGTTACATTGGCACCGTTGCGGTATCGCGTGCGCATGGTTTCAAAATCAGCGATGCTTTCAACGATTGCGCGCGCCTTGTCATAATCGCCCGCTTCCAGCGCATTCCACACTGCAAGCGAGCGCTTGGGCGCGACATTGACGAGGCCCGAAGTAAAGCCGCGCCCGCCAAGCGCATAGAAGGGAAGCGCCCAGCTTTCGGCAAGACCGCATATCCACGTCGCATCACTGCCCTTTGTGGCGCGGCAGCATTCGAAAAACAGCATCGTGTTCTGCGAGGCAAATTTCACGCCCGCGATTTTTGGATGGGTGGCAAGCCGCACCATCTCGTCAAGCGGCACCAGATCGGACCGAATATAGGCGACGACAGGAAGGTCAATCGCTTCGGCAATCGCGATGAAATAATCGACCTGCGCATGGGGGGCGGCAAAGGGATCGAGCGGATGATGAACCATAACGCCATCAGCGCCTTCGCGCGCTGCCGCCTGCGCCGTCTTGATGGCTTCGCGCACCGAGCGTCCTGCGGCTGCCGTCACAGCCGCCTTGCCGTCCACAGCCTTGATGGCAATTGCCTGCAATCGCACAACTTCCGCGTCTGTAAGGCTATAGAACTCACCGGTATTGCCACCTGTGACGATATTATGAATACCGGCTTCAGCAATCCTGCGCACGATCTCACCCGTCAGACCGGCATCAATTTCGCCATCCGCATCATAGGCAGTTGCGTGCACGCCTGAAATACCGCGCAAGCCCCGGCGGTAATCTGTCAAATTCATTATTTCCTCCCCGTCCCAATCTGGTCAAAAGACCAGTTCGATATGCGTCTCCCCTGCCTTCATGATGTGCTCACGCATCAGTCGTTCCGCCAAGTCCTCGTTCCTGCGCGTAATGGCCTGCATAATCGCCTCATGCTCACCAAAAGACTGTAACCGCACATCCTCGCGCGAGAGAACTGTCACACGCGCGGCGTGATCATACATGCGCTGTGCATTTTGCAATCGACGCAGATATTCACAGCCCGACGCCTCATGAATGGTGTCATGAAACTTTTCATTCAATTCGATCAGCCTGTTTACATCCCCGGACTTGACCTCAGCCCGCATGTCTTCAATCACCGCGCGAAGAGACGAAAACGCTTCTTCGCCCCCGTGCTTTGCCGCCTGTCGCGCAATGATGCTCTCAAGTGCTGCGCGCGCCAGTGTCATCTCCTCCGCCTGACGCGCACTGAACGAAACGAACGTTCCGCGCCGCGCCTCCGCCCTCACCAATCCCTCGCCCTCAAGCTGACGCAAGGCCTCTTTCAGCGGACTGGTGCTGATGCCCAGATCGGCAGCCAGTTGTCGCTCATTCAGCCGGTCACCGGCTTTCAGCCGACCTGAGATGATCGCCGCACGCAATTCGTCATGCACATGATCCCGAAGGCTTTTCACCTTGATGGGTGACAAGGGTGAAAGGGACGAGACGGTTTGGTTCAATTCACACCTGATTTCTATTCGCTTACCAAAGCAATATCCGCACACAAAACTGATATGTCAAGATGTGATGTATCAGATATCAATCAGGGCAATAACAAGTGCTGTCGGGAATAAAGCGAAATGAAAAAGGCAAAATTCAAGGGAAACGCAAACGAGCCGGAACATTCCGGCTCGCTATAATCGCACTATGTTTTGATGGAAATCAGTGATGCATCATCTCATGTGCAATGTCTTTTCCGCTTAAGGAGGCGCCGTAATAGGTCGGCCAGTTCGTGACTTCCTTGAGCAGAGCCGCCCGGTCATCACCGAGATAAAGGTGGTAGTGGTCTGCCTTTGCAGGCGCAATACGATGATCGCTGAACTGTATGAAGCCAGGTGCCGCCTTATCACCCTCTACCTTCTTGAAAACAAAGCGTACGCCGCGATTGCCCTTTTCATAAGTCAGGATTTCATATCCGTCGCTGGCGTAACGCGCACTCACCGTTCCGTCGTTCTTATGAAACGCTATCGTGTCGCCTTCGATATCGATCCGGCTCACATCGCTGCGATAGCCAACTTCGTAGTAATCACGATACTGCTTGGCGCTCTTGTCGCCATGCTCGGCCTTGTGCGCGAATACCGGGTCCAGTGTTCCATCCTGCAGATAGGGGTAGACCGACTGCCATTTCCCAGCCCAATCGGAAAGGGGCCGCTCGGAAACCTGACTGTCCTTGAAATAGCCGTTGTAGATTTCCTTGTCCTCACCGTGGGAATGACCATGTGCGTGGTCATGCGCGTGCGCATGTTCTTTTTCAGTGGCAGACTTGGTCTCCGCCATTCCCGGCCCTGCGATAAGCAACGCCGCGCATATGCTCAACGACACGGTCCATGGTGCGGTGATTTTCTGCATGATTTAGCTCCTGCCATAATTGGTTATGTAATACCGTTACATATCTGCATTAGACAGGTTGCATCGCTTTGGCAAGCACTACGATCTGTGCAAAAGATTCTGGAAAGGGCTTTCCACCGCAAATGGCTTCCATTGCCCCTACAGCATAGGCCCAAAAATCGGTTACGATTTTTGGGCCTATGCGCCGCTTCAATAAGCTGGAATGACGTAGAGCATGAGTCCTATCGAAGCGAAACGCGCTCTAATTACCGACGAATTCGAAGCGATCGACATCGACAAGGCCCCGGTCGGTAATTTTGAGATGCGGGATAACAGGCAAGGCGATAAAAGCCAGTTGCAGGAATGGTTCTTCAAGTACCGATCCCAGTTCTTCAGCAGCGCGTCTTAGCTTGCGCAATTCCTCGCGCACCGTCTCGAAGGTTTGCGTGCTCATCAGTCCGGCCACCGGCAGCGGCAGTTCCGCCAGTACCTTGCCATAACGTACCACCACAAAGCCGCCTTCGATCTCGCCGAGCCGGTTCACAGCCGCCGCCATATCCTCGTCACTCGTACCCACAGCACAGATATTATGACTGTCATGACTGACAGTCGAGGCTATCGCTCCCGATTTCAGACCAAATCCATGCACGAAGCCGGTGGCAATATTGCCGTTCCTGCCATGGCGCTCGACGACCGCAACCTTAACCACATCGCGTTCGAAATCGGGCTCGGTTCCATGCGGGCCGACCTTCAGCTCAAATTCAAGGCTTCGGGTAATGATCTTGCCCGGCACGATACCGATGGCGCGCGTCTTGCCGCTGTTGGAATGCGAGCGGAAATTCGCCGCACTGACCTTTGGTGCCTTGACACTTGTGCGGCCCACGAGAGCGACTGATTTGCGCGATGCAAACAGAGCATCGCAAACCACGCGCCCGGCAGAAAGCACCATCTCGGCATGACAATCTTCAAGAGTGTCGAGGATGGCGATATCGGCGCGCTGTCCCGGCGCGATCAATCCGCGGTCGAACAGTCCGAAAGCGCGCGCTGCCGAAACACTGGCCGCGCGGTAGATGGCAAGTGGTGCAACACCACCGGCGATTGCCGTGCGGATCAGATAATCGAGATGGCCCTGATCGGCGATGTCGAGCGGATTGCGGTCATCGGTGCAAAGGGCCAGAAACTGCGCATGACGCTCGGTGATGATCGGCATCAAGGCTTTCAGGTCCTTGGAGACCGAGCCTTCGCGCACAAGCACATGCATGCCCTTGCGCATTTTTTCCAGTGCTTCCTCGGCACTCGTTGCCTCATGCTCGGTGCGGATACCCGCTGCGATATAGCCGTTGAGGTCCTGCCCACGCAAAAGCGGCGCATGGCCGTCGATATGGCGACCCTGAAAGGCCTTGAGCTTCGCCATGCATTCGGGGTCTTTTGCCAGAACGCCCGGAAAATTCATGAATTCAGCAAGACCAATGACCTTCGGATGATCCGCGAAAGGCAGAAGATCGCCGATCAGAAGCTCTGCGCCTGCCGTTTCCATATGGGTGGCTGGCACGCAGCTTGAGAGCTGCACGCGGATATCCATGATGGTTTCAAGGGCGCTGTCGAGAAAGAATTTTATGCCTTCCGCACCCAGCACATTGGCGATTTCGTGCGGATCGCAGATGACGGTCGTCACGCCCTGCGGCAGAACGCAACGGTCAAATTCATGCGGGGTGATATGCGAGGATTCGATATGCAGATGCGTGTCGATAAACCCCGGAACGGCAATGCGCCCGGAAATATCGATCTCCTGTTTTCCCTGATAGGTTCCAAATGTGCCAACGATGCGATCGCCACAGATCGCAATATCGCTTTCAACCAGGTCGCCGGTCACAAGATCGAAGAAGCGGCCGTTCTTCAGCACGATATCGGCCGCTTCGCGGCCCGCACCCTGATCGATCATCCGTTCCAGCATTGGTTACTCCAGTATTCTTGAATCAATTTTGCGCAAACTATCACACCGGGCAAAAGGAAGCGAAGGCACACGGCCCGACCGTTACCTCTTTCAAAAACGGATTTGCAATTTTCTGCCTGCGGGTTCACTACCCTTGTAAGAAATCATGCAGTAAGGAAGGCTAACAATGACGACACAGCAAAAAGTTGCGGTATTTGACGGCCACAATGACGTCTTGCTGCGTCTGTGGTCCGCGAACCGTGCTGATCCTGTGAAACGCTTTCTGGAAGGCGAGGATATTGGCCATATTGATCTGCCCCGCGCCCGCGCTGGCGGCCTTCAGGGGGGCTTGTGCGCAGTCTATGTGCCCTCGCCCTCTCACACGCTCGACAGCGACGGCAATCTGCCGACGCCATCTGAGGCCGATGCCCTCAAAACAACGCTCGCCATGGCGGCAATCTTGAGAAAGATTGAGCTGGGGTCACAGGAAAGTTTTCGCATCTGCCGTACAGCTGCGGACATTCGGGATTGCTTCGACAAGGATATTTTTGCTTCCGTCTTTCATATCGAAGGCGTGGAAGCATTTGGCAGCGATCTCGACCTGCTTTATGTGCTGCATGCGGCGGGATTGCGCAGTCTCGGACCGGTCTGGAGCCGCCCGAATATTTTCGCGCATGGCATCCCCTTCCGCTTTCCCGCTTCCCCTGACATCGGTCCCGGCCTTACCGATCACGGCAAAGCGCTGATCCGCGCCTGCAACGAATTGAAGATCATGATTGATCTTTCGCACATGAACGAAAAGGGATTCTGGGATATTGCAGCTCTATCGGATGCGCCGCTTGTGGCCTCGCATTCCAATGCGCATGCACTTTGCCAGCAAAGCCGCAACCTGACCGACCGGCAACTGGATGCAATCCGCGACACCGGCGGACTGGTCGGGCTCAATTTCGGTGTCGGCTTCCTGCGTGAAGACGGCAAGCGTGACCCCAACACCGTGCTGGATGAACTGGTGCGCCACGCCGATTACATCGTCGAGCGCATCGGCATCGATCATCTGGCGCTCGGCTCGGATTTTGACGGCACCACGGTTCCGGCAGCCCTTGAAAGTGCCGCTGATCTACAGCGTGTGATCGAAACCTTCCGCAACCATGGCTACGACGATGCATCGCTCGTCAAGCTGGCGCATGGCAACTGGATCAATGTTCTGGAGCGAAGCTGGGGACAATGATCCCTCTTGATCGAATGTAAGAATAAACAATTCCTGTCCGCTTTCTAATAAGCTACACAAAGATAGAATATTTTTCTCTTTGGCGGGAATGCGCATTCGATGACCCATCAGCAGATACTGTCCTTTCTCGTCATTGCACTCATGATGGGGGCATTTATCTGGGGGAAGTTTCGTTACGACGTCGTAGCGCTTTGTGCGCTTTTGCTGGCCATCGGTGTGGGCGTGGTGCCCTTCGACCATGCCTTCACCGGTTTCAGCGACGATATCGTCATCATCGTCGGCAGCGCCCTTGTGGTCAGCGCGGGCGTTGCGCGCTCCGGCTTGATGCAGGCGGCGGTGCAACGGTTCCTGCCGGAAATGAACAGCGTTCGCCTGCAATTGGCGGTTCTGGTCGCCGTGGTCACCATCCTTTCGGCCTTCGTCAAAAATGTCGGCGCTCTGGCGATCATGTTGCCGGTCGCCTTCCAGTTTGCTCGCCGCTCCAACGTCTCGCCGTCAATCTTTTTGATGCCGATGGCTTTTGGTGCCCTGCTCGGCGGCTTGATGACCCAGGTCGGCACATCGCCCAATATTGTCGTCTCGCGCATCCGTGGTGAGATGGTCGGTGAGCCTTTTACCATGTTCGACTTCACGCCGGTCGGCGCGATCCTTGCCGTTGTCGGACTGGTCTATCTGGTGGTGTTTTACTGGCTGGTGCCGCAGCGCGAGCGCGAAAACCTGTCGCTCGATGAGGCCATAAAGATCAAGAATTACGCGTCAGAGGCGCGGATCACCAAAAATTCAACGATGATCGGCAAGCAGGTGAGCGACCTCATCCGTCCCGCCGAAGGCGAAGCCATGGTCACCTCGATCATTCGCAAGAAGGGGCGCATTACGCCGCTGCCCGATACGCTGCTTGCGGAAGGCGACGTGGTGATGCTGGAGGGCGATCCAAAAGCGCTCGACACGGTGGTGAGTTCCGGCAAGCTGACGCTTTCGGAAAACCGCAACCCCAATGAGACCAGCGGCTCGACCGATATAGAAGTCGTGGAAGCGATTATCGGCAAGAACTCGCGTCTGGTTGATCTCACCGCACAGCGCCTTGATCTCTATGCCCGCCATGACGTCAATCTTCTGGCCGTCAGCCGCCCGGATGAACGCATCACCGACCGTTTGAGCGAAGTCCGCCTGCGTTTTGGTGATGTGGTTGTGTTGCAAGGACGCCAGGCCAGTCTTTCGACATTCCTCCCGGAATTCGAGCTTCTGCCGCTGGCACGGCGCAAGCTGATGCTGGGCAGCGTGCGCCGTGGCCTGATACCGCTTGCCATACTCATTGCGGCCATCGTCGCGACCGCGCTTTCACTGGTGCCCGTAGCGGTCGCCTTCTTTGCCGCCGCCGTTGCCATGCTTTTGTTCAAGGTCATCCCGCTCAATGAAGTCTATGACGAGATCGATGGCCCCATTTTGATCATGCTCGCCGCATTGATCCCCGTATCGGATGCGCTGCGAACGACGGGTGGCACGGAACTGATCGCCGAAGCGCTTGGCGCGATCGGCCAGCAATTGCCGCCGGCGGGTGCGCTTGCGCTCATTCTGGTGGCCGCGATGATCGTGACGCCCTTTCTCAACAACGCCGCCACCGTTCTCGTCATGGCGCCCATAGCGACCAGTTTTGCCGCAGGACTCGGCTTCCGGCCCGAGGCATTTTTGATGGCGGTTGCCATTGGTGCGGGCTGCGATTTCTTGACCCCCATCGGGCACCAGTGCAATACGCTGGTGATGGGACCGGGCGGGTATCGTTTTAGCGATTATCCGCGGCTTGGCCTGCCATTGTCGATCATCATCGCGCTGGTGACGGTGCCAAGCCTCATGTTCTTCTGGCCGCTCAGATAGAGTATTTTAAGCCAAAAGTGCGAAGCGTCTACGCAGGGGAATCAGTCCACTGGACTGATTCCTGTTCTTGCTTCGATGCGCAGGATAATGCGATAAAACAAATACGCGGTTCAGGCGTTTCCGTTTAACTGAACTGCTCTAGATTCTATCAACGCTCTTGTGAGCGTATCCAGTCGAGGCTTTCAGAAACGATTTTCTCGACCGAGTCGGCTACATCCGCCCGAAAAACCAGCGGCTCGCCAACAGGACTTTCCAATGTCGAAATCTGGCTTTGCAGCATTGTAACCGGCATGAAATGCCCGCTGCGATGGCCCATATGCGCGTGCAGCACGTCAAAACTGCCATCAAGGAAAATGAAAAAAACGGGGGCTGCAGCAGCCTCACGCAGGCGGTCGCGATAGCTCTTTTTCAGAGCCGAACACGACACGACAATACCCTTGGGCGCATCCGCAAGGCGTGCGCCGACTTCATCCAGCCATGGCCAGCGATCAGCATCCTCCAGCGGGACGCCCGCCGACATTTTTTCGACATTGGCTTTCGGGTGCAGGCTGTCACCTTCCAGAAAAGGCAGATGCAGCGCAGCCGCGATCTTTTCGCCGACGGTGGATTTCCCCGAACCGGAAACACCCATAACGATCATTCGCAGCATCAATTCCCTCCCGGATTAATTCAAAAAAATGCCGGACACGAATGCCCGGCATTTCTTTTTGCATGACAGGCTTTATTCAGCAAAGAAGGCAAAACGGATGACGAAAAGCGCTGCCACCAGCCAGGTCGCCGGATGAACATCACGGATCTTGCCGGTAAACGTCTTCATGATCACATAGCTGATAAAGCCGAAGGCAAGACCATTGGCGATGGAATAGGTGAAGGGGATCGCCAATGCGGTCAATGCGGCAGGCGTGGCTTCCGTGACTTCATTCCATTCGATTTCGGTCAATTCGCGCATCATCAGGCAGGCGACATAGATCAGTGCCGGCGCCGTTGCGTAAGCGGGAACCGAACCGGCGAGCGGCGAGATGAAGAGTGCGGCCACGAACAAGACCGCGACCACCAGCGCCGTCAGGCCGGTACGTCCACCCGCCTGCACACCGGCTGCACTTTCGACATAGGCAGTGGTCGAAGACGTGCCGAGCAGCGAACCGCCGAGAATGGCCGTGCTGTCGGCAAAAAGCGCACGGCCCAGACGGTTCGGCTTTTCGGGCGCGATGAGACCGGCGCGTTTGGCAACACCGATCAGCGTGCCGGTGGCATCAAAAACTTCGACCAGCACGAAGACGAGGATCACATGCAGGATGCCGGTATGAAGCGCGCCCATGATGTCGAGTTGCAGAAAGGTCGGGGCGAGGCTCGGCGGTGCCGAAAAGACGCCACTGAACTGGCTGATGCCAAGCGCGATCGACACGACCGTCACGGCCAGAATACCGATCAGAATCGCACCACGCACTTTTAGCGCATCGAGTACGGCGATGAGGAAGAAGCCAAAGATCGCAAGCAGCGGCGCAGGCTTTGTCAGATCGCCAAGCGCCACCAGCGTTGCCTCATTGCCAACCACGATGCCCGCACTTTTCAACCCGATCAGTGCCAGAAACATACCGATGCCGACGGCAATGGCGCTTCTGAGAGAATGGGGAATACCTTCCACCAGCCAGCGGCGAGCGCCCGTCACGGTCAAAATCAGGAAGATGATGCCCGAAATGAAGACGGCACCCAAAGCCTGCTGCCAGGTGAAACCCATGGCACCGGCAACCGTGAAGGCGAAGAAAGCATTAAGCCCCATGCCCGGTGCCATGCCGATCGGCCAGTTGGCGACTAAGGCCATGATGATGGAGCCAAGTGCTGCGGCAAGACAGGTCGCCACAAAAACGGCGTTCCTATCCATGCCTGTCGTCGACAGAATGTCGGGATTGACGAAAATAATATAGGACATGGTCAGGAAGGTCGTCACACCGGCGATCACTTCCGTTCTAACCGTTGTCCCGTGTTCCTTCAGTTTGAACAGCTTCTCAAGCATCTTGCCTCCAAGGCAACGCCGCCTGTCACCGGATTTCTGCTTTACAAGGCAAAAACCCGTCTTGCGACGTCCTCGCCACGCATGAAACAGAAGCAGCCCTCAGGGATTGCCAGAATGTTACGGTTTCCCGCGTTTTCAGCAGGTTTCTTTCCATACACCTCATGACAGAAAAAACACAATTGCGCCATGAGAATGCCTGCTTATTAACACGTTCCGAAGCGGCTTGAATTGAGAAGGGATAAAAAATGCTCAAAAAAACAAAAGCGCCGGTGGAAAACCGACGCTTTTACTTCATTTCCGTTGCGATTAATGGGCGATCTTTTTTGAGACGCACCATCCGCATTCAGCGACCGAAAACTGCGCTCTGAATCTGCGACCGCGAAACGCCGATATCGGCAAGAAGATGGTCGTCCATGGCACCGAGTTCACGCACTGCGCGGCGACGGGATACATACTGGTTGAATTTCTGACGAATGTTCATTTGCTCTCTCCTCGTTGGGGTGATTAACAAATAAGCTTTTGGCTAAATTTTCACCACGGATATGATTGCAAATGAGGCATGCATTTTCGCGGGGGCTGCAAACTTAAAAAAAGCGCAATTGCGAGGTCTTCTGACCCTCTTTTCGCAAAAATCTCTTTTGCCAATGCTTTGGTAATCCACTATTGGACGGACCATAGGCGCAAGCTGAAGCTATAGCGCTTGAATTTCTCTTCTCCCATTTTTTGCATTCGCGGCAATTGTCATGCTCTACGGTATTTTCCTCGCCTTCGTCTCCTATGCGGCCTTTGCGATCAGCGATGCTTGCGTCAAGTTTCTCGATGGCACGCTTTCACCTTATGAAACCGCTTTTTTCGGCGCTGTTCTGGGGCTGCTTGTGGTTCCCTTCACCAAGAAGGCAAATGACGAATGGCTTGACATGTTGCGTACCACAAACCGCAAGATGTGGCTCCTGCGCACAGTAACGGCAGCGATGGGCGTTATCGGCAGCGTTACCGCCTTCACGCATCTTTCCATGGCCGAAGCCTTTGCTCTGATCTTTCTGCTGCCAGCCTTCGTGACCATTTTGTCGGTGGTTTTTCTGAACGAGCAGGTCGGATGGCGGCGCTGGCTTGCAGTGGCCATCGGCTTTGCAGGCGTCATGGTGGTTTTGCGCCCCGGTTTTCGCGAATTGTCGATCGGGCATCTGGGCGCACTTGCCGGTGGCATGAGTGGGGCTATCAGCATCATCATCTTCCGCCTGATGGGCGAACACGAAAAACGCATCTCGCTTTACACAAGCGGGCTTGTCGGACCAATCGTCATCTGCGGCGCCTTGATGCTGCCGTCTTATGAAGCGCCCAATACGATGCAATGGGTGTATCTGGCAGGCTATGGACTTCTCGCAGCACTTGCCAATGTTCTGCTCATGCTGGCCGCACAGCGCGCGCCCGCCAGCGCCATCGCCTCCCCGCAATATAGCCAGATGATATGGGCCGTTCTGTTCGGCTATTTCATCTTTCACAACCACATCGATCTGCCGATGCTGATCGGTATCGTTCTCATCGTCATTTCGGGGCTGTTCACCTTTATCCGTGAACGCCAGCGTGGTATCGACAACCCGCCCGCCGTCGCCACATCAGAGCCAGCACCGGTGCTTGTCGAGGAAAACGTGAAGCCCTGATCCACACCGTCGAAACCCATGGCAAACCGCTCTCGGCTTGCCATGAAAAATAAATATGATATTTATGCTCATATTATAAAGCCGGTCCGGCAAGCATTTTATGGTGACCGGTTGACACAGACTGATGTTTTTTCAACCATTTGGGGACAGTACCGACTTTGAGCTTCTGGCATAGCATGACCTGGCACGCAGAAGGCATCCGGGTGGTCGCTCCGGTCAAATGGCGTGTGCTCGACGGCCTTGTAAGCGTGGTATGGGAAGCTGAAAGTCATTCAGGCGCATATGGCTATTTCGTCTCAGATGATCCCCGGATCATGATTTTCTTCAGCGACGTATCAGGCAATATCCGAATTTCCAACAGCGATGGCGTAACGCCGCAGCGCTATCGTCCGATGATGCGTGCGATCTATATGCCGGCAGGCGTACCTATGTGGACGAAAACAACGGTCGGACATCGCTTTTCGCACCTCAATCTGCATTTTCACAAGGACCGGTTGCTGAAATTCCTCACACCTTCGCTCGGCACGTCAGCGGCAATGACGGCTTTGCGCAGCCCGGTTGAAATTCAGGACATTGGCGCAGTCGAAACGCTTGCGCGCCTTTTGGCAGACGAAACCGCAAACCCGGCCCAGCACGCGCTTTTCACCGAAAGCCTGATTGGCAGCATTCTGGCGAGCCTGCTCGATATTTCCGACGATGAAAGCAAGCAGGGTTATGGACGGCTGACACAGGCGCAAATCAACAAGATCACCGCCCGCTTCAACAATTGCGGCAACAGCCGCCTGAGCGTTTCGGAAATGGCTGCAACCGTCGGCCTTTCGGAAAGCTGGTTTTCCAACGTCTTCAAGCAGACGACCGGGAAAACACCAGTACAATGGCAGCAGGCAAAACGCATCGAACTGGTGCAGGATCTGCTTGCCAGCAGCGATATAACCGTCGCCGAAATTGCAGCGCATCTGGGTTTTACCGATCAGGCGCACCTCACCAAGACGTTTCGCCAGATCATCGGCGAGACACCCGCCGCATGGCGACGCTCGCAGCATTTCCGCTAAAAAGAACCCCGTCCGAAACATCGAACGGGGTTCTTTTTCTTTACCCGATATGACTTTACAGGTCTCGCTTTACCAGGTCTGGCGAAGCGTTGCCGTGATCTCACGGCCCGGATTATAGAACAATCCGCCCGCGCCGCCATTGGCCACATGCTTCTCGTTGAACAGATTGCTCACATTGACCTGAAGTGCGGTGTTTTCCTTGATATTGTAGGTGTAGGCCGCATCGAAAACGACGCTCTCCTCACCCTTGCCGATCTTCGGCTCAGGATTATTGCCATTGCCGAGGTAATAGGAACTGACATAGCGCGCACCCAGACCAAAGGTCATATCGCCGCGAGCGCCACTTCCCTCCCAGGTATAGGTACCCCAGATCGATGCCATATGCTTGGGCACCATCGACAGACGGTTACCGTCATAGATGCCACCGGGTTCCTCGATCTTGGAATCGATATAGCTATAAGCGGCAATGATATTGATATCCTTCGTCACTTCCGCCTTCGCTTCGAGGTCGACACCGCGATGCCGAACTTTGTCGACACTCGCAGGAAGATAGGTAACACCGTCATAAACCGTAAAGTTTTCCATCGTCAGGTCATAAATGGAAGCGGTAAAGAGCGCGGGAAACGCATTGGGCTGATACTTGATACCGATTTCGTATTGCTTGCCGGTCGTCGGATCGACACCAACGCCAGCCGGAGCAACCGATTCGGCGTAACTCACGTAAGGCGCCACCTCATCGGTGACCTTGTAGGTCAGGCCAAAACGCTTTGTGAACTCGCTGTGGTCGCCGGTTTCGGTGACATCCGTCAACCTGTTCTTCTCGGTGAGGTCCAGCCAGTCATTGCGCAAGCCGATAGAGACAATGACCTTGTCATAGAAGGTCGTATCCTGCTGAAGGTAGAGGCCTGTCGTTTTCTGCTTGTCTTGCGTGCTGGTGTAAGGAGCCGTTGAGGCAGGGCCGCCTGAATAAAATGGATTTTCCCAGTCGATGCTGGGCGCCGCTCCCCATGACGTAGCGTTCTTTTCCTGGAAATTATTATAATCGATCCCGACCAGCGTACGGCTTTCGATATTGTCGAAGCTCGCTTCATAGAGAAAATGCGAGTCGATGATGAATTGTTCGGTCGTGTTTTCGTTGCCGAAGAAAGAACGTTTGGCAAGGGTCGGGCCAGATGGATCAATGCCATCCACATAGGCATAGCCGAATGTACTGTTTGTCTTGCTGTAGCGCGCATTGGTGCTGAAGCTTAAGCCATTGCCGAAATCATGATCGAACATGGCGCTGAGCGAATTGCGCTTCGTGCCGCGATAATTGAAATCGGGCTCGCCGAAGAAGCGGCTTCGGCTGAAATCCGTACCGATGGGCTGCCCGCCACTACCGGGCGTACCGTTGCGGTAGAGATGGTCATAGACCAAGGTCAGGCTGGTGGCGGCGTCGGGACGCCAGGTCAGGCCGCCCATGAAGAATTTTTCGTCGTTGCGCGAATAATCATATTCGGCATCGGAATCCTGGAATTTACCAGTAAAGCGATAGGAAAGCTCGTCATCCTTGGTGATATTATCACCGAAATCCAACCCGATTTCCTTGTGCTCAAAGGAACCGCCGGTGATATAGGCTTCACCGAAACGTTCGCTTTTCGGCCGCTTTGTGACATAATTTACCGCGCCACCCGGCTGCGAAACGCCAAAGCCTGCGGAATTCGATCCCTTCAACACTTCGATGCGCTCATAGGCGAAAGGATCTTCGCGCACACCGCCGAAAGGCCGACCGATCACCAGCCCATCACGATAGGTAAAGGCATCGAAGCCGCGAATCTTGAAATAATCGAAGCGCTCGTCTGAACCGTAGTAATCCGTGTTGATGCCAGCCGTATATTGCAGCACCTGCTCCATGCTCTGGGCGTTGCGCTCCTGAATTTCCTTGGCGGTGATCACCGAAACAGAAGCGGGCGTATCGATGATTTCCGCAGGCATTTTACCGGCAACCGTCGTCTTCGTCGCAACAATCGATTTGGAATCATCGTCAACGCCACCGCTTCCGTCCACCGTAATGGTCTGAAGCGCTATTCCATCACCCGCGTCCTGTGCCAGCGCAATCCCCGGCAGCAACGCCAGCGCCGTACATCCCAGAAGCATCGCATGACGATAACGAAGACGCGCCGCTCTGGTTTGATCAAAGGTGTTTTCAATATGCATGGTGATGTTCCGGAAGCTGAATGAATGCGGTTGCCCAAATTCCGTGGCAGAGCCTGCCTCGAAATAGCCATGATCGCATTAACTTGATAATAGCTATCCAGTATTGTAAAAATCTGCTTTTTTGTAAAAAGTCACGGATATTTCATTCAGTGCCCATCAAGGTTCCGGCATCACCCTTGACGGCGTTTCTTTAACCTGAGACTGAGAGCCAACTTTTATCAGCAGGGAGAGTTACCCCATGCTCCGGTTCTCGCGTTTGTTATCGACACCCGTCTTTTTATTCGTTGCCGTGTTTGCCTCCATGATGGCGTCCAATCAGGCATCGGCTGACGAAAAAGCATCCTATCCAATTGTTATAAAACACGCGTTCGGCACCACCACCATTGGTGAAAAACCAAAGCGCATTGCCACCGTTGCATGGGCGAACCATGAGGTTCCGCTGGCACTCGGTGTTGTTCCGGTCGGTTTTGCAGCTGCGAATTTCGGCGATGATGATGGCGACGGCTTGTTGCCATGGGTCGCCGAAAAACTGAAAGAGCTGGGTGCTGAAAAGCCGGTTCTGTTCGATGAAGGTGATGGCATCGATTTCGAAGCCGTGGCTGAAACAAAGCCCGATGTGATCCTTGCCTCCTATTCAGGACTGAGCCAGGCCGACTATGATACGCTGAGCCAGATTGCACCGGTCGTCGCCTACCCGCAATCGGCATGGTCGACCGACTGGCGCGACATGATCCGCCTCAACAGTGCGGGCATGGGCATGGCCACTGAGGGTGATACGCTGATTAAAAAGATCGAAGCGGAAATCGCTGGCACCATTGCCAATTATCCGCACCTCAAGGGCAAGTCGGCGATGTTCGTGACCCATCTTGACCCGACCGATCTCAGCACCGTGAATTTCTACACCACGCACGACACCCGAGTGAAATTCTTCAACGACCTCGGCCTGAAATCGCCCAAAAGCGTGATTGAGGCATCGAAGCCAGGTCAGTTTTCCGGTTCGATCAGCGCTGAATATGTCGACGCCTTCGATGATGTCGATATTGTCGTGACCTATGGCGGGCCGGAACTCTTTGCAGCACTCAAGGCCAATCCGCTGCTCACAAAAATGCCGGTCGTCGCCAATAATGCCATCGTCATGCTGGGCCGTAATCCGCTCGGCACGGCATCGAACCCGACCCCGCTTTCCATCTCATGGGTCTTGAAGGACTACGTAGCGCTTCTTGCCGATGCCGCCGAAAAATCGGCCAAATCATCCGACCGCACTGCTGATCATTCAAAATGACCGTTTCCACCCGTTCCGCCACGCCCATGCAGCGCATCGGTCGCCGGTCGCAGCCTCTCTGGCTGGCCGTGGTGGTGGTCTGCCTTCTCCTCTTGTGCTTCCTTTCGGTTTCGCTCGGAACCCGCAATGTAAGCTGGACGGATATTCTTGCAGCCCTTGACGGTCATGTCGATTCCATCGGGCAGGCGGCAGTCGCAATGCGTATCCCGCGCACGCTTCTTGCAGTCCTTGCAGGCAGCGCATTGGGGCTCGCCGGAGCCGTCATGCAGGGTGTCACCCGCAATCCGCTTGCCGATCCCGGCATTCTCGGCGTCAATATGGGCGCTTCGCTGGCGGTGGTGCTTGGTGTCGCATGGTTCGGCATAGCCTCCTCGCAGGCCTATATCTGGACGGCGATCCTCGGCGCGGGGCTGGCAGCGGTCTTCGTCTATACTATCGGCTCACTTGGCCGCGGTGGGGCGACGCCGCTCAAGCTGGCGCTTGCGGGTGCTGCCACCTCCGTCGCCTTTTCTTCCATGGTCATTGCCGTCGTTTTGCCGCGCAACGACATTGCTGGCGGTATCCGCTCGTGGCAGATCGGCGGCGTCGGCGGCGCCACTTTCGAGCGTATCGATTATGTGCTGCCCTTCCTTGCCGCAGGCTTTCTCATCAGCCTGTTTTCAGCACGAAAACTCAATTCTCTCGCACTCGGCGACGAACTGGCCGCAGGACTTGGCGAGCACGTGGCAACGGCGCGCGCCATCGCCTCTTTCGGAGCAATCCTGCTTTGCGGCGCGACCACGGCCATTTGCGGGCCTATCGGCTTTGTGGGGCTGATCGTTCCGCATCTCTGCCGTCTGCTGATCGGTGTCGACCATCGCTGGCTCCTGCCCTTCTCCGCCCTTGCCGGTGCCTGCCTGCTGGTCAGTGCTGATATTGTCGGGCGCATCATTGCGCGGCCCGCCGAACTTGATGTCGGCATCGTCACCGCCTTTGTCGGCGCACCGTTCTTCATCTGGATCGTCCGGCGGCAAAGGGTGCGCGACCTATGACGATCACCGCAGAGACCATTGCGCGCACACGGCGGCTTCGTGCCCGCAGACGCCATCTGGTCATCACGTTTCTTACGATCCTGCTTGTTGTATTCTTCGCACTGACACTGATGCTCGGCCAATCCTTCACGCCGCCGCAAGATGTGCTGCGCGTGCTCTTAGGCGAGCCGGTGCCGGGCGCAAGTTTTACCGTCGGGCAATTGCGGCTGCCGCGTGCCCTCCTTGCAATTCTCGCTGGCTTGAGCTTCGGGCTTGGCGGCGTCGCCTTCCAGATCATGCTGCGCAATCCGCTGGCCAGTCCCGACATTATCGGCATCAGTTCGGGCGCAAGCGCTGCCGCAGTCTTTGCCATCGTCGTCTTGTCGATGAGCGGCCCGATGGTTTCCATTGTGGCCGTCATTGCCGGGCTTGGCGTCGCCCTTCTCGTCTACGGACTTTCGTTTCGCAATGGCGTTGCCGGTACGCGGCTCATCCTCGTCGGCATTGGTGTTTCGGCAATGCTCGAAAGCTTCATCGCCTATATTCTCTCAAATGCACCCGCATGGAACCTGCAAGAGGCGATGCGTTGGCTCACCGGCAGCGTCAACGGTGCGCGGCTCGATCAGGCATGGCCGTTGCTTCTCGCACTTGTCGTCTTCGGCGGATTATTGCTGAGCCGTACCCGCGATCTGGAGGCGTTGCGGCTTGGCGACGACACGGCGGCTGCACTCGGCACAAATGTTGCGCGTACGCGTATCCTCGTCATCATCGCTGCGGTCGGCATGATCGCCTTTGCCACCGCCGTTTCCGGGCCGATTGCCTTCGTGGCCTTTCTGTCGGGGCCGATTGCCGCGCGGGTTGTCCGAAACAACGGCTCGCTATTGATCCCCTCCGCACTTGTCGGCGCAACGCTGGTTCTGGTCGGCGATTATTGCGGCCAGTTCCTGCTGCCAAGCCGCTATCCGGTCGGTGTCGTTACCGGCGCGCTCGGCGCTCCCTATCTGATTTTCCTCATCGTGCGGGTTAACCGCAGCGGAGGCTCCCTATGACCGCCCACACCTTGTCCGTAAAAGAACTTTCGTCGGGCTATGACGACACCCTGATCCTCGACGGTCTCGACCTCGATGTGCCGACGGGAAAGATCACGGTGATCGTCGGTGCCAATGCCTGCGGAAAATCCACGCTTTTGCGCACCATGTCGCGGCTTTTGACGCCACGTCACGGCCATGTGCTGCTCGACGGAAAATCGATCCATAAAATGCCATCGCGCAAGCTTGCCCGGACCTTGGGCCTGCTGCCGCAGTCGCCCGTAGCACCTGAAGGCATCGCCGTTGCCGATCTCGTCAGCCGGGGGCGCAATCCGCATCAGAAAATCTTTGCGCGCTGGACGCGTGAAGACGATGAAGCGGTGGCAGCGGCCCTCACCGTCACGCAGACCGCGGAACTTGCCGAGCGGCCGGTGGACGAGCTTTCAGGCGGGCAGCGCCAGCGCGTTTGGATTGCCATGGCACTCGCCCAGCAGACCGATATATTGCTGCTCGATGAGCCCACCACATTTCTCGACATCAGCCATCAGGTGGAAATCCTCGATCTTCTGACCGATCTAAACCGCACGCGGGGCACCACAATCGTCATGGTTCTGCACGATCTCAATCTTGCGGCACGCTATGCGGATTTTCTGGTCGCCATGTCCGGCGGCAAGCTGCACATATCCGGCACACCGGAAGATGTTTTGACCGAACACAATGTGGAAAAAGTGTTCGGCCTTAAAAGCCGGGTTATCATCGATCCCACCTCCGGTCGGCCAATGATGCTGCCGATTGGCCGTCACCGGGTGAAGGAGAATCATGAAAATTAAAACGATTCCAGACTTGCCGTGAGCGTCAAGACGTCCTAAACTTGAGTTAACAATTCAAAATAAACTGTCGAGAACAATGAGCCTGGAATCCGTAAAGGCATTTTTCGCAGACAAGGCACCCGAGATCGAGGTCATCGAGTTGCCGACGAGCACGGCAACTGTGGCGCTTGCGGCCGAGGCGCATGGCGTCGAACCGGGACAAATTGCCAAAACGCTTTCGCTTAACGCGAAGGAAAAAACCATCCTTGTCGTCACGCGCGGTGATGCGCGTATCGATAACCGCAAGTTCAAAGACCGTTTCGGCACCAAGCCGCGTATGCTTGATGCCGAAGCGGTCATCGCAAAGACCAGCCACCCCGTGGGCGGCGTCTGCCCGTTCGGATTGCCAGAAGCACTGCCGGTCTATTGCGACATATCGCTAAAACACTTTGCCGAAGTCGTGCCCGCAGCAGGCGCTACCAACAGCGCCGTGCGGATTGCGCCCCAAAGGATGGCGGCACTCGTCGACGCCGAATGGGTCGATGTCTGTCAATAGATATGAACCGGGTACGGGAGGGCCCATCGCATGGAAATCGAGATAACGAAAAAACTACCAGCCTGTCACTTTAAAGGTGAGAAAAGACTTCATATATATTAAGAATAGTTCTAAACTAGCACACAGATGATGCGCTTGTCGCAACCGTGATTCTGTCTGGCGCAAAACCGCCCCGATGCGATCATGTGGAATAGAGATCGAAAGTATTTTCCGTCCTGACAGCCGATGTGGCAAAGGTCAGGGTCGTGCTGAAAGGAATAGTCATGCGTCTTACTCGTCAGACGAATTATGCCGTTCGCATGCTCATGTATTGTGCCGCCAATGACGGCAAGTTGAGCCGTATCCCCGAAATCGCGCGTGCTTATAGCGTTTCGGAACTGTTTCTGTTCAAGATTTTGCAGCCGCTTGTGGAGCACGGGCTGGTGGAGACGGTGCGTGGTCGCAATGGCGGTGTGCGCCTCGGACGACCAGCCGACGAGATTACGCTCTTCGACGTGGTGCGCGTCACGGAAGAAAGCTTCTCCATGGCCGAATGTTTCGACAATGATGCAACCGAGTGCCCGCTCGTCGACAGCTGCGCGCTCAATTCGGCGCTCCGCGAAGCGCTCAACGCCTTCTTCGGCGTGCTGATGAAATATCACATTTCCGATCTGGTCAAGGCGCGCCCGCATGTACGCTCCCTGCTTGGCCTTGACGACATGGAAGAGCAGCGCGTCGCAAGCTGACAGGTTTTGCGGTGATGATTTGGTAGCCCGGCTCGCGCCGGGCTATTTTTATTCCGCAGCCGCACGATAGGCGGATTGCGGTAAAACGAACGGAACGCCTTTTTGCGGCGGAATGCCGACCCGAAGGCTACATTCATAGACCCGTTCCAGCCGCTCGTCGGTAAGTGCGTCGCGCGGCGGCGCGATAACATCGAGATGGCCGCGATGCATCACGGCAATGCGGTCGGCAAACATCGCCGTCAGATTGAGGTCATGCAGGATCGCAATCACCCCGCCACCTGCGGCGGCAAAATCGCGGGCAATTTCCATCACCACGATCTGATGGCGGATATCGAGGCTTGATACCGGCTCATCCAGAAACAGATAGCGCGACACGCCATCGACCACCGGCTTCCAGACCTGACACAGCACGCGGGCAAGCTGCACACGCTGCTGTTCGCCGCCCGACAGTTCCTGATAGAGTCTGCCGCCAAAACCACCAAGATCGACTTTCTGCAAAGCAAGATCGGGCAGTGAACGCTCTTCATGCGGTGAAACCCCGCTATAGCCCCCCGTCAGGCCAAGGTCGACGATCTCGCGAACGGTGAAGGGAAAGGACAGCGCACTTGCCTGCGGCAGCACCGCGCGGCGAGACGCCATTTCCCATGGCTTTATCGCGCTGAACGAGCGCCCTTCCAGAAGAGCTTCGCCGGAAAAGGGAATATCGCCGGAAAGCGCGCGCAAAAGCGTGGTCTTGCCCGATCCGTTGGGACCGACGATCGCCGTCACCTCGCCTGCGCGTGCTGAAAAATCAATATTCTCGACAATCATCTTGCCGGAAAGTTCGACACTCAAGGCTCTTGTTTCAATCATTGCTGCCTCACAGGTCGATCAGGCCGCGCTGGCGCAGCAATATCCACAGGAAGAACGGCGCACCGCAAATGGCGGTAATGATGCCGATGGGCAATTCTGCCGGTGCTACAATGGTACGGCTCACGGCGTCGGCCAGAAGCAACAGGATTGCCCCCAGAAGAGCCGAGGCTGGCAAAAGATAACGATGGTCCGGCCCGATGGCGAGACGCAGCATATGCGGCACGACAATGCCGATGAAGCCGATGCCGCCAGAGACCGCGACCGTAGCCCCCGTTGCCGCCGCAACCGCGACGATGGCGACATTCTTGATGCGCTGCACCTGAATGCCGAGATGACCCGCCGCCGCCTCACCAAGCGCCAGAGCGTTGAGCCCGCGCGAAAGAACCGGCGAGACAATCAGAACGAGGGCAATGATCGGTCCGGCAGCTAAGATCTTGCTCCAGGTTGCGCCAGCGAGCGAGCCCATGCTCCAGAAGGTCAGGTCACGCAATTGCCGGTCGTCGGCGATATAGATCAGTGCACCGGTCGCGGCCCCAGCCAGCGCGCCAAGGGCTATGCCCGCCAGAAGCATAGTTGCGACCGAAGTCCGTCCTCGCCGTGTCGCAACACGGTACAGCAGAAGCGTCGTCGCCAGACCACCCAGGAAAGCAGCAAGCGGCAAAGCATAAATGCCAAGCAATGCAACGAGAGGTGCGAGAACGCCCGTTCCAAGAACGATGATCGACACAGCGCCCAGACCGGCACCGGCTGAAACACCGACCAATCCCGGATCGGCCAGCGGATTGCGAAACAGCCCTTGCATGACCGCACCCGAAACCGCAAGCCCCGCCCCGATTAAGATGCCAAGAGCGATGCGCGGCAGGCGGATTTCCATGATGATGAGATGATCGCGGCGCACGGCTTCAAGCCCCTCACCGAAAATCAGGCCGTGGAGCAGCGTCAGAACAGACGCGTCCGATGCCCCCGCCGTCAGGCTGAACATTGCCGTGACACAAAGCGCCAGCGCCAGCAGCACAATGGCAAATCGCGCGCGCGGCGCGCGATCACCGGCTGAAACATCTTTATCGGCTTTCGTCATTCCATAATATGCAGCAAACCGCTGTCGGCCTGCAGCCCCCAACTCAATGGACATTCAGGATTTCCTTATTGCCCACCCTGTGTATCGGGTCCTGTATCGTAGATTTTTCCCGCCAGCTCACGAACGGCTACGCCGGTGCGCGGGCCGAAACCGAGCAGATAAAGCGCATCCATCGTCACGACATTTCTCGCGCGTCCCGCTGGCGTTGCAGCAATCATCGGATTTTTAAGAATATCGGCATTTTTTGAATGATCGCCTGCGCCGCTCATCGTGACGATGACATCAGGAGCCGCTTTCTCAATGGCTTCATCGGTCAGCTGCTTATAGCCTGAATATTCCGTAATGGCGTTATCAGCACCAGCGAGCCGGATTGCGCCATCAGCGCCCGTGCCGGTGCCCGAAGCCGTAAGGCGTCCGCCCATCGTGCTGAGAATAAAAAGCACGCGCTTGCGTTCTTTCCTGCCTGCGACAAGCTTTTCGGCTTCATCGAGATCACGCGCAACGTCGGCAGCAAGCGCCTTTGCCTTGTCTTCAAGGCCGAGCGCCTTGCCGACCGCATCGATCTTCGCAATCACGCCATCGCGATCAAACTTTTCCGGGATGATAACCATGGGCACGGTGGCTTTTTTGAGAACCTCCAGCGTGTCAGGCGGGCCACTGCCCTCGACCAGCAGGATGCCGCTCGGATTGACCGAAAGAACCCCTTCAGGCGCAAGACGGCGCATATAGCCGACATTCGGCAAGGCCTGAACTTCTTTCGGATAAAGGCTGGTCTCATCACGTGCGACCAACATTTTTTCCGCACCGAGCGCGTAGACGATTTCCGTCACTGCACCGCCAATGGAAACGACGCGCGATGTATCGGGGAGTTTTTCCACCGTCTCAGCCCGCGCAAGTCCTATCCCGAAAGACAGGGCAACAGCCGTGAGCGCAGCAAAGCGCATAAAACCGTTCGAAATGACCGACATGGCAATAATCCTATGCAGCCGACGATTGCGGCAGACGCGGCAGGTTTTCCGCAATCATGCGCCAGTCGGAAAGCTCCGCTTCGCCTTCGTGGCGTTCACCGAAGAACTGCATGATCAATTCACCCTTCGCATCATAGGCTTCGAGCGAGGTGACATGGCCGTCCTTGGTCGGCTTGCGCACAACCCATGCGTCGGCAATATGATCGAGGCGCAGATGCATGTGGAAAGTCGGGTCCAGAACATTGAGCCACGGCCCCATCATCTTGATTTCATGGATCGGCCCGGTGTGGATCTGGATGCAGCCGCGATTGCCGACAAAGCACATAATCGGCAATTGCTGTTGCACGGCATGGTTCATCATCGCCTCGACGGCGGAGAGATCGACGCGCCAGGCGAAATCCTGCCCAGCCAGATGCACAGCCTGATGGCGGTCGACGCCAAAATCTTTCAGCAACCCGACAAACTGGTGCACATCGGTCAAAGAACCCCAGCGCGCGCGAAATGCCTCAATATCAACCTTTGCTGCATCGGACTTCTCGCCCTTGATAGCAGGTTTGGTTTCAACGGAAGCCGACTGGTTATCCAACAGTAATTCGCCAACAAGCGCCTCATAGGCGTCGACATCGGAAGCCGGACGCAGGTGGATCTTGTGTACCGCCTCACCGGCGGCATCGAAGAACTGCAGACTGCGGCGCACATCGCCATTTTCGTTCTTGCGCACGGCAAAACCATGCACCCAATGCTTTGGGAAAATGCGCAGATCGATCTGGCTGCCCAGAACCAGCGACGCATGCGGGCCCCAGATCGTCTTTTCAAACGGGCCGATCTTTTCGTGAACGACGCTCTCGTTGCGCGTCAGTGCCATGACTTCTCCGAGCGAAGATACACGCTGAAGAAGTTTCTCGACATTGGCGTCGATACGGCGAGCGGAAATGGCTGCGTCTTCGTCCAGTCCGCAATGAGCAGCGATAAAATCGGCTTCGGAAATGTCGAGGCTCTGCGCAAATTCACGCTCGCGCGTTTTGGGATTATCCGCCCGTGCCTGGAGAATCTGTTCTGGGGAGGGCTTGGATTGGATCGTCATGGATATGGTTGCCTATTTGTTCAGAATGAGTTTGCCTTGGCGGGTAATCTTCAAGCGATAGAGCGATCCGCCATGCTCTATGCCCACTTCACGAGAGCCATCAAAAAGCTCGCGACTGCCATAGGTTTTTAAATGCGATTCCTTCAGGGTCGCGCAGAGCCGCTGCGTTTCACCCGCATGCGTCTCGGCTTTTTCCGCGCTGCCGATCCTGCTCTGATCGTCAGGCAAGCGATGTAAAGAACGTTCAGTAGTGCGATTGCGCGGCAAACGGAGCTGCCTGTCGATATCTAGAAGCCTGTTCATGATCCTGCCCTGAATTGGTCTGCCGAGATTAGTCGACCGTTGTTTTCATAAATCAAAAACAGGGTATTTATTGCCCGAATTGATTTATTGACAACATCTGTCATGTTTAATAATCACTGCATTACTGGATTAATCGAGTCAAGTTTAAATCTCGTTCTTCCAGCGCAAGCCACGAAGATTTCCTCTTCGCCAGCCAGCGCAGGCGCTTCCGTGCGGAAGCATCCTTAACGATCTGGATTTTATCGAGCTTCCGGCCGCGCGCTGTGGAGAGCTCTGGTGTAGAGGGAATTGGAATGCGGGCGACTGGTGGGCACTACAAACGGTCATTTCTGGCAAGCAGCGGCCTTGCCGTTATCCTCGTTGCGATGACAACACAATCATTTGCGCAGGAACAGAAGGCTTCCGAATCGGAAGACGGCGTCAATCTCAATACGGTCGTCATCAAGGCAAATCGCGTGGCGAAAGGCTCGGTCACCGACACGCCACTTGCCAGCACCACGACGGCAAACGATATCCGTAAAAAAGAAATCAATACGCTGAAAGATATCAGCAACACGACCGAGCCGGGCGTGGCGGTGAACTCCACCACAGGAAACGTCAATATTCGGGGCCTTGAAGGCAATCGCGTGTTGACCACAATCGATGGCATTGCGGTCCCTTCCCTTGATGCTTATGTACGTAATGACGTGTCAGGTGGCTCCGATGCCTACGACCTGTCGTCGCTTTCGACCTTCGATGTGCTTTATGGCGCAGATGCGAGCCGCGTCGGCGGTGGTGCAATGGGCGGCGCCATTGCCCTCAAGACGCTGGAGCCGGCAGATTTGCTTGCTCCCGGCAAAGCTTTTGGCGGTATTGCAAAGCTTACCTATGATGGTTCTGACAAGTCGTTTATCGGCTCCGCCGCGGTGGCCCAGAAAATCCAGAACACATCCGTGCTGTTTCAGGGCTCGTACAAGCGCGGGCATGAGGTGCAGAATACCGGTGATGTCGGTGGTTACGGTAGCGCGCGAACCGAGGCCGATCCGCGCGATTATGATCGCAGCAATCTCATGTTCAAGCTGCGTCAGGAACTGGAAGGCGGGCACACGATTGGCCTGACAGCGGAACGCAACAGGCTCGATGCGGATACTGACAAATATTCCGACGCCGGCACCACCTATGACAACAAGACGCTGACGGATAACCGGCAGAACAAACGCGACCGTGTCTCGCTGGACTACCGCTACGAGGCACAAAGTGAGGATGCACTCGTAAACAATGCTTTTGCGACCGTTTACTGGCAGCGTATCGAGCGCTCCTACGAAACCAACGGCACCCGCATCAGCAGCCTGCGTGGCCCTTATTCGCGCAGATACGAACTTGAGGAAGAACGCTACGGTGCAAGCGGTTATACCAATCTCAACTTCGATACCGGCACGCTTTCGCACTCGCTCACCATTGGCGGCGATGTGAGTTTCTCTCAATATAGCCAGGAGTTAACAGGCGCAGACAATTGTACGCGCGGCACTGCTACGCCGATGGAACAGATGCGCACATGCCCATTCCTGCATATCAACCAGAAAGATACCCCAGACGTTGATGCAGCGCGTTTTGGCATTTTCGTTGAAGACCGAATCGAGATCGGCGATACGCCGTTCGCCATCACGCCCGGCATTCGCTATGACTGGTATAAGTTCGAGCCTGATTCAGAGAGCGGTTATGCCGATAGCTCAGGCAATCGTTTTTCACCGAAAATCCGCGCATCCTGGCAGGCCATGCCCGAACTGGAACTGTTCGCGCAGTTTTCCACGACCTACAAGGCACCCGAAATCGATCAGCTCTACGTCACCTATCTCTCGGCGACCTATGGCACGATCGGCAATCCCGATCTCGACCCCGAAACGGGATACGGCTTTGATATTGGCGCTAACTTCGGCAATGACAATACCGGCGGACGCATCACCGCTTTTGTCAATCGCTACAGCAGCTTCATCGATACCATTACGACGCGCACGACAGAGTTTCCCGACGGTCTGACGACGTTCCGCAATCTCAACAAGGCGCGGATTGCCGGTATCGAGCTGAAAGCCCATCATTACTTCAGCAATGGTATCAATGTTCATGGCGCGGTCAGCTATGCGAAAGCGATGAACCTTGATGACAACATCCCCCTCTCCTCATCACAGCCCCTCAAGGGCGTTGTAGGTGTGGGTTATGACGCTGAGAACTGGGGAGCGGACGCCAGCGTGGTGATGGCCGGCTATCTCAACCAGACCATATCGACGCGGTCAGGTATGTCGTCGCGCAGGCTGCCGGGCTATGGCATCGTCAACCTGACCGGCTGGTGGGAACCCACACAGGTCAAGGGCATGCGATTGCAGGCCGGTGTCTATAATCTGTTCGACAAGCAGTATTACGACGCGATGGAAGTCAACAGTGTGAGCAATGTGACCGAGCGCTTTTCCGAAGCCGGTCGTAACTTCAAGATTTCGCTGACGCAGAAATTCTGATTTGTGGCGGACGAGTAATCGCCCGCCCAAAATATCATCGCATCCGTGAAGACCCGCCATCCTGACCGCGGCTGAGGTCTTCGATCCAACGATGCGATGCGGCGCGTGCGGGCCTACCACCGCACGCGCCGGAGATTTTTTGAGAAAGAACGCTATAAAGAACAGCCAATCCAACCGAAAGGATAAGCCATGTTTATTGCAATGAACCGCTTCAAGGTTCGCATCGGGTCTGAAGCCGATTTTGAAGCCGTGTGGAAAAACCGCGATTCCACGCTTTCTGAACTTCCGGGCTTTGAAAGCTTCCACCTGTTACGTGGCGCGACCAATGAGGAAGAAGGCTTTACGCTTTATGCCTCGCATACTGTCTGGCGCAGTCAGGAGGATTTCACCTTCTGGACCAAGTCGGAACAGTTCCGCGAAGCCCATCGCAATGCCGGAAACAACAAGCCGCTCTATGTCGGCCCGCCGCGATTCGAAGGCTTCACGGCCATCGAAGGCGCCTGAAAAGCGCAAAATACACGATTTTCTACACGCTGCGGCGAAATGGCACACAATAACGCGGCGATCGAAAATATCGGTCGCCGATATGGGTTCAAAACGCTAATTAACGTTTAAACATGGCGGGTTAACTCATATTTAGAATAATTCTAAGTTGTTGTTTTTTAGAACATTTCAAAAACATAGAATTTGACGGAGGCGCGCTGTCCCGTCATAACCTGACTGAAATCGACGAGTTTTAGAACCTGTCGAAATATACCTTTAATGTTCGGGCCTTTAACCCAAGCAATTGGAGGAACCCTTGTCCGGTTCAACTTGGCCATGCGCCGCACTCAAAATAGAAATGCCGCACGCCGTTGCCGCATTTAAAGTAAAAAATCGAAACGGACAGGTAAACCTCCCTCTTTCGATCGATAACGCATCTGATTTTTACTGCAATTATGACTTGGAAGGACCCCTTTCATGCTAGTTTGCAGCTGCAATGTTATCACCGACAAGGATATCGAGGCCGTTATTATTGAAATGCTCGATCAGGATTGTTGGCAGCTGATCGTGCCCGGCACCGTGTTCAACGTCATGTCCAAGCGCGGCCGCTGCTGCGGCTGCTTCCCAAACGTCGTAGAAACGATCATAAGGGTCACCGAAGAATATCATCTTCGGCACGACCAGACGGACGCAAACGTCGTCCAGTTTATCGATCGTGTCCGTTCTCTACGCGATAAATTCGGGAGTTCTTGGAATGAAAGGCGAACCAAAAGTCATCGAGCGGCTTAACGAGGCTCTGTTTCTGGAGCTTGGCGCTGTCAACCAATACTGGCTGCACTACCGTTTGCTCAACGACTGGGGTTTCACGCGTCTTGCGAAAAAAGAGCGCGAAGAATCCATCGAAGAAATGCAGCACGCCGACAAGCTGATCGACCGTATCATCTTCCTGGACGGCCATCCGAACCTGCAAACAGTTGCGCCGCTGCGCATCGGCCAGAACGTCAAGGAAGTTCTGGAAGCCGATCTCGCAGGCGAGTATGACGCCCGCACCTCTTACAAGAAGTCGCGCGAAATCTGCGACGAACTGGGTGATTACGTCACCAAGCAGCTTTTTGACGAGCTTCTGGCTGACGAAGAAGGTCATATCGATTTTCTGGAAACCCAGCTAGACCTGCTCGGCAAGATCGGTGAAGAACGCTACGGCCAGCTCAACGCAGCCCCCGCCGACGCCGCTGAATAAGCTCAGCGCACATGCCGATCTGATTAAATCAGGTCAGCACTTTCAGGATGCCAAATGCAAAAACCGGGGCGAAAGCCCCGGTTTTTGGTTTATTCTCATTGTTTATGGAAGCAGGATGGTCGTGCCCGTCGTCTTGCGGGCCTCAAGATCTTCATGTGCCGTGCGTACGTCGTTCAGCGCATAGCTCTGGTTGACCTCAATCTTCACCGCGCCACTGCCGACCACATCGAAAAGGCCGTTTGCCGCTGCTTCAAGCTCAGGTCGGGTAGCGATGTAATGGAACAATGTCGGGCGGGTTATGAACAGAGAACCCTTTTGCGACAGGGTTCCCAGATCAAACGGCGGGATAAGCCCGGAAGACTGCCCGAAACAGGCGAGAAGCCCGCGCGGCTTCAGAACATCGAGCGACCCCATATAGGTATCGCGGCCAACTGAGTCGTAGACAACATCCACGCCTTTGCCGTCGGTCAGCTCCCGGACCTTTTCGACAAAATTCTCACTGCGATAATTGATGACGTGGTCATAGCCATGCTGTTTAGCCAACGCGATTTTTTCGAGCGATCCGGCGGTGCCGATCACCGTCGCACCAAGATGTCTGGCCCATTGCCCGGCAATCAGTCCGACACCACCGGCTGCGGCATGAAACAGGATGGTCTGCCCCGGTTTAACGTTAAACGTGCTGCGCAAAAGATATTGCGCCGTCATGCCCTTCAGCATCATACCGGCAGCGGTTTTGAGATCGATATTATCCGGCACCCTGACCAGACGCTCAGCCGGCACGATGCGCTCATCGGCATAGGAGCCGGGCGTTGTAACATAGGCCACACGGTCGCCGACGCGGACATTGTCGACGCCAGAGCCCACGGCAACCACTATTCCGGCACCCTCGTTACCGGGTGTAAATGGTAATTGCTCGGCCTTGTAAAGGCCCGTGCGGAAATAGACATCGATGAAATTGAGGCCAATGGCTTCGTGGCGCACTTTCGCCTGACCGGGTCCCGGCTCGCCGATCTCAACCTGCTCGTAGTCTAGAACTTCCGGCCCGCCGGTCTGATGGACACGAATGGCATTGATCATGATGCAACTCCGTTTTTCTTTGCGGTAGCAGCCTTTTCAGCCGCAATAACTGCAGCTGTGCGCCCGAGACCGGGAAAGAACTGCATGATAGCGCCAATGAAATAAATATAGAGCCCGGTCACCGAAATGCCGACCCGCACCCACAGCGGCGCATCCAGCATATAATAGAGCGCGATTGCGCCACAGGCGCACCAGAGCAGAAACACCGTCAGATTGAGCGGACGCAAGCGCACCACGCGCACCGGATGCAGGAAGTTGATCGGCAGGAAGGAAAGGATGGCCGATACGACTACGGTGGCAAAGGCCACCCATTCACCGGGTTTGACGATGAACAGGGTAAAGACCACCATGTTCCAGACCACCGGAAAGCCCTTGAAGAAATTTTCCTTCGTCTTCATGCCGGTATCGGCATAATAGATCGCACTCGACACGACGATGATCGCGCCGGATATGAAGGAAAGATAAGTTCCCATGAAGCCGCTTTGATAAAGCGCAAAGGCCGGGATCAAAACATAAGTGACATAATCGATGATATTGTCGAGCATCTCGCCCGACCAGTTGGGCAGGACGTATTTGACCTCGAGTTTGCGGGCGATCGGTCCATCGATACCGTCGACAAACAGTGCCAGCCCCAACCACCACCACATGGCGGTATAACGACCATCGCTTGCCGCCACGATGGACAGGAACGCCAGAAAGGAACCCGAAGCGGTCAGAAGATGAACCGAAAAGGCGCGTGCCTGTGGTGCTGTGACTTTCCGGGCTTTAATTCTCTGGGTCAGTTTGGTTTTCACGCCATCAGCCATTTCATTCATCTCGCTGGTCGTCGGTCGGCCTATCTCGCAATAGCCGCAATCATGCAGCAAGCTTTCCCCGAATAAGTGCAAAAGCGCAAGACGTGACCGGAAAATCGCCCCTCATTCCACGGAAGAATGGCCTTTGTCGGCAATTGGGGCTAGATACTGATGGTGATTTGACCCTTCGACAAGTAAAGACCATCGAGGATGCAGCAAATGAATGATCTGGTTGCCACCAAGCCGATGACCGACATTGTAATCAGTGGCAGCGGTCCGGCAGGCATGATGGCAGCGCTGGCGCTCGGTGCAAAGGGTTACCGCACCGTTCTGCTCGGCCCGGACACCGACAAGGGCGACCGACGCACCACCGCTTTGATGATGCCGGCTATTCGCTTTCTGGAGGGCATTGACGTCTGGCAAGAGATTGAGCCGGAAGCAGCCGCCCTTGCCTCCATGCGCATCATCGACGCAACCACCCGTCTGGTGCGCAGCCCGACGGTAACATTTCGCGCGGCCGAAATCGATGAACAGGCCTTTGGCTACAATATTCCAAACGCCATTCTCAACGAAAAGCTCGCAGATGCTGTTGCCCGCAATGCCAATATCAAGCGGATTACGGCGGCAGCCATTGAGTATCGCCCCAATGGCGATCATGTCACTGTGACGATAGCCGGAGGAGACACGCTGCATGCCCGCCTGCTGATCGCCGCCGACGGGCGCAATTCGAGTGCGCGTGAGGCCGCGGGGATCCGCGCACGGCGCTGGAAATATCCGCAAACCGCGGTGGTCCTCTCATTTGCCCATACGCTCAGCCACCATAACGTCTCCACTGAGTTCCATACCGAAGAAGGCCCCTTCACGCAGGTGCCCTTGAAAGGAAGCCGCTCCAGCCTTGTGTGGGTGGTCAACCCCGAACGGTCCGAGACATTGCTTGCGCTCGATGACAAGGCTCTCGCCGCACGTATCGAGACCATGATGCAGTCCATGCTGGGTGAAGTCAGCATCGAAGTACGACCGCAGGCCTGGCCGCTGTCAGGCCTTGTGCCAAGCGCCTTTGCAGCCAATCGCACTATTCTTGTTGGCGAAGCCGCCCATGTGTTTCCGCCCATCGGTGCACAAGGGTTGAACCTTGGCACACGCGATGTGGAAACGCTCGTCAAAGCAATTGAAAAAGACCCGATTGATCCGGGTTCGGATCGCGTGATGAGCGCTTATGATCGCGGACGCCGACCGGATATTCTGGCGCGCACCGGTTCGGTCGATGCGCTCAACCGCTCACTGTTGTCATCAATGCTGCCCGCCCAGATCGCACGCGGCATTGGACTGGAAATGTTACGCTCCTTTGCACCCTTGCGGGCGTTCTTCATGCGCGAGGGCCTGCGCCCCGGCAGCGGCTTTACGCATTTTCTGCCGAAGCTGCCACAACGCAGCAGTCGCGCCCGTGTCGAAACAGGAGAATAGCAGTAGAAGCTTTAATTTGCCGCGCGCTGACCTACATATGCTTTCATGGGCATGACACAGATAAAACACGCGAAATTTCAAATCGGTCAGGTGGTAAGACACCGGCTCTTTCCCTTCCGCGGCGTCATTTTCGACGTTGACCCGGAATTTGCCAATACCGAGGAATGGTATCAGTCCATTCCCGAAGAAGCGCGCCCGCATCGCGACCAGCCTTTTTATCATCTTCTGGCCGAGAATACGGATTCCGAATATGTGGCCTATGTCTCAGAACAAAATCTTGTCCCGGATTCCAGCGGTGAGCCGCTGCGCCACTCACAAATCGATGAGATATTCGAACGGCTGGACAATGGCGGCTACCGCGTGAAATCACAGCATGCCAACTGATGATCTAAAATGCGACTTTCAGGCCACCCCCTAGCGTAAAGGATCGCAATCCTGTTCCAGCACTGTTTGCAGAGAAGCTAGTGTGGCCAGTTGACCTGTCTTCGATAAACGCATCACCCTTCATCCGAAAATATTCTTCGTAGCCTGCGGAAAGATAAACGTTCGTTCTGTGTGTAAAGGCGTAGGCAACTTCAAGCTGCGTATCAATGAACGGTCTGGCCTCGAATTTTTCGCTAAATCGCAAATCACGCATCCAATGATTGTCGATATCTTTTGCTGAAAAGGTCGCTCCGACCCGCCCAAGCAACGAGAATGACAGCTTTTCTATCTTTGATGTCCATTCTGCACCCAGAAAAACGCCCGGAAATCGTTGCTGGTAGGTAATGGCTTTTTTGTCTGGGAAGCGTCCGGTATCGTCTCGAAAACCACTTTTGCTATAGATGAACTCCCCACCGATAGCGGTCCATTTGATGTCGGTGTATTTAAATCCACCGTGCACATTAAGGGTATTGTTTTTATCGATTTCGAAATTGCGCCCCAGCGCAATATCGAGGTTGATATAGCGGTCCAGATTCACCTCATCGCTGACCGAGCGATGTGTCCAATCATCAAAATCATAGCTTTTGAAATAAGGCTCTATCCAATCGTAATCGTCCATCTTATGGCTGCCGCTCAAACCAATTTTAACCCGTCCCATGAGCGTAATTTTATCATATGGGCTGGCCTTGAAAGCTGCTGTCAGCACCGGCATTTGCGATTGCCAGAACAGATGGCTAATCCGATTTCCTCCAACATATACGATTTCATCGGATTTCAACCATGTGTAGCCGATTCCTCCGATAAAAAATAAATCATTCTCAGCTTTTTTATAAGTAAAACCTTCCACACTATTCTTTGCTAATGCGTAATTCGGGCATGAAATAAGTATAGTAAATAATATTAATTTTCGCATTGTACGACCTCTCCAATGAAGAGTCGAATAAGTATGCATTTTTTAAAGAAATGAAATTGCTAAAAAAGGGTCGCAATTTGTATGACTAAAAAATTTATTTTTATCGAAGCTCAAAATTGCTGATTGTTTTCACAAGACAAGCCTGCCCCCCATTTAAAGGCAATGGAGGAGCAGGCGGAAACCGTAAAGTTCAGACAATTCGAGCCTGTGTGGCTGGATCGAAGAAAACCGCCTTGTCGAGGTTGAAGGCAAGACGCGATGATTGCCCAGCAATAATTCGCGCATCGGCGCGCAGGCGTGCTACCGCATGTTTGCTGCCAAGACGCGTTACTGCGAAGGTGTCGGAACCGGCCGGCTCTACCACGTCAATCAGACAGTCGCCTTCAACGATGGCGCTGGCATTGCGGTCCGCTCCATCTGGATCGGTTAGCGCTTCAGGGCGAATACCGAACACGATCTGCTTTCCGACATAATTGCCAAGGTCTTGAGGGGCGTTTTTGAGCACAATTGTCAAAGGTTCGCCCTCACCACGTTCGAGAACGATCGCATGGTCGGTGCCATTCTTCTCAACCGTTGCGGTCAAAAGATTCATGGCAGGCGACCCCATGAAATCCGCGACAAACATATTGGACGGATTGTTGTAGATTTCCGCAGGTGTGCCGAACTGTTGCAGTACACCATCCTTCAAAACCGCAATCTTGGTTGCCAGCGTCATGGCTTCGATCTGGTCATGTGTGACATAGACGATAGTTGTCTTCATGCGACCATGCAGGCGTTTGATTTCGGTACGCATATCGACACGCAGTTTTGCGTCAAGGTTCGACAGCGGCTCATCGAACAAAAACACCTGCGGGTTACGCACCAGGGCGCGGCCCATGGCGACACGCTGGCGCTGACCACCGGAAAGCTGGCTTGGCTTGCGGTCAAGCAGATGACCGATCTGCAGAATTTCAGCCACTTCCTGAATGGCCTTTTCGCGCTCGGCTTTGGGAACTTTGCGGATTTCCATGCCAAAGGCGATGTTTCCGGCCACCGTCATGTTGGGATAAAGCGCGTAAGACTGGAACACCATGGCGATGTCACGCTGCGAAGGGTGCAGACCGGCAATCGACTTGCCGTTGATGGAAATGTCGCCGGAGGTGATCGGTTCAAGACCGGCAATGGTGTTCAAAAGCGTGGACTTGCCGCAGCCGGATGGTCCCACCAGTACCAGAAAGCCGCCCTCGTCAATTTCGAGATTGATGTTCTTCAATATCTCGACATTGCCGTAGGATTTATAGAGGTCGGTGATTTTCAGAAATGACATGAGATTACCCTACTCTAGCCTTTGACGGCGCCGGACATAAGACCGCGCACGAAATAACGGCCGGAAACGATATAGACGATCAGCGTTGGCAGCGCGGCCAGAATGGCGGCTGCAAAGTGGACATTGTATTCCTTGACGCCGGTGGATGAAGAAACGAGGTTGTTGAGCGCTACAGTCATCGGCATAGAATTCGCGCCGGAAAAAGATGCGCCAAACAGAAAGTCGTTCCAGATATTGGTGAACTGCCAGATCACCGAGACAACGATGATCGGACCGGAAGACGGCAACAGAATGCGCCAGAAAATCTGGAAGAAACCGGCACCGTCGATCTGTGCTGCCCGCACCAGTTCGGTCGGAAAGGCTTCATAATAATTGCGGAAATAAAGCGTGGTGAAGCCGAGGCCATAGATCACATGCACCAGCACCAAGCCCCAGACGGTGCCTGCAATACCAAAAAAGCCCAACACACGCGCCATCGGGATCAGCACGATCTGGAACGGGATGAAGCATGACAGCAGCAGCAGACCGAAAAAGACGTTCGAGCCGCGAAACTTCCATTTGGTCAGCACATAGCCGTTCAAGGCACCAACAACGGTTGAGATGGCAACCGCAGGCACCACCATCATGATCGAGTTGATGAAGAACGGTTTTAGCCCGGTCGGTTGCACACCGATCTGCGCCGACGACCACGCCGAAAGCCATGGTGCAATGGTCCATTGCTGCGGCAGGTTGAGCATTCCGCCCTGCCGGATTTCCTCCAGCGGCTTGAAGGAATTGACCAGCATCACATAGAGCGGCAACAAATAGTAAAAGGCGAAGAACAACAGCGCTGTATAAATGAGCGCGCGTGTGAGCTTGCCGCTGCTGACGGCATTTTCCTGCGTGTGGACGCTCATGACCGCGATCCTCCGCGAAGTTCGGAATAAAGGTAAGGAATGATGATCGAGAAGATCATGACCAGCATGATGATGGCCGAAGACGCGCCGATACCCATCTGGTTGCGGGCGAATGTGTAGGAATACATGAAGGTCGCAGGCAGTTCGGTCGCCTGCCCTGGCCCGCCGCCGGTCAAGGCAACCACCAGATCATAGGCCTTGATGGCAAGATGCGCCAGCACCACAAAAGCCGAGAGAAAGACCGGGCGCATCAGTGGAATGATGATGCGGCGATAGATGGTTCCGGTGGAAGCACCGTCGATCTGCGCCGCCTTGATGATCTCATTATCGACACCACGCAGACCGGCGAGAAACATCGCCATGACGAAGCCCGAAGACTGCCAGACGGCGGCAATCACCAGACAATAGATCGCCATGGTGTTGCTCTTGATCCATGTAAATGAAAAGCTTTCCCAGCCCCACAGGTGCATGGTGTTTTGCAGCCCGATACCCGGATCGAGAAACCATTTCCATGCCGTTCCCGTCACGATGAACGATAGCGCCATCGGATAGAGATAGATCGGGCGCAAAAAGCCTTCGCCGCGAATTTTCTGGTCGAGCAGGATCGCCAGAAACAGCCCGATCACCGAACAGATGATGATGTAGAGCGATGCAAAGATCGCAAGGTTCGTGACCGCCCGCCACCAGTGCGGCAGCGCCCAGAGCTTTTGATAATTGGCAAGCCCGACAAAGCCATAGGACGGCAGCATGCGGCTGTTGGAGAGCGAAAGCACGCCCGTATAAAGAATAAACCCGTAGACGAAGACGAGAACGATCAGGAAACTTGGCGCCATGACAAGTTTTGGAATGAATTCCTGTAATCGGCTGTTACGCTTCATAATGCGCCACCCTGTTCTATCGCCTCGATACGAATGATCATTCGCGCCGGACGCTTCAATTTCTTGATGTATGAATTACGGGTATGGAAAAGGCGCCCGTTCTGGGAACGAACGGGCACCTTTCAGCCAATCCTTACTTCGCGGCTTCCACGGCGGGAGCCAGTTCCTTGACGGCGTCTTCCGAAGACAGTTCACCGTTGAACTGACGCGTGATGACGTCGAAGAAGGCGTTTTTCACCGCCGTCGGTGCGGCATAGCCATGCGCGAGCGAACCAGCCATGGTGTTCTTCTCGTTGGCTTCCTTCACGTCAGCGATGGCCTTCTTGCCGCAGGCATCGAAATCGGTGTCCGGCACGTCAGTACGCGCCGGGGCCGAGCCCTTAACCACGTTGAAGGCTGCCTGGAAAGTCGGGCTTTCGATGGCCGAAGCCATTTCCAGCTGCGCAGGCACCTTGTCTTCAGCAACCTTGAACATCGCGAACACGTCGGAATTAAACGTCACATTGCCCTGCGTGCCGGGGAAGCGCATGCAGACGAAATCCTCGCCCGGCTTCTTGTCGGCCTTGATGAATTCACCCTTGGCCCAGTCACCCATGAACTGCAATCCAGCCTTGTTCTCGATGACCATGGCCGAGGCAAGATTCCAGTCACGACCGGAGAAATTGTCGTCGACATAGGTCCGCAGCTTGGTCATGCGGTCGAAGGCTTCCTTCATCTGGTCGCTGCCGAGCGCTTCCGCATCGTTCTCGATGAAAACCTTCTTGTAGAAATCAAGACCGAAGGAAAGGACCACGGCTTCAAACAGGGTTGCATCCTGCCATGGCTGACCGCCATGTGCGATCGGCGTGATGCCCTGCTCCTTGAACTTGTCGAGAAGTGCGATCAGCTCATCCCAGTTGGCCGGTTCCTTGCCACCCGCCTTGTCGAGCGCTGCCTTGTTAATCCAAACCCAGTTGGTGGAATGGATATTGACCGGCGCACCAATCCAGTGGCCGTCATATTTGGCAAATTCCTGTAATGCCGATGGAATGACCTTGTCCCAGCCTTCTTTGGTCGCCACTTCATCGAGATTGCCGAGTGCGTCCTGCTCGGCCCAGTCGCGCACATCAAAGCCCAGCATCTGCACGGCGGTCGGCGCGTTGCCAGCCGTCACACGCGCACGCAGCACCGTCATGGCTTCCACGCCAGACCCACCGGCAACCGGCATATCGGTCCAGCCGATACCCTTGGTTTCAAGGTCTTTCTTGAGAACGTCGAGGGCTGCGGCTTCACCGCCTGCGGTCCACCAGTGCAGAACCTCGACATTCTGCTTTTCCTGCGCAACGGCTAAAGGCGCCATTGCCGCAAGCATGGCGCAGGCTGCTGCACCCGTGGCGACGCGTTTCAAAATCTTATGCATATCTACCTCCCGTAGAAACAAATGAACTCTGTTCTGCCGTTTTTGTTCGGTGCGCCTTGGCCCCCAACCGGCACCGGCTGCGCGTTGCACCCGGTCCTCCTTGTCTATCTGCCGTAACCTGACTGGAAATAATTCCGCCTGATTACCCGGCTTGCCGAAGCGGTTCCGGCGCTGTCCTCCATACAGCCTCTATGTCACCCCACCCAATTGACAGCGTTGTCTTTTACGGATGCACGCATGCCGTCAGACAAAATGTCGTCCCTAGATAGGCAAAAATTGCAGATGGGTGTCAATACATCTTTCACAAGAAAGAGCGGGAAATTTAATTTTTAGAATCACGCCCACAGATTGTGAGCAGAAATTTCGCTGCAAGAGCAAAGCACTAAGCAAATATACTCCATGAAAAAATGAACTCAAAAGCCTGTGATTGACGGCAAGGAAAATTGCAAATCGTACCAGTTTCGAGCAGAAAAATTTCAACATCTCTCTGGACAGGATCAAGCCTCGCGCTTATTTTCCGCTTTGTCTGTGTAATTCCGCACAGGCTTGTTCTCGGGGCGGGGTGAAATTCCCCACCGGCGGTATGGAAAGACTTCTCCAAGCCCGCGAGCGCCTGAATATTCAGGGTCAGCAGATCCGGTGCGATGCCGGAGCCGACGGTATAGTCCGGATGAAAGAGAGTAAATGAGCGGTGGCTTCACGCTTTCGGCGTGATTCTTTCGTTTCTTTTTGCGCCCTGATTCTAGTTTCTTGAGGAAACCTATGAACCAGAGCTATCCGAACAAATCTTCCTTCAAAATCGCCTTCATCCAGGCGCGCTGGCACGCCGATATCGTCGATGAATCGCGCAAGAGTTTTATTGCGGAAGTTACCGACAAGGCGGGCAGCTCCGTCGACGTGGATGTTTTTGACGTGCCGGGCGCTTACGAGATTCCACTCCACGCCAAGACACTTGCCAAAAGCGGACACTATGCGGCAATCGTTGCTTCGGCTTTCGTTGTCGATGGCGGCATTTATCGCCATGATTTTGTCGCGACCGCCGTGCTCAACGGCATGATGCAGGTGCAACTTGAAACGGAGGTTCCGGTGTTAAGCGTTGTACTAACCCCGCACCATTTCCACGCAGGCGCCGATCACCACGACTTCTTCTTCAATCATTTCAAGGTCAAGGGCATAGAAGCGGCCAATGCAGCCTTGCAGATCGTGGCCGAGCGCAGCCGTATCGTGGTTCCGGCCTGATTAAAGGCACTTCGATAAGGGCTCCGGCGAAAGCCGGAGCCTTGATCAGATTAATCGGCGCTGATGCGTTCACTATGGGTGTAGATGTCGAACTCATCCCCGCGCACCACTGCCACGAGCGTCAGATTGGCCTCTTCGGCGGTGCGAATGGCAAGGGCTGTCGGCGCGGAAATCGCCGCCAGCACCGGCACCCCCAGCATCACTGCCTTTTGCACCAACTCGACAGATACGCGGCTGGTGATCACCGTGATACCCTGATCTAGTGTCCATGATCGGTCGGACTCTTTCTCTGACTTCCGACGCAGCAGCCCCCCGACGAGCTTATCCAGCGCATTGTGACGCCCGACATCCTCGCGCGCTGCAATCAGGCCATGCTCAGGCACATAAAAGCCCGCACCATGAACCGCATGGGTTTCGGCATTCAGACTTTGGACTTTTGTGAGCGCCAGCATTGCCGCAGCAATATCCGCGGCGCGAAAACGTCTCTCCTTCTTCGGTAGCGGTGAAAGACGGCGCATCGCCTGATCGATCGAATCAATTCCGCAAAGACCGCAGCCGACCGGCCCCGCCATGAAGCGGCGGCGTGCGTCGAGCCGCTGTTGCGGCACATCGCCAAGCCACATCTGGACATCGATGCCCTCGGCTAGGGCTACGACTTCCAGTCTTTCGATTTCACTGACGTCGCGAATAATGCCTTCCGTCAGGCTAAACCCCACGCCAAGGTCTTGCAGATCGGATGGGGTCGCCATCAGCACGGCCTGCGTCGAGCCGTTATAGCTCAACGCAACGGGGGCCTCTTCCGCTACGATCCGATGCCCTTCCCCCAAGCCTGAAGCGCGATGCGCAAGCTTGACGACCTTCTGGCTGATTTCTGGCTGGCTGATTTCTGCCTGGCTGATTTCTGGTGTCGTCACGATTCCCGCCCACAAGCCGGTCCATCCTCTCCGGCAATTTGAAGTAGCATCATATCCGGTTTTATGTATGGTGCCAGCAAACAAGTCACGAGGACAAAATGGATATTCGCCATATAGACGACAATTACGCGGTTGCCGCCCAGATTTCACCGGATGACGTGCGTGACATCGCAGCCGAAGGCTTTCAGACCATCATCTGCAATCGCCCCGATGGCGAAGGCGGACCCGATCAGCCCGATTTTGCGGAAGTCGCACGGGTTGCCGAAAAGGCCGGTATTGCCACCTATTACATCCCGGTGGTCGGCGGTCAGTTGACACAGGAAAACGTCGATGCTCTGGCGGAAGCCCTGGAAAAGGCGGAAGGCCCGGTTCTCGCCTATTGCCGCTCAGGCACGCGCTCTACGAATATTTACGGGATCGTACAGAGCCAAAAGCGCGGATAAAGAATGAACGCAGGCTACCGGGGCGGTGAATGCGCAAAGGCATTTCGATTGTCTTTGCAAACATGATGATTACCGTCCCGAAAAGCGCGTATGGCGATTTGCAAGCCCCTGCGGATTATGCGCCTGATACTGGCGATAATAGGAAAAGCCGGTGCGGATCACGGTTGCCGCAATGCCGATGGCAACAAGCGCCCAACCGACGAGCTGAAGCCAAGAGAAGGCTTCCAGACCTCCGCCTAACGCCACCACCAGAACGCCGCCCCACAAAACGGCAGCCGTGCGGCGCCAGAAAACCGGATTGAGTTCGTCGAAAACCGCTTTCCACAGCGAATGGACAAGGCAGGCGAAGAAAAGCGCTGCAGCCATACCAATATTGAGCAATTCGACAGGCAACCATTCTTGTGAATTCAACATAACATCCATCATCCAACCTTGTACCGGCACTGTGGACGCGACGCCTCAGCGTTGCTCTTGACCGGAGATAAGCCGTTGTTTCGAGCCCGATTGAGCAGTCGATTTGTGGCTTCAACGTGTTAGAAGCATGAAAAGCTCCTTGTGAGGAACTCAAATATTGTTGCGATCACGCGAAATATCGTGTTGAAATTATTACACAATCTCTGCAAGCCATTGGATATCCACAAGGAAACAGGGACGCAGTTGAACTATCTTCGGTAATAATTCACTCAAGCTTTGGAACTTAGCCGGCGTCCGACCCGCGCCAGAAAGATCACCGGCACGATTCCCACCACGACAATGGCAAGCGCTGCCATGGATGCTTCCTCATAGGTGCCGCGCGCGGCCTCGCCATAAAGATGCGTCGCAAAGGTTTCCATATTGAGCGGACGCAGCAACAGCGTTGCGGGCAGTTCCTTCACGCAATCCACAAAGACCAGCAATCCGGCTGCAACGATGGCTGTCTTTGACAGCGGCAGATGGACGGCGCGCAATGTGCCCGAAACACTGCGCCCCAGCGTGCGCGAGGCATGATCCAGCGAAAGCGGGATGCGCTCAAGGCCGGAATCGATGCCGCCTGCCGCAATGGCCAGAAATCGCGCGCAATAGGCATAGACGACTGCGGCCCCCGTGCCGATCAGCACCAGCCCTGCGGAAACGCCAAAAAACTGCATCGCAAACAGATTGATCATCTGGTCGAAACCGCCTGAAACGACGAGAATGCCAATCGCGATGACGGTCCCGGGGGCTGCATAGCCCATCGTTGAAAGCCGATAGAACCAGCGTGCGAAAGAGCCGGGAAAAAGACGCAGCGCGTAAGCCACGACCATGCCGCAGATCAAGACGATGACTGTTGCAATCGAGGCCAGCAGGATCGTATTGACCGCCTCGCCCGCCAGACGCGGCGAAATGCCTGCAAAACGCGCGCGCTTGACCGCTTCGATCACCAGATAGGTCGCGGGCATGACGAAACCGGCGATGATGGGCAGCAGGCCCAGAGCAAACAGTGTCATGCCCTTGAACATGGAGACTTTCATCGGTTCAAACCCACGCGAATGGCGGATGTTGGAGGCAAAACGCTGTTTGCGCCGCGCAAAGCGTTCAAGCGAGACCAGCGCCACCACGATCAGCAGCAGGGCAAGGGCGAGTTGTGCCGCCCCCGGCAGATCGGAGCGCGTCACCCATGTCGTATAGATAGAAACGGTGAGCGTGCGCACGCCTAAAAACTCCGCCGCGCCAACATCGTTGAGCGTTTCCATCAAGGCGAGGCTGACGCCGACCGCAACGGCAGGCCGCGCCAGCGGCAGCGCCACGCGCCAGAAAATGCCGCGCCGGGTGACGCCAAGCGTGCGTGCCGCATCGATCAGGCTTGCCGATTGGGTGAGAAACATCGCACGCGTCGGGATATAAACATAAGGATAAAGCACGAAACCAAGCAGCAGAATGCATCCGGTCATCGAGCGAATATCAGGCAGGCGAAACTGGCGTGGCGTTTCAAAACCCAGCACGAAACGGATGGCATTTTGCACCGGCCCGATGGGGTGCAATATATCGAGATAGGCATAGGCGACGATGTAGGTGGGGACTGCGAGCGGCAAAAGCAGCGCCCATTCCAGAAAACCGCGCCCGCGAAAATCATAGGCCGTCACAAGCCACGCCGCCGTGGTGCCGATCAGCGCCGTGATCACGCCGACGCCCAAAAGCAGGATGACCGTGTCGGCAAAAGCCGTTGCCAGCAAGGTTGCCAGCAGATGTTGCCAAAGCCCCGCCGAGCCCTGCACCGCTTCCAGCAAGAGTGCCAGAACCGGTGCCAGCACCAGAAGAGTGATGAGGGCCGACGCCCAAAGCCATGCCCGCCCGGCGCGGGCGAAGCGAAAAAAGGGCTTTGTTGTGGTGGCGTCCGTCATGGTGGTCTCTGCATATGGAAACGCCGGTGCGTGGCACCGGCGTTAATTTGTATGGCTGATTAGTTTTTAGCGCATAATCTAACCGGAGTGAAACGACGATCGATCAGATTATGCGTAGAGTAAAAAAACAATCAGGTCGAAACGCGCTTTAGTTGTCGAAGCCGACCTTGTCGACCAGTTCGCTCGCCTGCTTGCGATGGCTGACGATTTCAGAAAGCGGAACCTTGTCGATCTTCAACTCGCCAAAGGATTTGACGATCGGATCGAGCGGCGCGCCCGGCTTGACCGGATATTCGAAATTGGCTTCAGCGTAGATTTTCTGCGCTTCGTCAGAAACCAGATATTCGAGAAGCTTGACGGCTTCTTCCTTGTGCGGCGCGTTCTTGGCAACGGCTGCACCGCTGATATTGACCTGCGTGCCGCCATCCTTGAAGGTCGGCAGAAGCACCTTGATGCCCTCGCCCCAGGTCTTCTGCTCGTCACCGCTCTTGCCCGAACGCATCAGGCCGACATAATAGGAGTTGGCGACTGCGATATCGCAGATGCCGCCGACAATATCCTTGGCGCCGTCACGGTCGCCGCCAGCGGCCTTGCGGGCCAGATTGTCCTTGACGCCCTTCAGCCATTCCTCGGTCTTTTCAGGACCGTAATGGGCGATGTAATCGGCGAAAAGGGCTGTGTTGTAAGGATGCTGGCCAGAACGGATGCAGAGCTTGCCCTTCCATTTGGGGTCCGACAGGTCTTCATAATTGATAGCGTCGAGGTCCAGATCCTTGGCGGCATAGACGATGCGCGCGCGCAGCGACAGCGCATACCAGTTGCCCTTGGCGTCGCGCAGCTGTTCCGGCACGGCTTCGGTCAGAACCTTGGACTCAATCGGCTGGGTCAGGCCTTTTTCGGTCAGATCGACCAGATTACCGGCATCGACCGTCATCAGAATATCGGCGGGCGAATTGGCACCTTCCGAAGCGACGCGTTCAGCCAGACCATCCTTGAGATAGACCGTGTTGACGGTGATGCCCGTCGATGTCTTGAAAGCATCCAGCAGCGGCTGAATAAGGCCGGGCTCACGCGTCGTGTAAATATTCACTTCATTTGCAGAAGCCGCCCCCGAGAGAAAAGTCGCTGCTACAAGAGCAAGACCCGTACGCGCGAAAATCGACATATTGCCTCCGTCTGGAATAGTTCCAAATTAAATGATGAGTAGGACAATCAGCTTATATAGCCGGTGCCTGCACCGGTCAATAAGCGGGGTGTCCGTTCTGGAAAATCAGCGCTTTGTCGCGGTCCACACGCACATAGACATGGCTGGCCTCGTCGGGGACATGAAGACGGGTTCGAAGCCTCAACCCCGTCGCAAGTTGATCGTTTGTAACGAGCAATTCCTCCGTTTCGCCAAGAAAGCTTCGCGCCGCGATGCGGCAATAAAGATCGCCCTCGCCTGCCTCGTCTTTTGCAATGATTTCAAGATCGCCCGGACGCAGATAAACGCTGAGGCTTGACCCCGCTTGCAGGTGCTCAGGCGCTCCAAAAGCCCCAATCGGCGTCTTTATCGTCTGGCCGTGCAATTCGCCCGCAAAGACGTTGAAGTCGCAGAAAAAATCCGCCGCATAACGACTTTGCGGCCTGTCATGCAGATCACGCGCCGTGCCGCTTTGCACGATCTTGCCGCCGCGCATCAGCACCACACGGTCGCCGGTCGACAGTGCTTCTTCCGCTTCATGCGTGACAATAATTGCAGTGGTCTTGAGCGCGCGCAGCAAGGCAACGGTTTCGCCGCGGACTTTTGCGCGCAAGCCCCGGTCGAGATTGGAAAAGGGTTCATCCATCAACAAAAGATCGGGTTTTGGGGCCAGCGCACGGATAAGCGCCACGCGCTGCTGCTCGCCGCCCGAAAGCATATGCGGATAGCGCTCGGCCATGGATGACAAACCGACCAGATCGAGCAGTTCATCCACTCTTTCGCGTGCTGCCTGACGCCCAAGGCCACGCAGGCCAAAGCGAACATTTTCACGCACGGTCAAATGCGGAAACAGCGCATAATCCTGAAACACCACGCCGATATTGCGTTTTTCCGGTTCGATGAATTGCGAGGGCGACACCAGATCGCGCCCGTTCATGGTCAATGTGCCGTGGTCGGGCGCGTCAATTCCCGCAATGATGCGCAGCATCGAGGTCTTGCCGCAGCCCGAATGCCCGACCAGACAGATAATGTCGCCGGACTGCACATCCAGCGACACATTGTCGAGCGCAAGCGTATCGCCAAAGCGGCGCGAGACATGAGAAAGGGTCAGCGCGGCTTTGACTGTTTCTGCCTGCGGTGGCTGTGCCTCATATCGGTCATGTGCATTCATGTGCGATCAGGATTCCTGTTTTTCCAGTTTCTTATAACGGCGGTTAAGAGCGAACGCCATAAAAACAGGATTGGAACGCTCAACAAAGCGATATGCAGAGCGGGAAGCTGTTGAATAGGCGCCAAAATCGGAGCATGGTCGCCTCGCGTTGCAAGAGCTTTTTTCAGGAGATTCCCATGGGTCCGGTCACCGACAAGGTTGCCACAGCGGACGTTCTGCCGCGCGAAACCAAGATCGCCATCATTGGCGGCGGCATTATCGGCGTTTCGACCGCACTTTTTCTCGCTGAACGCGGCATCCCGGTTGCCCTGTTTGAAAAGGGCGAAATCGCAGGCGAGCAATCAAGCCGCAACTGGGGCTGGTGCCGGCGCACCGGACGCGACAGTCGCGAAATGCCGCTGATTGTCGAAAGCATGCGGCTTTGGGAAGACATGAACCGGAGCACGGGTCGCGAAACCGGCTTTCGTGTGACGGGCATTGCCTATGCAACCGAAAAACCCGAACAGCTGGCGCGTTTTGAGGAATGGATTACGCTCGCAAAAGAGCATGGCATTGATACGAAGCTTTTAAGCGCAAATACGGCACAAGAACTTGCCCCCGGCCTCACGCGAACACTTGCAGGCGGCATGTTCACACCGCTCGACGGGCGTGCTGAACCACAAAAGGCCGTTCCAGCCTTCGCCGCCAAGGCGCAGGAAGAGGGTGCGGCGATCGTGCAAAATTGCGCGGTGCGCGGCATCGAGACCACCAATGGCCGCGTTACGGCGCTGCTGACTGAAAAAGGTCCGGTCAAATGTGAAGCGGTGGTGATTGCCGGTGGCGCGTGGTCGCGGCTCATTCTTTCGGCCTTCGATGCCCGGCTGCCGCAATTGAAAGTCCGCTCCTCGGTCTTTCGCACCGCGCCCATTGAAGGCGGCGTCGAACCGGCAATCGCTTTTTCCGATTTCGCGCTGCGCAAGCGTCTTGATGGTGGCTATACGGTTGCAAGTCTCACCGGCTCGATTGCCGATATCGCGCCGGACAATTTCCGCTTTTTGCGCGACTTCATCCCCTCGCTTTCCTCGGAATGGCGCTCGTTGCGCTTTCGCTTCGGACGGCAATTTTTTGAAGAAGCGCTGCAATGGAAATTGCGCCCTGCCGATCAGGTCTCGATCTTTGAAAAAATCCGCGTTCTTGATCCTGAGCCGCACCGCGCCACCAATGCCGCAATCCTTGCAAAACTGAAACAGGCGTTTCCCGCCTTTGCGTCCGCAACAATCGCGCAGGAATGGGCCGGCTATATCGACACCATGCCCGACATCATTCCGGTCATATCGCCGGTGCCGGGCATGGAGGGGCTGATCGTCGCCACCGGCTTTTCCGGGCATGGCTTTGGAATAGGCCCCGGCGCAGGCCGCCTTGTCGCGGATTTGGCGAGCGGGGAAACGCCCGTGGTTGATCCCACACCGTTCAGCATTTCTCGGTTTTCAGACGGTTCCAGATTGCGCATCGAAGACTGGGGCTGACATTATTCGATCACCCCACAGGCAAGACGCGCACCGCCACCGCCGAGTGGCTTGGGTTCATCGGCATAATTATCGCCACCAACGTGAACCATCAATGCACGGCCCTTGATCTCATCAAGCGATTTGAGACGCGGCGAGACAACCGGCGTTTCAATCTTGCCGTCGGCATCCGCTTTCAGAAGCGGCAAATCACCCAAATGTCCCTCGCCCTCCGGGCCGTGGTGGTGTTTTGTCTCGCCGGGGTCATAATGCCCGCCCGCCGCATGAGCCGGCTCGGTCTTCCCATCTTTTTCGCCCGGTGCGCAACTGCCGTTCTGATGGACATGAAATCCATGGTCGCCAGCTTGTATGCCAGAAAGTGCGGGCGTAAATTTGAGACCTTCCGGCGTCTGCGAAATTGTGACCGTACCCAGTTCTTTGCCCTGCCCCGTTGGCAGCGCTTCAAACATCTTGACGCTTGTTTCCTGCGCCTGTGCGGCGGTGCCAACCAGCACGATTGCCGCGCTCAAAACCAGTGTGCGCATCTCGTCCTCCGTGTTTCATTATTGACGGCATAATGCACTAACGCTCATGACGTCCAAGGGTTCAAACCAGCGGGCAATAAAACAGGTGAGGCAGATGAAGCTTTGCTTTTCTTTCGGAAAAAGGCCTCATCTCATTCAGAAAATTTCACCGAACCCCTTTTCCACTTGCGATTTCATATTGTGACGCTTTAAAGAACGCTGCAGTGCGGGCTGATCGTTTGAGGCAGCCCTTTAAAAAAACGGATAAAAAGATGACTGTCGCTCAAGCGGTAATCCCGCAGAAAAATTCCGCGCGCCGTGTTTTGGCCGCAAGCATGATCGGTACCACGATCGAATTCTTCGACTTTTATATTTATGCAACCGCTGCGGTGATCGTGTTCCCGCATCTTTTCTTTCCTGCAAGTGACGGCAATTCCGCATTGCTTCAGTCTCTGGCTACATTCGCAATTGCATTTTTTGCCCGCCCTATCGGCGGTGCGCTGTTCGGCCATTTCGGCGACAAGATCGGCCGCAAGGCAACGCTGGTTGCGGCCCTCATGACCATGGGCATTTCCACGGTCGCCATCGGCTTTCTGCCGACTTACGCGTCCATCGGAGTCTGGGCTCCGCTGCTGCTGGCTCTTTGCCGTCTTGGGCAGGGCCTCGGGCTTGGTGGCGAATGGGGTGGCGCGGTTCTGCTTGCAACCGAAAATGCCCCGGAAGGCAAGCGCACATGGTACGGCATGTTCCCGCAGCTGGGTGCACCGGTCGGCTTCATTCTAGCAACCGGCGTTTTCCTCGTGCTGGCTGAAGCGCTGACCGAAGAACAATTTTTTGCCTTTGGCTGGCGCATTCCTTTCATCGCCAGTGCCGTTCTGGTGGCCGTTGGTCTGTTCATTCGCCTGAGAATCGCTGAAACGCCGGAATTTCAGAAAGCCATCGACAAGGCCGAACGCGTTGAAGTGCCCGCCGCAACTTTGTTCCGCGATCATAAACTCAGCCTGTTTCTGGGCACGATCGCCGCTGTTGCCACCTTCGTCCTGTTCTACCTCATGACGGTGTTCTCGCTTGGCTGGGGTACGCGCGTTCTTGGCTATAGCCGCGAAGAATTTCTGATTCTCCAGATGATCGGCGTGGTTTTCTTCGGCCTCACTATTCCTGTTGCGGCCCTGCTTTCAGACCGCTATGGCATGCGCCCGGTGATGATCATCGTTACCATCCTCATTGGTCTCTACGGCCTCATCATGGCGCCCCTGTTCGCAGCAGGTACTGCTGGGGTGTTGGGCTTCCTGATCATCGGCTTCGCACTGATGGGACTGACCTTTGGCCCCATTGGTGCGGCATTGGCCGAACCTTTCCCGACATCGGTGCGCTACACCGGCGCCTCACTGACATTCAATCTGGCAGGTATCCTCGGCGCATCGGTTGCGCCCTATATCGCAACCTGGCTCGCCACGCATTACAGCTTCAACTATGTCGGCTATTACATGATGGTGGCCGCAGCGCTTTCGCTGATCGGATTTGCTTTCATCTCTTTGAAGCGGGTTTGATCGAAGGCCAACAATAAAAGCCCGCGGGGAGCGATCTCCGCGGGCTTTTTCTTATTCAATTTATATGAACTTCACTCAGTGTCGGCGGCTTCCAGCGCAATTGCTGCCGATTGGATGATGGCCGCAAAGCGAACCGCGGTCTGGATGACTTCGCTCGTCACATTTGCCTTGCGCAGAACGTCTTCATGCGCGTCGATGCACATGCCGCAGCCATTGATGGCGGAAACCGCCAGCGACAACAGTTCAAAATCGATCTTGTCCACGCCCGGATTGCCGATCACGTTCATGCGCAGCTTGGCTGGCATGGTGCGGTAATCCTTGTTGGACGCCAGATGCACGAAGCGATAATAAATATTATTCATGCCCATGATGGAAGCTGCCGCTTTTGCAGCCTGAATAACCGAAGCATCGACTTGTGCAGCGGCTTCCGCCACCAGCGCCTTGCGCAGATCGGCGTTGCGCGCAGCTATGCCGCAAGCCACGAACAGGCCGTATTTCTGCTGCGGCGTCAGCGTTTCGTCGCTGGCCATCGAAGACAGGTTGAGACGGACATCCTTGGCGAAATCCGGGATTTTTGACTTCAGATCGTCGATCGACATGGAACCCTCTTGGTTAGTTGCAGATAAAAGAAAGGCGGGCTCGAACCCGCCTTTCAGTCAATAATGGAGAGCGATCAGGCGGCCTTCAGCGTCTCGCCACCGACTTCGCGGTTGCAAGGGCAAAGCTCATCGGTCTGAAGCGCATCGAGAACCCGCAGCGTGTCCTTTGGTGCGCGGCCGACATTGAGGTTGGTCGCATAGACGTGCTGGATCGTATTGTCGGGATCGACAACGAAGGTGTAGCGGTAAGCCACGCCATCGGGCGAACGCACGCCAAGACCATCGACCAGCGAACCATTGGTGTCGGCAAACGACCAGATCGGCAGCTTGTCGAGATCCTTGTGATCGCGGCGCCAAGCGAGCTTGACGAATTCATTGTCGGTGGAGCCGCCAAGAACGACTGCGTCACGGTCTTCGAAATCCGAAGCCAGGCGCGCAAATTCAGCGATTTCCGTCGGGCAGACGAAGGTGAAATCCTTGGGGTAGAAGAAGATGACCTTCCACTTGCCGTCAAAACTCTGTTCAGTCAGTTCTTCGAAGGCAGAAACGCCGTTTTCTTCATGATGGTTGAAGCCGGGCTTTACACCAGTGACCTTGAAAGAGGGGAGCTTGTCGCCAATACCGAGCATCTTATACCTGCCTGTCAATCTCGTTTTATGCAGAAAATTCAAAACTTTCAGAAATTCCTGCTTGCAAGTCTTGTATAGCCCTCTTGTCTCCATCGGTCAAAGCGATTATTACGATCATTCATATCGTTTTAAACGATAAGGGGCTATGATAATTCCATGCTCAATATCAGCGTGCGTCAACTCCATTATTTTCTCTCGCTGGTAAAAGCGGGCTCTTTTTCACGCGCAGCTGAAGCAGTCGGTGTGACGCAATCAACCTTGAGTGCCGCCATTCAGGCGCTGGAAGCGGAACTGGGCGTAACGTTGATTGACCGCACCGGCAAACGCATGCAATTGCTGCCCGCGGGTGAGGATTTTCTCATTCGCGCCCGCAATATCGTAGCGCTGATCGAAGAACTGCCGGAACAGGCGCAACAAGCGCAACGCCCGCTGACGACACGGCTTCGCTTCGGTGTCATTCCCTCCATAGCGCCGTTTCTGCTGCCAAAAGTCCTGCCGGAAACGGCAAAGCTTTTTCCCGAACTGCAATTGAGCGTCCGTGAGGGGCTGACGCGGACGCTGCTCGACAATTTGCGCTCCGGTTCACTCGATGTAGCACTCGTCGCCCATCCCTATGATCTTCATGATTTTGAAATGGCCGAGATTGGCGAAGATCCGTTCTTCCTCGCTGTCAGGCGGGATCATGCATTGGCCAACCGGGACAGCGTCGATGCGGGCGACCTTGCTGATCAGCCTGTCTTGCTGCTTGAATCCGGCCATTGTCTGCGCGAACACGTCATGGCGGCGATCGGATCGCAGCCGACACAATCGGGAAGCGACGTGCATGCCACCAGCATCACCACATTGGTGCAACTCGTGCAATTCGGAATGGGTGTTACGCTGCTACCTGACCTTGCCATCAAGGCCGGTGTCACGCGCGGCACCGACCTCAGCCTTATTCCCTATGTGGGCAAGAACAATTCACGTTCGCTGGTGCTCGCATGGCGCGGCAATGCGGCACGGCGCAAGGAGTTCCAGCTTTTTGCCGAGCATCTGCGCGATCATTGCATAAACGGCGCGTTATAAAATACCCCAGGCCCGAAAACGCCCGCGCCCGGTGATTTCTCGTACATTGAGTTCGCTGATCAGTTTCAGTGCGCCGGGCCCGGTCACCTGCAATTCCTTCTCGACCATCTGAGTCGAGATCAGAGGATTGCGCAAAATCATATCCATCAGTTGCGGCAGGCGTGAATTGGAACGGCGATTTTTCAGCTTGCGCTGCATCTGTTCGCGCGCCAGCATCAGCCGGTCATGTTCTTTCATGCCCGCTTCGGCGGCTTCTTCGATTGCTGCAAAAAACGTCCTCAAACGGACAAGCCGGTTGGGCGAACGGCGCTCGTCGGGTCTTTTGTTGCGAAGCCCCAGACTGATCGTCGGCAGATGGTTGATCCCTATGCCCGCTTCGCGCAGGAATGCGGCGGTCAGAAGCCTGCCGATCCACGGCGAACGCTGAACGACTTCCATCGAAAACCACGCATCATGCATGATGGCCGCACGCAGCAGCGGTGGCAGATGCTCAGTTGCGTCAAAACAGGCACGCCATTCCTTCAACCGTCCGTCTTCGTCCCAGTCATCTCCATAAATCAGGGAATCGCGGGTGGGTGACAGTTCCGGTTTTTTCATCGAAATTTTGCCTGTCAAAAGTGCATCCGTGCGGGCTAGAAGCGCATCGATATCGTCAAGCAGCGGGTCGGCTTCCTCATTGCTTACCACGGACGGTTCCGGCTCGTCGGCAACCGACATGGTCGAGTCCAGCCCCAAAAGCTGTTTGAGGCCCGTAGCACTCATTGCCCAGTTCGCACGGCGTCCGGCAATCTGGCGACGCATGCGCAAAACCGCATGCGCAAGCGTCAGGGCATGGCTCGGCGTACGACTATCCATCAGCGCATCATGGAGGACGAGATCCTCCAGATGCACCAGTTCACCGTCGAGCCACATGGATGCAATCGCGTCCTGCATGTGCAGGCGTTGCACCATACCTGCCCCCACCGGCGAGCGACCAAGTCGCTCGTCCAGTCTGGTAAGTGCAGCCGTCGCCTTGCTTACAGGCAGCATAAGGTCTTCGAGCGGCAGATTGTCGATTTCGTAAGCCATGTTCCGATATCGCAGCCGATCGCGGAAAAGGCAAACCAAATCAGCCGATTGCCATTAGGCTCGCATTGCCGCCCGCAGCCGTGGTGTTGATGGAGGTCGAGACCTCTTCCAGCAACCAGTTGAGGCAATAGGCATCGTCCTTCGTGGCGAGGTCTTCGGATGACGCCGCCTGCACCAGCACCAGCGGTCCGGGGAGACCTGCAATCTTGCCATTGATTGCTTTGATGCGCTCCGCATCGCCCTCAATCAGCGCGCCTGCAAAAGGCGCATCCGCCGCCCAGTCCGTGCTCCAGACGATCCGGTTGCCAAGGCTTGCCGGAAGCCCCTTGAGGCTGTCCTTAAGACCAGAGGCTGCATCGACAACCACTTCGTTTCCGGTCGCAAGTGCTGCGATCAACTGCCGGTAAAGCCCGGTCTCGCTTTGAGGCACCAGAAGCACGCGTCCACGTGGATGCAGCGCATAAAGATTGCGCTCGCCAACCGGGCCGGTAAGCTCGATATCGAGTCCCAGCGCCGACGTGCTTCCGGTTTCACGCGCTGCCTGTGCCAGAGCATTCATGCCGCGATTACCCAGCCATTTTGCGAAATCTTTCAGTCCCCCGTCGATGTGCACAGAGGCATGGCGCGGCGGAATCGGTGCGGTCTCGACCAGCCGTCCGAGATAAAGCGGACCGCCCGCCTTCGGACCCGTGCCCGAAAGACCACGACCACCAAAAGGCTGCACGCCGACAACAGCACCGATGACGTTGCGGTTGATATAGATATTACCAACCCGGATGCGTCCGGTCACGGCGGCGATGGTTTCATCCAGCCGCGTATGCAGGCCAAAAGTCAGGCCATAGCCGGTGGCATTGATATCGTCGATCAGCCGTTCCATGTCGTCACGCTTGTAGCGCACCACATGCAGGACCGGGCCGAACACCTCGCGCTTGAGATCGGCGAGTTTTTCGATCTCGATGATCGTCGGGGCAACGAAAGTGCCCTTGTTGCATTCTTCAGGAAGCGGAAGCTGCTCGACCTTGCGACCAAGATCGCGCATGGACGTAACGTGCTTTTCAATGATCTCTCTTGCCTCACCGGTGATGACCGGACCAATATCGACCTTGAGCTGATCGGTGCGGCCAATGGACAATTCGCGCAGCGCGCCTTTCAGCATGGTGAGAATGCGGTCCGCCACCTCTTCTTGAAGACAGAGCACGCGCAGCGCCGAACAGCGCTGACCTGCGCTGTCGAAGGCTGAAGCAATCACATCGAACACCACCTGTTCGGCAAGGGCGGAGGAATCGACGATCATCGCGTTCTGGCCGCCGGTTTCGGCAATCAGTGGGATCGGCTTGCCATTGGGCAGCAGGCGCGTTGCAAGCTGCGCCTGAATAAGCCGCGCCACATCAGTCGAGCCGGTAAACATCACGCCGCAGGTTTGAGGTGCGGCAACAAGTGCTGCACCAATGCGCCCGTCGCCGGGCAGAAGCTGCAAGGCTTCCAGCGGAATGCCCGCTTCATGCAGGATACGCACGCCCTCTGCCGCAATGAGCGGGGTTTCTTCGGCGGGTTTTGCCAGAACCGGATTGCCAGCCACCAGTGCCGCCGCAATCTGGCCGGTGAAAATCGCCAGCGGGAAATTCCACGGGCTGATGCAGACCACAGGGCCAAGCGGCTTGTGAGCAACGCCCAGTGTGCGCCGTGTCTGCTCGGCATAATAACGCAGAAAATCGATCGCCTCGCGCACTTCGGCAATGGCGTTGGGCATCGATTTTCCAGCTTCACGCATCACGAGGCCGAGCAGTTCCGGCATATCGCGCTGCATGATGTCGGCGGCGCGCTCCAGACATTCAGCGCGCGCTACAGCCGGTGTTGCAGACCAGCTTGCCACGGCCTTGGCCGCAGCCGCAGTAGCCTTTGCCACATCAGCTTCGGCAATTTCAGTCACGCTGCCGACCACATCGGAATGGTCGCCGGGGTTGAGAACCGGACGGCTTTCGCCCTTCACTTTCGCGCCTGCCACCTGCGGTAAGGCACTCCATTCGCGTGCGGCACTTGCTTTCAAGACCTTGCTTAAGTCCGCCAGCGTATCTTCATTGGAGAGATCGAAACCGGACGAATTGCGCCTTGCGCCATAAAGGTCCTTTGGCAGTGAAATCTGGTCGTGAACGGCCCCAACCACGGCCATGGAGCGCACCACATCGACCGGATCGGCTACCAGTTCATCGACCGACACGCCTTCATCGCCAATCCGGTGCACGAAGGACGAATTCGCGCCGTTTTCAAGCAGCCGCCGCACCAGATAGGCCAGCAGCGTTTCATGCGTGCCGACGGGCGCATAGATGCGCGCCGGACGGCCAAGCTTTTGCGGACCCACCACTTCGTCATAAAGCGGCTCGCCCATGCCGTGCAGGCACTGGAACTCGAACTTGCCGGTTTTGAAATCGGGACCCGCCAGATGATAGATGGTGGCCAGCGTCTGCGCATTATGCGTCGCAAATTGCGGGAAGACGGCATCGGTTGCGGCCAAGAGCTTGCGCGCACAGGCGATATAGGAAATGTCGGTGTGCACTTTACGTGTATAGACCGGGAAATCCTCCAGCCCGTCCACCTGTGCGCGCTTGATCTCGGCATCCCAGTAAGCGCCCTTGACGAGGCGCACCATGACACGACGCTTGGTGCGGCGCGCCAGATCGATGATGAAGTCGAGCACGAAGGGGCAGCGCTTGCCATAGGCCTGCACCACAAAACCGATGCCTTCCCAGTCATTGAGATCAGGGTCTTCACAAAGGCTCTGCAAAAGATCGAGCGAAAGCTCGAGCCGGTCGGCTTCCTCGGCATCGATATTGAGGCCGATATTATATTGTTTGGCAAGGGCTGCGAGCGCTTTCACCTTGGGCAGCAATTCGCCCATGACGCGCTCGCTCTGCGCACGAACATAGCGCGGATGCAGGGCTGAAAGCTTGATCGAAATGCCCGGACCGTCATAAATGCCCCGGCCCGCCGATGCGCGGCCAATGGCATGAATGGCCACCTCGTAATCGCGATAATAGCGCTCGGCGTCGGCTGCGGTGGTCGCCGCCTCACCCAGCATGTCATAGGAATAACGAAAGCCGCGCTCTTCCAGAGCCTTGGCGCGTTTCAGCGCCTCATCGATGGTTTCGCCGGTCACGAACTGCTCGCCCATCATGCGCATGGCCATATCGACACCGCGCCGGATGACCGGCTCGCCGCAACGCGCAATCAACCGCGTCAGCGCTGCCGAAAGCCCGTTGTCGTTGACGGTGTTGGTGAGCTTACCGGTGACGACCAGCCCCCATGTGGCGGCATTAACAAACAGCGACCGCCCTCCGCCGATATGCGATTTCCAGTTACCATTGGAGATCTTGTCACGGATCAGTGCATCGCGCGTTGCCCTGTCGGGGATGCGCAACAGCGCTTCCGCCAGACACATCAGTGCCACGCCTTCCTCACTCGACAGCGAATATTCATGCACCAGACCTTCGACGCCGCCACCCTTGTGCTTGGCGCGCAATGCCTCGATCAGCTTGCGCGCCGTGGCGCGGACCTGTTTGGCCACGTCTTCCGGCAGGGTTGCCTGTTCAATAAGCGTTGAAACGCATTCGGTCTCCGGCTTGCGGTAGGCGGCGGTAATGGCCTCGCGCAGCGGGCTTAGCGCGCGAACAGGCGGCGCAAAATTCTGAAATACCGGATTAGCTGAAGCGGGAATTTTATCGGTCATGGTGCACGTCTCACACGTAAGAAATCTGATAAGCGAGATCCGGGCACATCCTCCCCGATCCTCCACCTTGTAGCAAGCACATTATCACCGAGCCAAATTGCTATCTGCCCTCATTTGGCGCATATAAAGGAAAATCGATCTTATTGTTAGCACTAAGAAAGGCAATATGAATGAAAAAGCCGGAGCATGTGGGAAATCTGGATCATTTTGACCGTCGCATTCTGGAAGTGCTGAGCGAAGACGGTCGCATTGCGGTGACGGAACTGTCGAAAAAGGTCGGCCTTTCCAAAACGCCATGCCAGTCACGGCTGAAAAAGCTGATGGATGAAGGCTATATTCTGGGCTTTCGCGCGGCAATCGACCCGGAAAAACTCGGCCTCGACCATATCGCTTTTACAACCGTAAAATTGTCGGACACACGAGAGGCCGCACTCACGGCGTTCAATGTTGCCGTGCGTAAGCTGCGTGAAGTCGAGGAGTGCCACATGATCGCAAGCTCGTTCGATTATCTTTTGAAGGTGCGCACGCCCGACATTCGCCGCTATCGCGAGGTTCTGGGTGAAAAGATTTCAAGCCTGCCGCATGTTTCGAGCACATCCACCTTCGTGGTGATGGAATCGGTCAAGGACAACCGCCCGGTGCGCGTTTACCCCGGAGCCATCACATGAAAATGGCGGGCTTTTGCCCGCCATTCACGTTGTTCTTTTCCAAAGATCAGTTGAGCCCCAGAACGCCGCGCAACGTCGAAAGGTCTTCGGCCAAGGTCGTCACCGGACCGGCCAGTGCCTTGCGGTCATCTTCCGTCAGCTTGTCATAGGATTCATAGCCGTCGCCCTTCTTGTACTTGGCAAGAATATCGTTGACGGTCTTGAAATTCTCCTCAACCTTGGCGATCAGGCCCGGCTTTTCCTTTTCGACCAGCGGCTTGAACAGTTCGACAATCTTCTGGGCACCGTCGACATTGGCCTGAAAATCCCAGAGATCGGTGTGGCTGTAGCGATCTTCTTCGCCGGAAATCTTGGTTGCCGCCACTTCTTCAAGCAGCGCTGCCGCACCACCCACGACCTTTTCCGGCGGAACCGTCAGGTCCTTGATGCGCTTTTGCAGCTCAACCACATCGGCATAGAGCTTGTCGGCATACTGATCGAGGCCCTCGGTCGAGTTCTGCGCGAAGAGGCCATATTCAAGACGGTGAAAGCCGGTGAAATCATCCGACTTTTCGCCATTCTCATGATCATCGGCGCGGCTGTCGATTGCCGCATCAAGATCGGCGAAAAGCTCGGCCAGCGGCTCGATCTTTTCATAGGAAACACGGGAAGACGGGTAAAGCTCTTTTGCCTTTTCCAGATCGCCAGCCTTGATGGCATCGGTGAATGCCTTGGTATCCTTGACCAGGATATCGAGGTTTTCCTGCACATAGACCTTATAGTCGGCAATCGGCTGAACGAGGTCCAGCGGCGACACCTCGGCGCGGGCCGCACCGAAGCTCAGGGAAAGTGCAACGGCACAGGCCGATGCGAGCAATGGCAGACGATATTTCATGGTTAGCCTCTCCTTTGTGAATATGTTCACCCACGCGCATCCTGCGGCTTGCTTGCGGCAAGAAGCGCGCTTGCGTAATAATCCTTGTCATCCGCAACGCCGGGCAGCGCGAAGAAATAACCGCCGCCGATGGGCTTGATATATTCCTCCAGCGGTTCGCCATCGAGGCGCTTCTGCACGGTGATGAACCCTTTCTCGAGATCAGCCTGCCAGGCGATGAACAATAGCCCCATATCGAGCTGACCGGACTTGGTGACGCCGTTGGAATAATTGAACGGGCGACGCAGGATGAGATGCTGCTCCTCCGTGGCATCCCGCGGATTGGCAAGCCGGATATGTGAATCCATTTGCGTGACCTTGCCTTCGCTGTCCTTGGCATAATCGGGAACATCGGTCTCGGTCTTGCCGTCGAAAGGCGCACCGCTATCCTTGCGGCGTCCGAAAATCGTCTCCTGCTCCTGCAACGGCGTGCGATCCCATCGCTCGACAAAATTGCGGATGATGCGCACCGCCATATAGCTGCCGTTGATCGTCCATTCCGGCTCGCCATTGTGTGGCTGCACCCACAGGATACGCTTCATCAGCGCATCATCGCTTGAATCGGGATTGGCCGAGCCATCGCGAAACCCTAGAAAATTGCGTGCGCTTTCCTTCGCCTTCTCCGAATGCGGCGGCTGCACCGGCACCGTTCCTTCCTGCTTCCAGCGCACCATCAGCAAATCGGGCAAGTTCTTCATAATGTCGCGCAGCGCATGAATATTGGTGTCGGGTGTATTGGAGCAGAACTGTATCGCCAGATCGCCATGGCAGAGCTCTTTTTGCAGCGCGTCATTGGGAAACCGCACCATGCGCTGAAGCTGTTTCGGCTTATAAGCCTTTAACCCAAAACGATCATCGAACAGCGAAACACCGAGCGCCACCGTCACGGTCAGATTGTCGGGCGTCACATTCGGACCAAGAATACCGGAATCGGCGGGCGGCAATTTGGGATCAAGCTGCGGCGGCTCACCGCCCTTCATGAGAAATGCGGCGCGTTCGGTCAGAAGCTTGAACATACGTTCAAGCCCAGCGCGATCACGCGCCAGCACGTCAAAAGACGCGACAAGGCCCGCCGCCGGTCGTGGCGTCACGATGCCGGGCTGGTATTGCCCATAAAATGGCTGGCTTTCATGGATTTTATCGCTTTCAGGCGCATCGGTCACGTTTTCCGGCGAAAGCGCATAGGCTTTTTGAGGTACGCTGGCTAATGCTCCGGCAAGACCTGTGGCCCCTGCCCCCAGCAACAGCGCACGGCGCATCGGGGATTTGGCCTGATGATGATCAGAACCGGATTTGAGAAATTTACGAGACATCAATCCACTCCCAGTTGATCGCGGAGTTTTGTGAATTGGGCAGCGAGGGACGAAGCGCCGTCCCTGATTTTTGCCTTCTCCTCAGCCGAAAGGCTGTCATAGGATCTGGACCCAAGCTGCGTTACGAGCACCTGCAATGAGGAAGCTTCGCCGTCGATGTTTTTGAAAGCATCGGGAATGACTTTTGTGACGACGGGGCGCAGGACATCAGCGGTCTTGATCGACCCTTGCAACAATCCGGCAAAGGCCTGCAAGTCTGTGTGGGCATAACGATCCTCGCCACTTTCGCCTGCCGTTGCGGCAAAACGATTAAGCGCGGATGCCGTGCCGCCAATCAGCCGATCAGGCGAAATACGCAGTGCGCGAATGCGATCCTTGAGCGCACCCGCATCGGCAACGAGTTTTGCAGCAACCGTTTCAAGACCGTCCATGTTTTTCGTTTCGAACAGTGCATATTCGATCCGGTGCAAACCGCCGAAGGCTTCATCCTGTTCGCGCTTTTCAAAATAGTCGGCGCGGGCATTGATCGCCGTATCGAGATCGGAGAAGGATTCGGTCACCGGCGCTATGCGTGCATAGGCAGCGCGGGCAGGTCCGTAGGCGGATTGCGCAGCGGTCAAATCACCGCTTGTGATCGCATCTGAAAGACTTGCAACCGTCTTCTGGAATTCATTGACCTCGGTGCCGAGATAAATCTGGTATTCGGCAAGCGCGCCAAGGAAAGCTTTTAGCGGCAGCTTGCCTTTTTCGGCGTCACTTTCAGCCGTCGGCGTGACGATGAGCTTGCCGCGCGGATTGGACAAAAGTCCGCAGGTAATCTGGTATTCGCCGGGGACAAGTTTTGCGCCAAGCGTCTGACGGAAACCGGGCGCGATATTTTCGCGCTCCTCCAGTACCATCACGCCGTCGAGAATTTCCCACTCCACCGTGCGGTCGGACTTGTTGACGATCTCGAACACCGTGCGTCCGGCAGGCACCGTCAGCTCGTTTGGCTCGCAGCTTTTCGCGTTGATTATAACCTCGACCTTGCCTTCTCCCTCCGCATGCCGCGCTTTGTCCGATAGCTGCGAGGCGTAATAGAACGCGGCACCTGCCGCGATCAGCAAAAGCAGCGCCAGCGCCAGTGCGATACGGATGAGATTGCGGGAAAAGGGGGCGGCCTGTTTTGTCATGACGAACTCTCTGGCTGTGCCGCTTGCGGTGTGGAAGACGGCATCAGGAAAAACCCGAGTGCCGGAATGAGGAACGCGAAATAAGCAATCACTTCGCTCCATGTCGGGGTCGCGATATAACCGAACATGCCAGAGAGAACCGAGCCAAGCAGGCTATCGAGCGGAAGGCTATCGCTGGCATCGAAAACCACGCCCTGAAGGTGGTTCCAGACACCGGCTTCATGCAGCGCCATCACCGAATTGGCCAGAATACCGGCCGCGATGAACAGGATGAAAACACCCGTCCAGCGGAAGAAGCGGCGCAGGTTGAGTTTCAACCCGCCCTTGTAAATGCCATAGCCGACGAGTGCCGCCAGCAAGACGCCCAAAAGCGCGCCCAGCGGTGCGGCAGCGCCTTCGCTCTGCTGAAAGGCTGCAAGCAGGAAGAACACCGATTCAAGCCCTTCACGTGCGACAGCAAAAAAAACCATCAGGATAAGCCCAAACCCTTTATGGGTCGGGGTTTCAAAGGCAGCATCGATGGAATGGTGGAGTTCCGATTTGATGGAACGCGCGGCCTTACGCATCCAGAATACCATCGAGGTCAGCACGAAAACGGCAATCAGCCCGATGATCGCTTCAAACAATTCCTGGGCTTTTTGCGGAAACTCAGCGCTGACAAGCTGAAGAACGGCACCGACGGCCAACGACATGGCAAGCGCCAGAAAAACGCCGATCCACACAATGGGCATCCACGCGCTGCGCCCGGTCTGATGGAGATAGCTCGCAATAATGCCGACAATTAGCGCAGCTTCCACGCCTTCACGAAACATAATGAGAAACGGCACGAGCATTCACGAATTCCACGATAAAGGCGGCGGCTGCCCGTAACGAAATGCGGCGAGCAAGCCTTCGTCAATTACTCATGTTTTATATGGCGCAACTACGTTCTGCAAGGAAAATCGGCCTGTACTTCCCGGAATTTTTTAGAATTATTATAATAATATCAGACCCTTACAGGATAAAATACTTTAGTATGAGAAGCATTTTAAAAAATCTGATTGCAATATAAGGCGTTAGCTTATGCTGCCTGCTGCTCTTCCACGCTTCACCCATGATCTTAAAGCACGCTTCAATCTGATTAAATCATACCCCATTTCGTCGGTTGCAAATTCCTTCATTCAACAATTTTCAGAAATTTCTGAAATTGCCAAAATTTTCACAAAACAGGGCTTGAAGATGGCTGACATTTGGTCCATATGACAGTCACTTGCCGTTGCGCCTCCTCCCATTGCGCCGGCAAGTGTTCCCCTCTGGAGGTTTGCCTTTATGGCACCTTCATAACTTGGCCGGACTTTTTAGTCCGGCTCTTTTTTTGCCTGAATTTCAGACAGCATAAAGAAAAAGTGCCGCGTTTCCGCGGCACTTTGTGTTTTCACTGTAATAACTATCAGCCGTAGGATGCGACCGGCGGGCAGGAACAGATGAGATTTCTGTCGCCACCCACATTATCGACGCGGCTGACCGGCGGCCAGTATTTGGCGGTCGGATCGCTATCCTTGCCCGGGAATACCGCTTCTTCCCGGCTGTAAGGATGCGTCCATTCACTTGCCAGCGTATCGCCTGCCGTATGCGGTGCGTTGGCGAGCGGGTTATCGTCTGCAGGCCAGACGCCGTCGGCCACCTTCTTCGCCTCGCCCGCAATGGCGATCATCGCATCGCAAAGACGGTCGATTTCCGATTTCGGCTCCGACTCGGTCGGTTCGATCATCAGCGTTCCGGCCACCGGCCATGACATGGTCGGCGCATGGAAGCCATAATCGATCAGACGCTTGGCCACATCATCGACCGTAACGCCTGCACTCTCCTTCAAAACCCGTGTATCGACGATACATTCATGCGCCACACGGCCATGACCCCCGGTATAAAGGATCGGATAATGATCCTTGAGGCGATGCGCGATGTAATTGGCGTTGAGGATTGCTGCCTCGGTCGCCTTCTTCAGCCCCGCCCCGCCCATCATGCGGATATACATCCACGTGATGACCAGAATGGATGCACTGCCAAAGGGGGCTGCCGCAACGGCATGGGACGAGCCGTTCTCGACATGGCCCGGCAGGAAAGGCAGCAGATGTTTTGCCACGCCGATCGGACCGACACCCGGTCCGCCGCCGCCATGAGGAATGCAGAAGGTCTTGTGCAGGTTCATGTGGCAGACATCGGCACCGATATCGCAAGGCCGCGCAAGACCGACCAGCGCATTGAGGTTGGCGCCGTCGAAATAGACCTGCCCGCCATTCTCATGCACGATCTCGCAGAAAGCCTTGATGCCTTCCTCGAACACGCCATAGGTGGACGGATAGGTGATCATGAAAGCAGCAAGATTATCGCGGTACTTTTCGGCCTTGGCTTTCAGATCATCGATATCGATATCGCCTTCGGGAAGACAATTGACCACGACAACGCTCATGCCTGCCATCGACGCGCTGGCCGGATTGGTGCCATGCGCTGAAGACGGGATGAGGCAGATATTGCGATGGCCTTCACCGCGCGCCTGATGGTAATGGCGAATGGCGAGAAGCCCGGCATATTCGCCTTGGCTACCGGCATTGGGCTGCAACGACACACCGGCAAAGCCGGTGACTTCGCAAAGCCAGGCTTCCACGTCAGCCGTCATCTTGGCATAGCCTTCAACCTGCGAGCGAGGTGCGAAAGGATGCAGGTTTGCAACCGTATTCCAGCTTACGGGCATCATTTCTGAGGCAGCATTGAGCTTCATCGTGCAGGAGCCGAGCGGGATCATCGCGCGGTCAAGCGCCAGATCCTTGTCGGCCAGACGACGCAGAAAACGCATCATCTCGGTCTCGGAGCGATGGGCGTGGAAGACTTCCTGCGTGAGGAAACCTTCACCGCGCCCCTTGCCCGGAACAAGCAAAGTATCGTCATCAACTGGCTTGGCACCGAACAAATCTGCCAGCGCCCCGAGGTCTTCTTCGGTCGAGGTTTCATCAAAGGTGACGCCAAGCGTATCGGCATCGATGATGCGGATAAGGCGCCCGCCCTTGTCGGCTTCATTTGCAATCGCTTCGGCCTTGCCCGCGACCTTGACCGTTACCGTGTCGAACAGGCTTTCGCCTGCAATCTCGACACCAGCAGCTTTAAGGCTTGCTGCAAAACGCGCGGCAAGCTTTGCCACGCGGGTTGCAATCGCCTGCAGGCCGGACGGGCCATGCCAGATGGCAAAGGCTGCGGCCATATTGGCGAGCAACGCCTGCGCGGTGCAAATGTTGGATGTGGCCTTGTCACGGCGGATATGCTGCTCGCGCGTCTGCAACGCCAAGCGATAGGCGGCACGACCATGCGCATCGACCGACTGGCCGACGATACGACCCGGAATGATGCGGGTGAGCGCATCTGAAACCGCAAGATAGGCCGCATGCGGACCGCCAAAGCCCATCGGCACGCCAAAACGCTGCATGGAACCGACAGCCATGTCGGCCCCCCATGTCGCAGGCGCTTCCAAAATGGTGAGCGCCAGCGGATCGGCAACCGCGATAACAAGCGCGCCCTTGGCCTTTGCCTCGGCAATGACGGCAGAGAAATCGCCATAGACACCGCGCGTGTCGGGCCATGGCACGACGATTGCCGCCGTGTTTTCATCAAGCGCGCTGCCGCTCTCGACCACCCAGCCAAGCGGTTCGGCGCGGGTGTTGATCACATCGACGGTCTGCAGGTGCAATTCGCCTGCGAGCAGGATGCGCGAACGCTTGTCGCGATGATGACGGCAGGCAACGCCAATGGCTTCGGCAACGGCGGTTGCTTCATCCAGCAACGATGCGCAGGCAATCGGCAGGCCGGTCAGTTCCGCCACAAGGGTCTGGAAATGAAACAGCAGTTCCAGACGGCCCTGGCTGATTTCTGACTGGTAAGGCGTATAGGCCGTGTACCATGCCGGGTTTTCAAACAGGTTGCGCTGGATCACCGGCGGTGTGTGCACGCCGTGATAGCCGGCACCAATAAAACTTTTCTTGACCTCGTTACGACCCATGATGGCGTTGAGTTCAGCCAGCGCATCGGCTTCGCTGGCAGCGGGTGGAAGATCGAGCGGACGATCAAGCCGGATTGAGGCCGGGACCGCCTGCGTGATCAGCGTTTCCATGGACGGGAGGCCGAGCGCTGCAAGCATTGCGCGCTCGTCTTCCAGTCTCGGCCCGATATGGCGGGCCACAAAGGGAAGTTGTGCCATCTGATTATCCTACAAGCGCGTCGTAACCGGCTTTGTCGAGAAGACCCGAAAGCTGGCCTTCATCGGAAAGCTTGAGCTTGAAAAGCCAGCCTTCGCCTTCGGACGCCTGATTGACAAGAGCGGGATCGGAAGCAACAGCCTCGTTGACTTCAACCACTTCGCCATCGACCGGCGCATAGACGTCGGATGCGGCCTTGACGGATTCGACCACCACAACGCCTTCGCCCTTGGTGACCTTGCGGCCCAATTCCGGCAGATCTACGAAAACCAGATCGCCGAGTTGTTCCTGTGCGTGGACCGTGATGCCGACAGTGGCGATGCCACCTTCAACGGCAATCCATTCATGATCTTCGGTGAACAGGGTATTGGCCATGAAAATTATCCTTTGCGATAGCGATGCGGTGTGAAGGGAAGTGTGTGGACATCAACGGGAACCTTGTTGCCGCGAACATCCGCAAAAATTCGTGTGCCGGGGGTGGCGAGAGCGGCCTCGACATAGCCCATGGCAACGGGGAAACCGGCAGACGGACCAAAACCACCTGAAGTAACGGTGCCGACCTGACGGCCATTTTCATCAAAAAGATCAGCGCCTGCACGCACCGGCTGACGGCCTTCGGGTTTCAGGCCAACGCGCTTTGCGCTTGCGCCTTTTTCAAGCGCGGCCAGAACAGCCTTGGCTCCGGCAAAGCCTGCCTTTTCGCGTACCGGCTTTGCAATCGCCCACATAAGGCCCGCCGAAACCGGATCGGTTTCAGGCGTGATGTCCTGCCCGTGCAGGCAAAGACCTGCCTCAAGACGCAGGCTGTCGCGTGCGGCAAGGCCGATCCATTCAACACGTTCGTCGGAGAGAAGCTTTTGTGCCAGTTCACGCGCTTCATCGGCAGGCAGACCGATTTCAAAACCGTCTTCGCCGGTATAGCCCGAGCGGGTCATGAACCAGCCCTGTTTCGGCTCAAAGCCGGTCATGAAGGTAAGATCGCCACCAGCAAGCCCGGCATCCGCAATCACGCTTTCGGCTTCCGGTCCCTGTATTGCCAGAAACACCCGGTCAAGCGGATCGACCTTGACGTCTTTTCCTTCCGCCGCTTCCTGAAGATGCTCGATATCGGCATCGGCATTACCCGCATTGGCAACGACCATGAAACGCTCATCGCCAAGACGCGTGATGATCAAATCATCGAGCACGCCCCCGTTCTCATTGAGAAAGAACGTATATTTGGAATGACCGGATTTCAGGATGCTCGGATCGAACGGACAGGTCTGCGCCAGAAGCCCTGTGGCTTCAGGCCCTGAAACCTCGATCAGCTTCATGTGGGAAATATCGAAAAGACCTACATGCTCGCGCGTATGAAGATGCTCCTTCATCACGCCCAAGGGATAGGTGATTGGCATGTTCCAGCCGGCAAAGCCGCCGAAACGGGCCTTGGCTGCTTCATGCAGGTCCTGCAACGGCAGGGTTTTCAGATTGGTGCTATCGCCCATAACAACTCCAGAGTCGCACGTATGCCTTCCGCGAAATGCGGCTGCTTCGTGCCCCTCTGTCTCAGGCCTGAGAGACTCGCATGGCGATGATCACGCCATACTTACACCTTCGGCGCGGGGTTTCCCCCGACTTTCCAGAGTTGCCTTCCCTGTCTGCGGTTCCTTGTACCTGAGAGATTTCGGGCGATTTCCCCTTCGGCGGCCTTTTTGGCGCTCTCCCGCAGACAGACAACGTAAAAGCATTCTCGCTCCAACGCTCGACATAACGTCCCTTAACGGAAAGCAGCCAACGAGTCATCCCGAATTATTGCCTTCAACCGACAATTTAACGGGTTTTTACGACAATATTTTCAGCTATGGCGCCGTCTGTTTGCAACCTTCAAGCCAGACATCGGAAAAGCCGGTTGGCGCGCAATTTCCCGACACCAGCCGCTCGATGCGTCCGACACGTTCATTCAACTGGGTGTCATCGCGTGTGAGATCATAGGATGAAGGCGCAATGAGAACCGCGACAAGGCGAATGAATTCAAGATCAGACAATTGCGCGGGCGGGCGTCCATAAATCTCTGAACTTGCGGTATAAAACCCGACCATCCAGCCCTTGGGTCCTTTGCCCATTTCCAGCGTATCAAGCCATAGAGCCAGAATCTGTTGCTTTGACAGGCGGCTTTCCAAGCCAAAAGCATAGCCGGTCTGCCGTATCTTGCCGATCCCCGGTTGAAATTTTTCAAAGGCAAGGCGCTTGGCGAGCGATTGCGTGACGGTCGTTGCCCCTGCCCCCGGCGTGGAAAAATCAACACCAGAATGCTTTTCAAAAGCAGGGTCTTCGACGGTCAATAAAATGGCGAGATGTTTTTCGCCAAGCTGATTACCGCCGCGACCGTTTACGATCAGTTGATCTGCAAGCAAATTAAGCCTGCCTGCGTCCGACAGAGCATCCCAATATCCTTTGCCGCCGTACAGAATTGCACCGGAAATCATGATGATTATCAATATAATGAGATATTTAAATATCCGCATACTTACCGACCGGAAAATGGGCGATCCGTCCACCCTAATGGCGATTGTGATTTTAAAATGGCCGGACTGCGCAAAATACGTGCAATCGCCGCGCTTAATTGCACAGCAGCTATGCAAATCTGTCTCTGCAAGTTTTCAGCGACACGGCCTATATGCTGTTTGCAACAAAGAGATTTGATTTTGACTAGGTGAGAGAAATGAACCTGTTCCGCTCGTACAACAACTGGCGCCGTTACCGCAACACTGTCAACGAACTGAGCCGTCTGAGCTCGCGTGAACTGAACGACCTCGGCATTCTGCCTGCGGAAATTCCGTCCATCGCTCGTAAGGCAGCTGTTCGCTAATAACGCGCTACGAAGGCTGTGGCCTTCTTTCAGGATCGCGATTTTTGTGATGCGCGGTCCTCCAGTTTCAAAGTTATCGTCAGGCCGGTCCTCCTCCTCCCATTCCGCCTGACGATCAAGGACCGGATGTCCTCCTCCCAAATCCGGTCTTTTTCTTAAACACCCGTCGCTCCTCCCGCGACGGGTGTTTTTTGTTTGGCTGACGTCAATCAGACTTTTGGTGCTGAAACGAGCAGTTCCTTGAGCCGTGGCGCACCTGCGGCAATATCTTCTTCACTTGGATTGATACCCGCCGCCAGAAGCCGCCGGGCGATCATGTGATCGGCGGGACGATTGATGGAATCCACCGCAACCAGCCTTTCGCCAACAAAATGAAAAATCGAAAAGGCATTGTCGTCCGGGTTTCCCGACAGAATGTGACGGTCGGCATCAAACGACAGACCGGCGGTCTGGAGTTTCATGTCGCCCTGATCCGACCAGAACCAGGCCACTTCCCGAAAGGCTATGGCGCGCCCAACGATGCTGCGCGCCACATGCTTGGCCTGATCTGTAGCGTTTTGCACCGATTCCAGCCGTACACGGCGCCCGGCGTGAAAATGATCATAGCTCACGCAATCGCCGATGGCGTAGACGTGCTCTGCCGATGTGCGCATATGTTCATCGACCACGATGCCATTATCAATGACAAGCCCGGCGCTTGCGGCCAATTCGACATTGGGTAGCGCGCCAGTACCGATCACCACAAGGTCAGCGGGATAAAGCACGCCATCCTGCGTCCGCACACCCGACACGCACCCATTGTTGCCTTCGACCGCTGTTACACCGACACCCGTCAGTAATGTTATTCCGGCACCCCTTGAGCGGGTTTCGACATGCAATGAGACAGCAGCCGCGACAGAGCGGCCCAGAACACGGGGGGCTGCCTCGATCAGCGTGGTATTTTTGTCAAGCGCAAGCGCGCTATGAGCCATTTCAAGGCCGATGAAACCACCGCCGATGATGACCACATTTTTGACATCCGGCATGAGGGCTGCGATGCGGCGCGCTTCTTCCATCCGGCGTAGCGTCACAACGCCGTCAAGCTCCATGCCCGGCAGATCGGGCATGCGCGCCCGCGCACCCGTGGCGAAAACAAGCTCTGTCCAGTCGAAAACGCGGCCGTCATCCAGCGTAATGATCTTGTCGGCAAGCGATACCGTTTTCACCCGGTGGCCAAACAGCATTTCAATGGCGTTGTCGCGATACGCACTTTCGGGCCGCAGCACGAGCCCACCATTTTGGGGCGCTTTCAGATAGGATTTGGAGAGCGGCGGCTTATGATAGGGAATATCCGGCTCGTCATTGATGAGGACGATGTCGCCGGCATAACCTTCCTGGCGCAGACTTATTGCGGCCTGCGAACCTGCATGGCCCGCACCGATAATAATGCATTTGCCGTTCATCGAAACTCCGGATGTTGCATGCGTGAGGTTCCGGCCATGATCAAACCGTGGCCGAACATATTTTCCTTCATGCCATGATGGCGGCAAAATTCAAATATCCCGCAGGATAATAATAAGAAACCGGCATTTGCAGTGCAAATGCCGGTTCCAACATTCATATTCCTAAGCGGCAGTTTTAGTGCGCGGTTTTCGCTTCTATCTGCTGCGTACCCTCGACACCGACCTTGCCGACTTCGATCTTGCGCGGTTTCATCTGTTCGGGAATCTCACGCTTGAGATCGATGTGCAGAAGGCCATTCTTCAGGCTGGCACCTGCAACCTCGACAAAATCGGCAAGCTGGAAGCGGCGCTCAAAAGCGCGCGATGCGATACCACGATAAAGCACTTCGCTGGTTTCAGACGCATCCTCTTCGGCCTTCTGGCCCTTGACGGTCAACTGGTTGCGATGCGCCTCGATATCGAGTTCGCTTTCGGAAAAACCAGCAACCGCCATGGTGATGCGATAGGTATCCTCACCGGTACGCTCGATGTTGTAAGGCGGATAAGCCTGACTGCCTTCGGGCGAAGCCAGCGTATCAAGCATGGTGAAGAGGCGATCAAAACCGACCGTGGAACGATAAAGCGGTGAAAAATCTACGTGACGCATATTCTAGCCCTCCTTAAGAGCGACGTTGTGCATTGGCGGCGAAAATTCCCGTTGTGGCGAATTTCTTGATGCCGGTGGCCCCATTTGGCGGCCACTAAATTCATTTGGTAATGGTGCTTTTGCTTTTCAAGAGTTTTTTCTGCGCTTCTACACGCAGCAACACGCGCCGTAACAACTCCTGATCTTGATATGCAGTTTTCCGGGAGCAGCAATCAGCTCTGAACGCAAAATGAACATCATCTTCGGCGAACGTTCATGGACGCGGGATTAACGTCCCTTCAATCCCACCTTTTTACGGGCGGGTGAAAACGAGGATCATACCGATGAAAAAAGCAGCCCTTGCCTTTGCCGCTTTCGCCACCACCGTTGCTGGCTTTGCCATGCCTTCCCATGCGGCCAGTGCGGCTCCGCTCGTGGAAGTGCAATATCATGGCGAGCGCCAACGCCCGTCGCGGGACTATCGCCCGGATGGTCGTCGCCCCGGCTGGGATCGTCAGGATCGACGCCCTGATTGGGGCAAGCGCGATGTGATCAGTCCGCGCGGTGTCAAACGCACGCTGGAGCGTCGCGGTTATGCGGTCGGCGACATCCGCCTGCAACGCGACTCTTATGCCGTACGCGCGACGCGCCCCAACGGACGTCGCGTCATCGTGAGCGTTGACGCCTATTCGGGCCGCATCATCAATGAGCGCCGCGTGGGTCGACGCTAAACATCGCTCTCTCAAGAGACGGAACGGCTGGCGGTGACGTCCCTCACTTCAGCCGGTCCTTTGGCCGGAAGTTCGCTTGCGAACTTTCGGTTACTTTTTTGCGCAATTTCGCGCATATATAATAGGCACCTGTCAATCAATTCAAAAAGGGCTGCTCAGCCGGATGCCGGAACTGCTTTTCGAAACCGCTGCCAATCCCATACCGCTCGGCATAAAATCGGGCTTTTTCACCCATGACGGCAAAAAGCCAGCGGCATTACAAAAGATATTACGCTATGCTCTGCTTCGCCCTGAGACCAGACCTATACGCGGCACAGTAATCCTGTTGCAGGGCCGCAATGAATTTATCGAAAAATATTTCGAAACAATGTTGGATCTTTCGGCACGAGGATTTGCTGTCGCGACCTTCGACTGGCGCGGTCAGGGTGGTTCGCATCGTCTGCTGCGCGACCGCCTGCGCGGCTATATCCACCGCTTTGCCGATTATACGGATGATCTCGATCGTTTCCTCGAAGAAATTGTGCTGCCGGATTATCCCGCCCCCTATTATATTCTCGGGCATTCCTCCGGCGCTCTGGTTGCGCTGGCTTCCATGCCAAGGCTCACCTCACGCATCACCCGCATGGTGCTTTGCGCACCCTTGATGGGACTGCCCAGCCCGCGATTAAGCGACGACACGTTACGGCGCGCAGCTTCCACATTGCGCTATATGGGGTTTGGTCGTCTTTACGCGACCGGCGGGCGCAAGCTTCTCACACGCCCCTTTGCCGGAAATCCGCTCACCAGCGACCCTCTGCGTTTTGCGCGCAATATGGAAATTGCCGGGGCCTATCCAGACCTTGCGCTGGGCGGCCCGACGGTGCGCTGGATTTGGGGTGCTCTGGAAACTGCGCACCGCATCAACCAGCCACAATTTACCGAACAAGGGCCTAGCATTCCCACACTCATCATTGCGGCGGGCGGCGACAGCGTCGTTTCAACACCCGCACTCGAGCGATTTGCTTTGCGTACGCGCAATGTGTCCCTGACCACGATTGACGGCGCGCGCCACGAATTGTTGCAGGAAGCCGATTTCTACCGCGCACAATTATGGGCAGCTTTCGATGCCTTCATTCCCGGATCGTCCGATGTCGAAACCTTACCGGGAATGCTTGAGCCAGCCATTTGCGGCTTGTGACCGGATCTGCTTAACGGTTGAGTAGATCAAGGGCTGCCGCATGCAGTTCCTGCGAGGCGGCGGCAACGATGTCACCACCTGTTTCAGCGGGCCCGCCGTCGCGGCGTGTGATGATACCACCTGCCTGCTCAATGATCGGAATCAGAGCCACAATATCATAGGGTTGCAATCCGGCTTCCACGACAATATCCGCGAAACCGCCCGCCAGCATCGAGAAAGCATAGCAGTCGACGCCATATCGCGACAGCCGCACCGCGTTTTCAAGCCGGTCGAAATTCCTGCGATCCTCACCGCGAAACAGCGCCGGTGTCGTGGTGAAAAGCGTTGCATCGGACAGGCTCGCCCCCTTGCGCACCGACAGACGCCGCGTCTCGCCGCCTCGTACCAGATAGCTGGCCGCGCCGTCGCTATAGAACAATTCACCTGTAAACGGCTGCGACATCATTCCGGCACGCGCATCGCCGTCAACCAAAAGGCCAACAAGCGTGCCCCAGACCGGCAGGCCCGAAATGAAAGCCCGTGTGCCATCGACGGGATCGATCACCCAGACATGGCTGCGGTCGGTGTTTTCAGCGCCATATTCCTCACCCAGAATGCCATGGTCTGGAAAATCTTCATTGATCACAGCACGAATCGCACGCTCGGCAGCACGGTCGGCTTCCGTCACCGGATCAAAGCCGACGCTGTATTTATTGTCGATTTCCGTCAGTTGGCGAAATCGTGGCAATGTCTGCGCAGCAGCCGCATCCGCCATTTTGGAAAAAAATGCCTTGTCGATCAGCAACCCCGTTCTCCTGTTTCCATGACATGTCCTTTCCTTATGCATGACATCCCGCAATCGCCTATAAAATGAGCATACTTTATTTAGCTCAAAAAATATGCGCATTTTCTTGACCGCGCGTCTTTTTGCAGATATTTTATATTCCGACAGATCGTTCTGTCAGTGCCTTTAGGGGCATTTCCTCCCTAGTCTTTGGCCGCGCACAGATCATTCTGGCGCGGTTCTTTTTATCCAGCATATCCTTACGGATAATAGCCCGCAGTAAGCCCTATTCAGCGGCAAGCGGCGGCACGATGAACAGATCGTCAGGCAGCGAGGTGAGATCACCCAGGAACTGATAAAGGTCCGCACAAAGTGCTGCAAAGCCCGGCAACTTCTCAAGACTTTGCTCATTGATATAAAGGCTGCGGTTTATTTCGATCTGCAAGGCGTGGCAAGCAACCGCCGGACGCCCGTAATTCTCGGTTATGAAGCCGCCCGCATAAGGCTTGTTGTGCGCGACCGAATAGCCAAGATCGCGTAAAAGCGCGATTGCCGCCTGCGTCAGCCTTTCATTGCAAGAACGTCCGAACCGGTCTCCGATGATGAAATCCGGCCGTGCGCCGACTTCTCCAGGACGAATGCCACCGGGCATGGAATGGCAATCGATCAGAACCGCGTAGCCGAATTGTCGGCGCGTCGATTGCAACAATGTTTCCAGTTGCTGATGATAAGGCTTATACAGATCTTCTATACGATAGAAGGCCTCTTCAAGCGCAATGCGCCCCGGATAGATCATCTGCCCTTCACCCACAAGGCGCGGCACGGTGCCAAGCCCGCCCGCAACTCGTGCCGACTGGCTATTGGTGAATGGCGGCAAGGTTTCGTCGAACATGCGCGGATCAAGCTCATAAGGCTCGCGATTCACATCGAGAAATGCGCGCGGAAAATGCGCTTTGAGCAAAGGCGCGCCGAGGCGAACCACCGATGCGAACAATTCGTCGGTAAAGCAATCCTCCGAATAGCGGATGGCATGACTGTCGAGACGCGAGGCTTCGAGAAAGGATGCAGGATAATAGCGACCGCTATGGGGCGAATTGAAAACGAACGGAATGCGCTGTTGCGCCGGGGCCTTGACCGCAAAAGGCGCCACCAGACTGAAATCACGCTCTACACTCATTTCCTGATCCGTCTTCTGCCAAAACACCGGAAACTGCGGACAGAGCGCTGCACCGGACATGTCAAATTAGTTCTCCAAGCTTGCGGATGCAACACAAGACAATGCACGTATAGCCCCCGAACCAAGCCGCACGCGACAACTTATTGCCAAATACGCGCCATAACCATTAACATTCGCATGAACATTCATTTCATATTTACCAAAACAGCGTCTTCTAGTGGAGAGATTGAATCGTTCGAGCGGCGTGACAGCTGGAACGAACAATGAAAAATTCGGACGGGACCATGAAAAGAATTCTTCTTGCTGAAGACGATAACGATATGCGGCGCTTTCTCGTCAAGGCGCTCGAAAAAGCCGGTTATCATGTGACCAACTTCGATAACGGCGCCAGCGCCTATGAACGATTGCAGGAAGAGCCGTTTTCCCTGCTTTTGACCGATATCGTGATGCCGGAAATGGACGGTATCGAACTTGCGCGCCGTGCAAGCGAAATCGATCCTGATCTCAAAATCATGTTCATCACCGGTTTTGCAGCAGTGGCGCTCAATCCCGATTCGGATGCTCCGCGCGATGCAAAGGTGCTTTCCAAGCCATTTCACCTGCGCGATCTGGTAAACGAAATCGAAAAAATGCTGATCGCCGCCTGAGGTGGTCACGATTTGCGATCTTTTTTCATTCGATTGAGAAAAAGAGAGAAAAACTCGCCGAAAGGCATTGACGGGCGCAGCGCGATATGGTGTATCGCGCTCCATCGAATGGGCGTATAGCTCAGCGGGAGAGCACTACATTGACATTGTAGGGGTCACAGGTTCAATCCCTGTTACGCCCACCATTCGAACTCCATCAAATCAAATAGTTATCCAGTCTTGATATGGACTGTACATAATACGTCACGATGGCATGGTGACTGCCTGACCATCAAAACAGCCGCCACTTCAAGCGCACACGGGACGTCATGTGCGAGCCTGCCCCGTTGTTATGCGTCGCCGCTTTTTACGCTTGGCAAGATTCTTACGTTCTACACGGCATGATAGGGATTGATCCGCTCTCCAATAGGGTCCCCGTAATTCTTTAAAGATCGGTCGTTGGTTTGACGACCTTTGCGTATTGCATATGGCAAAATTCTTTGAAGGGGTGCGCGCGCCGCAGCGTGCATGGCCTTTATAGCCAGAAGAACACAGTCACATTAAAACTAGAAAGGGGCTCCTTATAGGAGCCCCTTCAATTTTGCGGTCGGATTATGCTTTATGCGTTCCAGGGCCCGTGGAAATCGCCATCCTTATCGATGCGTTTGAAGCCATGCGAACCAAAGAAATCACGCTGGCCCTGGATGAGATTGGCAGTCCCGAGCGGCTGGGTATAGCTGTCGAAATAATTGAGCGCCGAAGCAAGCGCTGGAACCGGCAGTCCGGCAAGGGCTGCCTTGGCAACCACATCACGCAGGCCCTGAGAGGCCTTGCCCATGCGATCGATAAAGGCAGGCGCCAGAAGCAGGTTACGGTTTTCGTTTCCTTCGAAAGCATGGGCGATATCGTCGAGCAATTGCGAACGGATGATGCAACCCGCGCGCCAGATGCGTGCTGTGGTGGCGAGCGGAATATCCCAGCCATGCTCTTTTGAAGCGGCCTGCATCACGGCAAAGCCTTGCGCATAGGCAGCGATCTTGCCGGCCAGCAGCGCCTGCTCGAGATCGGCAAGAAATTTTGTATGATCGCCGACATCAAGCGTGCGCGGAGCGGGCTTATAGGCTTTTGCGGCTTGCGCACGCTCGTCTTTGAGCGAAGACAGCGAACGCGCTGCAACCGCAGCTTCGATGGCCGTCGCAGGCACGCCCAGCGTTTCGGCTTCGATCGCCGCCCAGCGGCCTGTACCCTTCTGGCCTGCTTCATCGAGAATCATATCGACCAGCGCCTTGCCGCTTTCGGCATCGGTGGTTTTAAGCACAGCGGCGGTGATTTCGATCAGATAGGAATCAAGTGGTCCGCTGTTCCATTTCTCGAACACATCGCCGATGGCCGGAGCCGAGAGGCCAAGACCGTCGCGCAGGATGCCGTAGATTTCGGCAATCATCTGCATGTCGGCATATTCGATACCGTTATGGATGGTCTTGACGAAATGCCCGGCGCCATCAGGACCAACCAGGGCGCAGCACGGTTCATCCTTGTATTTGGCGGCAGCGGCCAGCAGCACCGGCGCGATGCGCTCATAGGCTTCAGGCGTGCCGCCGACCATCATTGAAGGCCCGTGACGTGCACCTTCGGCACCGCCGGAAACGCCCATGCCGACAAATGTCGGATCATTGGGGCCGAGTGCTTTGAGGCGACGCACCGTATCGCGATAATCGGAATTGCCCGCATCGATCATGATGTCGCCCTTCTCAAGAAGGGCTTTAAGGCGGGTTGTTTCAGCATCGACCGGTGCACCGGCCTTGATCAGGAAAATAAACGGGCGCGGTTTGCGGATATTGTCGGCCAGTTCCTCGAACGTGGCGCAGGGAATGATCTTGTCGATCAGATCGCCAGCCTTTTCGAGAAAGGCTTTCAGGACAGGCTCGTCGCGGTCATAAACGGCTACCTTATAGCCTTTTTCGGCAATATTGAGCGCAAGGTTCGACCCCATGACGCCGAGACCGACCATTCCGATATCTGCTTTTTCCATTTTATACCTTTCAACAAATGCAACCAGCGGCCTTCTAGACGATGCACGTTGCGACGTGGGTCGCGGCATACAGACGTTGCAAGACCTGACAAGTTTCAGCTGTCGCAGCTATTAAGCGACAGCGGCTGACACGCTCGTATCTTATGACGCAATGATCTAGGACAAATGACATCAAGTTCATAGTCCCTTCATAGTGCAATTCAATCCTCCACACCCAAATACAAGCAGAAAGGGCAGACTTAAACCAAAGTCTGCCCTTACCCACGTCATCTCTATTATCAGCAATTAGAATTCCCAGTCCTCATCTTCGGTGGCAACCGCCTTGCCAATCACATAGGACGAGCCGGAACCAGAGAAGAAGTCGTGGTTCTCATCGGCATTGGGAGACAGTGCGGAGAGGATCGCCGGATTGACCTTGCAGGCGTCCGCGGGAAACAGCGCCTCATAGCCCAGATTCATGAGAGCTTTGTTGGCATTATAATGCAGGAATTTTTTGACGTCTTCTGTAAGGCCCACACCGTCATAAAGCGCTTCGGTGTAGCGCACTTCATTGTCATAAAGCTCCAGCAACAGATCAAAAGCGAAATCCTTGATCTGCTGTTTCTGATCCTCGCTAAGCTTTTCCAGCGCACGCTGATATTTATAGCCGATATAATAGCCATGCACCGCTTCGTCGCGAATGATCAGCCGGATAAGATCGGCGGTATTGGTGAGCTTTGCGCGGCTCGACCAGTACATCGGCAGATAGAAACCGGAATAGAACAGAAAACTTTCCAGAAACACGCTGGCGATCTTTTTCTTCAGCGGATCACCGGCATGATAATTTTCGAGAATGAGCTGCGATTTTCTTTGCAAAAACTCGTTTTCCTCCGACCAGCGATAAGCATCGTCAACGTCCGGTGTCAGACAAAGCGTTGAGAAAATCGAGGAATAGGAGCGCGCATGGACCGCTTCCATGAAGGAAATGTTCGACAGCACCGCTTCTTCATGCGGCGTCACCGCATCATCCATCAGCTTGACTGCGCCAACCGCATTCTGGATCGTGTCAAGAAGGGTGAGGCCGGTGAAGACGCGTATCGTGAGTTGTCGTTCTTCCGCCCGCAGAGTTTCCCAAGACTGGATATCGTTGGAAAGCGGCACCTTTTCCGGCAGCCAGAAATTGCCGGTCAGCCGGTTCCAGACTTCCAGATCCTTGTCATCTTCGATGCGGTTCCAGTTGATGGCCCTAACCGGTGCTACAGGCTTCGGCATTTTAGTTTTCACTTGAATATTCATGTTCATCACCAGTTCTCAGAGAGCGCAGGAAACACAGCCCTGCACTTCCGTGCCGGACAAGGCCATCTGGCGCAGGCGGATATAATAGATGGTCTTGATGCCCTTCTTCCACGCATAGATCTGCGCGCGATTGACATCGCGCGTCGTTGCCGTATCGCGGAAGAACAGTGTCAGTGACAGGCCCTGATCGACGTGCTGCGTTGCCGCCGCATAGGTGTCGATGATCTTCTCTGGACCAATCTCATAGGCATCCTGATAATAATCGAGATTGTCATTTGTCATGAAAGCGGCGGGATAATAGACGCGACCGATCTTGCCCTCTTTACGGATTTCAATCTTCGAGACGATCGGGTGGATCGAGGACGTCGAATGATTGATATAGGAGATCGAGCCGGTCGGCGGTACGGCCTGCAGGTTCTGATTATAAAGCCCGCCTTCCATCACGGATTTCTTGAGTTCCGACCAGTCTTCCTGCGTCGGGATCGCAATGCCTGCCGTCTCGAAAATTTCGCGGACCTTGTCCGTTGTGGGCTCCCAAAGCTGATCGGTATATTTGTCGAAATATTCGCCCGTCGCATATTTCGACTTCTCAAAGCCCTTGAAACTGCGACCCGCTTCAATCGCAAGGCGATTGGAGGCGCGGATCGCGTGATAGGTCACCGTATAGAAATAGATATTGGTGAAATCGACGCCCTCTTCCGAGCCATAGAAAATGCGCTCGCGGGCAAGATAGCCGTGCAGGTTCATCTGCCCCAGACCGATAGCGTGGCTTTCATCATTGCCGCGCGCAATGGAAGGCACCGAGCCGATATGGCTCATATCGGAAACGGCAGTGAGTGCTCGGATGGATGTCTCGATGGTCTTACCGAAGTCGGGGCTATCCATCGCAGCCGCAATATTCAGCGAACCGAGATTGCAGGAAATATCCTTGCCCAGATGGTCATAGGAAAGGTCATCGTTGAAGCGACTTGCTTCGCTCACCTGCAGAATTTCCGAGCAGAGATTGCTCATGGTGACACGCCCGTCAATCGGATTGGCGCGGTTCACCGTGTCCTCGAACATGATGTAAGGATAGCCGGATTCAAACTGGATTTCGGCGAGCACTTGAAAGAAGTCACGCGCATTGATCTTCTTTTTGTGAATACGCGCGTCATCAACCATCTCGCGATATTTCTCCGTAACCGAAATCTCGGTCAGCGGCACGCCATAAACGCGCTCCACGTCATAAGGCGAGAACAGGTACATATCTTCGTCATTTTTCGCGAGTTCGAAGGTAATATCGGGGATCACCACGCCGAGCGACAAGGTTTTGATACGGATTTTTTCATCCGCATTCTCGCGCTTGGTATCGAGAAAACGCATGATGTCAGGGTGATGGGCATGCAGATAAACCGCCCCTGCCCCCTGACGCGCGCCGAGTTGATTGGCATAGGAAAAGCTGTCTTCCAGAAGCTTCATCACCGGAATGATGCCCGAGGACTGGTTCTGGATCTGCTTGATGGGCGCGCCCGCCTCGCGAATATTGGTGAGGCTCAAAGCCACGCCGCCGCCACGCTTGGAGAGCTGCAGCGCCGAATTGATGGAACGACCGATCGATTCCATATTGTCTTCAACGCGCAGCAGGAAGCAGGACACGAGTTCCCCACGCTGCTTCTTACCAGCATTGAGGAAGGTCGGTGTCGCGGGCTGGTAGCGGTCTGAAATGATCTCATCGACCATCTCGCGTGCATGTTGCTCATTGCCGCGCGCAAGCGTCAGCGCCACCATGCAGACGCGGTCCTCATAACGCTCCAGATAGCGCTTTCCGTCAAACGTCTTCAGCGTATAACTGGTGTAATATTTGAATGCGCCAAGGAAGGTCGGAAAACGGAACTTCTTCGCATAGGCTTCATCGAACAGATCGCGCACGAAATTGAAGGAATACTGATCCAGAACCTCCCTTTCGTAATAATTTTCGCTCACCAGATAGTCGAGTTTTTCGCGCAGGTTATGGAAGAAAACCGTGTTCTGATTGACGTGCTGGAGAAAATATTGCCGCGCGGCCTGCCGGTCGCAATCAAGCTGAATCCTGCCCTCGTCATCATAGAGGTTCAGCATTGCATTGAGCGCGTGATAATCCAACCCCTCCAAGGATGGCGCAGGCTTGGTTTTACGCGTTGATGCGGGTTCAGGCGCATCAAACGCCAATGGCTCCGCTTCGCGCTCGCGGGTCAGGGTTGTGTCTGCCGTGTCCAAAATCGTTCCATCCCGTTTCTGACATTGCCAAGATCTTCATCGGTTCCCAGCAACTCAAAGCGATAGAGATAAGGAACCTGACACTTGGCGGAAATAATGTTGCCTGCGATGCCAAAAGCTTCGCCAAAATTGCTGTTGCCCGCGGCGATCACGCCGCGGATGAGAGAGCGGTTGCCCGTATCATTCAAGAAACGAATAACGGGCTTTGGAACCGCGCCCTTTGTGCCGCCCCCGCCATAGGTCGGCGTGACCAGCACGAAAGGCTCGTTCACATTCAAAGCGCCCGACACCTCCAGTGGAATGCGGTTCGAGCGCATTCCAAGCCGCTCCACAAAGCGGTGCGTGTTGCCGGAACGGCTGGAGAAATAAACGAGCAGGCTCATAAACTATGCCTCTCAGGCGAGCGCGCTGATCATGTCGGGCCTGAACCCCGCCCAATGCGCTTCACCGGCAACGACGACCGGCACCTGGCGGTAACCCATGCCCTGCACGAGATCGAAGGCATCCGCATCCACCGAAATATCGATGACTTCATAATCGACACCCTGACGGTCAAGCGCACGGGTGGTAGCGGTGCACTGGACGCAGGCGGGCTTGCTGTAGACGGTGATATTCATTTCTTCCTCACTGATAAATGGCGCAAAAAGGCCCGTTCGCGCAGCTTGACGATGCGCGGCAAAAGGTATGCAAGGGGGGATCGATCAGCACTGCTTAGAGCTGGCTGACAAACACAAAACTATTTCCCGATGGGAATGCCGTAACGACTGAAACTGAACTGCCTGAACATGGACTTCACCCCGAAGTTTTGAGCGGGAAATCGGGCTGCAACCAGCAAGGGACCTTGCCATAAGATTGCGCGCCAGCCGGACACCCCGCCCGTGGACGTACTTGTTGCGAGGCAGGTCTCCTGGCTTGCGGATCAGCGCTCTTGCCCGTCTTCCCGGCTTTCACCAGTGACATGATGGGCAGAACTCACCGCTTACAGTTGCGGGGGCAGCTTTGGCCTTGCTTTAACTTGAAAGATGAAGCGCACCAAATTCCCGTCTTAGCTCTCGATTGCGAATCGAAAGAACCTCGAACACAAGATATGGTAGATGAAGTTAAAAACTCGTCAATGGATAGATATGCAAAAAGCGAAAATAAGCGTTTTAAATTATAAACCCTGTGAATAGCAGGGATAGAAAGCCATATTGTGGATGAATGATATTCATTGCACAAACGGTCTGATATCCGGATATCCTGCAGCAGGATTTTAGAATTGACGCGCATAAACTGCATTCCGCCATCAGAACTGACTGGCCCACATCTGGTCGCGGAATATCGTGAACTGCCGCGGGTTTTTGCACTGGTGCGCGCGGCAATAGCGCGTGGAGAAAGCCCGGACGATACCCGCAATCCTCTCGCCTATACGCTCGGCACCGGCCATGTGCGCTTTTTCTACACACGCCTTGGCTATCTGGCGAAAAGACAGGCGGCGCTGGTCGCAGAAATGCAAGCCAGAGGATACGCGCCCCAGTTCACCGCGACGCAGGAACTCCTCATCGGGTTTGCACCAGAATGGTGTTGCGACTGGGAGCCTTCAGAAGATGCCATGGCGATCAACAGGACGAGGATCGCAGAGCGACTGGCAAAATAGTCAAAATATCCTGATGGGGTTCAGATGTTGCCGTTTTAACATAGCGCTCACCTTTCTACTAAAGGATGTGTTGCAAGCTCTTTTCCCGTCCAAGACTCATGCTATGATATATCAATCTCACCATTGGGGGCTTTGGTGGTGATTCGCCGCCTCAGCGCGTTTATCGCTGCTGGGGCGGCTTTATTTTTGCGGTTTGCAAATTGCGCATATCTCAATTGCACGAACAGTTATTGTAATCGCATACCGGCAGTCCTATTTACGTCTTGTCCGGTTTACTCCTCCTCCCAAAAACCGGACACGAAGCGCGGCACTCCTCCTCCCAGTCGCGCTTTATCAATCCGCCCGCAGCGAACTCCTCCTCCCATTGCTGCGGGCGTTTTGCTATCTGCAATCCTGTTTTTAATAAATTAGCGTGGTTCCGCGAGGCGCCCACCAGTCATCGCGACCGGCACCCCTGTCGTGCTTGGAAAACTGATCGGCAGTCCCCGCAAAGCCCGCACAGCAAGAAACGCAAAACATTCGGCTTCGACCGCATCGCCGCGCCAGCCCAGCGATTCGACCGGCACCAGTTCCACATCAGCACGTTCAACCAGCATGCGCATGATCGTCGGGTTATGACGCCCGCCGCCCGAGACGGCGAGCCGCTTGGGACGTCTTGGCAGAAGATCAAGCGCTTTGCCCACGGCTGCGGTTGTGAAGGCCGTCAATGTTGCAGCACCGTCTTCTGCATTCAACCCATCGGCCATCGCGGCGGTAAAATCGAACCGGTCGAGCGATTTGGGGAATGGCGTATTCATATAGGGATGGGTCAAGAGCTTGGCGAGACGGGCCTCATCGACAATCCCGCATGCGGCCAGCGCACCATCCAGGTCCATTTCGCCCAGACCATGGGCTTTGACGAAATCATTGATCGGCGCATTGGCTGGCCCCGTATCGAAAGCCACCAGCAGATCGGCACCGTCCCACCATGTGATATTGCCGACGCCACCGAGATTGAGAATGGCGGTGTCGCCACTTGGGTCCGCACTGCGCAACAGTGCTGCATGATAGATCGCAGCCAATGGTGCCCCCTGCCCGCCAGCACGAATATCGGCGGTACGAAAATCATAGACAACCCGTGTTCCAAGCAACTGGCTCATAAGACTGCCATCGCCAAGCTGGCGTGTGTCACCGAGTTTTCCGGGTTGAGGGCCACGATGCAGCACCGTCTGCCCGTGAAAGCCGACAACGCCAATATCTTCCATCGTAAGCCCGCTCTCCTCCACCAGTTCCAGAACGGCAGCGGACTGGGCTTGTGTGAGTACTTGTTCGGCTATGGCAAAAATTTCAGGCTCCGGGCCTTCGAAATTCCATATCCGCGCCTCAGCTTGCGCCTGCTGCAACAGCTCAAGCACACCATCGGGATATGGCTTCAATGCATAAGTTCCAAAAATATCGACCGTCTCGCCGTCGGTTTTCACAAGCGCGACATCGATATTCCCGTCAAGAACGGTCCCGGTCATCAAACCAACGGCCCAGATCGGCTGCATTCATGGCTCCTGAAACGATAGCTGTCTAACCTATATGTTAGAACATTTCACGGCTGAATGAAAATCGCATGTATCATCGCGCAAAACCGGCGTCTTATCTTTTTGTCTCATTGCAATATCGGCCATGCACTGGCAGAAAAAACCTGATGTGTCCTCTTGATAAAAAAGTTTGCCATCACATTTCGATGAGAGCCACAGGCTTTGATCTCGACAATAGAAAAGATGCAAATTAGGTTTTCCGCATGAATCAGTCGGTCCAGCGGCGTGCCGTTTTTTTTATTGGCGGATATGACCCGAAAACGCCAGAGGCGTTTTTCAAGCGCTTACGCAAGGAAATATCTCGCTTCGATACATTATGGGGCACCCAATCCGTGGTTTTGCCCGTCGCGGAGAATCCCGATAGCGAGATCGGTCGCGCCATGATCGAAACAGGCTGCGAGGGGGAAGACTGGAAGACGACGACTGAATTCAATTTCCTCGCCCTCGACAGTATTGTGATGACCGATTTCTCGCGTCCGCTTGCCGTCAGGCTCTGGAAATATCTCGTAGCCTTCGGTGATTTTGTTGTTTCCGGCCCAGCCTTTCAGTTTTTCGCGCATGCGTGGCGGTTCGGGCTCTATTTCCTCTATCCGTTTTTGACGCTTGTCTTGTTCGCGCTTGCAGGCATTGGTGCCGCCGGGCTGCTTTCACCATGGCTTGGTCTTTTCAGCCCTTTGGCGGGTATCGGTGTCTTTGCTCTGGCGCTGGCCGTGCTCGGCAAGAAATGGCCGATCAATCATCTGATGGATCTGTGGTCTTTTTCGCTCAATTTCATGCGCGGCAGACGTCCCGACGCCGAAGCCTTGATGCAGCATTTTGCGCAGGCAATCGTCCAGCGTGTTGGCGAAGGGCGCTATGACGAGGTCATCCTGATCGGCCACAGCACCGGCGGCATGCTGATGCTCGACGTTGCGGCACGGTGTATCGCGCTCGACAGTGGCTTTTCAACACGCGCAAGACATGTGTCGATTTTGACGCTTGGCTCTACCGCGCTCAAGGCCGGTTATCACCCGGCAGCACAGAATTTTCGCGACGGCGTGCAACGCCTGACCGATGACGGCAAGCTTGAATGGGTCGAAATCCAGTGCCTGACCGACGTCATCAATTTTTACAAGACCGACCCAGTTGCTGAAATGAAGCTACGCCGTGCTCCGGGGCGGGTTTTTCCCATTGTGCGAACCGTGCGAATAAGGGATATGCTGCAGCCCGAAACCTATAAACGCGTGAAACGAAATCTTTTTCGCGTGCATTATCAATATGTCTTCGGCAATACGAAGCCTTATTGGTACGATTTTTTTCAAGTTTGCTGCGGCCCCATTTCTCTGGTTAAGCGCGCAAAGAACCAAATTACGGGTGGTAGGGCGCCCAAAGAAGGAATTGCTGAATGACGCCGACACTGGCCATTATCATCTGGGCAGTCGGGCTTGTCGCCTGGGTGGTCATCCGAATTCCGCACCAGCGACGCGCGCGCAAGATAAAGGTCGTGGGTGACGCCCGTTCGCTCACAGACCGGCTGGCGCTTGGCACGGCAAGCATCGGCCTGTCGCTGATCCCGCTCATCTATGTCGCGACAGGCTTTCCCGCCGCCGCCGATTACGCCTTCCAGCCATGGCTCGGCTGGCTCGGACTTGTTGTCGAACTGGCTTTTCTCTGGGTCTTCTATGCAAGCCACCGGCAATTGGGCAAGAACTGGTCTGTTACGCTCGAAATCCGCAATGAACACAAACTCGTGACGGACGGACTCTATAAATATGTCCGCCATCCGATGTATCTGTCATTCTGGCTTTGGGCTGTCGCACAATTTCTGCTGCTGCCCAACTGGTTCACCGGACTGGCTGGTCTCGTCGGGGTCGCCATTCTTTATTTCTACCGGGTGGGCCAGGAAGAAGCCATGATGCGCAAGGCGTTTGGAGCTTCCTATGATGAATACGCCAAGCGCACCGGAAGGATTATTCCCAAACCTTGGTAAAATTCGATGACCAAAAAATTAAATTCAGTTTCAAAAGGCCTTATCAATCGCCGATCGCTTCTGGCCTCGGCTCTGGCGCTGGCTGCTCTACCCGCTTATGCCCGCAGCAAAGCGGATCGTCCGCTTGTTGAAGTTTTTTCAAAGGGGTCGGCTCAAGACATTGCGGCGCGTGCCAAACAGCCGAACGTCTATCTGCTGCGTGGTTTCGGCGATATTTTTTCCACCGGCATTGATGAGATCGGTGCATCGCTGCAGGCCGCTGGTATCGATGCTCAGGTCAAGAGCCATACGGCCTGGCGACTGGTTGCAAACAGGATTGTTTCGGACCGGCAAAAATATGGGCGTCAGGCTACTGTGCTCATCGGGCATTCGCTTGGCGCCAATGCCATCATTTCAATCGCCGAGGTGCTGGAAAAGCAGAATATCCGTGTGGATTATATGGCGTCATTTGCCGCCACAGCACCCGATCCGCTGCCCGGAAATATCAGGCGCGTGGTGAATTTCTATTTCTCGCAGCACGGTTGGGGAAGAGCGCTGGTGCCGGGCCCACGTTTCAAGGGCAAGCTCGACAACCGCGACTTCTCCGATGTGAAAAATGTTGGCCATTTTAATATTGAAAAGCAGAAATCGTTACAGACCGAAGTGGTACGCGACGTCTTGCGGATCGTGAAATAAACGTCAGCCTGCCCCGCTGACGAGCTTGAAAGCGATACCCCACATCGTCAGCGCAATAAAGCCATCCAGTATCCGCCAGGACATGGGCCTTGCAAAGAGCGGACGCAGCCAGCGCGCGCCGAAGCCGAGTGTGAAGAAAAACAAAAACGATGCCGTAACGGCACCGGCTGCGAACGACATTTCAAAACCGGGAAACCGCGTGGAAATCGTTCCGAGCAGCAAGACCGTGTCGAGATAGACATGCGGGTTGAGCCAGGTCAACGCCAGACAAATGGCAATTGTTCTTGCCAGCCCGGTGGCATTTTCGTCGGATGCAGCAAGCGATTCCGACGAGGTAAAAGCTGAATAAAAACTTCTGGCACCATAATAAGCGAGAAACGCCGCCCCGCCATAACGCATCAAAGGTTCGAGCGCCGGCATCAAAGCGGCAATCTTGCGGAAGCTGGTCACCCCCAAGACAATCAGTAGCGCGTCCGACAGCGCACATACGAGACAAACCGCCAGCACATGCTCATTACGCAGCCCCTGCCGCAGCACAAAAGCGTTTTGCGCGCCAATGGCAAGGATGAGGCTCAACCCCATGGTAAGGCCGGTCATATAAGCGGTCGGATTCATTGTTTTCATTTCACTTTGATGGAACGCGATTTAAAGTGTTTGGATAAACGCTCGCAGTGCATTAGTGTAGTTAATTCTTATAAGCTGGATTAAGCAAAACTAATGATCGATTACTCCGCGCTCAAGGCACTCGCCATGGTCGTACAGACAGGTAGTTTTGAAAAGGCAGCCCGAGCACTGAACGTGACGCCTTCGGCCATATCGCAGCGGGTGAAGAACCTCGAAGAACGGTTGGGCGTGGTGCTGGTTTCGCGCGGCAATCCGTGCATGGCCACCGACAAGGGCGAATGGCTCTGTCGCCATGTCGAGCAGGTCGGTATGCTGGAGCGTGAACTTTTCGCGCAACTTCCGGCTCTCGCAACTCATGATACGGAGCGCGCGCAAGTCACGCTGCATATCGCCACCAATGCCGACAGCCTTGGAACATGGTTCATCAAGGCGACTTCCGGCTTTACACGCCAGACCAATTATCTTCTCAATATTGCCGTTGACGATCAGGACCACACGGCACAATGGCTGCAACATGGCCGGGTTCTGGCGGCAGTCACAGCGCTTGCCAAGCCTGTGCAGGGATGCCGCATCATTCCGCTTGGCGCCTTGCGATACAAGGCAACCGCATCACCGGATTTCATGGCGCGCTTTTTTTCACAAGGCGTCACGAAACGGGCTCTGAGCGAAGCCCCAATGCTGACATTCAACCAGAAGGACCGGCTTCAGGAACGCTGGATCAAGCAAAACCTCAACGCGGATATCGTCTGCCCGACGCACTGGCTGCCTTCAACGCAAAGCTTTATCGATGCAAGCCTCGAAGGCATGGGATGGGGTATGAACCCCGACATGCTGGTCGATGAGCACATCGCTCATGGTCGCCTCATCGAAATCATTCCCGATACGGCGCTGGAGGTGCCGCTTTACTGGCAGGTCAACCGTCTCGCCGCCGACCGCCTTGCATCACTCACAGCGCATGTGACGGCAAGTGCAAGACGTTCGCTTTTTCAGCCCCTCTCCTGAAATCGTCCGATCACCAGGAATTTTGTTGAATGTGAACGGCAAATGCGCGAAGCCTTTGCCATGAAAATTCTGGCTCTCATTGCAGCGGCAATCGCGCTCCTGTTTCTAGGCTGCTACTTGCAGATGCACTTTGCGATGCCGTGAAAAAACTGGAGCGCATCCCGAAAAGTGTGAAACGGTTTTCGGATAAGATGCGCGTCAAATCAAGAAGATAGAGCGCCGGTCTGATAAAATCAGATCGAAACGCGCTCTAAGGCGCTTCGCAGCTCTCCGGCACGCTTTTTTCCAGATCGAGTGGCGATTTGGTCAGCGAACCCGTCATAATCTGAAGCGGCTTGAAGGGCGGCTGTTCCTGCATTGTCGGGTTGGTGAGATGGATCGTATAGCAACCACTGAAAATTTCTTTCTTGCCATCCTCACGTTCGGCTTCGATAGCCAGCGGCTGGCTCCAGTAAATCTGCCCGGCACCCGGATCGGGCTCTGCCTTGCGTAGCGCAACCTTAACACTTTTGGTCGTCTCATAGCCCTTCACAAAGGTCTTGAAATCGGGTTCGCGCCCTTCTTCGGAATAATAGCCATAAGCGCGCGTATATTCCTTGCGATTGATGGCATTGTAATAGGATTCAATCAGCGCTTGCGGCGTGGATCGGTCATCCCGATATTCGGGCACGATCAGACCACCTTCTGCATCCTGCGTCTGCTCAGAAGGTTTTGTCTCTTCGATATTTTCCTTGCCGTCCTTCGCCTGCATCGGCTTCTGGTCCGGCTTGGCGGGTGCTTGCGTTTCCTTGGCTGCAGGTGGTTGCGTTTCCTGCGCATGAAGCTGTGACACAGCCAGTGCGCTGGCGAAAACAGTCAGTAGCAGAGACTTCATTCGATCAGTCGGCATTCGCAGCTCCTCTTGCTGTCAGATCAATCTGCGGGCACGCCCCGCGCTCTCGATTTGGTGTCTTGCGGTAATGATGTTACAACACTAACTATAGTGAAAACGTGGCAGTCCGCATGAATGGCATCGAATTGCTGAAAGCTTTTGCAGAAAATCTGGCCGATTCGCCGCTTCTTTGCCAGAGCTTCAAACATTCGGGCCACGTGTAAAAGCCACATTTAAAGCATGTCATTCGAACTGGATGACACAGGTTACGTTTAAATACCGGAAGATAAACAATGGGCCGTTTTGCAGTCATGACGCTAACCCAAGCCGCCGCAGCGCGCGTGCGCGAGATCGTGGAAGCGCGCGAAGGCGCGCTTGGCATTCGCGTCGGCGTCAAAAAGGGCGGTTGTGCCGGTATGGAATATACGATCGATCTTGCCACCGAAGCCAAAATGGGCGACGACGTAGTTGAGGCGGACGGTGCCAAGGTGTTTATTGCACCTGAAGCGGTTCTGTTCCTGCTCGGGACCCGCATGGATTTTGAAACAACGACGCTACGCACCGGCTTCGTCTTCAACAATCCCAACCAGACATCGGCCTGCGGTTGCGGCGAATCCGTGGAACTCCAGGCCGCATCGCCCGAAAGCCTGCGCCAGATGCAGGATGCCGTCTGAACCGGCCATATTGCAGAGTTTTCAATGGACGACGAAACGCTTCGCGATCTTCTGCAGGATTTTGGCACCATAAGTATCCGCCGCATGTTTGGCGGCAAGGGGCTTTACTACGACGGCATCATTTTCGCCCTTGTGTTCCGTGACGAACTGCTTTTCAAGGCCGACGAACTGACGGCCCCGCATTTCATCGAAGCCGGATCGACGCAATGGACCTATGAAGGCCGCAAAGGTGGCGATCCGGTCGCCATGCCTTATTGGAACGTACCGGGGGAAGCTTTTGACGACCCTGAAGTCATGGCCGATTGGGCAAGACGCGCCTATGCAGCAGCTCTACGCAGCGAGAAAACTAAACCGCCAAAGAAAACGGCTGCCAAGCGTGTGCCCGCAGCCGAATAATTCTCAACATTGATTTTTTGTGCTTTTCCGCCAGATCACATACCCGTCGGGATCAGCATAAAGGCCGGAATATCATTGCCGAAACCGACCGGAACCGGGCCGTCATCATCACGCTCACGGCGGCGCCTGTTCTGCTCATGTTGCGGCCTGCCGCGACGATCATCATTCGCGGTACGAATAGCATCGCGGCGATCATGATTTGCAATGATAGGCTGTGGCTGCTGCGCGGGATCCAACGCTTCGACCGCTGGTGCCTTTGCCTTTTCCACAGGGGCTTCCTTGCCCTTGGCGTCCTTCCCCTTACCTCGACCGGAACGGCCCTTGCGCGGCTGCTCGTCGGCCTCGTCGGAAGGCGCAAGTGTGCTCAGGTCACCATCACGCCATTCAATCTTCTCGCCAATCATGTTTTCAATTGCAGCGAGATATTTGGTATCCGAAGCGGTGACAAGGGTAAATGCCTTGCCGGAGCGCCCAGCGCGACCGGTACGACCGATACGGTGGACATAATCCTCCGCATGGATTGGAACATCGAAATTGAAGACGTGGCTGACATCGGGAATATCAAGCCCACGTGCGGCCACATCGGAGGCGACAAGGAGGCGCAGTTTGCCTTCCTTGAAATTCGCCAGCATGGTCATGCGCGCGCGCTGGTCCATGTCGCCATGCAAAGCACCCGCATCGAACTCATGCTTGACCAGCGAACGGAAAAGCTCCGACACGTCCTTCTTGCGATTGCAGAAGATGATTGCATTCTTGAGCGTGTCGCCCTCTTCGCGGATGATGTCGCGCAGCACAGCGCGCTTGTCCCAATCCTTCTTACCCGACTTGACGAGACGCTGCGTCACGGTCTTTGCGGTGGAAGACGCTTTGGCGACTTCGATGCGCGTGGGCGAATGCAGGAACTGCTCGGTCAGCTTGGTGATTTCCGGCGGCATGGTTGCCGAGAAGAACAATGTCTGACGCGTAAACGGGATCAGCTTGCAGATACGTTCGATATCGGGAATGAAGCCCATATCAAGCATCCGGTCGGCCTCGTCGATCACCAGAATCTCGACGCCGGTCAAAAGCAGCTTACCGCGCTCGAAATGGTCGAGCATGCGACCCGGCGTTGCGATCAGCACGTCGGCACCGCGCTCGAGCTTGCGCTCTTGTTCCTCAAACGAAACGCCGCCAATCAGCAACGCAACATTCAGGCGATGATTGATGCCGTATTTGACGAAATTCTCCTCGACCTGCGCTGCAAGTTCGCGCGTCGGCTCAAGAATGAGCGTGCGCGGCATGCGGGCGCGCGCCCGGCCCTTCTCCAGCAAGGTCAGCATCGGCAGAACGAAAGATGCGGTCTTCCCCGTTCCGGTCTGGGCGATGCCAAGCACGTCCTTGCGCTCAAGCGCAGGCGGAATGGCGCCAGCCTGGATTGGTGTAGGTGCGGTGTAACCAGCCGCTTCAACAGCAGCAATCACTTTCGGGGAAAGACCGAGTTCGGCAAATGTCGTCAATGGAGGCGCAGCTCTCTGGTTTTGAAGCGTGGTCCACCCTTCCTGTCATTGAGCCGCGTCATATCGGGCGCAGGAACCAAGGCAGAAAAGGCATCTGCAACGCATATAGCGTTTTCTGCAGCATCGCCTACGTCCCCAGCGTGCAAAAGTCAACCAAAATACCACCAAGCACCGCCAAATTGCTTTGATATTTCTGTGACACAGTTGCTCAAGCACATCAAAAATCGAATAAATTATTGCGACATGAACGCAAATACATGCACAAGATAGATTCTTGTCAGCGGAAACACTCAGCCCTTTTCCAGCTTTAATGACGGAATTGTTCGGTCAATATCCGCTCGTCCCAGGAATGGTTTTTATCGAAAAGAATGGCAACTTCGCTGTCCGGCGCTTCACGAACAGTGACCGATTTCACCGACTTGACCTCATGATTGTCGGCAACCGCATTGACCGGACGCTTTTCAGTTTCCAAAAGGTCCATGCGCACGGTGACCTGCTTGGGCAAAAGTGCTCCCCCCCAGCGGCGTGGTCGGTATGGGCTTACAGGCGTGAGGGCCAGCAAGGGCGCCTTGAGCGGAAGGATCGGCCCCTGTGCCGAGAGGTTATAGGCGGTAGAGCCCGCTGGCGTCGCTACCATCACACCGTCGCAGATCAGTTCTTCCAGCCGCACCTGCCCATCGATGGTGATGCGCACCTTGGCAGCCTGATAAGATTGGCGGAACAGAGAGACTTCGTTGATCGCCAGCGCTTCGAACAAGGGAGCATCTGGATTATTCGTCTCGGCCACCATCTTGAGCGGACGAATGGTTTCCTTGCGCGCCGCATCGATACGCTCCGGCAGGCTGTCGATACTGAATTCGTTCATAAGAAAACCGACTGACCCGCGATTCATGCCGTAGATCGGCGTACCGCTGTTCATGAAGTCGCGCAGCGCCTGAAGCATCGTGCCGTCGCCGCCAAGCGCGACGATGACATCGGCATCTTCCGCTGCCACATGCCCATAGCGTTCGACCAGTTCTTTTTGCGCGGTAAGCGATTCTTCCGTCCCGGACGAAACAAAATGCAACGCGAGCGATTTATCTTTCATGTCAACGGCCTCAATCTGGCGCTTCTGCGACTCATCCACCGTTACTTCCTGAAACCCCTTTCGGCAAGAGCACGCCAATTAAAGCAGAATCAGACCAACCGCTGTAACTGATTGTTTTCACGCATCTCTTAAAGCAAGAATGCTTCACGAGAAGGGTTTGAAATGCTCGATCCTGTGAAAAAGCCGCTTACTATGTCCTCAGCGGATGGAATTTTCATTTTACAGACGCATCATTTGTGCTAATTGGGCTTCAATCTTCCGGTGGCCGGATGGCTCGCTGAAAGGTTTATATCTCTACAGAGACGTAAATTTTGGAATGCCCTTATAGCTCAGTTGGTAGAGCACCTGATTTGTAATCAGGGGGTCGCGCGTTCGAGTCGTGCTGGGGGCACCAAAAATTATCTTACCGTGTTCCACGGCATTAAATGCCCTTTCCACTACGATAGATATTCACACCCAGTTCGCGGATTTTCTTGCGCAACGTATTGCGGTTTAGCCCCAGCAGGTCGGCGGCCTTGATCTGATTGCCGCGCGTGGCAGTCAGGCAAGCGAGAATAAGCGGATATTCCAGCTCGGTCAGAACGCGATGATAAAGCCCCGGTGGCGGCAGATCATCTCCGAAGGACGCGAAATAGCGCTGCATGTTCTGCTCGACCGCCTGCGCAATGGTCACACTTTCGGGACTGCCGATGCTGGCAACGAGTGTTTCGGGCTTGTCCATCTCGGACTTTAATTCGTTTTCGATGATTTCCGGCGAGATTTCTTCCTGTGGATAAAGAGCTGCAAGCCTGCGCACCAGATTTTCCAGTTCGCGCACATTGCCCGGCCATGGATAACGACGCATCAGGTCAAGGCCTGAATTGGTGATGCGCTTTTCCGGCAAGCCCTCCTCCACCGCCCGCTTGAAGAAATAGCGTACCAGATCGGCCACGTCCTCGCTGCGCTCACGCAACGGCGGCAGGCGCAGCGGAACAACATTGAGCCGGTAATAAAGGTCTTCGCGAAACAGGCCTTGCGCGATTAGTTGGCGCAAATCCTTGTTGGTGGCGGCGACGATGCGCACATCCGTGCTAATCGGCGTGCGCCCGCCAACTGTCATATATTCGCCCTGCTGCAATACGCGCAAAAGACGCGTCTGCGCCTCCATGGGCATGTCGCCGATTTCATCAAGAAATAATGTGCCGCCATTGGCCTGCTCAAAACGTCCGCTGGAACGGTTCTGCGCGCCGGTGAAAGCACCCTTCTCATGGCCAAAAAGTTCCGATTCGATCAGGTCACGTGGAATGGCCGCCATATTAATCGCAACAAACGGCCCTTTGCGGCGGCGGCCATATTCATGAAGGGCGCGTGCCACCAGTTCCTTACCAGTGCCCGATTCACCCGTGATCATCATGGTGAGGTCGGTCTGCATCATGCGCGCCAGAACGCGGTAAATCTCCTGCATGGCGGGCGAACGCCCGACCAGCGGCATGTTTTCGCCGGTTTCTTCGTTCAGCGGACCAGCAGGCTTATGCTTTGGCTCCGACAGCGCGCGACCGACAATATTGATCAATTCCGTCAGGTCGAAGGGTTTTGGCAGATATTCATAGGCACCGGCTTCCGAAGCGCGAATGGCAGTCATGAAGGTGTTTTGCGCACTCATCACGACAATCGGCAGATCGGGGCGCATCTTCTTGATGCGAGGCAGAAGATCGAAAGCGCTTTCATCGGGCATATTGACGTCGGTAATTATCAGATCGCCGTCGCCAGCCGACACCCAGCGCCAAAGGGCTGCGGCATTGGATGCCACACGCACATCATAGCCTGCCCGTGACAGGGCCTGATTAAGCACGGTGCGGATGGCCGCATCGTCATCCGCCACCAGCACGGTTCCCGTTGGGCGTAATGCCATCATGCATCGTCTCCGATATCGTCAGTGGTGCTGTTGTGTTGGGTGGTTTCGGCGTCACTCGCCTTCCAGGCGGGCATCAGCACGCGAAAACTTGTGCGTCCCGGCTGGCTGTCGCATTCGATGATGCCGCCATGATCGCCGATGATTTTTGCGACCAGCGCCAGTCCAAGGCCCGAGCCATTGGTCTTTGTCGTCACGAAGGGATCGAAAAGATGCGGCAGCATATCCGGCGGCACACCCGGCCCATTATCCTGCACGCAGAATTCAAGTGGCAGGGCCACGCGGTCGCTTGCGCCGGGCACCTGCAAACGGATACCGGGGCGATAGGCGGTGGATAGCAGGATCTCACCCTGCCCGCGATCGCTGATCGCCTCGGCGGCATTTTTCACCAGATTGAGAAAAACCTGCACCAGTTGATCGCGGTTGGCAAAAACCGGCGGCAGAGAAGGATCGTAATCTTCCACAAAGCGGATATGCCGGGCAAAGCCATTGCGCGCCACAGCCTTCACATGATCGAGAACCGCGTGAATATTGACCGCTGTGCGCTCGATGGGGCGCTCGTCGGAAAAGACTTCCATCCGGTCGACCAGCGAAACAATGCGGTCCGTCTCATCGGTGATAAGCCGCGCCAAGGCGCGATCCTCGTCACCGACCACCTGCTCCAGCAATTGCGCAGCCCCACGGATGCCCGAAAGCGGATTCTTGATTTCGTGCGCCAGCATGGAAGCAAGCCCGGTTACAGAGCGCGCAGCGCCACGATGCGTCATCTGGCGGTCGATCTTTTCCGCCATGGTCTTTTCCTTAAACAGGATAACCACAGAGCCCGGCATTTCCGCCACAGGCGCGACATAGACATCGACGATGCGCGCAGCGCCAAGGCGTGGCGAGGAAATATCGACGCGATATTCATTGACCGGAATCTGGCTCTCCCGAACCTGATCGACCAGTGCCAGAAGCGGGCTGCCGAACGGCAGGAAACTGTCGAGCCGGTTTCGTGACAGAATGGATGAGCCTGAACGGAAAAACTGCTCGCCGTCCATATTGGCATAGACAATGTGATTATCGGCGCCGATCATCACCACCGGCTGGCTGATCGCATCCAGTATGACGGATGGAATGCTGCCTTTTTCCTGCGCCATCAGGCGACCTTTCTGGTGTTGAATGGTTCGTCTGCCCGCCGTGCAAAAATCCGGCTCAGGGCCTCCACCACTTTTGCGGGATCGGTCATCGTCATGAGTTCCGCCTTTTCTTGGCTTGCAGCAGAGCCGTGACGGTCCAGATACCAGCCGAGATGCTTGCGGGCATGACGAATACCGGTTTTGGGACCGTAATGATCGAGCATATCCTCGTAATGCGTTACGATATATTCGAGCATATCTTCGCGTGCTGGCCCGCTATTGCCGACAATCGCACCGGCCAGCCATGGCTGACCGTAGCAAGCGCGGCCAATCATCACCGCATCGGCACCGCAACGGCGGCGGATTTCCTCCGCATCGGCACGTGAGGCGACATCGCCATTGGCGACAAGCGGAATCTTGACCGCATCACGCACGGCGTGAATGGCATCCCAATCGGCCTTGCCTTCATAAAACTGGCAGCGCGTACGCCCGTGCACGGTCACCATGGCGACACCGGCATCTTCGGCACGCTTGGCGAGTTCTGGCGCATTGATGCTGTTTTCATCCCAACCAAGCCGCATTTTCAGCGTCACTGGCACCTTGACGGCATTTACCGTTGCCTCGATGAGCGTCATGGCATGATCGAGATCGCGCATGAGTGCCGAGCCAGAATAGCCGCCCGTCACTTTCTTGGCCGGGCAGCCCATGTTAATATCGATAATATCCGCACCTTCGCCTTCGGCGATAATGGCGGCCTCGCCCATCCAGTGCGCCTCGCGTCCTGCAAGCTGCACCACATGCGTGCCAAGCCCTTCGCCCGAAAGACGCAATAGGCTTTCCTTGTGACGATTGCAGAGTTCCGCACTTGCCACCATTTCGGAGACGACCATGCCCGCCTCCGCAGCTGCCGCACGCTTGCGAAACGGAAGATCGGAAACGCCCGACATCGGCGCGAGAAACACCCGGTTTCGCAGCACGACATTGCGTATATTCAGAGGCTGGTCGAGAGGGATCACAAATTCTGCCTATTTCATATGCATGATGCATATCGCACATAGTTTAATCAAATTCCATTATCAACGCAAGGACGCAGCACAGGGAATATGCAATAAACCAATTGCGGCTGGCATTTGCCGGTCAGAGGTATTATGCGGCTTGAGAGTGCAACTTTTATAAAGGTGACGGCCATTTCCAGCATAGCAGCGGTCATTGTGGCAGCCGGGCGCGGCGAGCGGGCGGGGCAGGGCATTGAAGGCCCCAAGCAATTCAGGCCCATTGGCGGAGAAGCCGTGCTGGCAAGAACCCTGCGCGCCTTCATCGATTGTCCGCAGATCGACAAAATCGTCGTTGTCATCCACGCCGATGATCATGAACTCTATAAGGCAGCCATTTCCGAAAGCCATGTCGACGTCCTCGTGGTCAATGGCGGCGCGACGCGGCAGGATTCGACCCGGCTCGGCCTCCTCGCACTCAAAGCCCATGAACCGGCCTATGTCATGATCCATGACGGTGTACGGCCTTTCATCGGGCAGGATTTGCTGGAACGCATCGCGGATAGTCTTACGCCGGACGAAGGCATCCTGCCCGCTCTTGCCGTTTCCGACACGCTTAAAAAGGCGTCAGTGGATGGCATGATTGCGGCAACGATCTCTCGCGATGGTCTTTATGCGGCACAGACACCACAGGCCTTTCCGTTCACGGCCATTCTGAATGCGCATGAAAAGGCATATGCCGACAAGCGCATGGATTTTACCGATGATGCGGCGATTGCCGAATGGCACGGCCTTCAAGTGCGCATCATCGAAGGATCGGCAGACAACACCAAGCTTACCTGGGCAAAGGATATAGAAATGGCAGACAAGCGCCTGCGGCAGGACCTCGCCGTCTTTCCCGATATTCGCACCGGCAATGGTTATGACGTGCATTCGTTCGAACCCGGCGATCATGTAACGCTATGCGGCGTGAAAATCCCGCATGAGGCAAAGCTCAACGGCCATTCCGATGCCGACGTTGCCCTGCATGCGCTAACCGACGCGCTGCTTGCCACGCGCGGCGCGGGCGATATCGGCACCCATTTCCCGCCTTCCGACCCACAATGGAAAGGTGCGGCCTCGCATATCTTTGTTGAACATGCCGCAAAAATCGTGCGTGAGGCACAGGGTCGTATTGCCAATGTCGACATCACGCTGATCAGCGAAGCGCCAAAAGTCGGTCCGCATCGCGAAGCGATGACAAAATCGCTTTGCGATATGCTGGCCATTGCGCCCGACCGCGTTTCGGTCAAGGCAACCACCAATGAGAAGCTGGGCTTTGTCGGACGGCGCGAGGGCATTGCAGCCATTGCAACCGCAACCGTAATCTATCCCGGCGAGGTGCCGGAATGATTGCAGAAGAAAAAGCCGTTGCCGTGCTCGACGCCTGCCGCAAGCATGGCGTGATGATCGCCACGGCAGAATCATGCACCGGCGGTCTGATTGCTGCCGCACTCACCGATATTGCAGGCTCGTCCGATGTCGTGGATCGTGGTTTCGTCACCTATTCCAACGAAGCCAAAAACGAAATGATCGGCGTGCCTATGGACTTGATCCAGCGCGTCGGTGCGGTCTCGAAGGAAGTGGCGCTCGCCATGGCCGAAGGCGCGCTTGCCCATTCACGCGCTGGGCTAACGGTCGCCGTCACAGGCATTGCCGGACCGGGCGGCGGTTCAGATGAAAAGCCGGTCGGGCTGGTCCATATCGCATCCGCACGCAAAGGCCATCCGACCCTGCATCGCGAATGCCGGTTCGGGCCACAAAGCCGGACTGAAATCCGCCACGCGACGGTGCTTGCAGCCCTTGATCTGGTCTTGGAAAACTTAGCGCAAAAATAGCGGCTTATTGCAAAGCTTTGACAATCGCCGCATCGAGGTCGCGCACCTTATAGCCCAGTCGAAAAGGCGTTAGTCCCAGCCGCACCACCGCAAGCCGCATAGAAGGCACAACCATCACGCTCTGCCCGTCATGGCCTGCCATCCAGAATGCGTCCTCGGGAAGGCCTTCTCTGCCGCCTGCCACCTGCAACCAGACTTGCCCTGCCCCATAACGCCCACCCGATGATGGCGTGGGTTTTCGCATTAAAGCAACAAAGCCAACCGGTAATAATTGCCTGCCCTGCAACATGCCGTCATCTGCGAGAAAGCTACCAAGGCGCGCCCAGTCCCGCGCGGTCGCATACATATAGGACGAACCTGCAAACACGCCCGAAGCATCGGCCTCCAGAATCGCGCTGTTCATACCAAGCGGTGCGAATAATGCATCATGCGGATAGGAAAGCGCCTGTTCGGGACTGTCAAAACTATCCATGAACAGTTTCGACAGGATATTTGCCGTGCCGCTCGAATAGTTGAATTTGGTGCCGGGGGCAGCGTCGAGCGGGAGCGATGCGGCAAACCCCGCCATATCCTGTTCGAGAAACAGCATGCGTGTCACATCGCTGACGAGGCCGTAATTCTCGTCAAATTTCAGCCCGCTTTCCATCGCCATCAGATTGGCAAGCGTGATTTTATCGCGTTCGTCACCCTGCCATTCGGGAAGAAGATTGCCTGCCATTATATTCATGCGATTTTCGGCGATACGCATTCCAATCAGCGTGGAAATGACCGATTTGGTCGCAGACCAGCCGAGCAAAGGTGTGTCGGCGGAAAACCCGTCACCATAGGTTTCGCCAATCAATCTGCCATTGTGGATCACCGCAATGGCGCGCATCCCGGGGCCTGATAATTGCGGGTCAGTGATCAGCCGTTGCACCTTCGCGTCCAGTTCGATCTGCAATGGTTGAGGCGCCTGTTTTTCGGTGCCAGCAATTGAAGGCCGTAAATCGACAGATTGAACATTTGCACAACCAAGTCCGGGCCGGAAAACCGCCTTGCTCGGCGCAAAGAAACCGAAAATACGCGCGGTTACGATCCCGGTTTTATCTTCAACGGAAACATTGAGAAATTTAAGCAGCGGATTGCCCGGTGCCTGAACATCCTCTGCAAGCACTTGATCGGCCTTGCGCCCGGCAATGAAGACATTGGAGCAGACGATCTTTGCCGCATAGCCCGTGCCAACACGCAAAAGTTCGGGCGGACGAAAGCCAAGCCAGAGAACCACGCCTAAGAAGAAAAGGAGGAACGACCCTGCGAAGAATTTCAAGATCCGCTTCATGGTCCTCCTGCCTGCCGCAATCCGCCCGAAGCGCTACAGCATGTCTCCCAAAAGTGGGAACCGGTTTTGGGATAAAGACATGCGCAAAAAAGAGCTTAAAGCGTGTCTTATGAACATGATAAAATGCGACACGCTTTAATTGATCATGATGTATAAATCTGGTCGGCGCGTTTTTCAAACGCTTCGGAGAATTTCTTGAAGGCCAGATCGAACATGGCCCCCATCAACAGTCCGAGCGTCCGGCTTTTAAATTCATAATCAATGAAGAACTCGACGTCGCATTCATTGCCATCCGCTGTCGGCTTGAAAGTCCAGCGATTATCGAGATAGCGAAACGGACCGTCGAGATATTTGACATCGATCACGTTCTCGTCGGGTTTAAGCAAAACCTGACTGGTGAATGTCTCGCGGATCAACTTGTAGCCCACCGTCATATCGGCGATCAGCAGCACCTTGCCGTCACGCTCATTGCGCGAGCGGACGGAAAGCGCCTCGCACATCGGCAGAAATTCCGGGTATTTTTCGACATCCGCGACAAGCGCGAACATCTGTTCAGGCCGATGGTGAACCCGTCTGACGGTCGTAAATTGCGGCATGTGTCAGAACGTCCGGCTGGCCATTTGCGCTTCACGCGCAGCCTTGAGCTTGGCGAAATCGTCGCCGGCATGATGCGACGAACGCGTCAGCGGGCTCGACGCCACAAGCAGGAAACCCTTGGTCTTGCCGATGGTGGCAAAGGATTTGAATTCGTCGGGTGTGATGAAACGCACCACCGGATGGTGCTTGCGGGTCGGCTGCAGATATTGACCAATGGTCATGAAATCCACATCGGCCGAGCGCAGATCATCCATCAGCTGGAGGATCTCGTTACGCTCCTCGCCAAAGCCAACCATGATGCCGGACTTGGTGAAAATGGTGGGGTCCAGTTCCTTCACGCGCTGCAACAAGCGGATGGAATGGAAATAGCGCGCACCGGGGCGCACTTTGAGATATTTCGACGGCACGGTTTCGAGATTGTGGTTGAACACATCGGGACGTGCCTTGACCACGATCTCCAATGCGCCTTCCTTGCGCAGGAAATCAGGTGTGAGAATTTCAATGGTCGTGGCGGGAGCCGCTTCACGAACCGCACGGATCACTTCCGCAAAATGATGTGCACCACCGTCAGCCAGATCATCACGATCAACGGAGGTGATGACCACATGCGTCAACCCCATCTGCTTGACGGCCTTGGCGATATTTTCAGGCTCATTGGGATCGAGTGCTGTCGGAATGCCGGTTGAAATATTGCAGAAAGCGCAGGCGCGCGTGCAAATCTCGCCCATGATCATGAAGGTTGCGTGCTTCTTTTCCCAGCACTCGCCGATATTCGGGCAACCCGCTTCCTCGCAGACCGTGACCAGCTTGTTGGAGCGCACGATATCGCGCGTTTCGGAATAGCCGCGCGAAACAGGGGCCTTGACGCGAATCCAGTCCGGCTTCTTCAGAACTTCATTATCCGGACGATGTGCCTTTTCCGGATGACGAACACGTTTCTGGTTCACCAGATCGAGAACTGTAACCATGCTGCTTCCTGCCTATCCGAAACGTTCAAGCCAGCGAACATTTCTTAACTGGGTCAGGTCCTATTCCCAGGGCCCGATCATGTCAACTTGGGCGCTTTGCTACGCATTGCCGCTATCGCATTCATGCGCCCCCAGCGCAAAAACCGTTTCACACGCTTTAGCGCCGCGCTGCGAGACCCAAAGCCCGAAATACCAAGGCCCATATCAGGCCAAACACCAGACCGGCAAAGCCGAGCGCCAGCGCCAATGTCCAGACACCGTACCAGCCCGTAATCGCCATTCCGTTGACCGATATGGTGTTTCCACCGAGCAGACTCAAGCAACCTGTCAGAAAACCAAGCGCCAGCCCGATCACGGTGGACCATTTGATCATGGGCCATGCGGCGCGCCGCCATGGCCCTCCGTTATCGATCAGTGGAATAAGACCACCTCCTGCTTATGCGTTCAACACCCGGCCATAGGCATCGAGCACGCTTTCCTTCATCATTTCGGAAAGGGTCGGATGCGGGAAGACCGAATGCATCAGCTCTTCTTCGGTCGTCTCGAGGTTCATGGCAATGACAAAACCCTGTATAAGCTCGGTCACTTCCGCGCCCACCATATGGGCACCGAGCAACTGCCCTGTCTTCTTGTCAAAAATGGTCTTGACCATTCCCTGATCTTCACCAAGTGCTATGGCCTTGCCATTGGCGGCAAAGGAATAGCGCCCGACGCGAATGTCCAGACCTTTTTCCTTGGCCTTGGCTTCGGTGAGCCCAACAGAAGCCACCTGCGGATTGCAATAGGTGCAGCCCGGAATCATGCTCTTATCCAAGGAATGAACATTCGGCAGGCCTGCGATCTTTTCAACGCAGATCGTGCCTTCATGCTCGGCCTTGTGCGCCAGCATCGGCGGACCCGCCACATCGCCAATGGCATAAATGCCCTCGACATTGGTCTTGCCGTATCCGTCAATGACCACGCAACCGCGATCAGTCTTCACACCCAGCGCTTCAAGGCCAAGATTTTCGATATTGCCTTGTACGCCAACCGCCGAAATCATACGGTCAACGGTCAATTTCTCGACCTTGCCATCCTTGGTTTCGATATGGGCGGTCACGTTGTTCGAGCCCTTCTCGACCTTGGAGACTTTTGCTTCGGTGATGATTTTCAGACCGCGCTTTTCAAGCTGCTTGCGGGCGATTGCCGAGATTTCCGCATCTTCCACCGGCATGATCTGCGCCATCAGTTCCACGACCGTCACATCGACGCCCATATCGCGATAGAAGGAGGCGAATTCGATGCCGATGGCACCCGACCCCATAACCAACATGGATTTTGGCAATTCCTGCGGCACCATGGCCTCGAAATAAGTCCAGATCAGCTTGCCATCCGGCTCGATGCCAGGCAGCGAACGCGGACGCGCACCGGTTGCAACGATGACATGCTTGGCCTTGTAGCTACCCTCGCCCAGCACGCCTTTCGGCACCGGGTTTTGCGGCTGGTGCGGCTCTTTCGAGGATTTACCGACCGAAATTTCCGCAGGGTTTTGACCCGACGCACCTTTGACGAGTTTTGCCTCGCCCCAGATCACGTCAATCTTGTTCTTCTTCATCAAAAAGCCAACGCCGCCATTCAGGCGCGCCGAGACACCGCGCGACCGCGCGACCACAGCCTTGACGTCGGGAGTGATCTTGCCTTCAAGCTTAAGACCATAATCCTTGGCATGTTCGCCAAGATGCAGAACATCAGCCGAGCGCAGCAAGGCCTTGGTCGGGATACAGCCCCAGTTGAGGCAGATGCCGCCCAGATGCTCGCGCTCGACGATTGCCGTCTTCAGACCAAGCTGTGCTGCACGGATCGCCGTGACGTAACCGCCCGGTCCAGAACCAATGATAATCACGTCGTAGATGTTGTCGGCCATATCATCCTGCCTTTAAATCATCTGAAATTGGAAGCCGCATCATACGCAAAAAATATTGCGGAGCGCATTCCCGGATTGCCGACACTGTCGGCGTGCAAAAAGGAAACGCCGCGTGTTTCGTTCACACGCGGCGTTATCACATCAGACCAGCATACCCATCGGGTTTTCGATGTGACGCTTGAACACCTGCGCCACTTCCGCAGCCAAGGCGCCATCGACCGCGCGGTGGTCGGTGGAAAGCGTGACCGACATGACGGTCGCAACCTTGATCTCACCATTCTTGACAACAGGACGCTGTTCGCCTGCACCGATTGCGAAAATGGTCGCATGCGGCGGGTTGATGATCGCGGCAAAATCCTTGACGCCAAACATGCCGAGATTAGACACGGAGGTCGAACCGCCCTGATATTCTTCGGGCTTGAGCTTGCGATCGCGCGCGCGGCGGGCCAAGTCTTTCATCTCGTTGGAGATGGCCGACAGCGTCTTGGTTTCCGCATTGCGCACGATCGGTGTGATCAATCCGCCCGGAATGGAAACGGCAACGCCGACATCCGCCCGCTTGTGGCGGATCATGCCGCCATCGGTCCAGGACACATTGGCGTCCGGAATATCACGCAATGCCAGAGCGGTCGCCTTGATCACCAGATCATTTACCGAAAGCTTGTAGGCCGGAACCTCGCCCTTCTCGGTCTTGATCAGCGGTGCAGCCGCGTTGATCTGCGAACGCAGTGCCAGAAGCGCATCGAGTTCGCAATCAATCGTCAGATAGAAATGCGGAACGGTCTGCTTGGATTCTACCAGACGCCGCGCAATGGTCTTGCGCATGCCGTCATGCGGCACGATCTCGTAGGAACCTTCCTCAAACAGTTTGAGAACGGCATCATCCGAAGCCGCTTTCGGCGCAGAGGCCGCAGCCTGCGGTGCAGAAGCCTGAGCACCGCCCGACTTGATCGCAGCTTCAACGTCACGCTGCACGACACGGCCATGCGGACCGGTGCCTTTTACAGCGCCGACGTCAACACCGGATTCCTTGGCGATACGACGCGCCAAGGGGGATGCAAAAACGCGGTTACCCTTGTCCGTGGATGATTGCTCAGCCTTTGCCTGAGCGGAAGCAGCTGGCGCTGCTTCCTTTTTGGCTTCAGGCTTCGGCTCGTCTTTTGGAGCCTCTTCCTTTGAAGCTTCGGTCTTGGAAGCTTCTGCCTTGGGGGCAGCATCGCCACCCTTGGCGGCTTCGGCCACGTCTTCACCATCCTCAGCGAGAATGGCGATCAGCGCATTGACCTTGACGCCCTGCGTACCTTCGGCAACGACGAGTTTTGCAACAGTGCCCTCGTCCACGGCTTCGACTTCCATCGTCGCCTTGTCGGTTTCGATCTCGGCAATCACATCACCGGACGAAACCTTATCGCCTTCCTTGACCAGCCATTTTGTGAGGTTGCCCTCTTCCATGGTCGGAGAAAGGGCGGGCATGGTAATTTTAATCGGCATGTCCAGTCCCTCCTTAAGCGGTGTAGGTTACGGCTTTCACCGCTTCCACCACTTCGGCCACGGTTGGCAGCGCCAGCTTTTCGAGGTTGGCCGCATAAGGCATCGGCACATCCTTGCCAGCGACAGTCAGGATCGGCGCATCGAGATAATCGAAAGCCTGCTGCATGACGCGAGTGGCGATTTCCGTGCCGACCGACGACTGCGGAAAACCTTCTTCAACCGTCACCAGACGTCCGGTCTTCTTGACCGATTCGACAACGGTCGGAATGTCCATCGGGCGAATGGTACGCAGATCGATGATTTCGACATCGATGCCAAGAGAGCTAAGTTCTTCCGCAGCCTTGACGGCATAGGTCATGCCGATGCCGAACGAAACGATGGTCGCGTCCTTCCCCTGCTTGTGAATGCGCGCCTTGCCGATCGGCAGCACGAAATCATCAAGCTTCGGCACATCGAAATGATGACCATAGAGAATTTCGTTTTCTAGGAAGATCACCGGATTGGGATCGCGGATCGCAGCTTTCAGCAAACCCTTCGCGTCGGCTGCCGTATAGGGCATGACGACCTTGAGGCCCGGAACATGGCTGTACCATGCCGCATAGCACTGAGAATGCTGTGCCGCCACGCGTGCTGCGGCACCCGAAGGTCCACGGAACACCATCGGTGCACCCATCTGACCACCCGACATATAAAGCGTCTTGGCGGCAGAATTGACGATCTGGTCAATTGCCTGCATGGCGAAGTTGAACGTCATGAATTCGACGATTGGCTTCAGACCAGCCATGGCCGCACCCACACCGACACCAGCAAAGCCATGCTCGGTAATCGGGGTATCGACAACGCGGCGCGGACCGAATTCGTCGAGAAGCCCCTGCGTGATCTTGTAGGCGCCCTGATATTCGGCAACTTCCTCGCCCATGACGAAGACATCTTCATCGCGGCGCATTTCTTCGGCCATGGCATCGCGCAGTGCTTCACGCACAGTGGTGGAGACCATTTCCGTACCGGCCGGAATATCGGGATCCGCAGCCACTTCCACCTTGGGCGCGGCAGGAACGCTGTCGGCCTTCTTTTCAGCAGGCTTTTCCTGTTCGGCTTCAGGCTCTTTTGTGCCTTCTTCCTTCGGCGCTTCGGCCTTGGCGGAAGATGCAATATCGGACGCGCTTTCGCCCTCGCCCAGCAGCACGGCAATGGCCGTATTGACCTTGACGCCTTCAGCGCCTTCTTCGATCAGGATCTTGCCGATCGTGCCTTCATCGACGGCTTCGACTTCCATCGTCGCCTTATCGGTTTCGATTTCGGCAATCACGTCACCGGAAGTGACCTTGTCGCCTTCCTTGACCAGCCATTTGGATAGTTTGCCCTCTTCCATGGTCGGAGAAAGGGCGGGCATGAGAATTTCTACAGACATGACAACACCTTTCCAGATCAGAGAAGAATATCCGTATAGAGCTCGGAAACATCTGGCTCCGGATCATTTTGAGCGAATTCAGCAGCTTCAGCGACAATATCGCGGACCTGCCTGTCCACTTCCTTCAACTCTTCCTCGGTGGCCCAACCTTTTTCGATCACGCGGTTTTTCACCTGCTCGATCGGATCGTGCTCGGAGCGCATTTTCTGCACTTCTTCCTTGGTGCGGTATTTCGCTGGATCGGACATGGAGTGTCCGCGATAGCGATAGGTCAGCATTTCAAGAATGAGCGGCCCCTTGCCCGAACGCGCCCAGTTGGCCGCAAATTCGGCAGCCGCAGAAACGGCGCGCACATCCATGCCGTCAACCTGAATGCCGGGAATATTGAATGATGCACCGCGCTTGGAGAAATCCGTCTCAGCGGAAGAGCGCGAAACCGACGTTCCCATCGCATAACGGTTGTTTTCGATCACATAGAGCACCGGCAGCTTCCACAGAGCCGCCATGTTGAAGCTCTCATAAACCTGGCCCTGATTGGCAGCACCATCGCCGAAATAGGTCACAGAAAGATTGTCATTGCCGCGATAGCTGTTGGCAAAGGCAAGCCCGGTGCCGAGCGGCACCTGTGCACCGACGATGCCATGACCGCCGTAAAAGCCCTTCTCTTTCGAGAACATGTGCATGGAGCCGCCCTTGCCCTTGGAGTAGCCTCCACGGCGGCCGGTCAATTCGGCCATCACGCCGCGTGCTTCCATGCCGGTTGCAAGCATATGACCATGATCACGATAGGATGTGATGATCTGATCGCCCGGCTTCAGCGCCGTCTGCATACCGACGACAACAGCTTCCTGACCGATATAAAGGTGACAGAAACCACCAATGAAGCCCATGCCATAAAGCTGCCCGGCTTTTTCTTCAAAACGCCTGATCAACAGCATCTCACGATAGGCGTTCAGTTCCTGCTCTTTGCTATAATCAGCAGGCGCAGGTGCCTTGGGGGTCGTCATAGAAGAGGTCTGCGTTTTGCCAGCAGGCGCCCTTTTAGCCCTCGGTGCCATATCTCGCTCCCTAAGATTGTTGTTCTATTGTGACGTTATACAGGCATATTTCAAGATACAATATGCACCTAGAGCATAGCTGCTATGCTAGCAACCCTTTAAAAACATATCACAAAAACAGAATTAACCTGATTTCGGTTAATTCGAGTTATCTTCCTTTGAAATGATTATGGTCACTTCATCGGGATGGGAGAGATTAAGCGCCCTGCGCGCCTGCTCGTCAAGCATATCCTTTTCGATTGATCCGTCGCGCAAAAGCGACACGCGCTTTTCCAAGGCTTCGCGTTGACCGGATATTTCGGCAAGTTGCTTGCTCAGCACGGCTTTCTGCTCTTCGAGCTGGATGCGGGAATAAAGACCATATTCGCCGTGATAGGCGTGAAAACCGAAATAGCTCAAAAACGCAACCGTCAGCACGGGCAAGACGAATCGCCCGCGATTGGATTTACGTTTCTGCTTGGTCCACATTTCGGCTTCCTTCCCGGATGATTCTGATGCGTTCGGCACATGGCTCACGTATGGCCTGCGAAGCATCGATCCGATTTCCACCATCAAGCATTATTTTGCTTAACAGAGATTTACCATAAGCCTATGTCAGCGCTGCGAAGGGCAAATTATTTGGGGGCAGCACCAGACAAATGGCCCGAATCAAAAACGGCGACCGTTAAAGCCGCCGCTTTCTATTTCTGCAAACGCAAACCTTAGAGGAATTTTAGCGCGCTGCGTCCTGCATAGCGTGCCTGCGAGCCAAGCTCTTCCTCGATACGGATCAGCTGATTGTACTTTGCGGTACGGTCGGAACGCGCCAGCGAACCGGTCTTGATCTGTCCGCAATTGGTGGCAACCGCCAGATCGGAAATGGTCGAATCCTCGGTTTCACCCGAACGATGCGACATGACGGCGGTGTAACCGGCCTTATGCGCGGTTTCCACAGCGTCGAGCGTTTCCGACAGCGAGCCGATCTGGTTGACCTTGACGAGGATCGAATTGGCCACGCCCATGCGGATACCGTCCCTGAGACGCGCCGAATTGGTCACGAACAGATCGTCGCCGACGAGCTGGCACTTGTCGCCGACGAGGTCGGTCAGATATTTCCAGCCTTCCCAGTCGTCTTCGGCCATGCCGTCTTCGATGGTGACAATCGGATAATCGCCGACCAGTTTGGCCAGATACTTGGCCTGCGCCTTTGGATCGCGGGTCTTCTTCTCGCCTTCATAGACGTAATTGCCGTCCTTGAAGAATTCGGTCGAGGCGCAATCAAGACCAAGCGCAATATCCTTGCCCGGCTTGAAACCGGCCTTTTCGATGGATTCGACGATGAAATCGAGCGCTGCCTGTGCGTTCTTGAGGTTCGGCGCAAAACCACCCTCGTCACCGACATTGGTATTGTGACCGGCTTTCTGGAGGCGCTTCTTAAGCGTGTGGAAAACCTCCGAACCATAACGCACGGCTTCACGCACCGACGACGCGCCGACTGGCAGGATCATGAATTCCTGAAAATCGATCGGATTATCGGCATGTGCGCCGCCATTGATGATGTTCATCATCGGCACCGGCAGGACATGCGCATTGGCGCCACCGACATAGCGGTAAAGCGGCATACCGGATGCCTGCGCTGCGGCCTTGGCGACTGCCAGCGACACGCCCAGAATGGCGTTGGCGCCGAGATTGGCTTTATTGGCCGATCCGTCGAGATCAATCATGGTCTGGTCGATCAGAAGCTGGTTTTCGGCGTCCAGTCCGGCAACGGCATCGAAAATCTTGCCATTTACGGCTTCAACGGCCTTTTCCACGCCCTTGCCGAGGTAGCGGCTGCCACCATCGCGCAGTTCAACGGCCTCATGCGCGCCGGTCGAAGCACCGGAAGGAACCGCAGCGCGACCGAATGAGCCATCTTCAAGCACGACGTCCACTTCGACAGTGGGGTTGCCGCGGCTGTCGAGAATTTCGCGCCCAACGATGTCGATGATTGCAGTCATAGAAACCAGTCCTTCCCTAAAAGTCATTCCGCTTCAAGCAGAACATATTGCAGAAATCTGACGTAAGACTTCATTACAGAAACAGAGGGCAGAGAAACATCCCTGCCCTGTTAAATTTTTTGCGACGCTTTTTTAAAACCCTTTGGCGATGCGGTCGAAAGCCATAAGCTTTTCGAGAAGTGCGGGCATATTATCGATCTGCACCATGTTGGGACCGTCGGACGGTGCATTGTCCGGGTCCTGATGGGTTTCGATGAAAAGCCCAGCCACGCCGACAGCCACGGCAGCACGTGCCAGGGTTTCCACGAATTCGCGCTGTCCGCCGGAAGATGCGCCCTGCCCGCCCGGCTGCTGCACCGAATGGGTGGCGTCAAAAATCACCGGCGCACCAAAACCCGCCATGATCGGCAGTGAACGCATATCCGACACCAGCGTATTATAGCCAAACGAGACGCCGCGCTCGGTGGCAAGCACATTGGGATTGCCGTTCTCGGTGATCTTGGCGAGCACGTTCTTCATATCCCATGGAGCGAGAAACTGCCCCTTCTTGACATTTATGGCGCGCCCGGTCTTTGCCGCCGCAATCAGAAGATCGGTCTGGCGGCACAAGAACGCCGGGATTTGCAGCACATCGACGATCGGAGCCACTTCAGCGCATTGCTCTTCGGTGTGAATATCGGTGAGTACCGGAAAGCCGAATTCTTTTTTCAGATCGCTGAAAACCTCCAGCGCCTTTTCAAGCCCGATGCCACGCTCGGCCTTCAGCGATGTGCGGTTGGCCTTGTCGAAACTCGACTTGTAAACAAGGCCGATGCCCAGCTTGTCGGTGATTTCCTTGAGCCGCCCGGCCATGTCAAAAGCGTGCTCACGCGTTTCCATCTGGCAGGGACCAGCAATGAGTGCAAAAGGTGCACTGTTGGAAAAGGTGACATTACCGATTTTAACGGCAGAAGGGGCAGTCGTCATGGCTTTAAACCTTTGGATAAGATTGCTGCTCCGCAAGTAACGTGCAAATCTGTCGCAAACAAGGGGCAGAAACGAAACACGCCCCTGAAAAGGGGCGCGTAAAAGTTTTAGACAAGCCTGCTTTGATCAATCGCCGCCCCGATGAACGAGGCGAACAGCGGATGCGGCTCGAATGGCCGTGATTTGAGTTCAGGGTGATATTGCACCCCGATGAACCACGGATGATCGGGATATTCGACCGTTTCAGGCAGCACGCCATCCGGCGACATGCCCGCGAATTCAAGACCAGCCTTTTCCAGCCGTTCCTTATAGTCGATATTGACTTCATAGCGGTGGCGATGGCGCTCGGAAATTTCGGTCGAACCGTAGATTTCCGCAATTTTCGAACCGGACTTCAATGCCGCGTCATAAGCGCCAAGACGCATGGTGCCGCCAAGATCACCCGCCGCCGCACGCTTTTCGAGCATGTTGCCCTTGAGCCATTCGGTCATCAGGCCGACAACCGGTTCCTTGGCAGGACCGAACTCCGTCGAGGATGCATTCTCGATGCCAACCAGATTGCGCGCTGCTTCAAGGCAGGCCATCTGCATACCGAAGCAGATACCGAAATAAGGCACCTTGCGCTCGCGTGCGAATTTTGCAGCCAGTATCTTGCCTTCCGCACCACGCTCGCCAAAGCCGCCCGGCACCAGAATGCCGTGCACCTTTTCCAGATAAGGCGATGGGTCTTCGCTTTCAAAGACTTCCGCCTCGATCCAGTCGAGATTGACCTTCACCTTATTGGCAAGTCCGCCGTGATAAAGCGCTTCGATCAGCGACTTATAGGCATCTTTGAGGCCGGTATATTTGCCAACGATGGCGATGGTGACTTCGCCTTCAGGATTGTGCAGACGGTTGGAAACCTCCTGCCAGCGCTCCATGCGCGGCTTGGGCGCCGGTTCGATGCCAAAGGCCGCCAGAACTTCCGTGTCGAGACCTTCCTTGTGATAGGCAATCGGCACATCATAGATGGTTGCCACATCAAGCGCCTGAATGACCGCGCTCTCGCGCACATTACAGAACAGCGACAGCTTGCGGCGTTCGGATTCCGGGATTTCACGGTCCGCACGCACCAGAAGAATATCCGGCGCAATACCGATGGATCGCAATTCCTTGACCGAATGCTGCGTCGGCTTGGTCTTCAACTCACCCGCTGCCGGAATATAGGGCATCAATGTCAGATGGATGTAGACGGCATTGCCGCGCGGCAATTCATTGCCAAGCTGGCGAATGGCTTCCAAAAACGGCATGGCTTCGATATCGCCGACTGTGCCGCCGATTTCGCACAACACGAAATCATAATCCTCATTGCCTTCCAGAACGAAATTCTTGATCTCGTCGGTGACATGCGGAATGACCTGAACCGTCGCACCGAGATAATCGCCGCGGCGTTCCTTTTCGATGATGTTGCGGTAGATACGACCGGTGGTGATATTATCCTGCTTGTTGGCAGGACGACCGGTGAACCGCTCGTAATGACCAAGATCGAGGTCGGTTTCGGCACCATCGTCAGTGACGAACACCTCACCATGCTGGTAAGGCGACATCGTGCCGGGATCGACGTTCAGATAAGGGTCGAGTTTACGGATACGCACGCGGTAACCACGTGCCTGAAGGAGTGCAGCCAGTGCTGCTGCGGCAATGCCTTTTCCGAGGGAAGAAACCACGCCGCCAGTGATGAATACATATCGCGCCATGGGCTTATCCCGTTAGACTTTCCTGATTGATTCCGCCACTAAAAAATGCGCTCAGGCGCGTTTTTTCTGCAAACAGAGCGAAATCACCGTTAAACATCGGGCCTATGCCCCAAGCGAAAACCGTGCACGGCGATCAAAGCCGAACACGACATTCCCTCTCTTAATCGCCACGACCGATCTTTACCATGGCGAAGGACGTAATCCACAGCTTCCGTTAAACGACAAAAAAAGCCGGGACGACACCCGGCTTTTTACGAACAGATTTTGTGAAGATCAGAGAACGACGACCTCGGTGCCAAGACCAACGCGCTCATAGAGATCCATGACGTCTTCGTTGATCATGCGGAAACAACCGTTGGAAGCGGAGCTGCCAATCGTCCATGGCTGTACCGTGCCATGGATACGGACATAGGTGTCCTTGTTGCCCTGAAAAAGATAGAGCGCGCGCGAACCGAGCGGATTACCGGGACCACCATCCATGCCGTTCTTGAAGCGGCCATATTGCGAAGGATTGCGCTCGATCATTTCCTTGGTCGGAATCCAGCGCGGCCATTCGCGCTTGGCATTGATCTTGGCGGTGCCCTTGAACTCAAGACCCTGCTTGCCCACTGCAATGCCGTAACGGCGCGCGGTCGTCGATGTTTCGACGAGATAGAGGAAGCGCTGCTGCGGATCGATCACAATGGTTCCGGGCTTGTAGCCGCTGAAAGCAACATCCTGTGCACGAAACTTTGGATCGATATTGTAACGATTGAGCGCAACACCTTTCGGCGCGCTCTGTTTCTTCGCGGCCTTTTTGGATTTCTTCGGCTTGGAGCGTGCTTCACCTGTTGCAGCAACCTGCTGCACATTGGTAGTGACGGCTTTGTCCAATCCCGTATCGGCATTGATTGGAGAAGCTGCAAAAGCCGGAACAGAGACTGCGGCGCAAAGGCTTACAAAGCCAGCCATGACAATACGACGTGAAAACATGATCGGTTCCCGAAAATTCAAGCCCAACAGCTGCCGCAATATTTTGCGGGTAAGCTTTAGACCTCCATACTGTGAATACAGAACACATTCAATTCAAAGCGCGCGCATCTGCGTGCGAATAGCGGCGGCTATGGCCCACTTGCAACACTGTGCATTTTCCACGTGCATAAAAAGAAACCGACCCCAAAACGAATTGGGGCCGGTTGGTGATTTCTTGAACCTTAAAGCGCTTTTTACTGTGAATCCGGGACCGGATTGGCTGGCGTGACTGGAGCCTGTGGCGCGCCGTTTTCAGCCGGAGCCGAAGGGGCAGTCTCTGGAGAAGCCTGATCATTGCGCGATGATTCTCCACCCAACTGGTCGAGAATACCGCCGCTGCCTGTACCGCCAGCCGGAGCCGACTGATTACCAGTTGCAGCGGGAATACGGTCGAGAATATCGGTGGGGCGTTCGCCATAACGCGCCATGATACCAAGGGTCAGCGAGGTCACGAAAAAGCCGACCGCCAGAATGGCCGTGGTACGCGTCAGCGCATTGGCAGCGCCGCGCGCCGTCATGAAGCCCGAACCGCCGCCGATACCAAGACCACCGCCTTCAGAGCGCTGGATAAGCACAACACCGACAAGCGCCAGCACGATCAACAGATGAATGACAATGACTACGGTCTGCATGGGTAACGATCTTACGTCCCTGAAATTTTAGCGGCTTCAAAGACAGCCGCTCGGGCTTGGTCTGAAACTGCAACACAAATGAGATGCGGCTCTTTACACGCTATTACGCAATAATCCAAGCCCTGCCGTCCAAGTTAACAAAAGCCATCGGGCAGACGTTATAAATTACGGTAGATTTCGCATATGGCGAGGAAATCGGTGGCTTTCAAGCTGGCACCGCCGACAAGCGCTCCATCCACGTCGGCAATGCCCAGCAGATCAGCTGCATTTGCAGGCTTGACCGAGCCACCGTAGAGAAGACGCAGATGTGCGCCCTTGGCGCCAAAACGCTCGACAAGCTGCTCGCGCATGAAGGCGTGTGCGGCGCGAACATCCTGCACCGTTGGCGTCAGCCCCGTACCGATCGCCCAGACCGGTTCGTAGGCAACGATCGTATTTTCAGCGTTCACGCCTTCGGGCAGCGAATCGGCGAGCTGTGCTCCAATCACATCCAGTGTGCGCTCGGAACGGCGCTCGTCCTCGGTCTCGCCAACACAGACAATCGTGACCAGACCAGCCGTCCATGCGGCTTCAGTCTTCGACTTCACGATGTCGTTGGTTTCGCGATGATCGGTGCGCCTTTCGGAATGCCCGATAATAACGTGGCTGGCACCAGCCTCTTTCAGCATCTGAGCCGAAATATCACCGGTATGCGCACCAGACACATTGAAATGACTATCCTGCCCGCCAAGACCAACCGTCGTTTCACCCGACAAGGTTTCAGAAGCGCGCGAAAGCAGCGTGGCAGGAACGCAGATCACCGCATCCAGCTTTCGCCCGAGATCGGAACTGAGGCCAGCGGCAATGGCGCGCAATTCGGTCAGGGATTCCCCCGTTCCATTCATCTTCCAGTTGCCAGCGACCAATGGACGGATACCCGGGGTCATTGCATTCTCCTCGCTTTTTTCAAGGCCGGTTTCAAGAACCGACACACGCACCGAGCGGGGCACGCGTCTGCGCTGAAGCGTGTCGCATTTTATCATATTCACGAGACACGTCTTAAGCTTTTGTTCTTGCGCATGTCTTTATCCTATCGAAGCAGGATCAGCAATCAGTCCAGTGGACTGATTGCCCTGCGTAGACGGTTCCCACTTTTGGGAGACATGCTGTAAAATAGCATCTGACTAAGCATATTCGTGCCGCAATGCAAATGTTCTTGGCATCGAATGCGCATGAGAGCTTGCAAAAAAGCCTTGCTTGAGGTTATCCCCTGACAAGCTCACTGTAATCCAAACCGAGCTTTGCTTATTACCAAAGGGTTTCCCATGCTCGACAGCCTGCGCTCTGCCACCCAATCCTGGATCGTCAAGCTTCTGCTTGGCCTGCTTGTGCTGAGCTTCGGCGCCTGGGGAATTTCCGATGCCTTCCGTACCAACCTGGCAGGTAGTGCGGCATTGACGGCAGGCGGCTCGGAAGTCAGCGGCAGCGAATATCGTTTTGCCTATGAACAGCAGATCATGCGGCTATCACAACAGTTCCGCCAGCGCTTAACGCGCGAACAGGCGAAATCCATCGGCGTGGAAAATCAGGTTCTGGCTCAAGTGGCAGCGAGTGTCGTGCTGGATGAAAGCGCACGCAACATGAATCTTGGGCTTTCCAAGGACGGTATCGCCCGCCTTACTGCCGAAGACCCGGCCTTTCAGGATTCACGCGGCAATTTCAACCGCACCCAGTTCGACGCAGTCTTGCGCCAGTCCAATATTCGCCCGCAAGACTACCTCGATAATCGTGCAAAAGATGCGCGCCGCCAGCAGATCGTGGAAGCGGCCACCGACGGCCTGAAACTCCCCGACACCATGCTCAAGGCACTCACCCTTTATCAGGATGAAAGCCGCAGCGTCGACTATGTCACCGTGCCCGCCGAAACCGCAGATGCGGTGCCAGCCCCTTCCGATGATGTGCTCAAAGCCTATTTCGAAGCACATAAGGACGATTATAAAGCGCCAGAATACCGCAAGGTCACTTATGTAAAGCTGGAACCTGCCGATATTGCCGATCCGGCTGCCGTCACGCAGGACGAGATCAGCGAATATTATGAAAGCAACAAGGCGCGCTTCGGCTCTGTTGAAAAGCGCACGATCGAGCAACTGACATTCGCCGATGAAGCCGCTGCCCAAGCCGCTCAGGCCAAGATTGCCGCTGGAACGGATTTCCTCGACGTTGCCAAAGAGCAGGGCAAAAGCGAAAACGATCTCAAACTGGGCACGTTTGAAAAAAGCGCCATTCCCGATGAGGCTATTGCCGATGCAGCTTTCGCGCTTCCCGAAAACGGTGTCAGCCCAGTGGTCAAAGGCAGTTTCGGCCCGGTGATCCTGCGCGTGAGTGCAATCGAACCCGCGCATGTCAAGACCCTTGCCGAGGTCGAAGGGGAAATCCGCCAGGCGCTTGCAACCAATATCGCGGTCAGCAGCATCACCGGCATTCATGATTCTTACGAGCAGCAGCGTTCGGAAGGTGCAACAATGGCGGAAGCTGCCAAAAGCCTCAGCCTCAAGACCGTGACGGTCGACGCAATCGACAGCGATGGCAACGATCCTTCCGGAAAGCCCGTTGAAATGCCGAACGCCGAAGCGCTTCTCACCGCACTGTTTCAGGCCGATCAGGGTTTCGACAATGATGCGCTGACACTCGGCAATAATGGTTATCTGTGGTATCAGGTCGACGGTATTACGCCCGCGCGTGAGCGCACGCTCGATGAAGTCAAGGATCAGCTTGTCACCGCATGGAAAGCGGAAGAAGCCGTCAAGCGCCTCAACCAGCGCATGGAAGAATTGAAGAAGCGCCTGGACAGCGGCACGACGCTCGACACGATTGCTTCTGAGGTCGGCCTTGAAAAGCAAACCAAGCACGGCATCAACCGCAACACCAATGATGCCGATATTGGCAGTGCCGCCGCGGCGCAGATTTTCCGCGGTCCGAACGGCTTTACCGGCACGGCTGCCGCTCCTTCCGGCGACGGGCAGATATTGTTCAAGGTGACGGAAGTCACCGAACCGGCTGCAACAGGCCCCGATGCAGTGCCTCAGCAGCAGCGCGACTATCTTGCAAATGCGCTGTCCGGCGATGTGCTCGATCAGTTGGTTGGCGAATTGCAGAAGCAATATCCAGTCAGGGTCAATCAGGCAGTCATCAACGAAGCCCTCACACAGTAAAAGCTGTGGCAGCGAAAAGGAAACGGTCATGGCTGATCTGAAACCCTTTATTGCAAAAGCAGCGTCCGGCGAAGCCTTGAGCCAGGATGAAGCCAGAGCTGCTTTCGATGTCATGATGTCGGGTCAGGCGACACCCTCGCAGATCGGCGGCTTTCTGATGGCGTTGCGTGTGCGCGGCGAAACCGTTGCGGAAATTGCCGGTGCGGTTGCTTCGATGCGCGCACGCATGCTTCCTGTTACTGCCCCTGCCGACGCCATCGATATTGTTGGCACAGGCGGCGACCAGTCCGGCTCCTATAATGTCTCGTCCTGCTCAGCGTTTGTGGTGGCAGGTGCGGGCGTGCCAGTTGCCAAGCACGGCAATCGTGCCCTCTCCTCGCGCTCCGGCGCCGCAGATACGTTGGCAGCGCTTGGCATCAATATCGAAGCCAATGCCCAAACCATCGGCCGCAGCATTACCGAGGCAGGCCTCGGCTTCATGTTTGCGCCCACGCATCATTCCGCGATGCGCCATGTCGGCCCGTCGCGCGTGGAACTGGGAACCCGCACGATCTTCAATCTGCTCGGCCCGCTCGCCAACCCGGCAAGCGTGAAGCGCCAGCTTGTCGGTGTTTTTTCAGCGCAGTGGCTTGAGCCTCTGGCGCATGTGCTGCGTGAACTCGGCACCGAAAGGGCATGGGTGGTTTATGGTGACGGTCTTGACGAGATGACAACGGCAGGAACGACGCAGATTGCGTCACTTGAAGGCGGCACGGTGCGGACATTCGAAATCACGCCGGAAGAAGCAGGCCTGCGGCGCGCCTCGCCAGAAGAGCTAAAAGGCGGCGATGCGGCGGTAAATGCCAAGGCGTTGCGGGCTGTTCTGGAAGGTGAAACGGGTGCCTATCGCGATATCGTGTTGCTCAATTCCGGCGCAGCACTGGTCATTGCGGATAAGGCACACGATCTCAAGGATGGCATCGCCAAGGCTGCACATGCAATCGACAGCGGTGCGGCACTCGCTGTGCTGCAAAAAGTGATCGCCGTTTCCAACGATCAGGCAGTGTGACGAAAAGGATTACACCATGTCCACCGACATTCTGCGCAAGATCGAAACCTATAAGCGTGAAGAAATAGCGAGCGCGAAGGCGCGCCATACACTCGACGATCTGAAAGCCCGCATCGCAGATCAGACGGCGCCACGGGGCTTCCGCCAAGCGCTGGAAGCAAAACGTGCCGCCGGAGAATTTGCGCTGATTGCCGAAATCAAGAAAGCCAGCCCTTCCAAGGGATTGATCCGTCCTGACTTCGATCCGCCTGCATTGGCCAAAGCCTATGAAGACGGCGGTGCCGCCTGTCTTTCGGTTCTGACCGACACCCCCTCCTTTCAAGGCGCGCCAGAGTTTCTGGTTGCGGCACGTCAGGCCTGCCACCTTCCTGCGCTGCGCAAGGATTTTCTCTTCGACACCTATCAGGTCTATGAGGCGAGAAGCTGGGGGGCGGACTGCATCCTGATCATTATGGCCAGCGTCGATGACGATCTGGCCAAGGCATTGGAAGAGACCGCATTTGAACTTGGCATGGATGCACTCATTGAAGTGCATGACGAAGAGGAAATGGAGCGCGCATTAAAACTTTCCTCCCGCCTGCTTGGCGTCAATAACCGCAATCTGCGTACATTCGACGTCGATCTCGCTGTTTGCGAACGGCTTTCGAAAATGGCCCCCGCCGACCGGATTTTGGTCGGTGAAAGTGGTATTTTTACCCACGACGATTGCCTGCGGCTGCAAAAATCCGGCATCGACACGTTCCTTATCGGAGAAAGCCTGATGCGCAAGGACGATGTTGCGGCAGCCACCCACGAACTTCTGACCGGCAAGGCCTGAAATCATGTCGAAGAAAGCACCGGGCCTTACCCATATCGACCAGACCGGTGCCGCCAATATGGTGGATGTGGGCGCCAAGGACGAGACGGAGCGTCAGGCTATTGCTGAAGGCTTTGTGCGCATGCGTGGTGAGACACTGGCTTTGATTGTCGCTGGCGACGCCGCCAAGGGTGATGTAATTGGCACGGCACGACTCGCCGGAATCATGGCCGCGAAAAAGACTGCCGAGCTTATTCCGCTCTGCCATCCACTGATGTTGACCAAGGTAGCTGTCGATATCGTGCCCGACAAAGCCCTTCCGGGCTTGCGCGTTCGCGCCATGGCTAAATTGAAGGGCCGCACCGGCGTGGAGATGGAAGCACTGACCGCCGTTTCCGTGACCTGCCTTACCATTTACGATATGGCCAAGGCTGTAGATCGTTATATGGAAATCGGCAATATCCGGGTTCTTGAAAAAAGCGGTGGCAAATCGGGCGACTGGAAAGCCTAGAGCGGTTCCGGTATAAACGGAATCGTTGGAACCGCTCTATCTATTTGTTTTTACGCATTATCCAGCGCAAAACCGCTATGCACTTTTGCTGGAAATGCTCTAGACGTCGTTCAGCTTGCTCGAGAGCAAAGATTTAAAGCTGTTACCTCGATATGTTCAGTAACTGCATGAGATCATCAGAGGAATTGTCATGTCCCTTCTCCCCGTCGAGCAAGCCTTGCAGCGCATTCTTCAGCAGGCCGTACCGGACGGTGGTGAAAAAATCGCCGTAAGCGAAGCGGGTGGCCGCGTTGTTGCGCAGCCGGTGCAGGCGCATTTGATGCAACCGCCCTTCGATTGCTCTGCCATGGACGGCTATGCGCTGATTGCGCCCGCTGATATTGCCTACCCTGTGCATTTCAAAGTGATTGGCGAATCTGCTGCCGGAAAGCGCTATGATGGCAGCTTGCAGCAAGGAGAAGCCGTGCGCATCTTTACCGGCGCGCCCCTGCCCGACAATGCCGATACCATTGTCATTCAGGAACATACAGACCGTAAAGATGAGCAACTGATAATATCGGAAGGCATCAATAAAGGTCGCCATATCCGCCGTGCCGGTCTCGATTTTTCGCACGGCAAGACGGTTCTGCCCAAAGGGCGCGTGCTTGATGCTCCTGCATTGTCGTTGGCAGCTGCAAGCGGTAATGCATCCCTGGATGTGTTTGCTAAACCACGCATCGCCATTCTTGCAACAGGCGACGAACTTGTCCCTCCGGGCACCTTACCGGGACCGGATCAGATCGTTGCATCCAACAGTCTTGGCGTTGCAGAAATCATTCGCAGTGCGGGTGGCGTATCAAAGGATTTGGGCATCATCCCTGACGATCCTGCAAAAATCGAAGCAGCTATTGCGCAAGCTCTCGAAAGCGGCATTGATGTGCTGGTAACCATCGGCGGCGCGTCAGTTGGCGACCGCGATTTCGTGCATGCGGGCTTGAGCAATTGCGGCATTGATCTCGACTTCTGGAAAATCGCCATGCGCCCCGGTAAACCGCTGATGTATGGCCGTAAAACGGTCGCGAGCAAGACAGTTCACGTCATTGGCCTGCCCGGAAACCCTGTTTCCAGCCTCGTATGCAGCTTGGTCTTTCTGCGTCCGCTGGTCGCAAAACTGGCTGGAGCGGGCCTTGCCGCCGACATCCGGCACGCCATTCTCGGACAGGCGATGCATGCGAATGATCACCGCCGTGATTTCGTGCGAGCCACGCTCGAAACACGAGATGACGGCACGCTTGTTGCAACGCCTTACTCCCTTCAGGATTCGTCCATGCTGTCGGCAATGGTCAACTCCGACGCGCTTCTGATCCGTGACGAAAATGCCCCTGCCGCAGCCGTCGGCGAGCCATGCCGCGTCCTCATGCTGTGAGCGATCCCCTATTATTCGCTCGGGATGCTTATGTTCTCCTGAACATTAATTATTTTAAAACCATTGCAGAACAAGACTGGAACATATAGTGTTCGTTCTGGTTTTGTTTTTCTCGAATCTGTTCTAGGCCGGAGGGTGTCGCCAATGTTGACCCGCAAACAGCATGAACTTTTGCTGTTCATTCATGAGCGTCTGAAGGAAACCGGCATTCCCCCTTCATTCGACGAAATGAAGGAAGCGCTTGATCTCGCTTCCAAGTCGGGCATTCATCGGCTGATTACCGCACTTGAAGAACGCGGATTTATCCGCCGACTACCCAACCGTGCACGCGCACTGGAAGTACTACGCCTGCCGGATTCGATCGCGCCGGGACTGAACAGTCAGAGAAAATTTTCACCAAGCGTCATCGAAGGCAGTCTCGGAAAAGCGCCTGCAGCACCGCAATCAGCTCGCTCCGCCGCCAATGACCCTATTTCTGCCACCATTTCCGTCCCGGTCATGGGGCGTATCGCGGCTGGCGTACCGATTTCGGCCATTCAGAACCAGACCCATTCGCTAAGCCTCCCGCCGGAAATGCTGGGTTCGGGCGAACATTATGCGCTTGAAGTGCGCGGAGATTCGATGATCGAAGCCGGTATTTTGGACGGTGACACGGTCATTATCCGGCGTGGCGATACGGCCAGCCCCGGCGAAATCATCGTTGCCCTCGTCGATGACGAGGAAGCAACACTGAAGCGCTTCCGTCGCAAAGGCGCTTCGATTGCACTCGAAGCAGCCAACCCCGCTTATGAGACGCGTATTTTTGGACCAGACCGGGTTCGCGTACAGGGAAAACTCATCGGCTTGATCCGTCGTTACTGACGTGGCGAAGCTGGAGGAAAAATTCGGGGCACGACAGGAGAAAAGACCGGCGGAACTGTCTTTTCTCCAATGACATCAAGGCGGCTCCGATACTGGCGCATCACGCCTCGAATATGTTCAATTTCTACACCGGCTTAAAAAATCTCTATGAGTATGCCTCATAGAGATTGGTTTCAGTATTCACCAAGCTTGATATCGGGCGTATAATCAACGCCGTCAACTTCCTTCACCACCGGCTGGCCGCATTGCATGACACCTGTTGCCGCGTTGAAAGCATAGGTTGGCGAACCGTAAAGCTGCCAGCCCTTGTTGAGCGCTGCTGTTACGCGGTGGCAAAAAGCGGAATCGTCCGGTCCGGTGATAAAGCGATAGAGCTTCACGATCTGTCCTTTCTTAAATCAAAACGATAAGCCCGCTTTGGCAAGCAGGCGTTCGGCCATGGAAAGATGCAGCCGTTCGACCATCTTTCCCTCAAGCGAAATCACACCCTTATCGGCATTTTCAGGCAATGCAAATGCCGCGACCACCGCGCGCGCATGGGCGATCTCTGCCTCGTCGGGCGAAAAAGCGCGATTTGCAGCCTCAATCTGGTTGGGATGAATGAGCGTCTTGCCGTCAAATCCCATCGCGGCTCCCTGCGCGCATTCATCCGCAAAACCTTCACTATTACGGAAATCATTATAAACGCCATCAAGAACCGTCAGCCCGCCTGCACGTGCCGTGAGCACCATCTGCATCAGCCACGGCACAAGATAAGTTCGTCCCACGTCAATACTTACGCCCGTTTGCTGTGCGAGATCGTTGGGGCCAACCACGAAAGCTTGAAGTCGTGCCGCCGAACGATGGCCAAGTGTGGCGATTTCATCGGCATTGAGGATACCGCGCGCCGTCTCGATCATTGCCCATACAGCCATCTTAGGGTCGGCATCGTTACGGTCGAGCCGGTTTGCTGCATCAATCACATCCTGCGGGCGTTCCACCTTGGGCAGGAGAATGGCGTCAGCACCGATACCGGAAGCAACGGTCATATCCTCCTGACCCCAAGGCGTCTCGGCGCCGTTGACCCGTACGATACGCTCAAACCGGGTTGAGGGATACGCGGTAAAATGGTCACGAAGCGCTGCGCGTGCCGATGTTTTTGCCTCAGGCGCCACCGAATCTTCCAGATCATAGATGACGCAGTCGGCATCAAGGGTCAGGGATTTTTCCAGCGCACGAGCATTGGCGGCGGGAACGAACAGGACTGAACGGCGAGGACGGGCAATTGGCTTCATGGCCGATTTGTGCACCCAACAGCCGCATGACGCAAGCATGTCTCAACTTGAAACACAGCCTTCGCCGACTTATCTTTTCACATTGGTTGCGACCTATTCGGCACTTGAGGCCCGAAACAGGGTCTTAACGTTGACTCTGCGCAATGCTGCTGTAAATCAGTCTGAAACTTTTCTACCGACAGGCGCAGAACATGGATAAATTCACCAAGCTTACCGGCGTTGCGGCCCCTCTGCCGATCGTCAATATCGACACGGACATGATCATCCCCAAGGATTACCTGAAGACGATCAAGCGTACCGGGCTTGGCAAAGGCCTTTTTGCTGAAATGCGCTTTAACGAAGACGGCAGCGAAAATCCTGATTTCGTTCTCAACAAGTCAGCCTATCGCAATGCGCAGATTCTGGTGGCCGGCGATAATTTTGGCTGCGGTTCCTCGCGCGAGCACGCACCATGGGCACTGCTCGATTTTGGCATTCGCTGCGTGATCTCCACCTCATTCGCCGATATCTTTTACAATAACTGCTTCAAGAACGGTATTCTGCCGATCAAGGTCAGTCAGGAAGATCTCGACAAACTGATGGACGACGCTTCGCGCGGTGCCAATGCGACACTCACCGTCGATCTTGAAACCCAGGAAATCCATGGTCCCGATGGCGGCTCGATTTCTTTCGATGTCGACGAATTCAAGCGCCACTGCATGCTCAATGGCCTCGACGATATCGGCTTGACCATGGAAAAGGCTTCCAACATTGACGCATTTGAGACCAAGCGCGCCGAACTGCGCCCTTGGGAATGATGGTTATGATATCGGAAATGCGATTGTTGACCGCCAAGAGTCCGGTGGCTTGAACCATTGAATAGGACACGGTTGGCTCATATGGCCAGAGAAGATCAAAGTGGTGAGTGGGCGACCCGCCTTTCACCCTCGCTCGATGAAGTTGAATCCATTGCGATTGAGGCGCTTGCGCATCTGCCGCAGGAGTTCCGAACCCTTTGTGGCGACATCATCGTGCAGATTTCCGATTTCCCTGATGAGCAGATCGTTGAGGATATGGGTCTGGAAACGCCATTTGATCTTCTTGGTCTGTTTGAAGGGGTGGGTATCGGCGAACGCTTCAGCCTGCAAACAGGTGACAGGCCGAACCGTATCACGCTTTTCCGCCGCGCTATTCTGGATTATTGGGCCGAGCATGAAGAAACACTGGGCGATATCATCACCCATGTGCTGATCCACGAAATCGGGCACCATTTCGGACTGTCAGATGAAGACATGGAAAATCTCGAAGCGCAGACCGAATAGTCCGCGCCGATATCTTTGCGGCAGAACGTCAGTTTCGACCAAGGCTTGATTCAATGGTTCAACGCTGCATGATCCCAAAATCGCTGTTTTGCTTCACCTTCACGTTGTGCCTATCGGCAAGCCCAACGCTTACCGCCGAAATCGATGAAGCCTGCCAGAGCGCGCTGCTCAATTCCATTGATCGGAGCGTCGATGCGTCATCCTGTGCATTCCTGCGCATGGAAGATGGTCGATTTGCAGCCATTGCGTCCGACAGGGGACTGTTTTTCCGAACCAATGATGGCGATGGAACGCTCTACACATGGCTGAATATCAGCGCGCGTTCCGTAACAACCCTGCGCGACACGCAAATTCCCTGGACGAGGCCTATCAAGGGCAGGCAAACGTTTCCTGATGCAAAAAGCTTTTATTATCCATTTTTCCTGAACTCCAATTCTGACACCATCACGGGTTTGAGGGGTTTTTGCCCCGATCCGCAAAATTTCTCAGCCCATACAAAAGCGTTCTGCGATTGAAGGCACTTTTGTTTTTCGATTTGAATTAGATATTATTCGCAAGACGATCTGTTTTTATCATCCATGTATAAAAAATGGTGGCTGCGATCCAAAACAGTAGAAACAACGTCACTGGCAGAAATATTCGAAGCTCCAGCCATATGGACTCATCAAGAAATCGCCCTGCTAATAAAATCAGTATGATGTTAAAAAACGCCCATACGGACAGGCTGAAATAGATCATATGCCAATGATCCGGCGATATTAGCGAATTTCGCTCGAAAATACTATTTCGTAACAGGACTGGCGGATTAACCAAAACTGCGAACATCAGCGCAGACGGCAATAGTGATAATGACATACGATATTTTATAAAAGAAGCAGTCTCTTCAAAAAAATGAAACGCGGCATAAGACACACCATACGCAATTATGTTGTTAATGACGAAGATGATGAACCAGCGCCAGAAGATACTCCAGAAAACACGGCCAAAAATCATCACCAATTCCTGCGACGTCCTCTTAAAACTTTAAATTAGAGCGAGGATTGCCAGCATGTCCGCGTTTTGTAAATGCCTGCCGCAGGATCATTTGACCGGCGGCAGGCATGTTCGGATATCTGATTTACTTCTGTATTTTGTCAGGCAACGTTCGGGCGCACATCAATGTTTCCACGCGTGGCGTGGGAATAGGGGCAAACGATGTGAGCCGCATCAACCAGTGCCTGCGCCTTATCTTTTTCGATGCCCGGCAATGCTATTTCAAGCGCAACATCAAGACCAAAGCCACCACCGTCTTCGCGCGGGCCGATACCGACCGTTGCCGTTACCGTGCTATCCGGCGATATCGAAACTTTTTCCTTAGCAGCGACGAATTTCAGCGCCCCCAGAAAGCAGGCCGCATAACCGGAGGCGAAAAGCTGTTCGGGATTGGTGCCTTCGCCACCCTGCCCGCCCAGTTCCTTCGGCGTGTCGAGAATAACGCTCAAGCGTCCATCTGCAGTCTTGGCACTGCCCGTACGGCCACCCGTTGCGGTCGATTGCGTGGTATAGAGAATAGCCATGTTCATTGCTCCTTGGATTGGACGATCATTTCAATAATACCATATCGCATTTTATATTGTGCACAATCTAATTTTGCATAATTGATTACACGATTAAGTGATGCACAATTCAATTGTATATGCGCTATAATACAGGAATCTTTCGAAATCGAAGGCATGGACAGGTGGCACAGGATTTTCCGCTTAGACTTTCTGATATGGTGTGCTTTGCAATCTATTCGAGTGCAAATGCGCTGACGCGCGCCTATCAGCCTATTCTGGCCAAGCTGGATCTCACCTATCCCCAGTTTCTGGTCATGCTGGTTCTGTGGGAAAATGATGACCAGACAGTATCGCAGATCGGCGCCAAACTCGGTCTTGATTCAGGCACGCTGACCCCGCTTTTAAAGCGCCTGGAGGCAGCGGGGCGCATCCAACGGCGCCGAGATGCTCAGGATGAACGTCAGGTGCGCATAACGCTTACGGATGCAGGACATGCCTTGCGCCAAGCGGCAGCGGATGTACCGGAAGCGATCATCTGCGCGCTCGGCCAGCCACTCGACGAACTGATCGATATGCGCGAGCGCCTTTTCAATATCCGCGACAATCTCGTCACGGCGCGCGCCCAATAAAAAGCGCCGGTCTCCCGGCGCTCACATATCCATCAGGCGAGATTTTCTCACTGAAAGTGGCTGTTATAACGTTTGTCATACCACAGCCAGCCGAAAGCAGCGGCGGCCACGATCAGCGGGAAAACATACCAGAAGAAAATGTCCGAAGTCATGGCTTCAGTCTCCCGAGAATTCGTCTTGCCGCTAAATGTAATCCAATTGCCGCAAAAATCCAAGAGCCAAGGACCAGAACGGAGACGAGAAGCCCACCCTCCGGCGTGAAATTGAATGTCTTTCCAAGCACGCCCACGGCCAGAAAGGCCGTAGACAAGCGATCAAGATTATTCGCCAGAAGTTTTATGCGCTCGTTATATATCAGGCTCATCGATGGCCCCGTTTTGCTTTGCTCTCCTGCATATCCAAAACTGCGCTCAACTTCCAGCCTTCAAAGAAAAAGCGCCGGTTTCCCGGCGCTTTGGTCTGTTCTGTCTGATCTAACAATCAGGCAGCAAGCGCTTTTGGCGTAATGAGGCCGCGCGCGATCAGCAGCTCGGCGATCTGGATCGTGTTGAGGGCCGCGCCCTTGCGCAGATTGTCCGAAACAACCCACATGGCCAGACCATTCTCGACGGTAATATCCTCGCGGATACGGCTGATATAGGTCGCATCTTCGCCAGCCGATTCATAAGGCGTGATGTAGCCGCCGTCCTCGTGCTTGTCGATCACCTGACAACCCGGCGCTTCGCGCAGGATTTCACGGGCTTCTTCGGCTGAAATCGGCTTTTCAAACTCCAGATTGACCGCTTCCGAGTGACCAATGAACACCGGCACGCGTACAGCCGTTGCCGTCACCTTGATCTTGGGATCAAGCATCTTCTTGGTTTCGGCAACGACCTTCCATTCTTCCTTGGTATAGCCGTCTTCCATGAAGACATCGATATGCGGGATGACGTTGAAAGCGATACGCTTGGTGAATTTCTTGGTCGTGACTGGATCGGCCACGAAAACAGCACGAGACTGTTCGAACAGCTCGTCCATGCCTTCCTTGCCCGCACCCGAAACCGACTGGTAGGTGGAGACGACAACGCGCTTGATTGTTGCCGCATCATGCAACGGCTTCAGCGCCACGACGAGCTGCGCTGTCGAGCAATTCGGATTGGCGATGATGTTCTTCTTACGGAAACCCTCGATAGCGTCCGGATTCACTTCCGGTACGATCAACGGCACGGCTGCGTCATAGCGCCAGGCTGATGAATTATCGATCACCACGCAGCCCTGCTGACCGATCTTCGGCGACCATTCCTGCGAAATCGAACCGCCTGCCGACATCAGGCAAATGTCGGTGTCGGAAAAATCGTAAGTGTCGAGCGCACGTACTTTTAGCGTCTTGTCGCCATAAGATACTTCCGTCCCCTGACTGCGGCGCGAGGCAAGTGCCACCACCTCATCAGCGGGAAAGCCGCGTTCTTCGAGAATATTGAGCATTTCGCGCCCGACATTTCCGGTAGCGCCGACAACTGCAACCTTGAAACCCATTTCTTGTCTCCTGTCCCTCTCCGCTACCAGATCGGACACCCACGAGGCCACGCGGGTCTTCCGTCCCCGGGCCAGACCCGGGAGAGGGTGAGCAGGCCAAGGGAATCAGACCGTTTTGGTGGTCGTTTTAATAATGGCCGTGATTTTTTTGCTGATCGAAGGCATGCGTTCTGCCCCGGCGATGTCGCCGGCAGTTCCAGACGAAACTGACGCTATGATGACGCGTTCCACGCGAATTCTCCTTCGTTCGGCCTTGCTTTTACGCGCTTTGCAAATGGAGTCAATTATCAAGCCGTGAATGATCAGTATTTTTTGCGCCCCAGAGAAGAAAAAACGGCTTTTGTGATGCAAACCCGTTCTCATACTAAAGACTTACTCCCCGAATCTGCATTTTCAGTTCATCATGCAAGGGTGAGGAGCGCATCCGCCGGTGAGAGGAAACCGGCGCGGCGCATCGGCCGTCTCATGTGACCGGCGCCATATTCAAGCGCCCGGACAATGAGCGAAGGCCGGAAGAAACACTGTTTGGGAGGACAGGTTCATGGCAGTCTCGTCAAGTGCCGATGTCGGCACGAAGAAAATGACGAGCGAGGAGCGCAAGGTTATTTTTGCGTCTTCGCTCGGTACCGTTTTTGAATGGTACGACTTTTATCTCTATGGAACGCTCGCCGCCTTCATCGGCGCAGCCTTCTTCAATGAATACCCCGAAGCCACCCGTAATATCTTTGTTCTGCTTGCTTTTGCAGCGGGCTTTCTCGTGCGCCCGTTCGGTGCATTGGTTTTCGGTCGTATCGGCGATCTGGTCGGACGCAAATACACCTTTCTCGTCACCATCGTCATCATGGGCGCATCGACCTTTCTGGTCGGCATCCTGCCCGGTTCGGCAACGCTTGGCATTTTTGCCCCAATCATCCTGATCGTGCTGCGCATGTTGCAGGGACTGGCGCTCGGCGGTGAATATGGTGGTGCTGCGACTTATGTCGCGGAACATGCACCGCCTAATCGTCGCGGCTTCTACACATCATGGATCCAGACCACAGCAACACTCGGCCTGTTCCTGTCATTGCTGGTGATCCTCGGCATCCAGACCGCCATGAGCAAGGAAGCTTTTGCAGCCTGGGGCTGGCGCATTCCATTCATCGTGTCGATTGCCCTTCTCGGTATTTCGGTATGGATTCGTCTGCAGATGAATGAATCACCTGCCTTCAAGCGCATGAAGGAAGAAGGCAAAGGCTCCAAAGCACCACTTACCGAGGCTTTTGGCCAGTGGAAAAATGCCAAGCTGGCGCTGATCGCCCTCTTCGGCCTTACCGCCGGTCAGGCGGTCGTTTGGTATTGCGGCCAGTTCTACGCGCTTTTCTTCCTGCAAAACGTGCTCAAGGTTGAAAACCAGTCCGCCAATATCATGGTCGCCATAGCCCTTCTGCTCGGCACCAGCTTCTTCGTCATTTTTGGCTGGCTGTCGGACAAGATCGGGCGCAAGCCGATCATCATGGCAGGTCTTTTATTGGCAGCGGTTACCTATTTCCCGCTGTTCCAAGCCTTGACCCAGGCTGCCAATCCGGCATTGGCACAGGCTGAAAAGACCATCCGGGCAACCGTTACGGCAGCGCCCGGCGATTGTAACTTCCAGTTCAACGCCACCGGCACGTCTAAGTTCACCACCTCTTGCGATGTGGCGACAAGCTATCTTGCGAAAAACTCGGTGCCTTATGAAATCGTGCAGACCGGAGCCGCTGGCACACCGGCAACCATCACGCTCGGCGATTCCACGATCACGTCCTTTGACGCGATCCAGGCCGGAGCCGATGCGACCACCAAACAGGCAACCCTTGCTCATGACGTGAACATCGCTTTGCAAAAGGCCGGTTTCCCGCTCGTGCGTGATCCTGCCAAGGTGCCAGACAGCAAGCTTGACGCCTTCATTGCCGCCAACCCGGAACTTCAGCTCAATGCCGAAGCCGTACGCGCGGGTGAAAAAACAACGGTTCCAGTTGCTGATCTGGTGAAGCAGAAGCTCATCACCCAGAGCGAGGCCGACAGCCTCGGCGCGAGCGATCAGGCGGTTTACACCATTGCGGATGCAGGAGCATTCAAGATGGTTGCAGACCCGGCTCGGGTGAACTGGGTTATGACGATCGCGATCCTGACCATTCTCGTCATCTATGTGACGATGGTTTACGGTCCGATTGCCGCAATCCTTGTGGAAATGTTCCCGACCCGCATCCGTTACACCGGCATGTCGCTGCCTTATCATATCGGCAATGGCTGGTTCGGCGGGTTGCTGCCTGCGGGCGTCTTCGCGCTTAGTGCCGCCAAGGGCGACATTTATTACGGCCTTTGGTATCCGATCGTCATCGCATCGATCACCTTTGTGATCGGTATCCTGTTCGTGAAGGAAACCAAAGGCGTCGACCTCGACAAGGTCGACTGATCCCTGTCGCGTTGAAACGGAAAACGCCGCCCTTTCGGGCGGCGTTTTTACTTTATAATCCGTAGAGAAGTCCGATCAGGACAAGGCCTTGAATTTGCCCAGAATCGCATCACCCATTTCGCCAGTCGTGATCTTGTTCGTGCCTTCCGACCAGATATCGGCGGTACGTAGTCCGTCATCGAGAACACCGGCAATTGCCGCTTCGAGACGATCCGCCTCGGCCACCAGATTGAACGAATAACGCAGACACATGGCAAGCGACGCGATCATTGCAATCGGGTTTGCAATGCCTTTGCCTGCAATATCCGGGGCTGAACCATGCACCGGCTCATAAAGCGCCTTGCGCTTGCCGGTCTTGGTGTCAGCTGCCCCCAGAGACGCGGACGGCAACATGCCAAGCGAACCGGTCAGCATGGCGGCAACATCGGAAAGCATATCGCCAAACAGATTGTCGGTAACGATGACGTCGAACTGCTTTGGCCAACGCACCAGCTGCATACCACCGGCATCAGCGAGCATGTGATCCAGTTCTACCTGCGAATGCTTTTCCTTGTGGCGCGCGGTGACGACCTGATTCCACAACACGCCCGATTTCATGACATTGCGCTTTTCCATCGAGGTAACCTTGTTGCGGCGCGTGCGCGCCAGCTCGAAAGCCACATCGGCAATGCGTTCGATTTCGTATGTGTCGTAAACCTGCGTATCGATGCCGCGCTTCTGGCCATTGCCAAGATCGATAATCTCTTTTGGTTCACCAAAATAGACGCCGCCAGTCAATTCACGCACGATGAGAATATCGAGACCCTCAACCACTTCCGGCTTCAGGGAAGAAGATTGCGCCAATGCGGGGTAGCAGATTGCAGGGCGCAGATTGGCATAAAGCTCCATATCCTTACGCAGACGCAGCAGTCCGGCTTCGGGACGCACTTCATAAGGCACATCATCCCACTTTGGCCCACCGACCGCACCAAACAGCACAGCGTCAGCGGCAAGCGCCTTATCCATATCTGCGTCGGAAATGGCCGTACCATGCGCATCGTAAGCACAGCCGCCGACAAGCCCTTCCTCTGTTTCAAAACCCAGTTTCAGATCCGAATTGAGAAAAGCGATGATCTTGCGGACTTCCGCCATGGCCTCGGGGCCGATCCCGTCGCCAGGCAGAAGAAAGAGTTTGCGCGATGCCATGATGCCATGCCTTTGTTTTTAAACTTGAAAGAAGAGCAAACGTGCGGCTTGCTCCCGACGGTCAAAACTGTTCCGCAAGCCTTATAGAACTCCGGCACAGGGCAGGCAACAACGCTTGACCATGAAATTAATGAAAATTTTAAACAGCACGCAGGAAATTAAATAACCATGGCGACCGGCTTCCGAATAAAAGCTATTGGCTTTTTTTGACTTCACCCGGTTCGAGTGTGCGTGCTTCGGATGGCAGCATGATCGGAATGCCCCCGCGTACCGGATAAGCAAGGCGCGCTTTATGCGAAACAAGCTCGGAACGCGCTGCGTCATATTCGAGCGGCCCCTTGGTCAAGGGGCAGACCAGAAGTTCCAGCAGGCGCACATCGATTTCTGCGGTTTTGGCGTTGTCGTCCATTATCGCCACTCCTTCATTGCAGGCGCGAGCCGAAATCATCGCCTTTTTCTTTGGCCAGTACCATTTCGGTAATCGCAATCAGCGTCGCGGCGCGAGTGGTAAGATCAGGCGCTTCCAGCAAAGCCTGTTTTTCCGCTGGACTGAAAGGCGACATGATCGACAGTGCGTTAACAAGCGTCTCGTTGCCAGCCCGCGCTATATTATCCCAGTCCGCTTCCAGATTATGCGCTTCGAGATAATCGCGGAACGCCTGCAACAGTGCGTCACGGTCGATCTCACCCGCATCGCGGTTTTCCTCCAGATCGGCCAGAAACGGCACAATGCGGCATTGACGGTAGGGCTGACGGCTATTGACCTCCTCGCGCACCCGAAAGCGGCAAATACCCTGCAAGGTAATGAGCAGACGTCCATCACCGGTCTCGGCATAGGTGGTAATGCGACCAAGACAACCGACGGTGCTCAACGGCGGATTGGCCGTTTCATCAAGTTCCGCCCCAGCCTCATCATCATCGCCTTCGATACGGGGCTGGATCATGCCGATAATGCGTTTACCCGCCAGCGCGTGCTCGACCATTTCCAGATAGCGCGGCTCGAAAATATTGAGTGGAAGTTGACCTCCGGGTAAAAGCAGCGCTCCCTTTAACGGGAACACCGGCACCTGATCGGGTATGTCACCCCCCGTTCGGTAACGGGCATTGCCAACCTGCATTGCAATCTCCCTTTCCGGGTTGTTTTCCTTAAGAGAACAGAAGCGATGAAAGCTTCCGGCGTGCCGCAAGGGTTGCCGCATCGGCATTGCCCCAGGCTTCGAAGAACTGCAACAACTGCTTACGCGCGCCGTCGTCGTTCCACGTACGGTCCGCTTTCATGATTGCCAGCAATTCATTGGCCGCATCCTCACGCCGCCCCTGCGCGTTACGGACCTGTGCCAGATCAAACCGCGCCTGATAGTCATTGGCATCAAGCTGGATACGGCGCTCAAGCTCCACCGGATCACCGATCAGCTTGACCTGATCGGCAAGCGCAAGCTTTGCTTCCAATGCGCGCACGGGTGCCGCATCACGCTTGTCAGCGCTCACACTCTCCAGTATTTCGCGCGCCTTTTCAGCATCACCGGATTCCAGAACTGAGGTTGCCAGCCCGACGATAGCATCGAGATTATCCGGCACGACCTGAAGAATCGAATTGAAGATTTCGCCTGCCTGCACAAACTCTCCCGCTGACAGTAATTCATTGGCAGCGGCAACAGCGTCGGCAATTGCGGCCTCCTGATCACTCGGGCCACCAAGTTTGGAAATAAATTCCTTAACCTTGGATTCAGGCTGGGCCCCCATGAAACCATCCACCGGCTGGCCATTGACGAAGGCAATAACCGCGGGAATCGACTGAATACCAAGTTGCCCGGAAATGGATGGATGATCATCAATATTCATCTTGACCAGTTTGACGGCACCGCCAGCTTCATTGACCGCCTTTTCGATGATCGGCGTCAATTGCTTGCACGGTCCGCACCAGGGCGCCCAGAAATCCACCAGCACCGGCTGATTGCGCGATTCTGCAATGACGTCAGACTGAAAGCCAGCAGTGGTCGTGTCCTTGATCAAACCCACCCCATCGGGGGCAGCAGTTGGAGAACCAAAAGAAACATTAGCCGACATCTGGCCGCCCGCATTGGCGTAAGGATTGTTGTGGCTGGTCATAAAATACCCCTCATCTGTTCCGGTTGAGGCAGCTTTCGCGCCACCGGCTTCGTTCTTTCAGTTTGTGTCTGCCTTGAGCGATTTCAAGACGTCAATTTATATCACTTCTTCCGATTTCGACGCTCTCGATATAGCCAAAATACGCGGTTCGTGGCCGGTCGATTTGAGAAAAGCAAGAAGGTCGTCGCGCCGGATACTTGTGGTCGCCTCATTGGTCAGCGGATGCGCGTTGATGATCTCATGTTCCATTAATGCCGCATCCAGGATGATCTGCACGCGATGATCGCGGTCGTTGATGGCGCCAAAAACGGTGACGGATCCCGGGATGACACCTAGATATTCCATCAGCTTTTCAGGCTTGCCGAAGGAAACACGGCTTGCGGCACCGATCACCGGATGGATGGACTTCAAATCGACAACGGCATCTTCTTCCACGGTAACGAGAAAGAAATTATCCTTCTTATCCTTCAGAAACAGGTTTTTCGTGTGCCCGCCAGGCAGCTCACCGCGAAGATTTTGGGAATCAGCAACTGTAAACAGCGGTGGATGTTCCACCGTCGTTGTCTCAATGCCCTGTTCCGCCAGATAATCGACAAGTTCCTTCGGCGAGAGCCCCATGATACGATCCATTCCCGTGATTATTCGATGCGAATTGCACAAAGCTTATAGCCCAACTGCCTGCCATCGTAACCAGTGAAACGCAGATTTGATACTTTCATCGAAAAGCTGCAAGGCCGAGGCAGCACTTCGGTTCACCTTGGATCGTACAGCAGAATAAATCGGGAAATTGTTATTTCTCGTCATTTGCCTGTTGCATTCGCAAAAAGCTTGGTTCATATAGCGCCTGCCTGACGAGATAGCTTCGAAACGAAGCTGGCTGGCGCGAGCGGGTGTAGCTCAGGGGTAGAGCACAACCTTGCCAAGGTTGGGGTCGAGGGTTCGAATCCCTTCGCCCGCTCCAGTTTCTCCTAATTTCAGGCATCAAAAAATCCCGGCTTTGTCCGGGATTTTTGCTTTTGAAAGCACCGTGGTCTGAAATGGCGTCGCATAATCCGAGTGCCAAAAGTTTCACGGTCGCAAAGATAGCAGTTTTAGACTTTCTAAAGTGCCTTTTAGAGAAAGCGGAGCACGTCGCTCCGCCTTCCCTTCAGGTTTCATCAGATAACGCCAAGCGCATCCATGGCTTCAGCAACGCGCACGAAGCCTGCAATATTGGCACCCAGAACATAATCGCCCGGTGTGCCGTATTCCTCAGCCGTTTCCGCGCAGATGTCATGGATGTTGTGCATGATCTCGGCGAGACGTGCTTCGGTCTGCTCGAATGTCCAGCTGTCACGCGATGCGTTCTGCTGCATTTCCAGCGCCGATGTCGCCACACCACCGGCATTGGCGGCCTTGCCCGGCGCAAAAAGTACGCCTGCTTCCTGGAAAATCTTCACGGCTTCCGGCGTCGAGGGCATGTTTGCGCCCTCACCGACTGCCACGACACCATTCTTGACCAGCGCTTTGGCGTTCTTGGCCGTCAGTTCGTTCTGTGTTGCAGAAGGCATAGCGACATCGCACGGCACATCCCAGATCGAGCCATTCTCGACGTAACGCACACCCTTGCCCTTTTCCTGCGCATATTCAGAAATGCGGGCACGACGGACTTCCTTGATGTCCTTGATCAGATCGAGGTCAACGCCGTTTTCATCGACGATGTAACCGTTCGAATCCGAACAAGCGATAACCTTGCCACCATATTCGATGACCTTCTCCATGGTATAGACAGCGACATTACCCGAACCCGACACCACGACGCGCTTACCGTCAAAATCCTGCTTGCGCGTTTGCAGCATGCGCTGCACGAAATAGGTTGCGCCATAGCCTGTCGCTTCCGTGCGCGCTCTAGAACCCCCATAGAAAAGCGCCTTGCCAGTCAGCACACCGGCTTCATAACGGTTGGTGAGACGCTTGTACTGGCCAAACATGTAACCGATTTCGCGTCCGCCGACACCGATATCACCGGCCGGAACATCGACATATTCGCCGATATGACGCTGAAGTTCGGTCATGAACGACTGGCAGAAGCGCATGATTTCTGCATCCGAACGACCGCGCGGATTGAAATCTGACCCGCCCTTGCCGCCGCCAATCGGCATGCCGGTCAGCGCGTTCTTGAACGTCTGTTCAAAACCGAGAAACTTGATGATGCCGACATTGACCGACGGATGGAAGCGGATACCGCCCTTATAAGGTCCAAGCGCCGAATTAAACTGCACGCGGAAACCGCGGTTAATCTGCACACGGCCTTGATCGTCTACCCACGGCACGCGGAAGATGATCTGGCGCTCCGGTTCGCAAATGCGCTCGATCAACGCATTGTTGGCGTAATGCGGCCGTTTGGCGATCACACGTCCCACGCTTTCGAGAACCTCTCGCACCGCTTGGTGAAACTCATGCTCACCTGCATTGCGACGAAGGACATCTTCAAGAATCGGTTCAAGTTTTTCGTGAACGTTGACCAAAATTTAATCTCCCGAATGGGTTGGTAGACTCGTGAAAGTAAAAATCACCTGTCGTTTAGGATAATTTTTGAGCTTTTTGAATAGGTATTGGGCAACAATCTTATTAAATTGATCGTCAAACTCCATTTTTTGCCTGTTTCGCGGGCGGATTGCCCAATCCGGCATCGGCAACGCAAATCGGAAGCGATTTGTGGAAACAGCTTCGTGCTTTATCGGTAAAATGCTGTAACGCTGCTTCAAGCTTTCGCTTCAATTCAACCCGCACGGAAACCGGAGCGCATCGCGAAAAGTGTAAAACGGTTTTTAGAAAAATATGCTTGCAAAATAAATGGATAGAGCATCTCTTATGCAACAAATTAAACGGAAAATGCTCTATGTCGCTCTATAAACAAGCATGGCTGTTTTCGATCTGGTTTGCGATCGTCATCTGTTCTTTTCCATACTGGCTGTTTGCCTTGGGCGATAGATTGGGAGCGACTGGTTATATAATCGGCGCCATCATCGTTGCCGGACATTGGGTGGCGGGTGAGTTATATTTCTATTGTCCCGATTGTGGCCTGTCGCCCTATCGCAGCAACAAGGGACTGATTTCCAGCGTCGGTCCGATCCCGCATAAGAAATGCGCCCATTGCGGTTATGATTACACAACAGCCCCGCCATCATCGGACGTTTAACCAGCTGATTTTTCCGCGCTTACCGTGTGATGGAACTTGTTTTCCCGGCGGTTGCCGAACAGGCGCAAGGTTTCCAGATGTTCGCGCTGGGCGCGATAAAAGGCGCGCAGAAAGGCCAGTTCACGACCGCGCTTGACCGGCGCATCATACCGGATTTTGCGGACAATCGTGCGGGCAATGCGCTCCACTTCCGGTGTGTCGGCGCTTTTTAGCGGATCACGCAGCACATCTTCCAATGTCTGCAATTCGAATTTTCCGTATACATCGAGATGTTCCGGTAGAAAATCGAATTCGGCCTGATCAGCCACGACAGCGGGCGCGGCCAGAGCAAGATCAGACAAAAGCGTCGAGCGTGGATTGTCCACCACCAAGGTTCCTGCGATCATGTCGCCAAGTCGCTGACGGCGGCGATTGGCGATTGGCACGATCAGGATCACCGTCACCCAGATGAGCATAATGGCGATGCCCCAGCCTGACAGGGATGAGAGCGAGGCAGCAAAGACCATTGTCAACGGGGTGAAGAATTCAACCTCTTTCATGAGGTTTCGCGCCGTCACCTGATGCGGGGTCAGACGACGGCCATTCATATTGATGACGCGGATACCGACGATCCTTTTGCCGAGCGTGCGCCCGTTCCAGATCATTTCCGACAAGATATAATAGGGAATACGCAGAAAGAACACGAGCAGGATCACGAGAATGAACTGCGCTTCGAATGGCAGCAATCCGCTTACAAACAATGTCAGAACGCAGACATAGACAACGAGATAGGTGAAGATCAGATCGAGAAATTGCGCGCCGATCCGGCTTCCAAGCGAGGCAATGGCAAAACTGATCGGCACACCTTCGGGCGGAATGAACTGTTCGATACGGTCCTTAGTGTTTGCAACCTGGCTCATGCGTGTGCCTCGTTTGCGGCTTTCTTTTCCCGTCCGCACAGTAAAAGCCAGCTCACCCAGAACGCGCCCATGCCCCAGCCAATGATCAGCCGCCAGACAGGCTCCTGCACCAATTGTCGCAAAAAGCCCTCGATGAAAGCAGCCGCAACCAGCATGATGCCTGCCAGAATAAACAGCTTGACCGCGTCATGCGCCTGATGGCGCAGAGCGTCACGGCGACTTCGTTGCCCCGGCAACAGGACGGCGAGCCCGAGCCGCGCACCTCCAGCACAGGCAACCGCAATTGCCGCGAGCTCGGTCACGCCATGAATGGACAGCCAGGCAAACAGATCATAGCCAAGCCCCTTTTGCGCGAACATGGCAAAAAACGCGCCTAGCAAAAGCCCGTTATAAAATGTCAGGATGAAGCTTGGAACGGCGAGAAAAATGCCAAGCGCGAAGATCAGGATGGCGATCTGGGTGTTGTGCGAGAACAGAAACGAAGAGAATACCGCGAGCCTGTCGCTTTCATGACGCTCATCACCATAAATCGTGCTGCGCAGATACTCCGTGGAGGCTTCCGGTGTGCGCATGTCACCAAGATCGGGTGGCACTAGCGTATAAAACCAGCTGGGATCCTGCAGGAACAACCTGTAGCCTGCGGCAATACCAAAAAGCAGAGCCAGAAAACCGATAAAAAGCGGCAGGGCCGAGCGGCGCACCGCCTGCGGAATGCCCTCAGTCAGAAGACGGGAGATCAGACCGCCTATACTTTCCTGTGGCGCGTAAACAACCAGATAGGCACGCGAGCACAGGCTTTCCAGATAAGCGACCAGAGCGCGGTCCAGCGAAATATCGCGTGCAACGCTGAGCGAATTCATCGCCTGACGATATTCGGTGGCCAACGTGCGGGTCTCGTCATAGCTCAATGACGATATGCCGCTTTTTTCAGCGCGGGTGACAAGGTCATCGAGATTGCGCCAATGCGCTTCGCGTTCGACCCGGAAACGGGCGGAGCGCAGCATATCGTTCTGCGCTGCAACCGGTGCAACGGCTTCTGGCGACCGTACCCCGTCCATATTAACCTTCTCGTCAACTGCGATATCGCTCATATCATCTCACGCGATTTGATTTCTATATAACGCGCCACCAGATCCGATGTCAGGCTTTCGGGCGTGCTGTCGAGACACAAAACACCAAGACGCGCCAGCTTCTCCATGACGGCGCGGCGCTCGTGCAATATCTGCCGTGTGGCGACCGACTGGGCGATTGCCTCAAGGTTGAGTTCATCGGGTTCTGCAAGCTTCGTCAAGACCGGATCGCGCAATGCAACGTAGACGATGAAGTGGTGGCGCGCGAGCACCCCGATATTCTCGATCATCAGTTCGGCGGTAATGCTGTCCACGAAATCGGAAAAGATCACGATCAGCGAACGCCGCTTGAGACGCCCGGAGAGATGCGTGAGCCCCAGCGTATGATTGGTCTCCTGCGTTTCATAGCGCAATTGCGCACACACCGTCTGCAATCGCGGGAATGCAGCGCGTCCCGGCATGGCGGGCGTAAACAGACGCGGGCGACTGTCGAAACTGTAAAAACCAACCAGATCACCGGCAAGCCCACCTGCCCAGCACATGGCGAGTGCTGCATTGATGGCTCGGTCAAGCTTGGGCAAGCCCGCGAGACGCTCCGCCATCAGCCGCCCGCTATCGACACAGAGAATAATCTGGTGGTTTCGTTCGGCCCGCGTTTCGCGCACCACCAGATTGCGCACCCGCGCCGAGCGCTTCCAGTCGATGCTGCGTGGATCCATACCCGGCGCAAATTCGCGCAACTGGTGGAATTCCGACCCTTCACCACGCAGACGCATATCCTTCTGGCCGTTTTCCAGCGGCAACATCTGCGTGGAAATGGCGCCCGACAGAACGGGCGAAATATCCGGCAGGACAGCGATTTCGCGTCCGACCGGCGTTGATGCGATAATTTCGAGCAGGTGCAGCCGCGATGGCCATTTAAGCCACAGCGCATGCACCATGTACTGGCCGCGCCTTTTCAAAGGCAGGTGCACCAAGCAACCCGCCTGATTGCCATCGGACGTTGTAACAAGTTGTGGCAAGGTATCGGTCTCGCCCGTAAGCTCCGGCGCCAGATCGAGACGCGCCTGCATCATTTGCGGCAAGCGCCCTTTTCCCGAGCGCAGCTCAACCTTCACCCGCGCCTTGTGACCAACGAACCCCTGTGCAGGAACATCCACATCGACATCAAGCCGGCGTGAAAACACCGACAGCAGCAGATCGATAATGGTAACGCCCACCGCAACGCCCCAGACAATGACGAGGTACTGTACGAGATAAGGCCACCACACACTGACGATGACCGTGATGGCAGTCAGTGCCAGCCCCAGGGCAATGAGGATCGAAGACGGACGCATCTAGAGCATTTCCTGCTTAACTTGAATCATAAGACATGCTCTATCTGTTCGTTTCTCGCGCATTGTTTCCGAAAAACCGTTTCCCACTTTTCGGGATGCGCTCTAACGCGGCGCATCCACGCGGTTCTTGATATTGCTCAGCACGTCTTCAGCGGTACGACCATCGATCTCGGCTGCCGGGGACAGCACGATACGGTGGCGCAAGGCCGGTGTCAGCAAAGCCTGAACATCGTCCGGCAAGCCGTAATCGCGCCCTTCAAAGGCTGCACGCACCCGCACGGCGGCGGCCAGCGCATCGGCGGCACGCGTGGAAGCGCCATGGAGAATATCCGGGTCGGAGCGCGTCGCACGAATGAGATCGACGATGTAGCTCAAAATGGCCGTGTCGAGATGAATGCTGTCGACCAGATTGCGACCGTCGGCCAGCGTCACGCTATCGAGCAGACGCTCGATGCCCGCCGTGCGTTCATCCGATTGCAAGGCCTCACCTGCATGTTTGGACAAAATGGCAATCTCGGTATCGCGATCAGGAAAATCGACCACCAGCTTGAACAGGAAGCGGTCGAGCTGTGCTTCGGGCAGCGGATAGGTTCCCTGCTGCTCGATCGGATTTTGTGTCGCGAGCACGAAGAAATTCGCGCCAAGCGAATAGTCGGTTCCGTCAATCGTTACCATGCGCTCGTTCATGGCTTGCAACAGCGCCGACTGGGTTTTTGGCGGTGCGCGGTTGATTTCGTCGGCAAGCAGGATATCCGTGAAGACCGGCCCCTTGGTGAGATGGAACTGGCTGGTCTGAAAATTGAACAGATTGACGCCAAGCACATCGCCGGGCATTAGGTCTGGCGTGAACTGGATGCGGCGATATTCCATGTCCATGACCGCCGACACCGAACGGGCAAGCAGGGTCTTGGCGGTACCCGGAGGGCCTTCAACAAGACAATGCCCGCGCGCAAAAATCGAAATCAGCACGAGATCGATCAGCGCATCCTGACCCTGAACGGCTTTGCCGATCTCTCCACGGATAGTGGCGATCAGCTTACGAAATTCATCAAGACCCAAGATCGGCGCTCCTCAATAATTTTCTGAATGTTTCCAGATAGCTATGCAGTTCAGGGCGGCTCATCTCAGAGCCGCGTTCAATCAATGCCTGGGCGGTTGAGCGCAATTGCGTTGCCAGCGCCTCATCACGCCGCGCAAGGCATTGATACAGGCGCTCTATACCAGCGGCATTCGCGGCCGTCGGCCCGAACACCAGTGCTGCCTTGTCCGCCAGAAGATGCTGCGTAAATTGTGCCGCCATGCGTCCGTCATTGCCGGACAGCCGCAACAGCCGCGCCATGGCGGCGACGGCCACGGTCTTGGATATTTCAATCCGCTCATCGCCCTCGCGCACCGGCGGTCCGAACCGGTACGCGCCGCGCCAGAAGGAAATAATTGTCACGAACAGGATCGCTCCCCAGATGATCGACAACGGATAATCGAAGAAACGGGTGAAATCTTCCGCCGAGCGTTCATAGCTGCGTCCCTCTTCTTCCTGCTCCGTTTCCTCCAGAAGGCGCGAATCCGTATCGAGGTAGACGGGCTTGACCGCATTGGCGCCGCGCAGACTTTCGATAAGCGTCACCGCAAAACCGGCATTGTCACCCTGCGTAAGGCCGTGATTGTTGAGGACATCGGGGTCGGACAGCAGATAGGTCGGATTATAATGCTCGCATTTGAGCAGCAATGCGCCTGCTGCAAAGCCAGCCAGCTCCTTGCAGTCTTGCGGTAATCTGGAACGATCGAATAATTGTGGGCGATAGAGTTTTACCGTATGCGCCTTGCCGTCCTTTAACGACAGGTTTGCCTCTTCCAAGCCCTGATAGGGGCGCTTTAGCTGTAGGATATCAAAGCCCATCGACGCGGATGTTTCCTGTGCCACATTGACCGGCAAGAGTTCACTGTCGCGGGCAATACCCTGTTGAATGATGGTTTCCTGCCATTTCGGGAAGATGACCAGAGAAGACAACTCATAGAGCTTTTCGTCGAGAACCCAGGATTCCATCCGCTCTTTGGATGACTTTTTGGCATCCTCATTTTGCGGCGGTGCACGCAGAGGCAGAATGCGCAGCGAAAGCTCCGAACGCGCCCTTGCAATATGCTCATCCGAACGCACGACCGGTATGCCCTTTTCCGCAAGCCAGAATTCCAGCCCTTTGGAACCGAGGACCGACCGGTCATAAACCTCGCCGCGCCAGGGTGCAAAGATCAAGAGGGCGACCAGACCAAGGAGGATTGTCAGAAAAACAATTGGACCGGCCTTACGCATAGGCAAGCCTTCCCTGAGAAAGCAGGGCCTGAGCACTGGTCAATAATGTGGAGAACTGGTTTTCCGCCAGATCACGCCCGCCGTAATGAACGAGCTCGGTTTCAACCAGCAGATTTTCCAGACGCTCACGGTTCGGCAGATTTTGCGGCAACCTTCCAAGGACGGTGCGCTCGGTATCGGAGCGGAACAGCCGCGTCCCGGACACATCGGCGGCATGAAGCAGGCAGCGGCGCAGGAGCTGCACCAGCGCCTGCCGCTTGTCTTGCATCGCAGCGATCTTTTGCAGGAACTGATCTGGTCCTTCCTCGCCTACAGCTTCAGACGCGCGCCAGCTTTCCGGTGCCTCGCCCTGCCGCTGTTTCATTTCACGCGGTGCAGAAGACAGTAAAACGCCGCCATTGCCAAAGCGCATCCACAATCCAAGGCCAAGCACAAGTATGCCAAGAACCACAAAAATAGCCAGCGGCCCGTTAACAACCGGGCCGTTCGTGCCAAAGGAAGGCGCATTTCGGCTTGAAGACGATGAGCGGGGCTTGGATTTATCGCCATAGACCAACGAGCAGTCGACACCATGCCGCCAGCATTGCGACTTGTATTCGGTCCCCGCCGCGCTCGCGCGACTGCCTTGACCACCGGATACAGGGCTTGCGTCCTGCGCCCGGACGGGTGCAGGCAGCGTTGAGGCAATGAGGATCAGGCCCAGCGCAAGCAGGCTGGCGATACGCATCATCATTGCTCAGGCAAAGATGTCGGCAGTTGCCTCAGGACGTAGCGGATCAGCGCCAAACTTGTTTGGCCCGTCAGTACCTTTGAGGATTGTTATGACGAGAGAAGCGATGCTTGCAAAAAAGCCAGCATAGGGAACAGCGCCAAGCACCAAAAGAAGCAGATACCACCAGCCCGACAGATTGCGGTCATGAAAACGGCGAACCTGAAGAGCGATGAAAGGAACCAACGTTGCCAGCATGAATATAGCGACTGGTATTATCACAATTAAATAGGCTTGATAAAAATCTGCGCTACTGCCTGCAAACCAATCGATAACAAGTCCGACAAAAACAAACGCCGCTAAAACCAGCGTATAGAACAGTGTAAACCACCAGTATTCAGACCGTGAAGCCCGACCACTGAACGTCGCATATTTCTGTTTCAGAACAGTGCGTATGGATTCGGTAAATCCCATCCTCATTCCCTCCAAGCCGATAACCAGACCACGGCTTCACACATATAAAAAGCATGCAGCGATAGCCCCGAACTGAAAAACTCCCCACATTTCAAGGCGGACTAAGTCATAAGTAAGTGTGAGAAAGATTACAATTACTGAATTTTCTTTATTGATCTCAGCGATCAAGTTTCCCCGCGAAGATTAGCCGACACCAAAAACATAACCGTATCAATCGATTATGCTGAAGGACGTTGTCGATCAGAAGAAACCGCGCAGAACTTCAGTTATGATCTTCAGCCAATGAAATATGGGTGCTTGCGCCACCAAAGGCGCAAGCAAATCGGGCATGTGAACAGCGTTTCTTAGGCAAAAACGTCGGCAGTCGCCTCTGGACGTAGCGGATCGCCACCGAACTTGTTGGGGCCGTCGGTACCTTTGAGAACGGAAATGACGAGAATCGCAATACTTGCAAGAATTCCGAGATAAGGAATAAAGCCAAGCACAACGAGCAGCAGATACCACCAGCCGGACAAATTGTAGTCGTGGAAACGGCGTATCTGCAAGGCAAGGATCGGGATAATCAAAGCCAGCATGAATATGGCGGCTGGAATAATCGCGATCAAATAGACAGCCGAGAAACCTTCTCCTCTGTCGAAAAGAGCCATCAGAATTCCGAAGACAACACCAAAAGCCAGCAACACCAGCCAGTAGAACAGCTGAAACCACCAATATTCAGAGCGCGAAGCTCTGCCACTGAATGTAGCATATTTCTGTTTTAAAACAGTCCGAATGGATTCACCAAACCCCATCCTCATTCCCTCCGAGCGGATAACCGAGCCATGTTTTCACGAATATGCGAAGCGCGTAGCGACAACCTTGAACTAAAGGGTCCCCCAAATTTCAAGACAGGTTACTCATAATTAAGCGGAGGGAATATTACAATTCTCGAATTTTATTTGTTGAGTTTAGAAATCATGTTTCCCCCAGAATAGTTCCTGAAACTCAACCGATCAGGATCAGTCAAATATGGCGGACATTCCCGAGCGCTCGGGAGACGTAATGCATAGTGCCTGCACAACAAGAAGTATGAAGGCGCCAATGGTTACGATCAGCGATATTGAACTCAGGCCAAACCCGTTGCTTAGAAAGCTGCCGACAAAGCTGCCTAATGCACTGCCGAAGAAAAACAGCCCAAGCATTATGCCAAGAAGATCACCGCGTCTGACGCGTTCGGTACTCAGCCCTAGGAAAGTCAGCGCGAATGAAAGCAGGCAGCCTGCGGCTACGCCCTGCATCATGCGGGAAATTTCCCAGATTCGAAAAGAAGGCATGAGCCATTCGATCAATGCGCTGGCGGCAAAGTCGACGCTTGCCACCAACAAAAATGGTTTTGCGCCTATCAGCGCAAAAAGGCGTCCGCCCAGAAACAGCGCCAGAAAAAACAGCATCGAATGCACGCCCGTCACGGTCCCCAGCATCGAATAGGATGCATTATATTCCTGCGCAACGAGTGGAAGGAGCACCCCTTGCGTGCCTTCGACCATGCCGATAAAAAATACGCTCAGCAGGATGATGAGAACCTGCACGCCGTGCGATGATTGCGATTGCTGCTGCATGTCCGGCCTCTCTCCATTTTCACCGCCACCCTTTGTGTTCATGCCATGAAGCATCGACAAGAGAAAGGCGTGAAAAGTGTAAAAAGGCCGTTTTGTCAGGCGCCGCGGCGCAGGACGCCATGCGCGCCATCGAGATGACCGGCTTTAAGTTCAAGCGCCAGAAAGCGGCGTTTTTCGAACGGGCCGGGCATGGCAAGCGCGCCGGTCTTGTCGGCGCAAAAACCAAAGCGCTGGTAATATTCAGGGTCACCCACCAAAAGCACCGCACCATGGCCGAGACGACGCGCTTCTGAAATCGCGTGACGCATCAAGGCCGAACCGATCCCGTAACCCGCGCACGCCTGATCGACCGCGAGCGGCCCAAGCAGCAGCGCGGACACGGGACGCCCCGACGCATCAACACCGGCCTGAACGTTCCAAAGCCGCACGGTACCGGCAACCATGCCATCGCTGTTTTGCGCGACGAAGGCCAGCCCTGCGGCGGGCACACGGCCACGACGCAGCTTTTCGGAAGACTTGCGGCGGCGTCCCTCACCCATGGCGCGGTCGAGCAGCGCTTCGCGCGCCAAAATATGCTCCGGGCTTTCAGCGACAAGGGCGAAAGCCGGATCGAAAAGGGGAACGGGCTGCGCAACCGCGACCGCGTTTGAAAAATCCTGGAGGTTGAGATTTGCGTTCATGGCAGTGATCCGCGAAGGGCAAAAATTGCGGCAAAAAACCCCGTCCAGTGCCTTTTGGCACCAGACGGATCAAAGAGGATCGATAAAGGCCGAAGCCCGAGCGATCAGATGACGTAGGATCGCAGCGGCTCGAAGCCGTTGAACGCCACCGCCGAATAGGTGGTGGTGTAAGCACCTGTGCCTTCGATGAGGATCTCGTCACCGATGGTCAGCGAAAGCGGCAACGGATAGGGCGTCTTTTCATACATGACGTCCGCACTGTCGCAGGTCGGTCCGGCCAGCACGCAAGGTTCGGTTTCACCGCCATCGCGCGGGGTGACGATCTGATAGCGGATCGCCTCGTCCATGGTTTCGGCGAGACCGCCGAACTTGCCGATGTCGAGATAGACCCAGCGCACATTGTCATTGTCGGCCTTGCGCGAAACCAGAACCACTTCGGTCTTGATCACGCCCGCATTACCGACCATGCCGCGGCCCGGTTCGATGATGGTTTCCGGAATACGGTTGCCGAAATGCTTGGACAGCGCGTCGAAGATCGCCATGCCGTAAGCCTGCGCGGTCGGCACGTCTTTCAGGTAACGGGTCGGGAAACCGCCGCCCATATTGACCATGCGCAGCACGATGCCTTCATCGGCAAGGGTGCGGAACACCATGGCCGCGTCGCCAAGCGCACGGTCCCAAGCAGACAGGTCCGTCTGCTGCGAGCCGACATGGAACGAGACGCCATAGGAATCAAGGCCGAGCGCCTTGGCATGACGCAGAACGTCAATGGCCATGGCCGGTACGCAGCCGAACTTGCGCGACAGCGGCCATTCAGCGCCTTCGCCATCGGTCAAAACGCGGCAGAACACGCGCGAACCGGGGGCTGCACGCGCAACCTTATCCACTTCTTCCACGCAATCGACCGCAAAAAGGCGGATGCCCAGTTCGAAAGCGCGCGCGATATCGCGCTCCTTCTTGATGGTGTTGCCGAACGAGATGCGGTTGGGTGTAGCACCGGCTTCCAGTGCCATTTCGATCTCGGCAACCGATGCCGTGTCGAAGCAGGAACCGAGCGAGGCCAGCAGGCGCAGGATTTCAGGGGCCGGATTTGCCTTGACCGCATAGAAAATGCGCGAATAGGGCAGCGCCTTTTCGAAGCTCTGGTAATTGTCGCGCACGACATCGGTATCGACGACGAGGCAAGGGCCATCGGGACGGCGGGTGTTGAGGAAATCAATGATGCGCTGCGTTGCCATGGTCGTTCTCCCGCACGGCTTCTTTGCCGTTTGTTAAGGGGACAAAGTGTGCATGTACGCCTTCGCTGCGAGGCCAGCCTTTGGAGGTGCTGATATCACGCGAAAACAAAATGCGGCGATGGGACAACGCTAAGCCAGCGTTATTCCGCTTTGTCTGCCTTGGATTGGAATTGGGAGAACCGCATCCGCACTACCGGCAATGAAGGTGTGCCTCTTCAGTAATTCCGGCTTTTGGACAGCCGAAAGACACCAGAAAGGCCCGCACCGTCGTTGCTTCAAGATGTCCTTGATCTGGCGGTTGGCCATCAGATCAACTGGAGCGGTTAGGTCCAGGTACCATACCGAGTTCCTCACCATTCGAGGACCGGCGGACACCCACAGGCACGTGCGACTTTGGGCAAGGCGCATATAAGCGGAAAATCATGTCCATTCAATGACAAATTTCATTTTCAGCATTTATTTTCTTGCCTCGCAAATGTGGCCTTGCCATTGTTCAACGCAACTGAAACAGTTGCGCCCTGTACCCGGCTTTTCACAGCGATTTCCCGCGGTTTTCCGCTTAAAAAGGTGAACAATGCTTCGTTCCAATTTTTCAAATTCTTACGGAAACAAAGCGGGGCCATGGATACACTGACACGCATGCGCGCCTTTATAGATGTCGTTGAGGCGGAAGGCTTTTCAGCAGCAGCCCGCAAGATCGGACGTTCCAAGGCGCTTTTATCCAAATATGTGCGCGAGCTGGAAGACGATCTCGGCGCGAGGCTGTTGAACCGCACCACACGCCAGTTCTCGCTGACCGAAGCAGGCCACACCTATTATCACCGGGCCGTGGAGATCATCCGCGAGATCGACGCGCTTCAGGATGCAGTCAGCGAAACCAGTTCGGATGCGCGCGGGCGTATAAAACTGTCCGCGCCGCGCACCTTTGCCGATGCGGTGATCGGCCAGTCACTGGTCGATTTCTGCCTTGCCCATCCCGAAATCGTGCTGGATATCCGGCTCGACGACCGCTTCGTCGATCTGGTCGAGGAAGGGTTCGATGTGGCAATCCGCATCACGCGGCTGCAGGATTCCTCGCTCATTGCCCGAAGGTTGTCTGATTTTCACACCGTTTTGTGCGGTGCGCCGGAACTGATTGAGCGCGTCCGCAAGCCTGAGCGCCCCGAAGACCTTGCCGACCGGCCCTGCATCGTCGATACCAATGCACGCTCCCGCAATAACTGGCATTTTCGCAATACGGACGGCTCGATGATGACGGTGCCGGTGAGCGGCCCCATCGAGGTCAATAGTCCCGTCGCCACCAAGAACGCGGCCCTTGCCGGGCTTGGCTTTTGCGCCCTGCCCGCCTTCATTGCGGAAGAAGAAATTGAACATGGCAGGCTGATTGCCTGTCTCGACGAATTCATGGTCCGCGACGGCGGCATCTATGCCGTTTATCCGCACCGGCGTTATCTGCCCGCCAAGATCCGCGCGCTGGTGGATTTTCTGGCGCAATGGTTCAAGGAGAGGCAATGAACAGCTTTTCATGCCCGCCGTCCCACTTTCGCCGCCTTCCCGTTTCAGCGTGACAAAACCCGACGGAAATTAAATCATGTTCGTTTCGCTCTTGCGATTGAAAAGCAGGCTTGTTCGCGCCGCAGCATGGGCATCGCTGATGGCAGGCTTTGCGCCCGTCGCTGCCCACGCGCACCCGCATGTCTTTGCCGAAGCGCGGCTTGAAGTCAGCGTTGCACCCGATGGCACGGTTGAAAAACTCGCCCATGTCTGGCGCTTCGACGACGTATTTTCGTCGACCGTCTTGATGGAGTTCGACAAGAACGGCGATTTGAAGCTCGATGACAAGGAACTGATCGACCTCGGTCATGTGATCAATGAATCGATTGCGGAATTTAAATATTTCCAGACCGTCGAACAGGACGGAAAGGACGTGGAAATGGCAAGGCCCAGTGACCTTGCAGCCCTTTTCACCGACAATCGCCTGCTGATCGTCTTCACCAGCAAACCTGCCAAGCCACTAAAACTTGCGTCCGGTCACAAGACAAGTTTCGGTATTTACGATCCGACCTTTTACACCGCAATCGATTATGTGAATGACAGCGATCTGGTGGTCAAAGGTCTACCCAAAGACTGCAAATCGTCCGTCGTACGGCCGGACCCGGACGAGGTCATCGCGCAAAACCAGATGTCACTGACGGAAGCTTTTTTCAATGACCCGTCAGGCAATGACCTGTCGAAGATTTTCGCCACGCGGCTCGAAATAAGCTGTGGCGCGCAAGGATAGGAAAGGGACAAAAAAACCGATGAAAAGACCGGTCATGCTCGTTCTCACAACCTGTCTGGCGCTGGCCGCCATTCAGGCCCATGCGCAGTCCTCGCTCGGCATCGGCGCCAATGAAGTGGCCTTACAGCCCACGGGGCCATTTGCGCATATCATCTTATGGATGAACGAACAGCAGCGCAGCTTTTATCTCGCCATGACCAATGCGCTGAAAGCCATGCGCGACGATCCGTGGCAGGCATGGGTGTTGATCGGCCTGTCTTTCATTTACGGCATTTTTCACGCTGCCGGTCCCGGTCACGGCAAGGCGGTGATCTCTTCTTATATGATCGCCAACGAGACCGCCCTGCGGCGCGGTATCATGTTGTCTTTCGTCTCGTCGCTGTTGCAGGCGATCATGGCGGTGCTCGTGGTCGCCCTCGCATGGCTCGTGCTGCGCGGCACCGGCATTTCGATGAACCAGACCGCGCGCTACATGGAAATTGCCAGTTTCGCGCTGGTGCTTTTCTTCGGCCTCTGGCTTCTGGCGCGCAAGCTGCCGCTGCTGTTCAAAAAGAGCGACACCACTCCCGCCGCAGCCCTCTTCGGTGCAGCACCTAAACCCGTCACGGCCAGCGGCCCCACATGGCAAGGCAGCATTTCGCAAAGCACCCGCGCCGCAGCCGCGCCCAGCACAGTCAAGCTCAACTATCAGCCCGCCACGGCCACGACGGACCACGTCTTTATCGGCGAAGGCGAGCTTTGCACCGCATGCGGCAATGCCCATATCGCCGATCCGTCCACGCTTGGTGACGATTTTAACTGGAAGACCGCGTGGTCGGCGATTTTGTCGGTGGGCTTGCGTCCCTGCTCCGGCGCGCTGATCGTTTTGACCTTCGCGCTGTTGAACGGGCTTATGATCGGCGGGCTGCTTTCAGTCTTCGCCATGGCCTTCGGTACGTTCCTGACGGTTGCTTGTCTCGCAACGCTTGCGGTGACGGCAAAAAATACGGCGCTGCGCTTTGCTGGCAGCAACGCCATGTCGGGACGTCTTAAGGCCGCAATCGAAGTCTGCGCCGCCCTTTTCATTGCGCTGACCGGCGCGCTGTTGCTCAGCGCCTCATTGGTTAGCTAAGATTTGCGACGGGCGGCAGCGGTTCATCGACACTCATCGCATGATCGAGAACCCGTTGCAGATTAGCGGCATGGCGAAAGCTTGGCTCCAGTTCCGTGCCATCGGCCACTGCACGCGCAAAGCGCTCATAATTGCTCTCGACTTCACCTGCATCGATTTCACGCCAGAGCGGCATTTCGATATCATCGCCCAACGAGCCGCGCAGACTTGATCCGGTCGGCGTGTGCAGTACCTCCAATGCGCCCTTGTCACCATGAATGCGCAGGCGCAACTCGTTGAGATGCCCGGTCGCCCAACGACTTGCATGGATGACACCAAGCGCGCCATTGGCATATTCAGCCATCATGACGAAACTGTCATTGGCATCGAGAACATATTCGCCAATGTGATCATTCTCAGCCTTGTCGAACGTCTTGAGACGCGCCGACGCGCGCTCAACATCGCTGCCGATGGCATAGCTCGCGAAATCGAGAATATGAATACCGACATCCCCCAGAACACCGTTCGAGCCATGACGGGTCGAAAGACGCCAAAGCCATTTGCTCTCAGTCTTCCAGTCACCCCAGGTTTTCGCGACTAGCCAGCTTTGCAGATAGGACGCCTCGAAATGGCGCACCTGCCCGATTTCGCCTGCAAGCACCATGGCGCGCGCCTTCTGTAACGGTGCAACATTACGATAGGTCAGATTGACGATATTGACGATGCCCGCCTGTTCGGCAGCCTCAGCCATTTCCGCTGCCTTGTCATAGCTTTCCGCCAGCGGCTTTTCGCAAAAGACATGCTTTCCCGCGCCGATCAGCGCAAGCGTGGTTGGATGGTGGACAGCGTCGGGCGTCACATTGGCGACCGCATCGAAACGCCCCCATTCAAGGGCATCCTGAAGCCGCGTGAAACGGTTGTGGATGTCGTGGTTTTCTGAAAACGCGTCGACGCGCACCGCCGAGACATCGCAGGCCGCAACCACCTCGACACCCTCGATTGCCCTGAAGGCTTCGGCGTGGGTATTCGCCATGTCGCCGGTTCCCAGAATAAGCAAACGCATGGTGCGACCTCAGCGATATCCGGCTTGGCCGGGTTCGTGCAATTTGGGGCCGCGTTCCACAATCGGCTCCAGCGCCTTTTCGACGGGAATATTGGGCGCATCGTGAACACCAGTCCACCGCCCTTGCGGATTATGCGCCCATTTGACGGCGTTGCGCAAAACGGTCTGCACATTGGCATCGTGATAGGTCGGGTAGGTTTCATGGCCGGGGCGGAAATAGAAGATATTGCCGGCGCCGCGTCGCCACGTCATGCCGGAGCGGAACACCTCTCCACCCGCAAACCACGAGATGAATATCGTTTCCAGCGGCTCAGGTACAGAAAACTGCTCGCCATACATCTCCTCGTTTTCAAGCACGAAATGCTCATCGAGGCCTGCGGCAATCGGATGTCCGCGATTGACAACCCAGACGCGTTCGCGTTCGCCCGCCTCACGCCATTTGAGCGCGCAGGGTGTCCCCATCAACCGCTTGAAGATTTTGGAAAAATGCCCCGAATGCAGAACAATCAGCCCCATGCCTTCGAAAACACGGTTGGCTACGCGTTCGACCACATCGTCACTGACGCCGCCATGATCCTGATGCCCCCACCAGATCAGAACATCGGTTTCAGCAAGACGCTCCTGACTGAGGCCATGTTCAGGTTCCTGCATGGTCGCGGTTGAAGCCGCGATTGCCACATCCTGTTTCAGTGCTGAGGCAATGGTTGCATGCATTCCCTCGGGATAAAGTGAACGGACGCTTTCGTTAATTTGCTCATGGATATTTTCACCCCAGACGATGGTGCGAATAGTCACGAATTCTCTCCTTGCCAGGTGAATTTCAGCTCGGAAGGCCTGCGCCGATAAACGCAGACCTCCCATTCACACCTAACGTAGCGGTATGGCTGGACAAGGTTTTTAGATAGAAAAAATCGCGTGTTGGAATTGCTATCTATGGACAGGCCCCGAAAAACTGCGTCAGCTCGCCGGTTGAACGAACGCAGCGCTCAGCCTCACCACTTGGTGTGGATTTTGAGCAGAGCCCTGCGTCCTTCCCCGTAACCGCAGGAATAGACGCCCTGACAACCCGATACATATTTCTTGTCGAACAGGTTGGTTACATTGAGATCGACACCCCAATTATCCTTTTCATAGCCAAGTTTCAAATCGGCGACGGTAACGGCTGGAACCTTGTATTTGTTTTCCATATCGGCATAGGACGAGCCGACATAGCGAACGCCGCCGCCGAGCGACAGGCCTTCCAGTACACCTTCCGGCACCTTGTATTCGACGAAAAGCGACGCCTGCTGTTCGGGCAAAAGATAGGGCCGGTTGCCGATCAGCGCTTCGTTGTCGTCCTTCTTGATCTTCAGGTCATAGGCGGTCAGTGCGGCGGTCAGCTTCCAGTCCTCGACGATATTGGCCTGTACTTCGAACTCGAAACCGCGCGAATTGACTTCACCGAGCTGCGACTTGTCGTTGAACGGTCCTGTCAGAACATTCTCTTTCGTCAGGTCGAAGAACGATGCGGTGATAAGGCCATCGAAAAATTCGGGCTTATACTTGACGCCCACTTCATATTGCACACCGGTTTCCGGCTTGGCGGGCGTAACCACATTATCCGTTTGTGACAGCGCTTCGATGACCGGATTGAAGAAGGTCGCGGCACTTGCATAGGGCGTAAGGCCATTGTCGAAAGCATAGCCGATACCGGCACGGCCCGACAGGCGCCCGTCATGGCTGGAATAGTTCGGCAAACCGTCTGCATCGGTCTTCACATAATCATAGCGCCCGTTAAGCGTAACGATCCAGCCGTCGCCGAACTCCATGCGATCCTGCGCATAGATGCCAAACTGGTTACGCTTCAAATCCTGATCGATATAGGGATCGTTCATCGGCCCATATGGTTCGCCATAGACCGGATCGTAAGGGTTGATGGGGGCTACGGTGCCGGTCTGCTGCATCTGATCGATGCGGAAATATTTATACTCCACACCGAAGAGAAGATTATGATCGACCGCACCCGTGGTGATCTTGCCTTCAAGCTGATTGTCGGCAAGGAAGGTATTGACCTTTGTGTCATGCCTGAAATCGAGGCGATCAAGATAGGGGTTGCCGGGCAGCGGCTGCGGTCCGAAAGTGCCATTATAGGTATAGGCGTAAGGCGCGCGCTCACGGACATGGGCATAGCCGTAGCGCACATTCTGGCGCACCGTCCAGTCATTGTCGAACTGATGCTCGAGTTCGTAGCCGATGGAGAATTGCTCACGATTATAGGAATCAAGCGAAGGTTCGGTCAGATTGACCTTGTTCGAGATCGTGCCGAATTCGGTCGGAACTACGGTTCCATAATAAGGCAGGAAACCTGCTCCATCATGGGTCAAATCCTGATGCGTATAATTGGCGAGAATGGTGAGCGAGGTCGCTTCATCCGGCTTATACTGGATACTCGGTGAGATGACGCCACGAAACTCATCAGCATAATCCGTGTAATTGTCGCCGCCTTGTATCTTGCCGTTGATGCGGTAATTGACCGTCTCGCTCGCCTTGTCGCCGATATCGAAGCCGACATAGCCGTTACCATAGGAATTGATACCGGCTTCCAGATAGCGCAGGCGTTCGCCGGTCGGGCGTTTGCTGATATAATTGACGATACCGCCCGCATTGGCGCCGCCATAAAGCGCCGACGATGCGCCGCGCAACACCTCGATCCGCTCCAAACCAAAACTGTCGATCATGAAGGCACCGAAGCCGTAGCTGAAATTTTGCAAGCCGTCGAGATAGGTGCCGGTCGCGGTCGCATCGAAACCACGGATGTAAAGCCAGTTGGTATCGTTATCGACGCCGAAAGGCTGCGCAAAAACGCCAGCCGTATAGCGAAGCGCCTCGTCGGTTTTCTGCGCGCCGATGCTGTCCATCTGGTCACGGCCGACAATCGATACGGATTGCGGTATCTTTTCCACCGCAACAGCATCCTTGGAGCCCGTGGTGGTTATGCCCGGCACGAACCCTTTGACCGGCGCAAAGCCTTCAGCCTGTTGCGCATTGCTGTTGCCCTCCGCCTCAATGACGACCGTATTGAGATTGAGCGGCTGTGCCGTCTCCTGTGCAATAGCAGGAAATGCTGCCAGCGCGGTGGTGCTTGCCAGCAGGACGAGAAGATTTTGCTTTATCGACGCCATTTAAATACGCCCCTCAAATAACGGGAGCGGCCCGCCGCCCCGGTTCAAACCCTATGAAAAGATAAGACCGGAAAACGGCCCATTAATATGAGCGTTTATATCAACATAAAACCGTGGGATTGTTCGTTCTTCCGCAAAATTGAACGATCTTCAGCCCATATGGCGGTTTGGTAAAAAACCACTGCCGGGTGTGTCTTTATTACAATTGCTGCTTGAGCCAGGCTGCCGGCGTTGTATCGGTCAGCTTCTTGAAAACGCGCGTGAAATGCGCCTGATCGGCAAAGCCGACGACGGCTGCGATATGCGGTAACGGCGTGTGGGATTGTAACAAAAGCGATTGCGCCCGGACGATGCGGCGCTGCATTTGCCATGTATGGGGCGACACACCCGTCGAAGCCTTGAAGGCGCTGCAAAAATAGGTTTCAGAAAGTCCGGCAAGCGCGGACAGTTCCTGCAAGCGGATGACGCGGGCATAATTATCCTCGATGAAATCCGTTACCCTGCGCAGCCGCCATGGCGAAAGCTTGCTTGCGCTGCTACGCTCGCGCGCCTCAACCCTAAACAATTCAGCGACAAGTGCGCCGATCAGTCCCTCGCCATAAAGATCGTGCAAAGGGCTATTGGAAAGGCACTCTTCAGCCAGCAATGCGGCAATCTGCTCGATCTTGTCGTTGGAGAACAAAAGACGCGGGCGCTCAAGGGCATTCTTGTCAAGCGCACCGCCGAAACGCTGCTGCAGCGCCTTGATATCAAGGTGAATGTCGAGATGCCTTAACGTGCCGGGCCGCGTACTCTCGCTCCAGATCGTCATGCCTGCCGGGATATAACATAACCGCGCGCGCTGCTGTTCCTTTGCACGTGCATGCCCGTCGCTGCGCGATCTGAGGTCGAGCGCACCCTGACCTTCGAACACATGAACGAGACGCGGTGCCTCAGAAACATATTCGCCGCGTGCGGCTGGTCCGCATTCCACCGTCCACACATCCACAATGGCGCCGTTCCATGCGCGATAGCGAAGATCGTCAAGTAACCTGACGTCCTCAATTCGGCTCTTCATGTGCGGATGAAAACCCACTATATCTATCCCGAACTCAACCTTTAAAATATGTATATATTAGTCATGTTTTTCTGGCAACTTCTGCAAACCCGCGTTATGACCGCTCGAAATCCGCCAACAGGATAGGCCCAACAGGATAGGCTTTGATGACCTCGACCTTGTTCGAACTGAAAAATGTCACCTTTTCGGCAGGCGGCCGCATTTTGTTGCAGCCCCTGACCATGACGATCCCGGCGGGCTGCGTTACGGCGCTTATCGGGCATAATGGTTCGGGCAAATCGACACTCCTGAAAATTCTGGCCCGTCAGCAACCCGCATCGGGTGGCACGATCCGCTTTTGCGACAAGAACCTCGATCAGTGGGGAGACCGCGAATTTGCGCGCAAGCTCGCCTATCTGCCGCAATATACGGCGCAGGCATCCGGCATGCTGGTCAAAGAACTTGTGGCACTTGGTCGTTATCCATGGCACGGCGCGCTGGGCCGCTTTGGCGACACCGACCGCCAGAAAGTCGAAGAAGCTATCGAGCTGACCGGCATCGGTGCATTTGCAGACCGGCTTGTCGACACGCTTTCAGGCGGCGAACGCCAGCGCGTCTGGATCGCCATGCTGGTGGCGCAGGATGCGCAATGCCTGCTTCTCGATGAGCCGACCTCCGCGCTCGACATCGCGCATCAGCTTGAAGTCCTGTCACTGGTGCAAAAGCTGTCGCAGGAAAAACAATTGAGCGTCTTCATCGTTCTGCATGACGTGAATATGGCCGCGCGTTTTTGCGATTCCATATTCGCGCTGCATGGCGGCCGCCTGATCGCGCAATCGACACCTGCGGGCATCATGGAGCCGGAACAATTGCGCGCAATTTACGGCGTGCCGATGGATGTCATCAGCCACGCCGCAACCGGGCACCTGATCGCTGCCCCGCTTTAACAATCAGCACGTCAGCTCGCCCGCCAGATACTTCTCCAGCGTTTTGGCCGTACCCTCTTCCCAGATCGTCTTGAGCGCTGCCGAGAAGGCCGCGACATAGACAGGATCGGAAGCGAGCGCGCCAAATATATCCTCCATGGCAAGCCATGCGGAAGGATTATCCTTGGCGAGTGCTGCCTGCTTGACGAGACGATCCCATGACGGATCGTTCGGTTCGATCACGGCACCGCTATCAGTGGTGCCGTAGCAATAACGGCACCAGAATGCAGAAACCAGTGCAAGCCCGCTGACCGAACGACCCTTGGCCAGACGGTCGGAAGCGGTCGGCAGCACGAATTTCGGCTGGCGGTTGGAGCCATCCAGACAAAGCCTGCGGATCGTGTCGCCAATGCTCGGATTGGCAAAGCGCCTGTCGATCAGCACGCGATAATCCTCAAGGTCGGTATCGGGCACCGGCGGCACCTCGGGGATGATCTCTTCCCTGGTGAGCTTTTCGAGGTAACGGCGGATCAGCGGATGTTCCATCGCCTCATGCACGAAATGAATGTCTAGCAATCCGGCTGGATAAGCGATGGCTGCGTGTCCGCCGTTGAGGATGCGGATTTTCATCAGCTCATAAGCATCCACGTGATCGGTGAAGGTGACACCGACCTTTTCCAGTGCCGGACGTCCGGTCGGAAACCTATCTTCCACGACCCATTGTTTGAACCCTTCGCAGAAAACCGGCCAACCGTCCTCGACGCCAAAATCGCGCTGTGCAATCTCGCGCTCGCGCGGCCCCGTGGCAGGCGTGATGCGATCAACCATGGAATTGGGGAAAGCAACATTCTCCGCAATCCATTGCGCAAAATCGGGATCGCTCAATTTTGCAAGCCCCGTAACGGCGTCTTCCGTCACATGGCCATTTCCGGGAATGTTATCACAGGACATCACGGTGAACGGCGCAATGCCTTTGTCGAGGCGCAGTTTCAGCGCCTGAACGATCAGGCCGAAAACCGTGTTCGGACGGTCGGGATGGGCGCCATCGGCAACGATATCGGGATGAGCGGGATCGAACTGCTGGCTCGCCGGATCGATATAATAGCCGCCCTCGGTGATGGTCAGCGAAACGATGCGGGTCTGTGGTGTGGTCAGATAGTCAATCAGCGCCTTGCGGCCTTCGTCCGTGGTGATGGTCACATAATCGACCATGGAGGCCGTGATGCGCGCGCCTGAATGATCGGCTTCCTGATCAACCACGGTGGTCAGCCAGTCCTGCGCCTTAAGCGTCTCGCGCATGGCATCATCACTTGCACGCACACCAGCACCGACCAGCGCCCAGTCGTGATCTGCGCCCAACCTGAACAGATCATCGAGATAGACTGCCTGATGCGCGCGATGGAAATTACCGACGCCGAAATGCACAATTCCCGGCGTGAGTTTTGCCGGATCGTAACCGGGTTTTTGAACCTTGTCGAAGCCTTGCAATGTTGTGCGCGAGAGCTTGGTCATAATGGGCGTCCTCTCAATCAGCGGATACGAATTGTATTTTCATCGTGGCCGGGTCGCCACCATGCTTGGTGAAAAACGGTAGCATTTCGGCTATCGGCAGCCGATGCGATATAAGACGCGCCATCGCGCCATCGTCTTTGGCCAGAACATCCAAAGCTTGCGGAATGTTGCGGTTGAGCGAATGTGACCCCGCAAGCCGGATCTGGCGGCGGAATATCTCGAAAGGGGCAAGTTCTATGCGGGCATCGGGTGAACAAACGCCGAAGAACAGCGCTGTGCCGCCATCGGCGGTATAATCGATCATGGATTGCGCGACTTTGGCGATCCCGGTCGCGTCCGCCACAAAATCGAAACTGCGTTTGCGCTTTTCAAGCACGTCAGAATCCGAATGAATGGCTTCAAGGCCGAGGCTCTCAGTAAACCCAAGCCGGTGCTCATTGATATCAGCAACCGCGACATCATTGACACCTTGCGCTTTGAGTGAAAGCGCCAAAAGCAGGCCAATCGGTCCGGCCCCAAAGACGAGCGCCGTTTCAGCATCATGTCTTCCGGCCTTAAGACCCGATGCATCCAACCCGTTCAACACACAGGCAAGCGGCTCGGCCAATGCCGCCACATCAAGAGGCAGCTCGCCAATCGGGTGAAGATGCGCCGCATCCACAAGGCTTCTTTGCGCAAAACCGCCATTATGGGTGACGCCATAGGCCTTGAGATCGCTGCAAAGATTGGTCAGCCCCTTGCGACAGGCACGACAATGACCGCAAGGAATATTGGGATCGACCGCCACCCGGTCGCCCGGCCTCACACGTGTCACATAGTCGGCAACCGCAAGCACGATCCCCGCATATTCATGCCCCGGCACCAGCGGAAACGCGCTTGAACCATAGCGGCCATGCAGAACATCGATATCGGTATGGCAAAGCCCTGCCGCCTTGACCTCGATCACCGCATGACCGGGTTTGAGTTCAGGTTCGGGCAGATCGGCAAATTCCGCCTTGCCGTGGCCGGTAAAATATATGGCTTTCATGATCCAACCCTAGAGCGCGTTTCGATCTGCTTGAATCAGATCGGCGCTCTATCTCCTTGATTTGACGCGCATCTTATCCGAAAATCGTTTCTCGCTTTTCGGGATGCACTCTAGCGTGTCGCATTTCATGGTATTCAGAAGACACGCTTTAAGTTCTTATGTTTGCGCATCTCTTGATCTCCTCGAAGCAGGGGCAGAAATCAGTCCGATGGACTGATTTCCCTGCAGAGGCGGCCCCCACTTTGGGAGACATGCCTTAGGCCATCCAGTTGCCGCCATCCACGCCAAACGTCTGGGCAAGAATATAATCACTCTCGGACGAGGCAAGAAAAATCGCTATGCCGATAATATCGTCGGGCGTTGCAAAACGGCCAATCGGAACCGATCTGGCCACCGCCGCCTTTTTCTCGCCGGGCTTCAGCCCTTCCCATTTTGCAAAATTGGCATCCACCACATCCCAGTGCTCGCCATCCACCACGCCGGGTGCGATGGCATTGACCTGAATATTGTGCTTGACCAATGCCAGCGCTGCCGATTGCGTCGCCGAAATCATCGCGGCCTTCGACGCGCAATAGAATGTCACAAGCGCCTCACCGCGACGGCCCGCCTGGCTTGCCATATTGATGATCTTGCCGCCACGGCCGCGTGCAATCATCACATTGGACACAGCCTTCATCATGAAAAGCGGACCGCGCAGATTGATATTGAAAACGCGCTCGTAGCTTGCCTCGCTAATCTCGTTGATCGGCGCCATATCGAAGATCGCGGCATTGTTGACCAGAATATCGATACCGCCATATTCGGCATCGATCTCCGCCACGACTTTTTCAATCTGACCAAGATCGGTAACGTCAAGCTTGACCGCCTTCACCGCATCGCCAAGCTCGCGTGCCGCTTCTTCGGCGCGGAGAATATCAATATCGGCAATGATCACCTTCGCGCCTTCACGCGCATAGGCTGCTGCAAAGCCAAGCCCGATACCGCGCGCGGCACCGGTGATGAGGGCAACCTTGTCTTTCAATCTCATAAGCTCTGCCATGAGGGCAATCTCCGCTGGGGAATATCAGAAACAGGAGGAAAACAGGATATGTGGTTGCGGCACGCTTTTACTGGCCGGAATCGATGCAAAAATCATAGCGGTCAAAGGCGCGTTTTTTTGTCACCTGCTGTCAGGGGATGACGCTCATGGCGTTCAAGGGCAGCGCCATCACCATCAAACAGATGCGCCGAGTTTTCATCAAAGCCGAGCTTTGCAACCTCATGCACACGCGCCACGCTGTTGCCACCGGCCTCAGAGACGATAAAATTATCCGCGGCCTTGTTCTGCACATACAGATAGGTCGCGCCACCAAGCCGTTCGACGACCATGATTTCGCCGCTCAGAATACCGTCATCGTCAGGGTGAAGATGTTCGGGTCGCACACCCAGAACCAGCGGCGCCCCAACATCGAGGCCCTCGCCTTTCACCGGAACGGTGACGCTGCTGCCCTCGCCCAAAGTGACACTCACGCCTTTGGCCGTGATCGCGCTCACTTTGACATCGATAAAATTCATGGTTGGCGAGCCGATAAAGCCCGCCACAAAACGGTTGACCGGATGGTGATAGAGCTCAAGCGGCGAGCCGACCTGCTCGACCCTTCCATCGCGCAGCACGACGATCTTGTCGGCGAGCGTCATGGCTTCAACCTGATCATGTGTCACATAGATCATGGTTGCCTTGAGCCGCTCATGCAGGCGCGCAAGCTCGATGCGCATTTGCACGCGCAGTGCTGCATCGAGATTGGAAAGCGGCTCGTCGAACAAGAAAATTTTGGGCTCGCGCACCATGGCGCGGCCAATGGCGACACGCTGGCGCTGACCGCCCGAAAGCTGGCGTGGCTTACGATCAAGAAGTGCATCGAGTTGCAAGGTCTTGGCAACCTCTTCCACCTTGCGGTCGCGTTCGGCTTTGCCAAGCCCCGCAAGCTTGAGCGCAAAAGCCATGTTCTCACGCACATTCATATGCGGATAAAGCGCATAGGTCTGAAACACCATGGCAAGACCGCGTTCATCGGGCGGCGTATCATTAACCAGTTCGCCGTCGATTTTCAGCTCGCCACTGGTGATTTCCTCAAGCCCCGCAATCATGCGCAAAAGCGTGGATTTTCCCGAACCCGATGGACCAACAAAGACCACGAATTCACGGTCTTCGATATCAAGGTCGACGCCCTTGATGACGCCGACATTGCCAAAGGTTTTGGTGGCGTTGTGTAATGAAAGTGTAGCCATGGGATATCCCTTTATTTCACGGCGCCAAAGGTCAGACCGCGCACCAGTTGGCGCTGCGTCATCCAGCCAAAGACGAGGATTGGTGCGATGGCAAGCGTTGAAGCTGCCGAAAGCTTGGCCCAGAACAGACCTTCGGGCGACGAAAACGACGCGATGAAGGCCGTCAGCGGGCCCGCCTGCGAGGCCGTCAGGTTGAGGCTCCAAAAAGCTTCGTTCCAGCACAGGATGATGGAGAGCAGTGCGGTGGATGCAATGCCGGGAAGGCTCAATGGCAGCAGCAGATAGCGGATTTGCTGGCCAACCTTGGCACCATCCATGCGGCTGGCCTCCAGAATTTCATGCGGCACTTCCTTGAAGAAGGAATAGAGCATCCACACCACGATCGGCAGGTTGGACAGCGTGAAGATGATGATAAGCCCGGTGCGCGTATCAAGCAGGCCGCTATCACGCGCAAGCAGATAGATCGGCACCAACACCCCCACCGCAGGCAGCATCTTGGTCGAGAGCATCCACAAAAGCAGATCTTTGGTGCGTTTTCCCGGAAAGAACGCCGCCGCATAGGCAGCAGGCACTGCGATGATCAGCGAGAGGATGGTAGCACCCAGACTTTCAATCACGCTGTTTAAAGCATAGCGCAGATAATCGGCGCGTTGATTGACCTCGGCAAAATTCTCAAGCGTTGGCGTAAAAAAGAGTTTGGGCGGCGCGACCGCATCAATTTCCGTCTTGAACGATGCAAGCAGCATCCATAGGATCGGGAAGAACATCAGAAGGGCTACGGCCCAGCCGATGATACCGGCAGAAAGCGCGGCTTTGTTTATCTTACGTTTTTTAGCCATGCCTGCCTCCTAATTATCCAGATTGCGCGCAACGGTGCGGATGAGGAAGAAGGCCACGATATTGGCCAGCACAATGGCAATCACGCCTGCCGCCGATGCGCCGCCGATATCCCATTGCAGCAGAGCTTTGAGATAGATGAAATAGGTCAGCGTCGTGGTGGCAATACCCGGTCCACCCGATGTCGTCACCAGAATTTCCGCAAAGATCGACAAGAGGAAAATCGTCTCGATCATGATGACGACCGAAATCGGCCGCAGCAGATGCGGGAGCACGATATGATAGAACATCACCGGCCCTTTTGCGCCATCCAGACGTGCGGCTTCCATCTGCTCACGGTCAAGCGACTGCATGGCGGTCATCAGGATCAGCGTTGCAAAAGGCACCCATTGCCATGAAACGATGATGATGATCGAGGCCATCGGAAACTGCGAGAACCAGTCGATCACCGGCAATCCAAGACTGCGCGAGACAAAGGCGAAAAAGCCATTGACCGGATGCATGAGCAGGTTTTTCCAGATCAGTGCTGAGACGGTCGGCATGACGAAAAACGGCGCGATCACCAGCAATCGCGCAATGTTCTTGCCAAAGAAATCCTGATCGAACACCACCGCAAAAGCCACTCCCAGCACGATGGATATGGTCAGCACCGAGCCCAAAAGAATGAGTGTCTTGGCAATGGCCGACCACAGACCCGGATCGGAAAGGAGGAAGGAATAATTGGAGACGCCAGCAAAGCCGGTCACGAATGGATTGATCAGGTTGTAATACTGAAACGAAAACCACAGGGTCATCGCCAGCGGCACGATCATCCATAAAAGAAGCAGGATGACGGATGGCGCAAGCAAGGGGCCGGTACGCACACTGCGGCGCGATCTGCCCCGGTTGCGCACTGGTTTGCTGTTGGGAGCCAAAGCACTGTCTGCTGGCATAAATCCTCTCTCCCTTCCGGTCATATTCCCGCTCCTGACAGAAATATGCGAAAATCCGGCCTGCCGCCTGCATGGAGGCGACAGACCATTTATTTCAGCGCAATTACTTGATGTAACCCGACTGCGTCATGATCTGTTCGACCTGACGCTGTGCGCCATCAAGGGCTGCATCCACACTCTGCTGACCTGAGACGGCCGCAGAAACGGCCTGACCGACAATCGTACCAATCGCCTGGAATTCAGGGATCGCGACGAACTGGATACCGGTATAAGGAACCGGATCTTTCGTCGGCTTGGTCGGATCGGCTGATTCAATCGACGCGAGAACGGTTGCCGCAAAAGGGGCTGCCTTCTGATAGTTCTCGTTGGAATAAGTCGACTGACGCGTGCCCGGAGGCACGGCAACCCAGCTTTCCTTCTCGCCCACCAGTTCGACATAGCTCTTCGACGTCGCCCATTTGAGGAACGATTTAGCCGCTTCCGCCTTCTTGGTCGAAGCCGGGATCGCAAGGTTCCACGACCATGCCCAGGCCGAACCGTTCGGGGTTACTGCGACAGGCGCCTTGGTAAAGGCAACCTTGTCGGCAACCTGACTTTGCTTGGGATCGTAAACACGACCTGCGCCCGAAGTCGCATCGATCCACATCGCGCAATGACCGGTCGAGAACAACGCCTGATTTTCGTTAAAACCATTGGAGGTCAGTCCGGGAGGTCCGGCTTCCTTCATCAGATCAACGTAGAAATTGATTGCCTTCTTCCACTCGTCGGAATTGATTTGCGGCTTCCATTGTTCATCGAACCAGCGTCCGCCATAGGTGTTGATGAGCGTGCCGAGATAGGCCATGTTTTCGCCCCAGCCGGGCTTGCCGCGCAGGCAAAGACCATATTGCTCTTTCGACTTGTCGGTGAGCTTTGTGGCAAATTCCTTGATCTCATCATAGGTCGGCGCATCCGGCATTTTCAGTCCGGCGGCGTCAAACAGGTCCTTGCGGTAATAGGTGAACGAGCTTTCCGAATAAAATGGCACGGCATAAAGCTTGTCATCGACCGTGAGGCCCGCACGCACAGGCTTGATCAGATCATCATAATCGTAATCATCGCCAAGATCATCGACATCGAGAAGCCACCCGGCCTTGCCCCAGATCGGCGCTTCATAACCACCAATGGTCATAACATCGAACTGACCGCTCTTGGTGGCGATATCCGTGGTCACGCGCTGGCGAAGCACGTTTTCTTCCAGAACCACCCAGTTGATCTTGTTGCCGGTTTCCTTTTCCCATTCCGGCGACAATTTCTGCATGATGATCATGTCGGAATTGTTGACCGTTGCAATGGTCAGCTCTTCCGCCGATGCCGTACCTGCCATCAGGGCAATGCCCGCGGCAGACGCAATCAGTCCTGCGATATAAGATTTGTTCCGCATCCCATCTCCTCCTTTACGAGTGCACAGCAAATTTCTTACATATGTAAAATTTATGACTTGGACATTTACCGCTTGTCAAGGGCGGTATTTGACATCGCTGTCAGCAAAAGAATTTTGCACTTCTTGCATGCGAATAACTGCAAATCGCCTGAAACGCCTCTCCCCCACAGCTCCCTTTTTAAAGCCTACCACATTCGATTTGCAACTGCACCCGTTGAGTAGACAGCATTTGCTCCCTTGACGGCGATGCCTGTGTTTGACAGTTTGATATCCATTCGCCGATGGAGGAAAAAAGGCGAGACTGAGGGAGAAAAATCATTGATATTATTTAGAAATATTTTTCTGACTTCGGCCCGTTCATGCCTATTCGGATGTGTTGGAAGCGTTTTAGGAGCACAGAAAAAACAATCAGGGCGTAAAAATATACGCGCCATCGCATGACCGACAGGACATCAATCGTGGGTAAAACCATACGCACCATGGAAGATTTTTCGGAATTCGTCGGACTGTCCCGTCCGACCGTTTCCAAATATTTCAACGACCCTGCATCTGTCCGTCCCAAAACCCGAGCCCGCATTGAAGCTGCAATCCAGCAATCGGGCTTCCGGCCCAATCTTTTCGCGGTGAACCTTAATCGTCGCCGCACGACAATTTTGGGAATCATCATTCCCAACCAGCTCGACCATTTCTACATGGCCATGACGCGCAGGCTGCAAACGCTGGCAGAACAGCGCGGCTATCTCGCAGTCGTGTTATCTTCGGATGGCAAGCCGGAACTGGAAAAGCGCGCCATTGAAACATTACGCTCGCTCAATGTCGCAGGTGCGATCATTGCGCCCCTGGGCGAACAGTCGCAACATTCAGCGCTCAAGCAGCTCGCCGATGATATCCCGACCATTTATGTGGATTCTCCCCTCGACAGCCGCTCTCCCTTTGTCGGCACCGATAATCAGAAATCCTTTCATCTGATTGTTGATTATCTCTGCCGCTCGGGCAGCGAGCCCTGTTATTTTTCCATGCCTTTTGTGAATAATAACGCGATCAAGCGCCGCGAAGCCTATTGTGCGGCTATGGAAAAGCTTGGGTTTGAGCCTAGAATCATTGAACTCGAACCCAGCCGCAGTTGGGATTTCGAGCATTATGCCTTCGATCAGACTGCGCGCATCCTGCGTGAAAAAAGCCGCTTTCCGACCAGTACCGTGCTTTGTTCCAATGACCGTATCGCCTTTGGCGTGACGGGTGCCTTATGGCAGGCGGGCATGAAGATCGGTCGTCTCAAGGATTGCGATATCCGCGTGGCGGGACACGACAATAATCCGCTTTCAGAATATACCTGCCCGCCGCTGACCACGGTTGCACAAGATTATAACGAGATCGGGCGGCTGGCGATGGAATTGCTGTTTCAAACGCTCGGAGAGAGTGTGGAAAACAAGTCTGTCCTGCCTGCCAGTCAACGCATTCTTCTCAACGCCGAAATCAAGCTGCGCTTGTCGGCATAGGGTGTGATGCAGATATTTTTCACGAGACAAAGACTATGAAGAAAATCATCACAATCGGTGAAATCGTCGTCGAGATCATGGCTGTCGAAACCGGAAACGGTTTCAAATCCGCTATTCCCCTGATCGGACCGTTCGCTTCAGGTGCCCCCGCCATCTTCATTGATCAGGTGGCAAAGCTCGGCCAGCCCTGCGGGATCGTCAGCGCTGTCGGCAGGGACGACTTTGGCACACTCAACATCGAGCGCCTGCAAAAGGACGGCGTGGATATTTCGGCCATTGCCGTGCATCCGACGGCTGCCACGGGCAGCGCTTTCGTGCGCTATCGCCCGGACGGCAATCGCGATTTCATCTTCAACATCAAGCATAGCGCGTGCGGCGCCATCGGCTTGACACCACAGGCCGAAAAGCTGATCGAAAGTGCCGATCATCTCCACATCATGGGGTCAGCCTTGTTTTCTGACGGCATTGTCGCGGCAATTCATGAAGCCACCACGCGCATCAAGGCCAAGGGCGGCACCATCTCGTTTGATCCCAATATTCGCAAGGAAATGCTTGATCTTCCAGGAATGCGCGAAGCGCTGTTACATGCGCTGCAACACACCGATCTTTTCATGCCAAGCGGATCGGAAATCTTTCTTTTCACCGAGGCTAAGGAAGAGCATGCAGCAATTCAAGAATTGCTGGCACGCGGCATCAAGGCCGTTGTGATCAAACGCGGAGCTGATGGCGCAAGTTATCACGACGCATCCGGTACAGTGACGACCCCGGCTTTTCGTGTTGAAGAACGAGACCCCACGGGTGCCGGCGACAGCTTTGGCGCAGCCTTTGTCACCCTATGGCTGCACGGCGAGACGCCCGAGTACGCTTTGACAATTGCCAATGCGACCGGGGCACGCGCCGTTGGCGTTAAGGGACCGATGGAAGGCACCTCAACCATGGCTCAAATCGAACAATTCCTCGCAGAAAATGGAGAGCGCTTATGAGTAGCACCCAGCGATTGCGCGCACTTCCGTCGCGCTTCGCACGCGGCGAACGCGGCGGCATTACCTCCATCTGTTCCGCGCATCCGCTTGTGATCGAAGCAGCGCTGCTTGAGGGATTGGCAACCGGCACCGATGTGCTGATCGAAGCGACCTGCAATCAGGTCAATCAGGATGGCGGCTATACCGGCATGACGCCTGCCGATTTCCGCCATTTTGTCGAAGATATCGCCCAAAAAGTTGGGTTCGACACACAACGCCTGATCCTCGGTGGCGATCATCTGGGTCCGAATCCTTGGAAACATCTGCCAGCCGAACAAGCCGTGCAGAAATCCGAAGTGATGATGGATGCCTTTGTGCGTGCCGGGTTTACAAAAATCCATCTCGACACCTCCATGGGCTGTGCGGGCGAGCCGGCCGCCCTCCCCGATGCCGTGACCGCAGAACGCGCAGCGCGCCTTGCTAAAATATCGGAAACAGCCGCGCGTGAATCCGGTTTCGATCTGCCCGTCTATGTTATCGGCACGGAAGTTCCGATCCCCGGCGGCGCGATGGAAGAAATCGAAGAGCTGGAACTGACCAAGCCCGAAGCCGCCCTTGAAACAGTCGCTATTCATCGCAAAGCCTTTGCCGCACTCGGCCTTGAAGATGCCTTTACGCGTGCCATCGGCGTGGTGGTGCAGCCGGGCGTCGAATTCGGCAATGAGAATGTCGTCTTCTACGACAGCGACAAGGCAACGGGGTTAAGCAGCATTCTCACCGACATTCCGCAATTCGTCTTTGAAGCCCATTCGACCGATTATCAGCCGGGAGAGGCGCTATCCGCCCTCGTTCATGACGGTTTCGCCATTCTGAAAGTCGGCCCCGGCCTCACCTTTGCCTTGCGCGAGGCGCTTTATGGCCTCGACCAGATTGCCGCCTTCCTCGATCATCTGCCGGAAAAAGAAACGCTACGCTACAAGATGGAAAAGCTGCTTCTGGCGGAGCCGAAGAACTGGGAAAAATATTATCATGGCGACACCGAGGAATTGCGGCTGCAACGCCACTTTTCCTATAGTGACCGCATTCGATATTACTGGCCGCACCCGCAGGCCTCGGCTGCGGTCGACGCGCTTCTCAAGCGTCTTGAAGGCCGTGCAATCCCTGAAACGCTGATCAGCCAATATCTGGGCACCCTTCACCCGGCGGTTGCCGCAGGGCGGGTGGAAGCCACGCCACATGCGCTGCTTGTCGAAGCCGTGCGCAATGTCGTGCGCACTTACGCTCACGCCGTGCGATAGAGGCGTTTATGCCGCGGGTGCCAGACGTTCGAGAAACCGATCACACCAGCGGGTTACATCGTTTTCGGTTAGAAACTGCATCATTGCGGAAAAGCGTTCCTTGCGTTCTTGCAAAGGCATGGCAATGGCGCGCGAAATGGCATGCGCAACCGATTCAGCATCATAGGGATTGACGAGAACCGCGCCGCTTAACTCCTGTGCAGCACCGGCAAAGCGCGACAGCACCAGCACACCGGGGTCATCGGGATTTTGTGCCGCGACATATTCCTTGGCGACCAGATTCATGCCATCGCGCAGCGGCGTCACCAGCCCAATCCGCGCCAGTCGATAAAGCCCGGCCAGCGTGTCGCGGTTGAGTGAGCGATTGATATAACGGATCGGCGTCCAGTCGATGGTCGCATTGGCCCCATTGATGCGGCCTGCCAGTTCCGCCACCATACGCTGCATATCCTTATATTCAGGCACTTCGGAACGCGATTTTGGCGTGATCTGCAAAAAGGTGAGACTGCCACGATTGGCCGGATCGATTTTCAGAAAATGCTCAAAGGCCTCAAGCCGGTTGGTGATGCCTTTGGAATAATCGAGCCGATCAACCCCGATGATCAGGTCGCGTCCGCTCATGCTCTCGCGCATGCGCCGGACCGAAGCGCTGTTTTGCGATTTTTCCGCCAAAGCGGCAAAGAGTTCCGTCTCGATACCGATGCCGAAACTGTCTACGCTAAAACGATGTCCAAACGCCTCGAACTGACGCGGCGCAATCTGCTGGCCAATTTTCTCGCGTCGCAGACAGCCAATGAAATTTTCGACATCATTCTCGGTCTGAAAGCCCACGACATCATAAGCGGTCAGCCCACGCATCACGGCTTCATGAACCGGCAAGGTCAGCAGAATATCGGCAGGCGGCCAGGGAATATGCAGAAAAAATCCAATGCGGTTTTTAACACCGCAACGCCGCAATTCATCGGCAAGCGGAATGAGGTGATAATCCTGCACCCAGATCACGTCATCGGGCTCGATCAGCGGCAATAATTGTTGTGCAAACAGCCGATTGACGCGAAAATAACCATCCATATCCTTGCGGGCATAATCGATCAGATCAAGCCGGTAATGACACAAGGGCCACAGCATGCGATTGGCGAAACCGGCATAATATTCGTCGATATCCTTTTTAGACAGGCTTAGAAGAGCGTAGCTGATTGGGCCTGCCTCGCGCATTTCCAGTTTTTGCGATTGCCCCTCACTCAGAGCTTTCCCCGACCAGCCGAACCAGACGCCGCCGCGCACATTCAAAGCCGCCTGTAAGGCCACTGCCAACCCGCCTGCCGGTGCCTTACCTTGTTTATCAGGCAAGGGAACACGGTTGGAAACCACGATAAGCCGCCCCAAATACTCTCTCCTTTTATATCAACTTTCGACCAGACCGGCGATCCATTCCCGAAGTGCAGATGGGGAACTGAATGTATATGACGATGAACCGCGAATGGTTTCTCCGATGGCGATGCCCTGACCACCGAGGTTTATGGCAGCATTCAGCATCGGCATATCGGTAAGATCATCACCGAAAGCCAACGGAACGCGGCCTGCAAAAGGTGGACATTGCATGAGACGGCGTAGCGCTGCCCCTTTATCGCCGTGACGCGAACGCAATTCAAAAACGTATTTTCCGGGCTGCACGTGCCATTCTGGGCCAGCGAGCCCTTGCGCCACGGTTATCAGCTCGTGGGCGACATCTTTGAGATGCGGCGCATTTCTATAGTGAAGCGCAATCGCATTGCCCTTGTCTTCAACGAGAAGATCACCGATGCGTTCGCGGGTCATATTGAGAAAATCTTTTGCAAGGCGGAAATGGTCGCCCGGTTCCAGCCTTTCAAGCTCCCCCGACGGAAGCCGGAATTCGGTGCCATGCAGACCGGCAATAGCCCCTGAAAAGAACGGAAACCGTCGCTCGACGAATTCCAGCGGTCGGCCCGTCACCAGCGCAACCGCGCCCGACAATCGATCATCCAGTTTCTGCAAGGAAGAGACGAGATCGTCCGCGACTATCACGCTGTCGGGCGTCGGCGCCAGATCAAGCAATGTGCCATCGACATCGAAGAAAAAAGCGTATTGCGCATCATCTAAAGACAATGCGTCAAAAAAATCGTTTTGCAGAGGAACCGTCGAGACATGCATGGAATTCAAACCATGCAGACGCCGAAAGGTTCCATCTGAAAACGTGCGTTTTAATCAGGCAAAAGGTTCGGTCGGGCTTTTGGCTGGCTGAGTGAACCAGCGCGGACCGTCGGCGGCCATATAGATATGATCTTCGAGACGGATGCCGAACTGCCCCGGCACGACAATCATCGGTTCATTGGAAAAGCACATGCCTTTTTCTAGCGGCAACGCATTGCCGCGCACGATGAAAGGCGCTTCATGGATTTCAAGTCCAAGACCATGGCCGGCGCGGTGCGGCAGACCGGGCAGATTGTAATCAGGCCCCAGATCATGTCTGCCGAGAACGGTACGCGCTGCATCGTCGAGGCTGGAACAGGCCGCACCTATTTTGGCCGCATCGAAAACCGCCTGCTGCGTTTCGCGTTCGATGGCCCAGATGCGCGAAAATTCCGGTGTCGGATCGTCCAACATATAGGTGCGCGTCAGATCGGAATGATAGCCATCAATCCGGCATCCGGTGTCGACGAGAATGACGTCACCCGCTTTATAAAACTGCTCGCCATCCGCGCCATGTGGCAACGAGGTCGCCTCGCCAAACGAAACGATGCAGAAGCTGGATCCATTATCGGCACCAAGCGCTTTGTGCTGCTCGTCAATAAACCGGACCACATCCGACGCCGCCACGCCCGGTTTGATGAAATCATGCGTACTCTTGTGAACCTCAAGCGTCAGCGCCATGGCATATTTGATGATGGCAATTTCGGTGTCAGACTTGCAAAGACGCAAGGCGCCAATGATCGGCCCACCATCTACGAGACGCTCGCCGCCGATTTCCGCCTTGAGCGCATGATAGACAAACAGCGGTACCGCATCATCGACCGCGAGGCTTGCTTCTTCCGGCAGGAGAGACGCCACCAGCGCGGCACTGCTTTCCTCTTCCTGCCATATAAGAATGTCGCCTGCGAGATGCGGCAGACTTTCCACACGGCTCAACTCGAAGCCGGGCACGATGTAGGTTAGATCTGTTTGCGTGACGACAGCGCCCAGAAGCCGCTCGCTTGGATGCCAGACCAGACCCGTGAAATAATGGAGACTCTCGGTCGAGCCGAGCAGCAGAGCACCGATATTTTTTGAGCGCAAAACCGCGCGCAGTGCCTCAAGCCGTTGCAAGCGTTCGGCATCATCGATATTGGCGGGACGGACGGGCAAAACCATGAGCAGGCTCCTTTTCGATGGTTAGCCATAGCGCCATGTATTTATCTTGTCGACACCAATATATGCTATTCGGCGCGCTCGATAATGATTTTCAGCACATTGCGGTCGCCATCCCAGTAGGGCAGCGCCTGTTCGGCATCGTCGAACGCAAATACCTTTGAGATCAGCCGGTCGGCATCGTTTCCGAGTTTTTCCAGATGCGCGATGACGGCTTCAAAATCAGCAAGTGTTGCATTGCGCGACCCCATGATGTCGAGTTCCTTGAGGTTGAAGAACTGGGTCTGATAGATGACCGGCGCCTTGGAATAACCGACATAGACCACTCGCCCGGCAAAGCCGGCGAGATCAATGGCCTGGGTGAAGGTAACCGGCAGTCCGACAGCCTCAAAAGCCACATCGACACCATCATCGCCAGTCAACTGCATGACTTTTTCAACCACATCCTCGCCGCTAGGAAGAGCATGGGTGGCACCAAAATGCAGTGCAAGTTCACGCTTTTCCGCACTTGGATCGATGGCAATCACTTTTGCACCACGCGCCACCGCACCGATCAGAACACCCATGCCGATCATGCCACAGCCAAGAATGGCCACCGTTTCGCCAGCCGGAACTCGCCCGCGCGCCACCGCGTGAAAACCAACCGAAAGCGGTTCGACCAGCGCCAGATGCCGCGGCGCGAGTGTGTCGTTGAGGATAAGCTTTTCGGCTGGCATCACGATCTGTTCGGCCAGCCCCCCATGCTGCTGCACACCGAGCGTCTTATTATAACGGCACGCATTGAGCCGTCCCTTGCGGCACGAAGAACATTGGCCGCAATTGGTATAGGGCAGGACGATGACGCGCTTTCCCTTGGCATAAGCGACATCTACCCCCTCGCCCGTCTCGATGATTTCGCCGCCGATTTCGTGACCCGGAATACGCGGCAGTTCGACAAGCGGGTTCAACCCCTTGAAGGTATTGAGATCGCTGCCGCAAAGCCCAACATGACGCACACGGACGCGCACATGGCCGGGCAGCAGCGGCGCTTCATCGATTTCGGCAAAGCGGGTTACGTTTTCGCTCTCGATGCGCAGAGCCTTGACCATCGGATATTCCTGTCAGTTATAAAGGGGAAGGATCAGGTGACGGCGCCAACCTGCCAGGGCACGAATTCATTGTCGCCGTAATCGTAGATTTCGCTCAGCGTCTTTTCGCCCGACGCGACCGCAATAATATGCTCGAACATGCGGGTTCCGGCCTGCTCGATGGTTTCTTCGCCGGTGACGATACTGCCGCAGTTCAGGTCCATATCTTCCTTCATGTGTTCATACATTTCGGAATTGGTAGCGATCTTGATGCAGGGCGCAGGCTTGAAACCGGAAACCGAACCTCTGCCCGTGGTAAAGCAGATCACATTGCAACCGCCTGCAACCTGTCCCGTCACGGCAACGGGGTCGTAGCCCGGCGTATCCATGAAGACAAAGCCCTGTTCGGTGACGGTTTCGGCAAACTCATAGACCGCTTTCAAAGGCATGGAACCACCTTTGGCAACAGCGCCCAGCGATTTTTCCAGAATGGTGGTAAGCCCGCCAAGCTTGTTGCCGTGCGACGGATTGTTGTTGAGTTCGTCACCGTTGCGCGCGGTATAATCGCGCCACCAGTCGATGCGCTGCAACAGTTTTTCCGCAACCGCAGGTGTTATGGCGCGGCGCGTCAAAAGATGTTCGGCACCATAGATTTCCGGCGTTTCGGCCAGAACCGTGGTGCCACCATTGCGCACGATCAGATCGGATGCATAGCCGAGTGCTGGATTGGCGGAAATGCCGGAATAGCCGTCGGAACCGCCGCATTCGAGCGCCAGCTTGAGCTTTGAAAGCGGCTGCTTGGTACGCTTGGCCTCATTGACCAAAGGCAGCATCTGCTTGATTTCGGCAATCGCCGCATCGATGGTCTTGCGCGTGCCGCCATGCTGCTGGATGGTCATGGTGCGCAAGCGCGAGCCTTCTTCCATGCGGTAATGTTCGAGGATCGGCGCGATCTGGTTGGTTTCGCAGCCCAGGCCAATCAGCAAAATGCCGCCGAAATTCGGATGTTTGGCATAGCCCTGAATGGTGCGCGTCAGAAGACGATAGCCTTCGGATTTGGTGTTGAGCGCGCAACCGCTGCCATGCGTCAGCGCCACCACGCCATCGACATTGTCAAAACCGTCCAGTCCGCCCATGCGATTAAAATAATCTGCTATATAGCGCGACACGGTGGCCGAACAATTCACCGAGGAAATCACCCCGATATAATTGCGCGTGCCCACCCCGCCCGCACCGCGATCATAGCCCATGAAATGGCGGCGCTCGGCTTCCGGCACCATGCCGCGCTCTTCGATGTCGACGGAAAACTGGTGCTCGTGCTCGGATGGCAGCATGGCAAGATTGTGCAGATGCACATGTTCGCCCGGAGCAATATCCTGTGTGGCGACACCAATCACCTGACCATATTTCAGCACTTCCTTGCCCGAGGGGATGGCATGGATCGCCACCTTATGCCCGCGCCCGATCAGTTGCCGGGCCTTGATGTCGTTGAACCCGCCGGCAAGCCCTATTGTGTCGCCTTCGCGCACCGGCACCCGCGCCACCACGACATCATCGGATGGATGCAGCAGGATGACCGGCGCGGCATTTGCCGCAATGGAAACATTCATGTGTCTGACCTCACTCCCAATTCCGCAGCCAGCTTTATGCCTGCGGCTCGTTATCCATCCAGCGCTGTCTGGACCGCTCCAGATGCATCTGCATGGCTGCCTGCGCCTGAAGCGGATCCCTCGCTTCAAGCGCTGAATAGATGATCTCGTGCTCCGCCAGAGCCAGCGACCAGGTATCGTTGTTTTCAAAACGCGTTCTGATTTGTGCTGTGAGCGGACTGTGGCGTTCGTCGAACAGATCGCGAATGACTTTTACCAGAACCGAATTGCCGGCATGCTCCGCAAGCAGGAGATGAAACTTCCGGTCAAGTTCCATCGCCGCACGATCGGAAGCAACATTGTCACGCATGGCATCGAGTGTAGCACGCAAAGCGTCCAGTCCCTCCGGCGTCATGCGCGCACAGGCCATCACCACCACACTGCCTTCGATCAATTGTCGCGCTTGCATGATTTCCAGAGGGCTTTCACCAATGGCCTGCGCTAGCACCCTTTTTTCCGGTCCGGCATTGACATAAATGCCCGACCCCATGCGGATTTCAACAGCACCGGCGATTTCAAGCGCGATCAGCGCCTCACGCAGCGACGGACGCGACACGCCCAATTGCTGGGCAAGTTCACGCTCTGCCGGAAGTCTACTTCCGGCTGGAAATTGCCCGTCCTCAATAAGCGCGCGCACCCGGTCGGCTATCTGCTGATAAAGCCGTCGCGGCTCCGCTATGGCCGGCATCTCGTTCATGGCTTCTCCCAAATTGGCCTTACCATATTCCCCGCTACACCTAAGCGCAATATCCAAAAATCGCTGCTTTATTGCGACAAATTGTGCAGACCCCGGTCCTAAGACATACGGCTTTCCATATTGGCTTGACCAGTTTGTCCCTGTTTGCATAGGATGTAAAAACAGTTCCAAGGGGATGCCATGACCGAAAAGCCAGCAATTCTTCAGTTCGGTACCAGCCGTTTTTTGCTCGCTCATGTCGACTTCTTTGTTTCACAGGCGCTGGAACGGGGTGAGGCAATCGGCTCAATCGCCGTAGTGCAAACCACATCCAATCCACAAAGTACCGCGCGCATCAAAGCGTTGAATGAAGGCCACGGCTATCCGGTAATTATTCGCGGCCTTGTCAATGGCAAGCCGTCACAAACCGAACATCGCGCTACTGGTGTTTCTGCGGCCTATTCTGCGCATCATGACTGGCAGACAATCCTTGATCTGAGTGCAAGCGTTGCCGTCATCCTCTCCAACACCGGCGACAAGGGTTATGAGCTGGACGAAAGCGACGATGCTTCGCTGCTTGAAAAGCCCAAAACCGTGCCGAGAAGTTTTCCGGCAAAGCTGCTCGTCCTGTTGCACCACCGCTGGCAGAAAAACCCGGATGCACCGCTTTCGATTTTCCCGTGTGAACTGATTTCGCGCAATGGCGACAAGCTGCGTTCAATCCTGATCGGCATGGCCCGCGACTGGAAACTATCCGCCAATTTCATCGGATGGCTTGGAATGCATTGCATCTTTGCCAATAGCCTCGTCGACCGCATCGTATCCGAAGCCATCGCGCCGGTCGGCGCCATAGCCGAACCCTATGCGCTCTGGGCTATTGAACAGGCCAAAAGCCTGACCTTGCCATGCACCCATCCCGATATCGTGGTCACCAACAATCTGGCGCGTTACGAGCAGCTGAAACTTTACCTTCTCAATCTCGGTCACACCTTCATTGCCGAGCAATGGCTGACCGGCAAACGCGCTGAAGACGAGAGCGTGCTGCAGGCCATGCAGGATGAAACCATCCGCAACGCTCTCGAGGACGTGTGGCGCGAGGAAGTGCTGCCGGTCTTTGCAGCCGACGGACTGGGTGCTGAAGCCGAAGCCTATGTTGCAACCGCGCGCGAGCGCTTTCTCAATCCCTATCTCAAGCACCGCATTGCCGATATCGCATCCAACCACGAAGAAAAGAAGCAGAGGCGTTTCGCACCGATCGTTGCGCGCGCCGAAAAGTTGGGGCTTGGCCTGCAACAAAGCCGCCTTAAGGCAGCATTGGCAAGGGACTGATCACACGGCCCGCAATTGTGCTGCGGGCTGTGACTTGACTCTGCCCGGCGCGCAATAGCGGATATGGCAATCTTGCGTATCGTGATGCTCTATTTCCACCTCGACACCAAAAACGCGACGGATAAGGTCGGCGCGCAGCACATCGCGTGGCGATCCCAGCGCCACGATCTGCCCCTTATCCATGACCGCGATACGGTCGCAGAACATGGCGGCATGGTTGAGATCATGGAGTGCGGCCACCACCGTCAAACCCTGCCGTTTGACCAGATCGAGAAGACCGATCTGGTGACCGATATCAAGATGATTGGTCGGCTCGTCGAGAAGCAATATTTGCGGCTCCTGCGCAAGCGCACGGGCGATATGCAGGCGCTGGCGTTCGCCGCCCGAAAGCGTGTGCCAATAACGCCGTTTGAGATGCGCCATATCCACATTGATCAGTGCACGTTCGACAATAGCTTCATCCTGCGCCGACCAGGGCGACAGAGCGCCGAGATAGGGCGTGCGTCCAAGCTCGACCGCCTGACGCGCCGTAATGCGCTCCATTGTTTCGGCCTGCTGCTCCACCAGCGCCAGACGCCTTGAAACCGCGCGGCGATTGAATTGCACGATAGGTGTATCGCCCAATAAGACCGTGCCGGAACGCGGATGCCTGATCCCTGACAGAAGCGACAAAAGGCTGGTCTTCCCAGACCCGTTCGGCCCGATGATGCCGAGAAATTCACCCTCTTTTACCGCAAGAGAAACGCCCCGCAGGATTTCCGTTCCGCCTGCCGTCCACGACACATTTTGCGCTGAAAGCATCACGAACGCCCCCGCCTTTGACCGAGCAACAGCGCGAAAGCCGGTGCACCGACCAGTGCGGTCACAACACCAATGGGTAAAACCTGCCCCGGAACGATGATGCGTGACACAACATCGGCGGCGATCATGAAGATCGCCCCCATCAAGGCTGCGGCAGGCAAAAGGGCTCCGTGGCGCACGCCGACAAGCATCCGCGCGGCATGCGGAATGACAAGGCCGATAAAGCCGATGGAGCCGACAATAGAAACCATCACCGCCGTCATCAGTGCACAGGCACCGATCAGCATGGCATAAACGCGGCGTACCGGAATGCCGAGAGACGCCGCCGATTCAGCACCAAAAGTGAAGGCGTCGAGCGCACGGGCATGCCAAAGACAGATGAGAAGTCCGATCAGACAGGCAGGCAAGGCCAGCGCCACATCGGGCCAGCGCACACCGGAAAGATTGCCCAAAAGCCAGAACATGATACCGCGTGCCTGCTCGGCATTGGCAGCCTTGGTGACGATGAAGGAGGTCATGGCATTGAAAAGCTGCGAACCGGCAATGCCCGCCAGAATGATGGCCGCACTGCCGCGCCCGGCTTTCATGGCAAGCATCGACACCAGCACAAAAGCGATAATCGCGCCGATGAAAGCCCCGAAGGAAAGGCTCAAGACACCACCTCCGACACCCAGAATGGCGATACTGACCGCCCCGGTGGATGCGCCTGCCGAAATGCCCAGAATATAGGGATCGGCCAGCGAGTTGCGCAAAAGTGATTGCAGGACGACGCCCGAAAGCGCAAGGGCTGCCCCACAACAGGCCCCCACCACGGCGCGACTGAGCCGATAGCTCCACACGATGCCCTCATCAATCGGGTCAAGCGGATAGCCCGCCTGCCACAAGCGATTGGCGACGGTCTTTGCCACCACATCGAGCGGGATTGACGTTTCACCAATGGCAGCGCCCATCCACAGCGCGATAAGAAGCAGGATCAGCGCCAGCACGGCAGCGCTTATCCTGTTGCTTCGCGGCAATCTTGCCGTGGCGGGCTGAACCGTCATTGATTGAGGTCCGAAGCGGCAATGGCCGCAGCCAGCGTCTCGATCCCCTCGACCACACGCTGTGATGCGCTCATCGACTGCGCGTCAATATCAAAGACATGGCCGTCCTTGACCGCGGGCATCAGGCTCGTCACCGGATCGCTTTTCAGGAACTCATGCTTGACGGCAATATCGTCAGCCGGATAACGGCGACGATCAAGCTTGGCCGCAACGATCATCGTCGGATTGGATTTTGCAACGGTCTCCCAGCCGATCATCGGCCATTCTTCCTCGCTCGTTATAACATTCTCGATCTCGAGTGCGGAGAGAATATAGGCGGGAGCGCCGAACTTACCGGCAATATAGGGGTCGGCATCGATCTGCGTGCTGGAAAACCACAACGCAGCCGACAGTTTCTTACCCGAGCCGGCGATCTTTTTGCGGGCCGCATCTTCGCGTGCCTTGAGATCGGCGATCAGCTTCTCGCCGCGATCCTGCACGTTAAAAATTTGGGCCAGTTCGCTGATTTCGCGATAGACGATATTCATGGTGAAAGGGGCTGTGCGCACGCCGTCACCACCGCCGGAATTATCCTTGCCGACACAATCGGCGGGCGAGGTATAGGCGGCTATGCCCAGTTCCTCAAATTGTTCCGGCTTGGCGACGATACCGTTCGGGCCGACATGCCATTGGAAATCTGCCGTCACCAGATCCGGCTTCTGCCCCAGAACACTTTCAAAACTTGGATCGTTTTCTGCAAGGCGCTTGACCTTGGCGTTCACATCCTCAAAACCTTTGAGCACCGGGCCAAACCACACTGCCGTGCCGACGACCTTGTCGCCAAGACCAAGGCTGTAGAGTATTTCGGCGCTGCTCTGGCCGACAGCGACCGCGCGCGCGGGCGCCTGCTTGAAAGTTACATCGCGCCCGCAATTTTTGAGCGTCAGCGGGTATTGGGTTTCAGCTGCCTGAAGACTTGATGCCCCTAAGAAGAGAGTAAAAGCACTGATTGCGACACCAAGTGCCGCCTTGCCGTTGAATATCATGGAAATCCCCGAAATGATGAGAGCAAGCCCGCGTCACATAAAGACGCAAGTGCAGACGGAAGAGCGCACGAAGCGAACCGACATATCCGGGGATATGTATGAAGAGAGAGGCAGGCGTCTTTCGACGCGATATGCTGTCATAACCGGCTCCTGCTCCGGGCTTCCCCGCCCGTGACGATGGACACAATCTAGACGGCAGGTCTCCTGGCTCACGGACAAGATGCTGTTCATCTGCCTTCCCGTGCTGCGCGCACAGTGACATGACGCTTTTGACGTCACGAGGATGAACGGCAATCCGCTTACAGTTGCGGGGGCAGCCACGGTCTCGGTCCCTTTTGGGTCGTCCTCACCGTGTTCCCTATTAATCCCCTTCGCTCTCGGTCGGGGAACCGTCGTAATGGTATTACGTCGCAGCCGTGCGCAGGTCAAGGGAGCAGCATAGCAATCATGAACCTGTAGCCATACTGCCGCAGCAAAATACTGGAGTAAATATCTGGGAGAGAATGGTACGGTCGGTTGGAGTTGAACCAACGACCTCAGGAGCCACAATCCTGCGCTCTAACCAACTGAGCTACGACCGCGTACCATTGCCGGATTTCAGCCTCAGCGGCTCCGACAGGGCGTCACATACGGAGAATCGATCCATATTGCAAGAGATTATAGCTCTCTTTTTTGAGAAATCCCCATCATCGAACCTGCCGCCATTTTCTATATCCTATTTCCGTGGGGCAAGTAGATTCATTTTATTTAACTTCTGTCACAAGAGTAGTAATTGGTTTTATGGTTGAGGGGCAGGCGGATTTCGTGGTTTTAAACGAGGTAGATAGAAACTTTCTTGAATCTCCAGCGTGCAGGCATAAAGCACCGCGTTCCTTGTCAGATTGATGCCAGATGATCTTGCTGTGCGCTTGGAGTGTTGGTTTTCACTGGAAACTTCGCTCGGTCGGATATACCGATGGTCAATGAGTGGTGTCGCCTTACTTTATCGCGTTTGATGTAGGCCAGACTCTACAGTTTTTCATACTGCGACCGACAAGGCGACCTCACACCAGACCCCATGCGCGATGATCTCAGCTGGAAAACGGTGACATTTGTCACGAAAAGGAAGCGTATCGGTCATGCCTGCCATATACGAACCACATATCAACCAAGGTTTAAGCCGGCGCTAATCGTAGTAATCTTGAAAAACACGCATTGTTCCCTTTCTAAATTCTCCTTGGTTTTTCTACACTTCACGGCTTGCTGACGGTCCCATCGGCTTGTGCTACCTTTCCTCTCCGATCACTGCCACTGCACCACGTTCAATCCTTAGCATCACATCAGTAACGCCACTGAGGAGTTTGGGGCTGGATTCGGTGATAAACAGTGCCAGCCCCGGCTTCTGCTGCCGAAGGCAATTAAGCGTACACGCATATTCGAGCGCAAGCGCGGGAGCCAGCCCTTGAAACGGTTCATCAAGCATCAGGAGTTTGTCTGCTACCATCAGCGCGCGGCCGAGAGCGACCATCTTACCCTGTCCACCCGACACGCCGCCGCCCGGACGCTTACGCATCGTCTTGAGTTCTGGAAGGAAGGCGTAGACTTCTTCGAGGCGCCGCTGCGTTTCTGCGGGCTTCATCTTCAGCGCCAGCGCCGGAAGAACAATATTTTCCTCGACCGTGAATTCCGGAATGAGCCGACGGTCCTCAGGCGCATAACCGATACCTTGAGCAGCGCGCGCGAAGGCAGGCTCATCCGAGATGTGGTCATCGCCAAGCGAGACCTTTCCCGCCTTGATCGGCAAAAGACCCATAATGGAACGCAAAAGCGTCGTTTTTCCAGCACCGTTGCGGCCTATCAGGACAGTCGTGGCACCAGACTTGAGTTCTAACGATATGTCGCGGAGGATCTGGATGCCCGCTATTTCGACGTTGACGGATGAAAGGCTAAGCATCAGGCCACTCCTACCACGTTTTCAATGACTTCCGGATTGTTAAGCACCTCTTGCGGCGTGCCTTCTGCCATCACATGCCCTCGATTCCAGACCACGACCCTGTCGGCGTATCGCTCGACGACATCCATGTCGTGCTCAACGAAAAGGGCAGTCACTTTCGCCTCGCGAAGCGCATTCATGAGTATTTCCATCAGAGCGAAACGCTCAATGGCGCTGACGCCACTTGTCGGCTCGTCCAGAAGAACCAGCCTCGGCTTGAGTGCCATGGCGACCGCAATGTCGATCAGCTTTCTGCGACCTTCCGGCAGTGTCAGCGCGGTATTGTTTGCACATCCGGCAAGATTGAACATTTCCAGCAATTGCATTGCTTCATTTCGCCAATCCGCTCGGTCGAGTGGCCGCAGCGCGCTCCACAGACCCGACCGGGCTGCGATCGCCAGCATGATATTGTCGATCACGCGCTGGTCGGTAAAGAGCTGAGGAATCTGGAAGGCGCGCGCAATTCCACGTCGCGCGATAGCACGGGGGCTCAACCGGGTGATGGCCTTGCCGTCCAGGTAGACATCTCCCCCCACGGGGCGAATATAACCTGTACACAGGTTTAGGAATGTGGTCTTGCCTGCGCCATTGGGGCCGATAATCGCAACAAACTCACCCTCGTTGATGTCGAGGTTCACGCCATCGGCAGCCTTGACGCCATCAAATGCGACCTGAAGGTTCTCGGCTCGAAGAAGCGGTGCGCTCATACGACAGACTCCTTACTTCTGCGGTCGATAAGGCCATAGAGGCCACTTGGAAGGAAGAAGATCACGATCAAAAGTGCAATGCCAATGATCATGCTCCATGCATCCGTGTAACCGGCAGAGACGGTGTGAACGAGTTCGAGGAAGATGGCCCCGATAAAGGGACCAGCAACTCCACCTATCCCGCCCAGCACCGCAACCAGAACAAGGTGCCCGGAATCTGTCCAGAAGGCCATTTCGGGAAGGACGTGACCAATGGTAAGTGCAGCGATCGCACCGCCGAAGCCTGCCAGTGCGGCGGAAATCGTGTAGGCGACCAGCAGCACACCGCCGACAGGCACACTCAGATATTCAAGACGCACTTCATTGGTATGCACCGCGGAAAGGGCATGTCCCAGCGGGCTGCGCAGATAGGCTTGTACCAGCAGACCGATCACCATCACGCCTGCCAAGGTGGCGAGAAACACGATGAGGTCGATCGTCCCTTCATCCGGGCGCATTCCGAAAAAAGATGGGCTGACCACGCGCAGACCGTCAGTGCCGCCCGTGAAGCCGTAAAGCTTGGAGAGAAGCGAGAACAAAACCATCGAGACGGCAAGATTGAGCATCGCAAAGAAGATGGCGCGGTAGCGGACCATAAATGCCCCGACGATTACACCGGCGGCTCCCGACACAACGGTCGCGACCAGGATCAACACGGCGAAATCGGTGACGCCTGCGTCTCGGGCCATAAAGGCCACGGCATAGGCACCTATCGCGAAAAACATCGCGTGGCCGATGGAAATCAGGCCTGCGCGCAAGAGGATTGCGACGCCCACGGCTGCAAAGCCTTTTGCAACGGCCAGTGTAAGGATGAACTGCAACCACGGCGCGGCAATGCCGACAATGGCAATAAGGGCGAGCGCCCCCAGAGCGAGGATAGTTTTGTTCACGATCATATTCTCCTGGTCGAAACGGAGCCGAAGAGACCATAAGGTCGAACCAGCAGCACGACGAGCATGACGATATAGGGGGCGACGGAATCAAGCGCCGGCGCATAATAGACGGCAAGAACCCTGGCGAATGCGACGATAATGGCCGCCACTGCGGCGCCCTCGATGCGGCCGAGGCCGCCAATTGCGGCAACAGCAAAGGCAAGAACCATTGTGTCGGCGCCAATCCCTGGGTTCACGCCCGAAGTCGGCGTCGCAAAAGCTCCACCCAATGCAGCCAGAAAAATACCAAGCGAAAAGGCAAGCATGAAGACGCGGTCGGTATTGATGCCCATCGCCTGGGAAATTTCTCGGTCGGCAACGACGGCTGCAATAAGGCGCCCGATCCTTGTGTGACCTACCAATAGCTTCAGGCCGATGATCGTCAGGACCGAGAGAGCGATGAGCAGCAGTTGATAGTTCAGGTAGACGACGCCACCCAGCTCGACACTTCCAAGAAGCTGCATCGGGGTGTCCTCATAGAGCGAATTAACACCGAAAACGATGCGTTGCAGGTCTTCCAGAATGAGGAAGAGACCGAAAGTGACGAGTATCTGAATGGCCTCGGACTTTCCGTAGGTCCAACGGACCAGCGCCTTTTCCATCAACGGTCCGAACAACGCAGCGATGAGGGCCGCGCTGAGAATGAGTGAAGGAAAGGTCAGCCATCCCGGCAACCCGGCCCCCACGATCCAGATGCCGGTAGAGGCAGCGGTATAGGCGCCGATGGAATAAAAGCTTCCATGAGCGACATTGAGGATGCGAAGGACGCTGAACACCAGCGTCAATCCCACGGCGACAAAAAAGATCAATGCGGCATTGGCAAGCGCATCAATCAGCAACGGAATTGCGATCGTAAACATAGGAATACTCCGGCCTGCCTTGGCGACAGTTCCTGCTTCACCGGATGCGCGGGAGCTCTTTCCCCGCGACCTGGTTCGGACGGTGATTACTTGTAGGAACCTGGCTTCGGTTGCGAGGTGGCCAAATCTTTAGGGAGGGTGGAAATCCAGGCGATGGGATCCTGCCCGACGGGCGGCATCAGCGCCTTGCCGTCATAGCGGGCCATGTTGCCCAGGATCGGAAACTTGTAGTCCGCAGACTTGACGGTGGTGCCGACAATCTGGTCCACGATACCATCATTGTCTTCACGTGTAGTCGTGGTTCCCGTAAAGGTCTTGACCACGCTACCGCGCATGGCGGAGGCGACTTCCTCGCGGTTCGGCCAGCTTCCGCCGTTCTTGCGCATGGCGGTCTCGTAAGCCTGTTTCATATAGACGAAGCTGTTGGCCATTTTCATTGCCGGAAAAACCGGATAGCTGCCGAATTTTGCATGGTAAGCGTCAGCGAATTTTTTCATTTCCGGGTTAGCAGTCGCATCAGGCGAAAGCCACCAGCCGTCACCGAGAACGCCTACGATGACACCTTCGGGCATATTTACGTTCTGGAGCGAGGATTCACCCAGTGCGAAGATCATCTGGCTGGAACGGAACAGGCCACGCGGTGAGGCCTGACGAATAAAGTTTTCAAGATCTCCGCCCCACAAATTGGAGAAGATCACGTCGGGTCGTGCGGCGGTAAGACGGGAAATCTCGGTCTGGAACGTTGCAGACCCCAGCTTGGGAAACAGTTCCGCGACGACTTCGACGTCTGGCTTGAAAGTTTTCAGCGCAGCCTTGAAGATATTGGCGGCATCATGACCGAACGCGTAATCGGGATTGATGATGGCAACTGTCTTCACGTCGGGTTTGAGCGACAGCATATAAAATGCGTAGGCCAGAAATTCTGGAACGGTATTGCCGTTCGGTCGGAAGTAATAGGGGTGCGGTGCTTTCAGGAAAAGCTGGTGCGTATCGCAATTCCAGCCGACGGTCGGGATCTTCAACTCATCGACAACTGGCGCGAGAGCCATGCAGTTGCCGCTTGAAAGAGCGGCAATCATCGCACCGTTCGCTTGATCGCCTGCGAGTTTGCGGAACTCCGTAATAACGCCTTCAGTGCCCTGTCCCTCGTCGACATAGTTTGCCTTGAGCGGCACCCCCCCAATGCCGCCATCGGCATTGATCATTTCGATCATCAGTTCAGCCGCATTGCGTCCGGGGACGCCGTATGCAGCCGTCGCACCGGAAGTAAAGCTGAACACGCCCACACCGAGTGCTGCGGGTTTTTCGGCCGAGCTGGCGGGGATTGCCAGTCCGAACGATAAAGCGGAAATGACGGCAAATGCCGTGAATTTTTTTGACAGTAATGACATGACGACCCCTCTGTCGGATTGCGCCTTGACGGCTTCAACGCTCACTGCGTCTGCTCGCTCTTTTTATTAACGATGATCATTGCTGAAACAGTACATTTATGCAACATAAAATTACAGTGATGTTTCACTGTGTCGTTTTTTAAGCTTATCAATAATCGCCTATAAATGCGCCATTCGCGTTTCTGGGCACCTGAGATCGGCTGGATAAGAGCCGCGTAGGAGATTTGGAATGAAGAAACTTGAACTGCGACTGGTCACCAAGAACGGTGAATCGGCACTTACCGTAGGCGTTTCGGAGATGGTAATTGCCGGCTGGGCAGGCCGTGATCGGGAAGCGATGGAACACCACATCCAGGAACTTGAAGCGCTTGGTGTTGCGCGCCCCGCTGAAACTCCAACTTTCTACAGGGTTGCAGCCAGCCGCCTGAATCAAGAAACAGAGATTGAAGATGCGGGGCCAGATGGTTCGGGAGAAGCCGAAGCATTTCTCATCGCGGCCAACGGCAAACTCTATGTCGGCGTCGGTTCCGACCACACAGACCGCAAGGCGGAAACCGTTGGCATCACACTATCGAAGCAGATGTGTGACAAGCCGGTCAGCTCTGAGGTCTGGCCTTACGAGGAAGTCGCCGATCACTGGGATAGCCTTGTGCTGCGCAGTCATGCTTTGATCGACGGCAAGAAAGTCCTTTATCAGGAAGGAAGCGTATCCAGCCTTCTTCCACCAGAAGAACTGATCCGTCGTTATACCGATGGCAACAAGTTGCCGGATGGTACAGCCATGTTCGGCGGAACGATGCCTGCGATCGGCGGCATACGTTCGGCAAAGCGATTCGAGGCAAAACTTGTTGATCCCGTCCTCAACCGTTCGATCTCGATTGGTTATGACGTCAACGTCCTGCCCGTGCGCGGATAGAGATACGATTTGAACCATAGGCGTTGCATTCACGTGCTTCCAACGCCTATGGATAGCCTATTAGCGCTCTTGTTGGCGTTTGTTCGATGGTAAATGAAGCGGTCTCATCACAAGATGGATATGCGATGGTGATCGCGGGTAGGAATTTATGGGTGCAGAAAAGAGCAATTCTGATCTGGAGGCCGCTTCAAAGCGACGAAGATCGCTTGAGCGAGCACCATCCCTTCGCGATCAGGCATACGAAGCTATCAAGCAACTCATAATCACCTGCCGGTTGAAACCCGGTGAGGTTTTGAGCGAAGCCGATCTGAGCGCCGACCTCGAGATAGGCCGAACCCCGGTGCATCAGGCTATTGCTCTCCTTGTAACCGACGGGCTTATCGACGTCATGCCGCGCAAGGGCATTATCGTAAAACCTGTAAGCCTGGACGAAATCAGAGACATCATCGAAATACGTCTCATCAACGAGGCGCATTGTGCTCGCCGGGCAGCCGCTGTCGCCGATGCCCACGACATCTCCAGGTTCGCATCCAATCTGGACGCGATGTGGAGCGCCTCAAAAAGACGTGAAATCGAAGAGATGATGAACCTCGACCGCGAATTCCACGCTCTTCTTTCTGGCACGACACGCAACAAGTCACTTTCGGAAATCCTTCGCAATCTCCATGATCGTTCGTTGCGGATGTGGTTCATTTCGCTCAAAGCAGGCGAGCAACACGCGCGCGTTTGCGAACAGCATGCGGAAATTATCGACGGGATAAGGCGCAACGACCCGGATGCATCCGAACGGGCCGTCCGCGCCCATATCCTGGCTTTCAGAGATAATATAATACACCAGATCTAAAGCGTGTCGCATTTTATCGTATTCAGAACGCACGCTTTAAGTTTTGTTTTTACGCATGTATCCCAAAACTGGTTTCCACTTTTGGGATACATGCTTTAGTCTGATCCGAGCTTTTTTTCGACTGCCTTCGCCCAGTCGAATAGTTTTGCGTCATGTCCGCCTGCCATAGACAACATCAAACCGGCCGGTGCTTCACCCGGTTGGTGCATGGGAAGCGAAATCGAGCATCCATCGATCATGTTGATAAGCGTCGGATTGCGCAACATCGCGAGATTGACCTTGGTAAAGAGGGCGTCATCTTCCTCAAGTGAAGCGATTGAGGGAGCGACGGTGGGCACGGTCGGCATAGCGATCACGTCAAACCGGCTGATCGCGAGGGTAGCACGGCGGATCAGATCGCTCCGTGCTCGAACGAGTTCGATATAGTCGGCTGCACTTTGTTCCCTGCCCCGCAAAATTCGCGTCAGCACGCGCGGATCATACTTTGCGTTTTTCTCGGCTATCAGCTTCGCATGCCAGGCATAAGCCTCAGAGGCGGCGAACCCGCCCTTTGAATTGATGCCAGCGATCTCACCGAACTCGGATAACGGCAGGTAGGTAATTCGGGCACCAGCGCCTTCGAGCCTCTTGAGAGTGCGCTCAAAGAGCTCAGCGACATAATCGTCCATCCCCTCAAGCGCAACGGTCTGCGGAACACCGATCTGCATGCCGTTAACCGATTTCATGTCCGGATCGGCGACCGATCCGCTCATGATCTCATGGATAATGCGGCAACAATCGACGCTCGGCGCCACGGACCCGATCGAATCCAGTGTGGTGGAAAGTGGCACGGTGCCCTCAAGAGACACCGAAGCAGCCGTCGGCTTGTATCCGACCAAACCACAGAGCGCAGCCGGAATGCGACATGAGCCGCCCGTATCCGATCCGATACCGACGGCTGCCATGCCGTCTGAAACGGAAATGCCTGCTCCAGATGAAGATCCACCAGGGATTCGCCCGGTCGCCCGGTCCCATGGATTGGACGGGGTGCCATAATGAGGGTTGAGACCAAGTCCCGAAAAGGCGAACTCCGTCATGTTCGTGCGACCGACAACAACCAGGCCCGCACGCTTGAGTTGCGCAATCGCGGCTGCGTCGGCTATAGCAGGCGGGCCATCGGTCAGCGCTTTTGAGCCTGCTGTCGTCGTATCGCCCCGTAGATCAAAAAGATCCTTCACGGAGATTGGAATTCCCGCATAAGGAGATGGCGCGGCACCAGCGGCCCGCAATCCGTCATAGGCAGCGGCGGCAGCAAGCGCTTGCTCCGAATGAACCTTGACGAAGGCGCGAGATCCCTCGCCTTGCGGATCGTGGATGCGCTCAAGCGCCTCCTCGACCATTTTTACCGCAGTCGTGCTGCCGTTTTCAAGCGCGGCAACACGGTTGTTCAAGGTTTCAAACAACGCCAAGGTCGAGTCCCCTTTTTTCTAATCAAACCGGATCAAAATAGTGAATTTCCAGAAGCACGCAACCGCCTTCAGACTTGAACGGGCCATGTGGCGCATGCGGTGGCCGACAGGCATAGGTATTGGGCGGGAACGCAGTACCGCCATTACCATCTGCGTCGTTACCGACTGTCAGGTCACCGGATACGAGGTAAACTTCTTCCCAGTATTCGTGCTCGAACGGCGCGGTGGTGAAAACACCCGGATCGAAGCGAAGCAGGCGTGTGCGAGTGCCGCGACGGTTTTCCTCGTCAAGGGCGCCGGATATGATCTTCTGCTGGATGCCTGACGGATATCCGGCTGGAACTTCCCATCCGCTGTTCATGTCGAGCGTGTAGAATTCGTCGTGCTTTTTGTTGACTGGCATGAAACGCCCTCCTGTTCAGGCTGCTTTATCGGCGTCAAGCGCCTTGAGACTATCTTCAAGCGAGTAGCTGTCGAGCATGTTCTGGACAAGACCGCTGGCGCGATCCCAATCATAGGTGCGGAAAGCATGGCCCTTGGTCACGAAGGTAGCCCCCGCGTAGAACATTTCATACTGATGGTGGCGCGATCCAAATTCGGAACCGACAGCATCCCAAGCAAGCTTGTAGAACTTGACGCGATCAAGAGAAGACGCAGCCGGAGATTGCTGGGTCTTGCCGATCAGCGTTGCCAGTTCCGGGTTGGAAAAATCCGCGACCGAAGACGGGAGCATAATCATGCCGCCGCCTGCCAGCTCACGGATCGTGTTGAGCACCTTCGGGTAGAGCTGCTGGGTGAGGACCTGGGCCGTGTAGAGATGGCTTGCATTGGGAATGTAATAAGGCCCGACCTGTCGGCCATCTGCCTCCATGGCGGAAACAAGCGCATCAACCATGCCAGCTTCCGCTGCAAGCTGGCCTAAGGTTTCGCGCACCTGCGGAAACTGGGTAACACCATTAGTATCAGCAGCACGGCGTGCCAGGCCGATCAGGAAACGCATTTTAACCGCCAAACGGATCATCGCCTGATAGTTCTGGTAGACGTGCGCAGGTGTGGCATGGAACTGTTTCTGGCACATGGCGATATCGCCATCAACAAATACTCGATCCCATGGAACCTTAACGTCATCGAAATAGAGAACAGCGTCATTCTCGTCGAAACGGCTGGCGAGTGGATTGTCGAAGACCGAGGTCGAAGCCGCCTCATAAGACTTGCGCGAGAGCATCTTGAGGCCCTTGGCATTCATCGGGATCGCAAATGACACTGCGTAATTCTCGTCGCCTTCGCGCAACGGCTGTATACACGTAACAAAAACTTCGTTTGCCACAACACCGCCGGTCGCCAGCATCTTTGCACCACGGATGGTGATGCCCTCGGCATCTCGATCAACGATGCCTGCGGTAAGGAAAGGATCGGCCTGCTCGGCAGCCGACTTCGAACGATCGGCCTGCGGATTGATGATGACATAGGTCAGATAAAGATCGTTGTCGCGGGCGTAGCGATAATAGTCGGCAAGATTACCGGCAAATTTGGAGTTATACGCCTCGAAGAGGTCAACACCCATGAACATGCCCGCAATGCAGGACGCGACATGGTCTGGCGCACGGCCCATGAAGCCGCCATGGAGATTGGTCCAAGCTTCGAGGCCCGCGCGGCGCTTCTTCAGCGCCTCATAGTTACCCGGCAGCTCCCAGATGCGGTTTGCGCGCTTGCCTTCAGGCGTTTCAAACGTCATCAGATCCCGATTGGCAGGGCTGTTCGCAAAATCGAACATCTTGCCCACTGAAGCTGCCACGTTGCTGAATGACGGATGGGTGGTGACATTTTCGACGCGTTTTCCATCAATGAACAGCTCTCGCCCATCATGCAGACTGTCGAGGTGCTGTTGTCCAGACCTTGTCATTGTTCAGTTCCTCTCATTGTTGATTAATAGTGCAGAGCGAGAGGCCATTCGGCCTCCATCTCCCAGTCGTTACGCACACGACGATATCTGCCGCGATAAAACAAAAGTGGATCCGGGGCACCGCCGCGAACCGAGAACCGCTCTACCTTCACAACGAAAATAATGTGATCGCCGCCATCAAACTCAAAATGGGGAACGCACTCAAAATGGGCAACAGACCCCTTGAGCAGCGGCACGTCGCCCGACCCGTACTCGACCGCGACACCCGCCCACTTATCGGTCAAAGGACGGGCGAATTTGTTAGAAAGCGGCTCCTGGTCGGCGGACAGAACGTTGATAGCGAGGTGGGTACTGGCGCGAAACCCAGCCAGGCTGTTTGCATTACGTGCAATACTGAAGAGCACGAGCGGTGGATCAAGCGAGACTGCGCTGAAAGAATTCATCGTCATTGCGACCGGCTCGTCACCCTCACCCGTTGCCGTAACGATAACGACTCCGGTGGCAAATTCTCCCAGAGCATTGCGCAAACGACGCTGATCAGCCATGTTCGTTCCCATTATTATCTTTGTAATTTAGCTTTATAATAAAGTTATTTTTAACAGCCGTCAAGCATGCTATCTGTAGAATAAGCAAAGGAGAGAGTATGAGGACAAGGGATAGCTGCGCTGCGGTCACGATCGGACGAACTGAATTGCTGGTGGACGGCACTGACGCCGCGTTTCGCGATCTTCTCGGCGACATCTTCGCCTTTTCGCAGACGCTTGAGGTGATGAGATCACGCTTTGCAAGCTATATCGGGTTGTCGCCGTCCCAATATATGGTCCTCATCGTTCTGGACCGCTTGAGCGGCAGGGGGCATACGGGGATCAATCAAATTGCGCAGCATCTGCGCTACTCGGGAGCCTTTGTCACGATCGAAGTCAATAACCTCGTTGGAGCCGGACTGATTGAAAAGAAACAAAATCCCACCGACAAGCGGCGGGTGGTGCTTCACGTTACACCTAAGGGCCAGGCATGTCTTGCCAAACTCGCCGGGTTTCAGCGTCCGGTAAATGATGCCCTTTTTGAGCCACTCGATCTTGCAGACTATGTAGCGCTCCGGCGTATCATGAGCCGCTTAGCTGCGAATAGCGAACGAGCAATAAAAATTGCCGATATAGTCAATAGCCAACTTACTCTAACCACTACGAACTTGTGATTTGCTGATCCAAGATCGGCGTAATCAAATCAGGCTGGGGTAATCGAGCGCTACGACGCTCCAATCAAACGCGCTTGGTGTAAATCGGATAGCGTCGCCTTAAAACTTGGTTGAAATTGTGGTGGTATTTGGCGGTATGACCGATGCGCTACCTTCCCATTTCAAACGCCACCGCTTTCCAGCCGAGATCGTTGCCCATGCGGTTTGGCTTTATTATCGGTTTCCGCTTAGTTTGCGTCATGTCGAGAACCTTCTGGCCTAACGTGGCATTAACGTTTCATTTCAGACCGTCTCGGAATGGGCGGTAAAGTTCGGACTTGAATTCGCACGCAGGTTACGGCGGCGCTCACGTGGAAACTTTTCCGATAAATGGCACCTTGATGAAATGGTTGTTTCCATCAAAGGCCAGAAATACTGATTATGGCGAGCCATTGACGCAAATGGTTATATTCTGGATGCTTTCCCTCAAAGTCGCAGGGACAAAGGGGCCGCGTTGCGGCTGATAGCAAGCTACTTAAACGACAGGACGTAGCCCAACGCGTAATGATCACGGGCAAGCTGCGCTCCTCCGATGCCGCAAAGCGGAAGATCATGGCAAAGGCTTCCTTGAAACAGATCGAGTTGTCTATTTCCGCAAACCACTGGCTTGATTTTGCTTCGCCCAGCTTAGAGTTTCATTTCGCTCCCCAACTGGAATTGCCCCCTGCTACCGAACCCGCAACGGATATCACCCCAGCAGCGAGCTTTCGTGCACCTTGCCCAGCCCCGCCAATAACAGTTCCCGCTGCTTCAACGGCGATCTGAGCTGCTTTGCCAATTACTTTCGCGCCACCAGAAACCAGGTTGGTCCATAATCCCGGAAACAAGCGCAACCCAAGCCCCATACGACAAAACCGTAAACCATCACTAACTGTTGTCTCGTCTCTTGTGGCAATGCTCGCGGACGGCGCATGCTACCGATAGTGTAACCGCACAGCATATAACCAAAAGATCTCTATTTATCATCAAACCGTTTGCGCTGCTCATTCATGCGTTGTCCCGCTTGCTTGCCAACTTCCTGCGCACGATCACCTGCACGCCGCAAAAGGTCAGCTATATGGCTTGTATCTCCGGTCTTGAATTCGGCGAGCGTATCTAATCCATCCCCCAAGACTTCATAATAAGGGGCGGCTTCAAAGCGCAGTGCCTGTGCAACCAGAATACGGGGAAATGCTGCGCGATTCGCATTATAGGTTTCGACCGAAACATTGTAGTTCTCACGACGATCCATGATCTCGCTCTCAATATCAGCGATCTGACTCATCAGATGTTGAAAGGTTTCATTGGCTTTCAATTCAGGAAATGCCATTGCGAGAGAGCTGACCTGATTGACCATCAGGTCAGCCTTCTGATTGGCGGAAGCAAGGCCGCTCATTGTGCTCATATCTTCAGATATTTTAAGCTGCGAGAGTTTTTCATGGGCACCATAATTCTGGGCGATCTCAACTAAACGCTGAGCGAGATCCGCGCGCTTTTTTGTGGCGACTTGTATATTCGCGCGTCGTGACCGGATAGCTTCTGCCAGGCGCCACAGATGATTATAGCTTAGAATTGCCCATATGATTGCAAGTATCAATATAATAAAGAATAGCCATTCCATTTGTTTATGTTCCTATTGTTTGCCTCAAGCGCATCGCGAAAAATGTGGGCCAGTTTTCGGAAAAATACGTGTCGCATATACTAATAAGCGCGATCTGATCAAATCAGATCGAAACGCGCTCTAAAAGCAAAATCCCTGTTGCGCTATGCAGGACAGAAGCCTCTCCTGCGGCATTGGCAATGCACCACCACCTTCTCCTATTTCCGTTAATGTCCAGTCGGTATCGCTTCCTTCGACAGGCTCAACAACACCACGAATAGTACGGTCATTTTGTTCATTCAATGGTCTTGGGAATTGAAGTTCGATGTGCTGCTTGCCCCACCATAACATTCCTGTCGTAGGGAATTTGACCGTAATGTTTTGTCTTGCGCCGCCACAAATAAGGTTGCGAACGGAGATAGTCGCTGGCGACGAAGCGGTCGGCTTGATTGATGCCGAAGCCATCTTTTCGCTGACGTCAGAATCTGCAATCGCTTTGTCACAAAGTGCTTCTTTGCGGCGGAGGTTAAAGGCTTGACCGCCAATTCTGCAAGCATCGATAAGCGGGCGAAGATTGTCCGCAGCAAACACGGGTAGATTATCGCATTTTCCAATCAGCGCACCTGACGTATCTGCTAATGGATCAGCCGATGCGAAAGCCGTCTTGACTTCAATTGCCGCAGAAGAGACTGCTTCTTCCCGTGCATGGGCGAGTTTCTGGTCTATTTCAGACAGGATGACGCGGGAAGGAGATACTCCGTCCAGATTCTTTGTGTCAATCTGATACCAATTATTCGCTTGAAGACCATCAAGGTTTCTAGGCGAAGCCATGATCTTATCGACTTGCGACTGTAGTATTTGCTGAACAGAACGATCGCGATATTCGTCTGCTGCTGTTCTACAGGCATTGTAGAGACGTGAAATGGCATCATTTACCCATTGCTGCCCAACAAGTTCGTCACAGCGCGAACGTGCTTCGCTCAATGGCAAGCTTTGTGGCGTTGCTTTTTGAAAAGATTGCTCAATCTCGGTGCGCGCCAACTGTTCCATCTCCGAGCGCCGCGATTCTAGCGAAGAGCCGATAAAACGATCATAAGCCTTTGACGAGACATCATGCTGGCGAAGTTCTTCACGTGAAAGGTTCAGGCCATTAGTTTCGCGAAATGTGGCCAGTGATAACGGAAGTTCAAGAAGTCGCTTGCGTTGCTCTCGTAACCACGCTGCAGCCTTTTGCCGAACCTCGATCTCCGGATAGTCTTGCGTCAAGGTACGTACGACGCTTTTTCCTTGCGGACACTTCTGTACTTCGGAGATCAAGGCTTCAGCGAAGCTGCGATCCCAATATTCGACAGGAAGGCCCACTACCAATTCCAGTTTGCCAGTATCGATGTAATTGAAAGCCTCTAGTCTTTTGCAGAATTTGTCGAAAGAAATGGGAGGCAAAGGCTGTTCAGTCTCTGCGAGGCGATCCGCTGTTATACGCAAGAAATTAAGTGCGGCACCGCGGCCTGCATAATCGTCATCCAAGCTCTCGGCTGATGTCAGATCCAATGCAGTTGCTGCGCGTAATTCCGTGACAAGTTGCTTGCGTTCGGATGCCGAACCAATTGGCGCTTTCGTCAGTCGCGCTGTTTCAGATTCATAAAAACGCTCCCAGAATTTCGGGGCTAGATCACGATATTTCTGACGATAATTCTGCTGATCAAGCTCTGGAAGCAGATTAATAGGAGGCAGTTTCTTCTGCTCATTTGCGGCAAGAAGCGCCTGTTCAACGGTTGGTTCTGGCGTTTCCAGCAGGACAAAAAGATCGTCCATGCGGATTTTTACGCTCTTTGACCGTGCAAGCTGGAACGGTTCGCAATCTTCTTGTGGCTGACCTCTGCGATTTAGCCATAAACCAGTCAGTTTATCACCGCTGGTTTCAATGCGAACGGCCAGCAAGGGGCGACCATTGCGATCTGCATAAATAATGTTTTTGTTGTCCGCTGATTGCCTAGTCAATTCAAGAATACTGAATGAGCTGCTGTTTTCGCGACGATAGGCAATCTCGGCACGCGCTTTATCGGATGAAAAACGCCAGTCATCGAGACTGAGCTTACCATTGCAGTTATGACTTCCGCTGTAGAAAACAGCTTCGTTGGCAAAAGCAGGGGAGGCAAAGAAACCTAATATCGATACAAAAATAGCACTCTTCATAAACTGCTGCATAAGGACGCCTCCAAGTATTCGACCCAATTTTAACCTTATTAAAAGGCGAAAATAAATAATTCTAGGTGGGAAATAAAATTTCTTTTATTTCCACAAAAATTTCACGTCACTTTATGATGTATATTTTTGGTTGACCCAATTATGAATAATTGTCGAATTTTGTGCTGATTGCAGCGCCATAGCCATCCTGATGAATGCGCCAGAAACTCAAAAATGTCGAGCAAAAGCCCAAACTATTCTCTTCCGTTTCAGTGCAATAGCCTTACCAATTCACATTAAAGCCCACCTGCTCCGTGACGGAATACTGTCACCGGAGCTGTTTAAGCCGGAGGGCTTTCCCTGTCCGCATATTGTACCAGTCCGGGTTTGGTGGCCAGATAGCAATGCTTTCTTCAAAGCACTTATTACTAGATCTTTGTTCTTCCAACCTCGCGCTCCCCGGCCGGAGAGGCGACGTGAATGAAGATCCAACAAGGATTGCTGGATACACTCGGCCTTCTCTGGTCCATATGTAACTAGTATCAACACCCATTTCTGATCCAGTCCATCACAGGTAAAGTTCTGATCCAGAAGATCGAGATCAACAGGATTAACATAATTTTTGTCTGTCGTACGTTTAGAGCGCGTCTTCTGCTGAGCGTTCAAGCCACTGTCTTAGGCCACGGTATTATCTGATACGATCCATATCCTCGTTGCTGCAAGCTGGCGGGCAGCGAGGTAATTATCCGCGCGTTGGTCATATCCGTGTCGCGATGCCTCTTATCTGCTTTGATACGGTTGAAGAACCGTTTCGTGCAAAGATCGGCAGAGCCCCCTTTTTAGCATTGGCACCATGCTGGTGAACGCTAACACAAGAACTGTCGATCCCAGACACCCCCTTGCGTCAGCGGGAGAACCGATTGTAAAGCGTTGTGCATGGACCATAACGCTCCGGCACATCCCCCCAAAGAGCAACCAGTCCTGAAGCGCCACAGAATGCCGTTGACCACCCGGCAGTCGTTGACACGTTCAATTCCACGGCTGTTGTTTGGCAAAAGAGGTGCAATGATAGCCCATTCTTGTCCCTCAATTCGTGGCGGCGCATGGCAATATCCTTTCAAGCAGATTGAACCACGCACCATTATCAAGATGATCACCGTTTATGGGAATCCGCCGAACGTATTAGCCAATCTGGCTCCCCTGCGGTAGAGTTCCTGGCACATTTGCACATGCGGTTGGCAGAGGAGCGCCTCTGATCATTGCGCCTTCGCAAGTGGTTCCATTCGCTGACTGCCTCATATCTCAAGCTGTTTGTCAGAAGCTGACCAAGAATAGGAAACACTTCGGAACAAGCGCCAAAACCGGCTTGGCGCGCCATAGAAATAGTGTATCCGTGAGCAAAGGGCTGCAAATTTTTGGTCCATCACAGGGCTACCAAAAACCTGTTGTATTGGTGGGAGCTGGAAGACCACGAAACAAATTCCTCCGACAAATAGCAATCCTGTCGTGAATGGATTGCTGGCTCAAACTTGCCTCACGTCACCTTATCGCAGCCAGAGCATTTTCAAGGCCTGCAAGCGATGTGGTTACGGATATTGTTTCACCTGTGGTAGTGGGGATGAGATTTGCGGGCTCGTTGCCCTGCTTATCTGATCGCGCAGGATTGGGCCGACAGGAACCATTCCAATGCAAACAGTTTTGCTGCAGCCTTAGAGCGCGACATGAACCGGATCGCGGCGACCATCGAAAATCAACGTCAGCTAACCATTTTGCGGGACAAGCGGAGGAGCCCGCAATAGAAAGTATAGTTTTCCTTTTTCGGTTGCAGTCAACGACCAGCTGAAAACAGTCAGCCCAGCCTGGTCTTCGATTACCTAAGTAACATTGCATATCTTTTTGCGCTCCTTCAGGTTTTTATCGCAAATCAGAGTCCAGTTCTGAAAGGGACGGATGCCCCTCTGATACTGTCCTGTGGGAACTTCAGCCGGAACAACGACTTCTGACGCCATAATTCTGTAGGGCTGTTGAAACGGTATCTACCCGGCGGCTAGATAGCCGCCGGGTAGCTTCAGACAAGCGAGGGCTATCACCGGCATATTGCTGGAAGTCGATACTGCGGTCGGGTTCACCAAAGCCTTCATTTATCCGAGAACCGGGGTTACATGCGGTGACCAGATTGGCCTGCTTAATGTTCTGCTCGCGGAAGGGCTAAAACATGGGCCTGCGTAAAATGGCGAAGGCCACGAACAAGCATGATTACTGGCAGCTCTCCCGCCTCTCCCGCTGGCATGTCGAAAGCGAGGCAATGGACCATCCGCTAGCGATCGTGAGCTGCTCAGGCAAAGCTGCCGACGTCCCATTTCCAGGACATAGGTCAGCCCGCATCAAGCGAAGGCCAGTTTTTCCATCAGCCCCGCAGGTAGAGCCCATCAATATGGTCAATGCCAAATATGGAAACGAACCCGGCCTAAAGGCGTACACTCACGTCAACGATCAGTTCGCACCGTTCGCGTGACAGAATATTCCCTCGACACTCAGCGAGCCCCCATACATCGTTGTTGGCTTGCTGATGAAAGAGGCTGACTAACGGGCTGGAGAGCAATATGCCAATATGGCCGGCTTTATCGACCATTTGTTCGGGAGCAACGGCATGCTTGGATACCGCTTTGTTCTGCACATCCGCGATTTGGTTTCAAAACGCCTTTACATGTTCAACCCCGCAGGGACGTCCAAGGATCTGCGCAAACTGGTCAGCAACAAGATCAAGCCGAGCCAGAACGATCTCGCAATTGCGCTGTGCATCGGTCGCCAAGGTGAAATCAGTGACCTAACCGCCGAGGGCCAACATTACCGGATCGCCGGTCTCAACCTGCTCACCGCGATCACCATCTAATGGAACACCCGCCATCTCGGCCGTGCAGCTGCAGAGCGTCGGAATGAAGGATTTGATGTGCCGTCTGGACTTCTGGCGCATATCTCTCCGTAGAGCTGGGTGCCCATATCACTGACCGGCGAATATCTCTGGCCTAACGCCGCAACGGCTTAGAGTGTCATTTCACCCCCAACCGCCCCCCCAAAAAGGTTGAGCGACTAAGCCTCAATATGATGGGCAGTCCTGCCAGCCGTCCATATTCGCGCCGTCTGTTCTCGTCCTTACAAAAGCCTGCCTCGAGAGGCTGCAACAGGACCCTGAACTTGTCCGCGAGTTTACCAGAAGCTAAGTATTTACAATCCAATCCGAAAAATGGTCGCAACTTCTCGCTTTTCCGCAACATGTTTTAGCTTTGTTGGTGAACATCACGTCGAGCGGGGGATGTGCTTGTACAATCGGTGATTTGAGCACAACGAAGCTGAAATATTTGTCGATACCTACACCTATATCGATCAGGCGCTCCATGATGGTCTGATACTCGACAATTCCGGCAGTAACAAATTTCACAAGATAATCATAACTACTTGATACGAGATGGCACTCGATAACAGAGTCCATCTTCTCCACCGTAGCCAGGAAACGCGCGAAATCAATCTGGCGGTGGTTTTTGAGTGTGACCTCAGTGAACACAGTCAGCGTCTGGCCGAGTTTTGAGCCGTTAATCTGGACTGAATATCCCGTAATTTAAGCCTTCAGCCTGAAGTTTTTTCACTCTCATCAGACACGGGCTAGGTGACAGATTAACTAGTTCGGCAAGTTCAACATTGGTTATCCGCCCATTCTTTTGCATTTCGGATGAAATTCTGATGTCAATTTTGTCGAGCTTCATAGTCAAAGCCACTCATTCAGTATTCTGATTTCGCATTATTACGCCTTTTGGCGAACACACCCCACACCTGCTCTGGACGACGCAACCAGTAGGAACCGACCATGTGCCGTTGCTAATACACGCATTGTCGCTCGAATGCATTGAAGCGGCTCCATCAGCGCCATCTGGATTTTATGAGCGACCGCACAAGGGCAGAGGCAGCGTTGGAATGCCCATCAGTTGAATTTGAAATAAGGTTGATTGTGGTTCTAAATTGGAGTGTCACAAGAATCCCGAACCCATGAAGGCCTTAATGGCATCAGTTTGTCGGCGAAGCAGGTGTAACTTCAATCAAGAATTGCTCTTCACTGGCGGAGTAAGGACCCATTTCACTGGTCAGAAACTGAAGTCCATCACAAGGATCGACTTTCCACTATCCATCATCAACACTCGGAGTGCGCTTTAGATGCTCCAGTGACAGCGATTTCTCAATTTCTTGCTTTGCGGCTGATACAGACGAAAAATTTTTGCTAAGAGAACACGAGACAAAGATGTTTTCTCTTGGTCACGCTTCTGCAAAAAAGGTGTAGAACTGCTTGCCGTGTGCGCTGTCTATATTCTCGATCCTATAATAGGTGTCCGAACCTTCTCAGAATAGAGTCAATGTATCGCTCTCTGGTTTGGCCCATAATTGGGACGGTCTATTCCGCCACGTACCTGCGTACCTGCACCAGTTTGTCGTATTCAGCACCCAGATGCAGCGCGTCGTTTTGCCAATGGCTTGACGCTGACCTCTTTGGTCGCGCTGTATCGCGCCACTGTTTAAGCGCTACGTCTACAGAAAGTTTGCTGTCCATGCATAGTCTTTTGAGCATGGCGACATAGTAGTCAACCTAATTATCGACGTTGATCGCAAAAGCTGGTGAAGAGATCGTGACAGCTATAATCACAAACAAATTTTTGCGCTTCATATTTCATCATATTTCACCTCTCCGTTTCCATCCGCGGCCAATAGGACATGGACGATATAGGCGCCTTCAAGGAAGTCCATTTCAAGAAGCCACAGCCACTCGCCTATCCGGCATGCCAGCGTATGTATGATCGCGCCGATCAGTGCAGTTTTGCGGGAATTATTTCAACGCCGATAATGCTCAATGTTTTATTCAGATCGACTACAAGGTTGTCGAAAATACGGAAAATATCTATCTTAACCTATCGAAAATGCGTGACTTCATCCCCCCCAAGAAAAATCGCTCTATCAGAATTGCTAAGCCAAAAGGGGATGTCCACTGCGCAAATCTACGCTGACGGGCTCGCAGTATAATTGCGTCAACAGATCATCCCCTTTAGTGGTCAGAAATTTGCAATAAAGCCAGTTAAAGTCCCGTTGCTCAAAAAATTACTTCCAATTCTGATGAAGTTTATGCTAATCCCTGCTCGAGGGATGAGCGACTTCGCTCATCGGGAATGATTTTTGTTTCAGATCGATCACATAACATCAGAATATGTGGTTTTCTGAGGCTGGAGGAGCTACTCGTGAACGATTCTGATCGTCACAATCTGATAACGACTTATCTGAAGGGGCGGCCCTTTGTGAGTGTGCGCGACCTTCAGGATGCGCTGCGTGTTTCATCAGCAACAATAAGACGCGATATCGATAAGCTGCAACGGCTGGGGAAGCTGCGCAAGGTCTATGGCGGCGCGACGGCCAATGAAGCGGCCGGAACTGACTTTGAAACTTTCTCACTGCGCTTTTCGGAAAACCGTGACCTTGCAGTCCGTGCCAAGAAAGCAATTGCCAGAGAAGCCGCAGGGCTTGTTGTCGATGGCAGCCGCATCATTGTTCATGGCGGATCGACATGCTTTGCCTTTGGCTGCGAAATCGCGCGCCGCAACGTATTCGTTTTTACGCAATCCATGCCGCTGGCATCTTACCTTTATGAGAATGGCACCTGCCAGTTGCAGGTCGGCGGTGGCGAATTCCATAAGGATCCAGGCATTCTTTATTCTCCGGATGCCGGCCAGGCTACGTTCTTCGCAGCGCAGTTTTTTGTTGGCGCGCTCGGTGTTTCTCCTAAGGGCGCACTGGAACAGAATCCGTTACTGATTCACCAGTCGGCATATCTGAGCCGCAACGCCACCGAAGTAATCCTGCTCGCTGACAGCCGCAAGTTTGAAATCGATACGCTGCCAGTAGCCATTCCCGCCACCAACATCACCCGCATCATTACGGATGATGGTCTCACAGACCGTCATGCAAAGATGCTCGATGAATACGGGATCAGTTACACAATTGCCTCGTCAGACAATGAGAATGAGTGAGAAGCCAATGCAACCCGTCGCCCAGCTTGCAGCCGTTCATGATGCATCTGCGCCGCAAAGCGGTTCCACTATTCTGGAAATGCGCAATATTTCCAAGACTTTTGGCGCAGTGAAGGCTCTTCGGGACGTTAATCTCAATGTGCGTGCAGGAGAAGTCCATGCACTGATGGGTGAAAACGGTGCCGGAAAATCAACCCTGATGAAGGTGCTGTCCGGCGCCTATAAGGCTGATCCCGGCGGCACAATTCTGATCAATGGGATTCCGCGTCAGGAAGCAAAAGGCGAAGTTGCGGTGATCTATCAGGAGTTGTCGCTTGCACCCAATTTGACAGTTGGCGAGAACATGTTTCTTGGCCGTGAAATCTCCAATGCGGGCATTGTCAACCGGCGCGCCAGCCTTGAGCGTGCACAGCCTATTCTCGACCGGCTCAATGTGCAGTTCAGTTCGCGCACGAAAGTCAGCGAGCTTTCGCTCGGCGAGCGACAAATGGTGGAAATTGCCCGGGCGCTGACGACTAATGCGCGTCTTATCGTGATGGATGAGCCAACCACATCACTATCATCGCGTGAGACCGAACGACTGTTTGATGTCATCGCACAGCTCAAGTCCGAAGGCATTGCCATCATTTATATCAGTCACCGCATGGAAGAAATCTATGCGTTATCGGACCGGTGTTCGGTGCTGCGTGACGGTGTTTATGTCGGCACACTTGAACGTGATGAAATCAATGCGCCAAAGCTCATTTCAATGATGGTCGGCCGCGACATTGCCAGTTTCTACAAAAAAGCACACAGCGAAGTTGATCGTTCCGGCGAGCCCGTGCTGAAGGTCGTGAATCTTTCCGACAATCGCATGGTTAAGGGCATCAGCTTCGATCTTTATCGCGGTGAAGTTTTGGGCGTAGCCGGCCTGGTCGGATCGGGCCGTACCGAAATGGCCCGTCTGATTTTCGGTGCTGATGTTAAAAAATCCGGACACATCACACTGAACGGACGCGTTGTCGATTTGGCGAGCCCGCGTCAGGCGCTGGACGCCGGTATCGCCTATCTCACGGAAGATCGCAAAAAGCTTGGGCTTTTCCTTGATATGTCGATTTCTGAGAATGTGAATATCGGCGTTGTTGCAAAAGATGCCCGCCCCGGCGGTCTTCTGAATTTTGCCCGTGCGGCACAGCGCGCTGCCGAAGCGATCACAAAACTAGGCGTAAAAACACCTTCGGCAAACAAAAGCGTGGGCGGGCTTTCTGGCGGTAACCAGCAGAAGGTGCTGATTGCGCGTTTGCTTGAAACTGGGCCGGATGTTGTCATCCTAGACGAACCAACCCGCGGTGTTGATGTCGGTGCGAAGTCTGAAATCTACAAGCTTATAGACAGCCTTGCAGCGTCTGGCGTGAGCGTCATCCTGATTTCGTCGGAGCTTGCAGAGATTATCGGCACGTCCGATCGCGTCATGGTCATGCATGAAGGCGTCATAACCGGCGAGATAACCGCGACAGCAGACGAACCGATTACCCAGGAAAAGATCATGGCTCTTTCCACCGGGTCAGGGACCAAAGCAAAGGCCTGAAACCCCAGTAGGTTTCAGAAATAACTCTGCATGAGAACAGTCAGATGAGCGAGCGCTGAAAATTCAGCCTGAGTGCGACCCGCTCTAACTTAACAGGAAAGACTTCCAAATGAGCAGCTCAACCCCTAACGCCGATCCCCAGAAAGCCAAAGCCGACTTCCGCGCCATGGTGAGCATTCTCGGTATGCTGCCGGTGCTGATCCTGCTCGCGATCGGCTTTGAAGCCATGAGCGGTCGCTTTATGAGCGTCAACAATCTGTCGATTGTGTTGCAGCAGGCATCGATCAACACCGTTCTGGCTGCGGGCATGACATTTGTTATCCTAACCGGCGGTATCGATCTTTCAGTTGGCTCAATTCTGGCTGTTTCGGCAATGACTGCGATGATTTTTTCGCTATTTCCCGATCTAGGCTGGCTCGGTGTCCCGGGCGCGCTTGCCATGGGGCTTGGCTGGGGACTGATCAACGGTGCGCTGATTGCTTTCCTCCGGCTGCCGCCATTCATTGTGACTTTGGGCACACTCACGGCTGCGCGCGGTGTGGCGCGTCTGCTTGGACAGGATACAACGGTCTTTAACGCTGATATCGCCTTCGAGTTTCTGGGTAACGGCAAAATTCTGGGCATGCCAATGCTTGCGATCATCGCGCTGGCAGTTGTTGTTCTGTCATGGTTCATTCTGCGCCGTACCGTGCTTGGTACATGGATTTATGCGACTGGCGGCAACCCGGATGCTGCACGCCTCACCGGCATCAAGGTTTCGCTGGTTCTGCTGTTCGTTTACGGAATTTCCGGCCTCTATGCCGGGCTTGGCGGCGTTATGTCCGCAGCACGTCTTTATGCAGCCAATGGCCTGCAACTTGGCACTTCCTACGAACTCGATGCGATTGCCGCGGTTATTCTCGGCGGCACCTCGTTCGTTGGCGGTGTTGGCTCCATCTGGGGAACGCTGATTGGTGCGCTAATCATTGCTGTACTCTCAAACGGTCTTATCCTCGTTGGTGTGTCCGATATCTGGCAATACATCATCAAGGGCCTCGTCATCATCGCCGCTGTGGCGCTTGATCGGCTCCGCCTGCAAGGAGGTGCCCGCACGTAAGTGCATTAACTGCGTTTAATCTGTCACCCACTATCCATAAAAACTCCGAGGAGGAGGAAACATGAAATTCGCAAAACTCATCGCCTGCGCAAGCGTACTGTGCATGACCGCTTCGACTGTCAGCGCGAAGGATCTGGAAAGCATCGGCATTTCCGTTGGTCTTCTTGGTAATCCTTTCTTCGTAGCTGCCATCAAGGGCATTGAAGCAGAAGCACGCAAGGTCAATCCGGACGTGAAGATCACATCTGTTTCGGCAGACTATGAGCTGAACAAGCAGAGCTCGCAGATCGACAGCTTCATCGCAGCAGGCGTTGATATGATCATGCTCAATGCAGTTGACCAGAACGCGATTGCACCAGCAGTCAAGCGCGCTAAGGATGCGGGCGTTGTTGTGGCATCTTTCGACGTCTCGGCACCGGGTTCAGACATCACAGTCATGACCGACAATGTGGCTGCCGGTCAGAAGGCCTGCCAGTACATTGTGGATCAGCTCAACGGCAAGGGCGATGTGATCATCATTAACGGCCCTGGTTCTTCTTCGCTTCAGGATCGTTACAAGGGCTGTAAGGCTGTGTTTGAAGCCAATGAAGGCATCAACATTTTGTCCGAAGACCAGAACGGTGGCGCATCGCGCGATGGCGGCCTGAATACGGCTCAGTCGCTGCTCACACGCTTCAACAAAGTCGATGGCATCTTTGCTCTTAACGACCCGATGGCACAGGGTGCTGATCTTGCTGCACGACAGCAGGGCCGTTCGGAATTTATCATCACCGGTGTTGATGGTGCTCCGGATACCGAAGTTGCCCTCAAGAATGAATCGAGCCTGATCCGTGCAACCTCTTCTCAGGATCCATACAGCATGGCCGGTCAGGCCTTCCGTATGGGCTACGAATTCTTCAAGGGCAATAAGCCTGAGAAGGACACTGTCCTGATCGATCCGGTTCTGATCACCCGTGAAAACGTAAAAGACTACACGGGCTGGACTGCACGTTAATCGGGCCGCTGCTCACAATAATACCCAAAGCGCAAAACCCTTTGCGCTTTGGGCAACTTTATTTCAGGAAATGAACAAATGGCACATAGCGCGCTTCGGCAGGCTGTTCTGGAAGCCAATTTTGGCACCGTCAAACATGGCCTCGTACTGTCAACTTTCGGCAATGCAAGCGGCATCGACCGCGACAGCGGCCAGATCGTCATCAAGCCAAGCGGTGTCAATTACGATCATCTCACGGCTGAAGATCTGGTGCTTTGCGACATTCATGGCGCAGTGCTCGACAACCGGATGAAGCCATCATCCGACCTTGCCACACATGCCGCACTCTATCGTGCCTTTGAAGGCATCGGTGCGGTTATTCATACCCATTCGACCTACGCCACTATCATGGCGCAGGCTCACAAGGCAATTCCGCCGCTCGGTACGACCCATGCCGATTATTTTTACGGCACAATTCCCGTCACACGTCCGCTGACGGATGCAGAAATCGAGCACGACTATGTGCTGGAAACCGGCAATGTCATTATTGAGACATTTGAAGGCATCGATCCTCTTGCCATTCCTGCAGTACTTGTTGCCGGACATGGACCCTTTGTATGGGGTGCAACACCTCATGAAGCCCTATGGAACGCCATTATTCTAGAAGAAGTAGCCCGCATGGCATGGCATGTTCTGTCCCTTACTCCTGATGCAGAACCTGTTTCGCAAGCTTTGCTTGATCGCCATTACAAACGCAAACATGGTCCGGCCAGAACTTACGGTCAGTGAGCCGGCTAAAGACAAATTTTATTCTTCTAGGAAACGGTCAGAGAAGCTGACCACCCTTAACATTCGGGAGAACTGGTGATGGCAATTGTCGCTGGAGTCGATTTCGGCACATTGAGCGTGCGTGTAACTTTGATGGACAGCGACAATGGTTTTGTGCTTGCGGGCGCGAGCGCCGGCTATGAGCTGAAGCGTACTGCAACGGCACCACTGATGGGTGCGCAATCGCATGATGATCATATGGCGGGCCTCACCTCCGCCATGCATGAGGCCTTGCAGAAGGCGGACATTCCGGGCAGCGAAGTCCGGGCGCTCGCGATTGACACCACGGGGTCGAGCGTCGTCATGGTGGATGACAAGCTGCATCCGCTGGCAGATTATTATCTGTGGTGTGATCATCAGGCCCACGAGGAAGCACGCGAAATCACACGGCTTGGTCAGGCCGAAGAACTTGAGGCTCTGCGCTGGTGCGGTGGCACTTATTCCCATGAATGGGGCTTTGCCAAAGTGCTTCATTTCCTCCGTTACAATCCCGAAAAGCGTGCTCAGTTCTATACGGCACTTGAGCATTGCGACATGATAGCAGCGACACTGTGTGGCATCACAGCGCGCGATGAACTGCCCCGAAGCCTCTGCAGTGCCGGGCATAAATGGATGTATGGCAGCCGCTGGGGCGGATTTCCCCCACAGGCGTTTTTCAGCCGGGTTGATCCGCTGTTTGACGGTATCCTCGACAAAATGGCTGGCCGCTATCTCGCTTCCGATGCTATTGCTGGTCATCTGAGTGAGGAATGGGCGGACAAGCTGGGGTTGGCCGCTGGCATCCCTATCCCTATCGGTGCTCTGGATGCGCACTGGGATGCGATCGGTTCTGGCGGGCAACCCGGCGATGTTGTGAACGTCATCGGTACTTCAACCTGTATCATCTCGATGGGGCCAGCCGATTTTGATCCCGTTGAGGGATTATGCGGCGTTGCAACGGACAGTGTTGTGCCGGGCTTCGCGGGCATTGAAGCAGGCCAATCAGCGACTGGAGATGTGTTCAGTGCCATTGCAAAGCGTGCTTCAAGCGATGTTGCAAAGCTTGTGGAGGGCATTGAAGATTTTGCGCCGTGTCAAACCGGATTGCTGCGTCTGAATTGGGACAATGGCGACCGCACAGTGCTGGTACGCTCCGATCTGTCGGGTGTCACGCTCGGCTGGGATCTCAATCACGAAGCCCGCGATGAACTTCACTCTGCAATTGAAGGTATGGCGCTGCATGTGCGCATCATCATTGACCGCATGTGTGAAGGTGGCCTGCAACTAAACCGCATTGTTAATGCGGGTGGTATTCCGCAGAAAAACGATGTTCTGAACCAGATTTACGCGGATGTTCTCAACAAGCAGGTTTTCGTACCATCGGTCTCGCCGGTTGGTACGGGATCATGCATCGTCGCCGCTGTCGCAGCCGGTTTATATCCAGATATTCAGAGTGCACAGAAAGCAATGGCACCCGAAGCGCGTGTTTTCTATCCGCGTACCTCACATGCCGCCGGCTATGAAAAGCTCTACGCTCTCTACAGAGAGGCCTATTTCGGCTTTGGCGAAGGACAACCCGTCGATCTTCCCGAACTACTGGCTGAACTCAAAAATTTCCGCGTCAGCCAAGGAATCTTCTGAGACAGGCTGACTAAACGACTACCAGCGGATGCCGATAGGTTTATCAGCGTGGTTCTGGATACACTGAATTATGATGTCATCGGTGACATTTTCGCTTGTTGTGCAAAAATATCCACGTGCCCAGAATTGTCGTCCCCAGTAGCGCTTTTTTAAGTCGGGGAATTCCTTAAGGATGAGCGCCACTTCATGCGCCCACGACATCGCTTAAGGCCAGATGTGGCGGGATTGAGATCATCATATGCACATGATCGCCAGGGATTACGCCTTTGATGATGATGTTCACTCCCAACTCACCACAAAACTGACGGATGATCTCGCGGATACAAAGACCGAGCGCCCCCTTCAGCACCGTGTAGCGATACTTGGTGATCCAGACGATATGGTAACGATGATAAAAATAGTATGGCTGCAGGTATCGTAGGACATTCAACCTATCCAGAAAACAGACCTTGCAGCGTCCGGCAGGTCTATTTTCTGGATAGGTTGAATGTACAACAGGGCTATGTGCTGAAGCAATTTTCGTCTGAAGAGGAAGGTTTTGAACCAATCAGTGGAAAATAAATTCCTGAACCAGTACAGCGTAAAGCCCTCAATCGGCCATATCTGCGGATAAGCCCGGGTGTTGAAAGCCGACACACCTACAACAGCCAAGGGACCGAGCAGAAAGACAAAGAAGAATACAATGTAAAGGGCGATTACAAAGCGTGCCAATACACCGGTTGTCATTTGGCCACCTCACCGAGCCGCGAGCCAAAAAAACTTTAGGACTCCAAGTGTGAAGACAATGCACGCCAGCAGCAGAATCAAGACGTAAGCGGCCCCTTGAGGTCAGTTAAAGGGCTGGTAAAATCGGTCATAGACCACGGGTGTAAACCAGAGCGAACACGTGCTGCCGGGTACGAGTGGCCTCGCTACGGCTCCGACCGTTAGCATGAAGCACAAGTTCATTCCCGGCGCGGTTCCAAGCTTTGCATAGGGCATGACGACGAAAAGATGAATATGTCCCCATGAGGCGCCAAGGTTGCGGGTCGTCTTGATCCGAGAGGCCTTTTTGATCCCGACGGCAATCTAAGCTTTCCGATCGTGACTTCATCGACGGCGCCCCCTCGCCTCTTATCGCCAATCACGTCAATCAGGCTCTGGCGGAAGCATCCCTGCTCATCAGCACCCGCTCCATCGCTTCGCCGATTGCAGCCGAATGATTTCAAACATGCCGTGAACCGCCAGGCATAGAGGCTTTGATCTCGCACGCGATCAGTGAAAAACCCCGATCATGAACGATGGCTGGGTAGAATTTTCGACTTTCTATCCCTATGGCGTGATACTGCTCTCATTTCGAGCACCAAAATAGAATGCCTTTAGGTCGTACACTCATAAATAGTCTATCTATTTGAATGGATTACTGATTCAAATAGATAGACTATTTATGAGTGTACGACCTAATATCCATGCTTCCCTGAATGGCATTTCATCCGCTTTGGTTGTGGAGGCTGTCGCGTCAGGTCAGGCCGATATCGGCTTTACCGACGGCCAACTAGACAGACCTGGTTTCGACATCGAAACGCGTGCGATAGCAGCGGTCGTTGCTGTCCAGGTAGGGCATCGACTGGCAGACTACCCGGAGGTTTCTCCTGCGGATCTTGCCAATAAACGCATGATCACACTTGAACCAGGCTCGCTGTTTGCGATGCGCGTCGAAGTTGCAATTGCACCTATACCACGCTCGGCAACTATTGAGACCCGTCTCTCGCACACGGCACTGACACTTGTAGCTGAGGGTGCCGGTATAACAATCATCGATCCATCTTCGGCAACGGATTTCCGTGGGCGTGGTGTAACAATCCGACCATTTACAAGTTTTGTCGATGTAGGATTTCTGGTCATTCGTCGTAACAGCGGTCCTGACAACAGTCTGGCTCAACGTTTTATAGATGAGTTCTGGGCATACCATGAAACGTTGTTGGCTTCAGAATGAATATCCCACATCATCGTTAGCAGCGCTCGGCTCGTGTTTCCTTATAGGTGTAGAACAGGACTCACTCGAAAAGGCAGACAGATTATTCTATTTCAGAAAAACAGTGCGGGAAAGTCTAAAAGACGTCTATCTCAATCCCATCTGTCAATCGCTTTCTCTAATGCCTTTCCGCACATATGAGACCACAAATTCCCTCAAACCTAATGGTCGTATTCCTCAATATAAAGGTCAAATCCTGAAAAACTATAATTTTAACCTCATTTATAATTAAAAATAACGTATTCTAATAAATATTACTTTAAATTTTAAATAACAACTGCATTTATCAGCTTCCATTACACGTTTTTCGATGGGAACAAACAACTTACATGCTTCATGGGGAGTAAAATTTGGCGAAACCCGGTCGGTATGATTGTAAGAATATTCCTTAACTTTCAAAATCTTTCGTAACCTCATTCGAGAATTATTCCCTTGTCGAGGCAACCGCAATAAGAGCCGACAGAAATTTACGGTCTGCGTCGTATGATAATTCTAAACCTTCCGACAATTCTCATACGCGCAAAATTAACGTGACAACGCCTTACTTACTATTCTTCAAAAAAATACCTGTAGGAACTGCTCTCAAGTTCAGTGAGAATTTTCATCGTTCCTTCATGTGCATTGACATCAGGCAGAAGCACGTCCAATCGATGCCGCTCTGAAACCGCATAATTTGTTGCGCCTATGACGCAAGCCATTCTTGCGAAACAAACGTCCTCTGTCAGTTCGGGACGCAAGGACATAATCGCCTTCACATAGGCGCGCGTTGACTCATCGTAAGCCTTGTGACGCAGCCTGAATGAAATTTCCAGTGGTTCGCCTTCCACACGCGTTTGAAAGCGGAGAAATGCAGCCCCATCTTCAGACGCCGCCAATTCCCTGAGCGGCGCAATGAAACTCGCCAGTATTTCAGGGATTCCGCCGCCCGCTGCAAGTGTATCCCTGAGACGCTGCAAGCGCATATTACCGATTTTACCCGCCGTTTGCAGATAGATTTCCTCATGCAGCTTTTCCTTGCTGCCGAAATAGTAAGTTAGGAGAGCTGCCGATACACCGACCTGATCTCCTATTTTTTTCAGTGAGGTTCCGGCATAACCATTTTCTGCAAAGAGATCGCGGGCGACCTTGAGAATCTCTTTTCTAAGGTGACCATCCCCCTCTGGGCGTCCCGGAGAATTTACATTTTTACGCACCCTGGATTTATTCATTAGCAAACTCTTATTTATTGCAAACCTTTACCAGCACACGGAAATATCAAGCCGTCTTTGAGTAAAGGGTATTTCTAATCGACAGCCCTCTGGTCAAGCAATGCTTCGAGCTCATTGCTCATAACCACATTGCCATATTTCTGCGCAATATCGAACAGATTGGCTTCATGGGGCCCGAGTGCACGATCCCCAACGCAATCGCGCGGCACGACCGGCAGAATTCCCCCTTGCATCGCATCCAGTACGCTGGCCCGGATGCAGCCCGAGGTTACACATCCGCAGATAACCAGACTACGTATACCGCGCATCGCCAGCCAGCCCATCAAACCGGTTGAAGCGAAAGCCGAAGGCTGGGTCTTGCGGACTACGAGTTCTCCCGGCAAAGGCGTAAGCTCAGGCACGAATGCACTGGCAGGATTTGTTTCGGTCAGTGCCAAAAGACTTGGCACTTTCTGCGAAAACAGGGTCCCGTCCGAACCGTCTTCTGCGAAAACAATCCGGCTGTGCGCGATAGCCGCTTTACGCTTGCGAAAAAGGTTTAACACCGGGATCGTAGCTTTGATGGCCTCGGGGATGTTTCCACCCCCGAGTTGTTCCGGGTCGGCAAAGCCATTGACGAAGTCGACGATCAATAGGCCAACCGGACCTCTGACAATGGCATTTCGTCCAAAACCCTGCTTTTGATAGAGATCGGTATCATTCATGGCAGTTTGTGCAAGATCACCCTGCCCTCTTCCACCACGGTCAGATCACCAATCCGCACCGTACAGTTACGCATGGGAATGTCGATATGGCATGGCGTGGTCCGTGATCCTCCGGCCTCGTTATTGGGGCCTGTTGAGAACAGGAAGTTACCCGAGAATGCGCGTCCATCCATACCGATCGTTGCTTCACGGTCGTATAGGCCGAGGGTCGACCAATGCGCGCGTGTCTGCGTTCCCCATCCAATATGCGAAATGGCGTAGACTTCAGGATCATCGAAGCTGTCCATATATTCGCGCAGCATGGCCGCATCGACCCCGCCGCTGATTTCAGTAATGAAGCCATCCTTGACGGTCAGATGGATGGGACTGCCGACATAGCCTTTTTGCGGCAGCAGAATATCGCCGACATCGATAACGATGGTACCGTTGCTCGACCCTTCATTGGCAAAGGTCGCGCAAAAGCCAGATGGCCAATGATCCCAACGACCTGGCTCATCAACAAAACCCCATTCCTTAGTCACAGGAAATTCGCCAATACCGAAGGTGACATCCGTGCCCGCGGCCGAGGTGACATGCATTGAATTGGCAGAGGTGAGGATTGCGCTGGCATTTTCCACGAGATCACGGTCGGACTGCTGTGGCAGCATGCGCAGCAGGATTTCAGGCGGTTCGACTGCCAGCAGTATCTTGGTGCCACTTTCGAGGATTTCGACCTGTTCATTGGAAAACAGCAGCGTCATCAGGTCGAGAACCAGATCAGAGGCCTTGAGCATTTCCAGCGCCGGCAGATTTCCGGTCAACGGCGTTTCACCGAGATAGGAAAGCGGATCGCGGCTTAACGCCTTTTCCCCATTGCGCGGGAGCATATCCAGACGGTTCACCACAGCACCCATATTGGCTGCAGCAATCAGGGCGGTACGCAATGTCTGTTCATTGGTCGCAGGTCCGGTCAGAACGGTCACGCTCTGCCCTTTCTCAAGCCTGGATAATCCAAGAACGTGTGTCCAGGCGGCTACCATCTGTGCGTCACTGACTGGCATCTTCGTATCTCCTCTGTTCGGATTGATGTAACTTCAGTTGCGCGTAAAAAATTGACGGCAAAGTTCCATGAAAGGCGTTGGCGTATCCCACGGAATCATGTGCCCCGCCTCAGCAATGCGGGTACATTCAAGTGCGGGAAGCAGACGGACCAGTTCGGCCTGTTCTTCCTCGGTAATCAGCGGACTTTGGCCGCCAACCATCAGATGCGTCCGGATGGACAGTTTGGGGAGTTCGGCATGGAAATTATCTTCAAGCACATCCACTCGAAAATCGATGATGGCTCGCGGGTCACAGGTGTGGATCCATTCAACACGTAGCGCCAGTTGCGCGTCCGTCCAGCGCGGAAAATAAGGGCGCATGTCCTCGACCGTCATATCGCCACGCGCGCCAGCTTCGATCTGATCGGTAAACCATTCATGGGTTGCACCGTGACCGCGCTGACCGGGCCCGGTAATCGGCGGATCGACAATCATCAGCTTGTCGGGCGTTGCGCCAAAACGCGTCACGGCAACAGGCGCAATCCTGCCGCCCATTGAATGCCCCAGCAGATAATAATTATGCAGGTTCAAAGCTTTGGCGAAGGCTGCCGTATCTGCCGCCATCGCATTGATGGAATAGTCAAGGTCCGGTCCAGTTTCAGACAGACCACGCCCACGCATATCCAGCACATAGACGTCATAATCCTTGCCCAGTTCATCGGCGAATTCCGCCCATGTGATCGCGGGACTGGTGATACCGGGAATGATGAGCATTTGCGGCCCTTTGCCGCCAAAACGCAGATAGTGCTGGCGGATGTCATTCGCGCGGACAAGACCGCCGGAAACAAACGTCGTCATTGTCGGATACCTTTCAATATTGGCCATCGAGAAGAGTGCCGGCATTGGGAACCTCTGCGGGCAACCCAAGCGACTTCAGCATTGCATAGGTCGTGGCGATGGCAGCTGTCAGCACCGGCTTTCCGGTCAGGCGTTCGACTTCAGGAACTGCAGCAAGCGAGGGCATCTGCACACATGCCGAAAGCACGATTGCGTCGACATCGGCATAATCCATACCGGCCACGATGCCCGTCAAATTGGCAGGATCAAGTCGCCCGACCGCCAGATTGTCCGCGACCTCAAGCGCTCGGTGATCGCTCACTTCGATGCCCTCATGCTCGATATAGTCGATAACCATCGCAGTAAGAGGCTTCATATAGGGGGCGACAAGAGCAATCTTTTTTGCCCCCAGAACCTTCAGCGCGTCGATAAGTGCACCAGCACTGGTAACCACCGGTGCCGCAGCACCGTTTTCAATCGTCACCTGATGTAAACGCTCTTGTGAAATGCGATGATAGCCATGCCCCATGCTCATGATGGCGACGAGGCAGGCATAGCCCAGAACATCCACCCGGGCATCGGACAATTCCCATGCACAGCGATCACTATCGCCGTCCATTTTGGCCAGTTCGTCTCTGGTCACATGCTTCATGCGCATGCGGGCAGAATGAAATGTAAATTTCTCACCGCTAACCGCTGCGCGTGCATTCAGCATTGCGGGAATTTCGGTTTCCATGGTCGTGTTCGATGAGGGAACGATCTGACCGATGCGATATGTCCTAGTCATGGGAGAAGCCTTTCAATTCCCGGAAACCACTTGTGTGCCGTCATATTCGTAAACCCAGTCAGCCCGCATTCCGGTCGTCTTCGGCGCGACCAGCGAACGAAGCCGGTATCCAAGGTCACGCCTGAACTGTGCGAAGGCAGATGGGAGGTGATACGTCTCGCCTCGCTCACGCGATTCCAGCTGAACGCGACTTGCGCGGGGCCGCCTTATGCGGTCGTATTCTGCGAGTGCGGCATCAAGATCAGCGCTCCGCGCCTCTAGAATTGCGCCAAACACATAGCCATCCTCGATTGCCATAGCCGCCCCTTGCGAAAGGAATGGCAGCATCGGATGTGCCGCGTCGCCAAGTAGCGTAACCCGTCCCATATGCCACGAGGTCATGGGGTCGCGATCGAAAAGCCCCCAGCGATAGACATCGCTCACCTGAGAAAACAACTGTTGCAGATCGGGATGCCAATCCGCATAGGCGGCAACCAGCTCGTCTCGAGAAGCTCTGACGTTCCAGCCCTCTTCGACCCATTGCGGCGCTTCCATCACCGCAACGATGTTCACCGCCCGGCCACCACGAATATAATAGGTGACGACGTGTCCGTTTGGCCCCATCCAAAGCGAATTATAGGGGGCGACATGCGGCACAGGACCCTCAACTGGAACAAGCGCACGATAACACATGTGCCCGGTCCAGCGGGGCTCCTGCGCGCCGAAAATCTTTTCGCGAATGACGGAGCGTACACCGTCGGCGCCGATCACCAGATCGAACCTCTGCGACGCGCCATCGGCGAAGTCCAGACTGACACCATCTGGGTCTTGTCTGCATCCCGTTACATTCTGGCCAAAGCTCACGGAGTCTTGCGGAAGTTCGTTGACAAAAAGATCAAGCAGATCGGCGCGATGGATTTGCAGATAGGGCGCACCATAGAATTTATGAAAAGCATCATCGAAGGGAATAGTGAAGTTTTCACGCCCCGTTCGCCAATGCCGCCCGCGCGAACCTTTGGGAGCAAACGTCACCTTGCACATTTTATCGTAAAGGCCGAGCGCCCGGATGATCTTGACGGCATTCGGTGTCATCTGCACGCCCGCACCGATTTCACCGAATGCTGGTGCACGTTCGAAAATATGGGGATTAAAACCGCGCTGTCGCAAACTGACTGCCAGCGCAGCGCCGCCAATTCCCCCTCCCACAATCGCAATATTTAACTTCTTCGACATTTCATTCCCTTAAAATTTGGTATGCTGCACCTTCGATCCGGATCGTCGAAATATGGATTTCCAGCAGATGGTCAGGTTTTCCATCGCGACAAACGCTTTTCGAGCGGTACGAAAATGGCTTTTTCGACAAGCTGCATGAGCATGCAGAAGATGATCGCGCAGGCGACCGCATCGCGCATTCGAAGGATATGGAAATAGTGATAGATGCGTGCGCCAATGCCATCGGGTTGGGTCAGTGCTTCGACGAGAATGACGATTTTCCATGACAGCGCGAAGGAAAAACGCGCAGCCGTCAACAGTGAAGGCACGAGCTGGGGCAAGATCACATGACGGAAGTGACGGCTCGCAGCGATATGATAAATCTGTCCCATCTCATCAAGTTCCCTGTCACGCGCCTGCACGGATGTGCGCATCACATTGATGACGAAAGGAACCACCGCCAGAACCAGGGCGATGTATCCGGCCAGTTCCCCGGTACCCACGGCAAGGCTTGCAAAGATGATATAAACCGGATCAGGCACGGCGAGCGCGAGCGCAATCAGCGGATTGCAAAATGCTTCGGCTTTTTTATTGAAGCCGACAATCAGACCGATGACAGCTCCGATGATGGTTGCGGTGAAGAACGCCAGCAACAGCCGCCGCCCGGTGACGAGCATGTCCGTATAGAACTGTGCGCTCGACAATGCCCGCTGCATTGAGAGGAAGGTGTCCTGAATTGAAGGCACCCAGGGACGGTTATAAAGCGCCAGCAGATACCAGATCGCAAACATGCTGGTGATTGCAAGCAGCGTCCCGGCAATCTTCGTCCAGCGTAACTTGCCCTGATATTTTCGGAGTTCATCGGCATTCAGGGTCGAGTGAACCATCCCTGAAGAAAGGGTCGCGGCCATGGTCAATGCGCTCCTCTGCCGCTCGAAAGCCCCCAGGGAACCATGACTTTTTCGACGATTTCCGCCTCGATCTGGCCAATGCGCGGGTCTTCATATTCGCGTGGCCGTTCCAGCGGCACCTTGTAATCCATAAAGACCGAAGACGGGCCACGGCTCAGAATGATGATACGATCCGCCAGAAAGACGGCTTCACGCAAAGAGTGGGTGACGAAAATGATGGTCTGGCCCGTCTGCTCCCAGATCAGCGACAGCTCCTGACGCAATGTTCTGGCAGTTACCTCGTCCAAGGTGGCGAGAGGCTCATCCATCAACACATAAGCAGGTTGAACCAGCAGTGCGCGGGCAATGGACACGCGCTGTCGCTGACCGCCCGAAAGCTGCATCGGCCAAGAATCCTTGAACTGACTTATCTGGAGGATATCGAGCAGGCGGTCGATATCGTCATTCCACTGCGCACGCGGAACCGATGAAGAGGCCAGAACCAGTTCAAGATTTTCCTTGACCGTACGCCACGGCAAAAGCCGATGCGCCTGAAAGACGTAGCCAAGCCGCGGATCACGATGATCGGCTCCATAAAGCTGCATACCCTCGACAGAAACGCTGCCCCGCGTTGGCGGCAACAGGCCGGAAATGGCATTGAGCATAGTGGATTTGCCGCAACCCGACGGGCCGACGATTGCAACGAATTCGCCACGGTGGATGTCGAAGCTATGGTCTTTGATCGCCTCATAGGCTCCATAGGCAACACCGACGTTCTGGACCGAAAGAACAATATCGGTGGCGGCAGGAATGGCGGTGTCATGATTCACATAGGACATGGGGGGATTTCCTGTCAGTTGTCACCGCGCCAGCGGAACGAGCGGCGTTCTGCGGGACGGAGAATGCAGTATTCAGCGATGATGACGACGGCCATGAAAACCAGCAGCCAGAGGTGAATCTGCGTGATGAGAAAGTAATTCCAGGCGTTCGAAAACTGCGACCCGAAGCCGAGCTTGACTGCGCCAAATATCTCCACCGCGACGATCACCTTCCATGCGAGCGCGTGGATATTGCGAATGGCCGAGAACATGTAAGGCATGATGAAGGGCAACAGGACATGTCGCGCATGTGCCCAATGTCCCATCTTGTAGATGCGGGCCATACCGTCCAGTTCGCGGTCGGCACTTTTAAGCCCGGTCAGCAAGCCTACCGTCAGATAGGGAAAAGTTACGAAGGCAACGACGATGACATTGCCGTATTCCGCGCCGCGAAACAGCGAAAGTGCGATAATGGCCGCAATCGCCGACGGTGTGCGCAAGGCAACCGTGACATAGGTTGACAAAAACTGGTTCCAGAACGGACTGCGGTTCATCAACAACGCAGCCAATGTTCCAATCACCAGCCCGACAAGAAGCCCGGCATATACGCGAAAGACCGTAATTCCGACATTGGTCCAGGTTGCTGGGTCCATCAGAAATCCCGGCAGTGCCGATAGCACTTCTATCGGATTACCAATGAAGTTGGTGTAATGCGCAGCGAGGAACCAAACAGGCCATAGCAAGGCCACGGCAGTCAGCGACCACCCGATGGAAGGATTTCTGGACATGAGCTTTCCGAATGCAGATTAAGGGGTGCGACGGTGAGCCATCTCACCCGCTTGATGACGGATCAGGGCCTTGGGCCGATCAACTCTTCCAAAGTGACAAGGGTCTTGTCGGGCACTTCGGTGAGCAGGACGCCTTCCTTTGCGACGGTACCGAGATAGTCATAGGCTTTCACAAGCAGTTCAGGCGTCCATTCAGAGGTGAAATAATCGTATTTGTCGGCATTTTCGACAAGCTGATCGAGAACTTCAGGCGAACTCACGCCAAGCTGTTCAGCAATAAAGGAATCCTTGAGTAACTGATAATCGCTCTCACGGATCGTTGCGATGGATTCTTCCATCGCATCCCGGAATTTATAGGCAAGGTCTGGATTTTTTGTAAGCCAATCATTCGACGAAACAAAGATGCCGAGCCACGGCGAAAATCCATCATTGGCAGCACGATATGCTTCAGTCGCCTGAAGCAGATAGCGCCCCTTGGTCGCCACCATTGCAGACGAAACATAAGGTTCAAAATTCAGCATGGCTTCGATGCCGCCCGATTCAAGCATCGGAACGAGTGCCGCCGGACCTGCCTGCTGCATGTTGAATTCACGCGTCAGATCAAATCCGTCGGTTTTTTCGATCAATTGTCGAAGATAGGTCGTCGTCCCCGATTCCAAACCGAAGTGTCCGACGCGTTTTCCCTTCAACTCTTCGACGGTTTTTGCAGAACTCGTACCAGGCACCACGATGCCAAGATAAAGATTACCGTAGGGCAGAAAACCATGAATGTCGAAACCTTCGCCGCGCGCGATGGCGGTGCCCACGGCATCTTCGTCGTTAGATATATCGTATTTGCCCTGTAGAAAGGCCTGAAAGCCACCGCCCATTGCCAGAAAATCAATCTCGGCCTTGAAACCGTGCTTCTCGTCGAGTTTCTTTTCTTTAAGAACCAGCAACGGAACGCTACCGACAGACCCCTTCAAAGCCTGGATTTTAATGGTAGGCAAATCCTGCGAAAAAACAGTCGATGGCATAGCCACCATGACGGCAAGCGCCGCCAGCAGAGTACGTAATTTTGTCATTGGGTTCCCCATTTGATTATGATGACAAATTCTATGTTTCTTTAGTTCCCTGTATGATCGTAAAATTAATTTTACGATTGTAAAGGGAAATCTATAAAAATCTTTGCTCATAATGCCTCCGTCGAATTTGAGCAGGATTTTCATGCGGGCGTAACTGTCTGCCGCAATTGCCGAATTGGCAGGGGGCGTCTGCACCTAACCAGAAAACGGACGCCGCATTCTTTGGTCTAAAACAAAGCCGTCGTTGCGCTCAGTTCTTAAGCGCTCTGGCGTCCTCCAATATCATTTTCGCGGCCTTTTCAGCGATCATGATTGTTGGTGAATTGGTATTGCCACTGGTAATGGCTGGCATGATTGATGCGTCCGCTACGCGAAGCCGGCCTACCGACCTGAACCGCAAACGAGGATCAACGACGGCGGCATCGTCCGCGCCCATACGACACGTGCCTATCGGATGAAAAATCGTTGTACCTATATCGCCGGCAGCGCGCACCAGATCGTCAAAATTTTCATAAGCTGGACCAGGTCGGAACTCTTGTGGAGAAAAGCGCGCAAAGGAAGGCTGAGAAGCAATATGTCTGGTCAATTCGATGGACCGAACGGCGGTTTTCCGGTCGCTGTCGGTAGAAAGATAATTGGGCCGGATCGCCGGATGCGATCTAAAATCCCCGCTCTTCACATGGGTGGAACCGCGACTTTCAGGACGCAGATTGCATACGCTTGCGGTAATGGCGGGAAAAGAATGCACGGGCTCGCCAAACTTGTCGAGGCTGACGGGCTGAACATGATACTCCAGATCAGCCGTCTCTTTTTTATCGGTCGAGCGAGCAAATATGCCGAGCTGGCTGGGAGCCATCGACATAGGGCCTGAGCGACGGAACAAATATTCAAGCCCGATTGCCGCCTTTCCCATAAGCTTGCTGGCTTTTTCGTTGAGTGTGGGAACACCATCGACTTTATAGATCATCCGCAGTTGCAGATGATCCTGAAGGTTCTCACCCACGCCCGCAACCTCAACCTGTGGCGTAATGCCTGCTGCCTTTAGAATTTCACCACGACCGATGCCGGATATTTCAAGCAATTGCGGCGAACCAATCGCTCCGGCAGATAAGATGGTTTCACACATCGCGCGGGCTTCATTTCGCTGTCCGTTGACATGGAAAACTACGCTGCGCACTTCGCCTTCTTCAAGGATGAGCCTCTCAACATGCGCCCCCGTCAGAACGTTTAGATTGCCCCGCTTTTGAGCCGGACGCAAAAAAGCTTTCGACGTGTTCCAGCGAATGCCCCGTTTCTGGTTAACCTCGAAATAGCCGACACCTTCATTGTCACCGCGATTAAAATCGTCGCTTCGAGGGATGCCCGCTTCGACCGCAGCATCCCTGAATGCGTCCAGAACCTGCCAATGAAGGCGCGCCCGCTCGACCCTCCATTCACCACCCGCACCATGCATTTCGCTGGCACCCAGATGATAGTCCTCCTGCGCCTTGAAGATCGGGAGTACATCGTCCCAGCCCCATCCAGCACACCCCATCTGGCGCCAGTTCTCATAATCCTGTATCTGGCCACGCATATAGATCATGCCGTTGATCGAAGAGCAGCCGCCAAGAACTCTGCCGCGCGGGTAAGACAATACGCGTCCGTTCAGGCCCGCTTCGTGCTCGGTTTTAAAACCCCAATCCGTGCGGGGGTTGCCGATGCAATAGAGATAACCGACAGGGATATGAATCCAGTGATAATTATCGCGTCCGCCCGCCTCCAGTAAAAGCACCCGATTGCGCGGATCGGCAGACAGGCGGTTTGCCAGAACACAGCCCGCACTGCCTGCACCAACGATAATATAGTCGTATTGATCCATCCGAATGCCTTCCCCGGCATTTAACACAGCTCTTCTTGAGATGCACTTTACAAGTCAGCATAGCGCCACACAAAGAGCGGTTTAATGTGCATAAATGTTCAGACAACCCCTCAGCGCCCGAATTAAAGCTAGCATGAACGTAAATTTTCTTTGACACAAGCCATGTCAGATGATTGATTTCTCACACGACATGAACGAAAATGTACAGATATGGCGCAATTCAACTGGGATGACATGCAATTTTTCCTCGCGCTTGCGCGGGATGGACAATTGTCTGGAGCCGCGCGTCAGCTTGGAACGTCCCATGTCACTGTGGCGCGCCGCATCGACCGCCTGGAAACGGCTCTGCGGCAAAGGCTTTTCGAGCGAAGCGCGCGCGGTTATGAATTGACCGCAACGGGACGCCGCTTTGTCGAAACAGCCGAAAAGATGGAGCAGGTATCCGAAACCGTTGTCATGGGCGAAAGTGCCAAGCCGGGTTTTTCAGGAACACTTCGTATAGCCGTGCCGGAGGGCTTTTCCAGCTTTTTTTCCGAGCACCTGTTGGATGGTTTCATGGCCCAGTTCCCCAATATTTCACTTGAGCTCATCACCTTGACACAAGTGTTGTCGCTATCGCGCCGGGAGGCGGATATCAGTGTGACATTGGATCCAATTTCAAAAGGCGGCTACCAATCCGAATTTTTAGCCGATTATCATCTGCGTCTCTACGCATCTCCCGGCTACCTAGAGCGCCACACGCCAATAAAATCCCGAGAAGACCTGCTTGAGCATCCTTTCATGGGATATATCGAGGAAATGCTTTTTGCGTCAGGGCTGGACTACCTTCACGAAGTCCACCCATCGCTTCGCCCTACATTCAAAAGCTCTAGTATATTCAACCAGATGACGGCTGCCCGACAAGGCTTGGGGTTGTGTGTTCTTCCTTGCTATGCTGCAGAAAGGCACAATGATCTTGTTTCTGTTCTGCCGAAAGAGATCGTTCTTAAGCGCACATACTGGTTGACCTGTCATCAGGACGTTCGCCAATTGCGTCGCGAACGTGCTGTCATTGCATTCCTTATGAAAAGCATTGAAAGCTTCCGCGACGAACTGTCTGAACTTAAAATGTAAATGATATCGAATGATCGGCAACTGTGCCTTTAACGATCAGCGTCGGGGGCTCTTTGCCGCTTGGTTGTCAATTGGCGTAAGATGGTGGCTTATCGCCTTTACAGCAGATGGTGGGATTATCGATCATTCCATAATCGTTTCCCCAACGCTTGTGTATCTTCGCATAGGCACCCGATTGAATAAGATGCGAATAGGCGGCATGAACCGCCTTTAATACCAAATCACTGTCATCGGTTCGCGTTACCGCAGTAGCGGTAGGGCCGCCACCCACTTTACCAGCTGTCTCGAATGGCTGCCCCTGACTGATCATATCAGCCCGACCTCCCGTCCTTTCAGAACAACCTCGACACGATTACTGGAAAGAGCAAGAACGGCATCAGCCATGGCGGGAAACTGCTTACCTCAGGTTCAGGCTTGCCTGCTTCCTTGCAGCGCTGCTTGCCGATTTCCATAGCCGGAACGCTGGACGAGCCTGCGAGAATCGCATTTTTTTGACCGCAGATATCTCTGGAGGCCCTGTGGTCGATAGGAGCTGCCCTTGTCCACGATGACGGAGTTACAATTGCTCCATTCTAACAAAATCAGTAACTTCTAGCCTTTCCTCACGGGCAAAATATTCCCCATCCCGATGCTCCGCAAGGCGTGTTTTCCAGATAACGCAGTATGTGAAGGTTTTTTCGGCAGGCTGAAAACAGAGTTCTTTTATCTCAGCTATTGAAAGAACACCACACTCGAGCAGTTTATCAAAGAAGTTGCTGCCTACATTAGGTTGTACAACGAGAAGCGGACCAAGATATCACTTGGCGCTCAAAGCCCAATCGAATATCGAAACAGTGTCGGCATTGTGCCATAAAACCAGTCTAAGTTTTTATCCGACCGCCTGCGGGGCATGTATGGATGCCCTCGTTTATGCAGGGCTTTGCGTCGGTCATATCCGTGTCGCGATGCCTCTTATCTGCTTTGATACGGCTGAAGAACCGTTTCGTGCAAAGATCGGCAGAGCCCCCCTTTTTTAGCGTTGGCACCATGCTGGTGAACGCGAACACAAGAACTGTCGATCCCAGACACCCGCCTTGCGTCAGCGGGAGAACCGATTGTAAAGCGTTGTGCATGGACCATAACGCTCCGGCACATCCCCCCAAAGAGCAACCAGTCCTGAAGCGCCACAGAATGCCGTTGACCACCCGGCAGTCGTTGACACGTTCAATTCCACGGCTGTTGTTTGGCAAAAGAGGTGCAATGATAGCCCATTCTTGTCCCTCAATTCGTGGCGGCGCATGGCAATATCCTTTCAAGCAGATTGAACCACGCACCATTATCAAGATGATCACCGTTTATGGGAAACCTCCTAGGATGGCGACTTGATCAAGTTATTGTCCTAATTGTGTGATTGAGTTTCACGCATGGAGGAGATCATGAGCGCCGACGTCTTTTGGCTTTCTGATACTGCTTGAGCGGCACTTGAACTTCATCTACCTAAAAACCAGCCCGGCGCACGGCGCGTTTATGACCGGCGGGTGATCTTCGGCATTCTTCATGTGTTGAAGGTCCGCTGTCGCTGGCGTGATGTTCCCGTTGAATATAGTCCGGCAAAGACTGTCTATAATCGTTACGATCGTTGGTCGCAGAGGCGTATATGGCATCGCCTTTTCGAGAAAAGGGCGGCCTGTGGCCCCGTGCCGGAAGGACTTTCCATAGGATAGTACACATATCAAGGACATCACTCTACCCAGGGCTGAAAGCGGGCATGGGCGCAAGCGCAATTGGCACCTCAGGGGGCGGAAGAGCAAGCAAAATTCCCGGCAAAATCCATTGTCTGGAAGATTATTACGGAAGACCGGTCGCCTTCAGCTTGACACCAGGCAATGTTGCGGACATCAAAATGGCCATCCCACTACTGGAAGTCGTGCGTCCTACAAAGCGTCTGCTGGTTGACAAAGCCTATGATATAGACAGCCTCAGGCAATGGCTGGAAAGGGCAAAGATCAAGGCTGTGATCCCTTCGTCTGAAGCAAGCAAGACACCATACCCTCTGGAGCGAAAAAACTATCGACACAGGAATGTTATCGAACGCCTTTTCCGCAAGCTCAAGAACCGGCAGCGTATCGTAACGCGTTACGACAGACTGGCTGTAAGTTACCTTTTTAGTTATCGCCCTAGTATCAGCCATAATCGCGTAGAGTTGAATGAGTCCCCATCCTAATGTAAGTGGGTTTATGACTACTGGCCGGTATGGAGCTAGGCGGAGCTGGCGCAAAATCAGTTCTACGAGCTCGACGCTTACTAACCCGGTTGCATTTCCAGTCCGTCTTTCCAGTCTCTGTCCTTACCGTTCGCTGATCTCCTCACATGCCGACGTTCCGCTCTAGCTACACTGATATCTTTGCTTATGCAGTGGCGAGAGAGGAATTCTTACAATCCTCATTATTTGTCATCATCGCCCAGACGCTGCGCGCCATTTTATTTGCAAGTGCAATTGCGACGAGCATACGCGGTTTGCGCGATAAAACTTTGCCAAACCACGAGTTCTCTGGCGGGGCTTTTCGTCACGCCCATCTGATCACTATCATTGCGCCGATGATCAAAAGCCGCCGAATGTCACGCTGTCCCAGCTTCGATGTTCTACCTAATGCCTGTTTCTCACCACTCGATTGCTCTCTTGGCACCAGACCGAGCCATGCCGCAAAATCTCGTCCTTTTCGAAACATCGTCATAGTTCGAGCAAAAGCTTCAATGGTCATGGCTGGACCCATTCCAAGCAGGGACATCAGGCGAGCAGTGATATCTGATTGCCGTGCTTCTGACTTGAGTGCCTTCTCAAGATTGCAAATGCGGGAGCTCATCAGATCAATCTGCTCAAGATAACGTCGGGCAGTATATACGACCACAAGCTTGAGACCATTATTGTCATCGTTGATAATCCCCTATCAAAGCAGCCAGGTTCGTAACTCCCTGCGGTGCAATAACACCATGCTCAGCCAAGTGGGCACGAAGAGCATTGATAATGCTGCGTTCGCTGACGGACAAACAAATCGCGCATCCGAAAACCAATACAAGCAGCTTGCTGCTTCTCTATCTTTACCGCAACGAAACGCGTTGAGGGCCGGATGGCTACCTCTACAATAGCTTCAGCGTCCACCGCATCATTCTTTCGCCGTTTTACGAACGGCTTCACATAAGCAGATGGCAACAGCCGAACTTCATGGCCCAGCTTCCCAATCTCACGAACCCAATAATGGGCGGTCGCTCATTCTCCGTCGCAACGATACATCTCGGAAGCACCGAAAGAAAGCCAGTACATGAATGCGAGATAACTTTTTCCGGAGCACCAACCCGCCATCGGCACTGGCCGCATGGACCTGAAATACATGCTTTGCAAGACCTAGACTGGCAATACTAACTTCCGTCTTGGATGCTCTCTCCTGTGAATGAGGTTACTGCAAAACATCACTTTGGCACATTGCGATGCTATCGGGAATGGCATCCACCCCATCAGTTCTCAGAGGTAATCAACAGAAACCAGGACAACGCTTCTAGCAAGCCCAAAAGTGGTCTGTGAGCATACCGTCCTAAAGGCCGATCATCTGGTCATGATGGCCTGATCAGAATCTGGCGACTGACTCTTTGACTCAGATGAGGACTGGTGCACTATGACGATTGGCGGCAGCATCACCATTCAAACTGACTACTATCTTATGTAGTGATAGGCTAGACCCGAAATGAATATCCATGCCGTGATGCACGTCACCGCGAGAATGAATACTCCGAAAATACCTGAAAAGGGACGGGTGGCGCCTAACCACCTCATTTGCCAAGAGGTCTGAGAATATGAGCCGTAATTACCTCCACATATAAGATGATGACTAGCAAACAATGTCACAAACACCAATGAGGTACCGACAGCAATCAGACCAAGCGCTTGGAACAATACCCACATGAAAATAGGCTGTTCCAAGAATTGTGGCAGCTGTCTTAGGCTTTCAGGGAGATAAAATGATGTGATCGCATTACGATTATGCCACGCGATTTGAACAATACAGATGTTGGCCCCGCTTGCCGATAGGGGAAAAAAAAGCCAGAAGATTGGCGCAATAGACGATGGAAATCGAAAAACGGCGGAAACTGCTCCAATCATAATCTTTGCAATAATCGCAAATGCCACTGTCTGCAAAACTGTCATAGCAATTAACGCGAAATGAAAATATAAATATACTAAGCCGATTAAGAGAGCCCCAAAAAAGAGTACAAGCGGCCCCACTTGAGTGGCTTGACCCTGACTATAATCAGGGTAAACGTGTTTTATATGTGTAGTAAAATAAATATTATTCTGATGGTTATTTACTATGTTACTATTTCTTTTTGGCATCAGGATCATACCAAATAAACACCCCATAAGCGGACCTAAAATCAGTCCATTCATAATTGGATTTGATAATATTTCTAAAACAGAAGCCATATTCACCGTCTCGTGTATCAAATAAGCATTACACTTGATCTTTATAGGGTATTTATTGCGGTTGGATTACTAGGCAGTGCTGACGAATTGGTTAACGTGTTGATCGCAGCTTGATTCAAGGCTGCTTTTTGGAGGCAGTCATGAGCCGCTACGACTTAAGCGAAACCGAATGACGCGTATCGAAGGATTTATTACCGATTGAAACCGTCAATCGGGGACGTGGTAGCCCAGCGAAGAAAAATCGTGCAACCTTCAATGCCGTATTATGGAAACTTCGTTGCCGTAAGCTGGGGCGGTTCAGAGCGCCGTGATATCGCCAGTTGACGCCGCTTCATCATCGGGAGGAACTTTGGCTCGAGTGCGAGATCTGAAACCGCGCGCCGGAGCTAGGCGTTCATGGCCTTCAGTTCCTTCGGGCGTTTCACCTAGCCGCCTCTCGGAGCGCCATCTGTAGTATGTAACTTCTTTTACCCCTATCGAGCAGATGGACTCCGCCATGAATTTTCACTGCGTATTCAGCACGTCAACGTGACGATGCTTTGTGACAATTGATCTGATCTCCAAGTCCCCTCCAGTTTTCGGGGGAGTCTTGGGTTTCAATTGGATCTGAGCCCCAAGTAGATGGAGCGTCAGAGAACGCGGACCCATCAAGTGTGGATACTTCCAGCAGTTCTCTCAATGATGCCAACGGGCAATGCCAATGCTTTATCTCGACGTAATAGATCGCCCGCTTGCCGACGACCGCGCATTCCAGAACAGCGTCCTTCGATATGGACATCAGCCTCCTGCGGAAGCCGAGCACATCCAATACCTCGGCAACAATTCGCTCAACGTCCACCATTCCAAATGAGCCAAAGCGCACCATTTGCGCGTAATGAGCCCCGCGAAGCCCTTACTCAGTTCGCGCAGTATCACCTGCACCTCTGTCTCCGAATCTGGCTCGTCTTCACGCACAAGTTCGAGCCAACTGAGTAGATAATCCAGTTCTTTGAGATCAACCGTCAGGGAAATGTCGCGCTCGACTGTTACCCTGGCCGGATTGATGAATGCACAATTGCTGGCGATGATTACCCGTCCAATCACTTTGGGGACACCGGTCCCTATTAGTGCGCGAACCTGCTCATCGCTCTCCCATGAAGATCGCAAGAATATCGATGCGGTTTTCGCGCGGGCTAATGATGGCAGGGTACTTGATTATGCATCGCAATATGCGGCCGTCATATGCAACATGGTGAGTATCGGTACGGGGATAGGCATCGTTAACCCCTTTGTGACTCACCACTTCCGCAATCTCGAAATCGCCGTCCTTTCTTTTTTACCGACTGTGCCATTTCATTCCCCTATCCTGTTTCCGAACAGCGCCCTTGCAACGCTCCTGAAACGACATCTGCACAAGGTATATGCAAGCTTTCAGGCATCTGACGAACGCACATCGATGACCTCGGTTCGGCCCGCGAAACCAGCAGTGAAGCAGGAGAGGTGGTATGTTAACGACTATCTTGCAACCGGACTACACGGCAGATGTCGAACGAAGGTTGAGACTCTCGCTAAAACTTACCGCCTCTGCTGGGCGTTATTTTTGGTGTAGACGTTATGTATCTGCCACATCCATCCATCATTCTGCATGAAACGTCCCTCCGTCGTTTCCATACTATGATTATCCCTGGCGCTTCCACGGTGGCATTTTTTGCGAAGGATTTTAACCAAAAAACCACTAAGCTGTTGACTTAGCAAGTTTATTTTTTGGTTATGGGGGCACAAAACTACCGATACCGACCTTCATTAAGGTAACGATCTAACGGCGTTTAAAAGTCGATTTGTCCCGATTTATTCCGCCTCGTTATCACGATGGGTGTTCGTACATAATGCGCTTTTCTGTCGAATAGAAATTCATGCGAAAGTCGTTTCCCTCGTCCGCCAGAACCATGATCGCCGAAGCAAGGCAGGTCACGCAGAATGCGTCTGGTGTTAAAACTTTCATAGCTTCCAGCCTTTCACTCATAACGCTGCCTTCTACTATACGATAGATGCAACTGAAGCTCCTATGGTAAGTCTAACCATTAACTTTGCAATATTATTTTCTATCTCTCACATTTGTAATTGGTAATATAAATAACATATTTCTCTGCATATATGATTTTAATAATACCGCCAATATGGAACATTAATGTAATTTTTCTTTTCTATTTTCTTTAGTATCCGGGCAGTATCCATATAAATATTAAACTCTCCAGAAGACCATACAAAACAGCTCCTCTCCAGAGCTATAATTTTTTCTACTTCCGCAATTATAGCCGCTTTATATTTTTCACCATCTAATTTTTCTTCATAAAACCATCTCACATCGAATTTTTGGGGAATCTCTAGATCGTAAAATACATAAGGATGGTGGGTCTTGATCAACACACAGCCCCGCTTTTCAAGCGAGCAGCCTTCAAGAATTCGAGCGATGGCAGGTAATGCGGTTTCATCACCTGCCAGAAGATATGCATCAGCAGGCCGCACATTAAGGCCGCACGGACCGGAAATACCGCACATGTCGCCGATACGCGCCTGTCTGGCAAAAGTGCAGGCGGGGCCGACCGCGTCGTGCAGCACAAAATCGACATCCATCCACCCCTGAGCGACATTGATACGCCTGATGGTATAATAGCGCACAGCACAACCGTGCCCGGAAGCAGGGTATTGTCTACGTCCCCCATGCCCAAGTTCTGGTTCAAGCAGCGGCTTTCCCGGCATTTCGGGGACATATAGTCGGATGTGCAAGTTTTCGAATGTATCGAAACGCCCCAGATCGTCGCCCGACAAACGCAAGCGCTGCATATGGCAACCGATCCGTTCCGTCCCGATGACGGTCATGTACCGAAATCCATTGTCGCTTTGGAAATTCATGGGCGTTTTCCCAACAATACGAGAAGGAAAGGGCCGCCGACAAGCGTTGTAAACAAACCGGCGGGAACCTGGAACGGGAAGATAATGTTGCGACCGAGCCAATCTGCGACAAGCAGAACAAGCCCGCCCATAAGCACAGATGCGAAAAGCTGAGTACCCGCACGCTGAAAACCTGCAAGCCGCGACAGATGCGGTCCCATGAGGCCCGCAAAACTTAACGGGCCAACCAGAATAGTTGCGCTCGCAGTCAGTAATGCACATAGGGAGAACAGCAGACTGCGGCTAAGGCCCATTGGTACGCCGACGGTAAGCGCGACATCTCTGCCAAGCGGCAAAATTTCCAACCATCGCTGAATAAACGGAATACAGGCACACATGCCGAACAATAGTGCTGACGCAAAAAGAGCTTCACCCGGTCGCACGGCATAGGTTGAGCCTGAAAGCCACGCCAGCACCTGACCCAGACGCGGGTCTTGTGACGCCATGAGGACAGCCATTACAAATCCCGAAACCGAGCTCAGAGCAATACCGATCAGAAGCAGGCGCTCGCCGGAAAAGCCGGGCTTTCCGGAAAGCCGGAGCATGAAAAGCAATACGGTCGATGCTCCGATTGCTCCGCCAAGGATTTGCTCTGCCCGTGTAGATCCAGACACCGCCAACAGCAAAAAAATGACACCAAGCATCGCGCCTGACGATACGCCGAGCACTTCCGGTGAGGCCATGGGGTTGCCGGTCATGCGTTGCAATATTGCCCCTGCCAGAGCAAGCATCGCCCCGCCGCTGAAGGCGGCCAGTGCGCGCGGCCAGCGCCAATGAACAAGGTCAGAGGTAGTGAAATCTGCGAAGGCCCATCCAGCCACGCCCTTGCCGAGGAAAATGGCTATAGAAAATGCCGCTATCGCCACCACGAGTAGAACAAGCAGCGCCATAAGCGGATGCGTCAGACGTTCTGGCTGCGCATCGCCGTCTACCGGCAATGGCGCAAGCGTTTTCAGGCGCCGGATCAGCATAAACAAGAGGGGTGCGCCCAGCAAGGCCGTGATCGCGCCGGTCGGGAACAGTCTGTATGTGACGGGAAACGACAATACGATCTGGTCTGTCGCCATCAATAAAAGTGCACCAATAGCCGAGGCCCAGCAAAGCTGCGCCCCGCTCCGCCGCGCGCCCGAGGCGCGGGCAAGTGCTGGGGCTGCAAGGCCGATAAAACTGATCACGCCGACCGAAACCGTAACGACTGCGGTGATCGCCGCTGCGATCAGCAGTGCGAACAATCTATAGGCATTTAGCGACAAGCCCAGACTGCGCGCATTGGCATCATCGAGCGATAAGAGGGTAAGGGGGCGCAACAAAAGCCCTGCCAGTAGCATAAATACGAGTAATCGCGGTGCGAGATATGTCGCTCCGCTCCAGTCCTGCTGGTCAAGATAGCCAGCCCCCCAAATGAAGAAGCTGACCAGGAAATCATGGTTGAACAGAACCAGAATGGCACTCGCCGCCCCGCAATAGAGGCTGACGATCATGCCTGCAAGCGTAACAGTAACCGGCGCCAACCCTTTGCGCCAAGAAAGAGCAAGTATCGCGCACAGCGATATGATTGCTCCGATAAATCCGAGCCATTCTCTTTTTGAATCAGCCCATTGCGGAAACCACAATGTTGCAATTGTCAAAAGAAGATAGGCACCCGCAGAGACGCCCAGCGTGGAGGGCTCTGCGAGAGGATTACGCAGGATGCGCTGCAAAATGGCGCCGGAAAGACCAAGGCCCGCACCAGCCATCAGGCTGATCGCAATGCGCGGCAGAAATGTATAGTGAAACAAGATCTCGGCCGTCACATCGGGATCAGGAAACAGCGCAGCAACAAGCGTCATGCCGTGCGGCAGCTGCACATTCAAATTCCGTAGCACAAGACCTGCCGACAAGGCGCAAAGGACAAGCACCGGAACGGCGGGGTGCCCCAACCTTTTCCGGATCATAGGCTTGGCTCCTGAGACAATGCCATTGCGGCAAGCCGGATAAATCGATGCGCCGGCGGCAGCCCGCCATAGAAAAGGACATCGGGAATGCGCACGATGCGCCGCTCGCGAACAAACGGCAGACTTTTCATAACAGGAGCGGCAAGCAGCATGTTCAGCCTGTCGCGACTGGTGTCGCCAACACACAAAAGACGCGCCTGCGCATAAGCAACGAGTTGGTCAGCCGCTACGGTCGTATGACCATAATGGGACGTATAACCATCCCAGGCATTTTCGATACCAAGCAGATCAAGAGCATTTTGAAACAGGCTGTTTTTACCAAATATCAGCAGTCGTCTGCCGTCGATCACGGTCGCAATCACAAGCGGACGTCCGCCATAGTTGCCCAGGAGATTCCTTGCTTCGGACACGGCGTCCGCAAAGCGCTTCTGAGCCATCCGAAAGCAAGACCCTGCCTCCAGTTGCGAAGCAAGCTTTGCCATTGCGGTTCGACCTGCATCCAATGGATTTACAGTCGCAGAAAATCTGTCATCGAATATATGCACCGGTGCAATCGACGAAAGCTCAGTCCCGGCGAGTGGGGCATCCGTATTCCGAACGATCAGTGACGGTTTGAGACTGTCGATCAGTTCCAGATTGGGTTCCGAACGCAAACCAAGCTCAATCGTGGTTTGCGGAAGCGTCGGCTCCACGACAAGTCGCGTGTAATGCTCAAGTTCAGGCATGGCAGCGGGAACTATCCCGAGCGCCAGAAGGTTCATTGCGCTGACCCAGTCCAGTGCGACAATGCGTTCCGATGTTGTTGCCCAGCCTGTCGCTGGAAATGAGGCACTCGCCAGCGCAAATGCCCCCGTCCCGAACAGGAAACCTCTTCGGGACGCACCAATGCCGGAAAGCATCAAAATTTGGCCTGAAGCGAAAGCGACACCGTCCTTGGCGCGCCAAGATAATAACTGTTCTGCCAGTAGCTTTCGTTGGTAATATTGCTCACATTCAATCTGAATGTCAGCGGGTTGCCGAATGTCTCCGTCGTATACCGCATTCCAAGATCGGCCGTGATATAGTCGGGAAGCCGGTCATCATTGGCGGCATTGGCCCATTGCTTGCCCGTATAATAAACTCCACCCGTCAGGAACAACCCTTCCACGGTAGGGATCTCATACTCGCTATAAATCTTCGCCAGAACATTTGCGACATTCATGGGCCGATTACCATCATAAGCGCCGCCCTCGACGCTGGCATCGAGCCATGTCACACCACCCAGAACCGTGAGATTGGTTGTGACTTTGCCGGTTGCTGTCACTTCAATGCCTCTATGGCGCTGGCGACCGTCCTGCGTGTAAAGCCCGGCATCGTTAGTCATTTCATAGGCTTTGGAAATATCAAAAAGAGCAGCAGTCAGCAAAACATTGCCGACATCGGCCTTGATACCGATTTCCTTCTGTTTGCTGACCATGGGCTTCATGATGGCACCATAGTTGCTGGCGGTATCCGGCGCGATGCCGCCCTGCTCCAGTCCCTCAATATAGCTGGCATAAAGCGTGACAGTTTCGATGGGCTTGAACATCACCGAGACCGATGGAGAAAGCCTGCCTTCATCATAGTCAGGATCGGCTCTTTCACCTGAACTGTTCAGGCTCTTGGTCTGGATCACGCTGTAATTTGCACCCACAAGCGTCGACCAGCGATCGTTAAACTCGATCTTGTCGCCGAGCACGAAATTATGATTGCGAACATAGCCTGAATAATAGGGCGATGACGTATCGGCCGGAAAATCCGGTTCGCTGACATGCAGCGGATTGTTCATCGGAAATGGACCGACATAGCCTGTATTGGGGTTATATGTGGTTTGCCAGAAACGATCCTGATACATATGATATCCGGTCGTCACCTGATGCGATACGGAACCAGTATCGAAGTTGACATCGGCAAACAGATTGGCGGCATCGAACCTGTTCTTGGTCTCGCCCGAACGCATCGCGAGCTGGTAATATTCGCCCGGCGAACGGACCGAATTCATGGTGTGGTCCTGAACAGGCCGGTTGATATATTCGCGCATATAACCGCCGCGCAGTGTGATGGCGTCGCTCATCTCATAGGTGAGTTTTGCCGAAAATCTTTTCTTGTTGATCTCGTCGCGTATCCATGGCTGACTCCAGTTTTTGCTGGCATCCGGCGCATCGCCATGCGGCACACCACTTCGAAATGCCCAGTATGAGTTTGGAACATCCGTTTCATTTTTACTGTAAGATGCATTCAACTCTAGCTTGAGCTTGTCTGTAATATTCCAGTCGAGTGCGCCACTTGCCAGAAAGCGATCGATGCTCTGGTCGTCAATCGCGGTATCGCCGCCGGCACGGACGATATTAAGCCGATAGGCCAGATCACCAGCCGGATCGACCTTCCCACCGAAGTCTCCATGAATATAGGCCTGCTCGGCACCATAGGTCCCGACAGTAACGCTGTTCAGCCGTTCGACTGTCGGACGCTTGTAAACATAGTTGATCATACCGGCGGGAGATGCGGCCCCGTAGAGAAACCCGGATAGCCCCGTCAAGACTTCGACCCGCTCTTTGTCCTCCATCACCGTTCCATGGCTATAAGAGCGCCTGAACCCGTCTTCCGCCGTATCATAGGTTATAAAGCCGCGCATGCTGGCCATCGGCGCCCAACCCGATATTTGCGGCGTCTGGCTGCGGACCGTCGGCATAACCCTATAAATATCTTCCGGCGACTGAGCCTGAATATTCTCAATCAGTTCTTTTGGAGCGACACTGACCGAAAAAGGCGTATCCCGTATCGAGGTCTGGCCAAGCAGTCCAAGCGAGGACAATGTGGTCGTTCTGTAACCATCTTGTGCCAGCCCGTCAGCCTGCAATACCGAGGCGCCGCTCTGCCCTTCCACCGTGATCGTTTGAAGCATCAGAGATCCATCTGCATTGACCGCACCGCCAGCCCCGCTTGTATCGAAGATAGTGACGGTGTTGCCGTTGGTGAACCTGTAGGAAAGTCCCGTGCCCGACAGCAAGGCAGCAACAGCTTGCGATGGCGTCATGGAGCCGCGCACGGAATTTCCACGGGCGGAAGCAGCACTCGTTTCGTTAAAAACGACAGCCAGACCGGCAATACTGCCTATTTCATTGATCGCCTGACGAACGGGCTTTGCGGAAATATTGAAATTATAAGTTTTCTCCACTGCTTGCGCATAAGCCTCATCGACCGAAAGAGTATAAGCCGCACTCGTTCCAAGGATCGTCGTTGCCAGCAGGATTACCGTCTTTCCCGCCATTCTTCCGGTCGCCATCAAATGCCCCTTCCATTAACTCGCTGCTAAAACGGCTGCATCTGCCGCCCTCTATTGCATTAACGGTTGGGACAAGTGCCTCCCCTCATTTGGATTTGAAAAAATTTCATTTACTTGCGGTTCTTATCACGGCCTTATGATCACGACCTTGCCGCTCAAGCGGTTGAGCTTGAAACCGACCGTCGATTGAAGCGAATCCAACGCTGCATCCGTATCTTCAACCGAAAAGCTTCCGCTTATGCGTCTGTCGGCCAATGCATCCCCGAGCACCACGATCCGCCCATCCCGATAGCGCTCTATATAACTCATGACATCCGCGAGCCGGGCATTGGCGAACACATACCGTCCCTTGTGCCAGGCCATGTTTTCATCCAGATCGACTTTTTGAACTTTGCCGATACCCGCACCATTATAGGCAACGCCTTCGCCAGGTTTCAGAACCACACCATTGCTGTTTTCACCAACTGTGACCAGAAGACTCCCGTGCTCAAGCGTCACTGAAACATCATTTTCTACAACACTCACATCGAATGCCGTCCCCAGAACCCTGGACTTGCCATCGCCAGCCACCACAACAAAGGGAACAGCCGATGGCTCAACCGTGAAAAACGCAGTGCCGCGAAGGAGACGAATGCGCCTTTCATGCGCGTCGATCTCCACATCAACGGCGGTATCCGCGTCGAGCAGCACAGTTGATCCGTCTTCCAGCGACAGCGACCGACGCTCGCCACGCGCACTCACATAATCCGCGCGCATATCCTGAAGAATATGTGGCCTCTCCAGCCATACCCACGAGCCAACGAAAAGAACGGCCAGACAACCTGCAATGACACTCCCCCTCTTGCCCACCTTTCGCTTGCGGCGAATATGCTCAAGGTGCTTTTCCAGCGCTGGTGCTTCTTCTCTTGCCACTTGGGAGCCAGACATTTCAGCCGATGACCACATTACGGAGATCTCATCAAACGTTTGCCTGTGAGCATCATCTTCATTCAGCCACGCGGCAAAATTTGACCGGTCTGCGCGCGACGGTTTACCGTTCATGCGCGTGAACCAGGCAATTGCTTCCATCTCTATTGTGGACTGGCTTCGGGAAGCCTCATCATCATTCATCATGTTCGTCACGGATATCTGTCGCCCGGCACGGATGCGCGCCGTCGCACCTCTTTGCCTTGATAACGATGGAGCGACTGAAATACCCTCACAAATCCAGATTATCTCAAACCCGAGCGGCAAGCGACAAGCGCTTTTGCCATCTCCCGTTCAACCATGATGTAGCTCAGGCTAAGGGTGTCTGCAATCTCGTCATAAGTACAGCCATGAACCCTGCTCAGCAGAAACACATGGCGGGTCCGTTCCGGCAAAGTACGGATAATGTTGTCGAGATGCCGGATATCATCTCTGGCTTCAACAATCTGGTGCGGCGTGAAGACAGGAGCCGCATATTGCTCCGGCGTGATTTTGTCAGGCAAAGACAGATGCCGCTTCTCAGTCCGTAACTGATCGATTGCAGCATTGCTCGTGCATCGACTGAGATAGGACGGCGTCAGGACAACGTGTTCTTTCGCCTTTTCCCATAGACGAGCGAATACATTTTGAACAACATCAGAGGCATCGGACATGCCGGTTTTTCGACCTGCGACGCGCTCGAGGCGGTCCCGTTCGGTCCGGTAGAAGAACTCAAACTGTTCGACTTTGCTTTTGTTCATGCGAAATACCCATGACCGATACGAATAATCGATGGCCAGTTGGCCAACCTGTATCCAGTCTGGGTAATGTCATTCAATTCTCGAGCAGCATTGTCAAGTTTAATATTGCAGCTATGACCCATGTATAATTAGGGGTTGCGCAATGTTATGGATAGCTGTGGTTACTTCGCCACATCATTTCACCCATCAGTTCTGGTGGCTTCCCGCCATTCCTAGATTATGGCTTTCTCCACGCGTCCTTTTCCTGTGCGCTTCGACCGTGATGTTTTCGGTTTGGAGTTTAGGCAACAAACAAACCGCCAATTTTTGATTAATAGATTATATTTTATTGTATATTATCATAATATATCAATTAACAATTAATACAAGAGAACAATTGTTATAGGTTGTTAATAAATAACTTTTTTCAATTATTCCCTCAAACATTACTGTAGTTAATTACTGCATGTTATTTCATGATTCACTAACCCCTATTTGAAACTGTTTTAGCTAAGGCGCGATTATAAATTATGAAACAAGATTTTATTGTGTTCTGGGAATTCTAAGTAACAAAAAACCCTCAACCAATTTTGTGAATTAATTGAGGTGGAGTGCCCCCCCGTTTCACCGGACAGATCGGCTTAGTTTGATTTAGCCCTTGATTAACTGCCGAGGGCAAGCCATCTTGAGAGCGCAATGGGGATGGATTTCGTTGTAGTATTCAATCCATCCGTCGATGATCCAGAGCGCCGTTTCTGCGTCTGGCAGAGCTGACATGCGGATATAATCCCGTTTTAGGGCTTTGACGAATGTCTCAGACAAGCGGTTGGACTGCGGGCTGGCCACTGGCGTAAAGCAATGTGTCAGATTGAGCACCTCGGCAAACAGCTTCGTATCCCGCGCGGTGTAAGCCGAGCCATTGTCCGAGAGATGCTCGATAGCGTGCGGAGTCCGCGTTGCCGCAAACCGTTTTTCGACCACCTTCAGCATCATGTCGCTCACATCCGAACCGGAGATGCCTGCATTGGTGACTGCCGTCCAGGCGATGATCTCGCGGTCGAAGCCGCCGATGATGAAGACAAGACGAAGGACCTCGCCACTCCAACGGGTAAACTCCAGACCATCGGAGCACCAGCGCAGGTTCGAGCGCATTACCATGATCTTGCCGTCATGATTGCGGTCTCTACAAACGGCCGTGTGCTTCTCCAGAAACATCGCGTGATTGACCATGTTACGATGGACCCGTTTGGCGTTGACGACAGACTGACCGAGAGCTTGCATTTCGTGATTGAGGAGCGCGGCGATCCGCCGATAGCCGTGGGTTGGCCTTTGACCCGCCAGGCTACGGATAATCGGCAGAAGCTCGGCATCCTCTGCCTTCCGGTAGGGCCCACGCGGCTTTGATCGGCCTTTGAGCCTGTCTGCGAGATTTGAACGGGAGACGCCCAGCGTGTATGCGACGGTCTTCATCGGAAACCGTCCTTCTGCAACAAGATCGGCCGCGATATCCGTTTTTTTGAGTCCGCTTCGGCCAAGGCCTCGCAGAGTATCTCGACCTCCATCGTTTTGCGACCGAACATGCGTTCCAGCTCGCGGACGCGGTCCTCCAGCTTCTTCGCTTCCGAATTGCCAACAACCGGCTCGTCAGAATCCACAGCTGCAGCACCTCCCTCGCTCAAAGGCCTGCGCCACCGTTAAAGCAGATTGGGTGCAACGCTATGGCGGCGAGCGGTGGAAGATATCGTCTCGTCTGGTTCGAAACTCTACTAGATGATTTTCAGTTTCTGCTAGGTTGTCCACCGCCTACGGCGGACATCACCGGTCAGCAATTCAACTTGTCGATACGCGTTAGACATAAGCCTGTCCTCAAGTCTGTGCTTGAGCCTTTCTGCTTATGACGAATGTCCGGTCGAAATGGGAGGCAGTTCATGAGGGTGTTGAGTTCTATTTGGTTGCGGGGCCTGCTTTCATCTTCACTTGCGACCATCGCAACCGCCTGGAGCTTACGACGGCGACTAGGTAAAATTAGGGGCTGATTATTCATCGACAGCAAGCTCTAATTCCATACGAGAGAGTGTAGACGTTTGAGCGTAGGAGCTTGATCGCTTCTCTCGGCGAAACTGGGATCGAACCTTTTCCACCACGCTTACTTGCGTGTAGGCTTGAACAGCTGCCACGTCGGCGAGAACCTGCAAACGCTGCAAGCCGTTCAGGGAATAACGTTGATCGTTCCAACCATCCGCTTGAACTGCAGGACATCATACTCCGTGTCGCCCGCCTGCAATCTGGCAACCAAAGTTTGCAGCTCGTTCCACTTCCGTCCTGCTTCCAGTTTTGCAGGCGCCAGTATCCGCCCACTAACCTGCAATCTTACTCGCAGGCTTTCGACCTCATCCTCTAGCTGCTGGAAGCGCGCCTTCAAGGTTGCCGTATAAAGCCCGCCTTCAATAGCGAACGTGAGGCCTGAAAGCCGCCGATCAATCTTCTCAAGCTGCAACCGATCCTTTTGTATCTGACGGCTCTGCTCATCCGCGTTCATCTGCTCGTCGTCGGTCAACGCATCCGCATGACGGATGATCAACATGGCAGTCTCGGCAAGAATATGCATCTCATCAGTCAAGCCTTCAGACACCGTATGTAGGGCAACTCTCCGAAATCGAAGAGCCTTGTAAATATGAGCCATGTCCTCCTGATCGCAGGAAATCCGGTCGAGCGCCTCGGCGCACAAAATGTCGAACCGCCCTGCCTGTGCATCATCCAACAACCGGGCAATTCGCTCCCTGCTGCGGATGCTGGCGCCCGAGATGGCTTCATCGCGGCAGTACCCGACTACCTTCCACCCCTTGCGCTCTGAGAACTGACGGCAAAGGTTGAATTGATCGTCAATCGACTGTGGATTCTGGACATCGGAGGAGTATCGGGCATAAAGAGCAACATTCGACATTCGCATTCCTAACATTGTAAAAGGGAGACGCCCTTTGCCAGCAACCAGCGCAGACAGAAGTTGCACGTCACATTATCCAGAGGATGCTTGAGGAACATGCACTAACTGCGCGATGCTAAAGGCGCTGGAGCATCGCCTTTCCGTGCCCTGGCATCGCCAATCGACCATCCACGGCGGTTAAAAAAGAAATATCGAGGGGGCTCTTGATGGGATATGAACCTCCAAGATCCTTGAAAATTTCGGTAAGTTTCAGATTAGATTAATAATTTTTATTAGCAGCCCGCGCCCGGCAAAAAGATGGTCAATTCAGCAATTTGGGCCGCAATGAAAACACAAAATTCTTTACCTACCCAATTTCAGAAAATGATCGCCGCATTCTGCGACAAACGCATCAAGCCGCAAGTGTCAGATGAAATACTCAATAAGATCAGTTCATACTTCATGAATCTGACCATAAGTTACACAAAGCCTCGGATACGTCGAAGCCAGTTCGACTGGTTATCATTAGCTTCGGAAAGCCGAATAGAATGCGAGTTCACAGATAAGCTGAAGACTATAATCTGGCCTACGCTGGAATCCACAATTAGATGGGTTGACAATAGAACTCCCCAAACAAATCAGATTATACCTAAACGAAACGTACGGGAGCGCCGCTTTGCGCCTCGTATGCCGAAGCAGGACCGGTCTCCCGTTTCGACGTCTGGAAAAACTTCAGTCCGCCCTCATCAATCCACTGTAGTGCGGAGCGATCCTGTTGAGAGGTTTCCTGAGCTTCTGCTCGACTGGGTCGAGGATCCGCAGAGTTTCCAGCATGCTTTGAACTATTAAATGCGCAGGTTTAATCAGACTTACTGGCACCTCCACCGATCAGTGGTGAAACAGCATGAGATATTTGATATCCTTACCATACCTAATCGGGCGAATGGAACGGTAGCGTCGCCTTAACTTTATCGGGTTTGCTATGGGCCAGGCTCGTCATTTTTTTCATGCTGCGACTAACAACGCAACCTCACGCCATACGCTATTGGCCTGGTTACAGAGGTGTTGATAATCACTGGCTGGAAGATGTTTTCTGTTCAGATGAAAAAGATTGGCAACGTGACCATGGACCGACACAAAACGCTGGCAGTGTCCCGCTGATTTGAAACGCATCATGCGCTTTTCTCGTCGTCGAACAGGCAGATGCGAATTCTTAGTGCAGTTGTTGAGCCCTTTGTGGGAACGATGCTCAATGTCAGGTACGATTTCCCGCTTTGCGGCATCGGAGGAGCGCAGCTTGTCCGTGATCATTACGCGTTGGGCTACGTCCTGTCGTTTAAGTAGCTTGCTATCAGCCGCAACGCGGCCCCTTTGTCCCTGCGACTTTGAGGGAAAGCATCCAGAATATAACCATTTGCGTCAATGGCTCGCCATAATCAGTATTTCTGGCCTTTGATGGAAACAACCATTTCATCAAGGTGCCATTTATCGGAAAAGTTTCCACATGAGCGCCGCCGTAACCTGCGTACGAATTCAAGTCCGAACTTTACCGCCCATTCCGAGATGGTCTGAAATGAAACGTAATGCCACGTTAGGCCAGAAGGTTCTCGACATGGCGCAAACTGAGCGGAAACCGATAATAAAGCCAAACCGCATGGGCAACGATCTCAGCTGGAAAGCGCTGGCGTTTGAAACGGGAAGGCAGCGCATCGGTCATACCGCCATATACTACCACCACAACCTCAAAAGTTTTACGGGTGACGCTACCCATCACCATCTGCTCCAGTAAATATATGAACAACATCATCGCCGTGTCAAACGGCAGATACGCTGCATGCTCGGCTTCAAGTCAAAGGCTGCTGCTAGCATCACGCTTTCCGGCATCGAACTCGTTCACATGGTATGTAAGCAACAGGGCGACTTTGCCTCTACGGCACCCTTTCATTCAAACAACAATTCACAGCGCTCAAAGCATAATTGCGCCTGCAGATAAGCCGCGCACCGTGCTAAAAGAATGTTTGCAACAAAACCCGCTAATAATCTGCCAAAATAGTGCTAGCCACCAATCTCACTGATACCAACGTTAAAATTTGCGGCTGAAGGAAACCTTGAGATTGCGGCCCGGCATGGCTGTAATCCCGTCGCTCAGATAAGGCTCGTATTCCTTGTCGAATATGTTTTCGAGCGCCATGCGCAGTTCGGAATCTTTCATCAGACCGTCGCTTGGTGTCCAGTTAAAGAAGATGTCGTGCACCGCATAGCCAGCGCTTTCCGGGCGGGCATAGGTGGTGCCGCCCTGATTGTAGGGGGTCTTCTCCTGCCGGTCCACAAACGTGCCTGTCCAGCCGAAATTGATATCATGATCGGGTAGCTTGTAGCCCAGTGTCGTTACCAGCGTTGTCGGCATCAGATCGTTGACATAGGTGCGCGGGCCATAAATATCGTTGATCGCTCCGCGACGCTTGCCTGTCATGTATGTAAACGAGGCGTCCGCAAACATGCGCTCGTTTTCATAATGCAATTCCAGTTCGATCCCGCGCGTATAGTAAGATGGCGTGTTCCAGTAAAAAGGCACTTCGCCGGTATCAAGCCCGGCAAGATTTTTGGTTCCAAACCGGCGCGTCACAGGGTTGGTGACATGATTGTTGAAGAACGATCCGCGCAGCATCAGCACGTCGCCATCGCTCAAGACGCCGTCGAAAGAAACATCGGCACCGATATTGACGGTGTTGTTGCGCTCAATGTGAAGATCGCGGCTGGTCCCTGATGCCTTGGTTCGACCGCTCTGCGTCGAGTAGATTTCATCGATATTGGGCGCGCGTAAAGCATAGGCCCAGTCGGCAAACAGGCGAAGCGACGGGTTGACCTGATAGGAAACACTGATGCCCGGCGTAAAACCATGATGGGAGGTTGCGGAATAATCGTGTCCCGCTGCCGCATCATTATAAAGTTCAGCCGTGTTCGCAACGCCTTTGGAGCGGACATAATCGTAGCGTATGCCGGGCGTTATGGTCAGCGCATCGGTGATCGCCATCCGGTCACGCACGAAAAACGAGGTGACGTTCTGCGTGCCTTCCGGCATGAACCACGGCGCGTAATAGCCGTAATTATATTTGGGGTCTTTCTGCTTGGTGATGTCGAACATCATCACATCACGGATATGATGATTGAACTGCACACCATAATTGAGGCTGTGCTCAATGCCACCCAGTGAGAAATTCGAGGTGTTTTCCGCTTCGATATGGAAATCCGAATATTTGGCTTCGTTTTCAAACCCGCCCGTAGAGGCGGCCCCCGGAACGCCTTCGGGCCGTATCGCATGCTGTAATGTGGACGAGTAGCTCGCCATGATACGCGTATTCACCAGATCGCTGTCGCCATCATACGTATGTTCGACCGTCGAGGTGAAATCCTTCAGGTTACGCCGCGCCAGAAGTCTGCGCATCGCTTCCTTGTAGCCATAAATACCAATCTGGTAATCGCTGGGCATAACCTGACCGCGAATGGCTGCGACGGGTCCCCAATTGTCCGAAAGCCCATAGAGAACGGATGCCTTGACCTTGTGGCCGTCATATTCGCCGGACAGCTTGCCTGAAAACGAAGTCAGTTCGGAATCGGAATAATTGTATACATCGCCGCCACCGATGCGCATGTTGTCGCCCTTGCGCCACGTCACGCTGGCAAGCCCATCGAACATCATGGCCGTTCCCAGATCGGAACGCCCGTAAATGGCGCCGGTTTCGAGAAACTGCTTGTTGGCGGTCTGATAGGCCGTCTTGCCCCAGACACCCCAGCTTTCGCCCTCGCGCAGCATATCGGCGGCATCCTTGCTTTCAAGCTTTACGGTTCCGCCAAAACCGCCATTACCATAGCGGACGGATGTTGCGCCCTTTTCGATTTCCACGCGCTTGAGCAGTTCAGGCTCTACAAAGATTGTACCCTGATCGTATTTTTCAAAATTCTTCGGCGCGCCATCCAGCAGGACGCGAACATCCGACTGGCGTGAAAACCCACGAATGGAAATGGATTGGCCTTCGGCGCGCACGCCGCCAAGCGCGGAGACACCCGGCGTCTTCTTGATGAGTTCAGGTATCGTGGTTGCCTGCGCCTGTTCCATCTGCTCGGACGTGATCTGGGAGACACGGGGGTCGAGATCGGCAAAATCATTGCCGGTGAGGCGACGCAATAAAATCGTATCCAGTTGCACAGCCCCGTCCGGAGCCGCTGCTTCGGCATTGCCTGTATCAGTGCGCCTTTGTTCGAGGCGCACGGTATTTGCCCCCGTAAAACGGTAATCAATGCCCGTATTTTGCAAAATCGTCGACAGTGCCTGCTGCGGCGTCATCGTACCCTGAACACCTTTGGTGGTAAGTCCCGACGTGATGGATGCAACAAAGGCGATCTGAAGCCCTGACTGGATTGCGAGCCGGTTCAGACCGCTGGAAAGCGGTCCTGCCGGAATGTTGATCGTGACCGTTTTGGAGGCGATTTGTGCAGAGGCAGGCGTCGTTATCGCTGCGCCTAATGCGGTTCCGCTGAGCAGAAGAGCTGAAAAAAGTGGACGGACGCTGGCTTTGAAGCGGCGCGCAGATGAAATTTCCATGTCTGGTACCAGTCTCAACGTTAAAGGCGCTGGGGGCGCTGGAGGGGCTTTAAAGCGGTGCCTGCTAAGCACTCAGGTTGCTTTTCCCTGACTGTACGAATGAGCACTGGAATTAAGGACATTGGGTGCAAAAAAAATTATTCATGCAGGATTGTCAGTAAGCCACTTTCCTTGAAGGCCTTGAGATCAAAGGCTGTGACAAAATCTGTAAAAGCCTGTTCCGGCGTTTTGAGATCGAATGTTCCGCTGATGCGGCGCTCTGCAAGTGCGGTGCTTGTAATCAACACTTTACCCGGCAGGTGACGGGCGATTTCATCAACCACCTGAGCAAGCGGACGGTTCTCGAATATCAGCCTGCCATGTCGCCACGGGGCTGCGAGTTCAGGGTCTGAAGGCGTGGCCGGTCCAAATCCGCTATCATCATAGCGGGCGCTAAAACCCTGTTCGAGCCGCAGATTGGGGGAAGGGGCGGACCTGATTTCCACGGCATGACTGGTGACGGTGACATCAACCCCGTTATCCGTGAGGTTCACATCGAATGCCGTACCAAGCGCAACGGTTTCGCCATTGGCGGCGGCGACTGTAAACGGACGGTTTGGATCAGGCGCAACCTCAAAATAAGCTTCGCCGCGCAGCAATTCGATACGCCTCTGGGTGTTGTCGATGTGCACTTTGAGCGCTGAATGGGCATTGAGGTGAACAGTCGACCCATCAGAAAGCTGGATTATGGGCATTTCGTCATAGGCTGACATGACGTCAGCACGCATCCGCATGGGACCATCAAGAGCAATGAAGCTGCCAGCGCCGGCTACGACGAGCAACATTGTCAAAGCAACGGCTCCAAGCCTTCTCTTGTCCCGCTTCTGGCTGGCTTGACGCGCAAATTCGATGTCGCGGCGCAGCAGGACACGGCTATCGCCGAAAGCGCGAACGGCTTTCTGAAACGCCTGATCATTGCGTCTGTCTTTTTGCCGCCAGCGCATGCAGGCGTCTGCAAGGTCGTGATCATCGGGTTCAGCTTCGAGGCGCAGCAGCCAGTCGACCGCTTTTTCGCGAACCTGCTTATCGTTTTTGCGATTGTCTGCACTGGTCATGAATTGAGATCGTCCAGCCGGTCCAGACAATGGATCAGCGCCTTGCGCAAATGCCGGTCCACCATGTTACGTGTGATACCAAAGCGGCAGGCAATTTCGTCGGGAGAGAGGTTTGCGATCCGACTGGCGATAAAAACACGCCGTTGCTTGAGTGGCATCTCCATGATTGCTTCGCGCAGAAGCGTCAGACGACGTGGAATGTCGAGGATATTGTCCGGATCAAGGGTATTTTGAGCCGCAATCTGCTCCGCTTCCTGGGCGCTGCCTGCGAAGAGGCGTGCCTCCAGTCTTTCTCGGCGAAAGCGATCCAGCCCCAGATTGATCGCCGCCCGCATGAGAAACGTACGCAAGCTTGCCCTGTTTTCAAGGCTCGTTTTGCTATCGCGCAACCGCACATATAGATCGTGTACAATGTCATTGACATTGGCAGCATGACCCCGTCGCTGCACTGTGCTGCACAGTTCACTATAATGAGCAATCATAGCCTTATCGAGCAGCATGCTATTTTCACCACAAGCGTGCGCTTCGCTCGTGGATAGGCTATAGCAATCTGGATCGATTTTGGCTGAATGAGTCATAGGAACACCGTTGATAGGTGTCGTTCATAACGGCTTAAAGTAAGTTAGACAATTTATATATGATACTTTTGATCATATTTTATTTTCCATTGATTGGTTCAAAACCTTCGTCTTCAGACGAAAATTACTTCAATGATCTGCCACTAAAGTTTCATCCGGCTGCGGTTAGAGCCTCGGCGGTTTTTGATACGCCAAATGGCGTGATGGGAGCAACCGGCTGAAACGCGAAACTTCCATATTGGGTAGCGTTGGAGCCGGTTGCGGCGATGATCCCTGCAGGTATCGCCAATTTGTTTTGGGTTGGGTAGGTTTGTTTTCTTGCCTGTTCAAGTCAGGCCGTCATTTGTGCGGTTTAATGCGCCCATAGGCAGGAAGCATCTGCCCTTGCATGGCGGTATGAGATGGCGGTGAGATTGTAACGGCGAGGCCGGAAGATCGCGTTGGTTTGATCGTGGGCCGACCAGAAGCGTTACGCCTGACGCAGCGATTTGAACCGTCCCATGATCTTCTCACGTTTTCGGCTCAGACGATGCGAATTTTCAATTCTGTTGTTCAGACCTTTATGAGCACGATGATCAGCATTGCGCGCGATAGTCTGTATCGGCTTAAGATAGCTGCCAAGCTTGTCCGTCATCACGACGTGGGGCTGGCTAAATTGCCTGCTCAGCCTTGAGAAGAAACGCTTGGCAGCCTTGGTATTGCGGCGTGCCTGGACGAGGATATCAAGAACATCGCCGTCCGCATCGATTGCTCGCCAGAGCCAGAATTTCTAGCCGCCGATTGTGATGACCACTTCATCGATGTGCCGCTTGTCATTCGGACTTGCCCGCTGTTTGCGGATGCAATTGGCAAAATGTCGGCCAAAGCAATTGATCCAAAAGCCGAATCGCTTCCCGGCTGACAATCACGCCGCGCTCAGTAAGCAGGCCTTCCACATCGGCCGTGCTCAGTGCAAACCGGTGGTAGGCGCATACCGCATACGCAACAACTTCACGCGGAAATCGAAAACCCTTCAGACGGGGAAAGGCTTGGTAGTTTCATTGCACTTCGATACACAAAAGCCCGCTAGCAAATAACTTGGCAATACCGTCTTCCAAGGGTTCAGTGCGGGATATAAACTGACATTAAATTATGAAATTATTGCGATCACACTATATGCCCAAAACTGACAATAAGAGGTGAGTCTCTTAGCAAAGAAAACTTTTTCATTTTAAGGAACTGTGCGTATCTTTCCTTGATCCAGATCAAACAGTGCGATTTGTCACGCAATTGTGAAGAATGTTATTAAATTATCATATTCTTGCCAGATCGGGAATAAAGTGGGCTATTTCAAGGGGTTCTATGCCCTGAAATAGTCACATTTTTTCCGGGATCGCTATTGCGACAGAGATAAGATATTTGAACTATTCCAATCTGCTGTGTATCCAGCGGCTTGTTTTCCGTTTCCCTCCCAAGGACGGATAGCAAAAAAACACCCGTCTTACCCACCCTACAGGCAGGAAACGACAATGACTGACCTCCCCGGATATCCGAGTCGTCGTAGTTTTCTGAAAGCTTCCGCAGCAAGCGTCATGCTTTCAGGACTGGCTGTCTCGGCTCAGGCCGAACCGCAGACCCCTCCGGTTCCACTTGAAGAATACGAGCGCCAATATTTCAATGATGTCGAATGGATTTTCATTCTTGCCGCAGTCGCAAGATTGATTCCTTCCGAAGGCGATGGCCCCGGTGCAATCGAAGCACGGGTTCCTGTCTTCATCGACGGCCAGCTCGCCGGCGATTATGGCCGCGCCGATGACTGGTATATGGTTGGCCCGCATGACGCCGCAGCCGATCCGCTGCGCGGCTGGCAGACCCCCCTCAATCCAGCCCAGATTTACCGTCAGGGAATTCCGGCATTCAACGCCTGGTGCGAGCAGAAATATAGCGCCGCGTTCGCAGCCCTGACGCCCGCACAGCAGGACGAAGCACTGACAGCCTTGCAAAAGGGCGATGTCGGTTTGCAGCCTGAGCTGCGCGATTTCTTTGGTGTTCTCTTAAGCAATACAAAGGAAGGCTATTTCGCCGATCCCATGTATGGCGGCAATCACGGCATGCAGGCATGGACATATATCGGCTTCCCCGGTGCCCGTGGCAGCTACAAGGAGTGGGTGGAGCGACATAATATACCGTATCCGCTTGGTCCGGTATCGATCAAGGGCGAAAGGGCTTAACAATGGCACGTCAGGAAAAGAAAAAAGACGTGGTCATTGTTGGCCTCGGCTGGACCGGCTCGATTCTTGCGATGGAACTTGCGCAGGAAGGGCTTGATATTGTGGCGCTTGAACGCGGCCATGATCAGAACACCGTACCGGATTTCAAATATCCGAATATGATCGATGAGCTGAAATATGGCGTGCGTCTCAAGATGATGCAGCGTGCCAGCCAGCAAACCGTCACGGTTCGCCGCAATGCGGATGAAGTTGCGCTGCCCTATCGCAGCCTTGGTTCCTTCCTGCCCGGTAACGGCGTTGGAGGTGCAGGTACCCACTGGAACGGGCTTAACTGGCGTCCACAGGCGGAAGAACTCAAGCTTCGCAGCCATGTGCGTGATCGCTGGGGCGAACAGATCATCCCGGAAGATATGCTGCTGGGCGATTATCCTGTCAGCTATGACGAGATGGAACCGTTTTTCGACCGTTTCGAGCGTGTTGCCGGTATTTCCGGTAAGGCCGGTAATCTCAAGGGTGAAAAAATAGAGGGCGGCAATCCGTTTGAGGGATGGCGTTCCAATGAGTATCCCATGCCGCCTATGCCCACCACATGGGATGGCCGCAAGTTTGCCGATGCCGCAAAAGCCATGGGTTATCACCCGTTTCCATCACCGGGCGGCATTGCTTCAACAGCCTATGTCAATGAATACGGGATGCAAATGGGCCCATGTAACCATTGCGGTTTTTGTGAGCGTTTTGGCTGCTATCAATATTCCAAATCATCGCCGCAGACTGCGATCCTTGACGCTTTGAAGCGCATGCCCAACTTCTCCTACCGCACGGAATCGGAAGTGTTACGCGTGGAAATGGCTGCCGACGGCAAGACCGCTACCGGCGTGACCTATTTCGATGAAAAGACGCAGGAACAGGTCTTCCAGCCTGCCGACATCGTCATTCTGGCCTCGTTCTCGCTCAACAATGTCCATCTGGCATTGTTGTCCGGCATTGGACAGGCCTATGACCCGGCAACGGGCGAAGGTGTGACAGGCCGCAATTACGCCTACCAGATGAATGGTGGTGTGACGCTTTTCTTCAAGGACGAAGCGTTCAATCCCTTTATCGGTACCGGTGCAAACGGCATGTGTATCGATGATTTCGGCATCAATCAGATCGATTTCGGTCGTGAAGGCTTCATTGGTGGCGCATACTGGCGCTCGGGCCAGACCAATGGTCAGCCGATCCGCAGCATGCCGCTACCGCAAGGCACGCCGGGCTGGGGTGGAGGCTGGAAAAAGGCGATCGCTGAATGGTATGGCCATGCCATGTCCATCGGCACGCATGGTTCGGTCATGGCATACAAGACCAACCATCTCGATCTCGACCCGACTTACAAGGACCGTCATGGCCGTCCGTTGATGCGTATGACCTTCAACTGGAACCCGAACGACATCCGCATGACGCAGTTTATGAAGGGCAAGCTCGAAGAACTCGCCAAAACCATGAACCCCGACCTGATGCAGTCTTCTTTCAAGAAGGAAGGCTCGCAATATGACGTACGTCCCTATCAGACAACGCATAATACCGGTGGTCACAGCATGTCGGATAATCCGCGTGAGGGTGTGGTCAACCGTTATTCGCAAGCCTGGGACAAGCACAATGTGTTCATGACGGGCGCTGGTAACTTCGTGCAGAACACGCAGTATAACCCAACCGGATTGCTGGGTGGCCTTGCCTATCACACGGCCCATGCCATCCGTACGCAATATCTTTCCAATCCGCGTCCGCTGGTTTGAGGAGAACAGTCATGAAAACTTTTCTTCGCATTATCGGCGGTCTTGTAGTCCTTGGTCTTATCGCGCTTGCGGCCTTTATTTACGTGCCGGTGCAATTGACCAAGCCGACGAAAGAACTGGCCGCGGACTGGAAGCCTGCCAAGGGCCAAGGCGAATACATCATGTATGCCTCTGATTGCCTTGCCTGTCACACTGCGGATGGTGGCAAGCCTTTTGCGGGTGGGCGTCCGATTGAAAGCCCCATGGGCAAGATCTGGACCACCAACATCACGCCTGACAAGGAAACCGGCATCGGCAACTGGACACTCGATCAGTTCCGTGCTGCACTTTATGATGGGATCGCGCCTGACGGCACGCATTTTTATCCGGCTATGCCTTACGAAAACTATCGCAAGCTGACCGAAGAAGATGTGCGTGCGCTTTATGACTACTTCATGCATGAAGTGGAGCCGGTCACAAACAAGGCGCCGCAGACCACACTCGATTTCCCCTTCAACATGCGTTTTGGTATCCGTGCCTGGAACTGGCTGGCATTGGGCCATGAAGCAGGCTTTACGCCTGTCGGCAAAAATGCTGTTGAGGATCGCGGGCAGTATCTTGTCGAAGGCCCTGCACATTGTGCAGCCTGCCATAGCCCTCGCACGACCTTCATGGCGCAGAAAGGCATCGATGCTGGCGACAAGAATTTCCTCAGCGGCGGCATTGTCGATGGCTGGAATGCTCCGTCCTTGCGCGGTCCGCAATCGGTCGCCCAGAAATGGACTGTCGCGGAAATGGCTGCCTATCTCGCCACTGGCCGCAATGCACATGCAACGGCCAATGGTGAAATGGGGCTTGTGGTCAAGGATTCGCTTCAACACCTCACCGATGAGGACAATCTGGCAATCGCTGCTTTCTTGAAAGGTATCGATGGTGCTGAGGCTGAAGTCCCTGAAACCTTTGCAGCCAAGATCTCCAAGGCTCTACCCCCTGCACCTGCTTCAGATGCGGGACAGGAAACTGCCAAGATGCTGACTGAAGCTTCCCCTGACATGCCTCTGGGTGCGCGCCTTTATCTTGATAATTGCGCTGCCTGTCATTTCGTAACCGGCAAGGGTGCTCCGGAGATCTTCCCGGAACTGGCCGACAATGATCTGGTCACGGGATCGGAAGCAAAACCGCTGATCTCCGTCATTTTGCATGGGGCGGCAGTCCCGTCGACGGCCAAGCGTCCGATGCGTTTGGTCATGCAGGGCTATGCGGATAGACTCAATGATGAGGAAGTAGCCGAACTGGCAAGCTTCGTTCGTTCTGCATGGGGCAACAAGGCTGGGAAAGTTACGGCTGAGCAGGTCAAAACCGTTCGCGATATTGACACGGCTCATTGATATAGGTTTGATTTGAGAAAGAAAGGCGGCGAAGTAATAGCTTTCGCCGCTTTTTTTATCGCTTATACTGCTCTTTTAAAGCTTCGCACGGGTATCCATTTGAAAATGAATGATATCTTCTGCAAGGATTTTGAAAAAGCCTGCATGGGTAGCGTCACCTTAACTTTATCGGGTTTGCTATGGGCTAGGCTCGTCATTTTTTTATGCTGCGACTGACAACGCAACCTCACGCCATACGCTATTGGCCTGGTTACAGAGGTGTTGATAATCACTGGCTGGAAGATGTTTTCTGTTCAGATGAAAAAGATTGGCAACGTGACCATGGACCGACACAAAACGCTGGCAGTGTCCCGCTGATTTGAAACGCATCATGCGCTTTTCTCGTCGTCGAACAGGCTGATGCAAATTCTCAGTGCAGTTGTTGAGCCCTTTGTGGGAACGATGCTCAATGTCAGGCGCGATTTCCCGCTTTGCGGCATCGGAGGAGCGCAGCTTGTCCGGGATCATTACGCGTTGGGCTACGTCCTGTCGTTTAAGTAACTTGTGTATCAGCCGCAGCGCATCGGTCATACCGCCAAATACCACCACAACTTCAACCAAGTTTTACGGCGACGCTACCTCTTATAGAGCTATACAATAAGGAGGAGGCAGATACATCGGTTTTATTGGGTTGAAGGCGGGTTGGTAGTGATGCTGTCCTTACTTATCATTTAGATGTTTATAACGGAGAACGGCAAAAATTGATACGGTTTTGGTAATTGATCTCAGACCAGCATCTGCTTGCCTTGTCGATTATGTCCGCTTTTTCTCCGGCTCGTTATCTTACGTAGCACTGGCCTCAGTAATACTAATGCGCTCCGTAGAGCGCATTAATCTGTGCGTCTTCATTGCGAAGGCATTACATTCCAGTTTCCCGATTTTCGCCCATATCGGGCCTATCGCCCGTCACAGCTGCAAAAAGCATTTTGGCAGCGGCTGTTACAGCTCCCGGTCCATCCCAGAATTCCGCATGCGTCGGTGACACGACGATCAGGCGGATATTGGGATCATTTTCAGAATCCCACCAGGCTTTGGCGAATGGCGTCCAGAGTTCTTTGATTTTCTCTCTGTCGTTCGATATTTTGGCGTTGCCAGTAACCAACAGATAGTCATTTGCAGATTGATCGGAAAATGTAAGCTGCACGTCTGCTGGGCTGCCTAGATCCGTAACCTTATCGCTGCTTGCGTCAGCCAGAAAATAGATAACGCCTTCATCTTTACGCACGATGGGCGACATGGGGACTTGCTTCCCATTCCATCCATAAAAGCAAACGCGGTTTGCCTCTGCGATTTTCCAGGCTTTTTGCGGGTCGGTGTCGGTCATAGATTTTCTCCTGTTCAAATCATTAACGACCCACTTTTGCTTATGTTCCAATCAAGCCGATATTGGTCGAGAAAAGCAGAGTATGCTTGCGGAGTTGACAGCAAGCGAGGAACAAAACTTGCTTGTTCAGGGTTATGACTGTGAGATGACGCGTCGTGTCAACCGGACACGATAGAGATGGTGAACGCAAGAATTTTTCCGGTTTCTTCTTGCGGCCAACGAAACGGCAGACGAGCACCCTACCTGTCCGACACGTCCCTCAACTTCGCCTCGTGCGACGTTAAAACAACATAACCAGGCTGCATAGCAGCTTCAGGCCAACCATCATTTCCCTTTTCGGAATGACATCAGGAGGAGCAAATGTTTAAACGATCTTGGATAGCAGCCGTCAGCTTTGCGATAGCTTCTGTATCGATCTCACCTGTCACGGCCATGCCGAGCAATCAATTCGTTTCGGCAACGTCCGATATGACGCAAATCCAGCAGGTACAGCACAGAAGAAAACACTTCGATAACCGGCGTGGCCAGTATAACCGCTCGCGTCATGATGGCTGGTACAACGGACATCGCGGTTATCGTAATCACCGGCGCGGTTACAAACGCCATTCAGACGGATGGTGGTATCCATTGGCAGCATTTGGAGCCGGCGCTGTGATTGGCGGTGCAATCAGCAATCAAGGACCGGCAGCGCGCGGTATGGATAACCGTCATTACCAGTGGTGTGCATCGCGATATCGAACTTACCGCGCGTCCGATAATACTTATGTCCCCCGTGCAGGTCAGCGCGCAATCTGCAATTCACCCTACAGCTAAGCAATAGCTGATTATCACAGATAAAAAGCCCGGCTTGCGCCGGGCTTTTTCATGTTGATTGTCACAAGCCTTACTTTCGATAAGCCAAACCACCCCAAATTCGACCTTCATCGCGATGGCGTCCGCCGTGGACCGCACCTATATAGGCAGCCACCGCAGCAACAAGGGCCGAAGCTGCAAGCAAAAATGCCGTAAGAATTCCGGCAATACGTGTCTTTTCCGCGATGTCAGCGGCTTTTTCCTTGGCTTCTTTTGCCGTGTTTTCCGCTTGGGTCTTCAGGTCTGCAATCGCTTTTTCCGCTTCATCGACTTTCTTTTGAGCCTCTCCTCGCGTTGCCTGAACACGTTGGACCGCCTCATCAGTGCGCGCCCGAGCCTCTTCAGGGCTCAAGCCGGTGCGGGCCGAAACCTCGTTACTTATCCAAGTCCGGTCTGAATCGGAAATCTCTCCCGTGCGCAAAAGATTGGCTAAAATCCCCGTAACCTGACGCTGAGAAGAAGCAACATCGGATCCAGCTGGCGTTTGATTATCACTCCTGAACAGGGTGTCTGTAAAATAGTCCAAAGGATTGTTTTTCAAACCCTCAGGCAGCATCTGCTCAACGGAAGGAGCAGCCGCCTGCCCGGCGCCTTGTACGACACCTCCTACTGCCGAACCCGCGCCGGATATAACACCGCCTGCGAGTTGACCCGCACCTTGCACGGTCCCACCAATAACAGTTCCAGTTGTTTCAACAGCGGTCTGAGCTGCATTGCCAACTGCTTTTGCACCACCGGAAAGCAGGCTCGCAACCATAAGTCCAGAAACGAGCGTACCCAAGCCCCATACGACGAGACCGTTCAAACCATCACGAACCGTAGTTTCGTCTCTTGTGGCAGTGCCTGCGGGACGGCGCATGCGGCCGGTAATGTAACCGCCCAGCATATAAGATGCGACCATCGATATGATCACGAACAGCGCCGTAATGATCATCCATACGACACTGATTTCTCCCCCCTCATCGATAGACACCGAGTTGAGGCCGAGGCCGCCGGCAAAAGTCGTCAGGACAATCGCTACGCCTGCTGCCACGGTAGCGCCAGCAAAAATAGCTGCCCAGTCAACATATCCACGGTCTGGAGTGCTTTGTACAATCTCTTGCTCAACCATTAGCGCAACCCCAGGAAAGAGAGGATAAAGAGGACGATTACGACAAGTCCGACCAAGTAAATAATTGAGTTCATGCTGGAAAACCCTCCGTTGGAACAGCTATCGTGTATTTTCCGCGCGATGGATATCGCTGCATATCAACTCGCCGTGACCCAAAAGGTTTCATCAACGTGCCATCTGTCGAAAAGTGCCTGATAGCCCTGCCCGATCACTATTTAACGCATAGTTCGACTTTCGGAACGAAGCCTGTCGTTGCGCCGTTATGTGAGTGAACTTCAGTTGGAGTTAAGGCAATGACCAAGCAGAACTCTCCCGGTCCCACGGCTATTGTTCACGATGGAGGCCGCCGCTTTTCACAGTCCACAAAATTAACGAACAAAGACCGACAATCCATGACGGTAAAATCCGGCAATGGTGGTCGCATGCCAAAAATGACACCTACGGAGGCCAGAAGCGACCATTGGACCATGCTGGGATATATTGCTCTTCATGCGCTCGGAGGGGTCGTTATTGGCGTTGCTATCGGCGTCGCACTGATAGTCTTCGATATTGGCGACCTTGGCACCAGAATTGCGCGCGCTGCCAATCCTGTCTTACCAACTATTTTAATCTTAGCACCACTTGCGACGCTTTTCGGAGGGGCGGCCGCTGCATCTGCCATTATCATTATGGCCTATGAGAAAAAATACGATGATACAGATGATAACGAAGATGACGGTAGTCGCTGAAGCTTTTGTTGAATTTTAATTGGTAGCTCAGTGGAGTGAAATTTGCTTTCATGACATGATTTAGAAATTAGCCGATCAACGATATTAGTGCCACGCATCGTTCTCAGCTAAAGCCTGCTCTACAATAGTAATTCTAAGCAATTAAACTTTGAATACGTTCTAACAGCACTTTAGAAACAGCTATCCCGTCACGCGAACTTTGCTCCCGGATTTTGTACCGTCGCTCGCCTGGAATGCGCGCAGATTGAGCCGCAAAACCAGCAAAGAGTTTTTCTGCCTGCGCATCAACATTTGTTCCGCCGATAATCTCCGGCGAGAAAGCCAAAAACAGCTCGCCATGGCAAGGAGCGGCATCAGCCCCCTGATCAAACTCTTTAGACATCTGGCTTGTTCTATCACCAATCATGGGACCGGCGAGCAATTCGATCATGGTCGCAATTGCCGAGCCTTTGTGCCCACCAAACGGAAGCATCGCTCCTGCCAGCACCTCTGCTGGATCGGTTGTAGGTTGCCCGCTTGTATCCACCCCCCAGCTATCCGGTATTGCCTTTCCAGCAGAGCGGTAAATCGCAATATCAGCGCGAGAAGCAGCAGTCGTTGCAAAGTCGAACACATAGGGATTCTTGCCGTGTCTAGGCCATGCAAATGCGAGTGGATTGGTTCCGAGCAATCCTTTCGTCCCGCCAGCCGGCGCGACCCAGGAATGCGTGGGGTTCATTGAAAGTCCCACAAGCCCGGCTTGTGCTATACGTTCAACGAGTGGCCACAGCGCGGTCGAGTGAAAACCGTTTTTGACAGCAAGCAAAGCTATACCGAGATGCCGGGCATTATCGATCAATGCCACAATACCTCTTTCAGCGGCGAGACACGAAAACCCGAATTGCGCATCGATACGCACAAAGGCTGGCGAGACGCTTTCTGGACGGGGATCAGCGTTTTTGTTGAACTGCGGATGCGCCATCGTATCCAGCGTTCCCGGTAACCGCTGCAAACCGTGTGAGCGGCTACCATCGCGCTGAGCGTCTATCAGCATCCCCGCCAAGGAATGAACTTGTGGCTCGTTTAACCCTTTCGATGACAAAAAGTCGACAGTTAGCGCCAAAAGCTCTTTTTCAGGCAACCTGACATCGTCGATCATTTATCTCATTCCTGTATATCACCTGTAAGAACCACGGATGCCCATATTCTATGGCACTGTAGATCTATCGCCAGCGCAATTGTGAGCAAGCCTTATCGGACAAAGCTGTGCTTCTGATTGACGATATCCATGCACAAGGATGACAGATGAAGGCAGAGGTCAAGTCTATCGTCAAAATTCGCAAGAGGTTTAGCCGTCTGAAGACAGAAAAGCAGAGTGGGGAATTTCGAGGCGTATTGCCAATCCCTCGGGTAATAGATTCTGAACTATGCGTCCCTGCAACTGGCTTTTAACAATCGTCTTGAGAAGGCGTGAACCAAACCCCTCTTCACTCACAGAGATTTCTTGTTGATCTACCTTCTCCACCCATTCAATAATCTGGTGCTTATCATCTTTTTCCAGGTTAACGGACAAATCTCCATCAGATCGTGACAGGGCACCGTATTTTGCCGCGTTGGTTATGAGCTCGTGGAATATCAGTGCAATTGAAGTTGTGGAGCCTGCATCAAGCTCGAAGTCTTCTCCAGTGATTTTTATAGCCCCATCTTTATCAGCATGGTAAGGCGCGAGCAGCTGGCCAAGAAGGTCCTTAAGCGCAATTGTTTTTCTTTCGGAGTTGCTGCGGATCAATCCGTGAGCACGGTGCAAGGCATCAAGACGGCTGCGAATTCTGTCCGCAAGAGGCATATGTTCAGGCAGGTCGCGAGCCGACAGGCTGACGAGCCCGTTGACGAGAGCAAACAGATTCTTGATCCGGTGATCAAGCTCATGGGAAACAAGTTCTCGCTGTTCCTCCAACTGCTTGGGTGCATCAATGTCCGACGATGTACCGTACCAACGCACAATTTTCCCCTCCCAGTCCTTCAGGGGAAGCGCCACAACCCAGAGCCAGCGATAAGAGCCGTCTTTATAACGGAAACGATAGTCAATATCGTAGTTCTTCCCAGTCGTCAGACATTCTTGCCAAGCCTCGGCAACCCGAGCCCGATCCTCAGGATGGACGAGTTCATGCCACATGTTCACATCGATATCTTCCGGTTTCAGGCCCGTAAATTCACTCCACCTCTTGTTGAAATAATCATGATGACCTGACGCATCTGTGCTCCAGATTATCTGAGGGATAGACTCTGCAAGAATATCGAACCGCAGATTGCTTTGTTCGAGGGCAGTAGCCGTTTCCACCTGCTCGGTTATATCAGAAACAATACCGGCATATTGGATAATCCGGCCCTGTTCGTTCCTGACCGGACGGCCTGAAATGATAAGCCAACGCACTCCCCCTTCAGACGTCACTGCGCGATATCGACACCGGTATTCTGTCCCTGCCCCGATTGCATGATTAAGGTCACTGAGGACACGATCATGATCGTCGGGATGGACCGAAGCTACAAGGTTACTTGTGCTTTTAAAACGATCTTCATGCGTTTGATAAATGCCTGACATTACTTGAAATACGTTCTGCAGGTTATTCACACGAGCATTGCGTACATCCAGCTCCCAGGTGGCAACAATTCCACCCGCATCCAGTGCGAGTTCCATGCGCTGTTGCGAGCGCTCAAGCGCATCATGCGCGCGCATCCGTTCTGTGGTCTCGCTCGCAACCACCAACACGCCAAATATGTTGCCATCGATATCGGCTATGGGAGTGAGCCCGATGCTGAACCACGCAGTCTCCAGAAGACCGTTGCGCTTTAATTTGACGGGCTGGTCACGAAAGCTTACGCCTTTGCCATCGTAGCATTCTGCAATCGCATGACGAAAGAAGTCACCCGCAACAGGCAGAACCTCTGCCACAGCCTGGCCAAGCGCCAGACTGAAGCGTTCACCCAGCATACGGACGACGGCATCATTCTGGATAACAATCCCCTCTCGCCCCGCCAGGACTGCCATCGCTGAGCTGGACAGAAGGATTAACCGGACGGCTGATTTCAGTTCATTGGGCCAATTTTCAATTGGTCCGAGCGGAGATTGCATCCAGTCATGTGCACGGATACGCTGCAACATTGCATTTTTATCAGTGGCGTCCTGTCCTTCCCCGCCGAACCGCACAAATAAATGTTCCGGCATTTTCCCTCCACTGACGTATCTCGTATCGGTTATTCCAAGTCTTCTCCGAGAAAAGTTGCCGCAATGCACTTGTCTGGAGAAACCGGCGTCGGCTGCTCCCATGGAATTGCGAGATAGAAAACAACTATTTATCGTATTTGTCCAAATTTTTTTCCAAGGCGCGATAACGCACGCAACGTAACGTAACGTTGGCCATAGGATCAGGAACAAACTCGATTAGCACGCATTAACTCCAAGCCCCGGGAAAAACGGATTTCGGGGTCGGTACCCATGTCCATTATCGATCCAAGAGGCCTTGGCTCTTCGCAGCAAGGTAAAGCTTCGGTATCCCGGGGATTAAAATCCAGAGGAGGTAAAATCATGCCAAAAGAGAAGACGCTTCACGACTTGTTCCACGATACCCTCAAAGACATCTATTATGCCGAACGCAAGATTCTGAAGGCTTTGCCCAAGATGAAACGGGCGGCACAATCGGAAGAGCTGAAGGCTGCTTTCGAAAAGCATCGGGAAGAGACCGAAGGTCATGTCGAACGTTTGGTTCAGGTGTTCGAAATCATCGGCAAGTCTGCGCGCGGAAAAACCTGTGACGCGATTGAAGGCATCATAGCCGAAGGCGAAGAAATCATCGAAGAATTCAAGGATACACCTGCACTTGATGCCGGACTGATTTCGTCAGCACAGGCCGTAGAGCATTATGAAATCACCCGCTATGGCACATTAAAGCGGTGGGCGAGCGAACTTGGATTGAAAGATGCCGCTAAGTTGCTTGATGCGACATTGAACGAAGAGTCCAAAACAGACAGTGATCTGACAAAGCTTGCAGATGCGTCGGCCAATCAACGCGCAAAAGCAGCCTGATTAACGAGCGAGGGCGCCGCAAGGCGCCCTCTTCTTATTCCAAGTTCATGCATCCACGGAGGAAAGCCAGCCATGTCAGCCAGCAAGAATACTCCATCCAAACGCAGATCATCATCAATTCACGACCAGACCCTGGAGGTTGGAAAGGGTGGCGAACTGCATCAGCATGCAAAGAGCGGTACACCTGTGATGACCACCGCTCAAAGTGGACCGGTATCCGACGATCTCAATACTTTGAAGATAGGCGATCGTGGTCCAACGCTCATTGAAGATTTCCACTTTCGGGAAAAGATATTCCACTTCGACCATGAGCGGATTCCAGAGCGTGTGGTTCACGCGCGCGGCTATGGTGCCCACGGCTATTTCGAGACAACTAAATCGCTTGCGGAATACACCCGCGCCGACATCTTCCAACGGATCGGCGAGAAAACGCCCGTCTTCGTCCGTTTTTCCACCGTTGCGGGTTCGAAAGGTTCATCCGACCTCGCGCGTGACGTGCGCGGCTTCGCCGTAAAGATGTACACGAGGGAAGGAAACTGGGATCTGGTCGGCAACAATATACCGGTCTTCTTCATCCAGGATGCCATCCGTTTTCCCGATATGGTCCATGCTGTCAAAGAAGAACCCGACCGCGCTTTCCCGCAAGCCCAGTCGGCGCACGACAACTTTTGGGATTTTATCAGCCTGACGCCTGAATCCATGCATATGATCATGTGGGTTATGTCGGATCGTGGTATTCCACGTTCCTTCCGCTTCATGGAAGGCTTCGGCGTTCATACTTTCAGGTTCGTGAATGCAAAAGACCAATCGACTTTCGTCAAGTTCATCTGGAAGCCGAAACTCGGTCTCCAATCGGTCGTCTGGAACGAGGCAGTGAAGATTAATGGTGCCGATCCCGATTTTCACCGGCGCGACCTATGGAGGGCGATTGAGGCTGGCGACTTCCCTGAATGGGAATTGTGTGTGCAACTCTTCGATCAGGAATTTGCCGACAGCTTCGATTTCGACGTGCTCGATCCAACCAAATTGATCCCGGAAGAAATTATCAAACCGATCCCGGTCGGCCGGCTGGTGCTCGACCGCATGCCGGACAATTTCTTTGCCGAGACCGAACAGGTTGCGTTCATGACACAGAACGTTCCCCCCGGCATCGACTTCTCGAACGACCCGCTGCTTCAGGGGCGCAATTTTTCCTATCTCGACACACAATTGAAAAGGCTGGGCAGTTCCAACTTCACCCATATCCCCATCAATGCGCCCAAATGTCCGTTCCACCATTTCCAGCAGGATGGACATATGACAATGCGAAACCCTGTCGGTAGAGCAAACTATCAGCCCAACTCATGGGGTGAAGGCCCCCGCCCCGATCCCAAACGTGGCTTCCGGTCGTTCGCCGCAGAGGAAAACGGTCAAAAGGTTCGCCTGCGGCCTGAGAGCTTTGCCGATCACTATAGCCAAGCCCGACAGTTCTATCTGAGCCAGACGGCAACAGAGCAGAAGCATATCGCCATGGCGCTGACCTTTGAACTTTCAAAGGTAGAAACGCCTGTGATACGCGAACGCGTTATATCGCACCTGCTAAACATCGATACCAATCTCGCAGAGACGGTTGCAGGAAAACTCGGCATCCGCAAAATGCCGAAGGTGGCGGAAGCGGCCGTACCGGTGCGCGATAATCTCGCGCCTTCCCCTGCACTCAGTATCATCAAAAACGGACCTGAGAGCTTCAAGGGGAGAAAAATCGGTGTTCTGGTTGCGACCGGAACCGACGCCGATATTGTGCAGGCACTTCGGCAGGCCGCAAAAAAGGAGGGCGCGATGGTGGAACTGGTCGCACCGATGGTCGGAGGTTTCGAGGCATCCGATGGCAACTGGATGGAGGCCGACCATATGATCGATGGCGGCCCATCCGTATTGTTTGATGCAGTGGCGATTGTGCTATCTGAAGAAGCGTCCGAAAAGCTGACCGGCGAAGCGACGGCGCGCGACTTTGTTGCGGATGCGTTTGCCCCCTGCAAGTTTATAGGTTTTACGGCGGGCGCGATGCCATTACTTGCCAAGGCTGGAATTGAACCCGACTTGGATGAAGGGCTGATCCCGCTCGAGGATGCTAAGTCTGTGCCGGACTTCGTGGTATCCTGCCACAAACTCCGCTTCTGGGAACGAGAGAATGCCGTGAAGCTCTGATGCAATAGTATCGGACCGATGCGACAAGCCGCCTGGAAGGGAAAAAGAAACGCGGTCCGGCCTTAGCCGGGCCGTTTACCGTCTCACAGTCAATTCTACACAGCTGGTATTGCTCATGAAGAACATTGCTATTGTTGGCGCCGGTCCGACCGGGATTTATACTTTGTTCTCGCTGCTCAAAGCGGGCGCTCCTCTGTTCATCTCGATTTATGAGCAGTCCGATGAAGCCGGTGTCGGCATGCCATACAGCGATGACGAGAACAGCCGTATGATGCTGGCCAACATCGCCAGCATCGAGATACCGCCCCTCACCGCCAGCTATCTGGACTGGTTGCGCGACCAGAACGAGACGCGTCTGGCCCGATACGGCGTCGACAAAGCCACCCTTGACGACAGACAGTTCCTGCCGCGTATTTTGCTGGGCGAATATTTCCGGGATCAGTTTCTGACCCTTGTCGACATTGCTCAAAACAAAGGATTTGACGTCACGGTGCATGAATGCTGCGAGGTAACCGATCTTGAAGCGACACCGGATGGCGTAAAACTCTGGGCTGAGGGCAAACCCGTCTCAAAACTCTTCGATCTCGCGGTCATTGCCACCGGGCATGTCTGGCCCGAGGAAGACGAAGCAACGCGCAGCTATTTCCCAAGTCCGTGGTCGGGATTGATCGACGCCAGAATACCGGCATCAAGAGTGGGTATCATGGGCACATCGCTTAGCGCAATCGATGCTGCCATGGCAGTTGTCGCGCAACACGGCTCGTTCACCCAAGAGCATAACGGTGAGCTTCGCTTTAATCTCGCACCTGAAAGTGACGGGCTGGCGATCACGCTGATGTCGCGCTCGGGCATTCTGCCGGAAGCAGATTTTTATTGCCCGATCCCATATGAACCATTGAAAATTGCGACAGCGCAGGCAATCGAAAAGGAAATACAGGCTGGCTCATCAGGCTTGCTTGACAGGACATTTGCTCTGATCGCTGGCGAAATCGGCAAAGCCGACCCAGTCTGGAGCAACCGCGTATCGCTCTTAAAACTCAATGCTGACAGCTTCGCCAACGCCTATTTTTCCGACAGGCAGAAGCATGATGCATTTCGCTGGGCGCAGTACAATTTGAACGAAGTCGAGCGCAACAAGCGCGACAAGCGCACCATCCCATGGCGCTATGCAATCCTTCGCCTGCACGAGGCGGTCGAGGAAATCGTGCCTCATCTCAACGAACAGGATCGCCAACGCTTTGATGCAGGTTTGGCCAGAGTTTTCGTTGACAACTATGCCGCCATTCCTTCGCAATCAATCCGCAGACTGCTGGCGCTACGCAAGGCAGGGCTGATAGACGTGCTGGAACTCGGCCACGACTATGAAATGGACATCGGGGACAATCACACTGTCATCACCATTGGCGACGACAAATGGTCGTTCGACGTCTTCATCGATGCGCGCGGCCAAAAGCCTCTCAAGACCAAGGATCTACCATTCCCGAGCTTGCGGCAACAACTCCTCTCCTGCGGCGATGATATTCCCGATGTCAGCGAGGACTATACCTTACGAGCACCCGACGTTGCCCGTGGCAGGATTGCGTTCGGCGCCCTGCCCTATCTCATGCATGATAGGCCCTTCGTGCAGGGGATCACGGCAAGTGCTGACATTGGAGCAGCTATTGCCAAAGCCACCAAAGGTCGGGCGCACCGAACGCGCAGGCGGCTGCCTTTCATCGATCTTTTCTGACCCTCATTATCTTCAGTTTCTCGTCGAACTCATAGCTTGTCAAAACGAAGCGAAATCATTGGCGGGAAGAGGCGCACATATCAATCAGGGCGGCTTGGGTAATATCTGGGATCAACTTGCCTTGCCACGGTTGCGGGCTCAAAACATCTATAATATGGAACAATTGAAGAAAGCTCGCGTTTATCGCTGGAGTATTTGAAGGAATTTGCTGTGCCTTATAAAAAAATAATTTCTAATTCCGTCAAACAGGCAGCCATTAAAGCAGCGCACGGAAATAATGACACGACCCTCTATCCCATTGGAGCCACGCTTAGACACTTTCTTGACTCGTCGCTACCTAAGAGTAATTTTGGCTTCGAAGATCGTCTTAAACGCTTGGCTGAAGCAGAAATTACCTTTGTTTCTAAGCTTACCGATTAATATACTTTAAAAATGCAATTGAATAAATTGCCTTCAATTGACCTCAATTGTTGGCTTGCTATTGCTTCCTCAACGGTTCAAAATTGGTTGTCAGCTGAAATTAAAATGGGCGATGCTGGCGCGGACTAATTCGTCCATGCCCGCAAATTGAAAGGAGGGCTTTTATGTCTTCCACCGTTCATATCGTCGACTTTCATGACAACAATCGTGTTTTGAAGCTTATGATGTCAAAAGCTGGTTACGTAACTTCACGCATGAAGCCGTTATCCGGGTCACTCGAGCATCAATCTCGATTGGTTTTAAAATATTTCATGTCAGGGGTCGTGGCGCGTCAGCATTCATCCGAGCCTCCCTTTCCTTCAACCACTTCGGCGTTTGGCACACCATAAATTTACGATTCAGCAGGTTCATGAGGCGCTCCTGCTGGATTGGTATTTATTTATAAGTATGAATAAATAATATTGCCATTATATGGGATTATTGCCTCGAATAATATTCTTTCACATAATCCTTGACACGGACTACATAATTATATAAATATTATTTATCGATATTTTCTTGCTGAGCTTTGCTTATTGCACGTCTGGCACCGTGCCCTGAACGAACACTCCCTTTAAAAATCGTTTTACTCATCTGGGTGCTTTCGCATTCGGTTATCTTTATTGCTATGAAAGGGTTTGTTATGACCACTGGCACAGTTAAATGGTTTAATTCAACTAAGGGCTTCGGCTTCATCCAGCCGGACAATGGCGGCGCTGACGCTTTCGTCCACATCTCTGCCGTCGAACTCGCCGGAATGCGTGAAATCGTTGAAGGTCAGAAGATCGGATACGATCTGGAGCGCGACATGAAGTCGGGCAAGATGTCGGCCTGCAATCTGCAAGCCGCCTAATGGAATTGTCTCTGATCGTTGACCACGGATGTACTGGCAATGATTATTGAGACGGTTGAAAGGTCGGGGTTGCCCGGCCTTTTTTATTTTCAACGCTCAGTACGAGGAGCGAGAACAACATAGAGGCTCATATGGAAACCCCAAGAGATCATTCTTCGCATATCATTAGTATAATACGACAGAAAGCGGCTCTGGCGGTGAAGCAGCCCGATGTTCCCGATACTCCCACAATAGCGTTAAGCGAGTGGTCCAAGCTGTCAAATGTCCTGATACGATCAGCGGGTGGCTTATCTAGAATACGCAGACGTACGCGCAGACCATCTTAAAAACTACAAGGAGAGTTCATTATGACTTTAATGCTCACCAAAGACACACTTTTCAAACCTAACTTGTCACGAATGGAAGCTAAAACCGCTGCCACAGACAAGACGGCGAAAGCCATACTAAACCAAGAGAAAACTGCAGTTGACGCCAAAACGGAACGCCTGAGGGCGGCCAGAATTGCGCGTGATCAAAAAGGCAACTGAGCAATAGGAGATAACTTGCAGGTACTTGTTCGGGATAATAACGTCGACCAGGCGCTTCGTGTTCTCAAAAAGAAATTGCAACGCGAGGGTGTTTTCCGTGAAATGAAAGCCCGCCGCGCTTACGAAAAGCCGTCTGAAAAACGCAATCGTGAGAAGGAGGCCGCTATAGCCCGTGCGCGTAAGGAAGCCAAAAAGAAAGCTCAGCGCGACGGCCTGCTGCCAAAGCCAAAGCGAAAGGCGCTTTCGATCAAAACTAGAAATGATAAGAAGGCATCGGAAACAGTCTGATATCCGTTTCACGTCAATCCGCAGACAACATTTGGCCGGACATCCAACTTACTATTTTCGCGAAATTTTGGGATTCTAAGTTGGTTGCGTGGTTAGTTACCCCCGATTTGAACCTGTTTTTTCTAAAGCATTGATATAGCTTATAAAACGAGATTTTCGCAAGCTTCGAGGATTTTGCGCAACAAAAACCCCTCAGCCAATTGCTTGAATTGATTGAGGGTTTTCGGTTCTAACTGGTTGCGGAGGCCCGCAACCAACGATTCCTGCACTTAGTTGAGCAGGATGTATCCGGTTAGCCATTGTGTCGACCAGCTAAGCGTTGAGATAGCGACGCATGCAATAGAGGAGCGTCGCCCGTTCCTCATTCTCACGAATGTCAATCACGCGCCCGAAGAAGATGCGATGCGTTGCCTCGTCAACGGCATTGGTCACCTCGCACTCGAAGCTGACCGAGGCACTTTCCAGGACTGGGGCACCCATCAGACCTTCTCTCCAATCCCCGATCGCAAAGCGGTCTTCCGTTGTCGTCTTTCCGCCGAAGTGGTTCGAGATATCCTCCTGGCCCGGCATCAGTGTGTTAACATAGAAGTGGCGCGTGTTCTCAAAAGCATGAAAACACGAGCTCCCACGATTGATGCAGACAAGAAGTGTCGCTGGCGTGTCGCTAACGCTACAGACAGATGAAGCTGTAAAACCGTAACGCCTGCCTGCGTATCGGGTAGTGACAATGTTGACCGCAGAGCCGAGGCGCGACATGCCATTGCGAAACGCGGCTTTGTCCACAACGTCGGAGCGGTGGTCCAGCATGTTCATGTCGGCCTCCTGATGCTCAGCCAGCACTAAGCCGAAAGTTCTCTTCTGATGATTGCCGCACCAGCACTTAAAGCGCCCAGTTTGCCTCGCGCGACATCTCGAGGTAGTGGAGCCATCCCGCAATTGGTGCATGGATAGAGCTTATCAGCATCAACGAACTGAAGAGCTTTACGCAGAGTGTTTGCGACTTCCTCCGGGGTTTCAACGGCATGCGTTGCAACGTCGATAGCTCCCACCATCACCTTTTTGCCTCGAAGGAGTTCAATGAGGTCAATCGGGACATGAGAGTTCTGGCATTCAAGCGAGATGAGATCGATATTTGACTTTTGCAGTTTTGGGAAAGATTCCTCATATTGACGCCACTCGGACCCCAAGGTCTTTTTCCAATCGGTGTTGGCCTTGATGCCGTAGCCATAGCAGATATGGACAGACGTTTCGCAATTGAGACCTTCAATTGCTCGCTCCAGAGTAGCAACACCCCAATCATTGACTTCGTCAAAGAAGACATTGAATGCCGGTTCATCGAACTGGATGATATCGACGCCGGCAGCCTCCAGTTCCCTGGCTTCTTCATTGAGGACTTTAGCGAATTCCCAGGCTAGTTTCTCACGGCTCTTATAGTGGGCGTCATAAAGCGTATCGATCATAGTCATCGGCCCTGGCAAGGCCCATTTGATGGGCTGCTGGGTCTGCTGACGTAAGAACTTCGCATCTTCGACAAAAACCGGCTTTGAGCGCGATACAGCACCAACGACTGTCGGCACACTCGCATCGTAGCGTTTGCGGATTCTGACTGTTTCACGTTTTTCAAAGTCAACGCCGTCGAGGTGCTCGATAAACGTCGTGACAAAATGCTGGCGCGTTTGCTCGCCGTCACTGACGATATCGATGCCCGCCTGTCGTTGATCGTCCAAGGACAAGCGTAGAGCATCCTGCTTGCCCGCGATCAATTCCTCATTCTTCAACTTCCAGGGCGACCAGAGCTTTTCAGGTTCTGCAAGCCAGGAAGGCTTGGGCAAACTACCGGCAGTCGACGTGGGCAATAGTCTTTTCATGATAGGTAACCTTATATCTGGCTCGTCAAAGTGTGTAATTGGCAGACCATTGCTCAAGGACGGTCTTATACGGCTTAATGAAGTGCTCCTCAGCAAACTTTCCCTGTTCAACAGCGAGCCGACTCCGCTCTTCGCGATCATAGACAACGCGGGTCAGCGAATAATCCTGATGCTGGAGACTTGGCTGATAGCAGGCTCTTGCTACGGAATTGGCGTTATAAATCTCGGGCCGATAGATCTTCTGAAAGGTTTCCATCGTGCTGATCGTGGAGATAAGCTCAAGATTGGTATAATCATTGAGGAGATCGCCGACAAAATAGAAAGCAAAAGGCGCAACGCTGTTCGGCGGCATGAAGAAGCGTACCTGCAACCCCATTTTATGGAAATATTGATCAGTCAAAGACAATTCATTTTGCTGATATTCTACACCCAATACAGGATGGTAATTTCCAGTTCGATGATATGTTTTGCTGCTGGATGCACTTAAACATATGACTGGTGGCTTACAAAAATGCTCTTTGTAAGCATTCGAGTTAAGGAAACATTTGAACAGTTTTCCGTGCAGGTCGCCAAAGTTATCCGGGGTGCTAAATACGGGGCGCCCCTTATTGTATTCGGGCAGAACGACGCTGAATTCGTAATCTCGAACATACGAAGAGAAATTATTTCCTACTATGCCTTCGACGCGTTCATTTGTCTTCCGATCGACGATATTCGTTTTCAGAATTTCAATCAGTGGGAAAGCATCCTTATTGCCTTCCGCATTGATATTCATTTCGACCGAAATAATTTCAAGTTCCACAGAATAACGATCGCCTTTGGGATTATCCCAATGGGCAAGAGCATTGAAACGATTGTCGATCATCCACAAAGCGTTACGGAGGTTCTCCTGGCGGTTCTCCCCTCTGGCCAAATTAGCAAAATTGGTCGTGATACGTGTATTCTCTGAGGGGCGATAGTTCTCATCAAAACGATGGCTCTTGAGGCTGAACGTAAAGTCGTGACGCGGTGTGATCGGCTGACGATCGACGCGTAGCTCGCCTTTGGTGACGACTGAAATAGCGGCTTGAGGCATGACTCACCCAAATAGTTGGGGGCATGGGTCAGCGAACGCATAGCAATAAAGACCGATTTACGGCCTTGGCTACGGCACACCGGGACACCCCGCCCGTGAACGTTATTTCGCCAAGGCAGGTCTCCTGGCTCGCGGGTCATCGCTGCCGTCCGTCTTCCCGGGGAAACCCCAGTGACATTTTGGACATCAGCTTGCCGCTTACAGTTGCGGGGGCAGCGCCGGACTTCCCGAATGAGACGGGTCACCGACTTCCCTCTTAGCTCCGGCATGTCGCACACGACAACCGGAGAACCTAGGCACGGTGACTTTCCTGCATCGGACACAGAATGTCAAGAGGACATAAAGAAATGTTTATGTCTTTAAGTCATGAGCAATAGCATCAAACTCCTCGGTACATGTACTGCCCACCCACACATCAATACGTCACCTGGAAATCTACGTAGAATCTTACCTCAAACAGGGAAACGCGTTTTTACAAAACAATAGCTCTTATAAGTCAGGGTTAAGATTGCTAGTGCGCAACTGTTACCAAAATCAATATGACAACACCGGCAGCATTTTTTTTATAAACCAAGATGCGCGGCGAATGTCGACCCCGTATAATCCTCGCGCAATAATCCTCCTTCGACCAGCATCGGCACGAGTCGGTCGAAAAACAGGTTCATGGATGAAACAGAACCGCCCGGCACGGCGATAAATCCGTCTATGGCGCCTGCCTGTGTCCATTCCGCAATAGTGGAAAACGCGTCCTCAACTGTGCCGATAATCTGCCAGTGGGCCGAACCGATCACTTCCGGTCGCCACAGCAATTCTTCGACTGTTGGCGAGTTACGCGTAATCATTTGCCGAAGAAGCTCAGTATGGGTGCGGCTGCGCGGCGCTTCGGTTAACATGGGCAAGTCTGCGGTTGTCACCTGACGATTTTTTGGCCAGTCGCTCAGGTCGAGACCGATCATCCGGTAGATGGCCGCAAATTTGCGCGCATCATCAGAACGCGCATGGGTCTGCCGAAAAAGATCAAGCGCTTCGGAGCGGGTTTCAGCCAGAAACAGGCTCAATCCCGGTAAAAGCTTGATCGCACCGGCGCTGCGGCCATGACTTTCCGCCCGTTTCATGAGATCGCGGCGCAATTCCATGGCAGTTTCCATTTCCGGCGTAGAGGCAAAGACCGCATCGGCAATGGAGGCGGCAAAATCGCGTCCCGTCTCCGAGGCCCCCGCCTGTATTAGGGGAATACGTGTATTGCCATATGCCGGAATATTGAGCGGACCCTTAACCTGTAGATGAAGGCCCGAATGGTCTATCGGCCTGACGAGGGCAGTATCGGCAAACTGGCCGCTGCTGCGATCCATTCTCAAAGCATGGTTGGGATAGCTCGCCCAAAGACCACGCACCACATCGACGAATTCAGCCGCCCGCGCATAGCGTTCTTCCGCATCCGGCATGGCTGACAGTCCGAAATTCTCCTGACCGGCGAGGGCTGTGACAATGTTCCAGCCCACACGCCCCTTGCTCAGCCAGTTGAGCGACTGCACCTGACGCGCAACCACATAGGGCGGCATGAAGGTGGTGGAAATCGTCGTCAGCAAACCGATATGCGTGGTGGCATCGACAATCGAGGCCAGAAGCAGTGTCGGGTCGAGGCTGGTAAAACCTGCACCCTGCTCGATAGCCTCTACATTGAGGAAAAGCGTGTCGGGACAAAATACGAAATCGAGATGTGCCTTTTCCGCCCGACGGGCGATATCGATGTAATAAGCGGGGGTGAAAAGCGCCTCGATATTGCTGTCCTCTCTTCGCCAGGCGTCACCACTCAGCCAGGTCGGCGCAAGCGACATGCCGATATGAAGCTTTTTTCGATTTTCCATCCCGCACTCCAAGCCCTGCATTCGAGGTATTTCATCCATAAAGGCATCCGTTTCCAGTCGAATGCCTTTCTAATTGTGGAGTTATTTCGTATAGATTATCTTGCCGCCGACAGGGAAGTGCAGGAGTGAAATTTGTTCATCGAAGCCAAGGAAATCACCGCTGTTTACGGGCGCACACCCGTATTGAACGTATTTTCGGCTGAATTTCGTAAAAGCCGCTTCACGGCGCTGGTTGGTCCCAATGGCTGCGGCAAGTCCACGCTTCTCAAGGCGATCATGGGGTTCGTATCCGTCACGCAGGGAACGATCTTACTGGAAGGTAAACCGATCCATACGCTTTCACGACGTGCGCTTGCGCGGCGGATCGCCTATCTGCCCCAGGATTGCCAGTGTCCCGATTATATGACCGTCGGTGAACTGATCGAACTTGCCGGTTATGCCCGTTATTCACTTGCAGGCGGCCCGTCTGCGCAGGACCGCGCACTGTTTCGCAAGGCCATCGACACGGTGGGACTTGGCGACATGGTGGGCGCGCAGGTCAATTCGCTTTCCGGCGGCCAGAAACAGCGGGCATGGATTGCCATGGTTCTGGCGCAGGATACCGACATCATTTTGCTGGATGAGCCGGTCAACCATCTCGATATCCGCTATCAATATTCCATTCTCGAGCTTGTGCGGCAATTGTCAGTAAACGAAGGCAAGACCATCCTCACCGTTTTACACGATCTCAATCTGGCGGCATGCTTTGCCGACGATATCGTGATGATGCGGCAGGGCGAATTGCTGGCTGGGGGTGATGCGCGTGCCACCATCACGCGCGAAAACGTCGAGCGCGTTTTCGACCTGCCCGCAGATATTTTCATGCGTGACGGCAGGCTCGTCTGTCTGCCCGGACATGTCGCTAATATTACCACCAATGAGCCTGCCGAGGCACTGCGCGGATGACGATACGCCTTGCCATTCTCGCCGGACTGGACGTCCTCATGCTGCTTCTATTCATCGCCCATCTCAGCATCGGCAGAAGCCCCATTTCTCTGTATGAGACCCTTACCACGCTGATGCGTTTTGAGGCTGAGAGCTATGAACAGTCGATCATTCTCTATCAAAGGCTTCCACGTGCGCTGATCTCCGCCTATGTCGGTTCCGTCATGGCCTGCTGTGGACTTGTGCTGCAAACACTCTGCCGCAATCCGCTGGCATCTCCCTCGACGCTTGGCATCAGTGCAGGTGCTACGCTGTTTGTGGTCGTGGGTGCTTTCGTCTTCAATCTTGGCCTTGCCTTTCAGGGTATTGCAGCACTGATCGGAGCCATATTCGGTTTTATCGCCTGCCTTTTTGTGGCTCGGATTGCAGGGCGCCCGCATGATTCACGCGGCCTTGCCCTGATCCTGTCGGGTGCATTGACCTCCATGCTGCTGATGGGGTTGACCAATGCCTTCCTGCTCTCCAACCCGACCAAGAGAAGCGAATTCCTGAGCTGGATCACCGGCAATATCAATCATGTCTATTTCGACCGGCTGATCGCCTTCTGGGGCATCGGTGCCGTGTCTGTTCTTGTCCTCATGATGCTCTCCCGTTCCCTGACCCTGCTTTCGCTTGGCGATGAAAAAGCGGCCTCCGCCGGGGTCAATACAGTGCTCGTTACGCGACTTGCCTTTGCCGCGACTGTGTTGGCCAGCGGATCAGCGGTCGCCATATGCGGCCCCATCGGCTTCGTCGGGCTGGTGGTGCCACATATTATCCGTCCGCTTATGGGCAATAATTTCACCTTGGCGCTTCCTGCCTGCGCGCTTGCCGGTGCCTCTATTTGCATAATGGCAGACCTTACCGCACGCGAAGCGTTCAAGCCCTATGCGGTTCATACGGGCCTGGTTCTCGACCTTCTCGGCGGGATTGTTTTCGCCATCATCGTCAAACGCTACTATCTCGACAGTACTGGCGGGAGAACGGCATGAAGCGCGACCATGCCATCGACGGCAAACCGGTGCTGCGGTTTGCGAGCGGCCTTGAAATCCGCCTCGGCAATCTATGGGCCGGGATCGCCCTTCTGGTCTGTCTCGTTGTTCTCACTGTTGCGGGCTTGAGTGTTGGCAACACCGATACCGGCATTGGCGATATGATGCGCTCGCTCTTTGGCGGGTCTTTGGGCGACAGTCAGGCCTATGCGCTATGGTCGGTCAGGCTACCGCATATTCTGACGGGTTTCATGGCCGGATTCAGCGTCGCACTGGCGGGAGCCATGCTCCAGTCCATTGCACGCAATCCGCTCGCCGATCCCGGCCTGTTCGGCTTGAGCCAGGGTTCGGTTCTGGCCATCATCCTTCTTCTGGTGATAGCGCCCGCTATATCCAAACAGGCACTGGCCCTTGCGGCTCTTACCGGAGGGCTTGGCGTCGCAACGCTGCTGATCACAGTGGTAGGAAGCGCACGATCAGGCGGGCTTGCAATCCTTTTGATGGGCATTGCAATTGAATCCGTCCTCTCCTCCTTCAGTGCATTTCTGCTTCTCTATACGCCGCCCGAAATATCGCATGCGCTGGCCGAATGGATGGCAGGTTCGCTGTTTCAGGCAAGCTGGAACTCCATTGCGTGGTTTGCACCGTTGATTGCCTTCAGCCTCGTCGGTATTTTTCTGACGGGACGTGCACTCGCTGCCTATGATCTGGGCAATGAAGTCGCCATGTCGATTGGTGAGCCGGTAGGTATTTCGCGCCCACTGATCCTGTTTTTCGCAGTTCTTCTCAGTTCCGCGGCGGTCACCTCTGTCGGCCCGCTGACCTTCCTCGGTGTGCTTGCGCCACAACTGGCAGGCTTCCTTTCGCCTTCTATCGCCCGGGCACGCCTGCTGCTTTCCGCCATAACCGGCGGCTTGCTGGTCATTGCCGCCGACACACTGACACGCGGTCTGGGAGGTGACTTGCCCCTGCCGATCGGTCTCAGCCTGACGGTCATCGGCGTTCCGCTTTTCATCGTCGCACTGCGCCTGCATGCGCTGCGCCGGATCAACAGTCACTAAGGAGCCATGTCTCATGCGAGTTCTGACACGAGGATTGCCGATCCTGACTGCTCTGCTCACCGCCAGCGCCGTATGGGCTGCGGACAAAACCGTCACCGACGATATGGGCCGGACTGTCTTGATCCCGCAAGAACCGGAACGGATCGTTGTCCTGCACGAACCCTTGCTTGGGCTTCCGCTGATGGATATCGGCGTCAATATCATTGGAAGCTATGGTCGCACCGATGACGGCAAGTTCGTGACCGCTGTCGATTTCATCGATACGGTTCTGGGTGAAGGACGAGCCAAACCAAAAGGCATCGGCGCGGTTGGACAACTCGATCTGGAAAAACTGCGCGCGCTTGATCCCGATTTGATCATCGGCACGGAACTCGATGCCGACAAGGCGCAGCAACTCGCTTCAGTGGCGCCCGTCTATCTCCAGAATGTCAGCACCGGCAAGGTGCATGGTTTCGAGGTCGAGGAAAAACTGGCCTGGCTGGTGGGACGCGAAAACATCTTTGAAAAACGCAAAGGCGAATATATGGAACGCCTTGCTGCGGTGAAAAGCAAATTGCCTTCCAGCTTGGAAAAGCCAACTTATCTCGCCGTCTTCCTGACCGACCAGTTGAACGCCATTGCCGGAACCACCGGGGCTGTTCAGGCCATCGAAGACCTCGGTTTCAAGCGACTGGAACTGGAAAACAAGACCGGCGTCGCCGGACAGGGCGGATCGATGTTTCTGGTGCCTTTGAGCGCTGAAAGCTTTGGCCGCCTTGATCCCGATCTGCTGGTGCTGATGAACAGCTATATGAGTCCTCAACGCGACGAGGCTGAAACCAGCGCCGCGCTGGACCGCATCGTGCCGGGCTGGAAGCAGTTCCTCAAACCGGCAAAGGAAGGACGCGTTCTTTTCCTCGATCCGGCGAAAGTCATCTCCCCAACCGTTGCCAGCGCTGAACACACACTGGATACGGTCGAGGAATGGGCGAAAAAACAGCCTGTGCAATAAAAACGGGCCGCTTTCGCGGCCCATTTTATGCATGCATGCTGCATAATCAGAATTTGACCTTCAGGCCAAGCCCATATTCGCGCGGCTCCAGCATCGAAGCAACGATGCCACCTGCGGTGCGGTCGTCATATTTCCACGTCGCCGCGCGTTCATCAAAAATATTATCGACATAGGCATAGAGTTGCCAGTTTTCGCTCGGCGCATAGGTAATGCGGGCATTGGCGACCGTATAGGAATCCACATAATAAGCCGGATAATTTTCCGAAGTGGAATAATATCCGTCCGTGTGTCGCACATCGGCACTGAGCCTGACCTGTTCCGTGATATCCCAGTCCGCGCCGAGACTGAACATATAGCCCGGTGCCTTGCCGAACTCGTTGCCCTCGAAGGCGGCGCCCGCTGCATTGGTGATCTTGTCGAGTTTTGTGTGCAACATGCCAAGGCTTCCGCGCACAAGCAGATTGTCCAGCGCCTGATAGGATGCGCTCAGTTCCATGCCGTAGGATGTGGCCTCGTCCGCATTCAGCACAAGACTGCCATAGAGCTGACCATTGAGATAATCGGGAACGACCTGCTGCGAATTCTTGTGATCGGCATAAAAGATATTGCCGGTAACGATCAGCCGATCATCGAGCAAATGCGCGCGGGCAAAAAGCTCGTAATTCCAGACCGTTTCCGGCTTGAATGTATAATACTCGCTGGTAACGAAGCTCAGACCCACACCGCCTGGATTATACCCTTTACTGATCAGCCCTCCGACGGTGAAGTCGGGCGTGATATCGTACGAAAGAGAGATTTTAGGCAAAATCTCGTCATAGGATTCATCAAAGTCGAGAACTTCACGCGTGAAGTTCGATATGCCGGTGCGCTCGACCTTGTCATACTGGTAACGCAGACCACCCGTCAGCGCCCAACGTTCGGCAAAACGATAGGTCACTTCCGAGAAAAGACCAACGCTCTGCTTCTTGTCATCGAAGTCCGAAAGACCGCGATTGTGCAGAATGTCATTCGATTTGACGGAACTGTAAAAGAGGCCAGCAACGCCGCTCCATGTCGAATTTTCATCACCAAAATTGACCCGTGTTTCGTTGGAAACGTCATGATAGGTCATTTCTGCGCCGCCGAAATTCGGATCGTTGGCGACGCGATCCATGTGCCCATAAGAATACTGCAACTGATCGCTCAGCTTGATCCCGTTCTCGAACTCGTAGCTGACATCCAGCACGCCGCCCGTCGAACGTCCATCATAGGACGGCAGGGACGCCGTCTTACTGTTCAATTCGTCGTAGGGAATGGAAGCAGCCTCGGAAGTCGGCCGGTTCGATTTGAGATGAAACACAGTAAGCTTTGCCGAGAGGCCCGGAACTTCCGCAGGCTCCCATAAAAGCTTGCCGCGCAGATTGAGGCTTTCAAAATTTACATCCGTATCGCCGGGCGTATAGGCAGCACCTATATAGTCGATGAACGTGTCGCGGCCGCTATAATCCACGGCCAGCCGACCGGCCAGTTCATTGCCGATGATCGGGCCGGACACCATGGCCGAAACGCGCCGGTTCTTACGGCTGCCATACTGGAACTGCATTTCCGCTTCCGGCGTGAATGTCGGATCCTTGGTATTCACGATAACCGCGCCGGCAATGCTGTTGGCACCCTGCGATGTGGTTTGCGGCCCGCGGAAAACTTCGATGTTCTGGACATCCCATATCGGTGTGCTGCCGAAAACCGTTTCCCAGAAGCTCAGATAATGGCCGTCCAGATTGACACGCGCGCGTGGAACAGTGCCGCCGAAGAAAGCGCCCGAACCGAAATTGGACCCCTGCCCGTCCATTCCGCGAAAGACCGGTGCGCTGACCGTATCGGTGAAGAGAATATTGGGCACATCCTGAAGCACGTCATTGAGATTGGTCGTGCCGACCTTTTTCTCGATTTCCTCAGCCGACAGGACCGTTACCGAACTTGCTGTTTCCTGAATGGAGCGCTCGACCTTTTCACCGGTGATGGTGATCGCCTTTAGTTTTATTTCTCCGCCAGCACTTTCAGAATTCTCCTGTGCCAGCACGGGCATGGTCACCAACATCAATAAGGTCAGTGTGCTGGCCCCGCTCAAAAGAACACGCATGGCTTTCAAGCCCATCTGGCAGTCTCCCCAAACATGATAGAATTCATCATGTTTATTAGCGCGCGCTTTCATGATCCCGCAATAAGGAATGCATTCTGTAATATGGTATGAAATCAGCTAATTTATCACTGTTGCCAAATGGCAACTAACCCTGAAGGGGATGGAAATTCTTGCCCACGGCGATTAAAGATTGGCTTCTTTTCCAGTCCCAACGGGAGACGGACCGTTTGACCAAACACAAGAGTTTCGATGCGCCCATGTCCGATGCCACGGCAGAAAAGCGCTCGGGTACGATCCAGTCGGTTTCGATTGCTACACGTTTCCTGCGCATTCTTGCCGATGCGGAAAACGAGCTGCCGCTTGGTGAAATCGCCCGGCGCGCGGGGACCGGCAGTTCGACAGCGCATCGTTATCTGCAAAGTCTGGTCAAGGAGGGGCTGGCCAAACAGGATGTTGCCACGGGCCATTACGATCTGGGACCGATGGCCCTAAACATCGGCATTCGCGCTCTCAGGCGTATCGATGCCATCGAACTTGCCGCACAGCACATGAAGTCCTTGACGTATAATCACGCCATCAGTGGAGGAGTTGCGATTTGGGCCGATAACGGACCAACTCTGGTTCGTTGGTACAGGAGCGCTTATTTCTCCATCAATCCGCTCGGGCTTGGGGCTACACTACCGATCGACAATACCGCCTGTGGGCTTATGTTCCAGGCCTATCTTCCCGCAGCCACCATCGAAGCTGCACGCAAATTGCAGCCTGCACATTTTCGCGGCACACCGCCAAGCGCCGAAACGCTCGATACGATCCGCGCCGCGCGCTGGTCCGAAATGACCAGTCATCTCCTGTCCAATGTAACCGGGCAGGCAGCCCCAGTCCTTGATGCGCAGCAGGAAATCGTCTGCGTCATGACGACGGTAACCGATCTCGGGCAATTGCATACGCAAGAAGAAAGAAATGTGCTTTTCCATGCAGCACAACTTATCAACCATGAGACCGGCGCGGGCGATGTTCGTTAGGTGCTGTTCTCGATTTTTGCGAAAGATTGTAATGATCGCGCTCTACTATGCTCCCTGTTGCAATGGTTTTACGAATTCGTTCAAATTTGGCATCCATCAGCAACCAACAATTCCAACGAAACGCACCATGAATATTCGAATAAGCACGCCAATAAGATGAGCCGTGAGTGAAAAACTCCCGAATATGCCCGAGTTGGAGGTTAACTTCCTCGTTGAACGCTCCTTTGGGAGAGACGAAAAGAGAAATCGAATGACAGAGTGAAAACGCTTGTATTTTAACCTCGTCGGAGAACGGCCCTCTTTCGTATTCATACAAGGTCAGTAACGCCAGAATGTCACGTACATCGTTTCTCAGGGCTTCATACCTTCTGAGCAAGGCGTCTGCCACCTTCCCTGCTGCAACGTTTTTCAGTTCCAACTCCTTGAGACTTGCCTGTCGAGCAGCAATCCGGGCCAGTTCGCTTTGCGTCTGCGCCATATAATTTTTGATTTCCAAGTCTATTCTTTGAAGGCTTTTTCCCAGAAAAAAATTCAGGTAAATTCCAAAAACACTCGCACAGGCCGCAATACCTGCAACCCATATAGCTATAGGGATATCATTCATCGTCAGAGCACCACTTACAAGTCTGCTTAACGTGCATCCTACCCTTGCTGCAAAGGGCTGCCAATCCGAGCAGCGTGGTCTGAAAGCCGACGCCTCAACAATCTAATTGCCAGTTTGGTGCATTTCTTGATCAATGGAAGACCAGATCTTTCTGGACGACCACGCGGATGGGGAACCCCGGCCGGATGGTGAGCGTCGGCTGGGTGTTGAGCTGCCGTCGCACGATCTGCTGTCCGACGTCGGACGCGGTATCCTGCGCGCTTTCACGGATCGCCTTGGCGATTTCGTTTTCGTCATTGCTGGAGCCGATTTCCGTGCCGATGCCAAGCAGCGTTGAGAGCGCGACGGCCTTGAATAATTGGCCCCAATGGTAATCGACGCCATCCTCCAGGCCGGAATAGCCTTGGCTGTCGGCACCCTGAAGGCGTTCGAGCACGATGGATGTGCCGTCTGGCATGATGAGCCGGTTCCATACCAGCAACACGCGGCTCTGTCCGAAGGCGACCTGGCTGTCATACTGGCCGATCAGGCGGGAGCCTTGCGGGATTAGCAGATGGCTCCCGGTCGGGCTGTCATAGACGTGCTCCGTGACCTGCGCGGTGATCTGGCCGGGAAGTTCGGACTTGATGCCGGTCATGAGCGCGGCGGCAATGACAGTTCCGGCCTGCACGATATAGGGCGACGCCTTTTCCTGCACGCGGTCGGCGCTGACGGTGCGGCGGTCGGCTTCGGCGTTGACGAAGGCAAGCTTTCGATCCCGCATGTTCTGCGCTGAACCGGAATCGAGCGGTGGCGTCTCGACCGCAAGCGGTAGCCCGGTCACCGCATCGATGCTCGAACCTGTTGCCGTCGCCGCCGTAGTGGATGCGACCTGCGTATTACCGGCCGTCCCCTCTCCCCGGCTATCGGTGAAGAGTTTTGCCAGCCGCGCCGCCTCGATCTCGGCCAGCCGCCGTTGTTCTTCGGGATCGACACGCGGCGTCTGGATATTCGGCGCGGCAACAGGCTTGCCCTGTTCCTGCGCCCGCAGGATCGGACGGCCAAGATCACCCGGAAGGGCCGGACCCAGAACCGGAACATTGGGTTTCGGAATATTGGTATAATCCTTCGGCAGACCGGCCAGCCCATCGGCCGGCGTCTTGCTGTCCACATTGTAAAGTTCCGTCGCGGACTGGTTGCCGCGTCGACTGGTGTCGAGCGCCCAAAGCAGAGCGCCGGCAATGGCGATGCCCGCAACACCGCCGGCTCCGATCAGAACCTTGCGCGAAAGCCGCATGACGCGAGGCGGTTCAGGTCGCAGGCGCAATTGCGCCGTAAGATCGGGATTGCCTGTCATCGGTCGTTCTCCGAGGAAAACAGCGCCGTGCGCTTGGCCGTCGTTGGCCTGCCATCGGTGCGGACGATGCGAACGCGCTTCTGCGTGTCCTTATCGCCAAGCCGGAGTTCCGCGGCGGCGAACAGCCGATCCACGACATAATAGTTCTGGCGAGCGCGATAATTGACCAGTTCGGAATTGCCCGATCCGCCGATGACGAAGAGCGGCGGCATTTCTCCCTGTCCGATGCCGGACGGAAACTCAATATAGACTTTTGCGCCATCGTCGAAGGCGCGCAGCGGCCGCCAGGGTGTTGCGTCGCCCTCGATGCGATAGCGGAAGTTGATCTTCGAGATGTCCACGCCGGATGCGACGGCCTGCGTTTCCGCTGCCTTCGCATTCTGGCTGCGGAGCGCAATGAGCTGGTCGGCCGGATATTGCCACGAGACGGACGCCATGTAGGTCTTTTCCGTCGAACGGAGTTCCAAATGATAGGTGCGCAGGTTGGTGTTAATGACAAGGTTAGTCTGGAGATCCGGCCGCGTCGGCTTCACGAGGATATGGACCTGCCTGGTAGCACCCGCGCCGCTCTCCGTATCGCCAATGATCCAGCGTACGGTGTCACCGGCGGCGACCGGGCCGGAGCCGACAAGGCTTTCTCCCGGTTGAAGCGCAATATCTGTTACCTGGCCGGGGGCGGCATAGACCTGATAGAGCGCACCGGCCGAGAACGGATAGACCTGCACGGCGTTGATGAAGCCATCGCGAACCGGCTGCATTCTGGCCGCCTCGTTGGCGGCGCTGATCCGGGCCTTCGGGTCAGCCGCTTCGACGGTCTTCTTGCCGCCATCGACCGGCTTCAACTGTCCGGGCAGCGGCAGCGTCTTCGGAACCTCGACCACCTTCACCGGCGCAACCGGATCGGTTGTCCGTACAGCCGGAGCCGCATCGTCATAGTCGATTTCCGGAGGAATGTACTTTTTCGCGCACCCTGCCAGCACGGTTGCCGATACCAGAGCCAGAACCATTCCGGATGCATAGCGCGACTTGACGCGTGATTCATTCGTCTTCATTGCCCCATTTCCTTCGACCAGTTGATTGCGTTGACATAGACGCCGAGCGGATTGGCCCGGAGTTTTTCGGCGGTGCGCGGCGGCTTCATCACGACGGTCAGGATGGCCGTCCAGCGTTCGGTGACCGAAAGCTGGCCGTTCTCGTAGGATCGCTCCACCCATGCGATACGAAAACTGTCCGGAGAGGCGCGGATAACGCTGGAAATCTCCACAGAGATTTGCGTTTTGTCGACCTTGGTGAACGGGTCGTTCGAGCGGGCATAATCGTTGAGCGCGATCGCGCCGCGATCCGTCGTGAACTCGTAGGCGCGAAGCCAGTTCTGCCGGACAATCACCGCATCGACGGGGATGGAACGGACCTGCTCGATGAAGCGGGCAAGATGCCACGCAATTTGCGGGTCGGTCGGCCGGTAATCGGCCACGGCGGGCGCAGTAGCTTGCGCCTCGCCGAATTTATCGATCTGCACCACCCACGGAACCACCGTGCCGCGTGTCGATTGCCAGACAAGGGCGGAAGCGAAGCCACCAGCAAGAAAGAGAGAGCCGAAGGCCATGACCCGCCAGTTCCGCGCCTGCACCCGGGCCGAGCCGATGCGCTCATCCCAGGCCCGTCCGGCACGCTGATAGGGCGTTTCGGGTTCGGGCGTGCGGGCATAGCGCACCGAAGGACGCTTGAAGATGTTCATTTGCTGTTATCCTGATTGAGAGAGACGGACATGGAGCCGCCGCCGTGATCGCCGGAGCGGATCGTGTGGGCTGCGGTGCTGACGCCGTGGTGAATGGTGCTGTTGCGCTTCATTCGCTGCGCCCAATCGGGCGCTGATTGTGAGGGAGAAGAACCGGAATAGGCTGATGCGTTATTCCCAGTGTCTGCTGTCTGCGCCGACGACGCAGAATTTGACGCTGACGCATTTCCGCCACCGTCACCCGGATTGACGTCGTTCTTTCCGCCGGTTGCTTTCCACGCGGCGGCTTGTCCGGAACGATAGCTGTAGCGCATGGATTCCGCGGCGCGGCCCGCCACCTCCTTGCCCTTGTTCATGGCAAGACCTGCGCCTGCCTTGGCGACAGCCGCAAAGCCGGCCGCTCCGCCGCCCGTTCCGGTCGATCCCACGGAAGCGTCGCCGAGGCCGTAAGCGGTTTTGGCACCACCGGCCAGGGCAGCGCCGCCACGCGCAGCACTACCTGCGGCACTGACGGCCATGCCGGCACCAGCCTTCGCCGCCATGAACCCACCGGCAGCGATACCGGCGGCGGCGATGCCGGTTCCGACCGCGGCACCCGCGCCAAGCTGCGGAGCGCCGGAAACAAGGCCGGTGGCGATGCCCGTGCCGAAGATCGACAGGCCCATCAGCGCCAGCGCGCCGAGCACCAGAGACAGCGCTTCGCTGATCGTCGGCGCGTCGGAGAAGCCGGCGGTGAACTCGCTGAACAGGCCGGAGCCGATGCCGACGATGACAGCGAGAACCAATATCTTCACACCGGACGCGACGATATTGCCGAGCACCTTTTCGGCGAGAAAGGACGTCTTGTTGAAGAGCGCGAACGGGATCAGGACGAAGCCCGCCAATGTGGTGAGCTTGAACTCGATTAGGCAGACAAAAATCTGGATGGCGAGAATGAAGAAGGCAATCAACACGATTACCCACGCCACCAGCAGAATGAATATCTGGATGAAGTTGTCGAAGAAGGCGATGTAGCCGGTGAGATCGGCAATGGAACTGAGGATGGGATAACCCGCATCAAGGCCGACCTGCGCCACGCGGCCGGGCTGGAGAAGCGTTGAACCGGAAAGCGCCGATCCTCCCGCCTTCAGGCCAAGCCCGGAAAAGCTTTCAAAGACGATCTTCGCCAGGTTGTTGAAGTTGCCGATGATGAAAGAGAAGAAGCCGATATAGAGGGTCTTCTTCACGAGCCGCTGGACAATGTCCTCGTCGGCGCCCCACGCCCAGAACAGGCCGGCCAGCACAATGTCGATAACGATCAGCGTGGACGTCAAAAACGCGATTTCGCCGGACAACAGGCCGAAGCCGCTATCGATATAGCTGGTGAAGGTCTCAAGGAAACGGTCGATAACACCGACATTGTTCATCGGGTTTCTCCCTCGACTGTGCTCTGTTTCGGCGAAATCGGCTTGTCCGGCCTGTTGATCTGGAAGAAGCGGCGGCGGTTCTCCGCCCATGCTTTGCGGCAGGCGGCGTCTTCGAGCGCCGCGGTGCCAAGGTCGCGGCAACGAACAAGCTCACTTTTTGCGGCCGATAGATGGGAAGGGTCGCCGCCCGAACGCTCGATGCGGGGAGCGCTGGCATCGGGCCGGTCTTCATCGTCATGCAGGGCGGCGATGGCGGCGGTCAGCCCTACACCGATGGCGAAGACGGCGATCATCCGGGCGGCGATCTTCATGTCCATGACGCCCGTGCTCCTCAATCGTGGAACATTCGGACGCTGGACGAACTGTAGGCAGTCCCGGTCATGAAACGGGAAAACTGCTCGCGAGCCTGCTCCTGCGCCGCGGCCTGCCGGGATTGTTCGAGCGCACTGGCGCGGCCCTGCGCCGCCAGCATGGCGGTCAGACCAGAAATCTGTTTCGCCTGCACGGCGAGAAGCTGGTTGCCGGCCTGCGTCGCCTGAAGCACGCCGACGGAAGACTGGCTGGCGGTGACAAGCTCGCTGGTCTGTTGCTGCGTGCCTTCGATATTGCCAACCGCGACGGCTCCCGCCTTCAGCGAGTGCTCGAAGGCCGATACCGATTGCTGCCAGCGCTGCTGCGCGGAAGAGACCAGTTGCGCGGCCGTGCGGTCGCCGGACGCGAAATCGCGAAAGGTGGCGTTGAACTGCGTTTCGATGTTCTGGACATTGTAAGCGAGCTCTTCTGCCTCGTTGAGAAGCGACCTCATCTCGGAGAAGCTGCCTTCGATCTTCGACAGGAGCGAGGTCGGCAGGCTGGTGAGGTTTTTGGCCTGGTTGATGAGCATCTGCGCCTCGTTGGCGAGAGAAGTCACCTGATTGTTGATCTGCTCCAGAGCGCGGGCGGCGGAAAGCAGGTTCTGCGAATAATTCGTCGGATCATAGACGATCTTCCACGCCAGCGCCGGCGACGGCGTGAACGGGATCACGACCAGAGGCAGGGTGACGGGAAACAGGATGGCGGACGCGCTGACGGCGCAGGCGAGAACGCGGGCACGCGGAGAACGGGCGATATGCCTCATAGCGGAAACTCCTCTTCGGATGATGGATCGTTCGTGACGGGGGTATTGCCTGCCCATGCAGGACCGTCCTCATTGGCGCTGGCCGGACTGGCGGGATTAGCCGCGCTGGCCGCACCAGTCGCACCAGCGAGGACGTTGGTGAGATCGGGGACAAGATCGGCGGCCCAGCGAAGTCCGTTGGCCTCAAGCCATGCTTCGAGGAAATACGGCTTCGCGCCCTCCTTCATGAGTTCGTCGATCAGGGCATGAGCGGCCTTGTCCGACGGTGCGCAGAGCGCGAGCGCGATATGGCCAAGGCCAAGCTCGAACAGGCGGTTTCCGCTGCGCGATTGGCAGTAATAGTCGTGCTTCGGTGTGGCGCGGGCGACAATCTCGATCTGTCTGTCGTTCAATCCGAACTGGCGATAGACGGATGCGATCTGCGGTTCGATGGCCCGCTCGTTAGCGAGGAAGATGCGCGTCGGGCAGCTTTCGACGATGACCGGCGCGATCGGAGAGGCTTCGATGTCGGCGAGCGACTGCGAGGAAAAGACGACGGCGACGTTCTTCTTGCGCAGCGTCTTCAGCCATTCCTTGATTTTCGAGGCAAACCCGCCATCGTCCAGCGCCCGCCAGCCTTCGTCAATGATGAGTAGGCTTGGCCTTCCGTCGAAACGGGATTCGATGCGGTGGAACAGGTAGGACAGCACGGCAGGCGCAGCACCCGTACCGATCAGCCCTTCGGTCTCGAACGCCTGAACCGATGCCTCGCCGAGCCATTCCATTTCCGCGTCGAGCAACCGGCCATAGGGACCGCCGATACAATACGGGCGCAAAGCCTGTTTCAGCGCTGAGGATTGCAGAAGCACCGTCAGGCCGGTGACGGTGCGCTCGGCGACCGGCGCGGAGGCCAGAGAGGTCAGCGCCGTCCAGAGATGTTCCTTGACGTCCGGCGTAATCTCGACGCCTTCACGGATCAGAACATCCACCAGCCAGTCGGCCGCCCATGCCCGTTCCGGCGTGTCGTGAATACCGGCAAGCGGCTGGAGCGACACGGTATTGAGGAGCGATGTATCGTCGGAGAGTGAGCCGCCCAAATCCTGCCAGTCGCCGCGCATGGCGAGCGTAGCGGCGCGGATCGAACCGCCGAAGTCGAAGGCGAACACCTGCGAACGCGGATAACGCCGGAACTGCAAGGCCATGAGGGCGAGCAAGACGCTCTTGCCCGCGCCGGTCGGGCCAACGACCATCGTGTGTCCGACGTCGCCAACATGCAATGAAAAACGGAACGGCGTCGCGCCTTCGGTCTTGGCATAAAACAGCGGTGGCGCGTCGAGATGTTCGTCTTTCTCCGGCCCCGCCCAGACCGCCGAGAGCGGCATCATGTGCGCCAGATTGAGCGTGCTGATCGGCGGTTGCCGCACGTTCGCATAGACATGGCCGGGAATACTGCCCATCCATGCCTCGATCGCGTTGACCGTCTCCACTATGGCCGTGAAGTCATGGGACTGGATCACCTTTTCCGCCAGCCGAAGCTTTTCGTCGGCAATGCGCGGATCGGCGTCCCAGACGGTGACGGTCGCCGTCACATAGGCTTCGCCCACCTGATCGGAGCCGAGATTCTGCAACGCCGAATCGGCATCGGCGGCCTTGTTGGCGGCATCCGAATCCAGCAGTACCGATTGCTCGTTGGTCAGGGCCTCCTTGAGGATGGCGGCGATGCTCTTCCGCTTGGCGAACCATTGCCGCCTGATCTTCGTCACCAGCCGGGTTGCCTCCAGCTTGTCGAGCATGATCGCCCGCGTGGACCAGCGATAGGGAAAGGCTATCCGGTTGAGATCGTCTAGAATACCGGGAAACGTGACAGTCGGGAAACCGATCACGGTCAGGGTGCGAAGGTGAAACTCGCCCAATCTTGGCTCCAGCCCGCCGGCAAGCGGTTGATTCGCCAGCAGCGCGTCGAGGTGCATCGGCGTTTCCGGAACCCGGACGCGATGGCGCTTGGTCGATATGGTGGAATGCAGGTAGGTCAGCGTATCGGCATCATCGAGCCAGTCGGCTTCCGGCACGAAACCTTCGACCAGATGAAGGACACGATCCGTCCTGTCGATAAAACCCTTGAGCAATTCCCACGGATCGACGCCGGAGCGTTCGCGGCCCTCGTAAAGCCAGCCTTCCATCCGCGAAGCTTCTTGCGCCGGCGGCAGCCAGACGAAGGTGAGATAATAGCTGCTTTCGTAAAGAAGGCCGCTTTCCTCGAATTGCTCCCGGCGCTCCACATCCAGCAGGGCCGAAGCGGCATCGGCGAACAGGCTTTCGGGATATTCGGTCGCCGGGTTGCGTTGCGCCTCGACAAAGATTGCCCATCCGGAACCGAGACGGCGAAGCGCGCCGTTGAGCCGTGCGGTGGTGCCGACCAGTTCGGACGGCGTGGCGCTGTCAAGATCGGGACCACGAAACCGTGCCGTGCGCTGGAATGAGCCGTCCTTGTTCAGAACGACGCCGGATGCAATCAGCGCCGCCCAGGGCAGGAAGTCGGCAAGACCGGCATTCTTCTTTCTGTATTCGGAGAGGTTCAACATGGTGCTCTCCTCACACGCCCATATGCGCCGGATAGCGCAGATGGCGACGGCCGACGTCCACGAATTGCGCGTCACGCCGCGCCGCCCAGACGGCGGCAAAATGGCCAATGGCCCAGATCACCAGACCGGCGATCCAGAGGCGAAGGCCAAGGCCCACCGCACCGGCGAGCGTGCCGTTGATGATGGCGACGGCACGCGGTGCGCCGCCGAGCAATATCTGCTCGGTCAGCGCCCGGTGGACCGGCGCGAAGAAGCCACGAACATCGTCGTATTCAAGCGGGGATCCCGTCATTAAACGAGCGCTCCGCCGCCAAACGAGAAAAAGGACAGAAAGAAGCTCGACGCAGCGAACGCGATCGATAGGCCGAAGACGATCTGGATCAGCTTACGGAATCCGCCGCCGGTGTCGCCGAACGCCAACGCAAGGCCGGTGGCGATTATGATGATGACGGCGACGATCTTGGCGACCGGACCTTCGATGCTTTCGACAATCTGTTGCAGCGGCTCTTCCCACGGCATGGAAGAGCCGGAAGCGTGGGCGGGTGCCGCCATCAGCAGCGTGACGGACACAACGGACACAAGCGCCGTAGTGTGGGCAATACGGTTGCGGAGACGGCGGCCAGAAGATGCGGACAGGACAGGCATGGTCATTGCTGTTCACCTTTCGGGAGAGTTTGGCAGTCGGAAGGACGTTGAGCGGGCAGAACCTGGGCGTTGAGGGTGCGGTAATCGCCGGTGACGGGATCGATCCCGTCCACGAGGGCGATTTCGGAAAGGCGGCGGGCGGAACCGCGGCCGGAAAGAACGGCAATGAGGTCGATGGTGTCGGCGATCAGCGCACGCGGGACCGAAATCACGACTTCCTGCACGAGCTGTTCGAGCCGACGCAGCGCGCCGATAGCCGTATTGGCGTGGATCGTGCCGATCCCGCCTGGATGGCCGGTGCCCCATGCCTTCAGGAGATCAAGGGCTTCCGCGCCGCGCACTTCGCCGACCGGGATACGATCCGGCCGCAAGCGCAGCGACGACTTCACCAGATCGGAAAGCGAGGCCACGCCGTCTTTGGTGCGCATGGCGACCAGATTGGGCGCGGCGCATTGCAGTTCCCGCGTATCCTCGATCAGCACCACACGGTCGGCGGTTTTGGCGACTTCCGACAAAAGCGCATTGGTGAGTGTGGTCTTTCCGGTGCTGGTGCCGCCAGCGACAAGGATATTCTTGCGCTTTTCGACAGCGATGCGCAGCACGTCAGCCTGCGCCTGTGTCATGATCCCGCCCGCCACGTAATCCGACAGGGTGAAGATGGCGACGGCGGGCTTGCGGATCGCGAAGGTCGCGGCCTTGACGACAGGCGGCAATAGCCCCTCGAACCGCTCGCCGGTTTCCGGCAGTTCGGCCGAGACGCGGGGATCGCCGGCATGGACTTCTGCGCCGACATGGTGGGCGACCAGCCGGACGATACGCTCGCCGTCTTCCGGCGACAGAATCTCGCCGGTATCGGCAAGCCCATCCTTCAGACGGTCCAGCCACAAGCGTCCGTCCGGGTTCAGCATCACCTCGACAACGGCGGGGTCTTCAAGATAGCGGACAATCGACGTCCCAAGCGCCGTGCGCAACATCCGCACGCTGCGAGAGATCACGTCCCGGTTATGATGGTGATGATGTGCCACGATGGTCCCCTTCCGGCCATCCGCAACACGGTGGGATGGCGACGGGGACAATCAAGAAAGGCACAATTCGGGCCTTCGCAACAAGATTATTTCAGAATTCGCAGGCGGTCGTAGAGGGTCGAAAAAATACTTGCGGCTCTCGGTTTGGAAAACACATGGCGCGACGTCACTTCGACGCCGCAAGCCGAATCAGCATTTTGGCTTCAGAGCATCCAGAAACGTTGTGAGCACCGGGTTTCTGTTCTCCGGCTTCCAGCAGGCGATATAGCCAAGCCGGGTCGCGCCGCTTCCGTCGTGAACCGGTCTGTAAACGACGCCAAGCCCGGTTATGCCCGAAACCGCTTCGCACTGAAGGCTAATCCCTTGCCCCGTGCCAACTTCGCTCAAAATACTCTCCCGGCTCAACCGTCTTGTGATAATTTCCGGGTGATCCGAAGGAGCAGCGAGATGGCGAAGAAGGATGTTGCGAATATCCGTCCCTGGATCGCTGTTGCTGATGAGGAAACGTTCTTCTTTCAATTCTGGCCAATAGATAATCGGTTTTCCCGCAAGCGGATGTCTTTCGGATAAAGCTACAACAAGCTGCTCTGATCCCAGGCCTAAAGATCTCAACGGGTTAAACCTTCCTGCATCACCAAGTATAATCGCAACATCAATCGTCCCCGAGATAACTCCTGCCCTGAGTTCGATAAAAGAAGATTCAACCGGCTCAACGTCGATGGAAGGATAGCTTTGGCGGAACTCTTGAATAGCTGTTCGCAGCCGGCCCGTTGAAAGCGATTTATAAAAGCCTACAACAACCCGGCCGAATTTACCGGCTCTACTGGCCTTGGCCCGCTCCTTGAGTTGTTGAACGTCCTCCACGATGCGCCTTGCGCCGACCATGAATTCTTCGCCACTAGGTGTTAGACGCGCGCCGGTAGAAGTACGGTCAAAAAGATGAATTCCAAGTTCATCCTCGACTTCCTTGATTCGTTTACTGATGATTGGTTGCCTTACATTGAGTTCGTGAGCAGCAGCGCTAAAGCTTCCGTTTCGGGCGCTTGCGACAATGTACTGTAAATGACGCAAATCCAAGCCTATCCTCCCTTTCGGTTTAGGTTATGCTGTTATCACTCTTTTCTATGCGAACTACTGTAATAGGTGTGTTTTCCTGAACACGAATGGAGACCACCTATATAGTCGAGAATTCTCACCCACAGATTCGAAATATTACAGAACACTGTATTTTATCATTTCAGGGCTCGCAAAAAATCAACCCAAAATCCTATCAAGATATTTCGATTAAGGATAGGCGTAAACATTAATATTTTTAAAATTTTTCATTATTTAGAAAATAATTGCATTATTAAATTTAATATAACAATATTAATGTATTTAAATATATATTATTATTCCTCATAAAGAATATATTATATGTTTATATTAATACGTAACAACAATGTACGCCATGGAAAAATATATCATAATTTAATCATTATCCCGCAGCATCTGCGGTACGTCATCTGGTACCTCATGTCGCAAGCGCGGCCCATTAGCGAGTCTCCGACCGAGAGCTTCGAGGAATTTGTCATAGCGTTCTCCTCCCTTGGCACGGGCAGCGGCTTGCGTAGTCTCCGGCAAGGAAGCCGTCGAGGTCAGCCAGAACCGGATGAACAGGGCAAGGGCTTCATTAACAATGCCGACGTCCCGCTCAAGTCGTTGGATAGTCCGCTCGATCCGATCAAGCCTTTTACTGATCGCGGCTTCCTTTCGCTCATCAGCGTCCGGTGAGAGAAACGATGCGATGCCAGCCTCTGCTATGAGGGATTCCGACTTTCCTCGCCGCTTCGCAAAATCCGCAAGCTGGCGCTTTAAATCGGCATCAAGATAAACGGATAGGCGCTGTTTCTTATCGGGGCGTGAGGGCATAGCTTACAATTCCATTCCGTCGCTGGCGTCCATCGAAACCTGCCGCGCGACTTGGCTCATATTACGCGCTATTATTCGGTTTTTCAGAGCCTCCGGTTCCGGCTCATCTATATCGAGATCGAATTCGTTGACATAGACTTCCTCGGTTTCCGGCGCTATGTCCTTTTGTGCTTCAAGGCCGGGTTCGCGTCGAAGTCCAGCATTGGCGGAATCATCGTCCTGCACGGCGGCGTTCGCCCTTGCGATCTGGCCCTTGGCCGCGCTTTTACCTTTGGCGGACGGGACCGGAATGGGCAGTAATGCCGACCAATCATCCGCTTTTAACAGAAACCCGGCTTTCGGATTGGTGGGAACGGGAAGCAACCGCTCCCTGAACCGTCCATCCTGATAATATCTCGCCTTCTTCGTACAAATGGGCGCGACGCCTGCAACCATGACAAGCTGATCGTCAGGAGACAGCTGCATGATCTCTCCGGGGGTCATCAGCGCGCGGGCCGTTTCCTGCCGCGACACCATTATGTGTGATAGCCATGGGGCAAGGCGGTGTCCGGCGTAATTCTGCATGGCCCGCATTTCGGTGGAGGTGCCGAGCGAGTCCGACACCCTTTTCGCGGTTCTCTCGTCGTTGGTGGCGAAGCTCACTCTGACATGGCAATTGTCGAGGATGGAATTGTTCCCGCCATAAGCCTTGTCGATCTGGTTCAAGGACTGGGCGATCAGGAACGCTTTGATCTGATAACCGGCCATGAAGGCAAGTGCGCTCTCGAAAAAGTCGAGCCTGCCGAGCGCGGGAAATTCATCAAGCATCAGCAGCAGCCGGTGGCGACGGTCTTTGGCGTGCAGGTCTTCCGTCAATCGCCGGCCGATCTGGTTGAGGACAAGACGCACGAGCGGTTTGGTTCTGGAAATGTCGGATGGCGGCACAACCAGATAAAGGGTCGTCGGCCGCTCGTCGCTGACAAGATTGGCAATGCGCCAGTCGCATCGGCTGGTAACGGTGGCCACTACGGGATCGCGATAAAGACCCAGGAAGGAGATGGCAGTGCTCAAAACGCCGGAGCGCTCATTGTCGGATTTGTTCAGCAGTTCGCGGGCGGCGCTGGCGACAACCGGGTGCGGTCCCTTCTCTCCAAGGTGCGGCGTGGTCATCATGGCGGACAGCGTAGATTCGATCGGGCGGCGCGGATCGGAGAGGAAGGCAGCGACGCCCGCCAGCGTCTTGTCCTTCTCCGCATAGAGAACGTGGAGGATCGCGCCGACAAGAAGCGAATGGCTGGTCTTTTCCCAATGATTCCGCTTTTCCAGCGAGCCTTCAGGGTCAACCAGCACATCGGCGACATTTTGAACGTCCCGAACCTCCCATTCTCCTTTGCGCACCTCCAGCAGAGGATTGTAGGCGCAAGAAGTTGAATTGGTCGGGTCGAACAGCAGAACGCGGCCATGCGTTGCCCGGAAGCCGGACGTCAGTTCCCAATTCTCGCCCTTGATGTCGTGAACGATGGCCGATCCCGGCCATGTCAAAAGCGTGGGCACCACCAAACCTACTCCCTTGCCGGATCGCGTGGGGGCAAAACAAAGCGTATGCTCCGCACCATCATGCCGGAGATAGTCGCTCCCGTAACGGCCAAGCACCACGCCGTCAGCACCAAGCAGGCCAGCCTTTTCGACTTCCTCACGCTCGGCCCAGCGGGCGGAGCCGAATGTCTTGACGTCCTTCGCCTCCCGCGCCCGCCAGATCGACATAAAGATGGCGACCGCAATCGCGATCAGGCCGCCCGATGCGGCGATGGCCCCGCCTTCAAGAAAAACGTTCGGCGCATAGGCATCGTAGAAATACCACCACCAGAACAGGACAGGCGGCGGATAGATGGGCTGGCCTGCAATCTCGAACCAGGGCGAGCCAAGCTGCGGCTGAAAGCCAAGCCGCCATGCCACCCACTGTGTTGCACTCCAGATCGCTATCAGCAACATCAGCAGAACAACGATGATTTGCCCCCAAAGCACGCGCGTAACCGACAAAACGAAAGCTCCCTTCTAAACACGGTTTCATGTAAAGAAAAAGGAGTTCCAGAAATGATTGCAACAGCGTTAAATGCTGGCATCGTAGCCCGTCGAAAGCCATCGTAAAAATACTTGCTAGCGTGGGACCCGACAAGCGAGTTCGACATCAAAATGGGGAGGCGATGCTGGGTCGATCTCAACAAAACGCCCTTTGACGCGGAACACTTTCTCAATCAGCCCACTTGCAGCCAGTTGATGCGGTTCACCGTCAAAAACCATGTCCCCCCGGCTCAGAAGTGCAATCCGGTCGCAGACCGACATGGCTTGATTGAGATCATGAATGGCCATGATAATACTGACGCCCCGTTCGCGGCTGAGATGATGCACAAGGTCAAGAACCTCGATCTGGTAGCCAATATCAAGGAAGGATGTAGGTTCATCCAGCAGAAGAACCTTGGCTTCCTGCGCAAGTGCTGCAGAAATCCATGCCCTCTGCCGTTCTCCTCCCGACAACGCGCTCAGGCTGCGGCCAGCAAAATCCATCAGGCCCGTGCTTTCCAGGGCCCATTCTATCGCCTTTTCATCCTCCGGTCCGTAGTTGCGGAACAGACCGACATGAGCAAAACGTCCCTGACGCACCAGTTGCTCGACCGTCATTTCATCGGGAGCGGTAGGCTGCTGCGGCATGAAAGCAAGTTGACGCGCCAGTTGTCGGCGCGACATTGAGGCAATTGGCTGGCCATCGATCGTTACCTGACCGGTCGCTGGCTTGATGAGATCCGCCAGCGCCTGCAATGCGGTGCTTTTTCCGGAGCCGTTCGGGCCGATGAGCGCCCGCACCTCTCCTTCCCCTATGGAAAGATTCAACTGATTCAATGCCCTGCGGGCACCGTAATCCACGGATAGGTCAAAACAGGATAAAAGCATGTTGCCTCAAGGTGTCTTGCGAAGGAGCATAATCAGGATCGGTACGCCGATAATTGCTGCGACAACGCCTATGGGGATTTCTTCCGCCTGCCCGATGAGACGCCCGACCAAATCCCCGAGCGTCATAAAGACGGCACCGAGCGCGATGGTTAGAGGAAGGACCAGAGCGGTGTGCCTGCCTGCCGCATAGCGCGCGATATGGGGAACAACCAGACCAACAAACACAACCGGGCCGACTGTGCCAACGGCACTGGCTGCAAGCAGACAGGAGACGATAAGAGCGCACGAAAATTGCAGCCGGTACGACAGTCCGAATGATCGGGCAACCGATGCATCGAAACGCAGAAGTTCCAGCGGCCGTCGAATGACCGGCAGCACTGCCAGACCCAAAAGCGTATAGGGCAGAAGGAAAGCGACATGTTGCCAAGTCTTGGCGTAAAGACTTCCCGCCAGCCAGTCCAAAAGCACCTCCAGACGGTTCGACCCCCAGCCTGCAATCAGTCCGATGGCCACGGCCTGCATGACGGCACCGACCGCAATTCCGCATAATGTGATGCGCAGCGGGCTGAGTTCCAGCCGGAAGGCGAGAAAATAGATAATCGCTCCTGCAAACAGGCCTCCCAGCATGCTGACGGTGGGTAGCCATTCAAGTGGCAGAGCCGGAAGATCGGTCGTTCCGGTGTGGTGAATATAGACCGAAAACAGCAGGAACAGGCTGGCGGCCAGTGTCGCGCCCTGCGAGACACCCATGATCGAAGGATCCGCCAGGGGATTACGCGTAATATTTTGTAGCAACAGCCCCGCTATCGCCAGATGAATCCCCGCCAGCATTCCTGTAATGATCCGCGGAAAGCGGATGTCCCAGATGATGGAATTCGCCTGAGGGGAGCCTTCGCCCCTGAATACGGCTATCACGTCGGCAGAAGGGATATCGGCCACGCCGAGGAAAACGGCAATCACGGGCGAAAAAATCGTCAGCGTTGCAATGGCTAAAAGAAGCCATGCGGGTGGCGCTTTTCGCAGGGAAATTTCGGTTGATACCATGATCACGCTTTCCGGCTGAAACGGCTGTGCTGCACCAGATAGATAAATACCGGTCCACCGATCAGCGCAGTTATAATGCCGACAGGAAGCTCGCGCGGCGGCGCGGCACTACGGGCAACGACATCTCCAAGCACAACCATCAACCCGCCCATTGCGGCAGACAGAACGATCCCCCAAAGCGCATTCTTAGGCTTCAGAAACCTCGCAATATTTGGCGATGCCAGCCCCACGAAGGCAATCGGACCGGCAATCGGCGTTATACCGGCGACGGGAAACACCGAGAGGATCAACAGCGCAGGTTTCCAGAATGCAAGATGAAGCCCCATACCGGCGGCGGCCTGTTCGCTCAGCGATAAAAGCCCGACGATGCGGTGACAGGCCAGTGTGCCAAGCACGCCAATCGCAACCCAAGGCAACATATAGGCAAGATGTATCCACGAGCGCCCCTGAAGGCCACCCGATAACCAGAACAAAAGCGACGGTATTTGTGGGCCGGTCGAAAGAATTGCCCATGTCGTCACGGCCCCCAGAAACATCGACACGCTGATACCGCCCAGCGCCAGATGAAGCGGGCGCGCCGTGCCGCCGCGTGCAATCCAGAAAGTGACCAGAGCTGCGGCAAGTCCGCCCGCAAGTCCGATCAGCGGATAATAAAAAGACGAGAACCACGGCAGGAAAACAAAGCACAGGACGATCGGCGCAACAGCGCCTGCTGTCACACCTGTCAGTCCCGGTCCGGCCAGAGGATTGCGGGTCAAAGTCTGAAGCAGGTAACCCGACACGGCAAGCCCGGTCCCGGCTGCAAATGCAGCCAGACTGCGCGGAAGACGAAGCGTCCAGACGAGAATTGAATCGATCTTACCGTCGGGCGCGACAAGGACATTCCAGACATCCTGATAGGGCACCGGTCGCGCCCCCACCGTCAATCCACCGATCATGACGAGGGCACTGGCGATCAGCAGAATAATCGTCAGCGCCAGCGAGCGCAGATCAAGAGGCGTTTCTCCGGCATGCAAGGTGAGCGTCATTTTTGCAGGTCGGCGGGAATAAGTTTTGCGGCTTCCGCCCGGACATCGACTGCAGGAAAGGTTTCGGGGTAAAGAAAATGGGCGGCTTCTTTGAGAACAATCGTGCGTGCAATGGGTCCATTGGTTTCGACCCAATGATCGCCGACATAGTGAACCCGACCATTTTTCACCGCGGAAAGCTGTTGCCAGATCGGATTGTTTTCATGTGGCCGGTTTGGCCCGCCATCATAGACGAAGATGACTTCCGGGTCTTTTTCCAGCATGGTTTCAAGACTGACCTGAACGCCGAATTTTCCGTCCTGCTGAACCGGGCCAATGATGTTGTCACCGCCAAGCGCCGCAACAAGCGAAGCCGTGGTGTTTTCGGTGTGGAAAGAAAAGGGCGTGTCGCCCGCCCACATGATCTGGAAGCGAGGGTGAACATCCTTGGGTGCCTTTGAAGCATAGTCCGCAAGGTCCTTCCGGAAGGCCGAATTCAATTCCTCGCCGCGTTCGGGCTTGCCGAATATCTTTGATAATTGCGCAACTTCCGTATAGCTCTGGTCGAGAAGCTCGATATTATATGCCACAAGAGGCGCAATCTTTTCCAGTTGAGGCGCATTGCCAGCCACATAGCGACGCATGGCAATTGTGACATCGGGTTTAGCCTCCGACAACAATTCAAGATTGGGTTTGGCGCGCTGTCCGATTTCCTTCATGTCACTGGTCAGGCCAAGTAGAAAATCGGGGTGCCGACCGGCGGTCATATAAGTCGTTGCCACCGGTTTTATACCCAGAGCGAGCGCGACATCGACACCGAGATAGGAAATCGCGGCAATGCGCTTGGGGGCGACAGGAACCTGGACTTCGACCCCACGATCATCCTTGATAAGAAGACTGCTTGTATCCTGCGCCGCCGCGCCGCCTCCAAACAATATTGCTGCCATTACGATAATCGAGCACAGACGAAAGCGCTGTGGGGTCATGTCGAATTTCTCCGTTAAACCGAGTGAACAGGATGGGATGTGTGTGCGGATCGAATGACGGCACAGATAGGGGAATTAGGAACCCGGAATATTCCAGATTTGCAGCACTCCGTAAACCCAAACAAGATATTTATAGTCATGTTTTTGAAAGCAGTAGAGATCAGACTAAAATAAAGCGCCGTGCCCCATTCAGGCGCACGGCGCTTCCAAGATACACTACATATAAGCGTAAAGTGCTTCGACCTGAACTTAGGCGCTTACGACTTCCAGCGGACCATGATCGTCGCAATGGTCGCCATGATGATGATGAAGGCGTCCATTCACCAGATAATCTATGTGATCGCCATGAGGAACCGCTTCGTGGCCGCAATTTGGCCCGTGAACATGGTCCTGGTCATGACCGATAGAATCTTTAAGTGGCCTGCATCCATCCGGATTGGTGGCGCTGACTTCGATGACATGTTCATCGACATGATCACCATGGGGATGATGCAGATGACCATCGTGAAGATAGTCGATATGATTATTATGTTTCACTGCAATGTGGCCACAGTCCGGGCCGTGCTGATGGTCATGGTTTGCATGATGAGGCAGATTGCAATTGGTCATTATATTACCCTTCTCTTCGTTTAGTGATTTTCGCATGCATGGTCGATGGCATTGTTGACCATGGCGAGGACATGATGATCGACAATGGAGTAAATGGCGTTTTGACCTTCCTTTCGCCGCTGAACCAGCCGCGCGGCAAGAAGGACCTTGAGCCTGGCCGAAACGGTGCCGATCTTTTCGTCTTCGATCTCGGACAGTTCGCTAACACTGCGCTCTTTTTCAGAGAGGATTATCAGGGTTTTGAGCCTTAATGGGTCTGACAATGCCTTGAACATCGACGCTGCCGCTTCCAGTTCCTCATTTGTAACCATACCTATAATCCAATATTCTATCTAACTATAGAATAATAGATATTCGGTAGAATTATGTCAAGTGGTTGTGAAAAAGGCGGACATCATCTCTGGATGACCGATAACCTTTTCAAGGGTCGCATCGGCGCGTTTTTATTTCGCGAAACGGAATAAAATCTTTTCCTCGGCATTATACGTCAAGACGTCCATGATTCCGGGATGGAACTTTCTATCGGCAGGCGGTGGTGCAAAGTCGGTGAAACCAAACCGGCGTAACGTTACCTTGAAACCGCAATCCGTAAAGGCATTGATATAATCGTCGGGAGAGTAACTTGGAACGCGTGTATTGCTGCGCGTTGCGATGACATCCCTACGCCGGTTCCAGAGCGGGCTTTCGGTGTGGCAGCCGGTAACTGCATAATAAACACCGTTTTCCCGCAGTGCCGCCTTCATCTGGCGGGCATGCTCCGAAAGATCCTGCAAAAGATAGATAACCTCATAGCTGAACGCCAGATCGAATGACGTGTCGAGCTGGGTGGGATCGCTGCCGACGAAATAGCTGACGGGATACTCTCCCGCCAGATCATTCGCATCGCTGATCGACGCTGAAGCAATGTCTATGCCGATAGCCCGCGTGAAAGGTCGCACCTTGTGCAGCAAGCGTAAAAAGCCGCCACGATTACAGCCGAAATCGAGAAGTGTTGAGCCGGACAAGTCCTGTTCGGGAACGGCATTGATGAAATGGCGCCAATAGGGCGTATGGATATCCTCCATTGCTGCCTCATTGCTGGCACTCAGATGCCATGTCGGATAGGTTTGTTCCATCACAATATCATTCTCTGTTATCGGCCCCGCCATTACGAGCCATCTGGCTGTCTTTGTTAGCAGAATTGTCGACGCAAGCCGAGCTGGTCATATATAGCGCGGCACATCACTTGGGTCACGCCGCTTTCTCATCCAAATGACCACTTGCTTCGCCGTATCAAGCGGCAACGCTGATTGTTTCCCCGCCGGGCTGGCGGTTACAGGCACACAGTTCATCTGTCTGCAAGGCGTCCAGAACCCGCAGCGTATCCGTGGGATTACGTCCGACATTCAGATTGGTCGCATAGACGTGCTGAATGATATTCTCCGGATCTACGATAAATGTATATCGGTATGCGACACCTTCCGGTGCGCGTACACCCAGTCCATCGACAAGACTGCCATTGCTATCGGCAAAAGACCAGATCGGCAGGCGATGGAGATCGGCATGGTCGCGCCGCCATGCCAGCTTGCAGAATTCATTATCCGTCGAGCCACCGAGAACGACGGCATCCCGATCAGCAAATTCATCTGCCAGCCGTGCAAATGCGGCAATTTCGGTCGGACAGACGAATGTAAAATCTTTCGGATAGAAAAAGATGACTTTCCATTTTCCTGGAAAACTATCGCGTGTCAGCGTTTCAAATGCGCTTTCGTCATTCTCCTCAACCGTCTGAAAACCGGGTTTCACACCTGTCACTTCGAATTCAGGCAACGTGTCGCCGATACCAAGCATAGCAGATATTCCTTGTCTTGTGTTCCATGGCTTGTCGGCAAGCAATGCGTGCTTGCCGCTCTATTCAAATTATTCAGATTTTCGCGGCAACAAAGGTGATCTCAACCAAAGTACCCTTTGCGAGTTCCGCGACCCCGACGGCAGCGCGTGCCGGAAGATTGTCTGGCTGAAACCAACTGGTCCATACTTCATTCATTGCAGCCTTCAGTGACAAGTCGGAAAGATAGATTGTCGCCTGCACCACATGATCCCTGTCGCTTCCTCCCTGTTGCAGGAAGTTCTCGAGCTTCGATAGTATCTGGCTGGTCTGGCCGCTTATATCGGCGCTCTTATCATCAGCGGTTGTGCCGCCGATAAAAACCAAGCCACCGGCCTCGACAACACGATGCATGATGGGTGTATGGACATGTCTTTTGACGGTCATTTGTCAGATCCTTACAGTAGTTTTCAATGGATGCGAGAGGTTCTGGAGTTCGCGCTCCAGGCGATAAAAAATCATATTCAGATCTTCCCACAGGTCGTCAGGGTCTTCGAGACCAATACTGATCCTGAGATAGGTTCGCTCGTGCTGCGGCAAAGCGGGATTACCGCCAGGGACCAGCGTAATCGGCGCAAGGAGACTGTGAGTCCCACCCCAAGAGGCACCGATTGCAAAGCATTTCAGCCCATCCAGAGCTGAGCTAAGGAAAGGTGCGGCCTCAGATTTCAGTTCGATGCTGAACAGGCCACTCGCCCCGCTGAAATCGCGTAAAAAACTTGCATTGCCGGGATGATCGGGGAGAGAGGGGTGCAACACCTGCCGCACGGCAGTGGAAAGACCGATCTTATGCGCAATATCGGCCGCTACACGCCCCACATGAGCAAGACGCACCCCCATTGTTTCCAGCCCACGCAAGACAAGCGAACAATCATCGGGAGAAACGCCGAGGCCCATTGACCGCAGCCAGCAACGCAATCTTTCGACATGCACGTCTTCACGCATACTTACCGAGCCCATCAGCACATCCGCATGGCCGCCAACATATTTTGTCAGTGCCTCGACGACAAAATCCGCACCAAGAGCCAATGGCTTGCATAAAAGCGGTGACGCCCAGGTATTGTCACAGCCGACCAATATACCCGCGCGATGTGCCGCCTGAACGATTGCCGGCAAATCCTGCACCTCAAGACTGGTCGATCCCGGACTTTCCACCCAGACGAGCTTCGTGCGAGCGTCAAACAGCTTTTCAATCTCCGCGCCGCAAAGTGGATCGTAGACCGTATGATCGATGCCGAATTCCTGAAGGTAGTCCCTGCAATAGCTCAGCACCGGCGGATATGCACTGCAGGGTACGAGCACCCGGTCACCGGGGCGAAGTACAGACTGCATGATAGCGGTGATCGCGGCCTGGCCGGATGACAACAAAACACTGCCGACCCCGCCATGAAGCTGGGTCAACTGTGCTTCAAGCGTCCGGCTTGTCGGTGTACCGTAAAGTCCGTAACTATAACCATCCGCGCCGCGACTGTGACGATCGGCATAGGATTGCGCATCATCAAAAACGATTGTCGAAGCGCGGTAAGTAGCGACACTGAGGCTCGCAAAGCCGTCCTGAGAGACAATCGGATGGTGAACGCACTTGGTCTGGTCGTACATCGGCTGGGTACCTTTCTTCCCCACACAAAACGCCGACGGGAGATGAACTCAATTGACTAAGGGTTCTAGCTCCATGCAATCTGATTATAGGTGAATTTCGGGAACCTTGGTACATATCGGAAAAAATGGGAGCCCTGCGCTTGTGAACTTTCGTCAATTGGAGATTTTCCGCGCAGTCATCAGCGGTGGCTCAGCTTCCAGAGCTTCTGAATTGCTGGACATTTCACAACCGGCGATCAGCCGCTCCATAGCCGATCTCGAGGCTTCGCTTGGGTTTCTACTTTTCAATCGGGTTCGTGGACGGCTGGTCATCACCCCGGAAGGACAATTGTTTTCCGAAGAAGTGGCCAATGCCTTCCTTACCATGGACCGTCTCAAGGCCTCATCGCTCAAGATTCGCGATTTTGGCTCCGGCCATATTCGTATAGCCAGTCTGGCAGCCATGGGCTCGACGCTCGTACCGCGCGCGGTCAAGCTATTTCAGCAGGACCATAGCGATGTCGCGGTCACGTTGCATATAGACTCCTCCCCCAATATCAAAAATCTCGTGGCAACCGGGCAGTTCGACATTGGACTGGCAGCAGATGAAATTGACCTTTCAGGCATCGATCATCAACGTTTTGCCAGTTTTAAAGCCGTCTGCGTGCTACCGCGCGAACATCCGCTGACTTCGCAGAAAACAATCCGCCCGGAATTTTTACACCGTGAACCATTCATTGCTCTGGCACCGGGAGACCAGATACGTGAAGACCTCGACACCATATTTCGCAAATATGAAGCTGAGCCATCCGTGGTGATCGAGACACCGAATTCAGCGACTGTCTGTGCGCTCGCCCTTGAAGGGATAGGTGTTGGAATTGCCAACCCGATCGCCGCCGACGGGTTTTCCGAACGTGGACTTGAGGTGCGACCTTTCACACCGGATGTCTATTTTAAAAGTCATCTGCTTTTCAGACCCGACATTCAGCGTTCACGTATAGTCAATGCAATGGCTGCCGCATTGATGCAGGCGCGCACATTACCCCCTACTGGTGCAAGAAGCCTGCGCGATCTCGGCTAAAGCACCCATAACCGCAACGTATCGAGTGTTGCATATGGGTCAATTGATCTGGATATAGTGCACTTTATGATCCCCTTATCGACTGAGGAAGCTCCGGCTTCAGCAGCCGTCCAACCATAAATATCAGGGGATCATCATGAGCAGACTTTCTCGTAATCCTGTATTTCCCGCCATTGCACTTGCTATCCTGACAGGTTTGACCGCAGTTCCGGCGCAGGCCGAAACCACCAAGGATCGAATTCTCTCGGAAAAAAGCGTAACCATTGGAATTCATAACCGTGTTCCGTGGGGCTATCTCGATAAGGAAGGCAAGGTCGCCGGTTTGCAACCAGCCATCATTCGTGCGGCTTTGGCACCGCTCGGCGTAACGGAAGTGAAATTCGTCATCGGTGAATTCAGCACGATGATCCCCGGTCTGCTGGCTGGCCGGTTTGACATGACGGCTGCAGGTGTTGGAATCACGCCTGCCCGCTGCAAATCCGTCATCTTTAGCGAACCCGACCTCACAAGCGGTGACGGCCTGTTGGTGGCCACTGGAAATCCATTGAATCTCCATAGTTTTCTGGATGTAAAGAACAACCCGAAAGTCAAGCTGGCGGGTGCGCGCGGATCGGGCAATGCAGCGCATGCCATTCAGGCGGGCGTGCCGGAATCCCAGATGCAGCAGTTTCAGGATGTTGAATCGATGGTCTCCGCGCTTGTCGCCAAACGCGTCGATGCCGTCGTCATGTCGGCTGCCACCATCATCGCCACCATGTCCGATCCCAACGTGAAGGGGATAGAAAAAGCCGATCCCTTCATTCCGCTGAAGAATGCCGAAGGCGACGATGTTGCAATGGTAACAGCTATTGCCTTTCGCCCGGACGATACCGACTTGCGCGATCTTTACAATGAGCAGCTCAAGAAACTGAAGGATAACGGGGAACTTGAAAAGATCATCCTCGACACCGGTTTCACCAAGAGCAATCTTCCACCCAACAAGACCGCCACACAGCTCTGCTCGGCACCGGAACAGCCCAAATGAGCCTGTTCGATATTCTGGCGAATATTCTCGTCGGCATCAACGTCACCATCAAGGTGACGTTGTACGGAATGCTCTACGCTGTTCCATTCGCCTTCGTCTTCGGTGTAGCGCAACATTTCACAAAGGGCATCATTCGACTGTTTGTAACCTCAGTCATCGAGTTCTGGCGCAGTTCTCCCGTCATCATCCTTATTTACGGTTTCTATTTTTCCCTGCCGGGTCTCGGCGTTCAACTCTCAGCAATGACTGTCGGCGCCATGGTGCTGGGGCTCAATATTGGCGGCTATGGCAGTCAGGCCGTCCGTGCGGCCCTTCAGGCACTCGATCCGGGACAAGTCGAAGCCGGCTATGCCCTGGGCTTCCGCCGTCTACGCATTCTTTATCTGATCGAATTGCCGCAGGCGCTGGCCGCCATGACGCCGACATTCATCAATCAGTTCATCCAGCTCGTCAAGGGAACCTCGCTCGTCTCCCTTGTAACCCTGGCCGACATGACCTTTCTTGCGAAAGCCCTGTCTCAAATCCATTATGGCCCCGCCAAAATCTATACTGCGCTTCTGATCGTCTATTTTTTGATATGCTATCCAGCAACCATCATTGGACGCATGATCGAGCGCCGGGTAAGCCGTGGCCGCGAGGTTGCCCATGACCTTTAGTTTCGAATTCGCGGTGTCGATCCTGCCACGTATCCTCAGCACGCTGACGACCACGCTGCTTGTCACCATAATCGGCTGTCTTGGCGCGGCATTTCTGGGTTTTCTCTGGGAAATTCTGCGCCGTTCGAGCAAGCTTGGCCGTTATGCCATGCGCTTCCTGATCGACTTTATCAGATCTACCCCCCTCCTGGTGCAGATTTACTTTTTTTACTTCGTTCTGCCTGAATACGGTCTGACATTGCCCGCTCTTCTGGTCGGGGTATTTGCCTTAAGTCTTTATTACAGCGGATATCTCGCGGAAGTCTTCAAAGGTGGGATCGATTCAATCCCCAGAGGGCAGTTCGAGGCGGCAAAGGCTCTCGGTCTGCCACGACTGCAACTGGTATTGCTGGTGATTGCGCCGCAGATGCTGCGCAACGTGGCGGCTCCCATGGGCAATTATTTTGTCTCCCTTTTGAAGGCGACCCCCTACCTGGCTGTGATTGCCGTACCGGAAATGCTGTCCATTGCACTGGAAATTGCTTCCGAGACCTTTCGATACGCCGAGCCAATGACGGTGGTCGGTATAATTTTTCTCACCCTTGCCCTGTGTTTCACAGCGCTGGTCAAGATGATCGAAGCGCGAATGCGCGTTTCTCCGAAAGCCGGCTGAATATTCCGAAATTTCAAGGATCGAAATTATGCAATCCGAAATGTCGTCTGTCGCTGTGTCCCTTTCCAATGTCAGCAAATGGTATGGGGATTTTCAGGTTCTCTCCGACATCAATCTGACCGTGGAAAAGGGCGAAAAAATCGTCATCTGCGGGCCATCTGGTTCAGGAAAATCGACAATGATCCGCTGTATCAACCGTCTGGAGGAACATCAGAAAGGCAAAATCGTCGTTGGTGACATAGAACTGACCAACGATCTGAAAAGAGTGGACGAAGTGCGTCGGGATGTCGGCATGGTGTTTCAGCATTTCAACCTTTTTCCGCACCTGACCATTCTTCAAAATTGCACGCTCGCCCCGATCTGGGTGCGAAAAATGTCGCGTAAAAATGCGGAGGAAATCGCGATGGATTATCTCACCCGCGTCAAGATACCGGAACAGGCCCATAAATATCCGGGCCAGTTATCCGGGGGGCAACAGCAGCGTGTCGCCATTGCCCGCAGCCTGTGCATGAACCCGAAAATCATGCTGTTTGATGAACCGACATCGGCGCTTGACCCGGAAATGGTCAAGGAAGTGCTCGACACGATGGTATCGCTTGCTGGCGATGGCATGACCATGCTCTGCGTAACCCATGAAATGGGTTTTGCCCGCGAGGTCGCGGACAGGGTCATTTTCATGGATGCAGGACAGATCGTCGAGTCCAACGCGCCCGAAGACTTTTTCTCAAATCCGCAGCATCCACGTTCAAAACTGTTTCTTTCGCAAATCCTGCACTGAACCTGCATCATGGGAAACAACAGGAGGATTGCAGCCCTTTCCACGGCCCTGCGCACGAGTGCCACCACGGCGCGCCAGCTCGTCGAAGAGGCGCTGGAGAGAATAGATGATCCCTCGGGCGAAGGCGCGAGAAGCTTCATGAAGGTCTGGCATGATCGCGCCCGCGATCTGGCCGATCATATCGACGGTCACGCCTTGTGGCGCGATGCCTCCTTGCCGCTTTGCGGCATCCCGATCTCGGTTAAGGACGCTTTCGACATAGCGGGCGAAATCACACAGGCCGGGTCGATTGCCCGTGATGGCGAGCCCTCGGCCCAAACCGACGCGAAAGCAGTCAGACGTCTGCGCGCAGCAGGTGCCATACTCATTGGTCGCACGACCATGTCCGAGTTTGCGTTTTCAGGCATCGGCCTCAACCGAAATTTTGGCACACCGCGCAATCCTTGGGACAGAGTGCGCGGACGCATTCCGGGCGGATCTTCCTCCGGCTCTGCCGTTGCCGTAGCCGACGCTATGTGCGCCGGTTCTCTTGCTACTGATACAGGCGGTTCCATTCGTGCGCCAGCCGCTCTTTGCGGCGTCTCGGGTTTCAAGCCATCCTTTTCATCTTCTCTGCTTAATGGCGTATTTCCCCGTTCCTATTCGCTGGACACTGTCGGCCCGATTGCCCTGTCGGTATCCTGTTGTGCCATGATCAATGCGGCTCTTGGCGACCCAGACGCGACGCGGATTTCATTGTCCCCTCCTCTGCCTCTCAAGGGGCTTCGTATCGCCATTATCGACGGAGAACCGCTGCAAGACCTTGCGCCGGAAGTCGCACAGGCGTTTTCAGCGGCATTGACGCAATTATCGGAGAAAGGTGCTCTTCTTTCCCATATAAGCCTGAGCGAAATAGTGGATATTCGCGATCTCAATGCCCGAGGCGGTATTTCCCCGGCTGAAGCCTTTTCCATTCATCGAAATCTTATAGCAAGCCATCCCGAACGCATCGATCCGATCTTTCTGGCGCGGCTGCGTAAAGGGGGATCCGTCAGCGCCGCCGATTATATTGACGCGCTGCGACAACGGCAGGCAATTACTGAAGCGGTACGCACGAAGATACAGGCATATGATGCCATCGCCATGCCGACCTGCCCCGTGGTTGCACCACTGATTGCGGAGGTTGAGACACCGCAAGCCTTTGAAGCCATGAGCGCTCTTATTCTGCGCAACTGTAATTTGGCGAACTTCCTTGATCTGCCTGCTTTGACAATACCGATTCAGCTAGCGGATAGCGCACCCGTTGGCATGATGCTTATCGGCCATAATCAGCGTGACTACGCGCTTTTGCAAATCGGCGTTGCCGTTGAAAATGCGCTGGCTGCAAGCCGTCTATAACCGCAGGTAATTGATCCATGCATGAGGCTCATTGAAGAGCGCAAATACCACGTTTAATTCTCTCCCTTAAGTCCCATAGAGATACCGCTCACAAAGCTGAAAGAAACAACGTGTCGCACTATAAGATGACAGAGGCCGAAACAATTGTTGTGGGCGGCGGGATCGTGGGAGCCTCGATCGCATTCGGCCTCGCACGAAGCGGGGAAAGCGTCATTCTGCTCGATGAAGGCGACATTGCATTTCGTGCCTCCCGCAGCAATTTCGCATTGGTCTGGGTGCAATCGAAGGGATTGACCCTGCCGCCCTATTCGGCTTGGACGCAGCGTTCGGCCAAGCAATGGAACGAACTGGCAGCAATTCTGCGCGATGAAACCGGCATTGATGTGGCCCATCGGCAACCCGGCGGCTTTACGCTCTGTCTTTCCCAAAAAGAGATCGACGCGCGACTGACGAAACTACAGCAATTTCACGCCCAGCCCGATACGATGCACTTTCCCTATCAGATACTGGACCATGACGAGGTGAAGAGAAGGCTGCCACATATTGGCAACAAGGTTGAAGGTGCCGTCTACAGTCCGCTTGATGGCCACGCCAATCCACTTCTGCTCATGCGCGCTCTACATACATACCTCACGATAAAGGGCAGTGAGTACCGTCCTGCTCATCCTGTCGAGACCATCCAACGCTCACCAGAAGGTTACCGTATAAAAGGGCAATGGGGTGAGCTCAAATCAAGAAAGCTGGTCCTTGCCGCAGGTCTCGGCAATGCCCGCCTTGCGCCGATGATTGGCCTTGATGCCCCGGTAAAGCCCAGTCGAGGACAACTGATCGTCACTGAGAAGACGGCTCCTTTTCTGGATAATCCAATGGTCACGATCCGCCAGACGAATGAAGGTGGTGTCATGATCGGCGACAGCAAGGAAGATGTCGGCTTCGAAAATATCACCGGTACCGGCGTTTTGTCCGTGATGGCAGACAGGGCGATCCAGATGTTCCCGCTTCTGCGGCATCTCAATGTGGTGCGGACATGGTCAGCGCTGCGCGTCATGAGCCCTGACGGATTTCCAATCTACGATCAGACCGACGACGGTCCACCAGCTTTCGTTACAAGCTGTCACTCAGGCGTAACACTTGCCGGTGTCCATGCAATGACACTCGGTCCTGCGCTCGCAAAAACTGCCCGTTTGCCTGAAGTCCTGGCTTCATTCACTCCGAAGAGGTTCCATGTTCCGGCCCATTAACGATCCCTCGATCCGCGATGCAACACATCCATCATGCGAAGCGACGGTCGACTTCAGTTTCGACGGTCGTCCGATGCGCGGACGCGATGGCGACACACTGGCGGCATCCCTGCTCGCCAACGGTGTCAGTACGTTCCGCAAGACCCCGATTTCAGGAAGCGACCGCGGTCCCTATTGCCTCATGGGGGTCTGCTTCGAATGTCTGGTCATCGTTGACGGCGTTGGCAATCGCCAAGCCTGCCTCACGCCGCTGCGCGAAGGCATGGTCGTCAAAACACAGCATGGTCCCCGCGCGCTCGACGCATTGGAGAAAACCCATCCATGAACCGGATCGAAAATCTTGATGGTGTTGCAGAGCTTTACGACCTCGTTATCGTCGGAGCGGGACCGGCCGGGCTTGCGGCAGCAGCCACGGCGAGCGAACTGGGACTGACAACACTTGTCGCAGACGAAAATCCCAACCTTGGCGGGCAGATTTATCGCGCCATAACCACAAGCCCGGTCAAGCAGCGTGACATTCTGGGGTCAGCTTACTGGGAAGGATTGGTGCTTGCAGAAGGCTTTGAAAAAGCGACCGTCGATTATACGCCTGAAACCACGGTCTGGTCGGTAGAGCCCGCCCGCGATGACGAGGGCGCATTGATCGAACCCAACCATTTCGAGGTCGGGCTGTCGCGCAACGGCACAGCGCGTCTCATTCAGACCAAAAGGATCATTCTGGCCACCGGCGCACTGGAGCGACCGTTTTCCGTGTCCGGATGGACCTTGCCCGGTGTGATGACAGCAGGCTCGGCGCAGATCGCGCTTAAGGCCTCCGCTCTCGTGCCGCAAGGGCGAACCGTGATTGCCGGCAGCGGACCTTTGTTGCTATTGCTCGCCGATCAGCTCAAGCGGGCCGGTGCGAACATCGTAGCCGTTCTGGATACCACGCCGCGCGGCAACTTCAGCGCCGCCCTGCCGAAACTGCCCGAATTTCTTTGTTCGACCTATGCCTTTTATGGGCTTAAGCTGCTTTTAAAAAGCCGGTTTTCCCTGCCGATCCGCAACAATGTCAGCAGCCTGACCATCACCGGTGATGAGCGGGCAAACGCTATCACTTTTATCAGCAAGGGTCGAAAAGAGACAATCGACTGCGATCAGGTGCTGTTGCATCAGGGCGTCATTCCAAACATCAATATGGCCAGTGCGCTGGGTTGCGAACTGGCTTGGAACGAAGCCATTCATGGCTGGTCGCCTGTGGTTGATGCCCGGCTTAATTCCTCGGTTGGAGGCATCGCAATTGCTGGTGACGGTGCAGGTATCGCCGGGGCTCCCAGTGCTGCCATACGCGGAAAACTAGCGGCTGTATCCGCAGCACAAGCCCTTGGTCGGATCGACAGCGTAAAAGGCGATACTCTCTGTCACGCGTTGGAAAACAAGTTAAAACGCCTTTCGCGCGGACGCAGCTTTATTGATCGGCTGTTTCAGCCCGCACAGGAAATGCTGCGCCCCAGCGATCCCACGACAATCATTTGCCGTTGCGAGGAGGTCCGCGCCCAGCAAATACGCGATGTGGTGCGCACTCTCAATGTCCAGGGCCCCAATCAACTCAAGGCCTATCTTCGAACCGGCATGGGTCCATGCCAGGGGCGTCAATGCGGATCCAGCGTGATTGAACTTATCGCAGAGCAACGCAGCGTGGCCGTGCATGAGGTCGGCCATTTACGCCTTCGCATGCCGGTCAAGCCGATAACACTGGGCGAACTCGCCTCGATGCCCCAAAGTCAGGCAGCAAAAAATGCGGTCATGAGATAGTCCATGCAAAATAATATTCATGATTTTCTGTCCCGAATCTCCAAAGCAGATGATGAACAGACGCTTGAGACAATTCGCATTGAAGCACTTGGAAAGCAGGGTGCAATCACAGCGCAGCTCAGGGCCCTCGGCTCCCTGTCCGTGGACGAGCGCAAACTTCGCGGCGCCGAGATCAACCAGATCAGGGATCAGGTTCAAGCGGCATTGGCCGAACGCAAGTCTTATCTCAAGCGGTTAAACAGGCAAGCCAAACTAGCTACAGAGAAAATAGACGTAAGTTTGCCGGTGCGGCAGGGTGCGGAAACGCGGGGCCGAATTCATCCTGTGTCACAGGTCATTGATGAAATCACGGCTATATTCGCCGATATGGGATTTTCCCTCGCAGAGGGGCCGGAAATCGAGACCGATTTCTATAATTTCACCGCACTCAATTTTCCAGAAGGCCATCCCGCCCGTGAAATGCATGATACATTTTTCATGAACGCAGATGCCGACGGGCAACGCAAGGTTTTGCGCACGCATACGTCGCCGGTTCAAATAAGAACGATGGAGGCGGTTCAGCCGCCGATCCGTGTCATCATACCCGGTCGAACCTATCGCAATGACAGCGATCAGACACATACGCCGATGTTTCATCAGCTTGAGGGTCTTGTCATAGACAAAAGCGCCCATATGGGACACATGAAATGGGTGCTCGAAAACTTTCTCAAAGCCTTTTTTGAGGTAGAGCATCTCAAAATGCGCTTTCGGCCATCCTTCTTCCCTTTTACAGAGCCATCATTGGAAGCCGACATCCTGTGTTCGACAGAGGATGGGGAACTGCGCATCGGACATGGCACCAAATGGATGGAAATCCTCGGTTGCGGCATGGTGCATCCGAAGGTGCTGCAAAACTGCGGTCTGGACCCCGAAATATATCAAGGCTTTGCCTGGGGAATGGGAATTGATCGCATCGCCATGCTCAAATATGGCATGCCCGATCTGCGGGCCTTTTTCGATGCCGATATACGCTGGCTAAAACATTATGGCTTCAGACCGCTCGATTTACCGACCCTGTTCGGCGGTATATCGCAGACATCAAATGCCTGATCAGCCGGCAAAATGTCAGTCGAGATTTCAACCCTTCAACTCAAGAAAATAACTTGTTCATCCGCGGCCTTAGGGCTCCTTGCCTGCTACACAATAAACAGACTGAAAATGGAGAAACAATTTGTTGTGAACCAAGGCACATGTTACGTAATTACATTACGATGATTCTTGACTGCATGCATCATGTTTCGATCGCCAAACTGAATCTGCCAAGAATATGAATGCTATACATCTATCGGAGTTAAAATGAAAAATCGTGCCTTATTCACAAGCTGTGCAGTTTTGGTTTCCTCAATGAGTGTTGCCCAAGCATCTGATACCGTTATCGCGTCTGAACCTGAGAACGTGGAATATGTTCGCGTTTGCGATGCCTATGGTGCTGGCTATTTCTATTTGCCGGGAACAGAAACGTGCCTTCGTATTCACGGCTATTACCGATATGATGTTAAAGGAGGCGACGACCCCTATACGGGAAGAGATCGAAAAGGTTGGGATAAAGCCTATCGTTTGGCTTTACAGACTTCCACAGCGTCGGAAACCGAGCTTGGCACTCTCAAAACCTTCTCCGAAATTCGTATTAATTATGCGTCTAATAATTCACGAATTGATGGCGAATATGGCAAAACGTCTCAGGTTGTGGATTTGCATTTCGCCTATATCCAACTTGGCGGTTTTCGAGTTGGTCTTGATGACACGGAGTTCAAAACCTTTACGGGTTATCTGGGGTCGGTGGCCAGTGACACAGTCGTGCGTCACGGAACAGAAACGACCGGGAAAATCTCTTATACCTACACCAACAACGGGTTTTCTGCTGTTCTCGCCCTTGAACAGGGTGGCAATGGCTATGCAATTGACGGTTACGTTCCTCATGTTCTGGGAGGACTTAAATATCAAGGCAGCTGGGGTTCGATTATCGGAATTACGGCCTATGATTCAGTCATTGAAGATTGGTCCACTAAAATACGCGGCAACTTGAATGTCACAGATCAGCTCTCCGTCTGGGCGCAGGGCGGATATGCTTCAAATGAAACGGACGACCAGAATTATGGTCAATGGGGCGGCGATTGGGCAGTCTGGGGCGGCTTCAAGTATAAAGCGACAAAACAGGCCACCGCCAATTTTCAGGCCGCTTACGAAGATTGGGGCAAAACCGCCGTCACCGCCAATCTAGCCTATGAATTGGTTCCGGGTTTCACGATCACCCCGGAAGTTTCCTATACGCGGTGGGATAGTGATCACCCGCATCGCATGGACGCAACCGTTGGGGGGGATGCACTCCAAGGCCTCATTCGTTTCCAGAGAACGTTCTAAAGCTAAATATAACCGCCGGTCTGATCTAATCAGATCGGCGGCTATCGGTGGCTATCGGCATTTATCGATATCATAAATGGTATTTGCCCGGAGCCTGCCCTCTGCCTTCACAGCTTACCACTACGACGCGATAAACGGCTGTCGGGTTTTGTTTGATACGCAAGACATGCATGGTAGGAGCAATATGTTGCTCCATTTTCAGTTTTTGCCCCACAAAAACGAAAATCCGGAGACATCGGATCGCCGATAGGCCAGCGACATGATGAATTTTGCAATTGCATCAAGGTGACATACTGAAAAATCGGCACAATTTGGGCTTTTGGCTCAGCCGTAACGGTTTCAGCTTCCAGTCGTACAGCCGTATTGCCTCGTGTCACAACGGTTGGCGCGCGAAAAGCGGTTCGTCGGGAAACATTTAGCACAGGCGATGCAGCCGTTTTTTTAATGGAGGCCAAACCCACGGTTTTTCGGCTTGCCAACCCAAGCCGATGAACCTTACCGATCACTGCATTGCGTGTCACATCACCAAGCTCTGCCGCGATTTGACTTGCGCTTTGACCCGATGTCCAGAGCTCTTTCAGCCGCTCGACCCTTGCATCTGTCCATGTGGGAGTTGCCATCCAAAAGCCCTTTCTTGGTTACGTAATAACATAACCAAAAGAGACCATTTCTCGAAAGGATCATCTGCAACATCCACAGCTTTCTCGAACATGCCCTTAAAGGCTTGCCGCAGCAAAGCGATAAATACATTGGTCAACGGCATCCTGTATGGCTGCAGCGAGCCTATCCTGATAGTCGGCGTTCACAAGTAAACGCTCATCATCCGCATTTGACAAAAAGCCCATTTCAAGCAGAAGACTCGGGACACTGCCGGAACGGAGAACAAGAAAGTGACCGTGCCGAACGGGATTGTTGAGCAGATTGATTTTCTCATCAAGCGCTTCAAACAAGGCATGCTGCAACTCATAGGAAAAAAGCTGCTTTTCTCGGAACATGAGGCTTTCGAGTATGACGCTGATACCCGGGGGATGTTCGGAAGGACCGCGCGGGCCAGTGGAAATTACGCTGTTGTTTGAAGAGGCCAGCTGTGCGGTCTGCGCATCGGAATCTTGCGGTGCCAGCCTGTAAATACTGGCGCCTCGCACGGTCGGGTCGTGTAACGCATCGGCGTGCAGAGAAAGCAGGATTTGCGCCTTATTGCGCTGCGCAAAGCGGACCCTGTCAAGAAGGGGAATAAATATATCCTTCTCTCTTGTCAGCAAGACCCTGTAATCGGAGTTTTCTGTAAGCTTGTCTTTTAGCCGGAGCGCTGCCTCAAGCGTCAGGTCCTTTTCGAGTGTTCCTGATTGTCCTATTGCACCAGAATCATGACCCCCATGACCGGGATCAATCACGATTGTCGGCCTGCTCACGTCGCTCGCATAGCTGACGTCTTTAACAAGCGATGCTGTAAGAGCCCCAAGCCCTATGTTCAGAAAATGCCGTCTGCCCGGATGGAAACCAATAAGATCACGCAACATTGTCTCGATCCTGTTCATAAAAGACAGCGTTGAGTTTATTACCGTCAGGATCGCGGACATAAGCCGCATAGAACCCCGCCCCATAATGGGCACGTAGTCCGGGCGCACCTTCATCGCGGCCACCATGGCTAAGCGCGGCGGCATGAAACGCATCAACCGTCGCACGGGAGCCAGCAAGAAACGCGATCATCATGCCATTACCGGCAAGCGCTGCTTGCCCGTTAAAAGGCGCACCAACCGTTATATGCGGTCCCGGCTCGCCCTGCCCCCAACTGATCCATCGCTCGTCCCCGTCCTCTATCCTCGCATGGCCGAGCGGTTTCATGATCGCGTCATAAAACCGGATGGCGCGTGGCAAATCGTTGGTTCCGATCATCATGTAGCTGAACATGCTCTTCTTCCTTTCAGGCAGCATCCATTTCAACCGCTTGGCTCGTTGATTGTCGAAGAGGTCCAGACGCTTCTTTCACCAACAGGGAGAGTGCTGTATCAAGCGGCATTGTCAGGTTTCCATTCTGTCCCAGACGGCGAATGGAAACAGTCCGGTCTTTCGCTTCCTGTTTACCGACGACCAGAAGAACGGGAGATTTGGTAAGACTGTGCTCGCGCACCTTGTAACCGATCTTTTCATTGCGCAGATCAGTCTCTACTCGCAGGCCATGCCGTGCGGCGTGTTTCGCCACCTCGACCGCATAATCGTCAGTATCGGATGTGATCGTGGCTATAACAAGCTGAACGGGTGCAAGCCAGAGTGGCAGTTTACCGGCATAATGCTCGATGAGAATGCCCGTAAAGCGTTCCAACGAGCCAAACATCGCACGATGCAGCATAACGGGTGTTACCTTTTCTCCTTCCTGATTGATGTAAAAGGCACCGAACCGCTCAGGCAGATTGAAATCAACCTGTAATGTACCGCATTGCCAGTCACGCCCGATCGCATCGCGGAGCACATATTCGAGTTTCGGACCATAGAAGGCTCCCTCGCCTTCATTCACCGTATAGGAGCGGCCCAGCGTATCAAGTGCCTGACGAAGCGATTGTTCCGACCGGTCCCACGATACGTCAGAGCCTATGCGATGTTCGGGCCGGGTCGACAGTTTGATACGGATATCGCTGAAACCGAAATCCTCATAGACCGACAGGATCAGATCGTTGACCTTGATACATTCCTCGGTTAGATGGTCCTCTGTGCAAAAAATATGGGCATCGTCTTGCGTGAAAGAACGTACCCGCAACAGGCCGTGCAATGCGCCGGAAGGTTCATAGCGATGCACCTTGCCAAACTCAGCGACCTTTAGCGGCATATCGCGGTAACTCTTCAGCCCTTGTTTGTAGATCAGCATATGACCAGGGCAGTTCATCGGTTTGAGTGCAAAATCACGCTCGTCTTCCGTTTTTGTTGTGAACATATGCTCACGGTAATTCTGCCAGTGCCCGGAAGTCTCCCATAGATGCCGGTCCATGATGTCCGGCGTATTGACCTCGACGTAGCCGGCGTCAGCCTGCCGCCCCCGCATATAGCTGATGAGGGTCTGAAAAAGCGTCCATCCTTTTGGATGCCAGAAAACAGAGCCCGGTGCCTCTTCCTGAAAATGAAACAAATCCATTTCCCGCCCCAGACGGCGGTGGTCACGCTTCTCCGCTTCTTCCAGCATTTTCACATGCGCATCGAGTTCGGATTGTGTGGCGAAGGCTGTGCCGTAAATTCGGGTCAGCATCGGATTGCTGGCATCGCCACGCCAGTAGGCTCCTGCAACCTTTGTAAGCCTGAAAGCAGAACCGATCTTTCCGGTCGAGGTCATATGCGGACCACGGCATAGATCCAGCCAGCTGCCCTGCCGGTAGATTTTGATTTGCTCACCTTCCGAGATGGCATCCACAAGTTCGACCTTGAAATCTTCACCCCGCTCCCGGAAATATTGCCGTGCCTTTTCGCGGCTCCAGACTTCCTTAATGAACGGCTCATCGCGCGCGATAATTTCACGCATTTTCGCTTCTATGACCGGCAGGTCGTCCGGCGTAAAAGGCTCGTCGCGCGCGAAGTCATAAAAGAAGCCGTTTTCGATGACGGGGCCTATGGTGGCTTGCGTGCCGGGAAAAAGCTCCTGAACGGCTTGGGCAAGCACATGCGCCGCATCGTGGCGGATCAGAGCAAGCGAGCGCGGATCGTCACGTGTCAGTATCTCGATCCGCGCATCATGCTCTATCGGATCCGCAATATCCCTGATCTCGTCGTCAACCGAAATGGCGACAGCCTTTTTTCGCAGCGATGAAGATATTGCAGCCGCAATATCTGCTCCATCCACCGGTGCAGGAAACACGCGCTGCGCACCATCAGGAAATGTAAGCTGAACCATATAAAACCCTCGATAAACCATACGAAATGCAGGAAGACCGTTCTTCCCTGCGGCTCGTCTATTGTTGCAATTCCTTTTCGGGCCCGCTCGGTTTCATGCTCACGATGCGAGTTTCTGCGGCACTTCGGAATCCATCGCCAGCGCCGTCAGCCGTTCATGAATGCGTAGCAAGGCCACTCGACGATGCGGCGACAATCGCCGCGTCAATCCGATACGGTCTAGAAACACGGGCGGATGACGCAGGATGTCGACTGTCGGGGAACCGGAATAAACCTCGATGAGAAGTGCAAGAATACCGGCAAGCACCGGCGTATCGCTTGCACCGTATAACAGAAGCCGCCGGTTGATGTGCTCGCCTGCAAGAAATGTATCACCATCGCACGCCGAAACCCTGTTACGTTCGGAACAATAAGAAGGATCAAAGGGCGGCAGGTCTTGGCCGAGATCAATCAGGTGATGATAGCGATCGTTCCAGTCATCTATAAGCAAAAACTCTTCGACCAAACGCTTCTGACGTTCGGGTATCGAATTGCCGGCTGGCTCTGTCTGATCATTCATGACAGCATCCTGCGCCATTGCGTGCACCCATCCCTGTCTTCCAGAAGAATACTTTTTTTCCTGAGGTCGTCGCGAATCCGGTCCGCTATTTCAAAGTCGCCTTCAGCGCGGGCCGTTTCACGTTGGCCAATAAGCGCCTCGATCACATCGACATCGATCTCGCTCTGCCCGGCCATGGAGTTCTGGAACCATTCGCTTGGCTTTTTCTCAAGCAGACCGAGCAGCTTTCCAGCTTGCAACAACGCTGTTTTAAGCGATGCACGATTGGATGGTGACGTTTCCTTTGGAACCATACGCGCCAGCCGGAATATTTCGGCAAGGGCGGCAGGCGTGTTCAGGTCATCATCCAATGCCGCGTAAAATCCCGCCAGATACGGCGCGGGCTCACCCGTAATGCTTATATCCTCCAATTCGCGCAAAACGCCATAAAGCCTGTCGAGATTGCGTTTTGCCTGCTGCAAACCCTGGGCCGTCCAGTCAAGGGGCTGGCGATAATGGGCCGACAGCAGCGCATAGCGGATCGCTTCCCCGGGCGCCTCGTTCAGCAGGTCACGCACCAGCAAGACATTGCCGACCGACTTTGACATCTTGCGTCCTTCGACGGTGATAAAGCCATTGTGAATCCAGTAACGCGCGCGGGTTCCCTGCGCGATCTCATTTTCATGATGTGGAAAGATCAAATCCTGTCCACCGCCATGAATGTCAATCGGTGTCCCCAGATGCTGCTCGATCATCGCCGAGCATTCTATGTGCCAGCCAGGCCGCCCCCTGCCCCATGGACTATCCCAGAAGACCTGCCCGTCCTTGGAGGGTTTCCACAGAACAAAATCGGCCGGATGCTTTTTGAACGGAACGACTTCAACCCGCGCACCGGCGATCATGTCTTCGAGGCTGCGACCGGACAACGCCCCGTATTGCGCAAAGGAGGGAATATGGAAAAGCACATGCCCCTGCGCCTCATAGGCATGGCCCTGTGCGATCAAACGCCCGATGAGTGCGATGATCTGCGCAATATGATCGGTTACTTTCGGCTCGATCGATGGTGGCAATACGCCCAATGCTGACATATCGTCGTGATAAGCTCGCGTATAGCGTTGTGTGATCGTGCCAATCGGCACGCCCTCAGCAAGAGCAGCCGCGTTGATCTTATCGTCCACATCGGTAAGATTACGGGCATAAATGACGTTCTTGAAATGTCGGCGCAGAACACGCGCCAATATATCAAATACCACGGCAGGCCGTGCGTTGCCGATATGCGCATAATTGTAGACGGTCGGTCCGCAGACATACATGCGGACTTCATTGACCCTATGAGGGATGAAGACCTCCTTGCAGCCTCCAAAGCTGTTTGTCAGTACGAGAGACATGATTTCCTCAAAATTCTTCACGATCGGAAGCGCGCTCAGCAACGACAATTCTCGATGTCGCAACAACTCAGATCATCAAGGAACATATTGTTGGCTCGATAGGCTTCCAATGCGGAGGTATCCATGCCAAGGCGGCCGGCGATTGCCCGTCCCACGACGGCAAAGCGCTGGCGGAACTTGTAAATGAAGCAAAACAAATGACTGCGATGCTTCAGTTCCGGCCCGACCAGAAAAAGACCCGGCAAACGCGTGGATTCATCCTGTGCCGTAACGGTCGGGCAACCATCACCATCGAAATCGAACCATTCCTCAATCAGGCTGGTGCTGCCGACATAACCCGTCGCAAGAATGGGCGTGGACCGGGTTGCCCAGCTTCGCCCGTCGCCCGCAAGCACATGCGTTGCATCATTGCTTTTATCGAAGCCAATAACCTCTGCATCACCGACAAGCTGGATCAACTGACTGCTACGGGCCGCATCAAGGCGGTCGCGCGTATAGGGCGATAGCGCCACGCTCGGATCCGCATTATCGCTATACCATGCCGGGGTCCGGCTAAGGACGGTTACGCGTCTGCCTGCCGCAGCCAGACCCACGGCGGCATCGATACCGCTTTCATATCCGCCCACGATGATGGTTTCTTCATCGCAATGATCCGCCCAGCGCCGGACCTTGCTGGAATGAACAGCATGATGGTTTCCTGCGATATCAGCAAGGTTCGGGTACTGGAATTGCCCCGCGGCCCAGATCACGAAACGTGCCCGAACCTCGCCGGCATTTGTATGAAGCACGATCTCGTCGCCGTCCGGTTCCAGCACGGAAACATCCACGCCCGTCGTGACGTTGAGACCGAATATCTCGGCAGCATGCACAAGATAATCCGCATATTCGGGGCCGCTCGGATGTTCACACTTCAAGGCAAATGCGGGTGAGCTGTCGAAGCTGATCGCGTTGAGATCAGTCAACCCGAATGCATTGCCTGTAAATGAGGGCGAGATAAAATGCATATCCTGTGGCCAATGGCGAAAGGACGCCCCTACTGACTCTCGCTCCAATATCCGCACGTCTTGAATAGCCAGATCGCGAAGCACACGCGCCACGCCAAGGCCTGCAGGCCCTGCACCAATGATCGCCACATTCACATGTAGCGGACCTCTTCGTGCGTGGGATTCATGCTTATAAGAAAAAAGCGAACTCACGCGCCAGCATCCTCGTGCTCATGTTCATGTTCATGATGATCGTGCGCGTGCTTCTTCCCAGAGGATGAGCCCAGAAAGCCAAAGCTCTCCCGAAGAAACGTATCGGTCAGATCACGACCGATTAAAACGATACGTGAGCGACTATCCTTGCCTGCCCAGTCTTTCAGAATGACAGGCGGGTGAAAAATATGTTGCACACCGTGGAGCACGAAAGGCGCGGGAGCCCCCTCTACATGCACAATCCCCTTCATACGCAGAATATTCTGTCCACATGCAATCATGAGCGTTTCAAGCCACTTGTCGAAAAGCGCTGCGGGAATTGGGTCCTCAACGGTGTAAGACACAGCCGATATCCGGTCGTCGTGTCGGTTTAAATAATGGTGATGATGGTGATCGTGACTGTTGGTGTGGTCATGATTGTGATGATCTTGTCCATTGTGATGCCCCGGTTCGGAATAGGCTTCTGCGTTCAGCCATTTCTGTACATCAGCGCTCTTCGTTCCGGGATTGTAAGATCCTGAATTGAAAAGCGAAGACGGTTCCACCACGCCATCACGCGCATGAATGATCGATGCTGCCGGATTAAGGGCCCGCAACCGCGCCTCAAGCGCGTGCAGATCCGGTTCTCCAACCAGGTCTGTCTTTGTCAAAATAATCCGGTCGGCGACAGCGACCTGCTTGACCGACTCTTCCTGAGCGTCGAGGGTTGTCATGCCAACCGCCGAATCGACGGTCGCTATAACGTCGTCAAGCCGGAACGCCTCGGACAACAGCGTATCCGTCATGAGCGTATGAATGACAGGCGCCGGGTCAGCGAGACCAGTTGTTTCGATAATCACGCGACTGAATGGCGTTATCTCGCCGCGCTGTCTCCTGTCAAACAATCCATGCAGGCTTTGCACCAGATCGCCGCGTATGGTGCAACACAGGCAGCCGGACTGCAATACCACCATGTTATCCGCAGAAGATTCCACCAGTTCATGATCCAACCCGATCTCGCCAAATTCATTAATGATGACCGCAGCGTCACCGAGTTCAGGCTGCTTGAGAAGATGGTTGAGTACGGTGGTTTTGCCGCTTCCGAGAAAACCGGTCAGGAGGTAAATCGGCACCGGGCCGTTCGCCATTTTGATGTCGTCCAATTTCTTGTCCTTTATTCAGCTATTTGCCGGATTGGTGGAGCTGCTATCAGACAGGCAGTGAACGCAGGTACCCTGCATTTCCACGACCCGACGGCCAATGCGAAAGCCGAGCGATTGTGCATCGCGTTCAAAAAGCGCATCTACTCCCGGATTTTCTACCTCGGATGAGGAACCGCATTGCTGACAGATGAAGAAGACGCAGGCCTGGTCTGGATTGGGAAGCGTATGCGGAACAAAGGCATTTCTGGTTTCGATCCGGGATGCCAACCCCTGTTCCAGCAGAAATTCCAGCGCACGATAAACGGTCGGAGGCGACAGCGGTCTTCCCAGCTTGACTTCCATCTCTCGTATGAGGTCGTAAGCACCGACCGGTTGCCCGGCGCGCCACAGCATCTCCAATACAGCACGCCGAAGTGATGTGAACCGAACACCGCGCTGTGCGCAGACCAATTCCGCTTTACGCATTCCCGCCAAGGCTGCCTGATCGTTGCGGCTATTCGCAGTCAATTCTTCATATTGCTTCATGTTGGCAGTCAAAGCCCTTGTGGAGAATAAGCAGCTAATGTATGAAACGTTATAACATTGCAAAATGTAAGGCAAGAATGTTCTTTGGAGTTTCGAGAGATGAACACACTCGTCAATGAAACCGCGCACACCCTCCCAAGGGAGGGTAAACGGCGTCCCCGCCCCCACCGCGCCGATGTGGAGGCTGCTGTCCGTCTTCTGATCGAATGGACAGGAGACGACCCAGACCGTGAAGGGCTGGTGGACACACCTGCGCGTGTCGTACGGGCCTATGAAGAGTTCTTCGAAGGCTACAGAACCGATCCTGCCGAATTACTGGCGCGTACATTCGAAGAAACCAATGATTATGACGACATGATCATGCTGCGCGGCATGCGTCTTGAATCGCATTGCGAACACCATATCGTGCCCATAATCGGCAAGGTCCATGTTGCCTATCTGCCAGCCGGACGGGTGGTCGGCATCAGCAAACTCGCACGCGTCGTCGATGTCTTTGCAAAACGTCTCCAGATTCAGGAAACGCTGACGTCGCAGATTGCAGAAACCATCCAGCATGTCCTGCAACCACGAGGCGTTGCGGTTGTCATTGAAGCTGCACATATGTGCATGACGACGCGCGGCGTGAAAAAACCTGGCGTGAGCATGGTGACACGCCGCTTGCTTGGCGCATTTCAAAGCGACCGTGAACTCAGGCGCGAATTTCTGACTGCTGTATCAGGCCCGAGGGAGGCATTCGGATGACAACCAAACCTGATCACGGCACTATTTTTGCGCCCCGTGTCTCTGTTTTCGAGGTCGAAGAAGGAACTCTTCTTGCGCCAAAATTTGGTCCCGATGGACTGCTGCCGGTGGTTACGACGGATGCCACTTCGGGTGAGGTCCTGATGATGGGCGTCATGAATGAAGAAGCGCTGTTACGAACAATAGAAACGGCAGAGGCACATTATTGGAGCCGCAGCCGCCAATGTCTCTGGCATAAGGGTGCGACAAGCGGGCTTATACAAAAAGTGATCGATCTGCGCATTGATGACGACCAGGACGCAATCTGGTTGCGTGTAGCAATAGCAGGAGGAGCAAGTTGCCATGTCGGTTATCGCTCCTGCTTTTACCGGGCGGCTGCCATTGGTTCGCTCAATGCACCGATACATCTCCGCTTTACCGAAAACGAGAAAGTATTCGATCCGAAAACAGTATATGGGGATGCACCTAATCCCACACAGCTTTGATATATAGAAAGAGAGTCCTGCTGTTGGGGACCTAATTACTGATCGCCCCCCTAAAAATGATATTGCATAGCGTATCAGAGGGGGAGCCTGGTGAACAAGGATCACGATGGCCGTACATGTTTCCCTGACTAGTCTTTTTAAAGCCAGCCAGTTTGAAGAGGTCGAACCAGAAAACCCAATCGAGAACCAAGTTACAGACGAAAACATCGGCAAACGATTTTCGCGCAGAAAATTTCTGCAAGCCTCATGTGCCGTATCCGTCACCGTCGCAAGCATCGGCCCAATGGATTTGTTCAGTGCCGAAAAGGTCAATGCAGCATCGGATTCTCCCCTTAACGTGGATGCAGGGGTAGAAGCAGCTCATCTTGTCGCTGAAGTCTACGGTGCCGATATTTTGCTCTACGGGAGAGGTCGTCTGTTTCCAGAGACACGTCGGAATTCGACGCTTTACATCAGACAGCAAAGGCTCAGACAAAGCAATTTCACTGTAAAAATGATTACGTGGGATACATTTCGCTTGAGGCATTCTCAACGCATGGATCGCTGGTGTTAAGCCACGAATATGCAAAACCCCCATCTGATGCCGCGAAATTTTCGCCTCACATCGTTCCGGCTTCAGCGAGGTGTCGCCTCCAAACGGTAACCTATCGCTTAAAAATTACTGCCATTAGCCTTTAGAGCTGCCCGCTGGCGTTCGAACGCCAGGAAATAGCTATTTCACTTTGCATACATTCAATCAATCAATTGACTGTATTTTCTTCAAATGTTATGTTCCGGTTTCAGTAAAGTAGACCAAGGGCTGACAGATGACGTTATCTGAAGTGTTGATTGTTGGGATTATTGCCACCATGGCGTCTGATATTTGGCAACAAGTACAGCGGCCTATAACTGGCATTGCGCCTGCAAATTGGCCAGTTACCGGCCGTTGGGTTATGGGTTTCCGTTATGGGCGTATTTTTGATCCCGGCGTAAGTGCCCGGCCATCCGTACCTGGAGAGGCTTTTGTTGGCTGGGCTTTTCACTATTTTATAGGCATTATCTATGCTGGTATGTACTTGTGTTTCCTTAGATTTTTTAACAACACGCAACCTACTCTGTTAAATGGGCTGACTTTTGGCTTGATAACTCTGGCTGCGCCATTTTTGTTTATGAAGCCTGCTTTGGGAGGCGGGTTTTTCGGTCTTCGAACAGCCAATCCTGCAAAAGGCCTTTTCCTGAGCATTACGGCTCATTCGGTTTTTGGTGTAGGCTTGTATTTGGGGGTTCTTCTATACCAAGCTTTGGTGATGTGATCTGCGTTGCAATTAAGTCGGTGCAAATAACCACTAATAATCCAAGGCTTTATCAATCTTTGAAAGAGCCCTCTGTCAGAGGAAACATACCTCAACCAAAAATAACCGCGAATGCGCAATCGTCGCCCACTCTAAACAAAGGCCGGTCCATTTGAGCGATAGCTTCACGCAGGGCTTCGGGCTCTGTCGTTGCTTGAGATGGGCCATCCGAACTTCGTTGGAGATTTTTCATCGGCACTTAACAGTTTGGCCACAAATCGTCCGCTTTCAACTAGCGGTTTTGACGATACATGGCGCGGATGCTTGTGCCTGATAGGTCGTATTATCTGCCCAAAATAAAGGCCTGAATCTGACCATGGAGCCTGTCATGAACTCATTAAACACGCACGATGTTACAGATACTACCCAATCCCTATCAAAAAAACGTACCCATGCAATATGGATCATTCCGATTTTGACAATAATTGTTGTCACGATCGCGGTTTCCCTTTTCATAAAGCGACCAATCAATCCCTCCGTTGCACCCCTCGCTACTGTTGAAGTGTCCAAACCACTGAAGCGGGAAGTTCGGCAATGGGATGCATATGTAGGCCGTTTTGCTGCCAGCAAAGTCGTTGAAGTGCGGCCCCGTGTCGGTGGCGCAATCGTCGGCGTTCACTTTCAGGATGGAGCAATCGTTAAGGCCGGACAGTTACTCTTTACAATCGATCCGCGTCCCTATCGCGCTGCTCTAGCCGAGGCACAGGCAGGGGTGGCCGCGGCAAATAGCGACCTGCTGCTTGCGCGTGCCAACTATGATCGCGCGTTGCGCCTGAAAACCGGCCTTGTTGTTACTGCTCGTGAGGTTGACGCTCTGAAAGCCAAAGAGCAAGCGGCCAAAGCTACTCTGGACGCCGCGCAAGCTCGTGCCGACGCTCTTGCTCTTGACGTGGAATTCACGCAAATCAGGGCACCTATAGAGGGGCGTATTTCTGATAGGCGTGTCGATGCCGGGAATCTGGTTGTGGCTGGCGGCGGAACGACTGCAACACTCCTCACTACCATCAACGCTCTTGATCCAATCTACTTTGTATTCGACGCGTCTGAATCATTATATTTGAAAACTCAGTCGGAGCGACCGTCTGGTGGAAATGACGTAGAAGTCCGTTTGCAGGGGGATGTCGGCTTTGGCTGGCGCGGCAAGCTGGACTTCACCGACAATGGCGTCGACTTCCGTTCAGGTACTGTGCGTGGCCGGGCGATTATCCCCAACCCATCTTTCAAACTCATCCCAGGGCTATTCGGCGATATGCGGATGTCCAATACAGGGACAGTGCAAGCGTTGCTGGTGCCAGATACTGCTATTCAGAGTGACCAGGCCGATAAGGCAGTTCTTGTCGTTGACACGACTGGTATCGTTGTTTTGCGGCAAGTCACGTTAGGTCCCGTAGTGGAAGGGCTTCGAATTATCACTTCGGGCCTGAAAGCGGACGATCACGTTATCATTGGCGGCACTATGGCGGCAATGCCGGGCGCGAAGGTCAAAGTTACCCAAGGCCATATCGCTCCGCGTCAAGGAGGTACGATAACGCCGGTTTTGCCAGCAGCGGCAGCGGCCACTTTGGTCTCGAACTGATCCTGCAAAAATTGGAAAGCGGAAAGCATGCGCATTTCACATTTCTTCATTGACCGACCGATCTTTGCTTGCGTGCTTTCTGTCGCGATCACGATCCTCGGCGCAATCTGCTACATGGCGTTGCCGGTCTCGCAATATCCCGATATTGTGCCCCCGACCGTTACGGTCTCAGCAAGCTATCCAGGTGCGAATGCGCAGACAGTTGCTGAGACAGTCGCGGCCCCTATCGAACAAGCGATCAATGGCGTTGACAATATGCTTTACCAGTCTTCCCAATCGACTGGCGATGGCAATCTTACTATCACTGTAACCTTCAAGGTGGGGACGGATCCTGACAAGTCACAGGTACTGGTGCAGAACAGAGTACAGACGGCGCTGCCGCGCTTGCCGGAAAAAGTTCAGCGTCTGGGCGTCGAAACCAAGAAGGTTACACCGTCAGTCCTTATGGCAGTTAACATCAATTCAAGTGATGGTTCGCGAGATCTTTCTTATGTTCAGAATTTCGCACGCACTCAGGTGCGTGATGAACTGAGTCGAGTTGAGGGTGTTGGCGATGTTGCGCTGATGGGCGGTGGGCGCGATTATTCAATACGCGTCTGGATCGATCCTCGTCGTGCTGCCGCACTTGATCTGACCGCGGCTGAGATACTCACCGCCCTTCGCACCCAAAATGTACAGGTGGCAGCTGGTAAACTCGGTCAAGCGCCGTCTGGACCGGATGATGCCTTCCAGGTCAATGTTCGCACGCTTGGGCGTCTCAAGGACCCTGCCGATTTTGCGGCTATCGTTCTTCGCACTGATGCAGAGGGACGACAAGTCCGCGTGGCGGACGTGGCGCGAGTTGAGCTGGGTACCGACAATTATAATGTTCGTACTTATCAAAGCGGCAAACCAACGGCGATCCTGAACATACTTGCAAGGCCTGGTGCTGATGCTGTCAGTGCACGTGCCTCCGTTTACGCCAAGATGGAAGAACTAGCGAAGAGTTTTCCGGCAGGCATTGACTATAGTATCGTCTATGATCCCACGAGCTTCGTTGTCGATTCCATTGATGCTGGTTTTTATACGCTTTTTGAGGCAACTGTACTGGTCATCGTCGTTATTCTCGTATTCCTGCAAAGCTGGCGTGCATCGATCATCCCCGTCATAGCTATCCCGATCTCGGTACTTGGCACCTGTATAGTGCTGCTTGCCATAGGATACACCATTAACAATCTCTCCCTGTTCGGGATCGTTCTTGCGATCGGTATTGTAGTTGACGATGCGATTGTCGTGGTTGAGAATGTTGAGCGCAATCTGCACGACGGTATGTCTCCTTTGCATGCAGCGCGGGCCTCAATGGATGAAGTTGGCGGAGCGCTGGTCGCTATCGTACTCGTGCTTTGCGCCGTATTCGTGCCTACGTTGTTCATCACGGGTCTTTCAGGCGAGTTCTACAAACAGTTCGCCGTCACCATCACCAGTGCCACGATCTTTTCACTGCTGGTCTCTTTGACTTTGTCGCCAGCACTCTCAGCTGCGATGCTCAAGGTTTCGCATAGTGATCTTGAAGCGAAAGGCTGGCTTGGTGCACTAAACCGGGGCGGCGACCGGTTCAACCGGGCGTTTGACCAGATGAGTGAGCGCTATGCATTACTCACCGCCACGCTTGTCGGAATGCCACGGCGAATGATGGCGATATACGCGGCCCTGATGGTTTTGACGGCGGCGGTTTTCTGGTACACGCCATCCGGGTTCATTCCGCTGCAGGACCAAGGATATTTCGCGGCTCTAATCCAGTTGCCTCCGGGTGCTTCGCTGGAGCGCACCGATGCCGTGATGCGCGAAGTGGAAAGCCGTATTCTTAAGATTGATGGAATTGTCGCTTCAGAGACGCTGTCTGGTATGGACGGTATGTCTTCCACGCTGGCACCGAATGCTGGAGCTGCTTTTTTTAATCTAAAAGGATTTAAGGAGCGTGGTAAGACGCATCGCACTGCAGAAGCTGTAATGCTTGACGCACGTGCTGCTGTCGCGGACATCAAGGATGCACGTGTCCTCATCGTCTCACCTCCAATCATTCAAGGTATAGGAGGCAACGCAGCTACTGGCTATCGGCTACTCCTTCAGGACCGGTCGGGTCACGGCTTTGAGGCAATGGGCAAGGTTGCGCAAGATTTCGTAGCCAAGGCGAACCAAGCTCCTGGATTGACTGCCGTGTTTACACTCTACGACACTGCTTCGCCGAGTGTGTATGCGGATATAGACAGGGTTAAGGCTCAAATGCTGGGTGTCCCGCCCGAAAGGATTTTTACGACGATGCAGACCTACCTCGGGTCGAGTTATGTCAATGACTTCAATCTACTTGGACGTACCTACAGAGTTTATGCACAGGCCGATGCTCCTTATCGGCATTCCACTGCCGATATCGCCGCCTTGCGTGTACGATCAGAACGCGGCGGCATGGTGCCTCTTGGCAGCATCGCCACGTTTCGTGATGAAACAGAAGCCTATAGAGTGACGCGCTACAATCTCTTTCCTGCTGTAGAGATCGATGGCGATACTGCGCCCGGATATTCTTCCGGGAACTCGATTGCGACCGTCACAGCGATGGCAAAAGACCTACCACAGGGCTATGGTACCGAATGGACCGGCATCGCTTACCAGCAAACGACGGTTGGCAAGACGGCTGGCGCCGTCTTCGTACTTGCGATCATCTTTGTATTCATCGTTCTAGCGGCACAGTTTGAAAGCCTGTCGCTCCCGCTTTCCATCATCCTCATTCTACCCATGTGTCTTCTTGCGGCGATGGTAGGTATCAATCTTCGTGGCTACGACAACAATGTACTGACACAGATAGGATTGATCGTACTGATCGCGCTTGCGGCTAAAAACGCCATTCTTGTCGTCGAATTCGCTCGCCATGCTGAAAGCGAAGGACTTACGCCTGTGGAAGCGGCGGTTAAAGCGGCAAAGCTTCGGCTACGACCGATCCTGATGACCAGTTTTGCCTTTATCCTAGGGGCGGTCCCGCTCGCTATTGCCCATGGCGCCGGGGCTGAGCTCCGCACAGCCCTCGGTACAGCCGTCTGTTTTGGCATGCTTGGCGTCACCGGCTTCGGTCTGCTCTTTACGCCAACATTCTATGTCGTCTGTCGTAACGTTGCGCTACGACGTAAGATAAGTAATTAGAAAGAGACCATCACTCGTTTAAAGCACGAAACTTTGAAAGTCTTGTATAGTTTTCAAACACCGGTGTTCGGTGAGGTTTAAGAACCGAACACTGGTTAAGTGTGAGCGGTAGTCAAACCTTTAAAAGCCCTTATGGAAAAGCATCTCGAGCCGGGTTAAAGGTGTGTCGAAGCGCGATAAACATTAAAGCCGAAGCGATAAGTAATTTAAAAAATATTAGGTTAGATCAAATGATTTTAAATTATTCAATTGATTGAATAATAATTATTCTCCTACAATGCTATTAATCAATGTGATCATCAGGTTCAGCCAATTCACAAGGACGTTGTGAAGGAAGCACCCTAGCTGGCAAACGTGGTTAGCATCTACAGTCTTCCAACAACCTTAATTATTTAGGGTAATCGGACAGGTGCCGGCATTTTTGGTCATTTCCAATGAAAGGGCCATATATGATAAAAATACACAAACTTATGTAATGGATTTTTTCTATCAGGGGCGCGACGGATGAGTGGCCAGACACTTTCGCAGTTCAGCGATATTGCAGTTTACGCTAAAACGATGGCTCACCCCCATCGTTTGGTGCTTCTTGATCTTGTCGCCCAGGGAGAAAGGTCGGTTGAGCGTTTAGCAGAACTGGCTGATTTGTCACTGGCAAACGCGTCTCAGCATCTTCAGCAGTTGCGGCGTATCGATTTTGTACGCACAAGGCGAGATGGAAAGAACGTTCTATATCGGCTCGGTGATGGGCCAATTATGGAAATAGTTTCTGCTTTACGTGCTTACGCGGCTTATGTGAAGTCGAGTCAAGCACAGCTTATTTCTGATAGTGTTAACCAACCGGGTCTACTTGATGCCGTTTCGCGAGAAGAGCTTCGTGTTCTTCTGAACGATGGCAGCGTCACATTACTTGATGTACGGCCCCATGACGAATTTGCGTCGGGGCATTTGCCTGGAGCGATTAACATTCCAGCATCAGAACTCGAAGGCCGATTGGATGAACTCAAGCCTAATCGGGAAATAGTAGCATATTGCCGAGGTCCGTATTGCGTGATGTCAACCGAAGCAGTTCGCGTATTATCTGCACGAGGCTACAAGGCGCGCCGTGCATTTGAAGGGCCACCTGATTGGCGAGCAGCAGGAATTCGTCTCGACTAGCAGCTGTTTTTTATTAAAAGGCTCGTTCCGAACAGACAGTTAGCGCCATCCTATTGTTGCCGTTTCAAACCGATGCCTGCAGACGACTCAATATCTGTTGGATCGGCTTATTGAAGCCAAAGTGCAGTATATGAAGTTTGGGCGGTAGCCGAACCTTTGTATTGAGCAGATCAAGGACACCCACCATTGATTAACGAGCACAACAAGCTGGCAAGTGAGATAGCCACCCTATTAATATGCATCGCTTCACGTTCTACCGGGCGATTGGTGCCGGATAGTAACGAAGGTATTATGCAGCATAGCTTTAATGAAGCTTCATTTTCTCGATGCCCGCAGTACGCTCGCTGATATACAGAGATGGCTTCAATCCTTGCTGACAGAAACTCACGCGAGGGCCGCCAGCTTGCTGCTATTACAGTCGAGCGACGTTGTCGTGCAAGCGTAAGAAACGAAAGGCAACTGGATTTTATGCCAGCCGTCAAAGCCTGCCGGGCCCTAAACCCAAGCCGGTATCAATTGTGTTCCTGCACCTGACCTTCGGGAATATAGATCATCCGGCCATCGTCGAGCCGATAGGTTATGCCAGCACGCACGCCCTCGCCCTCGCCGATCTTGCCGCTGGCTTCGTAGCGCTTGAGTTCCTTGCCTTCCTTTACCGTTATCCGCATGTCGGCTTCGCCGGGATTTTCGATGACAGTCACATTTTCTGCCGAAAACGGATTAAGCGGGTTTTGTGCGATGACAATCATCAATATGCCGATCACCACAAGGAAAAGGTCAATCAGGTTGACCACCGACAGGATCGGATCATCAGCCTCGTCATGTTCCAGAAACCGCATCAGCCCTGCCCCGCCTGTTTTTCAAACTGACGCAATTCCTGCAACAGCCAGCGCCGCCGCACGGTCAAAATAAAAAAAGTGACGCTGGCGCTGATCAGCGCAAGAATGACCGCCGAGAAAGCAACAACCAGATTTTCACCGACGGCCGCTCCGTCGTTTTTTGTCAAGGCGAGCAATGCCGGGCCCATCGGAATCATTGTGGCGACGAGACCCAACATCGGGGCAGTGCGCGACACGATGCGCAACATCTCCAGTCGTTTCATGATCCAGAGCTCCAGATCGTCGCTGGTAAGCGGGGTGCCGATCCCCGCCGCATAATGCGTCAAGACCGGGCGATAGTTTTTGCGCACCCGCTGTATTAACTCGACCAAAAACGCCCCCAAAGCAACGAGCGCATAAGCGAGCGCACCCAGAATGAGGAGCAGGATCGGCCAAAGGAAAAGCCGGGAGAGTTCAAAAAGGCTAACTTCAATGCTGTTCATACTATTCTGCCAAATCACTTTCTGGATGCATTAACCCGCATCTGCCTTACGGCGCCGATGCCAAGCAAAAGAACCATCACCACCAAAGCGGCCCAAAGCCGCCAATTGTCTCGTTCAGCTTCGGAAGCAGGCTTCGTCTCCTGCAACTCCTGCCCTCTGATTGGTTGCGGCGCACTGTCTGCGGCAGCCTCTCGTGTGTCATCGGACTGCTGATCCTTTGCCGCATTCTGTTGCTGGCTGGCACTCGCCACTGTCAGGCCAAAGCCCGTAGACATTTCTTCTATGAAAGCCCTGGTTGCGGGCTCGCCAATCGAAACCCCGTGATGCGCGGCCAGATCCTTCCAGCGTTCCACCAGTTGTCGACGCGTTTGTTCAGGTGCATCCCAATAGTCTTTACGGATTGCCTCGATCATCCTCTCCATTAATTGCGCCTGTGCCGTCGGGTTGTGTTTCTCGAAATAGGCGCTCATTTTCAGATTACGCGTATCGGCCACATAAGTGTCGAAAAGCGCCTGCCATTGATCGGCACGAACCACGGATGGGTCCATGACCTGCCAGCCGAAGAAATTATTGACCTTATTGAGTATTTCCAATGTGCCGGCATAGCCTTCCGCCTGCATTCCCTTGATCCAGTGCGGGTTGAGATAGCGCACACGCATTTCATCTGCGAGAAAGCGTGACAAGGAGGTTGTGTCTGGTTGGCCCTGGCGCAGATCGGAGATGTACAGCGGAGGGCTCTTTCCATCGAGATGGCGGATGGCCAATGACAGACCACCGAGAAATTCAAAAGGATGATCGGTAGACAAAACGCCGTGCAGATTGGACGAGCGCGACATGATCGCGGCCTCAGTCCCCTTCAACTGTTCAGCGAAGAGATTGGCATTTTGGGTTTTTATACCCCATTCTCTCGCACCAAATGCATATTGCGTGCCGTCGAGAAAACGCTCCGCCAGATCGCTGTCCTCTTCCCACGTGGTTGATTGCATCGCCATATGCGGCATGTCACTGCCATAGTTTCCCGGCGCATTGCTGAAGATGCGATAATGTGCAGCCTGTCTTGCCTCCCCGGCAGACATTCCTTTGCCTTGCAAAAGCCCGGCAATTCGTGCCGTATTGGCAGCGATTAGGTTGTCTTTTTCATCGAGATTCCCAATCCTCTCCATCGCATCCGCAAGAAGACGCATGAAGCCGTCGAACTGGTCGCGATAAACGCTGGTTACTTGCACAACGGCATCGATACGCGGTCGACCCAGCTCTGCTATCGGAATGATTTCGAGAGAATTGACCCGTCCGCCTTCATCCCATACGGGGCGCGCACCGATTGCATGAAGCACCTGCGCTTCCGTCACGCCAAGATGACGGATCGCTTCCGACGACCACAGGCTGAAGGCGATTTTCGTCGGATAAGCACCATCATGCTCGTCCCTGAACGCAGCGACAAGCTGATCGAAAGCTTCTTTTCCCGCTTCGAAGGCTGCTCTGGTCGGTATCTTGTCCGGCTCGAAAGCGTAGAGATTTCTGCCGCTTTCAACATCGGGATTGCGGATCGGGTCACCCCCTGCGCCCGGTGGGACAAAGCGCCCGGCAAGTCCTGAAAGCAATGCTTCTATTTCCAGAGGTGCTGAAAGATTGGCCTCGAGCCGATCTGCCCGCGCAATGAAATCGCGCAGCGGCTCTGCAAGCCCGGCCCGGTCACGCCCTTCGCGCAGATACTGGTGCAACACCTTGAAGGGGGCGGATTGTTTCAACTTCGTATAATCGTCCACGAAGAGCTCATCCGAACCAGACCCTACTGCTTCATAAAAGGGTTTTCCCAGTTGCTGCATGATTGTGGTGAGCCGGTGATCCGGGTCGGATGGCTGGCCAAAACTATGCAGGCCAAGCGGCGTCGCCGCACGGGCCAATTCATGCAGGTGGTCATGCAGCACGGAGAAAAAACCTGTAAAATCGTGGTTTACCGCTTCCGCGCTCCAGCCGAGGTCAGCATGCATATTGGCCTTGATCGCCGCATTCATGATTTCCGCTTTACTGCGATCGCGAACCGCGCCTTCGTCGAGCTGCTGATATTCATGGATGAGATGATGCATATCGCGCAATTCATCATAAAGCCCTGCCGGTGCGAAAGGCGGCGTCTGGTGGCTGACAATGACCGCGCGGCCACGTCTTTTCGCCTGTATGGCCTCGCCGACATTGTCCTGAATATAGGGATAGAAGACCGGGATATCGCCAACTGCGAGAAACGGGTAATCGCCTGCATCAAGTCCGCGATCCTTGCCGGGTAGCCATTCCTGCGTGCCATGCGTGCCCAGATGAATAATCGCGTCTGCCCCAAACTGCTTTTGCAGATAAAGATAGGCTGCCATGTAAAGGTGATCGGGAGAGCTATGCGTGTCGTGATAATGCGCACCCATATTTTCCGCACGCGGCATTTGCGGCATGATGACGAGTTTTCCAAGCTCCAGACGCGGGATGATGAAACTCGGAACACCTTTGACCGTGCGAACCGCCCAATGTTTCGCAGGCTTGCCCCAATGTGAAAAAGCGTGCCGTTTATCGGCAGGCAAAGTATTGAGCCAGCCTTCGTACTCCTCTACAGGAAAAGCGTCCGCCTTGTTCTGGTCGAGAAGCGTTTCCAGTGGCGTTCTCCGGTAAAGCCCGCTGAGCAGGTTCTGTCCCACTGAGATCATCTCGGTTTCCGAGATCGGTGCCACATCATAACCAGCGCTTTCGAGCTTGCTGCTTATGATTTCAATGCTTTTGGCAACGTTGAGATTGGTGGCCGAAAAATTCTTTTCGCCAGCCGGGTAATTCCAAAACAACAATGCCAGGCGCTTTTGATCAACCGGCTTGTGTCTCAGATCAGCGAGCTTGCGCAGCTTGCCAACCAGCGTATCGACCTGTCCCGACAAGGGGACTGCTTCACCATTATCGACGGCTGAAAGCACGATGGGATCCATCATGCCCCAGCCTTCCGGCTGTGCCAGAAAGATAGCAGCAATGCGCAAGGGAACACCCGATAGCGCTTGCGCCCAATCCTTTGAGCTGCCTTCGCGAAAAACAGTTGTCTGGATGACGGGAATATCCAGATCCTTAAATTCCGCACTGCGAGCCTTCCCATTCTGCATATGGGTCAGATTGACCATGGCATCGGCTTTTGCCGGGCCGAGCACCTTTTTTAGCCCTGCGGGATCGCGCCCGTCGAACCAGAAGACAAGGGGAAGCAGATTGGCGGCTTCACTATGTGCAACCAATGTGTCGATAACCTTCGTCTGCATATCGGAAACAGCGCCTGAATGAATGACAAATGCCACCCTGCCGGTTGTTTTCGTCCACCGTTCGCTCCCCCAAACGAGATAGTCATTAAGACTAGCAAAAATGCCTGGCGCTTGCGGGTGATAAAAACCGGTCACAGGCATCGGCTCGGCGAGTTTGTACCCCGACAGATCCGCCCCTTGCTTCCAGTCGTGGATGAGGCTGAAGAAGGCTTGGAAGTTCTTGTCTCCCCCGGCACCATAATAGCTGGCAAGCAGTCCCGCCACGCGTGCGTCAATTCCTGTCCAGACCGGCCTTCCACCGCCAATTGTAATGACGGGGAGCGCAGGCGAACCAGAAGGATCCCCGAACTTCTCCTGCACCATTTGGCGATCCCGAGGACGCGGCACATCAAGAACGACCAGATCGGCACCTTCAAGCCATGTCGACGGACCCGCAACATCGTCCTCGACATTGACTGATTGAAGATCAATACCGTGTTCGCGCGCCAAAGGCGCAAGCGTGCGGAACTTAGCGGGAAGCACAAATCCATTGGTGATCACGCGAACCACAATCGGATTGCCGGATTTCTCCTGAGCATCGGCCCGCGTCATAAAAAGCATAATCGCCAATAGTGCGAGGATTAAGCGCGGCATCAAAATGCGGCCTTCAGGCCAACCAAATAACGTCGGCCTTCATCAGCGAAGGAATATTCGGCCGCGTCATCGGCGAGCCGTTTGTCGGTGATGTTTTCCACGCCCAATTGCAGCGTTGTATATTTATTGAAGTCGTAATTGGCATAGGCGGAAAGCAGCGTATAGCCTGGCGTCCTCCCCGTACCCGTCGAAACCTTCTGTGCACCGACATAATTGGCACGCAGTTGCGTCGTCAGGTTTTCCATGGGCCTCCAAGACAATGTTGCATTGGCCGTGTGGCGCGAGCGGCCTGTCAGTTCATCGCCTGTCGTTTCATCAACTGCGTCAAGATAGGTATAGTTTGCATCAAGATTCATATCCCAGGGCAGTTCAACGCCTGCACCCAGTTCAATGCCGCGGATACGCGCTTCATCCACATTTTCATAGGTGGAGGTCGAGCCGCGCGCGCTTCCGCACTTGCGCACGCAGACCGTCTGGATCAGGTTCTTGACATTGTTCTGGAATGCCATCGCACGTGCGGTCCAGATGCCTTGTGCATATTCAAATCCTGCCTCATAGGAAAGATTGGTTTCCGGTTCGAGATCGGGATTGCCGACAATTGTGAACCTGCCGCCACCGGCGATTGCTTCATATTCGGGCGAAAGCTGCTTGAGAGTCGGTGCCTTGAAACCCTTGCCAATACCGCCCTTGAAAGTCAGGGCTTCGTTGAAGTGATAAAGCACATAGGCACGTGGGCTGGCCTCCCAGACAAACTCTTCATGATGATCGAAGCGGCTACCTAAAACGACTTCCCAATCATCGCCAAGGGCGATCTCGTCCTGAAAAAAGCCGGCATAATGCATCTGGCTGGCACGGCCCGCATGATTGACAGTCGGGTCTTTCAGCCTTTCCTGACGTACTTCGCCGCCCAGCGTGATCTTATGATTTTCAAACGGTGAGAAGCTGATCTGGCCATCGCCAACCGTATCGATAAACTTTTGCGGGCCCGATACGGGCGCATTGTCACTACGTTCGTTTTCGCGGTTGAGAAGAGCGCTGTAGACACGAACACGGCTAGTGCCCCAATCCCAGTCCCCTTCATGGGAAAGCGATATTCTCTGGCGCCAGATATCATCTTCAGAACGGTAGGCTTTAGGGAAAGGCCCACTGCCCTGCATATTGCTCCAGCGGTTTTCATAGCCACCCGAATAGGCAAGATCGACGCGCTGGCGTTCATCGGGCGTCCAGGTCAGCGTCGCATTTCCAGTAAATGCTTTATAATCACCGAGAGAAGTCACTTGTTTGTTGTCCGGCGACGAAAGCTCGGTGCGGCCCTTGAAGGCTCCCCAGACATTCAAGCCAAGTACACCGGGAATGATGGGCCCGCCGGTATAACCGCTGAAATTATACCGGTGCCCGCCCAGACCGTGTTCTGTAAAAAGTCCATTTGTGGAAATCGAGCTTTGCCAGTGATCAGTCGCACGTCGCGTAATGACATTGACGACACCGCCCAGAGCTTCCGATCCATAGAGTGACGACATAGGCCCGCGCACGACTTCCACGCGCTCAATGGCTTCGCTTGGCACCCAGCTCAGTTCGAAATCCGAATGCGCGACCGCTGAAGAGGAATTGCTGACCCGCATGCCATCCACCAGGATAAGCGTATGATCGGACTGCATTCCCCGGACAGAAATTCCACGACGGCCAAGTCCGACACCAGTGATACTAATCCCAGGCGTGCCTTCAAGCGCATCAGCGAGATCTGAAACCGGGCGTTCGCTAAGCTCCTCGCCTGAAATGACGGAAATACTGGCTGGCGCATCTTTGAGTTTTCGCTCGCTGGATGTGGCGGTAATCACGATCGGGTTCAAAACGGTCGCGCTATCGGCTTCCTGCTGCGCAAGCGTGCTACTCGTACCACCCATCAAGGCAGCAATCGTAACGGTTGAACAAATATAAATCTTGTGGCGCGCCAGCATGGAAACCCCCTTCGCAATAGTCAGGCTGACGCTTTGATATGTTATAACGTTTTAATGGTAAATCCTCTTAATGAAAAAGTCTGTGGTTTTCCCACAGACTCAAAGCAAGCACCGATCAGCAAGCGGGATGAAGCGAACAAGCCCGAGCTAACCGGCTTGCTCTTCGTATCCCTTCAGCAGCCTATGCCTGCCTCTCCCAGATTGGAAAAGGATCGGCCAAATCGCGCCATTTTGCCGGTACAAAGTCAGTTTCTGGCACAAGACACGCATCCAGTTCGGCACGGATGGCTGCCTCGTCCATTGGATCACAGCCAATGAAGACGATTTCCTGACGCCGGTCACCCCAGACAGGATCGAGGTAATCCTTCATCAGTTCCAGCCATTCTGGGTGATCCGGCCATTGATGCTTGGGAACTGCCGACCACCAGATGCCGCGTTTGCTGGTCCGCACCAGTGCTCCAGCCTGGCTGATCTCGCCCACATAATGAGCGCGTGTCGCCAGCCAGAAAAAGCCCTTGGTGCGCACGACGCCGGGCCAGGAGCGATCAATAAAGGCCTTAAACTTCATGGGATCAAAGGGGCGTTTCTGGCGGTAGACAAACGAGCGTATTCCGTATTCTTCCGTCTCGGGAACATGGTCCTTGAAACCATTGAGTTCCTTATACCAAAGCGGGTGTTCCTGAGCTTTTTCGAAATCGAAACGTCCCGTATCGAGAATTTTGTCCAGAGGCACACGTCCGAAATCAGCTTCGATCAGTTCGGCATCGGGATTGAGCGCCCGGACGATCTTACGGGCCAGTTCCCGGTCCGCCTGCGATGCATCGCCGATCTTGTTGAGAACCACGACATCGGCAAATTCGATCTGTTCAACCAGAAGATCAACCAGCGTGCGGTCGTCTTCTTCGCCCGCAGTCTCGCCGCGGTCGCGCAGAAACTCGGACGATGAATAATCCTTCAACAGATTGGCGGCATCAACGACCGTGACCATGGTGTCGAGACGGGAAACATCGGACAGGCTCTCGCCGTTCTCGTCACGGAAATCAAACGTCGAGGCGACCGGCAACGGCTCGGCAATGCCTGTTCCTTCGATGAGCAGATAATCAAAGCGCCCCTGTTCGGAAAGCTGACGAACCTCTTTGAGCAGATCATCGCGCAAGGTGCAGCAGATGCAGCCATTGGTCATCTCGACCAGTTGCTCTTCTGTACGCGAAAGATTGGCACCGCCCTCGCGCACGAGAGCGGCATCAATATTGACCTCGCTCATATCGTTGACAATAACCGCGACGCGACGGCCTTCCCGGTTATTCAGAACGTGATTGAGAAGTGTTGTCTTACCTGCTCCAAGGAAACCGGAAAGAACGGTCACCGGGAGGCGGTTGTTTGGCTGGGCTTTATCAAGCATGGCTACCTCGTTCGGGAAAAGCGCCCGGCACGAAGGCCGGGCGCATGCAGACTAACTGAAGGTCGATCAGTGGGCTTTCATCTCGTCCACAATCTGCTTGGCATTGAGCGAAGATGGATAGTAGGTCGGCCAGTTCGTCACTTCTTCGAGCAACGCCGCCCGATCATTGCCCCAGTAAAGATGGAAGTGATGGGCAGCCGCAGGGGCTATTCCATGATCACTGAACTGGATGAACTGCGGCGCGGCATCATCGCCACCGGTCTTTTTGAAGATGAAACGGACGCCGCGATTACCGGCCTTGTATTTCAGGATTTCATAGCCATCGCTGGCATATTTCCCGGCAAGCGGCTTTCCATCCTTGTAGAAGGTGACGGTGTCGTCCTTGATGGTGATCCGCTCGACATCCGTCTTGTAGCCGGTTTCGTATTCAGCGCGATATTCTTCCGCTTTCATCTTGCCATGTTCGGCTTTATGCTTCCACACGGGATCAAGAGTACCGTCCTTCAGATAAGTATAAACCGACTGCCAGTCGCCGACATAGTCCGAAAGTGGCCGGTCCTTCACCTGCTCGTCCTTGAAGAAGCCTTTATAAATCTGATCGTCGCCGTGGTTATGCGCATGGGCGTGGTCATGACCATGATCGTGACCGTGCGCATGATCGTGGGAGTGCCCCTCTTCACCATGGCTGTGAACCATACCGCTTCCACCGACAGCAACGATGTTGAAAGGCTTGCCTTCAACAGCGATTTCGCCGGCTTTCTCGAAGGAAGCGGCATCGACCAGATGCAGCTTACTATTCAGTGGATCGGAAACCACGACCTTGTCATCTGCAACGGCGATACGCGGACGCGGATCGCTCCAGTGACCATCCATCGAATACGGCTCGGTCAATTTGATTGAATGGACGATCTCACCTTTGAGCACGTCGACCTGATGGAGTTGGCCATCTTCTGTGAAGACATAGGCGAACTTGGCACGAACCGGATCGACTGCAAAATGCACGCGGCGCGTGGGAAGCTGTACCAGCCGGAAGCCGCCATCAGCCTCGGACGGATCGACAAGAACGATACGGTCCGGTCCGTAGTTGCCGGCAAAATATTGCAGACCCTTGCCGCCGATCAGCGTGGATGCGCTGCCTTTTGGCAGAGAAGAGCCATAAGGAAGATGCTTGATTTCCGGCGCGCCATCCTTTTGCGTGATGAGAAGCAGGCCCGTGTCACAGGCCAGCGCATAGATGCTGCCTGATCCCGCAGACCCATGCAGCCCCGGGCAAGCCACATCTTCCCCTACCGTTTTGCCGTCAAAATCCACGACCCGCGCACCGATCGGCCGCTTGGATGCATCTTCCGGGTTGGGGATCGAAACGACCGCATTTTTATCATAAGGGACCGCAACACCATGATGCGGAGCAACGACATTCACGGATTTCGCATCCAGCTTGCCTTTAAGAACGGCTTGTTCCGTAAAAATGCTCGCCTTGTCTTCGCCATCGAACCATTGCGCGACATTGCCCTGACGCTCGACAAAATGACCGGGCTTCGTGCCTGAAATCGCCACATCCAAAAGCTTGGGCTCATCCACATCAATATCGGCATGGTCGCCATGATCGTGGAAGGAAATACCAGTCGAAATTGCCGAGACGGCACCTGCCTTACCCTGAACGGCAAAGACGGTTTCGCCGCTCTCGGTCCGGTAAAGCGAAGCAGGACCTTTTACCTTGAAGGTCTCAAGCTTGTCACCGTCTTTGGCGTCAATCACATTGACGACAGGTTTATCATGATCGGATACGAACAACCGCCATTCGGTGACTTCACCGTCATCAGCTTGCGCGATGCCGCCGCCCAGCATGCAGGCAAGCGTCAATGCGGACGTGCTGGCTATAAGTCGTTTCATAAGTGTCTCCTTGGATTTTTGACGATATAACATTACAATTTTGCCGCTGTTTTTGCTCCAAAATGAGCTGGTCATTTGGCTTGCGTTGCGGTCTGGATGGTGGAAACGTTCTGACGCATCATCTGCACATATGAGGCAGCAGGGCCGCCTTGCGCCGACAAGGCATCAGAATAAAGAATGCCGCCAAGCGTCAGGCCAGCTTCTGCAGCAATCTGCTCGACCAGTCGGCTATCGGAAATATTTTCGGCGAATATGGCGGCAGCCTTCTTGTCCTTCATCTGGCGTACGATGCCTGCCACATCGGCTGCCGATGCTTCGGATTCAGTCGAAACGCCCTGCGGGGAAAGGAACGTGATTCCGTAGGCTTTCTCAAAATAACGGAAAGCATTATGGCCCACGACGACAACGCGGCGATCTTGTGGAATGGTGGCTACGGCTTGTTTGATTTCGCTATCCAGCTTGTCCAGTTCTCCATCGTAGGACTTGGCATTGGCCTTGTAGCTGTCACAGCCTTTCGCATCCGCCTTGCAAAAAGCGTCAACGATATTTTTGACATAGACTTTGACGTTGCCCACCGATTGCCATGCATGCGGATCGAAAGGAGCCTCGTGGAAAATGGCCTTGTCACCGTAGTAGTGATAATGCCCGCCTTGCGGGTCCTTGAGGATTTCCGCTCCCTTGGTGACTTCCACGACACTAGCCTTCGTATCGCTGGCTTCGATAAGGCGCGTCAGAAATCCTTCAAGCTGCAGGCCGTTGACGAGAACAACGTCGGCACGCGCCATTGCAATCGCATCTGATGGCTTCGGCTCATAGACATGTGCGTCACCATTCGGGCCAACGAGGGTGCGCAGTTTGATGCGATTACCACCCACCTTCTGGGCAAAATCCCCGAGAATAGAAAAGCTCGCAATCACGTCGAGTTTCTTGTCTTCCGCCATGGAAGGCGAGGCAGCGAGACATGTCACGATACCAAGCGCGAGCAGAAATTTATGTTTTCTGAACATTCAGACCGGTCCTTTTCATTTCAGGCAGTGTGTTGGGAGGGTTTATAGTGTCGTGCCAGTAAGCTGCGCACGCTGCTCAGGACCGAGACAAAATAGATCGCACCAGCCGAAAGAATGATGGCCGGTCCCGATGGCAGGGCGGCATGATAGGAAAGCAACAACCCGGATATGGAAGCAACCAGCCCGAAAACGACAGCCAAAAGGCACATCGTCTCCACGCGTTTTGTCCAGAAGCGTGCAGCCGCACCCGGCAATATCATCAAACCGACCGAGAGAAGTGTTCCCAGCGCCTGAAAACCGGCGACAAGGTTGAGCACAACCAGTCCAAGAAAAATGAAATGTACCGGCGAACCGAGGCGCGAAACTGAGCGCAGAAACAGCGGATCGAGACATTCTGCAAACAAAGCACGCCAAAAAATGCAAAGCGTCATCAACGTCACGCAACACACCAGCGCGATCAGCACCAAGGCATCATTGTTAAGCGCAAGCACGGTCCCGAACAACACATGCATGAGGTCCACGCTGGAACCGCGCAATGACACCATCAAAACGCCAAGCGCCAGAGAGATCAGATAGAACGCCGCCATGGAAGCGTCCTCTTTCTGAACCGTCAGCCGGGAGACTGCACCTGCGCCAAGCGCCACGACAATTCCGGCAATCATGCCGCCAATGGTCATGGGAATGATCTGCAGCCCAAAAAACAGAAAACCCGCCGCAGCTCCGGGAAGGATTGCATGCGACATCGCATCGCCGGTCAGACTCATCCGGCGCAACATCAGAAATGCGCCAATCGGACATGCGCTCAGCGACAACAAAGCAGCCCCCAGAAGAGCCCTTTGCATAAAGGCAAACTCGGCAAAAGGCTCAACGGCCCATTGAAAGAGCGCGTTCATCTCCCCTCTCCTTCAGCCGAGTTAACCACATTCCCCTCAGAGAAATAGCCATTTCGTACAAGCGGGACCCCACCTGACATCAGCCGATCAAGCACCCCTGATACTGAAATATCTCCAGATGCCTTGGTGGACATTGCCGTATGGTACGCATGGGCTGGATTTTCCCTGCCCAGCACATCCGTTACCTGGCCCCAAGCAACAGGCTTGCACGCCAGCACAAGAACTTCGGGAAAATGCTCCCTGACCAGTTCCAGATCATGTGCGACAACCATGACAGTCCGCTTTTCTGCGTGCCATCGCTTGATCAGCGCAACAAGATCGGCAACCGTCTGCGAATCGATGGCATTGAAAGGCTCATCGAGCAGGATCAGATCAGCATCTTGCACGAGAACGCGCGCAAACAGCGTGCGCTGCAATTGACCACCCGACAGCGAATCGAGAGGGCGCTTTTCAAAACCTTTGAGCCCCACGGCGTGAAGGGCGTCCGTTACAGCGTTGCGATCTTCGGCACGATGCCCGCCGAGCAGACCGCGTCTTGGCCACAAGCCGAGTGAAACGAGATCAATGACACGCGCAGGGAAAGAAGTATCGAGTTCGGATTTCTGAGGCAGATAAGCAAGGCGCGCTCGAACATCACGCGCACAGCTTCCCGCCATAGGAACGAGAATGCCGGCAATACCCTTCATGAGCGTCGATTTACCCGACCCATTGGCACCGACAACAGCGGTCAATGAACCTGTGCGTACAGTGCCACTTAACTGCTCAACCGCGACTTGCCCATTGTAACCGAGCGACAAATCACGAAATATGAGACACTCTTGCTGCATCGCTTCCTGCGGTATTATGACGATTCTATAACCTTGCTTGCCTAGCAGGGTGCGTGATGTTATTACATTTCATATTAAGCGATGCAAGCTGTAAGCGGGCAGTCAGGACAAATTATGCATAAGCTCACGAAAAATCAGACAAGCGTCTACAAGGCACTTTCTTCTGCGAACGGACCGATTAGTGCGTATTCACTGCTTGATCAGCTTCGGGACGAAGGTTTTCGCGCCCCTCTCCAAGTTTACCGGGCGCTGGATCGATTGCTCGAATATGGCTTGATTCACCGTCTTGAAAGTTTGAATTCTTTTGTTGCCTGTACCCATCCGGATACCCATAGCCACGGCCTCGTCGCGTTTGCAATCTGCGACAATTGCGGACACACACAGGAATTCAGTGATGAGAAACTGGATAAGCACCTGAGCATATGGGCTAAGGCTGGTAACTTCAAAATTACAAAAACAACGCTTGAAATGCGTGGCCTTTGCGCCAGCTGTTTGCCCGCCTGAGTTTTAGCCGAAAGGGCAAAATAAGCCGGTCGATGACTATACCACTGCATATTTTATCACCACGCGCGGCGAAATTCACCTTCATGCGCCGCAAGGTTTACGAGCTGTTGTGTCAATGTGATCAACCACTGACCGCTTACCAATTAATGGGGATTCTCGAAGAGAGGCTTTCCAAAAAACTCGGCCCTCCACAGATTTACAGAGCCCTCAGTTTCCTTTTGAAACAGCGTTTAGTTGCGCGCATTGAATCTCAGAACGCCTATATCGCCTTTCCTCGACCCCGCGAAGCAAACCCTTTAATTTTCTTTGTTTGCCAGAATTGCGGCTGGGTGGGGGATATCGAAAACCCGGAATTGGAGCAAATGCTTATTCGTGACGCCAAAGATCTCGGCTTTAAGGTTACCAATCGTGTGATTGAGTTGCAGGGTATTTGTATAAAATGCCGAGGAACCATGGAGCACGCTTATAAGATCAAGACTCCGTGTTGAACTTAACTTACCCAAGACGCCTTGAACCCACTCTGGGATGTCGTGCGGACTGCTTCTTCAATATCGGCCTCATCAACATCGAGAAGAGCCTTATGGAAAACCAGTTTCCGCATAGGACCGGAAGATGATAAAATAAGAATGACTGTTTGTCTGGGATCGCATCCTGGCTGCGTACAGGCCAACTCATTGATCGATAGAACGGCATCCTCCGCAAGATCAAGGCAGGATCGCGTCCAGGTTTTCAGCCGAGCCGCATGTGCAGGCAATCCATTGGATACCCGTCGATCCAAAATTTTACTGATACTTATCATGCGTTCACCACACGTTTCTTTGAATAACGCGGTTTCAGACCATCGAAAAGTTTAAGGATGGGCTGGCGCGGAAGATTATTGCCGATAATCATGAGCCGGCTTCTTACGTCAATACTCGGCCAATAATCGAGGCGCACAGGTGGATAGAGACGATGCTGCACGGCATGAACGATTAATGGCTGCGACGGATCATCGTTAAGAGCGAGTATCCCCTTCATCCGTAATAGTCCGGCATGCGGCTGACTGGTGAGGACGTTGAGGAAAGCATTGATCGCTCTGGCGTCAAGCGGCTCATCATGAAAAAGTGCCATTGCTTCGATACCGTTACCATGGCGGTTGGGATCATGGGCATGATTGTGCGAATGACTGTCAGCCAGATTTTCCATGGCAAGCCAGCCCGGAACATCTTCCGGCTTATCATTCACAGAATAGCATCCATTCGAAAACATCGAGAAGGGATCAAATCCCTTTTCGTTACTAGCATGAACAAGGGCAGTCGGATTAAGTTCGCTCAGGCGCTGGCACCAACTGTCCGGTGCCGAGATATCTGTCTTTGTCAGGATGATATGATCAGCAAAGGCTATCTGCTTCCAGCACTCAAAATGCCCTGCCAGCGTAGCCTCTCCCGCGTCAACATCGAATGTGGTGATGACGCCCGCCAGACGAAATTTACGCGCAACGATATGATCGCGCATGGCAAGAGCAGGCGCTCCCCCCGCAATAAGACTGTTGATTATAGGAGCAGGATCGGCAAGGCCGGTGGTCTCGATAATGACCTTTCTAAAGGCAGGTATCTTACCCTGCTGCCGGTCGTCATAAAGCTCATGCAACGAAGCGCGAATATCGCTTGTCGCGGTACAGCACAAACAGCCTGTGCTCGTCAGGATATATTGCTCGCTGCCTGACCGGATTAAATCGTGATCGACTGATACCGTGCCAAATTCATTCACAATGATTGCTGCATCCCGCATACGAGAATCGTTGAGCAGCGCATTCAGAAAGGTCGTTTTTCCAGAGCCCAGAAAACCGGTCAGCAGGTAAACCGGTATTGCATCAGGTTCGAAAACAGGACGCTCATTTCCCAATTCCTCCACAGGCTTTGGTGGCAACAAACGCGAAAGAATGCGCCTCATTACGGGAATGCCCGGCATATGTTGGTACCGAGCTTCGGTCCACTGACAAACAAGATGACACCTCTATTGAAATGTTATAACATTTCATCTTATTAGAGAACACTATAGCAAGTTGTCAAGATTGGCTTGGCAAAACTCGTGCTGCTGAATGGCCCCGTGAACTATGTCTTCGCTGGTTCACGCAATGACATACCAGCAAAAATGCCAACTATCTTATTGTGAAGGCTGTGATTATCCATGGAGAAAGAACCTTCCTTCGTGATTTCAGATCATGACGATCCGCCTGTCTGAAACGAGCCTTCCGTGCGCTGACGCGAGCGATCAAATCAAAGCGGACGGTAAACATGCGCACTGGATGGGCAAGGCTGTCACCCTTGCTCGCGCAATGCAGGGATGGGTCTGGCCAAACCCCGCCGTTGGTTGTGTGATAGTCCGGGATGACAGGATTGTCGGCAGCGGGCAGACACAGTTCGGCGGTCGCCCGCATGCAGAGCGTGTGGCTCTGGCTGACGCCGGAGAGTTGGCTCGCGGTGCATCACTTTACGTGACACTGGAGCCTTGCTGCCACTGGGGCCACACTCCACCCTGTGCGGATGCGATTATCGCATCCGGCATTAAAAGAGTATTCGCTTCGCTTCAGGATCCTGACCCTCGGGTAAACGGTGGCGGGTTCCGAAAATTACGTCAAGCCGACATAGAAGTCGACATTGGACTTGCAGAAGAAGAGACGCGCCAGATCATGGCTGGCTTTTTCCACCGTATAGCAACCGGAAAGCCCCTGGTTACCATACAGAGCATTGCCAATGATTTCTCGATTATTCCTGAAGGGCAGGATGCGGTTTTACGTCATGTGGCCGACAGATCATGGCTGTGCACTCGTGCAGCTGGCGTGGGCGTTCTTGTGAGACAGGTCGACTATACAAATAGGAGCGTAGGGAGACTGCTGGGAATACTTGGACGACACGGATTGACGAGCCTTTGTATCCCGGCAGAAGACCCCATAGCATCCGATTTTTCTTCATATGCCCGGACAGCATCAATCCATTAGAATTGCTGCTGCATGAACTCAGTATTTCCCGTCAAAACGGAGCCCCATAAGGGACCATGCAAATCAGGAAACTCAATGAATAAATCACTACAATCACAAGAACATCTCAGTTCTGACGAAGCCCCTTATCTAGCTGCTGCGCGCGCCGCATTGTTTCGCTGGGCAGAGGTAATGTCATCAGGCGATGTGGAAACGGTGTTATCGCTCTATGCACCGGATGCTATCCTGGTCCCGACGCTTTCCAATGAGATTGGGGAACACGAAGAGCATAGACGGCGTTATTTTCAACGGTTTCTCTCCAACGAAAACCTTCGTTGTCGTATCACGGTCCAGAAGAAACGCGTCAGTCGAAAACTGGGAACGGTCGTCATCGGCGGTCTTTATTCATTCGATTTCCGACGTGACGGTCGGGAAGAAATCATCCACGCCCGTTTCCTGTTTACATTCGAAGAAATTGATGGCCACTGGCTGATTACGGGCCATCATTCTTCCCGTTTATCTGAAGCATTGTAAAAATAATATATACTCCCTCAAGCTCCGAAGCAGAGAACGACCGGCGGGTTGCACCCCGCTTCGGAATATGAAGGTTCTTTAAATTACTTCGCAATTGCGGCGGCAAGCTCGCCCGTATTATATTGCATCATCTTGATATAAGTCGAAGCTGGACCATCGGCCGCAGAAAGTGCTTCAGGATAAAGAACACCACCGGCTGTAGCACCCGTTGCATCCGCGATCTGCTTGACCAAGCGCGGATCGTTCGAGTTTTCTATGAAATAGACCTTGATGCCTTCTTTCTTGATCTGCTCGATCAGCGCCGCAACATCAGCTGCGGACGCCTCTGCTTCCGTAGAAATTCCAAGTGGCGCCAAAAATGAAACGCCATACTCCTTGCCGTAATAGCCGAAGGCATCATGACTGGTAAGAACTTTACGCTTCTCGACGGGAACCGCATCTATCTTGGTATGAATTTCGCTATCGAGTGCTTCGAGTTCTTTCCTGTAGCGATCGGCATTTTCCTTAAAGGTCGCCGCATTTTCAGGATCGGCTGCGGCAAGCGCTTTCTCTATATTGCCTACCCATATGATGACATTGGAAACGCTGTTCCAGACATGCGGGTCGGTGACGGTTTTGCCGTCATTTTCAAATTCATGTGTCTTGATGCCCTCCGATACGACAACGGGAGATTTTTGCGTACCGGCAGCTTTTGCCAGTCGCTCAAACCAGGTTTCCAGCCCCTCCCCGCTGACAAATGTCACGCTCGCTTCTTTCAAAGATTTAGCATCATCTGGCGAAGGTTCGAAATCATGGGGATCGCCGTTTGCCGGAACAAGGCTTTTGACATTGACATGATCGCCACCAATATTTTTCACCACATCCGCAAGTATAGTGAAGCTCGCCACGACATCGATCGCCTTGGCAAGAGCGGCTGCCGGCATGGCCATGCCAAGCATGATTGCACTGGCCGCAACAAGGAATGTTCTTCTTATATGCATTGGATCATTCTCCTTCTATCAATCAAGTACGGTTGCGTTGAAAGATTTTTCTGAGATGTCCGGAAGGCCCGATCAGCAGTGAAAAAGCATAGATCGTACTTGCCGTCAGAATGATTGTCGGCCCGGAAGCAAAACGAAGGTGATAGGAAACGAGCAGGCCAATAAGGCCAGACAGGCACGCGACTATTGCCGCAGCGGCGATCATCATTGGTAAAGTGCGCGCCCAAAGCTGTGCGATAACGGCTGGCAGCATCATCATGCCAACAGCCATCAAGGTACCCAGCGTCTGGAAGCCCGCCACCAGATTGATGACCACCAGAAACAGAAACAGAAAATGATAAAAGCGTCCGCGTCCGCCGACGGCCCGCAAAAAACCCGGATCGAAGCATTCCGCGACCAATGGCCGATAGACGATGGCAAGGATGACTAGCGTTGACGAAACGATGGCACCGACGAAATAAAGCGCTTCTGCATTGATCGCCAGAATGGTGCCGAACAACACATGCAGCAGATCTATATTCGAACCGCGCAAGGAAACGATGAGAACGCCAAGTGCCAGAGACGTCAGATAGAAACTGGCAAAAGTCGCATCCTCCTTGAGATCTGTCGTCCGGCTGACAAGGCCGGATAACAAGGCGACGCTAAGACCTGCAACCAGACCGCCAAGGCCCATATAGGGCAGTGAAAGTCCTCCGGCGATCAGGAAACCTATGGCCGCTCCCGGTAACACGGCGTGGCTCATGGCGTCACCAACCAAGCTCATACGGCGGAGCATCAAAAGCACGCCGACCGGCCCAGAGCCAAGCCCCAGCGCAACAGAGGCAATCAGCGCCCGACGCATGAAGCCATATTCAATGAAGGGTGCTAAGAGCAGTGCGTAAAGGCTCATGCGACACCCATTTTCAGTGGTGTTTCTCGAGCTAAATCATCGTCCCAGTTTTCAGCCAACGCACGGGCGCGCAGCAGGTTTTCCGGTTTCATAACATCCTGCGTTGGTCCCCAGGCGATCAGTTTACGCGCAAGCAGACATGTATTGGGAAAATGCCCGCGCACCTGTTCAAAATCATGCAGAACGGCAGATCGTCTTGCCTTCCTCATGCCAGTGCTTGACGATATTGAGCAGATCATGGGTCGTGCGCGCATCGACGGCTGCAAAGGGTTCGTCCAGAATGATGACCTGCGCTTCCTGCATCAACAAACGCGCAAACAGAACCCGCTGAAACTGTCCTGTTGAAAGCGCACTGATGCGACGGCCCTCAAATCCTTCCAGCCCGACAGCTTGTAGCGCCTGGTGCACCTTTTCGGCAATCTGCTATGTAACACCGCCCAGTACGCCGATTTTTCGCCAAGCCCCCAAAATGACAATGTCCGCCACACTGAGAGGAAACTGACGATCCAGTTCCGAGGCTTGCGGCAAATAGCCAAATTCACTGACGGAAAAGCCATTACGTTCGATCACGCCCGCCGATACCGGCAATTCTCCCATAAGGCCTTTGAGCAGCGTCGATTTCCCTGCACCGTTTGGACCTGCAATCGCCGTAAGACTGCCCGCTCCAAAAAATCCGGATATGTTTTGCAAAGCCGGATGCTGATTGTAGGCAATGGTGACGTTTTTGAACTCAATCGCAGAACAACTCATGGCAGGGAAACTGCCCAGAAAATAGCCGCCCACAAGGCAACAAGCAGTACGATTACCCCGCACAAACGCTGTAAGGCAGTGCGGGCGAATAATGACGACGCGATGCGAGTACTTTTAATCAAGATAAACACCTTGAATGGAAAATAACCAATTAAACATTATAACATATCTTTAACTAGCATTTCTGCTTGCGCAGCACCAGAATATTTTGCGCAAAATTATGAAACGATTCAAGACGCTCAAATATGGAAAAACCGTGCGTTCGATCTGCCTGTACCATTACGCAAACCCGAAATCACGATCATATTACCTGTTATAAGGCTGCGATATAATGCGGAAGTTCGTCTAGGCTGGGAACCACAATGAGCTTGCGGACATTGCCGCGCTTGAAGGCTTCCAAAAAGCGTTCATACTCGCTAAACACTACACAGCCATTAGACTGTGCACGTCCCCCGCGGCCCTTATATAAATAGGGATGGGCCAGCAGACCGTCCCTGTTGTATTTTTTCTTTCCATCCGACGGCAGCAGACGGATAGCTTCTGTTCCATGAAATCTTTTTTCGCGCATGACAAGATCATAAACGTTGGGCGGCGTGGAACCCTTATTCTTGACATGAGCATAGTCGGGGTTGTCCCGCATTTTTCCTAATCCAGAATGCGCCTCAAGACGCTCGCCATTCGGTAGATGCACAGTGGCTGACTGAATATCATAGACGGCAATTCCGCTTGACGGATCCAGCAACTGCGAACCCTTGCTATGCGGGCCAAAAAGCCGATTTAATGCACCACTTGCCTGCCCTTCACGAAGAGAAGTTTGTGCTGGTGCATAAGCTGCCAGCGAGGTCGTCTGAACGGCATCTGGCCGAGCGGCAACTCGTTTGGGTCTCATTCGTGGTAAAGGAGCCTGCGCTCCTTCTGCGCGTGCGGTGATCATGTTTTCATCAACACCGGATAGGCCGGTATTTCTACCGCCATTGGATATCGGTCGAGATAATGGCACCGGTACATCACTGATGTCCGCTATAAGCGCCGTTTCGTTACTGTTATGTGTTGGCACAGCGGAAACACGGGGTTTTGCACGTGGTAGCGGAATTTGCGCTGGAACCTGCGAAGATTGAATACTTCCCGCCTCTCGTTCCCCTTCTTGAAATTGCATTGCCAGTCGACCTGATTGCTGGCGTGACGCATCAATGTGCATTGCAGGGACCTGTCCCGTCACCGGAATAGTAATTCCATATTCAGCATATCGAGGTCTAGAAACAGAAGAACTTCCGAACCGATCTGGATTAAAAGCAGTTCCATATTGTTCCATATCTTCGCGACCCGCCTGGGTATTTTTGCGGACTCTATCCCCCCGCTTTCCCACCGGAACGGTTCGTTCTTCCTGCATGTGGTTGGCCTTGGTGGAAAACGGGATGTAGCTGCTTGTCGTCAGCCTCCCCATGGGGGGGTGTGGCTGCGAGCTCTCGCGTGGGAACATAGTAAACAGCCAGTACATGGCCAGAAGCACCAAAACAAATCCGGCTATGATGTTCACTTTCCACGGAAGGAACGACAATTGCAGGCTCTTGTTTACCATTTTACTGCTTTTGAGCATATTGTATGCGCCATATAAATTCACGATTTTAAACCCGACCCGTCGTGCCTACTTGCCGATATCCATCGGCAGTTCTTCTAAGCACCCCGTTCTACAATCACGCAGCAGTATCTGCCGTAATGCAGTCAGATGAGGGAACTCGACCAACATGCCGATGATAATCGCCGCATAGATCAAGGGTTGGTCTGGCATGGCGATTGCGGTAACACCGAGCATCATCGGCGCATTGCGGGCAGCCGTCGTCATCGTCAGCAACGCGTGCTCTGGATAGGCAAAGCCCGCGAGCCGGGAGACAACCTCGCCCAGAATGAATGTCGCGACGAAGAATAGGAAGATTGCGATCAGCATGATCGCGAACACCGCCGTGTGCTCGATAATAACTGCAATGTTCGCAGCAAAAATCTCGATGATCAAAAGCGTGATAACAAACGGAATGAGATAGCCCACCCAAGCAAGCAGGCAGGCGAAGGCCCTCGTCGGCAGGACGCGGCTGAGGACCTCATGCGCGACGACGGCGATCAGGAAGGGAATGAGGAACCATTGCAGCAGGCTCTCGCCGATTGTAGTGACGCCTACCGGCACAGCTCCGCCTGCGAACAGATGGAGATAGAGCGGGTAGAGGAGAAGCTGCGAGACCATGTTGATCGGCAACAGAACCGTTCCGAGCGCCGTGTTGCCCTCCGCCAGCCTTGTGAAGCCCAGAAACCAATCCGTGCATGGCGCCATGAAATAGATCATGAGCCCGGTGAAAAACAGTGGCTGCCCAGACAAAAAAAGCAAGGCAATCGCGAAACCGATAGTTGGGACCAAAACAAAATTCGTGATCCAGGCGATGGAGAGGAAGCGGATGTTCGTCCCGCTTTGCACAATCGCGGAAAATCTCACCTCGAAGAACAAGAGTCCTACAAGGACAACAACAGTGTAGTCGACATACGTGCCCAGCACCCTCCCTACTAGTAAGGACATTATTCCAAGGAATGATCCAACAATAATTGCTGCAACAAAGAGTATTGTTGTACAAAAACCATTTGACCCGTGAGTGACAATTTGCTCAACAGCCAAAGATTTAATTTTATTTATTAATCTGACTGCCAAGCTCGCATCAGTCACTAACCTTCTCCATACTTGCTTTATTTATTCCGAAAATCTAAAGGGCTTTGCTACAAGAAATAGGTAATGGCCCAATCGCTCGTACCAGCTCACCATGTAACAACCAATTGAACATGCTAACTCGGCACCACACCCGAATGCTGAAAGTTTTATGAATTGAAGATCAATATGCAATGTTATAACGTAACATTCAAGTCAGTTAATTTGAATCTGGTGCAAGTTTTTGCACCACGCCTGGTTTTCGTATTGCAGATATTCCCATGGTACACGCCAATCAATCACATATGATGTGGCACTGAATTTACGACATGGGCCTATTTGCAGACCAGCATAGGATCAACAACATTGGTCTGTAACCTGCAATTATCATATGATTATAGAAAACATCAATACACGGGTGACGCTCTGGAAAGAGCAATCTTACAAACCCAGCCCACGCTTACGGCCAAAGCTCCAGTTCACACCACCGTCAGCGCGTGCCACACCTGATATATGCTGGCCGATATGCTTCTCTACGGAAGGTGTCCACGGCACGAGGCTGAAGCCGAGACCATCATCGACCATCGCGAAGCGGCCGGATGCCAGGGTGAAACGCCGGCTGTAGGTGCCGGCGACATATTCCCCGGCGGCTGCTTCGCGAAACGGCATGTTCATTTCATGCGAGAGCTTTTCGCTGAGCGCGTTCAGTTCACGTTCGCGGAGCGTGCCGAGAAGATTGCGGGCGAAAATAACCCGTTCTCCCTCGCGCCGTGCCAGCCCTTCTTCGATCAGATGTTCGGCCCTCGCCTCCATCGCCTGGCTCACCTCCAACCCGAAACCGCCGCCGAGATCGACGGAAACGCGGGCGACAAGCTGACGGTCAAGCCATGTGGCGCCGTCGGCCGTGGCTTGTGCCTCAAGGGAGAGATCGGAACGAACGGCCAGCGCGACGCGGCGCTCGCCACGGGCATCCTCGAAAGAGCGCAGTTCGACAATAGAACCCGGCGCGCTGTCCCCGGCGGCTTCAATATCGGGAAGGCGGATATGGTGGGTGTGGCCGTCCACGCCATCGACCACGGCGAAGGCCGTGCCGCGCAACTCGTCGTCCAGGCCGCGCTTGACCAGCCGGCCGATGACCGGCTCGCCATGCGCCTCGCCGGACAGCACGTAATCGGCAGCGCCGCGCTCGATGCCCTGCTCCGTCAAGGCGCGGTGCATCCGCTTGATGATATCGCCGCGCATCCCAAGCTCGCGCAAGGTGGCTTCGGCCTCGCCGGATACGATCCATTGGCCGGGACCGACGTTTTCAGCCAGGCCGAGATGTTCGAGGTGACGAAGCCGGCCGATCTTCTGGATGGAATATTCGTCGGGCTGCTTATCCGGAGACGGAGCAACGTCTATGATGCCCTGCTCGTTGGCGTCACGGAGAAGCTGGCGATCAAGCTGTGTCCAGCGGTCGACCTCTACCTGTCGTTCCAGCGAACGGCGTATGTCCAATTCGGTACGCGGTCCCAATTCCAGCGTCACGAGATCCTGCGCCCGGTCGCGCAATCCGCTCTTGATATAGTCGCGGTCGATCACGAGGTCTTGCCCGTCGTTGGTGCGGCCGCGCACGATGACATGCACATGGGGATTGTCGGTGTTCCAGTGATCGACGCCGACCCATTCGAGTTTGGTGCCGAGATCCTTTTCCGCCTGCACCATCAGCTCGCGCGTGAACCGCTTCAGGTCTTCCATATCGGCGGCATCTTCCGGCGAGACGATGAACCGGAAATGATGCCGGTCGTCCTTGCACTGATCGGCAAATTCCTTTGCATCCGCATTGTCGGTTTCGGGACCGAACATGCGGGCTTTTTCGTGTTGCTCTCCATTGCTCACTTCGTTCGCGGCGCGTGTGACGCCATCACGACGAAGATAGTTGAGGTGACGGGCAAGCGGGCCACGGTCGCCCTTGTTGCGGACAATGCGCGCCTTCACCGTGCAGAAACGAGTACGGTTGGTGATAAGACGATTGGCGCGAACACTCGCCACGCGGCCACGAGCGAAGCTCGGTCCACGGCCCTTGCCGGACGTGATCTTGCCGGAGCGGGAAACATGCCCGCCGGCCTTCTGGGCGGCGGCGAGCGCCTGAGCGACAAACGGCCTTGCCCGCTGGGCCTTGCTGGAGCGGATGCGTCCAGGCCGGACGCGGAAATCGTCATCCCGGCTCATGGGGTCACTCGCTGCGAGGTGCAGGTTTCGTTGAAAATATTCAGTAAATTCAGGGTGCGCACATCGCACGCATAGTCCGCGATGTGCGGAAAGCCGGAAAAAAGCCAATCAAAACAACCGACCGTCCAAGCCGCGATGTGCGGCCTTTTATCTTGCCTTAAATCGGACGTTGCCGCCGCCCCTTCCCGCCATCCCGCATGAGCTACGATGACGCTCGCCAGACCACCCGGCACCACGAAATTCATGGACGTGCCTCCTCCACCTGAGACCGACGCACGAACAGGCCATCGGACGGCGGTGCGAGCGCCGAATGATCGGTGATTGTGCCGGTGTCTGCTGTCTTGCCGTCGCCAGGAGGGGCAGTTGCGCGGGCGATGAAGAGCGGCGCGACAGACCAATCGGAGCGCACCGGACGATCCGCCATGCGCCAAGCAACGGCAGCGTCCGCGTCGATCTGCGGCACGATCTTCGCTATGTAGGCGACTGTTTCGGCGGGCAATGGATCGCCAGTGACAAGGTGCTTTTCGTAGCGGCCCGGACCAGCATTGTAGGCGGCGAGGAAACCCGGCGAACCATAGAGGTCATGCAGTTCCGTGATAGAGGCAGCGCCCGCCAGAATGTTGTCGCGAGGGTCATAGGGATCATCGCCAAGGCCATGACGGGCACGCAGTTCCTGCCATGTAGCGGGCATGATCTGCATCAGGCCCATCGCGCCTTTTGGCGAGATGGCGTGCGGATCATCATCGCTCTCGGCCTGCATGACGGCGCGTATCCAGCGTTCGGGAATGGCGAAGCGCTTGGCAGCTTCCGCGATATGACCGGCCAACGGATCGGACGATGCGACGGCCACGACAGAACGTGCCGACGATTGATCGTTTGCCAGCGGATCGGCCATTGCCGCGCATGGCAGCGTGACGATCATGTTGCCTGCGATCAGCAGTGCCATGATCGCGGATAAGGCGGCGCAAAGTCCGCCGTCTCGATTGCCCATCAGCCTGCCATCGTGCTCGTTACGGCCAAGAGCAAGGCTTCGCCGCCGGCCAACATTTTCCGGACGGGCATCGTCGCAAGACGTGTCAGTTCTCCGGAAAACAGGCCGACGCCCTTGACCGCCGCTGCGCGCGACGGCCGCCCGATAGGCGATCGGGTCGAGGGGAGTGATCGGCGTTCGATCGATCAAGGGGAGTGAGCCTGACAGGCGATAGGAAAGATGGCAGCGCATGAGGGTCACGCCTGTTCGTCGCGCCGCGTCTTGCGCGTCCAGTGAAGATTCCACACGTCCTTCTTGGTATCGGACTCGAACATGCGTGCGCGGATCGGTTCGATAAAGGAAGGATCGTCTATGGTGACGGAAAGATACGCGCCTGCGCGCTCGCCGGTTCGGTCCCATGCCGCGCCGACTTCGAGGGCATCGGCGAAGATGCGGTGGTTCGGCGCGTTCTCGGCGTCCGTCTCATCGATGGGAAGGATGGTCACTTCGGCGTCGAGGGTGAGCGTGCGGATGCGGCCGAAAAAGCCATCAGCCTTGTGGGTGAAGGTTCCAATTTGAACCATTGTCTGTTCCTTTCACGGTTGGAGAAACGAGCCGTTCACGGCTCGTCGGAAACCGGCTCGCGGAATGTTTCTGCGGCCGGATCGGGATCGTCGGTGGTCCAGAGCGGGATTGCCCTGCCGACAACGGTTGTGAGAGGCAGGGGCCCGAAATAGCGGCTGTCGAAGCTGTCGGGACTGTCCCAGTTCATGAAGAAGGCTTCGCCGGCGCGGAGCGTCCGGCAGCCCTGCCAGACGGGCAGCGGACGGCCTTGGCCGTCGCGCTCGCGGGCCTGTCCGTAGGTCATGCCGTAGGCTGTGATCTCCGCGCCGTTGCGGCAGACGGTCGTTCCGGAAAGCGCCAGCACGCGCTTGAGGAGCGGCAGACCGCGCGGCAGATAGCGGCGCTCGTCAAGGAAGCTGGCCATATCGTCGGGCGGCATGACGACCGCAAGATCGGTGACGTCCAGACGGTCGCCCTCTGACACATCCAGCGAAACGATCCGGTAGAGGCCGACCGGCACACTGGCAGATGCGTTCCAGATCATGCGAATGGCGGGCGGGTTCCAAATCGGCAGAGCGATCATCACCGTGCCGACCAGCATTGCGAGAAGTGTCATGCGGCGGGCGGTCATGGCTGAAATTCCCGGCGCAACATCCATGCACGATGCTGTTCGCGGCCATAGGCCCGGAACGGCTCGTTGACGGTGAGACGGTTGTGAATATGCCGCCAGTGATCCGGCGCGACGTCGGCCGGATCGATGCCACTCCGCTCAATCGCTTCGATGACATGCAGCACCTTTTCGACCTTCGGCCAGCCATGAGTACGCAGCAGGATTTTCCCGCCGGGATATACCATTGGTACTGTCTGGTAATTCTCACCTGGGGCAACCGCGCGCAGAATGTCAATGCGGGAAACAACGGTACCGTAATCGTTCGCAGCCCATCTGACTAAGGCAAAGACTGCGCCGGGATCGAAGCTAACCATACGGTGATGACGGTCAATGCGCTGTTCTTCAGCAATCCGGCCAAAGTGGATGCGCTGCTCGATACGGTTCGCTATCCACGTCAGTTGGACCTGCGTTCGGGGAGAGGTAGCGCCTACCCTCATCGGAGCCCTCTTCCACAACAGCTATTTTTGTCGGGTTGCGTTAGGAAGAATCCGAAGGATTCTATGTTAGGTAAGTTAGAGGAGCCAGAATCCGCTTTTGGATTCATGGAGATACAGGCCGTCAGCGTTCCCGATAGTACGGCAATCGCGTTCCCGATAGTACGGGTTGCAGCGTTCCTGATAGTACGGGCCTGTCCACACCTTATCCACCGGCCAAAACCGCAAGCTGAACCAATCATTGCCCGCCCCCTGCTCGCTTACGAGGTGCAATGATTTTCTTCGGCGCTTGGGGACGAAACGTTAGCCGTTGTCTGCCATCAGGGTCTTCGGCAAGCGCGAGGTGATAGCCTGGAAGCGGTTGGCGCTCGACAATGGCGCGCAGTTCGAAACGGAACCGCCGGAAAGGAGAAAGGCTGCCGGATTTAAGGTACAGGTGTTCGAGATCGAAGCTCCAGCCCCATGTCTGGCTTCCGCCGTGCTTGCGCACGAGACGGTAAAGCCAGCGTTCAAGACCGCCGGTGAGATCAAAATAGGCCCTGTCGATGGTTAGGATCAGGGCGTCATTAATGACGCCGGCATAGAACCAGTCCGCCAGGATAAGTTCGATGCCGAGCGGCCGGCCGGCTGCATCCAGTTGTTCTTTCCATTCGGCGATCCATGAGAAGCGATGCCGCCGCCGCTCCGACGGCTGGCGGATCGACGTGACAACGGTTGTCGATTGAAGTCGGTCCAATGCTGCTTTCAGCCGGTCGTAGTTCAAGCCAGAATCGGTACGGCCGATGAAGGAGAGGATTTCGTATGGCGTGGCGAACATGAAACGCGACGTCTGCAAGCCATTGTCGCGGGCCTGAACGATCTGCGACGCCGCCCATATCAGAATGTCAGCGTCCCAGATTGTCGCCATACCGTGTTCGGCCGTCGCTTCGACACGGATCGATATGTCCCCCATGCGGAAGTCGATCGGCGTCACGCGGCGGGACTTCGCCAGCGAGAAAAACGGCCACGCCATGAGATCCTGCGCATCGCGGGTGGCGATGTCGCCGCCGCATGGCCTGAACAATTCAAGCTGCTGACCTTGATATACCCGGTACGAGGACATGGCGGCGTCCGGTCAGCACGCGGCATCAGCGGCAAGGTCAGTGTCCAGCACCTGCAACAGTCGGGGTGGTGCGGCTTCGGACGTCGATAGTCGGGCAGCGGCATCAATCCATGCCTGAAGATCGGTGACGGTGTAGACGACACGACCGCCGAGCTTGCGATAGATCGGACCGGTTCCGTCACAACGGTGCTTTTCCAGCGTCCGGGGAGAGAGGCCGAGAAGGTGGGCAGCTTCCACCGTGCGAACGAAACGCGGCCAATTCTCTTCGGTCTTCTGTTGCATATGGGCCTCCATCGCAGTTGCCACCGGAACGGCGGTTCTGTTGCGAAGATGACGAAAAATATGCGGCCCGGCGGAGTGACAAAATTATTGCCCCCGTAAATGTCCCCCCATTCCGGTCGTACCAAAGCCGACGAACGGCAGAGGTCAACGGCGGCGATCAGCTATCGCGGGGGTTGTCGGGAAATTTCTGGAACGGGCAAAGCAGGCGCGGATAGCCGTCGTTGATCAGTTCCTGAGCAGCGCCATAAAGCCGGGCAATGCGCCTTCGTTCGGAGGTGTTTTTCCAGTCGATGGACCGCAGCTTGCCGAGTTCGGCGTTGAACAGGATGCTGGCGATTTCCTGACGCGATGCGCCCGCCTCAACGCCATCCCATACGCGCAGCATCAGACTTAACCTGTGTATCTGGTAACGGGAAAAGCGTAACCAGCGCGGCAATGGGCCGGACGACTTTCCGGCCAGCCAGCAGTAAAACCGCCTGACGCATTGCTCCCGCTCATTGTAATACTCGTCAGGCGGAACCCACATTACGGCATTGATGACCCGCTGCCCCTGCGGAAGCCAGACATAATGATCGCCATATTTGTCCCTGACGACGGCATGAAATCCGTCCATCGCCATATGCCCTGCAAAGGCAGGGGCGAACGGATCAAGCAACGGGCAACCGTTGAAACCTGCTGGTGCAGGTTCAATGATGACGGTTGCCGGAAACATCCGCGGATGCCAGAACGGTCGTGCCACCGGGGCCGGGTGAGATGGGTCAACCGGGAAAGGTGACACCCCAGCGTTGGCACAAGTGCTGTGCGGCTTCAGCCTGTTTCTTTTTGTCGGGAGCGGCGCTGGACAGCGCCTGCTTGTAGTCGTTCCGGTATCGCTTGTTGCGGCGGAGAAATTCGAAGGTCACACCACCGCGCTCAAGATGGCCCAGCTCGTCATCGAACCGGGGCGAAGTCCAGTCCTGCAATGCTTCCATGCCACTCCCCTTGGGAAACTCAGCCTTGGGATGTTCGGAGTATTGGGGAAGTTTCCGGAGCCGGAATGCAGATAATTGGAATACAAACAGTCTCCAATGAAACCGGGCGGAGCGACTATTGCATGCGTGTTCCAAGAAGGTGACGATAGCCGATCTCGGTCATCCAGCGAGCGCGGGCAAGGTGCGTTTCGTGAATGCGTCTGGCTCGTTCCGGGTCGGCTTCAACATCGATACCGAAGATGATGCGCACGGCGTCGCGCCAGTCAGCGCCTTCCTCGTCGGCATCCAGAAGACGAAGATAAGTTGCCAGATGGGCTTCGTCATAAGCGTTCACCCTGTCGGTCAAGGGTGGTCCATCGTCCCTCAAAGGCTTGTTCATGGGGCCTCTTCGCCGAAAGCCACGCTAAAAACGGACCAGTATTTTATCCGTTCGCAGGGCGACAGTTTCATGACGGTAATATCCGCAATTGCGGAATAACCTTATTGCTGAAACGTCTTAGCAAAAAGTATAGGTCTGCCCTTCCGCCTCTCTCAGGGATCGGTGCGGAAAAATTCGATCGGATCGACGTCGAGTGCTGCGGCGAGCTTTTCGAGCGTATCGACGGAAACAGCGTATTCCTCACGCTCAAGCATGCCGACATAGTTGCGGTTGAGCTGGGCGCGATGGGCAAGTTCTTCCTGTGACATGGATCGATCATGTCTCAACCGACGCAGGTTCCTGGCGACTCTTTCCCGTAAGCTCATGGGAAAGCTGTCACCGACAGACTATTGCACTTCCACCCAATATACTATTGATTCCAGAAAAGGGAAAGTGGCCGGTTGAAAAACCTGTGTGTGGTCCTTGCGAGCGTCGGGTAGCGGCGGGGCATTTCTGCCCCGCCGCCCCCCTAAGAACCGGACGTGCGGATCGCCCCGCATCCGGCTCAAGCCATTCTTCAGCACCATGCAATGGCACCCGGCCACTCGGCGGCAGCCTTCGTGGTTCGACGATGAGCGAAGTACTCGTTCCATGCCGGATCGAATGGGTTAGCCGGAGCCCGGATTTTGACGTGTCTCCTGATCGAGACCTCTGAGGTGCGGAAGAGCCTGCGTTTGGCGTCCGCTGTGCCAAAATCCCAGTTTCGGTTTCCGTTGACCCGGAAGTACCTGTACCTGATCCATCGTGCCCTTTTGTTGGGGTGCCTTCGGCATGCCCATCTCCAGAGCATCTGCCAGATGCGGTGATCTACCCAAGAGAAGGTGGCCTTGGCCACGCTGTGGCGGTGATACATTGCCCATCCCCGAATGAGCGGGTTCAGTGTCTGTATCAAAGCCGTCTGCGTGGCCGTGGCGTTACCTTTTATGACTCTCCGGACCTTATCGAGAAGCGACTTAACACTTTTCTTCGACGGCTTTATCAGGAGTTTGCCGTTGTACTTTCGTACATTCTGGCCCAGAAAGTCGAAACCCTCCGCTATGTTCGTGATCCTGGTCTTCTCTTCCGAGAGTTCCAGTCCCCGAGTGGCCAGAAACTTTCTGACCGCAGGGATAACTTTGCTTTCCAGTATTTCCGTGGAAACGCTGGTGACGACAAAGTCGTCCGCATAGCGAATGATGTGCAGTTTGGCCTTTCGGCACGCGTGTTCTCTCGAACCCACGCTTGCGAATACCGCTGCCTCCAGCCCATCCAGCACCATGTTAGCGATTGTCGGCGAAATGACGCCCCCTTGCGGGGTTCCCGCCGTGGTCTCGAACAGGGTTCCCTCTTCAATATATCCGGCTTGAAGCCACTTTCGCAGGACACCCTTGTCCATCGGTATGCGCTCCAGAATGTAATCATGGCTGATCCTGTCGAAACAGCTTTTGATATCACCTTCCAGAATCCACACTGGCGAGAACCGTCTCGTCAGTGTGTTGAAGCATTGTTCGATGGCGTCGGCTGTCGAGCGTTCGGGCCGAAATCCATAGGAGTTCGGGTCCACCCGGGTCTCTGCAACAGGTTCCAGAGCAAGTTTCCATAAGGCTTGCATTGCCCTGCACCGCATGCAGGGAATCCCGAGCGGGCGCTTCTTGCCGTTGCTTTTCGGGATGTAGACGCGGCGCAGCGGCATCGTTCGATAACCACGGTGCTGTAACGTCAGCATTCCCTTCCATCTGGCCGCCGAGGTTGACCAGACTGCTCTGTCCACTCCCGGCGTGTTCTTACCACGATTTTCCGTCACCCGCTTCACAGCAAGCATTTTGCCGCTGTGCGAGCGGGTCAGCAGACGTTGCAGGGAATTTACCTTGCCCCATCTGCCTTCGCGAGTGGCCTTGGCGATACGTACTTGAAGTCGCTCCACGATTGTCTCAAGGTGGGGCCAGTTCACCTGATCCCACATCTGTGCCTCGTGCGAGGACGCACCGGCCGTCGATGCTTTCACATTGATGGCCGTCATCTGCTTTTCCTCGTCCAGCGATTTGTCATGTTCTCTCACCATGAATGACCCGACGGAAGTCTGCCCACTTTCGTGTCGGGCGATGTTGCAGCCCGTATCCCGGCCATTACAGCCGGGCTTTCGCTTTCTCCGCCTTCCTTTACCCGCAGCGCCAATAGCGTTCCTTACGGTTCGCCTGCCGTTTCCGGCAGCGCTACGGGCTTACCCTGTTCCGCATAAGTCTCTGAGCGGGTCGGATCCCTCCTGTTCGCCGGCAGCATCTTGTCCATGGTGGCTCACGTCCGAGGAGACCACACCTTGCTGCGTACCTTTTGGTCCAAGCCTGTCAGCACGTTTGGCTTGTTCGGACTCACGGCGTTTATCGGAGGTTCACATATGTTGATCGTTTCCGCTCGTCCCTAGCGCCTCACCGCCTTCGTGCTGGCAGATTCCACGTCACCTCGCGGCTCCGTGTACCGGATATCCGGTGGCTGCATTGTCCCCGGAGCTTCACACCGAGTCGTTGCCAACTCCGCATGTCCGGATAGGGAACGGTTGATGGAACAACCGGTTTTATCAGTTAGGTCATCTCCTGAATTCCTCCTGTAAAACAGAGACTTGTGCGACTTTGCAGGTCGCACCGGTCGCAGACCGGCGAGCGGCCTCGGCGCCGTCCACGGGCGGACGCCGGCGATCCGGTTTGACGGTGGCTGACACCGGGCTTTGCGGAAAGGATCGGCGCAATCTGCGGCAAGACCGCGCCGCCATTTCTGACGGCGCGGCCTTGGCTATCAGGATGCCCGTTCAAGCAAGGTCTTCGCCTTCCCCTCCAATTCAAGCCGGGTATCCTGATTGGTCTTGGTGCGGGCATGCGCCGTCATGCCCTGCACGAAATCGAAGATGCTTTCGGGCGGGCGGCCTTCCTCCTGCAAGACGGTTTCGATGATCTTGCCAGTTTCCGCCTTGCTGAAACCGCGACGGCGAAGGAAGGTTTCCCGGTCCTCATCGTTGTGGGCGACGATCCTTTCCCGCGCCGCCTTGATCCCGGCAATGAAGGGCGCGGGGCTGGAATTGGCGAAGCTGCGAAGCGCGGGCGCGGCTTCATGGGCGAAACGCTGCGCCGCAAACTTCGAGTGGCGGATGGTAATTTCCTCGAAATTTTCGACGCCCCACAAATTTCGATTCATGCAAACCGCCCGAAGGTAGAAAGAGGCGATGCCAAGCGTCTTGCTACCAACTTCGCTATTCCAGCAATAGAAGCCGCGAAAATACAAATCCGGCTCACCGTTCGGCAGGCGTCCGGCTTCGATGGGGTGCGCATCGTCTACCAAAAACAGGAAGACGTCACGATCCGAAGCGTAAAGCGTGGTGTTGTCCTTGGTGACGTCCACGAAAGGATTGTGGGTCATGGTCGCCCAATCCAAGGTTCCCGGCACCTTCCACATGGTATCGCCGATGCCATTGCCCGCGATCTTCATCACAGCGGCGACAAGCTCATGATCCCATATGCGGCCGTAATCCGGGCCGGTCACGGCGCGCAATTCAACGCGGCCATCTTCCGTTTCCAGCGTCTTGACCAGTTCGGCGCGATGCGAAAGCAAGCCGTGCTGTAGGTTGATGCCTGCCAGCGGCGCGGGAAGCTGGCGCATATAGGTTGCGGGCGCTCCGACAAGGCTGCAAAGCTGGCCGAAACTCCAATGCGTCGGCGCAATCGGTTCGTCCTGTCCCGGGACGATAAGCGAAAGCCTTTCCGCATTGTCGCGGCTGGCGTCCACGCGCACGGCACGGCTTTCGACGGTGCGGGCCGTGGCGCGATCCGCCCGCGTCTTCACAGCGTCGTAAAGCTCGGTGAGCGAAAGAAAGCGCTCATCGTCCGGCCGCGAAAACCATTCCGACGAAACGCGGCTGTTGAGGCTTCCACGCGACACATCCACGCGGAAGCCTTTGTTGACTGGCTGGCTGTTGTGGCTGCTGGTGATGATGTTCATGGTCCTTGCTCCTCTTTTTCCCTTAATTGCCGAAGGCATGTCCCTCGACATGCCTTCCGGGGGCGCGAGAGCGCGCGGGGATGGAAGGGGACAAGTGCCGGCGAGCATGGCCGGGTTGCGTGCAAGCGGGACGGATTGGAAAATGAAGACCATGCAAACAGTGAGCCGTCTTGAGAAGCGGGCGGCCATGCCATGCGCAGGCGGCGCTTGAGGGGAGAAAGGGGTAAGACCCCTTGGCTTCCCCTCATGATCGGTAAGGCTTCAGCCGTAGCCGATCAGGACAAAGGGCGCGCAGCGCTCCGTATGGATTGATGGCGGCGGCGGGCATGAGCATGGCGAAGCCCCGCTTTCGCGGGGCCAAGCCGGTGGCCTGTTTAGTTGGTGGCGCGGCGGCGCGACCAGATCAGGGCCATATCCTCGCTGTCCGTCGCCACCAGGCTCGCATAGATCGGAGCGGGGAACGAGGGATCGTCCAGCTTCACCGAGAGGTAGGGGTTGCCCTGGACGGACTGCTTCTTCCATGCCGCTCCGAACTCGGTGGCTCCGGCGAACACGCGGAAGTCCGGCCCGTTTTCGGTTTCGTCCTCGGCCGGGATGAACTTCACCGACTTGACGTTGAGGTTGAGGGTCTTGACCGAGCCAGCGAAGCCGTTGTCGGTGCGGGAGAAAGTGCCGATGGTAGCCATGCCGTGATTTCCTTCTGCTGATCGGGCCGCGCCCATCGCGGTCTCGATGATGGTCGATGGACCGGGGACGATCGGCCTGCACCCCTTGGGGCCGGAACGAAGTGGAGGGCGGCCGGCGGCAGCTTTTTTGTTTCGCGATGCAAAGCCAAGCCGGGGTCCCCATGCGGCGAGCCGCATGGGGTGGTTGGGCGGCGGAAAAAAGTTGTCGCCGGACGTTGCAGGATTGAGATCGAGGCGGCGCTTGCGTCGCCGGTCTTCGGTCAGACCAGATCAATCGAGATCGCGATGGGCGTGGTCGGGTCGGCGGAAAAAGGAAATCAGGGCATGGCTACTATCGGTCAGCACTTTCTTCTACGCCGACAACGGTTTCGCTGGCTCCCCGGCAAGCAAGCCCTCAACCTCAACGTCAAGTCGGTGAAGTTCCCTCGCGGGCATCATGAGATGAAACCGAAAACGGGCCGGACTTCCGCCCATGCTGTTTGCTGGAGACGCCGGGTCGGGGCGGTATGGAAGGAGCCTGCCTGTCCAGCGCGGGGCAATCCCTGCCTCTCGGTGAAGCTGGATGATTCCTTGTTTTGCGCTTCGTTCGGCTCCATGCGGGCATGGCCGGGGCGGATAGCGAGGATATGGCCCTGATCTGGTCGTGTTGCTGTGTCATCGACTGAACAGGCCATTGGTCCGGCCTTGCGGAAGCGGGGCTTCTCCGGGCGAATGCTCGCCGCCGCCATCCCTTGCGTTAGGGATGGAAGCCCGAAGGGTGAAGACCGCCCTCGCGGGCTTCAGCGAAGCCGACAGCCCGGCCCGCAGGGCAACGCCCATATCTCGAACCACCCAAGCCTGATCCTTCATTTCGATCTTCTCAAACCAGACAGGTTTCCAATCCTGCTTCCGGTCCAATTTTATATTGGAGCAGATTCCCGCCAGACTGGAACGCAAGCCCCTCCCAATTCCGAACAATTGTCGCACACGCCACAAAAGCACTTGCAAACGGCCAACCGTCTTTTTAGAATCGTTCTAATATTTATGAATTCGAGGCTCAAGTTAAGCCCGATACCGACGAAGCAAACGAAAGGAAGATTCCCATGTCGAACGGCGCATCCTGCAAGGCTTGCTCTTTCTATGAAGATCACATTGCCAACACGGAGAAGGTTGCCGAGAGCGCCGGTCTCTGCCGCTTCAATCCCCCGGTTTCGCAACCGGAAGCCAATGCGCGTGGCCTGTGGCCGGTTGTCACGGCCAATGACTGGTGCGGCCATTTTTCCGGCGACCGTAAGGCGGCCTGATCGGGCAGAACATCGATGTAAAAAGGGCGGCATCTGTGCCGCCCTTTCCATTTCTGGCGGTCGTGCCGCCCGATCAAGCAGGTTTCGCCAAATGACGAAATTCTGGCCTTTGCGGTCGGACTGGCTGGAACGCAGAAGCATACGATTGATCTGTCCCCGCCTGTTTCCAGCCTATTCCTTATCCAGAAACATCGACGGGTCGGCCAGCCTTGCCAGCGCCGACAGCCCGACGAACGCGCCGCCGATGAGCGAGAAGATTTTCTGCCAGACTTCGGACGGCACGGCTTCGCGGGCGACACCATGCACCAGAGCGAAGCCCGCAATAGCGGCGGGAACCGCGAATATCAGGGCGATGGCCAGACGCGATCCCGGCGAACGCAGCGTGGCATAGAGATAGGCAAGGAAACCGTAGGAAGCCACGCCAGCAAATAGCCCGACGATGCCCGCGCCGATGTAGCCCGTTCCGGTTGCAAAGGCGAAGCGGGTCGCCATGACCGCGAAGAAGAACGGCACGGCATAGGTCGCCAGCATATAGGCAAGTGAACACATCGCGAAAATCATCATGACAGACAATGAAATCAGCAAGATCATGTTGGGTCTCCCTTTCTATGTCGTGGTGCCTGCAATCCAGCCGAGGTTCCCGACCGCGCCGATTGCGGCGCGGCCGGAACTATCCTCTTGCGATGTGGAAAAGGCCGGAACCACGTGGGCGGTTCTGGCCATAGCGGTTCACTCGGCGGCTTCGTAGAAGGCCGCGCCATCGTCGGCGTCTTCTATATCCGGGGCGGTTTCCTTCGGCTGCGGCTCATCAGGGTCCGGCACGTCAGCCAAGGACGGCGCTTCCTCCGGCTCGGCAGAGCCTGCCGTGTCGGTCTCCGTGACTTCCTCCGCATCGGGTCCGGAAGGCTCCGATGCTTCCGGTTCCGGCGCATTCGAAACTGTTTCGGCTTCCGCCTGCTGCTCGGCGTCCAGCCATGCGGGCCGCTCAGTGCGCAGAAGCTGCGGGAGCCATCCGCTTCCGGCCAGAAGCTGCTCGGCGCTTTCCGCCATTTCCTGCTTCTTCATGTCCTTGATGCGTTCAGCGGCTCCGTATCCTGCCCCGACCATGACGGCCTCAAGGATATGGGCCTTGGTGACGCGGCCAAGATACCTGCTGACGGTCGGCGCCCAATGCTGGCTCATGTCCAGCGCAAGCGCAGTCGCCAGCTTGTCGGCGGTTTCATAAGCGCGGCGCTTATGCTCCCAAGGCAGTTTCAGAGCATTGACGGTGAGCGAAGCGCAATGCGCAAACAACGCCATGACGCTTGCGTGGTCCAGACCCGAAATGAAGTCCCAAAGGTTCGCCACGTTCTGCGGCATGTCGCAAGCCCATCCCGCATGACGATCCGCCAGCATCTTCGCCGCCGCCGTATCCTCGATGCCCGCCGCGTGGTCGCCAAGGTGCGCTTTGATCGGACGGATTTCGAGAGTGTGAGCGTTCGCGCCAAGATAGAACGTCTGCGCGGCAAGCGCATGGGTGACGGCGATCAAGGCGATTTCCGGCTGCTCTCCAAGCGTAAGGCGAAGGCCAAGCGTCCGGTGCGCCGTCAGGTCGCGGGTGAGAATATCGGAAACCGGCTGGCTCGTATCTCCTTCCGGTTCCTCGTCAAGTTCGTCATCGCCGTTGCCGTCGCTATCAGGGTCCGGACTGAACGGGTCTTCAACGATTTCGCCGTTCTCATTGACGCGAACGCCGTCAATCACGGTTCCGCTGTCGCCTTTCGTGTTCTTGTCTCCCTCCGGTTCCGGCTCCTTTTCCTCATCTTCGGGTCGGACAAAACCGCGTTCGATGCGGGCAGTTCCGTCATGGTTCAGCGTGACGAACACGCCGCCTCGCGCGATCTGGTCCGGCTCGTATCCTTCCCGCTTGGCGTCGATGCGTTCCATGCCCGCTTCAAGTTCTGCGAAACGCTGATCAACATCGGCGGGCAAGTCTTCTTCCGTCTTCTCCCATTCCGCTGTCAGACGCTCAAACTCTTCCTGCGCTGCGACAAAGGCTGCTTCGTCTTCCTCCGACAATTCGAGCGCATGCGGATAGAAACGGCTCATGCCGTGCGCATGGGGGAAATCAATAGAGGCTTCCGCCCATTTCCAGCCTTCCGCCTGAATATCGGCTGCAATCCCTTGCAGCTTTTCGAGAACAAGCTTGTCCAGCAGTGCGGGATCGTCATAATAGCCGCCGCGATCTTCGCTAAACAGGTCGCGGACGATATAACCGCCCGCTTCCGTGTAGGCTTCCGGTCCGACAAAGATGGCCTTGCGGTCGTTTGCCTGTACATGGGTCCGTGTCAGATCGCGCCGGATGGCATACGGCTCTCTATTATAACCGAGATTGGCGTAAACCTGTTCCTGCCGCGCATGGTCGTCGGTGATCGTGAAGGTCTGCAACTGGTCCAGTGTCAGGATTTCATCACGGTAAAGCTGCATCAGTTTGGGGCTGACGGCGCCAAGGCGAAGCCGCTGCTTCACGACATGCTCGGAGACACCAAAGCGGGCAGCGATTTCCGCCGCTCCCCAACCGCGATTGTCTGCAAGTTCGCGGAACGCCTCGAACTGATCGGCGGGGTGCATGTTCGCCCGCGTCACGTTCTCGTCAAGGCTGATTTCCTGCGGGTCGTTGACGGTATCGAGAACGCAGCGAATTGGTTCCGTCTTTCTGATTTCCTTGCGCTTCAAGCGCAAAAGCTGCGCCAGCCGCCTCCCCTCTCCGATGGTCACGAAATAGAAACCGGTTGCTTCGCCAGCCTCATTGACTTCCGGCTCTACAACAAGGTTCTGGAAAAGCCCTTTCGCGGCGATACTGGCAGCAAGCGCTTCGATATGGTCTTGGCTGTGCGAGGTCTTGCGCGCATTGCGCGGCGACCTCTTGAGTTTGTTGAGGGGAATGAATATTTCCCTGCCGGTCGCGGGGTCCACGACTGTTTCCGCTTCCGGGGCGTTCGCGGGTTCCGCTGCCACGGTTTCGGCTTCCGCCGTCATAACGGTTTCCGGCTCCGGCGCGGGCAATGCGACCACCACTTCCGCCGCCACGTCCCCGACGCTGCGGATTTCCGCAATCATCGCCGTATTTTCCGCCGTCGCAACAGTGACGGCCTTCGTCTTCTTCGCAGTCCTTGCCATTGTTCCAATCCTTTTCCGTTAATGCCGGAGGCATGTCCTCGACATGCCTCCCGGGGGGGCGCGAGCCCTGGGGATGGGAGGGGACAAATGCCGGCGAGCATGGCCGGGCTGCGCGGCGAGCGGGACGGCTCGCAAGGATTGGAAGAATCACGGATATGCCCGGTCTGAGAAGCGGGCGGCCCTGCCATGCGCAGGCGGCGTTTGAGGGGAGAAAGGGGCAACGCTCCTTGGCTTCCCCTACAGGATCAGCAAGGCGCCAGCCGCAGCCGATCACCACAATGCGCGCGAAGCGCTCCGTGCAGAGTTAGTATCTAATAGCCTGAATGGAGCCGAAACCGGAGCGTCTGGCTCTCAATGGGCAACGACCGTTGTGAACCCGGTCGGAAGAGTGATCCTGAAAAATCTGTCGAAAATAATCGTCTTGCGGAATTGCCGATCCATCACTGAAGTACCAGGCGCGTTCATAGGAGATTCTTCCAACACTCCCAGCCAGGTCAAAGGCCGAACAAAATTACGCGCAATGAAGAAGCTTGCCTCGTGTCGACGTCCTAACGGCCTCCCAACCGGGAAACGATCGACAGGAAGGGCCCATTCCGTGAAAGCGCCAAGTGTCACCCAATCGCCTAACCGGTTCGAAATAACGCCGAGCATATGCCTAAGCCCCCAGAACAACGCAGCCGCATCAGGCGACAGATTGTCCTGAAGCGGTTCGGCCAGTATCCATTCGGCTAGAACAACCTGCAGCTCACCATGATTACCTAAAACCGACCTTACGCGCTTTGTGAGCAGCGCCATACCTTTATAGTGACGGATGATACGAAGATCCTGTAACGCCCAGTGCAGCATGGAAAGCGGGGGAAAATCCGGTTCATTGAGAACCTTGTTCACCGAATAGAGGATTTCTGGTTCATATCCCGGCCACTGGAATTCATGAGCGGCCCATTCAACGCATTTTAGACGGAAGGCCCCCAACGACTGCGTCAACGGTACGCCGCCGTTTCTCTCACTATAGTCGAGAAGCTTCATCCCGTTAATAGCAAGGGGACTTCCCACCAAATCCAGCTCCGCAAGCGCAGGAGTCAAATACACAAAAGGCGAGAGGATAGATGCACGGAACATGGGAAGGATAATGCCCGAATTATCCGGCGAAGTCATCTGGCTGTACAATGGCCAATAAGGGGCCGTGTGCTGAAGGTCCGCTAGCTGGCAGAGTGCGGTAGATAGCTGTCATTACACTTTCCCCGACATCGACGATGCGAAGCTTTAATCTCACCCATCTTAAGGTCGTTCCTGACGCATTCTGGCGAGTTCGTAGATAGGTGGAGCGCCTTCCCCTTCCGGTACGATAACGTCGTCGTCCGGCCTTATAGCCATGGCATCGACATCATGCGGGCCGATCTGCCAGGCTTCCCGTACATGGAATTTCCGCTTGAGGATGGCAAGTTCCATGCGGAGTTCAGGCATTCCGGACGTATCAAAAAAGACGGGAACGAGGAAATAAGCTCCACAGGCCCTCACGTGTTCGCAGAACATTTCAAGGTTCCGATGATCGCCCACCGTCATTGTATTCATACGAGAGGTGTTGACGAATACCTTTCCGGGTTCTGCTGACAGCGTACCGAAGTCCTGTGTAATGTGCCCTCGATAATGAAACGGGTTTTGGCGATCTATGCCTTTGATGACCGAAAAATAAATCTCATCTTGGGTGTCATCGCTGCCGAAGCGGGCGAGCCACTCCTTGAAAACCGCTTCGCCCTTTGATGCATTTGCGAACATCAAGCCCAGAAACGGAGGCTGGCCCGGCTTTGCCACGCCGTACATCATACCTTTCCACTCGGCAGCGTTCCAAAGCCGTGGATTGACGATTGCTCGAACGAGAACATGATCGTGGCTGCGAACTTCACCGAAAGCCTGCGGCATCTCTTCATCATCGTCCTCTGGGGGCGGCGGTAGTTCTATTGCCGTTGGGCTCGCAGGTGCATTCGGTGCCATTGGAAAGTTCTGATTGATGCAGTCATCCCAATCGGAAATACGGCCCGCATGAGTGCCGAACACCCTATTTCTAGAAATACCGGCTCGGCAAAACAACGTAGCTCGCTCGAAGACGTTCTCGGTTCTTAACAATTCTTCGATAGTCTCGGCGGCATTGCGAAGCATGGCCACGCTTGCCAAAGCATGGATGCAGGAGAAGATGAGGTGTTCGTTGTACTTCCCGACATTATTCACTTCAGCAAGCTGCCAATCTCCCGGGACACAAACCTCCATCATGGAATCGTCGCCTTCGGCCACCGTTGCTTCCTGAAGGTTGTCGAGTTGGTGAATTCGAACCGTGAACTTTTCCGTATGCGGATATGCCCCGGCGTTGAGCAGCGTAGCAGCAAATCCCTCAAATGCTGCGGCATATGTTTCAGCCTGTAGGACCCCTTCAAGCGTGTTCGACGCCTCGATTTGAATCTCTACGCCCAATATTCTGGTTCGAACGCCATTGAACGCTTCATCAAAGAGTATGACTTTATTCGGGAGGCTGCCGCATGCAGGCTGCGAAGCCAGAAACGTCATCATTTCATGGATTTCGTGATCGTCCGTCCTCTCGGGGATTGAACCGTCAGCCTTCAGTTTATCAATGTGTCCGAGGCGATAAAGCAGTGCCAAGCGCGCCGAAAACAGTGCCAGCCTATCCAGAACGTCCGGCAAGCTTTCCAGCCTGCGGATCTCTTCGGTTGGCTGAATTATGAGCAGGCAAGCAAGCAACTGATCAAACTTGGCGATCTGGTTCTTCAGCCTCTCCCCGCTTTCATCATCCAGCGGAGCATTGCTTCCGATAGCGTGTAGGAACCGAATGGCGCTAAGCACATCCACGACGTGGCCTAGCTGCAAAGACACCATTGCGAACAGATTCAGCGCCGGGATCGTTTCAACCCGCAAATCGCCCTCAGTTTCTGACAGCGCCAGATACTGGATGATTGATGCCAACGCAGTAGCGCGGGCCGCCCAACGAAGACCGGCTCCGCGATAGCCCACAGCTAGGTAGTAAAGTGCCTTGGCTTGATCCTCCCTGCTTTCGTCTTTCGAAAGATGTACGACGGCACGGCCAAGCCATTTTATGCCGTCGATAGGCTTTTCAGCATCGAGCTTGCGTTCACCTTGCTGCAAATAAAGGCTTCCGGCCTTAATCTCCTTGCTGCGCTCGGCCATGAATTCCGCAAGTTTTTCGACCAGGGTATCAAAAACTTGACTATCGGGCGCGCTTTCGCCGATTGCCTCGACCATGGTTTCTAGCATATCAGCCGGAAACTCCCCCAAGCCCGCCGCTCTATCAATAATCCCGCAGAGAGCCTGCCAAATTTCGTCCAGATTTTCCCGCTTTCCGGAAAGCGACATTTCACTCATGCGGTGAAAAACAAGTAGTGTCTCCGCATGCAACGCATTGCTGGGTCGGGATTTATCGGCAGCCAGCTCTAAGAGCTTTTCCTTCAGCCGTTTTGACCTGTCTGCAAAGGATAATTCTTCGGGAGTCTCGTGTCCTTGGAACACCCGACCCACCAAAAGCTGATGGAGATTGCACACTTTGCTGATATGGAAGGCGTGCCCGCTCTTGAAGGCAATGGCCTCGACCTTTTCGTATTGATCCTGCACGGTCTCGATATCATCGAACCACCAAAACGCCGTCCAAGCATATTCGTATACGGCGCGTAGATGCTGATAGCTCGCTCCGTATTTCTTTGCGTGGTCAATTGCCCGCTTAAAACGGCCTTCCGTTTCGAAGCGAGGCCTTTCGAGTTCTCTCGAAAGCCGTGCAGCTTCAAATGTATCGGAGACTGCCTGCGTCTGCTCTTGAGCTGTTGAACTCGGCTTTTTCAGCCCGGCTTCCAATTCATCCAGTGCCTGCTGGCGCTTGAAATCTCTCGGTCCGAGCTTGACCTTGTCGGGTTCGTGTTGCCCAACCTTTAGATATTCATAAGCGAGGTCTTTATGACCGTGTGAAAATACGCGATCAATGATCCACTCCCGATCGAGAATCGTAACCTTGACGCCATATTCCTGCTGTAATTCGTCTTCTATGCGGAGACGATCACGCTGTCGTGCCGGGCGGCTTGTAAAGAAGATGATCCGGTCATAGCCACGCTTTGTTCCAACAATCCCTTTGATATCGGATCGTACCTTATCGGACCAGGTTTTCTTTGCACTGAATGCAAATCCCCAGCGCTCCGTGCCGCTTTTCCCGTCGCCAACATACCAGCGCTCTGAAATTCGCTCATCAACCGGGTAGGTCTCGGTGTCCACCTTGCCATCTCCCCCGCCTTCCGGCCCTGTTTGGGGGCGCAAATTGGGGCAAAGTTCCCGTTCGCTCAATTTGCGACAAAAGACTTCGAATTCCTTATGCTGGTTGCGATCGGTGAGCGTGTCGAGATGGTGGCTCAACTCGGATTCGCTCAGCCTATAGGCGTCAGTGCATTCGCTGTCCGAATAAAGATACGGACGTCTGACCCGCATCATTTCAGACGGCGTAGGGAATCGATTCATCTTTGTTTCCTCTGCTCGAAAGAATAGCAAATTCCAATCGCTCAACTTCAGCTTCTTGTCGTGTTTCCTTTACTGATTGTCTCGCTCTATGATTGGTTTTCGATTTTATCGGACATTTCTTTTTACCCATGGAAAGGCGGCTTTCAGGAACTTCAACAAGCGGTGTGAACGGCCGAAAAGGGGCACTTTCCAGAACCGGTAAGCGGTCTGACTGCTTGCACGCGTTCACGAATGCTGTATTAACGATCAACATGAAGGCGCGAAACTACCACCTTTTCCATCGCCGGACGGAAAGGAATTGCAAAGCCTTTTATCACTACGCAACAACAGAGGCCGAGTTCGCCGTAACCGAATTTGAAATGTTCCCTGGATTGATGCCTATGCGATTTCCCCACTCTATTAGATTTGGGGGGCGGTAGTTACTATCATCCCGCCATCTTGCGAAAACTGAAACATCGATTGTCTCATTGACCCTCACATGAGTTCCAGTAGATCCGACAAATGGTTCTCGCCCAATAAGTCGGTAGTCTCTCTTGCTCACCCAGGAATAGGTACCTCTGAGGAACTCTAGGTAGGAGTCCGAGATCGCGCCTCGATGTTCATCTCCATCTAGTTCAAGCTCGTTACGGAAAGCTAGTCCAAGCTTTGCAGCCTTTTCCATCATCCAACGCAGTGGTATCTGCGCCAAGGTATCGTTGAAGCAACCACCGCCAACGTTTGCATGAGCACCTACGAACCAGCGCTGTTCGACGCTCTCAATTGGCCTCATCGGAGCTGTCGTTGCGGCGCCAGCCTTCGTTCGAATTGTCCAGGGTGTTGGCGCAAATTTTGCTCGGTGTTCATCAATTGCGAGTGCGTGAAATCCGTGCCTGACCGGTTTACGGAGACCCGTATGATGAAACTTAAGTGTTGAAGTGCTGATACCCGAGAGACTGAAAGCCGGAACACCTAGTGCACCAACTGTATCCCAGACCCCCACCATTTCAATCGCCACCGGTCGCGAGTACTTCAGCATCCAGCGCTCCTCAAGCGTCATGCTTTCGGTATCAAACGTCGAAAGTTTGTAAATCGTGCGATCGTCATCGTTGCGGTACCGGTCGTATAGCTGGTCTACACCCAGTGCTCCACCCGGCTTAAGAAGTCCACAAATGGAAATAAAGCCAGCGAGGCTCCGTGCCGTATGGGCTCCACGACTGAACCCGAAGATAAAGATTTGATCGCCATCCTCGTAATTTTCGACGAGCCAGTTGTAAGCTTCCTGCACATTCTCAGTCAGGCCCTTGCCCCATCCGCCGCCAATTACCCCGTTGACGCCAGTGTCATAATAGCGAAGCTGTTGATGCCCTTGGAGGTCCTTGTCTGCGCAAAGCGAACGAAGACGCCATACATTTGTATTAGTGCCGACCGCATTCCACGTTCCGTCGAGGAATAGAGCAAGCTTCTTATTCGATACTGAAGGTAAACCAGCAAATTCCATTGAGCCCCCGTGAAGTATTTGTCTGCAAGACTACGCTGATTCGGGAGCATTCGATATAAGTCTCCCAGGAATGCGGATAGGCGGGTAGTAAGCTTCGAGCAGAAGTCGGCGCGACCGGGGCGGTCGTTTGTCAGCCTTGAGGCCGTCCCGGCTAGTGCGGGGCTCGTTATTTCGAAGTTTACTGACCGCGCGAACGGCGGCTTTCGCGGCGCAGTCGCGCGAATCCTGTTAGACCGCTTCCCACCCCATCATGGTCGTTCGCAGCAAAAAAAAGCAGAATGACAGCTTTGGAGTGCGTGTAAATTGTACCGTAATGTCTACAATTGCGCGCTTACCGGTCCGACAGCTTCCGCCCCTAAAATTGGTCTTAGCCAATCATTGCTAATCTGGAGCGGCCTCCGAGCCTCTGAACTCGTCCCGGGAATTTGGATTTACAACTCCGCCTGATCGTAAGCATGTCGGTGCGCCTTAATGGCACCCAGATTGTCGTGAACCCAGAAGTTGAACCCTTGAAGGGCTTGCAAGGCTCCGTGGCCGATATCCGTCAGCTCATACTCGACCCGTGGCGGCACTGCAGGGAAATAGTGGCGTGTGACGAATCCGTCACGCTCGAGATTGCGCAGCGTGAGCGTCAGCATGCGCTGGCTGATTTCACCGACCTCTTTTCTCAATCCTGAAAAGCGGAGCCTATGATCCTCAGCGAGAGAAAGACGCCAAAGAACCGGCACAGTCCATTTGTCACTCAGCAGGCTGCAGACCCCGTTTGACGGAATGGGCCTGAATTGCCTGTCGCTCTCTGATCCGCGCGCTGTACCGGCATCGATCTCTTCGTTCAAAGGTATCATCCTTGTTCCTGACGCTGAAAAATGTGCCGTCTTCCGGCTGAACTTTATTCGTATATATGGATGGCTCTTGATTAACGCGAGGGTTTCAAATGACCAATAGCAAGCAACCCATTCTGGTTTTCGGCGCTACCGGCAGACAGGGAGGATCTGTCGCCAAAGCCTTGTTGAAGGCGGGATGGCCCGTTCACGCTCTCGTTCAGGATTCCAGCAAAGCTGCATCTCTGCAATTACGGAATGCAGGCGTGGAGCTTGTGCAGGGTTCATATGAAGAGGTCAATGTGATCCGCTCGGCGATGAAAGACGCCTATGGTGTCTTCAGCGTACTGCCAGCCAACCTGCCCGCCGAAGACGAAATTCGTCATGGCATTTCAATTGCAGATATCGCTGCTGAAACCGGCATCAATCATTTTGTTTATTCATCGGGTGCCAGCGTAGGGAATGAACTGACAGGCGTTCCGCGTTTCGACACCAAGCCCCGTATCGAAGCCCATGTTCGACAGCTCGACATGACGACCACCATCATCCGACCGATGATTTTCATGGAAATGCTTTTACGCCCCGGTTTCGGACTGGATGAGGGCCGTCTGGTTTCCCTCATCCGTCCGGATAACTCTATTCAGCTCACCGCCGTGGAAGACATCGGCAGGTTCGTTGCAGCCGTGCTAGCCGACAAACCCCGTTTTGGCGGCGCAACGCTCAAGATCGCAAGCGACCGCCTGACCGGGCGCCAGCTTGGGATCGCCCTCAGTGAAGCAGCCGGTCGCCCGGTAACCTATGAACGGTTTCCTGAAGACGTTCTCGCTGCAAACTTTGATCTCGCGCATATGGCAAAGAGCCTGGAAAACGGTCCGCTTGCAGAACATGTCGATCTGAAACTCATGCACGAAATCAACCCTGATCTGCTGACTTTTGCGTCTTGGCTTGCTGGCAATGGGCGCAGATCGCTAGATGCAGCTTTGCGGGCGTCAGTCTCGTGACGCTACGCCACCCTATATTTTCCACGCCTCTGCCAGGGTACGGGCCGTGAGAAACTTGCTATAAACCCCTTTGAGAGCGCGGAGTTGAGTATGCGTCCCCTTCTCCACGATATGCCCCTTGTCCAGAACCAATATCTGGTCGGCCTGGGAAATAGTCGATAGCTTATGTGCGATAACAATTACCGTCCGGTCAGTGGTGAGATTTGCGACTGCTTTTTGCAGATCGCGCTCTGTCAGCGGGTCGATCGCCGACGTCGCCTCATCCAGTAGCACGATTGGCGCATCTTTCAGCAACGCCCTTGCAATGGAAATACGCTGTCTTTCGCCGCCGGAAAGAGAAGCGCCGCCTTCCCCGACCTGCGTTTCATAACCATTCGGAAGAGCGATGATAAATTCATGCGCATGAGCCCGCTTTGCCGCAGTTTCGATTTCGATCTGTGTGGCATTGGGACGGGCCAGCGCAATATTCTCAATGATCGTGCCCGAAAAGAGATAGACGTCCTGAAACACCATTGTTACGAGATCGGACAGTTGCTCCTCCGACAGGCTGCGAATATCCATGCCACCGACCCGGATGATGCCTTGCGTCGGATCGAAGAAACGCACCATGAGACTAAGGAGCGTGCTCTTGCCGGAGCCGGAAGCACCGACTACCGCCGTCATTGTCCGTTCGGGGATGTTAACAGTGATATCGTTGAGTACTTTCGTCAGTCCATCATAAGAAAAGCAAACATTCTCGAATGAAATTGTCGTTCCCGAGGGCTTTGCCGAATTTGGCAAAACCGGCAGCGGACGACTGTCCAGAATGCGGTGGATTCGAGCCAGCGATGCATCCGCGATGCGAACATGTTCCATCACCGCCACGAGACCGAGCAACGGTGTGTAGAACGAAAAGACAAGGACGAGAACTGACAGGATGATATCCCTGTCAAGCATTGCATGAGCGATAAACACACCGGATGACGCCATGATGATCGGCGCACCCAGAACGACAATTGCCCCAAATGCAACCATGGGCACCGCAAGCTGTCTTACCATGCGAATGGAAATATCTCGAAACGCCGTCACCGCTTCATTGAAACGCTTCTGGCCGCTTTCCATGCGGTTGAACGAGCGGATGACCGGCATGCCACGTGCAAATTCGATCATGCTTTCGGATGTGGCTGCCTGCTTGTCCTGTCTTTCGACCGCCTGACGGGCAAGTGCGCGGCTCGACCAAAGAAAGACTGGCAACCCCACACAAATGGAAACAGAGGCAGCAGCAGCCAGAAGAGGCGCCTGAAACGCAAAGAACAAGATGAGTGTCAGAGGTAGGCCAAGTGCCTGGGCGATACGCGGCAATCCATCGGAAAAGAAGCTCTCGATAAATTGCGTGTCACTTGTCAGCGTGGAGAGAACATCGCCGCGCCCATGCTCAAGATGAAGACCCGGCGGCAGAAGTCGCATATGATCGAGAAGCGCAAGCCGCAGGTCGCGGCCGATGGCAAAACTGGCAAACCAGCAGGAGCGCATGGCCAGATAACCGAAGATCAACTGCCCCACGAGAGAAACCGCAAGAACCAAGACGACATGCAAAATCCATGCATTGTCGGGAAACCGCGCCCCTGCCAGTTCGGTCACCACATGAACGGCCACGGCATAGGCCAAACCGAGGCATGACGATTGGCCGAAGCGGAAAATCAGTCCGAGGATAACGGATCTTCTATGCTTGCCTGCAATTGCCCATACGCGTCTCAGGCTGGCGAGGTCGGAGAGAGGCTGGCTAGCCCGCGATATACTGTTCTTCATGTCCGCGCCTTGTCATAACTGTGCCAGAGCGCTGCATAGAGGCCATCGCGGAGAAGCAATTGTTCATGCCGTCCTGTTTCAACCACGTGGCCGGACGAAACAACGACGATCTGCTGCGCATGCATGACGGTATGCAAGCGATGAGCGACAACGATAAGCGTCTTGTTGCGGATCATCGCGTGGATCGCCTGCTGGATTGCGGCTTCATTATCAGGATCGGTCATGGCGGTGGCTTCGTCCAGCACCACGATGGGAGCGTCCTTCAACATAGCCCGGGCAATGGCTAGTCTCTGCCGTTCGCCGCCGGATAGCTGCATACCGCCGGTGCCGATACGCGTCGCATATCCATCTGGCAAAGTCATAATGAAATCATGCGCACGGGCAGCGCGGGCGGCGGTTTCAAGCTCGGCCTGCGTAGCATCAGGCCTGCCCATGCGCAGATTTGCGTCTATCGTGTCGGAAAACAGAAACGTATCCTGAAAGACGAAAGCCACCGTCTGCATCAATTGTTCGATAGCCATGTCGCGCACATCGACGCCGCCGATGGTGATGCGGCCGGCCGACACATCCCGAAAACGCGCCACAAGACCGGCCAATGTGCTTTTTCCAGCGCCCGATGGGCCGACCAGCGCGGTCATTTCGCATGATCTGGCCGTGAAACGGATATTCTGCAAAACATTCCGCTCGCCATAGGAGAAGTCTACATTCTCAAAGCAGACATCATGATTTGCCAGCGGAAGAAACAAGCCCGTATCTGCTTGCGGAGCCTGCCGCAGCACATCGGCAACATGAGCCGATCCCATGCTAAGATGCGCAAGATGATGGAACTGATTGAACAGTTTAAGAAGCGGCTGGCTGTAATTCGCTCCAAGGATCAGGAACAAAACAAGCGTGGAAAGGTCGGTCTCGTCCCTCTGCAGCAATAATAGTCCGACAGGCAGGATGAAAACGATATTGGTGAGGATGAGCGTAAAAAAAGGTCCGCCAAAGGGAAGATAAAGCCGGGTCATATCTGTTTGTATACGTGCATAATCATCAATCGCCTTCGCCGCACCGCTAAGCGCTGAACCCGTGCGATTAAAGATTTTAAGCACCGGCATTCCGGCTACATAATCGGCGATTTGAGCATTCATCCGCGCAGCCGCCTCTTGGTAATTTCCTGCAAGGGCACCACTGACTGTCATGGCGCGGCCAAGCAGAAGGAAGGAAAGCGGCGCCACGAAAATGGCGGCCAGCGCCATGCGCCAGTCGGCCACAAACAGCCATATTGAAACGGCGATCCATGTCGACAAGGCACTGATTCCGTCCGGCAGGCCATGGGCGAAGATGGATTCGAGCTTTTCCGGCTCATCCACGATCAGGCGCTTGGCGTCAGTGCTGGATCGTGAGGCGAAAAAACCGAGCGGCAGGCGCGTGAGATGACTGGAGAGTTCGAGGCGCAAACCATGAATGGCGTCGAAAGTTACTATATGGGCGAGAATGGTCGAACAGGCAAACAGGCCATAGCCAAACACGATCGCCGCAGCCGAAAGGGTGGCATGGAAGAAAAACAGGAAAGGCTCGGCCTGCCCCATAATGAATGCCGTGATCAATTGACAGACCGACCAGATAGGCACCAGTTCGAGAAATGCCGAAGCTGTTGCTGCCAGCAGGACGCATATGAATTTGCCTTTTCGTTCACGCATCTGCCTGGAAAGCAGCCGCAGGCTCGCAAGGTAATCTGGACGTTTCGGAACATCGCCGGTCGCACTCATCTGTGCTCACCGTCAAAAGCGACCGCGTTACGCGATGGGCGTAGCGTGAACAGCAAAGCCGTCAACGCACCACCGATGGCAGCGATCATCAATGTCGTGCCATATCCCGACCATGTTGCAATGAAACCGCTCGCCATGAACCCGGCGAGCGCCACGACCGACATGACGGCGGACAGAAACGTGACTTCGGTTGCGGCGGCATCACCCTCACCTGCGATTTTGAGGAATATGGTATTGGAAAAGATACCGAGAGCGCAGATCGCGGAAAAGACGACGATGACCGAAACAAGGGCGCCAACCCATTCGCCCGCCAGATACTTGAGAACAAGCAGGAGCAGAAGAGCAAGTGCGATCACAGCCGTGCCCCCTGTCATGAGCCGCGAAAGCGGCAGTTGTGTCGCAAGCCAGCCTGCCAGCGGGCCCGCAAAACTGGCCGCAACCAGATTGCCGATGGCTGCAACTGCTCCGATGGAGGTCAGGTCAAAACCGATATCCACCAGACGCGGCTGCGTCATCGCAAACGCAATCGCAAGACCTAATGTGGCCGGTGCCAGTGCTGCAACCACGATCCATGCCCGCCGGTCGGCTATGATACGCAGTCCTCCAGGGCGAGAGGCCGTCTTTTGCGATGACTCTTTCGCCCACACAAGCAGGGGTGTCGCGACCAACATGCCAGTGGCCAGAATGCTAATTGAAACGCTCCAGCCAAAGCGATCAACCAGCCATAGTCCCAGTGCACCACCGATGATATTGCCAACAGCCGTACCCCAGCCGAAAGCGGTTGCGCCCCATGGCTTTTCCGCATCCTTGAGAACATCGGCGGAAAAACCAAGAATGACCGAGCGCTGGGTTGCTGCAAACGCCGCCAGCGCCATACCTGTCACCAATATGGAAACGAGGTCGGTGGCGGGATCGAGCGAGGCAAGAAATCCAAACAACAGAATGCAGGAAAGTTGCGTGGTAAACAGCCAGAAGCGCCGACGCTTCAGGCCAAAGGGTGCCCATCGATCGACGATGGGAGCCCAGAGGAAATTGACGGTGAAAGCAAAAAATACGAGGCCAAAAAGGCCGACCGTCTCAAGGGACGCCCCGTTCTGACGCAACACCGACGGAACGGCACCATAAAGGAAGGATACCGCGAAATAAGGCTGACACGCCAGAACGAGAATGATTGCAAAGCGCATGGTGAATGCCGTCAGAACTTGACTTCAACACCGGCGCCGATCACGCGACCAAGGCCGGGCGTCACTGCCAGCACCGTCGATGTATAGGCGGTTCCTGCAACTTCAATCTTGTCATCGAAAATATTGCGCCCGAATGCATAAATGCTGAAATTGTCCTTTTCCCAGCCGATCCGCGCATTGACCACGCGATAGTTTTTCAGATCGAAACTGTTGGCAATATCCGCAGGCCGTCTTCCGGCCGTAAACTGGAATTCAGCGGAGGAAACGAGCTCCCCATCCAGTCCATAATTATCGAGAGCCAGATGATGCGTCAGACCGATGGAACCAGACCACTCCGGCACACCCGGCAATCTACCACCCTCGAATGCCCCCGAGGCGCTACCGGATGCGACATCGACAAACTCGGCACGCGTATACCCAACGTTACCATGCAGTTCCAGACCCTCGGCGATCTCGGTACGCGCACCGGCTTCAAAGCCGTATGTGCGATAATTCAAGGCCGCAATTGCATACTGACTTGCTGTCAGGTCGAAATAGTTCAGATGACCATCCTTGACGTCATTGTAAAAGACGGAACCTTCAAGCGTCACACGACCGTCGAGAACAGTGCGGCGCGCTCCAATCTCGTATGTCCAGTTCGAGGAAGACGGATAGGAGGATGCGGCCCTTCCGTACACGGCATCGATATTGAAATAGGGGAATCCGGGCCCGGAATGGCCGCGCTTGATGGATGCGTAATAGAGTTGATTGTCGTCCGGCTTGAAGCTGAGCGTCAGACCACCTGCAATATAGCTTTCATCGACGTCTCCGCTTTCGGTGAAAGAAGCAACCGTTCCCGGCGTACCATTGGAAATATAATAGCCGTCGCGCGAAACCTTTTCATAGCCTGCGCGGAGGCCGGGCGTGACAAAAACTGTTTCCGAAAGAGGAATGTCGATCTCGCCAAAGACTGAGTAATCCTGAAGATTGAGTTTGGAATCATACAGACCATTCTGTGTGACGCCGTAAGAATTGGTGTTTGTACCATGATGGTGGAAACGGGAATCATAGAAGCTAACACCGCCGGTCCAGCGATAATCGGCATCTTCCTTCGATGAAGCCCGCAATTCGCCCGACCAGGCGCGCTCTTCAAAACGATATTGCGTGCAATCGCTGCATGTCGAGGATGAAAAGGCCGAGGCCGGCATGCCGAACATCGGACCATAGAGCAGACCATCCGTATTGTCGGAATCCATATGCGAGACGATATTCTGGTAGCTGATCGTGCCGGTCAGATCGAAACTGTCGAATTCATGCTTGATGTCGATACTGCCGATCGCCAGATTGCGATCGAACTCTAATGGTTTATCCAGCATCACAGCAGGATAATCGGAACCGCCGCGCAGGATGTAATTGAACGTATCGCGATCATCACGTTCGAAATAACCCCTTGCGGTGATCGTCGTATTCTCCCCGGCAAACCAGCGTAATGAGCCACGGGCAGCCCCGATCTGGCGGTCCGGCAGATCGGAACCGTCAGTCAGGTTCTTCACTTCGCCGTTGCCCCCGGTAAACCGGATCGCACCACGGCCGTTGAGTACATCCGGGATGATCGTGCCACCGGCAATGAAATCGGTGAGATATTCACTGTTGGTCCCGATCTCACCGCGAATTCTGAAATCACGCGTTCCGTCCGGCTCGCCCGTCACGATATTCACCGTGCCACCTTGTGAGGCTCTGCCGAAAAGCACGTTCTGCGGCCCGCGCATGACTTCCACACGCGTCACATCGAGATATTGCTGGCTTCCGGCATACATGGAAATCGGCGTGCCGTTCTGGGCATAGCTGATCGTCGAATCGAAGGGATTCATCGGGAAACTGAGCGTGCCGACACCGCGAATGGCACCGAAGGCAAATAGCGGATTGCCCACATCGTTGACGCTATAGTTGGGAATGCTGCGCGATACATCGATAGCGGCATTGGACGGATTTTCAAACGAAACCGTGCTCTGATCTGCAAGCCCGATGCTGACCGGAACACTTGCCGCGTCTTCCGCATCCCGGCGTGCCGTTACCGTGATCGGTTTAAGGACAATCGTACCTTTCTCAACCTGAGTTGTCGCTTCAGTTGTCACTTTCTGGGCGCTCTGCGCGAAAACCGGAGATACGGACGCACAGATGGCTATAGTCGCCACGGATCCCATAAGCGTAGAAACAAGCCAGCGACTGGCATGACGTATTGGATTGACGAACTGAACACCCATGAGGATCCCCGAAAAAAGCAATTTCATGAGTATTCTGGTAGTCTTTTTAGGTCGGTGGAAACAACACGTAGGACAGATGCAAAAAGCCAAAAAAACAATGTGAAAAGCCAGTGCCCTTGATCAGGGTGGCTTGATCAGTGTCGCTTGGACATCTTCGGACTGAAACCGAAATAGCGGCGGAATGCCGCCGAAAAATTGGTCGGATGGCGGTATCCGCTAAACCAGGCGGCTTCGATGACGCTCCAGCCTTCCTGTTCGATCCCGAAGCGGGCTCTCTCCAGTCTCTTCTCTGTAAGATACGCGAAAACCGTTTGGCCGGTTACTTCATGAAATTTCGTTTTAAAGGAGGACAAACTCATACCAGCCTCACGCGCAAGTAAATGCAAATGGTGCTCCTTGGCTAGATTGGCTTCCAGATATTCGCAGACACGTCTTATCCTTGCATGATCTCCGCGTGCGGATTTTTCGCCGTGCCAAGCCTCGCCCTCGATAAGCTGCGCGAAAATCTCCAGAGCACAGCTCTCTGCAATGAGCTTGTCCGCAAGCGATGTTCGTATATCACCGAACAAACGCCCGGCGAGAGTCAACGTGCGCTGCGCCGCCAATCCTGTCACTATATCCGTACATCGCACGCGACGATCCAGTTCGGTTGCCAGGTCAGCGTCCATGATTGCGGACGGATCGGCCTGAACGACGAGTAGGCCGCTTCGCTCGCCTTGCTGCGTTGATGTTACAAGCGAAAGCGCGTCGGAAGCAGTCAGAAATGCCAGACTTCCGGGTTCCACGGAAAAAGACCGCCCATTGTCCAGCGCATACGAAACTCGGTTGCCCGAAACCGAACATATCAGCATGACTGACCGATCAACCGTTCCCGTACGTACGCTCGAACGTAGCGAAAGCATCTCAGCGGTGCAGACCTGAAACCCGCTCGACAAGCGACGATCTTGGACTGTCCCAACAAACGGCGCCATACCGCTTCCATCAGAAGAGACCGAAACCGTCCCCCGATATCCCCATCGGCGTGCGATTTCCAAAAACTGATCGTCATTTATCGCTTGTTGCATGAAACGCATCGCCCGGAAAAAAGATGACTTTTAATATCATGTTATTCAGCCTTTTACACTTATTTCATCTGTGAGGATTCACTCCTCATAAAATTCATGTATTCTTACGCAAACGCTCCCGTTCACGCCGCATGATCCGCGATTGACTACGAAGCCATACGGTGAACGACGACGCTCTATGACGGAGGTCGCTTAAATGCCCGCGATTTCGCATTCACATTGGCTGGTTTCCAGCCCAGTCTTTGCCCGGAGCGGAATGGTCCGTTCACCGGCGGAGATCGTGTCGTGGCAAAACGGAACGGGACAACGGCAAGCAAGGTTCGGGTGGTCCTCGTGCCATCCGACACTATGCCGACCTACAATCCGTCGAAGCCTGATCCGCGCCTTCGGGAGTTCGTCCGAATGCTCGCCCGCGAAGCCGCTCGCCAATTCATTGAAGCCGAACAGGAGCGCTCCACCCAAAACCGCCTCCGCAAATAGGGAGGCCGTCTCATGAGAGCTGCGCTCTACGCCCGTTATTCCTCCGACAATCAGCGCGACGCATCCATTGAGGATCAGCTTCGCATTTGCCGCGCCCGCGCCGAGCGTGAGGGCTGGACCGTCGTTGACAGCTATACCGACCGGGCGATTTCAGGCTCGTCGCTGCTGCGGCCCGGTGTGCAGGAACTGATAGCCGATGGATTGAAGCGCTGCTTCGACGTGATCCTCACGGAATCGCTCGACCGGCTTTCCCGCGATCAGGAAGACATTGCCGGTCTCTACAAGCGGATGCGCTTCGCTGGCGTCAGCATCGTCACGCTCTCGGAAGGTGAAGTGAGCGAGCTGCATATCGGTCTGAAGGGCACGATGGGCGCGCTTTACATCAAAGACCTTGCCGACAAGACGCGGCGCGGCCTGCGCGGCCGGATCGAGGACGGCAAATCAGGCGGTGGGCTTTGCTACGGCTATGATGTTGTACGCCAGTTCGATCAGGCCGGAGAAGCCAGCCGCGGCGAACGCACAATCAACGAGGCCGAAGCGAATGTCGTGCGCCGCATCTTCTCGGACTACCTTGAAGGTAAGTCATCACGCGCAATCGCGATGGCACTGAACAGCGAAGGCGTGCCAGGGCCGCAAGGCAGCGAATGGGGGCCGTCCACCATTCACGGCAACCCGAAGCGCGGGACCGGCATCCTCAACAATGAGCTTTATATCGGCAAGCTGGTCTGGAACCGGCTGCGCTATATTAAAGACCCCGATACCGGTAAGCGCGTATCGCGCCCGAACCCGGAAAGCGAATGGGTCATTCAGGACGTTCCTGATCTCCGGATCATAGATCAATACATCTGGGATGCGGTAAAAGAACGGCAACAGAAACTCGCGCACGATCCTTGGTCAGATACGTCCGAGAACTTCCTGTGCGAGAAACGACGGCCAAAGCATCTTTTCACAGGGCTGATCAAGTGCGGCTGCTGCGGTGGCGGCTACTCGATGATTTCCAAGGATTTGCTGGGCTGCACCAATGCTCGAAACAAGGGCACCTGTAACAATCGGCTCAACATCCGGCGCGATACGCTTGAAGCCTCGGTATTGAATGGCCTCGACAGGCATCTCATGGAGCCGGAACTGTTCAACGATTTCTGCGAGGAATTTACGCGGGAAGTAAACAAGGCCCGGATCGCCTCGCGCGTTTCCATTGAAGCAGCAGAAACCGAGATCAAGAAGATTGACCACGAACTTGAAAGGATTCTCGACCTTTACCTCAAAGAGGCGCTGACCGTGGAAATGGTGAAAGAACGTGGCACGAAACTGGAAACGCGCAAGAAGGTACTCAAAGCCCTTCTCGACGGCGCGGAAGAGCCGCCTGCCCTTCTGCATCCAAGCATGGCCAAAATCTATCATCAACAGATCGAAGCACTGCACGATCAGCTTCACAATGAAGCGACGCGGGCAAAGGCTGCCGAACGGCTGCGCTCGCTCGTCAGTCGCATCGAACTGGTTCCGAACAATGATGAACTGGTGATCGTGCTGCGCGGCGACCTGGCAGCGATCCTGACTTTTGCGTCTGGCAAGAAGAACCCGGCCTTCCTTGAGGAGAAGGCGCTTCTGGACGAACTTCTGGGCCGCGCAAAAGACGGCCAAAATGCAAAAAAGCCCTTGCATGGCAAGGGCTTAGTTCAATCGCAGGGATCGATGGTTGCGGGGGCAGGATTTGAACCTGCGGCCTTCAGGTTATGAGCCTGACGA
>DAMCEK010000005.1:0-428816 GCA_032057925.1 Rhizobiaceae bacterium
CGAATATCGATTTCTATTCGGGCATTACGCTGAAGGCGCTCGGCTTCCCGACCGAGATGTTCACGGTTCTGTTCGCTCTCGCCCGCACGGTGGGCTGGGTCGCGCACTGGAAGGAGATGGTGGAAGACCCGCAGCAGCGCATTGGCCGCCCGCGTCAACTCTATACCGGTGCGGCCCGGCGTGCTTATCCCTCTGTAAGGTAAAGCAAAAAATAAGCGAATTAAAAAAGCGGCTATGCCATTGGCATAGCCGCTTTGCTTTTCTCTAAAACCGTCTTCCAAAAACGCATCTATATAGTTGGCTCGCCTGCCTTGTGAGTGCGCACGATACCATTCAAAATATGGCTTCTCGCTGCAACGAACGCTTTCATGGGATCGCGCTCTTTAAGCGCATCGTAAATCGCCCGGTGCTCCTTGTTCGAAATCGACAGAACGTCAGGATTTGCAAGTGCACGATAGCGCTGAATGTGTAACTCACGCACAAAATTCTGATAGATCGATTCAAGGCGATTATTACCGGCCATCTTGGCAAGCTGCCCATGGAATTCCAGATTAATCGGATAATAAATATGGACATCGCCGGTCTTTACCACGTCATCCATCCGGCTCAGCAACCCCTCCAATATTGTAAGCTGCTCATCGGTAATCCGCTCGGCAAGAAGCATGACCATACAGCCGAAGACGCCAGCCCGGGCTTGCGAGAGATCAAGCGCCTCCTCATTGGTAAGTGCCTTGATGAAAAAACCCCGGTTTGGGACGATCTCTATCAAACCCATCGCTGCGAGCGCACTACAGGCTTCGCGGATTGGACCACGGCTCACGCCGAGGCGCTGGGAAAGCCCGTTTTCATTCACGCGCTCATTCGGCTTCAGCTCGCCATCAATGATCATGCGTTCGATTTCTGCCTGAACAACATTGCTCAATGAGCGCGTGCGAAGGAAATCAATCGCGGCAAGGCTTTGAGGGTGCTCTGGCATTTTTGACATGTCAAGGTCACTTCCGTTAGCATTAGAGCGCATCCCGAAAATATTAAACGGTTTTCGGAAAAGATGCGCGTCAAATCAAATAATTAGAGCGCCGATCTCATTCAATCAGATCGAAACGCGCTCTAAGATCTCAAGGCAGCGCCGAAGCGCTACCTTTTTTGAATGTTGCCATAGCAGCAGCAATCTCCTTTTGCCATATATCCTTTTGCCGTATAAAGGTTTGAAGGTCATCCTCTGGCATTCATCTGGGAGCCACCGAGAACTGGCACTTTGTTTGCAATATAGACCACTGCAAACGATGCAACCAGAAGCAAGATACCCAGAACACAGATGGCACCAAGATCGCCGCTTTCATTGAGATCGTAGATAATTACCGAGACAAGCTTGGTATTGGCTGTCGTCAGCAGGATCGTCGCCGAGAGTTCACGGATCGTACCGACAAAAACAAAACACCATGCCGCGACGACACTGGTACGCAGCAAGGGTGCTGTGATATCCCACAATGTGCGCAGGCGCGAGGCTCCCATGATCCTGCCTGCCTCCTCCAGTTCCGGATGCACTCCCGCAAAGGATGATGACATCTGCTGGTATCCAGCTGGCAATTCGATTGTCATGAAAGCAATCAGAAGAATCCAGATCGTACCATAGAGCTGAAATGTGGGATTGGCATAGCTCAGGAAAAGACCAACACCCAGAACGATGCCTGGAATGGCGACAGGTGCAGTCGCCAGCACGCCTAGATAACTGGCTCCTGTAACGGAACGGCGCGTCACAAGATAAGCCGTAATCAATGCTATGATTGTAACGATTGTTGCGGTCAGGATGCCGAGCAGAAATGTGTTGCGCAGTGCGAGCTGTGTTGCGGAAAATTCAAAAAGTACGAAATTCCAATGCCGCAATGTCAGGGTTTGCAGATTTATAGGATCACCCGCAGTATTGGTGAACGCCGTTTTCAAAATCGCTGCATAAGGCATAAAAATTGTCAGAGACAGCACCGCCAGTACAAACGCCATAGCGGGCCATTTCCAGTTTCCCAGTTCATTGATGCGTGGTGTACCGCTTTTCCCTCCCAAAACTGTGTAGCCTTTGCGCCCGAGTATGGTCTTTTGCGCACGCAGGAGAAGAACAGTTATAATGAGTAGCGGAATGGCAGCGGCAGCGGCCAGACCAAGCCTTGGTGGAAACTGGAACAAGCTCCAGATTTTGGTTGTGATGACATGAAAACCGGCTGGCAAGGCAATGATAGCCGGTGAACCAAACATTGTCAGCGATTGCAGAATGGCGATCAGAGTGCCTGCAAGCATTGCAGGTAATACCAGCGGAAACGTCACTTTTCTAAGCGTAGTCAGCGAGCCGCCGCCCAGAATGGACGAGGCATCCTCCAGATCTGATGGAACTTTATCCAGCGCATTCGCCACCAGTGTGAATACATAAGGAAAGGTGAAACAGGCGATCGCGAAAATAAGTCCGGTGAAGGTATAGATATTCACCAGTACCGCCGATGAACCCAAACCGAACAAAGACCGAAAGGCAACGTTTATGATGCCGCTGTTGGGTGCTGCAAGGATTTCATAGGCTATCGCGCCGAGGAAAGGCGGCGTGACAAACGACGCCGTTATCAGAATACGAAAGAACCGCCGACCGGGCAAATCCGTCCGTGCGACGAGCCATGCCATCGGCGTTGCGACTAGACAGGACAGGACGCCAACAGCAAACGCCATCCCGATAGCAATGCCATAAGCACGCAACAAGGTCCGGTCCGTGACGAGTGCTGTGAAGTTTGCGAGTGTGAAACCCACACCGCTATCATTGCTAAAGCTGTAATAAATAATCCAGAACAGAGGCAGGATAACCAGCACCCCCAGCAGCAGGCCAAGGATGAGGAAGATTGGAACCGACAGGTCGACACTAAAGCGCCGACCTTCAACAACAGAAACACTCATATCCTGTCCTCACTCAAGTGCCGAAATAGCGCTCGTAATGCGTCTTGATCTCCTGGATCAGCGGCTCGAGCTTTTCGGAGTCAGAATGTAAAAGCTTGATTTGCGAGAGAGGCGTACGCTCGGCCTTTTCAACGACGTCGGGATGAAAGGACCGCAGACCACCGAAATCACTGTTGAGCTGCTGTGCTTCCTTTGAAAAAAGAAAGGCATAGAAAAGTTTTGCAGCATTGGGATTAGGGGCTTTCGCAAGCACAGCACCATTGCCGACGACGAGTGGCGTACCTTCTGCAGGGTAGACGATCTGGATTGGAACGCCTTCTTCCTGCAAACGAAAGATATTATATTCGTTCCCGTCTATCTCGAGCGGGCGTTCTCCCTGTGCAAGTTTTTTAGGTGGTTCGGTCGAAGATTGGACCTGCATAACACCTTGTTGCCCCAGCTTCTCGAAATAGTCCCAGCCAAGAAGTTCACTCAGGACATAGGTTGCCGTCATCACGGTACCGCTATAGCCTGGATGTGCCTTGACCATCTTGCCTTTATATTTAGCGTCCAGAAGATCAGTCCATGTCTTGGGCACATCGGCCTCGTTCAACAGATCGGTCCGATACGCCAGCACCGAAAGATGTGCGCGATAGGCTGCAAAATAACCATCAGCATCGCGTTCCTCGGAGGGCCATTTGTCCGCGACCTCCTGAGGTACCGCCTGCTCAAGCCAGCCTTGTCGTTTGAAATAAGCGAAATGAACGGCATCGGACGTCTCGATTACGTCGGCATTGTTGATCCCGGATGAGATCTCTTGTCCGATCCGCTGGAAGACACGTTCCGATCCGGCACGCTCAACCTGGACATCGATACCAGAATAAGTCTTTTTGAAAAGTTCGGCGAGCTTTTCGGCCACCGCCACATCGGTTGCCGTATAAAAAACAACCTTGCCTTCTGCCTTTGCCGCCTCCTCAAGCTCCGGCGTTATTGTGTAGGGCGCGGGCGCTTCAGCCCTCGCGATTGAAGCAGTCGCCATTCCGGCAATTACTGCGGCTGTCATAAACACCTTATTCCACATTTGCAGATTCCTCCCTTCCGCAAGTTGAATTTCGATGGATTTTATCTGGCAAGCGCTCGGCAGCTCTCCGGCGGAAAATAAAGCCAGGCTTCAGAGTCGACGGGCAATTCTATGCTGACGGGTGCCACGGCGCGTATTGTTTCACCGCCCGGAATGGAAACCAGATAGTCACGGTGGGAACCAAGATAGATCTGGCGGACAACACGACCGGAGACACAGTTTTTATCCCAGCGCTTCGTGTCACTTATCTCGATATCATGATGGCGTACTGAAACAATCGCTCTCCCCGACGATGCGACTTTACCGCTGCCACAAGCCAGCACGAAATCTCCATCGCACCGCACAGCGTCGTCCGATAGACGTTCGCCATTCAGGATATTCGTTCCACCAATGAAACGAGCGACAAATTCCGATTCAGGGCGAGCATAAATATCTTCCGGTGAACCGGCCTGTTCGATCAGGCCGTCATTCATGACCACAATCACATCCGCTGTCGTCATAGCTTCAGACTGATCATGCGTGACGTAAACGGTTGTATAACGAAATTCGTCGTGCAACCTGCGGATTTCGAAGCGCATTTCCTCCCGCAGATTGGCGTCCAGATTGGACAATGGTTCATCAAGAAGCAGTATTTCCGGCTTTATGACGAGTGCGCGTGCCAATGACACACGTTGTTGCTGGCCACCGGAGAGTTCCCCCGGATAGCGCTCCGCAAGTGGAAGCAACTTTGTTACGCTCAGAATTTCCCGAACCCGGGTCGAAATCTGCTCCGACGTCAACTTCCGCAGCTTTAGTCCGTAAGCTACATTCTGGAAAACCGTCATATGCGGCCAAAGTGCATAACTTTGGAAGATCATCGACATGTTGCGTGCTTCGGGCGGCACGGTCGTGGCAGCTGACGAAACGGTTTTTCCACCCACACGTATCTCGCCGCCATTGGCATCGGCAAAACCCGCAATAAGACGGAGTGTCGTCGTCTTCCCACATCCAGACGGGCCCAACAAACAAATCAGCTGCCCCTTTTCAACAGCAAGATTGACACCCTTTACGACAGTCAGTGCCCCGTATCTTTTTTCGAGACCAGCCAATTCTAAAAACGACATCACTCCTCCCCTGGGCATTTTTGATTGAAGCCACGCTACGCGCCACGTCTAAAATTGTCAACAAATTACTGTTAACAATTTTAGGACATGTAAACGCCGCCGTTAACGTGAATCGTCTGACCCGTCACATAGCGCATGTGAGGACCCGCCAAACTGATGACCGCGCCAGCAACATCATCTGCGCTGCCCAGATGCCTTAGAAGGCTGTGACGATCAGAATGATGGGCTGGCGCTTCGCCTGCACGAGTGGTTTCTATAAGGCCAGGTGCGACGCAATTAACCGTTACGCCGGAGCTTCCCAGTTCGTGTGCCAGTCCTTTGGTGAGGCCCGACAAACCTGCCTTTGCAGTTATGACATGGATTCTGTTTTTTGCCCCCGTATGCCCCGTTAGCCCCCCAATCGAGATAAAGGCACCACGATCGCTGAGTGCCAGAAAATCTGCCGAGGCTTTGGCCAGCAGAAAGACGCTATCGAGAGCGATTGACATGACATGACGCCAATCCTCGTATGACACTTCTGACAATGCAGCGTGCGGTCGCACCGCAGCATTTGCAACCACCGTATCGAGCGCCCCAAAGCGTGCAAGCGTCTCCTGGACCAGTTGCTCCGGCACTGCGGGATCTGCCAGATTGCCAAGAAAAATCTCCGCGTTGCCCCCTGCGTTTCGTATGGCTGCCGCCACGTCCTCTGCATCATCGCGATTTTTGTGTGCATGTACCATGACAGAGGCGCCCAACGCTCCCAATCCCAGAGCGATTGATCGTCCGATATTGCGAGATGCACCGGTTACCAGCGCCACGCGGTTCTTGAAATATTTCATCTGCATCGACCAATTTCCCATTCACGATCACGTTTAAACAAAAGCATTTATTGTCAACAGTCAACAATAATTACGTTAAAGATGGATGACCAAGCGCTCTGTCAAATGCATATTTCCGCATAAAATAGAAGACTGTTGACAATTTACAGATAACATTGCACTTATCGCCCTGTAACACCAGTCTGGGAGATAATCTATGAACCACACCGCTAAACTTGACGTTGAACTCACCCGATATGTAGCCAACTTCATCGTTGACACACGGCCAGAAGACCTAACTGCGGAAGTGGTGGAGATCGGTAAGAAGTCGATTCTCGATGGTTTGGGTCTTGCCCTATCCGGTTCGGTCGCCAAGAGCGGTGAACTTGTGCGTCAACATCTCAGCGACCTCGGACTTAGTGAGGGTGCGGCAACCGTCATTGGCGGCGGACGTAAAGTTGCGCCTCGTTTTGCAGCTTTCGCAAACGGCGTGGGAATTCATGCAGATGACTACGACGATACACAGCTCGCCGTGGCGAAGGATCGGGTCTACGGCTTGCTGACGCACCCGACAGCGCCTGCCCTGCCCGCCGCCTTTGCAATATCGGAACTGGTCAAGGCAAATGGGCTTAATTTCATGTTTGCCTATCATCTCGGTATTGAGGTGGAATGCAAGATCGCCGAGGCGATTAATCCGCGTCATTATCAGACCGGCTTTCACGCCACCGCGACCTGCGGCACCTTTGCGGCCGCAGCTGCAGCCTCAAGGCTTCTTGGCTTTGACCAAGAGACAACGCAACGCGCCCTTTCGATCGCCGGAAGCCAGTCGGCGGGTCTGCGCGAAAATTTCGGCACCATGACGAAGCCTTTCCATGCCGGACGCGCTTCCGAAAGCGGAGTTGCGGCTGCACAATTTGCTTCCTATGGCTGGACGGCAGCAGCAGAAATTCTGGAAGCACCCCGCGGTTTCTTCAGCGCGGCCGGTGGTGGTTATGACGTTAATGCAATTTATGACAAGCTCGGTGCGCCTTGGACATTTGCAGACCCCGGCGTCTCCATAAAACCGCATCCTTCCGGCTCGCTCACGCATCCAGGCATGACCGAAATGCTGCGGTTGATCGCAGAGCACGACATTAAGCCCGAAGACGTTAGGCGTGTACGCGTCGGCACCAATTCCAATATGCCGAATGCTCTTATCCATCATCGGCCGAAGGATGAGTTGCAGGCGAAATTTTCCATGGAATTCTGCATGGCAATTCTACTTCTGGAACGTCGTGCTGGCTTGAGCGAATTCACCGACGATGTCGTAAATCGTCCAGACGTCAAAGCCATGATTGAGAAAGTGGATTTTGTCATAGACGACGACGCCGAAGCTGCGGGCTATCACCTGATGACCACGCTGATCGACATCGAGCTCAAGGATGGGCGCAAGATTTCCGGTCGTGCAGATTTCGGCAAGGGGTCGCCAGCCTTCCCCATGAGCTATGACGAGGTCGCGGGCAAGTTTAGGGAGAATGTCGAATTCGCCGGCATGGGCCGCGAGCGGGCGGATGAAATTGTGGAACTGGTTCGCCATATCGAAAATCTCAAAAATCTCGACCGGCTTTCAAGCCTGTTAATCTCCGCTGCCTGACAGCCCTCTTCAGAAGCCAGATCGGGAGCGGGAGCACAGCATGACGGCAAACCGGTTCTTTCAAATGTCTGCGACACTCGGCATCGGTACAGCCGGTGCGATTGTCGCCCGGTTTGTCGGCATGCCGCTTCCCTTTCTGCTCGGGCCACTGATTATGGTGGCTGGAGCAAGCCTTGCCGGTTTAGCGTCGCAGACCATACCCTTCACAAGAGAAGCAGCACAGGCGGTCATTGGCGTATCCATCGGGCTACGCTTTCTGCCGGAGGTGGTCGTCGCCATGAGCAGTTTGCTTCCTCTCATGCTTGGTGCCACTTTCCTGACAATTGCGGCAACAATATTCGCTGCCTTTCTGCTTGCACGCTTTGGACACATTGATCGCAAGACGGCGTTCTTTGCCACGTCAGCGGCCGGTTTGGCAGAGATGGCCGTCGTCGCGCACAAGCATCAGGCGAATACGGAGGTCGTGTCGGTTGTCCATCTCATCCGCGTGACCAGCATCGTCATGGTCACGCCGCTTATCGCCACCTATGCTGGTATGGAAGGCCCCATAACGGGGACAGCGATCATGACGGGTGAGCATGGTCTCTCGGTGATAGTGTTGCTGCTTCTTGCCGGAATAGTGACCTTTTTGCTGCGCTCACTGGATATACCCAATCTGTGGCTGCTCATACCAGCCGCTATCGGCGGGGTTGCGGCAAGCAACGGGTTTGTTACGGCGCATATTCCTTATATGTTGCTGGTCGCCGCACAGATCGTGATCGGCATCTGGATCGGGTGTCGTTTTCGCCGCGCAACCATGTCGCGATTGCCGCGTGTGACACTCTCAGCCTTTGGCACAACCGCGATGCTTGTGGCTTTCGCAAGTCTTATCGCCCTCGGCCTTTCATACATTTCAGACCTTCCATTCAACACCGCGCTCCTTGCCGTCGCGCCTGCTGGTGTCACTGAAATGTCTCTGACAGCAGCGGCATTGCATCTTGATGCTGCCACCGTGACAGCCTTTCAGATGATGCGCATCGCCACTGTGATGATCATGCTTCCGCTTACCTATCGCTTTTTTGAATGGTGTTCGCAGCGCATGAAATCGAGAAATTTATAACCCTTCCCAATCAGAAATAGCAGGAAAGAGCATAATGATGGAAATAGCTGTAACGCGAAAACTGTCCGAATGGACAGTTGGCCTGACGGGAAATGCAATTCCCGAAAAAGTCCGAACCGAAGGCGTGCGCAGCCTTGTCAATTGGCTCGGCTGCGCTGTCGGCGGCAGCAACCATGAGACTGTTGACCGGGCGCTTGCCGCCGTAGGCCCTTTTTCCGGGCAACCGCGCGCGCAGGTCATCGCACGCAACATGCGTCTTGATGAATTACACGCCGCTCTTATCAATGGCATTTCCTCCCACGTGCTTGATTATGACGATACGCATCTGAAAACCATCATCCATCCGGCTGGTCCCGTGGCATCGGCAATTCTTGCGGTTGGTGAAACGCGCAATATAAGCGGTGCAGATTTCCTCACGGCTTTTATCACCGGCCTTGAGGTGGAATGCAGGATCGGCAACAGTGTCTATCCGGACCATTACGACCGGGGATGGCACATCACCGGAACGACCGGCGTTTTCGGTGCCGCTGCGGCAACAGGCAAGCTTCTGGGGCTTGATGCAAGACAGATGACGTGGGCGTTCGGCATCGCGGCCACCCAATCATCAGGGTTGCGAGAAATGTTCGGCACCATGTGCAAGAGTTTTCATCCGGGCCGTGCAGCACAGAACGGCGCGATGGCGGCATTTCTGGCTGCGGCTGATTTCGACAGTTCCGAACGCGCCATCGAAGCGCCGCGCGGCTTTGCCAATGTCATGTCCACAAAGCAGGATTATCGTGAGATTGTCGATGGGCTGGGCGAGCGGTGGGAGAGCGCACTGAACAGCTATAAGCCGTTCGCCTGCGGCATTGTTATCCATCCCACGATTGATGGTTGCCAGCAATTGCGCGAACGTCTTGGAACGCGGGTTTATTCCATTCAGTCGGTGGAATTGAAGACGCATCCTCTCGTGCTGGAGTTGACTGGGAAACGGACACCGGCGACAGGCCTTGAAGGCAAATTCAGCGTCTATCATGCTGCGGCGACGGCACTCCTGCGCGGAGACGGTTCACCAAGCGCGTTTACGGATGAGATCGTGCGCGACAGCGAAATCATTGCGTTGCGCGACAAGGTTTTCGCCCATGCCGATACGAGCATAGATGAGGATGCTGTCGATATTCTGGTCACCTTCACTGACGGCTCCACAGCTGAAATGCACATAGAACACGCCATCGGCAGCCTGTCGAAACCCCTATCTGATAAACAGATCTCGCAGAAATTCACCCAGCAATCCGACCCCATTCTCGGACAGCAGCCGACTGCGGCGCTTTTGGATGCGGCATGGCGCGTCGAAAGCCTGGCTGACATTTCCACGCTCGCACGGTTAAGCGTCGTTTGATTGTATAAAGAAAGACATCTCATGAAGTTTCATCTCTCTCTCGGCATCCTCAATGGAGACGATATCGGTCACGAGATCGTTCCGGCAACTGTAGCGGTCATCAAGGCTGCGGCAGAGAAAACGGGACTGCGCATCGACTGGAAACCGATGCCAATCGGACGTGTAGCGTTGGATAGCCTTGGCTCGACATTTCCTGAAGGGACAATCGAGGCCCTGACAGCCCTTGATGGGTTCGTCCTCGGACCGATTGGTCATCAGGCCTATCCAAAGGTATCCGGTGCAATCAATCCGCATCCGATATTGCGCAAACGCTTCAATCTGTTTGCAAATGTTCGCCCGACCCGTTCATATCCGGGACTGGGCGCAATTCGTGATGATATAGACCTCGTTATCATACGCGAAAACAATGAAGGCTTTCAGCCAGACCGTAATGTTGTTGCGGGTTCCGGCGAATTCCGCCCGACAGAAGATACGACGATCTCGGTGCGGGTCATCACGCGGACAGGATCGTCCAGAGTGGCGCGTGCTGCCTTTCAGATCGCGCAGCACCGCAAGAAAAAACTGACGATCGTTCATAAAAATACCGTTTTCAAACTCGGCTGCGGCATGTTTGTCGAGGAGTGCCTCAAACTTGCCGATGAATTTCCAGATGTGAGCGTCAACGAGGTCATCGTTGACACGATGGCGATGCGCCTTATTCGCGATCCGCAGAACTTCGACGTCATCGTCACCACCAATATGTTCGGCGATATTCTCACTGACGAGGCAGCGGGGCTCGTCGGTGGTCTCGGAATGGCTCCGGGGCTTTGCATCGGTGAAGGTGCAATCGCCATGGCGCAGGCAACCCATGGATCTGCGCCCGATATCGCGGGGCAAAATATCGCCAATCCCTTCGCCATGATCGAGTCCGGTCGCATGATGGTGGAATGGCTGGGACACAATCGCAATATTCCTGAAGCTGTCGAAACGGCCCGCATTATGGAAAGAGCCATCACGTCTGCACTTGCCGATCCCCGCTCGCGCACGGCAGATATCCAGGGAACCGCGACCACGACCCAGATGACGAACGCGATTATCTCCAATCTGCCGGATGACTGATCGGACAAGATGGAAAGATGAACCACCTATCGAATGGCATACAGACCTTATGCCTCTGGGTTTGTCTCGGTCTCATCTTTCCAGATCAGCCATTTCAAACGATGATTCATTGCAGACTTCATATGTGCTTTTGCCGCATGTTCGGCTTGCTCCGGATTTCTCGCCTGTATTGCCTGGATAATTCGAACATGCTCGGCATGCGCCTCGCGTGCTCGTCCCTCATCCGCCAGCATTGTCGGTAGCAACGACATGGTGTCTGTCAGGCTCGACAAATTGCGCAACAGATACCGGTTATGCGCAGCCATATGAATGACGCGGTGGATCCTGGTATTGATACGGGAAAGTTGCGCTCCCGCGCCAAAATGAGCAGCCTCGCTTTCGATCAGTTCCGCCAGTGCCTCAATTTCGAGATCGGAAGCATGCTGCGCCGCAAGGCGCGCGGCAGTGCCTTCCAGAGCTTCACGCATCACATATAGTTCCATCACCATAAGCTGGTCGGGTTTGGTCACCGTGATTCCGCGGCGCGGCTTGTAAGTCAGCATCCCCTCGGCTTCCAGACGATGAATGGCTTCGCGGACGGGCGTTCTGGAAACGCCGAGACGTTCGGCGACGTCCGTTTCCGTAAGCCGGTCGCCAACCTTGAATATTCCCTCGCGGATTGCCTCCTTCAACCGGCCATAGGTGTCCTCGCTGATATCGGCGGGATTTTCTCGTATTGCTTTACTCATTGCTATTGTATCCAATCGTATACATTCGTTGACATACGGCTTTCTGTATCCTAGTGTATCCAAACAGGGAGTTTGAGCCTATGGGCTCGGAGGAAATTTTTCATGCAGATACTTGTACTGCCGGGCGATGGTATCGGCCCGGAAATCACCACGGCCACAGTGGACGTGCTTGAGGCCGCTTCGCAACGCTTCGGCTTGTCGCTCGAACTGCAATATGATCTGGTTGGCCATGCGAGCTATCAGAAATACTCCACGACGATCCGCGACGAGATTCTTGTCAAGGCACGTGCGGCCGACGGGATTGTGCTTGGCCCTACGGCGACTTTCGATTTCAAGGATGAAGCAAAGGGAGAAATTAATCCCTCGAAGTTCCTGCGCAAGAATCTCGATCTCTTTGCCAATATAAGACCGTCGCGGACCTATGAGGGTTTTCCCGGTCCGGTCGGTGATTTCGACCTCGTGATCGTAAGAGAAAATACCGAAGGTTTCTATTCGGATCGCAACATGGAACAGGGGTCCGGCGAAATACTCGTCACGCCCGATGTTGCAATGTCGATGCGGCGCATCACGCGCAAATGCTGCGAGCGGATCGCGCGCGCCGGGTTTGAGCTCGCGATGCAGCGCAACCGCAAAGTCACCCTGGTTCACAAGGCGAATGTGCTCAAAATCGGGGACGGAGAGCTGTTTCTGGGCGAATGCCGCAAGGTCGCAGCCGAATTCCCCGAGGTTGCGGTCGATGATATCATCGTTGACGCGATGATGGCACATGTCGTCAGACGTGCATCGGCATTTGACGTGATCATCACCACCAACATGTTTGGCGACATTCTCTCCGACTTGACGGCGGAGCTTTCCGGCAGCCTTGGCCTCGGCGGCTCGCTGAACTCGGGAGGTGATTTCGCGATGGCGCAGGCCTCTCACGGGTCGGCTCCCGACATTGCCGGTCGTGATATTGCAAATCCTTATTCGCTCATCCTTTCGGCAGCACTGCTGCTTGGTTGGTATGGCCGTAAAAAGAACCTTCCGGCCTTTGAAGAGGCAGCACTCGCTATCGAGGATGCCGCAAGACTGGCCGTTGCCGAGCGTACAGTCACCCGGGACATCGGCGGCAATCTGGGAACCGCGCAAGTTGGTCGCGCACTTGCCGAGCGGGTTCGCCAATACGGGAACGTCGAGCAAAATCTGAGGCAACGTTCATAAAACATGTGAGCGTGCCTGAAGAGGAGTTCAGGCACGACAGCCAGAGTGGAGGAGAAACACATGACATTCAAGACAAGGTTTCAAAGGCGGGCATTGCTGGCTATGGCTCTTTCAGCCAGTGTGCTGACGCTGCTTGGCACCCGTACGACCATTGCCGAGACCTATCCGGATCGACCGATTACGATCGTGGTTCCGTTTGCGGCCGGTGGCGGCACGGATAGCATTGCGCGTGAGATCGGCGCGCATCTTCAGAAGAAGCTCGGCAAACCGGTGGTGATCGAAAATGTTGGCGGCGGCGGTGGTGCCATAGGCGCTTCGCGCGTCGCGGAAAGCGACCCCGATGGCTACAATCTGCTTTTCGTGACATCGACATTCGTCACACATGCGGCTGTCGACAGTTCCGTGCCCTACGATGTGAACAAGGATTTCACACCCATTGCCCAGTTGGGACACGGTCCCCTGCTTGTCGTCGTCAACAAGGGCGTTGCGCCCAACACAATTCAGGAATTGATCGCTGCGGCAAAAGACGTTCCCGATGATTACGCCTTTGCCTCTGCCGGTCCGGGAAGCATCAACCATCTCTCCGGGGAACTGTTCAACCAGATGACCGGAACCGAAATCCTTCACATTCCCTATAAGGGGAGCGGACCGGCGACACTCGATCTGGTCGGTGGTTCTGTGCAGCTCTTCTTTGCAACGGTGCCGACCATGCTCGGTCAGGTGAAAGCCGGTGAAGTCAAACTGCTTGCGACGACCGGCGCGGAGCGCAGCTCTCTGTTTCCTGACATCCCGACCGTACAGGAAGCGGGCATCCAGAATTTTGACGTCGAGACCTGGTGGGGCATCGTTGGACCTGCCGGGCTGCCAGAGCCGATCGTCGAGAAGCTGAACGCGGCGATCAATGAGGTTCTTGAGATCGAAACGGTCAAGAAGCGTTTTGTGGGCGAAGGCGCATCGGTAACGCAGGATAAGCCCGGCAAACTCGGTGAGACGATCTCCACCGAACTGACCGATTGGAAAACGCTCGTCGGCGAAGCGGGCATCAAAGCAAAATAAGACAAGGTGAGATGGTGCCCCCGTGACGCTGTCATCGCGCGCGCGGCTGCATTGACCATCTTCACCGACTTTCGGCTGCACGGGAGGCCAGAACGATGTCACATGAAAACGTGAGTGGATCGCGGGCAACGAATGCCATGGCTCGCGACGAACAACCAAGAAAAGGCGACCCTTCGGCGCTTATGAGCGGCCTTCTTTTCGTTATTCTGGGCCTTGGGTTCCTGTGGGTCGGGCTGGGTTACGACTTTGGTACGGCAAGGCGGATGGGTGCCGGCTATTTTCCGGTGGTGCTTGCCATCATCCTGATCCTCCTCGGCGCAATCGTAGCGCTCCCCGGATTTTCACAAGCCGGAGACAGGATAGGTGTCATCAACTGGCGTGGTGTCATCCTCATTCCTGCGGCCACTCTGGCTTTCGCGCTTCTCGTGCGCCCGGCAGGCATGCTTGCTGCATCCTTTGTCGCCGTTTGTGTCGCATCGGTTTCAACCCCGCACTACCGGCTGTCTCACGTTGTGATCGTAGCCACAGCGATTTCGGTCTTTTCAACGCTTGTGTTCGTCGTCGGTCTCGGTCTGCCGATTCCCATTGTCGGCGCCTGGTTCAAGTAAGGATACGGCGATGGATATGCTTGCAAACCTGCAGATCGGGCTCGATACCGCCTTCAGTCTTCAAAATCTCATCTATTGTTTCATTGGCGTGCTTCTGGGCACCCTGATCGGCGTCCTGCCCGGTCTGGGTCCGGTTCCTACCATTGCCATGCTGTTACCACTGACCTTTGGTCTTCCGGCGGAAACGGCACTCATCATGCTTTCAGGGATCTATTACGGCGCCCAGTATGGTGGATCAACGACATCGATCCTGCTCAATCTGCCCGGAGAATCGGCATCGGTCGTCACCGCTCTCGATGGTCACCAGATGGCGCGCCAGGGCCGTGCCGGGGTAGCTCTTGCAACGGCTGCGATCGGATCATTCGTGGCGGGCACCACAGCGACCGTGCTTCTTGCAGTATTTGCACCGCCGCTGGCATTGCTCGCGCTCAGCTTCGGACCACCGGAATATTTCGCCCTTATGGTCCTCGGACTGGCGGCATCCGTCGTGCTGGCACATGGACCGCTGGCCCGCGCACTTGCAATGGTAGTGCTCGGTCTTCTGCTCGGATTGGTTGGCACGGATGTAACCTCAGGGACATTGCGTTACACATTCGGCTTTCTGCAGCTCGCCGACGGCATCAACTTCGTCATCATTGCCATGGGCATCTTCGGGCTCGGTGAAATTATCCGCAACCTTGAACAGGGCGAAGAACGCTCCGGTGCCACTGTCGCCAAGATCACGAGCCTTATGCCTTCCAGGAGTGATCTGAAGGCAATGTTCTGGCCCATCCTGCGTGGAACCGGTATCGGATCCATTCTCGGCATTCTTCCTGGCGGCGGTGCGGTATTGTCATCCTTTGCCTCGTACGCTCTGGAAAAACGTATCTCAAAGCGCCCGCAGGATTTCGGCCGGGGTGCCATCGAAGGTGTGGCCTCGCCGGAGGCGGCAAACAATTCCGGCGCCCAGATGTCCTATATCCCGATGCTGACACTAGGCATCCCCTCCAACCCGGTAATGGCCCTGATGATCGGTGCCTTGATCATTCAAGGCATACAACCTGGCCCCGGCATCGTTTCCGAGCAACCGACGCTGTTCTGGGGCATCATCGTTTCGATGTGGATCGGTAATATCCTGCTGCTCGTCCTCAATCTGCCGCTCGTCGGCCTGTGGGTAAAGCTTCTGACCGTGCCCTACAGCATTCTGTTTCCCGCCGTGCTGATGTTCAGCGCAATCGGCGTCTACAGTCTGAACAATTCCACCTTCGACATTATCCTGATGGCCGGGTTCGGGGTTATCGGCTATGTTTTCGTCAAATTGAAATGCGAACCGGCTCCGTTGCTGCTCGGCTTTATTCTCGGGCCGATGATGGAAGAGTATCTGCGCAGGACATTGCTTTTGTCGCGTGGGGACGCCACCGTGTTTCTCACACGCCCCGTCACGGCCATTGTTCTGTTGATTGCCATAGCCGCGCTGGTGTCGGTGTTGCTTCCGAGCATTCGCAGAAAACGCGAAGAGATATTTGAGGAAGATGCCGCCTGAGAGCAGGAATATCCGTTAATTTTCGGTGGGTGATGGCCCATCGAAAATTAGGTCGTGGTAACGATTTTATCCGTATCGCGATAGCAGGGATTTTGATGCGCCGGAACAGTTCGGACTAAAACCGATCCATTTAAAACCCGGACTGAATGGCTGGCGGATTGCACGATGATTTTGTTTGTCAGCCTATTCCGATGAACAGTGCCTGAATGTGCAGCTATACGCATCAAGCGTAATCACATCGCCCTCAATAGTGCGGATGGTTTGCGGCTCTGGCGTGATGTTGATAAGCCAAAGCCCCTTATCAACTGCGAAAACAGAAGTTTTTGATGGATTCGATGCGTGGCAGCTACGCCATGTTTTGCCAGCAAGCGCGGCAAGTGTTTTGACAGCGTTGCGCAAGGGCCGTCTGCTACCTGCGGTCCACGGTTCGCGAATGTCTGCGATCAGGCCGAATGGACCCGTCAGCGCCGAGAGTGTCAGGCTGTCGAGCTTGGCATCCAGCACCGATACAGCGTAAGCCATGGCAAAGGCTTCCGCGAATTTTGCATTGTGGCGCGGGTCGCGATTGGCCATGGCAATGCGCCTGCCATCAGGATTATCCATTGTTTTGCTGCCATAGGGATTCTGCCGCATTGGGATGGTGGATGGTCCAATCCGATAGGGCTTGTCACCATAGATGGAGCGCACGGAACGCGTGATAAAAGGCAGGGCTTCCAGCGTTTGCATGACGCTCAGATCATCGGCCGCATGGACGATCGGGTTGGTGCAATGACTGACAAAGTCGATCTGCTCTCCCGGAACGCGTTTGCGGTTGAGTTCTGTAAAATAACTCAGCATTCCCCCACCTAACTGGACGTCCGGGAATGCTGCGCGTGCGCTCGCATAGACGTCTTCAAGCGGCGGACAGAGGGGCCAGGTACTGCCCGGTGGCGTCGATTGGCGGTCGATGGCAGGCGAGATCATGATTGCATCCGGTTTGAAACCGGCAGCCTTCATTGCCGTAGCAATTTCATTGGTTTCGTCAAGAAGCGCTTTTTCACAAGGCAGCGCGATTTCAAGCGAGACGCGTCCGTTATGGTGGTTTGCCAGCTTGGCAAAATTTGCGAAGGCCGATCCATCATGCCCTGCCAGTGGATCGTAATGAAACAACAGGTCCTGCGGCGCAATTTCCTGCAAAAGATCAATTGCGGCAAGGCTAGCTTCGGCTTCTTCGGGTGTGATGATGATGCCGATATTCGGCATGGTGCCGCCTATATCACCCAAGCTTATATGAACTGGTTCGTTGGCGTTGTTTGTGGACGCCGATCTCGTTTTGCGCGTGTCGCGCAGGGTGAGAACGATGCGCTGGTGGATGGGCGTTCGCGCCTCGATCCGATAAGGCCATGGCAGGGCCAGTGGACGCACATAGGTTTTGTAGGATGCGTCCGACCAGTTGCGCTGGTCCTCCATCTCGAATGTGTCGCCTTCCATCAGGCATTCTGCTGAAACGCCGGGCATGGCATCATGCGTGATGGCGCGCATATCCTTGAAAGGTTGCCACGGTTCAATGAGATCAGGCAGACGGGTTTCAACACGCTGTCCGTCGACATGCTCAACCGTGACGGGCGTTCCGGCCAAACCGACAATCGGATGCAGGATGCAGAAACCGCAGCGATTGGTTTCAAAACCAGTTGGGCTATGGGCCGTTGCATCAAAAGTCAAAGTTCCGCTGGCGGTGCCTTCAATGTGCACATCAATGGCCAGTCTCGTCTCGTTTGGGCCTTCGCAATGCGCCTGATAGGTGACGATAAAGCCATCGGCGTTTTGCTCAACAACAAGATCGCGGATTTCAGGATTATAGGTGCCCCAGTCGCGGTCGCGCACCAGATAGGCAATGCCGCGCAGCACTTCGACGCCATCATAGGTGACACTGCGCAGATTGCCATTACCGAGGTCTGCTTCGATAAGCCCGGCCTTCAGATGCAGCGGTTTTGCTTCTGCTTCGTGGGTTCCGTAAAGCAGGAATGGATCGGTCGCGTTCATTTGAGAAGCGCCGTTACATCGATACGGTTGCCCCTGGCCGCACTTTCATATGCGGCTTCAACGAGAGCAAAAGTCTTGAGATTATCTGCACCCGAAGTTGACGTTTCTTCGCCGGATGCAAGCCTTTCCACCCAATGCTGCTGGATGGCGAAAACACTTTCCTGAATATTGTGCCATGGTCGCGATGCCCACGAAAGAAGCTTTGGCGAAACATCGGAGATTGTCGTGCCACTGGGCGTGATCACTTCCAGACGATAGTTTTGATATAGCCGGATGGAGCCTTGCGTGCCATCCAGTTCGATCAGCGTTTCAGGAAAAGGGTCATTTTCCAGCTTTGTCGCATAGCTCACATCGACAATGGAGGTCGCGCCGTTTTCATGGTCCATCAGGATGGTGGCGACATCCTCGCCCTTGATCTTTGGATTGACGCGCTTGGTGCGCGCGACGAGACTTGTCACATCACCGAGAATGAAGCGCGCAATATCGAGCGTGTGAATGCCGAGGTCTTCGATGATGAAGCGATCGCCTTCCGCAAGATATGGCTGGCCGGAAAACACGTCATAGCCCGAACGAAACGAAAAACGGCCCCAGAACGGCGTGCCTATCACACCACTGTCGAGCGCTTTGCGTACCGCCTGTATCGGCGACTGCCAGCGGAAATTCTCATGCACCATCAGCGGAATGCCTGCTTTATCACAGGCTTTCACCATGGCTTTTGCGTCATCAAGCGTTTTGGCGAACGGTTTTTGGCAGATGGCTGGCACCTTATGGTGGGCTGCCAGTTCGATCAATGCGCGATGGCTTGAAACCGTGGTGGCGATATCCACGAAATCAAAGCCGCCATCGTCAAATAATGCCTGCGCGTCCGAATAGCGGCGCTCAATACCGAATTGTTCACCAACGATTTTCAGCCGCTCCGCATCACGGTCGCAGATCGCGACAATTTTTGCGCCTGCCACGTCCTGCCATGCATGCATCTGGTTGATCGCGAAGAAGCCGCAGCCGATGAGTGCGCCATTGAGTTCAGACATTCTTGATTATCCTGCTTTTGCCATTTGCATGAGCGTAACACGTTGCTGGAGACGACGCTGCGCCTGATCGACCACAACGGCGATGATGATGACCAGTCCCTTGATAACCATCTGCCAGAACGATGAAACCCCCATCATGACGAGACCGTCCGACAGAATGCCGATGACGAAAGCGCCGATGATTGTGCCGCCGATGGTGCCGCGTCCGCCCGACATCGAGGTGCCGCCGAGAACTGCCGCCGCAATGGCGTTCAATTCGAAAGAATTGCCGGTCGCCGGATGCGAGGCCATCAGTTCGGATGAAATGATAAGACCGGCAATGGCCGCACAAAAGCCCGAAAACATATAGACGAACATTTTGACGCGATTGACGCGAATGCCGGACATGCGCGCGGCGCGTTCATTGCCGCCGACCGCAAAAATCTGCCGTCCGAGCGGTGTGTAACGCGCAACATAGGCGGCGAGGAGTGCCACGACAATCAAGATCCAGATCGAAACCGGCAGCCCGAGGATGCTGCCCGACCCCAAAAAGCCAAAACCTGTCGTGCCAAGGTCTTCGCGCCCGACGAGGTTGGGAAAAGTCTGGCCGTCGGAAGACAACAACGCCAGACCACGCGCCACATAGAGCGTCCCAAGCGTTGCAATGAATGGAGCGACATTGAGTTTGGTAATCAACAGCCCGTTGATAAAGCCGACCGCGACGCCCACGACGAGGGTTATCAAGGTTATTTCGATGACGTTGAAATAGATCGTATAGCCAATGCCAAGATCGATGCCGTAGATCAGCAGGCCACCCGCCACCATGCCGCACAGGCCGACGATGGAGCCGACCGAAAGGTCAATGCCGCCGGTGATGATGACAAAAGTCATGCCCATGGCGAGGAAGGCGTTAAGCGCCACGTGTTTCGACATCAAAATCAGATTGGCGGTCGAAAGAAAGTTGGGCGCTGCAAATGCAAAGAAGATGAAGACCGCAAAAAGTGCGATGAAGGTGCGAAGCTTCATCAGCGTCAGCAATGCATTGCCGCTGGACAGTGCGGAGTTGGAGACGGTCGTTGCGCTGTTCGCGGTCATGGCGCGAGTTCCCTTGTTTTTGAATTTTTGTCATTATGGGCCGGACCATGGCCCTTGGCGGAAGCGGCAATAATTTCGGCTTCGCTTACATTGTCACGCTCGAAGATGGCAATCAGCTTGCCGTTGCTGAGCACCGCGATGCGATCAGACAACGCCATGACCTCTTCGAGATCGGAAGTGGAAAACAGGATCGACAATCCCTCACCGGCAAGGCGGCGCATGGTGCGAAACACGTCGGCCTTGGCACCGACATCGATGCCGCGTGACGGCTCGTCCATCAAAAGCACTTTTGGATTGGTCATCAGTGCCTTGCCGATCACCACCTTTTGCTGGTTGCCGCCGGACATGGATGTGACCTCGAAATCAGGATTGGGTGCCTTGATCGCAAGGTCCTTGATCGCTTTCTCGACGGCCTGTTTTTCGCGGCTTGGTTTGATGTGAAAGAAATGCGCGAGTTGGTCGAGGCTTGCCAATGTCAGATTGCTGGCAATGGACAGGATTTGTACCAACCCTTCTCGCTGGCGATCTTCGGGGATCAGCGCAAGCCCGCGCCGGATGCGGCGGGTGGTGTCGTGCTCTCTGATTTCTTCGCCATCGATATAGATTGTTCCGGTCGAATGACGATGCTGGCCCATGACGCATTCAAAAAACTCGGAACGACCGGCTCCCATCAGACCATAAATGCCGAGCACTTCTCCGGCACGCACCGACAGCGTCACATCATCGACGGCAAGCCCACCGATCGAACGCGCCAGAGAGATGTTTTCGGCGCGAAACCGCTCCTCTCCGATCGTATGCGTGACGGCTTTGGCAAAATCCTTGGCATCGGAGCCGATCATCGAGCGCACAATCCATTGTGTATCGATGTTTTTGATCTCTTCCTGTCCGGTGATGGTTCCATCACGCAGAACAGTGATCGTATCGCCGATGCGCATCAGTTCTTCCAGACGATGCGAGATATAGACGATGGCCACGCCCTGATTTTTCAGCTCGTTGATGACCTTGAAAAGAATTTCGACTTCTGCCGCTGAAAGTGCAGAGGTAGGCTCGTCCATGATCAGAATCCGCGCATCGAGCGAAATCGCTTTTGCAATTTCAACCAGTTGCTGCTGGCCGATGGGCAGATCGGCGACAAGCATATTCGCATCAATCCCGGCATCCAAACGGCCAAGATATTCGCTGGCCTTCTCGATCTGCGCCTTGTGGTCGATGCCACGCAGTCCGCGCGTGATTTCGCGCGTGGCAAAAATATTCTCCGCAACCGACAGATTGGCAAAAAGGTTCAATTCCTGAAAGATCATGGCGATGCCGCGCTTTTGCGCGTCGGCCGGGCTGTCGAAGGAGACTTCTTCGCCATCAAGGATGATCTTGCCGAGGCTTGGGCGCTCGACACCGGCAATGATCTTCATCAAGGTCGATTTCCCGGCACCATTTTCGCCGACCAGCACATGGACCGATCCACGGCGCAATTCGAGATTGGCACGTTTGACGGCGACAATACCCGAATAGACCTTGGACACATCCTCAAGCTTGAGGATGATGTCATGGTTGTTTTGCTGCGTCTCCACCATGGCCTACTTCTCCATGGTGATTGTGACGGGAGTGAAAAGCGGCAATTGTCCTTTGGCTGGCATCGGGAAAGCGCCTTCGGCTTTCACCTTCATACCGACCAGATTGTCACGCGGCAGCGTTGATAAAACACTGTCATTGACGTGTGTGTTGAAAGATTTTCCGAACTGCGCCCATTCGATCTGGTTGCGAAATTCGTTGAATGTTACGAAATCGAGACTGTCGCGAATGGCACTGCCACGCAGGGTCGGCCCGATCTGCACACGCGCATCGGCCTTGCCGTCGCCATTGCTGTCGACATCGACGTAAGCGGCGCGGGATTTGGTCTCCGCGTTCACAACTTGGCCTTCAAGGCTTGCCGCAAACGTCCACGGCGCATTGCCCTGCTTTTCACGATGACCATATTGGCCACCTGCAGCTTCCGGGTCAGCGCTGACGGCCTTAATGATTTCATCGAGTTTGACGGCTTTTCCGGCAAAATAGGGCTTGACCTTGGCATCCCAGATATCGGCAACCGCAAGATCGGGATTGAAACTACCGCTTGCTTGCGCGGCTTCTTCCGCTGTCGGGTTCTTGATGATCTTGCAGCCCGAAAGCGTGATGCCGCAGGCAAGCAGCAGAAGGGAAGCTGACTTCAGCACAGACATAAAATTATCCTCGGCATGGAGAACAGGACCGGGAGCGTTGCCGCCCCCGGTCTTGTGGCAAGTCAACTCAATCCTTCAGAGCGAAGGTTTCGAGCTTTTCTGCATTGTCTGCATTGATGAGAACGCAATCCATCAATTGCTTTTCTTCAGCAGGCCCCTTGCCGGTCTTGATGTAGGCATCGGCCTGTTCGACCGCCATCTGCGCCTGCGCGAAAGCTGGCTGGAGAACCGTTGCCTTGATACCGCCCGCCTTGATCGAGTCGCGCACATCGTTGGAGCCGTCAAAGCCCACCACGATCACCTCCTTGCGACCGGCGGCTTCAAGGGCCGCCCATGCGCCCATCGCCATGGTGTCGTTACCGGCAATCACGCCCTTGATGTCTGGATTGGCCTGCAAGATGCTCTGCATCTTGGTGAAAGCTTCCGGCTGGCTCCAGTTGGCCGATTGCTGCGCAACCATTTTCAGGTCCGGGTAATCATCGATCACGTCGTGATAGCCTTTGGAACGCGTTCCGGCATTCACATCCGATTCACGCCCCAGCAGCTCGACGTAATTGCCCTTCTCGCCCATCAGTTTAACGAATTCTTCCGCGCCAAGCTGTGCGCCCTGATAATTATTGGAAACGATCTGCGAAACGGCAACGCCTGTAGCATTGATTTCACGATCGATCAGGAACGAGCCGATGCCTGCATCCTTGGCCTTCTGAACGGCTGCAACGGAGACTTCGGAGCCTGCATTGTCGAGGATGATGGCCTTGGCACCGCGTCCGATGGCCGTATCGACGAGCTGCGACTGCTTGGTGGCGTCGTCATCATGCTGGAGAACGAGGGTTTCGTAGCCCAGTTCCTTGGCCTTGGCTTCCGCACCAACGGCTTCCGCCTTGAAGAACGGATTGTCATGCGATGGCGTGATGATGGCGATCAGATCGGCAGCGAAGGCCGGAATGGCTGTGCCCGCGGCCAGCGTCGCGGTGAGTGCGGCCACGGCAAAACCGCGCGCAAGTGTTCTACGTGTAAATTTCATGCTTTCCTCCCAATAAAGCCCCATTTCCCAAAGGGCAGCAAAGAGAGGGCTTGCGCCCTCCCGGTGAATGATTATGTAATACGACGGATGCTCTCGGCAATCTCTTCCGGCTCAAAGACGTTCTTCCAATCGTCGCGCATCAGCGCGGGAATGCCGAATTCAATAGCCTTGTTGCAAGCATCCGAGAACACGCCATCGACTTCGCCAAAAATGACCGCGCCCAGAACATTCATGTGACCGAGCAGGAAGTCGCGGGCGGCCTCTTCCGGCACACCACGGCGCACGCATTCGTCCATCGCCTGTTTCATGACGACGAGAAGCGAGGCGGCAACGGTTTCCGACAGGCCCGGCTCAAGGATTGCAAGCTGTTCAACCGTCACACGATGCGAGCGCATGACCGGTGCCCAGATGACTTTAGCGATTTCTTCGCCCAGCGCATAGGCTTCTTCCGGTCCCTGCATGAGGGCGGAAACGATATGCTGCTTGGCAAACAGACCACCGAAATGGTCCTTCTTGGCCTTCATATCGGTTTCGTCGTTGAAGATCGGCGGATGGCAGGGATGCGTCACGAAATAGGTGAGATCGGCGCGTTCCGGCAGATGACCGGCGAAGGGTGCTGCGGCATCGAGCGCTACGACCATGGTGCCGGGCTTGAGCTTGTCGACAATGCTTGCCGCAACCTTGCCGATGATCGTATCGGGTACTGCCAGAATAACGACTTCCGCGCCCTCAAGACCCTTATCGGCATCGATAGCGTTAATGCCAAGATCGTTCTTCAGGCGTGCCTTGCCTGCATCACTGACTTCGATGTGACGGACGTCAAAGCGCGAACCCTGAAGGTTCTTGGAAAGACGGTAGCCCATCTTTCCGCCTGCGCCGAACAAAGCAATAGCTGTCATGATTGTAGTTCCTTCCCGCAGGTTTGGTAGCTTAACTGGTATAACCAGTCAATGAGTATTCCATTGCTTTAGAGGCAATCTTGTCTGCCATCATGGCGATGCATTTGAAATTCTTTAGCTTACAAAAGAAATTTTTGATCAAGTGCCGCCACTTAATAATGCTCACGGTCAGTAATCAGTGGCCTTGAAAGGCGCAAATGCTGGGCGATAACGAATTTAGCCCCACGCTTGTTGAGGTCGTTGATGATCGTATCGCTGTCGAATCCCTTGTCGGCTCAGACCGTCGAATTCGACGCTTCTGACCAAAGGTTCAATGTCGACCGTATCAAAGAAATATCAAGGCATGCTATAGGCGGTTTCTGCTGCGAACAGAACAGTCTCAATCAGCGCCGCTTTGCAGGCATCTCAGTAAGCTCCATACCGTGGCGCTTGGATAATTCTGCCGTAACAGATTCTATTTCTTGCGTTTTTCGTATGGTGTCCCACTTAAACTCGGCGGCAAGAATATCGGCAATCGCAGCAAGGTTTGATGTAGTCAGCGCTCCATCAATTGCCATTGTCGTGCGCCGCAGCACGACATCGGACAGATGCACCACCAGCTCATTGCGCGCGATCCACGCGATTTCAGCACAGCTGATGGTGTCGGTGTCCGGCAGAAGTTTACCGCCTGCCTTTGCCTCATCCTGCATGATCGGCAAGGCCGTCGTGCCATAACGTTGTAACAATGTCTCGACACGCTCGGGCGCAAGCCCGGTTTGCCGCGCGTATTTCGCTATCCATGCGGCGCGGGCACTCCCGTCCACTGGATAATCCTTTCCGCCACCAATAGTCAGTTTGCGGGTGGTTTTTACGCGCACGCGGCCAAAGCGCTTGAGCACCGTATCTGCGACTTCTTCCGCAAAGCCACGAAACGTCGTCCATTTGCCGCCCACAAGTGAAATGATCGGGAACGGACGGTCTATATCCGGTTCGATAACAGGTGCCGAGTGATCGCGGCTGATCAGCCCCGGCTCCGATGCATTGGAGGCAGGCAGCGGACGAATGCCGCTATAGGTGTAGACGATCTGACTGCGATCAAATTTCAGCTCCGGCAACAGCGAGCGCAGGCTTTCGATGAAGTAATCGATTTCCTTGTCTTCGGCAAAAACCGTATCGGGATTATTGGCTGGAATATCGGTAGAGCCAACCAGTGCAAGACCATGATAATCATAGACAAGGCAAATACGACCATCATCGGCCTCGAAATAGATCATGCGGCCATTGAGGCTTTCGACCAGTTCCGGGTGATCGATCAATATATGCGACCCCTTGGTGCCGCCGATCATTTTGGTTGGCTTGCCCAAAGCTTCATTGACATGGTCGATCCATGGACCGGCGGCATTGATGACGATCTTTGGTCTGATCGTAAATGCAGCACCGTCCGGCCCTTCAAAGCTCACCGCACCATTGCTGGCGGCAATAATGGATGAGAAGTTGGCGGCGGCACTTTTCGGGTTGGCTTTCAGGCCATCACTGACAAGCTCATAAACCAGACGTTCCGGCTTGCTGACCCATGCATCATAATAAATGCCGCCCCCCACGATAGAAGGCGTCATATAAGGCATTTCCTTCAAGGCACTCTTTTTAAGGAGAAAAACATGCTTGGGCATAACGCGTTCACGCGCACCGAAGTAATCGTAAAGCCCAAGGCCGATCTTGATCAATACGGCACCTCTGCTGCGTGGGGCGGTCGTTGAACCAAACAAAGTTCTGAGCGCTGCAGCAATCCCTTTGGTCCAGGAGAAAACCGGGATGAAGGTCGGCAGTGGCCGGACATTATGCGGCGCATTCTTCAGCAGGATATTACGCTCGACCGTCGATTGGGCAACAAGACCAAATTCACCGGTTTCCAGATATTTGAGACCACCGTGAATGAGCCGCGAAGGGGCTGCGCTGGTGCCAGAGCCAAAGTCGCCCTTGTCGACGATGAAACAGCTCACGCCCTGCTCGCTCAGATCGCGATAAAGCCCTGCCCCGTTGATGCCCGCGCCCAGAATAAGCACGTCAACACCATCAGCTTCAAGCTGGCTGATGCGGTTTTTCATATCGGCACTGTTTACGAAATCGTTCATTTCACTGTCTTCGCTATATTTCAATCTGTAAGCGCGTCGATTTTCGGCCAGATCGGCCCGAGTGCCGATGAGATTTCCTTGAACAGGGCATAGCGCTTTTCGTAGTGTTTGCTGCGTTCCACATTCGGCGCATAGGTCCGGCCAATTGCATCAAGATCACGCGGGTCACTGTAGACATCGGCAAAAACGCCCGCACCCTTGCCAGCGCAAAGGGCAGCACCCCAGGCCGCTGCTTCATCCGTATCGGTGACAGTCACCGGCATTCCAAGCACATTGGCGAACATTTGCGCAAAAGACGGACTGCGCGATACGCCGCCGGTCAGGCGTGCCGCAGAAATTGCAAAGCCGTCTTTGAGGTGATCAACGTGAATGCGGTGGTTGAAGGCAATGCCCTCCCAGACCGCGCGCAGCATATCGCCGCGCTCCTGCCAGCCGCGCAGGCCAAAAAACGCGCCGCTGGCCATCGCACCATAGGGCGAGCCAAAAAGATATGGATGAAACAGTGCTGTCGACGGTTTGGCCAATGCGGCATCGATTTCCGGGCGAAGCATGTCATGGATCGAGTGCCCGGTTTTCTCCGCCTCACGATGTTCCAAAGGGCAGAGCTTGTCGAGGAACCAGTCATAATTTGCCGTCGAGGCAGGCGAAATGGACATGTTGTTCCATTCGCCCGGCGCAATACCGTTACGGCAAAACCAGCTTTTATCGACATTGGGTTTTGACGACAGCGTTTCATTGATCGAATAGGTGCCGGCAACAATGGCAACCGTACCGATGCCCAGTCCACCGACACCAAGCGCCGAGGCCGTCACGTCATGCAGGCCAGCGACAACAGGCGTTCCGCTGACAAGTCCGGTACGGGTGGCACAATTTTCAGAAACAGTGCCCACAATCTCATCCGAGCGCGACATGGGCGGAAGTGCGTCCCACACTTCTTCCAGTCCGAAAAGTGCCAGCGCCTCTTTCGAATAGGTTTGCGTGCTGACATCGGTGAAGGACGTCGATGCCTCGGTGCGGTCGGTACCAACTTCGCCGGTCAGGCAGAAGCGCAGCCAGTCCTTGCAGGCGATGATATGGCCGATACGCGCATAGCGCTCCGGCTCGTTTTGCTTGACCCATGCCAGAATAGCGGAAGGGGCGGAAGCGTGCGGCAATTGCCCGGTGATCGCAATTGACTGCTGCGCAACCGGGCTTTCTACCCAGCCTTCGGCAATATCCACCGCACGGCTGTCAAGCGACAGGATACCCGGCCCCAGCGCACGCTTATCGCGATCCAGCATATAGACGCCGTCACCATGCGCGGTTGTGGCGATGGCCAGAATGTCGGATGCCGGGCGTCCGCTTTTGGCTATGGCCTCAGCAATGGCATCGGCAGTTGCGTTCCAGAATTCAGCCATGTCGCGCTCGACATGGCGTGGACTCGGCAAGGATTGCGCCACGCGGCGCCGGGCGACCGACAGCTCTGTGCCATTAACGTCGAACAGAACGGCCTTGGTAACGGTCAGCCCGCTATCGATTCCCAACAAAGACGGCATGGATCATATTCCTGATAGGGGCAGGACTGGAAAACTATTCTTTTCCGCGTCCGGAGCCAGCGACAACCACATTGATATCCATGGATTGCATGCGTTCAATATGCTCGTGCGGTGTTTTGTCATCGACGATAACGACATCGAAATCATTGAGCGCACCGAAATTATGCAGCGCACGGCGTTCAAACTTGGTGTGATCGGTCAAAAGGACACGCTTGGCCGCACATTCGAGCATGGCGCGCTTGGTTTCGATCATTTCGGGCGACTGGTGAAACAGCAGATCATCGGTTATCGCCGCAATGGAGATGAAGGCCACATCGGCGCGCAGGCGGCGGATTTCATGGATCGTCATGCCGCCGACAAAGGCATTGCACCAGTTATAAAGCTGACCACCCAGACCGAGCAGCGTGACATCCTTGATATCGCGCACTTCATTCATCAGGATCAGCGAATTGGTGATGACGGTCAGCGGAACCTTGTCCTGCAAATAAGGCACCATCTGGAGGACAGTCGTGGAATCATCGAAGAAAATCGCCTGCCCCGGCTCCACAAATTGCGCAGCCGCTTCGGCGATCAGCTTCTTTTCTTCCGCCTGACGCGCAACGCGATAAAGATCGCTTGCCTCGATCAGGCTTGTGGGTGCTGCGGAAACAATTCCGCGCGATTTGCGAAACAGGCCGCGACTGACCAGTTCGTCCACATCGCGATGCGCTGTCATCAGACTGATGCCAAAACGCTCGGTAATGTCTTCGATACGCACCGAGCCTTCCGACATGATCATTTCGGCAATCTGCTGGCGACGAACCAATTGACGCGCGTGCCGGCTATCGTTCGGCACCTGTTCCGTCATAAGGTTATCTATGCTTGCTTTGTTGCTTGTGACCATGCTTACCACTTGTTCCCAAACCGCTCCTATCATTGACCGGCATGGATTGACAGCATCACTAAAGAATTTGAGAAGGAGTATCGGATTTAACCGGCACTCCTTCTTTTTCAGGTTTTACTGCTCAAGAACAAATGGCGACGTGTACTTGTCGATATTGTCCTTGGTGATGAGGAAGCAATCGAAAAGCTGCTTTTCCTGATCGACGCCGGTCTTGCCGGTCTTGATGAAGCTGTCGGCCTGCTTGACGGCAGCTTCCGAGAAGATCGCAACCGGCTGCAGGACAGTGTACTGAAGTTCACCAGCCTTGATTGCGGCAACAGCATCGGGCGAGCCGTCGAAGCCGCCGACCTTGACCTTGTCGAGCTTGCCGGCCTTCTTGAGCGCTGCAATCGCACCAAGTGCCATTTCATCATTGCCCGAGATCACGCCGATAATATCGGGATTTGCCTGAAGCAGGGCCTGCATCTTATCGTGGCCCTGGGTGCGGTTCCAGTTGGCAACGTCCTGACCGGCTTTTACCAGATCAGGATATTGCGAAAGAACGGTTTCATAGCCATTCGAACGCGTTGCGGCATTGTTGTCGGAAGGCGCGCCGAACAATTCGACATATTTGCCCTCTTCACCAACGCTTTCGACCCATTGCGTTGCACCGAGTGCCGCACCTTGCGCATTGTTGGAAACGAGCTGCGCCTTGGCGAGACCTTCCTGATTGATCTCGGCATTGACGAGGAATACCGGAATATTGGCCGCAACGGCGCGCTTGACTGCACCCACAGATCCATCGGCATTGGCAGGATCGAGGATGATCGCGACCGACTTGTTGGTGATTGCGGTATCGATCAGATTACTTTCGGTATTGGTGTCGCCCTTGTGACCGCCGACCGTGGCGGAATAGCCGAGGCCTTCCGCAGTCTTCTTGGCGATTTCACCTTCGGTATACCAATATGGGTTTGAAGGATCATTGACGATGATCGAAATCAGACCTTCGGCCCATGCGGAGCTTGCGATCAGCGGCAGTGCTGCTGCAGCAGCAAACAAAACGCGCATCCCCTTCTTGAACATGTCTCACTCCCGTAAAAATTATCGTTGCGTTATGCCGGTTTCCCGGCGTTACCATTTCCAGGGGCGAGACTTTTACGTTTGGTCGCCATGCTGGAAAGTTTTCGCTACTCCCGAAAGACCGGCTCCGCCCGGAACGGTGGACGGAGCCGTAACTGATCAGCGTCGGGAATATTGAATACTGTTGAGCAGAACCGCGAGCACGATGACAGCCCCCGTGAAAACCGTCTGCCAGTAAGAGGATACGCCAATGATCACCAGACCGTCAGACAGGAAGCCGATCACGAAAGCGCCAAGAAGCGTACCTTGAATAGTGCCGCGCCCGCCTGTGAGGGCTGCGCCGCCGATCACCACCGCAGCAATGGCCGTCAGTTCGTAAGTCGTGCCTGCGGTCGGACCGGCTGATGTCAACTGCGACGACAGAACAAGTCCTGCAATGGCCGCACAGATGCCAGAGATTACATAGACAGAAACTTTGACGCGCTTGACGGGAACGCCCGAAAGTTCTGCAGCGCGCTCATTGCCGCCCGAAGCATAAAGCCAGCGACCGAATGCCGTGCGGTTGAGAACGACCGCACAGATGATAGCCAGCACTGCGAGCACAACAACACCAATCGGCACGCCGAACAAATTGTTGAAGCCAAGCCAGTCAAAACCGGTATTGCCAAGCTCGGGACGTCCGCCAAGATTGTTGTAGGTCAGACCATTGGTCATCAAAAGGGCTACGCCGCGCGCGCAATAAAGCACACCAAGCGTCGCCACGAACGCCGGAACCCGCAGATATGCGATCAGCACGCCATTGACGGCGCCAACAAATGCGCCAAGAGCGCAGGTGATGAGAACAACCGCCCAGACCGGAAAATAAAGAATGATGCCGAATTCCTGCAGGGTTACGCCCTGCATGAGGAAGCCCGCCACCACACCGGCAAGACCGAGCGTTGATCCTACGGAGAGGTCAATGCCGCCATTGAGGATCACCAGAAGCATACCGATCGCCAATAGACCGAAAATGGCCACATGCGACGACATGGTGAGAAAATTGCCAACGGTAAAATAATAGGGCGACAGGAAGGAAAAGACCGCAATGATCGCGATCAGCGCAAAGAACGCCCGGCCTTCGAGCAGAAGGTGAACGATGCTGGTCTTGCGCTTGGTCCCGCTGGACGCCGCTATTTTGTCGTTGGTGCTCGTGACTGACATTCTATCAGTGCTCCATACTTATTTAATGACCGACCATGGCTTCGCCTGAGGCGGCCATGATCTTTTCCTTGGAGACATCCGAACCGAACTCGGCTGAAATGCGTCCACGGTGCATAACGATGATACGATGGGCGATGCTGAGGCATTCGCCGACTTCGGAAGTCGTATAGACAACGGCAAGGCCATCTCTGGCCTTTTCAGCCAGGAGCTTGAACACCTCGGCCTTGGCGCCGATATCGATGCCGCGGCTCGGCTCATCCAGCAAAATAACCTCGGGATCGGTTGCCAGCATCTTGCCGATAACCACCTTCTGCTGGTTACCGCCCGAAAGTGAGCCAATAGCCGCCCCACCGCCATCTGTCTTGATGTGAACATTGCTGATCGACTGATTTACAATGGCCTTCTCGCGCTTCGACGAGGTGAATAGCCCTTTTGTCATTTCCGCAATGCTGGCAAGCGAGAGATTATTGCCGACCGTCATCGTCTGGACGAGGCCATCGCGCTGGCGATCTTCCGGCACCAGAACAAGCCCCTTATCGATACGCTGGGCAATCGTGAGACCCGAAACCTCCTGCCCGTTGAGGCGGATATGTCCTTTGCTCGCCTTAAGACGTCCGGCAACAGTTTCAAGAAGTTCCGTGCGCCCCGCCCCCATCAGGCCATAGATACAGACGATTTCGCCCGCCCGGACATCAAGCGACAGATTATCCACCAGGGCAAAATCCCCGCCGGACTGATCATGAACCGTGAGATTTTCGACCGACAGGGCAACATCGCCCCAATCATATCCCGTCGGCGGCGAGCCGAGGTCAAAATTTTCGCCGACCATGTTGCGCACGATCCATTCAAGATCGATTTCCGCGCGCGGCGCATAGGCCGTCATGGCACCATCGCGCAAGACAACGGCGTGATCGGTGATCTGCAACGCCTCTTCCAGATGATGCGAGATATAGACGATTGCGACACCGCGTGCCGTAAGATCGCGAATGACCTTGAACAGCACTTCGACTTCCGACGCAGAGAGTGCCGAAGTTGGCTCATCCATGATGAGAATGCGCGAATTGACTGAAAGCGCTCGGGCGATTTCGACCACCTGCTGCTGGCCAAGACGCAGCTCTTCCACCGGGGTCAGCGGGTCGATATCTTCTTCAAGTTCTTCAAGCAGTGCCCGCGTCTGGCGCTCTTCTTCCGCAAAATCGACGCCCGTGGCGGTGCGGATCTCGCGGCCCATGAAGATGTTGTCGCGCACATTCATGTTGGGCGCGAGGCTCAGTTCCTGATGAATGATCGAAATACCGCGGTCACGAGCGTCCGTTGCGGAGTGGAACGAAACCGGTTCACCATCAAGAATGATCGTGCCCGAGGTCGGCTGAATGACGCCTGAAAGTATCTTCATCAGCGTAGACTTGCCCGCGCCATTCTCACCAAAAAGCGTCGTGACCTGTCCACGGCGGATTTCAAAATTCACACCCTTGAGGGCATTGATGCGACCATAGGATTTGGCAACATCATGCGCCGAAAGGACGACTTCGCCGTGCTTGCCTTCTATTCTGGTTTGCGCGGTCATTTCACTTCAAACCCCACCGGCGTCACCAGCCAGTTCTTCGGGTTGACCAGCTTGAAAACGCCGGTCACAGAAACCGTCTTGCCAACGAGATTGTTGACGTCCACACCTTCAAGGACCTGCTTTTTCATTTCATTGTTGAGTGCGGAACCGGCATTCTGGAACTCGATCTGGTTCTTGAACTGGCCAAATTCGATCGTGCCGGTTGCATCGCGCAAATCGGTGCCGTTTACAGCCGGGCCGGTCTGAACGCGGATCGCCATGCCTTCGGGCAGACCATCGACCTTGATGACATTGTAATTCGACTTGCGTTCTTCGACAGTGCCTGTGAACTTAATTGGGATTACTGGATTGACACTACCGACACCATATTTCTTTCCGGCGGCATCCTTGTCGCTCGCAAGCGCCTGCCCGACTTCAACGGCATCGGCAGCGCGCTCTTCAACACTGGCCTTGATCTTCGGAAATTCCGATGCACCGTAGGATTCCGGCGAGAAAGCCTGCTGGCGCACGTCGCCATCAGAACCGATCGTCACAACTTTCGTGTCAAATCCAATAGCCCCGATAACCACTACCGCAGCAACCGCACTCCAAAGAACGGTGCGATTCAAAAAGGCGGGCTTGGAAGAAACTTGGCTCGCTTGTGTACTCATTATCAAAACGCCTTCAGCAATTCTGCCGGATTGTCGATGTCAAAAAGGGTTTAGAGCGCTGCGCGGCCAACCCACCGGGCACGATCCCCGGCGCTCGTCGGAAAAGAGCGGTCAAAACTATACAAATTCGGCATGACGATCCTCCACACGATCTCCCGGCTACACCCCTCCGTGCTGCCGGAAAACGGACGTATCGCAACCACATACTTATGATAGCGACATGTTATCTACTCTAATAATGATGTTATAAACACCAATAGCTGTCAATCGGATGTTTTCGAAACGGGCCGATTTTTGCTAAAATAGTCATGAGAAGCAGGCTGTTTTCAGCAAAATTTTGCGGTTTACAACAGTGCGGGAATTGCCGGTTGCGTAAGGGAGTATTTTTGTGATCCGCTCACAGGAATAAGTCAGAATAAAAATAATTTCATTTAGAAACAACATCTTTTATAGATTCCTTTAAATTTTTCGTTCTGGATAGCGGCCCCAATCCGTGCAAGCACATGGAATGCTGGACACCTGAAATTCCGTCGTTTGCGCACATGTTGAAAAAAAATTCTTATACCAAAAAAATTTACAGACATTGGGTCATGCTTATGTTATCTCGACTATAGGAAAGGCCCATTTTTATCGATAATTGGGCGACGAGCGGCATATACTTGTCGCGGGAGGAAGCTAAATGTCCGTCAGGGACTTCATGAGAAAAGCGTGAGTTTGGCTATGCGTGGTCAGGGTGATATCATCATCGGCATCGACGCTGGGACATCCGTGGTCAAGGCTGTCGCCTTTGATCTCCACGGGCGCCAACTCGAATCTGCTGCCGTCCGTAATGCCTATGACACCGGCGAAAATGGCGCCGTCACGCAGTCCCTTTCCCAGACATGGGCAGATTGCGTCAGCGCCTTGCGCGGTCTTGCGGAAAAAGTCCCCGGCCTTAGCACGCGCACTGCCGCCATATCCGTCACGGGTCAGGGCGATGGCACATGGCTCGTCGGACGCGATAATAAGCCGGTTGGCGACGCCTGGATCTGGCTTGATGCCCGTGCGGCCAATACGGTTACGAAACTTGCGGCAGGGCCGTTGAACCGTGTGCGCTTTGAAGCGACCGGCACTGGCCTCAACACCTGCCAGCAAGGCGCACAGATGGCGCATATGGACAGCTTTGCGCCAGACCTACTTGATGAGGCGCAAGTCGCGCTGCATTGCAAGGACTGGCTTTATCTCAACCTGACGGGCGTTCGCGCCACCGACCCTTCCGAAGCCAGTTTCACATTCGGCAATTTCCGCAATCGCCAGTATGACGATGTGGTAATTGAAGCGCTCGGTCTCGAAAAACGTCGCAACCTGCTGCCTGAAATCATCGATGGCACACAGGTTCAGCACGCTTTATCTGCGGAAGCGGCCTCGGCAACGGGATTGCTCGCCGGGACACCGGTCAGTCTCGGCTATGTCGATATGGTGATGACGGCACTTGGCGCCGGCGTCTATTGCGGCACAGCGGATGCGGGTTGTTCGACCATCGGATCGACGGGCGTGCATATGCGCGCCAAGCCTGTTTCCGAGATTCATCTGAATGCAGAAGGCACGGGTTACGTCATCGCAACGCCTGTTCCGGGTATCGTTACACAGGTCCAGACCAATATGGGCGCGACGATCAATATCGACTGGATATTGCAGATCGCCGCCGACCTCATGTCCAGCGTGGGCGCAAAAGTCTCGCTGAGCGACCTGATCCCGCGCCTCGACGACTGGTTCAATGCAAGCCGCCCCGGCGCGCTGCTTTATCATCCCTATATTTCGGAAGCCGGAGAGCGCGGCCCCTTTGTCAATGCTTTTGCGCGTGCGGGCTTTATCGGGCTTTCAAATCGCGATCGTTTCCCCGAACTGGTTCGTTCCGTGGTTGAAGGGCTGGGCATGGCGACATGCGATTGCTACGCCGCGATGGGCGATATTCCCGGCGAGTTGCGGCTCACCGGCGGGGCTGCACGCTCGCGCGCAATACGCGGGACCCTGGCGGCAGCGCTCAATGCGCCGGTTCGGGTTTCCGCACGCGAGGAAGCGGGGGCTGCGGGTGCGGCTATGATGGCTGCCGTTGCAATCGGCGCTTATCCCGACATGGATGCGTGCATCGCGGAATGGGTGGCGCCTCTGCTTGGCGCAAGTGAATCCCCCGATGCCGCGCAGGCACTGCGTTATGAAGAGCTGTTCTCCGCCTATAAGGAAGCACGGCTCGCCTTGGTGCCGATTTGGGACAAGCTTGCCGCCGATGGGCATTGAGCCCCCGTCGACGGTGTTTACACATGATGTGCCGGAACCCCGGCATCCGAAGGAGCATAAAATGGCTGAACCGGAAACCTGCGATCTGTTTGTGATTGGCGGCGGTATCAACGGCGCGGGCGTGGCCCGCGACGCGGCCGGGCGCGGCCTCAAGGTTGTGCTGGCGGAAAAGGACGATCTTGCCGAAGGCACCTCGTCGCGCTCGGGCAAGCTGGTGCATGGGGGCCTGCGCTATCTCGAATATTACGAATTCCGCCTTGTCCGCGAAGCGCTGATCGAGCGCGAGGTTCTTCTCAACGCCGCACCGCATATCATCTGGCCGCTGCGCTTCGTGCTACCGCACAGCCCGCAGGACCGACCGGCATGGCTGGTGCGCCTCGGCCTGTTTCTCTACGACCATCTCGGCGGACGCAAGAAATTGCCCGGCACCCGCACACTTGATCTTGCGCGCGACCCGGAAGGAACGCCGATCCTCGACCAATATACCAAGGGTTTTGAATATTCCGATTGCTGGGTGGACGATGCCCGGCTCGTCATTCTCAATGCTTTGGGAGCCGCCGAAAAAGGTGCAACAATTCTGACCCGCACGCCGGTCGTCTCCGCGCGGCGCGAAAAAGGCGGCTGGATCGTTGAAACGAAGCGCAGCGATACGGGTGAGACGCGCAGCTTCCGCGCGCGCTGCATCGTCAATTGCGCCGGTCCCTGGGTTAGCGATGTCATCACCAATGTGGCCGGTTCCAACTCTTCGCGCAATGTGCGTCTGGTCAAGGGCAGCCACATCATCGTGCCGAAATTCTGGGCGGGCGCGAATGCCTATCTGGTGCAGAACCACGACAAGCGGGTGATCTTCATCAACCCCTATGAGGGCGACAAAGCGCTGATCGGCACCACTGATATTGCCTATGAAGGCCGCGCCGAAGATGTGAGCGCCGACGAGAAGGAAATCGATTACCTGATTACCGCCGTCAATCGCTATTTCAAGGAAAAGCTCAAGCGCGAAGACGTGTTACACTCGTTCTCCGGTGTGCGTCCGCTGTTCGATGACGGCAAGGGCAACCCCTCTGCCGTCACCCGCGACTATGTTTTTGATCTTGATGAAAGCAATGACGCCCCTCTCCTCAATGTGTTCGGCGGCAAGATCACCACGTTCCGCGAGCTTGCCGAGCGCGGCATGCATCGGCTCAAACATATCTTTCCGGACATGGGTGGCGACTGGACACATGGCGCGCCCCTTCCGGGCGGCGAAATCCCCAATGCGGATTACGAAACCTTCGCCAACAGCCTGCGGGACAGTTTTCCCTGGATGCCACGTAAGCTCGTCCACCACTATGGCCGTCTTTATGGTGCGCGCACCAAGGATGTGGTGGCAAGTGCTGCCGACCTCGCCGGTCTTGGACAACATTTCGGCGGCAATCTCTATGAGGCGGAAGTCCGCTATCTGGTTTCGAGGGAATGGGCGAAGACGGCAAACGACATTCTTTATCGCCGCACCAAACACTATCTGCATCTGAGCGAAGCCGAACGCACTGCCTTCACACAATGGTTCGACAACGCTAAAATTGCCGCCTGAGGACACCATGGCCCTTACGCTTTCGCTCAATACCAATCCGCTTGTGAACCGTTTTGCAGAGCCGGATGATCTGATTGAAACCGTTGCACGCGATCTGCGCCTGCGCGATCTCCAGCTTACGCATGAATTCATCAATCCAAGCTGGCAAGCTTCGACCATACGCCGCCTCACCCGCGATATGGACAGGGCTTTGCAGCGCACAGGCGTTCGCGTCACCTCCGGCATGACCGGCCCTTATGGGCGCCTCAACCATTTCGGCCACCCGGATGCAGATGTACGCCGCTACTATGTCGACTGGTTCAAGACATTTGCCGATATCATCGGCGATCTCGGCGGCAAGTCGGTCGGCACACAGTTTGCGATCTTCACCTATAAGGACTTTGACGATCCGCAGCGCCGCGAGGACCTGATCAAGATCGCCATCGACTGCTGGGCAGAGGTTGCCGAGCATGCGCGCCATGCGGGCCTTGACTATGTTTTCTGGGAACCGATGAGCATTGGCCGCGAATTTGGCGAAACCATTGCCGAATGTATAAAGCTTCAGGATCGGCTGACAGCAGCGGATATGGCAATCCCGATGTGGATGATGGCCGACATCGACCATGGCGATGTCACCTCATCCAACCCCGACGATTTTGATCCTTACGCATGGGCGCGCGCGGTGCCGAAAGTCTCGCCGATCATCCATATCAAGCAAAGCCTGATGGATAAGGGCGGTCATCGTCCGTTCACTGCCGCTTTTAACGTCAAGGGCCGCATTCAGCCGGAACCGTTGCTCAAGGCCTTTGCCGAAGGTGGTGCCAAGGACAATGAAATCTGCCTTGAACTGTCCTTCAAGGAACGCGAGCCGAATGACCGCGAAGTCATCCCGCAGATTGCGGAAAGTGTCGCCTTCTGGGCGCCACACATTGACACAGGCGCAGGCGAGCTGAAGATATAACTGTACGAATCGAAAGCAGGCAGCGCGCTCATGGCAGACCCGGATGACTCTCTGGCGCTTCGCGCAGCCTGGCTTCATTTCATCGGCGGAATGACCCAGTCAGCCGTTGCAAAGCGGCTTGGACTGCCTTCCGTGAAAGCACATCGCCTGATCGCCAAGGCCGTTGCCGATGGCGCTGTGAAGGTAACGATCGACGGTGACATTAGCGAATGTATCGACCTCGAAAACCGCCTCGCTGAACGATATGACCTCGAATATTGCGAAGTCACCCCCGATCTCGGCGAAGAAACGCTGCCGCTTATGTCACTCGGGAGTGCCGGTGCTGAATTTTTGCGCCGCGAAATCGAGCATGGCGATCACGAGGTGATCGGGCTCGGCCATGGCCGTACGCTTTCGGCGGCAGTCAACAAGATGCCGCGCGTTACTGGCACCGATCTGCAATTCGTATCGCTGCTTGGAGGTCTTACGAGAAACTTTGCCGCCAACCCGCATGACGTGATGCACCGCATTGCCGAAAAGACCGGCAGGCCCGCTTATGTGATGCCCGTGCCTTTTTTCGCGAATTCGGCGGAAGACCGCGAAGTGCTGCTGGCACAAAAAGGCGTGACGAGCGTGTTTGAAATGGGGTGCCGTGCGGAACTCAAGATTGTTGGCATCGGCACCGTCGATGCGCAGGCGCAGCTTGTGACCTCCGGCGTAATCGAACTTTCGGAAGTCGAAGAAATCGCAACTCTGGGCGGCGTCGGTGAAATGCTGGGGCATTTTTTTGATGCCCACGGTACAAGACTGGATACGGGCCTGACGGCGCGCACGATTGCAGCCTCGGTTGAAAATGCCGACATGAGCCGCATCATCGGTCTGGCTGGTGGTCTTTCAAAGGTCGAAGCTATTCGCGCTGTGCTTAAAAGCCGCCGTCTCTATGGTCTGATAACGGATGAGCGCACAGCAAAGGCGCTTCTGCATTAAACCGAAATATTCAAGTTCCCGCCGTTAAAATATCACAAAATAACATTTTATATGGACTGTTTTGTGATATTGTGATTTATCTCATGTGATAAGCAAATAGGCTTCGGATCGGATCAATCTTGAAACGCGACGATAGAAGACAGGCGATCATCAATCTGCTGATTGAAAATCACGCGGTCGATCTTGACGATCTGGCAGAGCGTTTTGCGGTTTCCAAAATGACCATTCATCGCGATCTGGATTCGCTTGAAGAATCCGGTGTTCTGCGCAAGGTGCGCGGCGGGGCGACCATGGATGCCGGCTCGCAGTTCGAAAGCGATTTTCGCTTCCGCGTGCAGCAGGACAATGAAGCCAAGCGAGAAATGGGGCGCGCAGCACTTGAACTGATCGAGCCCGGCATGACCGTGATGATCAATGACGGCTCCACCGCAGCGGTTCTGGGCAGCATGCTGATCGAAAAGCGCCCGCTTACGGTTATCACCAACAATGCCGTCATCATCGAGACACTGAAAGGTGAAGCCGGCATCAACCTGATTGCGCTGGGTGGTGTCTTTTCGGCAAAATTCAATGCTTATTTCGGCCTGTTGACCGAGGAAGCGCTGTCCAAGCTCAGCGCCGACATCGCATTCATTTCAGCGCCTGCTGTCAATGGACGGCTTGTCTACCATATGGATGAAAACGTCGTTCGCACCAAGCGCGCCATGACGGCATCGGCAACGCGCACCTGCCTTCTGGTCAACCATCAGCGTTTCCGCCGCACGGCGCTGCATGTGATGGCTGACCTTGGCGATTTTGATGCCATCATCACCGATGCATCGCCGGGGGAAGCACTTCTGGCCGAACTGGAACCGGCCGGGATCAAACTGACAATCGCAGATTAAAACCCATCTGCCTGATCTGATAGGCAGCATTCAAACACGAGAGAGCATTCGAGCATGTCAAGATTGGCCAAATTCTGGGTTGGCACGAGCTGGAAGATGAACAAGACGCTGGCTGAAGCACGCAGCTTCGCCGAAGCCTTGAAGGACGCTGATGGCAAGCGTTCGCCCGATATCCAGCGTTTCGTCATTCCTCCTTTTACCTATGTTCGCGAAGTGAAGGAAATTCTGTCGGACACATCCGTCAAGGTCGGCGCGCAGAACATGCACTGGGCCGATCAGGGTGCATGGACCGGCGAAATTTCGCCGCTGATGCTGAAGGATTGCAATCTCGACATCGTCGAACTTGGCCATTCCGAACGCCGCGAGCATTTTGGCGAAACCAATGAAACCGTTGGCCTCAAGGTTGAAGCCGCCGTGCGTCATGGCCTCACTCCATTGATCTGCATTGGCGAAACCTTGGAAGATCGCGAGAGCGGGCGGGCGGCAGAGGTGCTTGCTGAAGAAGTACGTGGTGCACTTTCAAAGCTTTCAGACGAGCAAAAAAAGGCGGAAATCCTGTTTGCCTATGAGCCTGTGTGGGCAATTGGTGAAAACGGCATTCCAGCATCCGCCGATTATGCCGATGCACGTCAGGCCGAAATCATTGACGTCGCGGCAAGCATTCTTGGCCGCCCTGTGCCCTGCCTTTATGGCGGCTCGGTCAATCCGGGCAATTGCGAAGAACTCATTGCCTGTCCGCATATCGACGGCCTGTTCATTGGCCGTTCGGCATGGAATGTGGAAGGCTATCTCGACATTCTGGACAAATGCGCCAGAACCATTCAGTCCAATTAAAGGAGAACTCCCATGAAAGTAGCAGTTGCAGGTGACAGCGCCGGTGAAGGTCTGGCCAAAGTTCTGGCCGATTACCTTAAGGATCGCTTTGAAGTATCTGAAATCTCGCGCACAGATGCGGGTGCCGATGCATTTTATGCAAACCTATCGGATCGTGTGGCATCCGGCGTTATCGATGGCACCTATGATCGCGCCATTCTGGTTTGCGGCACCGGTATCGGCGTTTGCATTGCAGCCAACAAGGTTCCCGGCATCCGCGCCGCACTCACGCACGACACCTATTCGGCAGAACGCGCAGCGCTTTCCAACAATGCCCAGATCATCACCATGGGTGCGCGCGTGATCGGCTCGGAAGTGGCCAAGACCATTGCCGATGCATTCCTTGCCCAGACTTTTGATGAAAAGGGTCGCTCGGCTGGAAACGTCGATGCGATCAATCAGGTCGACGCCAAATATAATAAGGGCTGATTTTCCAGCATTCATAATAAAAAGCGGCGGGAAAACCCGCCGCTTTTTTTGTTGTCAAACCGACAAAACCTAGCTGAATTTCGGATCGAGCGAGCCATCGCGGTAGCGCTTGGCCATTTCCGATACCGGGATCGGACGGATGGACGCGGCGTGTCCGGCTGTGCCGAACTGCTCAAAACGCTCCTTGCAAAGTTTGGTCATCGCAGCCATTGCAGGCTTGAGATATTTACGTGGATCGAATTCGCTCGGATCTTCCTGCAACACGCGACGGATTTGGCCCGTCAGTGCCATGCGGTTATCGGTGTCGATGTTGATCTTGCGCACACCATGCTTGATACCACGCTGGATTTCTTCGACAGGCACACCCCAAGTCGGCTTCATTTTGCCGCCATAGGTGTTGATGATCTCCTGAAGTTCTTCCGGCACTGACGACGAACCATGCATGACAAGATGCGTGTTGGGCAGTTTGCGATGAATTTCTTCAATCACGTTCATGGCAAGCACGGAACCATCAGGCTTGCGGCTGAACTTGTAAGCACCATGCGATGTACCCATGGCGATAGCCAGCGCATCGACCTTGGTTTCGCGGACAAACTTTACCGCTTCATCGGGATCGGTCAAAAGCTGATCCTGCGACAGCTTGCCTTCCGCGCCATGGCCGTCTTCTGCATCGCCCATGCCGGTTTCAAGCGATCCCAGAACACCGAGCTCACCTTCCACCGAAATACCGCCAAGATGAGACATTTCGCTGACCTGACGCGTGACGGAGACATTATAGTCCCAGTCAGCGGGGGTCTTGCCATCGGCTTTCAGCGAACCATCCATCATCACGGAAGTAAAGCCTGCTTGAATTGCGGTCATACAGGTGGCAGCTTCATTGCCATGGTCCAAATGCACGCAGACCGGAATATGCGGATAGATTTCGGTTACGGCATCCATCATATGACGCAGCATGATATCGTTTGCATAAGCGCGTGCGCCGCGCGAGGCTTGCAGAATAACCGGTGCATCAGCAGCATCGGCTGCTTCCATGATGGCAAGCGCCTGTTCCATATTGTTGATGTTGAAGGCAGGAACGCCATAACCATGTTCGGCAGCATGGTCGAGCAATTGCCGCAGCGTGATACGCGCCATTTCAGTCTCCCTTTACCAGATTAATTGCGCTCACGCGCATAATATTCACCAAGAACATCGACTTCTTCCGCAACGCCAAACACCAATGGGCTGCGTTCGTGATAGGTTTGCGGAACGATGTCGAGAATAGGCATGGAACCATTGGTCGCCTTACCGCCTGCCTGTTTGCTGAGAAAAGCAATCGGGTTGGCTTCATAAACGAGGCGCAAACGACCGTTTTCATAACCGGGGCGCGCATCGTCCACGTAGAAGAAGATACCGCCGCGCTGCATGATGCGGTGCATATCGCCAACTGCCGCACCCAGCCAGCGCATATTGAAATTGCGTCCGCGCACACCATCCTTGCCCTCGAATGCATCATCGACATAAGCCTTCATGCCAGCCGACAGATGACGATAAACAGAGGCGTTGAATGCGAGATCGGATGTACGCTGCGGAAGCTTCACATCCTTGCGCGTGATCTGGAAAATACCGCTTACAGGATCGAGCGTCGCAAAAATAACGCCTTCACCAACCGAGAATGCAAGATCGATCGAATTGCCAAAGGATACATAGCCCGCTGCCAGTTGCCGATTGCCGGGCTGGAGAAAAGGCTCTGCGGTATCGGCCGGAAAAATCGAGAAAATAGTGCCAAGCGGCGCGCCGAGCCCTACATTGCCGGACCCGTCCAGCGGATCGATGGCGACCGCAACCAGCCCGTCAGCTTTACCCGGAACCGGCAAATCCGCTTCTTCGGACAAGATCGATGCGGCACCCGCCGCAATCAGCAGTTCAACGAAAAGATTGTGCGAACCAACATCGATGCTCTTTTGCTGATCCTGATCGCTGTTCACGCCGACCAGCTTACCGGGGTCGCCGGGAAGTGAACCGCGTGCGATACGGCCAGCGAGACGACCCGCGCCCACGAGAATGGCTTTGATGGCGCTGCTGGTTGCAAGACGCAAGCCATCCTGCTGCGCCCAAATATCGAGATAGTCCCCGATGGCCTGTGCCTCGATATGGTCGGCGTCGCCAGCAAGAAACAGCGGCGCAAAGTTCCCTACTACCGTCATGCGCCCTGCTCCTGCAGACGGTTCAAGGGCGCAAGGCTCGTGTTCCATAGGATGTTTAAAAGGGAAGAAATGGAATTCATCTGCTCGCAGTCTCCTTGCCGATGCCTGTGAATAGGCCGGGACACGGGTGCGTAACACCGTTTTGATATAGTCACAATATGTGGATAACATTATAACGATTTAGGTGTGATATTTTGTTATATTTTCCCCGGCGCACAGTCCAAATTGAGGGCGCCTGCATGGCAAACGCAAGCATGGCAGAAAGCCGCCGACACCGCGGATGCGTTTTCCGCAACTGAAGAAAAGAAAAATCAGCTTTCGATTTGAGGGCTAAACAAGCGGATAAACTTCCGGTTGGTGCCTGATTTTGGGATTCCATTTCTTCGGTCTTCGGAGAAATATTTTATGATGTTTCTGTCCGTTCAAACGGCCAGCAACAGCGTCGTCAGATTATATTTCCAGTTCTGGCGCGTCCCCCCTGCAAGCTGGCGAGATCAGCATAAAGGGTTTCAAATGAGCATAGCTAAAAAGCCATCCGGTTCTGCGCCTCTCGACTTTCTGTGGTTCATTCCGTCTTCCGGCGACGGCACTTATCTTGGTACAGACGCTTTGAGCCGTCCGGCCGATCCGGCCTATTTCAAGGAAATAGCACAGGCCGCCGACCGCCTCGGCTATTCCGGCGTTCTTGTTCCAACAGGTGCGGCCTGCGAGGAATCGTTCGTGCTCGCCGCCAATCTAGCCGCCTATACGCAAAAGCTGAAATTCCTTGTGGCCATTCGCCCCGGCACGGCGTCTCCTGCCTATTATGCGCGTCTCGCCTCCACGCTCGACCGCGTTTCCCATGGTCGTCTTTTGCTCAATATCGTGGTGGGTGGCAGCCAGCAGGAGTTGGCGGGCGATGGCATCTTCCTGCCGCATGACGAACGCTACGACCATGCAGAAGAATTCTTCAAGGTCTTCAACGATCTTATAGAAACAGGCCATGCCGACTTTGACGGGAAATACATCAAGGCCCACAATGCGAGCCTTGGTTTACCGCCTGTGCAGACACCGCGTCCACCGATCTATTTCGGTGGTTCGTCCGACGCGGCCATCGATTTCTCGGCAGGGCTTGTGGACAAATATCTGACTTGGGGCGAACCACCCGCGCAGGTCGAGGAAAAGATTTCGCGCGTGCGCGCCGCCTCGAAAGCCAAGGGGCATGAAGTCAGCTTCGGCATCCGCCTGCATTTCATCGTGCGCGAGACGGATGAAGAAGCATGGCAAGCAGCTGACCGACTGATTTCCCACCTTTCCGATGATACGATAGCAGCTGCACAGGAAGCTTTTGCCAAAAATTCCGATTCCGTTGGACAGGCGCGCATGGTCGCCCTGCACAATGGCCGCCGCGATAAACTCGAGGTTTCACCTAATCTGTGGGCGGGCATCGGTCTGGTGCGTTCCGGCGCGGGCACCGCTCTGGTCGGCTCGCCCAAAACGGTCGCAGCCCGGCTTAAGGAATATCAGGCGCTCGGCATCGATACCGTCGTCGCATCGGGGTATCCGCATCTGGAAGAAGCCTATCGTGTCTCTGAATTGCTGTTTCCTGAACTGGGCCTTGCCGGTCCGCGCAACCCGATCCGCGCTTCGTTTGGCGAGACGCAGGTCTTCGGCGGCGGCGGCCATGCCGGAAACGTGCGTGTCGCCTCCGGTTCGTGAGACTATCATACCCCAAGCAAACGCCAATCGCACGAGCAAGCCTTCTGATCGAAGCCTAAATACATGAAAAGGCCGGGAATTACCCCGGCCTTTTATCGTTCAGATTGTCTTGCGGCCGCTATCGAACAGGCTGACCGCTTATGGCAACCTGCGATCCTATAGCTGTGTCGGGCCATCGCCAAGTCGGGAAGCGCTCACACGGCTTCGAGAATTTGTCGCTGCAAATCGATGGCGCGGGCGTCGGCCAATTCGCGGCGGGGGCGCTCCAGATCGATATCGACGTCGAGCGCAATCACTCCCTCGCGCAGCACGATCACGCGATCAGCCAAGGCCACAGCTTCGGATACATCATGCGTAATCAGAACCGTGGTAAAGCCGCGTTCGGTCCAGATACGGTCGAGCAGGCGGTGCATCTCGATGCGGGTCAGCGCATCCAGTGCGCCAAAAGGTTCGTCCAGCAACAGGATTTTCGGATCGCTGACGAGTGCGCGTGCAAGCGCTACGCGCTGGCGCTGCCCGCCCGACAGCACAGAAGGCCAATCGCCGTCGCGTCCCTCTAGACCGACATCGGACAAGGTTTTAAGTGCTGCCTCCCGCCAGCCATCCCCACGCGCTATACCGACATTTTCGACAACACGCTGCCACGGCACGAGACGCGCCTCCTGAAACAGCAGTCGAACGGCGGAACTGATGCCGTCGAGCGGCGCTCCGCCAATCTCGACCCGTCCGCCATCAGGCCGGTCAAGCCCGGCGATCAGACGCAGCAGCGTGGATTTTCCGCCGCCCGACCGTCCGACCACCGCAAGGAATTGCCCCGCAGGCACTTCGAGATTGAAGCGCCGCAGCACTTTGAGATTGCCGAAGGAGCGGTCCACATGCGTGAGGGAAACCGGCGCGCCGCCCTTCTCCGCCTGTCGCAAGCCCGGGTTTTCCAGCCGTATCGCTTCCTGAACCGCCGCCATCAGTTTCCACCCTTTTGTGGTTGATAGGCCGGGTGCCAGGCCAGCACGCGCTTTTCGATGCGGCGGGTAGCACTATCGGCCAGCTTGCCGAGAAGCGCATAGATGATGATGCCGAGCAACACCACATCCGTCATGAGAAATTCGCGTGCATTCATCGTCATATAGCCAATGCCGCTGGTGGCCGAAATGGTTTCGGCGACTATGAGCGTCAACCACATGAAGCCCAGCGCATAGCGTAGGCCCACGAGAATGGACGGCAGCGCGCCCGGCAGGATAATGCGCTGGATCAGCGCCCTGCGGTCCAGCCCATAGACATGCGCCATCTCAATGAGTTGCGGATCAATGGTCCGTACACCGTGAAAGGTGTTGATGTAGATTGGAAAGAAAACACCGATGGAAACGAGGAATATCTTTGCCGTCTCATCGATCCCGAACCACAGAATGACCAGCGGTATGAGCGCCAGATGCGGAATGTTGCGCAACATCTGCAAGCTACTGTCGAGCAAAATTTCGGCAGGCTTCCAAAGCCCGGTGACGATGCCCGCCACGAAACCGAGGCCACCGCCAATGACAAGCCCGATAAGCGCGCGCTGCGTCGATATCAGCGTATGATAGATCAGCGTGCCATCCAGCAGCGATTTCCAGAAAGCGATTGCCACGGTACTGGGGGCTGGCATTAAACGCGCCGTGATCAGTCCGGTGCGGGCTGCGATTTCCCAGATAAGCAGCAAGGCTAGCGGCAGCGCCCAGGGGGCGAGCGCCCTGCCCGCAGCGGCAAAGCGTGGGGGTCTGGATACCACGCCTGCATGAATGCCGGGAAGCGTCGAATCCGCCATCTCAGGCAGCTCCCTTGCGCGTTACCTCGGCAATCGAAATTTGCTTGGGTATCAGGCCGAGCTTGAAAAATGTGTCGGCAATGGCCTGTTGTTGCGCCACCACGGTCTCATCGAGCGGTTTGACGCCATAGGATTGGCGTTTAACCGCCAGCACGAGAATCTCTTCCGGTATACCGACCGAAGGTGCAAGCTCCGCCGCCACGGCTGCCGTATTGTCCTTCACCCAGGCATCCACTTCAGCGATGGCCTCGATCACGATATCGATGGCTTCGGGGTTCGCATCCACGAAGGAGCTTGCGCCGAGATAGAACTGATGGTTGGGGACGATCCCCTCGCCATTGCGCAACTCGCGTGCTTCAATGGTAACTTCCGCCGCTGCCTGAAATGGGTCCCAGATCACCCATGCATCCACCGCGCCGCGTTCGAAAGCCGCTCGCGCATCGGCAGGCGGAAGAAAGGTGGTCTTGATGTCGCTATAGCCAAGCCCCGCCTCTTCCAGCGCCTTGACCAGCAGATAATGCACATTTGAGCCCTTGTTGAGCGCAACCGTTTTTCCCTTGAGGTCCGCAACCGTTTTGATAGGACTGTCTTTGGGTACGAGAATGGCCTCGCCGGTCGGCGCTGGCGGCTCATGTGCAATATAAACAAGCGGCGCGCCCGCCGCCTGCGCAAAGATCGGCGGCGTTTCGCCGGTTGTTCCAAAATCAACAGCCCCCACATTCAGCGCTTCGAGAAGTTGAGGTCCGGCCGGAAATTCCGTCCAGCGCACATCATAGCCGATCTTGGCGAGTTTTTCCTCAAGGAGGCCGCGCGCCTTCAGAAGAACAAGCGTCCCATATTTTTGGTAGCCGATGCGAAGAACTTTTTCCTGCGCAAAAGCCTGCGGATTGCCGACAAATGGCAGGGCAGCAGCCCCCACCAGCAGGCCGGTGAAAACACGTCTGGAAATACGCATCGATATTGCTCCTGAGCGATCTTTTTTCATGTACCTCTATGTTAAAGGCAAAAGATCAGGACCATAGAAACGAATATCTAACCTCACGCGGCTCGGGAGAAATCTTTACCTTTTTCGGAGGCACACGGCCAACCGCCACGCTCTGCATCGAAGATGCCTCACCTTACTCCTTCGCTGAGACCATCCCACCGATTTTAGGGGCAATCAGGCTAATCCGCCCCTATCGCTTCTGCGTTCCAAGGCCACACCATCTTTACAGACCCGACCAGGTTCATGCGATACTAGAACCTTCGTCTGCACTACATGGCGCAAATGTCGGCGCAGGATAACAGACGAGAGAAATTTTCTCCATTCCATCGCGCAATAAGTATCCATTTCCTCGGCGCACCCCCTCAAAAATGTTCTTTAGCGCGAACGCCTAGGAACCTCTGGAGTGCGGTATTGTGATCCGATATAGTTTTTCGTTGAGACGTATTTCTTCTGTTTTCGCGCGCTTTACGGCGGCAGCTACCATAGCCGTCAGCCTTGGTGCGAGCATTCAATCTGCACAGGCGAACGAGCGGGTTGTCATCGGAACGCCTGGCAATATGAGCGACAATTCGCTTGCTGTAAAAGTCGCGCTGGATGAAGGCTTCTATAAAGATGCAGGCCTCGATGTGGAACTCGTCGATTTCAAGGGTGGTGCTCCCAGCATTCAGGCTCTTGTGGGCGGCGGCATCCAATATGCCATTGCAGCACCCGAACATGTAACACGGCTGCACCAGCGAGGCGTCGATGCAGTCGTCGCCTTCGCACTTCAAGGGACGCATACCTATGCGCTTCTGACCCCCGCGAATTCTCCGGTAAAAAGCTTTGACGACCTCAAGGGAAAGCGCATCGGCATTACGTCAGCCGGTAGCCTCACGGAAAACCTGATCCGCTTGCGCGCGCTTGATCGCGGGTTGAGTTATGGCAAGGATTTCGAGGTTCTGGGCGTTGGCGTTGGTGCCGCACAGAAAGCGGCTCTCGATACGGGCAACATCGATGCAGGCATGTTCGGCAATATCGATGCGCTCGAGCTGGAGCGGCAGGGCTATCGCATCGTCTATGACTGGCGCGCCCAACGAACACCCGGCCTGGCTCTTCTTGCTCTGAAAAGTTATCAGGACGAAAACCCGGCCATTGCCGAAGCCGTCATTAAGGCTACCCTCAAGGGGCAGAAGCTTGTTCTGGAAAACCGTGACCTGACGATATCGAAGCTGAAAGAGCTTTATCCGAAATATTCCGATCAGACCATCGCCGCCGTGGCGGACCGTTTGCAGAAGAGCCTCGAACCGAACGGCCTCTTCGAACGCGCGCCTTATGACAAGCTGCAGGACGAACTCATCATCATCGATCCCAGCCTGCAAAAGGTCGGTTACGATGCCGCCAATCCGGGCACATATCTGAAATAACCTCCTCTGAAATAGCTTTGAATATGGATGCGCGCGCGGAGGCGCGCATCGACATGAATGCAGAAAGGCTACGGCTATGACCGAGCGCAAACATATAAAACTTGGCTTTTCCATTTGGGCAACGGGTTTTCACCCCGCAGGATGGCGGCTTCCGGAAGCACGCGTTGATGGTACTTTCGACCGGGCATTCCTTCGCGACATGGCGCAACTTGCCGAGCGCGGCAAACTTGATTTCTTTTTCATCGGCGACCGTGTGGTGGGCCTTCCCGAAACACAGGCCGAGCATCCCAATCTTGTTCTGCGCCCCGAAGCATTGACGCTTGCCGCCTATGTTGCCGCCGTCACAGAAAAAATTGGTATCGTCACAACGGTCAACACGACTTATTCCGATCCGTTCAATGTTGCGCGTGCGACCGCGACCGCCGATCACCTGAGCGGCGGCCGGCTCGCATTCAACGTGGTTACCGGTCGCGATCCCGAGGCCGCGGCCAATTTCGGACGCGACGCGCATTGGGACACCGATCAGCGTTTTGACAATGCTTTCGAATATATCGAGATCGTGAAATCGCTGTGGGACAGCTGGGAAGACGATGCGCTGGTGGGTGACAAAGCCGCAGGTCAGTTTATCGACCCGCAAAAGGTCCATCGTATCGATTATAAAGGCGAGCATTTTCAGGTCGCTGGTCCGCTGAATATTGCCCGTCCGCCGCAAGGGCAAATCCCGCTGCTCACCGCAGGTGCATCTGATCGCTCCAAGGAATTCGGCGCCCGCTTTGCCGATATACGTTTTGGCGGCTCGTTTCATATCGATTACGCAAAGACCTATTATCGCGATATCAAATCGCGCCTCGCGCAATATGGCCGCGCGCAAGACGATCAGGCGCTGGTGGCAGGCATGTCCATCTATGTCGGGCGTACGCTTGCAGACGCGCATGCGCAATATCGCGAAATTCAGGAACTCTCTACCGCCAATAACGATCTCTCCAAGCTTGGAACCGCGCTCGGCGTCGATCTGTCCCGGCACGGTTCTGAAACGCCGCTGGACGATGTGGAAGAATTGTCCGGCATCAATGAAAATGGACGCAGGATTGTCGAACAGGCCAAGCTCGGCTTTGGCGAAGATCGGCTGACCCTGCGTGAGGTCAATCTCTATTTCCGCCGTTCCGGCGGCCACGCGGAAGTGGTGGGCGACGCCAAGACCGTTGCCGACGTGTTCGAACGCTGGTTCGAAGAACGCGCCGCTGATGGCTTCATCCTCTTTCCGCCTTATCTTCCCGGAAGCGCCGAGCTTTTCGTGGAACTGGTCGTTCCCGAATTACAGCGGCGCGGTCTTTTCCGCACCGAATATGAAGGCAACACGTTCCGCGATCATTTCGGCCTCAAAAAGCCCGAAAATACGTACCGGAAACTGCGGCTGGCAGGTGAGTTGGAACCACAGGCTCCAAGACGCAAATCCGATACGATCGTCGGCCCGGCATAAGGCACAACGCTATGGCAGGCATAAAATCCACACAAGTCCTGATTGAAGCGACCGAACTGCTGTCGCTTCTCAAGGAAGGTGCGCAACACGTTGTTTTATTGGATGTCCGGCTCGGCGAAGAGGGACGGCTCGCTTATCTTCAGGCGCATGCGCAAAATGCCGTTCTTGCCGATCTGGCAACGGGGTTTGCCGGAAAAGCGGGCGGTATAGCGGGCAAGCGGCCCCTGCCCCGACCCGAAGACCTGACCCGGGATGCGCAACGCTGGGGCATCCGGCACGATAGCCTGATCGTTCTCTATGATGATAACGGCAACCGGCAGGCGGCGCGTGGCTGGTGGACGTTGCTCTGGGGCGGCGCACAGCAGGTGCGGCTTCTCGATGGCGGCTTGCGTGCCTGGCGCGAAGCGGGCGGCAAGGTGACATCGGATGTTACGCTGCCGCCACGCGGCGATATCGTTTTGACCGGCGGACATCTCGGTACGCTGGACGCCGATGGCTCCGCTGGCCTTGCCCGTAGCGGCGTTCTGGTGGATGCGCGCGGAGCGGATGCCTATAGCGGCAAGGAAGAAGGCGGACATATACCCGGCGCAAAAAACCTTCCAACCGCTGGCAATCTGGACCCGGAAACCGGAAAATTCCTGTCTGAAAACGCACTCCGCGACCGTTTTGCAGCGGCAGGCATTCCAGAAAGCCAGGCAATCGGCGTCTATTGTGGCGGCGGCGTAGCCGCGGCGCATGAAATCGCGGCCCTCACCATAGCCGGTTACGAAACACTTCTGTTCCCCGGTTCATGGTCTGCCTGGAGCGCCGATCCGGCGAGACCGGTTGCCACCGGTCAGGAACCCGGCTGAAGGAGATACCCTTATGGCGTCCACGGACAGCGCATATTCACACGCGCCCGGCAAGGGGCATCTTAATCTGCGATTGCTGCGCGATCGTCTCATGGTCTTCGCACTCATCCTCGCTTTGTGGGAAGGGATACGCTTTCTGGGCGTCAATCCTCTGTGGATGTCGAGTCCCTCGGCAGTCGGCGCGCGCCTTATAGAAATGGCTGGAAGCGGCGAGTTATTTCGCCATATGTATACGACGCTAACGGAAGCGGCCCTTGGCCTGCTGCTGGCTTTCATAATCGGCGTTCCCATCGGCATCCTCATGGCACGGTTTCGCTATGCTCACGCGGTGGCGGAACCTTTCATCATGGCGCTCTACAGCCTGCCGCGCGTGGCACTGGCACCGCTCTTCATCATATGGTTCGGCATCGACTTGTTTTCGAAGGTCATGATGTCCTTTTCGACTGTGCTCTTCATCTTCATGCTGAATATTCACGAGGGCCTGAAAACGATCGACAAGGACCTGCTCGAACTGTTTCGAACCATGAAAGCGCCGCGCGGCTATGTGCTCAGGAAGGTTATTCTTCCCTGGCTGGTGCCATGGGTGATCGCCTCTTTGCGCATCGGCATCGGCCTGTCTCTTGTCGGCGCAGTGGTGGCCGAACTGATTGGCTCCAGTTCCGGGCTTGGCTGGTATATCGAATATTCCGCCGGACGGCTGGACACCACCGGTGTTTTCGCAGGTCTCGTCCTGCTGACGGTGATTGCTGTTGCGGGAAACCTTCTCGTTGGCTTGCTGGAAAGACACTATTCCTCATGGAGGCCGTCATGACCGTCTTCGATACGGCTCTGGCCAAAACACATCCGGTCAAAGCGCATCCCAAGATTGCACTGCAAGACATCAAACTGAAGTTTGCCCGCAATGGCGGCGAAACCGTTGATGTTCTCAATAACGTCTCACTCGATGTGGAGGCTGGACAATTCGTATCAATCGTCGGTCCTTCCGGTTGCGGCAAATCTACCTTGCTCAGAATCCTGTCAGGATTGATCAAGCCGAACGGCGGCAAAGCCCTGATCGACGGTCAACCGGTCAATGCCAATCGCGAACGCATCGGTTTCATGTTCCAGCGCGACACGTTGCTTCCATGGGCAAGCGTGGAAGAGAATATCCGTGTGGGCGCGGAACTGGCGAGTTCCGAGCGCAAAGCACAGCCCGAGCGGATCAAGGAGCTGATTTCCTTTCTTCGCCTTACCGGCTTCGAAAAGCATCTGCCGCACGAATTGTCCGGCGGAATGCGTCAGCGTGTGGCGCTCGGCAGGCTCATGGCCTACGAGCCGCAAATCTATCTTCTCGATGAGCCGTTCGGCGCACTCGATTCACAGACGAAATCGGCAATGGGCCGTGAATTGCTGAAAGTCTGGTCGCTTCACCACCGCTCGGTGCTTTTCGTCACGCACGATATCGAAGAAGCGGTCACGCTTTCAGACCGCGTCATCGTGCTTTCGGCCCGGCCCGGCACTGTGAAGCTCGACGTTACGATCGATCTGGAACGCCCTCGCGATCCGATGACCTTACGCAGAACCCCGCGCTTTCAAGCACTTATCGAAGAAATATGGGGTGCGCTCGATCATGTCGAAATCTAGGGCGCTTCCAGCGCCGACATTGCCCGATAAAGCTGCCCTGCCACCAAAAGTACATTTTGCTTTAATTCCGGCAAGAATCGAGCATGAAAAACCTCGTTTGGCTCCAAAAGCCTCGTTGACGTCTTTGACGTGAATAACGGGTTATTTCATTATTTCGCCATGGATAACGTTCGGCTCATATTGATCGTAATTGCGATCTCACCCTTCGTCGCATGGCTGGCTATTCTTTATGTGCTCGGCTTTGAAGCGCCTGATGACACACGAAACGATAAGACCGCCATGCGGATCAAAGCCCCACTGGACAGAAATGAAGATTCCGGTGCCGGGGATTGCGACGCCTATTTTTCCAGACTGCTGGTTCAACTCCCTATATTTATACCTAAATGCGGAAGGGCTGGAACGCAGCAAGATCAAATGGCCGCGCCATGAAAAGCAAATAGGTGGCTATGAGAAACTGCTCAGCCCCCGGCGTCAAGAGCGTTTTGCTGGACACGGGTTTCCAACGCGCTCGGAATAGCCACACACGCGGCCAGCGCGAAGTCTGTTTCGCACAGCATCCTAATCCCGTCCGGCCCACGGGATCAGAATGGCTTCGGCCTTGCGCAAGATCAGTTCCAGCGCAAATGCAATCACCGCAATGACGATAATTCCCATGATGACGACATCGGTCACGAGAAACTGGGCGGCCGACTGGATCATAAAGCCCAGCCCTCTGGTAGCGGCTACGAGTTCGGCTGCAACGAGTGTTGTCCATCCCGCACCCAGCGCAATCCTCACGCCTGTAAAGATCGATGGTAATGTATGCGGAATTACAACGTAGCGCGCCAACTGCCATCGGCTGGCATCGAAAGCACGCGCCGCATTCAGTCGCTCCTGCGACACGCTGCGCACACCGGATGCCGTTGAAAGCGCAATGGGGGCGAGCATTGCCAAAAAGATCACAAGTACCTTGGACAGTTCGCCAATACCGAACCAGATAACGATAAGCGGCAGATAGGCGAGTGGCGGGATCGGGCGCAGAAATTCGAGGATGGGATCGAGGATGCCACGTCCGACGCGGCTCAGTCCGATGGCAAGGCCCACCGGAACAGCAACAACGATGGAAACCACAAGCGCTGCGAATACACGCGCAAGGCTTGCGCCAAGATGCTGTGCCAATGTTGCGTCGACAAAGCCGTTTTGCGCGACGGTAAAAAACTTGGTCAAAACCTGTGCAGGAGACGGCAGAAACACCGGCGATACAAGCTTGAGGCTCGCCGCAATCCACCACAAGGCGATCAGCCCGATGATCGTGGCCAAACTGATGGCGCGTGTACCGGAAATCCAAGAGGATGCGGAACGCAACGGCCTGATAATGTCACTCTGGGTTTCAGCGCCGTTCTTGAAGGCCTGTGTATCGAGGGAAACGCTCATGCTATTTCCCCTTCAAAGATCGCATCTTCCAGTTCAGCACGCGCCTGCACGAATAAAGAACCGGCCTTGATCGCACGCACGGGCTCACCGGCCAGATAGCGTCTTGCGAAATCAACATTGAGAACCCGCGCGATCCGCCCCGGATGCGGCAGCATGACCACGATTTTCGTTGCCAGCAAAAGCGCTTCTTCGATGCCATGCGTGACCATCAAAACGCCTGCGGAGCGCTTGCCCCATATGTCGAGAAGAAGCGTCTGCATACGCTCGCGCGTCAACGCATCAAGCGCACCGAGCGGCTCGTCCATGAGGAGAAAGTCTGGCTCCGAGGCAAGCGCCCGCGCCAGACCGACCCGCTGACGCATTCCGCCGGACAGTTCCCAGATCGCCTTGTCGCCTGAACCTTCAAGCCGCACCTGCGCCAGAAGATCATCCGAGATACGCTGACGCTCGTCTTGCGAAATACCACGCAATCGCAAGGCGAAGGCGACATTGTCGCGCGTGTTGAACCACGGAAGGAGCGCGTCGTCCTGAAACACCACGGCGCGTCCCTGCCCTGCCCCTTCAAGGCTTTGGCCATTATGTGTAACTGATCCGCCTTGCGGTTTCAGCAGACCTGCGGCGACATTGAGCAACGATGTCTTTCCACAACCGGAACGCCCTGTCAGAACCACGAATTCATCCGAGGACAAGTCGAGTGAAACATTCTCCAGAGCGGGCAACGCAGCGCCATGATAATGCACGCTGATCTGGTGGAGTTTTAGCAAGCTCATCAAATCCGCTCCCATTTGCGGCTACCCCGTCAACCGGGTAGGACCCCGAAAACGAGGGTACTGTTCACAGCGCACGGCGCTGTCTATTTTGCTGCGAGTGCATCGGTTACAAATCTGGTGGTCACAAAAGGCGCGTAATCGGCCAATGCACCGTCGATTTTGCCCTGCTCCTTGAGAAAGGCCGAAGTATCCGCAATGGCCTTGATCGTGGCACCGCCCAGATAATCGGCAGAAGCCTGATCCGTCAGCGAGGGATATACGTAGCCTTTCAAAAGTGCGGGAACCTCTGCCTGCTTGGCGCCGGTCAGTCGCGCGATCTTCTCCGCTTCAGGTGACTTTTCATCCCATGCATCCGGTTTCGAATTGTAAGCGTCATAGGCTTTGCCGGTCTCCTTCACGAAGTCGCGCACGGCTTCGGGATGTTCATTGGCGAAATCCTTGCGAACGATCCATGCATCGAAGGTCGGCGCACCCCATTCGGCAACTTTGGCTGAATCAAGAATGACCTTGCCTCTGGTCTTGATCTGGCCAAGAGCGGGATCCCACACATAAGCTGCATCAATATCCCCGCGCTCGAAGGCGGCTGCGATTTCGGGTGGACGCAGATTGAGGATTTCGACCGACTTCGCATCGACGCCTTCATGCTTCAATGCCGCAAGCAGGCTGTAATGCGTTGTCGAAACGAAAGGAACGGCAACCTTCTTGCCGACCAGTTCCTTGACGGAAGTCGCGTCTTTTGCGACCAGAGCTTCGGATTCGCCGATCAAGCCGACCACGAAAAAAGTCTCGATTGGCAATTCGCGGCTGGCGGCTGCCGCAAGGGGACTGGAACCGACATAGCCGATGTCGATATCGCCCGATGCAATCGCCGCAATGACATCAGCACCGCTATCGAACTTGCGCCAGTTGATCGCAGCATTGGTGGCCTTTTCATAAGCGCCATCGGCTTGCGGAACCTTCGAAGGTTCTACGACGGTTTGATAGCCAATATTGATTTTGGTATCGGCCCAGGCGGTTCCAGCCGCAACGATCCCCATCGCAGCAACCGAAGCGGCCAGAAATATGCGTTTTGTCATCATTGCCATTGAAGGTTTCCCAATGCTGTCGATCCCTATGGCGGCGTCTGGTTTCATTCGCGGCACCTGCCACCTTGCATTTTTCAATGATCAATAATCCCGCACCGGTTGTAGAGAAACATATTGCCAATTTTGTTCTGGACGGAGAAATATTCGCATCGCGCAGTATGCTGTTGTTACGTCGAGATCTCCCGCCAGCCGCCCTGCCCGATGCCCACGGCAGAGGCTTTTATCCAGAAAATCCCCTCCTTCCACGGCTGTTGATCTTGGAAATCAACATAAATCATGCCGCTTGACACAATCATAAACCAAGCGATATTACTATGATGTCAGACCAATTTAAGAATAATAAGGGATGGTTTGATCGCTTTCGATCCGCCTCGTGATGAAAACGCGCGATAATGGTGTCAGGCGAATGATGGAACGAGGAGGCAAATGAAAGATCGTGGACCGCTGCATATTGCGCCTTTGCCTCCCATGGACCGGGCCCGGCAAGTAACCGATGCCCTTGCCGCTTATATTCAAACGGCGAAGCTCAAAGCGGGCGACCGACTTCCCGCCGAGCGCGAACTCATGTCGGCACTGGCTGTGGGACGTTCGACCATTCGCGAAGCCATACGGCATTTTCAGGCACTCGATGTCATTGAAACGCGCAAAGGCAGCGGCACTTATCTTCTCAAGCCCGTGTCTGCAGCCACCATTCATATGCCGCTTTCCTTCGATTCCACCAAGCTGCGCGATGTCTTGTTGCAGACGCTGGAAGTGCGACGCGGCATCGAGGTGGAAGCCAGCATGGTGGCTGCGCGCAAACGCACTGCCGAAGACCTCGTGCTGATAGAAGAAAAATTGATCGCAATGGAGCAAGCGCATTTAAGCCGAGGCAGTTCAGGCCCCGAGGATCTGGCACTGCATCTGGCGATCTATGACGCCACGCATAATCCGTTGTTCCGGCAATTGCTCGAACAGATGCGCGATGCATTCTTCCGCTTCTGGAGTGCGCCGTTTGAGCGCGACGACTTTGCCAACCGCAGCTTTCCGTTTCACCGCACGCTGTTCAACGCCATCGTCGCTCAGGACGCTGAATCTGCACGGTTGGAAACGCTGAAAATCCTCGACGTCGTCGAGGAAGACATCAAGGAAATGTCCCGATGACCCAAGCGATGGACCCGCTGGATTTTGCCGCTCTGACGGTAGCCCATGATGAAGGCAACGCCTATGACTCGGTGGTGCCGCCCATCATGCAGACGTCGCTTTTCACCTTTCCCAGCTATGATGAAATGCTTGCCTCCTATCGCGGCGAGAAGGTTCGCCCCATCTACACACGCGGCCTTAATCCGACCGTTCGCGCCTTTGAAGACATGCTGGCGAAACTGGAAGGCGGCGAGGATGCGCTGGGCTTTGCCAGCGGCATGGCGGCCATTTCGGCAAGCGTGCTCGCCTTTGTTGAACCGGGTGATCGCATCGTCGCGGTGCGCCATGTCTACCCGGACGCTTTTCGCCTGTTCGGCACGATTTTAAAGCGCATGCGCATAGAAGTCGATTATGTCGACGGGCGCGATGAGGAAGCGGTTGCCAAGGCGCTGCCCGGTGCAAAGCTTTTCTACATGGAAAGCCCGACGAGCTGGACTATGGAAGCCCATGATGTCGGTGCGCTGGCATCGCTTGCCAAAGCGCATGGTGTCTTGAGCATCATCGACAATAGCTGGGCCAGCCCCATCTTCCAGCGTCCTTTGTCACTCGGTGTCGATCTGGTCGTGCATTCGGCGTCCAAATATCTGGGCGGGCACAGCGATGTCGTGGCGGGTGTCGTCACCGGTTCCAAGGCGCTCATCAACGCCATCCGCGCCGAATCCTATCCCTATCTTGGCGGCAAGCTGTCGCCTTTCGATGCGTGGCTGCTGTTGCGTGGAATGCGTACATTGCCCACGCGCATGAAGGCGCATGAAGCGTCTGCTCTTGAAATCGCCCGCCGTCTGCAGGCGCTCGACGCAGTGGAAACCGTCTGCCATCCAGCCCTCGCCAATCGTTTGCCTGCGGGACTGAACGGCACGTCCGGCCTATTCTCGGTCATCTTCCGCGAAGGCGTAAATATCCGCGCCTTCTGCGATCATCTCAACCTCTTCAAGCTCGGTGTCAGCTGGGGCGGACATGAAAGCCTGATCGTGCCGGGCGAAGTGGTTTTGCAGCAAAAGGCGCAACCCAATTCGGCGCATGCATTCGGTATTAATCCGCGCTCGGTGCGCCTGCATGTCGGACTGGAAGGCACGCAAGCGCTGTGGCGCGACATTGAAGGAGCGCTCTCAGCATCAAGCGCATAAATCCATTTGAGTGAGGAGCAAAAAGGGGAACGCAAATGAAAAAACTGATCGCAGCCGCATTCGCAACCATGCTGATGAGTGGGACGGCTCTGGCCGATACCACGCTCAAGCTGGTGGAAGTCATCACTAGCCCGGAACGCACCGAAACGCTGAAATCCATCGTCGCGAAATTTGAAGCAGCCAATCCCGGCACCAAGGTCGAGATCATCTCACTGCCATGGGGTGAATCATTTCAGAAATTCGCAACCATGGTGTCGTCGGGCGAAATTCCTGATGTGATGGAAATGCCCGATACATGGGTTTCGCTCTATGCCAATAATGGCATGCTGGAAAGCCTCGAACCATACTTAGAAAAATGGGAAACCACGCCGGACCTGACGGAACGTGCGCTTGAACTTGGCCGCAGCGTCAAGAATACCGCCTATACGCTGCCCTATGGCTTTTATCTCAACGCCATGTTCTACAACAAGAAGCTGTTGAGCGAGGCAGGCGTTTCCGAGCCACCCAAAACCATGGATGAATTCGTTGAAGCGTCCAAAAAGGTTGCAGCCCTTCCCGGAAAATCAGGCTATTGCCTGCGCGGCGGTCCCGGTGGGTTGAATGGCTGGATGATCTTTGCCGCCTCCATGGCGGGCGACAATAAATATTTCAATGAAGACGGCACCTCAACCATGAACAGCGAGGGCTGGAAAAAAGGCATCGCCTGGGTCGTTGATCTTTATAAGAACGGGCTTGCGCCCAAAGACAGCGTCAATTGGGGCTTTAATGAAACCGTTGCCGGTTTTTACAGCGGCACCTGCGCCTTCCTCAATCAGGATCCGGATGCGCTCATTGCCATTGCCGAACGCATGAAGCCAGAAGATTTCGGCGTCACTGTCATGCCGAAAGGCCCGGACGGCAAGAGTTTTCCGACTATCGGCTTTGCCGGCTGGTCGATGATGAGCAAGAGCCAGAACAAGGACCTTTCGTGGAAACTGATTGCCACGCTTGAAGGCCCGGACGGCAACATCGAATGGAACAAGCGCACCGGCGCATTGCCGGTTCTCAAATCCGCCGAAAAAGACCCGTTCTATAGCGGCGAGCAGTTCAAGGGCTGGTTCGACGAGCTTTCCGACAAGGATGTGACGCCAACCATGATGCCGACCTATCTGGAAGAGTTCGCCTTCTTCAAGGATTCACTCGTCATCAAGACGTCGCAGGAAGCGCTTTTAGGCGAAATCACCCCGGATGAGCTTGCCGATCAATGGGCTGAATACCTGACCAAGGCGCAGCAGAAATTCCTCTCATCCAAGTAAGAGAGCAAGGACAGGCGCAGACGCAAACGCCTGTCCGTTCTCCTTCGCACCATCGAACACGCTCCAACGGGAAAGCGAGTGATGACCACCACTGTCCCCCATAAGACCGACTTCCATCACGACAGGCGCGGTTTTCTGCAACGTCTTGCCCATGCCTCCGAGCCTTATCTTTACAGTGCTCCCGCGCTGATCCTGATCGGGGCGATTATGCTCGTCCCACTGGTTCTGGGCATCTCCTACGCGTTCCGCGATATTCAATTGCTCAACCCGTTTTCGGGTGGTTTTGTCGGACTGGATCATTTTCACACACTGGTCGATGACAAGGCTTTTTATCGCGCCTTGAAAAATACGCTCTGGTGGACGGGCGGTTCAGTGTTTTTCCAATTTGCCTTCGGCCTCATTCTGGCCCTGCTGCTCGACAACCCCTTTGCCGGGCGCGGGATCGCGCAGGCACTGGTGTTCCTGCCATGGGCGGTGCCGACCTTTTTGTCCGGCCTCAACTGGGCCTGGCTGTTCAATCCGGTCGTCGGCCCCCTGCCGCACTGGATGCATGCGCTGGGCATTCTCGACACGCCGAGCAACATCCTGTCCGATCCCAATCTCGCCATGTGGGGCATCATCACCGCAAGCGTGTGGTGGGGCATTCCGTTTTTTGCAATCACCATTCTCGCAGCATTACAGGCCATTCCGCGCGACCTGTACGAAGCAGCCGCCATCGATGGTGCAGGCCCAGTGCAGCGGTTTGTTTCAATCACCCTGCCCTATCTCGCGCCAACCATGGCAATCACCATTCTTTTGCGCACCGTGTGGGTTGCCAACAGTGCCGATCTCATCGTGGTCATGACCGGCGGCGGCCCTGCCGACCGTACGCAGATCGTCGCAAGCTATATCTTCACCCAGGCCTTCAAGCGGCTCGATTTCGGTTATGCCTCGGCCATCGCACTGGTGCTGCTCATCCTGCTGATGATCTATTCGATGCTGATCGTGCTTCTGCGCCAGACATTGCTCAATAAGGATTGAGGCCATGAATGCTCGCAAATTCCTCCTCATCGGAGCGCATCGCGGCGCGATCCTCCTCTATATTCTGTTCGCGCTGTTTCCGCTGTTCTGGCTGCTGAAAGTGGCGGTCACCCCCAACGATCTGCTTTACAGCGAAGGGGTAAAGCTCTGGCCATCGCGTATGACCTTCGATCATTTCAGCCATGTGCTGACGCATAGTGCGTTTCCGCTGTTCTTCCGCAACAGCCTGATCGTTTCAGGCGCAACGGCGATCATCGTCACGCTGCTTGCATCCCTTTCCGGCTATGCGCTGTCGCGTTTTACCTTCCGCGGCAAATACTGGATCGTCGCATTGATGCTACTCACACAGATGTTCCCGCTGGTGATGCTGATTGCGCCGATCTACAAGATCATGGCCCCGCTCGGCCTCACCAATTCCCTCACAGGCCTCGTCATCGTCTATTCGGCATTCAACATGCCTTTTGCGACCTTCCTGATGCAGTCCTTTTTCGACGGCATTCCCAAAGACCTCGAAGAAGCTGCCAAGATCGACGGTGCAACACAATTCGTGGCTTTTCGCCAGATTATCCTGCCGCTGACCTTGCCCGGCATTGCTGCAACCCTCGGCTTTGTCTTCACGGCCGCCTGGAGCGAGCTTTTGTTCCCACTGATGCTGATTTCAGGCAATGACGCGGCAACCTTCCCGGTCGGGCTTTTGACCTTCGTGTCGAAATTCTCGGTCGATTTCGGGCAGATGATGGCAGCAGGCATTCTGGCGCTGATACCGGCCTGTGCCTTCTTCTTCCTTATCCAACGCTATCTCGTGCAGGGCCTGACGGCTGGCGCGGTCAAAGGCTGAAAGGATTTTTCCCAATGGCTTCCATCGATATTCAGTCCGTGCGCAAGAGCTATGGCGAACATGCCGTGCTGCATGGCGTCGATCTTGAAATTCAGGACGGGGAATTCATCGTGCTGGTCGGCCCGTCGGGCTGCGGCAAGTCCACATTGCTGCGCATGATTGCGGGCCTTGAGGTCATATCGGCGGGTGAAGTGCAGATCGGCGGCAGGCGCGTCAACGAACTCCCGCCCAAGGACCGCGACATCGCCATGGTGTTCCAGTCCTATGCGCTTTATCCGCATATGAGTGTCGCCAACAATATGAGCTACAGCCTGCGGCTGCGCAAAACGCCAAAAGAAAAGATCGCCAGCGCCATTCAATCGACTGCCAAAAAACTTGGCCTCGATCCGCTTTTGCAGCGGCGTCCCAAAGCGCTTTCCGGTGGCCAGCGCCAGCGCGTCGCCATGGGCCGCGCCATCGTGCGCCAGCCCAAGGCTTTTCTGTTCGATGAGCCGCTCTCCAATCTCGATGCGCGTCTGCGCGAGCAGATGCGTGCCGAGATCAAGAAAATGCATGGCGAGTTGAAAGCGACCTCCATCTACGTCACCCACGACCAGATCGAAGCCATGACACTCGCCGACCGCATCGTCGCCATGCATGGCGGCGTGGTGCAGCAGGTGGGTTCTCCACTCGAACTTTATGACCGCCCGGCCAATCTGTTTGTGGCTGGCTTCATCGGCTCGCCGGCGATGAATTTTCTCGACGTCACCTATCAGCAGGAAACAGGTGGGCAAAGCCTGAAACTCAAAAACGGGACACTCATTGCGCTCCCGCGGCCTCTATCGCTTGATCATGGCGCGCCCGCATCGCTCGGTATTCGTCCAGAACACGTTCAGATCGAGAAATCGGCGGAGCTGACGGCAAATATTGAGTTAGCGGAACCGACCGGTTTCGGCATCATTCTGCATCTCAGCCTGCATGGAGTCCCCTTCAAGGTTTTCACACTAGATCGCGATAATCTTGATGTACAGGGATCGGTTCAGGTAAGTTTTCCCGTGCAGCACCTTCACATTTTCAATGAGAACGGCGAGCGCACCGAATGTATCTAGGGACAAGAAACAGTTCGATGATTTGACTTCCTTGCTAAGGCAGCATGTATTTTTGGACTTTCCCCTCAAAAGTGGAGGGCTTCTGTTAGACAGGACTGACAGGAGACATAGAATTGAAGCAGCGCGAATTTAAAGAAGAGTTCAAACGGGAAGCCGTTCGGATTTTAACAATGAGTGGGCGCCGCATTTCATCGGTTGACGAGGACCTTGGCATCGCCAAGTTAATACTTGACCCTCGGCGAGGTAACTTTGCTGAGAAAGATTTGCTTTCTGGTCTGTATGAGGGCTTGAGCTAGAAGCTAGCTCAACTTCGTAAAGAAAACGAACTCCTGCGTCGGGAGCGAGACATGTTAAATTGAAGCAGGATAAGAAAACGATCCAGTGAACCGCTTTCCCTGCGCAACGCGACGGCCTTCTTCGCTCGGTAGACGCGTCGATGAAGTTGCATTCAACGAAGCGGAGAAGGCCAGCATGTCTCTGTCAGGGCTGTGCACTTTTGCAGGCGTCAGCATGAGCGGCTATTCTGTACAGTTCTCGGCACGGCGTCGGTCCGATGCAGCGCAACGTATCTTCAAGTCGGCCTAGTCGAACCACAAGTACGTCGTGCTAGAGGAGCAAGTGCAACTCTAACAACTCGTGTCCGACGCGACATCGGCGACGATGTGATGTATTTTTTGAAGCACCTCCGGGATTTCGATCAGAAGGCAAAACCTGGCTGCAGGTTCGAGACAGATGCCTCCGTCTCCATATCCACACATCAAACCCCAAGCGGATACCGACAGCAGATCGTCGGCACAGCAAAAGACCAATTTAAGGAAATCGTAAGCGGCACCTTCACGCATAACCTCATATCATTCGGAAGATCGAGAGGCTGATCGGAAGAGTTTAAACGTTCATGCGGACAGAAAGCGCTTGACATACTCAACTAAATTATAGTTGAGTATGTCCATCAAATGGATGGCAACTTCATGAACCACATTAGTGCAAACGATGACGTCGAATGGCTTGGTGAAGGGATTGTTGTCTCCCCGGAAACAATCAATCTCGATGTTCTGAACGACACTTTTAGCTATTTTATTCGAGACATTAACATTGCGGTCAGCCGAGACTGGGACGCCCGTATTGCCGATATGGGGGCCGTTCGTGGCACGGGAAAAGTCACAGCCCTTTTCATGATTGCCAATTATCCGGGTATTCACCCTTCGACGATCGCACAAATCAATTTGCGTGATCGTGCGGAGGTGGCGCGCACGTTGAACGGGCTCGAGGCGGCAGGGCTTATTCGCCGGATAACCGGCCGGAAGGATTCCCGTGCATGGTCTTTGTTTCTAACGGAGAAAGGCGAGGAATGCGTGGTGGAATTGCGAAAACGTATCACCGATTCACGCAAGTTTCTCTGTGACATCTCGGACGAAGAATATGAGCAGGCAATGGGTGTCCTGCGCCGAATTTATTGGCGCCTCGTCATGACCCCTCGTCCGGTAGGTGAACGTTGATGGCTGAGGAACGCGTAGCGCTCATCACCGGCGCCAGGCGCGGCATTGGCCGAGCCATAACCGAACGCCTCCTTCAGGATGGCTGGAAGGTCTCGCTTGGACTCCGCCAAGCACAGGACGAGTGGACGGATAACCAGGCCATCCACAATCATCCCTATGATGCTCTGCATGGTGGTGAGGAGGCGTGGGTAGAGACTACATTGGAGCGGTTCGGTCGCATTGACGCCGTGGTCGCCAATGCTGGCGTAATGGTGGCTAAGTCAGTCGTCGATATTGATGACGAATCTCTGGATACAATGTGGGCGGTTAATGTCAGGGCACCGCAACGCCTGGCAAAGGCTGCGTTCGCAGCGCTGTCCCATTCCGGCAATGGCCGGATCGCTATTATCGCGTCGTTGTCGGGCAAGCGGGTGGCTTCGGTGGATTCCTCTGCCTATGCGCTGACAAAACATGCAGCCGTCGCACTCGCCCATGGGCTTCGTCAGGCCGGTTTCGACAAAGGCATACGAGCCACGGCAATTTGCCCGGGTTTCGTGGCGACAGACATGGGGCTTGCGCTTGCGCCAGACAATGCGGCGAGCATGACGAGTGCCGACGAAGTGGCTGACGTCGTCGTCTATGCCATCAACCTGCCCAACCGCGCAAGTGTAGCAGAAATCACCGTCAACTGGCGGGCAGAACAACTCTATTGAGGAGATCATGGCGCCTTGCCGGGCGCTAAAATTTATCGACAAGAGAAGTCGGGACGGCGGATTTGAAAACCGTCCAGCCGACCGCAAAGGGTAAGGCCCTTGCTTAGGGAGTCATGAGTACCTGTCCGATCAATCGGGCAAGGATTGCATCGTCCTTATGGACGCTAACAATTCTAATAATAAGGGGAACAAAAATGACCACCAGAAACAATGATTTTCACGCCAGCCGACGCCAGATTCTGGCCATGCTCGGTATAGGTCTCGCCGGAACGGCGATGTCTGGCCTCATCGGCTCCGGCACCGCGCTTGCTCAGGATGCGCCAAAGGGCCAGATCGTTCTGGGATTTTCCCAGGAACCGACGGTCTTCAATCCTCACCTGCTCCATATCGAAGTTGACGAAGGCGTGTATTTTGCTCTGTTCGATCCGTTGTTCGGCGTTGACGATCGCGGCGAGTTCGTCCCATGCCTTGCGGCCGAAGTGCCAACCGTTGCAAATGGTGGCATTTCCGCAGACGGTCTGAAGTGGAGGGTTAAGCTGCGCGAAGGCGTCACCTGGCATGACGGGAAACCTTTCACAGCCGAGGATGTGAAGTTTACCCTTGAGCTTCTGGTCAATCCGAAATTCAAAAGTTGGCGCCATACCGGCCATGAGCTTGTTCGCGATCTGACTGTGGTTTCGCCAACCGAACTCAATTGGACGATGGAAAAGCCCTACGCACCATATGCATCGATCTTGGCCTCCACATTTATCGTGCCCAAACATGCCTTTGATGGTGTAGCCGACCTCAACAACGCGCCGTTCAACAACGCGCCGATCGGCACCGGCCCATATAAATGGACGAAGCGCGTTGCTGGCGACTACATCGAGATGGCCGCCAATACCGCCTACTACGGCGACGGTCCGCATGTGGAACGACTGATCGTCAAATACATCCCCGATTTGACCGTGATGTACACCCAGTTCAAGACCGGTGACCTTGATGTCGTAGGCATTCAGGGTATCAGCGCCGATCATTATGAGGAAGCTTCCGCCCTTGCCGACCGTACGGTTATCAAGGCGCCTGGCAGCCCGGTCGAGACCCTGTCACTCAACTTAGGCCTGCCGGTTTTCCAGGACAAGGTTGTGCGGCAGGCACTCTACATGGCGGTCGACAAGGCCTCGATCATCGATGCCTTGTATTTCGGCCTTCCCGTGGCGACCGAAAGCTACATGCCGCAACAGGCCTATTACTACAACGCTGACCTGCCGAAGCATGAGTTTAACGTTGAAAAGGCAAATGCCCTGCTGGAGGAGGCAGGCTGGAAACTCGGAAGTGATGGTGTCCGCATCAAGGACGGCCTGCGTCTGTCATTTGAAAACTCCACGACATCAGGCAACCATCTGCGCGAACAGATGCAGCAGTTCCTGCAGCAGACCTTCGCCCAGATTGGCGCAGAGATGACGATCCGCAATCTTCCTCCCGCCGTCATGTGGGGCGACCACTGGATGATGTCGCAGTTCCAGAGCGCGATCGCCGGCATCGTCTTCCTCACCGGCGGCGACCCCGATACGTCTGACTATTTCAGCTCCAAGTCCATACCGGCACAAGGCGGAGCCGGGCAAAATACCTGGCAGTGGAAAAATAAAGTCGTCGATGAGCTGCTTGCGGAAGGGGCTACCATCTTTATTCCGGAAGAACGCAGGAAGACCTATGCGAAGATACAGGAACTCGTGCGTGACGAGTTACCCTTCCTGCCTCTGCACCAGTTTACCGATCTTCGCGGTTTCAAGAAGGGATTCGAAGGTTTTGTGCCGAACGTCAACGTTCGTATCGACAGCTGGAACATCAACAGCTGGCGCTGGAGCTAACTGATAAGGTCGGGATTTGCAGCCCGACCTCCTCCTTTTACGACCGCGACGACGGAGATCTTAGATGCTGCGCTTTCTGCTGGGCAGATTGGGACAAAGCCTTGTTCTATTCCTGATTGTTTCGCTGATCGGTTTTTGCGTATTGATGCTGGCGCCTGGTGGGCCCATGTCAAAATTTGCGCTGACGCCCGGTATCAGCAAGGTGGATCTCGACCGCATTGCACATGAAATGGGGCTCGATCGACCGATCCTCATCCAGTACCTGGATTGGCTATGGGGTCTGGTCCGCGGCGATTGGGGCACTTCTTTCCGCGATGGACGACCCGTCTTATCCATTATCGGCGGCCATCTTTTTGCGACCTTGTTATTGATGGGCACGTCGACCGCCATCGCCATGGGACTCGGTGTCTGGATCGGTATGAAGAGCGCGATCAAGAGATATTCCGCATTCGATTATTCGATGACGATCGCGACCATGGTTGCGCTCTCCATCCCGACCTTTTGGTTCGGTCTCGTCGCCATATACATCTTCTCACTCCGACTCGGGTGGTTTCCGGCCGGTAATATGTACACGATTGGCGACCAGTCCTTCCTGGACTACGTCCATCACCTTATCTTGCCCTCGATGGTGCTTGCGCTCGTCAATATCGCAATCTGGAGCCGCTACATGCGATCTTCAATGCTGGAAGCGATTGGCCAGGAGTTCGTCAAAACGGCTCGTGCCAAGGGCGTGCGAACCAAGACCATCATGCGCCGACATGTGGCCCGCAATGCTCTGCTGCCAATGATCACGCTGGCGGGCATGCAGATCCCGCAACTGCTCGGCGGTGCACTCGTGGCCGAAACGGTTTTCACCTGGCCGGGCATGGGCCGTCTCTTCCTCGATAGCCTTGGTTACAGCGATTATCCGGTGATTATGGGGCTGCTGATGTTTTCAGCCGTCCTCACCGTTCTGGGCAGCCTTCTCGCGGATATCTGCTCGGCATTCGTCGATCCACGAATCCGGCTGGCATGAGGAGGAATGACATGGCCACTGTAGATATCGTCCTTCCTGTCCGTCCGCGCAACCGTGTGGTTGCCCGCTTCATGCATCATAAACTGGCAGTCCTCGGTCTCATCCTCGTTACGCTGCTAATCGTTGCCAGCATCGCAGGGCCGTGGCTGATCCCCTACGACCAACTTTTTATCGACTTGCGGGCACGTAATGCACCTCCTTTGACCGGCGCGCATATTTTTGGAACCGATCCGCTCGGGCGTGACGTTGCAGCGCGGCTATTCATGGCGGGCCGCGTGTCACTGACCGCAGGCGTGGCGGCTATGGTTATCTCGACGGTTATAGGCGTGCTCGTAGGAACGGTGTCCGGTTATTACGGCGGGCGCATCGGTGCGGTGCTCATGCGCATTGTCGATGGTTTCCTCGCCTTTCCGAGCGTTTTCCTTATGCTGACGCTTGCCTCTTTCATCAAGCCAAGTCCTCTGATGATCACCGTCATCATCGCCATTACGAGCTGGATGCAGGTGGCCCGCGTGGTCGATGCCGAAGTTCGCTCGCTCCGAAACCGTGAATTCGTTCTGGCAGCAACGATGCTCGGTCTGGCTCCAAGCCGCGTTATGTTCCTCGAAATCCTGCCGAACGTCATGGGCCCGATTATCGTTGCGGCAAACCTGACCATCGCCAATGCTATCCTGCTCGAAGCCTATATCTCCTTTCTTGGCTACGGCATTCAGCCGCCCCTGCCCTCGTGGGGTAATATGCTCAACGGTGCCCAGCAATATCTCGACAAGGCGCCGTGGCTTGCGATCATTCCGGGCATTGCCATCACGCTTGCAGTTACCGGTTTCAACTTTGTCGGCGACGGCCTGCGTGATGCGCTCGACGTCCGAGGCGATGGAAAGTGAGACCACTTATGTCCCCTGTCCTGACTATAAACGATCTGACTGTAAGCCTGCCTCGTGTCGCCGACCGCACGTATGCCATCCAGAACATATCCGTCAGCCTTGAAGCAGGAGAAATCCTCTGCATCGTTGGTGAATCCGGTTCCGGAAAGTCCGTCACGGCCAATGCCGTGATGGGATTGCTTCCGCCGCCGCTCAAGATCGAAAGCGGTTCGATCCACCTGCATGACCGCAACATTCTGACGCTGAACGAAAAGGATCGTTCAAGCGTCAACGGTCGTGTTGTTTCAATGATCTTTCAGGATCCGTTGTCGGCGTTAAATCCGCTGATGACGATCGGCCAGCAGATCGAAGAGGTCATGCTGACCCACCCTAATGCCGCACCAACGGATCGCCGGGCGCGGGTTATTGAACTGCTGGAAATGGTTGGCCTGCCCAATCCACCGGCCATGGTGCACCAGTATCCGTTCAGGCTTTCAGGTGGTCAGCGCCAGCGTGTGATGATTGCCATGGCTTTGTCGCTTGACCCTGACGTGCTGATCGCCGATGAGCCGACAACTGCGCTCGATGTTACGACACAGGCGCAGATCCTCGAGATCATCAAGCGTCTGCAACGGCAGAAGAAGATGGCGGTGATGTTTATCACCCACGATTTCGGGGTTGTCGCGGATATTGCCGACAAGGTTATCGTCATGGAAAAGGGCAGACTTATCGAGCAAGGCACTGCCGAACAGGTTCTCCGCGCGCCGCGCGAACCCTATACTCGCCGCCTGCTCGCCGCTATTCCAGCGATGCGAACGGAAGCGCGCAAACCTGTGCGGGACGACGCGCCGACAGTTCTCGATGTGAAGGATCTTTCCAAGACCTACAAGACCGGCGGTGGCCTGTTCGGCAAGGCAAGAATCGTACAGGCGGTCGACGGTGTCAGTCTTACGCTTCACAAAGGCGAAACAATCGGCGTGGTTGGTGAATCCGGGTCCGGAAAATCGACACTCGGGCGCATGATCATGAAGCTGCTCGACAGCGATTCAGGGCAGATCATACTGGATGGCGAAGATGTGGTGCCAATGAAGGATAGCCATTTCAGGCATAAACGACCCTATATCCAGATGGTCTTCCAGGACCCGTTTGCTTCGCTCAATCCACGTCATTCCGTCGAACACTCGCTGGTTTGTGGTCCAATGAGCTTTGGTATGTCGCGTAGTCAGGCGCGGGCCAACGCCATTCGGTTGCTGAAGCGGGTCGGTTTGCCCGAACAAGCACTTGAACGCTATCCGCATGAATTTTCCGGCGGTCAGCGCCAGCGCATCGGCATTGCCCGGGCATTGATGTTCAACCCGGTTCTGCTGATCGCCGATGAAGCCGTTTCTGCTCTTGATGTGTCGATCCAGGCGCAGGTGCTGCAGCTTCTCGACGAAATCCAGCAGGAAACCCGCATCTCGATGATATTCATCACCCACGATCTACGCGTTGCAAGCCAGATTTGTGATCGCATTGCCGTGTTGCAGCGGGGGCGTCTCATCGAGCTTGCACCCGCACATGAACTCTTCTCGGCCCCCAAGGATCCGTACACGAAGAGCCTCGTGGACGCCATTCCGGGGTGGAACGCCTGATGATGAAAGAAAATAAGGACCAGGAAGCACAATCCGCGAAGCAGCAGGAGGATCGCTATGACATATGATGCAGATGTCGGGGTCGTCGGTCTTGGTGCGATGGGATGCATGACTGCTTGGCGGCTCGCCAAGCGCGGCGTCAGCGTACTGGGATGGGATCGTCTGGCACCCGGTCATGACCAGAGTGCATGCGGAGGCGAAAGCCGGATTTTCCGCACCGCCTACAAGGAGGGCCCGGCCTATGTGCCGCTGCTGATCCAGTCACGACATCTATGGCAGGAACTGGAAGCGGAAACGGCGACAAGCCTCCTCAATCTGATCGGAGCCTTGTCGGTGGCGCGTGAGGATAGCGATTACATGCAGAATGTGATCGCGTCCTGCCGTAACTATAAAATCGACCATGAAACCCTGTCTGCCGCACAGGTAAAAGAGCTCTATCCCGTCCACACGCTTGAGACAGGTGAAACCGCCATACTCGATCGCTGGGCCGGTTATGTCCGCCCGGATCGCGCCACGATGACTGCTGCACACAGGGCGGAGGAGCTTGGAGCGAAACTGCATCGCTATACGCCAATCCGTGACATTCAGTTTGGCGCAGATGGCGCAACGGTTTATACAGACACTCAGGAATGGCGGGTTCGCAAGCTTGTTCTGGCGCTCGGGCCCTGGACGCGGCATCTGCTGCCCGAGACGGCCGGCAATCACAAGCTCGTACGAATTGTGCTGGCCTGGTATCGCACCGAAAACGAAGCACTGTTTAAGCCGGACAAGTTCCCAGTCCTGTTGAGACTATCCCGGGATCTCGACATCTGTGCCTGGCCAATCATCGATGGCGATACGATGAAGATCGCCCGAAACGGTTCGCATGACATTTTTGAGGATGCCTCCAAGCTCGACCGCAACGTCAATCCGGAATGGTTTGTCCGCTGGCGCCGGATGATCCGCACCTATCTGCCTGGTGTCATCCCCGACCCCGTCAGGATCGGCGCGTACATGGATAGCTGGACAGAGAGTGGAGATGCCGTTGTGGACGTCCATCCCGACTGCTCCAATCTCGTCACGCTTTACGGCTTTTCCGGCCACGGCTTCAAGCTGTCGCCGATATTCGGCGAGCTCGCCGCAAGACTTGCTCTGGAGGAGAACGTGGATGCCGATATGTCGATATTCAAGTCTCCAAAACTCGGTTCTTTTGGTGCCATCCCCTCAGCGGCGATCGCACCCTGATTTTTAAAATCCTTATCAAGCCAGGCTCACAGGCAGAAAGATCAAACATGCCCAAGTTCTCGCCTTTCGATGAATCCTACTGGTTTGCCTCGGCCCCCCCGGCTCCCGAGACCGAGCGGCTCTTCGGAGAAAAGATTGTCGACGTCTGCATCGTCGGCGCCGGATACACAGGCATGACGACGGCAATCGAGCTCGCGAGGAAAGGGACTTCCGTTGCGGTTCTTGAACGCGAGGAAGCAGGTTACGGCGGTTCTGGCCGCAATGCCGGTCATTGCAGTCCGACCTTTTCCTATTATGAACTGGACAAGGTGCGTTCGCTGGTCGGCCAGCCCTTTGCCGAGCGACTGATCCGCAGACAGACCCGCGCGGCTGACAAGGCGGCGGAATACATCAGCCATTACGACATCGACTGCGAATGGGTGCAGAACGGCCTTGTCATTGGCGCGATGCGCCCGGGTCATATCCCCCATCTGCAGCATAAGGCCGATAGCTACAACGAGGTTGGTGCACGCACGCGCATGCTCAGTCGCGACGAAGCGATAGCAATCACCGGTTCGCCACGCATGTATGGCGGCTGGTTGCACGAGGAAGGTGCACATCTGCATCCGTTGAAGTATGCGCGTGGCCTTGCCCGCGCGCTGATTTCGGAAGGCGCCAAACTCTATACCGGTTCCTCAGCCAACGGCTGCGAACGGCACGGCGACAAGTGGAAGGTGAAGAGCAATGCCGGACACATCATTGCCGACAAGGTGATCTTCGCCACCGGTGCCTACACGGTCGATGGTTGGCCGAAGCTTGAAAAAAGCTTCCGCATTCTGCCGGTTTATGTCTGCGCCACCAACCCGCTTTCGGAGAAGCTCAGAGAGACTGTGCTGCCACGCAACACCTCGATGATTGATGGGCGCGGCGACTTCTATTGCTACAAGTGGTCGGAGGACAACCGCATCGTCGCATCGATGTTTCTGATGGGGCCGCGTGGACGCGATCTTGATTATACGAAGAAGGTGATGACGGACAAGCTGAAGTGGCTACACCCGCAAATCACCGAGGAAGTCCGCTGGGACTATCTTTGGTTCGGTGAACTGGACATGCAGTACCGCACAGTGCCGCGTCTGTACGGGCTTGCACCCGGCGTCGTGGCCCTTACGGGCCTTTCGGGACGCGGTGTTCCCACGGGGACCATGCTTGGTGGCATTCTGGCCGACTGGGCTATCGGCGTTCCTGAAAAGGATCTTGATCTTGAGGTCGAGCCACTTGAGGAAGCGCCTTGGTGGATGGATTACGGTCCGACCTACAAGCTGCGCGAGATGCGTTTCGTCGACAATTTCATGAGCAAGCGCGGCGGTGTCGAACTGCCCCCTCACTGCTGATCTATCTCTGAAACAAAGGAAAAAACAGATGACCATCTATGCAAAAATCAGCGATGACACAGGCCTGATGGAAGCGGCAAAGGCCTCGAACGGTGCACAGTCCTATCGCAACATGATCTGGATTGATGACGGCGATGCAGACACCGCCACCAAAGCCGCTGTCTGGATTGCACCACCCGGCATTTATGCTTATCCCGCCCGGCCATTGGCCGAGACCTTCGTGGTCATGGAAGGAGAAGCGGATTGCCAGGTGGCGGATGGCGAAGTCCGTCGCATCGGCGTCGGCGATATCATCACCATTCCGGTCAATGCTTCGATATCGCTGAGCGTGCTCACTCCTTTCCGCAAATTTGCGATGGTCGTTCCTAAGGGCGGTGCAGGCAACGCCTGATTGGTCTTCCTCCGCGCGCTTCAAGTGTGCGGTTGCCATCAATTGCTTTTGTCCTGAAGACGGGGCGTCATGAGCAAGCGCGACTATCTGTCCAACTGGCGACAGACGATGAAGGAAACCAGCAATGGACAGATTTGACGTTGCCGTCATTGGCGCAGGCATCAGCGGCTGCGCTACGGCCTATGCCCTGGCGAAAACCGGGGCCAGGGTTGTCCTGATCGATCGTTTCGGTCCGGCAGCCATGGCGTCGGGCTGGACGCTAGCCGGTGTACGACAATCCGGCCGCGACCCGGCCGAAATGCCACTTGCAATCGAAGCCGTTGCTATATGGCAGACGTTGCACGAGGAGCTCGGCGCCCCCACCCATTATACGCGCCGCGGTAATCTGCGGCTTGCCCGTAATGCGGCTGAGCATGCCGAAATCCGTACAATGGTTGCCAAACAACGAGCGCTGGGGCTTCACCTTGATTTTTTACCGGACAATCAGACTGTACGAGATATAGCGCCAGCAATTTCCGAGGCTATTCCAGGGGCGTCCTATTGCCCAACCGACGGCCACGCTGACCCGCAGGCCGTCAGTGCTGCCTATATCGCTGCGCTGTCGCGCCTTGGCGTGACCTTGGCGATGGGCGAAGATGTGAAAGCCATCGATGTTTCTGGAGGCAAGCTCTCCGGCATCCAGACCAACACGCGGCAGATTGGCTTGGACAGCGTGGTTCTTGCCGGTGGGGTGCTAGGCAACACACTGCTTGAACCAATCGGCCTTTCCGTACCGATCCGGACGCCTATGGTCGCGGTCATTCGCAGTGTGCCGGTTGCGCCGGTTCTTGAGCAGGTCATCGGTGTCTGTGGCGGCGACTGGGCCGGTCGGCAGGAAGTAAACGGGCGTCTACGGATTACCAGTGGCATGCTCGACTGGTCTGGCCGCATGGAAACGGTAAAGACGGGGGCTGGGGATCGGCCGCTCATTCGGCCACCATTGTCCAGCCTGCAGGCAATCATCCAAAAGCTCGATCACTTATTACCAGACCTTTCCAAAACACCGATCGAGGACTGCTGGGCCGGGCTTCTCGACCTTACCCCCGATGCTCTGCCGGTTCTTGATCATGCGCCAGGCGTCGAAGGCATCGTCGTCGGAATGGGGTTTTCTGGCCATGGGTTCTGCCTTGGGCCAGTGACGGGCCAAATTCTTTCCGATCTCGTGACGGGACGTCAGCCGGTTCACGACCTGTCTTCATTCAAGTTCAACCGATTTGACTCAAATAGCCCTCAGGCAAAGCTTGAACTTCACGGTTAACAAGTCGTCGTAATTCCAAACATCTCAGGAGTTTCCAAAAATGCCCGGTCCCTTCGTCGTTCCTTTTCATGGAGATACCGATCTGCCGCAAAAAGTGGATGTCGTCGTTATTGGTGGCGGCATCATCGGGACGTCGACCACACTCGAACTGGTAGAGCGAGGTTACAAGGTTGCCCTGTGCGAGAAGGGCGGTATCGGGCATGAGCAGTCAAGTCGTAACTGGGGTTGGGTTCGCATCACGCGGCGGGATCCACGCGAAGTACCGTTGATGGCTGAAGCGTTGCGCATTTGGCCGGGCATGAGCGAGCGGCTCGGTCGGGATGTCGGATACAAACGCGCGGGGATCACCTTTACCTGCCTCACAGACAAGGAGGTAGAGGATCACCAGCGCTGGATGCGCAATCTAGAAGGCTACCAACTCAACACGAGAATGCTGACACAGCAGCAATTCACTGAGATGAATCCGGGCTCGAAGCTGGATATCAAAGGGGCACTCTATACCTCTGTCGATGGTCGCGCTGAACCGCAAAAGGCAGCGCCTGCCGTTGCCGAAGCTGCCCGGGCGCTCGGCGCCCATGTCATGACCGAGTGTGCCGTCAGGGGCATCGATACCAAAGCGGGAAAGGTCTGTGGTGTTTTTACCGAGCGTGGCTACATTAGCTGCGATGCGGCTGTTCTTGCCGGTGGAGCGTGGTCGAGTCTGTTTGCCGGAAATGCCGGCATCAGACTTCCGCAACTGAAGGTCATCAATTCCGTCATCCGCACCAAGCCGTTCGAAGGTGGCCCGGAATCGGCGATATGGACGAACGGTTTCGCCATTCGCAAAAGGCAGGATGGCGGATACACGATCGCCAATGGTTTCGAAAATATCGTCGATATCGTGCCGGACAGCTTCCGTTTCTTCCGCGACTTCCTGCCAGCGCTTGGCCATGAATGGCGCTCCTTGATTCTTAGAGGCGGACTAGGCTTTGTCGATGAAGCACGGTTGCCACGCCGCTGGAAAAACGATGAGGCCTCGCCATTCGAATATCAACGCGTTCTCGACCCCAAGCCGTCCTTCAGCCTTCAGGACAAGGCACTGGCAAATCTGCGCAAGGCCTTCCCCGTTTTCGAGAAGGCCGAAATCGCACAACGGTGGGCAGGCAAGATTGACGTAACACCGGACGCGATCCCGGTAATATCCGATATCGACCAGATTCCGGGTTTCTTCATCGCTACAGGGTTTTCGGGACACGGCTTTGGTATTGGCCCAGCGGCTGGTCGGCTGATGGCAGACATCGTGACGGGCAGCGCACCACTCGTCGATCCACACAATTTCCGGTTCAACCGTTTCTCCGACGGCTCAAAAGTTGAATTGATTAGTGGATTCTAGAGAGCCGCAGATCGTTAGGCTGACAGATTAGATATCTGCGAGATGGATTCCCACACCAAAAGCATCTGCTGATTTTTCAGCATTCGTTCCCCAAATTAGAGCGCATATCAGAAACAGGATAGCGCGCTTCAGGTACCATAGGGCGTATATAAATATACCAAGTCAATCCGACACCGAGCCAGCCAGGCTGCGCCCCCTAAACGGCGTCCATCTTCGTAATGGTTTGTGATTCAATCTCCATAAAAGGAGATTGTCATGCGCTGGTACGAATCGAGCGACGAAGAATGTGCGATCTTAGCACCACTTCTACCAACGAACAGCCGTGGGATTAACCTGCTGCACATCCAACAGCATGTACTCTTTGCATCTGGGTGAAATCATACATGGCGGACATAGCCTCCATCGACGCGATAAGCACTTCCGGTGACATATGAATCGGGCCGCTGCACAAAAAGGCCCCAACCTACGCTACCTCTTCCGGTTCGGCATACCGGCCCATAGGAATTTGCGAAAAGGAGCGTTTCCTAACCGTCTCGACATCAATATTTTCACGCTCAGCCGTTGATTCATTAATCAAGCACACCCCTTCAGTCCCAACGCGCGCCACTAATGTCGATATCCGACTTGAAGATATAGGACGCCTTGCAATAGTTACACCCCGGATCATGCAATCAAATGGCAGATTGGCAAATATCATACCAGCAGCTTACGAATATCTTCCGAGGACAGAAATGCCGGATCGAAGACATCTTCCGGCCTGGGAACATCTGGAAAAGCCAAACCGGCAGCGCCAACTTCAAGTCTTTTTGCAAGTCGCGCCTTGTTGATTGCACTCAAACCATTGGCCTTGGACTCATCTGTGGTTATCTGGTTCTTGATGAGCCCGTTCAGTTTATCTTGTTCAAGTTCGGCATTGATAATGCGGCGCATGCACTTTCAGCGCGGCAATGATAATCCATTAATTTTTGGGGACAACGTACGAGGCCATCCATTTGAATACGAGAAGGAAAAGCAAAAAATGTGGTTTGTTTTCAGACTTGCTCGTTGATGTAGCCGGGCGGATGGACCACATCCTTGGCACAGCGAAATGAAGTGGCGATCTGTCATGTCGAGCCGTTTGACGGGGTGAAGCATCCCGTTCGTCGCGTCTCTCATTGCACAGACTTGCTACCTGAGGTGTCATTCTATCAAATACCAGGACCTAATCCATTAGGTCAGCATGTCCACCCATACCATTAGTTTTCCTTCTTTAAACGTATCTTGCTCGGTGCGTTACCGAAATTCTTTCTGAATTCGCGCGAAAAATGGGCAGCATCGGAAAAGCCCGTTATTTGAGATATCTCAGTGATGGATAATGAACCGCTCAACAAAAGATATTTTCCATAGTTGAGACGCATCTTACGATAGGTTTCTCCCAAGGTCTGGTTCAGGTTATTTTTGAAAAGACGCTCCAGCTGGCGAAGCGAAATGCCGCAATAACGGGCAATCGCCTGACTGTTGGGCGGTTGGTCGAGTTGCTGCTCCATGAAGTGCAGCGCTTTTCTGACCCGCATATCGGTTCCGTCCGGCGGCAGCTGAAAAAAATGTGCCTGTGGTACACTGGCAGGACGGATGGAGGTCAGCATCATATGGCGCATGACCTGACGCATGCGTTCTTCCCCGCAGTGACGCGCAATCAGATACAATGCGAGGTCGATGGCTGCGGTTGATCCGGCGCAAGAAATCAGGTCGCCTTCATCGATGAATATACGATCCAGTGAAATTTGCGCCTTTGGAAACTGGCTTTTGAAAGCTTCGAGTACATTCCAGTGGATACAATAGCGCCTGTTGTCCACAAGGCCAGCTCTGGCAAGCGCAAAACTGCCCGTGCAAATGCCAAGAAGGCCAATGTGTTGAGCGTGCGCTTTCTGAATAAGATGCATAAGAGCAGGGTTTGGAGTGCCTGAAGCGTAACTATTGCCCCCGCAGATCGCGATATAGTCGAAGTGCTCTATGTCTGGGAGGCCGTGAGAAGTCGATACAGCTAAACCACAGCTTGCCGAAACAGGGCTGGTGAACTCGGCGTAAACCTCCCAGGCAACGCGAATTTGCCGGCTTTTGGCGGCGTCGTCGGCCGCTAAGCGTAATGCGTCTAGAAACCCCGAAAAAGCTGCAAGCGTAAACTTGTCTTGCAATACAAAGGCGACGCGAAGTTCATGGGGTGTCGCTGGCATCCTTCGCATTCCTTTATGGATTCTTCAAAATGTCGGATATGTTCAAAGATATGGCATAAATATTCAAGTACTAAAACGCTGATCCTGTTACGCATGAAAAAAAGAAAACACTCAATCAATAAGGGAACCCATACGGGAGAAATAGCATGACAAAAAGAATATTGCTGGCTTCTGCGGCCTGTCTGATTGGTCTTACTCAAGTCATTGCGCAGGAAAAATCTCAGCAGATTACAGTTGCCTATTATGGCGGCAACTGGGGTGAAGCGTTCGATGCCTGCGTTGTTCAGCCCTTCAGCAAAGCGACAGGCATTCGCGTTGTTGCCGAGATCGGTAACTCCACCACAACGCTGTCAAAGCTACAGCAGCAAGCAGGAAATGCCGTCATCGACGTTGCCTATATGGATGGCGGCATCAGTGAACTGGCCGAAGAAGCAGGTGTTCTTGCGCCTGTCGAGGCGGCGAAAGTTCCGAACATGGATACTCTTCAGCCACAGGCGATTTACAAGAATGGCGACCACACCTTTGCGGTGAGTGCTGGCTATTATTCTCTGGGCTTGATCTATAGCACCAATGAAATGTCGCAAGCACCCGAAAGCTGGGATGCATTATGGTCTGAAGATTTTGCCGGAGCGGTTGCCATTCCGTCCCCCAACAATTCTGCAGGTGTTCCATTCGTTATATTTCTCGATCGCATCTTTGGCGACAAATCCGAGCAGATGGATGCGACTTTTGCCAAATTGAAAGAGCTGGATGCGGGCCTGCTCTATGATACGTCAGGTGCTGCGTCCAATGCATTCCAGAGCAATGAAGTGGTCATTGGCGCGCATTTCAACGTCGGCGCGTGGGATCTTATCGATGCCGGATTACCGATCGGGTTCACTATCCCGAAGGAAGGCGTCTGGGCGACCGATGTGCGCATGCATATCGTCAAAGGCACGAAAAACATCGATGCCGCCAGCGCCTTCGTCAACAGTGCTTTGACACCTGAGGCTGCAACTTGCCTTGCCGAAAAGCTTTATCTGGGACCGGCGGTCAAGGATGTAAAACTTTCCGCCGAGATTGAGAAAAAGCTTCCCTGGGGAACCGGTGGCTCAATCGATAATCTTATGCTGTTCGACTGGAAGGACGTGAATGCCAGACGTCCGGCTGTTGTTGATCGGTGGAACCGCGAAATAGCGAACTGATACTTATGACACTTCTTGCAATATCCGACGTTACGAAAACCTTCGGTGCCTCTGTCGCGTTAAACCATGTTTCGCTTGATATAAAACAGGGCGAATTCATCTCGCTTCTGGGACCGTCGGGATGCGGAAAAACGACATTGCTGCGCATTATAGCAGGCTTCATGTCGGCGACGAGCGGTCGCATTTTAATTGGTGGCGAAGACGTTTCCCGCTTGCCACCAAACAAGCGACCGCTGAACACCGTATTTCAGAACTATGCGCTTTTCCCGCATATGTCGGTGTTGCAGAATGTGTCCTATGGTCCCTTGCGTGCCGGTCTCACGCGGGCGGAAGCGCAAAAGCGTGCGAGCGAAGCGCTGGAAATGGTCGGCCTTTCTGCAATGGCCGACCGAAATCCACGGCAAATGTCGGGCGGGCAGCAGCAGCGTGTCGCTCTTGCACGCGCCATCGTCAACAGGCCAAAACTTCTTTTGCTGGATGAGCCTCTCTCGGCGCTTGATCTTCAGCTTCGCAAGCGCATGCAGATCGAGCTCAAGCAATTGCAGATACAACTGGGCATCACCTTCATCTTTGTCACACACGACCAGGAAGAAGCCATGGCGATGTCGGATCGTATCGCTGTAATGTCGGCGGGCCACCTTGAACAGATAGACACGCCCGAAACCATCTATCGACGTCCAAAGACGCGGTTCGTTGCCGATTTTATCGGTGAAGCCAATTTCCTGCCACTGGATGCGCAAACGCACGAGCCGACCACTGCCGGGAATGCCGCTCAAGGGGTGGTTCGACCGGAAATGCTGAAACTGTTTGCAAAGCCTGACGATGTGCCGGGTGATCTGGTTTCGATCCCAGCACGCGTATCGGCCATGACCTATGTCGGTGGCGTATCGAATATTTATCTTCATGCGGAGAATTGCGAACTGCATGCCAGACATTATGGCGCCGCCCCGTCCTGGGTTGTTGATGGCCAGAACATCGTTGCCGCCTTCAATCCGCACGACACACATATTCTGGAAGGGTAGAGATGTTCAGTTCTCGTCTCACTCTTCTGGGGCTATTGGCTCTTCCGGTTTGCTTGTTCACGGCGTTCTTTCTGATGCCGCTGGTTGTCGTCCTGATCTCGTCTCTGACGACTGCGGAGGGGCAATTTAGCCTGGATCAGTATATCCGTGTTCTTTTCGACGGTTATCACTGGCAGGTTATTCTCGTCACTTTTCGTCTGGCGCTCTTGTCGACATTGATCTGTGTTGTGCTCGGCTATCCACTCGCCTGGTATCTTGTGCGTATCGTGCAATGGCGTAGCTGGCGACGCGTATGTGTCATCTTGCTGATATTGCCGCTGTTTACCTCCAATATCGTGCGCTCTTTCGGCTGGATGGTGCTGCTCGGTCGCACAGGGCTTGTAAATGAGGCTTTGCTTGGCTCCGGTCTCATCGATCGTCCGATCCGTTTTTTAGGGACAGAAACCGGAATTCTGATCGGCCTTGTCTATATTCTGCTGCCCTTTACCGTTCTGACGATTGGTAACGCCTTGGCACGCGTTAATCCGGCGCTTGAAGAAGCATCGCGTGATCTGGGAGCCAGCAAGGCAAGGACTTTTATCAGCGTTACTTTTCCCCTCACCATGCATGGTGTGATGGCTGGCGCGATCATCGTCTTTTCCATGGCAATCAGCGCCTATGTGACGCCAGCACTGCTATCGGGCGGCAAAGTCACCGTTTTGGCGATGCTCGCCTTTCAGCAGTATTCTACGGTTTTCAACTTCAATTATGGCGGCGCTCTTTCCATTACGCTGCTGGTCTTCACCCTGGCCCTTATCGGTTTCGCATCCTGGCTGGCGCAACTCGGCGCCCCGGATAAAAGAGGAAGTTGAGGCGATCATGAACATGGCCATTCGCTTGATAGCGCTGACAACCATCGGATATCTCGTCCTGCCTCTGCTGGTTGTTATCGGCGGCTCACTGACCGAGACGAAATTTCTCGCGTTTCCGCCGCAGGGTATAACCTTGAGCTGGTACGAAATTGTTCTTCACGACAGCACCTATCTTCGTTCGTTCATGACAAGTCTGGGGCTTGCGCTGGCTGCGACACTTGCCGCAATCGTGATCGCGCTCCCATCCGCCATTGCAATTGCCCGCTATTCCTTCCCCGGTAAGGCGGCATTGTCGGCGCTGCTGCTCTCGCCGCTTGTCCTGCCGCATATCGTGCTTGGTGCTGCCCTGCTGCAATATGGCGCTGCAATCGGATTGACGCGCAATTTCATGGCTTTGCTCGTCGGACATACGGTCATCGTGACACCGTTCATCCTGCGTACGCTGCTGCCACAGTTCTCAAAAGATCAGCTGTCTCTGGAGGAAGCCTCGCGGGATCTTGGAGCATCGGCTTTCTCGACCTTCTTTCTGGTGACGCTGCCCCAGATCCGGGCCGGGCTTATATCAGGTGCGGTCTTTGCCTTCATAACGTCGTTCATCAACGTCGAGCTGTCGATCTTCAATACCACATCTGCACTCAATACGATCCCGGTGCAGCTGTTCAATTACGTCCAATATTCAGTGGATCCCTCAATTGCTGCGGTCTCGTCGCTGACCATTCTCGCGGCAGTCATCGCAATCATTCTCATCGATTGGCTGATAGGTCTGGACTTCCTTTCAGACAACTGACTTCACACCACCCAAACCCTTATCAGGAGGCTTAAATGCGCGTTCAGGACGTGTATAATGTGATCTATACCCATACGGAAGGTGAACCGCTGTGCATCATCTATAGCGGCATACCCTATCCAGCCGGTTCGACGGTTCTCGAAAAGCGTAGCTTTCTCGAAGAAAATTACGACTGGTTGCGCAAGGCGCTGATGCGCGAACCGCGCGGTCATGCGGACATGTTCGGTGTGTTTCTCACCCCGCCATCCTCAAGCGATTATGATGCTGGACTGATCTATATCGACGGCAAGGAATATTCGCATATGTGCGGTCATGGCACGATTGCGGTTGCGATGGCCATGGTTGCCAATGGGCTTGTGCGTCGTTCGCCCGATGGCCTGACCAAGATCCGCTTCGAGACGACGGCTGGCCTCGTGGTCGCTGAAGTCGCGCATGAAGGAGACAAGGTTCTCTGGACCCGCTTCGAAAATGTTCCGGCTTATGTCGCCGAACAGAACATCGAGTTCGAGCTTCCCGGATATGGTTCGCTGAAGGCCGATCTCGTCTGGGGTGGCAATTACTTCGGCATCATCGATCTTCGTGGCACCAAGCTGCGCATTGCGCCGGAAAACGGTTCGGAACTCTCGCGCATGGGTCTGATAGCCCGCGAGGAAATCGCCAAGAAGGTCAAGGTGCAACATCCGACCGAAGCGCACATCAACAACCTCAATTTCGTGACGTTCTGGCATGAGCCGACCATTGCGGGATGCCTTTATAAAAATGTCCATGTGTTTTCGGCAGGCCAGCTTGATCGCTCGCCGGGCGGAACCGGCACGTCGGCAATGATGGCCTATTTTGAAAAGCGCGGAGAAATCACGCTCAACCAGACCATCACCTCGGAAGGTCTTCTCGGATCGGGCGTGTTTGAAGGCTGCCTGATTGGCGAAACCAAGCTGGGGTCTTTCCGTGCCGTGCGTCCGACTGTAAAGGGTACTGCCGGTATGCTGGGAACAGCCGCATGGACTATCAACCGTGACGATCCGGTGGATGCAGGCTTTTTGGTACTTTGACTTCGATCAAGTGCCTAAAATAGCTATCAATGCTGCTGCTTCTTTCATCGAAAGGAAGCGGAACTCTTAGATGGGGATGACCTGTTAGAGCATAATCCGACCGGAGTGAAACGAGGATCGATAAGATTATGCTTAAAATAAAAGGAGTTAGAGCGCCGATCTGATTCAATCAGATCGGAATACGCTCTAATGTCGCAGGTCATCCCCTCGATCTCAGGTCATTCAAAACGGAACGGCGGCAATTGCTCCAGGGCTGCTTTGAGCGCCTGCGACCAGTGCGCCGATACGGTTTGGTAATAAGCGTCACTTGCCTCAAAACGTCGATATGCCCCGGTTTTAAGACTGTCTGCCTCGTAAATCTGCATATCGAGCGGCAGACCAACCGAAAGATTGGCCTTCAGCGTGGAATCAAAAGAGACCAGCAGAAGTTTGACCGCTTCCTCAAAACTCATATCCGCCTGATAGGCGCGCACCAGTATCGGTTTGCCATATTTGATCTCGCCGATCTGGAAAAAAGGCGTATCGAGCGAACTTTCGATGAAATTGCCTTCGGGATAAATATAAAACAGACGCGTATCGCCGCCCTTTATCTGGCCGCCCAGAATGAAAGAGGCGCCGAATGCATCCGCGTTCTGCCCGCCGGTTGCGGAATTCGCAATCACTTCCTTGACCGTATCGCCGATCATTTGTGCCACCTGAAACATGGACACCGCATCGAAAATCGACGGATTCCGCTCGGCCGGAGCTTTCATGCGTTCTTCCAAAAGGCTCGCAACTGCTTGTGTCGTTGCGAGATTGCCAGCTGAAAGCAAAACGATCATCCGGTCGTCCGGTCTTGACCATGTGCGCATCTTGGAAAAGGTGGAGATATTATCCAGCCCGGCATTTGTCCTCGTATCAGACATGAACACAAGGCCGCGATCGATTTTCATTCCTACGCAATAGGTCATCGGCAATATCCAGAAGGCAAATCCGGAATCATTACTACAACATCAACCGCAAAAGCGGAATTGATTTCTGGAAACCGGTTAGTAGATTCAATATGTTACGATTACTGCCCAACATTGATCTGGACTGCAAGCGTTTCCGATGCTTGGCCAAGACGCACACCTGAAACGGGTGCCGCATCCCGATAATCAAGCCCTGTCGCCATGCGGACATAGCGATCATTGGGACAGATATTATTGGCCGCATCAAACCCCACCCATCCAAGTCCGCTGACATGCGCTTCCGCCCAGGCATGGCTTGCCGTCTGTTGTTCTATACCGTCCATCATCAGATAGCCGGAGACATAACGCGCCGGAATATTGAGAAGCCGTGCAGCCGCAAGGAAAATATGGCTGTGATCCTGACACACGCCCTGCCCCGCGGCCAATGCGCTTTCTGCATCGGTAAAAACATCCGTTGTTCCCGGCATATAGGTGATGGCTTCATGAACCGCATTCATCAGAGCATGCATCTTCTCCAGCGGTTCTTTGTGCGAAATGCATTTGTCGGCAAGGGCGCGGATCAGTTCTCCCGGCGTGGTCAATACTGTTTCGCGCTCGAACAGCCATAAAGGGGCCTGACCATAGACAGGACCAAGAACGCCTGCGCGGTCTTCTACCTCGACACTGCCGCTTGCCGTGATAATGATCTCGCTGACATTGCGTGCGTGCTGCACCAGTTGCGTGCGATTGCCAAAACCGTCGATATAGCTGACCTCCGGCTCACCACCCTCGATCCTGACGTCCCATTGCCTGACGGTCTGGCCCGGCACGGTTTGCGGAAACAGGCGCAGACGTTGCAGCGCGTAGGCCACCGGCTGTTCGTAAGCGTAATGCGAAATGTGCGATATGGTGAGCAGCAAACGAGACCCTCAATAAAAATTATAGGTTTCAGCAATCTCGTTTCCGAGGCGGTTGTTGAAGGCAATGAAGTCTGTGAGAAACTCGTGCAGGCCAATATCGAACACCGAATTGATGTCCTGATTTTTGAGCAACGCATAGGTCTTGTCTGCGGTATCGTGGCACAGATCACTTGCCCCATAATCCCGCGACAGATAGCTGAGATGCGCATTGATGCTGTAATAGCAGAAATTGAGCGAGCGCGGCATGCGATCATTGAGGATGAGATAATCCGCCACCTGGGCCGGACGGTAATCACCATCATAAACCCAGCGATAGGAACGATGGGCAGAAACCGAGCGCAGGATCGATTCCCACTGGTAATTGTCGAGCGACGTTCCGACATAGGAGATAGATGGCAGGAGGACATAATATTTCACATCGAGAATACGGGCCGTATTGTCAGCCCGTTCGATGAAAGTGCCAAGGCCTGCAAAATCGAAAATCTCATTGCGCAGCATGGTGCCGTGAAAGGCCCCGCAGATCAGCGCCGTCTCGCGCTTGATATGATTGAGAAGTGCGGGCAGGTCAGCCTCGTTGAGCGGTTTGCGCAACGCTTTTTTCAAAATCATCCATGATTCATTGACGCTTTCCCAGGCTTCTCGCGTCAAGGCGGTGCGCACCATACGGCCATTGGAACGCGCATTTTCGAAACAGGACATGACGCTTGAAGGGTTCTCCATGTCCCGCAGCAGGAAATCCGCGACATTGGTCGCGTTATAAGCATCATATTTGGCGGAAAATGTCCGGCTTGCGCCAGCAGAGACCACAACCGACGACCATTCTTCCGGTGCATCCGAGGTTTTTGTCAGCGCCATACGCAAGCCCGCATCGACAAGCCGCGCCATATTTTCCGCGCGCTCGATATAACGAAACATCCAGTAAAGCCCATTTGCCGTACGGCCAAGAAGCATGAATTCATTCCCCTTTTTCGCGCCCGATCCCGGTGCTTTTTGCAAAGCGCTGCTTCGTTGTTTTAGAGCGCGTTTCAATCTGAATGTATCAGATCGGCGCTCTATCTTTTTGATTTGACACGCATCTTATCCGAAAACCGTTTCACACTTTTCGGGATGCGCTCTTTTTCAGTCGTCCAGAACCCAGGTATCCTTGGTGCCACCACCCTGACTGGAGTTCACCACGAGCGAGCCTTCCTTCAGCGCCACGCGGGTGAGACCGCCAGGCGTGATGCGGATGCTATCGGACACCAGTACAAAGGGCCTGAGATCGACATGACGCGGCGCAAGCCCTTTTTCAGTAAAGATTGGTGTCGTCGAAAGCGCCAATGTCGGTTGAGCGATATAATTGCCGGGACGCGCCTTGAGCTTGAGCGCAAAGGCTTCGCGCTCGGCTTTTGTCGCGGCAGGCCCGACCAGCATGCCATAGCCGCCCGAGCCGTGCACTTCCTTGACCACCAGATCGGCCAGATTGTCGAGCACATAGGCAAGACTTTCCGCTTCCGAGCAGCGCCATGTTGGCACATTTTCAAGGATGGCCTTGCGGCCCGTATAAAATTCGACAATCTCCGGCATATAGGAATAGATCGCCTTGTCATCGGCAATGCCGGTTCCCGGCGCATTGGCAATGGTGATATTGCCCGCGCGATAGACATCCATGATGCCTGCAACGCCAAGGGTTGAATCCGGGTGAAATGTGAGCGGATCGAGATAGGCATCGTCAACGCGGCGGTAAAGAACATCGATGGCCCGATAACCTTGCGTGGTACGCATGGCGACGCGGCCATCGACCACACGCAGATCGCTGCCTTCCACCAGTTCCACGCCCATCTGATCGGCCAGAAAGGCGTGCTCGAAATAGGCCGAATTATAAATGCCGGGCGTCAGCACAGCGACGGTCGGCGTCCCCTTTGCCGAGGCTGGTGCGACCCGCGCCAGCGACTGGCGCAGCAGTTGCGGATAGTTCTCGACCGGTCGCACCTTGACCTTCTGGAACAGCTCCGGGAAAAGCTGCATCATCGTCTCGCGGTTTTCCAGCATATAGGAAACACCGGACGGTGTGCGCGCATTGTCTTCGAGCACGTAGAACTGGTTTTCCGCTGTGCGCACGATATCCACGCCGATAATGTGGGTATAGACATTGCCCGGCGGGCGAAAGCCGATCATTTCAGGCAGAAAAGCCTCGTTATTGGTGATCAGTTCTTTTGGGATGCGCCCGGCGCGCACAATCTCCTGCCGGTGATAAATATCGTCGAGAAAAGCATTGAGCGCCATCACCCGCTGCTCGATACCCTGCGAGAGTTTTCGCCATTCCTGACCTGAAATGATACGCGGAATGATATCAAATGGAATGAGCCGCTCGGCTGCTTCCTCATCGCCATAGACGGCAAATGTTATGCCCGTTTTGCGAAAGACGTTTTCCGCGTCCTGTGCCTTTTGCAGCAGATTGCCCGAATCCTGCCCGTCGAGCCACTGCTTGATAAAGCGGTATGGCTGGCGAACACCGGCCTCTTGATCATGGAGCATTTCATCGAATGGCTTCACATGTTTCCCCTTGTTTTTCCTGATAGTCGGCGTCATTTCAGGGAAATGCAAGTGCGCAGATTTGCACTTTTAGAGGGCTGCTTATTATTTAATCCTATGCCTCAAAATTAGAGATTATCTGCCACAAAACCCGGCAATCTTTCAGGCAGAGGGCGATGCCAGCCCGCCATTCTCCACGAGAAAATCAACAATTTCCTGAACCCCTTTCCCGCGATGGAGATCGGTGAAGCCATAGGGACGTTTTGCGCGTGCGCGCGCTGTGTCGGCTTCCATTTCCTCCAGATCGACATGCACATGCGGTGCAAGATCGCTCTTGTTGATGACGAGAAAATCGGAGCGCGTGATGCCGGGGCCGCCCTTGCGTGGAATATCGCCGCCCTGACAAACCGAAATGACGTAAAGCGTCAGGTCCGCCAGATCAGGCGAGAATGTCGCCGCCAGATTGTCGCCACCGGATTCAATGAAAATAATGTCGAGATCGGGAAAACGCTCGTTCATTGCGGCAATCGCCTGAAGATTGATCGAGGCATCCTCGCGGATTGCCGTATGCGGACAGCCGCCTGTTTCAACCCCCATGATGCGGTCTTCAGACAAAGCCTGATGACGTGCCAGGATCAGCGCGTCCTCGCGGGTATAAATATCGTTGGTGATGACCGCGATAGAATATTGGTCCCGCATCGCCTTGCAGAGCTTTTCGGTAAGCGTTGTCTTGCCGGAGCCGACAGGCCCACCAATCCCCACGCGCAATGGTCCATTCTTCTGTGTCATGAGCGAAAAAGCCTCGAATGCTGGGTTTCATGTTTCATGGCCATGATGTCGGACATGATCGTCATCGAGCCAAGATCATCAAGTGTGGCCTGCCCTGCTCGTCTTGCCGTTTGAGCCAGAGTGGTCTCAAGTGCCGCCATGATGGTTGTGACACCGCTTTGCCCGGTCACGGAAAGCCGGATCGCCGCTTGAAGTAGATTGATAGAGAACGCCTGCAAAAAAGCTGGCAAGACCAGCCCCAGCGGCACACAATGCGCGCCTGCTACAGCCCCGACCGCAACCGGATAAGCGCAATGCTTTGGCAGTCGTTCGAAAATATCATTTGGCCAGCTTTGTGCAGCGCTTAGAAAAGCATCGCCTTGCAGCATCGTTTCCATATGGCGTTCTTTGGAGCCAGCCAAGGCTTCAGCCAGCCCGGCCAGTTCCGTCAATGCCGCACCGTCACCCGCCATGCGCCAGCTTTGCGCACATAAAACGGCGTCATTCCAGCCGGAACCATGGCTGATGAGCCAGTTAAGCCAGTCTTCAAGCTCACGCGCATTACGCACCAGCCCGTCATGAACGGCGCGTTCCAGCCCGTGACTATAGCTGAAAGAGCCGACCGGGAAGACCGGCGACAGCCAACCCATCAGCCGCAAAAGCGCAATATCATGCTCAGTCGTGATGGTGATGGTCATGGTGCCCGTGATCATGACCATGCGCGTGATGCCCGCCCGAATAAGCGCCACGTAGCGGGCTGAATATTTCCGTCACGTCCGTGACCTTTGCACCAAGTCCTTCAAGCATCGCCTTGATGACATGATCGCGGGCAATCAGAATACGGTCCGCTTCGATCTGTGCAGCCAGGTGGCGATTGCCGATATGCCAGGCAAGTTCTGTAAGATGCAAAGAATTGCGTCCGCGAATATCATAAAGCTCTTCACGCACGGCGCGGATTTCGATCTCGCGTCCGTCATCGAGCAGCAGCCGGTCGCCATGCTCCAGAACGACGGATTGGGGAAAGTCGCAAAAGATCTTCTCGCCATTTTCAAGCGTGATGGTCTTGCGGCGAAGATGGCGTTCGTCACGCTCAAGCAACGCATGTTCCGCCGGAACGGCATCGTTGACCTCATACGCACGGATGATCGACTTCACTTCAAACATCATAAATCTCGCTAAAACAGGAAATAACGCTGTGCCATCGGCACCACATCCACCGGCTCACAGGTGAGAAGCTCGCCGTCGGCCCGCACTTCATAGGTTTCAGGATCGACCTCCATTTGCGGCATGGCATTGTTGAGAACCATCGAGTGCTTGCCGATACCGCCACGCGTATTTTTGACGGCAGCCATCTGCTTGTCGACGCCGATCTTCTCACGCAATCCATGATCCATCGCTGCTTGTGAGACGAAAGTGACAGAACTGTTGGTCCGCGCCTTGCCGAACGCGCCGAACATCGGGCGGTAATGCATCGGCTGCGGCGTGGGGATCGACGCATTGGGATCGCCCATCGGGGCTGTCGCAATCCAGCCGCCCAGCAGCACGAAATCAGGTTTCACGCCAAAGAAGGCCGGGTTCCACAAGACAAGATCGGCGCGCTTTCCGACCTCTACCGAGCCGACTTCATGCGAGATGCCATGCGCAATGGCCGGATTGATGGTATATTTGGCAATATAGCGCCGCGCGCGATAATTGTCGTTGCCCGGTGCGTCGTCGGAAAGGGAGCCACGCTGGCGCTTCATCTTGTCCGCCGTCTGCCAGCAACGGATGATCATCTCTCCGACGCGGCCCATGGCCTGACTGTCGGAAGAAATGATCGAAAAAGCACCCATGTCGTGCAAAATGTCTTCTGCGGCAATCGTTTCCTTGCGGATACGGCTTTCGGCAAAGGCGATATCCTCGCGGATGGCGGGCGAGAGATGATGGCAGACCATCAGCATGTCGAGATGTTCGGCCACCGTATTGACCGTATAGGGCCGGGTCGGATTGGTCGAAGCGGGTAACACATTCGGATATTGGCAGACACGGATAATGTCGGGCGCATGACCGCCGCCAGCACCTTCGGTGTGGAAAGAATGGATGGTGCGGCCCTTGAAGGCGGCAAGCGTATCTTCCACAAAGCCTGATTCATTCAACGTATCGGTGTGGATTGCCACCTGCACATCAAAATTATCAGCAACGGCAAGACAATTGTCGATTGCCGCAGGCGTGGTGCCCCAGTCCTCATGTAGTTTCAAACCGCAGGCGCCCGCCAGCACCATTTCTTCGAGTGCTGCAGGAAGCGAGGCATTGCCCTTGCCAAAGACGCCGAAATTCATCGCCATGCCGTCGAATGACTGGATGAGACGTGCAATATTCCACGGTCCCGGCGTGCAGGTGGTCGCAAGTGTGCCATGCGCAGGTCCCGTACCGCCGCCGATCATGCAGGTGACGCCGGAATTCAATGCTTCCTCCACCTGCTGCGGCGAGATAAAATGAATGTGGGAATCAATGCCGCCAGCAGTCAATATGCGGCCTTCACCGGCAATGACTTCCGTGCCGGGGCCGATGATGATGGTCACACCCGGCTGCGTGTCGGGATTGCCTGCCTTGCCGATGCCTGCAATGCGCCCGTCGAGCAGGCCGACATCGGCCTTGTATATGCCGCTATGATCGAGGATCAGCGCATTGGTGATGACGGTATCGACCGCGCCTTCAGCCCGTGACAACTGGCTCTGGCCCATGCCGTCGCGGATGACCTTGCCACCGCCGAATTTCACTTCCTCGCCATAAGTCGTGAGGTCGCGCTCAACTTCGATGACAAGTTCGGTGTCGGCAAGACGCACTTTGTCGCCGGTGGTGGGGCCGAACATCTGCGCATAGGTGGCGCGGCTAATTCTGGCTGGCATGATTTATCTCCGCAGCGTCTTTACAGTTTGCCCATAACCAATTGACGAAAGCCGTAGACTTCGCGTTTACCACGATAAGGCACCAGCGAAACATCGCGCTCCTGACCCGGTTCGAAACGAACGGCAGTCCCTGACGCAATATCGAGCCGCATGCCGCGTGCGGCCTCTCGGTCGAAAGAAAGCGCCGCGTTCACTTCATAAAAATGATAGTGGCTTCCGACCTGGATGGGCCGATCGCCTTTATTGGCAACCTTGAGCGTGACCACAGGCTGGCCCATATTCAGTTCTATATCGCCGTCTGATGTGAAAATTTCACCGGGGATCATGCGCTTACCCCGCCATCAGCATGAGCCCGCCGAGCGCTGTCGCGCCACCGGCTACACGCAGCACCATCTGCCCTCTGGAGCGTTTGAGCAACATGCCGACGCCAAGCCCGAGGCCGATACCGGCACTATGCAAAAGAGCCGTGGCCACTGCAAAACCTACACCATAGGCCGCAAAAGTGGCTGCACCGATTTCACCGCCATGCGCATGTCCATGGAAGAAAGCAAAAAAGCCGACAATAGCCGCACCGATAACCGGCGACACGGGCAGCGCCAGCGCCACCACAAGACCAAGAACGACAACGGAGACAAGGATCACCGGCTCGACGAAAGGCAGCGGCAGCCCGAGCATCGAAGCGACAAAGCCAAGCAGCATCACGCCGATAAACGAAGCAGGCACCAGATAAAGTGCACGCCCGCCAAGCATGGTTGCCCACAGGCCAACCGCAACCATTGCCAGAATATGATCGAGGCCTGAAAGCGGATGCGTGAAACCAGCCGCAAAAGAACCATGCTCAGCCGGGTTGAGATGGGCGAAAGCCGGACTTGCGCCAAGCACCAGAGCGGCAGCGGTCAGGATCGTCAGTTTTTTCATTGTCATTTTCTCCTGGAAATTAACGAATGGGTTCGTGGACCGTGACGAGCTTGGTACCGTCCGGGAAAGTGGCTTCGACCTGAATATCGTGGATCATGTCGGCCACGCCCTCCATTACCTGTTCGCGACTGACGACATGCGCGCCAGCCTCCATCAGATCCGCGACCATGCGCCCGTCACGCGCGCCCTCGACCACGAAATCGCTGATAAGGGCGATTGCTTCGGGGTGATTGAGTTTTACGCCGCGCTCCAGACGTCGACGTGCCACCATCGCGGCCATGGCAATCAGAAGTTTATCTTTTTCCCTTGGCGTCAGGTTCATGTCTGCATTCCAGTTTTCTGTTTCATGAAGGCGAGCAAACCGTGTTTAAATTGACCAAATTTCAGGCAGGCCTGCCTTTTCGTTGAGCAGAGACAGCAAGGGTTCGAGACGCTTGCGCAATGTATAGCTGTCCGGCGCATAAAGGCGCGCCGCCAGTTTTTTCGTAGTCCCAACCTGCCAGACACTCGCGCCGCCATCATCGCCGATAGCCTGCCGTGCCGCGTCGAGAAGCTTTTCGACGCGGCCGGAGATAAGAAGCACGGTGGCAATCGCCGCAGCTCCGTTTGTTACCGCGCGCGCCTTGAGTTGAGCGGTCACATCCGGGCCGATACTGAACTGTTCGGCATGGACCAGATGTCCGCCAACTGTGAGGCGCCAGCGGTCCTTGAAAGATGCCTGTTCGATTTGTTCTCCCATGGCCAGACGTCCGAAAATCGTTGCTTCCACCAGCAGTGCCTCAGCTCCTTCTTGCAGTTCCACATCCAGCGAGCGCGACAGTGCCGAGCGGTCGAACAGAATTGTCTCCTGAGGAAGCCAAGCAAGATACGTGCCTTTTGCAGCTTTCAAGCGTGTTGCAATGCGCGCCTCGCCGCCACTGGTGCGATAAATGCGTTCGCAGGCCTGTGTCGTGACAAGCGCGCGCGCATTTTCCTGTAACGCGACCTCCCATTGCAGCCGGTCGCCGCCGGTCAATCCGCCTGCCGTATTGATCAATATGGCTTCAAGCGGATCGCCGCCCTTGCGCAGCATACGCAGTTTGGCGGCTCCTTCCTGATAAAGCCGGTCAAGGCGGGTGCGACCGTCCCTGAAATGCACCGACAGACGGCCCAAACCATTGACGCGCTGGGAGATAAGTGCAGCCTGCGTGCTTTCAACATTCTTCATTCATCATTCTTTATTGGTGGGAACCGATTTTGCTGATCTCCCTTTCGATGATGCCTTGCATAAATCAAACCGTCAAATGGCTGCGTGCCTTTTGCGTGTCGAGTATTTCGGCAGGACCACCTAGAACGATTTCGCCACGATCCATAATATAGACCTGATCGGCGAGCTCGCGGCAGAAATCGAGATATTGCTCGACAAGAAGAATGGCCATGCCGGTCGAATCGCGCAGATAGCGAATGGCGCGACCGATATCCTTGATGATGGAGGGTTGGATGCCTTCGGTTGGCTCATCGAGCACCAGAATGCGCGGCCGCAAAACCATGGCACGGCCGATAGCCAATTGCTGTTGCTGGCCGCCGGAAAGATCGCCGCCACGCCGCGACAGCATGTTTTTCAAGACCGGAAACAGGGTGAATATTTCATCGGGTATAAAACGGTCCGAGCGCTTGATCGAGGCATAGCCGGTTTCGAGATTTTCCTTCACACTCAAAAGCGGAAAAATTTCGCGCCCCTGCGGTACATAGCCCATGCCACGCATGGCGCGTGCATAGGGTGGTAGGCCTTTCAAATCCTGATTGTCGAAAACAACGCTGCCGCCGCTTGGGCTTTGCTGCCCGGTGACGGCACGCAGAAGGCTGGTTTTGCCAACACCATTGCGCCCGAGAACACAGGTGATCTTGCCTGCTTCCGCTTTCAGCGACACGCCGCGCAACGCCTGGGCTGCACCATATTGAAGGTTCAGATTTTCGACTTTCAGCATACCCTTCAGCGCCCCAGATAGTTTTCGATTACTTTTGGATCGGAACTGACAAAATCGATTGATCCTTCGGCCAGCACCGACCCTTCGGCAAGGCATGTAACCTTGACGCCCAGATCGCGGATGAAGCCCATATCGTGTTCGACCACGACAACCGAACGCGTTTTGGCAATCTCTTTGAGCAAAATGGCCGTCTCGGTGGTTTCGGCATCGGTCATGCCCGCGACCGGCTCATCGACCAGCATGAGTTTAGGTTCCTGCGCCAGAAGCATGCCGATTTCGAGCCATTGTTTTTGGCCATGCGAAAGATCGAATGCCAGATTATCACGCCGCGACCAGAGCCGCACGGTCTTCAATATTTCCTCAATGCGCTCACGATCCGCCGCCGTCTGGCGGTAGAACAAAGTGGCAAAGACATTGCGCTTACGATTAAGCGCCAGTTCGATATTGTCCCAGACCGTGTGGCTTTCAAACACCGTCGGCTTCTGGAATTTACGGCCTATACCGATTTGTGCAATATCGGCCTCATCCCTTTTGGTCAGGTCGATGTCGCCCTCGAAAAATACTTCGCCTTCATCCGGTCGTGTCTTGCCGGTGATGATGTCCATCATCGTGGTCTTGCCAGCGCCATTCGGGCCGATGATGGCGCGCAGTTCCCCCGGTTGAATAACGAAAGACAGTGAATTCAGCGCCTTAAAGCCGTCGAAGGAAACGGAAACGCCGTTGAGATAAAGCAGGCTGTTGTTGCTTTCGGTCATACCATTTACTCCGCTGGCGCTGTTTGCAGTTGCCGCTGATCCAAGCGCGATTTCTTTGCGCCTTTGCGCCCGGCCATGATGGCGCGGAAGGTTCCGACAATGCCTTTTGGCAGAAACAGCGTTACGGCAACAAACAAGGCCCCCAATACGAAAAGCCAGATTTCCGGGAATGCTGTTGTAAAAATGCTCTTGCCGAAATTGACCAGAATGGCACCAATCACCGGCCCGACCAGCGTGGCGCGTCCACCCACAGCCGTCCAGATCACAACTTCGATCGAATTGGCCGGTGCGAATTCGCCCGGATTGATGATGCCGACCTGCGGCACATAAAGCGCACCTGCAACCGCCGCCATCATCGCCGAAACCGTGAAGATGAAGAGCTTGTAGTTTTCTGGCCTGTAACCCAGAAACCGCGTGCGGCTTTCGGCATCGCGCACACTAACCAACACCTTGCCGAATTTCGATTTGACGATTGCTGAACTTACAATCAGCGCCAGCGCCAGCAAAAGTGCGGAAGCTGCAAAAAGTGCTGCACGCGTGCCGGAAGATTGAATGTTGAAGCCCAGAATATCCTTGAAATCGGTCAGGCCATTATTGCCGCCAAAGCCCATTTCATTGCGGAAGAAAGCGAGCATCAGCGCGTAAGTCATGGCCTGCGTGATGATGGAGAGATAAACGCCGGTGACGCGTGAGCGAAAGGCAAACCAGCCGAAGATAAAGGCCAGCAGCCCCGGAACGAGCAACACCATGAGCGCTGCAAACCAGAAATGGTCGAAGCCGAACCAGTACCATGGCAGTTCCTTCCAGTTGAGAAACACCATGAAATCAGGGAGGTTCGCATTGCCATAGACGCCGCGCGAACCAATCTGGCGCACCAGATACATGCCCATTGCATAACCGCCGAGCGCAAAAAAAGCCGCATGTCCGAGCGAGAGAATGCCGCAAAAACCCCAGACCAGATCGAGCGCCAGAGCCAGCATGGCATAGGTCAGGTATTTACCGATTAGCGACACCATATAGGTCGGCACATGCAGTGGATGATCGGGCGCAGTCATCAGATTGAGCACAGGCACGATCAGTGCGGCCGCCATCAGAATGAGGGCTGCAAGAAAGACGCCACGGTCGAGCTTACGGAAAAGAAGAACCGTGATCATGCTTCCACCGCCCTGCCCTTGAGCGCGAAAAGACCGCGCGGGCGTTTCTGGATAAAGAGGATGATGAGCACGAGCACCAGAATTTTGCCCAGCACCGCCCCCGCATAGGGTTCGAGGAACTTGTTGAGAATGCCGAGCGAGAATGCGCCGACCAGCGTTCCCCAGAGATTGCCGACGCCGCCAAACACCACCACCATGAAACTGTCGATGATGTAGCCTTGGCCCAAATTGGGCGAGACATTGTCGATCTGCGACAGCGCAACGCCTGCCATTCCGGCAATGCCGGAACCGAGCGCGAAAGTCAGCGCATCAACGTAAGGTGTGCGAATGCCCATGGAGGACGCCATGCGGCGGTTTTGCGTGACGGCACGCATCTGCAGGCCGAAACGGGATTTTTTAAGCAGCATGAGAAGTGTTACAAAAACTGTCAGAGAAAACACAATGATCCAGAGCCGGTTCCAGGTGATCGTCATGCCGCCAAGCTCGAAAGCGCCCGACATCCATGAAGGATTGCCGACTTCGCGATTGGTCGGCCCGAAGATCGAGCGCACGCCCTGTTGCAGGATCAGCGAAATACCCCATGTCGCAAGCAATGTTTCAAGCGGACGCCCATAAAGAAAGCGGATGACGCCGCGTTCGATCACCAGCCCGACAAGGGCGGTGAAAAGAAAGGCCAGAGGCAGGGCAATAGCCAGTGACCAGTCGAAGAGGCCCGGATAATGGCTGCGGATGACGTCCTGCACAACGAAGGTAGTATAGGCACCCAGCATGACCATTTCGCCATGTGCCATATTGATGATGCCCATGACGCCGAAAGTGATGGCAAGACCAATGGCAGCCAACAGCAGGACCGAGCCAAGCGAAAGCCCATACCAGACATTCTGCCCGGCATCCCAGAAAGCCTGTCTTTGCTCGATATGGGCAATGACTGCATCGAGTGCGGCAACAAGGTCCGGCTCGGCATTGGCGCGTGCTGCATTGAGAACCGCTAAACTGGAACGGTCGCCATGATCGGTGAGGAATTGCGCGGCTTTGAGCTTTGCTACAAGCGGTTGGGAAGACGTAAGAAGCGATGAGGCCTGCGCCTTTTCAAGCAGCGCCCTGATTGATGCATCCTGTTCTTTTTCAAGCGCTGTCTCGATCAAGGGCAAGGCGTCTGGATCTGGGCTTGCCGCCACGGTTTGCGCGGCGCACAGTCGTTCTGCCCGGTTGGGGCTCATCAGCGTCAAGCCGCCCAAGGCCGTTCGCACGGCGCGGCGCACCGCATTATTGACCTTGACCTTTTCCATGCCGGCTTTCGGGGCTTCGCCTGCCGCTTCCCCACTGATTGGATCGATAAGACTGAGATTTGCACCCGCCCCTTTGCTGATAAAAACGCGGCCATCGGACTTGCGCATATAAAGATCGCCATCTCCAAGCGCATTCAAGACAGGGACGGCACGCGCGTCAGCACTTGTAGCCAGCGCTGAAATTCGCTCCTGCATCTGGGAGAAGTTGGCTTTCCCCAAGGCGTCGACCAGCCGCTGAAAATCATCGGCAGCGCGCGCAGCACCCATGAGGCCAACCATGATACTTGCGAACATCACGCAGAACAGCACACATACTGCGCGGATTTGGCGTCCCATGGGCGGCACCCTTCAAGCTGTTTTGTTCGTCAGATAAAAATCGGGCGAGCGGTTGCCCGCCCGAAGTTGTCAGAGATCACCAGCCACCCTTACGAGCCACCTTGTCCGCCGCATTTGCCGGTTTCGACATTGAAATTGCCGCAGGACATAGGCGCGCGCCAATCGGAGATCAGATTCTTGGAATCGGGCAAATAATCCGACCATTCGTCACCGACGATCAGCCCCGGCGTCTGGCTGACGATCTCGAACTGGCCATCCGTCTGGATTTCACCGATCAGCACCGGCTTGGTGATGTGATGGTTCGGCATCATGGCCGAGAACCCGCCGGAAAGATTAGGTACTGAGACGCCGACGAGCGCATCGATCACTGAATCGGGATCGGTGGTTCCGGCTTTTTCCACGGCCTTCAGCCACATATTGAAGCCGATATAGGAGGCTTCCATCGGATCATTGGTAACGCGCTTGTCATCCTTGGTGTAGGCTTTCCATGTCTCGATAAACTGCGCATTGACGGGATTATCCACCGACTGGAAATAGTTCCATGCTGCAAGGTGACCAACGAGCGGAGACGTGTCGATACCGGCCAGTTCTTCCTCGCCGACCGAGAAGGCGACGACCGGAATATCCTCGGCCTTCACACCCTGATTGGCCAGTTCCTTATAGAAAGGCACATTGGCGTCGCCATTGACGGTTGAAACCACAGCCGTCTTCTTGCCTGCCGCGCCAAAGCTCTTGATGGCTGCGACTTCCGTCTGCCAGTCGGAGAAGCCGAACGGGGTATAATTGACGCGAATATCTTCGGGCTTCACGCCCTTGGAAATCAGATAGGCTTCGAGAATCTTGTTGGTCGTGCGCGGATAGACATAATCGGTGCCTTCGAGAACCCAGCGCTCGACGCCTTCATTTTCCATCAGGTAATCAACGGCGGGAATGGCCTGCTGGTTTGGCGCTGCCCCCGTGTAGAACACGTTGCGCTCGGATTCCTCGCCCTCATATTGCACCGGATAGAACAGGATATTGTTCAATTCCTTGAAAACCGGCAAAACCGATTTGCGCGACACGGATGTCCAGCAGCCGAAGACGGCGGCAACCTTGTCCTGCGAAATCAACTGACGGGCTTTTTCGGCAAAAAGCGGCCAGTCGGAAGCAGGGTCCACCACCACGGCTTCAAGTTTCTTGCCAAGCAACCCGCCCTTCTTGTTCTGCTCTTCGATAAGCATCAGCATGGCGTCTTTGAGCGTCGTTTCTGAAATTGCCATCGTGCCCGACAGCGAATGAAGAACGCCGACCTTGATCGTCTCTTCTTGGGCGGATGCACTGGTGAGGCTCGGAATAGTGAGCGCGCTTGCAAAAAGTGCGGCAAGCATCTGCGACCGGAGTGTCATTGTCTGTCCCCTCTGTTCAATTGATCCCGGTTTTCCGGGTTGATGCCAACTATCAGGGAGAAGAAGCCATTCGCTTATACGTCAAATGACGTAGTTACCGGGGTGAAATATGCATTATTGAATTTTCCTGCTATCTCTCTTTAGAAACGGCGCGAGAACAAGCCGGAGGGGAAATGAAACGGCATGACAGCGTGGCAACGCATCATCCCTGTGAGACGGGACTATAACCGCTGGGTCGCGGATGAAACGCTTGAGGATTACGCGCTGCGTTTTACCGCCAAAAGCGCACGCCGTATTTCGTCCAACCGCATCGCGCATACGGCAATCGGCGCGATTTCCTTTCTGGCGTTGGAAGCCATCGGTGGCGCGATTACGCTCTCCTATGGCACCAGCAATGCCATTGCCGCCATCCTTGTTGCCAGCATCGTCATGCTTATGGTCGGCTTGCCAATTAGCCGCTACGCCATCCGCCATGGCGTCGATATCGACCTTCTCACGCGCGGCGCCAGCTTTGGCTATATCGGATCGACGCTGACCTCGCTGATCTACGCGACTTTTACCTTTCTGCTGTTTGCCATCGAAGCCTCGATCATGTCGGGCGCGCTTAAACTCGCTTTCGGCATTCCGATGTGGATCGGCTATGTCATCAGCGCGGTCGTGGTCATACCGCTCGTCACCTACGGCGTGCGTATGATCAGCCGGTTCCAGATCGCAACCCAACCGTTCTGGATCGCGCTCAACATCCTGCCGTTTATTTTCATTGCGCTGGTTGACTGGGAAAAATTCGATCTCTGGCTGACGTTTTCCGGGATCGAGGGCGGCTTTACCAATGGCGAGAATGCGCCCTTCGTGCTGGCGCAGTTTGGTGCCGCATCGGCTGTCATTCTGGCGCTGATGGCGCAGATCGGCGAACAGGTCGATTTCCTGCGTTTTCTGCCCCCACACGGTCAGCAAAAATGGCGGCACAGGATCGCCATCTTTCTTGCTGGTCCCGGCTGGGTAGTGCTTGGCGCGCCAAAACTACTCGCAGGCTCGTTTCTGGTGGTGTTGACGCTCAGCGCCGGTGTTCCGGTCGATATGGCTGCCGATCCGGCGCATATGTATCTAACCGCTTTTGGCTATATGATCCCGTCGCATATGGCGGCCCTTCTCCTGACGGTTGCTTTCGTGGTGGTATCGCAGCTCAAGATCAATGTGATGAACGCCTATGCCGGGTCGCTTGCATGGTCGAATTTCTTTTCGCGTCTCACGCATAGCCATCCCGGCCGTGTGGTCTGGCTGGTGTTCAATGTCGCAATCGGCCTTCTCCTGATGCAGCTTGGCGTCTATCAGATGCTCGAACAAACACTCGGCATTTTCTCGCTCATTGCCATGGCGTGGCTTGCAACGATTTCCGCCGATCTCTTCATCAACAAGCGCCTTGGTCTGTCGCCGCCCGGCATCGAATTCAAACGTGCCCATCTTTATGACATCAATCCCGTCGGTACCGGCACGATGGTTATAGCGTCCATTGCAGCTCTTGCCGCGCATTTCGGTGCTTTCGGAGCCATGGCTTCAGCACTCGCGCCCTATATCGCGCTGATGGTGGCCTTCATCATCTCACCGCTGATCGCATGGAAGACCGATGGCCGCTATTATCTCGCGCGAAAACCCCGCCGTGCATGGCAGGGAAAAAGCACCATCACCTGCTCGGTCTGCCAACATGACTTCGAGCCGGAAGACATGGCTTGGTGCCCGGCCTATGCAGCACCAATCTGCTCGCTCTGCTGCTCGCTCGACAGCCGCTGCCATGATATGTGCAAACCCAAAGCCAACCTCAAAGCACAGGGCGCAAAAGTGGCAGAAGTTCTGCTCCCGCAAGGCGTAATTGAAAAACTCTCGACACGGCTCGGACGCTATGCCGTCACCGCCTGTCTTTCGGTGGCTTGTCTCGGCGCAATCCTCGGCATCGTCGCCTATCATGCTGGCGCGGCCTCGCCTGAAACAGCGCAAGTCGTCAACCAAACTATTCTCATTGTTTTTTTCGTGCTGGCGCTGATTGCGGCAATCGTGTGCTGGTTCTATGTGCTCGCCCATGACAGCCGCATCGTCGCGGAGGAAGAATCCTCACGCCAGACCACGCTTTTGCTCAAGGAAATTGCAGCCCATAAAAAGACCGACGCCGCACTGCAAAAGGCAAAGGACAATGCGGAAGCCGCCAACCGTGCCAAAAGCCGCTATGTCGTCGGCCTCAGCCACGAGTTGCGCACCCCGCTCAATGCGGTTTTGGGCTATGCGCAGATATTGGAGCGCGACGAGAGTATCCCGCCTGCGCGCCAGCCATCGATAAAGCTGATCCGACGCAGCGCCGATCATCTTTCAGGGCTGATTGACGGGCTGCTCGATATTTCGCGCATTGAAACAGGCCACTTGCAAGTCTATTCCAACGAGATCAACCTGCATGATTTTCTCGACCAGATCGTCGATATGCTCAAACCACAGGCGGAAGCCAAGGGCATTGCCTTTCGCTATCAGAAGACGAAAAGCCTGCCGCAATATGTGCGCACCGACGAAAAACGCCTGCGGCAGATATTGGTCAATCTTCTTTCCAATGCGATCAAGTTTACCGAAAAAGGCGAAGTGGCGCTCGATATTGCCTATCGTAATCACGTTGCGACTTTCCGCATTACCGATACGGGACGCGGTATAAAGGACGAGGATATAGAACGCGCCTTCGAGCCGTTCCAGCGCGGTGAGGCCGAACATGTGCGCCACCTTCCGGGCCTTGGCCTCGGCTTGACCATCACCAAATTGCTCACCAACACGCTTGGCGGTGAACTGTCGGTTACAAGCCGCTATGGCAAGGGTTCAAGTTTTCAGGTGCGCCTGATGCTCGGTGCCATCGACCGCCCCGTCAATCTCGCAGCCCCGACGCAGAAAATCCAAAACTATAGCGGGCCAAGGCGCACCATCATTGTCGTTGACGATAATGATGATCATTGCGCACTGATGCGTGAAATATTGGCACCACTCGATTTCATCGTGTTGACCGCGCAAAATGGTGCGGAATGCCTGAGATTGATCGAAGGCATCCGGCCAGATCTCTATTTCATCGATATCCGTATGCCGCAGATGAATGGCTGGGAACTGGTGGCAAGGCTTCGGGAAGCAGGCGAAAAAGCCCCGATCATCATGTTGTCGGCCAATATAGGCGATGGAGCGCCGCCCGCTACCTTGCCCGACAATGCACATAATGACACGCTAGCCAAGCCTTTCGATCTCAGGCAATTGCACACAAAACTGGCGCTGCATCTAGGCTTGGAGTGGATTTACGAAAAGAGCGATGAACAGCAGTTACAGGATAAAGCAAGTCGTATCGAAAGCCCTCACTTGTCCGATTTGCAGGACCTGATCCGACTTGGCGAAATCGGCTATGTGCGCGGGATTGAAGCCAGGCTCACAATCCTTGCGCAGGATGCAGAACTCGTTCCTTTCGTTGAACGCGCGCGCGACTATGTGCGTGCTTTCAACATGTCGGGCTATGATATGTTTCTGCGCGATCTCGAACAAAAAGCGGGGCAACAGAAATGAACGGACTTTCCCGCGATACGGTGCTCATTGTCGATGATTCACCGCAGACGCTCGGCTTTCTCACCGAAGCACTCGAACAGGCCAATTATTCGGTGCTGATCGCAACATCGGGCAATGCAGCCCTTGGCATTGCCGAACGCATTACCCCCGATATGATCCTGATGGACGCCGTGATGCCGGGCATGGACGGTTTCGAGACCTGCCGCCAGTTGAAGGCCACGCCTGCTGTCTCATCTGTGCCGATCATTTTCATGACAGGCCTCACCGAAACCGAACATGTCGTTCAGGCGCTGGAAGCTGGCGGCGTCGATTATCTGACCAAGCCCATCAATATCGATGAATTGCGCGCGCGCATAAAGGTGCATCTTGCCAATGCGCGATCGGTGCAAAGTGCGCGTGTCGCTTTGGACGCAAGCGGACGTCATCTTCTCGCCGTCAATCGCAATGGCACTATTCTCTGGTCGACGCCGCAGGCCATGCGGCTTGTCGAAAGCGTCGTTGACGCAGCCAACGGACAGAGCGTTATCGAGGAAAAATGCAAAGCCTGGTTTCTGACCCATGACAGGCTTGAGAAGTTCAGACAAGCCCCGGAAACCATTGCAGTCAACGGCCCTGCCTCGCTTCAGCTCAATTATCTCGGTGCGACAAATGCGGATGAACTTCTGTTCCGTCTGACTGTCGTCAATGAAGCGGGTGAAGCCGATATGCTACGGCGTCACTTCGGCTTGACAGCCCGCGAAAGCGATGTGCTGCACTGGATTGCGCGCGGAAAATCCAACCGCGACATCGGTGAAATTCTGGGATTGAGCGCGCGAACCGTCAACAAGCATCTCGAGCAGATTTATATCAAGCTCGGCGTTGAAAACCGTGCGGCAGCCGCCATCAAGACCATGCAACTCTTACAGGAAAATGCACCCTGATTTAACAGATCGAACAAACCTTTCATATTGCAAGAGTTTCCACAGGCTGCGCCCACAGGATCAGAGCAAGGGCATTGAGCCGAAAGAAATTTCAGCGGGAGCCACCTTTCGATCTGCATCCGCAATTTCATTGGGGGCTGAAGCGTTCTTTCCCATAGCTCAAATGCGCAGGTTAATTTGCCTCATTGATCTTCACGGCTAAAGACAGCGCCGCCATAAGGATGATGAATGCGCCGAAACCCAACACGGTATCGAAAACACCAATGTGGCCTGCGGCATATCCGGCGATCATCGCGAGAAGCGCATTCGGCAGGTAGCTGGCAATGTAGAAGGACGAAACCAGACCAGCACGTTCTTCAGGCCTCGCTCGCGCAACCAGACTGCGCAATACACCAAGAAACCCGGAGCCAAAGCCGATACCGGTTGGCAGCGAACCCAACATTAACAAGAGGGGACTGTGAAAAAGCGTCCCGAGCAGAACGATTGCGGTTCCGGCTATGATCGTCAGTCCGCCCCAGTTTCGCGCGCTTTCAGCAGAGCGATGGCGAAACAGCATGACAGCCGCCGCCCCTGCCAGCGTCAGAATTGCAACAGCAGCGCCACTCAGCCACGCCATTGATGGCTCCGCTGCCATTTCGTGCATAAGTCCGGGTAGGAGCGACAGGAACAGCGCGCCCAATCCCCATACTGCCACATTCAATGGAATGATACACAGGAACGTAGCGCGCAACTCGATTGGAATCTCGATCTTCGGCTGCAAAGACAACCCTTTTTTTATCCTGCCGTGAAAGGTCTCCGCTGAAAATAATGTGCGCATTATCTGGATCACGGAAAGCCCCAAAGTCAGTGCATAGACCAGCCGCAGGGGTTGCGGCGCAAACTGGATCAGCAAGCCCGCCCCTATGGCTCCAAACGCCATACCCAGCATCGGCGCGAGGCTATTAATGATCGCGCCAGACTTCTGATCGACATCAAGCAGCGCTGCCGCAACCGCCGTGGTCGCAATGCCAGTTGCAAACCCCTGAACCAAACGCGCCGCCACCAGCCAGCTTCCGCTGTCCGCTACGAGGAACATCACAAGCGCCACACACTCCACAGCAAGTGCTGCAATAATGACGGGCTTGCGGCCATAATGGTTCGACAAAGTGCCCAGAAACAGCAATGACAGCAGCAAAGTGCCGACATAAACAGCAAAAATCACGCTGATCAGGAAAGCGGAGACGCCCCAACTGGCCTGATAGAGCGGAAACAGCGGCGTCGTCATGCTCGACGCCGCAAAAAACAGAATGATCGTAAAGCCATGCAGAGCAAGGGCAGACGATCTCTCCGTCCTGCCCCGCGCCTCATCACAAAGAGTGGTCATGTCAGCTATTCCATGCTAAAAGCAAATTTATTGCGTTTGTAGCGCAGACTGCCCACTAAAGCAAAGTATTTGCGTTAGTAGTGCTTGATGCGTAACGTCATACTGTGGAAGACTTTAAATTGTCCCTGAGAGATCAGACAGATACAACCGCTGCTCCAATCAGCCGACCGGGAGGCCGCGCGGCGCGGATACAGGCCGCCGTTCTGGAAGCTGTGGAAATACTGCGGCAGGAAAGGGCCGCATCCGAGATCACCGTGCCGATGATCGCTGCCCGCGCAGGCGTCACGCCCTCGACCATCTACCGCCGCTGGGGCGATCTTTCGCAATTGCTGGCCGATGTCGCCGTGCGACAGTTTCAGACCGACACGTTGCCGCCGGATAGCGGCAACTGGCAAAGCGATCTTGGCCTTTGGCTTGAACAATTCGTCGACGAAATGAGCTCAGGCCCCGGACGCGAGTTGTTGCGCGAAGCGCTGAACGGAAGCTCGAGCGAACGTGCTGGCCAATGCACGGAATGCATCCTGCGCAACCTCGCCAGCATCATTGCTCGCGGTGTCCAGCAAGGCGCAACCCCGCCCGACGCTGAGGCAGTGCTCGACCGGGTTGTGGCACCGGTGATCTACCGGATATTGTTCACGAAAACACCTCCCACCACGCAATATGCCGCAGGACTGCTGCGGCAATGCCTGGATGGAGAGATAGACTGACTTTTGCCGCCCGTCAGATTCTACCGACTAATGGGTAACCGCTACAGCTTCCAGTTGCGCCGGTGCCATGAGCGCAAATGCAGAGCGCATTTCACGCGCCTCTTCTCCGGGACTACGGCCGAAAAGCCGTTTGAACTCACGGTTGAACTGCGAGGCGCTTTCATAGCCGACCCGTGCTGCAGCCCCCGCAGCAGTCACATTGTCACGGATCATCATAAGGCGCGCCTGATGCAGGCGAACTGACTTGATGTATTGAATGGGTGAGGTTGCTGTAACCATCTTGAAATGCACATGGAAGGCCGGAATGCTCAGACCCGCTTCGCGCGCCAGCGAGCCCACATCAAGCGGTTGCGCGTAATCGCTATGGATACGCCGCAGAACACGCGCAATGCGGCCGAAATTGCCATGGCTTGCCAAGGCTGCCCGGATCGCACCGCCCTGCCCGCCCATCAGAACGCGGAAACACAATTCCCGCACGATGGCAGGCCCCAGCACTTTCGCTTCCAGCGGCGAACACAAGGCACGAAGCAGGCGCACCGTCGTATCGGCCAGTGTGGCGTCCAATGGCGTGGAAATAATGCCGACGGGCGGGCTTACCGGAGTGGCGGCCTGTTGATCGACCTCAATGATCAGATCGGCTACAGCGGTCATGTCGAGACGAACAGAAACAGCCAGCAAAGGCTCTTCGGGGCTGGCATCCGTCTCGGTCGAGAAAGGCAGCGGGACGGACAGTACCAAATAATGCTGGGCGTCATAATGATAAATCTGATTTGCGAGATAGCCACGCTTGTGCCCCTGACAGACGATCACGATGCTGGGCTCATAAAGAACCGCCGTTCGGCCCAGCGGGTGATCCGCCCGCATCAGGCGAACGCCATCGAGCAGCGATTTCGTATGCCCCTCATGTGGGGCAAGCTGCCGGATCAGCGACGCCATCTCGACCTGGTGCGAAGCGCCCGGCTTTAATTCTCTTACATTTATGCGCTGGTTATCCATATGAAATGGATATAATAACACGTACATTACCGGCAATAGACATTTAAAAAATAGTTTTGGGCAATAATGCAAAAGGCCTCGGCCTAGCTCGTTCTAGGCACCCCGTCTACCTTCCCTCTCGTTCAAACATTTCTGCGCCGTTCAATATGGCTGTAGCGGGAAAGGAGGAAAAAACATGGATATATCACCAGATGCCAAAGTCATTCTGTTGACCGGTGCGAGCAGCGGCATCGGCGAAGCCACCGCCCGCCATCTGGCCCGAATGGGCCATCATCTCGTCATCGGCGCGCGCCGCACCGAACGTCTTGCAGCATTGCAGGAAGAATTGCAGACCGAAGGCCGTCAGGTTGACACCGTGGAACTCAACGTCACACGGCTTGGAGACTTTCAGCGCATGGCCGATTTCGCGCACGAACGGCATAGGCGTATCGATATGCGGATCATCATCGACAGGCCCGTGGCCGAGACGAGCCTTGATAAACGAAACCAGGTTCTTGCGGTCAATGTGACCGGCGCCTTCCTGTTCGCACGCGAAGCCATGCAGGCAATGATGCCAACAGGGCGCGTTGACAAAGCTCACCCGCACGCTAGCGCTTGAAGCTATCGATCACGGCATCCGCGTCAATGCAATCGGCCCAGGCGATGCCAACCAATCCGATGGCCGCACCTACCTTGCCGAACACGGCTGCAAAGCCCCCATCACTTGCGGCGCCGACCCTGAAGAAATTGCCGTGGCGCCGCTTTCCCCGCCTCGTACCACGCAAATTGCATGGCGGACGGCAGCATGAGCATTGCCATTCAGTAATCAACAAACAACAGGAACATCATTTCATGCAACAACAAACCCAAAACAAGGTCTGGTTCATTACCGGGGCTGCCCGTGGCATCGGCCTGTCTCTGGCGCATCAGGCATTAGCCAAAGGCGATGCCGTGGCCGCCACCTCTCGCGCACTCAAAAGCCTGCGGGAGACATTTGGCGAAGACAGCGCGCAATTTCTGGCGCTGGAAGTCGAGCTGGTCGACGAAGACAGCGTCAAGGCAGCCATTGACAAAACAGTCTCCACCTTCGGTCGCATCGACCGCGTGGTCAACAATGCCGGTTATGGCCAGCAAGGTACCGTCGAGGCGCTCTCCGACGCCGAACTGCGCCGAAATTTCGACGTTAATGTCTTCGCGCCTTTGCACGTACTGCGCCATTCATTGCCGCATCTGCGCAGGCAACGTAGCGGCCATGTCTTCAATGTGGCGTCCATCGTCGGCTTTCAGGGTGGTTATGCCGGATGGGGCAGTTATGTCAGCAGCAAGTTCGCGCTCGCAGGTCTGACGGAAACCCTTGCCGCTGAACTCGAAGAACTCGGCATCAAGGCGACCGTCATTTATCCCGGCCCTGTGCGCACGGGCTTTCTGTCGAAGGACAGTCTGGTGGTGGCCGAGCGCTCCATCGCCGATTATACTGAAGCACAGGCTTCTCTCGATCTGCATCGCAACAAACTGGACGGTAAGCAGGCGGGCGATCCCGAGAAAGTAGCGGCACTGATCCTGCAGATAGCAAAGATGGCCGAACCGCCGGTGCATCTGTTTGCGGGCAAGATCGCCAATATGCTGGCAGAACAGAAGATGGAAGCCATACACTTGGATATAGATACATGGCGCGACGCGTCAGACGCCACAGACTTTGACAATTAATCGCACGAATATGGCCCGCTGCAAGCTGGCTGCGGCGAGCCGTAAAATTCACAATGGATATGCACCATGTTTGACGAATTTCCAGCTGAAAAGGCCTACCGCATTCTCGAATCTGGCCCAATCCTGCTTGTATCCACGCGCGGAACGGATGGTCGCGCAAACCTTATGACGATGGGTTTTTACATGATGATAAGCCACGATCCGGCACTGGTCGGCGTTGTCATCGGTCCTTGGGATCACAGTCATCAGGCACTCATGGAAACGAGAGAGTGTGTGCTGGCGGTGCCGACCGTCGATCTGGCGGGAAAGGTGGTGGATATCGGCAATTGTTCAGGCGAAACGCTCCAGAAATTCGAGCGTTTCGGTCTCACACCCGTCACTGCAAAAGCCCTGAGTGCGCCTCTGGTGCATGAATGCTGGGCCAATCTCGAATGCCGGATCGCAGATGATGGCTGGGCGCAACGCTATAACCTGCTTGTGCTGGAGGTCCAGCATATATGGGTGGATAACGCAAGGCAGGAAAAGCGGTTGATCCACCATCAGGGCGATGGCCGGTTCAGCGTCGATGGCGAAACAATCGATTTGGGCGAGCGCATGGTAAAGTGGCGCTATCTCATGGATTGATCTGTCGCCGCGCCTTGGCGGACCTGCCATCAGTGGCGATAAATCGCTCCAGCATGGGAATGGTCAGCCTGACGGAATCAGTTGCGATCTGGCCGCTCTCTCGGGCTAGCAGCTCGGGATATGCGATGAATTTATGGTGAAGCTGCGTGGGCAGTTCTACCGTCAGCTTCGTGAGCTTATCGTCGGCCAGAAACCGAGAATCCGTCTTGATCAAGGGCACGTCTGTTGCCAATCACGCTGTTCTCTCGCCAGCGTGATCGCGAGGAAGCGGAATCATTATCTGAGGCAATCCATATTCTTGTCGCAGTGAGCTTGAGCGCCGCAAGGTAGCTGTCGGTCGGCAAAAGTGGCGCGATGAAGGCCTTTTATCGTCGCTCACTTCGTGACGGCGCATGGCAATCTCCTTTTACGGAAATTGAACCACAAACCACTACGAAGATGAGCCCCATTTATGGAGACACCACCCAGTTTTCGCTTTCTCGATATTGCAACAAATCTTGCTGGCTCACTCATTCCACCCCATACAGGCGTGGTCTACCAGATGCCGAAATACACCTATTCGATACTGGTCATTTCGCACTGGAAACCCATGTGACAGAGATCGCCGATCTGGTCTGCGATTTTCTGTCTCGCGAGCTTGGCAGAATGATAGACATCGAAGATCGGCCCGCAATACGAGCCAGCCTTCGGGTTGAAATGAATGCTTTTTGCGCATACGTTCGCGCCAAGCTATTCAAAAAAGGTCATGTATGGGTTTTGACAGTCGCCTGCTCAGCGGGATTGGTGTTCTTTCTGCTGTCATTGAAGCAGGCAGTTTCATGCGTGCCGGAGAGGCGCTTGGGTTAACGCAATCGGCCGTCAGCCGCGCGGTGGCGCGTCTCGAACAGCGCGTGGGCATTCGCATTTTTAACAGGAATGCACGTTCCATCACATTGACCGATGAAGGGCGGCGCTTTTATGAACAGGTTGCCCCACATTTGTCGAGTATCGAAGAAGCGGCGACCCGTGCAGCCGGATCCGGCGCTGAAGTACGCGGGCGGCTTCGGATCAATGTTGATGGCTGCTTTGGTCACTATGTGCTTGGGCCGAAGATCAATCATTTTTTGAGCCGCTACCCCGAATTGACACTCGAAATGCATGTCCGCGATCGAATGGGAGATCTGGTAGCGGAAGGGTTTGATGTGGGAATCCATTTCGGACCGCCTGAACCATCCTCCCTGATCTGCAGGCTGCTTTTGGAGACACATGTCCTGACTTGCGCCTCGCCCGATTATGTCGCACGCCACGGTGCGCCATCGCATCCAAGCGAAATTGAAGATCGTGAATGTATCCTGATGCGCTCGCCTGCGACAGGCAAACATTACAGCTGGGATTTCATCAGGGGCGATGAGATCGTCGGGGTGAACCCTAAGGGACAGATGATTGTAACCGATACTGGCGGGCTTCTCGCTGCATGCCTTTCCGGGCATGGCGTCGCACAGCCGTTGGAAATATATACCAGACCCCTTCTGGAAGACGGTCAACTGGTGCAATTGCTGCCTGACTGGGCTGAAGAAACATTTCCGCTTTATGTCTATCATCATACACCAAAACTGATGTCCGCAAAAGTTCGTGCGTTTTTGGACTATCTGGCAGAGGTTATTAGATGAAAAGCCTTTTAAGATAAGCCACCCTGTTGATTTGAGTAGAAATGCGCAGGCTGCCGCGCCATGAGCGCGGCAGCCAAAAGTCTCAGATCACGCCGCCATTGGCGAATACGGTCTGGCCGTTAACCCACCAGCCCTTCTCGCCGCAGAGTTCTGAAATAACATTGGCGATATCTTCTGGTTCGCCCAGACGACCATGTGGCGTGCGCTTCGCAAATCCGGCGATCTGCTCAGGCGTCTTGCCATCGGTGAAAAGCGTTGTGTTCACCAGTCCCGGTGCCATCGAATTAACAGAGATCATCCGTCCAGCCAGTTCTTTGGCAAGGATATTGGCGTAAATTTCCTGCGCGGCCTTTGATGCGGCATAGGCACCATATGTCGGGGTGCGCAACTCGGTGATACTCGACGAAAGGGTAATGATCCGACCGTGGTCACGGACCCGGCGCGAAGCTTCGCGCAAGACATTGAAGCCGCCCTTGATATTGGTACCGAGCATCGCGTCAAAATCTTCGTCGGTCATCTGAGCAAAGGGCGCAAGCCGCATCATTCCCGCATTGCTCACGACCACATCCACGCCCCCAAATGCCGCTTCATTGGCCTCGAACAGGCGGCGTACAGCGGCAGGATCAGCAACATCGGCCTGTTCCCAGATCGCCTTGCCGCCTGCAGCTTCGATCTCGGCAACAACGGCCACTGCCAGATCGCGGTTGACGCGGCAATTGACCGTGACACTATAGCCGTCGCGGGCAAGCTGTTTTGCCGTAGCAGCCCCGATGCCGCGCGATGAACCCGTGACGATTGCAACCTTTCCGTTACCGCCTGCGGCTTGTGCGGCCGCGCGGCTGGTTGCAGCGGCACCAATAGCGACGGCGGCTGGTATCACAGCAGCAGCGCCCAGTATTGCGCGCCGTGACAGCGTGCGGCTTTCTTTGTTTTTATTATCCTGTGCGGACATCGAAAGATCCTTCTTCAATTCGTAGCAAAAGTTGTGCGCATGGAAGGCGGATCGCGCAAAACGCACCCGAAAGAACCATGAGCTTTTTCACGAGGTGACAGAAATCTGCCCGGGATTCTGGATTTGCCTATCTTCGCTCAGGCAAGCCCGCCATTGGCATAAACAACCTGACCATTCACCCAGGCGCCTTTGTCAGCGCACAAAAGCGAAATGACATTGGCGATATCATCCGGCTCACCCAGGCGATGATGCGGTGTGATACGCGCGAAGCCATCAATCTGCTCCTGCGTCTTGCCATCGGTGAACAGGGTCGTGTTGGTCGTCCCGGGTGAGACTGCATTGACCGAGATCATCCGGCCCGCCAGTTCTTTGGCGAGAATGTTCACAAACATCTCCACCCCGATTTTAGACGCGGCATAGGCACCATAGGTTGGGGGGCGCAGACGGGTTGTGCCTGAAGCCAGCGCGATGATCCGTCCACCATCGGGGACCTGTTTTGCAGCTTCACGCAACGTATTGAAGCAGCCTTTCAGATTGACCGCCCAAAGGCGATCGAACGCTTCATCCTGCATCGTGGCGAAAGCGCCAAGCGCCTGGATTCCCGCATTGGCAACAACCACATCGGGCGCGCCGAAAGCTTGACTGTGAGCCGTAAAGAGCCCTGCGACCGCCGCTGGGTCGCTGACGTCGGCCTGATGCACAATCGCCTTGCCGCCGGCAGCCCGAATATCCGCAGCTACGGCCTCAGCCAGGTCGTGATTTTTGATGTAATTGACGGTGATATTGTAGCCATCCTCAGCAAGCCTGCGCGCAGTTGCAGAACCGATGCCGCGCGATGATCCAGTCACAATTGCCGAACGCTTTGCCGTTTCAGCGGTCTGAGCCTTTGCACCTGTCATGGCGGCCATCGACATAACTGCGGGCGCCACCACTGCGGCTGTGAGAATTTTACGCCGAGACGCGGTGATTGGGGTGCTTTCAGCTTCGCCAGGCATGTCGTTGTGATCAGACATCTATGCTTTGCCTCCATCAAGGTCATGTTACGTTTTGATAGCGGACGCATGCGAAATTAATCTGCCCTGCGGCAGGAAAACCCAACGACGACTTTGCATGGATGACGCCAGTCGCCAGGTTGGATGCAGCGAACAGGCAGATTATAGGGTGGCTCCGTCTAATGCGCAGTACGCATAGTTCTCATGTCTTCCATGACGGAATATAGGTCTTCGTTCTGATATGAAATCCTCAACGGGCTTAATTTCCCTTCGGCGCGATATCCCTCGCATTAAGTGCCTGCAAAGACGTTATAAGTCTCGTTCGCCACGTCCCGATGAGTTGGTTCAAGCAGCGTATATAAGGCGGGGTATATTGCTGCCTACCGTTATCGGCGGAGTCCAGTTCTTCCCCATGATGCAGTGGACGATGCAGCTTTCCGGCCACCTCAATAAATTGGGGACGACCTATGCCGTGACCGGCTCTAACGCTGCGCAAGATGAAGGCTATGTGTTTCTGCCGCTTACTACAATTGCGCGAGTTGGCGTATCAAAAGCGTATATTTACTAATCGCAGACGGATAAAATCTCAGAGACAGGTCAATTCATCCAACTTTTGAAATCTGTGGCCTTAAGTTCCAGCCACACAATCCAACTGTGAGCAGATTGCATATACCCAATCAACCTTGAGATCAGACTGACTACATATTATCTATCATATCGATAAAACGTTTATAGCACCTGATTTAAGAAAGCGCGGGTGCGTGGGTCTTTTGCATTGGTGAAGAAGTCTGAAGGCGATCCAGATTCAACAATCAATCCTTTATCGGTGAAATACACTTGGTCCGCCACTTCTCGGGCAAAGCCCATTTCGTGCGTCACCAGAATACAGGTCATGCCCTCGGCAGCCAGATCCTTGATCGTAAGGAGCACCTCTTTCACCGTTTCAGGATCAAGCGCTGCCGTCACCTCATCGAAAAGCATCACATCAGGCCGCATGGCAAGCGAACGGGCAATAGCGACACGCTGTTGCTGCCCGCCGGATAACTCGCCCGGATAATGATTTTCCTTGCCTTCAAGCCGCACCTTTTTAAGCAAGTCTCTCGCCCTCGCCTCCACCTCGGCTGGCTTTTCTTTAAGCACGCTTACAGGTGCCATCATAATATTTTGCAGCGCCGTCTTGTGCGGGAAAAGATTATATTGCTGGAACACCATGCCAACCTTACGGCGCAAGGCAAGCTTATCCAGCTTGGGATCGTGAACTTCCTGCCCCTCGACCAGTATAGAGCCGGACTGAATATCGTTCAAAGCGTTGATGCAGCGGATAAGGGTTGATTTACCAGACCCGGAAGGGCCGATAATGCAAATGACCTCGCCCTTCATGATATCCATGCTTATGCCCTTGAGCACTTCCAATGTGCCAAAGGATTTATGCACCTTGTTGATACGAATGATCGGTTGGTCTGGGGTCCAAGAGGTCATGTCTTAAACAGTCCCTTACATTTTAACGGCGAATTTGCGTTCGAGCTTTGTCGTGAAACGCGCAATCGGATAGCAATAGGCGAAGAAGAGAACGAGGCAAAAACCATAGAAGGGCACGAGCAGTTCAGGTCTGTTGCCTTCGGATTCCATGGCCTGTCTTGTCAGGCTGATGATTTCGTTCACGCCAAGCAGAGAGCAAAGCGGCGTGGACATCGTAAGAATTGCATACCAGTTCATCCAAGGCGGCAACATGCGCTTGACACATTGCGGCAGAATGACCTGCCACAAGGTCTGCCTGCGCGTAAAAGAAAGCGATTCAGCAGCCTCCCATTGCGCTGTCGGAACAGACTGGATTCCCCCTCGCACCACTTCTGCGATGTTGGCAGAGACAGGCAATGCGAGACCAATAACAGTCTTCATCCAACCCGGCAAAGGAACAACCCAGCCAAACAGGGAAATCTGGAATGGAAAGGCCAGAAGAATGATAAAGAGCAGCACAAGCCAGGGCGCATTGCGGAAAAAGGTGACGTAAACCTGGGTGAATTTACGGATTGTGGGTATTTTTGAGACCAACCCCAAGCCGAAGAAGGCACCAAACACCGTTCCGATCAGCATGGCCAGAACGGAAATCAGCACATTGAACAAAAAGCCATGCATGAAAAGAAAGGGAATCCAGCGAAACAGCTTTTCATAAGAATCAAATGCAGCGGCTCCTGATTGCGCAATAGCGGCCGTGGGCCACAGACACGCAAACAAAAGAGCCCATTTCAAGGGAATGTCAGCGAGCCAGCGCACTGTGTAGTGCTCATTATGGGGATGGCCGGCCAGCCGAAACGGTTTGAGAACTGCCAGGCTTTTCGCTCTAGTGTTGTGAGCAGACTTTGTCCTAGACGCCATAGCCTGGAATCCTCATTTTACGTTCGCAAATGCCGATACCAAGCGAAAGCATGCCGACAAGCGTTAAATAAGAGACGAGCAGGAGAACCATCGTCGGGTTCTGAGCGGAAGGATAGTCGTTCCAGATCGAAACGGATTGATAAAGCAATTCAGGAACTGCAATCGCAAAAGCCTGATTTGTCGTTTTGACCAGATTGACGAGATTGGCCGAAAGTGCCGGCATGGAGGTTCTGAGCGCAAGCGGAAAGACGACATCCCGATAGGTCCGAAATCTGCTCATACCAAGCGATTCTGCGGCTTCCAGCGTTGTATTCGGCACCGCCTCGATGCCTGCACGAAAAATTTCGATATTGAACGCGCCCGCAAAAAAAGACAGCGCGATAACCGCCCATCCGAAATTGGAAATAAGGGGCACTTCCAGCCAGCCATCAGGACTATAGCTGGGCGTAAACTGTCCAAGCGCGAAATAGAAGAACAGCAATTGCAGAAGCGGCGGCGTGTTTCGAAAAAACTGGACGTAAGCCTGCACGCAGAAACGCAGCATACCGCTTTTCGCTCCCTGCGCCCAGGCACCGACAACGCCAATAATCACAGACAATACAAGGCAAAGAATGCTTAACTGTATGGTTGTCCAAAGCCCCGATAGAATGCGCCACATCTGGCGCTCATCATAAAGCCAGATGAAATTCCATTGCGGGTATGACGCTGCCAGCTCGCGAAAAAAGTCCTGAAAATCAGTCATTTGCATGAGGTTGGTTTATTTGGCCTGCGGATCGGCAAGCTTCTTATGCTGGTCCGCCACGTAGGAACTTGGGTACAAGCCCCATTTCTTTTCCTGTTCGATCAGCCATCCATCCCGATGCCAGTTATACTGAAGGCCAGAGACAATTTCTCCCAACGCGCATTTTTCTTCCGGCTTTGCAACAGCCATACCCCAGGGCTGAAAATCTTCGGAAGCCAGCGGAATTTCAAAATCATCCCAACCGCCGGACGCATAATCAGCCCGAATGGAGGTATCATCATAAACAAAGGCGACGCATTTCTTGTCCCGCAGCGCCTGTTTGGCTTCAGCAGCATTACCGAAGGCCAGAATTTTCGCCCCGTATTTCTGCTCAAGATTTTGCAGGTAGAAAGACCCCTGATTGCCGCAAACAGGCTTGTCGCGCAAATCGTCCCACTTCGTTATTTTCAGAGCCTTGGGAACAAGTGCGGTGGTGCCGGACGCATAATAATTGGGCCCGACAATGCCTACAATCCCACGCCGATCAGGCGTGTCGGTCATCGTCGCGATCATAAGATCGATCTGACCCTGCTGCAAAAACTGCATGCGATTTGAAGCGATAACCGGCACGAGCTCCAGATTGACACCGAGCGTATCGGCAACCTGCTGCGCCATATCGATCTCGAAGCCGACGATTTTGCCGTTCTCATCGCGATAGCCAAAAGGTTTGTAATCAGCCTTGACGCCGACAACCAGCTTGCCACGCGATTCAACGCGCTTGAGCGTTTCATTCTTGCAAGCATCCGCCAATGCGGAAAACGGCATCAAGGCTACGGTCGCAGCCAGTGCGGTGGCAAAAAAGCGCTTCATTCTATGAGTTCCCTTTATCTTATCAGCGAACAATCACGAGGGCATATCCGCCCATAAGATCTGACGCATCTTAACGCCGGACATGTCCCAGCTATTTTTGATTGTTGAATTGTAGAAGTGTCAGAAGAAAGAGAAAATAACTTATTTATTGTTTCAGAGGATACAAACTCTATCTTTTCAGGTGGACGAAAGCGTGGGTGCAAAAATTATTTCATACTTAAAAAATTGTCCGTCGGGCCAAAAAAGCCAAGCGGGCACCGGTGGTGGCATTTTAGAAAATCGCCCGAAGGCGGCAACCCGCCTTCAGATGAAATACAGTCATTACGCGCGATAGCGATTGACGAGTTCCACAAGACGCTCACTCGCAGCCACTGCTGCGGCGTGATCCTGGGAGAAATTCAACCGCACACTATTGCCGGAGAACGGGCTGAATTCGGTGCCCGGTGTCACGATCACGCCAGCCTGAAGGCGCAATATCTTGACAAAATCCCCACCGGACACACTGAGTTGCGGCAAAGACGGGAAGATGTAGCTACCCGCTTCGGTCGTGCGTACCGAAATACCCTCACCCGCCCGGAAAGCCTTTAACAGATCGTCGCGAATAGCTTCATGTTCACGAATACGCTGATCCATCCAGCCTTCGGGTTCATTGAACCATGTCTGGAGCACGGCTTGACTGTATCCGCCAGCGCGAAGCGACACGATGGCTTGTAATTTTTCCATACGTGCAATGATTTCTTTGGAACCGAAAGCAACACCGAGCCGGTATCCGCTCAAGGATTCCGTCTTTGACGGTCCCATGATCGTAATGACGTTCTCCGCATCCACTTTCTGAGCGCGCAGATGCGTATAAGGTGTGCCGGAATAAAGAAGGCGCGAATAAAGCTGGTCAACGATAACCGTAGCGCCATATTGGCTGGCCAGATCGGCAATTTTTTCGATTTCTTCCTTGGAATAAACCACACCGACCGGATTGTTGGGATTGGAGAACAGGAACACTTTGGCTCCAGCCTTGAAAGCACCCTCGAGCTGTTCGAGGTCGAGGCCCGCCTTGCCCTCGTGCTCGGCATAATCGAGCCGGACAGGCAGCATTTCACCTTCGAAAAACTCAACAAGCTTGCGATTTGCAAAATAGTCGGGCTGAACGATGGCAACCTTGTCGCCATGAGACACGGTGGACGCAACAGCGAGGAACAGCGCGCCTTGCGTTCCCGGCGTAATGATCATGCCTTCGCGGCCATCAACAGGAGCCCCGGTGAATGCCGCAAGACGAGCGGCAAGCGTTTCGCGAATTTCAAGCGAGCCGCGATATTCCGTATAGGCCTGCTTGCCACCAGCGGCCACACCTTCCGAAAACACTTCGAACGAACCGGGCGTTGGAACGAAGGCATCCACGTCGCCATGCGAGAAGTCTACAGGGCGCCCGCTCAATACGTCGCCACGCAGCAAGGACTCGATATTCCCACTTTGCTGGCGCACTTCCTGTCCCGGTGCGTTGTCAGTTGCGAGACGGGCAAACTTACTTTGGATAGTCACGTTGAACTCCTGATCAAAAGGGCATTCTAGAACATTTTGTAGCCACTCTACTTCAAATGATAGGAAATAAAAAATTCTTGTTCATTCATTCAGAAGATAATAAATGTAAATTATGGATATCCGTTTTCTGGAAAGTTTTCTGACCGTCGCCGAATGCGGTTCGGTCGCAGAGGCCGCTCGGCGGTTGAACCTGACACCCGCAGCGGTGGCGCAGCGCTTGCGGGCGCTTGAGCAGGAACTGGGACGCCCTCTGGTATCGCGCGTAGGCCGCACGGTTCGCCCCACCGTTGCCGGTATGGCGGTGCAACAACATGCACCCGATCTCGTTCGCGCAGTTCGCGATCTGCGTGCCGTAGCTGCAGGCAACATGCCAGCGGGCCAGTTGCGGATTGGTTGCACACAGACAGCACTCACGGGGCAAATCCCGACCATCATTGCAATGCTGAGCGAGAGATGGCCGGAAATTGAATATTTTTTCAAGCCCGGCTCGTCTGTCGATCTCTATCATAGCGTTCTCGCTGAAGACCTTGACGCAGCACTCATCATTCATCCGCCATTTCCCCTGCCCAAGACGTTGCGCTGGCAGACATTGCGACACGAGCCGCTGCTGTTACTGGTTCCTGAAAACCTGCACGTGAACGACATCCACGCAACGATCTGTTCGCAACCTTTCATTCGCTACGATCGAAAACAGTGGGGGGGCCAGATTGTCGATCGCTATTTGCGGCAAAATAACTTGAAAGTGCGCGAATGGGTGGAGCTTGATGCTCTGGATTCCATCGCAGCCCTCGTCAATCGCGGGCTTGGCGTCGCCATTGTTCCCGATTGGGCCCCCCCATGGCCGGAAGGGCTAAGCGTTCAAAAAATCCGGCTTGAAGAAGCCGAAGTCCGCCAGATGGGGGTTCTGTGGGGATTGTCAGGCCCCCGTGTTGCTGCCATTCGCGCTTTTGTGCAAACGTGTCGCGAGATGGCAGACAACAGTCTGAAGGAAGCTGATTAAGCTATGGCAATTGCCTGACGCTCAATCAATCGGCGCACAGAGCCCGCAGCGGAAACCGGTGTATAAGAACCGGTAACACCGCCGAGTGATTCCGAGGAAATATTGATCTCCCACGCAAGTCCCGGTCCCGAAACCTCAATGCGATGCTGCATGCTGGTTGGACCGGGGACCGCGATAATCTTGCTTTGGGTACGATCCAGACCAATACCTGCTAGAGCAATTGCGGCATGGACGTTTACGTTACGCGGGAAACGATGACAGGCCTCACGCGCCGTGCCGTCGAAGACCACGCCGGACGCGTCCTCATCCAGCCCAAAGCTTTTTCCAGTTTTGGTGGTTGTGATTGAAACATCTTCAAAAACAGTGCGGCCGTCTGCCAATCCATCCAGACCGAAAACGGCTCCATGCGGCACATAGAAATGACGTCCTGATCTGGAGACAGTCTCCTGCACGGCCTTTTCCAGATCAGAATTGGCCAGTGCAGTGCAACTGAAACCGCAAAGATCGCTCTGCTGCAAAATGGCAGGAGCCATACGCAGCAGAACATCGGGCACCGCTGCCTCGACAACAAGATCAACGGGTTGAGCAAGCGCCTGATCCGGATCAGTCAGCCACAAGGCTTTTGGCAAATCAATCGCGCGTTCGCGTGAAGAAGCGGATGTCAAAACATAGCTGACTTCAGCCAACTGCGATTTTTTCACCTCCTCTATTATGGTGCGGGCAATGGTTCCTGCACCGATAATGCCGATTTTCAGACGCTTTTTTTCCATATTGATCTCCTTCGCCAGCGGATGTGGTCCGATTGCCTGATCGAAGCTCAGGCCACAAAAATCGCACATGAACGTCTTGCTTGAACGCGTGCAAGCAATCGATCCACGGTCTGCGACCCCGAATTCTTAATGGCAAGATAATTCAAGACCCGGCACGTTTTTATCGTCGCGTTTTGCAGGGCTGGTTTCGCGGATCATTGCTATGAAGGCTGCCGTGGCAACTGACGCAATAATAATATAGAATGCCGGTATTCCCGGATTGCCCGTTTTACTGATGAGATAGGTGACCAACAACGGACCGCCGCCACCGAACAATGCAAGACCGACATTGTAACCGAGCGAATACGAGGTCATTCGAACAGATGGCGGGAAGATTTCCATCAAGACGGTGTGAATGACGCCGGTATTGCCAGCAAATATAAGTGCGAGAACCATAATGCTCGCAAAAGCAGTCCCGAGACCGCCAGTCTGCATGGCCAGATAGCCTGGATAAACTGCCAAAGCCATAGCCAGGCTCGATGTAATCAGCACAGGTTTTCTACCGATCCTGTCAGCGAGCGCTGCCGCGAATGGAATGGCTATAATCGTTGTCAGCAATCCGACAGAAGTTATGGCGAAGGTCTGCCCGGGCGTTAGCCCAGTCATATTCTTGAGATAAGTCGGCAGATAGTTAAACAGAACATAATAGCCGATATTGTTGAGAAGCGGTATGAAGAGCGCAAGCGCTATATAACGGCGATTTTCGGCCGTACTGAAGGCCGCTTTGAGAGGATTGACCTTGTCGCGGCTTCCATGGCTACCGATTTCAAACGCTTCTGACTCAGGCACATGGCGCCGGATCCAGAGGCCGATAATGCCCAGCGGCAACGCCAGAAGGAACGGGATACGCCATCCCCAGCTTTGAAACGCCTCTGGCGAGAGGATGTTGCTCAGAAACAGGCCCATAACGGTTCCCGTCAGAAGCGCAATGAAGCTGGCTATCTGAACGAATGAGACGAAGAACGCACGCTTTTTGGGCGGCGCGGTTTCTCCGATCAACGTTACAGCAGCGGCCACTTCGCCACCCGCCGAAAAGCCTTGAGCGAGCCGGCAAATGGTGAGCACGATTGGTGCGGCGATGCCGATAGCAGCATAGCTCGGTATTAGCCCAATGATCGTCGTCGCAAGTGTAATGATTGTAAGTGAGATGAGCAGCGCGGTTTTGCGCCCATACTGATCACCAATCGCACCCAACACCACACCGCCAATAGGACGAAACAGGAAGGTGACGGCGAAAATTCCGTAGGTAAGAAGCAGTCCGACGACACCATCGCCGGTGAAGAAGACTTTCGCCAGAACGGGAGCGAAAAAGCCGTATATCCCATACTCATAGAATTCGAGAAACATGCCGAACGATCCGCCCAACACTGTTTTACGAACCCCTGCCACAGGCGGGCTGATATTCTGATGCATGCGTGTTCCTTACCCTCTCAATAGATTGATGTGGTGAAAAGTGACGATCCGGCCACAGGGCGTTGATCATCCCCGGGGTTTTTGCACCAGCTGTCCGCGTTGGGCGCTGATGGCCCTTATGCTGTTGATGCCCAATCGCACTCCGGCGGACGATAATTATGCGGTAGGCGCAGTTGCCGACACGTTGGCAAACAGCATGCAATTTGAAGCGAGACCGTCGCAAACGGCGGCTTGAAATCGAGGTGCAATATGCCGTGCCACATCAGTCTCGAAGCTAACGACATTGCCGTTCTCACCGCGAGAGCTGAAAGACTATGACTAATTTTAACGCCAGCAAGGTGCGCCGGGCGACTGAACGTATTCAGGTTTTTGCGTGCCAAATCCGGCTATACGGAAACAGGCATCAACCCGGTAGTTACGGTTAAGGTCGAGGTGAAAGGCGCTTCATCATATCGGTCCCCTTTATTGTATCAGTGCGGAATTATGGACGCATATTTATCCATAAAACCCGACACTTCTTCACGCTGATCATTTGCCAGCCATTTTTGTTGCATGAAGTTTAGGCGCTTCAAAAGACAGGGAAAATGACTTAATTATTGCTTCAATCGATACAAACTGTATCTTTTGCAGCATATGTCTTTTCGTAGTGAAATGAGGATGGGCACGATGATGTCATGCAAAATATAAAAGTTCCTAGAGCGCCATCTAATTCAATAAGATGGAAACATGCTTCCTAAATGAAACTCTGTTCTCGTCACTGACACACGCCCGATCAGGGCTTTCAAACTGGCGTAGCGACTACAACGCTTATCGATAGTTGGCTCTTGGCTGGCAGACACACGCCGAGTTTGCTCAAACAATCAAAACACAACGTGATGCGACGCTGAAGATAGAAAATTTTCACAGCCATTTACGGACTGGTGTTGTTCGATCTAGTGTTCTCGCATGAGCCAGCCTCATAAGGGGCGCGTGCTTCGGGGAGGAAGCATGATCGACAAGCTGGAATTTTTCATCGCCTTGACGCGCGCGAAGCATTTCGGGCGGGCTGCAGAGGAATGCGGCGTTTCTCAGCCAAGCCTTTCGGCCGCAATCCGGCAACTGGAGGATCAGCTGGGCGTCGTTCTGGTGGTACGCGCAGCCCGCTACCAGGGGCTGACGCCCGAAGGGCAGCGTGTTCTCGAATGGGCGCGCCGCATCGTTGCCGATACGCGCACCATGCGCGAGGAAATGCGTGCTGCACGCAAGGGACTGGCTGGCCATATTCGTCTTGCGGTCATTCCCACAGCCCTTGCCATGGTGCCGCGATTGACGGAATCGTTTCAAGCGCGCCATCCCGCCGTCACCTTTTCGGTGACATCACGCACCTCGCTTCAGGTGTTGAGCCAGATCGAAAATCTCGAGATCGATGCCGGAATCACTTATCTCGACAACGAGCCGCTGGGACGAGTGACGACAGTGCCGCTTTATTCTGAACGGTATCACCTGATTACAGCGGCCGGAACACCTCTCGCGGATCAGGAAAGCGTTACCTGGAAACAGGTTTCGGGTCTTAGGCTATGCCTATTAACTTCGGACATGCAAAACCGCCGCATCATCAATAAGCACATGGCAGAAGCGGGTGTCGAAGTGAAGCCAACGCTTGAATCCAATTCGATGATCGTACTTTTTTCACATATTCGAACCGGGCAATGGGCCTCAATAATGCCTCCTAATATATTGGAATCATTATCCTATCAGAAACACATAAAAATGATCCCGATTGTCGAGCCCGATGCCGAACATCTCGTGGGATTGATTGCGACTTACCGCGAACCGCACACGCCACTGGTTTCCGCACTTCTCCATGAGGCGCGGCAACGTGCTGCGGAACAAGCTTTTGATAGGAAATATCTATCGGTTGACGAAAACCGCTTATTGACCTGATCCCGTCCTTTTCGCCATTCTTCACGTGAACGCAAGGTTGTGAAGGACTGAAAAGTCCCGCTCCCCAGCTTTGCTCATGGCGGTTTGGGAGGACTGGCTTATGAGTATTCAGACGGTTGCCGCAGATGAAGCGGCCCGTGTTACGGCAGTCATTGAAGATTTCCTTCATCTGGAAGGTCCGCTGCTGCCCATATTGCACGCGGTTCAGGACGAATTCGGCTATATTCCTGAAAGTGCCAAACAGATCATCGCCAGCGCATTGAATGTGTCGCGGGCAGAGGTCCATGGCGTCGTCACCTTTTATGCAGATTTTCGCGACCACCCCACTGGCCGTCACGTGCTGAAACTGTGTCGTGCCGAGGCTTGTCAGTCGATGGGTGGGGAGCCGCTTGCCCAAACCATAAAGCGTCGCCTCGGGCTAGACTGGCACGAAACCGCGCCCGACGGGTCCATCACACTCGAGCCTGTCTTTTGCCTTGGCCTTTGCGCGCAGGCACCGGCCTTGATGCTGGATGGCGAAGTACATGCGCGTCTGGATGAAAACGCTCTTAGTGACATTCTGGCGGAGGCTCGGCGATGACGGTCAAGATCTTCGTCCCCGGCGATTCGGCGGCACTGGCTGTTGGAGCCAACCGTGTTGCCGCAGCTATTGAGCACGAAGCTGAGGCCCGCAGCCTCGATGTGCAGATTGTTCGCAATGGCTCACGGGGCATGCTGTGGCTCGAAGTGCTGGTGGAAGTGCACACCGAACAAGGCCGTATCGCCTATGGGCCGGTCAAGGCCAGCGATGTTGCGTCGCTTTTCGATGCGGGTTTTCTCACCGGTGGCGAGCATCCTCTCTGTCTGGGGCGGACAAAGGACATCCCCTTCCTCAAAAGCCAGACACGCCTGACATTTGCCCGTTGCGGGGTTACAGATCCGCTGTCGATGACGGATTATCGCGCCTATCAAGGCATGAAGGGTCTTAAGAAGGCCGTTGCAATGGCACCCGCCGATATCATCGCGCAGGTAACCGAAAGCGGCCTGCGCGGGCGTGGTGGCGCGGGTTTCCCCACGGGGATAAAATGGAAGACCGTCGCCGATGCGGTCGCAGAGCAGAAATATATCGTCTGCAATGCGGATGAGGGCGATAGCGGCACCTTTGCCGACCGCATGATCATGGAAGGCGATCCCTTCGTGCTGATCGAGGGCATGGCGATTGCCGGTCTTGCCGTCGGTGCGACCAAGGGCTTTATCTACACCCGTTCGGAATATCCATACGCCATCAAGATCATGGAAAAGGCGATCACTATTGCCCGGCGCGAAGGCATGATCGGGCCCTCCGTCCTTGGTTCGGGCCGTGCCTTCGATCTTGAAGTGCGCATGGGGGCTGGCGCCTATGTTTGCGGCGAGGAAACATCGCTTCTCAACAGTCTCGAAGGCAAGCGTGGAACCGTGCGCGCCAAGCCGCCGCTGCCTGCGCTTCAGGGTCTTTTCGGAAAACCAACCGTCGTCAACAATGTGATTTCACTGGCGTCCATCCCGGTCATTATGGATCGGGGCGCTGCCTTCTACCGCGATTTCGGCGTTGGCCGTTCGCATGGCACCATCCCTATTCAGCTTGCCGGAAATATCAAATATGGCGGGCTGTACGAGACAGCCTTCGGCCTGACGCTCGGTCAGCTGGTCAACGATATCGGTGGCGGCACGATCACCGGGCGACCGGTCAAGGCCGTGCAAGTGGGCGGTCCGCTGGGGGCCTATTTCCCGGTTTCGCTGTTTGATACGGTGTTCGATTATGACGCCTTTACCGCTGCCGGTGGGCTTATCGGTCATGCTGGTATCGTGGTGTTCGACGAGACTGCCGACATGCTCCGGCAGGCGCGGTTCGCGCTCGAATTTTGTGCGGTGGAAAGCTGCGGCAAGTGTACGCCCTGTCGCATCGGCTCGACGCGCGGCGTCGAGACGGTGGACAAGATCGCACTTGGCATCGAGCGGGAGAAAAACACGGCACTGCTCGAAGATCTCTGCGAAACCATGAAATTCGGATCGCTCTGCGCGCTTGGCGGTTTCACGCCCTATCCGGTCATGAGTGCGCTCAAGCATTTCCCTGATGATTTTGTCGCCATCCCACGTGTTGAAGCGGCGGAGTAAGACCATGGCCCTTGTTTCTGAATTCGACTATGGAACCCCGAAATCCCGCGCAACGGATATGGTGACGCTTACCATTGACGGTCGTGAGGTGAGTGTTCCTGCGGGAACCTCGATCATGCGTGCCTCACGCGAAGCGGGCATCGATGTCCCTAAACTCTGCGCTACCGATATGGTGGATGCTTTCGGCTCCTGCAGGCTCTGTCTTGTCGAGGTGGAGGGCCGCAACGGCACGCCTGCCTCCTGTACCACACCGGTTGCGCCCGGCCTTGTCGTGCATACGCAGACCGAGCGGCTCAAGCAGATCCGCAAGGGTGTGATGGAGCTTTATATCTCCGATCATCCGCTCGACTGTCTGACCTGCGCTGCCAATGGCGATTGCGAGTTGCAGGACATGGCGGGCGCTGTGGGTCTGCGCGATGTGCGCTATGATTATGATGGCGACAATCATGTCAGGGCGCGGACCGGCGATGGTGATGTCAATGCGCGCTGGATGCCGAAGGACGAGAGCAATCCCTATTTCACCTATGATCCTTCCAAATGTATCGTCTGTTCGCGCTGTGTGCGTGCCTGCGAGGAAGTGCAAGGCACATTCGCACTGACGATCGAGGGCAGCGGTTTTGAAAGCCGTGTGTCGCCGGGCGCGCATCAATCATTCCTTGATTCCGAGTGCGTCTCCTGCGGTGCCTGCGTTCAGGCCTGTCCGACAGCAACACTGACCGAAAAATCGGTGATCGAGATCGGCCAGCCCGAACATTCTGTGGTCACGACCTGCGCCTATTGCGGTGTCGGCTGTTCTTTCAAGGCGGAAATGCGCGGCGAAGAGCTGGTGCGCATGGTGCCTTGGAAGGATGGGCAGGCCAATCGCGGCCATTCCTGCGTCAAGGGCCGCTTCGCCTATGGGTATGCCAGCCACCGGGACCGCATTCTCAATCCGATGATCCGCGAAAAGATCAGTGATCCATGGCGCGAAGTGAGCTGGGAAGAGGCACTCTCCCATGTCGCCTCGGAATTTCACCGTATTCAGGGGCAATATGGCCGCGAAGCCATCGGCGGCATTACGTCATCGCGCTGCACCAATGAAGAGACGTTTCTGGTGCAGAAACTCATTCGCGCCGGTTTTGGCAACAACAATGTCGATACCTGCGCCCGTGTCTGCCATTCACCGACCGGCTATGGTCTCGGTCAGGCCTTTGGCACGTCGGCTGGCACACAGAATTTCGACAGCGTGGAGCATTCCGACGTGGTCGTGGTCATCGGTGCCAATCCGACGGATGGTCACCCGGTTTTCGGCTCCCGTCTGAAAAAGCGGCTGCGGCAGGGTGCAAAACTGATCGTCATCGATCCCCGCCGCATCGATCTGGTGCGCAGCCCGCATGTGGCGGCATCCTTCCACCTGCCGCTGAAACCCGGCACCAACGTGGCCGTAATGACCGCGCTTGCGCATGTAATCGTCACCGAAGGGCTGTTCAACGAAGCCTTTATCCGCGAGCGCTGTGACTGGTCGGAATTCGAAGACTGGGCCGCTTTCGTTGCAGAGCCGCAGCATAGCCCGGAAGAAACCGAAAATTTCACCGGTGTTCCCGCGCAAGACCTGCGCGGCGCCGCACGCCTTTATGCCAAGGGCGGCAATGGCGCGATCTATTACGGCCTTGGGGTGACCGAGCACAGCCAGGGGTCGACCACGGTGATGGCAATTGCCAATCTGGCCATGGCCACCGGCAATATTGGCCGCCCCGGTGTGGGCGTCAATCCGCTGCGCGGGCAGAACAATGTGCAGGGCTCCTGCGACATGGGTTCGTTCCCGCATGAACTGCCCGGTTACCGGCATATTTCCGATGACGCGACGCGCGACATTTTCGAAAAATTGTGGGGCGTCAAGCTCAATAACGAGCCGGGGCTGCGTATTCCCAACATGCTCGACGCTGCCGTGGAAGGCAGCTTCAAGGGCATCTATATTCAGGGCGAGGATATTCTCCAGTCCGACCCGGACACGAAGCATGTTTCTGCCGGTCTGGCGGCTATGGAATGTGTCGTCGTGCACGACCTGTTTCTGAATGAAACGGCAAATTATGCCCATGTCTTCCTGCCCGGTTCGACCTTCCTTGAAAAGGACGGGACGTTTACCAATGCCGAGCGGCGCATCAACCGTGTGCGCAGGGTCATGTCGCCCAAGAACGGCTATGCCGACTGGGAGGTGACGCAGAAGCTGGCGCAGGCCATGGGGCTTGCCTGGAACTATACGCATCCCTCGGAAATCATGGATGAAATTGCGGCAACGACGCCGAGTTTTGCCAATGTTTCCTACGACTATCTCGAGCAAAACGGTTCAGTGCAGTGGCCCTGCAACGAGAAATTCCCGCAAGGCTCTCCCATCATGCATGTGGACGGCTTTGTGCGTGGCAAGGGCAAGTTCATCCGCACCGAATATGTGGCAACCGACGAACGGACCGGTCCGCGTTTCCCGCTGCTGCTCACAACTGGGCGTATCCTGTCGCAGTATAATGTCGGCGCACAGACACGGCGCACCGACAACGTCGTCTGGCACGAGGAGGACCGGCTGGAAATGCATCCGCATGATGCCGAACAGCGCGGCGTGAAGGATGGCGACTGGGTAAAACTCGCGAGCCGCTCGGGAGATACGACGCTCCGGGCGCTGATTACCGACCGTGTGGCGCCGGGTGTGGTCTATACGACCTTTCACCATCCCGGCACGCAGGCGAACGTCATCACCACCGACTTTTCCGACTGGGCGACCAACTGCCCTGAATACAAGGTGACGGCTGTACAGATATCGCCTTCCAACGGACCGACCGAATGGCAGGAGGAATATGATGCGCTCGGTCGCCGTTCGCGACGGATCGCTGGCAAGATGGAAGCAGCGGAATGAGAGTGGCGGGCACGTTCGGCCTTATCGAGACATTGCGGCGTCGGCCAGCGTCTAACGCGGGGGAGTAGGTCATGGTGCTCAGTCACACGGATGAAAAACTGGTGCGGATGGCGAACCAGATCGCGACATTTTTTTTGTCGCAGCCGGAAGATAGCCGCGTTGACGATGTGGCGCTCCACATCAACAAGTTCTGGGAACCGCGCATGCGCCGCCGTTTCTTCGAGATAGTGGATGCCGGGGCTGGTGATTTTCTGCCGCTTGTTCTTGCTGCGGCTGAGAAAATCAATCGGCCCGGAGCGCCGGTTGCTGGCACTTTCCCGTCAGAATCCAACGTGCCGGAGAGCGGTCGGGTCTGACGGGCAAGAACGAAAAAAGACTTTCGCCGCACGGGGAACGCGGCGGCAATAACGTTCGTCCTTCGGCGTAAAGTCCGGGCGAACCTGACGTGTCCAGACATTCATGAGGGAGGTAATGTCGATGGGAGTAGCAGGCATAACGGCGGGAGAGGCGGCGCAGCCCGGGCTTCTGGACCGCGAACGAATAATCGCGAAACCCGGTTTCAACCGCTGGCTGGTGCCGCCCGCGGCTCTGGCGATCCATTTATGTATCGGCATGGCTTATGGCTTCAGTGTTTTCTGGCTGCCACTGTCGAGAGCGCTGCAGACCACCGATCCAAGCTGTTCCAGCCTTACCCTCATTGGGGCGCTGTTTACCACGCAATGTAACTGGCGCGTGGCCGATCTTGGCTGGATTTATACGCTTTTCTTCGTGTTGCTGGGTTGCTCCGCAGCCATATGGGGCGGCTGGCTGGAACGGGTGGGACCGCGCAAGGCCGGTTTCGTTTCTGCCTGCTGCTGGTGCGGCGGCATTCTCGTCGCAGCACTCGGCGTTATGACGCACCAGCTTTGGCTGATGTGGCTGGGCGCGGGTGTCATTGGCGGTATTGGTCTCGGTCTTGGTTATATTTCGCCTGTATCGACGCTGATCAAATGGTTCCCGGATCGCCGCGGCATGGCGACCGGCATGGCCATCATGGGCTTTGGCGGTGGTGCGATGATCGGTGCGCCGCTTGCCGATTTGTTGATGAACGTCTTCAAGACCGATACGTCTGTGGGTGTCTGGCAGACCTTCGTCGTCATGGCGCTGATTTATTTTGTCTTCATGATGGCGGGTGCCTTCGGCTATCGTATTCCGCCTGCGGGCTGGCGTCCCGAAGGCTGGACTGCGCCAGCGGCCAAAAGCACAATGATAACCCATCGTCACGTGCACCTGCGCGACGCACACAAGACGCCACAGTTCTGGCTGATCTGGGCTGTTCTGTGCCTGAACGTGTCCGCCGGTATTGGTGTCATCGGCATGGCCTCGCCCATGTTGCAGGAAATCTTTGCAGGCTCGCTCATCGGCTTGCCGGGGGTCGGCTTTGCAGACCTTGATACGGGACAGAAGGCGCAGATCGCAGCCATTGCCGCCGGTTTCACCGGGCTGCTTTCGCTTTTCAACATCGGCGGGCGTTTCTTCTGGGCATCGATGTCCGACAAGATCGGCCGAAAGAACACCTATTTCTGCTTCTTCATTCTCGGCATCATTCTGTATGCGGCAGCGCCAACGCTTGCAATGATGGGGTCCAAGACTTTATTTGTCGTGGCTTTCTGTATTATCCTTTCCATGTATGGCGGTGGTTTTGCGACCATTCCCGCCTATCTCGCAGATATTTTCGGAACGCAGTTCGTGGGTGCGATCCACGGCCGCCTGCTGACGGCATGGGCGACGGCAGGCATCGCCGGGCCGGTTGTGGTCAACTATATCCGCGAGGCACAGATCGCTGCGGGTGCAGCGCCGGGGCCTGCGCTTTATTCAAGCACCATGTATATCCTGGCCGGTATGCTGGCGCTCGGGCTCATAGCCAATGCTTTTGTGCGGCCGCTAGCGGACAAATGGTTCATGTCGGACGCGGAAGTGGCAGCCCTTCAGGCGAAGACCGCTGCGGCCAATGCGGGTCCGACAGGCTCTTTTGGCATTGGACGTGGCGGACTGGACGCCAAGGCAGCTCTAGCTTGGGCGGCGGTCGGTATTCCGCTTCTCTGGGGTGTGTGGGGCACGGTGAAAAGCAGTCTGTCACTGTTTGGCTGACCGTCTATCCTGTTCTGGCGCACTGGATTAGTGCGTCGATGCATAAATTCAACTGTTTAGGGCGCCATACGTTTGAATAGACGCATGGCGCCCTAAAAGAGGACTATGCGCCCCATGATCGGCATGTGGTCTGTGATAAGCTTATAAAAGACGAAAACAATTCCGACCATTTCCAATGAACTGCTTTTCTAAAAGCGAACACCATATGGGGAGACAAATTCAAATTTAAACTGCGAAACTCTAATCCGTTGGAATAGGATTACCCAAGCTGAAAGCCATATACGAAAGGTTGCTGCCTGAATCATTGCTAAGTTGTGGGATGCAGTATCCGGCGCCATTGACCGCTTCGAACCGCAATAATGAATTAGTAAAATCTGGGCACACGAGCCAGAAGGGTTTATAAACAATTCGCACCCTTAAATGTCGCAACTTCTCTGTTTGGCAGGTCAAGCACTTTCAAGTTTCCTCACTCAAGATGTCCGACGTCCTCGCAAGGTCATGCTTTCTTCGGGATCGGCTATTGACCTTCTCATAATGGGATCAGTTGGAATGAAAGGGGCAATCTAAACAACATCCTCACCTTATTACGACGGTAGATCAGAGTGCCGGGACGGCTCTCTTCATTTTCCGTCTGGAGAAGAACGATCTTCCGCCCCTTGACCGGTTTTTTTATCGGTTGTTTTGTCCGCAACGAGTTTTTGCTTTACGCGGCGTCACCAGCCTCTCACATCCAGCGGAACTCACAGCCGTCAGACCATATTCTATTCATGACGGCGGCCAGCTCGCGAGCAAGGGCAACCGCTACCCTTTGTCAGCTCAGCCGTCTCACAACATTCATCACCAATGCCGAACCACTTCTTCAGCACTGTAAGCAAAAACTGTGCCGCTTCCAACTTGCAGACATCTTGCATGGACCGGACAAAAAAGATTGACGCACATCAGCTGCGCGATGCTGCGAGCGTCGTTTCGGACCGCCTTGTAAACCTGCGCCTTCAAAAACGCCTTTACCTGGGCTCAGGACTCGTTAAAACATAGCGAGAAAATTAGGGTATTGGTGATGCATATGCTTGAGATGAAGGTGTGAGCGCAACGATCATACCGGGTGTGAATTCGCCTCCAGTCCTTGAGACTGCCAAACATATTTTCGATCTTTTGGCGCTTTATGTAGAATACTGGATCATGTGAGATCGGAAACTTGCGGTTTGCCCGCTATGGAATGCAGGCCGCTATCTTGCGTTGTAAAGGCGTCCCGAAACCAGTCGGCGCCATAGCCTTTATCGGCCAGAAGTGTCTTTGCCTTGGGGAAGGCATGGAGCATGCGCGCGACATCTTTATAGTCGCTTATCTGCCCTTCGCTCAGAAGCAGGATCAATAGCCTACCATTGCCATCACAAACGGCATGCAGTTTGGAGTTCAGCCCGCCTTTGGTATGTCCGACACGTCGGAGCCCCACCTTTTTTTAGCAGACTGAATACGGTGCGAGGGCTTTCAAATGAGTGGCGTCGATCATCACTGTTCGGGCTTGCCGCGTTTGGCGGTCAGTTCTGCCAAAATCAGGTTGAACACGCCGAGCCTGCAGCGGTTGTAAATTGTTTTGTGCGGGCCGTATTCTCTCGAGGCTTTGCCCCAACGTAGCCCGTTGCGCAGAACGAAGATGATGCTGCTCAAAACAAGCCTGTCATCAACGCGCGGGACGCCGTGGGACAGTGGGGAATATGGCTCTATACGGTGCATTTGCGTCTTAGATAACAGCATCAAATCGCTCATAGCGGGCCACCGTTCAATCACTGTGAATTAAATCCGAAAGATATCAATAGGTCCAGAGCCTACGGTATCACGACCGCCGAAAGCCTCGACGCTTTCGCATTCGGGACTTAACTCGTGGACTGACATCCCCGCAAGATCATGTTATACTTAAAGAATTGGGCTTTATGTCCAAATTGGTTGCGGGAGCTTGCATTTTCCGGGAGCATAAAGCCGAATTGCCCTTGGATTTCCTCTACTCCGGCGAAGTCTGGAATGCCGAACAACTCGCCGCGTAGCTCTACATGAACCTCGCTCCGCTTCTTGCCGGGAGTGAGAATGATTTATCGGATAAGGGAGCGAAGGGCTTCCGCGGCCTGCCTGCTGCTGTCTGCGTCATTGAAGGCTTTGGTCAAGCGTTTCATACGAAGGCGGTAGAGATTGGCAATGTTCGGATGAACGTCCAGTACATCGGCCGGTGCATGCACCATACGGACGACAATCTTGGCCTTCTGCCGCTAAAGATTATCCATCCGGGCTTTCATACATGCCGTCCTCAATGGTGGTGATAATCCCGGCAACGGCCTTCTCGATCTTGGCGAGCCCCTTCTGGTCACTCCGCACCTGTGTATGCTGGTCGCGGTTACGACGGTTCATTTTCTCTGCACAGACTTTGACTACTTCCGCAACAGCCTCGCTTGAAACAAGCCGTTCGTTCAGGCTGGTCAAAACGCGGGCCTCGATCTTGCCGAGGGTGATGGAACGGCCATTGTCGCAAATGCTGCGCCGATGGTGGTTGAGGCAGGCATAGCGGTTCGGTGTAATGATACCGACCTCACCGCCGCTGCATCCGCAGGTGAGAAGACGGGAAAGGAGAGGAACCAGTCTGTTTGCAAGATGGACGCGTTTCATGCGGCCTTCAAGCGTGTTAGCAGGATTGGGTCGAAGATTTCCGATTTCTGCTTCTGGCGCGCACGGGTGGCGTTCCACAGCCCATCGTTCACGATACGTAGGCCGGACGCAAATTCACGGAAGATGCGAGGGATGATTTCTGCTTCTTCCGACACGATCTCCCGGTCGCCCCGAATTGGCTCGCCGTTGACGTCAAATTTCTTGACGACCTTGTAGCCGTAGCACAAAACGCCATCTGCATTTTCTGAGCGACCGCAAAAAGAGAAAGCCTTTACTGCCCTCATAGCTAGCTCAGCAATATCGATGTGGGACTATCCCATCTGGTCGTCTTTGAACTTCTTGGGCTTTTCCCTGTTACCTTTAGCCAGACGCGATATGTCGCGGCGTTGCAGGCACCGATGCAATGAAGAATGCGGCAAACACGGGACGACAGCCTTGGGCGCGAGTATACGTCATCGAGCGGTATGGATTGCATCAGATAGTGAGTCCATGCCCTGTGTAATGAACGATTGCCTGTTCGGATACTTAAGTGAAAGTCAGTTGTAGCCCTGGCAGACCAATCCCTTCCAACCTGGTCGACCACTTTTCTCCAGCCTTGATCGAATAGGCTTTTGTGATTGTACCGGTAGTGACAACCTCTCCAGCCTTGATTGGCGATACATCGCCTTGCGACTGCAAAAGCTTTAGAAGATGCGCGACCGCAGTGAGCGGGCTGCCGAGTACATTGCGTCCGTGAGCCTTTTCCTGGACTTCATCGCCGAATAAAAGCTCCAGCGAAAAGGCTTCAAGGGCCAAAGGCAGATCGGCGGCGGAAAATTGATCAATGGAAAAATGAGGTCCAATAATCAAAGCCCCGTGGAGACCATTGTCCGCTACAGTATCCGCCGCCTTGAATTTCCATTCCGGAAAATGCGACTGGACAATCTCGACACCGTGGGCAACCCAATCGATGCAGCGCAAGATTTCAAGTTCGCTAGAACCGGCTTTTGGCGCTTCCCGGAAGTGAAACACAACCTCAGGCTCTATGCGCGGCTGGCAAAGTTTGCTCAGGTCGAAGCGGATAACGCCCTCGGGGCATTCTGTCAGGGTATGGCCGTAGACATATCCCCACACCGGTTCCGTTACACCGAACAATGCCCACATATCCGAATTGGTGAAGCCAATCTTGCGCCCGATTACATGGGCACCCTCACTTGTGCGGCGATCATGAACTCGCCGGGCGACCTCATAAGCAGACGAGAGGTCAAAGTGCGCATACGCCGTTGTCATAGGCTGCAATTCTACGACGTAGTCCTGAGCCGATTTGACGTCATCTGCGATCTTCTCGATGTTTAATTCCGCCATAGTATCCTCCTCTTTCAGTCTAAACTCCTGACGCTAATCCGATTGCATCACCTAAAGAGGCGAGCAAGAAAAATAGACGTCTGCGCGATTACCCTTCTACAGCTTTTGTAAAATGCGCCCATCGAGTTTTTCCACGATTATGGTATAGTGTCCCTCGGTCTTTTTCGGACCTTCGTAACAATACTATCGAGAATACGTCAGTTCTCTCAGAGCAAAATTTGTGAAGAAAAATTGAATGAGCCAAGTCGAATAATTCTGCAGAGTCCCTCCACAAAATGTTACAAAAACTTACCTATTCAGGCTCCAGATGAGATATGGTCCACCGATCATAGACGCGAATAAGCCGAGCGGAAGCTGATAAGGAAATGCGAGAGAACGCGCCATCCAGTCGGCAAAAATCATAATACATATCCCGATCACAATGGAACCGGAAAGGTGCCATCCCGCCCGCATGAAGCCAGCCTGCCGCGCAAGATGGGGAGCCATCAGTCCGATGAAGGAAAGAGGGCCGATAAAAAGCGTCGAGGCTGCGGAGAGAGCAGAAGCAATCAGGATCAGCAATAAGGAAGAAACCCTCACATTCAGTCCGATGGCGCGGGCGCGCGCATTGCCGAGCGGCATAATATCGAGCCATCTTGTCATGAACATGATTGGCACCATGGCGACAATCGTCGCAAAGGCCAGCAACAATGCATCCTGTGGCATAACCCGTTGCGTGGAACCGCTCATCCAGCTCAACAGTGCCATGGTTTCGGGTCCACCGCGCGCCATAATCAATGCGAGGAATGCACCGGAAATTGAGCTGGTTGCAATACCGGCAAGCAACAGACGTTCTGTACTGAAGCGATAGCGTGCGGCAAGGGTCAGAACGATTGCCGCTGTAATCAATGAACCGGCCAATGCGCCGTTGAACTGCGCCTCTTTTCCCGGAGCCGTCATCAAAAGCAGCACGGCTGCCAATCCCACCCCTGCACCCGATGAAATACCAAGAACTTCAGGGCTGGCCATCGGGTTACCCAAAGTTCTTTGCAAAATGCATCCAGCCGTTGCCAGCATGGCTCCAGTACTTATGGCTGCCACGAGACGCGGCCAGCGCCAAGGCATGATGATATCCAGAAGCGGTCCTTGCGTAATGGTCCAGCCATCGGGGCTCCTTGAAACGAACAAGGCAAGCGGTATCATCACCAGAGCAAGACAGGCAATGGACACAATAACCAAGCCGGGGCGTCCCGCACGGCTGGGGTTCAACGTTGCGGCTGCCTGAAGGGTACTTTTGATATTGGGCAGCAGCCAGAGCAGCAAGGGGCCGCCAAGTAATGCGGTCACGGCGCCGGTCGGTATGAATGTACCATAGGAAATCGAGACAAGGTCAACGAGGCCATCCGTCAAAAGCAACAATACCGCGCCTATAGCCATGGATGAAAACAATATTTGTCGGGCCGTTCTTGCTCCGCTCATGCGTGCCAAATTGGGGGCAACGAAGCCAATGAACCCGATAATACCCACTTCCGCCGAAACACTGGTCGCCAGAAAGACGGCAAGGATCAACACGGCCGCACGAATGAAGCTCACCCCAATTCCCAGTGCCTTTGCCGTACTGTCACCAAGGCTGAGCAAATCAAGCGGACGCAGCAGAAGGACGGCAAGGGTCAAAGTAATGAGCGTTCGCGCAATCAGCGAGAGTGCCGGTCCCCAGCCTGTCTGGTCGAGAGAACCGCCCCCCCAGATAAAGAGCGACATCAGATATTCGCCATTGCCCAAAATAATGGTCGCACTCAATGACACGGCAATCAGAGAGAACATCATGCCACTGATGATAACGCTCACAGGCTCCAGATTCTGCCGCCAGGAGAGGCCGAGCACAATGACCAGCGATAGAATGCCGCCGGTAAAAGCGACCGGCGAGCGCGCGACTTCCATGAGAAGCGGGGCATAGATCGTCGCCACCGTCATGGCAAGCTGTGCGCCTGCCATAATTCCCAGTGTCGAGGGGTCGGCAATGGGATTGCGCAATACTCTTTGTATCAACGAACCTGCAAGTCCCAGAGCAGCACCGCAGGTCAATGCGATTGCAATACGCGGCAGGATACTATGGTAGAAAATAATCTGCTGCAACACGGCGTCGTTTGCGGGCAGATTTAAGTATATCCGCACAGCTGTCAGCGTTAACGCAACCAGAAGCAGCGCGATCAGGATCGCTCCTTGTCCGTTGATGCAGCGCGGCAGAGTTTCACGATTCATTACCATTCCCGCAGCGCCTCTTGGAGCAATCTTGCAAACCGAACCGCTGTGGGCAAACCACCAAAGGGATTGATCGGATCAAGCGTAAAAACGCGCCCATCGCGTACAGCCGGCATCGCCTGCCATAAAGCACTTTGCGGCAACGCGCGGCGCGCCTCAGGAGGAATGGGTGATATGATTATCACGATCGCATCGGGATAATCGACCAAAGCTTCGATACTGATGGGCGCTGTTGCCGAATAGCTGGTGCTTGTCCAAGCCGAGCGAAATCCCATCTTTTCCGCCACGACCCCAAATATGGAATCGCTACCGAAGACACGGATATGTTTCGCATCCCCTATGTTGATAATCAGTAAGGGATGTTTTCTATGCCTGGCTATAAGCTCACCGCTTTGCCGGATCAAATCTGCGGTCTGTTCAATGTAGGAAACAGCCTTTTTTGAAAGGCCAAAATCCGCTGCCATCGCACGCATTGCCACTTCTGCTGCAGCATAAGGCGATATCTTCTCGCCGTAGACGGAAAGCGAAACAACGGGGGCGATTGGCTGCATCAGATCATTGGCCCATGCCGTATAATTTGAACCGTAAATCTTCTTTGGCTGAAGCGATGCAAGCAGTTCAAAATTGATTGAACCACGCAGACCGAGATCAACGATGCTGTCAGGCAAGGCTGGTTCAATAACCAGTTTGCGGTAATTTTCAAGCTCCACCGCAGCCATCGGTGCAACGCCTAAAGCCAGACAGGTTTCAAGCAGGGCCCAGTCAACAATAGCAACATCTTCGCCAGCGAGCATTTCGGACGTTGCGGCCTTTGCAGACGGTGTGCCAACTGCAAAAACCGGCATTGTGAGAGTTGCACCGGCAAGACGCATAAAGTCCCGGCGGTTGATCGTTGCATCACAATGTTTCATTACCGAGCCTGCTGCTCTTTTGCCTGCCAAAACTTGGCAGGCATCGGTTCTATTCGATGCTTAATCCGACCGAGAGCAAGACGAAATACGGCAGACCACGCATATGATAAATATATTTAGAGCACCAGCTGACTTTAACCGGATTGGCGCTCTAAAGCTTTTACAAAGTCATTACCATGAGTAGCCGACATTAGCGACAACGGAACGGCCTTCACCATAGAAGCAGCCAAAGTTACAGCTTGCGACATAGCGTTCATCACCGAGATTGGTGAAATTGAGCGCGGCGTTGAAACCGTCCTTCTGGTAACGAATGGCCGCATCGAACACAACTGCGGAAGGCATGTGGATCGTATTGGCGGCATTGCCATAACGGCTGCCAAGATAGCGAACGCCCGCACCTAGCGAAACTCCCGCAAGAGCTGTGTTTTCATCAAAGCTGTAATCAGCCCACAACGCCGCACTATGTTCGGGAATATTCACCGGACGATTACCACTTGTGCTCGAGGTAGCGGTTGCATCGCCCTCTACGACTTCTGCATCTGTATAGGTATAATTGCCGACCATGGACAGCCCATGGCCCAGGCTGGTCGTTCCTTCAAGTTCGAAACCGCGCGAGCGCACCTCGCCGTTTTGAACCGTCAGGTTCCTGCCTGAGCTGTTTACCTCTTTGTTGGTTACATTGGTCTTGGTCAGGTGATAAACGCTTGCCGTGAGGAACCCGTCCCAGCCGTCCGGCTGAAACTTGACACCCACTTCATATTGCTCGCCTTCCGATGGCTTGAGCAAATCGCCGGTCACATCGTTTACACCAGAGACAGGATTGAAGGATGTCGCATAGCTTACATAGGGAGCAATTCCATTATCGAAGCGGTAAATCGCTCCAGCACGACCAGTTAAGGCATGATCGTCAACGCTTTCATCCTTTATCACATCGCGCGTGCTCGTCCAGTCCTGACGCAGCCCCAGCGACACTGACAGCCGGTCATACTTGATCTGGTCCTGAACATACAATCCGGTCTGCTGCAGACGTACTTCCTTCAGCGTCGTCCGCGACGGATCATAGGTAATCGGCGCTCCGTAGACCGGATTGAACACGTCGAGCGTTGCGCTGCTCGGTGTGAAATTGGAAGATCGCCACTGATTATTGTAACGATAGTCGAGCCCGATGACTGCCCTGTGTTCCAAAGGTCCTGTATCAAACCGGGCTTCGAGCTGGTTGTCGATGCCGAAGCTGTCGGTTTTCTCCGATTGCAAGCTCACGCCGCGCTTAACCGTACGCATGTCTGTGGTATCGAAGCCCGCAAAATACAAATTGTTGGAATCCGAGTCGTAGGATAGATATTGCGCGTTCTGGCGGAACTCGAAGACATCATTGAACCGGTGGCGAAATTCGTAACCAAGCGTGAAAAGATCGCTTTTGCTATCATTAAAGTCCGGCTCGCCAATATACCGGTTGATTGGAATGACACCATTAGGATTGAAATCGAGCGTACCTTGTTGCGGTAGTCCGAGTTGGGAAGTACCTTTATCGCGCTGATAACTGCCCATAATAGTCAAAGCGGTATCTTCATCGGGCGCCCAGGTAAGCGAAGGGGCGATATAAAGACGATCGTCATTGGTATAATCCTGCTCGCCATCCGCCAGCCGGCCCAGGGCGGTCACACGATAGGAAAGGTCGTCACGCAAATTGCCCCCTATGTCAGCCTTGGCGACATAGCGCTTGTTCGTGCCCCACTCCAGACCGACATTGCCGAACTCCTCAAAAGTCGGACGCTTGGAAATCAGATTGATGATGCCGCCCGGCTCGCCCTGTCCATAAAGAACGGAGGCGGGACCACGCACGACATCGATGCGTTCCAGACCGTAAGGCTCAAACGAAATGGCACCAAAATCACGAATGAAGCGGAATGAATTCAGATAGACGCTGTCTTTCGCTTCAAAGCCACGGATGATAGGATTGAAATAGCGAACGTCATTGCCAAAAGGCTGGGTGACAAGACCAGAGCTGTAATTGAGTGCCTGACCGAGATTCTGGACATTGCGATCCTCCATCTGCTTTGACGTCACAACCGAAACGGATTGGGGAAGCTCGATCAGTGGCGTCGCGGTCTTGGAACCTGAGGCCGTCACGGTGGCAACATATCCGTCAACAGGCCCGGTCGCCTGAAGCGCCTCGTCCTTTACCCCTTTGCCGCTACCGTCAACGACGATGGTTTGCAGTTGCACCGCATCTTGTGCATAAAGCGGGTTGACCATAGCGGTAGCCATTACGGCGGCTAATGGGTAAACTTTCCTTTTGGGGAAATCTGCAAACATTTGGCTTCTCGATGGTTCTAAAGTTGTATGAATTCGTCAACTTCTAACCACTTTGCTGCTGCATTAAAAGCTTTATTAATAATTTGCACAGGATGAATTTGCCGTTCCAGAAAACTTGGTCAAACTCGTTACAGCATCTTGTTGAAATAGCCATGTCGAATAGAGTTTAAAGAGCAATACCCGATCCCATTTCGGCCTATAGAGACCGAACGAGCTCGTACAATCGGCTTAAGCAGCCGCTATTTCCGGCTGCGGTTTGTCACCACTTTTAAGTCGCCAAATCGAGCAAGAATTTCCTTGATCTCGGTTTCTTCCATCAAACTGAAGGCTGTGGCCCATGCATCAGCCTTGGCAGCTGTCGGTGCAACGACCGTGACACGACTATATAACTTTGCCGAATAACCGGTCTTCGGATTAAGCAAGTGGTTGAAACGACCGCTATCCTCGAATTGAAAGCCCGACGAACTCGTCGTCGCCAGAGCCTGATCGACGATATCGATATGGTCGTTCACATTCCGGTCTGTTTCCAGCTCTGAAAGCCCGATCTTCCACGACGTCCCGTCAGGTTGTGCACCGATGGCGCGATATTCACCCATATCAACCAGAGCATTCGCAACACCCGCATCGCGCAGTAAAGAAACGACACGATCCGTTATGTAGCCTTGTGCAATGCCATTGAGCGTCAGCGCCATTCCGGGTTTGGAAAAGGCAATCCGCATCTTATCAAACAGGACATGCTGAAAGCCGACTTTCTTAAGCGCTTCATCCCATTTCATGCGAGATGGCCCTTGCGGGTCGGCACCAGATTGTGAGAAATGCTCGTACAAACATATCCACAAAGGCTGCACGGTCGGGTCGAACATGCCATTGCTCGTCTTCCAGCATTCGCCGCAAATCTCCAAAAGGTCGACGAGTTCCGGCGAAGGCATGGCCAGCGCACCGGCCCTATTAAGCCGGGCAAGTTCTGAATCAGAGCGATAAAGACTGAATATATTTTCCAGCCTTTCCGCCTCCTGAACGGCTTTGCGCAAAAGCCGTTTGCCACGATCTTCGTCGGAAAAATAAAGAGTGATCTGGGCCGGTGCTCCCAGCGCCTGCCCTTTCCACAGAATTGGCTGATTGCCGCCGCCTGCACAAAGTGCTGGTGGCATATGTGCCAACACGAAAGCGCCAGCACCTGCCGCCAGCAAGCAGCGCCGATTAATGATCATGTGGGGCCTCGGTGGCAGGCGCTTGCTCGCCGAGCACATAATCCTGTGGCATATCCTCGAAACCCACAACCTTACCCCCTTTTTCAGCGACAAACTGATCGGCGGCTTGCTGCGTTGAAAAAGGAACGGCTTCGCGCGTGCCCATACCGCCGACCGCCTTGCTTTCGATCACAAAGAAAGCCTTGCGCGCATCGACCCAGTTTTCGGCGCCCGGTTCTTCCCATGTCGGGGCCTTGGCCATGTCCGACACATAGATCGCCGCTATGTTCTTCGGCTCTTCGGGCAACATGGTGAAGGCAAGTGCGTCGCGCGCCGAGGAAAACCAGACCGGTTCGTTTGCGGGTGACAAAATGATCTGGCCCTTGGGGCCCGGATGCTCCAGAACATTCATGCCGCAATAACGGCCCATGGCGGAATCGGTGAGTGCAAAGGGCTCGACCACCTCCACCTTTTGCTCTTGCGAACAACCGCCAAGAAACAGCGCCAAAGCAGCGGAAACGAAAATCAGAGACCTTTTCATAGTTCTTTCCTCGAAAAGACCAGCATGGATAAAGCAAGTGGTATCACTGTCCACAACCCGAGCGACAGCAGCAATGTCAGAAACCCCAGCGTTGCATTACCGGCCATGCCACCCATTCCGGTGAGTGCACCCGCCTGCCCCGTGCCGAAATTAAGCAGCCGATAGGAATCAGCCGGATTGAACAAAAGCAGGCTGTTGAGAACGGCTGTACCGATGGATTGCCCCTGATCGAAAACCAGCAGTGCTAAAAGTGCGGCATCATAGATCAGCACGAAAAACAGCCACACGCCGATGGCAATGCCCGCTGCGGTGCTGCGTTCGCGCACCAGAGCGCTTGCCAGAAAGCCGATGGCGATGAAAACAGCACCCAACAGGATCGACGAGCCGACAAGGGTCGCAAAGGCGTGCCAGCTTTCGGCGCCTGCGCCTGCTCCGGTGGCCATCAGCGCCAAAGCCGCAATCCCGTAACCAAAGAAGGTCGCAAAAGCGAGAATGGCAAGCTGGCCCAAAAATTTGCCAAGCACCACCTGTGCACGGCTCAAGGGGTAGCTCAGTAATAAAAGCATGGTGCCGCGTTCCATCTCGCCCACAATGGCATCATGCGAGATCAGAAGTGCGATCAGCGGAATGAGAAAGATGGTGAGGCTCGACAGGCTGACGATGACGACATCGAGCGCGCTTGCGCCAACGGCACTGCCTGTCGGTGCACTGCCCAGAAAGGCCATGCTCAGTGCCAATGTTGCCAGCAAAAGCGTCGTCGCCAATACCCAGCGATTGCGCATGCCTTCCTGTATTTCCTTGCGAGCGATGATAGCTATATTGTTCATTGTGCCGCCTCCTTCGCCAAGACGTCGCCCGCATTGAGAAAATGCGCATAAAGCTCATCAAGCGTCGGCGGGATCACATCGAGCTCGGTAAGATCGTCGTTTGCAGCGACCAGCCCCCTTATGAGTTCCATCTCGTCTTCTGCCGGGGCTTCGACTTCAAAAGCACCTGCATTGGATTGCCGCCAGCGCAATATGGACTGCCCGATTTTTTCAGGAAGAACCGGAGCGGCATCACTCTGAACGCGAATGCGTAATGGCAATTTTGATATCCGGCGCAAGGCGTCGATGGAACCATCGGCAATGATCTGCCCCTGATTGGCGATGATGACGCGACCAACCTTGCTTTCCAGTTCCGTCAATGCGTGCGACGACATCAGGATTGTCGCCCCATCCTGCCGCAGATGCTCCAGAACATCGTAAAAACTTTGCCGCAAGGCTGGATCAAGACCGGTGGTCGGCTCATCGAGCAGCAGGACGGAAGGATTTCCCAGAAGCGCCTGTGCAAGACCGAGCCTTTGGCGCATACCCTTGGAATAAGTGCCGACCCTTCTTTTTGCAGCATGCGAAAGACCAACGCGCTCCAGAAGTCCGGCCAGTTCGCCCGAAGCGACATTTTTAAGCCGCGCATAAAATGCCAGCGTTTCCATGCCGGTCAGCGCCAGATTGAACGAGACATGTTCGGGCAGATAGCCAAGCCGGACACGGGCCGCAAATGCGCCTGCCGCCGGCTCTTCACCCAGCACCCGCACATGGCCACTTGTGGGACGGATCAGTCCCAGCATCAGCTTGATCATCGTTGTTTTACCGGCACCATTATGGCCGACCAGCGCGATGTTTTCGCCGGCATTCAATTGAAATGTTGCATCTTTTATGGCGTGGAAATCGCCATAGGATTTGGTGACATGATCCAAAACCACGGTTTGCGTCATTGCGGTTTCCTTTCGCCAGGGGCCACTGGCTGAACGGGGGCCTGAAGGGGAGATTGATAGGGGGACGCCATGAGCGGATGGCTATCCACCACGCCGCCGGGTAGAAGCGCCGGGAACTGCGTCTGCGCCCAGCGGATCGTCTGCACGGCAGGACTGTTGATGAGGATTTTGGCTTGCGGAGAGGTCCACAGAACCCTGTCGATCAGGTCATTCGGGCGATAGGGATTATCGGCAATGCCATCGCCATCAAGATCGAAAGCCGGATTGTCGCTCCAGAAATTGCCACGTCCGTCATGTGACCAGTCGAGATTGCGCGTGCCGACATATTTGACCTGATTGCGGTTGTTGATGAAGGCATTGCCGCTCATGGTATTGCCTTCGGAACCGGCCGTAAAATGAATGCCTATGCTGCAATTCTCAAAGCTGTTGCCGGTGAATTTGTTCTTATTGGCATTATAAATGAAGACGCATTTTTCTGGTCCGAGACGCGCCGTTTCACCTGCGCTTGCAATAGCCGTATCGTCACTCGGCAGCCCATGCTCGCCCTTCTGCACACCGGCATCGAGCCACCGGTCAGCCGGTTGCATACGCCCGATAACGCGATTGCCGGAAACGACCGAACTGTTGGCATAATTCAGCAGCAAGCCATGGTCGCGGTCGCCATCGGACAGATTGTCCATCACCTTGAGGCGATTGGTGTACATGATGGCAAAGCCGACGGAATTGTTGCGCGAAATATTGCCGATCACAGCGCTGCGGTCGGTATACATGTAATGGACAGCAAAGCGCACATTTTCCATGAGATTGTTCTGGAAAAGGTTGTTCTTGCTAGCATTGGTATAAATGCCGTCGCGCCCATAGCGGATGGCGTTGCCAATCACCTTGGCACCGGGCGCATTCCAGATCGAGATGCCGCTGCCGGTCTGCGCCATACGAACATTGCGCCGCCCGATAACCTCGTTGCCCTTGGCGATTGAATCAGCAGCACCATGCAGATAGATGCCGTAAAGATTGTCGATAAGACGGTTATCTTCGACACGCGCGCCCGTTGCGGTTTTTGCAACAAAAATACCGGCATTCAGATCAGGCATGTTGTCGCCCGAACCGCGCACCTCAAGCCCACGCACGATTGCCTCGGGAGCTTCGATCAGAATGGTATTTCCGGTTTTCTCGCCATCGATGATGGCACCGGGAGCTCCTGTCAGCACAATGGCCTTGTCGATAATAACGGAACCCTTATGGGCACCGGGGCCAAGCCGGACGATATCGCCCGGCCCAGCCTTTTCAATTGCCGCCTGCACGCTTTCGCCTTCCGCAACATCGATTTGTGCCGCCGATGCGCCATTGCAGAGCATGGCCGCCAGAAGGATGGTGAAACTGAAGGGAAGCTGCACGCGGGGGAACGTCATTGCTTACGCCTTCTTCGGCTCGACAAACATGCGGCCCTTCATCTCCATGTGCATGGCATGGCAGAACCACGAGCAGTAATACCACCACACACCAGCCTTGTTGGCAGTGAAGGTGACGGATGCTGTCGCCTGCGGGCCGACCTCCATGTTGATGCCGTAATTGATGATCGAAAAGCCGTGCGTCAGATCTTCGATTTCATCAATATTGGTGATGTAGATGGTGACTTCATCGCCCTGCTTGACGGTAAAGTCCTCAAGACCGAAGGCGGGGGCCGCCGATGTCATGTAGACCCGAACCTTGTTGCCATCGCGGATGACTTCCGAATCCACCATCAGGTCGATATTATCGGCCTTGGCCTGCGCGACCGCGTCCGCAAACATCGGATCTTCACGGCTCCAGAAGTTGACCGGATTGATCTTGGAGCGATGAACGATCGTCGCATCATGCGGTTCGGCAAAGCTTGGTCCGTCATGCACGATCTCCATCTTGTCACCGGAAATATCGATCAGCTGATCGTTTTCAGGCTTGAGCGGGCCGACATTGAGATAACGGTCCTTGGAGAACTTGTTGAGCGAAATCAGCCACTGGCCATCGGCATCCTTGGTCTGCCCCATGGAGGTGTGATTGTGACCGGGCTGATAATGCACATCGAGCTTCTGGCGGATCGGATCGACCTTTTCGCCCTTGAAGGCCTTGATCGCGTCTTCGATATTCCACTTGCAGATCTGGCTATCGATGAACAGCGTCGTATAGGCGTTGCCGCGTCCGTCATAGGCGGTGTGCAAAGGCCCAAGCCCAATTTCCGGCTCGGCCACGACCGCATCACGCGGCTTGATCTTGTCCTCGAACAATTCATCAAACTTGCGCACGTCGAACACAGTCACTGTCGGCGACAATTTGCCATTGACGACGACGTGAACGCCATCAGGGGCGGTATTGATGCCGTGTGGGCTGTTGGCAACCGGAATATAGCGGGTAAATTGTGAGCCGTGACGACCATCGATAACGGGAACGCCGTTAATCACCTTGACCTCGCCCTTGGCGACGGCATCCTCGATCCGCTTGAGATTGAAGATGACGATCCAGTCCTGCTCGCTGCTCATCATCTCGGCAAGGTTGACGCCTTCTTCCGAGTTGTAGCAGGTCGCAAAGGCATATTTGCCCTGATAATCGCAATCGACATTGTCGAGATTGCCATCGACCATGACCTGCCAGGCAATGTTCATGCTTTCACCGTCAACGGCGGTAAAGATCGCATGATATTGCTTGGTATCGGTCAGATTGCTGCCGTCATTGGGGATCGGCACGCGGTCTTCGCCATTACAGAACACATAGCCGGTCTTGGGATATTTCTGCACGCGCAGGCCATGGACGGTGTGCTGGTTGGGAAGCTGGATGATCTTGTCGCATTTCATCACGTCGAGACGGATACGGCAGACGCGCGTATTGGCCTTGTCGTTGGCGTAGAGATAACGCCCGTCATAGGTGCCATCGGTGAACGAGGGATGCGGGTGGTGAAGATCACCATTCTGGAACACGCCGCCGCGATCTTTCATGAATTCACGGTCTTCGGGCAGCATGCCTTCGGTGAGGATTTTCAGACTTTCATTGGTCTGGCCCCAACCGGTCGCGCTGTCACGGTTGAACACCGGAATACGCATCAATTCACGCATGGAAGGGAGGCCGACAATACGCACTTCACCAGTCTGACCGCTGGAGAAGAAAACGTAATATTCATCAAGCTCCCCGGGCTTGACCTCCGCACTCAGACCAGACCCGGTCGCCGCAGCCATGGCAGGCGAACTCGTTCCGGCAAGCAAGGCGCCTGCAGCACCACTGGCACTCGCCGCCGCAACGAAGGCCGACGTGCCCAGCAATTGTCTTCGGCTGAACTGATGCCTTTTCATTTCTTCAGACATGTTTTCTCTCCTTTGAAAGTTACACAGCCGGACCGGCGCCGGAGGGCATATCAACCGGCTGGCCTTTGACTGAAATAACGGGTTTTGCCGGACCGCCGCCGCGTTCCACAGCGGCTGCAAGAGGGGCATTGCGGGCGGCAAACTTTTCGCGCTTCACACGCACCTGAATCATGTGCGGGCAGCGCTGATCGTCGTGATAGAGTTCCTGACAATGCATGCAGTAGATGCATTCATTGACATTGATCTGGCCTTCGGGATGGATCGCCTCGACCGGGCATTCCTTGGCGCAGCGATGGCAGGGCGAGCCGCATTCGGGCCAGCGCTTCAGCCATTCGAACATGCGGATGCGCCCGGGTATGGCGAGGGCTGCCCCAAGCGGGCACATGTAACGGCAATAAAACCGCTCAATGAACAGTCCTGCGGTCAAAAGCGTCAGCGCATAGATGACGAATGGCCATTCGCGGGAGAATTTGAGGATAATGGAGGTCTTGAACGGTTCGACTTCCGAAAAGACTTCCGCCAGCGCCACCGAGTAAAGCGACAGACCGAACAGACCGAGGAAGATGATGTACTTTATCGGCCACAAACGTTCATGTAGCCCCCATGGCAATTTGACCTGCGGCACCTTCAGCCATTGTGCCAGATTGTTGCTGAGTTCCTGCAAGGCGCCGAACGGGCAGAGCCAACCGCAGAAGGGTCCGCGTCCCCAGAACAGAAGCCCTGCTGCAACCGATGCCCACAGAATGAAGATCAGCGGCGAGGTGAGGAAAAATTCCCAATTAAAGCCGGTGATCAGCGAATTGGTGAAGGTCAGCACATTGACCACCGACAATTGCGCATTGTTATAGAAACCAAGCCAGACAAGGATGAAAAGCAGATAGGAACGCCGGACCCAGGTAAAGGTGCGGGGATGACGGACCAGAATGTTCTGGAAAAAGAAGATGCCTACGAGCACGAGGATCGCAAGTCCCGCAATCACCACATTGACGCGGTTCATCTCCCACATCCGCACCCAGAGCGGATTGTCGTCGCCAAATATATCCGAAGCCGTGGCCTCGCCGACCGGCTGCGGCTGGCGCGGTGCCTCGCTGACGGTGGCAGGTGCTTTTGGTTCCGACCTGGGCAGCAGATAATATTCGGGCAGGCTATAACCGAGATCATAGCTGATATTGGCCTTGTCGCGGGCATTGAAGCCGCGCTGCACCAGAAGCTGCAAGTCCCAGGGACTTGTTACATCGAATTGAAAACCTTCAGGAATGCGGAACAGTGCGATCTCGCGCAGACGCGGCGCACCGTCCGCCATGATATCGCCGATACGGGTGTGGTTCTTGTCGCGAAAGCGAACGCCCTGCCCGTCCTGCAACAACTCAATCCGGTCAAAGATACCGCCGCGCACATAGCCCGAGCCCTTGAAGGAATAAGCGCCATCGCCTGCCACCAAAATGGCCTGCTGTCCCGGCTTTAGTTGCTTTATAAGCCGTTCATAGGCTTCCTTGCCCAAGAGGCTGATGCCGATAGAAGGCACTGAAACGGGCGCCGCATAAAGCTCGATGAAAGTGTCGGCTGGATCGGATGTCTCGGGATTGCCCGCCGCCTGCTCCTGCTTTGCCGCGCGGAAAGCCTCCGTCACTTCCCCGACGCTCAGCCTGAGACTGCGTACCGAACCGTCACCGACCAGCGTCTGCCAGTCCTTTACATCGTGAAGGTCCATATTGACGGCGCGCGCGACATCGGCGTGCTCGACCTGCACCGGCGCATTACCCAGCCGTCCGCTGCGAATAAGCCCGACGGCCGAGCGCACAACGCTGTCGCCCATGACAAGCACGGTGACGGTAGCACCACTGACGATCTCGACCTGCGGCGGCTTTGCCTTGCCTGCGGCAACAGCATTCAGATCGCTGTTTACCAGCGAATTGAGTGCCGCAACGACCTTCACTTCGGGAATGCCGATCAGAACGATCGGCTCCTTGTGATCGACCAGCTTGATGCCGCGGATGGTGCCCTTGGTATCGATGCCGACAACAATATGGATTGGCTTGCCGGAATAGCCGATGGAACTGGTGAAATCTGAATTCAGATAAGCATAACCAAGAAGGTCGCGACCCTTCATGACCGGAGCGATTGGCGGCTCACCTTGCGGTGCACCAATCGTTTCGGCACCAGGAAAGACCGCCGCGATATCAAGTCCGGGCAGATATTTCTGGAGATCGGCAGCGGTAGCGACCCCTGCCATCCATATCAGTGCCAGCAGCGAAATGACGAACGCCCGCAGAAATTTCGGGATATTCAAGCGCCGTTCCAAGACAATATGGTTTCCCGTGCGTCCGGAAAGTCTTTTCCCGCCCGCCTTGACCCAACGGTCGCTCATCATGATTTTCACTTCAACCTGCCTGCGCGCTCCTGAGAAAGAGCGCTGTTTAAGCTGAACCTAATGGCGGGGTTGCGGGGCGTCTTTGTTCCACATCAAACCATTGGGGAAAAGCGCAGGCTTTAAAACGACATTTAGCGTTCAGATCACAAGCTTAGCCAAGCTGGTTTTCGCCACTTTGCAGCACGCGCACAGCCGGCCAGTAGATTTTAAGCCAGAGCAGAAATGCTGCAGCCCATAACACAGCCGCCGGGGCATAGGGCGATCCCGGCCAATCAGGCATCAGACCTAAATCCGGCAGCACCCGGAAGGCGACGGCAGAAACCAGAAGAAAGATAGCAAGCAGCGCCCCTCGCGGCAGGCCAAGCGATTGATGTGTGTGCAGCAGGCCCGCAATGCAGAAGACTGCGAGTACGCCAAGTCCAAGCCCGCCCATCAGCCCCACATGCAGGCCAACAAGCTCCGGTATCGGCGCACCGAGCTTCGCCGCTCCATTGAGCAGAAGGCCGGTTCCCGCAAGAGCCGATGAGCCGGATAGGACCAGAATTTCAGCGCGCAGCGCTGCCCTGCCGATAAAGGATTCGCCGACCCGGTCCATGAATGCAGCACCGGCTGCGATCAGCACATAGCCACAGGTTTCTGGCGAAAAGCCAAGTACATCGACGAGAGCCGCCACGCCAACCAGCCCCGGTGCCAGATTAAGCCTGCCCGGATGTGGACGAAACGGAGCCGTACCCCGCGTCGGGTCGAGCACCAGATTGGTAATGGGAACCGTGATCCGCGCCAGCGCAATAGCGAGCAGCCCCAGAAAGACCAGACCCGCCATGCGCAACATCCGGCTTGCAAGCTCACTATCCTCGCTCATAAAGCCATAGCGCGCCACCGCCTCGCAAAGCGTCAGCACCAGCACCCAGCTGATAAAGGGCAAAAGCCGATCACTCCGCCGCCGGACGGTAATGCCGATCATATAAAGCACAAGAAAGCAAAGCCATGCGAGATCACAAAGCATACCAACGAGGCCCAAAGCGTCCGCGCCAAGAAAGCCGATAAGCCGCCCGATCAGCCAGAGCGCGGCAAGCACCAGAAGCGGACGCCCGCGCAAACGTTCCGTATCCGTCCATTCCGGGACCGCCGTGGTGATGAAGCCGATCAATGCTGCGCCGAATGCACCGAAAATCATCTCATGCACATGCCAGAGCGCGGGCGGGGTGGAACGCACGAGCGGCAGATCAAGCCCGAACACCAGCACCCATTGCAACGGCCACAAGGCCGCATAGATGGCGGCCAGCGGAAAGAACAGCCTGAAACCCTCGTCGGTCAGAACACTTATCAAAGATGAATCCGAATGGGCAGTTCGTCCGGTAATGGCAGTCATGGCCGCATCCGTTCATCGACATCGTCGATATGGCGAAAAATCGGATCGTGTTTGAGAAAACCCTGCACGGTGGCGAACACTTCTTCGTCCGTGCGTTCGCCGGGCAGGCTCGCCAGCCTGCGTTCTCCTGCAATGCCGTTGCCATCGCTGTTGAGCACGACGATACGATGCGCGATACGCACAGCTTCCATAAGATCGTGGGTCACGAACAGGGTCGTAAAACGGGTCTTGCGGCCCGCCGCAACGAGGAGGTCCTGCATCCGGCGCTTGAGCGCGACATCGAGCGCGGTGAACGGTTCGTCACAAAACAGAAAATCAGGTTCGATAACCAGCGCACGGGCGATGGCCACGCGCTGCTGCATACCGCCTGAAAGTTCTGACGGGTATTTGTCGAGATCGGCGGGGCTGAAAGCCACACGCATGGCCGCGCGTAGGACCGCCTCGTTCCTTGCCCCACGTTTCATCCCGGCAAGGCGCAGCGGATAGGCGATGTTGTCATTGGCCGTTGCCCATGGCAGCAGGCGCGGTTCCTGAAAGATCATGCCGTGACGGCGATAATTACGGCTGACCCGCCCGTAGCGGGATTCGACAAGACCCGCCGCAATATGGACAAGCGTGCTCTTACCGCAGCCCGACGGCCCCACCAGCGCTACAATTTCCGCAGCCTCTATGGCAAGGTCGATATGATCGAGGACGGTGCGTCCGAAATAGGCATGTCCGATGCGATCAAGCTGAAGTGCTGTCATTGCGCCCTCCTCATCGCTTGACGCCCCATGGCCGTGCGGCATCACGCCAGCGTTCGAATTCGGCGCGGATGGGATGAACCAGGCCATATTCGATCACGATCAGCGCCGTCACGGCAATCAACACCCAGGCCAAGGATCCTGCAATATCGAGATTGGCACGGCTGCGCGCAAGTTCCCCACCGATGCCGCCGACATTGGCGAGCAGTTCCGCCATCACCGCCACCTTAAAGGCCGAGCCGAGCGATACGGCAAGGGCTGGGAAAAGATGCGCCGAGACATGGCGCAGGCTGAGCGTCACCAGCCGCTTCCACGCATTCGCGCCAAAGGCACGCGCCATATCATCGAGCTTGCGGTCACGCGTGATGATACCCTCGGCGACCGATACGAAAATGAGCGGTGAAGACGAGACGAGAATGGTCATGGCGACGGTTGCGTCCGTCGAGCCGAACCAGATCATCGCAAGCACGATCCACGCAATGGGCGGCACGCCGAGCAAAACCGTGATGAGCGGACGCGCAAGGCGCAGAACGGCGGGAAAATAACCCGCCGCAAGGCCGAAGATCGCTCCAAAACTTGCCGCAACGGCAAATCCTTTGAGGGCACGGCGGCTGGTGAGAAAGGTAAGCTCCCACGCGTGACGCTCACCCAGTATCGCAAAGGCCGCATGAAGCGTTGCCAATGGCGACGGCAGGATGAAGTCGCCATAGGTCTCGTGACCCACCTGCCAGATCGCAGCCAGCAGCATAAGCGCCGCAAGCCCGGACCACGCCGACCAGAGAAAGCGCCCCGTTCGCCCGATCCTGTCAGCAAAGCCCGTCATGATGGTTCCAATCAAAGCGCATCCCGAAAAGTGTGAAACGGTTTTCGGACAAGATGCACGGCAAATCAAAAAACGAGCATAGCTGCAATTTCATCACATCTATGCTCTAGAGATAAAAGCCGTCATCCGGCAATTTCCCGCCGATAACACCGGCATCGTCCGCGGCAAGCGTTTCAAGCATGGTCTCGATGGCCGGACGCGCCTCACTTGCCCGCCTTGCGGCAAGCCTCGAGGTTGCAATCGAAGCGGCAAGTACAGGCTCCGGGAAATCCAGCGACGGCGCGGCGACGCGTGCAGCCTTGGCTGGATCGGCATTGACCCGTTGTCCAGCGCTTTCAAGCGCCGATTGAAGTCTGTCCGGCAATGCGGGATGATCCGCCAGGAGCTTTTGCGTCAGCACCAGCCCGGCCTGCGGCAGAATAGGCGCCTTGCCAGTGAACTCACCCCACAGCTTCTGCACGTCGATGGTTCTGCTGATGGTTTTTCCCGCAGCCTTGCCCATCATGATCGCTGCGGAAATGGCAGGCTCGGGTGCCAGAACGGCATCAACCTTGCCCGTCAAAAGCATCTGCATGGCTTCCACCGGCGAGGATGTGTTTTCCAGCACAAGGTCGGTCTGCGGCGACAAACCATGTGCCGCCAGAAGCCGCTTCAGGACGAGATCGGGCATATCATTGCGGAAAGGCACGGCAAGCCGCTTGCCTTTCAGCGCCGGAATGCTTGTCAGTTTCGCGTCATCGGAAACGATATAGATCAGCCCATCGGTCATGGTGTTGAGCAGCTTGAGCTTCATTCCGCGATTATAGAGATTGGCCGCAACCTGAACCGGCAGCACAACCGCCGACATGGTGCCGGAGGTGAGCCCTGCGCGCATCTCGTCGGGACTGCGCCACACCTTGAAACCGGTCTTGCCTGCAAGCCCGTCAAGTTCGCCCGATGCGAGAGCCTCCGCCAACAGGATCGAAGGTCCGGCGGGTGGTCCGTAAAGGATAAGTTCCTCCAGCGCCTCACCTTGCGCATAGGCCACACCACCCATGACACGGGACGCAAGAACTCCTGCGGAAAGCGCCGTCATGCCCAAAAGCACGGAACGGCGTGTCATGGGAGCGGTTAAAGCAGTGCTGAAAGATCGAGACATTCTCTACTCCAAACGGCTCGCGAAATCTTTCTCTTCATTAGGACCGTGATCATTACCGCTCTTTGCGCTGGCGCAAAGAAGATAATTTTCCTCAAGATTAATGCTGCACAATCAGTTTGACGGACAAGGCGGGTGGGATGCTCGCAATTGCAGGGGATATCGATGCACATGAAACAGCGAGAAACGGGCGTAGCGGCAAAGCCATCCGGGGTTCATCACGGGCGACTGTTGCGGCTTCTGACATCGACCGCAATGATGCTGCTCGGCACCAATGGTCTGGCACTTGCGCAGTCCGCATCTCCCGGTGCTGCCATCGTGCTCGATCCGATCGTGATCGGCGCAAACGACAATCCCGCTCTTCAGAAACGCTTCGATGCCATGCCGGGCGGTGTAGCACTTGTCGAACAGGATGACAGAACCGTCACAGCAAACGAAACCGTGTCGCGGGCGCTCAGCTCCGTGCCGGGCGTCGTCGTCCAGAATTTCTTTGGCGGCAATGATCAGCCCCGCATTCAGATCCGCGGTTCCGGCCTGCAACAAAACCCGGTCGAACGCGGCATATTGATGCTTCAGGACGGCTTGCCGCTCAACCGTGCCGATGGCTCCTATGCGGTCGGCTTCGCAAATCCGAGCCTCGCGGAGACGATAGAAGTCTATCGCGGTTATATGGCCAACCGGCTTGGCGCAACGGTTCTGGGCGGCGCGCTCAATTTCGTTTCGCCGACCGGAGCACAGTTTCAGGGCATCGAGGCATCGGTGCGCGGCGGCTCGTTCGGACAGGCAGGCGTCTCCGCCAAAGCGGGGTTCCAGAACGACGCCATGGATGGTCTCATTCAGGCCGATTACACACGCCGCGACGGTTTCCGGGATTATAACGGCTCCGAAAGGGTGAGTGTAGGCGGTAATGTCGGCTTTGAAGTCTCAGATAACGTCAAGACACGCTTTTTCTGGGGCTACACCGATCTTGGCTTCGATGTGGCAGGGCCACTGACCAAGAGCCAGCTTGAAGCCGACCCGCGCAGGGTTCACCAAGGCCCGACGGTGACGCCCGGCGGCGCGATCAATCCCGGACCCAATGTTTTGCGCGACCGGCCACGCCGCGAAGCAAGCCAGTTCCTGATCGGCTCACGCACCACAGCGGAATTCGACGCGCATCTGATAGACGTCGCCCTTGGCTATACCTATACGGACGATACATTCCGTTTCCCAATTTCCGCCGGAATACGTGAAACCAAGGGCGGCGATTTCACCGGTGTCGTTCGCTATGCCTATAGTCCCGACAAGGCGGCCCCCCTGCCCCTGTTCGAGACGACGGCGCAATATTCAGTCGGTTCGGCAGACCGCAATTACTATATCAACCAGTCAGGCGCGCAGGGCGCACGCTTCGGCGAAAACGACCTCGACGCCAGCACACTTTCGCTGCATGCGGGCTTCAACGTGCCGCTTAACGATACCATCACCGTTTCACCCGCCATTTCCTATTCCTATGCCTCGCGCAAGAATGAAGACCGCTACGGGCTCGCGACACGCCCGACCATTGCCTATAATCCGGGTAACCCGACCATGCGGCTGCCCAATGGCGCAGTGCCCAGCGGCGATACAAGCTATGATCGCGATTATCACGGCTGGAGCCCGAGCCTCGGCCTGACCTACAAGCCCAATGACAGCAACACGTTTTTTGCAGCCGTCAGCCGCAGTTTCGAACCGCCAACCCATGACGACCTTCTGGCAACCGTCAACGGCACGCCGAACAGCAGCGCCGGACGTCCCAATCCCGCCGCTCCCGGCATGAGAGCCGATGCATTCCGCACACCTGATCTCGACGCGCAGACCGCTACGACCATTGAAGCGGGATGGCGGTCGCAGACGGGTCGTTTTGCCTGGGACCTGACGAGCTATTATTCGTGGGTCGACAATGAACTTTTGAGCCTGCGTGACGTAACCGGCGCATCGCTTGGCGCGATCAACGCCGACGATACCCGGCACTTCGGCATCGAACTGGGTGTTTCAAGCCACATCACGGACCGGATTTCGGCGCGCCTTGCCTATACCTATCAGGATTTTCGCTTTCATGACGACCCAATACGTGGCGACAACCGCCTCGCAGGAGCACCGCGCCAGATCATAAACACGCAGATCAACTACGAAATCAGCGACCGCTGGACCGTACAGGGCGCGCTGCAATGGGCACCGGAAAAAACCCCGGTCGACAACATGAACACGCTTTATGCCGATCCCTATGCGGTGGTCGATCTGCGTACCGAAGTAAAGATCAGCGACAATTTTGTCTTCTTCGGCGAGGTGACCAATATCTTTGACGAGAAATATGCAAGCTCGACTCTGATCGTCGATCAGGCGCGTGCCGATCAGGCGGCTTTCCTGCCCGGCGATGGTCGTGGTTTCTTCGTGGGGCTGAAAGCGAAATATTAGAGCATGTCTCCCAAAAGTGCGTACCGATTTTGGGGATACGCATCACACCAGTCAGTGTTTTCCGGCAATGGCGGCGCCAAGGAGTTCGAGTGCGCCGTCTTTTGTCAACTCGACCGGATTGCCGCCCGCTGTCGGGTCGACAATTGCCATTTCGGCAATCAGTTCCTTGCGAGCCTCGTCCATTTGCATATCCCTGATCAGTTCAGGCAATGCGTTCGGCACGCCAAGGTCGCGGCGTAATTTGACGATTGCCGCCAAGAAACCGTCAAAACCGCCTTCAATGCCAAGATAAGCTGCAAGACGTTCGATACGCTGTTCAATGGCTGCTCGGTTGTGGTGAAGAACATAGGGCATGAAGACGGCATTGGTCATGCCGTGATGTGTGTCGTAAAGCGCTCCGATCGGATGCGACAGCGAATGGATGGCGCCCAGCCCTTTTTGAAACGCTGTTGCGCCCATCGCAGCCGCAGCCATCATATTGGCGCGCGCTTCAATATTGGAGCCATCGACATAGGCCGTCGGCAGGTTCTCGAATACCAGACGAATACCTTCAAGCGCGATGCCATCGGCCATGGGATGAAAACCCGGCGCACAATAGGCTTCCAGACAATGGGCCAACGCATCCATGCCGGTGCCGGCTGTAATGAATGGCGGCATGCCGACGCAAAGCTGTGGATCAGCAATGACTGTAACCGGCAACATTTTCGGGTGGAATATGACCTTCTTGGTATGGGTTGCCTCATTGGTCAGCACGCCAGCGCGCCCGACCTCGGACCCCGTTCCCGCGGTCGTTGGCACTGCAATGATCGGAGCAATCGCGTTAGCGTCTGCGCGGGTCCACCAGTCGTCTATATCCTCGAAATCCCACACCGGCCGCGTCTGCCCAGATTGAAAGGCGATCAGCTTGCCAAGATCAAGCGCCGAGCCGCCGCCAAAAGCAATGACGCCATCATGTCCACCACTCTTGAAAACTTCCACGCCTGCATAAAGATTGCTCTCGACCGGATTGGGTTTTACGTCTGAGAAGATTGCGTATTTCACGCCCGCTTCATCCAGTATGACCAATGTGTCCGCCACGACCGGCAGTTTTGCAAGACCGGGATCGGTTACGAAGAGGGGATAGTTTATGCCTGCCGATTTCAGAACGGCGGGTAGTTCCCTGATGCGCCCTGCTCCGAAAAGCACTGTGGTCGGAAAATTCCATTTGGCGGTTAAACTGGTCATTGGTGGTTCTTTCTGGGAATTCGGCTAGGTTCAGATATTCTCACGCAGATGGAAGGATTTCGGCCGGGTCAGATGGCCATAACCGATGGGCGAAAGAGCCGCTCCCCTTCCCGTCTCCTTCACACCCGTCCAGACCAGCGCCGGATCGAGATAATCGCAGCGGTTCATAAAAACTGTCCCGGTATCGATACGATCACCAAGCGCTGCCGCGTGGTCGCTATCCGCAGTCCAGATCGAGGCCGTGAGGCCATAGGCACTGTCATTCATCAGCGCCAGCGCTTCTTCGTCATTGCGCACCTTCATGATACCGACGACCGGGCCGAAACTTTCATCGCGCATGATGCTCATCTGGTGATCGACATCGGTAAATACTTCCGGCGCAATATAGGGGGAACCGGCAATATCGCTTTCGATCTTCATATTGATATGCGCCTTGGCACCCTTGCGCAGCGCCTCGGCTTTCTGGTCGCGGATGAGATCGGCAAAACGCGCCTGCGCCATCGGACCGAGCGTGGTTGCAGGATCAAGCGGATTACCGACCACATATTGCCGGGTCAGATCGGTAAACCCTTTCAGAAAGGCATCATAGACGGCCTCATGCACATAGATGCGTTCTATGCCGCAACAGCACTGGCCGGAATTGAAAAAGGCACCATCGACCAGATTGGCGACCGCATGATCAAGATTTACATCGGGCAACACATAGGCGGGGTCCTTGCCGCCGAGTTCCAGCCCCAGTGACATGAACGTACCTGCCGCAGCCTTCTCGATCCTGCGTCCGCCGCCAACAGAACCCGTAAAATTCGCGTGGTCTATCAGACCCGACGCGAGCAGCTTTTCAGTTGCAGCATGCTCGAGCACCACATTTTGAAAAACGCCATCAGGCAAGCCTGCCTTTTCAAAGGCTCGCGCAAAACGCTCTCCGGTCAGAAGCGTCTGGGTTGCGTGTTTGAGGATAACCGTGTTGCCTGCCATCAGCGCGGGGATGATCGTATTAACCGCAGTCAGATAAGGATAATTCCAAGGCGCAATCACCATTACGATGCCAAGCGGCACGTGTTTTACATAGCGTCGAAAACCATTCGTCTGTGCAGGGACATATGGTTCAAGCGCCTCCCCCGCAATATCGATCATATAGCGGCCACGTTCCTGTACGCCGCCATTTTCTCCGCCGTATCGCGTTGGACGTCCCATCTGCCACGCGATTTCCGGGATGATCTCATCCTGCATCGCTGTCAGCGCATCAAGGGCAGCGTGGCAATAAGCTGCGCGCTCTGCGATAGTGAGAGCCGCCCAGCCAAGCTGTGCTTGCTGCGCCTGCGCAATGATTGCATTGATTTGTGCATCATGCGCATAGGCGCGCTCAGCATAGACTGACCCATCGATGGGAGAAATGATCCGGGCCATATCGTTCATTTTAACGTTCCCTTTCCATAGTCGTCAGTTCCCGGATATCGCCGGTCAATAGCGCTCGAAACCACGATGCCGTTCCCAGTCCGTGACGCGGCGGTCATATTCGCTCTGCTCCCAATGAGCGGTATGAACATAATGCCGGATGACGTCCTCGCCGAAGGCTTGCTTGAGAAAATCTGAATTCTCGAGCGACTGCGTCGCTTCGCGCAAGGTGTAGGGAATATCCTTCAGTGTGGCTGCACCATACGCATCGCCGATAAACGGCTCTTCGAGTTCGAGGTTTTCATCCACGCCCTTCAGGCCCGCCGCAATGAGTGCCGCAAAGGCGAGATAGGGATTGAGATCAGCGCCGCCGATACGGCATTCGATCCGAATGGCTTTGGTGCCTTCACCGCAAAGGCGAAAACCCGCGGTGCGATTGTCCGGGCTCCACATGATCTTGGTCGGGGCGAACGTTCCGGTCTGGAAGCGTTTGTAGGAATTGATGTAAGGTGCGAGAAAATATGTGTAGTCGGCTGCATATTTAAGCTGCCCCGCCACCCAGGACCGCATCAGCGGGGTCATAGTATGAGGTTCGTTCTCGTCAAAAAACAACGGCTGCTTGCCGTCAGCGCTCCAGATAGAGTTGTGCACATGGCTGGAACTCCCGGCCTTGCCGTAATCATATTTGGCCATGAACGTTATGCTTTTGCCGTGTGCCTCAGCAATTTCCTTCATCGCATTCTTCATGATTGCGTGGCGGTCCGCCATTTCAAGCGCTTCGGCGTAGCGCACATTGAGTTCCTGCTGGCCGGGACCCCATTCTCCCTTGGAGTTTTCAACCGGAATACCAGCGGCAGCTAAATGATTGCGCATCGCGCGCAAAACCGGTTCTTCCTTGGTAGTCAGGTGAATGACATAGTCCTGAATATAAGGCGATGCCGTTTCAAGATCGGTCCAGTGTTTGGCACGCGCGCTCTTATAGGTTTCGTCAAAAATATAGAACTCTAGCTCGGAGGCAAAATAGGCGCAATAGCCCCGCTCCTGAAGCCTTGCGAGCTGCTTTTTCAGGATTGCACGCGGTGAATGCGCGAGATCGGCATGCGTGTGATGGTCAAGCACATCACAAAGCACGATCGCCGTTTTCTCCAGCCATGGCGCGAGACGCAAGGTGCAAAGGTCCGGCTTGATGACGAAATCGCCATAGCCCTTGTCCCAGCCCGCCGTCTCGTAGCCGACAACGGGCTCCATATCGATATCGTCGGCCATGAGATAATTGCAGCCATGCGTTTCCTCATAACCGGACTGCACGAAGAATTCGCCATAAAACCGCTTTCCGATGAGCCGTCCCTGCATGTCCACGAAACAGGCAAGAACCGTGTCGACCGCACCTTCCGCGACAGCTTTCTTCAACGCACCCAAAGTCAGTTGGCCTGCCATTTTCGTTTGCTCCAGAAAGAAGAATATGAGGGCGCGGCGGGTTCCGCCGCGCCCATTGCATCAGCTGTAGCGATAGGGTGCACCCGCATCACGCATGGTCTGCTGGTATTTCTTGAGGATTTCCACGACCTTGGCGTTGCGCGGGCTCTTTGCTGCGATCTCGTCCCAGAAGGCCAGCGCCATGTCCTCGACCGGTTTCCACTGATCTTCGGGAATGGTTGTGAGTTCTAGCTTGCCGCCGGTGGTACGGTAATGCGCCTCGCCCCACCAGTACCAGTGCTGGCGATAATAATGCGAGGAATCCATCGCGAGACGGAACAGCTCCTTCAGATGATCGGGAACTGCGTTCCACTTGTCGGAATTGGCAAAGAACGACCCCGACCAGGCCCCGGAAATATTATTGGTGAGGTAGTATTTTGTGACGTTTGCCCAACCAACCGTATAGGTTTCGGTCGCGCCGCACCACGCAATGCCGTCGAGTTCGCCGGTTTGAAGCGCGACCTCGATGTCTTCCCATGGCAAGGTAACCGGCACCACGCCGAGACGGGAAATGAACTGCCCGCCGGTCGGGAAGGTAAAGACGCGCAGGCCCTTGAGATCATCCACGGAGCGGATCGGCTTGGTGGTGGCGAAATTGCACGGATCCCATGCACCGGCACTAAGCCAAGTTACGCCGGGCACCTCGCCGTACGCCTCTTCCCATATCTCCTTGAGGCCATACCAGTTCCACAGAACCGGCACATCGAGGCTATAGCGCGAGGCAAAGGGGAAATAGGCCCCGAACACCGCCACATCGACCGGTGACGCCATGGAATCGTCATCGCTTTGTGCCGCATCGATGGTGCCGGTCTGCACCGCGCGGAACAGTTCGCCCTGCGGAACGAGCTGATCGGCGGTATACATTTCGATGACCATTTGGCCATTAGCGGCCTTGTTGAAAGCGTCGATGGCGGGCTTACACACATGTTCCGCCAATGCAGGCCCGGCATAGGTTTGCAAGCGCCATTTGATTGGCGTCTGCGCCCGCACATAGGGTGCGGCCAAGGCCGTAGCCCCCACGGCCCCCACGCCGGTAAGGACCGATTTTCGTAGAAAATCACGTTTGCTGATCGATTTGTTTTCTGACATTACAACTCTCCCAAAGACAGAATAACAATGTTAGCTCCCCAGCGAGCAGTCGGCATTTTCCCGTGTATGATGCGGTTCTGTGTGCCGCATTGGTTTATAAATATTCCGCTATTGCATTGTTTTTGTTATTATTAATTCCTATCGCTTGCCCATGTAGACATCAGGCAGCCACATCGCGATATCCGGGAAGATCATGATGATGATCATGGTCAGAACCATCATGAAAAAGAACGGGATGATGGAGCGATAAATATCGACGATGGTGATTTCCGGCGGTGCCATGGCGCGCATCAAAAACAGATTATAGCCAAACGGTGGAACGATATAGGCGATCTGGCAGGTGATGGTATAAAGAATGCCGAACCAGATCAGGTCGAACCCCAGCAGCTTGACCAGCGGAATATAAAGCGGGGCGACGATGACCAGCATGGCGGTATCGTCGAGGAACATGCCAAGGATGATGAAGGAAAACAGCATCATCCCCAATATGCCCCACGGGCTCAGTTCCCATGTATGCAGAAGCAGATTTTCAATCGCCTTGATCGCACCAAGCCCGTCGTAGACGGCGCTGAAGCACAGTGCCCCCAGAATGATCCAAAGGAACATCGCGGAGACAGCAAGCGTATTGCGCGTCGTTGCCTCCAGCACCGGCCATGTCAGCCTGCCGGTAAACCATGCCGCCAGAAGAGCGAGCAGCGCGGCTACCATGGACGTTTCAACCAGACTGGTGGTGCCGGTCAGAAACAAGCCCATGATCGCAGCAAACAGACCGAAGGGCAGAAGGCCGGCGCGCAACAGCACGAGTTTCTCCCGCAAGGTAATTTTCGCACGCTCTTCGGCAGGCAGCGCAGGACCGAGCGAAGGCTGGAAATAGCAGCGCAGATAAATATAGAGCGTGAAGATAATGGCCATCAGGATGAAGGGACCGATCCCCGCCAGCCATAATTGCAGCACCGGCTGGCGCGCGATCATGGCATAAAGGATCAGCACGACACTGGGCGGGCCCATGATGCCCAGCGACGATCCGCCCTGAATGACACCGGTGATCATCACCTTGTCATAGCCCCGGCGCAGCAGTTCCGGCAGAGCGACAGTCGCGCCAATCGCCATGCCCGCAACCGAAAGCCCGTTGACCATGGAAATGATGATCATCAGGCCCATGGTGCCGATTGCAAGACCGCCTCTTATCGAACCAAACCAGACATGAAACATGCGGTAAAGATTATTGGCGATGCCAGATTCAGACAGCATATATCCCATGAAGACGAAGAACGGGACGGTAATCAGCGGATACCAGTTGAGGACCTGAAAAGCCGCATTAAACGGCATTTCGGCTGCACCATTCCCCCACAGGCATAGCGCCGCCGCCGCCCCCACGGCACCGATGACGCCGAAAACGCGCTGACCGGTCGCCATGAGAAGCAGCATGGAAGCGAACATGAAAATTGTAATGAGTTCCGAGCTCATGTCAGCGGCTTCCCCCGTGCTTCCGCGACATCCTTGAAGAACGTCGCAATGGTTTGCAGCAGCATCAGGAAAATCCCAAACGTCATGATCGCCTTGACCGGCCACAGGAGCGGTGCCCAGGCCGTGTAATTCTTCTGGCTATAGGTGATGGAATATTCCGTCGACGAAAACCCCGCCCGAAACAGGACCGCCAGATAGAAGATGACCGCAATGATCGTGATGGAATCCATGACGGCGCGACGCCGTGGCGACATCATGCCGTAAAACAGATCCATGCGCACATGCGCGTCCAGTTGCATGGAATAGGCACCGCCGAGCAGATAATAGGCCGACAGCATGAACTGCGACATTTCCATGACCCAGTTGACCGGATAGCCGAAAATGACGCGCATGATGGTGGAATAAAGCAATATTCCCCCCATGGGGAAAATGAGGAACATGGCAAAACGACCCACATAATAGTTGATCGCATCGACATATTTGACGAACAGTCTGATCGGCTTCATCATGCTACGCCCCCTGCCCCACGCCATATCGTTGCGCTTGAAGTTCAGGCATCGTCTCGATCATCCCGAAGATCGGCGCCAGACGCTCGGCCCACAGCACCTGTTCGGTTTCGCTGACGATTTCGTCGTTACGAATTTCGATCATCACGCAGGGCATATGATACGGGCGAGCGTGCCGCTCCAGCGTATAATAAACCCTGTCCGCCGGTGAATAGGGTTGGTTAACCCCCAGATTGAGATCGCCCGACTCTGAAAGTGCTGCAATCAACGGCTTTGCAACGCGGTCATCTTCATCGTGAATAATGCCGATCTGCCAAGGGCGTGAAACACCACGATAAACCGGGTTGAACGAGTGAATTGTGATGATCCAAGACGGGATGCCCCGTGCTGTTCGCGCCAGGACGACTTCCTCGATACGTGTATGAAACGGCCTATGCGAAAGCTCGATCCGCGCCCTGCGCTCGATGGCGCTCAATCCTTGATTGCCCGGAATAATCGTCGTTTCGCTCAGTTCGGGAATAAGATCCGGAGCGTTAAGCGGCCTGTTGCAATCAATCAGCAGACGCGAAAGCCCCGCTTCGAGCAAAGGCGCGTCCAACATCTTACTCAGGCGGCGCGCGACTGCGGCAGCACCCGGATCCCATGCAATATGCGTTTGCAGTTCCTGCGAACCAAGCCCCAGCCCCTGAAAATCGTCAGGCATGAAATTGGACGCATGTTCACAAACGAGCAACCAGGGGCTGCCTCCATCCCCGTTCGACACAACAACAGGCGCGCACGAAGCCGTGCGATTTTCTCGCTTCTCCGCCATTCTGTTCGTTCCCCGCGCTGTAACTTATGTTACGTTTTTTTGATAATGCGCTATTATGGATTATCTGATACGCTCCACATCGCTTTGTCAAACACAATTTGAACAAATTTGAGAAGCACCTGCTTTGAATGGAAATATTTCACAAATGCACGCTACAATTGCAGAGTTGATCAATGAGCGCATAGACAGCATGCCTGCTGGTGAACGCAGCGCTGCGCAAACATTGATTGCCAATTATCCTATTCTTGGTTTGAAAACGGTGGCGGAATTCTCCGCGCAAGCCGGCGTCAGTTCGCCGACGATACTGCGTTTCGTGAACCGTCTGGGTTTTCAAAGCTATGCGGATTTTCAATCCCGGTTGCAGGAAGAGCTGGCAGCCCAGTTGCAATCGCCCCATTACCGCAATGAGCGAGCCGACAAGGTACGCGATAAAGCCTATCCGGCAGTGGAGCATACCCTCGACAATATCCGCGAAAGCTTCCGGCATCTGGGGCAAAAGCAGCTTAAACAAGCTGTTGCAGCGCTTAGCCACGCAAAAGGCAATGTCTATCTGATCGGTGGGCGTTTTACCGACCCGATCGCCCAATATATGACGGCACACATGGCCATCATACGCCCCAATAGCTTTCATCTGCATGGGCAGGAAAGCGTCTGGCGCGACCGCCTGCTGGATATGGGCAAGCGCGACGTATTGGTGGTTTTCGATATTCGACGTTATCAGGATAGTCTGCTACAATTTGCGGAAAAAGCACGTGGTCGAGGGGTTGATATCGTTCTGATCACCGATCAATGGCTTTCGCCAATTGCCCGGGTGGCACGACATGTTCTCGCAGGCAGAACCGCTGTGCCATCGGCATGGGATTCATCTGCGGCGCTTTTTGTGCTTGCCGAAACGATTATACGCGAGATGACGCTTGCACTTGAAAAGGACGCGGCTCTACGCATCGCTGAACTGGAAGCACTGCGTCCTGAATCGGGCCGTCTCGGGTTTATGACCGAAATGCAAAACGAGATGGATAGGCGCCCATGAAAACTATTGCCATTGTCGGCGCGGGCCCAACCGGTATCTACACCTTTTTCTCGCTGCTCAAAGCGGGCGCTCCTCTGACTATCTCGATTTATGAACAGGCCGATGAAGCCGGTGTCGGCATGCCATACAGCGATGACGAGAACAGCCGCATGATGCTGGCCAACATCGCCAGCATCGAGATACCGCCGATCACCGCCACCTATCTGGAATGGCTGCGCGAGCAGAATGAGACGCGTCTGGCCCGATACGGCGTGGACAAAGCCACCCTTGACGACAGACAGTTCCTGCCGCGTATTTTGCTGGGCGAATATTTCCGGGATCAGTTTCTGGCACTTGTCCACATCGCGCGGAACAAAGGATTTGACGTGGCAGTACATGAATGCTGCGAGATAACCGACGTCGAAGCCACACCGGATGGCGTGAAACTCTGGGCTGAGGGCAAACCCGTCTCAAAACTCTTTGATCTCGCGGTCATTGCCACCGGACATGTCTGGCCCGAGGAAGACGAAGCAACGCGCAGCTATTTCCCAAGCCCGTGGTCGGGATTGATCGACGCCAGGATACCGGCATCAAGAGTGGGCATTATGGGCACGTCGCTCAGCGCAATCGATGCAGCCATGGCAGTTGTCGCGCAACATGGCTCGTTCACCGAAGAGCATAACGGTGAGCTTGGCTTTCATCTTGCCCCCGAAAGTGACGGGCTGGCGATCACGCTGATGTCGCGCTCGGGCATTCTACCGGAAGCAGATTTTTATTGCCCGATCCCATATGAACCATTGAAAATTGCGACAGCGCAGGCAATCGAAAAGGAAATACAGGCTGGCTCATCAGGCTTGCTTGACAGGACATTTGCTCTGATCGCTGGCGAAATCGGCAAAGCCGACCCAGTCTGGAGCAACCGCGTATCGCTCTTAACACTCAATGCCGACAGCTTCGCCAACGCCTATTTTGCCGACAGACAAAAGCATGATGCATTTCGCTGGGCGCAGTACAATTTGAACGAAGTTGAGCGTAACAAGCGCGACAAGCGCACCATCCCATGGCGCTATGCGATCCTTCGCCTGCACGAGGCGGTCGAGGAAATCGTGCCTCATCTGAACGAACAGGATCGGCAACGCTTTGATGCAGGTTTGTCCAGAGTGTTCGTTGACAACTACGCCGCCATTCCTTCGCAATCAATTCGCAGGCTGCTGGCGCTGCGCAAGGCCGGCTTGATAGAGGTGCTGGAACTCGGCCAAAAATACGAAATGGACATCGGGGACAATCACACTGTCATCACCATTGGCGACGACAAATGGTCGTTCGACGTCTTCATCGATGCGCGCGGCCAAAAGCCTCTCAAGACCAAGGATCTACCATTCCCGAGCTTGCGGCAACAACTCCTCTCCTGCGGCGATGATATTCCCGATGTCAGCGAGGACTATACCTTACGAGCACCCGACGTTGCCCGTGGCAGGATTGCGTTCGGCGCCCTGCCCTATCTCATGCATGATAGGCCCTTCGTGCAGGGGATTACGGCAAGTGCTGAAATTGGAGCAGCTATTGCCAAAGCCATAAAAGGCCCGGCACGCCAAACGCGCAGGCGGCTGCCTTTCTTCGATCTTTTCTGACAATCTTCGAAAGAAAACTATCAAATTACTGGAACACATCTAGTTCATTTAAATTATTGACATTTTAGAGTATACAATCAGTATACTAAAGGAGAGGCTTGTTCTCATCGATTCACACTGTAGGAACGTGGCAATGACTCATTTCGAAAAACAGAATGTTGTGATCACAGGTGGCGCTGGTGGGATAGGAGAGGCTACAGCTGCGGCCTTTGCCGAAGCTGGCGCAACTGTAATTATTATGGATTGGTCGCAGGATGCGTTGGATGCGTTGGATGCGGCGCAGCAGCGTCTTGCAGGTAAAGGAAATGTCATTCCGATTCAGGTGGATGTGGGTGATCGCCAAGCCGTGGAGGGAGCTTTTCAGCAAGTCGCGGATATGGGCGGGACGGACGTCCTTGTCACAAGTGCCGCAATCGTCAAGACCAATCCTATCATTGATTTCGATCCTGCCGATTGGGAGCGGATTATCAATGTCAATTTGACGGGAACATTTCATTGCTGTCAGCTGGCCGCCAGGCAGATGGTTGCAAAGGGCGCAGGCAGAATTATCACGGTGAGCTCGGTCAACGGCCAGATCGCCAATACAGGTCGCGGAGCCTATTCGTGCAGCAAGGGGGGCGTAGACATGCTGACACGACTTCTTGCCGCAGAATTAGGTGACAAGGGCATTACTGCCAATGCCGTAGCCCCCACGCCGGTCGATACGCCGATGATCCTTCAGGTGCATGGCCCGAAGGACCGCGCAATATGGGATGCGCAAATTCCTGCCAAGCGCTATGCCAAGCCGGAGGAAGTTTCTGCGGCGATCCTGTTCCTGGCATCTCCGCAAGCGGCATATATCAATGGCCACATACTCAATATCGATGGTGGTTTCATGGCTTCCGGAGTTCTCATCAGGTAATTTGAGGATATTGGCCTGTGATGTGAAAAAATGGCACATCGCAGGTGAAGCAATACTGATTTATTAACTGTTGTAACTTCGGCTGCGTTTCTAACTGAGATGTGTTTGGCCGCCATAGATTTCAGTCGGCATCAATCAGGAGTTATCGATATTTCAATTGCCGTTAAATCTCTCAATCCATTGAACGAACGCGATGCCTCGAAAGTCGCACGCCAGTTGCGTGACGCCATATTAATGCTGGAATTACGTCCGGGCAGCATTCTCGATGAAGCAGCGCTGGCAGATTCCCTGTCTGTTTCACGAACGCCGGTGCGTGAAGCAATCATCCAGCTGATTGCCGATGGGCTGGTGGTGCGTGACGGACGTTCGGCCAAGGTTGCGCCTCTCGATTTCGACGATTTGCCCAAGCTCTACGATGCTCTGCTGATTGCAAGCCGCATGGTTCACCGTCTTGCCGCCCAAAATCGGACAGATCATGATCTTGAGGAAATTCAAAAGCAGAAAACCCTCTTTGAGGAGGCCGTTACCTCCGGTGATAGCGTTGGCCGTTCTGAAACGAATTTCGCATTGCATATGGCCATTGCCAGAGCTGCCGACAATCGTCATTTTTGCGCTTTTTATGAACAAACGCTGATCGGATCCATCCGTATCGCGCGTGCTTGTTTTGCCAGCAACGCAAGCGATGCCACCCCCGATCTCAAGCAGCATCTCGATGAAACCATACGTCAACACGATCTGATTTTTGATGCTATCAAATTGCAGGATGTGGAACGTTCGGATGAATATGCGGTGCTGCATCACAATCTGACCAAACAACGGATCAAGCGTATCCTTTTCTCAGGGACACCTGTGCTGGAGAGCGGTGATTTAAGTCTCGCGACTGAGTGGCACGTTCCCTGATATCCATTGAATGAACAGACTTGCCGAACGCGAAAGCCGGCGCTGCTGATTGGGAACAACGTGCAGCGCAATCGGCAGGATTTCGCCAGGGCCGAAAGGTGCAACCAGTCGACCAGAGGCCACATAATCTGCGGCATAGGTTGACATTGTCGCCGTTATTCCGCGCATCGAGGCGATGAGTTCAAGAGCGGTTGCGGCATTATCGGTCTTCACCGGCGCCTCTTTCGGCGCAATCGTAATTTTTTCTTTTCTCGCCCAGCGGTCCATCAATTGGGTTCTGCCCTGCACATAGACCAGCCGATTGGCGTTCAGCCAATCCGCACGGGCTCGGCTTCCGGCAGTCCTGGCTGTTTCAGGGTCGCAAAGCAGCATGAGCCTTTCCTGACCAAGCGACACGGCCCCGGGCATTTTTTGGGATTGGTCGAGTGCCAATATGTTCAAATCCGCCAGTTCCACATTCGGGTCTGTCCAGATGGTGCTGTTAAGCCGAACTTCGATATGCGGGTGCTGTACGCAAAACTCACCAATATGGCGCGTAAGCCATAAGGCCACGAAACTCAGTGGTGCGGAAACGGTGACGCTTGTCTGCGCCAGAGCGCCGATCATGCCCTCTGTCGCCGCTTCCGCGCGATCGAGTGCGTCTGTGATGCCCGGCAGATAAGCGAGGCCTACTTCCGTCAATTCCAGCCCATTGTTCTTGCGGTGAAAGAGCGGGCGCGAAAAGAATTGTTCGAGTGCGCGCACACGCTGGCTGATGGCAGCTTGTGTACAATTGAGTTCTTCGGCAGCACGCGTGAAGCTTGCGTGGCGGGCGGCAGCCTCAAAGGCTTCAAGATAGGTGAGATGGGGCAGGTTTCGCATTCAGGCCTCGTTTGTATAAGCCTACCATAACAAAAACAATGTCAGAGGGTAAAGAACCATTTCTTGCGAAACGCGAGTGTTTGGCGCTTCTCTAAGCCATCATTCAGTTGCCCAACACGCAGGATATTATGCCCTTCTCCTTGCTGAAATACGGTTTGCGCTCCAAGCATCAGTCCTTTGGGGATATTCCGCCGACCCCAGAACTCAAGCGATCCTATGACGTTGTGATCATCGGCGGCGGCGGTCATGGCCTCGCTGCGGCTTATTATCTGTCCAATGTCCATGGAATCCGCAACGTAGCGGTGCTGGAAAAGGGATATCTGGCAGGCGGCAATACCGCCCGCAACACGACGACGATCCGGTCCAATTACATGACGGAAGATTCGGTCCGCTTTTACAAGGAAGCAGTCGAGCTTTACGAGACCATGTCGGACGACCTTGGTTTTAACATCATGTTTTCGCAGCGCGGTCAGCTTACGCTTGCCCATTCCGAAGCGACGATGCGCAGCTTTCATCTCAGAGCCGAGATGGGCAAATATATGGGCACGAAAATCGAAGTCGTGGATGTCCAGACCGTCAAGCAACTCTGCCCGGAACTCAACCTCGACCTCGGTGGTCAGCATGAGGTGATGGGTGGGCTGTGGCACGCCGATGGTGGTACGGCACGTCATGATGCTGTTGCATGGGGTTATGCCAAGCATGCCGCCGCGCGTGGGGTGGAAATTCATCAGCGCACGGAAGTTCAGGGGTTTGAGCGTAGTGGCGATCAGGTGACCCACATCAAGACCAACCGTGGCACGATTGCTGCCGGTCAGGTTCTGCAGGCCGTGGGTGGGCTGAACGGTCAGGTTGCGGCGATGGCAGGCATTCGACTGCCGATCCGCTGCTTTCCGTTGCAGGCCATGGTGACGCAGCCATTGAAGCCATTCCTCAACATCCTGCTGTCGTCGGCAAACCTTCATACCTATCTCGTGCAGTCGTCACGCGGTGAAATCGTGATTGGCGGCGGCTCGGATCCTTATCAGCTTGCTGCCACCCGCTCGACGCTGGACCAGAAAGAACATCTTGCGGAAGGAGCGCTGCATCTGCTTCCGTTCCTGCACAAGGTCAAGTTGCTGCGCCAGTGGGCCGGTATTACGGATATGACGCCGGATTACAGCCCCATCATGGGCGCTTCACCTTTGCGCAATTACTGGCTTGATTGTGGCTGGGGCACATGGGGCTTCAAGGCGACGCCGGTTGCTGGCAAGCGTCTTGCCGAAACCATCGCCACAGGCGTGGTCCCCGATATTCTCAAGCCATTTGATCTGCGCCGGTTCGATAATTTCGCCCTTCTCAACGAAATGGGCGCTACCGCCGCCAGCCACTGACGAGACTTCCCATGAAGATTCTGACCTGCCCGGTAAATGGGCCTCGCAATATAACGGAATTCCAGTATCTCGGACCGGTTCGTGCGGCCAGTGCCGATGAACCTGATCAGCTGATCGATGCCCTTTTTTACGCCGAAAATCCGCTCGGTGTATTGAAGGAATGGTGGCGGCATACGCCTTCAAACACGCTGCTGATTGCCGAGCGCCACACGGTCACCGACGAGATCGTTGCCACTTATCTGCCCAATCGAAAGTCCGCCTGATATGACTGAACGGCTACCGCTTCCCTGGGGCTCGCGTGTTGATCGCGCCCGCAAGGTTCATTTCGAATTTGATGGTCGTGCGCTTGAAGGCTTTGTGGGCGATACGATTGCATCGGCCATGGCAGGCGCTGATCGCTGGATATTGTCGCGATCATTCAAATATCACAGACCGCGCGGCATTCTGACCATGGCCGGTCAGGACGCCAATACGCTGGTGCAATTACCCGACGAACCCAATGTGCGCGCAGATTTGCGCGTCGTGGCTGACGGCATGAAGGTTACGGCGCAGAATGTGAGCGGCACGGCGGAAAAAGACCGCGGCGCCATTCTCGACAAGTTCGGGCGCTTTATGCCGGTCGGCTTTTATTATCGCAGTTTTTTCCGGCCTGGTGCAAAAAGCTGGCTGAAATTCTGGGAACCGATCATTCGAAAATCAGCGGGTTTGGGCAAGGTCGATCTTGAAGCCGAACATGGTCACTATCTGCGAGAAAACCTGCACACCGATGTGCTTGTTGTCGGTGCCGGTCCGTCCGGTCTTTCTGCAGCCATTGCCGCCGCAGAAGCGGGGCTTCAGGTCTTGCTGGTCGATCTCAATCCAGAACTTGGCGGAGCTTTGACCTATGCGCGCTTCAGTGCAACCCCGGACGAGGCGCGATCCGTACTTCAGGACCTGTTAAAACAAGTCCACGCGCTGGAAAACATCAAGGTCATGACGGGGACCACCTGTAACGGTTGGTTTGCCGATAATTTTGTGCCGGTGTTGCAAGGCGATTGCCTCTACAGGGTTCGTGCGCAGCAGATCATCGTGGCCGCAGGCGCGCAGGAACAGCCGCTGATTTTCCGCAATAACGATCTTCCGGGCATTGTTCTTTCATCCGCAGCCCAGCGTCTAATGCGTCATTATGCTGTGCGCCCCGGAAAACGGGCGGTGGTTTTTGCCGGTAACCGCGACGGGTATCTCGCGGCCCTCGATCTTCTGGACGCGGGCGTGCCGGTTGCTGCGGTTCTCGATCCGGCCTCTACATCTGCATACCCCGATCTGGCGGAGCAGATTGAACGTCGCAATGTGCGTATCGTCAATGGCGTGACTGTCAACGAGGCCAGCGGTACGGCAGGTAACCGGCATATTGCCAGCGTAAGTTTCACATCACCCGCTAAGGGTCCTGAACGGCTTGATTGCGATCTTCTGGTGATTGCAGCGGGTTACACACCGGGTTACCAGTTGCCGCTTCATGCCGGTGCGAAACTTGGTTACGACGAAGCCAGCAAGCAATTTGTGTTGAGCAATCTGCCGCAATCCATGCGTCTTGCCGGATCCACTGCCGGTTATTTCGATCTTGAGGCCGTGCTGCGCAGCGGCGAAGTTGCGGGTGCTGCGGCGGCGAAGGCTTTGGGACGCGATGTTGCGGAGCAAGCGCTCATTGCCGATCCGGTTGCGAGCGCGATGAACTATTTTCATCAGCTTTCCCCGCATCCCAAAGGACGCGATTTCATCGATTTCGATGAAGATCTTCAGGTCAAGGACATCAAGAACGCGGTCAGCGATGGCTATCGTGAACTTGAACTCGTCAAGCGTTATTCGACTGTTGGCATGGGCCCCTCACAGGGCAGGCATTCCGCTTTGACGACAGCGAGAATTGTTGCCGAACAAACAGGACGCAGGGTTGCGGAAGTGGGGATTACCACCTCGCGCCCACCTTTCGGGCCAGAAAAGCTCGGCCTGCTGGCGGGTCCCCATCACGTCCTTTATCGTCATACTGCAATGCAAGGCGAGCATGAGACGGCACACGCAAAGATGACGCCGGTCGGCGCATGGTGGCGTCCGCTTTATTACGGCACGTCAGGCGATGTCCGAAAGATCATCGCTGACGAAGTCAGGCTGGTTCGTGAGAAGGTCGGGATGCTCGACGTTTCCACACTCGGCAAGCTTGCTATCCGTGGTCGTGACGCGGCCGCTTTCATTGATCGTATTTACACTATGGCGCATCTCAAACAGCCGGTCGGCCGTGTGCGCTATTGCCTGATGCTGAACGATATGGGGTCGGTGATTGATGACGGCGTGGCCTATCGCCTATCGGAAAACGAATTTTACGTGACGGCAACGACCGGTGCTGTTGCCCGCGTTTTCACCGAAATGCTGTTTCTCAATGCGCAATGGGGCATGCAGGTCGATATTCAGAACATAACGGCTGCTTTTGCCGCCATCAATGTGACGGGCCCTGAAGCCCGCAAGGTTCTGGAAGCGCTGGGCGGCAACATCGATCTCTCGGTTGATGCCTTCCCTTATCTCAATGGACGCGAAGGCGCCATCGGCGGTTGTCCGGCGCGCATCATGCGTATCGGCTTTACCGGCGAGTTGAGTTATGAGTTGCACGTTCCGCAATCCTACGGTGCTGCACTATGGCGTAAACTTCTGGAAGCGGGCGCACCTTATGGGTTGAAGCCTTACGGGCTGGAAGCTTCGCGTATCCTGCGTCTGGAAAAGGGTCATATCATCATCGGGCAGGATACGGATGCGCTATCCACTCCCGATGAGTTGAACATGGAATGGGCCTTGACGAAGACCAAGCAGCGTTACGTCGGCAAGACGGGCATTGAGGCGCGGCGTAAACTCGGTCTGAAACGTCGGCTGTGCGGTTTTGAACTGCCTGAAAATCACGGCATCAAACTGAGCGAATCCTGTCTGGTGTTCCGTGACGGGCGCCCATGCGGCTTTGTGACATCCACCGGATTTTCGCCGACGCTTAATAAATGGATTGGGCTCGCCTATGCCGATCCGCGTGATACATCGCCCGGCGCAAGCATCACTATTCGCGGCCTGTGTGGCAAGGAAATCCAGGCTAAGGTCATACCGGCTCCATTCTATGATCCGGAAAACCAGCGGCAGGAGATATAGAATGAACACGAACACTCATGCAGCACTGACCGCTTCAGGTGACAGTCATATTGATGAAAAACTGCGTCGCCGCAGCGCAGTTGCAGGCCTTCTGCCAAATGTTTCCGGGCTTCCGGGCGCAGATAGCAATATCATTCTTGACTGCACGCAGGTTGAACGTTTCGGTTTGCGCGGCCCCGGCACGATGGCCTGGCTTGAACAGGCCGGGCTGGATGTTGCTGACAAGGTGAATTGGTCTGTGACGCCCCCTTGCGGAACGACTGTGTTGCGCCTTGGTGAACAGGAAGTGTTCCTGGTGTCGGCACTGGAAAATGATGGCCAGAGACTGCGCGATCTGCGCGCGCATTGGCTGGCGAGTGACTTGCCGTCGAAGGGTTTTGATGCCTATCGCGACGAAGGATGGGCATGGTTTGTCGTATCGGGTCCTTTGGCCCCGGCTGTCATGCGCAGAATATCCATGACGGATCTCAGGCCTGAAAGCCTGCAACATGGTGCCGTAGCCCAGACGCGAGCCCTGCATCTGGATGCGGTTATCACGCGTCTCGACCGCTTTGGCGCGCCTTCATACGACATTTTCCTTGATGTCGCTTCCGCAGGCTTCGCGCTCAACGTGCTGCAAGAAACAGCGCGTGAACTTGATGCGGGCTTTGAGCTGGGTGCCGTTACTCCTGCGTAAGAGAATGTCTGAAAGCCATCTGGATTGACGGAGAGGGTGCAACGCTGCAAAGCCGCACTGCTCTGGAACTGGAGTTGAGAATGAGTGCCACGATTATCGACGGCAAGGCATATGCCGCCTCTTTAAGCGTCAATGTCGCAAACCATGTGAAAATGTTGGAAGACACGCATGGCATTGTCCCGGGGCTGGCGGTTGTGCTGGTTGGCGAGGACCCTGCTTCGCAGGTTTATGTGCGCAACAAAGGGCGTCAGACGGTGGCCTGCGGCATGGCGAGCTTCGAACACAAGCTTGAGGCAAGCACTAGCGAAGAGGCATTGCTGGCACTGGTTGAGCGGTTGAATGGCGATTCCAGCGTGCATGGCATATTGGTGCAATTGCCGCTTCCCGATCATATGAGCGCGGAAAAGGTGTTGCGGGCGATTGATCCGGCCAAGGATGTCGACGGGTTTCACATATTGAACGCCGGCCTTCTGAGCACAGGGCAAAAGGCGCTTGTGCCGTGTACGCCACTTGGCTGTCTGGCGCTTCTGCGCCATCACCATGGCAGTCTTGCCGGGCTTAACGCCGTGGTCATCGGGCGCTCGAATATTGTGGGCAAGCCGATGGCGCAGCTCCTTCTGGCGGCTGACTGCACCGTGACGATCGCGCATAGCCGCAGCAAGGACCTCGCTTCCATTGTTCGCGGCGCGGACATTGTGATTGCCGCTGTGGGACGTCCTGAAATGGTGCCGGGGGATTGGATCAAGCCCGGTGCCACGGTGATTGATGTCGGCATCAACCGTGTCGAGCGGGATGGGAAAACGAAACTGGTTGGGGATGTTGATTTCGCCAGTGCCGCAGAGGTGGCTGGCGCCATAACACCTGTCCCTGGCGGCGTCGGGCCAATGACAATCGCCTGCCTGCTTGCAAATACTCTGACGGCCTGCTGCCGCGCAAACGGCATTGAAGAGCCGCAGTGCCTGTCTTTCTGAAATCATCTTGCTCCGGCTGCAATCTGACTATTCCGAGGTATCGAAAATGACCAAGTTCGCCCTGACCGTAACCTGTGAATCAAAGCGGGGAATCGTCGCTGCTGTAACGAGTTATCTGGCGGATAACGGATGCAATATTACCGATAGCGCGCAGTTTGATGATAGCGAAACGGGCAAATTCTTCATGCGCGTCAGTTTTCTTCCCGAGACCGGTGTGGAACTGAAAAAATTGCAGGAAGGGTTTGTGAAAACGTCAGAACTCTTTGGCATGACCTATGCGTTTCATGATGAGGCGGAGCGCATGAAGGTGGTGATCATGGTTTCGCGTTTCGGTCACTGCCTCAACGACATTCTATACCGCTGGCGGATCGGTGCTTTGCCGATCGATATTGTGGCGGTCATCTCCAATCACATGGATTATCAGAAAGTGGTGGTCAACCACGACATTCCGTTCCATTACATTCCTGTCACCAAGGCTGGTAAAGCGGAAGCCGAGGCGAAGCAGATGCAGATCGTGGAGGAGACGGGAGCGGAACTGATCGTTCTTGCGCGCTACATGCAGGTTCTCTCGGACGCAATGTGCCGGGCGATGTCAGGAAGGATCATCAATATCCACCATTCGTTCCTGCCCAGTTTCAAGGGCGCGAACCCTTACAAGCAGGCCTATGATCGCGGTGTCAAGCTGATAGGTGCCACCTCGCATTATGTAACGGCGGACCTTGATGAAGGGCCGATTATCGAACAGGACACAGTCCGCGTCACACATGCCCAAAGCCCGAGCGATTATGTATCATTGGGGCGGGATGTCGAGAGCCAGGTTCTGGCCCGCGCCATACATGCCCATATCCACCATCGCGTCTTCCTCAATCGTGACAAGACGGTGGTTTTCCCGGCTTCGCCCGGTTCGTTTGCTTCCCTGCGCATGGGATAATCTGATTGCGATAATGGCCGGAACAGCTGCGCCGCAGCAGCTATTTCGGCCATTTAACGTGCTGTAATTGCACTGAGATTCTTCATTGTGCGCTTATGGGGAATGTTTTCTATTTTGCTTGATGATCGTGAAATCATGTCTTCATGATCGTGCAGATTCGTAATCGATTTGGCTTCAAATTTTTTTAGTCCCAGCAGAATAAACGCCATTGACACCAATTCCAGTATACGTAAAGTATTCTGAATTAGGCTTTGGCTGCCGGAAGACGGAAATGCTTCTGGCAAGTTTGGGGAAGGAGGCGCAAGTGGAGCCCGAACTCTCCCTCAACATAGCTTATTGCCCTGTGGCCAATCCACAGGGCGACGATCAGGAGGCATCTTTATCAAGAGTAAGGTCAGGGGAGCGGCGGCAGCAGGATTGGCTCCGCTAACTCAATAATTCTCATAATAAATATAAGGGAACCACGATGACGCGTACGACCATATCGACCATTAATCGCCGCACATTTTTGCTTGGAAGCGGCGTTGCTGCGGCCAGTGTTTTGAGCGCGCCCTATATCAGTACCAGCAATGCAGCCACCAAGGATCTTGTTCTGGTTACCTGGGGCGGGAATTATCGTCAGGGCATTGAAGATGGCCTCGTCAAACCGTTCATAAAAGAAACCGGCATTAACGTCACGGTTATCGATACTCCCGATATAGCCAAGGTCAAGGCGCAGGCCATGACTGGTAACGTGCAGTGGGACGTTTTCGACGCGCCCGGATCGATGGGGGCCAGTGGCGCGGTAAACGGCTATTGGGAAGAGCTTCCCTCCGGTCTTTTCGATGAGAGTGATCTGTCCCTCCCGCCACAGCAGTTTCTGGTTCCTTTCTTTACTTTCGCAGGCGGAATTGCTTTCGATCCTGCGCGCTATCCCGAAGGCAAGCATCCGAAGAATTTTGCGGAATATTTCGACACCGAAAAATTTCCGGGTCGGCGTACGCTGCGTAATCGCGCGATTGAAACACTTGAAGTTTCCTTGTTGGGCGACGGCGTTGCCCCGGCGGACCTTTATCCGCTCGATGTGGAACGCGCCTTTGCGGCCCTTGAGAAAATCAAGCCGCATATCGCCAAATGGGTTGAAGCCACACCGCAAAGCGTTACGCTTTTGCAGACGAAAGAGGCTGATTACAGCTACACTTATGCCAACCGCATTCAGGCCAGCAATCGCGATCAGGGCGTGAAGCTGGGCTTCTCATTCGATCAGAACCTTAATGGCGTCGAATATCTGGCCGTTTTGAAGAATGCGCCGAACAAGGAAAATGCATTCAAATTCCTGTCTTTTGCTATGCGACCGGAAAATCAGGCCTCCTGTATGGAAGCCAAGGGCGGGGCTCCGATCAGCCGCAAGGGCTATGACCTGCTCAAGCCGGAATCGCGCGAATGGCTTCCCAAGCTCGATGACAAGAACAATGCTTATATCAATGACGCGTGGTGGGCGGATCAGTTGGAGCCGCTGGAGCGACGCTTCAAGGAATGGCTGCTTGGATAGGCCGCAGTATCAGTTCGATACATCCGGTCTAATCGAGGAGAAAACGCATTGAGCACGATCGCAGCCAGAGGTGCTGGGCCTTTTATTGCACCGGCAGCAATATTGTCACTTCTTGTGGCTTTGGTTCCACTGATATTCATCTTTTATAACAGTGTGGGTGGAGCCACGCCGAACACGGATTCATTCGCGACGATCCTCTCAAGCACTTTGTTTGGGCGGGCAATGCGGACCACGATTGAGGTGTCAATCTTCGCCGGGGCAATCAGCCTAGTGCTTGGCTATATCGTTGCCTTGCATCTGGCGCGGCAATCCGCGCGAAAGCGTGCCGCACTCATGGTGCTGGTTCTGTTGCCATTCTGGACCAGTATTCTGGTGAAGAGCTATGCTTTTACCATCATTCTGGGCCGCGAAGGGATCATCAATAGCTTCTTTTCATGGGTCACTGGCGGCGATGTTGCTCTTGCGTTGATTTTCAACCGTATGGGCGTCATGGTCGGCATGACCAACTATCTGACCCCGTTGGTCGTCTTTCCGGTTCTGGCCAGTCTTCTGGCAATTGATCCCGCACTTTATCGGGCTGCGGAAATCATGGGCGCGAAGCCGGTTCGTATCTTTTTCACCGTAACGCTGCCCTTAAGTCTTCCCGGCATTCTCGCGGGAACCTTGAGCGCGCTGGTGATTTCGCTGGGGTTCTTTATCGTACCGGCCCTTCTTGGCGGGCGCGGGGATCTGATGCTCGCCAATCTGGTCGATTTCTATACGCGAGAGGTTCTTGACTGGAATATCGCTTCGGCCGTGGGTGTCATCTTGTTCGCTTTGGTTGCAATATTTGCCGTTCCGGCTCTGTTGTTGCGGCGTGGAAAACAACAGGGGGCGCACTGATGTCTATCAAGATCAAGGATTCCCAGAAACGAGCCTATCGTTGGTTCGGTGGCGTGCTGGCATTTTTTGTATATGTATTCCTGCTGGCACCGAGCCTCATCGTGATACCGGTATCGTTCGGGTCGCAATATGAGCTGACGTTCCCGCCCCGTGAATTTTCGCTCGACCTTTATCGCATTTTCTTTAGCAGCCCGACATGGACGCAGCCGCTGTTTCTCAGCATTCGGGTGGCCTTGATGACGACCATCATCTCCACCGTCATCGCTGTCCCTACAGCTTATGCTCTGGTTCGCTTCAGTTTCCCCGGCAAAAAACTGCTGATGGGGCTTGTCATGAGCCCGCTTGTCATCCCTTCAGTGGTGTTTGCGCTCGGTATCTATCTTTACTTTTCGTATCTGAGGCTCACCGGCACAACAGCTGGTCTTGTGATCGCGCATACCATGTTCGTGCTTCCCTATACGCTTGTCATCATAAGCGCCGGCATACAGAAGCTGGATGCCAATCTGGAATTCGGCGCGATGCTGATGGGGGCCGGACGATTCAGAATGATGCGAACGGTTGTGTTGCCGCAACTCTATCCATCGATTGGCGCGGGAGCACTTTTCGCTTTTCTCATATCGTTTGATGAGGTCGTCATTTCGTGGTTTCTTGCCGGTCCAACCACGACGACACTTTCTGTGAAAATGTTCAGCGCCATCCAGTGGGAGATATCTCCGGTCATTGCTGCCGTGTCCACCCTTCTTACCGCGACTTCGCTTGTTGTCTGTCTCGTCAACGTCGCGCTTCAGAAAAAATCAGAAGTTCAGAGCTGACCCGGATCTGCCGCTTGGACAGAAATATGTGCTCACCGTGCCGTCAAGGCATTGCACGCCGAGCCACGAGGAAAAATTGATGAGAGTTAACGAACAGCCGATTATTGCACTAAATGAAGTTTCCAAACAATTCGGCGCAGCTTTTGCTTTGCGACCGACATCTCTTGAGGTCAGGAAGGGTGAATTTCTGACCTTGCTGGGGCCTTCCGGATCGGGCAAGAGCACGTTGCTCAATCTGATTTCTGGCGCATATGCGGCAAGTTCAGGCAAGATTTTGCTCAATGGTTCCGATATCACCAACGAAGCACCGCGCAAACGCGGCATCGGTATGGTATTTCAGAACTACGCCCTGATGCCGCATATGACAGCCTTTGAAAACGTGGCCTACCCGTTGAAAATACGCGGTGTTCCGAAGGCCGATATAAAGCTCAAGGTCATGGACGCGCTGCAGCGTGTCGGACTTGCGGGCTTCGAAAATCGCAAGCCAAAGCAATTATCCGGCGGTCAGCAGCAGCGTGTCGGCATTGCGCGATGCATCGTCTATTCGCCATCGATCATCATGATGGATGAGCCGCTTGGCGCGCTCGACAAAAATTTGCGTGAGCAGATGCAGGATGAAATCAAGACGCTGCATCAGGAAATCGGAACGACCTTCATCTATGTGACGCATGATCAGGAAGAGGCCCTGAACATGTCGGATCGCATTTGTTTGATGAACAATGGCGGCATCGAGCAACTGGGCACCCCGGACGATCTTTATTTCCGCCCGGTCAACAAATTCGTCGCCCAGTTTATTGGAGAGTCCAATCTGCTCACGGGCAAGATTGAGGACAATGGCGCTCTCAAATTGCCAAGCGGTTATGTGCTCAAAATGCCGGTGCAGCCGAAACGTTCTTCAGGCTCTGATTGTGAGGTCATGCTGCGGCCTGAGCGAATCCGTCTTGCAGATGCGAACGCTTCGAAAACCGCGTCGACCGTATCTGGAAACGTGGTCAGTGTGTCTTTCATTGGTAGCATGACCACCCTTAGCGTCAGCCTGCCTGACGGTACGCTCTTTAAACTGAAGCTTACTTCGCAGCCATTACAGAACCGCTACAAGATTGGCGATCCCATCGAGTTGCAATGGGAATCGGACGATCTGGTCGTTCTGGGCGACGCGAACTGAAAAGCAAAAAGCTAACAATTCTGACGGAGACAGATGATGGATATCAGAAATATCAAGGGGATCGTCACCGCAACGCCCACGCCGATCAAAGACGGCAAGGTGGATGTCGCATCGGTGCAGGAACTGGCACGCTATCTTGTTTCGCAAGGCGCCACAGGATTGGCTCCCATCGGTGGAACAGGTGAATATATCTCGCTCAGCGGGCAGCAAAAGATCGACATGGCTCGTGCAACGGTAGAAGCCGTGGACGGAAAAGTGCCGACAATTGCCGGTGTGATTGCGCCGGGGCTTGGTGAATCCATTGATGCGGGCAAACGCATTCTGGAAGCGGGCGCCGATGCCCTTCTCGTCACGACACCCTTTTATGCGCGCCCGACGCAGCAAGGTATCATCGATTATTTCAAGGCACTTTCAGACACACTCGATACGGATATGATGCTCTATGAGTTTCCGTTTCGAACCGGTGTTGCCTTGACTGCGGAAACGGTTCAGGCTCTGGGAGAGACCACGCGCATCGTTGCCATGAAAGCCTGCAATTCCGATACCGGTTTGCAGATGCGCGTCATGGAAGCCGCCGGCGACAAGATATCCATCCTTTCAGGGGATGAGGATGCCTATCCGCTTCATCTTGCGGCTGGCGCGCGGGGCGGTCTGTTTGCTTCGTCCTGCATCATTCCCAAGGTCTGGAACAAGATCACAGAACTGGGGCAGTCAAACAGGACACAGGAAGCACTGGCTCTGCATGCCAGGATCAGACCATTCCTCAAACTCATCTTTTCCGAGCACAATCCTGTGCCGCTCAAAGCCGCACTTCGGATTCTCGGACGTCCTTGTGGTGAGCCATTATTGCCGTTGCTCAGCGCAAGCGCTGAGACCGAGACAGAGCTCAAAAAGATGCTGCCACAGATGCAGGCGCTTGAAGCCTCATTGTAATGCTTTGCGGTTGGTGTCTGAAAGGACACCAGCTTTTTTATGACAGGCAGACTGGACGCAAAAATGGATGCTGGACAACAGGTAATTGCCGAGATTGAAACGCGGCTGGGTGCCAAGAACATCAGGACCGGGACGGACACCGACGGCTATGTCGAGGATTTCTGGGGACGTCCCAAAGGGGTGACCCTTTGTGTTGCATTGCCAGCCTCGACACAAGAAGTCGCAGATGTCTTAAAGATCTGCCACAAGCACAAAGTTGCGGTGTTCCCCCAAGGTGGCAATACAAGCACCTGTCTTGGAGCTGTGCCGGATATGTCCGGTTTTTCGATCGTTCTGTCGCTATCGCGCATGAACAAGATAATTTCCGTCGATCCGCTGGATAGTTCCATCACTGCGGAAGCCGGATGTATTCTTGCCGATATTCAGGCCGCTGCGGCCAAGGTCGACAAGTTCTTTCCGCTCAGCCTTGGTGCCGAAGGCAGTTGCCAGATCGGTGGCAACGTGTCGACGAATGCCGGTGGTACCAGCGTGCTGCGCTACGGGAATACGCGAGATCTGGTTTTAGGAATGGAAGCCGTCCTGCCTGATGGACGCATCTGGAATGGCCTGCGCACGCTGCGCAAGAATAATACAGGTTACGACCTCAAGCATCTCTTCATCGGTGGAGAAGGGTCGCTGGGCATTATCACCAAAGTCTCATTAAAGCTGTTCCCAAGCTTCGGGCATATGACGACTGCGCTCATTTCGTTTGAGGATATTGCTGCGCTGACGAGTTTTACCGAGCCGCTGCGCCGCGCTTTTGACACGACAATTATTGCGATGGAGCTGATATCGGGCAGCGAGGTCCGCATCGTGAAGACCATGTCTCCCGATATCAATGTTCCCTATGACCAGGATACGCCGTGGTTTCTTCTCGTGGATATCGCTGCACGTGCAGATGTCGATATCAGCGATCAGCTCCAGGAGGTGCTTGGCGATGCGATGGAGCAGGGAAAAATCACCGATGCTATTATCGCCAGCAATGAAGGCCAAAGGGCATCAATCTGGCATTTGAGACATTCGGTGACAGAAGCGCACAAGAAATATGGTATGGGCATGTCGCATGATATTGCCGTACCGATTGGGGATATTCCGCGTTTCATTAAGACCGCCAAGGAGAAGGTTGATGCAGCATTTCCGCAAGCGGAAATCGCCATCGTGGGCCATATTGGCGACGGCAACCTGCATTATAACGTGATCTTTGAGAAATCTCGCTGGGAGGCCATCGAAGACAAGCAGCAGATGCGCAAGAACGTCTATAAGACGGTCTATGATATTGCTGCCGAAATGAATGGAACCTTCAGCGCCGAACATGGCATCGGTGCATTGCACGTCGCAGAAATGAAGACTTACAAGTCGGAAATAGAGTTGGAGATGATGCGGGGAATAAAGGCCCTGTTCGATCCTGATAACCGGATGAACCCGGGTCGGGTTCTGCCAACCTGAGCGGCTGTCCTCTCAGGCATAGGTGCTCTCATTCCGAAGAATAGCGGTGCGAGAGAGGGTTTTCTGCGGTTGATGTGTGATACGACGCTCGTGCCTTTAACGGGTTGGCGGGTGTCTCTCTGCGCCCATTATCAACGCATCGCAGTGCGGTGTTGAATGGGAAGCGGTCAAGCGCAACACACTGATAAGAAAAGACAATAGTCGTCCGTTCTTCGCTCGCTGATAAACGGAGGTCAACGATATTATTTTAGTTGCATTTCGGTATTCAATATGGATACTAAAATAAAAGGCAAGCCAAATCAGGCGGACAATAACTACAAAAGAGTGGGTTTAGAGAAATGGCTAACTGGATTGTCGGCGTTGACGTCGGTGGGACATTCACAGATTTTTCAGCGCGTGATCTGAACGATGGCACGACCTATATTCATAAGCGCCCATCGACACCGGACGATCCTTCCCGGGCAATCCTCGAAGGTCTTAAGGAGTTGCAACAAAAAAGCGGGATCAGCGGTGCCGATATTGCCCGTTTCGCCCATGGCACAACGGTTGCAACCAATGCATTGCTACAGCGCAAAGGCGCTGCCATCCGTCTGATTACGACAAAAGGGTTCCGCGATCTGGTCGAAATCGGACGCCAGGTGCGACCTTTGATTTATGACCTGCAGGAAGATGCACCCGCGCCGCTGGTGTCGCGTGCCAATCGTCTTGAAGTCAACGAACGGATCGGCTCGCGTGGCGAGATCATTACCGAACTCACCGATGCCGAGATTGCGCGTCTCATTGCGGAACTCAAATCAGCACCCCAGGTTGAAAGCATCGCAGTCTGCCTGTTGTTCTCCTTCCTCAACCCGGTTCATGAACAACGCATTGCCGCAGCCATCCGTGCCGAATTGCCTGACTTGTATGTTTCGATATCCAGCGAAGTTCAGCCGGAATTTCGGGAATTCGAACGGTTTTCGACAACGTTGATCAATGCATTTCTTCAGCCCGAAGTCGGGCGTTACATGGATCGTTTGAAAAAGGCGATCGGCGAAGCAGCCCCCAATGCCAAATTCGGTATTTTTCAGTCGAGCGGCGGCTTGATGTCAGTCGACAAGGCGCTGGAATTTCCGGTTCGAACCGCATTGTCAGGTCCCGCTGCGGGTGCGGTCGGTGCTGCTGCGGCCGGTGCCAAATCCTCGATTGACGATATCATCACGCTTGATATTGGCGGTACCAGCACAGATGTCTGCCTGATCCGAAATGGACAAACGGAAATCGCACATGTGCGCGATATTGCGGGTTTCCGCATCCGTTTGCCGATGGTCGATATCCATACAGTGGGCGCGGGCGGCGGATCGATCGCCCATATCGGCCCTGACGGTCTCATGAAGGTTGGGCCGGAAAGTGCAGGTGCTGTGCCGGGGCCGGCCTGTTACTGCGAGGGCGGCACCAAGCCGACCGTTTCGGATGCCAATGTGGTTCTTGGGCGTCTGCCAGCCTCGCTTGCTGGCGGTGAGATGCTGATTGATCGCGACAAGGCGTTGCAGGCCATCGAAACCATTGCCGAACCGCTTGGAATGTCGGCGATCAAGGCTGCATTGGGAATTTGCGGTATTGTTTCTTCGAATATGACGCGCGCTATTCGCGCCGTTTCGACCCAAAAGGGTCACGATCCTCGCGATTTTGCGTTGATGCCATTTGGTGGTGCAGGCGGGCTTCACGCGGCAGATGTGGCAAAATCGTTAGGCATCAAGCGGATTGTGGTTCCGATATCGCCCGGCATTCTGTGTGCGGAAGGCCTGATCGAGGCCGACTTGCAGGAGAATTTTGTTTTTACCTCGCGCACGCCGTTGGATGGCCCTCTTGACGCAATGGAGGCCGCCGTTGCCCAGCTCGATGAGCAGGCGCGCAACTGGACTGCCGGGGAGGCCAGCGGTGCACAAGATGCCTATCAGTTGCTGACGCTTGATATGCGCTATGTTGGCCAGAACTACGAGCTGCCGGTCAATATCAACCAGCCCGGTGAAGCACCGAAACTGCCCGATACCAATGCATTGAAGGAAGCCTTCTTTGAAGCGCATCAGCGCAGCTATGGTCACGTGGACCGCGAGGCCCCCATCGAGATTATGAATATTCGTATGAAGGCGGTCGTGCGCCTTAGTCAGGCGGCTCCAATCCTGAGCGCGCCTAATGGTAAGGCTGAAGCGACAGAGTATCATGATGTCTGGTTTGACGAACAGGCACCGGTCTCGACACCGCTTTACGCGCGCAATACGCTGCCTGCAGGCTTTCATATCCAGGGGCCAGCCATCATCACGCAGTTTGATTCCACAACTGTGGTGCCACCATGGGCCAGTCTGACTGTCGATCAAGCGCTCAGCCTCATTTTGGAGATAGACGATGCCCACTAAAACAAGCCTTGACCCCATCGCGCTCGAAATCAGCTGGAACGGATTGAAGTCCGTTACCGACGAGTGCTTCATCACCATCATGCGCAGCGCTTTTTCCACCAATATCAAGGAGCGGCACGATCATTCGACAGCCATAGCGGATGCGAAGGGACGGCTGGTAGTACAGGCAGAATATGCCCTGCCAATTCATCTGGCTTCAATGGCCGGATTGATGAAGCACATTCTCGATCAATATGGCGATACGATTGCGCCGGGCGATGTCTTCATCGGCAACGATCCGCATGTGGCGGGCGGAACACATCTTCCCGATATCAATCTGGCCATGCCGGTCTTTGGCGATGGTCGTCTGGTCGGCTTTGTCGCCAATATCGTGCATCATGCCGATGTTGGTGGGGCTGCGGTCGGATCGATGTCCGGTGGGCTTGACGAGATATACAAGGAAGGGCTGCGCATCCCGATCGTGCGCCTTTATGACAAGGGCGTGTTGCAGGATGACATGATGCGGCTCCTGCTTTTGAACATGCGCCTTCCAGAAGAACGCAAAGGCGATCTCAATGCGCAGGTTGCAGCAGCCCGTCTGGGAGAGCGGAGACTCCAGGAATTCATGACGCGGCACGGCGCCGATTATATGGAAGCGGTCTTTGACGACATCATAGAGCGCACCAATCTGCGCATGCGCACCGCAATCGCCAAACTGCCGGATGGCGACTATGCTTTCTCCGATCTCATGGATGATGACGGAGCTGGTACAGAGGATATCAAGATCAATCTCGTCATCCACAAATCCGGCGAAAAGATCATCTTTGATTTTGAAGGCACAGATAAGCAAGTGCCCGGCAATTTCAATCTGACGCTCAATGCGACCCAGTCTGCGGTCTGCTATTCATTGAAGGCACTTCTCGATCCGGAAGTTCCGAACAATCAGGGCATTTTCGACACAATCGAAATTCGCGCGCCGCTGGGTTCCTTCATGAACTGCGTGGCACCTGCTTCGGTGGCATTGCGCGCAAATACCTGTCAGCGCGTCGTCGATATTGTGATTGGCGCTTTGGCAGATGCATTGCCCGATCAGGCAATTGGAGCGGCCAACGGTGCAAACACCAGTGCGGTTTTCGCTGGTATCGATCCGCGCACCAACAAGCAATATATCTATCTTGAAACGCTTGGTGGAGGCATGGGCGCTCGCGCAACCAAGGATGGCAAGGACGGCGTGCAGGTCAATATCACCAATACGTCGAACCTTCCTGTCGAAGCAATCGAGATCGAATATCCCCTGCGCGTCGACGAATATGCGCTGGTAGAAGATTCAGGCGGCGCAGGCCGATCCCGTGGCGGGCTAGGCATTCGACGCACCATCAGCCCCGTGGGGCACGATTGTGAATTCAACGGCGTCGGCGAACGTTTCCGCAACAGACCGTGGGGCATTTTTGGTGGCGGTGCGGGCAAGCCAGGACGGTTCTTGAGGCGCGACGGAAAGGGCGGCGAAGAAAGTCTGCCTTCCAAAGCAAATCGTATTCTGCTTACGCCGGAAATGGCAGCAGTGATAGAAACACCGGGTGCAGGCGGCTATGGCCACCCACAGGAACGCAGTCAAGACCTTTTGAAAGAAGATCTTGCCAGCGGAAAATTTTCGACCGCTTTCGTGAGCGAGAATTACGGCAAGTTGGGCTAAATGTTAAGCGCTGGGTCCACCTTCCAAGGCTAATACCCAAAGAAGGCGGGCTCCGCTAGAACAGCATCAGCGCCTGAACCGATCAACTTGGATATATCGGTGCTAAGCTGCACGCAGCTATGGGGAAAGATGGTCGCTTTGCCGCATCAACAGCAGCGATGCGAAGCCGTCGATATTGCACGTGCCGTTTGACAATTGACGTGCCCCTTTAAGTCAGGCCATTCGAAACGGGAATTTTCCACTTATGGTCCTTTAGCTGGGGACCATTCATATCTAGCCATCTTTCTTGCGCTTGAAAATAGAAAGGGCCGAACAGAAAATTAAAGGTCACGCACGTCGATGTATCTGCGCGAGAAATAACCTTGGCCTACCACTTGGCGCTTATCCTCTATTGCCATTTTATCTTGAGGCCACCCGTATCTTTGAACGCATAGGTTCCACCAGCACCTGTCCTAAAACGGGTTAGGTCCTGTCTCGCGTTCAATCTCAAAATTCACTGCCGCCATACTGACAAAAGCGCTGCCATTAGATCGGCTCATGGTGTTCATAAGCCTGACTAATCCTTCTCATCGCGACATAATCAAATTAGCAGGATATTCTCCGCCGACCCTCACTGCCTTTCTTGAGAAGATTTGAAAAGAAGCCACTATATTCGAGCTGTTCAGAAATCTTTGCAAAGTCGCAGGCTGTCATAGAGTGCCGCATGAATATTTCGGCTTGCAACGGCGTCACCGACCCTAAACAGCATGTATTCTCCATTAGGATTGGAGACTATCGTCTGCCGTTTGCCACCAAGCAAGGCTCGATAATCGACAGCCCCCGAATTACTCGAATTGTTTTTCAATTCGATATAGAGATCATCATTTGGCAATGTACCGCAGTCGCTGACGACCATATCAACATCGCGAACTTCCTGCTCAAGCGTGTATTCATTTCGCAGAATGGCTCGCAGGCCATTCCCGTTGCGCTCGATACGTTTCAGGCGTCGATCCGGTGTAATCTTGGCGCCATTCTTGTAAAGATGCGACAAGTAAATTGCGAAATTATATGCGCCGGCCTCAACCCCGACATGGCGTTCCGGCGTCACGACTTCCAGCGTTTTCTTCGCCTGAGAAAGATAGTCAGCGCAACTGATACCTGAATCAGATCCCTGATCGTCAAACATTAAAATACGTTCGCCAAGAGGAACACGACCGCTAAGAATGTCCCATGTGCTATAGCTATGTTCAGCCCCCTCTATCTCACCTACATTGGGATACCCCCCTGTCGCAATAACGACAATATCGGGAGAAAACCGCGCAACCATTTCGGCATCGGCCATATATCCAAGCCAGATATCAACGCCAAGCTTGCGGCACTGGTCCTCCAGCCATTGCGTAACAGTCTGAAGATCTACACGCCAGTTTACCTTCGCCGCGTAATTGACCTGACCGCCCAGTTGAGGCTCCGCTTCGATAAGTGTGACCGTATGGCCTCGCTCTGCAGAGACACGTGCTGCTTCCAACCCGGCTGGTCCGCCGCCGACCACAACAACGCGCTTTTGTCTATCGCTACGCGTTATCACATGTGGAACGCTGCTTTCACGTCCGGTAGCCGCGTTTTGAAGGCAGAGAGCTTCTCCACCTGCATAGATGCGGCTGATGCAATAATTTGCGCCGACACAGGGGCGAATGTCACTTTCACGGCGCTCGATCAGTTTACGGACGATATGTGGATCGGCGATATGTGCGCGTGTCATGCCGACAAGATCAATGATGCCTTCTTCGATCGCGCGCGCCGCCGTGGAGAGATCGATAATGCGATTGGCATGCAAAACCGGAATGGAAATGGCCGCTTTGATAGCGCCGGCCATCGAGAGATAAGGAGCCAGTGGCGTTCCCATGCCAGGCATGGACAGCGAGGCTGTCCTCCAGTCATACACTGTGCTAGCCATAACATTCAGGTAGTCTACCGAACCTGAAGCTGAAAACGCCTTGGCAATTTCCAGGCTTTGCTGTTGGTCGATACCTGCATCAAAAAATTCGTCAGCGGTCATTCGCACACCGAGTACAAGCCTGTCTCCAAGCCCACGCCGAACCGCCTCTATGATCTGCAAAGGGAAGCGCAACCTATTTTCGATACTTCCGCCATATTCATCATCCCGCTTATTGACGGCAGGTGACAGGAATTGCAGGCCGATTTGCCCGCCACCGAAAAGAAGTTCAATTCCATCCAGTCCTGAAGCTTCGGCACGTTGTCCAGCTTCATAGAAATCCTGCAATATTCTTTCAAAATCCCAAGCTTCCATCTGGCGTGGAAACGACCGGTGCTGCGCCTCTCGTACCGGAGATGGAGCAACTGGCGCCATCCACGAACCCGTGTCCCATCTTCCGCGTCGTCCGGGATGTGATATTTGACAGAAAACGGCTGTGTCATAGGCATGAACGGCGTCAACCAGCGATTTTATATGTGGAATGGCCCTGTCTTCCGCGAGCGTCAATTGACCGAAAGGCGCGGTGGAATCTAGCGACACGGCGCTCGACCCACCAATCATGGTCAATGCGACGCCTCCCTTTGCCTTTTCTTCATGATAGAGACGGTAGCGCTCCCCCGCCAACGATTGAACGCCGTAACCTGGCGCATGTGCCGTACTGACAATACGGTTTTTCAAAGTGAGATCACGAAGTCTGTATGGTTGCAGTAATGCTTCGTAGCTCGCCATTCCAATATTCCCCTTTTCCAGACCGCAGTCCGTTTAGGCAGCACGCGATGAACGCGAATTATGCTTGCCTTATTTTGATATATCGTATTCCAGATATCGAATATCTGTCAAGTTTCCTGAGTTGTTCAAAAAGCTTGTGAAGGGTTAAATTCATAGACGGATGAAGCTGAAAGCGGCTGGCGTCAGATAAAGGAGCCTACCCGTCAGAAGGGCAACACACCGCCATAAGACTTGAAATGGGATAGAGCTCTATCCCTTTTTGCATCAAGGTTACTTGCCTTCCTATGGCTATAGTGCCTTTTCGAGCTGAGGTAGGATTTCGAAGATATCTCCAATGAGACCGTAGTCGGCGACTTGGAAGATCGGCGCTTCTTCGTCTTTGTTGATTGCTACGATGACTTTTGAATCCTTCATGCCTGCCAGATGCTGGATGGCGCCGGAAATACCGGCAGCGATGTAAAGATCAGGAGCAACAACCTTGCCGGTCTGCCCCACTTGCCAGTCATTGGGAGCATAACCCGCATCAACTGCGGCCCTGCTTGCGCCAACCGCGGCACCGAGTTTGTCCGCAACCGGCAGAATAACTTCCTGGAATTTCTCTGCCGACCCCAGCGCTCGTCCGCCTGAAATAACGATCTTGGCCGAGGTCAGTTCGGGGCGCTCCGATGAGGTAATAGCGTCGGATACAAAGCGTGAAAGGCCTGAAGAAGCGGGTACAGAAATCAACTCTATTGATGCTGAACCGCCTGTTGCTGTCGCGCCAAAGGACGCAGTACGTACGGTAATGACTTTTTTGCTGTCGCTGGCCTGTACGGTTTGAACAGCGTTGCCGGCATAGATTGGCCGCTTGAAAGTATCGGGAGCCACCACCTCGACAATGTCGGAAATCTGCATGACATCAAGAAGGGCTGCCACGCGCGGCAACACATTCTTGGCTGTTGCCGTTGCTGCCGCAATGATGACATCATACCCATCAGAACGGCCAACGATCAGATCCGCCAATGTTTCGGCAAGACCATTGGCGAGACATACGTCGTCAGCAAAAAATACCTTTGAAACTCCGTCAAGCTTTGCTGCTTCATTCGCGACAGTTTGAGCGCCAGAGCCTGCCACCAGTACATGAATATTGGAGCCGATTGCCTTTGCTGCTGTCAGCGCTTTCGCGGTCTGATCGGAAAGACTGACATTATCGTGTTCTGCTAGAAGAAGAGTAGTCATCGGATAAATCCTTTCAAATTTTTCCCAGAAATTCGTCAGCCTTCGTTGAAAGTGGTTAGAGGCCATTACCCAGACGAGGCATAAAATGCGATGTGAAAGGAAAAGCGACCAGACGGCGTTTACCTTCCTAAGGCACGATCTTCCTCAAAAAATACCGGCAGTTTTCAGGCTCGACATCAGTTCTTCAACATTTGCAACCCTGACACCTGCCTTGCGACCAGCCGGTTCCTCTGTCTTCAACACTTTGAGGCGCGGTGCGATATCGACGCCAAAACTGGCTGGGCTTTTCTTGTCCAGAGGCTTCTTCTTGGCTTTCATGATATTCGGAAGAGAGGCATATCGCGGATTGTTGAGACGCAGATCGGAAGTCACCACAGCGGGCAGCTTCACCTCCACAGTCTGCAGCCCTCCATCAACTTCGCGCGTGACTTGGACCAAATCCGAGCCGAGTTCGATCTTGGAAGCGAACGTCGCTTGTCCCCATTTCAGTAAAGCCGCCAACATCTGGCCAGTCTGATTGCTATCGTCGTCAATAGCCTGCTTGCCCACAATGACAAGTTCGGGTTGTTCCGCTTCCACAACCCCCTTCAAAAGCTTGGCCACAGCCAATGGTTCTACATTTTCATCCGTCTCAATGAGTATCGCCCGGTCAGCCCCCATCGCCAATGCCGTACGCAACGTCTCTTCCGCCTTGGCGGGACCGATCGATACGACAATCACTTCTTGTGCCTTGCCCGCCTCTTTGAGCCGAAGAGCTTCCTCAATCGAAATCTCATCAAACGGGTTCATTGACATCTTGACATTCGCGAGTTCAACGCCAGATCCATCCGCCTTAACGCGAACCTTCACGTTGTAATCAACAACCCGCTTAACAGGGACAACAATCTTCATTTTTCCTCCTTTCGAAATCTGGTTTTTGAGAGATGGAGCTTCGAACTATCGAGTATCTTCGTTACGGCGCGGTCACCATTATTCTAATATTGACGTGCAAATTCGATATAAATTTCGCGAAGCCGAAGCGTAAGTTCGCCCGGCATACCGTTGCCGACAGGGCTATTATCAATCCTGATAACCGGCTGAACGAAAACGGAGGCACTGGTCACAAATGCTTCCTTTGCTTTTACGGCCTCATCCACGCTAAAAGGGCGCCGTTCTATGCGAAGTCCAGTTTCTGATGCCAATCTGAAAATTGCCTTCGCGGTGCAGCCGGGTAAAACGTTTTGAGAATCCGGCTGGGTAAGAAGCACATTCTCACGGGTAATAATAAAGGCGGAAGAGGATGCACCTTCGGTGACAACGCCACCTTCAGTCATCCAGGCTTCGTCACACCCCGCTTCTGCGGCAACCTGTTTCGCCAGGGATTGAGCCAATAAACCGATGGTCTTGATGTCGCGACGATGCCAACGGATATCTTCAACGGTCTTTACGGAAATTCCTTGGATTGCTCCTTTGGCGCCAAGAATATCCTTCTCTTGCGCAAACATGATCAGGCTCGGACTGGGTGTGTGTGGCGGTAGAAAATTACGCTCCCCCGCGCCCCGTGTGACCTGCAGATAAATAACACCGCTGCAAAGCGCATTTCGCGTGATGACTTCGTTCTGCAGATTCTCGAGTTTTGGCAGATCGAACGGAAGCACCAACCCAATCTGCGAGCACGATCTTAGCAATCGTTCGAGATGTGCGGTATTATCGACCAGCCGACCATCAAGCACGGCCGTTACTTCATATACACCGTCCGCAAAGAGGAACCCGCGATCCAGGATTGAAATACGTGCATCTTCGAGTTTAACGAAGTCACCATTTACATAGGCAACACGAGACATGACTGTTCTCCATCCACATAACGGCTCAGTTGATCTGGACTATGCACGGTGAAATCTTTCCAGGAATGAAGACAGGCGTTCTGTTTTCGGATTCTCGAACATTTCGGCAGGTTTACCCTGTTCCAAAATGCGCCCCTTATCGAAAAAGTATAGGGTTTCTGCCACGTCTCGCGCAAAGGCGAGTTCGTGCGTGACAACAAGAAGTGTTCGCCCTTCTTTCGCCAGTTCCTTGATGACTGCAAGAACCTCTCCAACAAGTTCGGGATCGAGAGCTGAAGTCGCCTCATCAAAGAGCAGAACACGAGGATTCATGGCCAAGGCGCGTGCAATGGCGACACGTTGCGCCTGCCCACCGGACAATTGCCCCGGATAAGCATCGGCCCGATGGCTAAGTCCCACGCGATCGAGCAAGCTCGTCGCTATTTCTTCCGCTTCTTCACGCGACAGGCCATTCACAAGCATGGGCGCCAAAGTAATATTGCGTCTCGACGTCAGATGCGGGAACAAATCAAAACTCTGGAACACCATCGCCATGGATTTTCGAAATCCAAACGACTGTTGTTTTCCACTTTTCATTTCCCCTTCAGAGAAACCGACGCTATTGGCACCAATCCGCATCGTACCGGACGTTGGCGTCTCCAGAAGATTGAGACAGCGCAGAAATGTAGATTTACCGCAGCCACTGGAGCCAATAATGGCTGCAGTGCGCCCCTCTTCAAGTGTCATGCTGACATCATCGACAGCGACAACGCTATCCCCGTAAACCTTGCGAAGCGATTGAACTTCAATGAATGCGGACATCAGTGAGCGCTCCTGCTGTCAAATCGACGCTCTGCGAAGTGTGCGAGCGATGCCAGGGGCCAAATTAATGCGATGTAAAGGAGGGCCGCAAACGTATAGACCTCCAATGGGCGGTAGGTTTCCGACGTAAGCGCTGAAGCCGTGAACATCAGATCATGGACGGCTACAACCGACAGAAGAGAGGTATTCTTGAACTGAATGATGGATTGATTGACGATTGCCGGCGTCATCCGCCGAAAGGTCTGCGGCAGGATCACATATGTCATCGTCTGCCAGTGGGACATGCACAGTGATCGACAGGCGTTCCACTGTCCTCGCTCGATAGACTGAATACCGCCACGAAAGATCTCAGCCGAGAACGCCGCCATATAAAGGGTCAGACCACAGCTTGCTGCAAGCCAGGCGGGCATGGTGATATCAAGCGCCATGGGGAAGGCATAGTAGAACCAGACAATCTGTATAAGGGCCGGCGTACAACGGAAAACACCGATGAAGAGGGAGACTGCCTGCCTTGCCACCCAAAAACGGCTAATGAGGAGAAGACCAAGTGCCAGGCCAAGCACAAGACCGGCGATAGTGGTCGCCACACCATAGGCGACCGTTATAAGGATTGCGTCAATCCACGCACTGGGGTCCCATACTGCGGACCAGTCAAATTCATAGGTCAATGTCGTGCACCTCGATTGTTCGCGCGAGAATGGTGGCCGTAGACCCGGCCAGGGTCCAAACCCCTAGAATTGCACTTCGGGAGGTATCACGCTCGTATCGAAACCGGCTTGTGCCAGCACTTTTAGAAAGATTGCCTTTATTTCACCGGAAGCCTGCTTTTGCTCCGACCATGACTTCAACCACGCGCTGAGACGATCGGCGCTTTTCAAGACACCTGCCGAAGATCCCATGGATTGGACAGGTGTGGGGAAGACGATATCTCCAAAAGCATTCTTCGCGCTTTGAAGGACATTGAGACAGCGCAGCGCATCCGCGCCCATAATGTCAGCGCGGTTCGATTGCACGGCCATAGCGACTTCTGAATATTCTGCCAGCGTTATGTGTGTCGCATTCGGCGCGAATTTCTTAAAAGCGCTCTCGATGCTGGTGCCGGTAACCGTCGCGATACGAACTTCGGGTTTGTTCAACTCTTCCCAGCTCGCGCCAGATTTGAATTGTTTGCTTGAAACACCGCAAAAGGCCAAGCCATAAATAGGGCCAACCATTGACAGGGCTTTCTCGCGTTCCGGTGTCGCACTCATACCCGGCCAGATATCGATCTTGTTTGATTGCACATCCAGAACAACTGTTTTCCAGCTGGTTTCCCGAAACTGGGGCTCAATCGTCCTGCCCATTTCCTTGCTCAGATCAGCGGCCATAGCCCTGCACAAATCGACCTCATAGCCTTCCCATTGACCGGAAGCACGATCCTGCCATGACCCGACCTTGTCGTTGGGAATGGCTCCGCAAACGATCTTGCCAGAAGTTTCGATCCGGTCCCATACCGGATCTGCTGATGCCAGACTCGTAGCGGCAACGCTTAAAACCGTCGCTGCAATCATTGATTTTAGAACTGTAATACGCATTGGAATTCCCCTTTTTTGAGTTGAGTCTTTCGTTCCAATCTGCGGAAAATGCTTACCTTTTTGTGCGTTCAATCCCTGCCCGATTATAAATGGCTTCGATAGCCGCACCGATTTTTCGAATCTGTGCCTCATCAGGCATGACGTGCGGCGCGCGCGTAAGCCCGCCCGGACGCCCGAGAGCCGTCATAGCGCCTTTAACAAAGGCGAAATTTGCCAACCCTGATTGCCCCAGAAGATGATAGATTTCATCAATCACTTGCTGATTGCGTGATAATGCATCCAGATCTTTATCCTGGAATGCCTTGTAATAGTTCACGACTTCGCGGGCACAGACATTGGAGATCGTCGAAACAATACCTTTGGCCCCTCGGGACAGAAGCGCACTGCCATAAGGCTCAAGCCCTGCAAAATGCGAAATCTCGTCACGCGTTGCATAATAAAGCTCTGAAACCGCATAAAGATCGCGGGCGCTTTCCTTATAGGCGACGACATTTGGAATGCTGGAAAGCTTGATAGTCAGCGCCGGAGACAAGGCAACCCCGACACGAGCCGGATTATTATAAACCATGACCGGAAGACCGATGCCTGCGACCTCTTCGAAGACCTTTACAATTTCGGAAGGCGTGGGCAGGCAATAGACCGGCGGCAATACCATGCAACCATCATAGCCGGTCTGCTTTGCAGCTCGAGTCAGGTCGAGTGTTTCGGCGTGATTTGTCGATGAAACGCCAGCGATCAACGTGCCTCGCCCGGCAACATGGCTGAAAACTGTTTCAAAAAGCTCAGCGCGCTCCGCCGGTGTCATCGAATAATATTCGCCGGTGCTGCCACCCACCACAAGCCCTGATACACCTTCCGAAAAGAGGAGATCAATGAGGGAGTGTAACTTTTCCTTATCTACGCTGCCATCAGGGGCAAACGGGGTCGCCAAAGCCGGCAACACTCCACTCCAATTAACCTTCGTCATCCGCACTCTCTCCTTCTTGACTTTGCCACAATTTGATATATCGTATTTCGAACATCAAATATATGTCAAGGATGAAAATGTTATCAGGGAGTTCTAAGTCGCCTTCATACCCCATACGGGGAGACACACTGGCCGAACAAATTTACCGGCAACTCACCCGTGCAATTCTTTCGGGTTCCTTTGCACCTGAGGAGCGCGTCACCATTCGGCAGAATGCTGATGAGATGGGTGTCAGTGTCACCCCGGTCCGAGAAGCGATCCAGCGCCTCGTTTCCGAAGGCGTGCTCCACCTGACGGACAAGAACGCGATTATCGTGCCCAACCGGACCGAGCCAGAGATCCAAGAAATTTTCGATATTCGGCGCGTTTTGGAGGGGGATATGGCGGCCACAGCAGCACCTTTGCTCACCGACGATGATACGGCGTTTCTGGCCAGAACCCATGAAATCTATCTCGATGCACTGGATATGGAAAATTTCAAGGAAGCTTTACGGCTCAATGCACAGTTTCATTTCCACATCTATCAAAGAGCGGACCTACCCGTGCGCTTGAAATTCGCCGAAGGTCTTTGGCTCAGGATTGGCCCTTCACTGCGACACATGTATCCTACGCTTCAAAGAGAGCGAACCGATCATCGGCGCCACGAAGCCATTATCGAGTCAGCCGCTCGCCGCGATCCGGCTGCATTGCGCGCAGCGATCGTCGCAGACCTCGATTCATCACAGCACGCATTGAATAATTATGTACGTGACTATGCACGCGACGCACGCCCGGGTCGCGTTCGACGGCGGGCGCAATGATACAACAACCCATGCACAACTTGGACAACAGCCCGAGTGCAGACGTCCCGATCCGCAATGCGCAGGTGGTGATAATTGGCGGAGGCTTTTTCGGACTGTTCTGCGCATTGACGCTCGCGGAAGCGGGAAAATCGGTCATTGTATTGGATCGCTCGCGCTCATGGTCGGAAGCTTCGGCGGTAAATGCCGGTTCACTGGCCGTTCAAAACAAGCTGCCGGCACTCGTCCCTTACACACTTTGGGCATGGGAACTGTGGGAACAGCTTGGTCGACGTCTAGGCGCAGAGATCGGGCTTCGTCGTGATGGCGGATACAAGGTCGCCATGACGGAAACGGAAGCCGAGCGGCTCTACCGCGTATCCTATGAGCAGCAATCCCTTGGCCTGAAGGTTGAAAGGCTCAACCAGAACGAATTGCGCAACCGCGCGCCCTGGATATCATCGCAATGTGTCGCTGCGACATTCTCCCCTAATGATGGTTTTGCAAGCCCGACACTCGTTGGTCCGGCTCTGCGGCGCGCTGCTGAGGCGGCAGGTGTCGTCATTATTGAAAATGCTGTGGTCACAGCGATAAGCAGCGATAGCTTTTTGCGCATCGCAACGAGCCGGGGTGAATTCCGGGCTGACAAACTTGCCATAACATCCGGCGCATGGTCCTCTCAGCTAGCCGCAATGGTCGGCGTGAAGCTGCCGATTGCGCTCGACGTCAATATGGTCTCCGTGACAGAACCTACGCCTCGTACGATCATGGCCAATATCGTCACGCATGCGCGCGGAATCCTCACCCTGAAACAGGTATCCAACGGAAGCTGCCTGATCGGCGGCGGCTGGCAGGGTATCGGCACGATCGATGATATGCGAAAAGACCTCGACTATGATCAGTTGGTCCATAATTTTCGCCTCGCATTGCAGGTTATTCCTGGACTGGGTCCACTTAACGTCATTCGCAGTTGGGCCGGATATGAAGGCGTGACACCGGATTCATACCCATATCTTGGCCTCCTGCCTGGCCATAACGATATTTACTGCGCAGCATGTGCAAGAGGCGGTTTTACACTCGGGCCTCTCATGGGGCAATTGCTGGCAGAATTGATCATGGACGGCAGCACTTCCAGACCGATCAATCTCTTCGATCCAGGAAGGTTCTCCAATGTCGCCTAGAATGCGTTTCATAGATGGTGTGACCCATTGCCAGCCTGCCATTAATTTTACGTTCGAAGGGCAATCCTATTCCGGCTTTGCGGGGGAAAACATCGTGTCAGCCATGATGCGAGCCGGTGTTTTGGCAATGCGGCGCACGCGTATGAAAAACGAAGCCCGCGGATATTATTGTGGCATGGGTCTTTGTTGGGAATGTGCAGTTCATGTGGAAGGAAAAGGTGTCGTGCGCGGTTGCAGTTATCCGCTCAGCGACGGCCTGGTGATTTCCTTTGCCGACAGATTGCAAAAGAGCGAGCCAGAAACAAAATGAGCAATCCTGTCGTTATCATCGGCGCAGGACCCGCCGGCCTTTCCTGTGCATCGCATCTGGCGGATACTGGTAGGCAGATCATCATTCTGGACGACAATCAGGCCGCTGGCGGCCAGTATTTCAAGCAGTTGCCCCACGGGTTTCAAGCCGACCGCAAGTCACGCCTGCTACGCGACAAGGAACGCTTTGACACGCTTGCACGCGTTTTGTCGCGCTCAAATGTCAGCTATATGCCGAACACGACAGTGTGGGGCATGCCTTCGCAGAAAACCGTTGCCTATGCTGGACCAACGCAGAGCGGGCGCATTCAGGCATCATCCATCGTTATCGCCACCGGTGCTCAGGAAAAATCGCTGCCGTTTCCGGGCTGGACCCTCCCGGGCGTGATATCGGCTGGCGGATGCCTCAATCTTGCAAAAGCCCACGGACTTGTCCCGACCGAAAGGATGGTGGTCGCAGGTAATGGTCCGCTTGTGCTCGTTGCATCCGCTACAATGATTGCAGCAGGTGCCGATATCGCAGCAATAGTAGAAGCACAAACAGACATCAATCTGGTCGCATCCGCAATTAGCGGTATATCCAAAGCACCTGACATTCTTGCCAAGGCAATCGGCTATCGGTGGCGAATGCTGCGATCAGGGGCACGTTTCAAGACTGGCTGGATGATCTGTGAAGCCAAAGGAGACGGCAAGCTCGAAAAACTTGCCATCGCGCCCATAGGAGCGGACGGCCGCCCTGTAATTGAGCAATGCCAATGGATTGAAGCCGATGTTCTCGTGCTTGGTTATGGACTTATCCCTGGATCTGAAACAGCGAGGGTGATGGGCTGTCAAATGGAGGTCAGACCAGAATTAAACGGTATGGTGCCCATTCGAAATGAACGTCTGCAGACAAATGTTGAGAGTGTGTACGCCATCGGAGATGGTGCCGGAATTGGAGGTGCTGAAATCGCCATCCTCGAAGGCGCCATCGCGGCACATGCTATTCTTCAAAAGTCACCGCCCCGTTCCCTCAATGCGCGCTATGAGCGGCTCGATAAATATCGCCGCTCCCTCAACCTTGCTTATGCACGTCCGGTCCCCTTGGCGGCGGCTACGTCGGAAACAATTATCTGCCGGTGTGAGGAACTCACCCTTGGTCAGCTTGCTTTACACCCCAGCGCTCGACACGGACACCTCAACGCCCTCAAAGTTTCCAGCAGACTTGGGATGGGACGCTGCCAGGGACGCAACTGTCTCCACGCCGCTTCATCCCTTCTCGGGCTGACAGCCGCTCCCCAATCGCATCACCCGCGTGCGCGACCGCCGTTAAAACCCGTCCCCCTCAGTAGCCTTGCGGCAGATATGAATGCAGGGCCGGCGCACGAACCCGATGAAATCAACGTGCTAGACCAAAAGGAACATCCATGACCAATCACGCATTTCTCGAAGGCATCCCATTGGATCCTTATATCAATGGCACCCGCTCTACGCTTTCGGGCGAAAAACATCCAACTTATGATCCGGCCAGTGGTGAAGTGATCTGTGATGTTCCCATCGCGGATGCCACTACCGTAGACGAAGCAGTGGCTTCATCCAAAGCAGCGCTTAAGGGAGATTGGGCCGCAGTTACGCCAGCGGAGCGCAGCCGGATGCTGATCCGGGTAGCGCAGGAAATACGTGCAGACGCGGAGCGCCTTGCAAAAGTCGAATCTCTCGACAGTGGAAAGCCTCTTCGTGAGGCAAAAGGAGATATAGAAACATCCGCGCGCTATTTTGAATATTATGGCGGCATTGCCGACAAACTGCAGGGCGACACGATTCCACTCGGTCCCGACTTTGTTTCATTCACATTGCATGAACCGATTGGCGCGACAGCCCATATTATCCCTTGGAATTTTCCCCTGGTCACGACTGCACGAGGGCTTGCTCCGGCTCTGGCAGCAGGCGCCACTGCCATCATAAAACCTGCGGAACAGACACCCCTGACCGCACTCATGCTGCCTGATTATCTGGAAAAGGCAGGCATTCCCGCAGGTGTTGTAAACGTCATCTGCGGTCCGGGCAAAACAACGGGGTCTGCGTTGACGCAACACCCTGATATTTCGCATGTGACGTTTACCGGCTCGGTGGAAACCGGCAAGACCGTTATGCTGGCAGCCGCCTCTCACGTCGCATCCGTAACGCTGGAACTCGGCGGCAAATCCCCCGTGGTCGTGCTTGACGATGCGGATCAGGATGCTGCATTGGAAGGTGTTCTGAAAGCAATCTTCACCAATGCCGGTCAGGTTTGCTCGGCTGGATCGCGCCTCGTGATCGAGCGCGGTTGCGCCGATGCGTTCCTGGATAAACTCATCAAGAAGATAAAATCCTTTACATTCGGCCGTGGCCTCGACAACCCGGACCTTGGGCCGATCATAACCAAGCAGCAACTCTTCAAGATTGAAGGCATCGTCAAGGATTCCGTCTCGGCTGGCGCAGAGCTTTTAACGGGCGGAAAGATTGCACATCCCATCGACTTAGGAGGCTGGTTCTTCGAACCAACTCTCCTTCTCGCCAAAGATGCATCCACCAAATGCGTCCAGGAAGAAATTTTCGGCCCCGTCCTTACTGTGCAAATTGCCGAGAATTTTGACCATGCTTGTGAACTTGCGGAAGGAACCTCGTTCGGTTTGGTCGCGGGCATTTACACAAAAGATGTTGCGAAAGCATTGCGCTTTGGCAAGCACATTTCGGCAGGACAGGTTTTCATCAATCAGTTCTTTGCCGGCGGTGTCGAAACACCTTTCGGAGGAACCAAGAACAGCGGATTTGGTCGAGAGAAAGGGCTCGAAGCGCTGCGCTCATATTACAGTGTCAAAACAATTACGGCACGTATTTGAAAGCGCCTTGACAATAGAATAACTTCCTAATGAGGTGAGCACCCTCACCTCATTACTATTTAATCCAATGGCACTTCCTGGAAATGGACATTGCACCGCTTTGTGTATGGTATGGAAGTTGGTTCCCTGGTGCGGTATATGCGGTTCGACATGCCAACATTCGACCGATCCAGGGACCGCAAGGATTTTTAAGATGCCATTTACGGAGTCGCCATCAAGCCAAGAAACACTTACCCGCGGCGACCGGTTGGGCGATCAGGTTTATAAATGGCTTGCTGCAACAATCATGGCAGGTACTTTCGCCCCAGGGGACCGTATCAATATCCGCAGATTATCTGCCGAACTCAATTCGAGTGTAACGCCAGTCCGTGAAGCCGTCCTTCGGCTGATTGCAGAAGGCGTGCTTGACACCACCAACACCAGCGCAATTATCGTTCCCGAACGAACGGAATCGGAAATCCGGGAAGTTTTTGAAGTGCGGCGTGTGCTCGAAGGTGAAATGGCCTTTGCTGCCGCAGACAATATCACTCAAGCAGATGTCGATAAACTTATCGCCGTTCACAAGCAGTTTCTATCGGCTCTGGATAAAAGCGATTATCGCGAGGTTTTGAGACAAAACTCGATCTTTCATTTTTCCATATATCGCCGCTCGGAACGTCCACTTCGTCTCAAGATTACCGAAACGCTCTGGCTCAGGATTGGACCAACGCTACGTTACATGTATCCGTTTCTACAAGATGGGCGTGAAAACCATAAACGTCACGAAAATATTATAGAGGCCGCAGCAAAGCGAAATCGCGAAGAATTGCGTTTGGCTATACTTGCTGACCTTGCCTCATCTGAATCGGCTCTTCAGCAACATCTCAATGAACCGACTCCGCCTAAAAGAAGACTGCGGCAAAAAATTGGATAAGTTGATTTAATCTCGTAAGGAATTTTAAAGCTATTTATTTCGTCCACTATGTTGTTATGTAAACTTATCACCGACACCGCAAAGGGAACTGTTGGACAAATTCTCCACGGATGCGCCACGATCACCTACGCCATTCGAGTGGAGCTACAGCAATCGACAGCTCCGGTCTCGGAAATCGCAAGGCGCTATGGGATCACCGAAAAGACCGTGCGGAAGCTGCAATCATTTCCCGGAGAGTTTACACTCACCTGCCTTTGGAGAGCGACTATATCGCTTTGAAGGATGTGATCCCGCATTTGCCCCGCTTGAGCCTGCACCGTTATTTACAATGGTACGGCATCTTTCGTTTAACGAAAATCGATCAAGTAAAGCCGAAGCCGCTCAAAGCATACGAGATAAGCTGTTTTCATATGGATATTGTTGAACTGCGATGTAAAAGGCGGCAAAGCCTTTATGTTGGTTGCGGTTGACCTTACATCGAAGATCGTCTTTGGGAGAATCTACCGCAAAGGCACCAAATTGGTGGCCGCTGGATTTCTCAAAGCGACCGCCATGATAAGGAGTGGCAGGTGGCCGGCAACTATGCCAAATAGCTCAAAGCTTTACACTTTAAAACGCATTAGAACCTGACCGAAAATTAAATTAAGTGATTACATGAGATATTATATTCTGTGGTTTTTGACGGCTACAGAGAATCGGAGGGTTTGGATTTAATCCTTTGTTCGCAGTCTCACGCCATAGTCGAGACCGTATTCAAGACGATCAAAAGCGAAACGGCCTGCACACCCAGCTTTCAAACTCTAGTAACCGCAGAATTAGCCCTTGGCCGATACATTGATGACTCCTACAATCTCGACCGGCGATACCCTGCATTTCTATATCAAGCGCCGGGATCATTTGGAGGTATTACGACCGTTACACAGTCAAAGAGTTTTATTAAAGAAAGGCAAATCCAACATTTGGCTATCGGTACGATATCGAGATTAGATACCTTATTCTTCTAATCCCAGAGTGGAACGGCCAAGGCACCATTTCTGGAGAGAGGCAAAAGCCTGCAAAAGACTTTAAGATACGGAAATTGTGAAACACCAAAGCGCTTAAATTCCCTATGCCGAATAGAAAAAAGATGCTTCTAATACGTCAATTCTTATGCGAAAGCTCAATGTCAAAGCATTCGAAAATCACATGACTGAACTCAAGAGCAGCTTTCAGGCTTTTATTCAGCAGCTATCTGGAACGGCACGAGCGAGCGATTGAGCCAGTCGGCATACCAGTCGATGAACTGAATGACGCCGCTTTCCTGATTGGGCGAATAAGGCCCCGGAATATAGGCGGGAGAAAAAATGCCTTCCTGATTGGTCTCGACGATTTCGCGGTCCTCGTCATTGGTGGCGATCCACACTTCCGTCAGACGGTTCAGATCGTAGTCCACGCCTTCTACGGCATCCTTGTGAACAAGCCATGTCGTGGTGACTTCGGTCTCGTTGACGCTGATCGGCGTGACGCGGAAGGTCAGCGAATGATCCGGCAGAAAATGGTTCCACGTCGAGGGATAATGGAACGCCAGCAACGCACCTGCATCCGGGAGTGCGACCCGGCCCAGCTGCCGCGTTACGGCTGGCTTGCCATCCATCGTGTAGCTAACAGCCTTCTCCTGAAGCGGCATGCGCGCCAGACGATATTGCCCCTCGCCTTCCAGACGGAACCGCGCCGGTGCGCCTGACGCCTCGCAGCGATCAAAATGCGCCTGAAGCCGTGCCGATATCGAACCGTCGGCGCTGACGCCAGCCACTTCCGGGTCCAGCGGAAACGAGCGGCAAAGTGCGGGATGGTTGCTGCTGCAATGATAACATTCGCGGTTATTTTCCCACACCAGTTTCCAGTTGCCTTTTTCGACAATCGTCGAGGAATAGGCGACTTTGGCGTTCTCAAGATCATGGACCTCGAGATAAGGACGCGCCAGTTCGGCAAAGGGCTCGAACGGCGGCGGTGTTTCGGCAACGCAGATATAAATCAGCCCGCAGAGTTTACGCAGGCTAACCGGTCTGAGACCATGCGCTGACGCATCGAAATCCGGCCCCATATCATTGGCCCAGAGAAGCCTGCCGTCGAGTTCATAGGTCCACTGGTGATAGGGGCAGACAAGTTTCGCAACGGAGCCCTCGCGCGACTTGCAGATGCGAGACCCGCGATGGCGGCACGAATTATGAAAGGCGCGGATTTCCCCCTCGCGATCCTTGACGATTATCACCTCATAGGCCCCGATGCGCAAGGTCGCGTAGCTGCCCGGTTTCTCAAGCTGACAAGCGGGAATGGCGTATAACCACTCTTTGTAGAAGATGTGCTCGAGATCGAGATCGTAGATTTCCGGCGACGTGTAAAAGGGTTGTTCAAGCGCGTGGCCCGGACGGCGGCGTGCAAGCAACTCGTGAATGGCAAGTGGCGTACCCATAGAGCTTTGTTCCCTTGTTCTTGTTTCGAACTTGTCTAAAGTATCGCGCCGCATTGTCCCTTTCGCAATAGCACTTTTTTTCATGTTGATTTAGTTTTACTAATCTCAGAGCCTGTGCGGGCGCGCGCTTTCGGGAGGAGGAGACACAATGGCGAGACCCTATGACCTGCCCTCGGTGACGGCGCTTGTCTGTTTCGAGGCGGCGGCGCGTCATTTAAGTTTCAAGCAGGCTGCCAGTGAACTCAACGTCACGCCTGCGGCCATCAGCCATCAGATAAAGGCGCTTGAGAGCGAGCTTTGTGGCACCCTGTTTACGCGGCGCAGCAAAGGCGTTGAACTGACGCAAAACGGGGCTTTGCTGTTCGTGGCCTTGCAACGCGGGTTTGAAACAATTTCCGAAGCCGTCAGCCAGATACGCGACCATCCCGAAAAGGTCGACGTGACGATCCGCTCGACTTCGGCCGTCAGCGCGCTCTGGCTGACACCCAAAATTTCGGCATTCTGGAAAATCCATCCCGAAATCACCATCGCCCAGATCGTCAGTGACGTGCCCTCACCGTCGAGCCGGTGCGATCTCAGCATTTATTATGGCGATCCGCAGGAAGATGGCGGCGTTTACAGAAAGCTTTTTCAGGACCGTATCATCGCCGCAGGCAGCCCGCAGTTTGCAAGGCAACACACCATTTCATCGCTTGCCGATCTGCGCACAGTGCCGCTCATTCACTCAAGCGGTGAAGGAAACAACTGGACCCAGTGGTCCGACTGGTTTTCAACCCTGCATCAGCCGCCTGCCAAAGGGCGCAACTTTTCTGTCAGCAATTATATGATCGCCCTGCAAACCGCGCAGGATGATATTGGTGCGGTGCTGGGATGGGATGGCCTCATCGCAAGACTGATCGAGGATGGAAAACTCGTGCAACTGGTGCCAGAAACCATTCCCTCGCCCGCGGCTTTTCATCTGAAAATCCATCCACGAGCGTCGAGAAAAGCGCATATCTTTGCAGACTGGCTCGTCAGCAGCATCACGTGATCATATATCCTTGGCGAGCCTCAGGCCGTCATAAATGGCCGCATGCGTATTGCGCGCCGCAATGGCGTCACCGATGCGAAACAGCTGGAAACGCCCTTCGGGATTGCGCTTGACGGATTGTGGCTCCCCCGCAAGCAACTGATCGTAAGAAGTTTCTCCAAGATTGACCGACAGCGGCTTGAGATCGAAATACAGTTCATCGAGCGGAATGGTGCCGTGATTGACGATGACCTGATCGACAATGCGCTGCCGCGAAACACCGCCATAATCGCTGCCGACTTTTGCGACCAGTTGATTGCCGTCTTTTTCCACCGCTTCCAGACGAAACGTAACCGTGAAGGTAACATCGTGCTTTTGCAGCGAGCGCATATAAGGCACGAGATTCATCGCCATGACTTCCGGCGCGAATGCGCGGTCGGGCGTCATGATTTCGACTTTCGCGCCGGTCTTGGCAATGATTTCGGCAGCCTGTAACCCGGCATGATCGCCCGCATCATCGAAAATCAGCACATTGGTTCCGGGCTTCACATCGCCCGAAATAATATCCCAGGCAGACACGACCAGTTCATTGCCTTGCGAGAGGATTTCCGTGTGCGGCAGCCCGCCTGTTGCAATGATGACCACATCCGGCTCTTCGGCAATGACGAGGTCGGCTTCGGCCCAGCTGTTGAAGCGAAACTGAACGCCATATTTCTCACACTGCGCCATACGCCAGTCGATAATGCTGATCATTTCGCGGCGGCGTTCGCTTTGCGCGGTCAGCCTGATCTGCCCGCCGGGCTGGCTTGCGGCCTCAAAAACAACGACGTCATGACCTCGCTCACCCGCCACACGGGCTGCTTCAAGACCAGCGGGACCGGCACCGATGATGACGACTTTTTTGCGTTGCGCTGCCTTTGCCACACTATGCGGCATGGTTTCCTCACGCCCCGTTGCGGGATTGTGGATGCAAAAGGCCAAACCGCCCTGATAGATGCGATCGAGACAATAATTCGCACCGACGCAGGGGCGAATATCGTCTTCGCGCCGTTCAATAATCTTGCGGATGATATGCGGGTCCGCCATATGCGCGCGCGTCATACCGATCATATCGACCTTGCCGCTTGAAATGGCGTGACGGGCCGTGGCGACGTCCTGAATCTTGGCGGCATGAAAGGTCGGGAAGGACGTTGCCTTGCGAACATCACCGGCAAAATCGAGATGCGGCGCGCTGGCCATGCCCTGAATGGGGATGACATCGGTCAGCCCCGGATCGGTATCGATATGACCGCGAATGACATTGAGATAGTCGATGAGCCCGCTGTCGCGGAGACGGCGCGAGATTTCCAGACCTTCCGCCTTGTCGGTGCCACCGGGAAGGTTTTCATCGGCGGTATAGCGCACGCCCAAAATGAAATCCTCACCGACCCGCTTGCGAATGGCGCCGAACACATCGAGGCAGAAGCGCAAGCGGTTGTCGAGGTCGCCACCATAAGGCCCGTCCAGCTCGTTGGTGAGCTGTGAGGTAAACTGGTCGATCAGGTGGCCATAGGCTTCAAGCTCGATCCCGTCCATACCGCCCGCCTGCATGCGTTCGGCTGCATCGGCGAAATCCTTGATGATGCGCTCAATGTCCCAATCCTCGATCTTTTTGGGAAAAGCGCGGTGGGCTGCCTCGCGATGATGCGAGGGGGCCACGACGGGAAGCCAGTCGCCCTTGTCCCAGCGCGTGCGCCGTCCAAGATGGGTCAGCTGGATCATGATGGCCGCCCCCTCTTCGTGGACGGCATCGGTCATCTGCCGGACCCATGGCACGATCTCGTCCTTATAGGCGAGCAGATTGTTAAACACCGGCGGGCTGTCCTTCGACACCGCAGCAGAGCCGGCGGTCATGGTCAGCGCCACCCCGCCTTTGGCGCGTTCGACCGTATAAGCGCGGTAGCGTTCCTTCGGCATCCCCTCTTCGGGATAGGCCGGTTCGTGCGCCGTCACGATGATGCGATTGCGCAAGGTCAAATGCTTGAGTTGATAGGGCTGGAGAAGCGGGTCGTTCGACACGTGCAGAGTTCCCATTTTTCATTGTTTTGGGCGACGCTAAGTCGAAATGTACATATGTGTCAACTTCCAAAACATTATGGTGTGTTAATTTAACACATATGTACATTCTGCTTGCGCAGGCCATTTGGCTCTGGTTAAAATCGCGCCATGGATCAGATTGTTCAGGAAAATGGCTGGCGGGGATCAGCGGAAGGATGGCTGGAAGCGGCCTATCAGGCGCTGCTGGAATCCGGCGTCGACTCGGTAAAAATTCTTCCCCTTGCGAAGAAGCTCAACCTGTCGCGAACAAGCTTTTACTGGTTTTTCAAAGACCGGGATGAATTGCTCGGCGGGCTGATGGCGCGCTGGCGCGACAAGAACACCGGCGGCATCATAAAACAATCGGAAGCCTATGCGGAATCGCTCGCCGAAGCGATGCTCAACGTCTTCGATTGCTGGCTGAACAAGGACCTGTTCGATTCACAATTCGAGTTTGCCGTCCGCAGTTGGGGCCTGCAATCGGATGACATCCTTGATGAAGTCTGTCAGGCCGATCAGCAGCGCATCGAGGCGCTCAAGCGCATGTTCATTCGCTTTGGCCAATCGGAGATTAGCGCGGATGTGCGTGCGCGCACGACCTATCTGGTGCAGATCGGCTATATTTCGATGCAGTCGCGCGAAGACATTCAGACACGCATGAAGCGTATCCCGGAATATATCGAGATCTATACCGGTGAGGCCCCGCAGCAGCGCGAACTCGACCGCTTCTTCGCACGGCATGGCTATACGCCACAGCGGGGAGAGGACCGCCCGTGAGCACGTCACCCAAAATCGGCATCGTGGGTGGAAGCGGATGGCTCGGTGGAGCCATTGCCAGCGCGATATTCGATCAAGGCGTTGCAAAGCCTGCCGATTTGACATTGTCCTATAGCAGCCAGAAGCCGCATGATTTTGCGGATTGTTTCTGGACGCCGGACAATCAGCAACTTGCGGATCGCTGCGATATCATCCTTCTGGCCATTCGCCCTCAAGACTGGCTTTCGCTTGACATGAAGGCACCGGGCAAATTGCTGATTTCGGTGATGGCAGGCATTGCGCTTGACCGGCTGCAAGACCGTCATCAAACGCAGCGCGTCATCCGCGCTATGCCCAATACCGCAGCCGCAGTGCGCCAATCCTATACGCCATGGGTCGCTTCTCGCGCCGTTACCCAAGAAGATCGCTCGCTCACACGTATGCTTTTTTCGGCCTGCGGCCAGCAAGACGAAATCGAAGCGGAAAACCATCTCGACTATCTTACGGGCTTAAGCGGGTCGGGTCCGGCCTTGCCTGCCTTGCTTGGCTGCGGGATGATTGAGGGAGCTGTGAATTACGGCATTCCGGCTGACATCGCATTGCGGGCGGTCACCGCCGTTCTGGTGGGAACAGGCGCGCTTTTGCAGCAAAAGGCGCAAACGCCACAGGAAATTGTCGCATGTTACAAAGCCTATGACGGAACGACGACAGCAGCACTTCAGGCCATGAAGGAAGCTCAGGTTTACGGATGGATAACGGCAGGGCTTTCGGCTGCATTGCTGAAGGCCAGCAATATGGAGGCGGCGGCCTGAACACCAACTGAAGCGGGGGATGCGGCACCCCGCTCAGAAATAATGCCGCTCAAGAGGGAACAAAAATGAAAAAAATAATCGCATCGAGTTGCCTGATCCTTGGTCTGACCGGGGTGGCATCAAAAGCCTATTCTGCCGAATGCGGCAATCTTACCATTGCCAGCATGAACTGGCAGAGCGCCGAAGTTCTTTCAAATCTCGACAAGATCATATTGACCGAAGGCTATGGCTGCACCGCCGATATTACGGTCGGTGATACCGTGCCGACCATCACCTCGATGGTTGAAAAGGGCCAGCCCGATCTGGCACCCGAAGCCTGGATCGACCTGCTTCCCGAAGCCGTCAGCAAGGGGACTGAGGAAGGAACAATCGTTCAGGTCGGCTCTCCCCTGCCCGATGGCGGCATTCAGGGCTGGTATATTCCCGATTATACCGCAAAAGCTCATCCCGACATCAAGACAATTCCCGACATGCTCAAACATCCCGAGCTGTTTCCATCTGCGGAAGACAGTTCAAAGGGCGCAATCCTGAACGGGCCGCAAGGCTGGGGCGGTACAGTCACCACCGCGCAAATGTTCAAGGCTTTAAAAGCGGAAGACGCCAATTTCACGCTTGTCGATACGGGATCGGCTGCCGGACTGGATGGTGGCATTTCCAAAGCCTATGAACGCAAACAAAATGTCGTCGCCTTCTATTGGGAGCCGACCGCCCTTCTCGGAAAATATCCGATGGTCAGGCTCGATCCGGGCGTCGAACACGATGCGGCGGAGTGGAAGCGCTGCAACACCATTGCCGATTGCCCTGATCCAAAACCCAATGCCTTCCCCGTTGACCGCATCGTCTCACTTGTCGCCAAAGCATCGGTGGACAAGATCGGTCCCGATGCCATGAGCTATCTCGAAAAGCGCTCATGGAGCAATGACACCGTCAGCAAGCTGATGGCGTGGATGAGCGACAATCAGGCCTCTGGCGAGGAAGGCGCGAAACATTTCCTGAAAGAGAATGAGGATTTGTGGACCAAATGGGTTTCGCCGGAAGCTGCTGAAAAAATCAAGGCCTCGCTTTAGAGCCTTTTGGCACGCCTGTTTCTTGCTGCACCATCATCTGGACGGCTTTCCTTTGAAGGAAAGCCGTGCGGGACAATTTTCGGTCCTTCGCATGGTGATGCGCATATCGCAGGGAACAGGACATTTTCAGCAAAGCGGCGCGGCCACTCTTTCGAATAAGACAGAAAGCAATGTGTCAGGCTGCGCTACTGACGGCGTTCCAATAAGCTCTTTAAGATTTACTGGCCAATTCGCACAAAGGGGAACGAAATGGACTGGTTCAATAAATTTCCGCATATGAATGACGATACTTTGAGACGGCTGAAACAGATGATCGATGAGGGTTTTCGCTCCTTCACCCGCAACTACGGCGAGACGATCGAGAACCTGTTTCTGCCACTTCAGAAGTTTCTGATTATGTGCGAGCGTTTCATGACGCAGACACCATGGCCCATCGTTCTTCTGCTTATTCTCGTTATCGTCTGGGCGGCCAGCCGAAGCCTGAAGATCACGCTTGGCGCGCTCGTGACGCTCCTTGCCATCGGATATTTCGATATGTGGGAAGACGCCATGCGGACGATCTCCATGATCTTCGTCTGCACCCTTATTGCCATCATCATCGGTTTGCCGGTCGGCATTTTCATGGCGCGCTCGGAGCGCCTGCAAAAAGTCATAACACCCATCCTCGACGTGATGCAGACAATGCCAAGTTTCGTCTATCTGATCCCGGTGGTGATGCTGTTGGGCATTGGCCGCGTGCCGGGGCTGATCGCGGTGGTCATCTATGCCATCCCGCCGATCATCCGGCTGACCAATCTGGGCATTCGTCTTGTCGACAGGGACGTGCTGGAAGCGGCTGACGCCTTCGGCTCATCAAACGCGCAAAAACTCTTCAAGGTCCAGATACCACTGGCGCTACCAACCATCATGGCCGGCATAAACCAGACCATCATGATGGCGCTGGCCATGGTTGTCGTAGCCTCGATGATCGGCGTGCAGGGGCTTGGCCAGCCGGTGCTCAAAGCCATCGCCAACCAGTATTTTACGCTTGGCATCTTCAACGGACTGGCAATCGTCGGCATCGCCATCATCTTCGACCGTGTCAGTCAGGCCTATGGCCAGAGACTTCAGAAGCATCAGGAGGTCTTCCATGGTTGAGACCGATTTTTCCGGCATTAAGATACGCAATCTCTACAAGATCTTCGGTCCCAATGCCGCCGCTCACGTGGAGGCCGTCCGCAACGGCCTTTCCAAGGTCGAACTCAATGATCAATATGGGCACATTCTGGGGCTGAAAGACATCAACATCGAAATGCCGTCGGGCTGCATCCAGGTCATCATGGGTCTGTCGGGTTCGGGAAAATCCACGCTGATCCGCCATATCAACCGCCTGATCGATCCGACCGCCGGGGAAATTCTGGTCAATGGCACCGACGTCGTGCAGATGACAGCCGATCAGTTACGGGATTTTCGCAGACATCAAACGGCAATGGTGTTTCAGAAATTTGCCCTTCTGCCGCACCGCAATGTGCTCGACAACGCGCTTTACGGTCTGGAAGTGCAAGGCATCGCCCGCTCAAAAGCTGTCGAAACCGCCATGCGATGGATCGAACGCGTTGGCTTGCTGGGTTTTGAGAAGAAATATCCCAATCAATTGTCAGGCGGCATGCAGCAGCGCGTGGGCCTCGCCCGCGCGCTCGCCAATGACGCACCAGTGCTGTTGATGGATGAAGCTTACTCGGCACTCGATCCGCTCATTCGCACCGATATGCAGACGGTGCTTCTCGATCTACAAAAAGAAATCCGCAAGACAATCGTCTTCATCACCCACGATCTTGATGAAGCGCTGCGACTGGGCGACCAGATCGCCATCCTGCGCGATGGGGAAATCATCCAGCAGGGCACCAGTCAGGATATCGTCCTGCGTCCGGCTGATGAATATGTGGCGAACTTCGTCAAGGAAGTGAACCGTGGCCGGGTCATCCATGTGGAAGCGATCATGGAAAATTTCGCAGGCGCCGTTGACGGCTCGCCGACCGTAACGCTTGGCACCACGATAGAGGACGCAATCAGAATTCTGGCCTCTGAAGATAGCCAGGAGATCGTTGTTGTCGACAATGCGGGCATGCCAGTCGGCAAAGTCGATCTGAGAAAACTGGCTGCTGCGACAGTGACAACGAATTGACCTGCCCTGGACAAGCAAAGTGATAACTTGCCAGTTAAAGGCCATTTCGTTCGGACTGAGCTGGCTCAAATAGGCAAGTTACAACAAGCTTTGCCTTCAATAATTTGAAGATGGTTTTTACCATAGCACAATCAGAGCAAATTATCTTTGCTAACAGGGAAATCGCAATGCCATTCGCCCAGCATCTCCTGATGGCCAGGCCCACGATATTGATGTTCTCGATCACATGATCAATTCGGCCCGCATAGATAGTCGTTGCGGCAGCTATCCGTCAGCAAAATAAGGTATACGACGGGCACAGCGAGGAAGCATATCCATGCCGGAAACATTGAGCCTTTCCTCCACCACTTGGATGTAATGCACGATAACGGCGATGACCGATTTTCTTCGGCGATACCAAGATCGGTGAACTATTCTAAATCGAAGAAGGCGTAGCCCGTGCCAAAGCAGACGCCGTCCACTGAAACCGCCGAAGCGAATGTTGCCAGAATGTCGAAACGACCGATATGGGCAAGATATTCCAGCACAATCGGACGACTAAAATGCTCCATGCCCCCAAGTTACGCCGCAACCAGATCCATCCTCTCCAGCACCCTGCCGGGTTCCATAAGAACGAAACCAAACTGCATATTGTAGGTGGACATAACAAAGGGAAGCTTCTCCACGATCAACCGGCAGTGCGGTTCCATCTTGGAATTGTCGGGTGCCACAACGATGAGCGAGCCGTCCGCGAAAGGCAGACGCTCCAGCAGGTCGCGGGATGCGTCCTCGACAACCTCAAAATCGAGAATAGCTCCGAAAATCGCGGATGAAAGCGAGAAAAGGGCCGCGCGACATCTTTCAATTGCTCCAGGATACACTGCCTTGTCATCCGGGTATATGCCATTTAACTCCAGCGATTTAATCGATCGCGAGAGGCGATGGTAAGGTTTTCGTGTTGATGAAAAGATACGGGAATAATCATAGCCTCTGGTCTGGTTCTGCGCATACCGGAACGATACGCAGAGCTCACCGCAGGGGAGCAGCAGATCGCGCAACTCATCCTCGAACGTGAAGACAGTATGCTTATTCATTCGCCAACCGAGATCGCCGAAATGGCTGACCCGCTCGCGAGGAGCGTGATCGCGTCGATCCTTACGATTATTCTATTGCAACCAGGGAGCGGGTGACGCTCAGTTGTACCATAAGCACTCACCTCAAACTGGAACCACTTAACATCACCAAGACGTTTGAGGCGCTGCGCTCAGACAAGCTACAAGAAACAGCTGAACTGATTGCGGATACGCCACGTATCTTGATTTGGGGCTGAGCGACGAAGAAGGCCTTCGCGCGCTGCACGGCTTCTGCTTTCTCGCCTGCGCCATGGCGTCATGATACTGGCATCAATCAGGGTTCATGAGCGGAAGATCTCGCCATGACCGGCCGCAAGGATATATTTTGGCGATCCGTCAGCCAGCGCATCGCTCGGTACCCAAGCAGATACTCGGCTACGCCGCAACAAGCTTTCTCAACTTCGTTACATCACCGACCGTTCGTCTGTATCCGAGCCATGGCGTTATGCTCAAGTGGTGCTGCCCTGGCATGTTAAATGGTTTCGCATTGGGCCTGTCGAATACGGCAGTTTGCAGCGCGATCCCACCTGTTCGCTTTGGCCTATACATCTCATGCAGCCAAATCGGCACAGCAGCACCTGGAAATCGTGGCGGCATCCATCACGAACTGACCAATCTGGATTAGAGGCTCTGCTCCTGTCCTTAAATTGCAATAGCGATTTAGTTTACGCAGTTGCATAAGCCGAAAAGCCTTGAGATTCAGAACTAAAATTCTCTTAAAAGCTTTTACCGGCAAACACCTCCGAATTCAGACGTCTCCTTCGCGAATGTCGCGAAGGAGACGATCCCTGCATCCCTGGCGGGGGGCGCTGCCGGATGCAGGAATAGTGTAGATTACCATTTCATCTTGAGGCCCAAGCGACCTGCAATGCTGTCGCTCTTTATACCATTATGACCGAGGCTGTGGCTGTAATCGCCACTGGCAAACAGTGAGACCTGCTCGGTCAGTTGGCCGGAAAAGCCCATCCCGAACTGCCCCCAGGTTCCGCCAATGTCGGCGTCAAACGTCATACGATTATTGCCTTCAAGATTGGCAAAACTTGTTCGGGCCTCATCACCCGTAGTGTGCCACAGATTAACACGCGCCCACGCAGAGTAACGGCGACCGTCTTCAGCTTGCCAATCGCGACCAAGCTTTGCGCCAACACGACCGTAGACGGTGTCATTGTCGGCAAAGGAAATCCTGCCAAACTGATCAGACGTATTATCGAGCGAAACGTGTTGGTAGATAAGCTGAGCTTGCGGCTCTACAGTCCACCCATCATTGAGCGTATAGCGATATCCGCCCTCAAGAGAGGAGATAAAGCCCCATCCCGCCGTCCGCATACCCACATTTTCCATGGAGCTGCTATGCACCTGATCATAACGTGTGCCTTGCACAACAGCATCGGTGTACCAGCCTGCCTGATCAAGATGTGTCCAATAGCCACCAAAACTATAGCCATTCATCGTCAACTCACCCGCTTTGCCCCCGTAAACCCGGTCGACATCGGCTTCAGCGCGGCCAGCGCCTATAAACAGGCCCGCAAGATCATGTGTGCCGTTTGGCTTTTCACTACGGTACAAATCCACGCCCGCCTGAAAGCCGCCAAGCTTGTAGCTATATGAAGCTCCGTCGCGATAAAAATCGGCGAGGTGGCTTTCAGCACTTCCCGAAGCTGAGCCTGCATTTCCGTGCTCACCAAATGCGCGTAACCAAAATGCGGATACGTTCGGATCAATTGTGTCCCGTCTATCGTGATAGGTACCAAGCATGGCCAAACCAAAGCGGTTTGCAAGAACCGGAGCGACCATGTCGAGCGTGACTTCAGAGCGGTAATCTGGAAGGCTGGGCTCTGGTTTCGGATCCGGCCGGGGATTTGGTTTTGGATCAGGATCAGGGTCAGGATTTGGCTTCGGATTGAAAGTTGACCGCAGATACCATTGGCCATCGAAATTGCCCGACTGATCTTCGGCAAAGAGCGTATAATCGTATGCGCCCGCCGCAATACGCCCGTGCTGGACAAAAGCGTCGTTCGTTGCCTGAACTGCATCGACAACCTTAATACCATTGCCCGTTGTCAGTGCTCCAAGACCGCCCGCATTATTGACGCTCACCCTGCTTATGCCGGTAACAGTGCCCTCAAAAATCAGACGGTCTGCTTCAGAACCGTCGTCTCCAAGCTCGCTGTTGAGCACAAAGAGGCTGTCCTCAGACGTAAAGTCACCCTTGACGGTGAGAGTCTTGAAACCACCTTTATCAGAGGAGGTAAATGAAATTGTCCCTGCACTATCGAGCGTGTTAATGACCGACGAGCCAATAATTTCCCACGCACTTGCCCCATCGATCGACAGCTTATCGAGCACCGTGTCTGTATCACTTGCGCGTGCTGTGCCCTTCAGAAGACTGCCATCACGCAGGTCAAAGCTTACGCTGCCGCTGGCAACAAGGATATCACCTTCAAGTGTAGAGCCTTCTGCATTCACGTTGACGGTCCCAACGGGCATTGGAATGACATTTGTGCCAATTTCATAAATATAGTCTGCGCTGGAAAACAGCAGCGCATTACTGCCCTTGCCGCTTATATTCGTGCTTTTGAGGTTAATGGTGCTGCTTTCACCGCCACCCACGCGCAGTGCAGGACCACGCGAGACGCTGATTGTAGAGTTTTCTACATCAACGCTGTTGATATGCTTCGTGACCGGCGTCACATTTTCTGGTGTATTGTAGCCGACCAGATATATACCTGCAGCGTTTTCACCAGTGGTGACGATGCTCGTATCGGAAATATCCATGTGCGAACCAAAAGTGACCGCCGCACCATGCGCATATTCGCCAGCCGTCGTAATGGCAGTTCCACCAGACAGCATCAGGCGGCCAGTGCCATGGCTACGCGCACCGATAGCACTTGCACCATTGGTATTGATGATCAATCCTCGACCGTCAATTGTGGACGTGGTTGTCGCCACAAGTCCATAAGCGCTTTCGCCTTCAGTCGCGATTTTTGTGTCAGTGAGCGTAACATGCGACGGAGCCCAGCCACCAACGCCACCATTGCCCGCAGCAATACCGTGTGCGGCGAAGCCATAGGTTTGAATGCTGCTGCCATTAATGACTGAACGCACATGAATATTTTCGATACCGGTAGCGCTAATGCCGTGAGTAACAATATCAACACCATCCACACGGAGCTTTACCTGGCTGGTATCGCTTGAGTTGTTGGCGGCAAAAATACCATTGCTGTAGTTACTCCAGGTTTCAATACGACCATTCGTCAATGTGGTGTCGCTGTCTGAATTTGCATTGATGCCATAGGCATCCCCGCGCGTTGTGGGCGTATTGGTGCTCGCGTCCCAGCCAGCACGAATATTGAAATTATTTGCGGTGAGCGTACCACTCATCGCTGCAATTCCAGCACCATTCGACGTCGAGATCGTCACATTGTCTAAAAATATTGAAGCAGCGGTCGATCCATACTTACCCTGCATCGAAATGCCGATATCGTCCGCTGTGATGCTGCTGCCGATAAGCGACAGGTGGCTTTCTCCCATGGTGAGAATGCCACGCCCATCTTTACCAGTGCCAATAATCTCCACATTTTCCAGGTGGAGCGACGATGCGTCACCGTACAAATTAACAACATTTCCAGCAGCGCCCGTCGCAGCCAGGCGCGCAGCCTTGCCCTCTGAACCGACGATCTCAACGACACTTGGAGCACCAGAACTGTAGCTTTGAACGCGCAAAGCTTCTGCTGCGAGACCTTCACTGAGAAAATCGACATCGGAATTGGTGACGGTCAGCGTGCCATTTGTAACCCATACTGCCGGAGCATCAAGCTGGCCTGTAGCTCCAGTTGTATGAGCGTAAGCCTCAGCATTGTCGATCACGCGCGTTTCGCCCGATTTGACCAGAATCTGCTGAGCGGCTACAGGGGGCGCTTCTGCCACGAGAACAAGCGCGGAAACACTAAGCATACATGTCAAGCGATGACGACTTATCGCGGCGAATTGATTTCGATGCTTTTGATTCGACATGAACGGCTATCCTTACTGGAAAGCCACCCGGAAATATTCAGCATAAAATAAGTTAGTCTACTAACAGCTTTAATGCTCAAAATAGATAAAACAAAACAAAACCCATGCACGATAACGCCAAACTGAGTTATAGACTTGTTTCAAATATTGCGTAAAAAGCGCACCGGGAGGCAATCTGCTTTTTAGATTTCCTCCATTTTTTATTGAACTCCTCTCCGGAAAAATTGTATAATTCTTCGTATCTTTTTAAAAAAGTTCAGAAATATATTTTCTCTTTTTAATGATAATTAAGGGAAGTTGACGCTCAAAAGGATGCCTAAAAGCCGTCAAAAATTATATTTCCAAAAATCTCTCTTGCATATCTTTAGCTACGCAAGCGCACGCCTAAATAATGCTGGCGTCGTACCTGCTAGCCGCTTGAACAGCGTTGCGAAATGCGCCTGATCCGAAAACCCGCATGCAAAACCGATCTCAGCGAGTGGCATAGTCGACGTACTAAGCATCTCCTTGGCCCTGCTCACACGCAACCGCATGATATACTGGTGTGGCGTCATATGCATCGTCGTCTTGAAACGCTGATGAAACGTCGTTCGTCCCATTGCACACAAGGAAGCCAGTTCGCTGATTTGAATATCATCACCGATATGTTCGACGATATACTCATCAATTCTACGAGCCTGTTTCGAAGTCAGACCACTCAATTGCTCGGCAGTAATAGCAGAAGCCGGGGTGGCAGAGTATTTAACCAAAAGATCGGCGCAAAGCGCACGAGATATGTAATCGATTTTCAACTGTGTCAGATTGGTTGGCTCGGACAGAGCTTCTTTGATCGAAAGAAGAAGCCAACTCAAACTAGCGCTCTTTGCACCAAAAACTGGTTGGAGAGAAACCCGGTCAGCATCAATCTCAAAAAGCTCATGCGCAACCTCCTGCACCAACTCCGGTCTCAGAAATACATGCACAGCTTCACTTTCATTGCCAATTATGAAATCAATAAAAGTTAGCGGCTCTGCCATGCAGAACGAATGGGCTGGCAATATTGCAAGTTCATTCGCGCCCGACATACTTCGATGCACCTCGGTATCAAACAAGACCATACTCAGCCAAAAAAAAGGAAATGAATGATGATAACTTTCGTGAGGGTGCTCCAGCGTATGAGCTGCGAATAACCCCTGCCACCCATGTCGCTGGCTACTACGGATCGTTTGCATTTCATTCGTGACAAAAAGGGAAGTGTCGCTACCCAATATTGTCATCTTAGATCTCTGGGCAGGAGACATCGTCGTATTGACGGATTTGCCTATTCGCTGCTTCATCGTTGCACACTTTGCCTGATTTGGCTCTCGCAGATTCCGCAGGAACCAGACGATTGAGAGATGCAACGCCCTGTTACTTGTATAATCGCGATGCAGGCGCCAAACAACTGCAGCTTCAAGTAATCGAACCCTCCGTTTTCAATCACACTGGACAGATCAGCAACGACTTCAAGAAGCCGTCAGCAGGCTGGAGGCCGTATATTAGGGCTTAAGTGTGAGAGTATCTTTGATTGAAATCAATCAACCACCATAAGCTCACTGGCTGATGCGATCGTTCTGGCACAAGCCGGCATGATGGAGATCGACGTTCGCAGTAATCTGGCTGGCATTTTTGCCATATCCGTAAACGCAAAACACAGCGGCTTTGGCTACGGGGTCGCAAGTAAAAATGGTTGTGGGACGCTCAGCTACCGATACCGATATTCGCTGCAAGTATCTTTTAACAGAACAGAAACCTACTCTGCGCAATGTTTCTATCGTTTCAATAGCATGCACTACGAAACGCCATTATGAGCGTCCTTGCTTTATCCATTAAAACGCAATGATTTCGCCTGTTTTCACAAGGTCACTTACAGGAGATCACTATCCCTCAAATCTGCACCAATGAAATGGTGCTGCTGATCATAAGGGGTCGAATCTTTTCGCACAACCATAGGCTGAATGCTTATGCGATCACCAGGGCCAATAAGCCCGGTTATATTCAACGGAAAATCTGCTGGCGTGTCCTTTTACCTAGCCCTTCATATACACGGACAGTCAACACACCAAATCTGTTTCCCAGTCTCGGTCCGTCTCCAGCCTACGTCAAAGCAGTTGCCCGTGCATTATATTTTCTATTCCACTGGAAACCCATAAAATAAACTTCCTACAAAACAGTACTAAGAATATTCGGCAAATTCCGGTAACAGTGTTCTGGCCTGTTTCGCCAACGCAATCATTCCAGGAAGAGGGTGTGTATCGCTCATTCTGCGCAATATGCGTATATGATTGATAGCCTCGTCCAGCGTTGGAAACCGTGCTTCGTCGGTCCAGTGCAGGTAAAGGGCGAGCACAGTCAGCGACCGTGAGCGGCCACCGCGACAATTGACCAAAACATTACCACGCTTATGGGCTGGATAATGGGGCTTTCCCGGGCTGTCCTGATCCAGCACGCCATAAAGCGCCATAACTGCTGCGGCAAGGTGCATGGGATGATTTCCATGCCCATCGATCAAACCGATCTGCGTGCGCCGAATTGCCGTTCCGTCGGTCAGATTGAGGGGCGGAAGATAACGATTGATCGCAATATTGATGGTCGAAGTGATACCAGCCTCTTGCAAAAGGGACGCGTTGTTTGCCGCCACCTCGTTACCGATGAAAAGCGCTAGCTTGTGCGGTCCTGCATTCTCATAAACCCGCACAAGCAACGGAAGACTGTCTTCTTCACTCTCGCTCAAACCTACGGGTGGCAGTATCGATTTATGCATTTGCTATTCTTTCAGAGATCACGATTTCACGCTCGAGACATGCTCGCCTTCCAAGCGCACTCAACAGGCCTTCGGCTTTCCTGTAATCAACAAATGCCGGTACAACAATGCGTGCGTTAGTGAGGCATGCCTGCTCGATGATATCGCGTTTACGTGGATGCACATTCCACGGCAACCAACGTGCTTTATCTTCAGAAACAAGGCGATGTGCTGGCGTGTTTTCAGGCACATGTCCCGTAAAGATAAAGCAGGCATTATCGCCCCATTGATGCAGGAGTTCACGCGCATGCCCGCTTTCCGCATTGGCATCGGTGGTGATAATGATTTCATGTGGCAGATACGGCATGCCGGGCAGAGGTTGGCGGTCAAGAATGTCTGTCAAAACAATACGGGCCTCATCAGCGATAACCTGCTCTGTCGCCAGCAGATAGTGCATTTCCTTGATCAAATCTGGTCCAAGCCGAACGATCATATCTTTTTGCTGGAAGGCGATTGCCATTTCAGGGCCACGCCCCATTGCAGGCACACTCAGTACCGCACCGTGTTGTGCGGCTTGCGCGATAGTCTCAAACTGATCGATCAAAGCCTGATCGCGGTCACCATAAGAGGCATCCGTAACAAGCACGTCGCTTTGCGGCGGCACATCATAAGGCAGCAGATTAGATTCAAGGCTCCAGTCACCCGTATAGGTGATACCACCATTCATAGGCATATGGACCCATATGCCGCCCGGCGCATGCCCGCACCGTCCAATCAGGACCGGCAGACCCGCAATGAGGCTTTCGCCTTTGATGGGCAGGATGCGTCTTCTATCGACAGGAACACTTTCAGGAGAGAGCGCCGAAAACGTTACCGCCGTCGCATAGACGGGTGGATTTCCAACATGCTGTGCAAGATGCAAACCACCAATATGATCGATATGCGCATGAGACAGAACGATGGCGTCGACATGGCCCACTGCGGAAAGATCGGGAAAAACGCCGGGCTCCGGGCCTTCGCCGAGATCAAACATGATACGTTTGTCCGCGATCTCCACAAGGAAACAGGCGGGCGCCTTGCCTCCCAGCCCACTAATGGCTGTCAACTTGATCCGGTCTAGTTCTGCCATGGCAAGGCTCCCTTGGGCATTTTATGCGAGAAGGCATTCGCCACGAGCATCATGACGAATATCGCCAGAACAATCAGACAGCCAACAGCTGAAGCGAGGGCGGAGGAACCGCCTTCTTCGAGAAAGACGATCATTGGTCCGATTGTGCGGGTGGATGATGAAACCAGCAGGATCGATACCTGAATTTCATTGAGTGCGCTCATAAAGACCAGAACACCGCCTGCAAACAGCGACGGCGCAATCAAAGGGCCGATGATCGTTGTCATGCGCCGCAAGAAGCTTGCTCCGCTGATCTGCGCTGCGTCATCAAGCGCACGATCAATCTGGGCGAAGCCCCCAAGTGTCGGGCGCAGCGCGAGAGCCAGAAAATTGGATATATAAGCAAAGAATATGATCCATGCCGACCCATAGATACTCACACCGATAAAGGGCAGAGGCTTCAGGAAGAACAGGATCATTGCAACCGCAAGCACGATCCCCGGCAGGGCATAGGTCAGTTCACTGACCGCCTGTAGCGAGCGCACCAGAAATCCGTTTTTCCAGGTCAGAAAATAAGCAAGGAACAAGGAAAGCACCATGATTATCAGCGTGGCCGCTGTGGTCAGCATAAAACTCGTGGTAAATGCGTTGCGGATCGCTTTTTGTGCAAAAATTGCCTGATAATAATTATCCAGTGTAATTGTACGCCAGTTCAGTTCCTGCCCTACCCCGCTGACCATTGAGGCAATGATGAGGGCCGAAATGGGCAGAACAAGCGTCACAACATAAAAACCCCATGCAAAGAACTGGACAGGAATGCCCCACTTACCAAGTTGCCATATGACGGGCTGCCCAACACCGGATACACGGACATCGCTGCGGCGTGAGAGCCTGCTGTTTGCCATCAGAACAATGCTTGTTATCAACGACAGGAACAGCGCCAGCAGCGCCATTTCACTCAGCGCACTGGTGCCATAACTGTTGAGCTTTTGATAGATCAGCGTCATCAAGGTCGGAAAGCGCGCGGGAATGCCGAGCATCGCCTGAATGCCGAAATTGCCAATGGCAGAAACAAACGCAAGCGCTCCGCCTGCCAGCAATCCGGTTCGTGCCAGTGGCAATATGATCGTCGTCAGAACCGTCAAAGGATTTGCGCCTGAACCGCGTGCGGCTTCCAGAAGATCCGCCGGGATTTTGCGCAAGGTTGCACGCAAGGTGAGATAGACCAAGGGTGCATTATAAAGACCCAGCAAGACAATGATACCGGTCGCAGAATAAAGCGGGTGTCGGCTGCCATTGCCGATTGCAAGATTGAAAAATGATAAGAGAGGGCTGCTTGGTGATAGCGCTTGCACCCATGCCAGTGCCGTCACCTGCGGAGGGATCATCAAAGGCAACACAAAGGCAAAAACCCATGCTTGTTTGAACCGCAGCGAGGTGAAAACCGTCATAATACCTGCCATCGTTCCGATGACAAGGGCAAGAATGGTGGAGAGAGAAGCGATATAAAGCGTGTTCAGCGTAGCCGTAACAGTCTGCCTGCGCATAAGCAGAGAGCCAATGCGTTCAAGATCAAGCATGCCATCCGGCATCAATGCCGTGGCACCAAGCCGAATGACCGGTGCGAGAGAAAGCGTGGCAATCAGCAAGGTCAATGCTGCTAGTACAAGCCATTCGCTTCGCACAGAAAGCGCCGCCAGAAAGCGGTCTTTGATTGTCACTGCAGTCGTCACGAGAAAACCTTGCAGTTTCTTCTGGCGGACAAGCCTGCCCGCCAGAAGAAACAGAATATTGGCAAATGTGCCCACTGAGCCATTGCAGGCTCACGAAGAGAACCGAAACACTTCGCAGGACTAATTTCTTACGTTTGGCTTGACGTGATCAGCCGCCAAAGATTTCGGTAAACTTTTCACGTACGGTCTGATCGTTTTCGACGGCCTTATCGGCATCCATAGGAATGAGCTTGATTTCGCTGCGTTTGGGGAAGCCTTCAGGAACGGGAAGAGCCGGATCGAGCGGCAGATTGCCCTGCTCCAGAACCAGCTTCTGACCATCCTGAGAAAGCAGGAAATCGACGAATTTTTTCGCCGCCTCAGGATTCTTGGAGTTCTTCATGATAGCCACCGGCTCGGTAATGAAGCTTACCCCTTCGCTTGGGAAAACAATATCGACCGGCGAGCCTTTGGCCTTGGCGCGAATGACATCGGCATCAGCGATAATTCCATATTTAACCATGCCGCCTGCAACCGCCTTCAAGGCTGGGCCGTTACCACCCTCAGGCGCGATATTGAGCTTCGCCAGTCCTTCATAAAAATCCCAGCCGATGGCTTCATCATTGATAACGGCATGCAGATGGTTCAGCGCCGCACCGGAATATAACGGGCTTGGTACGGCAATCTGGCCGTCATTTTCAGGCTTTAGCAAATCTGCCCATGCTTTGACCGGTTCTGCATTCTTGGTGCTATAGGCAATTGCGGTTGTAAGAAGCTTGGTTCCGAAAAAGGTCTTGTCCTTGTCGTAGGTCCCTTCATCGAAGGTACCGACGGCTGCTTGCGGATAAGGCAGAAGCAGCCCTTCTTTTTTGAGGCTACCCAGATTGATTGTGTCTGCCACCAGTAAAAGATCCGGTTTGATTTGACCGGCTTCAATTTCGGCGCGCAGGATATTCATCAACTGGCTCGTACCATTACGCATCCACTCGACTTTGATGTCAGGATATTTCGCCTGAAATGCATCGACGGTCTGCTGCGCGATTTCAGGCGACTGCGATGTATAAAGCTGCAATGTCTCGGCATGGGCGGCAGTGCTCAGCAGCAATGCGGCGGCGATGGATGTGATGAAACGCATGGGATAACCCCTTTTCTGGCGTTGCTAAACCGTGGGTGAAGAAAGTGCCTTATGTGAAGCGGCAGCAGGCAACAACCAGGCGTCTGAAATGCCAAGGTTGACGGTCTGTCCTGCTTGCAAATTGTCATTTGTGGCAGCGTGAAAAGTGACCTGCTGGCCAGGGAAACGCACCGGCTCTGCTTCGACACGCACATGACTGCCGCGAAATACCGTGCGGGTAATTCTGGCGCGCAGACACGCTTCGTTTTCAGAAGAAAGAACAAGGTTTTCAGGATGCAAGGCGATTATGCCGTCGCTACGCTGGCTCTGCGTTGCAGCACAGCGCACAAGCACGTCATGGCCTTCAAACTTGACGACGGCATGCCGTTCATCTTGTCTTGAAACATGCCCCACCGGCAGCGTGAAACCTTCGCCAATAAAATTGGCAACCATTTCATTGAATGGCTCACGATAAAGCACATCCGGCGTCGAAAACTGCTGGATGACACCCTTATCCATAACGGCGATGCGATCCGCCAGCGCCATGGCTTCTGCCTGGTCATGGGTGATATAAAAAAGCGATGCGCCTGTGGAACGATGGAATTTGGAGAACTCCTCTTCCATGGCCGAACGCAGATTGACGTCGAGGTTGGCCAAAGGCTCGTCGAGCAATACAATTTTGCTGTCCTGCGCCAGACAGCGCGCCAGCGCGACGCGCTGTCTTTGTCCGCCGGAAAGATCGGCGGGACGCCGATGGGCCAAATGCTGCATCTCGACGGTTTTCAGAGCGTCTGTGACGCGCCGATTGCGATCCTGAGCAGGGATTTTTCTGATCTTGAGACTATAACCGACATTGTCGGCAACATTCATATGCGGCCATAAGGCGTAATTCTGGAACACGATACCCAGATCGCGTTGCTCGGGAGCGATATGGATCGCAGCCGATGAAACCGTTTTGCCACTGATCTCGATTGTTCCGTTGTCAAGATGCTCAAAGCCTGCAATCATGCGTAACAGAGTGGTTTTTCCGCACCCTGATGGCCCCAGAACAGCTACAAATTCGCCCTGCTCAATTGCGAGATCAACCTTCGACAGCACCTGATTGCTGCCAAAAGATTTATTGAGCTGGCTTATCGCTATGCTGGACATATGCGGGACGTCTTACCCTTCACACTGGCTCGGAGATTTTGAGCCTCTTTGAAGGAAATATGTGTCACGCAGATTTCAGTTGCGTGACACCAATGTGACATCTGTGGCCGTATAGCGACCTCACTAAAAATCAGGAGCCGATTGTCGGTCCATCCTCATAGCCGGGCCATTCATTATCCGGAATATCCCTGAAGCTGCCGCCTTCCACACCGTCGATTTCATATTTGGTCAGGAAGCTGCCAAGCGTATGGCCGAAATCGTCGGAACGCTTCTGGTGTTTGCCTTCTTCGATCAGACTTGGAAGGAAGGAAACGATCACACCGACGCCGGCCGCAGCCCAGCCCAAAGCACCGGCGAAGACCGGAACGATATTCGGTACCTTGCTGATAAGGTTCGGTAGCAAGGCATTGCCCAGCCCCCATGCGCCCTCGACCATTGAGGCAAGCCCGGCCATGGCACCCATGGAACCGGATGTGATGCTCAGTGCACCCGTTACCGTATCGCCATTTCTGATCGATTTGACGCCGTCGAAAATACCGTAGGCCCCCATGGCAGCCCCTGCCGCACCGCCAAGACCTTTGGCACCTTCCTCAAACTTCTTTGCAATGTCCTTATATCCTTTGAGGTCCTTGGCATTGTCGCGCAAAAGATCCTTGTGATCGGGGAATACAGAAGGATCCTTGATCAGCTCGTCGGCATTCTTGATGGATTTCTGCAAATAGGTGCTGTAGGCCTTGGCACCGCCTTCTGTCAGCACAGTCGCGGTCTGGATCGAACCTGCCGTGATATTGACGATATCTTTTTCTTTCGGATTGCCATTGGTTCCAACACCTCTGGCAATTGTGGCACCGGCGAGAATGAGCCCGCTTACGCCATGCAACACGCCCTTGTCATAGGCCTCTTTGAGGCTTTCGTTCGGAGCAACCTTATCAAGCGGAATCTTGTCGAGTGTCTTGGTTTCCTGACGGAAGAAATCCCAGCTTGCCCTGAACCCTGTCAGAATCTGGTCAGGCGTTGAAACTTTTCCATTTTCATTGACGAAAAGTTCCGGGTTCTCCTTGCTGATTTCCTCGATATAGCCCTTTACTTTCTTCTCATCGAGTTCGTCGCCGCCATTCTTACCGAAAGCCTTTTTCAGGTCATCGAAAGATGTACCGTTGAGAATATTGTCATTGCCGATCTTGGAAAAATTCTCTTCCAGCTTATCATCGAGCTTGCTCGTGAATTCGGAATCCAGCGCAGAGTTATAAAGCGCGACTTCCATATTGAAGACGCTCGCGGCCTTATCGAAGGAATTATCCTTGAGAAGGTCCTTCAAGCGATCGCCGGAAACCAGTTTCTTCTCATAAAAGTCCTTGAAATCGCCTTCATGATCGGACTTTGAAATGGCTTCCTTGATATCTTCCGGTTTCTCGATGCCAAGCGCGCCCTGATAGGATTGCGCCGTACCCATAAACTCGGCAAGGACAGCCTGCTGCCCGACCTTGCCATCCTTCATATTGGTATCCCATGACTTGTTAAGAGCCTTACCGCTCTTGATGTCGTCGTCGTAGGTTTTCTGAACGGCGTCCTTGAGGCCCTTGTTATCCGCCACAAGGTCCTTCAGCGCGCCCGCGGTTTTCTCGTTCAGGGTTTTGGTGACTTCCTTGTCGTCCTGAAGAATCTTGATGTGTTTGTTGAGGTCATCGAAGACCTTTTCCTTGTCCGGGTGGACATGCGCACGGTTGGCGATGGAAACCTTGGAATAGTCATCCTTCCACATACCGGCGGAAGCGCCATCGACCATCAATTGCTGGGCCTGTTGCAAGTCCTGAAGAACGGCAGCTTTTTCCTCATTCGAGTATTTTCCGGGGTTTTCAAAGACATCCTTGCCAAGCTTGCTGGTGTCGACGTCGGAAAGCGCGCTGCGTTGCGCTGCATCCGAAAGGAATGTCATCAATGAAGAAGCATCCTTAGGAGCAGATTTGCTGAGCCAGCTCTGCAAATCACCCTTGCTGAGATCACCATCGGGTCTCTGTGCTAGGGAATGCTTGGCATTATCGATGATATTGAAGGCGCCCGGCTGCGACCAGAAATCGAGTGCTTCCTTGGTCTCGTCGCTTAGCCCTTTGGCGGTATCCTTGTAGCGCTTTAACGCGTCGGCATCGAGATTGCCGCCCGCTCCGGCTTTCTGACGGATCAGGTCGTAGTTTTCTTCAAGCAGGGCCGCATATTTTACAACCTGCTTCGACCCTTCATCGGCGTCCTTGTTCGCCTTTATATAGTCTTTATAGCTCTTGGTATCTTCGCCCTTGCCCTTGACGGTAGAGACTTTGCCAAGATCACCCTTCAGAGCATCAAAACCTTCCTTGCCAAAATCCTGAAGGCGTCCAGCTTCGGTATTAGGCTTTGCCTGACGTGACGAGGTGAAACCATTAATCTTACCGTCACCGACAGTCTCTGGCTTTACTTCGATAGAAACACCATTTTCCAGTTCTACGGTTTCGGTCTTAATTTCCTTACCGTTGCTGTCAAACTGTTCGACGTGCCTGAGAACCTGCGTTGCACGATAGGCCGCATCGGCATCATTATAGAAGTCGCCGACACGCTCTTTGAGCATATCACGTACACCGCTGTGATCGCCCAGTTCCTTCAAGAGCGGATCACCGTCAACGATTTCCTTGGCAGAACGCTTGTCGTCTTTTGGACGCTCCCATTCAATACCGAGCGCTTCGGCTTTCTTGCGCTCTTCCTTGTCGTTGCCGGCGTCTTTATAATCGTTGAGCTTGCCCTTCAATGAAGAGAAGCCATCCTTACCAAAATCCTGAAGACGACCGGCTTCCGTATTGGGCTTTGCCTGATCGCTGTTGGTGAAACCGTTGATCTTGTGATCGCCAACGTCGCCACCCACCTGACGCTCGCCGTTCCTGTCGAACTTCTCGATATGATCGAGGACCTGCGTCGCGCGATAGGCAGCATCGGCGTCCTTCTCGAAATCGCCGACCTGCTCCTTGAGCATTTGCTTGACATCGCTCTGGTTGCCAAGGCCCTTGAGCAGAGGATTGTCATCAATAATATCCTTGGCGGAGCGATCATCGCCTTTCGGGCGCTCCCACTTGATACCCAAATCTTCTGCCTGCTTGCGCACCTTCGGGTCATCAACCGCAGAAAGGTTGTTCAACTTACCCTTGAGATTGGAAAAACCGTGTTTGCCGAAATCCTGAAGACGGCCGGCTTCCGTATTGGGCTTTGCCTGTTTGCCTTTGGTAAAACCGTTGATTTCGCCATTGTTAATCTCGTTGCCGGCAAGACGGTTTCCTTTGGCATCGTATTTTTCGACATGCTCAAGAACCTGTGCCGCACGATAGGCCGCATCGGCATCTTTTTCGATATCGCCACCCACCCGCTGCTCCAGCGAATCCTTCACGCCGCTCTGATTGCCGAGGTTTTTCAGAAGCGGTGTATCATCGATGATCTCCTGCGCGGAACGCTTGTCATCGGCTGGCCGTTCCCAGCGGATGCCCGCATCCTTGGCGTCTTTTTCAGCCTGTTTCCATGCCTCGGCATTGTTCGGATCAACCGACTTCGGATCAACGGGACTTGAAGGCGATGAACTGACCTTGGCCATGGAAACTCTCCTCGCAATTTTTTAATTTCAATCAGGATGATGACGTTCTGGTGCGCTGCCCTAGCGACCGGGCGAAGGGCTCCCGCCATCACCGGCGGAAGCCTTTCAGAAAAATCAGTTCTGGGCGCGTTGCTTGGTGGCGTCGAGCTCGGTCTTGCTCTCGGTGGTCAGCTCGGTGATCCTGGCCGACTTCTCGATTGCCCGGTTGAAGCTGTCCTCCATGTTGGCAATGGCTTCGATGGCAGTGCCGGAAAGTCCGCCTTGCGCCGCCCATTCGAAATTCCATGAACCCGACAAGCCATCCGCACCCGCCACATCATGGGTTTCGATTGCCGTGAAGACATCGGGATGACGCTGCATATAGGCGGCAGCCGCGGAAACCTCGGCAGGCACATCGCCGGAAGAGTTGCTGGCAAGTGCGGCAAGCTCATCCGCATTGATGGCGGATTTGCCCTTTTCCTTCATGTAATCGACCATGATCTGGCTCGATTTTGAAATATTGAGCTTTTCGTCAAAGGTCAGCGCTGATGTATTCTGGTTAACCTGACTGAGATTTGTAGGCGACAAGGTGATGGACATTGGACCCCTTCCTTCCATTTCCGTTGACTGAGATGATGCGTTAAATGCGTCTGAACCCCTCGCGAAAGTTCAGTAAAGTTCATTGCCGCCCGGGTAACCGTCGGGCATGGAACTCCCCTGATTGAGAAGGTCCTCATAGAAATTGACTTTCTCAACGTAGTTCTTTGTGCCGAAGCCGGTCGTCGATATGGTGTGATCGGATGGATCAACCGAGAGCGGCCCCGAATTATAGGCGCGCAGCGCCAGATCCCAGTCGCCAAACTGGTCGTATTGCTCTTTCAAATAGAGCGCACCGGCCATGATATTGTTCTTCGGGTCAGACGCATCGCCGGTTATCAGGTCGGGATGCTGAGCCTTCAAGGCAGCGAAGGTTTCAGGATTGATCTGCATGAGACCGGTATCGGTCTGCCCGTTCTCGCCATTGATGGTTCCAGCCGAAGCCACGCCCTTGGATTCATCCCAGATCACTGCGGCCAGCAGATTGGCGGGCACACCCGTTGCTTGCGAAGCGTCCAGAATATCCTGGCGATAGGGCTGAAGACTTTCATTCAGCCTGGCGCTGAGCGATCCCGACTGGCCTGATTGACCCGCCTGAGTTGTCTTGTCGGGCGCATGGGATACCGGCACACCGTCTTTATCGACAAATTTCACATCATTGCCCGGCTCCAGACCGGGTTCCGTCTCGCCATCGGCCTTTGTATCGCCGCGTGTTGCGGTTTTTCCCGCTGCACCATCCTGCGGCACCTCAAGCCCCATAGCCTGCATGGTTATGCGGGCCTGCTGAAGTTCATTTTCGAAATGCTCGCGCAAAGCCGGATCGGTGGCAGCATCGCGCCGCTCCGCCCGGTCTGCGTAAAATCCTTCCCAGCCTGAAAGCTGCGATCCCACTTTCATTGCGCACTCCTTCATAAGGATACGAATGCCTGCAATGCGCACCGGCAATCCAAGATCACGAAATCGCCGGTATCGAGCAAAAGGGCTCCAATGAGCGCAAGGAAGCGGCTCGGACGACAAAGCGTCCGAGCCAACTCAATTAGTTCTGCGGACGCTGCTTGGTAGCGTCGAGTTCGGTCTTCTTTTCAGTCGTGATCTCGGTGATCTTGGCCGACTTTTCGATAGCAGCATCGAAAGCAGCTTCCATCTTTGCGATCGCGGCATCAGCACCGCCACCGGATGCAGGAGTAACGCTCGACATCGTTGTGTCTCCATTGTTGAGCAAAGTTAAAATATCGCGCAAGCGCGCTCTAAACCGCAGAGCCTCAAGAAGTCTCTGGCACCTGCAATATATAAATACATTCTTAAAAACTTAAGTGACGTTTCAATGAAAATATTAATACAACTTTGCTACAAATTTGGCATTTCTACTTATCAATATTTTATATTATGAGATGTATACGATTAAAATTAATCTTATTGATATAAAATAATGTATATATTTAATTCAAAATTTGAAATAAATATATATTTACCATTGTAATCGGCAATTAAACTTCCGATAATTTGGTTTCCTTATTCAAATCATCAAATCCAATGATAGTTGGTATTTGTTCAACGATATATTGTCCGTTTAGAAAAGCCAGGAGTTGTTGAAACACCCGCCCCTGTGCCTCCATGTGGGCAAAGCTTTCAAGTAATGTCCAGTTATGGCCAAGCATTTCTCCCTGATCGATTCGACTGCGTTCAGCGAGAAAGGCCGCACGCGGCGCATCGAAACCGATTTCGGTGAGGACAAGCTTTATTGCTTCAAGCTCGACATTGCCGTTTTCAACCGAACTACGCTGTGCGGCCATTTGATTGATCTCGCGCAATGCTGCACGGCTACCGGCGATGCAACCGAAAACGCTGTCACTGGCAATAAACCGCTGCTGCACACGACGCAGTTCGTTATCGAGCGAGGGATACGTCAGATCGCGCAGCGCCCTGAACGCCTCCACACCAACTTGCTCGATCCGGTCAAGCCGCGGTGCGAGGTTTTCAAGCAGGACAGGCTGCGACCCGATAAAATCGGCAAGCGCAAGCAGCGCTGCGTCCGCCGGTCCGGTTCGCCACGTCGCCCAATCCATCAGCAAAGGCCCGAGAGATTGCAATAAGGCGCGATGCGCGCCATCGATGCGTTCTCCAAGCCTCATGAATCCGGCGACCATGAGAGCGCGCAACGACGGTGCGCGGGAGCGCCGGTCTTCTTCCTCATGCGCCAGTGCTGCGGCGACCATCAATGCCAGTTTGATACCCGCTCCAACGCCGATCGCCTGCGCGAGCCCGGTAAAGACCGTATTGTCGTTCGCCGTAGCGGAAGTGAGAACGACCGCACTGATGTCCTGCATGAGACGCATTGTTGAAGGACTGCGCGGATCCTTGTCGATGGCAGCGGCAAGATGCGCAAGCGCAAGTGCGGTGCGCACTGCGCGCTGCTTGTCCTCCGTCTTGCCCGTTGAAGGATCGGCGCAGGCCTTTTCGAAAACCGTGGCAATCAGTGCGCTGGAGCGGTCGAGAAACGCAGATACCTCGCTGGCAGAAAGCGGACGGACGGCGGCATGCAACTCCTGCGCCGCCATCTGCGACCCCGCCGAAACCATAATACGCTCGATCCGCGTCATCGTCGGATCGCTTCCGGCAATTCTCGCCCCGGGCGGCTGGGCCGCATCGATAGCGGCATTCGGCGCAGGCGGCACTTGCGTCTTCACCAATAGCTCTCGCGCATTGGAGTGCGCCGAAGCGATGGGCTTTGCTGCCACCGGAGCCGTTTTGCCGTAGCCTTCCATGGGTTGCGTCGCGTGGTTTGCGGGCGCATTTGACGGAGACTGAGCGTTACGGGGCTTCTCCGCATTCCGGGTTTCTCTGAGCGCATCGGCAACCGGCGACGCAGATACGGGAAAGGGTTGAACCGAAACCGCAACATTGCCTGTCTGGCGCAAGGCACCTGCCCCACCTCTATCCGTCAGCACCGATGCCTTGTCTCTATGCGACCCGGAGGGCGAGGCGGACGACCGTTTCGAAGCGCCACCCGTTTGCGGTTGCGTGTTGTGGGATGATGGCCGATCTGTTCTGGGCCGTGCTTCCGGCGCCTCGCGCCCATTATCGGGATTTTCGATCTGCAGCCAGTTCTGCTGCGTGGCATTATCGAGGAGTTCGCGGGTGAGCGCCGTCAACCCATCGAATATGCGCGGAACAAAATCACTCATGGCGCATGGCCTCCCTTTGTCACGAAAGCGCGTAAGGTTTCAAACGTGCCGCCAAGATCAGCGATCTGACCAAAGAGCAACGGCATGAGGAAAACGAGGTAGAGTACGATCAGCAATGAAAAGAGAAGATTTTTGACCGCCAATGAAAGATCGAACACATGCAGCTGCGGCGCCATGCGCGACAGAAAGGCCAGCATGATATCGGCAATCAGGATGGCAATGACCAGCGGCGCAATCAGGATCACGCCGATCTGCATGATACGATCCAGCACATGCAGGATCGAGACAAAGGCGCCCGGATCAAGAACGGGTGTGAAACTTGCCGCCGGCCATAATTCATAGCTGCGATAGAAGCCGTCGAGCAGAAACATGAACCCGCCCGACATGAAAAACAGCGCGATCAGACAGACGGTGAGAAGCGTGGCTGTGACCGAAGATTCACCTGCGGCCAGCGGGTCGAGCAATTGCGACATGGTCGAACCACGTTGCAGATCGATGAGATCGCCCGCAACTTCCGCCGCCCAGAAGGGGATGCCGAAGGCAAGACCGATCAGTGCTCCGACCACCATTTCCTTGATGATGAGGCCGGTGAGGTCAAAACTCGTCGGCTGGCCGGTCATCGACAGCACGGTGAAGACCTGCGGGATCATCGGCAGGGAAATCGCAAAGGCGACGGCGGCTCGTATCATGCCGGTGAGGCCAAGTCGCATGAAGGCGGGCGTCAGCATGATCATGCCGAGCGCGCGCGCAACCGCAACGGCGGATGCGGCCAGCAACGGATAGGCGAATTCGGTAATTGCCGCTGTGATCGCCGCGAGATTCATCACGCACCTACCGCGTCAGCGACGGGAAGGTGTCGAGCGAATGACTGGCAAGCGTACCGACCTGCGCTGCAAGAAGCGGGCCTGCGAAGATGAGGACCAGCATCACGGCGACGAGTTTGACTGCCTGCGGCAGCGTCTGGTCCTGAATCTGCGTCAACGCCTGTATGAGACCGACGCTGACACCGATGATGATCGCAATACCAAGTGCGGGCGCTGAAACGAGAAGTACCGTCACCAGCGCCTGATTCATCTCGTTGAGAAAGACCTCCTGCCCCATCGTTAACCGCCACCATAGCTCAGGATCAGCCCGTGCATCAGCCGCGACCAGCCTTCAACGGCAACGAAAAGGAAAATCTTCAAGGGAATGGAGATCAGCGTCGGCGACACCATCATCATGCCCATGGCCATCAGCACATTGGCCACGATCAGATCGATGACCAGAAACGGGATATAAAGGAGAAAGCCAATTTCAAAAGCCCGCGTCAATTCAGAAGAGACGAAGGCCGGGATCAGAACGACGAGGTCTTTTTCGTTAAGATTGGCGCGCGCCTCGGGCGACCAGACGCTTTCGGTGGCCTCGATGAAGAAAGCGCGTTCGCGCTCATTGGCAAAGCGCTCCAGATAATCGCGCAAGGGCACGCTCAGCGCCTCACCCGCCGAGCGTAGGCCTTCAACGCTTTCAATATCGATGGGCCGGTTTTCCAGTGCCCGATACATATTGCCGACCAGCGGCGTGGTGACATAAACGGTCAGGATCAGCGCAATGCCGTAAAGCACCAGATTGGGCGGCGATTGCTGGATGCCGAGCGCATTGCGGATCAGGAACAGCACCACCGAGATTTTAAGGAAGCCCGTCATCGTGACGATGGCCAGAGGCAAAAGGCCAATGGTCGAAACGACGATGATAATGGCGATGAGGTTGGGCTGAAATTCGTTCATGATACCTGTACGTGCGCAGCGCTGGCGGCATTGGGAAGATGTGTGATGCGAATGCCGGTGCCCTCGCCGATTTTGACGATTTCGCCCCGACCGATCCGCTTGCCGCCACGGATGACATCGACGCGATCACTATCGATCAGCGAGCATGGCAGCCGACTGCCCGGTGCAAGCGCTTCAACCTCGGCCAAAGCCATTGCGAGACGCCCGAACTCGAAACTGAGACAGACCGGTGTCGCTTGCTTTTTTCTGCCTCTGCCCTTCGTGGGCTCAAGCGGCGCACGATCCGGGAAGGGAGCGAGTGGTGCAATAAGCGCGGCACCACTCCTGCTGAGCTCAATGGCAGCACGCAGCTTGTCATCGATCACGATTGCTGGCTGATTGCCTTCCAGCATGACGATATCGCCCGGTCGAAGACCATCGAGTTCGTTCAGAAGCAGCTCCTGACTACCGGCCATGACCACAACTTCGACGCGATGTCCCGACAGATCAGGTGGTTCGGGTGCCTGAAGACCATCGAGCGCCTCGGCCAGCATTTCCGCAAGCTCTTTGGGTATGGCAAGGCGACAGAGAAAGCTTTCGTCTCCCGCAAGGATGCGAACACCGATGGCAAAGGGCAACTGACCGGCTTTGCCCTCTCCAAACCGAACGGCTTCACCAAGTTGGGCCTCGACCTTCTCACAAAGATCAAGGCAGGCAAGCTCCAGCAGAAGCGCGCGTTGCAGTGGTTGTTCATCGGCAAGTCTGCCGGAAAGATGCAATGGCTGTTGCAGCCATAAAGCAAATTCGTCCGAGATATGAAGCTCGCAGATTGCGTCGCCAATCTGAACGGAGAAGGAAAGCATGTCGCTTTTTTCAGGCGCTTCTTCAAGGATCAAGGCAACAGGCCGCTCGCCAAGCGTCAGCGTAATCGGTGCCCGCTTCTGCAACAGTCTTTCCGTCATGTCCGATGGCGGCGATGCCCTCTCCGGTACAAGAAGGCGCAAAAAACCTGCCGCATTGCCTTTCGTTTCGCTCAGCATGGCGCCTCCGTCCGAACCACGGTCAGATCCTCGATTTCCAGTTCGGACCGGGCTTCAATGCCGATCCGTCCAGCCGCGGCGAGTTGCTTATGCATATCGGCAAGCTTGTCGCGCGCGAAAAGTCGCCGACGCCATTCGGCATGCAATTCATTCAAGGTTACTTCGCTTTCATTGACTGATTTTGCGATGAGGTTGCGCTCTTCCTCCAAAACCTCTCGTCGCTGATCGGACAGGAAAAGCCTGTCGCGTGCACGTCCCAGTTCGCGTTCGGAAACGGGGGTGATATTCATCGCATCGAGAAATTTCCGCTCACGGTCGTCCATTTCGGCATCATGAGCCACAATGGCTGCATCGGCGGCACTGAGTTCACGCTGCTTTTGCTTCAGGCGCGCGCTTTGAAGAGCGATTGCAGCCCGTGCGCGCTCCTCGCGCAATGTACGCAGAGCAACAAGCCGGGCAATGTCATCGGCCTGCTTCATTCAACGATTTCCTTCATGCGTCGCAGCATTGTATGCAAATCGGATATTTCATCAGAAGGTTGACGCAAGAACGCTTCGATCGCATCACGACGCGCCACCGCCCTGTCGGCGCGGGCATCGCTGCCGGGCCTGTATTCGCCCACGCGCAGCAGCAGCTCGATATCGCGATAGGCTGCCATGTCTTCGCGGATCGTCGCCGCCATTTCGCGATGATCGGATGAAACCACCGTATTCATCAGGCGGCTGCGGCTTTTAAGGACATCGATGGCCGGAAAATGATTGCGCTCCGCAAGATCGGCCGAGAGCACGATATGCCCGTCAAGGATCGATTTCGCTTCTTCTGCGACCGGATCGAGTGCGCCATCACCTTCGGTCAAAACCGTGTAAAGGGCAGTGATCGAGCCACCCTTTCCCGGTCCTGCCCGCTCCAGAAGACGTGGGAGTGCGGCAAAAAACGACGGCGGAAAACCGCGCCGTGTTGGCGGTTCACCCGCCGCAAGACCAATTTCGCGCTGCGCGCGCGCAAAGCGGGTGATCGAATCCATCAAAAGCAGCACATTATGGCCGGCATCGCGGAAATATTCGGCGATTGCCGTTGCGACATGTGCCGCCTTGACGCGCTCGATTGCCGGACGATCCGAGGTCGCGACTACAGTCACGGATTTGCGGCGTGCCTCGGCACTCAACTGCATCTCGACGAACTCGCGCACCTCGCGTCCACGTTCGCCGATCAGCCCAATGACGATGACGTCGGCTTCCGTACCCGCCACGATGGAGGCAAGCAGCGACGACTTGCCGACTCCCGGTTCGCCAAAGATGCCGACGCGCTGGCCGCGTGCCACCGTCATCAACCCGTCAATGGCGCGCACGCCAAGGCGCAGTGGATATTCGATAATGTCACGTTCAAGCGGATGCGGCGGCTCGGCATGAACCGGATAGGTCTCTAATGTTTTAACCGGCGCTCCCAAATCCCGCGCGCGGCCCAGCGGATCGATCACGCGCCCAAGCAGGGTTTCGCTGACCGGAACCCGCAAGGCCTGCCCCGTAGGGATGACTTCGGCGCGCGGTGACATGCCCTCAAGGTCGCCAATGGGTGAGAGCACGGCGCGCTCATCCTGAAAGCCGATCACTTCGGCAGGCACCAGACGCCCGGTCACCGGATCGCGCAGATTGCATAATTCGCCGATGCGCGCTGTCGGCAGACTGGCATGGACAATGACGCCACGAATTTCGCGTACGCGTCCGCGTACGGGCCGCGGCTCGGCCTCAGACGCCGCGCGCGACAGGCGCGAAAACAGGCCGTCAATATCGGGATGCGTCGCACTCATCATGCGCCACCCCGGTTTGAATCCAGCATCATGGCGCGAATGGCAGCAAGTTGCGTTTCGATCCCGACATCGATACTTGCCGACGGCGTCGTCACCGTACATTGCGTTGCGGAAAGATGTCGGTCGGCAACCACACGGATCGCCATGTTTTTGAAGTCCTGCGCCGCGAAATGTTCTTTAACCTCGTCAACGATTTCCGGCGCGACATTGATGGTAATGCCGTTTTCATCGCTAAAAGTCTGGATTGCTTGACGTGCGGCGCGGGCGACCAGTTCACTATTGTTGAACGTGCCCAGTACCTGCTGCACAATCTCCATCGCAAGCGCTATGAGGCGCGGTTCCGCTTCGCCAAGATAGCGTCCAACATCGGCCTGCGTGCGCATCAGCAGTTCAGCCGCCTGCGCCTCTCCGACCTTGCGGCCTTCGGTGCGCCCGTCTTCCCGCGCCTTCTCTATTTCCTCATGGGCCGTGGCACGGATCGCTGTGGCTTCCGCCTTGGCGCGTTCGAGAAAAGCATAGCCGTCAATCCAGCTCTGCGCATCTTCCGCGCGGATGATACGGGCAAGCGGGCGGTTAGGCACGACATCGACCGTCATGATGCCTGCCCCATCTTTTCACCGAGGCGACGCACTATGGCTGGCCCATGTTCAAGAATATCGAGATCGCTCGTGGACGGTATAGAAGCATCGTCGGGCCATTTGAGACAAAGCTGTTTTGAAATTGGTTCTGGCAAGGTGCCGATCCACGCAGCAAGACAGGCCCGCCCTTCGTCCCGAATGGCCTTTTCCAAAGCATCAAGATCATGGATCCGCGCCCGCTCGCCTGCGAGATCGTGATGAAGGCGTGCGTCCTCCAAGGCTTCCTCGCCGAAAAGCTCGGCGAAAGCAGCCAGCACGGGTCCGCGGATTTCCTGAATGAAGACGCGGGCGCGAAAGATAATACCAGCACGGAAAGCCAAGGCTTCCAGTTCGCTCAAGCTGAACGCGGCAAGCGCCCGATCCACCGGATCACCGGCATCGACGTTTTCTGCAAGGCGATAATGCTGGCGCAAAAGCACTTCCAGCCGCCCGGTAAAACGCGGTTCTTGCATCAGCTTTTGTACGAAACTGCCCGAACCACCAGCCCGGAAACAGGCGGCTACCCGTTGGGGATGAACGCTATTTGCCAACCCGCTCATTACAAGGGTTCCAGCTCATAGGTCCGCCGTCCGCGCTGACGCCAGACCAGCGTTCCAAGCACGCCGCCGAGAACAACCACCACAAACGCCAATCCACCGAAAATCCACTTCGCGCGCGATACGCTGCTTTCCAGCATCCACAGGCCGAGGAAACTGGTCATCGGCTGTTCAGACGCATGCGCACGCAGTGCTGGTGCTGCCACCGGCACCACCGACACCTTGTCATAGGACAGACCGGCAATGCCATTGGCAACCAGCGTCTTGATCTGTGGGATCAGTGGATCGATCGCAAGTCCCGCCTCGTGACGGATGAAGACGGAGGCAGACGACGGCGCCGCCTCACGGCGCAGCGGATCGTTATCCGGTAAAACGATATGAACGCGCGCCGAAAGCACGCCGTCGATTTCCGAAACGGTCTTCGACAGTTCTTCCGAAAGAGCATAGAGCATCTGCGCACGCTCCTGCACCGGCGACGCCACCAGTCCATCGCGCTGGAACACCTCGCCCATGGAGGCGAATTTCTGTTTGGGAAGCCCGGCATCCTCCAGAACACGCACCGCTTCGGCGAAACGGTCGCGGTCCACCGTCACCTTCATGCGGCCGTCTTCCTGAAGCGCGCGCCCTGCGGGAACACCATTTCTCTCCAACGTCGCGACCATGGAATTGGCCTCGCGCTCGGCTAGATCGGTATAAAGATCGACTTCACAACCGGCCAGAAAAAGCGCAACCAGCATTACGCCGATATTGAGACATCTACGCAATACGGGCACCCTCATTCTCAAAACAAGCAATCAATGGTGATCTGCGTGGCCTTACTGGCCACGCAGCAATGTATTGGCGGCACCCGAAACCTGCGTGGTTCCGCGCACCACAAGCTGGGTTTCTATCGACTGGTCGAACATCATGCCCAGCGACTGGATGACCTTGTCCATTTGGGTCTGATCGACCGGCGTTGCCGAATTGCGCGTTTTTGACAGGTCTGTGGGCCCCGCACCGTTGGGGCCGACACTGACCAGTTCGCCGCCGGTCGCCTGCGGCGTTCTCTGGGTGAGGCTGCTTGCGCGTTCGGAAAAATTTCCGACCCGCCCGAAGAAACCCTTGAGATTTTGCAGGACTTCTTCGCCAAGTTGAGCCGGGCTTGCGCCCGCAGGAAGCGCCTTCGCCTGCCCCGCCACATGCTCGAACAGGTTCTGCGTTGCCTGCGGCACAATATCCTGAACGGACGATACCGGCGAGACGCTCGCAGCTGCAATTGCTGTCGTCATGAGCCTTGCTCCAAAACAATTAAGCCTTACGACGATTATTCGTCGGACATGGCCTCATTGAGAATATCATTGGCGCGCGGCATGATGATCATCTGACCACCGACAGTCACAGCACCCTCGACCATCATCTGCTCCAATTCAGGCGTCATTTCACCCTGCTGCGCCTTTTCGACAGCGCCTTCAAAGGCTGCTTCGCTTGAATTCGTCACGAAGGCGGAAGAATCCGCACCGGAAACGGGAGGTATGGCCATCGGTATCTCCTTTGGTTTACCGGCAGGCTAAGCCTGCCTTTCAAGGTTTTGGTTTTGCCGCCCGGTTCGGGCGGGAAACCTCTTCATCAGCACCCGATGCATCCGAATGAGCACCGGGAGCAAAAACGATTTCCGGCGCGATGCCGCCGCGAAAGACACGAACCCGCGGATCATCACCGGCAACGACCGGCTCCGGTTGCATGCGCTGCACCAGCTGATCGACGGCCGCCACATAAGCAGGCGGACCTGACGCCGTGATGACACGTCCGTCACGAGAACTGCGCACTGAAAATCGCGCATCTTCCAGACCAAGTTCGCGCATCCGCGCCGTCACCATCGCGCCATTGAGCTTGCCCGCATCGAAAACGCGCGTCGCAAATTCCGTATCGGCACTGACGTGCAGAACCGACCCATCGAAATACCATGTCAGGCCGTTGCTGCTCGCCAGGCGTTGCAGAAACTCACCGGCAAACTTCGATTCGACACGACCGCGAACCCGGCCCTTCACGGCATCGGAAAGCACGACCGGGACACCGAGATTGCGCCCAAACTCCGTCAACGTGTCGCGCAGATCCTGATCGAGCACGACATAGTCGTAAGGATCGGCAAACCAGCCCGGCTCAGCCTGCGCCGTCTGCACAAAACAGAACAACGCGCACGCCGCAGCAAGAGAAGCCGCTCGCGCCAGCGTCCGACGGGCAGACCCGACCGCCCCTGCTGAAGAACAAAACCACGCCATCACACCCGATCCGACAACTCTTGCAGCCTGAAAACAATGTCAAGATGAGAAGATAAGAACGAGTATTTCATGTCTTGCTTATAACTTATCCTCCAATGCGCTTGAAGAACAGCAATATGAAATTTTCATGACAGTGTATAAGTGAAACCGGTCGCGTGTGCCATTTATACACTGACACAAAAGTTTCACATTTTGTCCGTTGATTTATTTTAGCAGTCAATAAATGGTTCTCCTTCGTTGATGGAAATTCTCATTTAACCATTCGGCGAACGTGCGCAATTCGCGCTGGACAATTTTTGATTGAAATGGAGATCATCAATGGCAGCTGTTACACCAACCTCCGGCAGCGGCGCTGACGCCGCAATCAGCAAGATGGAAGCCGCATTCGATGCTGCAATCGAAAAGTCGGCCAAGATCACCGAAATCACGACTGAGAAGAAGACGGAACTCGACGCGACCAAGCAGCGTCCGCAAAACTGATTCCATCGTCATGGGCGGAAAAGCCCGTCCATATGGCGGATTATTTCACGAATACGGCAGCACTTTCCGGCTGCCGTATTCGCCGTGAACCGGATCCGATAAGAGGTGGCCCGTGTCCCTGGCAAAGCTGACCATACCCTCCGTCAAGCCCCGCTTGCCGATGATCGCGTTACCAAACGCAGCCGCGCCGGGCGCGCTAGCGCTTGAGGTGCTTTCGGGCATCCACAGCGGTGTTCGCACGTCGATTGACGGATCGGCCCTCGCTATCGGATCGGCAACCGGCTGCGACGTGGTACTGGCAGACAAGAGCATTGCGCCTGAACATCTGCGTCTGCGTTTTTACGGCCGGCTGGTGGCAATCGACGCGGTTGGCGGCACCGTGACCATCGAAGGGCGCGCCGCGCTTGATCAGGGCTTTGGTTGCCGGGTCACTCTCCCGGTGACACTTGGCGTCGGCGAAACCCGCCTGCGCATCGGACGTGAGAACGGTCCCGCACGCGCTTTGCCGAAATGGGCACCCTATGCCGCCGGTCTTCTGGCGCTTGTCGCCCTCCCGTTGCTTGCCATGCAGGCAGGGTTTTCCGAACTCATGCCGCGTCAGGCCATGGCGCATGGCGAACAGGCTTCCGCCCTTGCAATGGCTGCCAATATCAAACCGGCGGAACCCGTTACCCCAGCCCTCTCTAACGAAGGGGTAACAACTTCGCTTCGGCAGGAGCTTGAAAAGGCCGATCTCGGAATGCTCAAGCTCAACACGGACGGCCGCAGGATCGAAGTCTCCGGCGAAATACCCGCCCAGCGCATGGCTGACTGGGGCAAGGTCCAGCGTAATTTCGACCGGACCCATGGCGGGCGCTATGTGCTCACCAGCATGGTGACCGCCGCAGCCATCGCCAATGCGCCGAGTTTTACGTTTCAGGCGGTCTGGTTCGGTAAAAATCCCTATGTCATCGATGCGCGCGGCGAACGACGCTATCCGGGTGCCGCACTTCAGGATGGCTGGATGCTCAAGGCGATCGAGCCTGGTGCCATCCGTGTCGTTCGCGGCAATGAAGAATTCAAACTGACGTTATGATGTGTAATTCGAATTCAGGATGGCCTGCGTGAGCGAGGTGATACGCCCATTGCCGGTGGAACGGCCCGGTGAGCGTCAACGCCTTGATCGGGCGCTGGCGGAAGCCGGTCGGCGTGCCGATGCCGTCAGTCGAGCCCAGATCGAAGCCTTCGAAGCTGCCTTGCGGATACGCCGACGCGGCAGCACATCCCAAGGCGCATCGCTGCGCCGTGAAATCGACGAACTGACCATGCCGGAAATATCCGATCCGGGTATATTCAATGCGCCGCGTACCATGGCGTTGCTCGATCACGTCATCGACGCCATTCTGCCCTCGCTTGATACCAGCGAGGATGTCGCCTCCATCGCCAAGGCCATGCTGAGGGAAGAAATCGACCGCAGGCGCGACCTGGAAGAGCGTCTGATGGCCGAGGGAGACCCCGCATGAAGCGCGACGACGCCGATTCGGCAGAGCTGATGCATTCGCTCGGCTATCTCTATATGCGCAGCGGTCAGCAGAGCCGGGCACTGGTTTTTCTCCTTATTGCCAATCGCATTGCCCCGGAGGATGCAGGCATCCTGCGAACGCTGATTGCCGCGCTTATCGAAAATGGTGCAGGCGAAAGAGCGCTCGGCGCACTCGACCGGTTAAGCGAGCTTGAAGACGAACCATCCGCGCATCTTCTGCGCGCCCGCGCCTTCTGGATTCTCAACGAGAAGAGCGAAGCACGTCGCTGTTTCCGCACCTATATCGAATTACGGAAGGCGGCGGCATGAGTGGCCTTCTTGGCAAGATGAACGCGCTCGCGCGCGCAGCCTCCTATCGCTCCGATGTGGTGGTCGCGAGCTTCATGATGCTCGCCGTCGTGATGATCGTGATCCCGCTTCCGACCCTTCTCGTCGATGCGCTGATTGCCATCAATATTGCGCTCAGTCTGCTTGTGCTCATCGTTGCCTTCTACATTGGAAGGCCCGGCGATTTTTCCGCGCTGCCACCAATCATATTGCTGGCGACACTTTTCAGGCTGGCGCTGTCGATCACCACGACAAGGCTCATTCTGCTCCATGCCGACGCAGGCAACATCGTGGCGACGTTCGGTCGCTTCGTGATCGGCGGCGAAGTGGTGGTTGGCCTTGTCGTCTTTCTGATCATCACCGCCGCGCAGTTCATCGTCATCACCAAGGGTGCGGAGCGCGTTGCGGAAGTGGCGGCGCGTTTCACCCTCGATGCCATGCCCGGCAAGCAGATGGCAATCGACAATGATCTTCGCAACGGCGATATCGATCAGACGGAAGCGCGCGCACGCCGTTCCCGGCTGGAGCGCGAAAGCCAGCTTTACGGTGCCATGGACGGCGCCATGAAGTTCGTAAAAGGTGACGCCATAACCGGGCTGATCATCGTTTTCGTCAATCTCGTCGGCGGACTTCTGATCGGTATGATGAGCCGCGGCATGAGCTTTGCCGATGCCTCACACACCTATTCGCTTTTGACCGTCGGCGACGGGTTGATTGCGCAAATACCGGCGCTGCTGATTTCCATCGGTGCCGGTACGGTGGTCACCCGCGTCGCCTCCGAGACCGAAAGCGATCTGGGAACGGAGATTTTTCGCCAGCTCGGATCGAGCGACCGCGCGCTAGCGCTTGCCGCCGTCATTCTTCTTGCGGCGGCTTTCGTGCCTGGCTTTCCGACATTGATCTTTCTGGCCGTCGGCGGGCTTTTCGCAGGCATCGCCTTCATGATCCATCGCAGAAACCGCAAGCCGGAAGCCCAACCGGACGCAACCGCGCTTCAGGCAGTCGATGGGCCAGAGGCAGAAGCTGAAAATGGCATAGTGATTTCAAGCGGTCCGACGCGCTACCGCGTGGTCGCGCATGTCGGCATCAACCTTGCGCAAACCATCTGGCCAGAACGCTTCCGACTGGAAACGGACAGGCTGCGCGACGCGCTGAAAGATGATCTCGGCCTCGAAATACCGGCGGTCGAGTTGCGCATTGCGCCTGAACTCGCGCCTGAACGCTTCCGTGTCGATCTCGAAGGCGTGCCCATCATCGAATATGAACTGCCACCGGCAAGCCTGATGCTCGATGATGATCCGATGCACCTTGATCTGCTCCAGATCACCTATCAGGACGGACCACCGCTGCCCGGTGGACGGCGCAGCCTGTGGGTCAGTGAAGAACACGCCAACACGCTTGAGGAAGCGGGCATTGGTTTTCTCGATCCCGCAGCCGTGCTCGCCCGCGCCCTTTCGCAATTATTACGGCGCTATGCGGCGCATTTCATCGGCATTCAGGAAACGCGCGAATTGCTGACAGCCATGGAAGGCGAATATGGCGAACTCGTCAAGGAAGCCACGCGCGTGGTGCCGCTCAATAAGCTCTCCGATATCCTGCGCCGTCTGGTCGAGGAAAACGTGCCGGTCGCCAATATGCGCGCCGTTCTGGAAGCGCTCGTGGAATGGGGCGGTCGTGAAGCCGATTCGCTCGTCCTGAGCGAGCGGGTGCGCGGCGCGCTGGCGCGGCAGATCTGCCATCGTCACGCACAGTTCAACCGCGTGGTGCCTGCCTATGTCATGGCGCGCAGCACCGAGGAAATGGTGCGCGATGCCATTCAGACCACCGGTGTCGGCAAGATGCTGGCTTTGCCCGAGGACACCTCGCGCGCGATCCTGTCGCAACTGCGGCGCGATCTCGACGATAATACGGAATGGCCGAATGCCGTCGTCCTGACATCCATGGATATCCGTCGCGTGATACGCAATTTCCTGCTGCGCAACGAGATCGACATTCCGGTTCTCTCCTATCAGGAAATCGCGCCGGAATATTCCGTACAATCGCTGATGTCGATCACGCTCAATCCACAGAACCGTCAGCGGGCAATCAAGGCTCCGCCGAAAATGGAAGAACTGGCTGGCAGCGGTGCTGCCGGTCTCAACTGAAAAATGCAAAGAGATTCAAGCCGTTCAAGGCAATTGAATCCGCAAGACTGAAAACAGGGTGACTGCGTGAGGGAATATCAAATAATGGCAGGGCCGAACAGGGCCATGGCGCGAGCGGGCATTCTCCTGTTCTTACTCGCAATCTGCTGTGTGGCATCGCCTGGACATGCTCGGTCTTTCAAGGTGGATGCGCAGTCGGGGGAATCCCTCACTTTGCCGCTCGGTCAGGGACGGATCATCCGCTTCGACCAGCCGGTGGAATCGGTTTTCATGGCCGATGCCCGGATTGCCGATGTACGCGTGGTCTCCCCCGGTGTCGTCTATGTCTATGCATTGAAAGCGGGCCGGACCAATCTGATTGCCTTGAGCCCGGAAGGCGGGGCGAAAGCGAGCGTCGATTTCTGGGTCGTATCCGATCCGCGCCCCATGAAGGAAGCGCAACGCGCCGCCCAACCGGACAGCACCATCGACGTGACGCTTTTTGGTGATGTTCCAGCCGCCAAAGGTCATGCCCGTTCCATGCAGGAAGCGGTGGACACTGAAGCGACCCTTCAGGCCTATGCGCCGCCGGCGCGTCCGCCCATCAACAATACCACGATCAACGGCGCCAATCAGGTCAATATCCGTGTCCGCTTTGCTGAAGTCTCGCGCAACCAGTTGCTGCGCTACGGCGTGACGTGGGATGCTTTCGTCAATGCCGGCTCCTTCTCCTTCGGCTTTGTTTCCGGTGGCGCCATGGCCGGTGATGTGGCGTCCGGCGCGTCGAATGCGCTGAGTGCCGGGGCTGGATGGAACGGCAACCGTGTTGACGTGCTTCTCGAAGCCTTGCAGGCAAATGGCATTCTGACGGTTCTGGCTGAACCCAATATCACTGCCGTGACCGGCGAAACGGCAAGCTTCCTTGCGGGCGGTGAAATTCCGGTGCCGGTGCCGGTCACCAACGAACAGGTGGGCATCGAATACAAGCAATATGGCGTGTCGCTTCTGTTCACGCCAACGCTTCTGCCCAATGGCCGCATATCGATGCGTGTCCGCCCCGAAGTGAGCAGTCTTTCAGCGAGCGGCATGGTGAACATCGCCAATCTTCAGGTTCCAGCCCTTCAGGTTCGCCGTGCCGATACCACCGTGGAGGTTGGAACCGGCCAGACTTTTGCCATAGCGGGCCTTTTCCAGCGCAATGTTTCCAAGGACATCGAAAAAGTACCGGTTGTGGGCGATATGCCTGTGCTCGGCAATCTCTTCAAATCAAAACGCTTCCAGCGCAATGAAACCGAGCTTGTGATCCTCATCACGCCCTATCTTGTCGAGCCGGTGCGCGAACGCAGCCTCAAGACGCCGCTCGACAGCCCGGCAGGCGCCCTCTCTGGTCCCGTTGCCAGCAAGCGTACCAAAGTCAATAAGGGGTTCGGTTTCTATGTCGATTAAGTTCCAGCCGATCGCCCGGCCGCTTGTTTTAGCCATTGCATTTTGCGCCCTTACAGCCTGCCAGAACCGGCCCGAACGTGATCCCCTGCCCTATTCACCCAATTATCACGTGACGACTGCCGGGACCGGCAATGTGGTGCGCAAGGGATATGACAAGCAGCAGTCCACGCAAGGACGTCTGGTTCCCGATGCCTGCGTCACACCCGATGTCGTGGAAGATCCGCTTTATCTGCCGCCGGGCTGCGCCAACAATCTCAATCTTCAGATGATGGTCGAGCGTCAGAGCGATCTCGTTCACGGACGCGCCACCGGCCCGGCCATGGCGGCACCGGTGGTCAGGGCAGCACGACGCGTCATCGACGGAGAACCGCCCAAGGATGACGCAGCGGCGAAGGAAAGCCTCAATACGACAGGCTCGCTGAATTGAAGGCACGGGAATGACGACCGAGAGGCTAACGCCATTCAAAGGAGTGGGATCATCGCGCTCCCGAAGCAAGCAGGCCGATGGCCCGCGCGCGGGCGGATGGCGATTTGATCGCGCGGACCTTGCGTGCTTCGGCAAGGAATGTCTGCTTTTCGGCTGCCGGATAATCCGGCACCGCCACATCGCCTGCATCCTTGTCGCGTCCGCCAAGAACCAGAACCAGCATCAGATTGCGGAAATGGCGCGCCTCGGCGCGCGGCGACTGGGTAACGCCACGCATCGTGGCGACGGCGGCGTCGGTCTTGCCCGACAGCGCCTGCGCCAGCGCGAGATTGGATTGCGTGTCGAGGCTCGCGGGATCATGACTTCTCGCCTTGGCAAAGGCTGCCTCGGCACCATTTCCGTCGCCGGTCAGGATGAGCGCGGTTCCAAGCCGATTATAAGCGGTCGAGGATTTGACGATGGGGGCTGCCACGGCAAGCGTTCTTGCAGCACTTTCGACCTCGTTCGACTGCAATTGCGCCGTTCCCAAACCCAGAAGCGCGCGTCCGTTATTGGAATCTTTCGCCAAAGCGGTGCGGAACGATTTTGCCGCCTGTTCGGGTTGTCCGGATGCAAGCTGCGCATCACCCAGGCGAATATGCGCGCCGACCGTATCGCTGGAAACACTCGCCGCCCGCTCATAGAGCGAAGCAGCCGTGGCCTTGTCGCCGCGCCGGTCGATATCCTGTGCAAGGGCAATAAGACGCGCTTCGTCGCCTTTGGGCCCATTGGTCTGCGCATTTTCAGAAGCGGTCGTGCAAGAAGCCAGAGCCAGACAGGTTACGATCAGGGCACTGGTGGAATGATGTCGCATGATACCTCACTAAAAACGCGCTTATCCCTCACTTCCGAATCGGAAGCCGGCAACTCAAGACCGTCATCATTCTGTAATCTGGTTTTGTCTCAGTTTTTTAACCGTGATGTGGCGGGAGAAAAAACGTGAGTGAAACGAGCGAAGAAAAAAGCCTTCCCGCCTCTGACAAAAAAATCCGCGATGCACGCGACAAAGGGCAAGTTGCCAAGAGCCAGGATCTGGTCGCCGGAACGGTGATGATCTGCTCGACCGGCTATCTCGCCTTTGTCTTTCCAGACCAGAAGAGCAAGATTGAAGCTCTGGTCGACGTGATCGCCCGCCGGGTACATGTCGAGCCATTCAGGGACGTGTGGCCCGATGTGCTGACGCTTGCCGGCGGCATCATGACCGGCCTTGCCGTTCCATTGCTTGCCGTCACGGTGGCTGTGATCGTCCTGACCAATCTCGTCGTGATGCGCGGCTTCCTGTTTTCCACCGAACCGATCACGCCCAATTTCGAACATATCAATCCGGTTTCCGGCGCAAAGCGCCTTTTTTCGATGCGCAGCGTGGTCGAGTTCCTGAAATCACTCGTCAAGATCATTGCATTGGCAACCGCCTTCTTCATCGTTTTCCGCGGCGGTATTCAGTCATTGCTGCAATCGTCAGCCTGTGGCGCATCCTGCATCACCAATACTTTTTCGGCGATGCTGCAACCGCTGATCATAACCGCCGTCATTGCCTTCTTTCTGGTCGGACTGGTTGACGTTCTGGTGCAGCAATGGCTGTTCAAACGCGATATGAAAATGACCAAAAGCGAACAGAAGCGGGAGAGAAAAGATTCCGAAGGCGACCCGGCCATTCTTCAGCAGCGCCAGAAACAACGCCGTGAAATGCAGACATTCGCCACCAAGACGGGGTTGCTCAATGCTTCACTTCTGGTGGGCGTGCCCGATGGCTGGACGGTCGGTATCCGCTATGTGCGCGGCGAAACTCCGGTGCCGATGATCGTCTGCCGCGCCAGTCCCGAACAATCACGCACCATGATCACCGAAGCGCTTCTGACCGATATTCCGGTGATCCGCGACAAATTCCTTGCCGCCACGATTGCGCGCACGGCGCGCACCGGCGAACCGGTTCCCGAAACAAGTTTCCAGCGCGTTGCCGATCTTCTTGTCGCAGCAAGGCTTATCTGACCACCATCAACGAGAACAGCCCCATGTGCAGAGACTTTCTCCATCCCCTCGTGTTCCTCTTTGCAATAGTCTGCGCACTGCCCGCCTTTGCGCAATCTTCCGGTGCCGCACCGGCCTTCGACGATTCCTATGTGGACTTCCTGTTCTCGCCCACGCGTCCCGGCGCCGGGTTTCCCCCGCGGCCACATCGTGCAGAAAAGGCAGATATCAGCACCCGCCAGCGCATCAGCTACCCGAGCGATGAAGCACCCGGAACAATCCTGATCGATACGGCTGCGCGTCGCCTTTATTTCATCGAAGCGGACGGCACCGCGCAAAGCTATGCGGTCGGCGTTGGCCGTGAAGGGTTTGGCTGGTACGGCACTGAACGCATCAGCGCCAAACGCGAATGGCCGGACTGGCGCCCGCCCGCATCCATGCGCGCGCGGCGCCCCGACCTGCCCGCCCATATGGCGGGCGGCCCCGACAATCCGCTCGGCGCAAGGGCGCTTTATCTCGGCCAGACGCTTTACCGCATCCACGGCTCCAATGAGCCGGAAACCATCGGGACTGCGGCCTCGTCCGGCTGCTTTCGCATGACCAACAGCGATGTCATCGACCTTTACCGGCGCGCCCGGATTGGCGGCAAGGTGCGGGTTTTTTAACCGGAACTGCCAGATTTCATGAAACTGTCATCGGGAAGCCAAGGTAATTTCCTAAAGTCTAATTTGTCCCATTAGCAGTTGACGATTTTTCCTGACCAGACAGAGGAGAGCGTAGCATGGCCTATCGGATTGACGGAAACGCCCGCAATCGTTTTGACGAAGCAGGTGAAAAGGCAACCCCGATACCGGCTGCGCAGGCGGAATCCTTTCGTCGCGACATTGAAATCGTAAGCAGTGAAAGAGAAGGCGGCGGCAATAACGTTAAGCCTGATACCGGCGAGCGCGTTTTCATCGTCGAGGCTGGCGATACGCTTGAAGGCATCGCACGAGAAAATCAGGCCGATCTCGGCGAGACAATGGCAATCAATGCCAATGAATCCAATCATAACGGCGATCTCATTCATCCCGGCGATGTCGTCATCTTGCCAGCGCCCGCACCCGAACAGGTAGCAGCATCAAAGCCCGACGCTAGAGGCGAACCTGAGGCCGAAGATGCCTTCGTGCAATCGCTTTATGAGCGCGGCAACCAGATCGAATATGCAAAGCCTGAAGATGGCATTGATCATGCGGAGGAAACACAAGCGATACAGGAAGACGTTGCTACCTATCTCGACGCGCTGCCCCCTGAGGCACGGCAGGATGCAGCCATTCGTCTTTCGGAAAAGGATTGGACCGATGCCGGACCCGCGGGTATCGCCATTGACGATGCGCTTGAGGATGCGGGCTTGCACGATGATCCCGTCGATGCGTTTGCCGACGATCTTTACGCGCGTGGCAACGATCTTGAATACGCCGATCCCTCGGCGGATGTGGATCATAGCCGCGAAACCACAGCCCTTTCCAAAGATATCGAAGGCTTTTTGAATACTCTGCCGGAAGGCGAACACGCAGAAGCGTTGCAAAATCTCTATGATCGCAACTGGACCGATGCAGGTCCGGCGCAGATCGCCATCGAGGAAGCATCCCGGTCGTCCGGCATCGCACTTTTACCGACCGGACATAATGGTCCTGAAATCGAAAGCGGCGTGCGCGCCGTTGTCGATAATGCCTTGGCTACGCCCGGCGGAGCCGAGGCGCAATTCGCAAATTTCATCGAGGGATATGGCAAGGCCAGACCGGAGGTGCAGCAGGCGCTGTTGCGGCAAGGTTATGCCGACGAATTCATGACGTCGATGGCCGATTATGCCACCCAACCGATGCATGATTACGATCCGGCCACGAGTGAGCAACAAAAGCCGTATCAGACCTTTCTGCGCCTTGAGTCCATGACGCAGAACGCGCCACCGGAAGTCGCCGCCGACCTCGTCTCAGCCGCCATGCCGGAAATCGAACGCGTCAATATCCTTTATCAGGAACAATCGGGTTACCCGATGCTGGGGTTTGGCGGTGTGGAATCCATGCTCAAGGTTGCCGAACGCATCGAAGGCACATCGCAAGGCGATCAGGTCATAGAGCGATGGGCGGAAATGGGCTTTTATGCCCAGAACCAGATACCGCAATCGATTGGAAATGGCGGCAGCCTGCAATACCCGCTTGAGCTTTCTCAAACGCAAGGCTCTAGCACACATCTGCTCGAACAGGACATTCTGCCCGGCGTTCGCCAGAACCAGAGCGCGACCAACAGTGCAGTAGAAGACTATTCGGTGCATATGGAAGAACTGCGCTGGCTGATCGATAATCACGGCGACACGATGACGCCTGAGCAGCTTGAGCAGGCCATCGCCGATTATAAGACGGAAAAAGGTGACGAGTGGAACGCTGAAAACGAGCGTCTTGAGAAGGCGGTCAACGAAAAGGGCGAAAGCCTTCTCGACCAGATCACGCAGCTTGGCGATTTCCCTGACGAACCGGCAGAGCAAAAGGAACTCATCAACAAGGAAATCGAAAACATTCTCAATGACGACCGCTCCTATCTGGCGATGCAGTCGGCGCTGCGCACCAACCCCGAACTTCTCGACAGACCGGAAGTTCTGAATTTCCTTGGTCAGGAAGGGCGGTTGACGGATCGTGGACGCAAGCTGGCAGAGGAAGTGTTTACGCAGGTCGTGCAGCGCGATGTGTTGCCCAAATTCGCAGATATCAAGGGCGCGGATGCGGAAAAAATGGGGGAAATCCGCGATAGCCTGACCCAGTTCCGCGACAGCAAATATGCGGCTTTGCTGGGCGTTACCGAGAAGGATATGAACAAGGCCATTGATGCCGTTGAGGCTGCAATTCCTGGGGTCAACGAACCGCAGGTCTCCATTGAGGCCAAGATGGACAAGCTTGACGAGGCACTAGGAGACCTTCATAGTAGCCAACCGGACGGTATCCGCACTTTCTCGACCTCCACCATTCCCGGTCAGGTACTGCGCATGATCGGTGCGACCGGTGCTGCCATGAGCCTTTATAATTCGGCAAGCGCAGCGGGCACCGAACCCAATCTCGAAAATATTCTGAAGGTAAGTTACGATGCTGCCGGTCTCTGGCAGCGCTCTGTTGAAATCCGCAGCGGTCTCGGCATGATGGACCCGGACTCTTTCGCCGTCAGGAATTTTAACGGCAGCCTTGCGCGCGGCACCCAGCTGCTTGGTGTCATCGGTGCCGTATTCGACGGCGTCAATTCCTATCAAGCTTTCGCCGATGGCAACCCGGAACTGGGCATCACCCATGGACTAACGGCAGTGGGCGGCGCGACTGCGGCTCTCGCGCCGGGAACAATACTGGGACCGATTGGCGTCGGTGTGGTTATCGTTGGCACGATCGCATCCATGGTGGTGACGAAGGTTCAGGATAGCAACAAATACGATAATGAATTGTCCCAGCATTTTCTGGAACATTCCGGCCTGAGCGAGGAGGCAGCTGATGCCCTCGTTGATCAGAGCGGCGAAGGCTATAGTCCGGTACCGATCCTTCTCGAATATGCCGCAGCCAAGGGTTACGATATGGACGATCCCGACCATAGAGCGGCCTTTGTTGACTGGATAAACGGGATCGAGCCAAAGCACCTTGAGACGTTGCGCAACAATCTTCATCACACCATCGATGCGTTCAAAGGCGATCCGTCGCAGTTACAGCAGACCGCACCGGATGATGCCGATTACACGGACGATTCCGAATATAACAAGATGGAGATCAAAGGCAGCTATAATTCAGAGTTCGGAGAGCGCTACAGCGTTCAGGCTGGCAACGCATCGCCCAGTTCCGTCGTTCAAATCGAGGTTGCTTTGGGAACGCTGAAGATAACGGACCTGCCCGCTGTTCCGGTTTCTTAAAAGACCCGATTTGTAACTGGATTTCAGCGAAAGCGACAAGATAGCTGGCTTACAGAATCGTCGATCTGGATCGTCTAACCATTAAATGAGTCCGGTCGGGCATTATCTATGCCCGACCGGTATTTGCTTTAGAACTTGACGCTAAGCTTGGCACGACCTGTATTCTGACTGAAGTCCGAGCCATACTGGCCGGAATATTCAAGTCCGAACGTCGCATCATGGCCAAGATCGATGTCGAACCCCGCCTTGACCACGGCGCTGTCCTCGGCAATGGGAACGCCCGCTACCGAAAACGCAGTTCCATTCTCGAAGGAAGCTACTGCGGTCGGCGTGGTGTCGCCAAATGCATGCTGCCAGCCAAGCGCACCGTTAAGCCTGACCTCGGTGCCGCCAAGCATGACCGGCATGGAAGCGCGAAGGCCCAGCGTCGTGAAGGTCGTGGTCGTGGTTTCTTTGCCAAAATGCAGCGCGGCACTACCGCCCTTCTCGTTGAAACCATCGGTCTGGAGGCGCACGACGGCAAGATTGGCAAAGGGCTTGATGACGGCACCCTTCACATCGAAGCGGTGCGAAAACTCGCCGAACGCCTGAAACGTATTGCCATCATAATTGCCGTCGAGACTATCATAAACGCCCGGATAGGCCACCAGACGATCCGTTTCGATACGATGCCAGCTATAGGCGAGACCCGCCTTGAGCATGGTCGCATCCCATTGCGCGCCACCATAGACACCAAGATGATAATTGTCGCTGTGACCGGAGGAATTGCGGTCATCGACATCGAAACTGGTGCGGCTATAGCCTGCAACCGCACCCAGCCGCCAGTTCTCGACCACTTCCGCATCATAGCCGGCAATGAAACCACCGGTCGATTGCTTCAGCTTGCCGGCATTACCGTTGGAACCGGTCTCGCTCCACGAACCAACCGCTTGTCCCCAGATTGCAGCTTGCGGCGCGGAAAGCCCGCCTGCATTGGCATCGGTTGCGACCGTCGATGAGGCCACGCCCTGTCCGACATTGCCAAAGGCTGCACCAATGCGGTCCAGAACCGCATTGCGCACGGTCGCACTCTCATTGATGAGTGCCGTTCTGGCCGAGGCATGGATTTCGCCCGAAAGTGCATGGAAGGCGCGCCGCGCATTGTCCTCACCTTCCTGCATCACAACGGTGTCGTAGATACCATTGCCCGCACCGAGCGCCTCGACGGCTGCGGCGACTGATTTCTGGTTGCGGGTTTGTGCGACCGAAACGAAATCGACGCCGTTTCGAGCAATGTCGAGATAGACCGCATTGGCGTCATAGGCGAGACCCATATCAACAAAGGGCATATTCTGGCTCATATCGCCAAAAGTGCCGGAAATGCCAGACTCAGCGCTGAGCAGCGTATAGCGTCGGCCCGGCATATAGGTGCCTGCCGCCTTTTCCACATAGACTTTTGCGCCACCAAGCGTTGCCGTCCCGCCGACCTCAATGCGGTCGCTGGTGCCCGAACCTTCGATTTCAGCGACATAGGTGGCGTCCTTGTCGAAGGTCACATCACCGACAACGCGCAAAGTGCCAGTCGAATTGCCGGGCGCAACCACGCTGCCCGCTCTGGCATGAAGCGCACCGATGGAACCTGCGCCCCCGATAAAAGCACCATCCTCGACGCTGAGCGCACCGGCAAGGCGTGCATCGGCATGAGTTGCGTCGCCGATGATCAGTCCACCTGCCCTAACCGTGGTTGCGCCTAAATAGCTGTTTGCACCATTGAGAACCAGCGTGCCAGCACCCGCTTTGGTGAGGCTTCCCGTGCCGTCAATGGCACCGGCAAAGATTGTATTGGCGGACTGATTGATAGTCAGGTTGGCAGCACCAAGATCAAGCGTTCCACCCTCACCGGCCAATGATGCCATGGTGAGATCGTAACCGTTGAGATCAAGCCTGCCACCATTGAGCGCGAAGGCGGTATTGTTGACGAATGCGCCTTGCGTGCCTGCCTGAAGCACGCCCGCCTCGACAAGCGTTCCACCGCTATAGCTGCTGGCCTGACCAAGAATGAGTGTTCCGGCACCCTGCTTCAACAGAGCACCCTCGCCGGTTGCTTCCTGAAGAAGCGTCACGCTGTTGCCTGCATCGGCAATATCGATCCAGCCCAGGCCTTCAAGCGACACCTTGCGGTCGAGGCTTGTCATGTCGCTGCCCGCTATGCGCAATCCACCACCGATCAGACGCAGACGCGCATCGGCATTACCGAGTGCTGCATCCTCGTTGACGATGATGGTACCGCCATCGGTAACTGCCGTTTCGCCGATAAAGGAATGATCGTCGATGCAATAATCCTGAATGGCCTGCTGAAACCGCGCATCCGAGCTGTCGCAGTTGAGCAGCGTCTTCTTTTCTTCAACCGTCAGATCGTTGAGAATGGGGTTGCCGTTCTCATCCGAAACCTGGCCGAGATAGAGATCGTTACGGTTATTGTTGCGGGTGAGAACGAATTCCTTGTTCTTCGCCTCAAAACCATAGGCTCCGGCTCCCCAAACGAGGCGCGTTTTGGTAGCTTGGTTTTCCGCGTAAGTCTGGAGCTGTGGGCCAACCCAGCGGAAATCATGCGCAACAGGTTCATGATCCGAGATTGCTTCCGGCCTGCCGCCGGGCTTGGTGACTGTCACGTCCTTTATGACGCCTGTATAAGGATCGTTGGGATCATCAACAATCTGGTACCATTTGCCAAATGGGCGCGAGACAAGGAAGTGATCGATCTTGACGCGATCCCAGCTCGCCCAGTCTTCCGTTTTATCCTCGCCTGCCGATGGCCACGTCGTGCTGCCATCATTGAGATCATGCGGCTTGAAACCTTCACGCACAGCATCAGTCTGAAGTAGCATGTACTGCTTCTTGAACACATTCATGGTAACAGGCTCATTGAGATCAACCGGGTAGGTTTCGTCTCTCAGCCCGACATCCCTGCCAGCCTTGTAAGCCTCCGAGAGAGCATCGCCCCATTGTTTCCATGACAAGTCATCGATATTCTGGCCGGGATAGGCTTCCTGAATGACCGCACGCGTCGTTGCCTCATTGCCGGCACGTATATATTGCCACGCAAGATCCCTGTGAAAATTATTGCTGCCGATACGTTGAATAAGCCCGATCTGTCTGTCGACGTGGTGAAGCCCACGCTCTGAAACGTCGCCAGCATTGAAATCACCCATAATGATGATTGGCTGCGAAGATTCTTTCGCCCATTCGTTCAGGGTTTTAGCCTCGTTAAGGCGACCATTTGAACCATCGGCATAGTCGAGGTGAACCGTCCCGATCAGCGTCTGGGGACGCGATCCCTGAGCATCCAGCTGCGTGTAGCTGACATAACGACCTTGCGTCGAGCCACCCAAGTTAAGCGTACCGAATTGACCCGGCAAGCGTGAAACAATACCCACATCGCCAACCTCGACATTGCCATATGCGCCACGCCCGCGCGACGCCAGCAGACCCGGCAGGCCGCTGACATAGGTGCTGCCATTGGTTTCCTGCATGCCGAGAACGTCGAAATTGGCCGCGGCCATGAAATCGGCAGTCACTTCTGGATTCTGCTTGAACTTGTTCCAGATATTAAGCGTCATGACGCGGATATCATAGCTGTCATCCGCTGCCTGTGCCGGAAAGGCAGCACTGCCCGCAAGGGCGACACCGCACAGAAGATGCGCTGTCATGCTCAGAAATTTACGGTTACGCCTGATTGTCCCCGGTCCCATGCCTCGGTCCTTTTCTAAGGAAATCTATATGGATTGAAAGCGTGCAGCATTGCGTGGAGACGCAAGCTCGCCTGAGGCTGAAATGACAGAGTTCAATGTCACTTTTATAACATTTTGTGTTAATATCCGGCACACATTTCAAAAAGAGTCGCAATACCCGATATAAATGTTGTTATTTTTACATTTTTATTGTTAACAGCCGTTTCTGAAACGACATCAATAAACGCGCTTTTCGCTTGCCTTTTTCACCCTAGTGATGAGAAATGAATATCAGCGAGCAATCTTTCAGGGGCGAGATGATCAGCAGCGACCAGCCGAGCAGAAGCAAGAAGGAAATCCGTCAAGGAATGCTTCTGGAATGGATACAGAACTGTCACTATGTTGCTCTTGAGGAAATAGCGGACCGTTTTGCGGTAACCGCCCAGACGGCGCGGCGTGACATTGCTGATCTCGAACAGAAAGGCAAAGTAAGAAGGCTTCATGGCGGCGCATCGCAACTGGCACCCGTAGACCCGCTGACCTATCGTCAGCGCAGACGTGACAAGGCGAATGAAAAGACCCGTATAGCCAAAGCCGTTGCAGAGCATATCCCTGACGGGGCTACGGTCTTTCTCGATACCGGCACCACGTGCGAGGCGATCGCCAACGCGCTCGTCGGCAAAAAGCAGTTGCATGTCGTAACCTACAGCCTGCGCTCGGCGGCCATCATCAGCGAGCAGACCGATTTCACATTGGCCGTTCCAGGCGGATTTGTGCGTCCGATTGATGGCGGTATGTTTCAGGAAGACACTCCCGAATTCATCCGACGGTTCAAGTTCGATTACGCCATCATTTCAGTGAGCGGTATCGACGATGACGGCGATCTTTGTGACGACGACCACACTGAAGTCGCTGTCGTTTCAGCAGCACTGCGTCAGTCTGCACAGAAACTGCTTGCTGTGGACAGCTCCAAATTCGGCAAAAGGGCCATGGTGAGACTGGGATCAACCAGCGATGTCACAGCCTTGATCACCAACGAACCACCATCGCCTTCCCTGACAGGAATTCTGAACGAGGCCAGAGTGGAGATCATTCTGGCTGATGACAGAATCTGAAATTCGACAGGCATTGCGAGGTTGTACAATTTGTACAACAGTCATACGAACCGGCAGCATTATAGTGCTGGGACGCAGGCCTCTTGGATTGCAGATGCCTGTGGCCCAGTTCTCTGCATCATTGCTTCCTTTTGACTCTTTGCATCACCTAAAAAATGCGCCTGCTTCATATCGACATAGAGGGTAATTCTGTCATCGGCCGCATGATACTGGCCTCCCATTGCCGTTGGCCCTTCAACGCGAATGCTGATATCCCTGATTTTCATCAAATATCGCACGACGCTTCCAGAAACCGATGTTTCCATCACTTGCGCCTCAAGCGTCAAATGTGCTGCTTTCGATACCGGTGGCTCCAGCTTGAACATGTGTGGCTGGATGACAACATTGCAATCAACACTTTCTCCCGTCAGACGGCCAAACTCTGCCGGCGTCAGAATATTGGCATTGCCGATAAAACGCGCAACAAAGAGATCGGCGGGTCGATAGAAGATATCCGAACTGCTCGCCGTCTGGGAAATGCGGCCATTGTTCATCACCGATATCTGGTCGCCGAGCGAAAGGGCCTCATCCTGATCATGGGTGACGAGAATACTGGTAAGGCCTGTACGGCGTTGGATACGCTTGAGTTCATCGCGGAGCCGGTTTCGTATCTGGGCATCAAGTGCTGAAAGCGGCTCGTCTAGAAGAAGGAGTGATGGTTCCAGCACCAGCGCACGGGCGAGCGCAACACGTTGCTTTTGCCCACCAGAAAGCTGGCGCGGACGCGCATCGCCCTTCTCTTGCAACGAAACGATATCAAGCACTTCATCGATTTTCTGGTCGATGACCTTGCGCGCAAGGCGACGTTGTTCGAGCCCGAACGCCAGATTCTGGCGCACACTCATATTCGGGAAAAGGGCATAGTGCTGAAACACCATGCCGATACCGCGATCCTTTGGATGCAGTCCCTCGATTGCACGTCCGGCAAGACGGATAGATCCCCTGTCCGGCTGCGCAAGGCCGGCAATAGAACGCAGGAGCGTGGTCTTGCCGCAACCGGATGGCCCCAACAGCACATGCATTTCGCCCCGGGCGACAGAAAGATCAATGGCGTTCAAAATGGTATTGGAACCGTAGTTCAGGCTTACGGCTTGAAGATTAAGATGGGTCATGACTGTTTCTCCGTTCGCCATACGAGCCGGAACGCTGCAAAAGTGATCAGTAGCGTAAGAAGGAAATAGATGGTGATGATGACGCTCGACAGGCGACCGCTCAGATCGCGCTGGGCGAACATATACATTTGCAGGGTTTCAAACTGCCCGCCGACCAGCATGCGCGCATAGACGAATTCGCTCATCAGCCCGGCAAAATTCAAGACGACAGCCAAGGCAATACCCGGAAAAATCGACGGCAGGATCACCCGACGCAACAGTCTCATGTCGCTGACACCAAGCAGGCGCCCGGCTTCCAGAAGATCGCTTGTATCCATTGCCTGCAAGCTGTTCTTCACATTGATGTAGAACATCGGAAAGCACAGCGGCACATAGGTGAGGACGAGGACGACCGGCTGCCCGCTGATCTGCAAGGGCGGGGTCGAAAAAACCCGCAGATAACCAACCATCAGGATGATGCTCGGAACGGCATAAGGCAGGATCACTAGCCTTGCCATCCAGCGGTCGAGCGATGGCCAGTAGATATGCGCCGCAATAACGGCGGGCACGATGATCATGCAAGCCAGAAGGAGCGCCAGAGCGGCCACGACGACGGAGCGCACCAGAGCTGACTGGAAACGTCCGTCTGAAAGGATTGTCTGGTAGGCATCGAACGCTATTCCGCTTGGCAGAATTGCGCCGGTCCAGCCGGTAGCAATCGAATTGAGGAAGGTTGCCAATACAGGAAGCAGCAGCAGGATGCCCGCGACCCATAAGATGACGGAAGGAGCAAATCGATGGGTTTTCATCGCCGCTCTCCCTTGAGCCATAACTGGCTTATGATGATCGGAACGACGAGCGCAAGCAGCAGGGCAATCGCAATGGCGTTGGCCAGATTGGGATCGGAAAATACATCGCCGGAAACCAGTTCGCTGATGCGTATGGTGACGACATTGATGCTGGTGCCGGTGAGCGCAAGCGTGGTGGCATAGGTGCCCATGGCGTTTGCAAACAACAAGGTGGTGATGGCGAGCATTTGCCGCCCGACCACCGGAAGACCGACGCGCCACCAGAAGCGCACCGTGCCGACGCCGATGAGGCTGGCAGCCTCCTCCAGTTCCTGCTCGACCGCACCGAGAACCGGCGTAATCAAAAGAACCGCAAGGGCAATCTGGAAATAGCAATAGGCAATAATCAACCCCGACAGCGAATAGACATTGAACGCGGTAATCAGGCCCGATGCCTTCAGCAGCAATGTCAGCGTCCCGTTGAGGCCGAGCAAAAAGACCAGCGCCATAGCAAGCGGCACACCGGCAAAGTTTGCACCGATATTGGCAAATGCCATCGCCAGACGACGGACGTTGCCCTGACTATACCGAAGGCTGACCGCAACGAGAAAGCCACCAACCATGCCGATTACCGTCGTCAGGACTGAAATCAGCAGCGAATTGACAAAGCTCTGGCCATAATAGGCACTGGTCAGGATTTCCGCATAATTGCCAAATGACCACGCCCCCGCCTTATGAAAGCTGTCCAGAAGAATTGTGGTCAGCGGCCCACCCACCAGACAAACAAGCATGATCAGAAACGGCACTGCCATAAGCTTCATGGCGGGAGAAAACCGGTGCTTCATGTGTGGACCGAACCGGATTTCAGAAGCGGCGGAACGGCCATTCCGTGCCCTTCGATGCCAAGCAGTTCAGAAATCAACCCGGCCAGTTCAGTCTGGTGCAGCTCGATAGCGGAATCGAGATTGAAGATGTCGGCGCCGACCGTATAAAGCGGCACTGTCGCCTCGTCCTCGTGCGGCCCGCCATGATTGCCGTCATCGCTCATGCCGTGATCGCTGGTGACGATCACGGTATAGCCAGCCGCGCGCCACTGCGGCACATAACGCGCAAGCAGGTCGGCGGCATTGCGCGCCGTATCTCTGTATTGCCGGGAGGCGGCACCGTGACGGTGCCCGATATCGTCGATATTCATCGGATGTAGCAACAGAAAATCGGGCGTGTGTCGGCGCAACAGATCATCGGCATCGGCGAACAGATGATCGTCGGGATAATGATCCTGCCAATAAAAGGCACCATGCTGGATATCACCGTCGTGATCGCTGATATGTCGAAATTCGGGGCTGAAAGGCGCCTGATTATAAAGCTCGAAATACCAATAATAGGCCGCAGCCGCAGTTACCAGTCCCTTTTTGCGGGCCAGTGAAAAGACATTTTTGCACCGCGAACGGCGAACAACGCCGTTGCTTGTCACACCATGTTCAACCGGCGGAAGTCCGGTCATTAGCGTCTCGTAGAGAGGCCGTGATATGGAGGGCAACTCGCTTTTCACCCGGTAAACCTGCGCATCCGAGGCTGCGACCAGTGCTTCCATATAGCCGAGGCATTCCCGCGCGGTCGCATAGCGAAGACCATCGAGAACAATGAAGATTGTACGCTTCGTCATGAAGCTCATCCTTATTCATGCCATTGAAACGGACACATCTCGCGGATTCCATCCGCGAGATGCCATATGCCGAGGATCACGCCTTTTTCCGAAGACTTACATCTTGGGCGCAACCAGATCGCGCCAGAGCTGCGACAGTTCCTTGGCGGCATCCGATGTCCAAAGCTCCGGGTTGATCGGGCGTGCATTCTTATACTGCTCGGACGGCAGCAGCTTTTCCTTGGCGTCCGCAGGCAGTTCGATGTGATCGAAGCGGATTGGACGGGCATAACCGCGTGCCAGATTGACTTGCCCGGCATCGCTCAGAATATATTCGCGCGTCAGCTTGGCGGCGTTGGGGTTCTTCGAGTACTTGTTGATGATCGTCGCATAACCGCTTGTTACCGAACCATCGGAAGGAATAATCACCTTGAATTTTTCCTTGCCCACGACATCGCGATAATTCAAGGCATTGAAGTCCCAAAGTGGTGCGACCTGAATTTCACCGCGCTCCATGAGTGCCGGTGTAACACCGCTGCCGACGACGCGTCCCTGCTCGGCAAGCTGTTGAAAAAGTTCCACACCGGGGCTCATGTTTTTCTCGTCACCGCCACGGGCAACGGCTGCGGCAAGAATGGATGCATTGTCCTGCGCACCCGAACCAACCTTGCCCATGGCCACCTTGTAATCGCCTTTCAGGAGATCAGCCCAGGAACTCGGCGGGTTGGCAACATCGGACGAGACGAGAAAGGCAATGGTGCCGGTGTAGGCGATGACCCAGTTGCCGTCCGCATCCTTGGCCCAGCCGGGGATTTCATCCCATGTCGTTGTCTTGTAGGGCTGCGTCACGCCGCGCGCCACGGCAATCGGACCGAATTCCAGCCCGACATCACCGATGTCCGCTGTGGCGTTGCTGCCTTCATTAGCAAATTTGGCGATTTCTTCGCCGCTGCTCATATCGGTATCGGAATGTTTGAGCCCATATTTTTCCGTCAGTTGCTGCCAAGTGTCCTTCCAGTTGGCCCAGCCGTCCGGCATGCCGACGCTATAGACGGCACCTTCCTTGCGGGCTGCATCTTCAAGGGCTGAAATATCCTGAGCGGCGGCAGCGCCCGTCAAAGCGAGAATGCCTATGGCAGACAGGGTCAGTAAACGACGACAAAACATATTATCCTCTTTGGTATAGACCAGATTGCGATCTATATGCCAAACTGTCATGACAGCCGGATGACGGAGAGAATACAGATGGGGATTTATTCGATCAGCACGACGGATGCGCGGCATCAATCCAGGCTTGAGCAAGCCCTGCGGCATGATCTCGCTCAAGGGGAGCTTGCGACCGAAACCCGCCTTCCCTCCGAGCGCCAGATGATCGAGCGCTACCAGACCACGCGCATCACGTTGCGCGAAGCTCTTTCACACTTAGAAATGGATGGCCTCGTCTATCGTGAAAACAGAAGAGGATGGTTCGTTCCCGGCCCGCGGCTAGTCTATAATCCGCTGCGGAAATCCGATTTCCAGCGCATGGTCACCGAACAGCACCGCACAGCACGCACCGAACTCATCGAAGCCTGTTGCGCCATCGCTCCCGACACAATTTGCCGTTTGCTCGAAGAGGCCGCGGGAACGGAATTCTGGCGTATACGTCGCCGCCGTCTTATTGATGAACGGCTTGTCGTGTTTGTTGAACACCACCTCAATAAGACTTTGTTTCCTGATATTCTGCAACAAAACCTCGAAGGCTCGCTGACCACGCTATATCGTGAGCGATACGGGATCGAATATGACGATGTATTTTTCGAGATCAATCCGATTGCCTTGAGCGGCCTTCCGGCATCTGAGCTCAACTGCTCGGATGGAACCTATGGATTGCAGATATTGCGCGTCAATCGCGATCAGGCGGGGTGCATCATCGACTGCGATGTAGAATATTGGCGCCACGATGCCGTATCGATAAAAATCGATACACGAGAAAATAATATATAACAAAATTGGATTTACAAACACAGGTCAAGTCCACTTGGGAGCGTTGTAAAGGCATCCCGAAACCGGTCGGCGCCATAGCCTTTATTGGCCAAAAGTGTCTTTGCCTTGGGGAAAGCATGGAGCATGCGCGCGACATCTTTGTAGTCGCTCATCCGCCCTTCGCTCAGAAGCAGGATCAATAGCCTACCATTGCCATCACAAACGGCATGCAGTTTGGAGTTCAACCCGCCTTTGGTGTGTCCGACACGTTGGAGATGAGCCTGATGCAACGTTTGTAGAAAGTGGCGCCATTCTGTGTAGGCGAAACCTTACGCGTTGTACGGTGCAGCAAGCGAGCCCCGACGCACCCCTCCAGTTCCGCGACGGCTGCTGAGACCGACGAGCGCGGCATACCCAACGTATCGGCGGCACGGGTAAAACTGGCCGCCTTAACGACGCGCGTGAAGACTCGAAAAAGATCAATACGATCCAAGCGAACTCCTTATCCATTGTTCGTTATTTCTGACATATCATGTCAAGATGAACGTCTTTATTGTATAAATCCATACGCTAATTTGAGCCTTAACTAAAAATGCGGCGCTGCCGTCTAAGCTCACTAAGGAGGCTCTTGTCATGACCGATCATTCCATCAATGGAAAACCGTTATCATCGCCGGTGGAGCGGAGAGCCTCGGTGGGTTGATTGCCCGTGACTTCGCCAAGCAGGGCGCTAAGGCAATCGCCATTCATTTCAATAGTGAGTCAACGAAGGCCGAGGCGGATTCAACTGTTGCGGCTATAAAAGCTATGGGAACCGACGCGGCAGCCTTTCAGGCGGACCTCACCACTGCCGGCGCGGTCGAAAAACTGTTTGCCGATGTGATTGCTGCCTTTGGCCAGCCCGACATTGCCATCAATACCGTTGGTAAGGTGCTCAAAAAGCCAATCATAGAAATTTCGGAAAACGAATATGACGAGATGAGTGCAGTCAATGCGAAGTCGGCATTTTTCTTCATCGAGGATGGCTGGCAAGACGCTCAACGACAATGGCAAAATCTGCACGCTCGTCACATCACTGTTGGGTGCCTATACTCCGTTTTATGCGAGTTATGCTGGCACGAAGTCGCCCGTCGAGCATTTTACACGTGCTGCCTCAAAGGAGTTCGGCGAGCGCTGAATCTCTGTGACGGCAATCGGGCCAGGCCCAATGGATACTCCCTTCTTCTATCCGGCTGAAGGAGCTGACGCGGTTGCGTATCACAAGACCGCTGCGGCTCTATCAAAATTTTCCAGGACCGGGCTCACCGATATCAAGGATATTGTCCCGTATATTCGTTTTCTGGTCTCCGATGGCTGGTGGATGACCGGCCAGACCATCCTAGTCAATGGTGGCTACACAACAAAGTAACCCCACCCCATATCTAGTATGCCACGATCAGTTAAACTAGTGCAGGTCCGGGAGTTTGCTTTATGACGCTCCGCAACTTGTCGTCACAATATGCGTGTTATCCCTACGCCATAGCTTTCCGTGTGGTGCTTCCAGTGTACTTCCACGGTGACGTTTTTTGCGAAAGATTTTGACTAATAAAAAAGCCCTGGAAGTCTACTTATTTCAAGGACTTGATCACCGGTTGCGGGGGCTCGCAACCGCTGATACCAACATCCATTACTTGTGGATATCTAATCCTGCTTAAAATGAAGCATCATTCATTACTTTGTATTAAATCAGGTCCCTTTCCCCACATATTAAATTAGAACTTCCTAAAGTTTTACCTTCATCGTCAGCGTGGCGTTGAAAGGCTCCCCAATCAGATTACCGTACTGGTTAGCTCCTTGCGACGACGTGTAATACGTCTTGTCAAAAAGATTGCGTAGGTTGAGTTGCAGCGTAACCGGGCGTTCGGTCGCAAAAGTATAGGCCGCAAAAGCATCGACCACCGCATATCCCGGCAGGAAATAGGCATTATCATTCACGCCTGCCCTCTTGCTCGCGCCACGTATGCCAGCCCCGACCTTGAGCGTGTTCTCACCCCAGACTTCTCCGAAATCATAGGCGCTGGACAGGGAGAAGGTGTGCTTTGCAATATTGACCGGCCATTTACCGGAATAGTCGGGATCGTCCTTCACTTGCGAGTCCGTATAGGCGTAGCTGGCAATAACGCTTAAGTTGTTGGTGACTTGCCCCGCCACATCGAGCTCCAGCCCGCGGGCACGAACCAACCCGGCTGCCTTGGTCACGATGACGCCATCAATCGTCTCAAAATAGGAGACATTGCGCTTGTCCGTTGTATAGATCGCAAGATTTGCTGTCAGCCCGTTCAGCAACTCATATTTGGCACCAACCTCATATGTGGTGCCCTCTTCCGGCGGCAGATCGCCAAAATAGCTGGAGAAAGAAGACTGCGGTTTGAAACTCTCAGCGTAATTTGCATAGAATGAAAGATCTTCGGTCGCCTTGTAAACAAGGCCGACACGCGGAACAAGTTTGCCGCCTTGCGTATCGGTGTTCAGAACGAATGGACGACCGCGGCCTGAAATCTGGTCATAATGCTGGTAGCGTACGCCGCCGACCAGAATCCACTGGTCGTTGAGATGCAGTGAATCCTGTATATAGATCGAAGCCGTCTTCAGCTTCTCTGTCTGGTCGCTTTCCGCTGGTCGGACCGTCGAGCAAGTGCTGACATTACCATAGACAGGATCATAAATATTGAAGTCGACCGACGGTGCACAACGGATCATGTCAGTGCGCAACAGATCATAATGATCGTATTGACCGCCAATGAGCAATTCATTGTCGAAACCGGCAACCTCGACATTGCCATGGGCGTCCAGTCGAACGGAATGGTTGGTAATCGTCGAACCTTGTGTCGCATCTATGCGTCGGGTGAGATCGCCCGTCGTGCTGTTATAGCCCGTCACCCGCGCCTGATTATCGGAATAAGCATTCCGGCTATAAGCATAGTCGAAATTAACCGTCCATCCATTGTCCATCTCATGCTTGACGTTGAGCATGGCAAGATCAGACTTTCCATCGGTGATGTTGAACGGCTCATCAAAGCGAATCTTTCGATCGACATCGACTGCTTTTCCACTTGCCAGGTCGAACACGGTGCCACGATCAAAGGGGGTGCTGTAATCCTGATGCATATAGGACAGAGTGGCTTCCGTCTGCTCGCCGAACCAGCTTAAGGACGGGGCAATCAACCACTCTTTTGTTTTGCCAAAATTACGCCAGTACTCAAGATTCTCATATTCGCCTATGATGCGATAGGCGAAATTCGTACCGGCAATCGGTCCGGTCAGGTCGATCTGGCCGCTGCCGCCACCAATGCTGGAAGCCGTCGTGGAAATCTCTCCACCGAATGTCTGCATAGGCTTTTTCGTATTAACATTAACAACGCCGCTGGGGTCGAGAATGCCATAAAGCGTCGAGGCCGGACCTTTGAGAACTTCCACGCTTTCGGTTGTGGCATTGAAACTGCGTGGCAACGCGGTCTTCAAGCCATTTGTCATCACAGAACCGTCGCGATTGTCACCAAAGCCGCGACGAATGAAGGAATCCTGGGTTGAACCGAGCGTATTTGCCTGGGTAATACCGCTGACATTCTGCAAAGCGTCGTCAAGGGAGCGTGCGTTCTGGTCTTCCAGAACCTGTTCACTAACCACATTGACCGCCTGCGGAATATCAAGAATTGGCGTATCGACCCGGGTTGCCGAAGAGGTTGAAACCGGTTGATAGCCGTCATTCTGTCCCTTGCCCGAACCACCAACAACGATGGTTTCAAGCGCGGTTGTCCCGGAGGCATTGTCAGAGCTCTTCTTTTCATTCGCATCAACAGCAGAAGGCCCGACCGCGTCGACTTTCTGTGTCAGTTGTTGCGCTAGACTCGCGGATGACAGGCATGTACCGGCTGCAAGGGCAAAAATGAGGGAATAAAGAGGTCTGTTATACGATCTCAGTGCCATGACTGCATGCCTTTGTTCAAAAACTGTGCCACAGGCGGCCCCTATGGCGATTTCATAAACCTCCCTTTTGACTACAATCATGAATGTAGTAGTCAACTTTAAATATGTATAAATTTTTTGGAAAAGATGAATGCAATGCTACTTTTCTGATTTCCACAAGCGGTATTATCCTTATAGGAACCTAAATTCGTGCTATTTTAGCAACACATCCCCTCACAATAGATGTATGACTACATCCCTTAAACTTGACTGCTACATTCTTGTTTTTAAATTGCGCCCGAACGAATAAGCACCACATCAGGATCAACCTGACAGTCAAGGAGCGTTACGATGTCAAGAGGCGCTGCCCATTCAGGCCCTCTCCCGAATCCTCTCCTTGCCCCCTTGTCGGTCGACAATCTTTCCTCGGGATATGCCGGCAAACGCATCGTCGAACAAGCAAGCTTCGAGTGCGCCGCAGGCAGCTTGACGGCGATCATTGGCGCGAACGGTTCCGGCAAATCGACATTGCTCGCCACCATTGCCCGCCTCATCAGGCCGGATGCTGGTGCCGTGCTTCTTCACGGACGCTCCATTCATCAGATGCCGACACGCGAGGCCGCCCGTCAGCTCGGCATTCTTCCGCAGTCTCCCGTCATGCCGGAAAGCATGAGCGTTTTCGATCTCGTCTCGCGCGGGCGTTATCCGCATCAGGGGCTTTTGAACCAATGGACGCAAAAAGACACGGAAGCCGTGGAAAAAGCTTTGCGGCTGACGGGCACTCGCGATTTCGCGACAATGCCGGTGGACAGATTGTCCGGCGGGCAGCGCCAGCGCTGCTGGATCGCAATGGCGCTCGCGCAGGAAACAAATGTCATCCTGCTTGATGAACCGACAACCTATCTCGATATGAAGTTTCAGGTGGAGGTGATGAACCTCCTGCATGAACTTGCAGCAACACATGCGCGCACCATCATCACCGTCCTGCATGACCTCAATCTTGCAATCGCCTATGCCGATCAACTGATCTTCATGCGCAAGGGCCGGATACATACGAGGTTGTCCGATCCGGCGGAATGCACGAGCGATCTGATCCGCTCTGTGTTCGACGCTGATGTCAGGCTGGTGCGCGCTTCGCAGGACGAGCGGCCATTTTTCATGCCCAATACGCCGGTCAAAGCGAGAACTGGGAAATGACGCCCGGCTCATCCGCGACCAAGTCAGGACTGGTTTTTGCCATAGCTCTGATGGTGCTTTGCGCCCTTGCAATCTTTCACTTAGGAACGGGATCGCGTCCTCTTTCCGCGTCATCCGTTATCGAAGCACTCCTGTACCCGGACCCAAAAAACTTCGATCACCAGATCGTCCGCAATCTTCGCGCCTCGCGGCTTCTCGCCGCCATCGCGGTCGGATCAGCACTCGGCGTCACCGGAGCGCTTGTGCAGAGCCTGATCCGCAATCCCCTCGGCGAACCCCAGTTTCTCGGATTGAATGCCGGGGCGTCTTTCGCCGTCGTCACTATTTCCACCCTTTCGTTTCCGCTCCTGTCTGATCCTTTCTCACGTCCGCTGGTTGCCGCTGGCGGCGGCGCAACCCTGTTTGCCATAGTCCTTTTTGCGTCATCTATCGGCCGTCAGGGCATGACCATGCTCAAGGTCACGCTCTGCGGGATAGCTCTCTCCGCCTTTGCATCCTCGCTCACCTCATCCATCCTCATTCTCGACGAGGATTCGCTTCAGGCACTGCGTACATGGCTTGCGGGCGATCTGGCGGGTGCCAATATGCCGCTGGTACTGCATGCTCTGCCCGCCCTTGGCGCAGGCATGCTGATCGCCATCGGATTGATCCCGCGCCTCAACGCGCTCGCCATGGGCGATACGATTGCCACCGGTCTGGGGGTGAAGGTGCGACAGACCCGGATTCTCGGCCTTGTCGCAGCCGCCCTCCTCACAGGGGCCGCCGTTTCGATTGCCGGGCCGCTCGGCTTCGTCGGGCTGGTCGTGCCGCATCTCGCCCGCCAGATCGGCGGTTCCGACATGCGTGTCCTCCTCCCTCTGTCCATTCTTCTGGGCGCCTCGGTCGTGCTGGCAGCAGATATTGCCGCGCGCTCAATCATCGCGCCGCGCGAAATCGCGACGGGCATCATGACGGCTTTTGCAGGCGCGCCCGTCTTCCTCTTTCATGTCGCGCGGAGGCTGAAATGAGCGGGATGCTGAAAGATCAGGGCCTGTTTCACTTTCGCGCCGGTCCCCTCCAGATGCTTCTCCGTCCACGGATCATCGGACTGATGACTGCCGGATTGCTGTTGCTGGCAGCGCTGGGATTCTCGATGTTGCCCATGGGCAGTTTCACAACCACCACCGATACGCTCAAAAACTTCCTGTTCGCGAGCCGGACAGGCGTAGATTCGACCAGCGCCCTGATATTGGGTGATATTCGCCTGCCGCGTATCCTGCTGGCAGTTCTGGCCGGAGCAATGCTGGGCATGGCAGGAGCGGCCTTGCAGACACTGACGCATAACCCGCTTGCCGATCCGAGTCTGATCGGCGTTAAAGAAGGCGCAAGCGTTTCTATCATCCTCCTGACGTTTTTCATCCCACAATCCTCATCGCTGCTGCGAACGATAGCCGGTTTCGCAGGCGGCCTTGGTGTGGCGATAATCGTCATTATCATGGCGCGCGACCTTGCAAGAACAAGGTTCATCCTGATTGGAATCGGGGTTTCCTGGCTGCTGCATGCCTGCCTTTCGCTTTTCATCACCATGGCCGATGTCAAGAATGTGCAAACTGCCTTGATCTGGCTGGCCGGAAGCCTTCACGGGGCTGACTGGCAAAATCTTTCCATCACCGCCCTTTGGGGGCTGATCGGTCTGATCCTGCTGTTGGCCACCGCCCGCCCGGCGGACGCCAGTGCTCTTGGGACTCCGGTTGCAACGGGCCTTGGGGTAAATATTCGCCGTTTGACGGCAATCCGCCTGCTTGCGCCCGTTCTCCTGACCGCCTCAGCAGTTTCCGCAATTGGAAATCTGGGCTTTGTCGGCCTCATCGCGCCGCATCTGTCGCGATTGACGCTCGGCGGAGGTCAGGTTTCCCTCATCTGCGGAAGCGCTCTTTATGGCGGCATTCTGGTACTGGCTGCCGACAGCATCGGTCGTATCATTTTCGCTCCCCTGCAAATCCCCGCGGGCATCGTCATGGCCATCATCGGCGTACCCTTCCTGCTGGTGCTTTTATGGCGTCGGCGCGATAGTCTTTAAAAAGGAACAGCTTGTGTTCGCACAATATTGCCGTGCCATCTGCATTATTGCACTCATCAGCCTTGGGGCGATACCGGCCGTTTCTGCCGCCGATCAGACCCGCATCTTTATCGATGATCTCGGCAGGCAGGTAACCGTTCCCGCCCATCCAAAACGCATTGTTTCGATGCATGATCTCGACATCACGATCCCACTCATCGAACTTGGCGTAGCGCCTGTCGCAAGCCACGGTCGCCAGCGACTGGACGGGAGCCGTTTCCTGCGCTCCGGCGAAATCCTGACAGGCACCGATTTCGACAATAGCGGCATGGCTTTCATCGGCGCCACCAATGCCGATATCGAAGCAGTCGCCGCCGCAAAGCCCGATCTGATTATCACGGAACCCGGCCGCAATCTGAGCGTGGAGCAACTGGAGAAAATCGCTCCGACCGTTTCAATCAACAACAGGAGCGGTGGCGCACCACGCATCTACAAGCAGATTGCGCAACTGACCGGAACCGAAGACCAGCTCGCCATTCTCGACCGGCGTTATCGCGCGCAAATCGCAGAACTACGCCGGACCATTGATACCGCGCAGATAAGCGTTGCGGTTTTTCAAGCCCAGAATGGCAAGATCGGCATCTATCACACCTATCGCTCGCTCGGCCGGGTCTTACGCGATGCAGGTTTCAAGTTCCCGCCGATCATCGACGCGCTACCGGAAGACGGACGCATGGAAATCAGCGCCGAACGCCTGCCCGAAATTGATGCCGATTTCATCTTCGATCCTTATCGCTCCGACAGTGGCGGCTTGCCCAAGGATGAGATTGCCGAAATGGAAAAGCTCATCCCCGGCTATTGCCAGTTTCTCAAGGCATGTCGAGAAGGCCGCTATATCCTGATCCCACGAGAAGAAGCGATCTCCAACTCCTATGCGGCGCTCAGCCTCATGGTCTCCACGGTGCAATCCCATATTGCGGGACGTCCGCTGCCATCAACCGCACAATGACCGGAACGCCCCATATCTCCTCCCCGCAAACCCAATCGGCAAGGCCCGGACCGTTTGAGCGGTTTTTTCTCCGCCTGCACTGGCTGGTCGGGCTGACGATTGGCGTGGTTCTGGCGATCATGGGCACGACCGGCGCGCTTCTAAGCTTCGAGGACGAGATACTGACGACTCTGACGCCTCGCCTGAATGCGCATAAAAACAGCCCGCAACCATTGCCGCTCAGCGCCCTGCTAAACGCGGTTGCAAAGCAAAGGCCGGGCCTGTCGGTGTCTTTTCTCCAGATGAGCAGCCTCTCTGATCGACCGATCCTCGTTGGCCTGATACCACCCGATCATAAGGGCGGCAGGGCAGAACGCGCGCTTGCCGATCCCTATAGTGGTGATGTTCTGGGCGCTCCTGTAGGGATCGATTTCTTCGAGACCGTGCGCAATTTGCACCGGTACCTTGCTTTGCCCGGCGGCGAGCGGGGTATCGGTCGCAGCATTACGGGCATTGCCGCAATCTGTCTGCTGTTTCTCACACTTTCCGGCCTCTGGCTGCGTATGCGACGCAGACACAACAGCTGGCGTGCATGGCTCATACCCGATTTCCGCGCCCGTAAACGGTCTTTGCATAAATCCCTACATCTCGTCATCGGCACATGGCTCATGCCGCTCTATATCTTCAGCGTACTCACCGGTCTGTGGTGGTCCTATGATGGATATCGAGATGCCGTAACCGCTCTTGTCGCAGGCGCTCCGCCCAAGGCCGAAAGCCGGAAATCGGAGATTGTGAAAAAAGCGGCGCCACTCAGCGGCAAAGCCCTCGATTTGGCCTTTTCAGTCGCGCTGACGCGCTTTGGACAGCCCTACGAACGGGCGATCGTAACCCTGCCAAGAACCGGTCAGCAATTGCGCGTGAGGCTCTTGCCCAAGGTCGCACCGCACGATCGTGCCTTCGACGAAATCAGGGTGGATCTCGAAACAGGTCGCGTTATGCGTGAGCAGCGCTATTTCGATTTAAAACCTTCCGACTGGCTTTCCACCAATATGGAGCCGTTGCACACCGGCAGCTTTCTCGGCCTGCCTATGAGGCTGCTGCTTTTGCTGTCCAGCGCAGCCCTGCCGGGTTTCGCCGTAACAGGCATCATCCTCTATCTTTACCGCCTGCGCGGCAAGCCGGCCCACAACAACCAAGCATTCAAACAGCATCGCGAAAGGAACTGACTTTGCGCCAGATCACCCCATCCTCCCCCTCCGGCGCAGCCAGTATCGGAAATTTTGTCGATCCGCGCCTGCCTGCCTATCAGCCTGCCGCCTTTGACGATGAAAGCCCTCTCCCCTTTTCAGCTCATAGTGATAGTTCCCATATCACCGGATCAAAACATTCAGCCTTCATCATGGAAAAGCTCGCAGCCGCTTTCCGCCGCCACCATGCGGTTTTGAAACTGACCGTCGATCTCAGAGGGTCTGGTACGGCCATTCCCTTTCTCATTCATGGCAAGGGGCTGGTGAGCGTGCTGGGGCGCGAAGCCAGCGACGCCGAAAGAGTGCCTTATGTGAAGGGTGTGGCGGCGGAGCCTTTTTCAATCAGGATTGCCCACGCCGCTCTTTGCGCGAAAGACGGTCTTGCCACATCGCTGGGCGTCTATGTCCATGCCAGCAATCCGCTTGAGAGGATTACCTTGTGGGATCTGGCACGCATCCTCGCAACCGGGCACCCCGATGGCGACATGACCTGCTGGGGACAGGCCGGGCTTTCAGGCCCTTGGGAAAAGCGTACAATCCACCCCTATTGCACGCAGGAATATAGCGGTTTCGGCACGCATCTCCAGCGGCATCTTCTGGCGGGGCGGCTGCTCAATCCAATCAGCGAGCGCTATACAGGCGGGGCTCCCGTCCTCGACCGCATTGCCGACGATCCTGCCGGTATCGGCATAGCCGCAATCGGCGACAGCCGCGCAGCCATCAAACCTCTGGCGATATCACTTGATAAAAAAGGGCCTTTTTCGATCGGAACCGCTGACGAGATCTTATCCGGCACCTATCCGCTCGCCCGCTTTCTCAATCTTTTCCTGCGGCGCGATGGCCAGGGAAACATCAATCCCCGTGCCAAAGCCTTCGCCACTTTCATCCTTTCACGCGAAGGACAGGAAATCATAGCCTCACAGAAAGATGGTTATCTGCCACTCACCGCGCAACAGGCTGAGCAGGAACGCTTGAAACTGGCCGCCTGACCGGGACGCCTTTCGCTTTACAGGAACCTTGAGAATGACGCTTTTGACAAAACTTCCATCTTACCGACCGTATAGCGGTCTTGACCCGGACGTGGGCGAATCCATCCTTGCCGACGGCAGCTATGCGATTATCGGTAATGACGGCATGGATACCATCGTCGATCCGCTGAACCGGATATTTAGTACGCATTACCCGCACATCCGCTTCACCAGTACAATGCGCGGTTCAGCCACTGCCATACCCGCCCTGCTTACGGGCGCCAGTCTTTTCGCGCCCATGTCTCGCGACCCGTGGCAACACGACCGGAAAGCCTTCCGCGAGGCCAAAGGCTATGATCCGACGCCAATCCGCCTTGGCTATACCGGGCATGGCCCAAGAGCAGGCGCCAAGACACCGCCTGCGCTCTATATTCATCGTGACAATCCACTAACTGGCCTGTCGATGCATGACGTCAGGCGCATTTTCGCGTATGGCGCACCGGGGGGCAATATCACGCAATGGTCGCAGCTTGGATTGCAGGGCGATTGGTCCGGACGGCGCATTCATCTTTATGGACTGCGCGATGACGGCAAATACGCAACCGGCTTCCGTGATACCCATCTGGCAGGACGCGCCTTTCCCCCACATTACGAGCCGCTGGCAAACCGCAATGAGGTTATCAGGGCAGTCGCAAACGATCCTTTCGGGATCGGGTCAACCGGCTGGGTCGAGGCCAAAAAGATCTCCGATCAGGTGCGCATTGTTCCCCTTTCAACGGACGATGGTGGGCCATATGAACTGCCCGACCTTTCGACCGTGGCCGCAGGCGGCTATCCGCTCAAGGCATGGGTTTCGATTTTTCTTGATCTTCCACCCGACCAGAAGCTTGGCTTAATGATAAAGGAATATCTGGCGCTCGCCTTGTCAGAAGAGGGACAGGCAATCATAGCTCAACGGACCCATTGCGAAGAGGGCTATGTTCCGCTTTGTCGGGAAGATTGGCAGAAAGAATGGGAAAAGCTCCAGACGCTCTAAGCGGGAGTGATTGAAAAATGACAGCAACTCGAAGAATTGACCGCTTCAGCGAACGTATCAAGGCGAGATGCAGCGCGCTATCTGCGCGAATGCAGCGGGTAGCACATTATATCGACCAGAACCGGAGCCTTGTGCTTCGCAAGTCTGCTCTCGAAATCGCCAAAGAAACAGACGTATCGGATGCAACCGTTATCCGCACGATACAGGCTCTTGGCTTCGAGGGTTTGCTTGATCTGAAAGCCAGCCTTTCGGAAATGCTCCAACACGAGCAATCCCCGGCGGTTAAAATGGCTTCAACCATTGATGCGCTACAGGACGATGTCGATCAGGCCATTGATCTCGTCGCGCAAGAGCAATTGCACGCCATATCGCTGCTCACGGAAAGCGCCAGCAGGCAGGCCATAGCCAATGCCGTCGCGATCCTGCGCCCCGCAAACCGGATCGGCATTTTCGGAATTGGCGCATCGGGCCTCCTTGCGACCTATGCCGCCCGACTTTTTTCCAGAAACGGCTATCTTTCCTATGCACTGAACAGCACCGGCATCGCTCTTGCCGAACAACTGCTATGGTTGAGCAAAGGCGACGTTCTGATCGTCCTCATTAACGGAAACACACACAGGGAAGTTCTGTCGGCGGTCAACGAAGCCCGCCGCCATGACATACCAATAATCGTGATTACCGGCAAACCCAGCCAGCCTCTCATGCGGTTGAGCAAGCAAATGGTCGTTCTGCCGCGGGCAAAAGGAGACCGGATTCCTCTGCATGGTCAGACTCTTGTCTGTCTGGAAATGATCATGCTTGGTCTTGTCGCAACAGAACCGGCAAGGTCGATGCACTCAATGGATCGTTTGCTCATGATGCGCCGCGATATCAGGCCGACCAAGCGTTAGGGAATGTCTCATGGACCAATGCCCCCGCAAACAGGTGTCTAAATCATCAAGCCTATAGCAAAAGATAAAAATCTTTCCGTGTAACGAATGATACTTGTCGGCAAGGCTGGAATCGTCGACCAGAAGGACAACGAGACGTTCATTTAACACGAACAGCGTTGCAAGATTTAATAACATGATTATAATAATCATGTTAATTCTGGAGTTAGCTCCATATGCTAAAGCAGGTGTAGCCTTGGCTTTTTGGCCTTCAATGACATGGCGCTCAGAGGGACTGCGTTTGCGCGCTCCAGCAAAATGGCGCAGACTGAATGGCATTGTGAGCGCTTATTGGGAAGCGGAAAGCCAAGCCGGCGCCAACGGCTATTATCTGTTCCATGAACCACGCCTGATGATTTTTTTTCAGGACATTTCGCCCAGAATAAAAATTTCCAATCTCAACGGTGAGTTCGTTCAGAATTACCGATCAATGCCAAGGGCACTCTACATACCGGCTGGTTATCCGTTATGGACGACCACCAATACGCACCATGAGTTTTCCCACCTGAACTTGCACTTTCACACTGATCGGTTGCTCAAATATCTTTCTCCGACAATAGGCCAATCGATGGCAATGGCGGCGATCCGTACTCCAATCGAGATTGAAGACGGGAAGGATGTTGAAACGCTTGCGCAATTGCTCGTGAATGAAATTAAATCGCCAACAAAGCATTTGCTCTATGCAGAAAACATTATCGGAAGCATTTTGGCGGGTCTGCTTGATCTATCTTCCGAGGAAATAAAGCACCGCTCTGGTCGGCTGACGCAGGCGCAATTGAAAAAAATTGCCGCTCATTTTGACACTAGCAATCATTCCAAGCTGAGCCTTGCGGAAATGGCATCGATTGTCGGGCTGTCCGAAAGCTGGTTTTCCAGCGTTTTCAAACAAACGACTGGGACCACCCCGTTGCAATGGCAATCTGAAAAGCGGATTGAAATTGCGAAAAACATGTTAACGGATGGAGTTAAAATCTCTGACGTTGCATCACAGCTTGGCTTTACCGATCAGGCCCATTTCACAAAAGCATTTCGGCAAATAGCGGGAGAGACCCCCGCCATGTGGCGGAGAATTGTTTTAGGAAAATAGTGGGAGAATGTCTGTTTGATGTTTAGAAACACGCTCAATATGCAATGAGATATATGATATTACAAAACCCAGACAAAGCTACAATACACCGTCGTCAATAGTTGATAACTGCGCTCATATTACCGTGACCTACACCCGGAGTATGGGGCTTTCATGAAATTCCGCTCTTCAATCCTTCTTCGCGGCCTACAAGCCGGATCGCTTTCGGTTTCAATGCTCTGCATTGCAAGTCCATCCCTCTCACTGGCTCAGGAAGCTGAAGACGGGCCGACAACCACTCTCACCACAATCGTCGTGGATGGGAACGGCATGCAGACTCCGGGGACCAGTGCCACCAGCACGATCAAAACGGATCGCTATGTGGCTAAATCGGCAACGGTCGGCACGAAGACCGACACTGATCTTGCGAAAGTGCCGCAATCCATTTCAGTTATTTCGCGGAAAGAACTCGAAGACAGGCAGGTTCAGAGTCTCGTTCAGGCCACCAGTTATAGCGCAGGTGTACGCACGGGCGTTTATGGTTTTGACCCGCGTGCCGACACCGTCTTTATCCGGGGCTTCAATGTCACGACGAGCGGCTACTTTCGTGATGGCTTGCGCGACTTTGGCGGAAGCTTTTCACTTGCCAGAAAGGAGCCCTATGGTCTTGAAGGCATTTCTATCCTGAAGGGACCGAGTTCGGTCCTGTACGGTGCAGGTTCTCCCGCTGGTATCGTCAATGTCATCAGCAAAAGACCCACGGAAGAACCGTTCAACGAGATTGAAGCCCAGATTGGCAACTTCAGCCGTGCACAGGTCAACATCGATTCTTCGGGGCCAGTCGCGGGCAACGATAATATTCTCTATCGGTTTACCGGCCTTTTGCGCGATGCAGACACGCAGTTCATCGCTGCGGCAAACGACCGTGCATATATCGCACCTGCTTTGACGCTTCGCTCCGAAGACCGTAATACCCAACTGACCATTCTCGGTGAATACGCACGTTCCAAGACGGGTGGCTCAGCCGGTTTTGTCAGTGAAAACGGTAACATCACCAATCGTGAATCCGGTGATCCGGCATATAAAGACTTTGTCCTGAAACAGGCGCGTATTGGTTATGAATTCGAACATCGTTTTTCCGACGACCTGACTTTCCGCCAGAACCTTCGCTACGCAGAAGTTGATGCCGATATGAGATATGTATCGGAATATGGAAAATCCGCAGATGGATTATATGCACTGCGCAGAGCATACAAGGTTCTCGACAATTCAAAAGCTTTTGTAATCGATAACCATCTGGAATGGAAAGTCGATACGGGTCCGGTGCATCATACCGTGCTGGCCGGACTGGATTATTCATATCTCGACAATACGTATGGCGTCGGTTTCGTAAGCGCTCCAAACCTGAGCCTGAGCAATCCGAATTACGGAGCTCAACCCATCACCGGCCCAACAGTCATGAACAGTGCACAAACGGCAACGAAACAAAGTATGCTGGGCGTCTATCTTCAGGATCAGATTGAGTATGATCGTTTCGTTTTGACGATCGGCGGACGCCACGACTGGCTGGATACGAAGCTCGATAACATTCTCAAGCCCGCAAACAGTCAGGATACGGATGTCTCGCATTTCTCGGGGCGCGTCGGCCTAAGCTATCTCTTCGACAACGGTATTTCGCCCTATGCAAGCTATTCCACTTCCTTTGCTCCGAACTCCGGCAGAAGCTATACAGGCGAATATTTCGAGCCGTCCGAAGGTGAGCAGATTGAACTGGGTATCAAATACGCTCCTATAGATATCAACCTGGCCATCAATGCAGCACTCTTCAACATCGAACAGACCAACACCTTGGCTTCCGACCCAGACCATATCGGCTTCTCGGTCACGCGCGGCAAGGTCCGTTCACGCGGCTTCGAAATAGAGGCCAAGACCAGTCTTGCAGACGGCCTCGATCTGACGGCTGCATATACCTATCTTGACCCGGAAATTCTCGAAGGTGACAATCCGGGCAAGGTCCCATCAGGTATTCCGACCAATCAGGTAACTATGTGGGCGAATTATGAGGTGCAGAGCGGCGCTCTGGAAGGATTGAATGTCGGCGCTGGCGCACGCTTTTATGGCAAGACCTGGAAAACGGACACAAACACCACCGGCAAGAATGCCTCACGAGTTCTCGTAGATGCATCCATTGGATATGATTTTGGTTACATGAAGCCGGAATTGAAAGGCCTTACCGCCCAATTGAACGTCAAGAACATATTTGATAATCGCGAAACAACATGCGCAGGTTCGTGGTGCTATGTTGAAGAAGGTCGTACGGTCATTGGTTCGCTACGATATCGTTTCTAAAAGTAATATATGGGATACCGGGTGGAAATCTATTTTCACCCGGTTTTTATATGACACGTATACTCGCGATGAAGGCAAAGCATTCTACAAGTATAGAAAGGCAAGAAAACTAAGGCACCTCTCCCGTAAAATTTAATTCAATTTACGCCCACAATTTGACTGATCCTAAGAAATATCATTCTTTCCATTGCAGAATTTCCAATAATTATTGAACATCAATGCATTTCACTAAAGACTCTTACCGCAAAATATCTGGCGTCACGGGCAAAACAGCTCCAGGCAAGATCACTGGCGTTTTATATTCAGGGTCCGGCATGATGTTGCATTTCAACCTGAATACTCGCTCGAGAATCGTTTCCGTCAGAATCCCCCAAGGCTTGCCCTGAGCGACAATTGTTCCCTGATTGACGATAGCGATATTGCTGGCGTAGCGCGCGGCGAGACTCAGATCGTGCATAATAGCGATAATCGTTTTACCTCCGGCTACCAGACCTTTGCAAATCTCCAGCATTTCGAGCTGATGCGCGAGATCAAGATATGTGGTCGGCTCATCCAGCAAAAGAATGTCCGTTCCCTGAGCCAGAAGCATGGCCAGCGACACTCTTTGTTTTTGTCCACCTGACAGCTGGTTGATTGGTTGCAACGCTAGCGATGTCGTCGATGTCACGGACATGGCTTCCTCTACCGCCGCTTCATCATCAGGGGACCAAAGGCGAAACCATCCGTGGTGCGGATGGCGTCCGCGCCGTATAAGCTCCAGTGGCGTTGCGCCTTCGGGAAACTGTGTGTGTTGCGGCAGGAGTCCAACTCTCTTTGCAAAGTCACGCCGCTCGAATTGGTCGATGTTTTTATCATCAAGAAATACCTGCCCTGACGTAAGCGGTAGAAGTCTTGCCAGACACCTCAGCAGGGTCGATTTTCCAGATGCGTTGGGTCCGATGATTGCTGAAAAAACACCCCGTGGAAAATGCGCATTGACGTCATGCAGCACCGGCGTGCGATCGGGAGCTGCAAAAAGCGACACGGTTCGAAGCGCTGGAGGACAGGCGTTCATGAGGCAATTCCTTTGACGTTGCGTCTGAACCAGAGCAGCAAGACGAAATAGACACCACCCAATGCCGCAGTCATTGCCCCTGTAGGTATGATCTGCGGCAGGAAAAGCAGTCGCCCGGCAAGATCGCTGCTCAACAGAAATATCGCTCCAAACAGCGCCGATGCCAGCAGAGGGATTGAGGCGCCGCCCAGCAGCCAATGAGCGACGCGCGGCGCAATGAGCGCAACAAACCCGATTGGACCCGCCACAAAAGTTGCCACCGCAGTCAGCGCCAGTCCGATCAGGCCAATTTTCAATTGCGTTGCGGTAATATTCTCTCCAAGGCTGGCAGCCCTGTCGTTCCCCAATTCCAGAATACGTAAAGGGCGCGCGCAGGCCAATGCCGCAGGCAATAATAGACACAGCATCAGTGTTGCGAGAGCAAGTCTGGTACTATCAGCACCATTGAGCGAACCCGCTTTCCAGCTTGCTGCGGCCAGAGCCGTATCGAGTTGTGCGGACATGACGATCCAATCATTGAGCGCCATGAAAAACGCTCCGACCGCTATGCCGATCAAAATGATACGACCCGTGCTTTCATTGCGAAAACCCGCCAGGCCATATACAAGCCCCCCCGCCATAAGCCCACCGCCCAAACTTGCGCCAGCGACCATCGTCTCAGAGGCTCCGGCAAGCATTGCGAGCAAGGCGCCCGTAAAGGCACCGGAATCGAAGCCTATAATATCCGGGCTTCCCAATGGGTTACGCAACAACGTCTGAAACAATGCGCCCGCCATGCCAAGCGCCATTCCCGCAAGGATCGCGGCAAAAATGCGCGGGGCCCGCCATTCCATTACCACAAGCGTAATCTGCGGATCTGCCTCTTGAGACAGGACATATACGAGCTGGTGCGGACTGACTGGAAAAGTCCCGGTCACAAGCCCTGCAACGGCCAATCCGAGCCCTGCAACGATAAAAAATGTGCTCCATCCCACCCTGCGTAATAAGGGCCGAGAGGAATATGCTTTCAATAAATGTCGCAAAGTCCTTCTCCTACAGATGCAGCGAAGGCCGCTGCCTGCGTGCGACAAAAACGAGGTATGGTGCGCCCAGAACGGCAATGACAACGCTGATCGGAATCTCGTTTGGTGCAACGGCAATGCGCGCCACCATATCGGCCGCGATGACCAGTTCGGCACCGATGAATGCGGTGAGTGCGAGTATAGTCCCCTCACCCGCCTGTAGCGTACGTCGCGCAATATGCGGTGCCGCAAGCCCGATAAAAGCTATAGGACCACTGGTTGCCGTGGCACTTCCGGCAAGCAGCATCACGGCTATCAGACTTATCAACCTCATCCTGTTCACGGGTACACCAAGCGAAATTGCCCTATCGTCGCCAAGGGCGATGAGACCAATGCGCGGTGCAAGCCATATGGCGAGGAGAAAGCCAGGGCCGAACATCCACAGTGATCTTATGACGATTTCCATCGTCGCCCCCGCCAATGAGGCCGCCTGCCAGTTACGCACGAGATCGAAACGTTCAGGGTCGGTAAGAGCCAGAGCCTGTGTCAGCCCGAAGCAGAAAGCGCCAACTGCGATGCCTGCCAGTGTGAGGCGCATTGGGCTTGGGAACCCCGCCAAGGCCTGCACGGTGAAAGCGGCGAAGCCTGCACCTATGGCCGCAAGCCAGAAGGGAGACGATACAAAGCCTGTCCCCAGAACGCCGGTTCCAACAAGAATTGCCAACCCTGCCCCGGAATTCAATCCGAGCAGGCCGGGATCTCCGAGAGGGTTTCGCGTGACCGATTGTATGATGCCGCCAGAGATAGCCAGTGCCGCTCCCACGAGCATCGCAAGTAAGACGCGTGGCATCCTTATGCTCCAGAAGATCAACAGCATTTCATCATCCGCGCGTCCGCTCAAGGCTTCAAGAATAGTCGCAAAAGGGAGATGACGGGGCCCCGTGGCAAGGCCGAGCAAGACCGTTGCCAATAAAACGCCGCCACAAATCAGGAGGGCCAGAACCACAAAACGCATGCTGCCCAAAAGTGACGTCATTGCATTTGCCTGCTGGTAAGAAGATCGCGCCAGCCTTTAGCCAGATAGCGGGCTGTGTAAAACGACCCGAACACGCAGTTGCCTTTTATGACCTGAATGCGACCTTCCCGGACAGAAGGCAGGCGTTGCCACAATGGCTCTTTCGACAATTCACGCGCAGAATCATTGCCAAAATCGATCAGCAACATGGCGTCCACGTCTCCAAAAACGTCGCCAAAGCACTCCAGCGCCACCTCCCCATAGGGCCCCAGTCGGTCTGCACCGACTTCCCGTCCACCCAATTCCGATAGAACCTGCGCTGGCATGACAAGGCCATAGCCGGTGCCCTGGCTGCAAACCATCGCCCGGCGCTTGGTCGGATCGTAATAAAGCGCAGCAAAACGCAAGATATCCAGCGCCTTGGCATGATCCTTGCGAATATCGGCAATTAACGCGTTATGCTCGTTGAAACGACGCTCAACGAGCGCTCCCTTGCCCAGCCATTCGCCGAGACGATGCAGGTTGATCTGCCAGCGATCAAGATGACTGGAAGGAAGCACAGGCGCAATAGACGTCAGCTTGGTCAATGGCCACCAATCGGAATTGGGCGAGGAGTCCGGGCATAAAATCAGGTCCGGTTGCAGCACGAGGATTTGCTCAAGGTCCGGCGGAGCCGTCAACATAGGTACAGTGTCGGGCACGGGAACCCATGGCCGGGCTAGGCTGTGGCTATAGCCGATGATCGGCAATTCCAGAGCCAGCGCCATTTCAAGACTGATGCGGGAATCGATTGCCAGCACGCGCTGCGGATAGGCCGGAATATCCACCCGCCCCAGGGATGTCGCAACTGCCCGCAGCGCATATGAAGCCTGCACTGGTCTTGCTGACAGGGCTAAAAACGCCCCGCCAGCTAAAAACATGCGTCGCGAAAGATGAGACATTGCAGTTTCTGCGAGATCAAAACTTGAAGGTCGTCGAAACGGTCAAGGCACGTGGTGCACTTGGATAAAGCAGGTTATAGCCGGGGAAAGTGCTCCAATAGGCTTCATTGAAAGCGTTTGTGAGATTGGCCTGGAAGACGATTGGCTCAGCATTTTCCCGTTCCCACGTGTAGCGTGCGCCGAAATCGACCGTGTTCCATCCAGACATTTTTTGCGTGTTTCCTGCATCGACATAGGATGATCCGGTCGATGTCAGGCGCGCAGACAAGGTTAGGTTCGACAGGAAACTTGTGTCCCATTCGGCTCCAACTGTGACTGTATAGTCGGGTGCGCCTGCAGCTTTCTTTCCATCATAAAGACCGTTTGCGGTTTTGGTCGTCTCCGTATCGAGGAGTACGAGCCCACCGAGCACCCGCAGTGACGGGGTGACTTCACCTGCCACGTTAAATTCAATACCGCGATAAACGGTTTCGCCATCGGCCGTAAAGGTATTGTTGGCACTATTGGCGATACCAGATGCCTGCGTGGTCTGGAAAATGCTCAATGTCGTCAGAACATTGCCCCAATCGACCTTCACCCCGGCCTCATACTGCTCCGTCACATAGGGAGACAGGGCCTCACCGCCATTGGAATAGGTGTCCGGCACGGTCTGGCCGGCACTGAGGCCTTCAATGTAGCTCACATAAAGCGTGGTATTTTCCCACGGCTTCACGGCAAGCCCAATGACCGGGGTTAGAGCATCGCTCTCATATGCACCCGTTTGAGCCCCGGTCACTATGTTGAAATTCTCAACCTCGACATATTGCTTGCGAAGGCCCAGCGTCAGTTCGAGCCGCTCGTCCAGTGCTGAAAGCGTGTCGGAAATTGCAAAACTTTTAAATGTCGTCTTGCTTTGCAGTCCGATAGGCGTGTCGACGATTGTCGGCGCAGGTGCAAAGATCGGGTTGTAAATATTGGATTGCGTCACGGATAAAACGGCCGTACTCGCGGAACTGCGGTCAGCGCGGTAACCATTGAGCGAAAGCGTCACGTCATGCGCGATTGCGCCTGTATCAAAATTGGCACGCAGGCCGGCTTCACCAGAGCGGCGCTCGATTTCGATCAGATAACGGCGACCGGTTGCCGTAAAATCACCATTGGGCATAAGATTGGTGCCAGCCTCGACCGCCTGATCCCAATCCATTTTACTCAAGCCGCCCTTGGCATAGATGTTGAGATGTTCGGAAACGTCGAAATCCGCCGATACAGTACCATAGCTGTCGATAAATTCGCTGTAATTCCATGGCGACACCCAGCCTTTTTCAGGCTTTGGCGGACGCGCAAGCGGAACGCCGGGCGCAGCAATAACCGTATTATTCATGCGGTCGGTATCGAGCACCTGATGTCCCATATCAACGGCAAACCTGAACCGCTCGCCTTTGTAATCAAGTGCAAGGGTTCCATTGACCAATTTCTGTGACTGCTCTGAAACCGGCGTATCACCGTCCCGGTAGAGGATATTTGCGCGCGCGCCCCATTCTTTACCGTCGCCGAAACGACGTCCAATATCGAGATGCCCTCCGAATTGTGTGTCGGTAGAATAGGTCGTGGTCAGTTTTGTCAGAGGTGTGTCTTCCGCACGCTTTGGAACAAGATTGATCACCCCGCCAACGCCACTTGGAGAAAGTCCGCCAAGAAAAGCTCCGGGACCTTTGAGGATTTCTACGCGTTCAATACCGGCAAGGGTTGTCTGGCTGTTGGGTGCAATTCCAAAAAGCCCATTATAGGCAAGAGCACCATTGCCAACCTGCACCCCGCGTATGATGAAATAATTGCCATTGCCGACATTTGTCGGTTCAACATTTCTGATCGCAGGATCGTTTTTCACGACATCGGCAACAGATTGCGCATTCTGGTCTTCAATCAGTTTCGATGTATAGTTCGTGACTGTGAACGGCGTGCTCATCACATCACGATTGCCAAGAACACCGAGCGCGCCACCGGTTGCAATCTGACCGCCAGCGTAGGCAGGAGGCGTATTGCCACCTCTTCCACCATCGATAACGATGGGATCAAGCTGCGTTGCGTTGTCGGCAGAGATGTCACCGCCGCCCCCCGACGTGTTCACACCGTTGATCGTCACCGTATTTCCGCTGACACGATAGCTAAGACCCGATCCGGCAAGTAACCGTCCTATTGCCTCATCACGCGTCAGCAAACCGCGCACGCCGGGCGCATTCTTGCCGCGCACGAGATTGGCATCAAAGAAAAGTTGAGCACCCGTCACCCCGGAATAAGCGACGAGCGCCCTGGACAGGGATTGCGAAGGAATAGCGAAGAATATTTTTTCCGCACCAGACCTTGTCTGTGTCGATTGCGCAAAGCTAGGACTTGAAGAGAATACAGAAGCGGTGACAAGAGCCGTCGACACCATCAGGGACGCAATCAAAGTAGCTTGCCACGTTCGCTCACTCCCCACGTTAGCGTGATCATGATTGTCGTTGCACCCCGATACCCGTTTGGCCTGCATTGCCTGTCCCCGTGTCTCAATTCATCTAGCCTGACGAGGGGCGTGTATGAGGCGCCCTCATAATGTTAAACACCTGAGAGCTCCCAGCTAATGATTGGGAAATGCTATTTTCTTTAAAAAAATCACAGAAAGGTCATCGGCGGTAAATGACTGCGATATAGCCATTCATGTTCAAAATCCTGACCGGCAGGGTTTCTGCTATAATTTGCAGGGCATTTTCAGGTTGTTTGGTGTCGAAAATGGCCGTTACGGGAATATCGCCGATGGTGCTGTCCATTAGAACGATCCGACCGCGACGATAACGCTCCAGTTCGTCAAGAACGCGGCGTAGCGGAACATCCTCAAAAACAATACGGTCCTGCCGCCAGGACTGAACAAGGGACAAATCGATCTGCTGTGGTGGCAGAATGCCTTTGTCATCATAGCTGACTTGCCAACCCGATTGAACAACAACGGAGCCAGTACGCGCTGTCTGAACCGCCACGGAATGCTCGGCAACAGATACCGTGACAACATCAGGCATGATCTTGATATCGAATGCCGTTCCCAATGCCCGGACATTTCCCATCGCCGCCTCAACGACAAACGGTCTGTTACGGTCCGGGGCAACCTGAAAGAACGCTTGCCCCCTGTGTAAGGTCAGCCGCCGTTCCATATCTGTGAACTGGACCGACAGGGCAGTATAGCCGTCAAGCTCTACGGTGCTGCCATCGACTAAGGTTAGCGACCGACGTTCGGCGACATCCGTCTTGTAATCGGCAAACACGCCCGGTCGACTGATGATATAGGTGGTAGAACCCGCCACAAGCGCGACCAGGCCGCCGACCATAAAGCCACGACGGCCAATACGACCCGATGTTTGCAGCCGCTCATATTCCGGTTTTACAATATCGAAGCGGCTCCACAGTGCGTGTGCGCGATCATACGCAGCAGCATGGACTGGATCCATCGCCAGCCAGTCTTCAAAGGCCATCCGATCCTCTGCACTGACATGCTCGTCCTTCATCCGAACGAACCATTCCAACGCTTCCATGTAGATAGGATCGGTTTCGTCGTCTTGCATAAAGCCTGCTATTTCCCCAGTTTACGATCCGCCCGTCTGATAGACTCACGAATTAGCATATCCTAGCGTGTACAAGACAAATCAGAAAAGAAGCCGATGAAAGACAAGCGGTTATTCTGCAAACAGGCGGCGATCAAGTTCTGCCATGGCAGCCACCACCTGAGTAATCACTGTATTGCGGGAAATTTTCATGACTTCGGCAATTTCATCATAGGACAGGCCTTCGATCCTGTTGAGAAAGAAAGCCTGTCGGCGACGTTCAGGGAGTTGCGTCAATGCTTCAAGAAGCCTGCGAAGTTCGCTGCGATAGAGGATCACCATTTCCGGTGAGGGTTTGGTATCAGCGATCATGTCGGTATCTATACCAGCAATCTCTACCTCTGCCCGCCGACCTGTGTCTCGCAGATAGTTGAGAGCCAGATTTCGCACGGCCTGCGTGACATAAGCCGAATTATGCGGCTTCGCCTGCTCTTTGCAACTTATGATATTCGCGAACACCTGCTGGACAAGATCCTCAGCCGTGTCAGGATTACGAACCATACGCCGCACAAATGAGCGAAGCCGATCGTACTCAGTCTCGTAAAGCGTTGCTATGTTCGACACAGGCGATGATCCAATTCAGATTTCGCCGTTTTTACAACAATAATACTTGATTGTTCAAGTCATGTTATAGCGATAAATAGCGAATAACGATCGGTATGAAGTCGCCGCGTGATCGGCTAAGCACCTCGGCCTCCTTTGGCTTCCACTTTTTATACCGCCTATGTAACGACGTGCCCGGGTAATGATGCTGTCGACTGTCGAAACTTCAATCCCACTTGTCCTGCATGCTTTTCATTTGGCTGATAATGGATGCATTCATACCGCTAACCTTGGCACGCCACTTGTAAAAGCTGACATCACTCCTATCGTGTCCACGGTAAATCTGCGCAACCGGAATGCCATCCTCCGCCTCTACAGGATTACCATGGTAATCCCACCGCATTTAACGCGGCTCATCAACAGAATATATGCTGACATCTTCAGTTTTACCTCGGCATAATGCCGCCCATAGCAATATTGAACGATTATTGTTGTATGTCCAAAGCCAACGTCTCGCTTGATCCTGCACATCCTTAATCGTCTCGAATATAAAACCGCCCAACTTTTCATATCGAGCTGGGTGGTTGTACCGTTTGATGTAAGCATTCCGCTGCTGTTTTAGGCCGTCAATGCAACAACGGGCGATAGTGATTTAAACTCATTGAACATTTACGGTGGAGCTAGTGACTCTTATGTTGGCTTCGTGGTTTGATACCCCTATTTGAGCCTGTCTTAGCTAAAGCGCAGTTATGACTGATAAAACGAGATTTTGATGCATTTTGGGGATTTTTGGCAAATAAAACCCTCGGCCAACTATCTGAATTAATTTAGTGTTTTTGGTTCTATTTGGTTGCGGAAACTCGCAACTACCGATGCCGACGTTGGCTAATGGTTCCAGTTTAACAGAATTTTTTTTATTCTAAATGGTATTCAATAGTCCGTTAAGTGGAATGAGGTCTCTCCCCGAGAAATCCGTAAAATTCCACTCCCAAAATATTCCATTTTGAAGGAAGCATGCACTTCTTTCATATACACAAGACGCTTCCAGATTCTGATTTTGACTTTCCCGGATAAGATTTTGAAGTTAAAATAAAAAAGCATCTTCGGTGATGCCCACTTTACTTCTTGCATATGGCTCAGCCCAGATAGTGGGTTAATCCCGGGGTCTCATCTGTACCCATCGGCGTCTAGTAAGTCTGCTTTCATAGCACCTTAAATACGGCATTCGAACAGTTGGATAACACGGATTGCCAACTTAGAATTTGCAATTATCCTGGCAAGATTGGGTCACAGCACCACTTGCACTACGGTGCTGTTCCAACCAAGCAATATCGTCTTTCAGCGTCTTAGTGATTTTTGCTTCCATATTGCGGAAATGCGCCAACAGTTCTTCACCAAATCCCGTCAGGACGGCACCGCCGCCCTGTACACCACCACGCTGCGATTCAACGACCTTGTCACGGAACATCTTATTCATCTCGTCCACGAGCAGCCAAGCGCGCCGATAGGACATGTCCATGGCGCGGCCAGCCGCAGAAATTGAACCGGTGGCCCTGATATTTTCCAGCAATTGCGCCTTGCCCCAGCCAAGCCTGTCATCAGGCGGAAAATCAACTCGCAATACGAGCCGCAAATCACTGGGATCAAATTGCCGGGATTTTGGTTCTTGAAGGGCCATACTGTGCTTGTACGATAAGAGAGAAGAATAACTCTATTTTATGGATGGTGTCACGACAAAGCAACATGCCGCTTTATCTACCCTTTTCGCTCTCAGGCAATGCGCTATACGCTGGACTCATTATGTTTATATAAATATAACGGTATTGCGTTGAGGGCTTATGAAGCCGTCATTTTGGGGTCGCGACTTGGCATATTTCAAGCCAAAAATGAGAACCGGTTTTACGAAACAAAAAGCGTGAAACCTGTAGTTGGAACGGTTGTACCGGTTTCGATTGACGGACATCGTTGACGATATCGGGTCAGGGGGATTTTATCTTGCGTTATATTTATAAAACTATATCGGTGATGCTTTTGAGCACATCCTGTCTCAGCACACCGTCTCTGTCGCAGGCCCTGCCTGCCAGTAACGGGCAGGTTTCAACGAACACATCCGCTGATAAAACCACCCTGAACAAAACAGATAGTGGCGCATTCGAGCTTGGACTGATCACGATCTACGGAGAGGACAAAACCGAAGGCGTGAGCGGTCAATCCATCTCACAGACAATTGTCGATCCGCAACAAATCCGCCTTGAAGACCGCAATACGCTGGACGATGCGCTCAGCGTTGTACCCGGCGTCAGTCTCGGCAATACGGGTGGCAGCCGCAATGAGCGCTTGCTGTTTGTACGAGGGTTTGATCGCTTTCAGGTTCCGCTGTCCATCGACGGTATCCGCGTCTATCTGCCTGCGGATAACCGGCTGGATTTCGGGCGCTTTCTCACACCAGACCTTGCGGCCATTCAGGTGCAAAAAGGATATGTTTCCGTGTTGAGCGGTCCGGGATCGATGGGCGGCGCCATCAATCTGGTCACGCGCAAGCCGGAAAAGCCTTTTGAAGCGGAATTACAGGGCGGGCTTGAGCTCGGCAATACCGGCAAGCCCGCCGCTTACACGACCTATGGATCGGTCGGCACCCGACAGGATATGTTCTACTTGCAGGCCAGTGGCGCATGGCGCGATGTCGATGGCTGGTTTTTATCGCGCAAGTTTGCTCCGACCCCGGTGGAGAATGGCGGCGGCCGTGATTTCAGCGCAGCCAAGGACTGGCGCATCAACCTCAAAGCCGGCTTTACGCCCAATGCCACCGATGAGTATGTCATCAGCTATACCGCACAAGCCGGTGAAAAGGATGCTCCATATAGTGTCAACGAACCCGTACGCGGTCGTTCGCCATTGCCCTTACAGCCTGGCACCTCTTTCCAGCGTGACTGGCGCTGGCCGCAATGGGATGTGAGCAGTCTGGCCTTTTATTCCCATACGCAAGTGGGCGAAGCATCCTACGTCAAGACCAAAGCCTATTATAATACCTTTGAAAACCTGCTGTCGGCTTTTGACGATTCCAGCTTTTCCTCGCAAAGAGAACGCCGCTCTTTCGATTCCTATTATGACGACAGCGCCTATGGTGTCAGCGTCGAGGCCGGAACCGATCTCATACCGATGAACAGTCTTAAAGTTGCAGGGCATTATCGCCGCGACGATCACACAAGCTGGAACCACAACACGCCCGATATTTCGAGTTTTGTCGACCCTAAACAGACAAAACTTGAAGATACCTGGTCTCTTGCCGTCGAAAACACCTTTCATGCAACCGATCAGATCGATCTCGTCGCGGGGGCGAGCTATGACAGGAACAAGCTGAAAAAAGCCGAAGATTACGACAGCAAGAGGGGCATCTATAGCTATCCTCTTGGCAGTTCGGAAGCTTTAAACTGGCAGACAGCAGCAATTTATCGTCCCACCACGGAACTGGAGCTTCATGCCAGCGTATCGTCACGGACGCGGTTTCCGACCCTGTTTGAGCGTTTCAGCACTCGTTTTGGCGATGCCACACCCAATCCCGATCTGAAGGCCGAACGCGCCATCAATTATGAACTGGGCGGAACCTACGATTTCTCACCAAGTGTACGCACTGGCGGCGCGCTTTTCTACAGTGACGTTGAGGATATGATCCAGTCGATCAGTGTCGGTAATGGGCTTGTCCAGAACCAGAACATCGGCGACGGAAAATATTATGGCATCGAACTGAACGGCGAATGGGACGCAACCTCCGAACTCACGCTCGGAGCCAATTACACCTATCTGAAACGAGAGATCAACGATCCGGTGCGTGAAGGACTTAAGCCTGTGGGCTCACCCGAACATACCGCTTTTCTCTATGCAAACTGGCGACCATATGAAAAGCTGACGGTTTCCCCGAGTGTGCAGATTTCCAGTTCGCGCTGGTCAACGGATCGTCTTGAAGAGAACTATCTCAAGACAGATGGCTTCGTTCTGGCCAATCTCAACTTTGAATACCAGTTCAACGAACATGCCTCGACCTATTTTGGCGTGCGCAACATCTTTGATAAAAATTATGAGCTGGTCGACGGTTTCCCTGAAGCGGGCCGTACATTCCACGTCATGTCGCGGATTAAGTTCTAAACATAATGGCGACGCGGGGTTAACTGCGTCGCCATTATCATGATCACGGGAAAGGCCGCTCAACTTTGGAGCGGCCTTTGTGCGTCCGAATAGCCGCAGTCGCTCTAATCGTCAGCTTTGGTACAATGTTTGGCAGAAGACGCCTCATCGACTTCAAAATCACCGGACTGCGGCGGGGCAATCGGCTTGAACAAGGTGCGGTCAGGCTTGAGATCAAGTAGTGGCGTGCCGTTGAGACAATCCAGCCCGCGAACCCACAATCGGTTTGCTTCGATCTTTTCCAGCAGCACGATGGACGTGCCGATCGGATTGGGACGAACAGGCGAGCGAATGGCAAAGGTGCCAAAAGTTTTCCCGTTGCTTGCTGGACTTTGCCGCACCAGATCGCGGCGCGACTGATCGAGCCAGTAAAGAATTTCAAGCCGTTCATAACGATCCACGCCATCCAGGGCTGCGCTCCACGGATCGAAGATTTCGATCATGCAAAGAGTACCATCGTGCCTGCCCTGTCGTGGACACTCCAGACGCGATGTCCATGGAGTGGAGATTTTACCTATATAGGTGAGGCTCGCATCCTGTCGCACGGGCGCTTCAACACAAACCTCGTTTTCCCGAATTTCATTCTCGCGTACCATCATGCTCCCCTGAGGAATGGATGTTGATATTCACGTCTGCGCTCGCACCGTGAACCGGCATGACCGGTGCACAAAGCGGCGTCGGATGGCCAGCCAGGGTACCCACCGTAACGTCGATCCGGTAGAGCGCCTTGAGCGAAGACGCAGTAAGCACGTCGCCAGGCCTGCCGACAGGTCCCAGTCGGCCCCGGCTCATCAAGGCCACGCGATCCGCGCATAAAAAGGCGTGATCGGGGGCATGAGACGAAAACAGCACAGATATCCCGTCATCCGCCAACTGACGAACCAGTGCAAGAACCCGGACCTGATTGCCATAATCGAGACTGGCGGTCGGTTCATCCATGATGATAACGCGCGCCTCCTGCATCAATGCCCGTGCAATAAGCACACTTTGCCGCTCACCGCCGCTGATCTCGCTAAAAGAGCGCTTTGCCAGATGTTCCATGCCGAGCCGCGCTAGGCATTGATACGCAAGAAGATGATCCGCGTGGCCCGGAATGGCCAAGGGGCCGAGATGCGCTGCTCTCCCCATCAACACGATATCAATGACGGAAAAGGGAAATGTCGTCGCATGGCCTTGCGGCACGTAGGCGAGCTTGCGTGCGCGCATTTTGGCGTTCAGTTGGGACAGGGGTACACCGTCAATTACAATTGAACCCGATACGGGCCTGATCAGACCAAGAAGTGCTTTGAACAGAGTTGTCTTGCCGACCCCGTTCGGCCCCAGCAGGCACAGGACTTCGCCCGGATTCAGGTTGAAACTGATATTCTGCGCGATATTGCGCCGACCGTAACCAAAGGCCAGATTTTCCACGATTAATGCCATTACCAGCCCCGTTTTCCCGAGGCCAGAAGCCAGATAAAAAACGGCGCGCCGATGGTGGCCGTCAGGATACCAAGCGGTATTTCGATTGCGGCAATGGTGCGTGCCAGAATATCAACCAGCACCAGATAGGCGGCTCCCGCCAGCATTGCCGTTGGCAACAAACGCCGATAATCCGGCCCCACAAGCATGCGCGCAATATGCGGCATGACAAGCCCAATCCAGCCGACAATACCCGCAATGGACACGGCTGCTGCGGTCATCAATGTGGCCGACGCAATCAGCAAAGGACGTAACAGCTTTGTATTGACGCCAAGAGCATGCGCGTCCTCATCCCCCAGCGACAAGAGATTGATACGCCAGCGTAAAAGCAGCAAGGGAACGAAACCGAATATGAATGCCGGGATGGTGGCCTGCAGGTCATCGAGACTAACCGCAGTCAGGCTGCCAAGTAGCCAGTAGGTAATCGCAGGCAATTGATCGTAAGGATCAGCCAGCATTTTAATCAGTGATATTGCAGCACCAATCAGCGCACCGACCGCCATACCGACCAGAACAAGCACCAGAACCGGATCGCGATTGCGAATTGCCGTACCCGCAGCATAGACCAGCGCCACAGCCATCAGTCCTCCGGCAAAGCTGAAAAACTGGATTGCCATGATCGGCAGTGACAAGAATATGCCCAGAACCGCGCCAAGACTTGCGCCGGCTGAAACACCGAGTATATCCGGCGAAACCAGCGGATTGCGAAAAATACCCTGATAGGCGGCCCCGGCAGCGGCAAGGGACGCGCCCACGCAAAGACCTGCGAGAAGCCGGGGCACGCGGATATTCCACAAGACATTGGCGGCAATCGGATCAGTGACGTCTTTGCCGCTGATAAGACGCACGACATCCCAGAAGCTTAAAGGGTATTTGCCGGTCATCAGCGCAAGTGCCGAAAGGCCAGTCAATATGACGAGGCCGAGCACCCAAAAAAGCATTCTGGCGCGATTTTGCGGTACGGATGCAATATCCTTCTGCACGGTTTCTGCCATTACTGATCCGGCAACGCCTGTGACAGCAACGCATCGATCTGACGCGGCTCCAGCTCGACCTGATAGAACAGCCGATAGAATTCCTGCACATCCTGCCGCAGATCATTGGTGAAACGGTCTGGATAAAAAAGCTTCTGCAACCAGCGAATACCGATAAGGCGATTGACGCCGGGCGGCGCATCAAACCAGCCGAATGGTATGGTTGGTGTAAAATAAACGCGGTTTTTCTCGACAGCTTCGACATTTCTCCAGCGTTGATCTGTTTTTACGGCGTCGATGAAAGGAACACTGTTGGTGAGGATGATTTGCGGGTTCCATGCCAGAACCTGTTCGGGTGAGACTTGCGTCAACCCGCCCTCACCTGCGGCAGCCGCAACATTCACGGCACCAGCAGCTTGCAGGATTTCCATATTGATAGAGCCTGCAAGCCCGGTTTCCAGCCCCTTGGGACCGCGCCCGTAATAGACTTTCGGGCGCTCATGCGTCGGAATGGTCTTCAAACCGTCCTGCAATTCAGTCTCGATATGGCGGGTATAATCGGCCAGTTGTCCTGCACGCGCCTCAACGCCCAGCAATTCGCCAAGAATTGTCAATGTATCGGCAGTCTTTGCGAATTTTCCGTCCATCAGGATATAGGGAATACCGGTCTGCTTCTGCACCTTGTCGGCAAGCGAACGATAGGTATCATCGATGGTGCCCACATCGATAATGACGTCCGGCCGTGCAGCCAGCACCGCTTCGAGATTGGCTGTGCCGCCTTTACCGGTCAAGCGTCCATAAGCGGGCAGATCACGCACCTCCGGCTTAAGATAGGGCTTTTCCTGCTCACTGGGCGCACGCACCCAGCCGGCCAGTTTTTCCGGTGCCAGCGTATAGATTAAGATGGAGGCTGGCGGCCCCGCGGCAAGAACCTTGCCGATATGATCAGGAACCTCCACTGACCTGCCTGCGGAATCAATAAATTGTCGCGCTTGTGCAGGAAGGACGAGCGTTAAAGCGGCAAATAGAAACCCGATTGCGAAATAAATTGAATGCCGCCCCACAAGCAGTCTCCAGAATACCATTATATTTCCAGAGATATAACCATAACTGGCTCAACAGGGCTAATAAATAGTGCGGATTTTCGACCACAGAATATGGACAACATCGTTGCCACGCTTATGACGCCGAAATATCTGAACCAGACGATGAAAAGATGCAGATTACAGGTCCGAACACATGCATCGTGGAACGGTGTCGATGGCGGTGGCCAGATAAATCATTACCTTAGTTGCCGGGCATCTTGCCTCATCTGGATATTTACATTCAGGTATGATCCTTTCATTTTTCCGCTCCGTTTAATTTCACAACCAGAACGCTTGCATTATCAGGCGCGCCTGCGCGTAAAACTGCATCGATCATTTTATCTGCTGCTTCCTGCGGTGTTTCACACATCTCAATAAATTCATAAATTTTCGGTGGGTTCAGCACCTCGGAAACACCGTCCGAAGCAATGACGAGATAAAAATCGTCGGCGTGCCGTTGAATTTGAAGCATTTCGGAATCGCCGCTGATCGCCGGGGAAAAAGAAAACAGCCCCAGGCTACGCGAAAGAACGACACCATTGCTCTGACCGCTATGCGGGGAAAAAACGCGTCTGGGTCCCCACGGAACGGTCTCACCGCTGTCGAGCATCTTTTGCTCGCGACGCACCTCGCCGCCGCAGGCGATCACGCGTTCAGCTTCATCTGGACGATCTGCATGATGCGCGCTTATCAAGGGAACGATGACTACCGCTTCATCGCCTGCGGGCCTTCGAAAAAGCCATGCAGGAGAATCTCCCAACCACGCCACCAGAATGTCTTTCGGGCGGATCAAGGCCAGGGTCGCCGTCGTGCCGCACATGACGGGATGCTTCATTCGCCGCAATGTGGATTGAACTGTCTCGATTGCAGTTCTCACGGCTTGGCCCGCATCCTGCGATGCTTGCGCCAATTCTCCGGCCAGCGCAAGCGGCAGGCAACGTGCAGCGAATTCACTGCAACGGTTTCCTTTCAATCCGTCAAAAACCCCACAAATCCGCATGTCCGGCGCGATTAGAGCTGAGACGGCATCTTCCATGGTGTAGCGTACCTTGCCCATGGTGCTGGCAATGCCGATGTCAATCATTTCGCCGGGACGTTTGGTGTTAATCCTCGACTGGAAGATGTTCGGGGTTACGGAAACCGTTTGCAATATATCCAGAATTTCTCTGAATTCCGGCCGCTCGCTCGGATCATGCGACCAACATCGGAACGCCAGCCTCTTCAACTCCTCATCATCATGGAGCCATGCAGGACGATAATCGTTCTTTACCACTTTCTCGCAGAATTCGTCGCGCGACAACGATCCGGGCATACCGGTGGCGACATTGCTGTATGGGCGCATCCCACCGTGCAGCACTTCAAAAACAAGAATTCCAAACGCATAAATATCGACTTTTCGATCATATTCTTGCCCGGCGAGCAATTCAGGCGCCATATGAAAAAGTGACCCGACAGGTTCTCCCAGCATTCCGCCTGCGGGAAGCAGAACCGCACGGTCGAAGTCGGACAGCTTTACCGTAATAAGACCTGCATCATTCTCGTCTGCGTCGAAAACCAGAATATTTTCGGCCTTCAGATCTCTGTGCACCAGCTCCAGGCCATGAACATGCGCCATGGCCTCCGCAATCTGTGCAAGAATTGAACGGGCGAGCGTGCAGTCAGCCGACCCTAATTCTCCTTTTGATCGCTTAATCAAGAAACTTTCCAGCGTGCCTGCGCGTGACCGCTCCATGATGCGGACGAGATAATCTTGCGTTGATGATATTCCTTCCATCCTGACGATCCCGGAAAAGTCTCCGGCGGATCGCAGCATCGAATAGATGTCGATTTCATGGAAAGCGAGATCGGAACCGCCCCATGGAGTAAACTTGTAAAGAAGCGAAGGCTCATCCTCAGGTGTCACGATCAGGGTGCCATTCGGTAACCTGCGCCCTTCAGCATTCGAGGAAATGGCCATATATTCCATTTCGGTTCGCACATCTGGATGTGTCGGCAAACATAGGAGAAAACGTGATTGTGACATCTGTTGAATCTGGCTTTTGTTAAGGGCTGCTTTGGGTACGCTGCAAAAGGCCGGAGCGATGAGACACTCCATCAGAAATGGGGCGCCGGACTATCACTAATTGAAGAGCGCGGCTGTTTGCTGCAAAGTCTTCCACACGCCCCAGAGGAGCGGAATTCCAACCGCAATCCAGGCAATGACCGCCGCCATATCCAAGCCACCTCTGTCAATACCGAAGGAACCGCCGCGGACCTCGGAAACGTCCGTGTGGTCCGAGACCTGCAGCGCCGCCAGCTCCTGGGATGACATGAACCATTTCTGGTTCAGCGGACGTACCAGAGCATTAGCAAGCAGACCGACAGCCAGAAACCCGGCGAGGATATACATGGTAAAATCGTACACTTGCGCACGTGCAATACCAGCCGCAATCTGCGCTTCGCGGATATAGTTCACTACGACGGGACCGACGATGCCCGCAGTTGCCCAGGCGGTCAGAAGCCGCCCATGAATCGCACCGACGAACTGTGTTCCGAATATATCGGCGAGGTAGGCCGGAACCGTTGCGAAGCCGCCGCCATACATCGAGATGATAATGCAAAGCATCGCCACGAACAGCACCTGGTTACCCATATGCGCGACAGTCGGAACAAGCGCATAAAGAACGATTCCGAGGACAAAGAAGACGAAATAGGTGTTCTTGCGTCCGAGCCGGTCTGAAGCAGAGGCCCATATAATACGCCCGCCAATATTGAACAGCGAAAGAAGCCCAGCAAAGCCGGCTGCGATCGCAGCGATTGCCGTTTTTTGTCCGGCATCCAGATCGGTGAAAGAAATGTCCGGCAAGCCGATAAGCCGGCCCGCGAAAATTTCCTGCAGCATTGGTGATGCCATGCCGATCACCCCGATGCCCGCCGACACGTTAAGGCACAGGACAGCCCATATCAGCCAGAATTGTTTGGTTTTGTGCGCATCACGCAGGTGGACATGATGTTCGGTAATCATGACGGCTTTGTTTGCCGCAACCGGCTTGGGTTCCCAACCTTCCGGTTTCCAGCCCGCCGGCGGTACACGATAGCCAAAGGCGCCTGCCATCATGAACACGAAATAGACCGCCGCCATGACGAAAAATGTCTGCCACACGCCAACGCCCTGCGATGTTTGAAAATGGGTCATCAGCAGATCAGCCAGCGGTGCTCCGATCATCGCGCCGCCGCCAAAGCCCATGATCGCCATGCCGGTAGCCATCCCGCGCCGGTCGGGAAACCACTTGATCAAGGTTGAAACCGGCGAGATATAGCCGAGACCCAGACCGATGCCGCCAATCAATCCGGCCCCGATCCACATCAGCCAAAGCTGATGGATCATCACACCGATACCAGCCAGAACCATACCGCCACACCAGCATAGTGCTGCCACGACGCCCGCCTTACGTGGACCGGCCGTTTCCAGCCAGCCGCCCCATATGGCTGCCGATGAACCGAGCAAAACGAAGAACAATGTGTATATCCAGCCGAGATCAGCTACGCGCCAGTCACACGTCGTCGTGAATAGCGAGGCCATCAGGCTCATCCCCTCACAGGCAACCGGACTGGAAATTCCAATCGAGCGTGAAAGTGGCAGCCAGAATACCGAGAAGCCGTAAGCCATGCCGATGCAAAGATGGATGGCCAACGCCGCAGGCGGCACCAGCCATCGATTGAATCCCTTTTGAGCGACAATACGCTCACGTGATAATAAGCCTGCTCTGGAAATGCGAAGTGGGAAAGCATCCTGCGTCGTAGACATTGTTTCCTCCCGTGAAACGTCTCACCCGGGCGTTCCTCCACCCCACAGGCGGGACGTGTTCATTTTTTCTTTTCTTAAACTGCAGCCTGTCAAACCGGATAGTTTCGCCGCGATATCAGGCGATGATAGATCCATGCTGCAGCGACAAGCGTCATCGTTCCCGCCAGAATTGGCATGGCAAGAAATGACCATCCGGCCCCGGTCAAAATAACCACCAGCGGGTCGCCCCCTGCAGGCGGATGCAACGTTCCCGTAAATTGCATCACGGCAATGGCAAGCCCCACCCCGAGCGCGCACGCAAAGGCACTGTTTCCAAATAAGATCAGAACAAGAAGCCCCATCAGGGCTGACAGAAAATGCCCGCCGATCACATTGCGCGGCTGAGCGAGTGGGCTCTGAGGCAGTGAAAACAGCAGAACGCAACTCGCTCCGAACGGAGCGATCAGCAAGGCCAGGGCAAACATGTTTGTCGCCTGCGCCAGCAACCATATCGCCAGTGCGCCACCAAGGCCCGAAACGAGAGCGGGTAGCGCCTGCTTTTGAACATAATTTATTAAAATACCGCCCCTGGAAAAGTTGCGGATCGTTTCCTGTTCAAGATTCATCATCGTCCTCCCATGAAGAAACTGCGCCGGATATGCTGTTCCGGCGCAGTTTTTTTCGTCAGATGATTTTTTTGAACTTCGCAGCCTCTTCCGAACCGCCTGTCGCATTGCCTTTCGAATAGGAATGCGCACCCGCCCCGGCGAGAGCACCGCCTTGCACGATCAGATATTCATCGCGGATCGGACGCCCTTCAAAGAAGCATTCGAGAATTTCACGTGTACCCGCCGCATAGCGGGTTTGCGCGGAAAGCGACGTGCCGGAGATGTGCGGCGTCATTCCGTGATGGGGCATGGTGCGCCATGGATGATCACGCGGTGCGGGCTGAGGGAACCAGACGTCGCCGGCATAGCCTGCAAGCTGGCCACTTTCGAGCGCCCGGACGATCGCGTCACGGTCACAGAGCTTGCCGCGGGCCGTATTGACAAGATAAGCGCCACGCTTGAAATGCTTCAGCGTATCGTCGTTGATCATATGCTCGGTTTCAGGATGAAGAGGACAGTTGAGCGTTACCACATCGCAGGCTTCATAAAGCTCTTCGCGAGTAGCATGCCATGTCAGCCCCAGTTCCTTTTCTACCGTTTCAGGCAAACGGTGACGATCAGTATAATGAAGGTGCATATCGAAAGGCTTGAGCCGCTTGAGCACAGCAAGCCCGATGCGCCCGGCCGCGACCGTACCGACATGCATGCCTTCGACATCATAGGAGCGCGTCACGCAGTCGGCGATATTCCAGCCACCTTTCACCACCCATTGATAAGATGGGATATAATTGCGAACGAGGCCAAGAATCATCATCACCACATGTTCTGCGACGCTGATGGAGTTACAGTAAGTAACTTCGGCAACGGTAACGCCGCGATCTATGGCCGCCTGAAGATCGACGTGATCGGAGCCGATACCGGCTGTCAGGGCAAGCTTGAGCTTGGGGGCTTTCGCAATGCGTTCCGCAGTCAAATAAGCAGGCCAGAAAGGCTGGGAAATCACCACATCCGCATCAGCTAACTCCTTCTCGAACTGTGAATCTGGGCCATCCTTGTCAGATGTTACAACGAAGGTATGGCCATTGGATTCAAGATATTCTCGCAAGCCGAGTTCGCCGGAAACGCTGCCGAGAAGAGTCCCTGGCTGGAAGTCTATCGCCTTGGGCGTTGGAAGGGTCTGCCCGCCAGGATACTTTTCAATCTTCGGCAGGTCATCACGAGGATAGGACTTGGGATAACCCTCGACCGGATCGTCATAAAGAATGCAGACCACTTTCGCCATTTCATTTCCTCCAAATTTTGGCAAGACAAATCCAGTCCCTTGAAGAGTTCCCAAGGATCGACATATGTCATGATTGTGATGAGGCCATCCGGCTCCTCTCCGGTCTGGCATTAATTATACGCCCGAAGTCCACCTTGTGTGTGAACCTTACGACAGTGACATGCTGGCACAAAGGCTGGAGACCGGCCAATGAAACATTTGGAACAATTGATAGATATTCTCTATCGACCCGCTTTATCGAACGACGCGTCGAGATTAACGCCTTGCATCGCATTGACCAGGGCGTTCGCCATGGGCGACTGGGGGGCACGGTCTGAAAGAACGAGACCGATCAGTTGGGTTTGGGAAGGATCCGTCAATTCGATGGCGCGAAGGCCAGGATCTCTACCAAAAATATGCAGGAAGGTATGCGGGACGATGCTGCACCATTCACCACTGCGCAAATGCGCGCAGACGGCCAGAAAAGAGTTGCTGACAACAGGTGCATTGATGGTCAGTCCAACAGAGACCGCTATATCATTCAGGATACGCCTGTTCTGCATGTCATCGCTCAGGAGACACATTGGCTGCGCCGCTGCTTCAGCCCAGCCTACAGTCTGGCGATTGTAAAATGGATGCTTTTCCCCGCACATGAAGATATACCGTTCACGATACAGCGGTAGCCTGAGCACATCCTCCAGTGGCTCGTTCTCAAGATAGGTGACCCCTCCATCCAGATCGAAAAGCTCAAGTGAATGCTGAATCGCACGCGATGTCATCGACTGGATTTTGACATCGACTTTCGGATGCGACTTATGGAATTGCCATGTCAGGAATGAGACCGAAGGCATCGCCGCCGGTATCACGCCGAGACGTAATGTTCCACTCAGACCGTTTTGCGTTGTTATCAGATCGTGGCGCAGACTGCCGTAATCTGCGAGGATTTGACGCCCCCATTTCAGCGCCCTTTCACCGTCAGGTGTCAGGCCTAAATAACGATGGCCGCGCACGATCAGTATGGTGTTGAGATCTTCTTCCAGTTTGCGGATAGCAGCTGACAGGGTTGGCTGGGCAACATTGCAAATTTCCGCAGCTTTCCCGAAGTGCATCTCCTCCGCCAGAGTGATGAAGAATGATAAGTGCCTTATCAACAAAGTATCGTCCTCCCAGCCGATAATGGTGCTTTCAGCATATCGGCTATACGATTTGCTACAAGGAAAGAAACATGACCATTCCCGTCTGAACACCGCGAGAATATCCGCGCGCTTTTTGAAAACATCTCACATTCAGAACCAAGGTAATAAGACGTTGCGGAAAAATGCCTTTGTCAATAATCTCGCTTCGGAGGGCAACATCCCGCAGACTGGAGGGGAATATGGCAGTCGGCGTCGTTAAGTTTTTCAATCACACCCCGGTTTCGGCTGCATTAAATCGGAGAGCGATGTTACCTACGATATCGGCCCGAACCGTGAGACCGGAAAAACACAAGCGGAAAGCGTTCGCCCGCTCTGAAGCGCGCGCTTTGTAAATAATTCCTATCCAGAAGGTTCGCGATACTGCCGTATCCTTCCCTTAAAGCTTCTGAACAGGCACGAAATAGAAATGACGCTTACACTTCCTGCAACAGGGCGCTCCAGAACCTATCTAACCGTTCTTGTAGTTCTTGGTGTTACGCATCTTCTCAATGATTTGATGCAATCGCTGATCCCGGCAGCCTATCCGATCCTCAAGGACGCCTATGCGCTCGATTTTGTGCAGATTGGCATGATCACCATGACCTTTCAGATTGCCGGATCATTACTGCAACCAGTGATCGGTATGGTGACGGACAAGCATCCAGCACCTTATTCGCCGGTAGCAGGAATGATGTTTACGCTTTCAGGGTTGCTGAGCCTTGCTTTCGCACACAGTTATGCGGTGATCCTTGTCTCTGTTGCTCTTATTGGGATCGGATCCTCCATCTTCCACCCTGAGGCGACACGCATGGCGCGTTATGCAGCCGGGGGCAGACAGGGGCTGGCGCAGGGACTGTTTCAGGTTGGCGGGCAAGCCGGGGGTGCGCTCGGCCCGGTACTTGCCGCACTGGTCATCGTGCCGTGGGGGCAGCCGAGTCTCGCCTGGTTCGCGGTGCTGGCGTTGTTGGCTATGACACTTCTCGTCTGGATTGGAAGAAAACAACGCGAGATCAGCCTGGAATTTGCGGCCACACGATCCAATGGCAAAAAGATAGCCGACGCTGCCCGTCATGCCCCGACAACGATCGGTGTTGGATTGGTTGTGCTGACGTTGCTGATGTTTACCAAGAACGCCTACGGTGAAAGCTTTCGATCATTCTATACGTTCTATCTTATGGAGAAATTTGGGCTTTCGATCCCTTCAGCCCAGATGATGTTGTTCATATTCCTGCTGGCTTCTGCTGCCGGAGCACTTATCGGCGGCATCGTTGGCGACCGGATCGGACGCAATCGAATTATCTGGATTTCCGTGCTGGGACCGCTTCCCCTAACGCTTATTCTGCCTCACGTTGATCTCTTGTGGACCGGTATTCTGACCGTGCTGATCAATCTGATCATGGCAAGTGCTTTTGCATCGATACTTATCTATGCAATGGAATTGCTGCCAAACCGGATTGGGCTAATCGGCGGACTTTTCTACGGCCTGAATTTTGGACTTGGTGGCATTGCCGCAGCATTGCTTGGGATTGTCGCTGATAGTTATGGCGTTGAAGCCGTCTACTATATTTGCTCATTTCTGCCCCTGGCAGGACTCCTTGCGGGGTTTCTTCCAAAGATTGAGGACACAAGCTCATAATAAGATTGCTTTAGCATGCTTCCGGCTTTGTTGCACCAATTGTAATACAGGCGGTGTAATAGCAGGTGCAGTTTGAGTGAAGCCATGCGTATAGTAACGGGGGAAAATTTGATTTGAGCGAACTGTTTTTTGAATGATCGGACTTTGACCTTTTCCCATAGTATTTTAAAACAAGGCAGGATCGTTTCTGTTAGACATTGCTGGTGATAACCAATCCATTTCTTCCAGATCAGCCGATCCGAATAACGCGGCAGATGCTGCCAACGGACACATGTTTCACGTTTAATAACGATCACGGTATCTTTAGGCTTTTTCGAATTGTATTTTGGTTGCGTGGTTCGTCGCCCCCGATTTGAACCTGTTTTTTCTAAGGCATTGATATGGCTTATAAAATGGGATTTTAGCACGCTTGCAGGATTTTGGGCAACAAAAAGCCCTCAGCCAACTGTTTGGATTGATTGAGGGTTTTGGGTTCTAATTGGTTGCGGGGGCTCGCAACTACCGATACCGACATTCGCTGAAAGTGTCACTTTAGATGCTAAAGACGACCACTTCATTTCATTCTTTGATTTATATCGCTGATTAAATCAAATCTACCACTATGAACATCCTTATGCACATGGCCTGCCCGGAAAATCCGACCGTTCATAACAACCCATATCCCGTGCGCAAGGAGCTGAGCAGCCGTCAACGCTCCCCCCAGATTGAACACAGCGTCTGAATTCCCAAAGGAATAAGGACGTAGCGCTCCCGTCAAGACAACGGTCCTGTCTGATACTCTGCTATCGAGAAATGCAGCCGTCTGATCCATGGTCCCCGTACCATGAGTCAATATGATGGCCTCTTCAGGCGCGCGTTTGATAGCGTCAGCGATGGCTTCTCGATTAGCATCGCTGAAATGCAGACTGTCCTTGAGAAAAAGACATTCGACGACGGGGAAATGGCAACGAGCAACCTGAAGCATTTCAGGCAGATGCGTTTTACCATCAGGATCGAATGCAAGCGCTTCAGAGTAGGTATCATGAATTTTATCAAGAGTACCCCCGGTCACGATAATCCGCAACGCTTTTTGCATATCCGGCATTCTTGACAACCTTTTGTTTGAAGTGGCTGCATGAAGGAGCAAACCGCCTTCATGCAGCCATATACTTTACTTTGACGTGACAGGGACCATATCCATTGCACGGATCCAGTCATCGCCACGGGCTTGCCAAGTTACCTTCTTGGAAATGGCATAAACCAAAGGCTCTTGGTAGAGGAAAAGCGTTGCAGCATCGTTGCACATGAGGCTGGTGGCTTGCTTGTAGAGTTCAAGCCGTTCATTGCGATCAGTCGTTGAACGCGCCTTGGTGATCAGATCGCCAAACTCTTTATTATTCCAGTAATCGTAGATATTGCCGGGGGTATACATGGTCAGCATTCCATCTGCATCAAGCGTCGGCCATGCCAGTCCAAGAAGCGCCGTCTGCCCCATATCGTGGGCATTGGTGCGCTTGGTGATAAAAGCGCCAAAATCCATCTCAGTAATCTTCACTTGCAGACCAACGCTTGTCAGCATTGCAGCGACCACCTGCCCTACTTCCTGCGCCTGCATATAACGACCCAGCGGTACTTCCAGTTCAATCAGCTGACCGAGATCAACACCGGACTGCGCCAGAAGTTCGGCTGCCTTGGCGGGATCATAGGCGATGGGTTTCAAATCGGCATTATAGCCGAAATAATCGGGTGTGAGAATCTGACAGCTGGACACCGTAGCGTGTCCTCCGAAAATTGCCTTGGAGATGCCATCCTTATCGATGGCATAATTCAATGCTTCCCGCACCAGCTTATTGTTCAGCGGCGCCTTTTCCTGATTGAAGGCGACCATCATCGAACGGGTCGTGGGGATAGCCGCGGCCTGTGCTATGCCACGACTGTTGATGCCTTCGATTTCGGAGGTGGGAATGCCCGAAATCCAGTCGACTTCGCCGGCTTCGAGGGCAGCAACGCGACTTGCCGTCTCAGGAATGGAACGGAAATTGACCTGATCGAAAGCAGGCTTTGCACCCCAATATTTCGGATTGGCTTCAAGCGTGATGTGATCGCCCGGAACGTTTTGAAGCACACGATAGGCGCCGCCGGAAGCCGCTTGCGCAGCAGGATTGTGATCGCCGGCCCATTTGGGCGGCAACAGGAAGAACATCGACAACTGATCGGCCAGTGCCGGATAGGGCTTAGCGGTTTTGATCTCGACGGTCAGCGGATCGATAATGTTTACCTCAGAGATATCCTTGAACCAGCTGGCGATACGGGCATTGACCTTCGGGTCCTGAACACGGTCGATGTTCCATTTGACGGCTGCCGCGTCGATCGGCTGCCCATCATCAAACATTGCGCCTGGCGTCAGCTTGAAACGCCATGTCAGGTCATCGACGGCCTCCCAGGATTGCGCCAGCGATGGTTGCAGCTTCATATCGGGCCCGCGAAGAACAAGGGCCGGATAGATGTGGCTCAATACGCTCAGTTCAGACGGAACCGTCGCGGTCATATGCGGATCAAGCGTGTTAACATTGGAGGCAAGGCCAATGGTCAGCGTTTCGGCCTGCGCCCATCCCGCTCCCGCAAGAGTTAGCACGAGGGCGGATGCGACGCTAAACCGCCGCGATAGCAAGAATAGGTTCTTCATTTTTTTATGTTCTCTCTCTGTTGGTATACCTTCATGCGACAAGCTTTATGCAGGGTCGGGAAGAACGAAATGTCCGGTACTGACTTCAATTAGCTCGCGATCGATTTCGGGATGAAACGATGCGACATCATAATTGGTGCGTGCGGATAAAAAGGGAGCATCAGGGTCGGGATGTGGAATGGCGCTGAGCAGCGAACGCGTATAAGCATGCAGCGGATTTTCAAAAATCTCGGACGCTGGCGCCAGCTCGACGATCCGCCCCCGCAGCATTACCGCCACACGGTCGCACATGTAGCGGACCATGGAGAGGTCATGGGCAACGAACAGATAGGATAATCCGAGTTGCTCCTGTAAATCCTGAAACAGATTGATGATCTGGGCCTGAATGGACACGTCAAGTGCGGTGATCGGCTCATCTGCAACGATAAATTCGGGATTGCAGGCAATGGCGCGCGCGATGTTTATCCTTTGCCGTTGGCCGCCGGAAAACTGGTGCGGATAGCGTTTCATTACCGTAGGATCAAGCCCGACCATACGGAATAGATCAGCGGTTCGATCCTGCAATGCCGAACCTTTATGCGTCGCGTGAACGACCATCGGCTCTGCCACGAAACGCCCTACACTCATGCGTGGGTTGAGCGCCGCATAGGGATCTTGAAATACGATCTGCATCTTGCGGCGCAGGGGTTTCATTTGCGCATTGCTGAGCGTGGTCAGTTCCTGACCGCAATAAGCAACTTTGCCGGCCGTTGGCTTCTCAAGCTGTAAAACAAGCCGACCCGTGGTGCTTTTTCCCGATCCGCTTTCGCCCACAAGGCCCAGTGTCTCGCCCTTGTAAAGATCGAAGCTGATACCGGCCACGGCACGCACACCGGGTGCGTTCCGGCCCAGTTTTTTCGCGCCGCCGTAGGTTTTTTCCAGATTTTCCACACGAAGAAGGGGCGTATTCATGTCCGGGCCTCACGGATTGAGCGCAGGTCGTACCAGGCGGCGGCCAGATGGCCGGGCTCTCCGTCAGTAACCTGAATGAGTGGCGGCATTTCCTGATGGCAGCGGGGCGTTGCATATTCATTGCGCGGAGCGAAAGGATCTCCCGCCGGCATTTGCGTCGGGACCGGCACCTGTCCGGGGATTTGATAAAGACGCCCGGAGTTTCCCGTCTGTTCCTGCGGCAGGGAGCGCATCAGCCCCCATGTATAGGCGTTACGCGGATCATGGAAAACAGACCGTACCGGCCCGCGCTCCATGATGCGTCCGCAATACATAACCTGGATTGTCTGCGCGAGACCTGCAACGACACCCATATCATGGGTGATCCAGACGATCGTCGTTCCAAGACGTTTTTTAAGATCCTGCACCAAATCCAGAACCTGCGCCTGTACCGTAACGTCGAGCGCGGTCGTCGCCTCGTCAGCAATCAGAAGCTTCGGGTCACACGAAAGCCCCATGGCAATCATCACACGCTGGCGCATGCCACCGGACAACTGGAACGGGTAGAGGCCGATGCGATTGGCTGGGTCAGGAATACCGACCAGGTCCAAAAGCTCGATAGCCCGGATTCTGGCCTTGGCCCTCGAAAGCCCCATATGGCGGACCAGCGGATCGGTCAATTGACGTTCAATGGTCAAGACCGGGTTCATCGCCGTCATCGGGTCCTGAAACACAAAACCGATTTCGCGACCGCGAATGTCGCGCAGAGCGGCATCAGACAATCCCAGCAATTCACGCCCCTCAAAGCGCACACTGCCGGTAACATTTAATCCACGAACCTTTGGCAACAGGCCGACCATGGCCAGCACATGCAGACTCTTACCCGAGCCGCTTTCACCAACCACGCCCAGCGTTTCGCCAGCCTGCAGTTCATAGGAAATATTATTGACCGCCGTGACCGGCCCTTCGGCGGTCTGAAACGAGATTGTGAGATTTTCGACTGTCAGCAAAGGCGTACTCATCTGTGGCTCCTCTGACGTGGATCGAAATGGTCGCGTAGCCAATCGCCGGTCAGATTGACCGCAAGAACTGTCAGCACAATGGCAACACCTGGGAACGTCACCAGCCACCAAGCTGAAGAAATATAGGCACGGCCATCGGCCAGCATGCGCCCCCAACTCGGATTGGGTGGCTGTATGCCAAGGCCAAGGAACGACAAAGCGGCATCCATGAGAACAATACGCGCCAGTTCCAGCGTCGCGACGATCAATGCCGGCGTCGCCACATTGGGCAGAATATGCAATGCCATGATGCGCCAGGTTCCAGCGCCAATGGCGCGTGCTGACTGGATGAATTCGCGTTCACGGATTGCCAGCACCTGACCTCGAATGATGCGCGCATAGCGAACCCAGCTGGTCAGAGCGAGAACGATGATCAGGTTGGTCAGGCCGGCACCGAGTGCCGCCACAACCAGCAAGGCCAGCAGCATGAGCGGCAATGCGAGCTGCAAATCCACCAGTCGCATGAGGACGCGATCCGTCCAGCCGCCAAACCAGCCCGCGGCAATGCCCAGAGCCACGCCGAAAATACCGCCGCAGATAACGGCGACAGCGCCAATCATCAGCGTGGAGCGAGAACCATGCACGACACGCGAGAGCACGTCGCGACCGATCTCATCGGTTCCCAGCGGATGCGCGCCGGGAGAAAACAGTCCGTGCCATGTCGGCGGCTGCAAACGTGACAGGATATTACTGGTCGTGGGATCCGGCACGGGCAGAAGCGGCGCACAAAGCGCGATCACAACAAACACCAGCAACAAGCTAATACCCAACAGCCCGGTTCCCGACCGCATTAGAGCAGAGAAGAAATCACGCATGGCTCACCCCTTCACCCGAATACGTGGATCAAGAAGCCCGTAAAGCAGATCGACGCAGAAATTGATAATGACGAACAGAGTGGCGATGACTGCAACGCCTGCCAGAATGACGGGAAAATCCTTGAAGGCAATCGCCTGCACGATCAGTCGACCGATGCCCGGCCAGGCGAAGACGGTCTCGGTGACGACAGAGCCCCCGAGAAGCTCACCGGCAATGATACCGATCATTGTCACGACAGGGATCAGAGAATTGCGTGCGACATGCCAGAAAAACACCGTGCGCGGCATCAGCCCCTGCGCGCGGGCGGTCCGCACAAAGTCTTCATTGAGCACATCAAGGATTGATGAACGCAGCAAGCGCGCGATCGAGGCTGCCACGAACACCGCGATCGCAAGTGATGGCAGAATCAGATTCATGAATCCGCCCGCGCCTCCGGTTGGCACAAATCCCAATTGTACGGCAAACACGAGAATGAGAATGATCCCCAGCCAGAAGGTCGGCGTCGCCTGCCCCAGCAAGGTGAGCAGCATAACCAAAAATTCCCAGATCGTTCCACGCCGCAAGGCCGCAACCGCACCGGCTACCGCACCAATAATAACACCTAGAACAAGCCCCGAAGCAGCAAGTTCGATCGTGGCTGGCATACGCTCGAGCACAATGGTCAAAGCCGGACGGCCATGCTGGAAGGAAATGCCGAAATCGCCTCTGAGCACATCGGCCAGAAACAGGAAATATTGGTTGAGCAACGGCTGATCAAGCCCGAGTTCGCTCTTGAAGCGTGCGATATCCTCAGGCCCCGCGCCAATCGGCAGCAGCAGCAGGGTGGGATCGCCGAAGATTCGGGTCACGAAGAAAACAATCGTCAGCACTCCGAGGATTGAGAGCACCGCACCGACCAGTTTCCCAAGAAAATAACCTATCATTTCGGCGATCTCCCATCCGGGCGCCATGACCCGAAAATGGCTGTATTGTCAGCGAGCATCTGTATGGGTTCCCATCGTTTGAACTTTTCTCAAATTGTCATTATTTTTGGCGCCATTTCAAGTGAAAATTTTCTCACCAATTCTCAAGCCCGGCTTTTCAGCCGACGATGTGCTTGGTGATCAGTGTCTCGAAAGCCTCGACATCACGCGATTTCAACGCTTCGATCATGGTGAAATGTTGTTGGGCGGAGGCTTCCAGACGCTCAGGCGTATTGTCCTGACGCTGAATGGTCAGCGGGATTCTGCGGCGTAATGTCCAGATCAGGTCGCAGATCACTGGATTGGGGCTGAATTTCAGCATCTCGGCATGAAAGGCGAGATTGGCCTTGTCCTGCTGCTCGACCGTCCCGGAACGGACCATGCCTGAAAACTCCTCCGCACGTTCATGCAGCCGCTCGAATGCATCGTCGGTGACATTGAGTGTAATCTCGCGTGCAATGGAACGCTCGATGCGGGCACGTGCATCGCGCACCAGCCGCAAACTGTCGGCATCAAAGGTCGGCACGTAAAAGCCACGATTGGGAATTTTTTCAACCAGTCCGCGCGAGGCGATCTGGTCGAGTGCCGTGCGCAGCGCCAGTCGTGTGCTGCCGTATTTCTGCTCCAGATCGATTTGTTTGAGCCACATGCCCGGTGCAAGGCGGCCAAGATAGAGATCATCCTCGATACGTTTGATCAGTTCTTTTTGCTCGTCTTTCTCAACACTGGTTTTCAGCATGGGCAACTCATTTCCAAAATTTTTATCGCGTTAGACATAATAGCAAGTCAGAAGCATATTGACATCAATTATTTTGGCGCCAATATTATCAAAAATATTTTCGATTATGGAGAGGCCGCTTTGACCGACGCAAAAACCATTCCCCAATCTCTGCGCATCGGCGTTGATTCCGGAGGCACCTTCACAGATGTCTGTATTCTGGACGAAAGCACGGGCGAAACCTTTATCTGGAAAGTATCCAGCACGCCTGCTGACCCGTCCGAAGGCATTGTCAATGGTATTGACTCGGCTCTCAAGGTCTATCCGGGTGGTGCGGACACAAATGCGATCGAGTTTCTCGGCCATGGTACGACCGTTGGCACCAATGCGTTGATTACCGGGCGCGGTGCGAAAACCGGCCTGATCACCACCAAGGGGTTTCGCGATCTATTGGAAATCCGCCGTCAGAAACGGCCAGATCTTTACGATATCCACACGGAAAAGCCTCGCATTCTGGTCAGCCGTGAGCATCGCATGGAGGTTTCCGAGCGTGTCACGTTCGACGGCTCGATTCTTACGCCGCTGGCCGAAGATGAAGTGCGCACTGCCGCACGACAGCTCAAGGAAGAAGGTGTTGGCGCCATTGCGATCTGCACATTGTTCTCTTTCCTCGTGCCAGATCACGAGCAACGCATCCGCGAAATCGTCGAAGAAGTGATTCCAGGCGCCTTCGTCTCGACTTCGCATGAAATCTCACCGCTGTTTCGCGAATATGAGCGCCTGTCCACAACTGTCGTCAATGCCTATCTGGGGCCAATCATGCGCGGTTATCTCGAGCGTCTTGGACCGCGCTTGAAAGCCATCGGACTGGCAGGTGAGCCGCATGTCACACAAAGCAATGGCGGCGTTATCTCTTGCGATACAGCCAAGAACGAACCCGTGCGCACCGTGCTTTCCGGTCCTGCAGCAGGTGTCGTTGCAGCACTCAAAATCGGGCGTGAAACAAGCGAACCCAATCTCATCACCTTCGACATGGGTGGCACCTCCTCCGACATTTCGCTGATTGATCAGGGTCGCCCACAAATGGTCAATGGCGTTGAAGTGCACGGATATCCGCTGCAAGTGTCGATGCTTGATATTTACGCCGTAGGTGCGGGTGGTGGCTCGATCGCCTATGTCGACAATGGCCTTTTGAAGGTCGGCCCGCGCAGCGCTGGCGCCAATCCGGGTCCGGTCTGTTACGGGCTTGGAAACAACGAACCAACCGTGACCGACGCCAATGTCGTGCTGGGCATCCTCAATCAGACGCATCTTTTGAATGGTCAGATGGCGATTGATGCGGAAGCCTCCAAAAAAGCTGTCGCACGACTGGCAGATCAGCTTGGCATCGGCGTGATGGAAGCTGCTGACGGAATTCTGCGCGTCGTCACTGCCAATATGGCAAAGGCAATCCGCGTGGTTTCGGTTGAACGCGGCTATGATCCGCGCGATTACACCATGCTGGCTTTTGGCGGAGCAGGTCCGCTGCATGCTGCGCGCCTCGCACACGAACTCGATATGCGCCGTGTTCTCATTCCACGCTTCCCCGGCGTTATGTGTGCGACCGGTCTCGTTCAAGCCGATCTGCGCAGCGATCTCTCGGTAACTTTCATGGCCGATCTGACGGAAAACGCCTTGTCCGGTATTCTCACCGGCTTTGAGCGTCTGAAGGAACGGGGCGAAGCATGGTTCGCACAAGAAGAGATTGCGGACGGAGACCGCCGCATCGCGATGTCGCTGGACATGCGATACAAGGGTCAGGGCTATGAATTGACCGTCGACTGGCCGGAGGGCGTATCGCAAGCGGATTTGCTGAATGTGCTGCGGGAGCGTTTCGATGCCCAGCACCAGCAATATTACGGCCACAGCGCCAAGGACGCGGATATCCAGATCACCGCGCTGCGTCTGGAAGCAACCGGTCTTGTCAAAAAGTCCGAAGCGCCCGCCTATCCATTGGCGACTGCGGCGGTCGAAACTGCTCAGCTCGGCACCCGCCGCGTCTGGATCAACGACGAACATGCCTTCCGCGATTGCCCGCTCTACAATCGCGAGCTTCTCGGCCCCGGACACCAAGTCAAAGGTCCAGCCGTCATCGAGCAGTTCGACAGCACGACCTTCGTCCTTGCCAGCCAGACCGCCACGGTCGATGCGCGGCTTAACCTGATCCTCGAGGTATCGAAATGAACCAGATGACCGCCCCCGTCAGCGCGCAACAGATCGACCCAATCACCGTAGAAGTGGTTGGGAGCGCCCTTTCGACCATCGTCGAGGAAATGGGCAACATGATCATCCGCTCCGCCTATTCGACCAATATCAAGGAGCGGCAGGATTGTTCGACCGTGATCTTCGATATTAATGGTCGCACACTGGCGCAGCAGGAACGCATTCCGATCCACCTTGGCTCACTACTCGGTATTGGCGATTATGTGATGAAACATGTCGATATCGCCTCGGTTCGCCCGGGCGATGTGTTCATCGGCAATGATGCCCATACCGGCGGTGGCACGCATCTTAACGACATCGTTTTGCTGGAGCCGGTCTTTTATGATGACAAGCTGGTGGCCTGGGTGACCAACCTCGCCCATCATTCGGATTTCGTTGACCGCGCCCATCGCCATATCTTTCAGGAAGGTTTGCGCATTCCGCCCATCCGGCTTTATCGCGAAGGCGTACTGCAACAGGACGTGATGGACCTGATCCTTCTCAACTGTCAGGTTCCGCATGAGCGTGTGGGAGATTTCAGTGCACAGATGGCTGCAAACCACCTTGGCGTCAAACGCTATCAGGCCTTGTGCGAAAAATATGGTCCCGAAGTGCTACGCCTTGCAGGCCAGCATCTGCTCGACTATTCTGAACGCAAGACCCGCGCTGGCATTGCGCAGATCCCCAATGGCCGTTATGAACGTAAATGCCGCTTTGACACTAATCTGGCCGACGATATCCTCGACCTTTCCGTGGTGATCGATATTAAGGACGACGGCATTTTCATCGATCTTGCGAATAATCCGATGCAAATGCCCGCACCGATCAACATGGTGATGACCGCAACTTTGGCAACGGTTTACTTCGCGGTCAAAACACTGGTCGCACCGGATGTTCCGGCCAATGCTGGCTTCCATCGCGCAATCCATGTGAGTGCGCCTGAAGGTTCGGTCTTCAACGCAGTTGCCCCGGCTGCTGTCTATAGCCGCACCGATATTGCACAGCGTCTGGTCGATCTGATTTTCGCAGCTCTCTCGGAAGCAGTACCTGACAAAATCTGTGCAGCCTGTACCGGCGGTGGCCTTGTTACGCTTTCAGGTCAGCATCCACGAACTGGCCGATTCTACGTTTATAATGAAATGTCGGGCGGCGGCATGGGTGCGCGTCAGGGACAGGACGGTCTGGACGCGGTTCAGGTCCACACCACCAATACAGCCAACATCCCTATCGAGGCGCTGGAATTCGAACATCCGATCATGGTCGAGGCCTATGAACTGGTGCAGGATTCAGGCGGCCCCGGCCAATGGCGCGGCGGCATGACCATGCGTCGCCGTATTCGAGTCGTTGATCATGACGCCACCGCCCATGTCGGCGGCACCAATGCCATACTTGCGCCGTGGGGCCTGTTTGGTGGTGAAAGCGGCACCGTAACTACGGTCGAACGCGGCGAAGGCGTCGAGCCGTTCCACAAGCGCGTGGGGCGGGTTCCAAGCGGCAAGACCATTGCCATGGTCGCTGCTTCCGGCGGCGGTTTTGGAGATCCCAAACTGCGCGACCGCGAGCTGGTTCGCAAAGATCTGCGCGAGGGCCGCATTTCGGAAGCTGCCGCCCGCGAAGTTTATGGCTTTGAGGCGTAAAGCTATGCGCATCGCGATCATCGGAACAGGTGGTGTGGCTCTGGGCTACGCTGCAAAGTTGGCACAGGGGGGATATACCCCTGTGCTCTATTCCCATTCCGGACTTGGCACCAAGGAACTGGAAGATGCGGAGGTCACCTGTGAGGGAAAGATCGACATCCACTTCAAACCACGGACGACAACGGATCTGGCGCATGCACTTGATGGTGCTGCGGGCATCATCATCGCCATTCCCGCCAACAGGCATCAGGCTGTCATGGATGTGCTCGCACCGCAATTGCGTGCAGGTCAGCAAGTTCTTGTCAGCGCTGAATTGTCGATGAGCGGCGGCTATCTCGCCCGCATACTGGATGAACGCAACATCAATATTCCCGTAAGCTCGCTTTCCACCACGATTTTGATGGGGCGTCGTACCGGCCCGACCTCTGTCACTGTTGGTGCAATCCGCAGCCGCGTCGAGATATCGACACTCCCTGAGGCTAACGGCCCTGAGGCTCTTTTATTCTGGCGTGAATTGTTTGGCGATATGCTTGTCATGGGTGAAGGTGCAATCGCGATCGCACTGTCAAACCTTAATCCGCCGATCCATATGGCCAATGCTCTTTGCAACTTCACCCGTATTGAAAAGGGTGAGTATTGGTGCAATTACGATGGCATTACGCCCGGTGTTGCACAACTGATCAAGGCACTCGATGTCGAACGGCTTTCTGTCGCCCGAGCCTATGGTGTGAAAGTACGCGATGTGGAAGAGCATTACCGCATCTCCTTTGGGTTCGAGCCGGGCCTGTCGCTTGCCGCAATGGCAGCGAAGGTGCACGAGGTTCGGAAGGGACCGCCGGGACCTACCTCGACTGACACGCGATTTGTGACAGAAGATGTTCCATTCGGTATCGTCTGCATTGAGCGCCTTGCCCGCGATGTTGACGTTATGGTTCCGTTACACTCATCGGGCATCAACATCTTGTCTGCAATCTATGATCGCGATTTCAGATCCGAAAATACGCTTGTTGCATATTAGTCGTCGCGCGATATTTTTGAGGCAACGAGGCCATGATGGTGTCTGGCAATTCAGGTGACGAGTTCAAACGCGAAGCTGCCGCCTGCTTCATTGGTCAAGAGCAGAACAATCTCAAAGCTTTTAATTACTGCGCACCGATTTCAGGTGAATTTGCCGTGACCGAATTAGAAATGTCCGCAGGATTGACGCCTTTCCGATTTCCCCACTCTATAAGATTCGGCGGGCGATAGTTGTTATCGTCCCGCCATCTTGCGAAAACTGAAGCATCGATTGTCTCATTCACCCTCACGTGAGTTCCAGAAGCTCCTGCAAATGGTTCTGGTGCAATATGTCGATAGTGTCGCTTGCTTACCCAAGAATACGCGCCCCTTAGGAACTCAGTATAAGAATCCGAGATTATGCCCCGATGTTCATCTCCATCCAGTTCAAGCTCATTGCGAAATGCTAATCCGAGATTTGCTGCCTTCTCCATCATCCAACGCAGCGGTATCTGCGCCAAGGTGTCGTTGAAGCAACCGCCGCCAACATTTGCATGAGCGCCCACGAACCAGCGCTGTTCAACGCTCTCTATCGGTCTCATCGAAACTATCGTCGGGGCGTCGGTTTTCGTTCGGATCGTCCATGGTGTTGGTGCAAATTTTGCTCGATGTTCATCAATTGCGAGTGCATGAAACCCATGCCTGACGGGTTTACGGAGACCGGTATGATGAAACTTGAGCGTCGAAGTGCTTATACCCGCGAGACTGAAAGCCGGAACCCCCAGTGCACCAACCGTATCCCAGACTCCGACCATTTCAATCCCTACTGGTCGTGAGTACTTCAGCATCCAGCGCTCCTCAAGCGTCATGCTTTGAATGTCAAAAGTAGGAAGTTTGTAAATCGTGCGATCATCATCGTTACGGTATCGCTCGAATAGTTGGTCAACACCCAGTGCTCCGCCCGGCTTAAGAAGTCCACAAATGGAAATAAAGCCGGCGAGGCTTCTTGCAGTATGAGCTCCGCGACTGAACCCGAAGATAAAGATTTGATCGCCATCCTCATAATTCTCGACGAGCCAGTTGTAGGCCTCCTGCACATTCTCAGTTACACCCTTGCCCCAACCGCCGCCAATTACACCATTGACGCCAGTGTCATAATAGCGAAGCTGCTCACGCCCTTCGGTGTCCGTGTCCGCGCAGAGGGAGCGGAGGCGCCATACATTTGTATTCGTGCCGACAGCATTCCACGTTCCGTCAAGGAATAGGGCAAGCTTCTTATTCGAAGCAGACGGTAAACTCGATAACTCCATCATTCCCCCCTTTAAGTCCTATTATCCAAGACTACGCTGAGTCGGGAACATCCGATATGGGTCTTGCAGGAATGCGGATAAGCATAATCGCTGATAAAGCGAATTCTGCGGTATGTGTTTTATGAGCGAAAAGCCCGCCCTCATCTCCCAAAATATTCACCACAGTGATGTGAACAAAATTACGGAAATCCGTGTTCCCCGTTCGGCGTCAAGAGCGGCATAGCTGTAAGCCGTTTCAGCAGACCCAACGTTTGTTTTAATTTATGGGCACTGAAACCAGACAAGAAGGAAAGAAGCCCAAATAAGCGAACGTCTGCTTTGGCGAAAATTGCGGTCTAGTTGAACGGCGGAAAGCTGCCGTTCGATTATCATGAACGCTCGATAAACACCGAGCGCTAAACGATCTCGCCTATACCGGATGCTTGCACTTTTTAAGCCTGCCCCTCGCCGTAACACCAAGGCAATTAAGTATTGTATGTTGGTTGCGTGGTTCGTTACCCCCGATTTGAACCTGTTTTAGGTAAGCGATTGATATAACTTATAAAACGATATTTTGGCACGTTTTAAGGATTTTTGGCAAACAAAAAGCCCTCAACCAAATATTTGAATTGATTGGGGGTTTTTGGTTCTGCTTGGTTGCGGGGGCTCGCAACCACCGATACCGACATTCTTTGCAAGTATCTGTTTAAAAAGAAAATACTGAGTATTTAATATTTCTGATCCATAAGTCCCTGCGACTTACCATCAGTTTGAAATCTAGTATCATGATTACACATTGTAGTGTCTATAATTTCCATACAGATGAAGCGAATAGTAGCATTATCATACCTTATGAGGATAACGCTCCATCAAGTCATCAACCTCTTCGCAACTTAGCGTGCGCGTGGGTTTTCCCTGTAGGAGAAGGTATAATCTGGCAGTCTCTTCAAGTTCCTCGGTTGCATTGACCGCGTCTGAAAGCGTAGCACCAGCCACGACCGGACCGTGATTGGCAAGCAAGACCGCGTGATGGTCATTTGCTTTTTCTGAGACTGCAAGTGCAAGTTTCTCATCTCCAGGAGGATGATACGCAATCAAAGGCAGCTTGCCTATCCGCATGACATAATAAGGCGTGAGCGGCGGCAAGACATTTGCCTCGTTGAGCCCGCAAAGACAGCTCACAGCGACCGAATGCGTGGAATGAAGATGGACGATCGCTTTGGCACGCGGTCTTTTTTCATACATAGCGCGGTGCAAAAATGCCTCCTTGGTTGGCGCATCGCCTGCCACATGACGCAAATTCACATCAAGCTTGGAGATACGCGCCGGATCGATATTGCCCATGGATGATCCAGTCGGCGTCATCAGCCAACCATCATCCGTTCGCACACTTATGTTTCCCGTCGAACCCGACGTTAACCCACGATCAAAAATGGATTTTGCATAATTGGCGATTTCTTCGCGCAGTTTTGTTTCGCTCATGATGCCATTTCCAAAGCACGATCAAAAAAATCCGGCCCGCCAAAATTCCCGCTCTTAAGAGCAAGCTTGAGCGAAGGATCATCAAGCTTGCTCGTCCATGGTACGCCGGGCGCTATCTCAGGTCCGATCAGAAGACCTTTTACACCAAGCGCTGTGACCACGGCACCGGATGTTTCACCGCCGGCGACAACAAGACGTCTGACACCGTTGCCGACCAGCCTGACGGCTATATCGGCAAGCGCCTGCTCCATCATCGTGCCTGCATGGTCGCGACCATAACGCGCCTGATTGGCTTCAACTTCCGACGGGTCAGCCGATCCATAGATGACAGTCGTTTTTTTTGCTGGTTGACTGTTGACCCACGAGATTGCATTGCCGACGACATCGCGCCCGGAAGCGATGTCGTTGACATCGATTTTAAAGCTGGGCCAGCGGGTTTTGGCATTGGCAAGCTGCCTGCGAGTAGCCGCAGAACAGCTGCCGGCCAGAATGGCAGTGCGTTCCGGCACATTCGCTGTTGCATCTGGTCCCTTTGCGTCTTTCTGCGTGATCCCAAAATTGGCAGGCAGTCCCATCGCGATCGCCGAACCACCGGTAATTAAGCGATGCGACTTCAGCGCAATGCCAATGGCTTTAAGATTTGCGTCATCAACGGCATCAACCACAAGGTAATGATTACCAGCCAGACGGGCGGCATTGAAGGCATTTTCAATCGCAGCGCTACCTGCATCGACGATATCGTGACCGATCAGTCCGACATTTTTTTGCGACTGCTCGGCCATCAATGCAACGAGATCAGAGCGTCGCATGGGCGTCAGGGGATGATCCTTCATTGGAGAATCCTGCAAAAGCTGACGCCCCACAAACAGATGGCCATTATAAACGGTGCGCCCATTCGCCGGAAAAGCAGGACATATCACAGCGATATCCACCCCCAGACTTTCGCTCAGTGCATCGGCAACAGGACCAATATTTCCCTGTGGGGTGGAATCGAAAGTCGAACAATATTTGAAAAAGAATTGCTGCGTGCCCTGGGCTTTCAGCCAGTTGAGCGCCGCCAACGATTGTTTGACGGCGTCCTTGAGCGGTGCAGTACGCGATTTGAGAGCTACGACGACGGCATCCGCTTCATCGAGTTGCAAGGAAGAGTCCGGTACGCCAATCGTCAGTACGACCTTCATCCCCTCGCGGGCCAGAATATTTGCCAGGTCCGTTGCGCCGGTAAAATCATCCGCAATTGCACCAATCAGCATATTCGTACCCCTTCGACTGTATGGCGAAGGGCACTGACTGCGGCCACGGGGCTCGTCAGCACGGCTCGTCCCAATTTCTCCTCCACTGCTTTTTTGGCCCGTGACGTGGAGAAATGTGCAAGCATGATGGCATCGCAATCTTGCAATGAAAGCGCTGCTTCAGCGACCAGCCTGTTATGGGTGTCCTGATCACCGCTTTTGAGTGCATCAAGTGCTTTTTCAACGAGCACCGTTTTGATGGATGCCTCATGCTTTGCTGCAGCCTCGTAGAATTCCGCTTCCATCGTCGCGATCGCGGGGGCGAAGGTCGCCAGCATGCCGATGTTCTTACCTTGCGATAAAGCAGCATCAAACATGGCCTGATTGGGCTTGAATACTGGAACAGACAAGCGCTTGGCTGCCATTTCAATTGCCGGACCAAAAGCCGAACAGGTAAAGAGAACGCCCTGCGCACCGGCAAGAAGCGCATAATCCGCAAGCGCATTGATGCGCTTGATCATCGTGTCCGATAATCCACCTTCCCGCGCCCGATCAAGAGACAGAGCGTCTTCGAGCAGATTGATGCGCTCCGCTTCAGGCCACAATTCATCAAAAGCCGCATTGATAGGCGCTACAGCAACCTCAACCGCATGAATAAGGGCTATTCTCGGTGTTGGCGACATTTTCTCTCCCATAACCTCAATCCCCCTTCAAGGCGAAATCTGCCTTAGCTGCGGCAAGGTTGAGCACCCGCAAACCATGCGCAAGCACGATTTCTGGCGTTTCTCCCAAAGGGGTCTTCATCTCAACGCTGATAATGGGAATGCTTGTCGCAAGAGGCCTTGAACCATACCCCGTTTCAACAAGCGTTCTTAGAAAAAGGGCAACATCATCAACGCTTACCGCGCTGCCAGGGGCATCAAAGCGACAGTGGGAATCGCCAAAGGTCTGCTGCACGGAGCGATCAAGTCCGCATGTGGCGACATGGGCGTGGATGGTCACATCCGCCGACAGCCGGACGGCTTGCGCTATATCTTCGCCAAGCTGCACAACGTGGCTCAGATCGAGTGTCACACCGAGGTTGAAATGCTCCTGCCGCAAGGCGCGGATCATGTCGGCGGTTTCCGCCGTTGGTCCAAGAAGACATTTTTGATCAAGCTCGCGATCGAGATGCTCAAATGTAATCCATAACGGCATATCGGGACGGATCGTGCGGGCATGGGCGCATAGAATGCCGATCATTTCCGCCAGATAGGCCTTGGCCTGTGGCCGTCTGTCCGGGGCGACATCGGGGCCTGAACACATGAGCATCATGCGTGCGCCATAACTGGACGCTGTCTCGACCAGCCCTTTCAGTTGCTCAATAGCTGCCACCCGCTCCTCGGCATTATGCGCGCTTGGATCAATACCGTTACGCCGCATGAAACCGCCCACCGCATAGACGACATCACAGCCTGACCATGCGAGCATGTTCTTGAGCTTGTCCGCCTCTTCACCCTCGCACTGCCACGATCCTTCCACAGCCTGAATCGATGGATCGTGGAGAAAACGGCTCGTCGTTGCCAGAGCATCATGCGGTTTTCCGCCATAAGCCGCGCCATGCACAATGCCTGTGCCAAAGATACGATTACCAATCTGGAGCATGGGACCTCACTGCCTGCGCAGGCTTTTTGCAGCCGCAATGATGGAAAGTTCCATGTTTTTGGCATCCGCCAGACCTTTGCCTGCTATGTCGAAGGCAGTGCCATGGGAAACGGTAAACACAGGAATGGGCAACCCGCCGATAAAATTCACGAGATGGCCGAACTCCAGAATTTTGATGCCGGAGTTTCCATGGTCATGATACATGGACAGGACGATATCGAGACCGAGTTTGTCGATATCGACAAAGACCGTATCGGCGGAAATCGGGCCGATCACCTTGATGCCGGCCGCACGCGCATCATCACATGCCGGACCGATATCGGTCATTTCCTCGGTGCCCATCAGTCCATGTTCGCCATTGTGCGGATTAAGACCGGACACACCAATGACCGGGTCCGTTAGCCCTACCGTTGCGAGGCTATCCTTAAGCACCTGTATCTGGGTGAAAACGCGCTCGCGGGTGCAGATATCTGCGACCTGACGCAGAGGCACATGATTGGTGACACGCGCAAGATTATACTTGCGTCCCATCAATATCTGTATGGAGCGTGATGCGCCCGTATAGTGACGGGCGATTTCCTCAAAACCCGTATGCTCGTGCCCGCCATCCTTCATAGCACGTTTATTGTTCGGGGAAACGACGACGGAATGCACTTCGTCGGCCATGGCAAGTCGAATGGCTTCGGCAATACTGGCACCGCTGTAACGACCGGCTTCCGCAGAGACTTCTCCCCGAGGACATCTTGACAGATCCAGCTGATCGAACGGAAGAATTTCCAATGTGCCCGGAGCACCGCTTGCCTCTTGAGCTTGCGACAGAACGCGGATTTTCAGCGGAGCGCCGGCCAATGCGATATCACGCTCATATAAATCGGGACTGCCGACGATGACCGGAGCCGCTTGTGCGCGTACATCGGCATTCGCAATCGCTTTCAATGCGATTTCGGGGCCAATACCTGAAGGATCGCCATTGGAAAGCGCAACAATGGGTTTACCGTCTTGTGTGTACATATGATCCTCTTCGATGTGTTCTGTGGGCAGACGCGAAGCTATCAGTCTTCGTCATCCAGCTCTGATTGGAGATGCGATAATTGATCCGGCATGGTGCGCAGCAGACGGTTACGCCCGGCAAGGCTGTGGTCGCGTAGGATTTCCGCAAGACGCGAGGCATTTCCGTTGCGCAACAAATCCAGAATGACCCCGTGTTCATCGGAGGACGCCTGAACATTGCCGTCGAGGATGAGCGCGCGTTTGCGCCAGATATGTAATTCCTTGTCCAGCCCTTCATAAATTTCAGCCAGACGGCGATTGCGTGTGAACACCATGATGCGCGAATGGAATTGACGGTTCAGTGTATAGAAGAGATTGGCATCCCCTCGCCCTATAGACGCCTGCATCTGCGCATGCAGATCGGACAGTTCTTCGAGTTGTTCATTGGTGACTCGCCTGGCAAGTATCTTCCCCGCATAGTGAAACAGAGCTGCGCGAATATTGTAGATTTCGATAATTTCCTTGAGGTCCAGAACCCGCACGAAAAAACCGCGATTGATCGTAAACTTGACAAACCCTGCTTCTTCGAGCCTCCGGCAGGCTTCGCGGATCGGCCCACGACTGATGCCGCGTTGTTCCGCGAGTGCTTTCTCGTTGATGCGGTCGCCCGGTCCCAATTGACCCTCAATAATCATCTGTTCCAGGTCGCGATATACGCCCTGTGACAGGGATTTGAGTCTTGATCTTTCAATATCGTCGCTGATCTGTTCGATTGCCATTCCCTACCTCGCTGCAAAAGCCCAAACGCTTTGACGGGGAAAATCACACCAGACCGACTTTCCCATCAATGGATGCGTGCCATGAGCACGCAATTTGAGTTCACCACGTTTGAGACGATGTTCCCATCGGTCACCCAGATACATCGAGCCTTCGATTTCCATCTCAAGGCCCTCCTGGCTCTTCTTATCGGAAATCTGTAATGCTTCGACACGGATGACGACGCAAACATTGTCGTTATTTGCCAGTTTGTCGTCTCCCTTGGCCACGCCGTTGATTTTCCAGCCCTCACCCTCGACCGTAACGCCATCGGATGCGACTGCACCAACCTTGCCCTTGATGACGTTATTGGTGCCAAGAAACTCTGCGGCGTAGAAAGACTTTGGATCGGAATAAATCTCGATCGGGTTGCCCTGCTGCACGATGACCCCGTCTTTAAGCAGAAGCACCTGATCGGCCATGGCGAGCGCTTCACTTTGGTCATGCGTGACCATGATCGCGCAGATATCGAGTTCGATGATGAGCTTGCGGATCCAGAAACGGGCTTCCTCCCGCAGTTTAGCATCGAGGTTCGACAATGGCTCGTCCAGCAGCAGAAGGCTGGGCTTGTAGATCAAGGCCCGGCATATCGCCACGCGCTGCTGTTGACCACCGGAGAGCTGGAACGGGTAGCGCTCTCCCAGGCCCGAAAGCCCGAGCTTATCCAGCATCTGATCCACATCGTGGTTCATTTGCTGATCGGACACACCGCGAAGTTTGAGGCCAAACGCCACATTCTCCCGCACGGTCCGATGTGGCCAAAGCGCGTAGGACTGGAAAACCAGACCGATATTGCGTTTTTCCGTCGGCATGGCGATCTGCCGTTCGGAGTTCATCACATCCTGATCCGCAATATTGATACGGCCCGTTTCAGGCTTTTCCAAACCGGCAAGGCAACGTAACAAAGTTGTCTTGCCGCTCCCCGAAGCGCCTAAAAGAGCAACGATCTGTCCCTTTTTCGCGGTGAAGGAAGCGCCTTTGAGAATGTGAAGCGCACCGAGATGCTTATGGATATTGTCGACGATAAGATCAGTCATGAACGCGCACTCCCAGACGCAGGGCGATAGCAAAGCCACCAAGAGTTAAAACGACACTGATGAGTGAGAGAGCGGCGATTGTATCGACATCTCCCCCCGCCAGCATGGAAACAATCACCGAGCCGAGCACTTCGGTACCCGTTGTCATCAGGTAAACACCGGTCGCATATTCGCGCAGAAAGATGATGATGATCATTGTCCACGCGCCGATGAGCCCAGGGCGGATAATGGGAATGACAACCGAACGCCATATCTTGCCTGTACTCGCGCCGGTTGTTCGCGCCGCTTCTTCAAGGTCGGGCGAAACCTGCATCAACATGGCCTGTATCATACGCAGACCATAGGAAAGACCGACCACGATATAGGCAATCAAAAGGCTGATGAGTGTCGGACGCAGCGGTTGAAGCAAAGGCACAAAAAGGAATACCCAGAAGAAGGCAAGGCCCACCACCAGTCCCGGCAAGGCGCGCGGCAGAAGAACGAGATAATCGAGAAGGCCGTTTTTCCAGCCATATTGACGGTGACCGGCAAGCGCAACGAGCAGATACATCAACACTGCCACAGCTCCACCACCCAGGGCGAGAATGACCGTATTGACCACACTGCGCGCCAGAACCGGAACATCAAGCAGGTGTTCGAAATTCTGCAATGTCAGATGATCGAGAAGATTGATGCCGCGACCCCACGAGTCAACGAAGGCACGTACGAAGATGCCGCTGATCGGGCAGATGATTGCCAGGAATATCCATAAACCCACGGCAGTCAGGGCAATTGCCTGCTGACCGGGTGTAAGACGGATACGCGCCGAACGTGCCGCCTTGCCGCCGACCGTGACGTATCGCCGTGACCGCGCCAGAAGCTTGCGCTGAATGAAGACGAGCGGCAGGGTCATCACCAGAAGCAGGACCGCAACAACCGCCATGAGCTGGAAAGACGGCACACCTAAAAGCGTGGTGAGCTTATAGATATAGGTCGTCAGAACCACGGTTCCGGCCGGATCGCCCAGCACCAGCGGCAGACCAAAACTCTCGAAGGCCAGCAGAACATTCAGCGAGGTGGCGAAAATGATCGCTGGCATACAAAGCGGCCATGTCACGTTCCATGCGACCTGCCAGACATTGGCACCCGTCGAGCGCGCCGCTTCCTCCATGTCGGCAGATATGTTGCGCATGGCCGAGGACACATAAAGATAGACATGCGGAACGTGGCCTATGCCACCGATCAGGATCAGGCCGGGAAGACCATAGAGCCGCCACGGTACGAAACCGAACAGGGATTCGAAAGCCAGTGAAAAGAAGCCCGATGGTCCCACCGAAACCGTATAGCCGAAGCCGATAACGACCGCAGACAAAAACATCGGCACCAGAATGAGCGGCTCGATCCAGCGCCTGCCAATAAGGTCAGTTCTGACCATGAGAAAAGCAGCTCCCGCACCGAGCGGAACGGCAATGGCGACGACGCCAATTGCAAACAGAACCGTGGTGCCGAATGCGGCATAGAAATCAGGATCGGAAAAGACGAAATCGAATGCACTCAGCCCAATCGTTGCGGACGCATCAAAAAACGGCCCGGAAAGAAAGCTCTGATAGACGATAAGAAGGATCGGCGTTAGCACGACCAAACCAAGAATGGAAAGGACAGCCGTGCGGAATCCGATGGCGTCGCCACCTCGGTTCATGGTTTTAAACTCCCTGTCCGTTTTAATTCCGCAGCGCCTTTTTCCACTGTGCAAGGAATTGCACGCGGGATTTTGGCTCAAGTTTTTCGAGAAGCGCTTCATTCAGCGGCAATGGCTTGAGATTGCCGTTCGCCTGCTCATTGAGTGTTTCTATATTCTGAATGTCTTCAATGTCGCTGCGCACCGAAGGCAATCCTGATTGCGATGCTGCTTCCTGCCCTTTTTTTGAAAGCATGAAGTCAAGCAGCAGCTTTGCAGCATTTGGATGAGGCCCGTTTTTCGTCAGAATGGCGACCCGCGACTGCGTCTGCGTGTAGTCCTTGAAAAAAGCGAGCCCGAGATTGGAACTTCCCTTGACCCATTCCTGCGCATAGGCGCCATTCATATCGAATGCGAAAAGAAGCTCACCTGACAGAACCTTTTCACGGAATTGCCCTGAGCTTGAATAAACCTTGCCGTCTGCTGCGCCAAAGGCTTTGACAAGTTCCCAGAATTGCGGATCCAGTTCGTCGTTATTGCGCATCCACAAAAAGCCCGCGCCGGATTTTTCAGGATCAAAAGTCGCTACTTTCCCGGTCCATTCCGCCTTATTTTTCTGCAAGCCATCCAGGAGTTCGGCGTGCGTGGTCGGCAGTTTTTCAACCGGCATCAGCCCCTTGTTATAGATCAGAACCGCCGGCTCGACGGTGGTCGACCAGGCACTGTCCTGATACTTGGCCCAGTCCGGCAAATTTGCCACTTCAGGTGAGACATATTCCTCGGCATTTCCCATGGAAACCAGTTTCAATTGCAAGTCCATGGCATTGCCCCAGACAAAGTCACTTGTGGTTTGCCCGGCTGCCGCTTCACTGATGACGCGATTGAATGCAGTTGTGACCGAAATATCGTTCCACTCGATCCTGATCTTTGGATAGGCCTCAGAAAATGCCTTCAGGAGTGGCTGTATCTGCCCCTCTTCGGTGGGCGAAAAGACGACAACCTTTCCCTCTTCTTCCGCCGCTTTGATGATATCTGCATAATTTGCAGGGTAGCCAGCAGGGACATCGGCAGCAAAAGCCGCGCCGGAACATAATGCAAGCGTCGTGATTGCAAAACAGCCTGCTTTAAAAGCCATTTTCATAAACTCCTCCCAAAGTTCAGGCAGCCTCCACACCACCCGGCAAGAGGGATTATACCCTCCACAGCAATCAGGCTATGAACCTACTCCTTAAGTGTCAACACTTTTAATTAAAAATAACCCATAAATTACCCATTTAAATAATATTTGCCGTAAATATTAGATAACTATCGCTATATCTGCGATAAATGTGTCAACAATTTTTATGATGCTCTGCATTAATCGCCCATAATTGATGTTCTGCGCATCCATCAAGCCATAAGACCCGTTTGCCTTTCCCTATCGGATACACTATGGACCAGCTTCATCTCCGATCCTTCTCCGAGTCATAAAGCGTGGCCTATAGCGACAGGAATTTGCGCATATATCTCGCTCATCGCAGTGAGCTGGTCGACTATGCGACAGCGATCACGCGGGACCGTGCGCGTGGGGAAGATGTCGTTCAGGAAGCATTTCTTCGCCTGAAAACGAGTGTTGGGGATCGTGCGCTTGAAGAACCGTTACGCTATCTGCGGCGGATCGTGCGCAATCTCGCCATCGACTGGAACCGGCAGGCCCTATCGGAACAGCGACATTTGAGCGCCGATGCCGGTTTCGAAAATATCATGGAAGACCGTCCGTCGCAGGAAGATGTGCTCCGCCATCAGGAAGATCTGCGTCTAGTCATACAGGCAATGGCCGAACTTCCCGAGCGCACGCGCATCGCCCTTGAAATGCATCGTTTCGAAGGTTTCAAGCTCAAAGAGATTGCGGCGCATCTCGGCATTTCCACAGCTCTTGCGCATGCGCTTGTCTATGAAGGGCTCGACCATTGTCGAAGGCGACTATCCAGAGAAGCAAGAAATTGAGTGCATTTCCTGAAAAAATGCTACGCGTTTTCGTTTCTTATATGAAAAGCCATGCGAATGGTATTTGAAACGGGCCGGGAGCAGGAACAGGCTTGGGGAGAAACTCTCATTTCGTCAAACCATAAATCAGAGCAAGCACGGCAGGAAGCGCTCAACTGGCTGATCGCACTTCAGGACGAGCCTGACGACCGCGATACTTCAGCCCGCTTTGACGCTTGGCTTAAGGAGAGCGTGGAAAATGCGCAAGCCTGGGCCGAGGCACAACATGTCTGGACTGCTCTGGGCGATGCGCGCGACAAAGCCGTCAATAAATCTTCCCGCATCAAGCCAAGGGCTGCGCGAGAAAAGCGCTTTCACAAGGTCCGTTTTGCTGCTTTTGCAGTTATTACCGCCGCCATCTGTCTTGTGCTTTTGCTGCAACCGGCAATCAACATCTGGCTCCATGCCGATTACCAAACCGCAACCGCCGAAACACGGCAAATCCGGCTTGAGGATGGCAGCAACGTCTATCTTGGTGCCGATAGCGCCATCGATATTGCTTTCACCGCGCAAGGACGCAACGTAGCGCTTCTTTCCGGTGAAGCCTATTTCGAGGTCGAACCCGATCAGGCGCGACCGTTTATGGTCGATGCAAATGGCGTCGAGACAAGGGTTCTCGGCACGGGCTTTAATGTCAGTATGACGAATGACGGCGTTGCCGTTGCGGTCAATCATGGCCGGGTGAGCGTTGCCGCGCCGCAAATGACTGCGTCTGTCGAGAAACCGCTGGAAGCCGGTGACTGGGTTCGCGTTGGCTTCCATGGCCAGATCGAACGCGGCAAGGACGCGCCCGAACTTGCCGGTGGCTGGCGCAACGGGATACTCGTTGTCAAAAACCAGCGAGTCGGTGATGTCATCGACGATATTCGCCGCCATTATAAGGGCACGATCCTGATTGCCGACAGAACAATCGCCGCGCAGCATGTCACGGGCGTCTATGATCTGAAAAATCCAGCCGATGCGCTTTTGGCTGTCGTACAGGCGCATGGCGCGCAAATACGCCATATCGGTCCATGGATCATGCTCGTTTCCCGACCCTGATCAGCATTATTTTTTAAACATGAGTATTTTTCTCTGAAAAAATGAATGACCATTTCGTTCTTTCAATGAGGGCTGATTTTCGGTGTCGATGCGCCGCCCCTCGCAATGGAGAATGAAGGGGTTTTGGAATGCAGCGTAAGGGGATAATCAGAGCCGGACTGAGAGGTGCGTTGATGCTGGGCACCGCATTGAACTGGTCTGGAATAGCCACGCCATCGATGGCGCAGGGTGCTATGCAGCATCCATCTGTGGCTCCGAAGACGTTTACAATTTCTCCCCAACCACTGCAAAATGCCCTCACCCTGTTTGGTGAGCAGGCAGGCGTTCAGGTTTCCGTTAATGCATCCTTGCTGCATGGGCTGTCTTCAATGCGTGTCAATGGCACAATGGAGCCGCAGACAGCGATCCGGCAATTGCTCGCAGGCACTGGTCTTCAGCCACATTTCACCAGCCCGACCACGGTTCTCGTCAGCCGCCCCGACGCGGCCACACACGCTACCGGCGCAGCTGCCGCAGGCGATGTTGTCCTGCAGCCAATCGTGATTGATGGGGCCTTCGCTCAAACCGCAACCGGCCCGGTCGAAGGTTATCTTGCAACGCGCAGCATGACTGGCACCAAGACCGACACGCCTTTGCACGATATTCCGCAATCGATCCAGATCGTGCCGCGCGATGTCATCGCCGATCGCCAAACGACAAGCCTCACCGAAGCGTTGCAGGTTGTTCCAGCCGTACAGCAGAACAGCACATCGGGTAATCGCGGCGAAACATTCAAGGTGCGAGGCTTCTCGTCACCCGGCTATGCCATTGACGGGGTCATGCTCAACCCTACCGGCGACCGGCCCGAGACTTTTCTCGATCTTGCCAATGTCGAACGCGTCGAAGTGCTTAAGGGCCCTGCTTCAGCGCTTTACGGACGCGGCCAGCCGGGTGGTCTGATCAATATCGTCACGCGCCAGCCGAGCGATGTGTTTGAAGCCGATGCCTCGGCGCAGGTCGGCAGCTTCGGATTTTGGCGCGGCGAAGGCTCGGTCAGCGGGCCTTTGAATGCGGATGGCAGTCTGACCGGACGGTTGACCGGAGCCTTGCAGACGGAAAAGGGCTTTCGTGACGAGCGTGCGGATAGCGACCGCCAGTTCGGCAGCGGCGTCTTGCGCTGGGAGCCGACAGATGCGACCCGCATCACGCTTGGCCTTGATTATACACGGCAGAAACTGCCATTTGATCGCGGCCTGATCGTCACGCCAGACAATAAAGTCAGCCTTCCGCGCGACCGCTTCCTTGCCGAAGAATGGTCGAAAATCGACGCGCATAAAACGCGCGTTGCGCTCAGAGCCGAACATGACGTCAGTAATCAGCTCACAGTGCGCGGATCACTGAGCTATGATGACGCCAAGGTGCATGATACCGGCATTGATTTCAGGGATCTGGAAGAGGATGGGCGCACGCTCAACCGCCGCTACACCGACCGCATCGAGGATTCGCATAATCTTGACGCGCAATTGGAAGCGCAATTGAAATTCGATACCGGCGCAGTCGCGCACACGCTTCTGGGCGGGGTTCAATATACGCGTTCGCAGATGCGTTTTACCTCCTATCGCGCCAATATCGCGCCCATCGATATTTTTGATCCGGTCTATGGTGCGCCGATGACCAAGACCAAACTGAACTCGAACTATGTCGATGACATCGAAATGGCCTCGGTGTTCCTTCAGGATCAGGTCGAGTTCTCGCCGCAATGGAAGGCACTGGCAGGGCTTCGTTATGATCGCGTCTGGCAGGAAATGGACCAGAAGATCGCAGGCAACGGCGATGAAACACCCGATATCGACGAAGGTGCGCTGACCGGCCGTCTGGGCCTTGTCTATCAGCCAATCGATCCCGTATCGCTTTATGCCAACTATTCGGAAAGTTTTGCGCCGCAAAGCGGCATGACCCGTGAGAGAGAGGCGCTTGATCCGGAAGAAGGCTGGCAGATTGAGGCTGGCGTGAAAGTCGACGTCATCCCTGACCGGCTTTCTTTCACAGCCGCTCTCTTCCAGATCACCAAGACCAATGTCGCAACCAGCGATCCGCTGGATTCCGATTATTCGGTTATGACCGGCAAGCAGCGCGTGCGCGGCGTCGAACTCGACATTACCGGCGAAGTGACGCCGGGCTGGAATATTATCGCTTCCGGCGCCTATCTTGATGCGCGGATTACAGAAGACGAGGATTACGAGGTCGGCAACCGCCTGACCGGCGTGCCTGTGTGGAGCGGCAGCATCTGGACGACTTATGAATTCCAGAGCGGAAAACTTGAAGGTTTGAAGATCGGTAGTGGCATACAGGCTGTCGGTGCGCGCGAAGGCGATCTTGATAACAGTTTTTCCGTCGATGGCTATTACAGGCTCGATGCCATGGCATCCTACAAGATCAACGATCATCTGGAACTGTCGATCATCGGCCGCAACCTGACCGATCAGGACTATATCGAAACACCTGTTAGCCGCACCGAAAACCATCCCGGTGCACCGCGCAGTGTCTTTGCGTCGATCAAGACGAAGTTCTGATCGGCGTGGACATGCCAAGCAATATATCCGGCGTAGGTGTCCAACTGAAAGGGGTCTCCTTCGGCTACGGCACCCAGCGGCTCTTGCATGACATATCCTTTCGCGTTCACCGGGGTGAATTTGTCGTCATCATCGGGCCGAATGGCTGCGGCAAGAGCACGGCACTGAAAATTCTCTCCGGCATCATAAAAGCTAGGCAGGGTCAGGTTCTGATCGACAATCAGGCGCTTTCCGATTATTCGCGGCGCGATCTTGCCAGACGGCTGGCGCTATTGGCACAATCCGGCAGCCTCCCTTCGGGCATGCTTGCCTATGATCTTGTTGGCATGGGGCGCTATGCGCATGAATCATGGCTGCGCCGGCAAACGGCACAAGATCGTGAGTACGTTGAACGCGCCATGGCGCGCATGGAAGTCGGCGATCTTGCCCAAAGGCGATTGTCAGAGCTTTCCGGCGGGCAGTTGCAGCGCATCCGCATGGCAATGGTTCTGGCACAGGATGCGTCGGTCCTGCTGCTTGACGAACCGACCAATCATCTCGACCTCAAGCATCAGCACGCGCTTCTCGCAATCGCTCGGCAAGAAGCACGCAAAGACCGCGCCGTTGTCGCCGTTCTGCATGATCTGACACAGGCAAGCCTTTATGCCGACCGTATCATTCTCATGCATGAAGGGCGCATCATTGCCGATGGAGCGCCAAAATCCGTCCTGAGCGTTGAAGCCGTTCGCAAGGTCTACGGTCTAAACACCCGCGCTCACACTATTGGCGATATTGTCATACACCTGCCTGAAAGCATGGCCCCATGAAAGCGGTGTTCTTGGTTCTGGCGGGGCTTTGTACCCTTGTTCTTCTATCGCTCATACATCTTTGCAGCGGTGCGCGGCCTTTCAGTCCCATGTTGGTGATTGATGCGCTGTTTCATTATGACGCCAAAAACTATGCCCATGTCGTCATCGTCCGGCAAAGGCTGAGCCGTCTTGTCGTGGCGCTTGGCATAGGCGCGATGCTAGCGATTGCCGGTTATGTGCTGCAAAAGATCCTGCGCAATGATCTTGTGTCGCCCTCAACACTGGGCATCAACAGCGGGGCTGCGGCTTTCAGCGTGCTCGGCATTCATTTTCTCGGACTTTCCGGCGCAAGCCTGTTCTGGCCTGCCTTGAGCGGTGCAATCGCAGCACTTGCCTTCACTTTTCTTGCAGCCGATATGCTCGGGCAAGGTGAACGCGTTCCGATCTCGCTGGTGCTCGGCGGCGTGATGAGCGGCACGCTGTTTTCGGTCGCAACCACATTTGTCGTCTCGCTCGACCCCGATTCATTCGAGAATATATTGGGCTGGCTAGTCGGCGATATTGGAATTTTCGATTATCAATCCCTGGCTCCGCTCTGGCCTGTCGGGCTGGCGGCTATTCTGGTGCTATGCTTTTTAACCCGCACCCTCGATATCATGGCGCTTGGCGGCGAGCAGGCGACAAGTCTTGGCGTCGATATTCGCATGGCACAACGCCTGGCCCTTGCAGGCACGATCATTCTTGCCGTCATCGCCGTCACCGTCGCGGGGCCCATCGGCTTTGTCGGGCTGGTGGTGCCGCATATGGCAAAGCTGCTGGTGGGCGAAACGGGCATCGTTCCCATCCTCTTTTGCCTGCTGCTCGGAAGCGCACTTTTAACGGGTGCGGACATTGTTGCGCGCACATTGTTTGCCCCGCAGCTTTTGATGGTTGGAACGGTTATGGCGCTTGGTGGCGGTGCCGCTTTTCTTGCGATCATCCTTGCAGCATTTCGAAGGCGCGCGGCATGAAAACAATGCGCTATATTGCATTTGGTCCCGTGCATATGCCGTTTTCACAACGGCTGATCGTGGTGGTACTCATCCTCACGCTGCTGCTGATCATTTTGTCCTTTGCGGCACTTATGCTGGGCACGACAGATATAAAAGCCTCAGCCGTTCTGCACTGGCTGTTCACGTCGTCTGCTCAAAGCGACAAGGATATAAGCGCCTTGATGCAATTGCGCGCGCCCCGCATTGCAGTCGCTATTCTTGGCGGCGCGATGATGGCGGCGTCCGGCTATCTGCTGCAAGTGGTCTCCGGCAACGGGCTGGCTGATCCCGGCCTGATCGGCATTTCGCACGGCACAAGTGCCGCGATACTGCTCGGCGCAATGGTTTTTGCCATTCCGCCGACATGGCTGCCGCTGGCAGGGCTGGCAGGAGGGCTGATGAGCGGAATTTTCGTGCTGGCACTGGCCGCATGGCTGCGCTCGTCAAATGGTCTCATCTTGATAGGCCTTGCAGTGGGGATCACGCTTGGCGCTTTGGTGGAAATCATCATGGTCAGCGGCGGTGTGTTGCAGTTCTCGCGCTATATGAGCTGGTCGCATGGCTCGCTCACTGCCGCCTCCACGCAGGATGCGGCAAGGCTTGCCATATGGGCATTGCTTCTGTGCCTGCCCGCTTTCGCCCTCACCCGCGCCATGGCGCCGCTGGCGCTCGGAAACGAACAGGCTGCAACAATCGGCATATCGCCGGGCACTATACGCGTAATGCTGACATTGATCGCAGCCAGCCTTGTCGCGCCGGTGGTCTCGGTTGCCGGCCCCCTATCCTTTCTTGGACTGATCGCGGCGCATATTGCGCGTCGACTTGTCGGCACCCGTCCCGGCGAAGTACTTGTCGTCACCATGCTGACGGGAAGCCTTCTTCTGCTGCAGGCCGATACTGCCGGACGCACATTGTTTTTGCCGATCATTGTTCCGGCAGGACTGATCGTTTCCGTAGTAGGGGTGATCAGTTTTCTGCTCGTTGCACGCGGGGCTCGTCTATGAGGAAGATTTCAATGCGTTTATTGGCTCTTTTGCTGTTGTCGTCTCTCAGCTTTATCAATCCCGCGCAAGCACGCATGGTTACCGATCATGACGGAACACGCGTGGAGGTACCGGACAGGCCGCAACGTATCGTCTCATTGCATGACTGGACGCTGACAGTCATGGCCTATGAGCTTGGTGCGCCGGTCATCGGCAGCAGCGGCCGCATGGCCAAAGATGGCAGTTTTTATATGCGTGGCGCGCGTGAATTATTCGGCCTTGATTTTACCGGGATCGCTCTGGCTTCGGTGCATGGAAAGCCCGATCTTGAACGGATCAGAGCGCTCCAACCCGATCTGATCGTCGCCAATTCCGGCGATTATTCCGCCTTACGCGCACAGTTAGCAACAATTGCACCAACCCTGATGTTCAACGCCGAACAGGGACGACCGATGCTGGAACTCTATGAGGAATTCGCAGCATGGATCGGATATTCGCAACGCTTTGAAGAACTACATTCAAGCTATATTGAAGCATCAAAGGCGGCACGCGAGTGCCTTGCCACGAAGGGTGATGACAAAACTACCTATGCAGCCATTCTGGCCAACGGACGCGATGGCAGTCTGCAAGTACTCAAGGATTATGGATCGCTGACCACTGTTCTCGATGACCTTGGTTTTGCGCGTATGCCAATCATTGCAACCATGCCGGAAAACCGCAGTCGCATGACGATTGGAGCAGAAATGATCGATGCAATCGACGCAGATTATATCGTCACTTCTTTTCTGCCCGATCATGAGGAAGGACCGCAAAATATCTTTCAGGATTTCGAACGCATTGCCCCCGGCGCCAAGGATTTTCTCAACGCCTTTCGCAATAGTCGCGTCTTCAGTTTTTCTCGCTACAACGTTTACCCACCGAGTTTCAAAGGACTGAATATAACCATTGATAAGTTCTGTAAAATTATAAAAATATATAGATAATTTAGATAAAAATATTCCGAAGGGCACGAAATAGTTATTAAATATCGATCTTACTTAACATTCACTTCAAATTATATTATATAATTATAATAACATAATCAGTCTATTATTGAACAATTTACAATAAAAAACTTCTCTTTCTAACCCAAAAACGCAGATGAACAACGGATCTCATTCTATTTTTAATACCAATTCAGTTAGCCACTTACATCATTTTAGTAGTTGAATACCAAGTGAGATCATTCAATTCTGGTCGATGTTTTCCCGATATTTATGTCTTTTGCGCTGGTTGCGTGGTTCGTTGCCCCCGATTTGAACCTGTATTATCTAAAGCTCTGTTATAATTGACAAAATGAGATTTTGGTGTGTTTTGGAAATTTTTGGAAAACAAAAACCCTCAGCCAATTATTTGAATTGATTGAAGGTTTTTGGTTCCATTTGGTTGCGGGGGCTCGGAACCACCGATACCGACAATCGCTGCAAGTGCCTGTTTAAGAAAATAGATCTTCGATCTAAAGACTATTCAACGGCCATTGGCTCAATCAGCCTTTTATCACCGATGACCCCAGACCAGTCGCCATTAATTATTATCTTCAGTGATAGCCTCCCCTTCGGCATGACCCGTCCGTTAATATGCAATGGTGAAACAGCTTTCTTGTCAGGATTTAGTTCATCCTGCCAGTTGCACCGAATTGCCTTGAAAGCGGAGTATTTCACACCTACGACAGCCGGAGATAGGGAACTGAAACAGCGCAATGTTCAATAGCTCAGCGAACTGGTCATTGCGACCGATGTGCTGACGCTCGACGACCTAGCCGGTACTCTGGTTGCCATCGCGTAATCCAAAGATACGACCAAACACGGCGCAGTCTTCTTTCGCAACCAGTAGCGGCAAACTGCCCGGTCAAATGACAATGACGCTGGCGGCGATCAGACGCAATCGGGCGGCGCGCAATAGCCATCAGGCACAATGGGCGCGGCATGACATACGAACGTGGCAGATTGAACGCATGAAACGCACCCGTCATCTAATCGAGCTTGTCGGCCTCGGCGTCAAAGCCGGGGTCGTTGACCTGACCAATGATGACCGCGCCGTGATCTTCGGCGCAATTATCTGGATCGCCGAAAAGCTTAACAGCGATGACGGCGAGCGGGCGCAAGAATTGTGGGTCGAAAAGTGGAAAGTGGCATTCGAGGCGGAACTCTCAACAAGCGTATATGACAGAACTCAACCGCCTCAGGATCGGACGTGATCGATGGCGGGCGGCGCGGAGGCCTCAATTACCGGACCGCCGCCCGCCATCGCGTGGCGAGGCCGCGCAGATACGAAACATCGGCCTGTGACCTCCTCGTCACAAATCCTCATGCAGAACCATTGTCCGAATGTCACCAATACACCCTTCGATGGCAAGTCTTTTGCTTGAAATCTTATCCAAACCTAGCGGGTGTGAAACCTTCAATATCGATTGGGGGCTTTACAGCTGAAAACAGCGCGGCGACGATGCGGCCCGTTCTCGCCGAGGCCATCAATCCGACATGACCATGGCCAAAGGCGTAGGCGACATACCGGGAGCGACGCGAAAAACCGATGCATGGCCGACCGTCAGGCATGGACGGACGGTGCCCCATCCAAACGTGCGCCTTGTCCATGTCAAGCGACGGGAAAAGACCAGCGAGGTGTTGCTTCAGGATTTCGGCTCGCCGCCAATCGGGCGGGGCCTCAAGACCTGCAATTTCGACTTGCCCTGCAGCACGTAGGCCGCATTCCATCTGATGAACCACCATACTTGCATCGGACGCCATGAAAGCACTTTCGAGCCCTGATGAAGCGCCTTCAACGGTGACGTGGTAGCCCCGCTCGCTTTCAAGCGGTAGCTTGTCGCCAAGGCGGCTCGCCAATGCCGCCGAATGGATACCGGCAGCGATGATCGCCTCATCGCAGGCGACTTCGCCATCGTTCGTTACCACAGCGGCGAGCCGGTCACTCTCAAAGTGGAAATCCCTGGCATATGCCGTTTTAAATATAGCGCCTTTTGAGAGTGCAAGAGCGGCAAGAGCCGCCACATACGCGCTAGGGTCGCGGCAGCGTCCTGCCTCATCTACACAAACCGCGAAGCGGTAACGTTCAGGCAATACCGGTTCCTCATCGCGCAATGCCGCCCCTGACAGTTCCCGCCATTCTATGCCGGCGCGAGCTCGAATGCCCCATGCGAGCGCCTCTTTTTCAAAATGCGCCCGGTCGGCATAGGCACAAAGCACGCCGCCTTCTGCAATCAGGTGCGGCACGCCCGCCTCGATTGCCAGTGCCTTATGCAATTGCGGCGCTTCGGCCAACAGCGGACGGAGAATCCTCGCCGTTTTCTCGACCCGCTCCCACGTCCAGCCCGAACGCAGATAGCGCAGCAACCATGGCATTGCTTTCGGCAGATAGGGCCGGTGTATGGCCAAAGGCCCGAGCGGATCAGCGATATAAAACGGTACTTTTTTCCAAACGCCCGGCACGGCGGGCGGTAGGATCGAATGGGTGGACAGCCAGCCAGCATTGCCATAACTAGCAGCCTGTTTCCCGCCTGAACGACCAGGCTCAATCACCGTCACCTTGTAACCACCGCGCAGCAATTCAAGGGCGCAGACAATCCCGACAGCCCCTGCCCCTATGATTGCTACATGCCTGCTCATTCTGTTCTGCTCCCGGTCCCGTCAATGCAACGGACGGGAAATCACATCACTATAAAGAAAGGACAAATCAGTCATCGTCTCTAGCGTCAGAATCTTGGTCACGTAATCGTGTGGATCGCGCAACCCGCCAGATGCAAGATCGAGAAATTTTTTCTCAACTTCCGCATGAGTGAGCAGTTGCGCAGCAGATCCCTTATAACCGGCAACATGCTGCTCAGCACGCACCAAACCGTCCGCCTCCAACAAACGTATATGTGAATGCGAAAAATGCGGTAGGGTGTCATTACCGACATAACGGACCCGTGGCATCAGATCACGCACATCAGGATGGGCAAGGTAATCCGCTGCATTGGCTGCATGCGCGGGCAATATCCTGTCTGCGCCGGCGGCAGCTACCGCCACGTTATAGCGACCGTTGAAGCGGGCTTCCGTTTCGGTTTCCGGTGGACGCGGCGACGAGATCACGTCGGCGACCGGAGGAACTACACCAACCTCAATCGTCGCCCCTTCAAAGATCGAACGCCCATACTTCTGCCGCAGCAGCGCAACGCCATCGACGCCCGCATGGATGAAGCCGCAACAGGCATGCCATTTGCGCCTTGGCCGCTGGAGCTGCCACCCTTGCGAGCCGCGGACGATGTCTGGATCGTGTCCATTGGCCAGCGTAGCATAAAGCCCGACAGGACTTTCGATGAGATGAGTCGGCCCAGTAATGCCTGCCGCCGCATAACGCGCCGCCAACATACCCACCGTCGCCGGCCAGCCGCCGAACATGATCGGCTTGATCGTGCCGCCAGTGCCGAATAGTACCTCGACAGGGCACCAGCCAGCCAAAGTTCCACCAATACCTAGCGCCGATATTATCCGCTCGCGGCCAAGCCCGAGGGCAACCGATGTCAAAGCACTGACACCTATGGTCGACGGAATGCCTTCGGAGGAAATGCCGACCTGTGTGAAAGGCCGGTTATCGCGGCCCTCATTGCTCTCGCGGTAACCCATGTTCACGCGCGCGGTCGTTTCGATGCCGGCAATCAACGCCCTTAGAAGGGTGCCGCCGGAAAGGTTCAGGGTTTCCGCCAGCGACAATGCCGCCGATACCGCGCCTATGCTGGCGTGACCGCCGATCAAGTCATTGAGTTCCAGAATATCGCCGGAATAGCCGTTCAGGCGCGCGGCCCCGGCTTCATTCAGGTAAAGATCGAAACCCAACGCATGTGCGCCAATGACTTTTGACGCGACAGAGGAAATACCCGCCTCGGCGCGGGCAAATTCCACAACTTCCGGCAAAAAAGAGCCCGCGATGATGCAGCCAATCGTGTCCAAGAGGCAGTATTTTGCCTCCATTAGAACGTCATCGGGAAAATCTCCCTTTGAAACCTCGAATGTGAACCGTCCCAGATCGCCCAGAAGCGTTGTTTGCGTCTCATCATGCAGGCTTGCGGCATCTGTCATCGTGGCCTCGCGGATAATATGCAATATAAAGAGGGTCAGGCTGTGGGCAGGCGGAAGGCAGTGTGACCGCGCAGGAATGCCTGCGTCCGTTCGTTTTGAGGATGAACCAGTATGTCATCCGGCGTGCCTTCCTCGATAATTTTGCCATCGTGCAGGAAAGCGATACGGTTGGCGACATTATAGGCAAAACCCAGTTCATGCGTGACGATCAACATGGTCATGCCTTCTGTCGCAAGGCTCTTCATGGTCATAAGAACCTCACCGACCAGCTCCGGATCAAGTGCCGATGTCGCTTCATCGAACAGCATGACGTCGGGCTCCATCGCCAGCGAACGGGCAATGGCCACGCGCTGCTGTTGACCACCCGACAGCCGCGACGGATATTCCTTGATTTTTTCGGCCAAGCCCACCTTTTCAAGGTAATAATGGGCACGTTCACGGGCCTCTGCCCCGTTGCGCCCCAATACCTTGCGCTGCGCAATCATGACGTTTTCCTCCGCAGAAAGATGCGGAAAAAGGTTGAACTGCTGAAACACCATGCCGACACGTTGACGAAGATGACGCAATTCTTCCTGCGAATATTGCATATTACCATCTGAATCGAGGGTACCAACACGCTTGTCGTTCAGGTGGATTTCACCTGAAGTCGGCATTTCCAGAAAATTCATGCAACGCAGCACCGTGCTTTTGCCCGAGCCACTCGCACCAAGCAGAACAACGGTTTCGCCTTCGTTGATATCAAGGTCTATGCCTTTCAACACATCGCGCGTGCCGAACTTTTTATGGATATTTTTGGCGGCAATCATGCTCATGAGATGACCTCAACTCGACTTGCGAAATTTATATTCCAGCGCGTAGGACAAGCCACTCAGCACAAGAATGATGGCCGTCAACAGCACGGCAATGGCGGTATAGGCTTCCACCGGGCGATATTCCGTATCGCTGATAAGCTTCGCCTGATAAAGCGCATCTGGATAAGCGATGGTGGCGGCAACCGAGCTGATCTTGACGACTTCGATGGCTTCGTTGGTCAAAGCGGGCAATGTGCGCCGGATCGCTTGCGGCAGGATGATGCTGCCGAAAACCGTGCGCTCAGACATGCCAAGCGCCGTCGAGGCTTCCCATTGCCCACGGTCGATCGATTGGACTCCACCACGAAGAATTTCGCAGAAATAAGCCCCCGAATAGAGCGAAAAGGCAACTGCCGCAGTGAGGAAGCGACCGTTCTGTATGCCTGTCAGAACCGGAATAGTGTAATAGAACCAAAATAGCAGAACCAGCGCCGGCAGGTTGCGCAACAATTCCACATAAATCGTCGCAAAGCCCCGCAGGACGGCAAATCGCGAAATACGGGCCATCGCCAGCACGACGCCCAATGCAAGCCCGCAAATAAGAACGGTCAGCGAAAGATAGATCGTGTTCAGCAGGCCTTCGATGAGCACATGCTTGTAATTGAGCAGAAACGAGAAATCCCAGCGATAATTCATCGGATATGTGCCTTCTGAAGACGCCGCTCGAACCCGCGCGAAATCATGCTGAGAATGAAAATCACCACGAAGAAAATGCCACCGAGCACGGTAAAGGTTTCAATAGGGCGGAAGGTGCGTGAGGAAATCAGCGAAGCTTTGTAAACGATCTCACCATAGGTAATGATCGAGGCCAGCGTTGTGGTCTTGATAAGGTCAATGACGCGGGTCAGGAAAATCGGCAACATGTTACGCATGGCCTGCGGCAGTATGATCGACGTGAAAAGCGAGCGCCTTTTCATACCAAGGGCAAGTGCAGCCTCCCACTGTCCCTTGGCGACAGCGCCAATGCCGGAACGAAAGACCTCACAGAAAAAAGCCGCCGATTGCAGGCCGACGGCCAGCACCGCCGCTGTGGTCGGCGAAAAATTGAGACCGACGATCATCGGCAGGGCAAAGAAGAACCAGTAGATCAGAACAATCGCAGGGGCCGCGCGAAAAATCTCGACATAGACCGCCGCCGCCTGCGAAAGAAACGGGATACGCGAAAGCCGCAGCAATGCCAGCGCAAGACCGAGCGGCAGTGCTACGATCATCGACAGTACCACCAACACAAGCGTGCCATAAGCTCCTTCGATGAGGAGATCATAATTTCTAAAAACGGGATCGAAATCCCATTGATAACTCATCGAGATATCCTTGGCTGCATGCGTCTTTTTTCAACGCGTGCGCGGGCTTTCACCCGCGCAACGCTCTTGTTATTTCCAGAGTTCGCGCTGTACCGGAACCGCTGTTGCCGGGTCGATCTTACGGAAGCGCAGGAAATCCTCGTAGATGCTCTGCGTCTTGCCGGTATTGTAATAATAGGAGACCGCGACATTCAGGAAGTCACGCCAGCGGGCATCCGGCTCCTTGCGCACGGCAACGCCACCGGGGATGGATACGGCAGGCTTGAGAACAATGGTCTTGCCAAAGCCGATGCGTGCGCGCGCAATATCTGCGGCCACTGCCGAGATGATCCCGCCATTAGTACGACCGGACTGGAAGGCGGCAAAGATTTCGGCACTGTTCTGGAAGCGCGCAATATTGGCCTTCGGTGCAACCGAGCTTAGATATTCATCCGAATTGGTACCGAGCGCGACACCGACAGAATATTTCGGGTCATTGAGATCGGCCCAGTTGGTGACATCAATATCGTCCTTGGCAATCAACGCCATCGGATACCAGAGCATCGGGGTCTGTACGAAGTCGACTGAAACCGCACGGGCAGGTGTCGCATCAAGCATAAAGAATGCATCGAACTGATCAGCCTGCAAGCCGGCAACGGCATTGCCCCAGGTCGTTTCAACGATTTCAAGACGGACATCCAGCGCATCAGCGATTTCTTTGGCAATGGCAGGGCCAATGCCACGCCATGTCGTGTCACCGATGACAACCGCACCCGGCGCATCAGAATTGCTGGTGTCCTTGAAATACCATGGCTCAAGGAGAGCGGCACCAATTCGCAAAACCTTGTTCTTGGTAACCTTATCCCATGTACTGTCACCGGAAGCGGTCTGTGCGACAGCGGGCGTAACAAAGCTTGCAGCGGCGCCTGCTGCAATGGCTGCGAATGGAGCAGCACCTAAAAGTTTACGTCTGTTCATTGTCATTTCTTTCTTGGGAGAATGAAGGATTGGGGTGTTTTCAGACGACAGGGTTCACATGAACCTTGCAATAAACCTTACGGATGTAACCGGTCGTCTTCCAGGCATTGGAAACGCTGCGGTTAACGAGAAAGGCTTCATGGGGTTTGAACAGGCGGCTTTCACCAATCGCATTGGTGATTTCCACGTCACCTTTGATGAAATACATCAACTCGTAGTCACCGAATGCAGCAAGTTTGCGGGTATAGGCGGTCGCTTCCCAAAGGCCGACGGAAAAATACCCGCCATTGCTTGTGTATATGACCTTGCGGCCGACAGTTGGTCTTGGGCTCGTCAAAATAAGATCGGCAGCGGGGCCATCGATGGCATCAAGTTTCTCATCGAGTTGTGGAACCACAACCGCAAGTTCCTCCGCATTTGCAACCGGGGCAGTCTCACCAGCGTGCAGCATGAAGAAAATGCGCGTATTCTCGCCCTGTTTCCAATGCGCGCGAAGCCCACGCGGAAATGCTGCTGTCTCGTTCTTGGTAAGCTTCGTCACACGCCCTTTGGCGTCTGTAACGCTGACCTCACCCTCTACAACGATCAAAAACAATTCGACCGGCAGGCTGGCAATCTCGCCATCGAAAGCGCGCAGAACAGCCTCGCCTGCAAACATGCCATGTTCATCGTTACGCGTGTAATAAAAGCCACGCTTGAAGAAGGCATTCTTCGACAGATCTGCGTTGTCTTCGTCTACCCACGGCAGAAAAGCGGCGCTTCGGGTCTCAGAACGGTTAAACTCGACAATGGGAAACATTTTCTGTCCTTGTTGATAATCAGGAATTAGGCATCAAGCCAATGGATCGGCAATTCAGTGGGCTTTATTCAGGCCCGCGTTTTTCCCCAAGCTTTGAATAGAATAAGTCAGAAACTCTATCGTGAACCCTGCTCCAGTTGATGAGCGCAGAGATCAAAGGCCGATGAAATGCATGCCAGATTTTAGGCTGCAACGGACTGACGGGATGCACGGCATCCTCGGGCCGCGACAATGCGTGGGCTGCCAGATCGCGCCCCATGATCGTGCCAATCGCGATACCACGTCCGCTGAAACCGTAGCCAGACCACAGACCGGGTGCGAGTGCGTGGAGCTTTGGGTATTCATCCACCGTCATATCGACCCAGCCGCCCCAGCTCTCTCCCCATTTCAGGCCTTTGAGTTGCGGATATGTCATTTCGATCCGGCGAATGGCAGAGTGCACATAAGCCTTGCCATCCATGGAAAAAGCCGGACCATCAATGCCGATCTGCAAGCGCCCATCCGGCCAGATGCGGATACCGGAGTAAAGCTTGCGCGTATCGTTTAACGACTGACGACCCGGCAATACGGTCGCGCGCTGTGTTTCATTCAATGGTTCGCTGACAATCTGGTAAGCGCGCACAGGAAAAACCTCGCGCCCTATCGCGGGGAAAAGCGCGTCACTCGTAAAGGCATTGGTCGCAAGCAAAACTGCCTCAGCCCTTATCTCCCCGCCATTCGTCTTGCCGACCCAGCCTTTTTTCTCACGTTGTAATCCAAGAACGGGAGTATCTTCATGAATACGCGCACCAGCCCCGATTGCCGCGCGTGCCAGTCCTCGGGCATAGCCCAATGGATTGAGCGACCCACCGCGGTGATCGTGAAGCGCTATACGATAGCGCGGACTACCCGTCACAGCCCGGCAGGCATCGCCTTCCAGCAACTCGACCGGATATCCGCGTCGTACAAGGTCCTCAACGGTTCTTGCCAGACCGGCCTCTTTCGAGGGTATATGGGCTGCAATCAGATTGCCCGTGCGCACCACGTCACACGTCATGCGATGTTTTTCGACCAGACCGAAAACAAGGTCGGGCGCATGCGCTGCAGCATGATTAATGCGCTCCGCAACATCGGAAGGAAAATCTGCTTCTATCTGCGCTGGCATGAATTTGGCGGAAGCCGCAACCTGTCCCCATGCGCGACCCGAACCACCCCAACCGATATGCCGCGCCTCCAAAACACGCACATCAACACCGGCTTCAGCCAATGTCAAAGCGGCCGAAAGACCAGTGAAGCCTGCACCAACCACAATCACATCTGCTTTTGCATCGGTCTCAAAAGGGTGTGTTTCAGGTGCACTTCCAGCCCGCTGATCAAAGTAATGAGACACAGGCTGCTGGCGGGGAGAAAGCAGGAAAGATGGCTTCATAATGCTCTGGCATTCACGCATGCACCCGTACGGGTGGTCATATTAGAAATCAAACATTTCAATGACACAGCTCAGCCAGAACTGCGCGGTAATAGATACTATATCATACTGAATATAAAGAATATTATTCTAATTTTTATGGCATGCGACGCAAATCCTAAAATCCATGATTTGCTATGAAAGAAATGCCTCAGAATTTGCTGGAAATAACGATATGAAGCAAGGTATCCAGCGCAGAAAGACACTCTGCTATCCACTCAGATATCACATTCACGGACAGTCCCATGAACAGACACATATCAAAAGATGAAGCCCTGCAATTTGTTCAGGCCATTTTGATCAAACACGGCGCCAATAATCGCGTTGCTGACATCATTGCGGACTGTCTTGTGCGTGCCGAATGTGACGGCGTGCGCAGTCATGGCTTGGCACGCCTTCCCGATCATATCGCTTCCATCCGGGCGCGATGGGCAAACCCCGCCGCCCTGCCCGACATTGCAAAAGTCCGAAGCGGTATTTTACGCGTGGAAGGCAATAACGGCTTCACGCCTGTCGCAGCGAAGCTTGCACGCGAGCAGCTCGCTGATATGGCACGTCGTGAAGGCATGGCTGCGCTCTCTGCACGCAATTCCCATCATATCGGTGCTTTATGGTGTGACATCGAGCCTTTGGCAGAAATGGGTTTCATTGCCTTCAACTTCGTCCATTCGCGCCCACGTATGGCCCCCTATGGCGCAAGCAAAGCGTTGATCGGTACCAATGCCATGGCCTTTTCGTTTCCCGACGGGAGAGGCGGCGCAATCACCTTCGATCAGGCTTCAAGCCTGCTGTCGCTCGGTGACGTGAGACTTCATGCCCAACAGGGCAAGGAATTGCCGGAAGGTGTGGGGCTGACGCGTGACGGGCTTCCCACCACGGACGCTTCCGAAATTATGGCGGGTGGTCCCTTGCTGCCATTTGGTGGCCACAAAGGAGCATCGATCGCCATGATGGTCGAAGTGATGGCGGCGGCCATGACCGGGGCTGCATTCGGTTTTGAAGACCGCTCTTCCGCCTATCCAGGTGCCGCGAGTTCCAATGCCGGTCAGTTTTTGCTGGTGTTATCGCCCGAAGCCACATCGGGGAACAGTACTATGGAACGATTTTCGGACTTCGTCTCACATCTTCATTCTGATCCCGCTGTACGATTGCCCGGTGAGCGGCGACACGCCAACCGGGCAAAAACCGAGACAGAAGGTTTGATCATAGGCGAGGATCTGGCCCAGCGCCTTTCTGCACTTCAGGCTGACTGAACGAGCAGATTACGGAATTGGCGCGGCTGACTGCGCAAATATTGCGGAGCAGCTTCAATGCTTTCCCCGAAATGGGCCGCAGCATGCCATGGCCAGCGCGGATCATATAAAACCGTACGCGCGAATGCTACAAGGTCGGCATCGCCCGTTGCCAAAATGGCCTCTGCCTGCTCAAAATCCGTGATCAGGCCGACGGCCATGACCGGAATGTTTACTTCTGCCTTCACAGCCCTTGCAAGCGGCACCTGATAGCTTGGTCCCACGGGGATTGCCTGACGTACATCAAGACCACCGCTGGAAACATCCATGGCAGCACAACCACGCTTTTCGAGTTCCTGCGCGAAGGCAATGGTCTGCTCAATATCCCAGCCCTGCTCCACCCAGTCGGTGCCGGAAACGCGCACCGTCACAGGCCGCTCGGCAGGGAAGGCTGAACGAACGGCATCGAAGACTTCGAGTGGAAAGCGCAGGCGGTTTTCCAGAGAGCCACCATATTCATCCTCCCGCCGGTTTGAAAGCGGTGACAGGAACTGGTGCAGAAGATAACCGTGCGCGGCATGGACCTGAACTGCATCCAGTTCAAGACGGCCAGCACGGCGCGCAGCTTCGGCAAACGCATCACGAAGCGCTTTCAGGCTATCCTTGTCGGCTGCTACCGGCGCATTATCATTCGGACTGAAAGGCAAGGCGGAAGGTGCAATCGTTTGCCAGCCATTGGTGTCATCGGGAGCGATCTGGGCTCCGCCGTTCCATGGCAGGTCCGTGGACGCTTTGCGTCCTGCATGCGCCAACTGGATAGCTATGGGCACATTCGACCACTTACGAATGCCTGAGAGAGTGCGCTCCAACGCAGCTTCACATTCGTCCGAATAAAGGCCGACATCCGCGTAACTAATGCGCCCTTCTGGAGTAACCGCCGTCGCTTCGATGGTGAGTAGGCCCGCACCCGACAAAGCGAGATTGCCAAGATGCATGAGATGCCAGTCTGTAGTTTCACCATTTTCTGCGGAATACTGGCACATCGGCGCAATGACAATACGATTGCTAAGTTTCAAATCACCAATATTGATAGGAGAAAACAGTCTTGTCTGACTCATGATGCGCTCAGCCTCAGTTGAAATATTCGAATTTGACAGCCCATAATGAACTCGAAAACCACACTAATGTCTATTCATGTGGACGAACCGATACAAGCTCTTTAGTGGGGGCATAACAATCTCTTCGTAACTAATAATTTGAAGAGAAATCCAAACGATCTTAAGCCGTTTGGACGAATTTGATCAAACATAGTGCAGCGGCGAAGCTTATAATGGAGCGATAATTTTGCTGGGTTTTCTCGCATCACAGGGCCACGCGTTTAAAGCGCTTTAGCCGACCAAAGCTCTGTTCGATACGTGCCCGTACCTTATAGAGGGTCGTTGCAAAGATAGATGGCTTGATTTTCTCGTTGGTTTTATGTGGAACGACGGGAGCGATATCACGCACCCTTTCAACCGCGCGATTGCTCTTGCTGCAATAGCTCTTATCTGCAAGGGTAGCATCTCGAAGTGCTTTGTATTCGGCGCTTCGCCACCGCTCAGATCGAACGCTATGAGATGGCCTGACTTGTCTGCTTTGGCGTGGATTTTATTCGTGAACCCGCCGCGCAAGCGTCCGAGCACCTGATCTTGCTGCCCGCCTTTGCACCGGCAGCCGAGACATGGGGACGTCCAATCGGAGAATCGAACATCTGGATCAGGTGTGCGGAAGTGCTCATCGCGGCTAATGTATCGAAGAAGGTTTCAAACACTCCCGCCTTGCTCAGCCGATTGAAGTGCTCCTATACGGAGTTCCAGTGGCCGAAACGCTCTGGTAACGCGCGCTAGCGCACATTCTCCACTGTGAACAAGTGCATTGCTTCGAGAAACAACCGGTCGTCTGCGGCTTTGCGCCTGCATCGGGGCAGGTAAGCCCGGAAAATTTCCAGCGCGTTCGTCCAATCCGTATCGGCCATCTTTGTCGACATCGCCAACCTCCTTAATCACTCGGCAATATATATGAAACAGAACCTATTCCTCCGAAAAACCCAAAAGCTATACCTGAGTCACTTCGCCCACACAGCCTAGCGTTCTGGAAAATTACACATTGGCTTAGACAAGAGGATTCTGTCGTTTCTGCCGACATCGCCGCACCCGAAATGTCGGCTGCACTGCGCTTCTTCAGGATAGCCATCGCAAGCAATGGCAAAAGCCAAGCGAATTTTGGACATCTATAAACACCGAAAATTTGCGAAATAGTCTTTCGAAATGAGCGTTAGGGCGTTTCAATTTTCTGAAGATGAAATCTATCGCCTCCATATGCATCCAATGATCAATCAGCCAGGAAGGCTGTTGTCACCTCATGCAAAACGAGCAATTTTTTGCATAACTCACTGATTTCAAGAAAAATAAACGCTTAAACGCGCAGAAAAAAAGAATAGACAAGACAGACAGGTCTGACTACCTTCTTGCCCATCCTCGATGGTGAAAAGGAACCGCAGATGGCGCTGGAATTTATCAGCATCAGTTATCCAAATCGATCAACTGACCTTGATCCCAGGGCTGGAGAGCGGCTCGATTTGCAATATTTTCTGCGCTATTCACGTGCCCTGGATGACGCCGGTTTCGAGTACACGCTGCTTCCGTATCACTCGTCTTCTTTCGACCCGTTCACACTCGCGGCGACCGTCCTCGCAAACACGAGCCAGATACGTACCATTATCGCGCTTCGGCCCAATACGGTTTATCCGACAGTTGCGGCAAAGGCGCTTGCAACGCTCGATCAAATCGCGCCAGGGCGGGTCGTAGTGCATTTCATTGCCGGCGCCGACGATGCGGAGCAGGAACGCGAAGGCGATTTCCTTGCAAAGAAGGATCGTTATCTGCGTCTTGAGGAATATATCCAGATCCTGCGCCGCTCATGGTCTTCATCAGAACCTTTCGATTTTGAGGGCGCGCATTATCAGTTCAAGGATTTTAGCAACAAGGTCTTGCCGGATGCGCGTACCATTCCGGTTTCTGTTGGCGGATCATCTGAGGACGCCTATCGAATTGGTGGCGCCTTTGCGGATATCTTTGGTCTCTGGGGCGAGCCGCTGGCAGAAACCCGTGAACAGATAGTCAAAATCAATGCTGCAGCAGCCAAAGCCGGAAGGCAGGATCGACCCCGTATCTGGGTCACGTTCCGCCCCATCATAGGGGAAACGGAGGACCTTGCATGGCAGAAGGCACACCGTATTCTGGCAAAGCTTAAGGCACATTACAGCAATGGTGACCCGACGCGCCCATTGAGCCCCGGAGCACCGCAAAATGTCGGATCGCAGCGTCTCCTGGAAATCGCAGGTCGTGGTGAAGTTCAGGATCGCGCACTTTGGTACGCACCCGTAACGGCCACCAATGCGCGCGGGGCATCGACTGCGCTTGTCGGAACGCCTCATGTGGTTGCCGATTCCATTCTGGATTATTTCGATCTGGGTGCTGATCTCGTATCGATCCGTGGCTATGATAATCTGAATGACGCCATCGATTACGGTCGTTATGTCCTGCCACTCGTTCGCGAAAAACTGGCAGAGCGTGCAGACGCGCTAGCGGTGAACGGCTGATATGGCATTACGATTTGAAGAGGCTCGAGATCTCGCGCCTGTCATCAACACATTGGCCGCGCGTGCGTCTGAAGCCGACCTCAACGGTAATTTTCCCCATGCGGGCATCGCGGCTGTTCATAAGGCGGGGTTACTGGAGCAAACCGTAGCGCAAGCTGACGGCGGTGCCGGTATTTCCGATATTGAATTGACGCGATTGCTTGCGCTTTTGGGACGGGGTGATCCGTCCGTGGCACTTATCAGTTCAATGACGCTCCTGATCCACCGTCAGCAGCGACTTGGTAATCTCTGGCCTCTCGAGACCTATCGTGCCGTGCTTAAGGAGGCTGTGCATCGCCCAGTTCTTCTCAACAGTGCACGTGGAGAGCCGGAACTTGGCTCCCCTGCGCGCGGTGGCTTGCCAGCGACAGTGGCGCGCAGGACAACCGATGGATGGAGCATCAGTGGAGCCAAGCGCTTTGTGACCGGCGCCGACGGGCTCAGCTATTTTCTGGTCTGGGCACGAACCGATGAACAGCCGGCGCGGGTAGGAACCTTCATCGTACGCAGTGATACACCGGGTATCACCATTATTCGAAACTGGAAGAACCTCGGCATGCGCGCGACTGGTTCGCATGATGTCGTGTTTCATGAGGTGCAGGTTCCGCCAGAAGATGTCATAGGCCTCACTGATCCATCGCTTGCGCAGCAGGACAATCGTGCCGGTGCCCTGACCAATCTCATGGTCAGTGCCATTTACCTTGGTGTTGCTGAAGCAGCGCGCGACGCTTTCCTGCAATTTACCCTGGACAGGATACCGACCAATCTGGGCAAACCGCTTGCCAGCACCGAACGTTTCATTACGCTTGCCGGTGAAATCGACCTGCTTGTCGGCAGTGCGCGACAGCTCATCATGCATGCGGTCGAACATGCCGCCGATCAACCGGAAAACTTGCTTCGCGCAAGACTAGCCGCAGCACGTTACAACCAGCAGGCGGTCAGTCTGGCAGTACATTCTCTGGGTAATCCGGGCCTGAGCGGAGATCTGACCCTCGAGCGTCATTTTCGCAATATCCAGTCGATCACGGTGCATGCGCCTCAGGAAGATACGGTGCTGTCGATTCTGGGTCGCGCATCTTTTGCCGCATTCGAGGCTGCACAAGGCAACAGAAATCTCCCCTTGAACGGCCAGGCTATGGCTGCGATCGGATAGTACCATGGCATCCACCTTGACGCGCAATGCGACTTTGAAACCAGTTACCAATGCAGCAGATAGACCGATTATCGCTTGCAATCTTGCGCCCGAACTTTTGGAGGCGCTGGAGCGCCATCCAGCCCGACCGCGCTTGGTACCGATTGCGCAGGGCAGCCCGGTATGGGCGGTTCCGGATGGGATAGAAATCCTGTTCACGGCAGTGATCGGCTGGAAATCCGCCCCTTCCAGCGCACCCGTTGGCTGGGGACGACATCTGCGCTGGATACAGAGCCTTTCAGCCGGCGTGGACGCTTTCCCTGACTGGGCGCTTGCGGTGCCGTCATTCACAACAGGGCGCGGTATCACTGCTGATGCAATAGCGGAATATGTGCTGGCAGCAATTCTGGCGCATGAGAAAGGCTTCTTCCAGCGCCCCGTCATTCGCGGCCCGGAAGACTGGACGCAAAGAACCCTTGGTGAAGTCGCAGGCCGTCGCCTTGCCTTGCTCGGCTTTGGTGCGATCGGCAAAGCCGTTGCCGTGCGCGCGCAGGCCTTTGGCATGCATATCAGCGCCCTGACCCGGCATTCGACTATTCCGGGTGATACGGGGATCCTACAGGCAAAAGACCTTTCCGATCTGGTTTCAACTGCCGATCATCTTGTTGTTTGTGCACCCTTGAATAGTAAAACGCAGAATATCATCGACGCTTCCATTCTGGCAAAGGCCAAGCCCGGTCTTCATTTGATCAATGTCAGCCGTGGCGGGCTTGTCGACCACGAGGCCCTTGCGGCGGCACTCGATAAGCAACTTGTCTCGGCGGCAACGCTTGATGTCACGCAACCGGAACCTCTGCCGGAAGGCCATAGTCTCTACACGCATCCGCATGTCCGCCTGACCCCGCATATTTCCTGGAATGCACCGTCAAACATCGAAAGCACAGTGAAGTTGCTGGGCGACAATCTTTCGGCCTGGTTGGAAGGACGTCCGCTGAAGAATCTGCTGACGAAGGAAAAATCGTGACGGCGCAGTTCTCACCCCGATTATCAGCGTTAAAGCCGCGCTGCGACCGGCCTTTCGTTGCCGATGTTGCAAAAGGCCCCAAGGCAATGCGTTGCATTCTCATGCATCAAATATCGAAAAGAGCATATTGATGAGCAAGAAGCTGCATCTCGGTTTGTTCCTTTTTGTCCCCGGCAGTCATTTTGGCGGCTGGCGGCATCCCGATGCGGAACCCGAAGGCGACGTCGATTTCAACCACTATCTCAAGCAGGTGCAAACAGCCGAGCGTGGCTTGTTCGACACGGTTTTTTTTCAGGACAGTTCTGCAGTCATTGGCAGTGAAGCGATTAAAAGCGGCGAACGTGAACGCGCCCAGCTTGGCCGCCCCGTGCATCTTGATCCTGCGAGTCTGTTGCCGGCGCTCGCTGTCCTGACGGAGAAAATCGGGCTCGTGGCCACCGCCACTACCACTTACAACGAGCCGTTTCATATCGCACGCCGTTTCGCCACAATCGACCATATCAGCAAAGGCCGTGCGGGCTGGAATCTTGTCACCTCGCAGATCGAGGACGAGGCGGCCAATTTCGGTCTTGATGCGCATGTGCCCCATGCGGAACGTTATCGCCGTGCCGAGGAGTTCTTGGATGTGGTTGCAGGCCTGTGGGATGGCTGGGAAGATGGCGCTCTGCTCCGTGACAAGGCACGTGGCATTTATTACGACATCGACAAGCTGCATTTCCTCGATCACGAAGGCGAATTCTTCAAGGTCAGAGGGCCTTTGAATATTCCGCGTCCTCCGCAGGGAAGGCCAATCGTTTCCCAAGCCGGTTCTTCAGAAGCGGGTATGGAACTTGCGGCTCGCACCGCTGATGTCGTCTTCACAGCCCAGATTTCCATTGAACAGGGCCGGGCGTTCCGAAAAGACCTGCATGCACGGATGGCGAAATACGGACGCGAGCCTCATGAGCTGAAAGTTCTTCCGGGTATCTTGCCTATCGTAGGGCGAACCGACCAAGAGGCGCGTGCGCTTTCGTCTCAACTCGCTTCCCTCCTGCCCGACAGGCTCGTTCGCCTGCTGTTGGCACGCCATGCCGGTGACGTTGATCTTGAAAGCTATCCGCTCGATGGTCCGCTGCCGGAATTGGGGATTACGAACTCAGCCAAGGGACGGCAGGCAATCATGGTTGACCTTGCCCGCAAACACAATTTCACTATTCGCGAAGTCGCGAATTATTTTGGCACAGCCGGGGGGCATCTGATTACAGTCGGTTCTCCGCAAACCATTGCCGATACGATGCAGGAATGGCTCGAGACAGGCGCGGCGGACGGGTTTAATCTGATGTTTCCCTACTATCCGACACCGCTGGATCAATTTGTGGATCTGGTTGTGCCCGAACTGCAAAAGCGCGGCATCTATCGCACCGCCTATGAGGGACATACGCTGCGTGACTCGTTTGGTTTATCCAAGCCCGCAAGCCGCTATCAGTCCGGTTATTTAACGTCGCCACAATCACGGGTGCCTGCAGAACTAACCCTTGCCAAAGCTACTTCAAGCCACAGGCAGGGATGAGAAGATGAGCGTGAACCGACCCGAACGGAAGCTGGTATTATCGCTTCTTGTCAATGCTGCGGGACAACATCAATCCGGCTGGCGCATGCCGGATAGTTGTGTCGAGGACACCTATACCATTCGCCCATATGTAACGGCCGCAAAGCTCGCCGAAGCGGCAAAGATGCACATGATCTTTCTGGCCGATAGCGCTGACCATGATCAGAAAACGGTGAGAACCCGTCCGGTGCGCATGCTGGAGGCCTTTTCGGTCGCAAGCGCCCTGTCTGTTTCTACCGGCAAAATCGGTCTGATTGCGACTTTTTCAACCTCTTTCACCGAGCCTTACAATGTCGCTCGCCAGATGTGCTCGCTCGACCATCTATCTGGCGGACGCTCAGGCTGGAACATGGTGACATCCTATGGCGGTGCGGAACATTACGGGCTGCCCGAACTTCCCGATCATGTCTATCGTCACAAAAGAGCGGAAGAATATGCCGAAGTCGTCAGTCACCTCTTTCGCGGATGGGATCGCGATGCGCTGGTTCTGGATCGCAAGAAAGGCATATTTGCCGACCCCGACAAGATTCATTGCGATCTGTATGAGGGCGAAATATTCCGGGTCAGGGGCCCGATCAACATCCCGCGCCCACCTCAGGGCCGACCCGTCATCGCTCAGGCGGGACAATCCGATAACGGCAAGAATCTCGCTGCTAGATATGCCGATCTCGTCTATGCACTTGGACCTTCCCTTGAAGAGGCGCAGGCCCATTATACCGATCTGAAAACACGCGTCCGTGCTTTCGGCCGTCATCCCGACGACCTTAAAATCCTGAGCGGATGTATTCCGGTCATCGGCGAGACGGAAGCGGACGCCCTTTACCTGCAAAAACAGCTAAACGACCTGATAGACATTGATGTTGGTATCGAGAAGCTGAAAAAAATGCTGCCGGATGTGCCCATTGACGAGTTCGAGCCGAATGATGTTTTGCCGGCTTCTGTTTTTTCCGATCCTTCGACTACGAATGGTCATCAGTCGCGATATGAGATGTTCCGTTACTGGTCGGTGGAAAAAAAATACACGTTGCGCCAGCTCGTGGAAGCAAACCTGAATGGCGGCGGGCACTGGTCTCCGATCGGTTCTGCTGAGAACATTGCAAAGCAGATTTATGATCGCTTTGCCAGCAATGCGTCCGACGGCTTCAACATTTCGTCCGTTTATCAGCTTGGCGGGACCGAACGCATAACGAAGCTTCTGGTCCCTGCACTACAGGCGGCCGGATATTATCGAACGCAATATGAAGGCGAAACCTTACGTGAAAACTTGGGAATAGCCGAGCCTCTTTGACCTGACCTGACCTGACCCAACAATTGCATCAATACCCCGTTTTCGGAGTCTGGAATGAAGAATATGCCCAAAAAACATATCAAGGCCGCATGGATTAGCTTTGGGCTAAGCTTATCATTGGCTTTTGCGCTTCTGGGGTCCGTACCAGGCGCTCAAGCACAAGAGACGCCAATCGTTATCGTGACAACGCCGGTATCAAGTCTGGACCCGGCACAGGCGCGCGGCACAAATCACGCCCTGACGGTTCTAAGTCAGGTCTATTCCTCGCTCACCACCATCCAGCCCGATGGAACATTGGCGGGTGATCTGGCCGAGAGCTGGCAGGTGAATTCACCAACCGAGTTCACGTTCAAGCTGCGTTCAGGCGCCACTTTTGAAAATGGCGAACCTCTCGACGCGAACACGGTTGTCTGGAATTTCAAGCGTATGAATGATCCAGCAGTCAAGGCGGCGGCGAATACCGGCTTTGACAATATCGTCTCTCTCACCGCGGCGGACGCAACCACAGTCGTGATACGAACCAAAACACCATGGCTTGATCTTCCGCGGCGGCTAAGCTGGTGGTTTTTCATCGAACCCAAATGGGCGGAGAAATCCAACCCAAAAGTGGAAGTCAACGCCTCGGGCGCCTATCGTCTGGTCAGCTATGAAGTCGGCGGAGATATCGTGCTCAAACGCAACCCGGATTTCTACGGTTCCGCACCTGCCTTCGAAAATGTTGTCTATCGTGGCATCGGAAGCATGGCGACGCGCATCGCAGGAATTCGAGCGGGCGAAATCACCGCATCGTTGCATATCGATCCACTCGATCTTCCCCAGCTTGAAAACCTGCCGGATTACAGGATCGGCGCGCGTGCCGGTCAGCGCTATCAGGTCCTGAAATTCAACTACAAAAATTCTGCGCTGGCAGATGTGAGGGTGCGCAAGGCCATCAACTATGCCATCGACAAGGGAGCGATCACCAAAGTGGTGTTTCGTGGCCATGTCGAAGCTGGCACCACGCAGGTGTTCAGCCCTGAAACCGAAGGCTATGATTCGAGCCTCGCAGCTTGGCCCTATGATCCGCAAAAGGCTCGCGCACTTCTGGCCGAGGCCGGTTACGCTGACGGGCTGAAGCTCGGTCTTACGACCACGGCAGAAGGTCAGTTCGTAAGTGTTGCGCCCATCGTGCAGATATTGGCAGATCAGCTATCCAAGGTCGGTATTACTGTCACGATCAACCTGATCCCGAATTCCGCATGGAATGCCATACGCAATCTGACGCCTGAAGAAGCGCCCGATATTACCTATGTCGGTTTCACGTCGCAGGCGAATACCGCTGCCGAGCTGCTGCGCCAGTATACAAGCAAAAGCCCGCTCAGTTTTGGACCGCAGCCAACGCGTTTCGACGATGCTGTAGCAAAGGTGGAAAACGCGACTGACACGCAAAGCATGATTGCGGCGGCGCATGAGGCTTCCCGGATTGCGGTGGAGGATGCGCTGGTAGGCTTTCTCTGGCTTCAACCACAAACCTACGCGGTTTCAAAGCGGGTGAACTGGTCGCCGCGTTCGGATGACTGGATCCGGGCAACGGAAATGAAACCAAACTGACGCCCGGCGCTTCAACTTAGCAATGTCATACAGTCTCGGATGCACCATGTTCGAGACTGGTCTGCGGACAGGATATTCAGCACGTGACAACCTTTGACACAACGGACCAGGCCGCTTCAGCACCCTTGAAGCAATGGCTGCTTGCGCGCACAGGCACGTGGCGCTCGCCATTGCGCTTACGGTTTCTGCTCAAGCGGATGACAGGCGCTGTCGTTGCGGTCTGGGGAGCTGCAACGATCGTCTTTCTAATGATTTTCCTGTCCGGCAACCCGGCAATCTATCTGGCGCCTGAAACGGCCGGACGCGAGGAAATAGCACAGTTTGCGCGCGCTTATGGTTTTGATCGGCCTATATGGGTTCAGTATTATTCATTTCTGGGCAACCTGCTTTCAGGCAATTTCCCGCAATCGCTCTATACGGGTCGCCCAGCCTTCGTCGAAGTCTTTCGCCGGGTTCCCAACACGCTGCTGCTCAGCCTCAGCGCCGTTTGCATCGGCTCAGTGATCGGGCTCGTGCTGGGTTACTGGACGGCAAACAGCCGTTTCATCCGATTACGCGAGATTCCTATTCTCGTTCTGATGCTTATACAGTCCATGCCGAGCTTTCTGCTTGCCCTCGTGTTTGTCACGGTTTTCAGTCTGCAACTGCGCTGGCTGCCGACAAGCGGACACACAAGCTGGCTTCATCTGATCTTGCCGGTCTCAACACTCGCTCTCTATGTCGTGCCCGGCGTTGCCCGGCTGTTTCGCACATCGATACGGGAAGTGGAAGGCGAAGAATATCTGTTGACCATGCGTGCAATGGGCCTGAGCGAACATCGTATTCGCCTGCGCCATATCGCGATGAATGCGATCGGCGCCGTGATCGCGATGATCGGCCTGCAGATCGGCGGCGTACTGGCGGGTGCCGTCATCACCGAGACAGTGTTCGCATGGCCGGGTGTCGGTGAACTTCTCGTCCGCTCTGTCAACAATCGCGATTACCCGGTCGTCCTTGCCGCCGTAATGGTGATCTGTTTCGCCTACATTATCGCCAGCCTGATTGTGGATATCGTCGTGGCCATGGTCAATCCACAGGGGCAGAAAAGCGATGATTGATTCCCTTGAAACAACGATCTTGCGTAACGCCGCTACCTCGGTGGAACATAGCAAGAAGCCGAAGCAGAGTTTTATCCGCAAAGGAGCCTTCGCCGCGGGCATCTTGCTGATCATCGTAGTCGGCGTGGCTTTCGCGCCGCTGCTTGCTCCCTATGACCCCTTGCAACAAAATATCCTGAATATGCTACAACCGCCTTCGTCTGACCATCTTTTTGGCACGGATATGCTCGGCCGCGATATTCTGAGCCGCGTATTATGGGGTGGAATGCCACCTCTTGCCGTCGGCGTGACCGCGACGTTTCTGGCGATGGGGTTCGGCGTCTGTGCCGGGATTATCGCGGGTTATTTTGGCGGCGTGCCAGATAGCCTGCTCAGCCGTCTTGCCGATATCCAGATGTCGATCCCCGGACTCGTGCTCGCCCTGCTTGTACTAGCGCTTTTCGGGTCGAGCCTGATCAATCTTATCGTGGTGATTGCAATAGAAAGCTGGCCGCTGCATTTCAGGGTCGTTCGCGCCCATGTGCAAAGCGTGCGCCAGATGGCCTATCTCGAAGCTGCCAGACTTGCCCTGGTTCCCACACCGTTTTTGCTGTGGCGTCATGTTCTGCCCGGTGCTGCACCCTTATTGGCCGTCACTGTTTCCATTAATTTTGCAACCGGCGTGCTCGCGCAGGCAGGCCTCAGCTTTCTTGGCATCGGCGTTCAGCCGCCGACCGCCGACTGGGGCATGATGGTTGCTGAAGGCCAGACTCAGCTCAGTGCAGCATGGTGGATTTCGGCATTCCCGGGCGCGGCCCTCCTGTTGCTCCTGCTGGCGACCCAGATGCTGGGCGACAGCCTTGCAAAGCGAAGTTCCATTCATGGCTATTGAGTTTGGGCGGTTTGATGTCTGATATCCTGCACGACATTCTGGATCTGCGCGATCTCAAGGTGAGGCTGGAGCTGGAGCGGTCCGTGGTTAATGCCGTGCGGGGCGTCTCGTTGCGCATCAGCCCCGGTGAGACACATGGGCTGGTGGGAGAGTCCGGTTCGGGCAAGTCCATGACGGCGCTGGCTATTGCAGGCTTGTCGCCTCCGGCCACCCGCGTGGATTTTAACGTCCTGCGCATCGCAGGCACGGATATGGCTGGGGCAACTTCCCGTGACTGGAAACTTGCCCGGCGGGACCTGATGGGCATGGTTTTCCAAAATCCGATGCGTGCCCTTAATCCGCGCTTAACGGTCGGAAGCCAGCTAAGGGAGGCGATACGAGTTCGTGAGCCGCTCTCTGCCTTGGAGACACGCCGGCGTTCGTTGAAGCTTCTGGCTTCGGTGGAGCTTGCGCGCGCGTCCGACATATTGCGTACCTATCCTCACGAACTATCTGGCGGCATGGCGCAACGCGTGGTGATCGCACTGGCACTGGCGCGCAATCCGCGCCTGTTGATTGCTGACGAACCGACCACCGCGCTGGATGTGAGTGTGCAGGCACAGATCCTTGATCTGATCGACCGTTTGAGGGTGCAGCAGAATCTGGGTGTTTTGTTGATTTCGCATGACCTGGATGTGATCCGCGATCGGGCTCATAGCGTATCCGTCATGTATGAGGGCGAGATCGTCGAATACGGGGCTGCACAAAGTGTGACCAACCGGCCTGGCCATGCCTACACGCAGCGCCTTCTTTATTCCGTTCCGGCACGTTTGAACGATCCGGCTTGCGCTGACCCGCGTCCATCAATCGAAGGCCAGCCGATCATTGAAGCACGCAATGTGAGCCGCAGCTTTGGCGCCAAGGGTTGGCAGCTGTTCGGTCGGACATCAGGCAAGGTGGCCGCAGTTAGGAACGTCTTCCTGCAATTGAATGCCGGTGAATCGCTCGGTATCGTCGGTGAAACCGGATCGGGCAAAACCACTCTTGCGCGTCTGCTGTTGGGATTGGAGAAGCCTGATACCGGTGATATCCTGTTTGATGGCCAGACTGTTGAAAACCTTGCAGACAAGGATAGGCGACGCTGGCGTGAACAGGTTCAGTTCGTCTTTCAGGATAATGCCGCCGCGCTCAATCCGCGACTTCGTGTTGGCGAGAGCATCACCGAAGCCCTCAGGCAGCGCGGGATGCCGGTGACAGAGCGCAACGAGCGGCTTGACCGCGTGCTCTCGGAAATCGGCTTGTCAGCAAGTCTCGCCTCTCGCTTGCCCAGCCAATTGTCAGGCGGGCAGCGGCAGCGCGTTGGTCTTGCGCGTGCCCTGATTTCTGATCCTAAGGTCATCATTGCCGACGAACCCGTTTCGGCACTCGATGTGTCGGTGCAGGCCAATATTCTGCGCCTGATGAACGAGTTACGTAGGAACCACGGCCTGTCCTACCTTATCATTTCCCATGATATCGGGGTCATCCGCCACCTCTGCACGCGGATTGCTGTCTTTCATCGCGGTGAATGCGTGGAAGCGGGCGATATCAATGCTGTTTTCGACCAGCCCAGACATTCTTATACGCGCGCTTTGCTGGCAGCAATTCCCGGACAGAAGCATGTGGGCCACCATGATGATAAAGATGAATGGAGTGCCCAAACATGAAGATCGGCAATATGCTGTTCCCGGAAAGCCCCGGTGCTGCCGATGATGCTCAACGCATACGCGAAACGCTGGCGGAAGCCACGCTTTCGGAAGAACTGGGCGTTGATACGTTGTGGCTTGCCGAGCATCATTTCGATGGCAATTGCGCCTATGTCGACCCCATAACTTTTGCCGCTTCGCTTCTTGGCCGGACTTCCCGGATCAATGTCGGGTTCGCCGTCTTGCAGACCTCGCTTTATCATCCCATTCGGCTCGCGGAGCAGCTTGCGCTGCTCGAAACTTTGGCGGAAGGCAGGCTGATCATCGGGCTTGGACGTGGAACCAATGGCAACATCTATGAATATCAGGGCTATGATATTGCGCCAGAGGAAGCGCAGGCCCGCTATGACGAAGTAACAGCCATTTTACATAAAGCGTTTCATGAAGATGGCCCCATCCGCTTTGACGGCAAGTTCTGGACAATCCACGCGCCGGCCTTTCGGCCCCGTTCGCCCAATCATGGAGCGCCCCGCTTCATCCATGGCGCGTCGAGCGAGAAGTCCATGATTGAACGTGGTCGAAACGGGGAGCCCTTTCTTATGAGCCCACAATCCTATCAGGAAACCTCAAAGCGCCTTTCGCGATACCGCGAAGCGTTGGTTGAGTCCGGTTTTGACGAGGATACGATCAAATCCCTGTTGGGGCAGTGCTGGGTCTGGCGCAATGTCTATGTCGCCGAAACGGATGTTGAAGCGCAGCGGACGGGTGGCGAAGCCATGCGGCAGACGGTGGACAACCGTGCCGCGCTGCGCAGGCGTGTTTTCGCCGAGCAGGGGCTGGCTGCGCATGAAAAAGACAATACTGTCACAGCCCCCACCATTCCCGGCGAGCAACAAGGCTTTCTCTGTGGCAGCGTCGAAACCGTGACAGGGGAGTTCCTCAAGCTTGAGGAACTCGGCATCGGCGGTGTGATCTGCGGGTTTCGCCCGGGGCCGCTGCCTTATGCACAGGCTTCAGCCAGCCTGACCTCCTTCATGCGAAACGTTGCTCCTCAATTGCGTAGCTACAGCGAGAAGTAGGAACCCATATGTCCGTTGAAAATATATTGAACAATTCTCACTGGGGCGCATTCCGGATGACGGTTCGTGATGGTCGTCTCGAAAGCATCCGCCCTTTCGAGCTGGATCCCGCCCCCAATAGCTGGATCCAGTCCTGGCAGGAAATGGCGACATCCCCCCTGCGCGTTGCAACCCCCAGTATTCGTCAGGGCTATCTTGACGGCGATGGCGGAAAAGGGCGCGGGCGTGACCATTTCGTATCGGTCGAATGGGATCATGCACTCGACCTTGCCGCAGATGAAGTCGCCCGTGTTCGTGACAGGTACGGCAATTCCGCGATCTTCGGCGGATCATATGGATGGGCAAGCGCCGGGCGCATCCATCACGCACGCAGCCTTCTGCATCGGTTTCTTGCGTCGGCAGGTGGTTTTGTGAGCCAGATTGGCAATTACAGCTATGGCGCCGCGATTGCATTGCTGCCCTTCGTGGTCGGTGCCAGCGAAGGCATGCGTGCGCATGTCACCTCGCTGGACGCAGTGGCAGAAAATGCCGATCTTATGCTGGCCTTCGGTGGAATTCCGGCCAAGAACTGGGAAGTCCAGTCCGGCGGCCTTTCACGCCATTCCTATGCCGCGGAGATGGTGAAGCTTGCCAAAGGCGGTGTAGAAATCATTACGATCTCGCCTTTTCGCGGTGATCACCCGCAAATCGAAGGATTGGCCGGAAGCTGGCAGCCTATCCGCCCGTCCTCGGATACGGCTTTGTTGCTGGCGCTCATTCGGGAATTATGTGTGCTTGGCAAGGTCAATCAAGCCTTTCTCGACCGCTATACTTCCGGTTGGGAAGAACTGGAGCGCTACCTCTCCGGTGCACGTGACGGCATCGAGAAAAACGCTGACTGGGCGGCACCCCTATGTGCGATCAATGCCGACGATATCCGGGCCATCGCCCGGAAAATCGCCACACGACGCACCATGCTCACGGCTACATGGAGTCTTCAGCGCGCGGAAAATGGTGAACAGGTCTATTGGGCGCTGATTGCCCTTGCCTGCGCATTAGGCCAGATCGGTCTGCCTGGACGCGGTTATGCTTTCGGCTACGGATCAATCCACCGTATCGGCGACCGGGGTTATTTCACGCCCGTTGGCGGTGTGCCGGTGCCCGATAATCCGGTGAATATCAGCATACCCTGCGCGCGCGTCACCGATATGTTGCTGCATCCGGGCAAGGAAATTCCTTATGCTACCGGCAAAATTACCTATCCGGATATCCGCCTGATTTATTGGGCCGGTGGCAATCCCTTCCATCACCATCAAAATCTCAAGAGCCTCGCAGATGGTTTCCGGCGGGTTGATACGGTGATCGTGAACGAGATGTTCTGGACTGCCACGGCCCGGCATGCAGATATCGTGTTTCCCGCCACCATTCCGCTGGAGCGCGATGACATAAGCGGATCATCGCGCGACAGCACAATTACAGCAATGCACCGCGGTCCTGAACCGTTCGGCCAGGCACGTGACGACTATGCGATTTTTACCGGGCTTGCCGAAAGGCTTGGCTGCGCGGATCAGTTCACGGAAGGCCGTACGCCACAGCAATGGATCGTTAAGGCCTGGGATCAGATTCGGGACAAATTGGCAAAACGCAAAATTACGGCACCTGATTTCGAGACATTCTGGCAGGGTGGCTTCTACCAGATGCCAGAACCGGAAAATGCCTATACGCAGTTTTCGGCTTTCCGTGCCGATCCTGTGGCCAATCCCTTGCAAACACCATCTGGTCGCATCGAACTTTTTTCGCCACGTATCGCGGCATCTGGCCTGGCGGGTATTCTAGGTCATCCGCAATGGATCGAACCAACCGAATGGCTAGGGCGGGCGCATCCCAATCAGTTGCATCTCCTGTCACCCCAGCCAGCGGGCAAGCTGCATTCCCAGCTTGAATTTGGCGCCGCAAGCCGTGCCCTGAAGATCAATGACCGGGAGCAACTGACGATGAACCCGCAAGATGCCCGGGAAAGGGGGATCGGAAATGGCCGGCCGGTGCGCGTGTCTTCATCTTTGGGCAGTTGCCTTGCCGTTGCGCGCCTTGATGCGGGGCTTCAGGCAGGGGTAGTTCTTCTGCCAACGGGTGCAACTTACGACCCCGATGCAGCAGGCAATGACAGCAATTCCAATCCTAATGTCCTGATTCAGGATATTGGCACGTCGGAATTGGCTCAAGGCTGCGCAGCACAAAGCTGTTTGGTTACGGTCGAGCGTTGGGAAGGTTCATTGCCCGCTCTCACAGTCACAACCCCGCCGCTTCAATTCACAGCAGTTACCCGTATGACGAATCAGCTCGACAGGTGAATTGGCTCGGTGCTGCAGCCTATCTCAAAAACCTTCTCGGATATGAGTTTGCCACGCGGTCCAGAAGAAAATTAATTACCATTCCAACAATAAAAATTATCTTATTTAAGTTTTGATTATATCATTATAATATTTTTACAATCATAAATAGGGAAAAATCATTTTTTAATTAATATTATTAAAATAGAATAATTAATATCTTCAACCAATTTTATATATGTTGCATTAATGACACATTCATTAAACTTGATAATTAAAATTATCAAAACAAAATAATATATAATTGCAAAATAATATTATTAGTCATCTATGGGATTAGTTCGTAAAAAATATGACAATGGAGTTCCCCTTTATGACAGTTAAAAGCCTTCTCCTCGGCTCTGCAGCGACGCTGCTGACCACCACTTCTGTCGCCTTGGCTGCCGATGCAATCGTTGTGCCGGAACCTGAAGCGGTGGAATATGTACGTGTCTGTGATGCCTATGGTGCGGGGTATTTCTATATCCCCGGTACGGAAACCTGCCTGCGCATCGGAGGTTATATCCGCTATGATGTTAAGGGCGGCGATGATGCCTATACCGGGTTCGACCGCAAAGGCTGGGACAAATTTGCGCGCTTCGCGCTTCGTACCTCGACGGCATCTGAAACGGACCTTGGTACCCTGCTGACATATGCCGAAATGCGTTTCAATTATAATGGCAACAACTCACGACAAGATCGTGAGTATGGCTCGTCAACTTCTAACGTTAGTTTCGACTATCTTTATCTTCAGCTTGGCGGATTACGGGTTGGCATAGACGATACCGAATTCAAGTCATTTACCGGGGCTCTGGGCAATGTCATTAATGATACGGTTTTGAATCCGGGCCATGGTCGTACGGGTAAAATTTCCTATACGTTCAATGCCGACAATGGTTTTTTCGCCGTGGTCGCGCTGGAAGAAGGCGGCGATACATATATAATTGACGGTTATGTTCCACATGTCGTCGCAGGTTTAAAATATAAGCGCAAATGGGGTTCCGTTGCCGGTGTGGTTGCTTATGATTCAGTTATCGAAGAGTGGTCTGCCAAAGTTCGCGGGGACCTCATCGTTACCGATCGGTTTTCAGTATGGGCACAAGGAGCCTATTCCTCCGATGAAACAACGGTTCAAAACTATGGAAAATGGGGAGGGGATTGGGCTGCTTGGGGTGGGTTGAAATTTAACGCAACAAAGAAAGCAGCTTTCAATCTGCAGGTTGGATACGAAGATTGGGGTAAGACGGCTGTTACCACCAATGTGGCTTATACGATTGTACCCGGTTTCGCCATCACACCGGAATTTTCATATACCAAGTGGGATAGCAACCACCCCCTTCGCCAAGCTGGTAGCGTAGGCAAGGATGCTGTACAGGGTACGGTTCGCTTCCAACGCACTTTCTGAATTTGTGTGGCTACGGTCTATAATACGGATAGCGATCCTCTAACTATTTTTGATCCAGAAGCGGCGACTAGACAGCGCCGCTTTTACCATGATCAGCAAATCGTGAATTATTGATCTCAGAGATCGCGACTAGCGTTCTGCCATCCCAACTCCGGGATCAGCGAAGGAAGCGAATAATGAATAAGCACATAGATTACTTTTTTGGACTGGGGTTATCTTTTGCCTTAGCTACAATCGCTGGGATTGAAGTGGCTCCGTGAGAACCAATTCGCCAACGACCAACATTCGCAATTCGAGTTGTTTGCGGATTTCACAGCATAACTGTGTCCAGAAATAAGGCCATTTACAAAACACTCACAAATTTGCGGCAGAACAAGCAAAAAATCAATCAACTTGGCAATATCCTTTATAGGTAAAAAAATTGATGTTTGATTAGGCCAACGTGGTGATTGAGTCTTTTCAAGGCATCCCGCGCCAGCGCTTCGCATTTTTGGAGTCCACGAAAACCTGCACCCCTAGAGAGCGCCCTCCACCTAACAGGTCTGGTTGGTCTCAACTGTGCAAGCGAAAGATATTTCCTACAAAGTGAGCATAATTAGAAAGACCAGTCTTTCTTACGTGCCTCCCGCTCCATAGGCTTCTCTCACAGGGTCGGAAGTCTTCCGACATTGCGTTGCGAAGCAGTCGTCACGGGAGAGTTCAATGACTAAGTCCATACCAACATTCAGCCAGCATATCGGCCGCCGTCACGCGCTTGGTCTTCTTGGATTAATCGCAGCGGGGCTTGTCGCGCCGCAAGCAGCCAGAGCCCAAACTGTCGAGCAGCAAACAATAACGATCGTTGATGAGCTTGGGCGCGAAGTGACCCTCAAGGCGCCTGTGAAGGCGGTTTATCCCGATCTGTGGTACCAGACGGAAATTTTAAGGGCGATTGGCGCGGGCGACAAGATCGTTTCCATCGACCAGTCATCCAACCCCGGCAAGAACAAAGCGAACAAAGATTATTTCGCTGAATTTGCGGAACTCCCTGATGCCGGACATTACAATTCCCCCAACTGGGAGACCATTGCAAGCTCGGGAGCCGAAGTGTTCTTCACGCGTCGCAATGCACCCTGGCAGGATGCGGTCGAAAAGCTGACGCCATTTGGCATTGAAGTTGTCGTTATCAGTACCTGGGATCCGAAAGTTCTGCGCGCGCAATTGCCAAATATCGGCAAGATATTCGGAGCCGAAAAAGGCGCGTCTGACCTTGCCGCGCTTTACGACGAGATCGACAAGCTTCTTACCGAGCGACTGAAAGGTGTCGAACCCAAAAAGGTTTTCTTTGAAAACAACGCGGATTTTGTCACTTCTCTCCCGGGTTCGGGTTGGCACGACACGATCGTTCTGGGCGGCGGCAAGAACATTTTTGGCGACATTACGATCGCCAATACCGGCAGCGCCTCTGTCCATACCTACACGGTCGATCCCGTAGAGATCATTAACCGCAACCCGGATGTCATCATTCACAACGGTGTTGACGGGCAGGCATCGGGTTACACCCCGTGGGATCCGGCACTGCTTGCCGAACAGGCCCAGCGTGTGGTGGATCGCCCCGGCTGGAATTCCATCAAGGCCGTGCAGGACAAAAACGTCTTTGTCATCAATAACTTTTTCTTCTCTTCCCTCGGCAAACAGATCGGCGCACTCGCGGTCGCAAAGTGGCTCCATCCCGAGCGTTTCGAGGACGTCGACGTCGACACCTATTTCGCAAGATGGCTTCAGGCGCAGGGCGTTGAGGCAAAGCCTGCCACCGATTACGCGTACAAACTCGGCGGTTGAACCAACCGACTACAATTGCGCCCTCCCCAGCCAAGACGAGAGAAACAATGAGCTCAGTGCATTCAGAACCCCTGCACGCCGTTGCACCGCCCGGGTCAGGACAATCCTTTGAACGTTACGCCGGCCAGAAACTAGCGATCGCAATCGGTGTTGCAGCCGTGATTTTTACCGCGTTGATCGGCATCAGGATCGGAACATCGGGCGCGACGCTTCTCGATGTGCTGGAGACATTCTGGTCAAAAATCATCGGCGCGGTTCCGACCGACCGGGCAACGCTGCTCAAGCAGAATGTTATCTGGGAGTTGCGCCTGCCGCGCATTCTTCTGGCGATCCTCGGCGGCGCAGCGCTTGCGGTTGCGGGCGTGTTGTTCCAGGGCCTCCTGCGCAATCCGCTGGTCAGTCCCTATACGCTCGGCATTGCACCGGCTGCGGCTTTTGGCGCTTCGCTCGCTATCGTCCTGTTCGGTGCGACGGCCGGAAGTGCCGCCATATCGCTGGTCATCGGCGCGCTGCTTTTCTCTTTCCTCAACACCGCACTGGTGCTTGCGCTTGCATCCGCCAGACAATTGCATGCGACAACGCTCATTCTGGTTGGCATCGCGCTTTCACAGCTGTTCGGCGCGCTGACGGCCTGCATCCAGTATTTTGCCGAGGATGAAGTGCTTGCCGCCATTGTTCGCTGGACATGGGGATCGGTCAACAATTCGGCATGGTATCAGGTCCTGACGCTGTTCGTGCTTCTCGCGCTGGCCTTTCCCTATATCCGCTTCCGCAGCAGCGCCTTGAATGCCATTGCATTCGCCGGAGACGATTCCGCCAAAAGCCTTGGCGTCGCTGTCTCACAGGTAAGGCTTCAGACCATCGCCATAGCTGCGACACTCACCGCCGTCACGATCGCCTTCACCGGTATTATCGGCTTCGTCGGGCTGGTCGCGCCGCATATCGCGCGGCTGGTCGTGGGTGTGAACCACCGTTTCCTGATCGCATTTTCAGCCATTATCGGCGCGCTGCTTCTCGTCATCGCCGATGCCGTCGGCAGATTGGTCATCAGTCCGGGCGTCATCCCCGTCGGCATCATTGATGCCTTGGTCGGCGCTCCGATTTTCCTCTATCTCATTCTCACGCGACAAAAGGCAATCGAATGACCCTCCAGATTTCCTCACTCGAAGTTGGCTATGGCAAAAGACAGGTCGTCAAAGGCGCCAACCTGACCATTGAAAAAGGTGAACTCATCGGCCTTCTCGGCTCCAACGGTTCCGGCAAGTCAACGCTGATCAAAACGATTGCCGGGATCAACAGTCCGACCAAAGGGACGATCACCTGGAATGGCGGCACTGATCTCACGAAGCTCGCGCGGCGCGACCTTGCCAAGATCGTTGCCTATGTACCGCAATCCATCGGGCTTTCCTTCGGGCTGGACATCCGCGAGGCGGTGCTGCTTGGGCGCACGCCTTATTTTGGAACCCGGCCTCGCGACGAAGACTGGGCGCATGTCAACGCCGCCATGCACAGGATGGGCCTCGACGAACTGGGAGACCGCGCCGTCACAGAGCTTTCCGGTGGACAAGGTCAACGTGTTCTCATCGCCCGCGCGCTGGCGCAGGACCCGCAAATCCTGCTTCTCGACGAGCCAACCAGCGCACTGGACATCCGCTATCAATGGCAGACGTTGGAAGTCGCACGCGATGTGACGCGCAAGAACAATGTCGCAGGCGTCATCGCCATCCATGATCTCAATCAGGCCGCCCGCTTTACAGATCGCGTGGTGTTTCTTCAAAATGGCGCGGTGATCGCCGATGGCCGTCCGGCGGACGTTTATTCCCCCGAACTGATCAAACGGGTCTATGGCGTGGACGTGGAACTATCGCTTCACAAGGGCTTTGTTCAAGTTCACCCACTCTCGGATCAGGGGCCTGTGGCACTTGGCCTGCATCCAACACCCCATACGCCCATTCATCTGCATCACACGACAACACAGCGCGAATATGCAACCGCCTGACATTTTTTCGAGGACAACGCGATGACGAACAAATGGGCAGGCCGCAAGAGCGAGCGCGGTCAGGGACTGGTCCTGGGTCTTTTGCTGGGCGGAACGGGACAGGCCAAGAAAAAAGGGCGCGAGGGTCCAACTGACAATCTTCTCGATATCGATGCTTATGTCGAGCAGGCACAGCAAGCTGAACGCGGCAAGATCCACACGATTTTTCTGGCCGATGCGCTGGTTACCAGTCAGACAGCGCCGAGACCGGGACTTGAACCCGTCACCTTGCTAAGCGCACTGGCAGCGAAGACGTCACGGATCGGTCTCATCGGCTCAATCTCCACGTCCTTTACCGAGCCGTACAATCTTGCGCGACAGGTGCTGTCGCTCGATCATATCTCAAAAGGACGCGCTGGCTGGAATCTCGTGACATCTTCGGCGGGTGAGAAAAATTTCGGAAAACCGCTTCCCGCCCATGATGACCGATATGCCGTCGCCGAGGAATTTGCCGGTGTAGTTCAGGCGCTGTGGGAAAGCTGGGAACCTGACGCGCTCAGCTATGATGACAAAGGCCGACAGATCATCAATGCTGAAAAGGTGCATCGCATTGACTGGAACAGCCGGCATTTTTCCGTACAGGGGCCACTCAACATTTCCCGCAGCCCCCAGGACAGACCCATTCTTGCGCAGGCTGGGTCGTCCAACGAGGGAAGAGAACTTGGCGCGCGCGTCGCCGACGTGATCTTCACCACGGGCCTGACCGAAACCGAGCCGTCGATTGACCTTTATCGCGATTTCAAGGCGCGGGCTCGCGCCCATGGACGCGCGCCGGATTCCATCAAGATCCTGCCCGGTGTAGCGCCCGTTATCGGCTCCACGGATGAGGAAGCAAAGCGTTACTGGCAGAAGATCATCGACGATATCGACTTCGAGGAAGGGCGCAAGTCGCTCGCTGGTCAGTTTGGCGGTATTGATCTGGCTGAACTCGATCTCGACGATGAAATCCCGGTCAACAACCTGCCGAAAACAGCTGAGATACAAGGACGCCGCTCGCGCTTCGGCGTTTTTCGTGATCTGATCGAGAGCGGCAAGGTTCGCACGGTTCGCGATCTCATCATCTATCATTCCAGCGGCGCAGGACATTGGTTTCCGATCGGCTCGGTGGAGAACATCGCCGATCAATTGCAGGATCGCTACGAGCGCGGAGCAACCGACGGCTTCAATTTCTTGGCCTTTACGATGAAATATGAGCTTGGCCTTTCCGCCGTCACCGATCACCTGATCCCGGAACTGCAGCGTCGCGGCATATTCCACCACGACTACCAGCACGAAACCCTTCGTCAGAATCTGGGCGTATGACATCACGAAGAACAAGGAAGACAAGATGACACGGTATGTAATCATCGGCGCGGGCGCGGTTGGGGCAAGTCTCGCGGCACAATTCGAGTTCTCCGGTATCGCATATGTGCTGGTCGGGCGCGGGGAGCAGATCAGGCATATCATTGAGCACGGACTGAATTACCAGCGCCCCTCTGGCACACAGCAGGTCAGGCTGAACGCTTACGATCTGACCACTCCTCCCGAACTGACGGTGAACGATATCCTGCTTTTGACGGTCAAAAGTCAGGATGCTTCTGACGCGCTTGATGACTGGTCGTGGCGAAGCGTATCGGGCTCTTCGGCGCCGGCGGCACAAGCCCTGCCAGTGGTCACGTTCCAAAATGGTCTTGCAACCGAGACGGCCGCGCTTCGCACTTTCGCCAATGTCTATGGCGCCAGTATTCTCACCCCGGCGCGCTTTACCGAGACGGGAAAGGTGGCCGTGGGCGGCGATCCCGAGGTCGGCGTTGTCACCATCGGGCGCTTCCCCTTTGGCCTTGATGACACAGCCCACCGCATTGCCGCAGACCTCAATCGCGCCGGTTATCTCGCGGAGCCGAGCGCCGATATCCGCCGCTGGAAATCGGCAAAGCTCCTGCACAATGTGCGCAACGCACTGGAATTATTCGACGGTCCGACGGATCTGCGCAATGAAATAGGCGACGCGGTGGTGGAAGAAGCGCGGCGCGCGCTTCATGCCGCGGGATATGAACTTGCCTCGCCCCTGGAACGCACCATCGACATATCGAACTGGCGCACAGCGCCGGACAGCGGCATCCAGCCGGGTCAGCAATCAACCTGGCAGAGTTTCAAGCGCGGCACATCGAGCGAAGTCGATTTCCTGAATGGAGAAATTGCTTTGCTAGGACGTCTTCATGGACAGCCCACGCCTTATAATGAGGCGGTTCAGGCGCTGGCCGGAAAACTGACGAAACAGGCAAGCTTTTCCGCCCCGCTGCCCCTTGACGCGATCGTGTCGTTGGTAGAAAACACACATCAGACAAGACAGACCGTTCTTGCTGCAACACGCTGAGCGGAGGCCGGGCGGTCATTTGATTGATGAAGCGAGGATTTGAAGCAAAGCAATGAGAGAAGCCATATCAGACCAGATCCTTACCACCGCCGGTGGGCTTTTTTATAGCGAGGGCATCCGGGCGGTGGGGATAGATCGCATCATTGAGGAAGCCAAAGTTGCCAAGGCGACACTTTATCGGCATTTCCCCTCAAAGGACCATCTTGTGGCAGCTTATCTCCAGGAGCGACATGAACGGGTTGTTCGCTCATTGCAGGAGGTGATGGAAACCACCATAGCGCCCCGCGAGCAGCTGTCGCTGATTTTCACGCGATTGCATGAAAAGGCGGACAGCCCCGAATTTCGTGGCTGTGCCTTCGCGCTGGCAGTCGCGGAACATGGCGATTCAGAACGCGTCGTTTGCGTCGCGAGAACGCACAAAGCGGTGGTGAGAGACATATTCGCTTCCATCATGGCGCGTTCGACGCCTCAGGCGGATCAGTCGGCGGCGCATCTTTCACTGCTTTATGAAGGCGCGCTTGCCACCGTCGCGGTGGAACGCGATGCGAAAGCCGTCCTTTCTGCGCACAAGTGCGCACTCGCCGTCTTCGACGCGGCAGTTTCGCGCCAACAATCCTCCTGAAAGAGCACAGCATGACAAAAATGATCGATTATTTCTTCAGCATCGGCTCGCCCTGGTCCTTTATCGGTCTCGAAGCGTTTGGGGCTCTGGCGGCAGAACACAGCGCCACCATTCGCCCTTATGTCATTCCCCTTATCGAGGAAAATGGCGGGATCTATTCGCGCAATCGCCCGGAAGCACGCCGGACCTACTGGACCAAGGATCTCAAGCGCTGGGCAGATTTGCGTGGCAAGGTGCTGAACTTCGACAATCGGGCAGCCCTGTCGGATCCCGCACCCGCGGGCCTGATGATCATCGCCGCGATTGAAGCCGGTCAAGACTGGTTCAAGCTGACTGCCGCCCTTCAAGAAGCCTTCTGGGTGCGCGGTGAAGACATCGGGCAACCGGCTGTCCGCCGCGCCATCGCGGAAGCCGCAGGCTTTGACGCTTTAACGCTTGAGAAACGCGCCGACAGCGACGCCGTGCAGGCGATCCGCACGTCCAGCTACGAAACCGCCAAGGCCGCAGGTGTCTTCGGCGTGCCCACATACCGTTACGATGGCGAACTTTACTGGGGGCAGGACAGCCTGCCTTTTCTGGAGCGTCATCTCAAGGGTGAAAAGCTGGTCGCCTGACTGCCTGACATTGTCGACGGATCGCACACGTTTGATCCGTCGATACCAAACCGACAACCAACGGTGATACCAAGTGAGTGCCCTGCCCGTCCCCTTCTTCGAGGCGTTGCGTAAACGCTTCGCCGACCGCTTTTCGACATCGCAGGCCCTGCGGGAGCAGCATGGCCGGGGCGAATCCCATCACACGCCTGCAATTCCCGATGCGGTGATCTTTGCCGAAACGACACAAGAAGTTTCTGAAATCGTGCGTTTGTGTGCGGCGCAGAGCGTTCCCGTCATTGCGTTTGGTGCCGGGACCTCGCTTGAGGGACACCTCACAGCTGTGCGCGGTGGCGTTTCCATCGACCTCTCGCGCATGGCAAATATCAAGCGGGTCAGCGCGCAAGACCTCGACTGTACGGTGGAAGCGGGTGTCACACGCGAGCAATTGAATACGCATCTGCGCGACATGGGGCTGTTTTTCCCGATAGATCCCGGCGCCAACGCCTCGATTGGCGGCATGGCCTCGACGCGTGCATCCGGCACCAATGCCGTGCGTTACGGAACCATGCGCGAAAGCGTGCTTGGGCTCACCGTCGTGTTGCCAAACGGAAACATCATCCGCACCGCAGGCCGCGCGCGCAAATCGTCCGCCGGCTATGACCTGACGCGGCTGTTCGTCGGCTCGGAAGGTACACTTGGCATCATCACCGAGGTAACGCTGCGCCTCTACGGTATTCCGGAGACGATCTCCGCGGCAGTCTGCTCGTTTGGAACTGTCGAAGAGGCTGTCTCGGCAGCCATTCAGGTCGTGCAACTGGGCATTCCCGTGGCCCGTATGGAATTGTTGGACCGCGGCCTGATCAAGGCCGTCAATGCCTATTCCAATCTGCACCTTAAGATCGAAGATATGCTGGCCTTCGAATTTCATGGCTCGCCAGCCAGCGTGCAGGAGCAGGTGGAGATGGTCGCCGCCATCGTCGAGGAAAATGGTGGACGGGGTTTCGAATGGGCCAATGCAGCAGAAGAGCGCAACCGCCTGTGGAAGGCACGCCACAATGCCTTTTATGCGGTCGTTTCAAGCCGTGAAAATGCCAAAGGATGGTCATCGGACGTTTGCGTTCCCGTATCGCAATTGAGCGGGTGCATCGTGCGGACCCGTAAATGGCTCAAAGATTGCAGCGTGCCTGCCGCCATTCTCGGGCATGTCGGCGATGGAAATTATCACGTGGTTTTTGCGGTCGACCCATCCAGTCAGGCAGAACTCGACGAGGTTGCCGCCATCAATTCGAAAATGGTGGAATACGCCATATCGGTCGGGGGAACCTCGACCGGCGAACACGGCGTTGGAACCGGCAAGATCAAATATCTGCGCGCAGAGCACGGCGATGCGGTTGATCTCATGCAAGTCATCAAAAGCGCTATCGATCCCGTCGGCATCATGAATCCGGGAAAGGTGCTGCCACTTTCGTGAATGATTGAACCGCGTGTAGCCTGCAATACCGACCACCAAGGACGCTGCTATTGACCGCCTTTAAACCACACAGCTCTCATTGGGGTGCTTTTTCAGGCCGATACGAGGACGGCAAGCTCGAAATCCTGCCGCATCCGGGCGATCCTGATCCATCGCCGCTGCTCAACAATATTCCAGCAATTGCCGACAGTCCGGTGCGTGTCAGGCGTCCGGCAATAAGGCGCGGCTGGCTTGAGGGCAAAGCTGACCATGCAAGCCAGCGCGGCGTTGACGATTATGTCGAGGTGAGCTGGGAGGTCGCGCTGGATCACGTCGCCAGCGAACTCAAGCGCGTCTACAGGGATTTCGGTGCGTCCTGCGTGTTCGGAGGTTCCTATGGCTGGTCAAGCGCTGGCCGTTTTCACCATGCGCAAAGCCAGATCCATCGATTTTTGAACGTGCTGGGCGGCTATGTGCGCTCGGTCAATTCCTACAGTTCCGGCGCGGCATCGGTCATCATTCCGCATATTCTCGGACCCTATGACACATTCGACCGCAAGAGCGTGACGTGGGATGCGATCGAACGCAGCACGCAGCTTGTCCTTGCCTTCGGTGGGATGGCGATCAAGAATGCCGATGTGCATGGCGGCGGCATCAGCCGGCATGTGGTGCGCCAGAAGCTTGGCGGCGCAAAGGCGCGCGGCACCCGCTTCATCTCGATCAGCCCGTTAAAGGACGACTTTTCACACGATCTGGCTGCGCAATGGCTGCCGATTACACCGGGCACCGACGTGGCGCTGATGCTTGGTCTCGCCCATTCGCTTGTCACCGAAAAACTTCACGACCGGGACTTCCTTGAACGCTACACGGTCGGATACCAGCGCTTCGAGGACTATCTTCTCGGGCGCGAGGACGGGCAGGCGAAAACAGCCGAATGGGCTGCCAGTATCTGCGGCATCGATGCGGATATTATTCGAGACATCGCACGCGCTGCGGCAAGCAAACGCACGCTGATCACCGTCAGCCACTCACTGCAACGCGCCGATCATGGCGAGCAGCCGGTGTGGATGGGGATCGTCCTTGCGTCCATGCTTGGTCAGATCGGGCTCGATGGCGGCGGTTATGTCTATTCACTGGGAGCACTTGGCAATATAGGCAAGAACCTGCTTGCCGTGCCGTTGCCAACGCTCAGCCAGTTCAAAAATCCGGTTGCAGACTACATCCCGGTCGCGCGTATCGCCGACATGCTTCTCAATCCGGGCGGCGCATATGACTATAATGGCCACAGCCTGCGTTACCCCGATATCCGCCTCGTCTACTGGGCTGGCGGCAATCCATTTCACCACCATCAGGACCTCACGCGGTTGCGCACCGCATTTCGGCGTCCCCAGACGATCATCGTTCACGAAACAGCATGGACATCGACGGCCCGTCACGCCGATATCGTGTTGCCGGCAACCACCACGCTGGAGCGTGACGACATCGGTGCGGCAGATCACGACGATTTGATGATCGCGATGAAGCGGCTCATTGAACCGGTGGGCGAAGCCCGCGACGACTACACCATCTTTTCGCAAATCGCACAGCGTCTTGGCGCATTCGATGCTTTCACGCAAAACCGCACGAGCCGCGAGTGGCTGGCTTTCCTTTTCGACACAACACGCACAGCGCTTGCGGCCATCGGCCATGACGCGCCGGATTTTGAAACCTTTTGGGAGCGCGGCGCATTGCGCCTGCCGCTCAAGCCTGATGAGGGTGGCCCGGCATATGCTTTCAGAACCAACCCGTCGGCAGCACCACTTCCGACCCCGTCGGGCAGAATAGAGATATTTTCACAGACCATCGAGAACTTCGGTTACGACGACTGCCGCGGTCATCCGCGATGGTATCCCGCAAGCGCTGAAACTGCCGCCACCGGCTTTCCGCTGCATCTGATCTGCAATCAGCCTTACCAGCGTCTTCACAGCCAGCTCGATTATGGTGATTTCAGCCGCTCGACCAAAATCAAGGATCGCGAACCGGTTCGGATCAATCCTGCCGATGCGCGGGCACGCGGGATTTCGGATGGCGATATCGTCCGGCTTTTCAATAGCCGCGGCAGCTGCCTTGCCGCAGCCGTATTGAGCGACAGCGTCAAGTCCGGCGTCCTGCAGTTGGCAACCGGGGCATGGTTCGAGCCGCAGGAGCGCGCGGACGAGACGCTCATGTGCATCCACGGCAATCCCAACGTCCTGACCCACGATATAGGCACCTCGAAACTGGCACAGGGCTGCACCGGCCAGATAACCTTGGTTGAGGTGGAAGTGTTTTCCGGTGAGCTGCCGCCCATTCGCATCTTCGAACCGATGGTGTTTGCACAGGTTAACGGGAGCGAAGAAGCCTGACACGAAAGCCAAGCAGCCTTCCTGCTCCTGCAGTTACCGTCAGATTGCTCTCTTATCACCTTTGAAAAAGCTCATCCCAATGTGCTCCCGAACAGCGGCAAAATAATCCATTAATTCCATAGAAAAAGAATAACCAGTCTTTCTCTTCTGGTCTGCCCTGATAGGCTACCTGACATCACTTTCACGCCAAAAATCATAAGGGCTGCGTCATGACAGAGAAATGTACCGCCGAGCGCGCTCCTTGCTCAAACGGGCCAGCCAAGGCTGTTTGATCACGGCGACGCCGCATCTTCCTTCATCACAGGATTCACTCAGCATTCGACCGCTGGTGACAGCGGCATGGGTATCTGTGCGCTGCAAGCCTGCCGCATAAAAGTCCGATCAGCAAAATCGCATTTTAGGAATAACGCCATGACCCAACGCTCCACCATCCTCTCCCTTTCAAGGCGCCGCTTCATTGGCGCTTCTCTGGCTACGGCGCTGGTCGTCACAAACCTTGCTGGCCTGAACCCCGCTCTGGCTCAAGATAGCCCACGTGAAGGCGGTGACATTACCTTCCTCATCGACTCGCTTGGTGACAGCTGGATTCCCAACAACAGCGCCATCTCCAGCTTTCAGGGCCATATCTGGGGCCATGTCACCGACAAACTTCTCTACGTCGATGCCGAAGGCAAGGTCAGCCCGTGGCTGGCGGAACGCTGGGAGCAAAACGACAACGCCACCGAATATACCCTTTACCTGAAAAGCGGCGTTACCTTCTCCGATGGCGAGCCGCTCGATGCGAAAGCTGTCGTTGCCAATCTCGACATCTGGTATGCTGGTCGCAAAAACGAGGGCATCAATCCGATCGGCCTCTTCCCCAAGACCTATGACCGGGCGGAAGCCGTCGATGCGACCACGGTAAAGGTGTTCTTCAAAAAGCCGACGCTCGGTTTCATACCAACGCTTGGCTATCACGGCTCGATCCTGATCTCGCCCAAGAGCATCGCCCAGCCCGCTTCTGCGCAGGCGGATCTCAGCAAGACCGCAGGCAGTGGTCCTTATGTGGTTGAGAGCTGGAAAGAAGGCGATCACGTCACGCTGGTCAAACGCAAGGATTACAATTGGGGACCCCCAGCCGTTGGCCATACCGGCCCGGCCTTTCTCGATACGATCACCTATAAGCTCGTATCGGAACCATCGCTGCGCGTTGCCTCTGTGCAGTCGGGTCAGGCCGATGTCGCCTATAATGCATCGCCGCAGGAGTTGAAATCGCTGAAAGATGAAGGCTTCACGGTGGCCACGCCACGTTATCTGGGCTTCGTCAACGGGTGGGCACTCAACACCAAACACGCGCCCTATGATGACGTGAAGGTTCGTCAGGCGCTGCAGGCAGGCATCAATCGTCAGGAAATCATCGACACCGTCTATACGCCAGACTGGAAACTCGCGACCTCATTCATCCAGAGCAACGTGCCGGGTGCAACAGACCAGAGCGCGCTTCTGGTCTATGACCCGCAAAAGGCCGAAAAGCTGCTCGATGAGGCTGGCTGGGTGAAGCGTGCGGACGGCATCCGCGTCAAAGACGGCAAGCCACTGGAACTGACGATCCATTCCAATCCCTATCTCGTCACGTCGAAATCCGTCGATGAACTGATTGCCCAGCAACTGGGCAAGCTTGGCTGGAAGGTCGTTATCCGTGCCTATGACGTCGTGACCTACGGCGAGAAGGTGAAGATCGGCGGAGCCGCCGTCCCGACCTACGAGGTGACGCGCAGTTTCATCGATGCAGGCACCGTCGCCAGCATTCTCACCAATGCCAACAATGGCGAGAACTGGTTCGCGCTTGATGAACGCGACATCAAGATCAACGAACTACGTGACAAGATCGCCGGTGCCGGTTCTCTCGATGAGCGTGCCCCGCTCCTCGACGAATTACAGAAGCACGTCCTCGAACAAGGCTATTTCATCCCGCGCACGCAGATCGTCCAGCGCATTTATGTGCAGTCCCCGGCGCTGAAGGGAGAGACCTATAACGGCGTCGCTTATGCCAGCTATTACACGGCCTTCATCGCCAAATAACACGTAAATCAAGTCCCTGGAGTTCCCACGGGTTTTTGAATGATTTCAAGGCATGATGTGTGGAGGATCGCAACGGCCTTGGTCTCTAAGCAACCGAACAATGCGAGGCACCGGCATGCGCAATGCGTACCTAAACTATGCCGCAAAACGGCTCAGCCAGGCGGTGGTCGTCATCCTGCTGGCCTATGTGTTCACCTTCGTGGTCGTCAGCATATTGCCGGGCGACCCGATCACCAGCGTGTTGCGCAACCCGCAAAACGGTTTTTCCGAACAGGAAATCGCCGAAATTATCGCAGCTCAGGGGCTGGATAAGCCGGTTGTCATTCAACTCTACCACGCCCTTACCGGTTTCCTGACCGGAGATCTCGGCGTATCGATGCGCTCGAACCGGCCCGTATCGACGCTCATCGCCGAGGTCCTGCCCTCCACGCTCATTTTGGCGGGCGCAGGTCTTGCGGTCGCACTCGTGCTGGCCATGCTGATCGCCTACGGCACACGCTTCGTGCCAAAGAAATATGGACAGGGGCTGCTGCGCGGTTTCCCGTCGCTCTTCCTGTCAGTGCCGAATTTTGTGATCGGTCTGGTGCTGATTCATTTTTTCGGTTTTCAACTAGGCCTTTTCCGCGTCATCAATCCCGACAGTTTCTGGGCAACCCTGTTTGCCGCCGTTGCTCTCGGCATTCCCGTTTCCGCGCAGATCGCCGAAGTGCTGATCGCCAATCTCGACAAAGAAGCCGAGCAGGAATACGCGACCGTTGCCCGCAGCCGCGGCATCGGCCAGCTCAAGCTGTTTGCCAAACATTTGCTCAAGCCCGCTTCCCTGCCCGTCGTTACCGTTATCGCGCTGACCATCGGTGAGTTGCTGGGCGGCTCGCTGATCACCGAAACCGTGTTCGGACGCACCGGGGTCGGCAGTCTGGTACAGCGGTCGGTGAGCACGCAGGACCTTCCCGTGCTGCAGGCGATCGTATCGCTCGGCGCTGTCGTCTTTGTCCTCGTCAATCTGATAGCCGATCTCCTTTATCCGCTGCTTGATCCGCGCGTGAAAATTCTGGGAAGCGTCAGGCAACGGCCGACGACGGCCGAAGAACCATCCCTGAAGGCGGTCGCTCCATGAGTCTCGTATCCAACTCTTCGCTGTCCGGCAGCAGGATTCAGGAATGGCTTCCGGCCCTTCGCGTGTCGACAACCGTCGCGCTGTCATTTGCCGCCATCGCGATCATCATAGCGTGGTCGCTCGCACCGCAATTCTTTACCAGTTACAGCCCTGTTGTCGGCGTTCCGACCGACAAGCTGCTCGGCCCCAGCCAGTCGCACTGGTTCGGCACCGACCATCTGGGACGCGACCTTTATAGCCGCGTCGTGTATGGCACGGCGTCTTCCGTCTCCAGTGCGCTGGTTTCCGTTGTCATCGGCGTTCTGCTTGGCGGGCTGATTGGCCTTGTGGCTGGCTTTGTCGGCGGCTTTGTCGATATCGTGCTGGCGCGTCTTGTCGACGTGCTTCTCTCCATCCCGAAATTTCTGCTGGCAGTGATCATTGTCACGGCCATCGGCTTCGAGACCATCAATGCCGCAATTGCCACCGGCATTTCGGCCGTGGCCTTCTTTGCCCGCGTCACCCGCTCCGAAGTCATCAAGACGCGGCAGGCGATCTTTGTCGAGGCCTCATTCCTGTCAGGCGGATCGCGCTGGTATATTCTGCTGCATCACGTTTTGCCCAATGCCTCGCGCTCGGTATTGCCGCTGGCGGTGCTGCAATTTGGCGAATCCATTCTCATCATCGCCAGCCTTGCTTTCCTTGGCTACGGCGACCCGCCACCGGCTTCCGACTGGGGTCTGCTGATCTCGATCGGCAAGGATTATCTCAAGTGGCCATGGCTCGTTTACGCCCCCGCTTTCGTAACAATCGTGACCGTCCTCTCTGTGAACAGGATCAGCCGATGGCTTCGCAAGACAGACTGAACCCGCATGTCACCTCCATCAAGGCCGCCGCCTCGAAGGTGCCTCTTTTGAAGACGCAAGGGCTGTCGGTGTCCTATGGTGGAAACCAAGTCGTTCGCGACGTGAGTTTCGAACTGGGCCGTGGCAAGAGCCTCGCACTGATCGGTGAATCGGGTTCAGGCAAATCGACCATCGCGCGTGCCGTGCTCAGGCTTCTTCCTGGCGGCGGACAGGCCAGCGGAAATGTTTTGTTCGATGGCCATGATGTGCTGTCGCTTTCCGAGCGCCAGTTTCAACCGTTGCGCGGGCGCGCGATTGGCTTCGTGCCGCAGGACCCCGGCAACTCGCTCAATCCCGTTCGCACCATCGGCGTTCAGGCGATGGAAGCCACAGCCCTTACCGATGAACCCAATGCGGCAATCCGCAAGACGTTCATCCTCGAAACCTTTGCGCAGGTCGGCCTCGACAATCCGCAGCGCGTCTACGATTCCTATCCGCATCAGCTGTCGGGCGGCATGCTGCAGCGCGTGCTGATCGGCCTTGCCGTTCTGCCGCGCCCTGCCCTTCTCGTCGCTGACGAACCGACCTCGGCGCTAGACGTGACGATCCAGAAACGTATTCTCGATCTTCTTGAAAGCCTGCAACACAGTCTGGATATCAGCCTTTTGCTGATCACCCACGATCTGGCGATCGCCGCGGAGCGGACCGACCAGCTTGTGGTGCTGAAAGAGGGCAGCGTGCAGGAAGCCGGAAAGACCGCAGCCGTGTTTTCTGCGCCGACCTCGGCCTATGCCCGCAAGCTGCATGCCGATGTGCCCTCACTAAACCCGGACCGTTATGCAAAACTCAGAGATCCGGGTTTTCGCCTGCTCGACGGTGGCGCTGGCAAGGCCCCGAAAATCGCAGTCGAATCCATCACCAAGACATTCGAGGCCGATGGCAAATTGCTGACCGCCGTCGATAATGTTTCCTTTGCCGTTCCCGCGGGCACCACCCATGCTCTGGTCGGCGAATCCGGTTCCGGGAAGACCACGACCATCCGGCTCCTGCTGGGTCTCGACCAGCCTGATCGCGGGATCATCTCAATTGCCGGCCAAGATCTCACGGGCCATTCTCAAAGGGAATTGCGAACGGTCTGGCGTCATCTGCAACTCGTCTACCAGAACCCGTTCACCTCGCTTGATCCGACATGGACGGTCGAACGGCTTGTTCGCGAACCCCTCGACCGTTTCAAGATCGGCGACCCGGCAGAGCGAAGCCTGCAGGTGCGCGAGGCGCTCGCCAATGTCGGTCTCGCCAGCCACCTGCTCACCCGCAAGCCCGGCGCGCTGTCGGGCGGCCAGCGCCAGCGCCTGGCGATTGCCCGGTCTCTGGTGCTGAAACCCGATGTCATCGTCCTCGACGAGCCGACCTCGGCGCTTGATGTCAGTGTGCAGGCGGATATCGTTGAGGTGCTTTTGTCGCTGCAGGCGAAGCTTGGTCTCACCTACGTGTTCGTATCGCACGATCTCGCGCTGGTCCGTCAACTCGCCCACACCGTTTCGGTCATGCAGCGCGGACGCATCGTCGAACACGGAACGGTCAGCGATATTTTCGACGCTCCCAAGCACCCCTATACCGCGACACTGCTGGAATCGATCCCCGCCGGAATTGCCAACAATGATTCTCAACCGTTCGAGCTTCAGGCTGAGCGGCCCTTGAAAAGGGAGGCCGTCGCATGACAATTGCTCAGCCCCAAACGACCTTCCCAACCGCTTTCCGGCCAAAACAACGGCTTGGCTTCAATACGCGGGTATCGTTCAACGACGATGATGGCCCAGCGCAGGGACTGCGCGAAGGCATCGAACTGTTCAAACAGGCCGAGCGTCTGGGCTACCAGTCGGGCTGGGCCTATCAACGCCATTTCGATCATTACCTGTCGTCGCCGCTGCCGTTTTTTGCCGCTGCCGGTCAGCATACCAGCCGCATCACGCTTGGATCTGCGGTCATCCCGATGCGTTACCAGGACCCGATACTGCTTGCGGAAGCCGCTGGCACGACTGATCTGCTGATCGGCGGGCGATTGGAACTGGCGATTTCGACCGGCGCGAATGCGGCCTTCGATGCCGTATTCGGGGCCAGCGATACCGATGCGCGAAGCGAGGCCAAGCGCCGCCAGGCACGTTTTCTCTCAGCAATTTCCGGTGACGTTCTCCATACCGTCAGCGCCGCGGATCAGGGCGCGCCACTGGGTGCGAAGTTACGGGTAACACCACACAGCCCCGGATTGCGGGCGCGTATCCGACAAGGCGCTGCCAGCTATGCGTCCGCCGTGCAGGCCGCAGAACTCGGCATCGGCCTGATCTCCGGCACCGTTCTGCACGATCATGATGAAGGTGAAACTTTTGGCGCCTATCAGGCCCGCATTATCGACGCCTACCGCAGCACATGGCGCAAAATCTGGGGAACGCAACCGCCCCCCGTCGCGGTCGCTGCTTCCATTCTGGTCGGCACGACGGCAGCGCTTCGAGACAAATACGCGGCATATGACCTTGAGCGCCGTAGCAAGGGCATTGGAGCCTCACGGCCCAAAGGCGCGCTTGCGCCAATAACTCAACCCGCTGGCGTTCAGATATCGCCGGTGTTCCAAGGCAAGCCCGAGCAGGTGATCGAAGCGGTGTTCAACGATCCCGGCCTTCGCGCTGCCGATGAAATTATCCTTTTTCTGCCACCTGCCTTCGAACTGGATGAGAACCTTCGTCTGCTTGCTGATCTCGCAGAAACCGTGGCACCGGCATTTGGCTGGTCCGCCACGCCGCAATCGTCTGCGTGAGCGCCGCACTGATCACTTGTGATCGCCAAACCTAATTCACAGCCGATAGCGAAGAATATTTTCTACGTTTTTGGAAGAAAAAGAATGACCTGTCTTCCTCTCTTCGCTGCAGCAACCTAATTTTGTCGTACAACGGAATGCCAAGGAGCTCGCCATGACCGCGGAATTTATCAGTGCAAGTTTTGCCAATGCCTCGAACGATCTCAGTCCCATCCCCGATGCTCCGGTCGATCCGCTGTTTCTGGAACGTTACGCCCGTTCGCTCGACGATTACGGTTTCAACTACACGCTGATCCCCTATTCCTCGTCATCCTTTGATCCCTTTACGCTCGGCGCGACCATCCTTGCCCATACCAGACATATCAAGATCATTGTGGCACTTCGCCCCAACACGGTCTATCCGACGGTCGCGGCGAAATCGCTCGCAACGCTCGATCAATTGAGCGGTGGCCGTGTCGTCGTCCACTTCATCGCGGGCGGCAGCGATGAAGAGCAGGCACGCGAAGGAGATTTCCTGCACAAGGAACAACGCTATGAACGTCAGGAAGAATATATCCGCATCCTGCGTCTCGTTTGGTCGTCGCGCGAACCCTTCGATTTTGAAGGCAAATATTACCAGTTCAAGCAGTTCCGCAGCTCGGTTCGCCCGACCAATGGACAGATCCCAATTTCGCTTGGTGGCTCTTCGGATGCCGCTTATCGCATCGGCGGTTCGCTTTGCGATATTTTCGGTCTCTGGGGAGAACCGCTGGCCGAAACCAAGGAGCAGATCGACCGCGTTTACGCAGAAGCGGCGAAAGCCGGGCGCTCTGACCGCCCGCGCATCTGGGTCACGTTTCGCCCGATCGTCGCCGAAACGGACGAACTCGCGTGGGAAAAGGCGCACCGCGTTCTCGATCAGTTGACCGCAAACCGCGAGAAAGGGCTTGCCCGCACGCCGATCAATGCCGCGCCGCCCGTCAATGTCGGCTCGCAACGCTTGCTCGACATTGCCAAGCGTGGCGATGTGCATGACCGCGCGCTATGGTATCCAACCGTAACCGCAACCAATGCCAGCGGAGCCACAACCGCTCTTGTCGGGTCGCCGCGCACCATCGCCGACTCCATCCTCGACTATATCGACCTTGGCGCGGACCTGATCTCCATTCGCGGTTATGACAATTACAACGATGCCGTCGATTACGGCCGCTACGTCCTGCCGCTGGTCCGCGAAGGTATCCGGGAGCGGGAGGAAGCCAAACGAAAGACGGCGGCGTGACGGTTTACGCCCGGCACAAATGTCGGGCTTTTTCCTTAACCCAAACCGCTTCTTCCCTTGTTAAGGGACACTATCCGCGCCATCCAGAAAGCATAAATACGCATGTCCTATGATACGAGTGTCCTTGAAGAAACTGTACGCATCGTAGCAGAGGCGGCACCCGAGGCGGATCGCACCGGGGCATTCCCATGGGTTGGTATTCATGCCGTTCATGCCAGCGGACTGCTGGAGAGCACGGTTGCGAAAAAATATGGCGGCAAGGGCGCGTCGCTCCGCGACGTTGCCTATATTCTGGCAGCGCTTGGGCGGGGCGACCCGTCCGTGGCGCTCATCAGCGCCATGACCATTTTCAATCATCTGGGTCAGGCGACCAAAAACCATTGGCCGGACACACTTTATCGTCGTCTTCTGGCGGGCAGCAGGCAGCAGCCGCTGCTTCTCAACGCCGCGCGTGTCGAGCCTGAACTCGGTTCGCCCGCCCGCGGCGGCCTGCCTGCCACGATCGCACGCCGCACGGCAAACGGCTGGTCGATCTCGGGCCGAAAACGTTTCGTGACCGGTGCCCATGGGCTGACGCATTTTCTCGTTTGGGCCCATACCGACGAAACGCCGGAGCGTGTCGGCACGTTTGTCGTTCCCAATAGTTTGCCGGGCATTCACATTATCGAAAACTGGAATAGTCTCGGCATGCGCGCCACCGGCTCGCATGATGTTGAATATGTGGATGTCGAGATACCGGCGGAAAATGTGCTGGACCTCGTTGATCCATCCATCGCTCAGCAGGACAACCGCGCGCATGCGGCCTTCAACTTAGCGCTGACGGCAATCTATCTGGGCGCAGCAGAAGCCGCACAGGCGGCTTTCATCCGCTTCGCGCACGAGCGCGTGCCAGCCAATCTTGGGCGTCCTATCGCGCAGACCGAGCGCTTCGTCCAATTATCGGGCGAGATCGACCTGCTGGTGTCAGGTGCGCGGCAGATCATCTTTGGCGCTCTGGACAATGATCAGCCCGAGGCGGAGCAAATGATCCGGGCACGGATTCTGGCCGGTCGGCATATACGCGACGCGGTGGAGACTGCGGTGCGTGGCATCGGGAACCCCGGTCTCAACACCGATCTGGGGCTGGAACGGCATTTCCGCGATGTCCAGTCGGTTCTCGTCCATGCGCCGCAGGAAGACACGTGCATTGCCATTTTGGGCCGCGCAGCATTTGCAAGGTGGAATGACGCCGAGGCTGCGCGCGCTGTTTACACGGCCGAAATCTCGATCAGGAAATCAGCCTAATCAACGAACAAACAAGACAAATTCAAGAGGAATTGAGATGAGCAACAATCTTATTGTCGGTTTTTGCGGCAACACCACCCGGCCATCCAGCACAAAGCGTTTTGTCGAAAGCGTGGCGGACAAGCTCGCCAAGAAGACCGGCCTTCAGCACGTAACCTTCGACGTCGAGGATCTTGGTGCCTCGCTCGCCGCAGCGAGATCAATCCCCGATCTGGCCCCGCCGGCACGCGAAGTCATCCAGACGGTTATCGACGCTGAAGCGCTTGTGATTGGATCACCAACCTATAAGGGCAGTTATACAGGGCTCTTCAAGCACGTCTTTGATCTTCTCGATCCTTCCGACCTGCGCGGCAAGCCGATCGTCCTCACCGCGACGGGTGGTGGTGACAGGCACTCGCTGGTCGTTGAGCATCAGTTGCGTCCGCTTTTTGCTTTCTTCGAAGCCTTTGTGACCCCGACGGCAATCTACGCTTCGGGTCGTGACTTCATCGACGGCGCCCCCTCGCCTCTTATTGCCAATCGAGTCAATCAGGCCCTGGCGGAAGCATCCCTGCTCATCAGCGCCCGCTCCATCTCTTCGCCGATTGCAGCCGAATGATTTCAAACATGCCGTGAACCGCCAGGCATAGAAGCTTTGATCTCGCATGCGATCAGCGAAAATTCCGATCATGAACGATGGTCGGGTAGAATTTTCGCCGTTCCAGCGCTTTGGCGTGATACTGCTCTCATTTCAAGCGCCAAAATAGAATGCCCTTAGATTGATGGGCTTCCCCTCAATCCTTAGAGTTCGCCAACAGCTGCTTTCAGCCTCGAGCTTACGCGGCGTCAGACCGTTGTTGGCAATGGAGCGCTGCTTCGTCGCCTTCACCTGAACATTTACCGGATGGGGTTTTATGAAGGCACTTGGCTTTTCCACGCTTGGCATCAAATTCAAACGCAGCGCCGCCTTGTTCGCCGCGCTCAGCCTCGCGGCAACGCTCGTCACAGGACAGGCTGCCGCTAAAGGCAAGATCAGGATTGCACAGCAATTTGGTATCGCCTACCTGATCCTCGATGTCGTGCGCGACCAGAAGCTGATAGAAAAACACGGCAAGGAAGCTGGTATCGACATTGAAGTCGACTGGGCAAGCATTTCCGGCGCGACGGCCATGAACGAGGCGCTGCTCGCCAATAATCTCGACATCGTGTCCGCCGGCGTGCCGCCCGCATTGACAATGTGGGATCGAACCAAGGGCGACGTCAAGCTGGTCGCAGCGCTCGGCTCTTTGCCAAACTATCTCATAACGACCAATCCCGATGTGAAAACGCTGAAAGATTTCAGCGACAAGGACCGCATTGCCGTGCCTGCGGCTGGCGTTGGTTTCCAGTCACGCACGCTGCAGATCGAGGCCGCGAAGCTTTTCGGTCAGGATAATTTTCAAAAGCTCGACCAGATTTCCATCAGCCTTCCGCATCCAGACGCAACAGCAGCGCTGATTTCAGGTGCGACCGAAGTCAATTCGCACTTCTCCTCGGCACCGTTCTATTATCAGGCGTTGCAGGGCAACAAGGCTGTGCACAAGGTGATCAGCTCCTATGACATTCTGGGCGGGCCTGCGACCTTCAATGTCCTGTACACCACAAAAGCCTTTCACGACGACAACCCGAAAACCTATGCGGCATTCTACGCTGCGCTGGGTGAAGCGGCAAAATGGATCAATGACAACAAGGAAAAGGCGGCAGAAACCTTCATCCGCCAGCAGGGCTCGAAGCTTTCGCCCGAACTTGTGCTCGAAATCATCAATGATCCCGAGAATAATTTCACCATTGTTCCGCAAAATACCTTTGTCTACGCCAAGGAATTGTACAAGCTCGGCGTTTTGAAAACGGAAGCCGGCTCGTGGAAAGATTACTTCTTCCCAGAAGCCCATGACGCGAACGGCAGCTGACAGCCATTGCTCATAACCTTCTCAACTCGTAACCGGCCTGATGGGGCCGGTTATGCGTTTGCAATTTGAATGGAAAAGAGAATGGACGCCATAGCAACGCCTATGGGGGAACCAGCAGCCCCCCACTCCCCGCCGCTTCTTTCGGTTGAAGGCGTAACCCTTGAATATCGCACACCCGACCGGGTCGTGCGCGCCACCCAGAATGTCAGCTTCGACGTTTGGGAGGCCGATCGTTTTATCTTGCTTGGGGCCTCGGGCTGCGGAAAATCCACCTTGCTCAAGGCCGTGGGCGGTTTCATTCACCCAACCGAGGGCCGGATATTGCTCGACGGACAACCGGTGCACGAACCGGGCCCGGATCGCGTCGTGGTTTTCCAGGAATTCGACCAGTTGCCGCCCTGGAAGACCGTGCGCGAGAACGTGGCGTTTCCGGTGCGCGCTTCCGGCAGGCTCAGCCGCAGCGAAGCCAATGAGCGCGCCGATCATTATATCGAGAAAGTCGGCCTCACACGGTTTTCCAACGCCTATCCCAACACGCTTTCCGGCGGCATGAAGCAGCGTGTGGCGATCGCGCGCGCACTGGCGATGGAACCGCGCGTGCTTTTGATGGACGAGCCCTTCGCCGCATTGGACGCCCTGACAAGGCGCAAGATGCAGGAAGAGCTTCTGGCGCTTTGGGAAGAGGTGCGCTTCACGCTTTTGTTCGTCACACATTCCATTGAGGAAGCCCTCGTGGTCGGCAACCGCATCGCACTGCTGTCGCCGCATCCCGGGCGGATGCGCGCCGAGATCAATAGCCATGAATGGGATTTGAAAAGCGGTGGAGGCCCGCAGTTTCAGGCGGCCGCGAACCGCATTCATAGCCTTCTGTTTGAAGATACCGGCGTGAAGGATGAAACCGGCGATGAGTGACGTTTTGAGCGCCCGTGCAGAAACAAGAAAGCGCGCCGCGCCGGCGGTCAGGCCGGAATATGAGCGGCCCCTTGAACCGCCGCAACCGCAACAGTTGAGCAAACTCTGCCGCTGTACCGTCGCCTCTGGCAACGCGCATGGCTGCGTAAAACCCTGATCCTGATCTGTCTTGCCTTGCTGTGGGAAGTGATTGCCAGGCTTCAGGCCAATCCGCTGCTTCTGCCACCTTTTTCGGCTGCGATCCAGGCACTGGTCGAGGACACGCTCAGCGGTGTCATCCCCTCGCGCGCCATCAATTCCCTCGATGTTTTGCTAAAAGGCTACGCGGCTGGCGTTGTGCTCGCCTTCGTGCTGACGTCGATTGCGGTGTCCACACAGATCGGACGCGACTTACTGTCGACGCTGACATCCATGCTCAACCCCCTGCCGCCGATTGCATTGCTACCGCTCGCACTTTTGTGGTTTGGGCTGGGACAGGGAAGCCTCGTCTTCGTCTTGATCCACTCCGTTTTGTGGCCGCTGGCGCTCAATATGTATACCGGTTTTACCGGCGTGCCGGAAACCTTGCGCATGGCAGGGCGCAATTACGGCCTTCGCGGCCTGCGTTATGTTTTGCTGATCCTTGTTCCCGCAGCACTGCCTTCCATCATCGCGGGCTTGAAGATCGGCTGGGCATTTGCCTGGCGTACGCTGATTGCGGCCGAACTCGTCTTCGGCGCGTCTTCCGGCCGGGGCGGGCTTGGCTGGTACATTTTCCAAAACCGCAACGAACTCTACACCGACCGGGTGTTTGCCGGGCTGATCATGGTCATCGTTTTCGGGCTTCTGGTCGAAAACGTCCTGTTTCGCGAACTTGAAAAGCGTACCGTGTCGAAATGGGGCGTGACGCGTTAGAGTGCATCCCGAAAAGTGTGAAACGGTTTTCGGATAAGATGCGCGTCAAACCAAGGCTCCAGCGCGGCAGGAAACATCAGCATGACAGCACAACGCAAATATGTCGTCGGCATTACCGACCACATGATCGGCGAGCCCGATCTGGAAGCAGATATTCTCGGCAGCGATGTCGAGATCGATTTCTTCGCCAGCACAAACGAGGCGTCTTTTTCGCCTGAGCGTCTGGCAAGGCTCGACGCTTTGATGGTCTGGGGTGCCCGGCTTGGCGCAAAGACGATTGCGCATCTCACCCGCTGCAAGGGCGTGGTGCGCTATGGCGTCGGCTACGAGAAAATCGATCGCACAGCACTTGCCGCCGCTGGCATTCCCTTTGCCAACAATCCCGATTACGGTACGGAGGAAGTCGCCGACCATACGCTGGCGATGATCCTCTCCCTGCATCGCCGCCTCTGGGAACACGATGCGCGCGCGCGGCGATATACATCGAGCTGGCAGGTCCACAGTCTCAAGCCGCTGTCACGCTCCAACAAGGCGACGGTCGGTGTGATCGGCGTCGGCCGGATCGGGACCGCCGTCGTCAACCGCCTGAAACCTTTTGGCTTTCGCATCCTCGGTTATGATCCGGGCCAGCCACCCGGCCATGAAAAGGCCATCGGTTACGAGCGCGTTGGACGGCTGGAGGACCTTCTGGCCCAGTCTGATGTCATCACGCTCCATTGCCCGGCAACCAAAGAGACACGCGGGCTGCTCAATGCGAGTGGCCTTTCCCGGCTGAAACCCGGCACGATTGTCGTCAACACGGCGCGCGGCGAGCTGATCGACGATTTCGATGCGCTTGAAACCGCGTTGCGCAGCGGTCATCTCGCTGCCGCAGCCATTGACACGCTGGTCACGGAACCACCGGGCGATCATTCTTTGCTGACGGCATGGCGCGATCGCGCGGACTGGCTCGCTGGCCGGTTGGTCATCACCCCGCACAACGCATTTTACTCCGATCACGCGGCAATCGAAATGCGCCATAATGCGGCGCAGACAGTCAGACTGCTGCTTGATGAGGGCAAACTTCGCAATCAGGTTACGGATCGATTATGAGCAGCCAAGCCGAATTTCTCTGGTATCTTCCAAACGACGTCACATCCGGTCATCGTGGCGATGTCGTGGACCCGAACCACAACAGTCTGGAAACCTTGACGCTACAGGCAAAGACCATGGAAGAGCATGGCTGGAAAGGCGCGTTGATCGGCACCGGCTGGGGCCGACCGGATACTTTTACCATCGCGACCGCACTTGTTGCCCGGACCACGACATTCGAACCGTTGATCGCGGTTCGCCCCGGCTATTGGAAACCCGCAAACTTCGCCTCTGCCGCAGCCACACTCGATCAGTTGAGCGGTGGACGCGTGCGTGTCAATGTCGTGTCAGGACCAGATGCGCTTGCAGCCTATGGCGACAAGGAGGGCGACCAGGCGCAGCATTACGCGCGCACCAAGGAATTCATGCGGCTCACACGCCTGCTCTGGACGCAAGAAGACGTTACCTTTCGCGGCACATATTTCGAGGTGTCCGGCTCCACTGTCATGCCCCGGCCGGAACAGGTTGGCGACCGCCGCCACCCCAAGCTCTATTTCGGCGGTGCCTCGCAAGAGGCCGAAAAAGTCGCCGCCACCGAAGCCGACGTGCAGCTCTTCTGGGGCGAGCCGCTTGACGGGGTGCGCGAACGCATCGAACGTTTGAAGAAACTGAGCAAGACCCTTGATCGGGATTTGCCGCCGCTGGAATTTGGACTGCGGATCACCACACTGGTTCGCGACACGACAAAACAAGCGTGGCAGGATGCCGAAGCGAAAGTCGCCAAGATGGCAGAAGGCGCAGCCGGCAACTGGCAGGACCACCGCCACGGCGTGGCCGTCGGTCAGCAGCGGCTGCTTGACCTGTCCGGCAGGGCCGACGTCCTCGACGACAATCTCTACACCGCGCCCGGCAAGTTCGGCGGCGGTGGTGCTGGCACAACATGGCTTGTCGGATCGCCAGAGGACGTTGCTTTGTCCCTTTCCAAGTATCAGCAACTCGGAATTACGCATTTCGTCTTGTCCGATACGCCCTATCTTCAGGAGATAAAGCGACAGGGAAGCCATCTATTGCCGCTCATCAGCGCCAGGAATTGAAAAGACCTCATCAAACACGTAGTGACGGCGTGTTTTCGAGCGGAATTCAATCGAAAGCAACGCATAAAGCACTCAAGAGTCTGTTAGGGCATACTGGACAGGCAAGCGTGGAACCCGAGTTGTTAAACCAGCGTTTGTGCTGGTCGAAAATCACAGCGCTCTACACGGCTGACCTTGCCCCGTTGGACTAATCCATTTTGAAGCAAGCTCTGGCTCATCAAGAGGACCAGAGAATGAAGCGCAACCGTTTTACAGACGAACAGATCATCGGCATTCTGAAGGAGCACGAGGTGGTACGCCGGTTTCGGAGCTTTGCCGCGAACACGGCGTCAGCGATGCCAGCATCTATAAATGGAAAGCAAAATCGGCGGCATGGAAGTGTCGGAAGCCAAACGGCTAAAGACACTGGAGAACGAGAACACGAAGCTGAAGCGGCTTCTGGTAGATGCCATGCTCGACAATGCCGCTTCGACGAACTTCTCGTTCGTCAGTGTCGTGATGTGTTGGTTGCGGGGTTCGTTACCCCCGATTTGAACCTGTTTTAGGTAAGCGATTGATATAACTTATAAAACGAGATTTTGGTGCGTTTTTGGGGATTTTTAGCAAACAAACCCCTCAGCCAACCATTTGAATTGATTTAGGTATTTTGGTTCTAATTGGTTGCGGGGGCCTGCAACCATCTCAACTTGCGGTTCCTATCTACCTACCGGCCGGTACTCGACCAAATTGCCCAAGAGGGCCGCAGCGGACTGTTTCGTGCAGCAGCGTAGCGTTTGCGAACTCCACCATGAAAACCGTAACCGCATGATACAGCGTTGGTTTTTCTCGGCAACCGGGCGCGCCTCTGCCGCGCGGTTTTCAGGAGTATTTGGCGAGGGAGCACTTCTGCGCATTGTTCAAGGGGCTATCGCAAACCGATGCTCGATTCAAAAAACTCACGACCTGAACACTAGCGATCTAGCGTCAGCCCTTTTCGCACAAGATGGTCGAAAACGTCACTCTGTCAATCAGCATCCAAACGGGACCCCTTATCGGCGTCCAAAAAGTACCCCTTCTTTAAGTTGCAACGGTTAGCGCGCGCGGCCCTGGAGCTCTCAATTTAGCGCAGGGGCTGCGCGTGCGGATCGTTATCGTTCTTCGGCTTTAGCTTTGAGATCGATTTTTGAAGCGCCACGATTCATTTCCGGTTTCAATGATCTCGCAATGATGCGTCAGCCGGTCGAGCAGAGCGGCTGTCATTTTTGCGTCGCCGAAGACGGCCGGCCATTCGCCGAACGTCAGGTTTGTGGTGACGATGATCGAAGTCCGCTCGTAGAGCCTGCTGATAAGATGGAAGAGGATCTGGCCGCCGGCCTGGGCGAACGGAAGATAGCCAAGCTCGTCCATAATGACGAAGTCGAGCCTGGTGATAAAGTCGGCAAGACGCCCCTGCTTACCATTACGCGCCTCCGTCTCGAGCCGATTGACGAGGTCGACGACGTTATAGAAGCGCCCGCGTGCACCGTTGCGGATCAAGGCGCGGGCAAGTGCGATGGACAGGTGCGATTTTCCAGTGCCAGTTCCGCCGACCAGAACGATATTGTGTTGTTCGGCAAGGAAGGCCCCGGTCGCGAGCTGGCGCACCAGGCTTTCATTGACCGGGGTGCCGGCGAAGTCAAAGTCATCGATGTCCTTGGCCAATGGGAGCTTGGCGATTGTGATCTGGTATTTGATGGAGCGTGCCTGCTTCTCAGCGATTTCCGACTGCAGCAGATCGCCGACGATGCGCGGTGGTTCGTGCTGTCGCTTGATGCCAGAAGCCATTGTCTCGTCGTAAGCGCTACGCATGCCGTAAAGCTTCAGCGTGCTCATCATGTCGAAGATTTGGGATCGTTCCATATCAGCTTGCCCTCCTGAGGCTGTCGTAACGCGCGCAATCGGCCATTGGCTCATGGGTCAGGCGAAGCGCATCGGGGATGGAAAGGATGGCGGTCGGCTGTGGGTCACGCTTGCGAGCCAGAATGTTGATGATTACAGCGGCGGAGAATACGCCCTGATCGAGCGCCTCCTGGCAGGCCACCTCGACCGCAGGAAGACCGTCAATGCCGACACATTCGAGGATCGACACCATTTGCCTGTCCCCGTCATGCATGGCCTTGAGCTTCCGGCGCACATTTTCCATGGAAGCTGGTAAAACCCAGTCATGGAATGGCGCTCCATTTCTTAGCGCTCCCGGCTTGCGTGCCAGGACCGGAACATAATGCCATGGATTATAGATCGTCTCACCACGGCCAAAGCGGCGTTCATGCCGCCCGATCTCGACCCCGTTTTGCCGGATGACAATGCGATCGGCATAGGCATGGAGCTCGACCGGACGACCCACTGCGCTCGACAGTACCGAATATTTGTTATTGTCGAAACGCACGAGGCAGGTCTTGTCGATAGAGGCCTGTATAGCGTGGAAGCCATCGAACTTGCCGGGGTAGCCGACCAGATGGGGCTTCTCTGTTTCGAACACATCCCAGATCGTGCGCTCCTTCTGATCGACATGCTTATGGGCGCGCGCGTAGCTGATGCATTTGTCCAGCAGCCAGCCGTTCAGCTCATCGTAGGATTTAAAGCGCAGCCGCGGCGTGAAGAAGCGCTCCCGCACCAGATTAACCTGGTTCTCGACCTGGCCTTTCTCCCAGCCGGACGCAGGCGTGCAAGCCACAGGCTCGACCAGGTAATGGCTGCACATCTGCTGAAAGCGACGGTTGTATTGTCGCTCCTTGCCGACAAAGACCGTTTCCACCGCAGTCTTCATATTGTCGTAGATACCGCGTGTGCACGCCCCGCCGAAGAAGGCGAACGCCCGATCATGCGCGTCAAAGACCATTTCCTGCGTCTCGCGCGGGTAGGCTCTGACATACATCATCCGGCTGTGGCAGAGCCGAACATGCGCGACCTTCACCTTTGTCGTCACACCGTTCAGCACGACAATCTCGTGGCTCCAGTCGAACTGGTAGGCTTCGCCCGGTGCGTAGTAGAGGGGTACGTAGGCTTCCGCTGTCACGGATCCTCGCTGCTTCGCCCAGGTGCGGGCGTAGCGCCGGACCGTGTCATAACCACCATCGTAGCCCAGATCGCGCAAATCCTCGAATATCCGGATCAGCGTCAACCGTTCACGCGACGGCTTGGCTTCATTGGCCAGCAGCATTCCATCGAGATGATCCCGCCAGGGACCGAGCTTTGGTTGAGGCTGACGGGACCGCTCGTATTTGAACTCCGTCTCTTCACTGCGCAGGACTTTCCGCACAACTTTCCGCGATATGCCCAACTCACGGCAGATCGCTTTGATCGATTTACCTTGCACACGCGCAAGCCGACGTATCTTTGAAATCGTCTCCATTACAAGCATCCAAATAGATAACCTCCGATTGAAAACCGAAGGTCATGTTACCCTCTAATAAGGGGTCCCGTTTGGATGCCGATAACCCCTAGCAAGGGGTCCTTATTCCACGCCGAATGACAACCAGACGCCATTGAGGACATCAGGCCAATCTTGATGACCCCAGCTCGACCTCGAGCAACGATTGCGACATCCCACGATGCATGATTGAGCTGATTCAAGGCCTTGCGCGCACGCGGAAGAAACCGTTCTCCAGCCTGCGTAAGTTTCACGCCAGCATGATCGCGGATAAACAAGGCGACACCAATGTCATCTTCCAGATCACGAATTCGGCGGCTCACTGTAGACGCCTCAACTAAGAGCGCGCGCGGCACGCCGAATACTGCGCTGCTCCGCCGCAGCGATAAAATATCGCAAATGACGGAGTTGGTATCTCAATCCACCCTCTCATCGAACACTGTCGAAGCCAGGTGATCGCGGCTCAGAGTAGGTGATTGCTGTACTGTCAACCGCATAAGCCTGAGAACGATAAATGCTGAAGCGATCGCAACCATCCCCGACGTGAGAAGCGCCGCTGAAAACCCGTGGGCATAGGCTCCCAACGCGCGGCTAAGCAACGAACCCTGAGAAGCGATATCCAATCCCGCAAGAGCGCTCGGCAGATCCCCGGCTACAACTGCTTCCGCGAACTCCGGTGGACACGCCCTGTCACCACATTCGACAGACAGCAGGTTACTTCGAACCGCGGTAGACAGTATTCCGCTTAGAACGGCAAAACCGAGCAAAATGCCGGAGAACCGCGACGTCGTGCTGATCCCAGACGCCATCCCTGCGCGATCCACAGGAACGACGCTCATTATCGCCTTCTGAGTTTCACCGTTGAGAAGACCGCCACCGCTCCCCAGCACCATCATGCCGAGCATCACCGTTGCCCAATGGCCGCTATTCGCGCCCCATGCGGTAATCAAACTCCCCAGACCAACGACGAATAGTCCAATGGCCAAGACTTCGCGTGAAGAAAGCCTTCTCGAAAGAATTCGACCTACGTTCGGGAAGACCAACATCGCTAAGGCAAATGGCAACATCGAGAAACCAGCCTCTAACGCCGTCCGGCCCAAACCATTCTGGAGATACAATGGAAACATCGAAGCCATAACTTGGGCACAGGCCGCGTAGGCGAACATCGCCCACACGCCACCGACGAACCGAGGATTTCGAAACAAGCGAAGATCAAGCATCGGTCTCTGCTGAGCCTTCTCGGCCACAAGAAATCCTGCCAACGCCACGGCCCCGCCCAGGAAACCCGTCACTGCAACCGACGAGGTCCATCCGTGGGCCTGACCGTTAATCAGGCCCCATGTCACTCCGAACATCGCAGCAGTGAAGGTTACGATACCGAGCGGGTCCAGGCACCGCGCGTGATCGTCTCTGGATTCCCCAATGAGGGCGACTACCGCGAAACCGAGAGCCAAGCATATCGGGACATTGATGAAAAACGCCCACCGCCATCCCAAAGAGTAAGCGATGATGCCGCCGATGATCGGCGAGAGCACCATCGTCAAACCCATGATCCCGCCCCAGATGGACCATGCCCGGTTCCGCTCACTCTCGCTATGAAACGTGTGGCCTATAATCGCCAGCGCGGGTGCGAGCATGAATGCGGCGCTTACGCCCTGGAGCGCACGAGCCAGATACAAGTACATCGCTGTGGGCGCAGCTCCGCAAAGCCAGGAGGAAATCGCGAATGCTCCGATACCCCCTAAGAAGACCCTCCGCCTGCCATATCGATCCGCGATTGAGCCGGCCGGTAGGAGGAATGATGCAAAGCAGAGGACATAGGTGCTGATGACCCATTCGACATCAGCAAATGTAGCACCAAAATCACGCGCGATCGTCGGCAGGACCACCGCTACAACGTTGGTGTCCAGCACAGTCAACGCGCATCCTGTTGAGGCCGCCAATAGGACAAGCGTAGGTCTGGGTGTGCGGAATCCGCGTGTTGATCCAGCAGTCATTTTGCCAGCGCCTCGGCACCGGACCTCGCAATCTGCTCGTCATGATCCGGTGTATCGGCAGACACACCGATCGCTCCAACAATCTCGCCGTTAACGATGAGCGGCACGCCACCTCGCATCAAAACGTAGCCCTGCGCCGTCACAACCGCTGGACGGTTCCCATTGATAGCATCTTCAAGAGCCCCGCTTTCACGCCGAAAAAGGGCCGCCGTCCGCGCTTTCCCGGGGGCGAGATCGACACCCGACAGGACCGCCGCGTTGTCCATACGTTCAATAAGGATAGGGAGACCCGCAGCATCTACGACAGCGATTACGCCTAGCCACCCTTCAGCGGTCGCCTTGGCTTCGGCAGCATCCACAATAGCTTTTGCCGCCTCCAGCGTGAGATAGGGTTTGGTAGGCAGATCGGCCGCCACAGCGCTCCCAACCACCACGGACATGGCAGCAGCAACCGACATCGAAACCAGGGAAATACGTGCAGACATTTGCTTTCTCCTTCTAAGGTCAACAAAGGAGATGTCGCAGATTCCAGAATTTCTTTCATTCTTGACATTTTTTCGGTTTATTAGGCATAGCCTAATTATCGGAGACCAGCCATGGAACTGAGGCACCTTCGCTACTTTGTGACACTCGCCGAGGAACTCCATTTTGCTCGTGCGGCCGAGCGCCTGAACATCGCACCTCCAACTCTTACCGTTCAGATTCAGGAGATCGAACGGAACCTGTCGGCACGTTTGCTTCTCCGAACAAAGCGATCCGTTGCACTTACGCCGGCCGGCGAGATATTTCTGGCCGAGTCCCGCAACGTCCTCGAACAGTACGCGAGAGCCGAAAGCGTCGGCCGAAGAGCTGGACGTGGCGAGGTAGGTCGAGTCGAGATTGGCTACGTTGGGTCCGCCGCGTACGCGGGTGTTCTGCAGCAACAGATGAGCACTTTTTTGGAACAGTGGCCTGGCGTCCACCTTAACGCCCGCGAACTGCCTATGGACGAGCTGCCACAACTCATAGTCGATGGCACTGTCGATATCGGTTTCGTCCGACTGCCAGTTACGATGCCTCGGTCGCTCCGGATCCATCCCCTTCTCCGGGACTACTTCTGCCTGGCAACGCCGTCTCAGCTCTATCGAGATATTAAGGATCCTATCCGTGCAGCCCGCCTCTCCAACGCCGCGTTCATCACGCCGGAACAGGAATCGGGAACCTATGAGGTTGCAAGGCGTGGGAGATTCAAGCCGAACATCGTCGCCGCGCCCGGCAGTCTGCTGGCCGTCCTCACGCATGTCTCCCTTGGCGCTGGCGTTTCCGTCATCCCCAGCGTGGTGCGAAATGTTGTGACGTTGCCCGGAGTTGCATTCCATCGCATTGCTGGCGACCCTTTCTTCTCGGAAGTCGCCGCTGTTTTTCGAGCGAGCGAAAGCTCCCCAACGGTGAAGCATTTCGTCCGCCAGATCCAAAGCACCCCGCCGCAAGAAATCAGCCCGCTCCACTGGGACCAGTCGATTCCATCCGCGTAACAGCGGATGCAAGAAAAACGCGCGACGCGATCTACGGTCGAAGCCGGAATCACCACTTCGCTTACGCACGAAGTAGAGAACTTCTCCCCCGCCAAGAGAGGGGCAACTGCTATGACCGTCGCAGTTCAACTCGTGCCCCGGGTAAAATTGGTGAAACGCCGTACAGCGCCTCGACCGCCGCAAGGGCAGTCATGTTGACGATGCCTCTAGCTGTGACAGAAGTTGTCAGTATGTGTGCCGGGCGCCTTGCTCCCAAAAGGATAGGCCCTACGTGAAGGGCATCGGCCATCGCCTTGACGACATTCAGCGTGATGTTCGCTGCATCGAGATCCGGAAATACCAGAAGGTTTGCTTCTCCCGTCAACCTCGAACTCGGCAAGACCCGGTCACGGAGCGCTTGCGACAGCGCAGCATCGCCGTGCATTTCGCCATCGAACTCAAGCTTCGGCGCCTTCCGTTCAATGATGGATATAGCCTCCCGCATCTTTGTCGCGCTTGCCGACTTCTTCGAGCCAAAATTCGAATGCGACACCAGCGCGACTTTCGGATCGATACCTAACCGGCTCACGCCGCCGGCAGCCAATATGGCAATGTCGGCGATCTCCTCGGCATTAGGCTCGTTGTTAACCTAGGTATCGGTGAGAAACAGAGCGCCTTTTGGCGAGATCAGCAGACTGAGCGCGGCGTAGTCCTTTAGGCCAGGCACCCGTCCAATGATTTGCCGAGCGGCTTCAAGATGCTGCTCAAATCCACCGACGAGACCACAGATCATCGCGTCAGCGTCATTTCTCTTGACTGCAAGAGCCGCGATAACCGTTACGTTGGTTCGCACAACTGTTCGTGCAGTATCAGGTGTTACACCCTCTCTTTCTGCACATGAGAGGTAGAGGTCTACATAGTCCCTATAGCGTGGGTCTTCTTCCGGGTTGATGACTTCAAAATCGATTCCCGGTCGAATTTTCAATCCAAACCGCTGGAGGCGCGTTTCCAGGACAGCCGGTCGCCCGACCAAAATCGGTATCGCGATTCACTCCTCGATGACGACTTGTACGGCGCGCAAAACACGCTCGTCCTCACCGTCCGCATAAATTACTCGTTTTGGTACGGTTTGAGCCCGCGCCGCCGCGAAAACAGGCTTTATGATCAATCCCGACTTGAAAACAAATCGATTCAAGCGGTCGAGATAGGCGTCCATGTTTTCAATTGGTCGCGTCGCGACACCAGTGACCGTTGCCGCCTTGGCGACGGCTGGGGCAATGCGCAAGATCAGACGAGGATCAAATGGTGATGGGATGATGTAATCACGGCCGAATGTCGGCACCTCACCTGAATAAGCCTGTGCCGCAACGTCAGATGGTTCTTCTCGCGCCAGCAATGCAATCGCATGAACGGCGGCAAGCTTCATTTCCTCATTTATCGTCGTCGCTCCGACATCCAGTGCACCACGGAAGATGAACGGAAAACACAGGACATTGTTGACCTGGTTGGGATGATCAGACCGGCCTGTACAGATGATCGCATCCGAACGCGCGGAACGCGCTTCATTCGGCGTGATCTCAGGCGTCGGATTGGCAAGCGCGAGGACAAGCGGCGACGACGCCATCTCGCGCAGCATTTGCGGTTTCAAAACACCGGGGGCTGAAACTCCAAGGAAAACGTCCGCGACGCCGATCACATCCGCAAGCGTCCTGGCTTCCGTCTTTTGGGCGTAGCTCTCCTTCCAGCGGTCCATGAGGGTGTTGCGGCCCTGGTACACCACCCCGTCGATGTCAGTGACCCAAATATTCTCTCGCTTAACCCCAAGGCTGACGAGAAGATTGAGACAAGCAATAGCGGCCGCGCCGGCGCCAGACGTGACGACCTTAACATCTCCAAGCCGCTTTCCAGCGAGCTCGAGCCCATTCAATACCGCAGCCGCCACGATAATCGCCGTGCCATGCTGATCGTCATGAAAGACGGGTATTTTCATCCGGCTCCGGAGCGCCTCTTCTATCTCGAAGCACTCCGGAGCCTTGATGTCCTCCAGGTTGATGCCGCCAAACGTCGGTTCGAGCGCGGCCACCACGTCAACCATTCGCTCGATTTCTAGAGCGTCCACTTCGATATCGAAGACGTCGATGTCGGCGAATTTCTTGAAGAGGACGGCCTTGCCTTCCATGACAGGCTTCGACGCAAGCGGGCCGATATTCCCGAGGCCCAACACCGCTGTCCCGTTCGAGATTACTGCGACAAGATTGGCGCGCGCCGTATAGTCCGCCGCTGCGCCTGGGTCATTGCGAATGGCCAAGCAGGGGGCGGCAACACCCGGAGAATAGGCGAGCGCCAAATCACGTTGGTTGCCAAGTGCTTTTGTGGCGCGGACCTCCAGCTTGCCCGGCTTGGGAAAGCGATGAAAAGAAAGAGCAGCTTCGTCGAAGTCTGTAAGTGGCTCATGTGTCATTGCATTGTCAGTCATGGTCATTCCCTCGGGAACGCCACCACATTGATAAGAGCGCGCTCCTCATTGTTGGTGCAGCAAGCCGATTGTATCGGCCGACCTATTTTTGGGACATTTCAGGTGTGTGAGCGGTCAGACAGTCATACCGGCCATGTTCATCAGGAGGCGAAACAGAACCGCCACGACCGCCAAAGCCGCTACACTGCCAATCCAGATCAGGACCATCCAGCCGACACGCCGCAGCCATAGATTTTGGCGACGAGCATCAGACATTAGTGATACCCCTCCCCGACTTTCACCTTGCCTCGAAATACATAGTAGGACCACGCGGTGTACGCGAGGATGAACGGTATGATGAACAGCGCTCCGACCAAGGTGAAACCGAGGCTCTGAGGTGGAGACGCCGCAGCCCAAATCGAGATACCCGGTGGGACGATGTTCGGCCACAAGCTGATCGCCAACCCGGAATATCCAAGGAACAAAAGCGCCAGTGAGAGAATGAAAGGCGCGGCATGGCTTTCGCTCGACAGAGTCTTGAGAAGGATCCAGGTAGCCAAAGCGACCAGAATCGGCACCGGTGCAAAGAAGAACAGGTTTGGAAGGGCAAACCAGCGTGCAGCGATGTCGGGATTTGCCCAAGGCGTCCAAAGGCTGACGATCGCGATAGTCGCCAACACCGCCAAGGTGATTGGTCGACCAAGCTCGCGCATACGCCGCTGAAGATCACCCTCGGTCTTCATCACCAGCCAGGTCGCGCCGAGCAATGCATATGCGAGCAGCATTCCGACGCCCGTAAACAGGCTGAACGGTGTAAGCCAGTCGAACATACCACCAGCATATGAGTTGTCCTTAACTTCGAAGCCGTTGATGAACGCTCCAATGGCAAGGCCTTGAGAAAAGGTAGTGATGTACGAACCCCACATGAAGGCTTTGTCCCAGAACGCCTTGTGTCCCTCGTCGGCCTTGAAGCGAAACTCAAACGCCACGCCGCGCCAGATCAAGCCCGCCAACATCAGCAACAACGGAAAATACAGCGCGCTGAGAATAACGGCATACGCGAGCGGAAACGCAGCCAGCAGCGCCGCCCCACCCAGAACCAGCCACGTCTCGTTTCCGTCCCAGACCGGCGCGACACTATTGACCATCGTGTCGCGGAAATCGCGGTCCCGGACAAATGGGAAGAGGATGCCGATCCCGAGGTCGAAACCGTCCATGATGACATACATCATGAGACCAAACCCAATGATGATTGCCCATATAAGAGGAAGATCGATGCCCATTGTCTTTCTCCTCGTTACTGGATCGCTGGGTCAATGTTATCGGGCGCAGCCGACAATGGTCGTGCGGGCCGTTGTGACTGGCCCGGATCATGCGGCGGCTTCTCTTCCTCGCTCCTGGCCGGTCCCTTCGCAACGAGCTTCAGCATGTAACTGACCCCAGTGCCAAACACCGCGAAATACATGACCATGAAGATGATCAGGGTTGTCGAGAGCGCCAACGCTGAATGGTTCGATACGCCGTCTGCAGTACGCATCACGCCGTAGACCAGCCAAGGCTGGCGACCGATTTCGGTTGTATACCACCCCGCAAGGATCGCGATCAGACCGGATGGCCCCATCCATATGGCGAGGCGCAGGAACCACCTCTGTTCGTACAATCCCTTGCGCCACCGTAACCAGAGGCTCCAGACGCCGAGCAAAAGCATGAGCATGCCCAGGCCGACCATGACGCGAAACGACCAGAACACGACTGTCGAATTCGGGCGATCCTCGGGCGCAAATTCACTCAAACCTTTGTATTGGCCATCAAGGCTATGCGTCAGGATGAGCCCCCCAAGCCTTGGAACCTCCACCTTGTAGAGCGTCTCCTCGGCTTCCATGTCGGGCCAGCCGAACAGGATGAGCGGCACGCCGGCACCCGGCGTATTACGCCAATGGCCTTCCATTGCTGCCACCTTGGCCGGCTGATGCTCAAGCGTGTTTAGCCCGTGCAAATCGCCAACGACTATCTGGACGGGTGTCACGATCAACACCATCCACATGGCCATCGAAAACATTGTTCGGACATGAGCATCTTTACGACCACGCAAGAGATGCCACGCGCCCGAAGCGCCGACGAAAAGAGCAGTCGCAAGGAACGCCGCAACAGTCATGTGGGCGAGCCGGTAGGGGAAGGAAGGATTGAAAACAACCTTGAACCAGTCGACAGGGACGACCACGTTGTTAACGATTTCGAATCCTTGTGGCGTCTGCATCCAACTATTCGACGCCAAAATCCAGGTTGCGGAGATCAGCGTCCCGATCGCCACCATGATGGTCGCGAAGAAATGAAGCCCCGGCCCGACTTTATTCCAGCCGAACAGCATCACGCCGAGAAAGCCTGCTTCGAGGAAGAAGGCTGTCAGTACTTCATAGGCAAGGAGAGGCCCCGTAATCGATCCGGCGAACGCCGAAAAGTAACTCCAGTTGGTGCCAAACTGGTAGGCCATAACGAGCCCTGACACGACACCCATCGCAAAGTTGACCGCAAATATCTGCGACCAGAAATGATAGAGGTCGCGATAGACCGCATCCCTTTTCCAGAGCCACAGCCCCTCGAGCACGGCAAGATAGCTTGCCAGGCCGATGGTGATCGCGGGGAAGATGATGTGAAAAGAGATTGTGAACCCGAACTGGATGCGTGCCAGTTCCAGCGCAGTCAGTCCGAACATTTCGCTGCCTCCTGTGGCTGAGAGACGTCCTCGTCGTCCTCAGCAGGGAGGGAACGTGTTCCACCTCCTAAGGTGACGGCAGATTTCGAGCGTGTGTCGACGGAAAGCTGGAAGATATCCGGTCGCGCATAGTGACCGACGACGTCGAGATCATACTTTCCGCGCGTGATCACCCGATGGTCAATTTCCGCGACCTTGATCGTCTCGCCGGTGAAATCGGGCTCGACGAGCACATTGCCAAGCGGATCAATGATGCACGAGCCGCCGCGGATGAGGACCGTGCTCGGATCATCACCTTGGATCGGCGCATAGTCGGCCGGACCATCGCCCCGTGTAAAATACTGACAGGCGGAGATGACAAAGCAGCGGCCCTCGAGGGCGATGGTACGCATTGTCGGAAGCCAGGCGTCGCGGTCATCGACGGTTGGCGCACAATAGAGTTCCACGCCTTGCGCGTACATAGCCGCCCGGAGAAGCGGCATATAGTTTTCCCAGCAGATCACGCTGCCAGTACGCCCAATAGGTGTATCAACCACGCCGATGGTGGAACCGTCGCCAAAGCCCCATACGAGCCGCTCCAAAGCGGTCGGCATCAGCTTCCGGTGTTTGTAGAGGAGCTTGCCCGACGGGGCATAGGTAAGGCTGGAACAGTACAGCGTCCCACCATCCCGTTCGATGACACCAACGACCATATGGACGGCGTTGTCCCTCGCGATCTCGCCAATCCGCGACGCTTCCGCTCCGGGCACATCGATGGCACTTTCGAAATAACGTCGAAAATCCTCACGGCCTTCGGCACTGCGCAGCCCGAGCCTCGCGCCAAAGTCCAGCCCCTTCGGATATCCGCCGACAAAAGCCTCCGGAAAGACGACGAGATTAGCGCCTTGTCCAGCCGCATCCCGGGTCAATGCGTCGAGCTTCGTCAGAGTCTTGGGAGTATCAAAAAGAACCGGAGCGGCCTGAATCACCGCAGCTTTGATGAGGGACATGGCGACCTTCCTGACGTTAAACCACCGCGCGCGTGCTCAGTGAGGGTTGTGTGATAAGGCTGGCGAGTTGAGTAAGACCGTCTTCGAGGTCCTCACGATCGGGCGCGACACCAAGAGATATCCTGACGGCTTCGATAGGATGACCGACCGTGGCAAAGGCGGAAGCAGGCACAATCGAAACGCCAGCGCGATCTGCATGCTCAGCGAAATCGGATGCGCGCCAATGTTCAGGCAGACGTAGCCATAGATGATGTCCGTGCGGATCCGCAGCAAACCCCAACCCACCAAGTATCGATGCCGCAAGCTTTTGGCGTTCGGTGTTCTCGGCTCGAATCGAGCTGGTGATCTCGTCGAGCGCTCCTTCCATGATCCAACGGCTCGCCAATGCTGACATCAGCGGCGGAGCCATCAGGATCGTGGCACGTAAGACGCTCGCAAGGCGCAAGGCTTTAGTCCCGCTTGGCGCAACGACATAGGCGACGCGAAGCGCTGGACTCGCGCATTTGGACAGGGTCGCAATGTGCCAGGTAATATCGGACGCCAGTTCCGCCATCGAAACCGTTCGTTGGAGCTTCAGCGGCGCATAGGGGTCGTCTTCGATAATCGCAACGCCGTGTTTGCGGGCAATTGCTGTCAAAGCCCGCCTACGATCCTCCGGAAGGGTCGCAGTCGTCGGATTGTCGATGCTGGGAATGACATAGAGTGCCTTCGGCATACGCTCACGGCAGGCTTTCTCGAATTCGTCTGGGATGATGCCTTTCTCATCCATCCCCAACGGCTGAATCACGATCCCCTTTTGAATGGCGACAGCCTTCAGACCAGGATACGTCATCGCTCCCGCCGCAACCGCATCACCGCGATCAAGCAGCAATTCGCAAACGGCAAATAGCGCGCTTTGCGCCCCACCCGTGATCACGATACGGTCCGCTGCAACACCCTCCATTCGGGGACTGAGCCAGCGCGCCGCAGCCTGTCTGTCAGGCTCAGATCCCGTGCTTTCCTGATAGTGAAGGCTAAGAAGGCCCCGAGGACTGCCAAGAAGCCTCGCGATACCGTGTGGGAAGATTTTCCTGAAATCGACATCTGACGGTTGTGAGGGGATGTTCATACTAAGATCTATCAACGGGTGCGACTGATCATGAGACTGACCATCCAGCGCCTCACTGATGAAGGTGCCCCGCCCTGCCTGAGCCTCGACAAGTCCACGACGACGAGCTTCGTTGAAAGCTCGCGTCACAGTCGTCAAATCGACGCCAAGCGCCTCAGCAATTGCCCGTTGCGCAGGTAGACGATCCCCCCTTGCAACTGTGCCGGACCGGATGTCGGCTTCCAGAGCCTCGACGATACCAAGGTATTTCATCCTCGCGTTTTGGACCAGCCGCGGCTTCCACATGTAACCTCTCAAATTGTATGGTATAACAACATACATATTGTCTACTATGTATGGCACTAAAAGGAAAGTATGAATGCAATCCAGCTGGCGTAACCTGTTCGCAATAAGTCAGCTTGTCCCGCGCAGCTGTTGCCATGTCCGGCGTGGACATAGTGGCAGAAGAAGCCCGGAACAGCTAATGAAATGAACTTTCCTTAGGTAAACGACAGCTACGGATTGAGCTGCAGAATTTGTTCCGCGCCAATACTAACATCAATACGTCTCATTCGTTGTGCCGGTCGGGTTGGGATATTCAGTTTACCGACTTCGGGCCAAGGAGTGATCGTCCCGCAAGCGGGAGGTGACATGCACTACCGCGATCGTCGCGCTGTTGATTTCCACTGAGAAGTGACCCGCCGGGTCACTTCTCAGTGGAAATCAACATCGTCGCGCTATTTGTTTAAGATTAGGCCACCATGACGGGTTAGCCTAAGCCGGTAGGTTTCTCCGGCATGCTCAATTGCCGCCTCGTCCTCTGCACCAAGCAATTTGTCGCTGCTCCATAATCGAACAGTTTTTCCGCCCGGATATGTGAACAGCTGATGTGATTGGTCCGAATGTAGAATTTCTGCTGAAATGGATTTTCTGTTCGTCGAGTTGGTTTCTGTATCGTCCATACATTCTCTCACTTTCACGATTATTAATCCCTGCATTCAACAGAATACATGGAATAGATATTTTTAATCATCCTTGCCAATAACGCGCCAAATTCCTTAGGAACTGAAAGCTTTTTTCGATGATCGGCGGCTGCGACCGGTTCCTTCACGAATTTATTTAAAGACAAACATCGCTGCTCTATACATCGGCCCGATATAGCCGAGGCCATCAAAGCACCGCCTTTCGGGCTTCGATATATGCCCAGGTCAACCAGTCCAGCGCGAGCACCAGATCGGAAGCCTCGACCGTTGCGCCACCCCAGAACCGAAATCCCGGAGGTGCCGTTCGATAGGAACCAACGTCATAGGCGACGCCCTTTTCAGCAAGCAGCGAAACGACCGCGGCTGCGACCTTCGCCTGCTGGTCACGACTATCTGCAAACGCCGGATCGACAATCTTCAGACATATCGAGGTCTCGGATCGAATATCTGCGTTTGTCGCAAGGAAATCGCACCACTCGTTTCGGCCAATCCAGCTTTGAGCTTGATCGAAATTCGCTTGGCACCGGGCCTTCAGGGCTGAGAGGCCGCCAATGTCCCTGGCCCAGCGCAGCCCATCTGCCATGGGAAACGGTGACTTTCGGCTTGGAAACTACGGACGACTTAGCCTTTTGGGCCGAAAGGGACCTTGAGCATGGGATCGACCTCGGGCGACCAGGCCTTTGGGCTTTGCGCATGTCGCCTCTTTGACCCTCTGATGGTCATGAAGAAGTTGAATGCCATCAGCAGAGCACCAAGGAGGTACAGAAAGCCGCCGAGCGCTCTCACGACATAGTACGGATGCAGCATCGCAACGCTGTCAGCGAAGGAATATTGCAGGAAGCCGAAGGCGTCGTATGCGCGCCACATCAAACCCTGCGCGATACCCGCTACCCGCATCGCGGTGATGTAGAGAACGATGGCGATTGTTGCGATCCAGAAGTGCCATTCGACCAGACGCGTCGACCAGAGCGTGGTGCGCCACAGGCGCGGCACGAGATAATAGAGCGACCCAAAGACCATGAAGGCCAACCAGCCAAGAGCGCCGGAATGGACATGCCCAACGGTCCAGTCAGTGTAATGACTAAGCACATTGACCGACTTGATCGACATGAGAGGCCCCTCGAAGGTGGCCATCCCATAGAAGGCGACGGCAACGACGAGGAACCGAAGAATCGGATCGGTGCGGAGCTTTCCCCACGCCCCTGAAAGGGTCATGATGCCGTTGATCATACCGCCCCAGGACGGGATCCAGAGCATGATCGAAAAGGCCGTACCTAGCGTCTGAGCCCAATCGGGCAGTGCGCTATAATGAAGATGGTGCGGGCCGGCCCAGATATAGAGAAAGATCAGCGCCCAGAAGTGGACGATTGACAGCCGATACGAGTATATCGGGCGATCGGCCTGCTTCGGCACGAAGTAGTACATCATGCCAATGAAGCCCGCCGTCAGGAAGAAGCCGATCATGTTGTGGCCGTACCACCACTGAATCAACGCATCCTGGACGCCTGCGAATTGTGAGTAGCTCTTGGTGCCGACGAAGGATACCGGCACCGCAAGGTTGTTCACGATGTGCAGCACCGCCACCGTAATGATGACGGCGAGATAGAACCAGTTGGCCACGTAGATGTGCGGCTCGCGGCGGCGGGTCAGTGTGCCTGTGTAGATTGCCAGGTAGGCAAGCCAGACGATCAGCAGCAGGATATCAGCATACCATTCCGGCTCTGCATATTCCTTGCTCTGCGTGATGCCCATCGGATAGCCGGTCATCGCGAGAATAAGAAAGAGCTGATAACCGAAGAAAACCAGCATCGAAAGCTGGCGGCCGCCCCATAGCCCGACCTGGCAAGTTCGCTGAACGACATACAGCGAGGTCGCGAGCAGTGCATTACCCGCAAATGCCAACACGACGCCAGAGACATGCACCGGCCTCAGTCGGCCAAAAGTGGCGTATTCGGCGAAATTTAGCGAAGGAAAGGTGAGTTGAAGGGCAATGAGAAGCCCGACCGACAGCCCGATGATCGTCCAGACCACCGTCGCCAGAGCAAACCAACGGACAATCTGTTCGTCATAGCCGGGAATCGCGTCCCGCCGCCCATCCTGAATTATCGCACCATCCATTCCCAAACCCGCTCCTGATATCGACGCATCTAGACAAAGACACGATGACGATCTACGTATGTGTTAAAGCCATACACTAGGCCACAGGTAGAATCCAGACACATTCATAACATGCGCCCCGACAAAGGCATCCTGCGACGAAAAGCGCAGCACGCCTGCGCAAGAACGGTGGTTGTTGATGGGATTTTCGCAGGAACTGTATGGCCGCAACCAAAGGAGCCATACAATGCAAACTGATTCCATGCAGACCCGAGACACTCTTTCAGCACTGGCACCCAAGTCAGCTCTGGATCGATGCCCGCTCGTCGCGGTGCTCCGCTGGATATCGCCGGATGAGGTCGAAGACTTAACCGAGATCCTCATCGAGGCCGGTTTCCGTCTTATCGAGGTTCCACTGAACTCCCCAGACCCGCTGACGAGCATCGAACGACTGGCAAAACGCTTCGGAACCGATGCACTCATCGGAGCCGGCACTGTGATGTCACCCTCAGACGTCACCCGTGTCCGAGATGCTGGCGGCCGCCTCATTATCACGCCGCATGGCGATGTTACGGTTGTCAGCGCAGCCCACGCGCAGCAGATGGCCTGTTTCCCCGGTGTTGCCACACCGACCGAAGGCTTCGCCGCCCTTCAAGCTGGCGCCGACGGATTGAAGGTTTCCCCGCTGAAGCGATCTCTCCCGCCGTCCTCAAGGCGTGGCGAGCGGTTTTCGCAACCGACATCCCTTTCTTCCAACTGGTGGGATTACCCCTGAATCCATGCCTGCGTGGCGAGAGGCGGGTGCGAGCGGTCGCCCGATCAGCTTCTTCATAACGGCAGGTCAGGTCAGCGATTATACCGGTGCAGCCGCCTTGCTTGACGAGCTTCCCGAGGCCCAATGGCTGCTGGCCGACCGTGGCTATGATGCTGACTGGTTTCGCGACGCCTTACAGGAAAAGGGTATCACTCCCTGCATCCCGGGCAGGAAATCCCGAAACAAGACGACGCAACCGCATCGAGATCATGTTCGGCCGCATCAAGGACTGGAGGCGCGTCGCTACACGCTATGACAGGTGCCCTATGGTCTTCCTATCAGCCATCGCACTCGCCGCTACCGTAATCTTCTGGCTTTGATCAATGAGATGCTGTAACGGGGCCTGCGTCGAGCACGATCGGCTCAAGCATCTTGCAATTGCTTACGGTAAGATGTCGCTGTTCCCGTATCGATCTCAATCGGAGGAATACGGGATGAAGCTGTTTATCGGACTGGATGTATCACTGGCGAAGACCGCGGTCTGTGTGATCAACGAGCATGGCAAGATCGTAAAAGAAACACAGGTTCCCAGTGATCCCGAAGCGATCATTGACTTTACAAATACCCTGGAGGGAGTGGTCGCTATCATAGGACTGGAAGCTGGGCCGCTGTCCCAGTGGTTGCATCGCGGTCTGGCCGATGCCCGACTGGATGTCGTTCTGATGGAAACCCGACAAGTGAAGGGCGCACTGAAAGCGATGCCGATCAAAACGGATCGGCGTGACGCGGAAGGGATTGCCCGACTTCTGCATCTGGGATGGTTCAGGCCTGTACATTGCAAATCTGTGTCGGCACAGGAAGTTCGCGCACTTTTGGCCGCCCGCAAGGCGATACAACAGGGCATGATAGCGCTGGAGCTGTCATTGCGCGGATTGCTAAGGAACTTCGGCCTGAAGGTCGGGGCCATCTCGCGTGGCCAGTTCGACGGTCGGATCAGGGAACTGGTGGACGGCAATACCATGTTGCAAGCAGCGTCTGGGCCGATGTTACGCGCACGCGCCAGCCTGCGCCATGAACTAGCTGTGCTCGAACGTCAGGTGCGCCTGCTTGCGAAGGACGACGCGGTGTGTCGGCTTCTGATGACAATGCCAGGCATTGGGGCCATCGTCGCCTTAACTTACCAATCCGCCATCGATGATCCCGCGCGGTTCTCATCGTCCAAGAACGTGGGTCCATGGGTTGGACTTACACCTTCTCGCAACCAATCAGGGGAGCGCGACGTGATCGGCGGTATTACCCGGGCTGGTGACGCCAATCTGCGAAGAGCCTTGTGCCAAGCGGCTACCGTCATGATACATCGGGGGCGCTCGACGTGGCTAAGAAGCTGGGCTGCACAGGTTGCCAAACGCCGAGGAGCAAAGCGTGCAATGGTGGCTTTGGCCAGGCGCATCGGCATTATCCTTCATCGGATGTGGACGGATGGTACCAAATTCTCCTCAATCCCGTTGATCGCCAAATCGGCATAAGCGTTTACATTAAAAATATCGTTGACGTCTGCCTAAGCGCAGACCTTCGAGGTCCCAACCGGGACGCGGTTCCGATGATGCCGTGGTCAGGACTGTCGCTGGACTCTGCCGAGCACGCTAATGAGATGGGCACATCGGAATTACCGCGCTGGACCAGCATCATGATGGCAGCCATCGCGCTGACCACGGACCGAAGCATGAACCCGGGGTGACTTCAAATGAAGGGCGAAGCAAGTCAGGCATCGGCGAAAGGGAATCTGTCGGGGTTATTTACCGCAATGGCAGCATAACGGCGCTGCTGCGATCGTCACTTTTTGCTTGACTCGAACGGCCCCGTTACCGAAGTCCTGACCCTAGATGATAGGGCCCGCCTCCTTTCACAAATGGTTTGAAGTCTGGGTATCCATCTACGAATTCCACAGTGCGCTCCGTGCCATTTGGATCCGTAAAGGTCCACTTGCCGTTGCCAGTTTCACGCGCATTCGGAGGGTCCCACTTACCACCATCCTTCGGCATATTGGATCGACGAAGCTTCTTGCACTCCTCGGTATTGCAACCAAGACGTTTACGCTGCTGGGCGTTGCGCACTGCTTCCGCAGCCTTCTCCCGCGCACGGTGCACTGCCGCCGGGTCGACGGCCTGTAGCGCATCCATCATCTCGTCGGTTTTTGCACGACGCAACGTGTTCAGTCCATCAAGAACCTTCATCGCCTCGTCGCCGTAACGACGTGCGATCTTAAACGGTTTCGCTGCCGTATCGCCCAGATACGGGATCATCGATGCGCCGCCAAGAAGAGCATCGACAAACTCGCCCTTCCAGAGCGACACAGCAACGCTTGCACCGTCTGATATCGGCGTGGGATCGAAAATACCGGCAATATCCAGGACCAACTGTGGATCAATTTCCTTCGCCTGTTTCTGTAGCGAACCCCACATTTCGTCGCGCAGAGCAGAATTATATTCAGTGGACACGCTTTTTCTCCTCTTCGCGATCCTCGATCCACTCATCGACATAATTATAGGAGCGGGCGTTTTCCCAAGCCTCATCGTACTCCGGTCCGATGATTTTCTCGAACCGTACGTCAGCTGACGCATCCATGGTCAGCACGCTTGCAAGCCTCGGCTCCCTATGCCAACCCGGCGCGATCCGCATCATCAACTCAACGAAGAGGTGGATATAAGCCACGTCAAATATCCGGTAGGACATGGCAAGATCAATGCCGTGGTTGATATTCTGCGCTAAGAGTGCTGGCGGCATGACTTTCATCGCGGAACCAAAATCTTGTTCAAGATGTTCCACTGTCGAAGCAATGAGCTTTGCCCGGTTGAACAGGATCGGAGCATCCACTTGCGCCTGGGTCAAGGTCAATCCCGGCTTGGCGGTAGCTCCGGAAAGATCAAAATCCATCAAGGCCGAGACAGAGGCTGCCGCATCGCCGATGGACGCCTGATCTTCATGCACGATTGCACTATCGTCGGGACTTTCCATCGCCACACGAACAGGTATGTCCTGCGTTTGCGGCTTGTCCATACGCCCGAACCCGAGCTTGGAACCAGCGGCTATTTCCATGAGAAGGACTTGCAGAGGACCAAACACGAATTCTCTCTGCGCCCCGGTCATAAAAGGAAGCATCGACCCTAAACATCTGGATCGAAGAAACGGAAGAATAGTGCTTCACCGCTAACACGCCTCACTTTGACCAGTTTCTTGAAGTGCCGGTACACCTCCTCGAAGGAGGCATCGCTGAGTGCCATAATTCCCCAGCGCGCACCCAGCCCTTCGTTGATGAAGAATTCCTTTAGCCCATCATGGTCGGCGACCTCCGCAACCCAAGGGGCACCCTCGCCGAATTCTTCGCGCGCATGCCCTACATAGAGGCATTCAGCCCTAGCGGCCAAACCTTGCCCGATCGTCTCGATCTTAGTATCGCGCGATGGATCAAACACGATGAAAAGCCTTGAGTCCGGCTTCATCTCGCGGGTTTCTTCCACTGCTTGATCAATCATCTTATGCGCAGTCTGCTTGAGCTTGTCATGCATGAATTTCAGCCCTTCTTTGACGATGCAGAACAATCTTCCGCAAAGCCCTTATTGGTCTTCTTTCCAGGTCCACCGCGCGAGAAGTTGATCTGGTTGCCCTGTATATCCACCCGCAGCCCCTTGATTAGGATACCACGCTGATTGATCTCAATCTTCCCGCCCGGAGCTGTCAACACGATCTTGTTGTTAGCATTGATCAGCCATGTCTCGGAGCGCCCGAGAAACTGTTTATGCGTCCATAGGTCGAACAGTTCTCCAACTTCCATGCGAATCGTCTTACCGACCTTAGTGCTTTGCTCTTTTCCTACCTTAGTAAAATGTGTTTGGCCGACATTTGTGACCTTGCTGACGCCGATCTGTTCGGTGCGCGCTATGCCAACGCTGTCGGATTTGAACGAACTGACGATGGTGTTCATGATCCCCGGCAGCGGGAAAAGGCCCGATGCATCTTCGCCAACGCCTGTGCCGGAAGCGGCAAGAGCTGTTCCCTGATCAGCCCTCGGGCTGGAGCCTGCAACCACGCCCTCGCGTGCCGAAAGACCGCCTGCACCAAGGAAGCCAAGAGCTGATGAGGCAAGGGTCGTCGCGAAAGCTGCAATGCCCGGACCGCCGCCACCACCTGCAATCTGCGCAGCCTGGGAAAGCAATCCAGCGGTCTGGCCTGAAAGCGCCTGCACACCCGCCATGGCCATCATTGCCATGGGTCCGGTGCCACCAACAACCGTATTGACCGATCCGCCGATCTCGTGCTTCTGGTTGCCATTCACCTCGACAACACGGTTGCCCCCAACGGCTGCGACCTCATGGCGATCAATCCGCTTGGTACGGTCATTGAGAACACGTTCCGTCCGATCTTTTCGTGAATGCAAAAACTGGTTTTCGCGGCCGGGTGCATCCTCGGTCGAGTATTCGTTGAACCCTTTACCCTTGTAGGTATTGGACCGGATGACCGTGCGCGTCTTGTTGGCGGGCAGGTCATATGGGCTCATATTATCGGGGTTGGTGACGAGGGCTATCACATAAGGCCGGTCGGGATCGCCATTCTCGAACGCACAGATGGCCTGCATGCCCACGCGCGGATGAATGTTCAAGCCCCATGTGCCGCCCGCTGCCCCTTGCGCAACCTGTATCCACTTGGTGTCGGAGCCGTCTTTCTGCGCGCGTCGGTCCCATGGCCACCAAATCTTTACCCGGCCAAACTTGTCGATATGGATTTCTTCTCCAGCCGGTCCGGCGATGATTCCGATCTGCGTGCCTTCGATCCTTGGCAAGCGTGTCGAACGATGCGGCGTCAACGGAGTGCTTGCGGGGATTGCTTCAAAAGTATTGCGATATTCTGGCTCCTGGCTATTGGTCTCGTAGCTTCTGTCCACCGCCTCGTGAACTGCACGGATAATGACATGGTCATCATAATGTGCGTCGGGATTGGCTTCTTCATAAGGCCGGAACTTGCGCCCTGTTTCCAGAATACGGATGTTACTGCGGCCCGATACCCTGTTGTGGTCGGCTTCGGCTGCCTGCATTCTCAGCTTCTTAGCGCGTTCCGCCGCTTCCACTGTACCGACACGGCTTTGGCCTGCCCCCACGAGGTGATCCGTTAGGAATGTTAGTGCATGATCGGTCTGCTTGCCATTGCTGGTGTTGACGCTGGCCCATTTTGTGGAGGCCAGACGGCTGCATCGGGTGCCGGTGGCTTGTAGCCCAGCGACGAGTGGGGCCGCACTGTGTTGTAATGCTGTCTCCAGTTTTCGATGATAATCTTCGCCTCCTTGAGCGTGTAGAAGATTTCGCCGTTGAGCAGTTCGTCACGGAGTTTCGAGTTGAAGCTCTCGCAATAGCCGTTTTCCCATGGACTGCCCGGCATAATGTAGGCGGTTTTGGCCCCCACCGCCGCGATCCACTCCCGGAGTGCTTTGGCGATGAACTCCGGGCCGTTATCAGAACGAATATGGCTAGGAATACCGCGCAGGATGAAGAGATCGGAAAGCACATCGATAACATCGACTGCCTTCGGCTTTCTCTCGACCCTGATGGCGATACATTCTCGCGTGAACTCGTCGATCACGTTGAGCATGCGGATTTTCCTGCCATTGTGCGTCCGATCCTCAACGAAGTCGTAGGACCAGACATGGTTTGGGTATTCCGGTCAAAGCCGAATACACGAGCTGTTGTTCAGCCACAAACGGCTGCGTTTCGGTTGCTTGTGCTGCACTTTCAGCCCCTCCCGCCAGATACGCTCGACCCGCTTGACATTTACGATCCAGCCAGCCTGATGCAGCATCGCCGTGATGCGGCGATAGCCATAGCGGCTATACTGGTGAGCGAGCGTCGTGATGTCGGCGGTAAATGCCGCTTCGTCATCCGGGGGCTTGACGATCTTGCGCTGTCTGGAACGATGCTGTCCAAGAACCCAGCATGCCCGTCTCTCGGACACTTTCAGTTCATCGATGACATCATCCACGCAAGCGCGGCGGCGGGCGGGGCTTAGAAGTTTCCCTTGGCGGCCTCAGCAATGATCATCTTGTCAACGGTGAGATCAGAAACAGCACGCCTCAGCCGGGCATTCTCGGCCTCCAGTTCCTTCAGCCGCTTTACCTGATCGCCCTTCAATCCGTCGTATTCCGACCGCCACCGGTAATATGTAACTTCCGTCACACCTATCGAACGGATCGCTTCCGCCATCGATTTTCCCTGCGCATGTAACACGTCAACCTGACGGAGCTTCGTGACGATCTCTTCTGCCTTGTGTCTTTTCGCTGCCATTTCAATGTCCTTCTGAGGCTCATAAGCCATACTTCAAAAAGGATCACTTTTCAGGGGGCAGACCACGACCATAACCCAGGAATGCTCCTGGTGGAAGGATTCCGTCAATCCGCATTACAAGCGATTGGTCAATCATTAGGCATTGAGCCGCGCAGGCTCGTCCTCACTAACTGCAAAGTGGATTTTCACCAGTTCGGCGAATTTGTCGGCCGTGAAGAACCCAGAACGCATTGATATTCTGACGAGATTTGGCGAGTTGGCGTAATTATTTCTGCCAGAAACCGCGGTTTTCGGCTCCGCTTCCTTGCAATATCAGATTTCGATTTCGCTCCGGGCCGAAGAGTGATTCACTGGGCTTGACGTGGCAAACGGGAGCCGATGATGTCCAAACCCATCGAACGGCGCGAGACGGGAGAGCAGGACCTTTTCCGTTCTCGTCTCGACCAAATGATCGACATGGCGCACGAACTGGTGCGCCTGGCGCAGAAGATCGACTGGCGGTTCCTGAAAGAGCGCTTCGGCGAAGTTTACAAGGACGGCGGCGGCCTTCGGCCTTGCCGACACGACTGATGGCAGGGCTTGCGATCCTCAAACACACATTCAACCTGTCGGATGATGCGGTCTGCGCCCGCTATCTCGACAGTCCCTATTGGCAATACTTCTGCGGCGAGGAATTCTTCCAGCACCGGTTGCCCTTCGACCGTTCGTCGATGACGCGCTGGCGGCAGCGCATGGGCGAGAAGCGGATCAAGGCGCTGCTGCAGGAGAGCCTGTCGGTGGCGGTCAAGACCGGCGCGATGAAGCCCGGCGATACGCGGCAGGTGATTGTGGACACGACTGTTCAGCCGAAGAATGTGATGTTTCCGACCGATGCCAAACTCATCTATCGGGCGCGGGAACGGCTGGTGCGCCTGGCAAGGAAGGCCGGACTGGAACTGCGACAGACCTATGTGCGGGTCGGCAAATTCGCCCTGATCCAGCATCAGCGTTACGCCCATGCCAAACAGTTCAAGAGGGCGGGCAAGGCGCTGCGCAAGCTCAAGACCTATCTGGGGCGGACCGTCCGCGACATCGAGCGCCAGATTGACGGTGACGAGCAACTCCGGGCGGTCTTCCTCTGGCCGCTCTATCAGGCAAAGACCGTCATGGGGCAGAAGCAGCGTCAGTGCGGCCGCAAGATTTACAGCCTGCATGCCGACGAGATCGAATGCATTGGCAAGGGCAAGGCGCACAAGCCCTACGAATTCGGCGTCAAGGTGTCGGTGGCGACGACACTGAATCGCTCGAAAGGGGGCAGTTCGCACTGCACGCCATGGCCTTGCCCGGCAATCCATACGATGGCCACACGCTCGCGACCGTCATTCCCGCCATGGAACAGACCATCGGCAACGAACTTTCCCGCATACTGGCCGATGCCGGATATCGCGGCCACAATGCGCCGGAAAGCCACAAATTCCGGGTCTTCACTGCCGAGCAGAAGCGCCGCGTCACGCCTCCCATCAAGCGTCAGATGCGACGGCGATCAGCCGTCGACCCCGTCATCGGGTATTTCAAGAATGAGCATCGTATGGACCGCAACTATCTCGCCGGAAAACAGGGCGATGCCGTCAACGCGCTTCTCGCTGCCGTCGGCTACAACTTCTCGCTTCTGCTCAAGTGGATCAGACAACTTTTGTGCCTGATCACCGCGATCGTCGCCACGTTTCTGCCGAAACAGCCGCTCTCCTCCGCATCATAAGCATGTTGAATGCTTTATCGTCGTCGTCAGCGACGCCCGAAAACAAGGCCATTTCGTCGTTCTTCACGGCCGACTAAAAACAAGGCCTATACGTCGCCCTTGGCGTCACCCGTGATGGCCTGCGCGAGGGCCTTGGGCTCTGGATTGCGGAGAATGAAGGAGCGAAGTTCTGGCTTTCGGTGATGAACGAACTGAAAAGCCGGGGCATTCAGGACAGACTGATTGCCGTTGTTGACGGGCTGAAGGGCTTCCCTGACGCTATCACCGCCGCCTTCCCGAAACGCTGGTTCAGACATGCATCGTGCATCTGGTGCGTCACAGCCTGAACTTCTGCTCCTGGAAGGAGCGCAAGGCCGTGGCGACGGGCCTGGCAGGAGGTCATCCCGTTCTTTGCCTTTGATCCGGCGATCCGCAAGATCAGCTATACGACGAATGCCATAGAGAGCCTGAACCGCGTCATCCGTAATCGATCAAGACACGCGGATCGTTCCCGACCGATGAAGCGGCAACCAAGCTGATCTATCTGGCAATCCGGGGCTTTGAAAAAGATGGGCGAAACGTGAGGGAATGGTTTGCAGCCAGAAACCAGTTCGCCATAATGTTCAATGAGCGCTTCGCCGCTTGAGTATCAAAATCCATATCGACCGGACCAGATACACAGACTGTATGACAATCCCGTGAAGGGACGATTCGAAATGCCACGGGCACCGCAGTCCATCGAACATCTCTCCAACAATGGTTCGGCTCAAACCGTGAGAGAGACCAAGCTCTTTGCACCGTTCGTCAATCTGATGCCATACTTCACGCCGCTTGCCAGTCCGCAGTCCAACGGCATGTCAGAAGCCTTCATCAAAATCCTGGTGTGGGAATTTAGTTGTATATCGCCGTTTCCGAATGCTGTAACAGCGCTTCGGTAGGTCAAAGAATGGATCGAAACTATAACGGAATTCATTCCAATCCCGGAATCAAAGCGGCTTCTCCAGGCCGTTCATAATGCCAAATCAAACCAGCCGTCTTTCCGCTCCAAGAGGTGCCAACCTCAGCGCTGCATTCAGGCAGCTTCAAGCCGAGCCTGCCGAAATCAAGCATTTCGACGTCTGGGGTATGCGGCAAATTATATATGTGGAACGATAAGCGATATCAGCCGTTTCATTTACAGAGGGACTTAATCAACCTCCCTCTTCAGGAATTTCCCATGAAAAAGATATTGCCGGGCATTTGCGCCTCGGCGCTTGCGCTGACATTCGGTCTTGCGACCATCGCGCCGGTGAGTGCGACTTCTGTACACGTCCCCCGGGCGAGCGAATTTTCGACAAACGTCCAGACCGTTCAGTCTGGCCCGGACTGGCGCCGCAATGGCAATCGCTCCGGGAACCGGATGCAACGACAGCATCGGGGTGGCTTTGAACATCGCGGCAACCGCTCCTATTACAATGGCCATCGCGGTTATAACGAGCCACGACGAGGCTATCGCCAACATAACGGCGTGTGGTTCCCGGCTGCGGCCTTCGTAACCGGTGCGATCGTCGGCGGAGCAATCAACAAGCAACCGCGCGCCCGCGGCAACGCTCACGTTCAGTCGTGCCAGAACCGCTACCGATCATATCGGGCTTCCGACAACACGTTCCAGCCCAATAACGGCCCGCGCCGGCAATGCGTTTCGTCTTGAAATCAAGGTAAAAGCCGGAATAGAAGGCTCGCACCCGCAAAGTGCGGGCCTTTTGTCTTTCTGGTGCCGCAATGCGCATTATTGATCTTTAAATGAATCTGCGAAAAGATGCGCTTCCCCACTCGTTTCCCGAAGCCGACGACGACCTACTCGATCTGGTCCAGAGGCAGACTTTCCGCTTCTTCTGGGAGGGGGCGCATCCCGTATCAGGCCTCGCGCGCGACCGGCAGAAAACATCCGGTGATCCCGCCAATGATCTTGTCGCCATAGGCGGCTCGGGCTTTGGCATCATGGCGATCATTGTCGCAGTGGAGCGGGGCTGGGTTTCACGCAATGAGGCTATTGGCCGGTTTGACAAAATGCTGTCCTGTCTGGAACAGACACCGCGATACCACGGCATGTTTTCGCATTTCATCAACGGACGAACAGGCGAGACCATTCCCTTCAGTCGCAAGGACGATGGAGGCGATGTGGTTGAAAGCGCGTTCCTGTTCCAGGGGCTTTTATGCGCGCGCCAATATCTGAACCGTGATACAGAACGGGAGCATGACGTTCGCCGTCGTATTGACCGGCTGTGGTTTCAGGCTGAGTGGGATTGGTACAGACGGGATGCTGAAAACCAGCTCTATTGGCACTGGAGCCCCCGGCATGACTGGTCGATGAACCAGAAAATTGCCGGTTGGAACGAAGGACTGCTAGCCTATGTGCTCGCTGCGGGGTCGCCCGATCATTCGATCGACGCGACGGTTTATCATGAGGGGTTTGCCTCGGGACAGGCTTTCTGCAATGGGCGCAGATACCACGGCATTGAACTGCCGCTCGGCATGGATCATGGCGGTCCGCTTTTCATCGCGCAGTATTCATTCTGTGGCCTCGATCCGCGCGGACTATCGGATTGCCATGCCGACTACTGGCAACAGAATGTTCGCCACACACGCATCAACTACGAGCACTGTGTCCGCAATCCGCATGGTCACGCCGGATATGGTCCCGATTGCTGGGGGCTGACATCGAGCCATGGCCCACAAGGCTATGTCGCGCATGCGCCCGCCACCGACATCGGCGTGATCACGCCAAGCGCCGCACTTTCCAGCTTTCCTTACGCACCAGACGAAGCAATGCGCGCTCTGCGGCATTTCCTGACAAGGCCAGCGCATCGCATCTGGGGGCGGTTCGGTTTCGTCGATGCTTTCTGCGAAAGCCGCAACTGGTATGCGCGCACCTATCTGGCGATCAATCAGGGGCCAATCGTCATCATGATCGAGAATCTCCGCACCGGGCTGCTTTGGGATCTGTTCATGAGCGCATCCGAGGTGCGAACGGGTCTTTCCAGACTGGGCTTCGAAAGTCCTCGCCTGTCAGATGACCGCAGCAAAGCGGTTAGCCTGCCGGCGTGACGCTTACCCCAACGTCCATGGCGACAAAATCCTCTGCTGTGCCGATATAGCCGCCGACGACAGGCATGATCTGACGATTGCTGCGAGCCACCGCCACCGGAATGAGGCTCGCGCCGCCGAGACGGCGATGGGTCGGGTCGAAAGCAATCCATCCAGCACCGGGCAGATAGACCTCTGCCCAGGCATGGGTTGAACCGTGATCCTCGGCATGAACTTGCGGATCAAAGAGATAACCCGAAACGGCGCGGGCACCAAAACCGAGATGGCGAACCGCCGCGATGAACAGCGCGGCAATGTCCCGACACGAGCCGTTCGCCAATGCCAGCGTGTCCAGCGGTGTCTGCGTCCCTTCGTCGTCGCGGATGCAATACGTCACGGACCCAAGGATACCGGCGTTGATATCCTTCAGCAGTGAGAGCGTGTCGGTCGGTGCGCCCCGGACGAAGGCTTGCGCCCATTTCTCCATGCTTCCGGCTGGATCGGCGTGTTCTGGAATACGGAACGCACCCAGATCTGCTATATCGTCGGCGGAATACTGGAACGGGAAGAAATGTGCTTCCGGCGCGATCTGGAATACCGGCCACTCCATAGCCTGCTGCTCAATGATCAGACGGCTTGTGATGATGAGTTCGGCGGTCGGCCCGGTGAACCGGGCGGTGGCGATAAGGTTGCCGAAGACATCCTGCGTCCAGGCGATTTCCGCCAGTGGAGACAAGATCAGCGAACTCACAGATACGGTAATGTCGTGACTGCTGCGCGGGCGCAGCATCATGCGATGCGGCTGGAGTATGACAGGGCGCGCGTAACGGTAGGTCGTGATGTGATGGACGCTCAGCTTCATCTGGTTCGCCGACAGACAGCCAACAGCGTTATCATCCTGAATGGAACTCCCATGTGAAATCCTCGGGTCGATGACCGGTTGCAGTCATTCAGCTTTAGCCACATCTGGCTGTGGAGAGCCGATCCCGGTTCGACAGCATAAAAGCCATTGCGTTCGCAATCGCATGGTCATTATAGGGTTTTGCGAAGAACCGGCTTCCTTCGGGAAGGCTGTTCTCTTCAAGGATGGCCTTGCCTGAAGCGACAATCAGCTTCACCGGTGGCCATCTGTCGCGGATGTAATGGGATAACTTGATACCATCCATGGTTCCCGGCATCTCAATGTCGGTGAACACCAGATCAATGCAGGTTCTCGACTCCAGAATGCAAATGGCCTCATCTGCATTGCTGGCCTCGAGTGCTTCATAGCCCGCATTTTGTACCAGATCGACGGCGTCCAGCCGAATAATCGCGTTATCTTCGACCACCAGAATGACCGCATTGCCGTTAAACATCTGTCGTCCAAATTCTGCATGTGGGAGGAAGTTGTGTCTTCTCGACAATATAGCGTTTGAGGATGAGATAAGTTCCTAGGCGACTGCCGGAATATTGGCGTGAGGATCGACCGCACCACGATGAGTGATCGTCACGGCGGTCCCGGGATTTGCATCGCTCAAGCGGATTTCGCTATCCAGATTACGGGCGAGCGCCTCGACAATGCCGGAACCCAGACCAGCCTTGGGCGCCTCGCTTCCCGTCGGCATGCCGATACCGTTGTCCGTTACCGAGAGTGTCCAGTCACTTCCCTCTGATGCGTAAGCGATGGCGATCACGCCCGCGCGCTGCTCAGGAAAGGCATGTTTAAGGGCATTGATGACCAGTTCCGTCACGATAAGCCCCAGACTGATGGAAACATTTCCCTTCACGGCACTGTCATCGACCACCACCGATATGGAGAGGCGGTCCGGATCGGCGATCATCGACGCCCCAAGGCTTTCGCATAGCTGCGTCATATAGGTGCGCAGTTCAACATCGCCGCTCATGGACGTCGAGAGTTGCCGTTGCACTGCGGCGATTGACATGACCCGGTAATGGGCGTTGTGAAGATGCCCGCGCGCCTCTTCCGACTGAACCCGGCGTGCGCTTTGCATGAGAACGCTCGCAATGATCTGAAGGCTGTTTGCAACCCGGTGCTGAACCTCCTGTATCAGAATGGCCTTCTCGCGAACCAGATCATCTTTTAGTCGCGCCTCGGTTCGTACGTCGGTCACATCAGTGATTGCCAGCAGGAGCCGGATATGATCCTTCGAGCCATCATCCAGCGTCCGTGCGTTGACGACCAGATTGCGTGTCTGGTGGTTCGGCCGCTTGAGATCGATTTCGTAGGCCTCGATCCGGGCGCTTCCCGAGGCGGTTGCTTTTAGCAGTGAAGCGAGTTTGGGCATCGCCCATTCGCCTTTTCCAAGTTCACTGAGCGGCCGGCCCGGAATTGTCGTCGGATCTATTTCAAAGGCCCGGCAAAACGATGTGCTTGCGGCGATGAGATTAAGGTTACTGGACAAGAAGAGTAAAGGCTCGTTCGAGGACATCACGACGGCAAGCGTGCTCGCCGCTTCGAAATTTGTAATCGGTTCTTTAGGCATGAAATGGCTCTCATGGGCCGAAAACTCGCGAGGCGAGTCATCACTCGGCAGGAGCGCCGCAAAACACAGACCCTAAGGTTGACGCTCTGAAATACCGTATCATGTCCGCTTCGGATCGGCACCATACTAAATCAACATATTCGCGTCCACGGTGCGGTGTCTTGCCTGCGCCTGACGAACCGACCACGGCGACGGTTTCTCCGGCGCGGATTGACAGGTTCAGCTCCCCGAACACAGGATTGTCCGGGCTGTAGCCGAAACGAACATCGCGATAGTCGATGTCATCATTCAGCCGCGCGACGCGCCCGCCTTCTTCCAGCTATCATCACCTTTTACGCGCAAAAGGGATCTAGATTGCCGTCTTCTCCCACCATCTCATCAGGGCTTGCTTCCAGCAGGCGAGGAGCTGCCATACTGCATAGCGTGAGATGTTGAGGCAATTCTTCTCATCTGCAATTTCGGACATCGGCACGCGCAGAGAATAGCGTGGCTCCTCCGTCCGGTGCTAATAGGTGGAAGTGATCTTGTTGATATGCGATCCAGCAACTGGTTCTGATGCTTGCCGCGCTCAAAATGCTCAGCGGCACTGGTAAACAGCAGATCGTCCGGCTTTTTGCACTTTTGAAGGACCAAGATGCATACCTAAATACCAGTCGAATAAGACAGGTTGGCCGGTAGCCCGATCACCGTATCAACATGGCCGTCCTTGAGTAGATTCGTAACGATCCGAGACCGCAGGCGAAGTCGAGCAGCTGTCGATGTGAGCGCGTTTACGCAACCAAGCGTATGGCTGTCATGCGTAAACGAAGCACCCTTGGTAATTCCGAAACGGTTCATCGCTTTTTCGACGCTATTTACCTCTAGTGTATATTTTATAATAGTTAACAGGAGAGAACAAATGTCTAATCGTAGAGATAATTTCCGGTTAACTAAAATCTTCTTTAAAACTAGTATGGGAATCTATACGACTGTTATTGTCATGGCGCTACTGGATATTTTAGTTATTTTTTGGATCATTCGAACATTTCATCTGATATAAAAAATATTAATTTTCATAATTGCGAGCATAATAAAGAAAATTATTTGTATAATTATTTTTTGTTTTTTAACGTTTCTTTTTTCAATGTTGGAAAGTGACCAAGTGATGGATTTTGCTCCATTTCTTTAACGGCAGACTTATCTTTCTTCGGCTTACGAATTTCACGATTACCGCGCATCTGTCCTTTAGCCATAATTGAATCCTTCTTGTAAGCTGACGCTATTGTCAGATGAAAACCAGTGCTCTCAACACATAATAGATTGCTGGTTCAATTTACGCTGTACCGTAAGCAGCTGTAGCTTCCGGTGTAGGCGATTCATGAAATTGTTTGGAGTGTACGACACCCGTCATGAAGTGCTTCAATACTCTTTGTGACTGTTCCCAGAGAGGTCCCGTCAGAGGGCGCATTCGTAAGGTTTCATAGCCAGCATTTGAAAGCATTATTTTAAGTATGCGATTGTTTGCGGGGCTAAAGTTTACAGTATTAATTATGGAAGACATTTCGTCCTCCTTTCAATATAAGGGCAGGGGCAGATGGTTCTGGAGCAAATTTTGCCGTTTAATTATCTGCTACGATGTAATAATGCGCTTCATCCGATACAATTGCAATGAAGCAATTAAGGTCACTTGAAGGCGCGCAACGTGATTAAAAAGTAGGCATTCGATTTCACGGAGTTTTTTCTATCCCATATCATGCAATTTTATTCGATAGGATGTCTGGCGAGCTTGGGCATATAGCTTGCCGGCGACCGCATAGATCATCTTACGCGATGCATCGAATGCAGTCAGAAGCGACGCTTCGGTTGTCGCAATTGCGCCCATTCGTTCCAATGCGCTTTTCTCGATCAGAAATGGAACGGAGATCATGCCATCATATCCAATGAAGCGCACGCCGGCTTCAAAGTCATCAAAGCTTCTGCTGGGATTCGGAAATACAAGTGTCATTGTGAGTGTCCTTTTGCTGCATTCTCTTGATCTTTCTGCCGATTAATCACGATGAAGGCGAGAGCGTGAAAATCCTCCGCAGGCGCGGCGGAGGATATTTGCCAGCTTGGTCCAGTCTTTTGACGGTGCGTTCATTTGCTGATGAGCGTTTCTGAGATCATTTTGACTCGCAACATGCCCGTCATCGCGCCTGGAGCGGAGTTCGCTGTGTATGTCTTCCGCTCTATCGACGGGTTTGTTTTCCATATTCATATCCCCACTCACACTTGCTGATTAGAGTGTCTTGACGAGTTCATTGCTGCATGCGGCTGCAAGAGCGGCATCTGGCTGATCTGTTCCAAGCGGCGTCGCCCAGCCAGATTTTTCAATAAGTGATCTGCGCGAATATGTCGGCGCTGATTTAAATTCTGCGAGTATACCGACCGCTGCCGGATCAACCTTCGATTTCTCGATGCAATAGGGTGTTAAAGCTAACGCCACCCCATCCTTGAGGTTGGATGCTATCAGGTTTTGCGAGGTTCCCCCTGTGATCCACCCACCGACCGTGAAGCCGACGATCATCGTCAAGGCAGCACCAGCCATTGCTCCGCCAATGGCGGGCTTAAGCCAACCCAACTTGTTCATTTGAGTGTCCGATCTTTAATGATTGAGAGCGCTTAATTGCGCACTGACATCATTCATATCACTCTTTAAGATAAATCTTGCATGAATTCGCTCAACGTATCTGCAATTAGAATAAATATTTTAATACCCATTATGTGTAATATTTCATTACTCAGAATAAAAAACTTAAGAATTGATATTTATCGGTGTTTTATTATTGATAAGCGCCTTATCCGGTTTTAGATTTCAGGATAATTAAATTAATTGACTCTCGAAATATAATACCCTATAAATTATTTGCGATATTTTCTTGCTGAGTTTTGCTTATTGCGCGTTTAGAACCGTGTCCTGAACGAACCCTCCCTTTAAAAAATCGTCTCATCAGTCGTCACGCTTCTGCGTGCGACACCTTATATTGCTATGAAAGGGTTCATCATGACCACTGGCACAGTTAAATGGTTCAATTCCACCAAGGGCTTCGGCTTCATTCAGCCTGACAATGGCGGCGCTGACGCCTTCGTTCATATCTCTGCCATCGAGTGCGCTGGAATGCGTGAAATCGTCGAAGGCCAGAAGATTGGCTATGATATGGAGCGCGACATGAAGTCGGGCAAGATGTCGGCCTGCAATCTTCAGGCTGCATAGATCGGTATACGCTTTCCTTTGACCACGGATGTACTGGCACTGTTGAAAGCATGACACCAGATAAGGTCAGACAATTTGTCTGGCCTTTTTTGCTGGTTCTGTTGCAAATTTTTTAGCCGTTTAGAAGCGGCCTTATTTCTCGGCTCACTTATGCTGCGAGCTCGGCAAAGACTTCGAATGGCGAGCGGTTGTCGTTTGCAAATTGGTTCTTGCGGATCATGTGGGCCACTTCAACACCGGCGATTGTAGCTGATGCGGAATAAAACGCTTTGAAGCCCTGCAATATCTGTTCGGCGTATTGGCCAGATCGTCCCGGAGCATAAGTGAAGGCAACACCAGGCGGGGCATTGCCGCCCCATGGTCTGTCATCCCGCGCCAAAGCCCAAAAATATCCTGTTTTGGTCTTTCCTGATCCGGGATCAAGAACCGGTGCACGCGTCTCATCCATGAAGAGTTTGTTTGATCGCTTCAGATCAGCAATCAGCGCATCAAAGACAGGGCGCAGTTCAAAGGCTGCCCGTCCCACCCAGTCTGCAAACGTGGAGCGATCTATGTCGATGCCCTGACGGCCCATAATCTGGGCTTGCCGATACAATGGAAGGTGATCGGCATATTTGGATACCAGAACATGTGCGACGGTTGCTTCCGTCGGTAAGCCTGCTGGTATCAATCGGGCGGGAGCTGGCGCCTGCACGACACCATCCGTACAGGTGCGGCAGGCATATTTTGGACGATGGGTGACAATGACACGGAACTGCGCGGGGATCACATCCAGTCGTTCAGAAACATCTTCGCCAATACAATGCAGACAACCACCGCAGGCACATGTCAGGCTTTCTGGTTCAATGACTTCATCAATGCGCGGTAGGTGCTTTGGCAAAAAACCACGATTGATGGCACGTGGCTTTGAGGCAGGCTTGGTGCAAGCTGTATCCGCTTCATCTTCCGTATGGATCGCCGCAATGGCAGTTTCCAGATCTTCCAGGGCCAGATCAAACTGCTCAGGATTAATCTTCTCTGACTTACGCCCAAAAGCTGCCTGTTTGAAGGCTGCAACCAGCTTCTCCAGCCGCGCAATGCGGTCATCTTTACGAAGACCGAGTGCTGTTGCTGCGATCAGAAGCGCCTTCAATTCAGCAATATCATTGGGCAGATCGGCGGCATCCAGCATACACCGAACCTATCAAATCTGGCCTTGATATGCTTGATGATTATGCTGTCAGAGTCATCGTGCCGCAGCTATCGGGCCGGTGCTCAACAGCTATTCAACTGTAATCGGCGCTCTCGCTTCCACCGCCCGCACGCGTCGCCAGTCAAGGCCTGCAAACAAAGCCTCAAACTGCGCATGGTTCAACGACATCAGCCCATCGCGGATATCCGGCCAGCTGAATGTATGCGTTTCCAAACGCTTATAAGCCAGAACCATACCCGTGCCATCCCAGTAGATCAGTTTTAACCGATCGGCCTTGCGCGAGCGAAAGACAAATACAGTTCCCGTAAACGGATCCTTGCGTAATTCGTTCTTCACTAACGCAGCAAGCCCGTCATGGCCCTTACGGAAATCGACAGGCTTTGTTGCCACCATGATACGCACCCGGTTGGAAGGAAATATCATGATGAGACCGCCAGTCCTCGCGCCACTGCAACAATACGCGAAATCGGCGCACCCGATTCAAGACGTACTGTCACTGAACCAATGCATATCTCCACGCAGCTGGTGTCAGAGCCCGGTTGTTCCGCCAAGGGCTCGCTGATCACCAACCCTGCGAATTCTATTCCGTTTTCAGGTGGGGGCAAAACCAGTTGACCGCGTTTGGCCAATGTCCGCCACATAGACAAACGGTTTGCCCGAACACCGTAGCGCTGCGCAACATCAACAACTCGTGCACCAGGCCGGAGAGTTTCTGAGACCAGTCTGGCCTTGAATTCCGGCGTCCATTTATTGCTTCCCCCGCTAATACTCTTCTCAGGGGTGAGAAACTCCACCGTAGGCCCCATGGGGAAACTCCTTCATCCATCCATGAAAAGCCCTTCGCAGATCAAACAGCGCGAGAAAATGTGGGGCCGAAACAGCGGTTACCAAGATCATCGCTGAGTTGGAGCAAGGTCGGCTCCCCTGGGTTCAGCCCTGGGGTGCGTCGCCCGATACCGCCCCGCTGGGCCTGCCGAGAAATGCTTCAACCGGCCGGTCCTATTCGGGTATCAATATTCTCATCCTCTGGGGCGCTGTCATCCAGCATGGTTTCCCTGGTCAGGCGTGGCTGACTTTCCGCCAGGCCCTTTCGCTTGGCGGCAATGTCCGGAAGGGTGAGCGCGGCACCACCGTTATCTATGCCGACCGCTTCGTCCCCGATGACGAGAAGCGACGCGCCCGGGAAACCGGCGAGGACGCCCACGCTATCCCCTTCCTGAAGCGCTTCACCGTGTTCAACGCGGCTCAATGTGAAGGTCTGCCCGACGAAGTCGCCGTTGCACCACCGCCACCGCCGCCCGGCCTGATCGAGCCTAAGGTCGAGGCGCTGATCAAAGCCACCGGAATCGACTTTCGCATCGGCGGCAACCGCGCCTATTACGTTCCAGCCCTTGATTATGTCCAGGTGCCTCCCCCGAACGCCTATTTCGAGCCGATCAACTGGCACCGGACGGCGCTCCATGAGTTAGGTCACGCCAGCGGCGCGGCCCATCGCCTCAACCGGAACCTGTCCGGTTCCTTCGGCTCAAAACTCTATTCGGTCGAAGAAATTACGGCTGAGCTGATTTCGGCCTTTTGCTGCGCCACGCTCGGCATCGTGCCGACGGTGCGTCATGCCGACTATATCGGCTCGTGGCTGGAATGGACTTCCCCTTTGAAAGTGGAGGGCTTCTGTTAGATAAAACTGACAGGAGATT
>DAMCEK010000006.1:0-366147 GCA_032057925.1 Rhizobiaceae bacterium
ACGAAGCCGCCCTCGGTGAGCGCTATATACGGCCCACAACCGACAACTGTCAACGAACTTTCACAAAAATATCCCATTTTTTTTAAACAAACTGCACGACGAAATTTTATGACCCGGCGATGGCCAAAATCAGGCCGATTGTTACGCACTAACAGCTCCAAGCCGTCCGCCGATGGCATCTGCGAGCAAGCGAATGGCTTTTCCCAGCGACTCGAGCGCTTCTGGACGCGCTTCAGCGGCCATCAGCGAGAGACCGATTCCCGCAATGGACTGCCCCCTGCCATCTAAAATGGCCGCGCCGATACAAAACATCCCCTCGCGCAGCTGCCCATTATCCAATGAATAGCCGCGCGCGCGCACTGTATCGAGCTCAGACACAAGCAAATCAAGCGATGCGACGCTTTTGGGGGTGAGTCGTGCGGGCCATGGCTTTGGCAAATGTGATTCTCGCGTGTGAGCCGACATGGCGGCGAGCATGGCTTTACCGGTCGCGGTAAAAACGGCTGGTGCGCGCATGCCAACCCGGAATGTTATGCCCAACGGCGCGTTGGAATTGCGGCAGGCCTGATAAATCACATCCGACCCTTCGAGATGCGACAGCGTCAAAGTGTAGGCGTGAAGGTGCGGCGCTTGAGCAACCGCATCCTGAAACGCTTCGACAATGTCGCTCCCTGCCAGAAATGCATTGGCCCAGGAAACGGATTTTGGCCCGATGGAAAAGCGCCCAGCAGGATCAATCTTGAGCAGTTCCAGATGGACCAGCGTCTGGCACAAACCATGGACGCTGCTTTTGGGCAATCGGGTGAAGCGCACAATATCGGCCAGCTTGTAGCCATCCGCACTCTGGCTGCCCGCTTTCGCAACACAGTCGAGAATCGCTGCGGCCCGCATGACGGCTGGAACGGGTTTTAAGGAACCCGACGCACCGGATGGTGTTTCACTCATAATGCGTCCTTTGTGCTGGTCCTTGTGTGAGGACGCATTGACAAGCGCCGCCACCAGCTGTTTAATTCAATATATCAGATATAGTTCAATATATTGAACATTATTGTCATGCAAGCCTGAATCGGAACAATCCATGATCGCGCTCAAAAATCCTTCTCTTTTGAAATCACAGTGTCTGGTTGATGGCCGCTGGATCGATGCGGAGGATGGAAAAACCATTTCAGTTACCAATCCGGCGGACGGCACCGAGGTCGGCACCGTTCCTTCGCTGTCAAAGGAGACGATCCGCACGGCAATTGATGCGGCCGCCAAAGCCTTTCCGGCATGGGCTGCAAAAGCCGCCAAGGAACGCGCTGGCATTTTGCGAAAATGGTTTGATCTGATTGTCGCCAATGCCGATGATATTGCGCTCATAATGACATCCGAGCAGGGCAAGCCTTTGGCAGAGGCGCGCGGCGAAGTGCTTTATGCCGCATCCTTCATCGAATGGTTTGCAGAAGAAGCAAAGCGAGTCTACGGCGACACCATCCCCGCCCCGCAATCCGGCCAGCGCCTGACGGTCATTCATCAGCCAGTCGGTGTTACGGCTGCAATTACGCCATGGAATTTCCCGGCGGCCATGATCACACGCAAGGCGGGTCCTGCCCTTGCTGCCGGTTGCACGATGATCGTACGCCCCGCCGATCTGACACCGTTGACTGCATTGGCTCTGGGCGTTCTGGCTGAGGAAGCCGGTATTCCAGCTGGCGTTTTGCAGATCGTCACCGGCAAAAGCCGCGAAATCGGTGCGGAACTCACCGGTAGCGAAGTGGTGCGCAAGCTCTCCTTTACTGGATCCACGGAAGTGGGTCGTGTTTTGATGGAACAATGCGCACCGACCATCAAGCGGCTGTCACTGGAACTGGGTGGCAATGCGCCTTTCATTGTTTTCGACGATGCCGATCTCGATGCCGCCGTCGCAGGCGCAATGATTTCCAAATACCGCAATGCGGGGCAAACCTGTGTCTGCGCCAACCGCATCTACGTGCAGCGCGACGTCTATGATGAATTTGCGGAAAAACTAGCAACCAAGGTCAAGGAGCTCAAAGTCGGCAACGGAACCGAAGCGGGCGTCGTAATCGGCCCACTGATCGAAGAAAAAGCGCTCACCAAGGTCAAGGCCCATATCGACGACGCCGTCTCCAAAGGTGCAAAGCTCATCACCGGCGGCAAGGAACTGGGTGGCCTGTTCTTTGAGCCCGGCGTTTTAACCGGCGTGACGTCGGATATGCTCGTTGCCAGGGAAGAAACCTTTGGTCCCCTGGCGCCTTTGTTTGCCTTTGACAGCGAAGAAGACGTCGTCAAAATGGCCAATGACACGATTTTTGGACTGGCCGCTTATTTCTATACCGAGAATTTCAGCCGTGCGATTCGCGTGAGCGAAGCGCTCGAATATGGTATGGTCGGGCATAATACCGGACTGATTTCCAATGAAGTCGCGCCCTTTGGCGGCGTCAAGCAATCCGGTCTTGGCCGCGAAGGCTCGAAATACGGGATCGAGGAATATCTGGAGACCAAATATATTTGCAGCGCCTATAAGCAATAAAGACCGAACATACAGAAAGTGGCGGCGCGCATTGTTCGCGCCGCCTTTTTTATTTATAGACGGCGCAACCGCAACAACGGCGCTTCGCCGCAATATCCGGACTTTCCATGTTACGCCGCCTCTATGACTGGACGATTTCGCTTGCCGCACGAAAATCCGCTGAGTGGTGGCTTGCCATCATCGCTTTCGTGGAAAGCTCGGTTTTTCTGGTTCCAGCAGATGTTCTGTTTTTACCCATGGCGCTGGCGCGGCCTGAGCGCGCCTATCGCTATGCTTTCATCGCCACGCTGTTTTCGGTTCTGGGTGGCATTGCGGGCTGGTATCTCGGCTATCATGCTTATGAGCAGATCGCCAAGCCGGTGCTGGAAATGTATGGCAAGCTCGACACGTTCGAGCAATTGCGCGGTACCACCAGCGCCGACACGATTTTGCTGATGCTTATTACATCCGGCCTTGCGCATCTGCCGCCCATCAAGGTGGTGACGATCCTCTCGGGTGCTGCCGGAATCAATATCTGGCTGTTCATCGCCTCGGCAGTGGTTGCACGCGGGGCGCGTTTCTTCCTGCTTGCCTGGTTGTTGCGCCGCTATGGTGAACCAATCCGCGAATTTATCGAAAAACGTCTTGGGCTTCTGGCCGGTCTGTTTGCAGTTTTTCTGATCGCGCTTTTTTTCGCCGTAAAATATCTTCATGGATAAGCGGATTAGGGCAAATCATATTTAAGGCATGTCTCCCAAAAGTGGGAACCGGTTTTGGGGTCAAGACATGCGGAAAAACAAAACTTAAAGCGTGTCTTGTGGATATGATAAAATGAGACACGCTTTAAGCCGCGACAGGACGTTTCAAATGGCATTCGCACTCAATAATCCGACCGGGAAAATACAATTCTGGACTGCCGGAATTTTAACGCTGGGGCTTGCGGCAACCGTCGGCACGGCGCTTGGCTTTGAGCATATTGGCGGCTTCATGCCCTGCAAGCTTTGCCTCGAACAGCGCACACCTTATTATGTCGGCATTCCGATTGCGGCAGTAGCGTGGATTTCGAGCGGATTGAAATGGCCGCCCATTCTGACCCGTGGCCTTATCCTGATTGCGGCGCTTTTGATGACCTATGGTCTGGCGCTGGCAATCTACCATACCGGCGTGGAACTCAAATATTGGGCGGGACCGGCTGATTGCAGTGCGGCTTCGATTAAAATCACGCAGGATGCCGGTAATCTTCTCAGCGATCTCAACGCCACACGCCCGCCTTCGTGTGACAGCGCACCGGGGCATTTTCTTGGCCTGTCCTTTGCAGGATGGAATGTCATCGCAAGCCTGCTCTTTGCAGCCATTGGCTACTACGGGGCTTTTGCAAAAGGTCGGAAATAAAGAAAAAGGCTGGGGGCTATGGCTCCAGTTCGACATCCCAGTAGAGGAAGTCGAGCCAGCTATCGTGGAGATGGTTGGGTGGGAAAAGACGTCCATTGTTATGCAGGTTCTGCATGCTGGGCATGACGGGTTTTTGCCGCGGCCACATGCGGGCATTGGCGGGCATCAGGCCACCTTTGCGCAGATTGCAGGGCGAGCAGGCGGCAACGACATTTTCCCATGTCGTCTCGCCGCCGTGACAGCGCGGAATGACATGATCGAAAGTGAGATCATGCGGAGAGCCGCAATACTGACATTCAAAACGGTCGCGTAAAAACAGATTGAAGCGCGTAAAAGCCGGATGGCTTGGCGGCTTCACATAATCCTTGAGACAGATGACACTCGGAACGCGCATGGAAAAGGACGGCGAGGACACGATCTGATCGTATTCGGCCACGATATGCACGCGCTCAAGAAAGACCGCCTTGATCGCGTCCTGCCAGGACCACAGCGATAAAGGGTAATAACTCAGCGGACGATAATCCGCATTCAGGACCAGCGCAGGATAATTGCTGCTCGATACGGTCCGGGGAGAGACGGCAACATTCAAGAACGCACCTCCTTCAGAGCAATTCCCGAAACGGTTTCACACGTTTAGGGGCATGCTCTCAATCGAGCGCCTCGCGTCCTTCATGGGCGCAACCCACGACGCTCCAACCTTGTTAAGGCGGCATCGCAATGCACAGAATATCGAGGATCTGCGAATCGAAATACCGTCATCACCTGATGGAAATAATGTAAGCGCGACGTGACAGGATTGTGAAGCAGAAACGTATTTATGCGCTTTAGAACACGCAAGTTTTACAGAAGCGGCACCGCATCGCGCCCCTTGATTGCAGCGTAATAGGCCCAGAACAAACGCGCCGCCACCCCGCGCCACGGCGACCAGCCTTCGGCAAGCGCGCGCAAGGCTGCCGCATCCGGGCGAATATCATAGGCGAGTGCGTGGCCGACGGCTGCCTGCAACGCCACGTCACCGGCGGGAAACACATCCGGGTGTCCGGCTGCAAACAACAAATAGACCTCTGCCGTCCATGGCCCGATGCCCTTGAGTTCAGTGAGCGCCGCTACGGCTTGTTCGGCGGGAAGATCGCAAAGCCCATGCAGGTCAATCGCATCATTGGCCACTGCTTCGCTCACCGCGAGCAGAGTCTTCTGTTTCGCGCGCGAAAGACCGGCCAGTCGCCATGCCTCCTCCCCGCCTGCCACGTAGGTTTCCGGCGTCAGCGGATTGATAACCTGTTTGAGCCTGCCCCAGATCGCGCTCGCACTGGCAGTCGAGACCTGTTGCGCGACGATGATCGAAGCAAGGCTTTCGAACCCCGGCTTGGAACGGCGCAATTGCACCGCATTGGCGCGCGTACGGATGGGCGCCAGACGCGTGTCGAGAAGCACAAGCCTATCAAGCCCCGCTTCGATATCGTCAAGTGTCTCGATCCGCTGCATGATCGCGCCTTTCCTTCTGCCAAATGGCAGCGTAGCAATGGAGGTTCATGACAATCAACTGACTCGGCACAGCTCATGTCCCGCCCCGTATATCGCTTTGCGCCAAGCCCCAATGGCAGACTGCATCTCGGCCACGCCTATTCCGCGCTTTTGAACCAGCACATGGCGAAAGAAAGTGGCGGGCGTCTTCTCTTGCGTATGGAAGATATCGACACGGCGCGTTGCACGCCGGAACTGGAAGCGGGCATTTATGACGATCTCCATTGGCTTGGTCTTGAATGGGAACAGCCGGTGCGCCGTCAGTCGGAACATTTTGCCGAATATCGCAACGCGCTGACCCGTCTCGCCGATATGGGCCTTGTCTATCCGGCGTTTTTAAGCCGTGGTGAGGTGCGCGAGCGCATCGGCACGGCTATCGCCAAGGGCAAAGAATGGCCCTGCGATCCCGATGGCAGCCCGCATTACCCGCAAGATGAACGGGGTTTGAGCGAACAGGATCGCATGCAACGCATCGCCTCGGGCGGGCCCTATGCATGGCGACTTGATATGGACAAGGCGCTTGCCCAACTCCATGACCCGCTGTCATGGGACGAAAGCGGGGCAGGACCGGATGGGGAAACAGGCACAATCCGTGCTGATCCGGCGCGCTGGGGCGATGTGATCCTGGCGCGAAAAGACACGCCCACCAGCTATCATCTTTCGGTGGTGGTGGATGATGCGCTTCAAGGTGTCACGCATATTGTGCGCGGGCGCGATCTTTATCATGCGACCGCCGTGCATCGCCTTTTGCAAACATTGCTCGGCCTGCCAAAGCCGCATTATTATCACCACAAGCTGGTTTTGAACGAAGATGGGCAAAAGCTTTCCAAAAGCCGTGAGGATACCGCGCTTGAAAGCTTGCGGCACGAGGGCTGGACGCCCACCGACATTCGCGCAAAGTTGAAACTCTAAGCGTATTTTCGCCCCAGCGTCACAAATGATGTGCTTTGGTATCGATTGACGAAAGCCTTGCAAAGCGCTTGAGTGCCACCCAGAAAAAGCGTTTTGAAGGAGGCAAGGCCATGAGCAATTACGTCGAGATCGAAGGTTTGCGTGTTGCCCCGCAACTGGTGGATTTTTTGGCGCAGGAGGCCGCGCCCGGCACCGGTGTGGACCCGCAGAAATTCTGGCAGGGTTTTGCCGCGATCATCCATGACCTCGGCCCGAAAAATCGTGAACTTCTGAAAAAACGCGACGCGATACAGGCAAAGATCGATGATTGGTACAAGCAAAACCGTGATCGTAGCTATAGCCCGGTCGAATACCAGACTTTCCTGAAAGACATCGGTTATCTGCTGCCCGAAGGCAAAGCGTTCAAAGTCTCCACCGCCAATGTCGACCCGGAAATCGCCCATATTGCCGGGCCGCAACTGGTCGTGCCGGTGATGAATGCGCGCTATGCCCTCAACGCCGCCAATGCGCGCTGGGGCTCGCTCTATGATGCGCTTTACGGCACCGATGCGATTTCCGAAGATGATGGCGCGGAAAAGGGCAAGGGTTACAATCCGAAGCGTGGCGAGAAGGTTATTGCCTGGGCGAAGAATTTTCTCGATGAAAGTGCACCTCTTACCGCGGCTAAATGGGAGGATGTGTCCGGCCTCGCCGTGAAGAACGGAGCGCTCGCCCTCACGCTTTCTGACGGCTCCACCGCTGCGCTCAAGGATGCGAACCAGTTCAAGGGCTATAAGGGTGACGCGGCCAATCCGTCCAACGTGCTCTTGGCGCGCAATAACATGCATGTCGATATCGTCATCAATGCTGAGCATCCGATCGGCAAAAGCGATCCCGCGTATATTGCCGATCTGGTTCTGGAATCCGCCATCAGCACCATTCAGGACTGCGAGGATTCCATTGCAGCGGTCGACGCCGAGGACAAGGTTGCCGTCTATCGCAACTGGCTTGGCCTGATGAACGGCAAGCTGGAAGACACGTTCGAGAAGGGCGGCAAGCAGGTTACGCGCCGCCTCAATGAGGATCGCACTTACACCGCACCGGACGGCTCGACCCTCACGCTCAAGGGCCGCTCCTTGATGCTGGTGCGCAATGTCGGTCACCTGATGACAAATCCGGCCATTTTCGATGCGGACGGCCATGAGGTGCCCGAAGGCATCCTCGATGCAGCCTTCACCGGCCTGATTGCGCTGCATGATATCGGCCCCAATGGTCGCCACATGAATTCGCGCGAAGGCTCGGTCTATATCGTCAAGCCAAAGATGCACGGGCCGGAAGAAGTGGCCTTTGCCAACGAGATTTTCACCCGCGTCGAAGCGCTGATCGGCATGAAGCAGAACACGCTCAAGATGGGGATCATGGACGAGGAACGCCGCACCACGGTCAACCTCAAGGAATCGATTCGCGCCGCAAAAGACCGCGTCGTCTTCATCAATACCGGCTTCCTTGACCGTACCGGCGATGAAATCCATACCTCGATGGAAGCAGGCCCGATGATCCGCAAGGGCGACATGAAACAGTCGGCGTGGATTGGCGCTTATGAAAACTGGAATGTCGATATCGGCCTTGAATGCGGGCTGTCCGGCCGCGCGCAGATCGGCAAGGGCATGTGGGCCATGCCCGACCTGATGGCGGCAATGCTGGAGCAGAAGATCGGCCACCCCAAGGCAGGTGCCAATACGGCATGGGTGCCCTCGCCCACTGCCGCAACCCTGCACGCAACGCACTATCACAAGGTTGATGTGGCAGAAGTGCAGGAACAGCTCAAAAGCCGCACACGCGCCAGCCTCGACGATATTTTGTCGGTACCGGTCGCAACGCGGCCCAACTGGACACCGGACGATATCCAGAAGGAAATCGACAACAATGCGCAAGGTATCCTTGGCTATGTCGTGCGCTGGATTGATCAGGGTGTTGGCTGTTCAAAAGTGCCCGATATCAACAATGTCGGCCTGATGGAAGACCGCGCAACCTTGCGCATTTCGGCACAGCACATCGCCAATTGGCTGCATCATGGCGTTGTTTCGCAGGAACAGGTCATGGAAACCTTGCAGCGCATGGCCAAAGTTGTCGACAAGCAGAATGAAGGCGATGCGCTCTATCGCCCGATGGCCGCGGATTTCGACAAGTCGATTGCCTTTCAGGCGGCATCTGATCTGGTCTTCAAGGGCCGTGAACAACCCAATGGCTATACCGAGCCGGTACTGCATCGCCGCAGACTTGAACTGAAGGCAACGGCCTGAGCGATTTTCATTGCAAAGACGAAAGAAAAAGGCGGGAAAAATCTCCCGCCTTTTTCTTTAAATTCTGAATTATCAAACTCACTGAGCAGGCGAACGCCAGCCATTCAGCACTGAAAGCGCTTCGCCATTGGCGAGGCGCTTGCGCCATTCCACTTCGCGCAACTCGTCCGCAACGGCCTTGTCGACCAGCGCCGGAAGACCCGCATCCGCCTGATCAAGGCAGAGGAGACCATTGGCATCACCGAACAGGAGATCGCCATTGCGCACGATCACACCACCGATCAGCACTGAACCGAACAATTCGGCACCCGGTGCATGCAACGCGCGCAATGTCACGACATTAGTGCCGCGCGCATAAACCGGAAGCCCCAGTTCGCACAGTTCTTCAATGTCGGTGACCACACCGTCAACAACGATCCCCGCAGCACCCTTGGCGAGTGCCGCACGCGCCACCATCTCGCCCACGCAGGCGATATGGTGATCACCTGCCCGGTCGATGACCAGAACATCACCCGGCTGCAGATCATCGAGCACGAGATGCACCGGCACGCCATCCGGCAACGGCAAACGCACGGTCAGGGCGCGGCCCAACAGTTTACCGCTGGTTAGTGGCCTGATTTCAGGTGAAACGATCCCGTTGGTCAAATAATGCCCGAGAGATGCGGGCTGGATGCCGCGCATCTTCTCTTCAAGATCGGCTGCAAGCGGCACGCGCGGCGCAAGAGGATGACGAAGGATCACGAGCGCGCACCTTTTGCCAGTTCAGCCGCCTGACGGCAGCCTGCATTCAGAAATGCCATATCGTTGCCGACCAGAAGCATGTCGCCGCCTTCTGCCACCAGATCGGCCACCTGTTGCGCTTCATAAGGCGCGCAGGGCAGCATGACCTTGATGCCGCGTGCATGGCACTTTTCGATCAGTTCACGCATGGCTTTGCGAATTTCCGGGTGCTTCATGGCGTAATCAACGGGAAGCCCCATCGACAAGGCATAATCGGCCGGTCCGAAATGCACGGCATCGATACCCGGAACATCGAGAATGGCATCGATATCGGCAAAGAATTCATGACTTTCAGCCATCGGTACCAGCAGGGTTTCACGGTTGGCCTGTTCTGTATAGCTCGGCCAGTCAAAGCCCTTGCCGCCGTAGCGCGCGGAGCGCACCGAACTGTCGCCGCCGCGGCGTCCGAGCGGTGGGAACTTGGTTGCCGCCACAATTGCCTGCATCTGTTCGGCATTATGGACCTGTGGAATGATCACCCCTTCCGCACCCAGTTCGAGCGCCTTGCGCAGCACGGTTGGCGTGCTGTCGGGCACGCGCACCAGCGGCGCGATACCGGCGACACGTGCCGCCAGTATCATGCGTTCCAGCGGCAGATCGATGCCCAGCACCGTATGCTCGGCATCGATGAAGACAAAATCCAGTCCCCAATTACCGGCAATTTCCACCACCGCAGGGGCACCGGAATAGACATTCATGCCGAATGTCAGCCCGGACAGTTTATCACGCAAGGTCATATTACGGCTGCCTTTGTGCAGATTGCATAATCCTGCGGGCGGCGATCGCGCCACGGATGCACTTCATAGACGCCGGGATCGCGGATAATCGATTTCACACGCGCCTTTTCCAGATCAACATCGACGCTGAAAATGCCGTCAGCCATGCCGCCATTAATGATCTCGTTGCCATCCGGGCCAATGACGTGGCTCGACCCCATGAACTGCATACCATCATCGAGGTCGTTGCGGTTGGAAGACATGAAGTAGACGAAGTTTTCCGCAGCCCGTACGCGGCTGAAAATATCGGGCAGGATGCGTGCGGCTTCCGGCCAAGCTGCTGGCAGAACCACCAGTTCGGCACCGGCCAGAGCGAGTGTGCGCACCACTTCCGGGAAACGGATTTCATAGCAGATCGCAAGACCAATCTTGCCGATCTTCGTGTCGAAGACCGAAGGGCCTTCGATTTCCGGGATATCGACAAAACGGTCGCCGATCATGAATGGCAAGTGCATCTTGTGATGCAGCCCGATAATACCCTCAGGGCCGATCAGGGCTGCGGTATTCAGTGCCTGTTGTCCACGCTTTTGATAAAAGCCGACGACGATGTAGATTCCCGTGTCACGTGCGGCCTGAACAATCGGCTCCAGATCACCGCGCTCGACGTCGACGGCAACAGCCAAAAGGCTGTCGCGATCATCGAACGACCCGCCTGTCAAAAAGCACTCGGGAAAAGCGATGAGTTTTGAGCCATCGACAGCAGCCTCGCGCGCCTTTTCGGCGACGAGAAGCGTGGTGGCATTTGTGTTGCCGTGAACCGGCGAGAATTGCGCAAATGAAATCTTCATGTCTGATCCCTGGGGCTTTTATAAAAGTGGGGGCAGAAGCCCCCAGTTTGTAAGTTGATTAGTTAGGCTTGTAGCCAACAGCTTCAAAAACCTGCTCGGCCAGTTTCGGCGTGAAGGTCTTGGTCCATTTTTCGATCACAGGGCGCACAGCTTCCTGCATGCGGGCCTGCTCTTCCGGCGTGATTTCGGTGACCGTATTGCCAGCGGCGCGGATTTCTTCCAGCGCCGTGGCCTGAGCGTCACGCGAAATCTTGCGCTGTTCGATTGCGGTTTCACGCGCGACCTCAATGATGAGTTTCTTCTCATCATCGTTGAGCTTGTCCCAGAACGGCTTGCCGATCAGCACGATCTGCGGATTGTAATTGTGGCGCGTGGTCGAAAGATATTTCTGCACCTCGTGATACTTGGAACCGAGCGTAAATGGCGCAACGGATTCCTGCGCATCCACCGCACCGGTCTCAAGCGCCGTATAGAGTTCGGTTACCGGCATCGGTGTCGGGTTGGCGCCGAGTGCCGTCCACATATCGACCAGAAGCGGATTCTGCTGCACGCGGATTTTCAGGCCTTTCAGGTCTTCAAGCTTATGCACTTCGTGCTTGTTATTGGTCAGGATGCGATAGCCCTGTTCCCAAAAGGCCAGACCGATCACGCCGTGGGCGGGAAGCTGATCCGTCAGTTCCTTGCCGACTTCGCCATCCAGCAACTTATCGAGCACAGCTTCATCCTGATAGATGAAGGGCAGATCGAGAATGCCGAAGTCAGGAACCTGCGTGATCATATTGCCAGCATTCCAGACCATCATCTCGACGACACCGCCTTGCAGGGACGACAGAACCTGAACGTCACCACCCAGAACGCCGTTGGCGAAAACGCGGGTCTTGAGCTTGTCACCGCTCTTTTCTGCAAGCTTCTTTTCAAAAATATGCATACCGAGAACCGGAGGCGTGCCTTCCTGTCCGGTGGCCGCAAACTTGATCATGCGCGAATTATATTCCTGCGCTTGTGCACCTGAGGTGAACAGAGCGGCAGCAGTGAGAAGTCCCATTAGAAGTTTCATGTCATATCCCTTTTGATGTTGTGGGGTCTTGATGCCCCTTAGCCTGAAATCCAGGCGGCTGGCACAGTTACGAGTTCAGGAAAGAGTACGAGCAGGAAGAGAACGGCGGTTTCCGCAAGAAAGAACGGGAAGCTGCCGCGCACCAGAGCGCCGTAATCCATTTTACCGACGGCGCAGACCACGTTGAGCACCGTGCCGACCGGCGGGGTAATGAGGCCAATCGCGCAGTTGATCATAAACAGAACACCGAAATAGATCGGATCCACACCCGCAGCCTGCACCACAGGCACCAGAATGGGGCCAAGCAGCAGGATAGTCGGTGTCAGGTCCATGGCAGTACCGACCAGAATGATCAGCAGCATCAGCACGAAGACCAGCAACTTCGGATTATCGATGAAAGGCTCAACCAACCCGATAATCTGGCCCGGAATATCGGCAATATTGATCATCCAGGCTGGAACGGCTGCCGCCGCGACGAGGAACATCACACCAGCCGACGTCTTGCCTGCACGAAAGATGAGTTCCGACAGATCAGCAATGGAAAGCTCGCGATAGATGAACATCGCAACAAACAAGGCGTACATCGCTGCCACTGCCGCTGCTTCCGTTGGCGTCACGATCCCGAAACGCAAGCCTACGATGATGATCACCGGCAGCATGAGCGCCCAGAGACTGTCGAAAAGCGCGCGTCCGGTTTCACCCCAGGTGACAGCGTCAGGCTGCTCGACATCTTCGGTGCGTGCAATGAAATACCAGGTCACGGCAAGCGAGACCGCAATCATGATGCCGGGCGCAATGCCAGCCATGAACAGCTTGCTGATCGAAAGATTGGTCGCAACGCCAAATACGATAAAGCCGATGCTAGGTGGAATGATCGGCGCAATGATTGCTGATGACGCAATCAGGCCACCCGCACGTTCCTTGCTGTGACCAGCCGCCACCATCATCGGCAGCAACAGCGCCGACAGCGAGGCTGCGTCGGCCAGTGCCGAACCCGAAAGGCTCGAGAGCAGCAAACCGGCAAAGATGACCACAAAACCCAACCCACCACGACGATGCCCGACAAGGCACTGCGCAAGATGGATGATACGGCGCGAAAGCCCGCCCGTATTCATGATTTCGCCAGCCAGAATGAATAGAGGCACGGCAATCATCGGGAAATTATCGACAGAATTGAGGATATTCTGCGCGATGATCTGCCCGTCAAAAAGCCCCATCTGCCACATAAGGGCTGCGCCGGTTATGATCAGCGCATAGGCGATCGGCCCACCAAGAGCGATGACAGCGAGAAGCGTTCCAGTAAAAATAGCAAGTGTCATTTAATCGATCCTTCGGCAATCAGTCGCTCAGCCTCTTCTTCGTCCTCGCCATGGGCGATGATCAAATCGGAAGGCGAAAGCTTGCCACGAACGAGAGCGATCAACTGGCTCGCCAGAAAGACAGCACTGAAAGCGGAAAAGAACACACCAGCCGCATAAAGCATCGCCATCGGCAGCTTCGTAGCGGGCGAAATGACATTGAGATTGATGATCATCTGCTGCCAGCTGCCGGTCAGAAACAGCCACGTCACATACAGCATGATGAGATGTGTGAGCGCAAAGGCAGCACTTTGCAGTGCAACCGGCAGGCGACGCACCAGAATTTCGACGCCAATATGGCCCTTGTCATAAAGAACAAGCAGCGCACCGACGAACGTCATCCAGACATGCAGAAGCCCGGAAACCCCCTCGGCCAAAAAGATGCCCGAACTGAATGCGTATCGCAGAACGACATTGGAAAAAATAAGACCCAGCATACCAATCATGCTGGCGATAACCACCCAACGCAGGGCAGACAGGTAAAGTCGAGTGATATAAGTCACTGATCCTCCACAAATTGCTCGGGAGCAGGCTTGCTCCTCTTTATGCAGAGAACGATGTTCCTCTTTATGTCGCTTGCTTAAACAAGTACGGAGGCCCGTCCAGGCGAGCACATTTTTCCGCATTCCCTACATAGCTGACGTGTTAATTTATTTGTATGATGACTGTCAACTGACAAGTTATTCCGGGCGTAATTTTCTGTAACGCTCCAAGCTGCCATCAAGGTGAATGCGCATGGCTTCACGCGCTTCACTCATATTACCAGTTGCAATCGCATCGGCGATATCATGGTGTTCAGCAAGCATTTTTGAAAGATATTCACGGGTTATCTTCGGCACAGAGGCATGCAGCAGCTGGCTGCGCGGAATGATGACCGGTCCTATGAACGACATGAAGCGCGGCATATAGCTGTTGCCGGTGGCCTCGGCAATTGCCATGTGAAATTCGAAATCCAGTTCACGGGGTTTTTCGGCAAACTGGTCAATATCCTCACACAAGGCCAAGGCATCCTTGATTCGCTTAAGACTTGCAGCGTCCCTTCGTTGCGCAGCCAGACCCGCAGCCTCGATTTCCACACCAAGACGCAATTCGAGAATCTCGAGAATTTCAGCAAGCTCGCCCATTCTCTCAGTGCTTATCTTAAGCACCAGACCACCGCCGCGGGCTGTTACGAACACACCAATGCCCTGACGCGACTGCACCAGGCCTTCCGAACGCAGATAGGCAATCGCTTCACGAACAACCGTACGGCTGACATTATAGGTTTCGCATAATTGGGCTTCGATAGGGATTTTCTCACCGACGGCGTATTCACCGGCTTCAATTCGCTCTGCAATATCCTTCGCTACAATCGAGGACAGACTGTCACGCCTGCGTTTCATATATGCACTTTCTATACACGACAATGTAACATCAATGATGTGGAACAAACTCTCTCGCGTGCGATCATAGGCACTCGCCAAGGATTACGTAAGATACTTTTCGACCTTGTTGCATAAAACAAAATCTAGAGACAATCTGAAAAAGTCATACTTTCGTTATATTATAAACGGTCAATACGAAGCGATTGATGCGGACCAGATAAGCTGGAACAGTTTATTTCTACCTGCAGCCCACATGTTTTCGTTGCCGATAGCAATGATTTTGTGCCAAGGGAGAATTCTGCTACGCGGTAGACAGGTAGATATTTTGGGGGTTTCCCCACAGCGGGACAGATATGAACCAGCGCATGCAAATATCTTCCAGCATAGACGCAACCAGCACAACGACCGATCACATTGACGGGCAGCAGACGCAAGACGCGTTTTCCCTTGCTATGGCGACACAATCAAAATTGTGGCCCGATGTCACAACAGGTCATGGTCCGCTTGAAGACGGCTGGAGAACGGCGCAACAGTTTTTTGAAGACGATGGTGCTATTGCATATCTTCTCACGCATGAACGCTCACTCAACGAAGACACAGACGCCAAGGCCAGCGCCGCCTTTTTGATGACCGACTATTGCCACGTCTTCACTGCAGCAACCGTGCCGCTTCTGGCAGGGTTTGGCATCGTAGCAGATTTCTCCCTTCAGCATTTCGCACTGAAATTCTATATGGAAAAGCACGAGCACAGAGGTAGTATCTACGACCTGCCGCGTGCGCATGTGCGTTATCTTTCCGACACCTATTTCACGGACAGAAATGATGCTCCGCTTGCTCGTAATGCTCATCGCATCGACCATGACCAGTTATGCGATCAGTATCGCCAATCGACCGAAAATCATTTTCATGGACTGATCGAAAGAATTGCGAGCAAAACCGGCCTTGGGCGCAATGCATTGTGGCGACTGGCAGGCGATGCAATTGCCGCTCGTTTCCTCGAAGCTGGCCGGCAACTCGATTGTCTGGAACAGGCCAAGGCCACAGCCATGGCAATTCTGAAATACCCCGGTTCTCCTCTCAACAATCGCCAGCTTCATTATTTTGATTTGAGCGTTCTGGATCGTAACCACACGCAGGTTTCTCACACCTTTCGCGCACGCGGCGGATGCTGCCGCTTTTACTCGGTGAAAGAGGGTAAATATTGTGCAACCTGTGTGCTCAAGGACCCTATCGAACGCGACGAACAATTACAGGCCGCCATGCGTCATCATCTTGGCGTGGCTTAAATTTTTTTTTCGGCCGCGAGTCCCTAACCCCTACCCCAGATCGTCATAAGAGTGAGCGCGTCAAAACGGACGCAAGGCGCGCAAGTGATTTGCGGCTGTGGCTATTGCCGCCCGAACGGGGGACTATGAATGACGAAAAGAGTAAACCGGGCCATGTCGTTCAATGCACTTGGCAAGATGCGAGCGGCATTGTTTGCGGGAATTGCCCTCACCCTTGGCTGGACGCTACCCGCCATTGCGCAGCAGGCAACATCACAAACCCAATCCGCCCGGCAATCTATCGCCATCCCGTCAGGTCCGCTCACCCCCGCATTGAACGCGCTTGCCGCGCAGACTGGCCTGCAAGTATTGTTTGATGCGCAGGTCGCAGAAGGAAAAGTTACGCGCGGTGCAAGCGGTCAGCTCACACCTTCCGATGCCTTGAACAGAGTGCTTCAGGGAACCGGCGTCACGGCCCGCTTTGCCGGTTCCAACAATGTCTTTGTCGAAAGCAATGATGTAACAGCCAATAGCCCGGATTCACTCTCAGAAGTGACAACCACACTTGCACCCATCGTCATTTATGGTTCGCGCGATACCACGACGCTGCGCAACTCGCAGGCAAGCGTTAATGTCGTGACTGCGCAGGATATAGAAGAAAGCAATATCCGCACGGTTCAGGATAGTTTCCGCCGCATGGGCAACGTCATGGACGGCGCGGATTCAAATTCCGGTTTCGTCATTCGCGGCATGAGTTTTGAAGGCTTCGTTCCCGGCGGCACCCCTATGGGTTCGCTCTATGTCGATGGCATTCTGCAATCGCGCTGGAACACGCGCCGCTCACCCAGATCACTTTGGGACATGGAGCAGGTCGAGGTCTATCGCGGCCCGCAATCAACCCTGAGCGGACGCGCTGCAACCGCAGGCGCGATCTATCTCAAATCCAAGGACCCGGTTTTCGAGCAGGAATTCGAGCTTGGCGCAACGGTTGGAAACAACAAGCGCTATGGTGGCTCTTTCGTGGTCAATACGCCGTTGCTCAAAGACCAGATCGCGCTGCGCATCGCCGGTACCTATGACCGCAGCGAAACACCCATTTCCATGCCGACCTATGAGAATTTTGCCAGATATGACGATTTTTCAGAAGATCTGAGCTATAATATTCGCGGCAAGCTGCTGTTTGAGCCAGCTGAAATGCCTGAAACGCGTGCCTTGTTGACCTATGTCTTCTCCAAGGAAGACCCGGTCACCAATTTCATCGGCACAAAACCCGGTGGCTTCGACTTTGACGACTTTCGCGGCGATTTCTTTGCCATCCCCAACGATGCGGAATATCGTCCGCACAAAATGCACAATATCGGGCTTGAAATCACCCATGATTTTTCAGAAAGCCTGCGCCTGACCTCGCTGACCGGCTTCAATTACGGCGATACGTTGCGCACCTCGATTGAAACCGGGCAACCGGGCTATGCCACAAGCCGTCATGGCAAAGTCAAAGATACGCTGATGACGCAGGAGTTTCGTCTCAACTACGAAGCCGACCGCTGGAAATGGGTGGCTGGCATTTACGGAAGCTATCAGGATACGAGTTCCGATCTCGATATCGTGTCACCATTCTCGCCGCTGCCGCTGGCCCGACAAAGACAGCTTATCGACGGCAAGATCACCAATCTCGCGGTATTTGGCGAAGCAACCTATGAATTTGCGCCAAGCTGGGATGTGACGCTGGGCGGTCGCGTGGATTATCTGCGCAGTGAAGACGATGCCTTCATCTCCGTTGCCCATCCGGCCAGTGGCCTCGTCCTTGCTTCCGGCCAAGGCAACCCGATTATCGACGAAGTGCATTTCGTACCAAAAGTCGGCTTGTCCAAGACCTTCTATGACAATCACAAGCTTGGCCTGACCTACTCGCAGGGTTTTCGAAATGGCGGCTATTACATCAATACGCGCAGCCGCTCCATCTTCACCTACGACCCGGAAAAAGCACATAGTTTCGAGCTTTATTACAAGGGCAGCCTGCTTGACGACAAGCTGACGCTGAATGCAAACCTGTTCTACACGAAGTACAAGGATCAGCAGATCGAAGTTCGCCCGGACCCGATTAACAAAGCATACAGAGAAACGCGCAATGCAGCCACATCGCACGCGTGGGGTTTTGAAATCGAACCGACATGGAAAGTGACGGATAATTTTTCGGCTTTCGTATCGCTCGGCTATCTGGATGCAAAATTCGACGAATTCGACCTCGGCCCGACCTATGGTGATCTGTCTGGCGATCCCCTGCCCAACGCGCCTGAATGGTCGCTCGGCTTTGGCGGACGCTACGGTTTCGACAATGGTCTGTTTCTCGGTGCTGACGCCAAATATGTCTCTTCGTCAAAGGCGATTTTCGGTGTCGCGCCACAGGATGAACTCGACTCCCGCTTCATCGTCAACGCACAGCTCGGTTTCAAGAAAGAGAATTGGGAAATCATCGGCTTTGCCGAAAATCTCTTCGATGAAATCTATTACACCGGCAAGGACGTCGACGCCATTCCGGCCTATGCGCAAGTGGGGCCAAGACGGTCGTTTGGTGTAACTGTCAAAACAAAGTTCTGACCTTTTCCCGGCAAGGCTGACTTCAGGTCTTGCCGGGAAATCTTTCCACACCTCAACGGCAGGACCGGAGTTAGCATTTGCGACTGTTAATCGCCTTTTTTCTATTGTTTATCCCGGCACCGGCCGCTTTTGCCGCCTGCAATGGGCAATTGATAGAAAAAAATGTGCTCAATGCTCCGGTCTGTATCCCTGCCAATCCGCAACGCATCGTCACACTTGATCCGCTGTTGAGCTATGGCGCCTTAACCGAACTGGGCGTCGAGGTGATCGGTGCGCCGCTTTTCGGCATTCAGGACGCGGATATTCGTGCAAGGGCCGAAAAGGCATCGGTTGTTGACATCGGCCATCCAGCGCAACCGTCTCTGGAGCGGGTGACGGCCTTGAAACCCGATCTGATCATCGGCAGTTCGGAATTCCACGGACAGATTTACAATACGGTCTCCAAAATCGCGCCGACCCTTTTCATCGACCATATCGACTGGAAAGACCATATTGCCCTGCTGGCCCGGATCACCGGACAAGCGGACAAGGCCAATGAAGCACGGCAGGTCTATGAAAACCGTGTTGCATCAATCAGATCGCGCGTCCCTGATGTGAAAGTGTCGGTCGCCCGCGTTAAACCCGGCGGTTTTAACGTCTATGTGGATGGGCCTGCGGCCTATGCGCCCTATGCGGTATTGCATGAAGCGGGCATCAAACGCACAGCGTTTGAAACCGTAACCGACAACACAATCGTCAAGCGTCTGGACTGGGAGGGGGCCAGTTCCCTGAACGGTGATATTTTGCTCTATGTGGTGGTCAGCGGCTATGATCCCGCACCCGATGAGGCGCTGATGGCGGAGACACTTGCCAACCCGTTCTGGCAATTGCTGCCAGCGGTGGCGGCAGGGCGCGCGCACCGCATCGACCGCGCCACATGGATGGGCTTTCATGGTTATGGTTCGGCAAACCGCGTGCTCGACGATATCGAACGTTTTATCTTGCCCGTCCCATGAGCCGCAGCACAACCATGCAAAGAGGCAAGCGGCTTAGCCAGCCACCGATGAGAGACAAAGCCAAATGGACCATTCTGCTAGTGCTTTTGTGCCTCACGCTCATTATCTCGGTCTGGGGCGTTGTACTCGGCAACTCCGAGATACGTGTTAGGGCAATCCCCGATGCCATCTTTCGTTATGACGGTACGCGCGAGCATCTGCTGGTGATGGCAATCCGGCTGCCGCGCATTCTGGCGGGTCTGCTGGCCGGATGCGCACTCGCCGTATCAGGCGCCATCATGCAGGCCGTCACCGGTAATCCGCTGGCCTCACCGGGGCTTCTTGGCGTCAATGCCGGTGCTGCTTTCGCAGTTGTCGTCGTCATGACGCTGCTCGGTGTGGGATTTGGCGATATCTATGTCTGGTTTGCCTTTGCCGGAGCCGGAATTGCGGCACTTCTCGTCTACACACTCGGGCTTTTGGGCACCACAGGCCATTCGATGGTACGGCTGGTGCTGGCGGGCGCAGTTGTCGGCACATTTTTGACCGCGATGACCAGCGCCATTTTGATCTTCGATCAGAGCACACTGGATGCCGTGCGCTTGTGGACAGCGGGCTCCATTTCCGGGCGCACCATGGGACAGGTCAAAGCTGTTGCGCCCTATATTCTTTGCTCTCTTGCCGCATCATTGCTGCTTGGCCGACATCTGATGGCCTTGAGTTTGGGAACCGATGCTGCACGCGCACTGGGCCAGAACACATTTTTCTGGCGCAGCATCGCGATTTGTATTGCTGTGCTGCTTTCGGGCGGGGCTGTGGCGCTGGCTGGTCCCATCGGTTTTGTCGGGCTGATCGTGCCGCATATCGTGCGGCTGACGACCGGGCAGGATTATCGCTGGATCATTCCGCTCAGTGCGATCGGTGGAGCGCTTCTGGTGGTGGCGGCTGATGCCATGGGGCGACTGCTGTTTGCCGCACAAGGCTTTCCCGTGGGTGTCACCATGGCTGCCATCGGTGCGCCCTTCTTCATCTGGCTGGCACGCTATCGCGTGGGTGGTGCTGCATGAACCGTCCCCTCAAGCCGCTCATTCTCATTCTGCTGCTTTTGCTGAGCGGGCTGGTTCTTGCCAGCCTCGCCTTTGGCGACATCGCTTTGTCATGGCGGCAATTGCTGGCAACACTGACCGCACCTTCTGGCACCAATCCGCAAAACGAAACAATCGTGTTCGAATTGCGTCTCCCGCGCGTGCTGCTCGCACTTCTCGTCGGCATGGCGCTCGCCGTCGCCGGAACGATTTCTCAAGGCATCATGCGTAATCCGCTTGCCGAACCGGGAATTTTGGGCATCAACAGCGGTGCAGCACTGGCTGCCATGATCGTGATCGTCACGCTCAACGACCCGCCGGTGACGCTTCTTCCATGGGCCGGTTTTATCGGAGCGGTCGTCATGGCGACGGCTGTCTATCTTCTGTCGTGGCGCCAAGGCACATCGTCGCTGCGCATCGTTCTGATCGGCATCGGGCTTGGCTCGCTATGCGGTGCCGCGACAACTTTCCTCACCGCCTTTGGCGAGATCGGAGACGTACAGCGGGCAATGATCTGGCTGGCGGGCAGCGTCTATGAGGCCAGTCACGAGAAGGTGCAAATTCTGGCACTCTGGTTGATTGTTCCGCTGGCACTGGCGTGGCTGTCATCGCGCGAACTCGATGTCATCCGTTTTGGCGATTATGCCGCGCAAAGCCTCGGCCAGCGGGTAAACCGCGTCAGGGCTTTGATGATCCTGCTTTGCACGCTCATAACAGGGGCCGCAGTGGCGTCAGCCGGACTGGTCGGCTTTGTCGGGCTGATTGCGCCACACATCGCACGACGGCTGGTCGGCCCCGCCCATGCCCGCATTTTTCCAGTCGCCGCCCTCGTTGGTGCAGCGCTTGTTGCAGCGGGTGATCTGGCGGGGCGCCTTGTCATCGCCCCGGCGCAAATTCCCGCCGGTATCGTGACCGCCCTGATCGGCGCACCTTTCTTTGCCTATCTTCTCTGGGGACAGCGGCATGGCCGAACATGACATAGCAACAGCAAGTGGCAGTCCAGTCGGGTTGGCCGCGCAGCGGGTATCCATCGCCTATGACCAGACTCTTGTGGTCAGCGATCTCGACCTTGCCGTGCCGGTCGGTCGCTTCACAGCGCTGATCGGTCCCAATGGCAGCGGCAAGTCGACAATCTTGCGCGCGCTTGCGGGTTTGATGGGCGTCAATGGCGGAACCGTTACGCTCGACGGCAAGGCCATCGCCACGCTGCCCGCACGCGAACTGGCAAAAAAGGCTGGCGTTCTTCTGCAAGGGCCTGTCGCACCGGACGGACTGACGGTCCTTGATCTGGTCCGTCTGGGACGCTATCCGCACCGTTCGCTTTTTTCACGCTGGTCCGAAGAAGACGAAGAAGCCTGCGAGGAAGCATTGCAACTGACCGCCATAGACGCGCTCAGGCACCGTGAACTCGACAAGCTTTCAGGCGGGCAGCGGCAGCGGGCATGGATTGCCATGACGCTCGCACAGCGTAGCGAGATATTACTGCTTGATGAGCCGACAACCTTTCTCGATCTTGCCCACCAGATCGAAGTGATGGAACTCATCACCATGCTGGTGCGCGAGCGCGGCAAGACGGTCGTGGCGGTTCTGCACGAACTCAACCACGCCGCACGCCATGCCGATCACATGGTGCTGCTGCGGGCGGGATCAATCATTTCGGCAGGCCCGCCTGCGGATGTGATGACTGTCTCATCGATCCAGAATGTGTTCGGTGTCCACTCGATCATCATCAGCGATCCACTGACAGGCAAACCGCATTGTATTCCAGCAGGTATCCGGCAGCCCGCGCCATCAGACGTTACATAAATGCAACAGCGCCTGATTTCCGCAAGTGCTGGCCTATCCACGTCACAATGCGTCCGACATGCGCGAAATTAAAAAGGCCTAGCAAAATCAGATATAAAGGTGATATTTTCAGTCATATTTTTTAATCTCTGTACTATGACAGCGTCTTCAGGCTCAAGTCATTGCCCTTGCAGTCTTTTATTTAATTCGCTAGCCATTTCTCACCGATGCTGAAATACCTCCGGCAGATCAAAACACCTGTATGTGACTGGGAAAATTGGAGTGCGTTTGAGATGCAGAATTCGCCCTCTCATACGATGTCATTGACCGGATTTGACAGTAACGATCTGCTGAACCGTGCAATCGAGGCGCATTATGCCGAGATCACGGATGTCGTCAGCCGAAGAGGACATTCGCGCTCATCGGCCAGCGATATTGTGCACGATCTCTATGTAAAGCTCGCGACCCGTCCCGACGTCTTGCGCGACAAGCGCTCGATCAAGACTTTTCTGTTTCGTTCTGCCGTCAACCTTGGCATTGACCGGCTTCGTCGCCAGAAAACGGAAACACGGCTTTTCTCGGGTACGGAACAGGAAGCGCTTTGCGTTGAAAGCGACCTCCCGGCACCCGATTATGGACTGGATATCGAAGCACGCGTTGCAATCCTTCGCGACGCCATCGCGGAATTGCCGCCGCGCCGCCGCGCCGTCTTCATATTGCATCGACTGCACCATTTGAACGCTGATGAAATCGCCAGAAAACTCAATATTTCGCGCAACATGGTAGACCGTCATCTCAGACGCTCGCTTGCACATTGTCTCGACCGGCTGCTTGAATTCAACTAAGAGAGTCCCCGGACGTCCATCTCAATCGTCTATCTGTTAGGGATGACGTGGTGCGGAGACATTTGTGACAGAAAAGCGGACAATGCGCGCGCAACGCAAGCGCCACAGCGAGGCAGCGGACTGGGTTTTTCGTAACAGGGAAGCCACACAGTCTGCTGACGACAAGGCGCTGTTCCAAAAATGGCTTGAACGCGATCCTGCAAACCAACACGCCTATACAATGGCGGAAAAACTGTTAGGCGACGCACAAACGGCGATCAAGGCCGGTCCCGCCCTGCGAGAGCACAAGATAAAGCCCATAAACCGGACCAAACCTGTCGCGGGAACAATCCTGTCGCTTGCACTTGCAGGCTCGCTGTTCGTCCTTCTGGATGGCCCGCTTTATCTCGAAGCGGACCTTATGAGCGGCGCCCATGACATGCCGAATATGACGCTGGATGACGGCTCGCTCATACAGATCAATGCCTCATCGGCTGTGGCTTTTCACTATGACGACAAACAGCGCACCATCCGCCTGCTAAAAGGGCAAGCGTTTTTTCAGGTCGCAAAGGATAGCGAACGTCCTTTCGTGGTCGAAGCCGGTAATGCACGCGTCACCGCTCTGGGAACGGCCTTCGACATTCGCCTTGGATCTGATGATACCGACGTGACGGTAACCGAAAGCACGGTCTTGCTGGAGACAACGGATAAGACGCAGCAGGCAACACGTGTCACGCAAGGCCAGCAGGCTGTCCTCAATCGCAACAGCGGCAAGGCGGATATCCGGGATGTCGATGAATTGACCGCGTTGGCGTGGAAACGCGGCCAGCTCGCCGTCGACAATGCGCCTCTATCGCTCGTTATCGAAGAAATGAACCGTCACTTTTCAGGGCGGATCATGCTGATCGGTAACAACCTTTCCAATCGCCGCGTCAGCGGGACGATTGCCGTTGCTGACACAGACGCCGCCCTTTCCTTTATTGAACAGGCATTGCAGGTTAAAATAACGCGCGCGGGACTGCTGATCATGATCCACAGTTAAGGCAATAAAATCCTTAAGCGCCTGGCAAATGAGAAAATACAGTTAAGCAAAATTATTATGCCAATAAGCCAGATCTCAAGCTTAGAGCGTTTTTCGATCATTCTGGGCATAGCCCAAGAAGTGGAGTAGGCGGCGCATTCGTGGGGTTGGATATGTCGATGAGCCGACCGGTCAGGTCCCTTAGGCCTGTTACAATGCGCTCTCCAATCCCTCGGAGAATGACCTTGAGGCGCGAAAGACTTTTTTTTGATCGGATTAAGGTCGGGACTATTGAGCGACAGGAAGAGTAGGGGGCTGCCTGCCGCCTCGATCCGTTCGCATATCGAGGCATACTTGTGTCTCGACAGGGTGTCCATGATGAGGACATCGTCTTGGTGACATAGGCTTCGAACCAATCGCCGTTGACCGGGCCATTCTGCACCATCGGTGCCACCATGCCAACGATGAGCAGGCTTGCGCCCAACGTGGTGGTCTCCTGACTCCGGCTTGGAAAGTGCGGCTATCGGCGGGAATCAGCGTTTCCGGTTTTATACTGAAGTGGCGGAGAGGGTGGACTCTTGCCTATAAATATTTCTGCCGCATCGCATTGATAATAAAGGATAAAATCCTATCATATCGCATCTCGCGCGTACTGATTTGTGTACCAACCAAGGGGTGGATGTAGCCCCCCTTGGTTTCTAACCAACTATAAATCACTAATTTTTCAGAGCTTATCTATTGCAAAAAGCAGCCTCTGCTCAAGCCTTTTCATTTCTTCCACGACCTGCTTTTTCTGTTTGCTGTACATGAAAGCTACCACAAAGACGAGTGGTAGAAACAGCAGAGCAAAAATCAGCAGGGTCACCCAAAATAGGAAGTTGGTGCCGATCTTTCCATCATAGATGTATCTGATTTGATCACCCTTGATGCTGACATCAAGCTTGCCTTTGAAGGATGCAATGGGATTGAACACTGATGTTTTGACCCTGCCAGAGATGAGCAATCCTGTTGGGCTTGGTTTGGTTTTGATCTTGTTGAATGTGCTGGATAGCTCTTTGACAAACACTTTTTCAAATTCTGCTCCCGTCTCGATTTGATCTGTCTGGATTTTGCCGGATACTGAAAAGTCGCTCATGTCTGTTTTCCTAATTTGAGTTAGTTTGGTTGTTGGTTTTCTTTTGATTGCAACTCACAGTGGCTGTGTAGGTCGCACTTGTTCCGTGTCAGCTTTCTCAAGCTGATCTGATGATTGGATTGATTTGGATTTTGGCTGGTTAGCTACATTGCCTTATGGCCTGAGCAACGGTCTGCTCCGTGTCTTTGAACCTCTGGTAATCAAGTCCATTGGCTATGGCTTTGGCTTGGTTCTTGGGATCGGGCTCTAGGATATTTTCAAAAGTGAAGGCGAAATACTTTCCCGCTTCCTCACTATCGAGCGAGCCTTCAAGCTTTGAGATGGCACACACACAGGTGTCGCGCGCGTGATGGCGAAACTTGTCATCCAGAACGCGCGTTTCCTTGCTGGATAAATCCACTCGGCGTACCCGGAGGTCCTCCTGATTAAGGAAGATCATTGTCTGCTCACACATCTCATAAGGTTTCTTGATGAAGGGGGAGCGGCTTTCCATCTCCGCCAGCTTAGCTGCCAGCTCTTTAAAACTCGCATTAAATTCGCTTTCGGCTGGTCCGGTAGCAGCAGGGAGCGTCTCGGCGGCCTGTGGGCTTGGTTGGCCGTTCTGGACACCATCCTTACTGCGTTCTCTGAGCTGTTTTACATACCATTGGGGGATATGGCAGGGGAATGATCGACATACGAAACCGCCATTGGAGCTTGTTTCAGTTCGGGCCTGCTGTTTTTGCGCCGGTTCCGGCTTTTTCGGAGCCGGAATTTCAGCAACCGCTGTCCCGCTATTGGCATTTACGGAAGTGCGCTCGGCTTGAAGCCAGTGATCACTATATTCCTGTGTTGTTGCTGGCAGCACTTTTCCAGTGAATGAGCATGTTTCGGCAGGCGGAATAACGCCTTTTGCTTCTGACCAGTTTCCAGATGCAGCCGCATATTTCATGGAATGGTAGAGATTGTATCTGCATTCAGAAATCAGCCGGTCATAGTCTGGATTGCCTTTTGGATTTTTCATCGACCGTAACAGCATTGCTGTCTCGTATGTGGTGATGATGAAATCCTTATAATCAGCTTGGCTGTCTTGGGCTGCTGCTTGAGAAATCAATCCTTGAGCAAAAACCGTACTGGAAAGGACAAGTGCCAATGTACGCCCAAGGGTGCGATTGCGATACCTATTCAATTCAGGTCCTCCCACATGCGTGCAGAGATCATTTTCTGCTCGTTTCCGATGGCGTTGGCATAAATGGATGTGATTTCGATTGCCGAATGTCCCATCCATCTTGAAAGAAGGTTGAGAGGAACGCCTGAGGAGATGGCATTGACCCCATACCCATGTCTCAGGCCCTTGGGAGAGGTGTGTGGCCCTTCCGAGATACCCGCATCCAGCATGACCGATTTGATGTACCGCCAGCCGGTTGCACGTGACCAAGGCCAAAGCTTGCGATCCAGCTTGCCCGGTCTGCGTATGTGATGAACAAGCTCAAGGGTGTTGATGAGCTGGGCTGGAACCGGCACCGAGCGATAAACACCGGATCGTCTCTTTTTAAGCGTCTCGAATACGACTGTCTCATTTTCGAGATCGACCCGGTCAACCGTCAGATTGAGGGCTTCTGAAATCCGGCACCCGGTATAATGCAGGGTTTCACAGAAAGAGCGGATTGCGCCGGGTGTTTTGGCTGCTGACTTAAGGAAGGCCTGACGTTCGGAGGCAGTGAGATAAAGCCTCTTTCCGTTTGGATCATTGATCATGGCAAAGCGTCTCCACTTGGTTTTGAAACACTTTATCGAGTGGTGATGGGTGCGTACGCGGCAGATATGACTGCGGCTGGTAAGAATGTGCTGAAAACAGCAGTTTTGAAGCCGCATGAAAAAGCAGGCTCGCACGGGGTGGCAGTAGCCGGTAGGCTGTTATAAAGGGATATGCTGTTCGTTCCATTCAGGCCCCCTGAAACCGAATATACAATTCGGTCACGGGCTTGAGCCTGCGATTGAGCATTCAGAGAAAAATGAAAAAGAAAACGCCCGATTTTTGTTGAAACCGTTCTTCTAGGAAGTGTTTCAAAAACCCTGAAAAAACACGGGTTGCAGACCTAAAAAGATGTGATACAAGCGAAAAATCGAAACAGAATTGTATATTCTGTTTCACGCAAATTAGGGCTATTAGGCCTGTTTTTCCCAAGAAGCTGAACCGTTTAGAGCAGTCACATGGTTTCTGTTTTTAAATGCCGCTAATGGCTTCCTGAAATCAGTCTGGCTGTACCAGAATTATAATTCTTAGAATTTAACCCAAAATAAAGGGGCCGAACAATATCCGGCCCCTTTTCTTATTTATTTTTCAATTTTACCACTTCACTTTGAATCCGGCCTGTCCCTTGATGGAATAGCTGTCGCCGAAGTTGTTGAGGCTGGTGTTGACGAGACCTTCGCCATAGATCGAGTACTTGTCGTCGTTCCAGTTGTAGGAACCGCCAATGCCAAGCCCGCCCCAGAGACGATCCTGCTCGCTGGCAAAGCTGACGCCTGCAACATCAACCTTTGTGCCTTCAAGGAACTCGTAATAGAGATTGGCAATCCCATAGACATGCGCCCGATCAAGCTGGCCATTGGCGTTCTGCCATGAGCTTTCATGATCAAGCGTCAGGCCGAGACGACCTTGCAGGCTGTCACCACGGTCAATGCTTACCCTTGAACCGAAAGTGTCGGTGAAGGCGTCAAAATCAACGCTCGAATAGACAAGCTGTGCCTGCGGCGTGACCGACCAGGCCGGATCAATGGCAATGCGCTTGCCACCTTCAACCGACAGGGCATAGCCAAAACCGTCATTGCCACCGGCAAGCGTGGCATTGGCAAGATTGGAGCTGAGGTCACTTCTGTACCATGTCAGCTGTCCCTGGCCGTCGAGGTAGAAGCCATTTTCGCCATACCAGGTCAAGGTTCCGCCAAAGCCATAGCCATCGGTGGAGATTTCACCATCGCCATACACGGAATTGGTCTTGGTCTTGCCATGGGCATAATGAACCGTGACGCCACCGATCAGCTTGCCGCCTTCATTCTCAAGCAGCAGACCGTCGAGACCAGCCTGAAGCTTCAGGATATTCTGGTCATAATCGGTTCTTGAGGTGGAGAAGCGTGGCTCGATGCTGTTATGGGCGCCTTCGATGCGTCCCCAGACGCCATTGCCTTCAATAGCAACGCCTGCTTCTTCAGGTGCGGCATAGGGCGTACCGACCGGATCAGCGCCTTGCGCAATCACGCGATTGCCATTGTTGGCCCAGAAGCGGTTACCGACGCGCTGTTGAAGCGTGGAGACGCCATTCAAACCAAGCAGAGACTGCGCATAGCTTTCATAGGTCGGGACACCTGCCTGATAGAGTGGCGCGGTAGGAGCGGTAACCGGCGGCGTCGTTGGATCAAGCGGATCCGGCAACGGGTCCTTGAGTTCCGAGCGCAGATACCAGTCGCCATCCGTTGGTGTAGAAACGCCATTCTTGCGCAATTTGTATGCATAGGCCCCGACGACAGCGGCCTGTTCGCCGTCATGCTCATAATTACCCAGAAGATTGAAGGTGGCTTCCGAATTACCGGCAATATCAATAACCTTGATGCCTTCGACCGTTTGCGCGCCTGCGCCGCCGTCATTCGCCACGCGGAGATTGGCAGTTCCCGATGTGTCTCCTTCAACAACGAGCTTGTCGGTTAAGGAGTTGTCATCGCCAAGCACTGTGTTGATGTCCAGTGTGCCACCATCACCAACATAATTGCCTGTAACAGTCAGGACAGTACCGGCGGCGGCGCCAAACTGAACCGTACCAGCATTGTTGAGGCCATTGATCGTCTGGTTATGTCCATCAAGAACAAGCTTTGCTCCGCTATTGATGCTATAATCGGATGCATTGCTAAGATAATCCGCACCATTGGCGCGCAATGTACCAGCTTCGACAAGCGTTGCGCCGCTATAGCTGTTCTGAGCATTGATGAGCAACTCGCCGCTGCCCGTTTTGGTCAGACCCCCATCACCGGCAATTTCACCACTATAATCAAGGCTGGTGCCATCCGTGGTTTCAATAACGCCGCCCGCCCCCTCAAGGGTTGTTGCGCGGTCGATTGCGATATCAGCAGTGGTGCGCAGCGTACCGGCATCAAATCTCAGATCACCTGCAGCATCGCCGAGGTTAAGATTATCGGCGATCTCCACAACACCACCATTAAAGGACGTGCCACCAGTATATGAATTTTCGCCAGTCAGCACTAAGGTACCCAAATCATTCTTGACCAGCCGGGCATCGCCCGTCAGCTCTGAATTGATTGTTGCGATGGAATTGGCACCATCCGCAGTTCCGTCACCGACCGAGACGATTGCTTCACTACCCACAAGTGTAATTGAATCGCCTTCAACGATATAGCCATCGGAGAAGAACTGCATACCACCTGAGCGCACGGCTCCCTTGCTGTTATCGACCGTCACCGTACCGGCTTCAGCCATGAAGACGGAGAAGGTTTCATCATCATAAGGTGCATGCAGGTTGCCGTCCGCATCAGTCCAGTTGATGTTCTGGTCGCCGGACGCAGAACTCTGCCATACACCTGACCCACCCTGAATGGGACCGGTACCCTGCGAACCATTGGATGCAGGCCATGAATCCCAAAACCGCAGCGTTACACCTGTGGTATTAACCAGATTAACCTGTTTGCTGATGCTCGTCTGAACGTAATAATCACTGCCTGGAACGGCACCGACCGTGAGGCCATTATTGATCAGTGAACCGTCATAGCTGATAATGCGGTAAACACCTGGCGCAAACGTTCCATTGGGTGGCGTAATAACGTTGAGCGTACCATCAAGTGTCAGATTGCCCTTCACGGCAGTCAGATCATTCAACGGTCCACCCACAACATTGGCTTGACCAAAGCTGTAATTAAGAACGGAATTTGCGCCCAATTGCAGATTACCGGCAATGGTGAGCGCGCCGGGGGCCTGCCCCTCCTTGCCAGGCGCGAGAATGCCCCCATCGGCAACAACGAGACTTCCACCAATCGTGCCAATACCGCCGATTATGGCACCACTCTGAATGCTCGTAAGGCCTGTAGCGGCGCTTTGGTTGCCATTAATGTAAAGTGCACCGGCGGTGACCGTCGTGGTGCCTGAATAGGTATTGGCACCCTCAAGATTAAGCGTTCCGGCTCCGTGTTTGGTAAGACTTCCCGCGCCGGACATTGCCTGCTGAATGGAACTCGTATTGCCATTGGTATCAAATGTGCCGCCATTCGCACCAAGTGTGATGGCACGCGAATTGGCAAAGTCAAACGAGGCATCGAAACGAACAGCACCACCATTGAGCGCCAGAGCGCCTGAAGCTGCCCCCAGCGCATTATCAGCCGCCATGGCAATCGTTCCGCCATTAATGCGCGTGCCACCGGAATATGTGTTTCCTCCAGTGACTGCGGGCGAAAGCGTCAATACCCCGTTGCCGTTTTTCTCAACAGCACCAGTACCGACGATCTGCCCAATGTAGTTACCGTCGTCGGGCTGGTTGAAACGGACCAAACCATTGTTTTGCACGTTGCCGACATTGTCAGCAGCCACAGTTTTTACGGGAAGACTCTGCGCCCGCGCTTCCAGAATACCGTTGGTATCGATCGTGACAGTGCCGTTGTAATCGACATTATCGCCGGTCAAAGCAAGTGTACCGTTTTCGACCTCGACAAGATTGAAACCTGCAAGGCTACCGGTAATCGTCCAAAGCCCAGTACCAGACTTGGTCAGTGTCGTGAAATTCTTGAGTGCGCCGGCCAATGCATCGCTCGACCCTGCCTCTCCCTGCAGTATCAGGTGGTTGGAGCCACCTCCGCCATCAATATCGCCTGTGACTACCGAATCGGGCTCCAGGGTCAGAACGTCATTACCGCCGCCAAAGCTCAGATTGCCGCGGATTTCCGCATTGGTACGATTGGTGAAATTGAGATTACCACCGCCAGTGCCGACAACGCTGCCGCCATCCACGCGTTCAATAATGCCATAATTATCAATCGTATTGTCATTGGTCGAACCCTGCTCCCAGTTTTCATACCAGATCGCCGCGGTCTGCTCACCTTGAATGAGACCGTGATTGATAATCGTCGTGCCAGTGCCGTGCACGTTAATGGCCTCGCCGTTGGCACCCGATCCAATGGCCACGATGGATGCGCCCTGACCGACCGTCAAGGTGACGTCGCTGCCAAACTCAACCGTGTTAGGGCCAGATCCCCAAGAGCCTTGTCCACCGGCCGAAAAACTATTGATGACATGCGAATTATCACCAAGCGTTATCGTGCCATTGCTGCCAATGCTGATGCCATTGGTTTGGCTCGTTTCAATACGTGCACCCGCATCAAGGATAACGGTTACTCCATCGACGTCTTTTCCCCCACCAACGGAGGCCGTCCAGGGATTGGGCGCAGAGGCAGAGCAATTCGTCGTCGTCCCAGTAACCGCGCATGCCGCCCATCCACTTTGCGGCGTGAGCAGAACGATAGCAGAAGTCAACAATCCCAAGCTCAATATTGATGTAGATGAGCGCAGGTTTGCGGACATTTTTATCGAAGAAACCTTTTTCATCATATTTCCTGTCATGAGTCGCAGCAAATCCAATACCCAGCAGCTAAGCCACTGGATTTAATTAAATAGGCCATTGTAATTGCTGTAATATTCTGGAAAAGCGCGTCCACGAATGAACCAACAGCGCGCCATTATGAATTCCTGCAATGCGCTAGCACGGCTGCGATACGCATGTTTCAGTAATTCATAGGAGAATGAGGAAACTTTATTTAAGACCGTAATAATATAGCAATAAATACAGTATTCTAAAGGGACACCGTTTAAGGCAACGATACAAGTTGTTTCGCCCTTCGGCAAAAAGGGTCCTTTCGCGCTAGTAACGCGGAAGCGTCCATTTGGTTGCTGTAAAAAGCGGGAAATGTGGGGATTTGAATGCGATTGAAATGCGTGGCTTCAGGCTGTCCAAAAGGACCCTTTTTGTCAATTTATAAGCAACCTCTTAACTGGGTATTGCCAGGCAAAGAACTTACTGGGTGCTTTCAATTTTTTTTCTTCCAATATCTGCTGTGAGCGGCGAGGAATCGAAATGAAAATTGGATACGCCAGAGTTTCAACTGATGAACAACGTCTGGACTTGCAAATTGAAGCTTTAAAGAATGCAAACTGCGATAAAATAATCACAGACCATGGAATATCAGGAGCAAATTTTAAAAGGCAGGGCCTGACTGAAGCTCTTTCGCTTTTAAATCCCGGTGACACGCTCGTGGTATGGAGATTGGACAGGCTTGGACGATCGCTTATAAAACTCATTGAGTTTATGAATATGCTTCATGAGCACGATCTCCAGTTCCAGTCCCTGAACGAAAACATTGATACCGGATCATCAGGCGGCAGGCTTGTCTTCCACATGATGGCAGCGCTTGCCGAGTTTGAGCGCTCTCTGATAAGCGAGCGAACCAAAGCGGGAATGGCCGCAGCTCGGAAAAAAGGAAAACAAATCGGGCGTCCTCGCGCATTATCCAATACGCAAAGAAAACTGATCCGGACCGCAGTTCTTCATGAGGGCAAGTCTCTGGAGGCACTCGCCTCGGATTACAACGTTTCAGTACGCAGCATCAGGCGGGCGGCATCGCCCTAGAGAGGGTTTTGATCTCATGCACTCAGATGAACTGCGCCCAAAGAGGAGTCCGTTCCAAAATGAATTGGGCGATTTTAGAAGGTCGTGATTTATTCGGATTTCTGACGCCCGATGGAGATCATGATGCCTGTAGACTGAAATCGCTCGCCGCCAGTATGAACGATGTAATTCGTATTACCCCATGCATCCTTCAAGCCCCATAGAACGGATAGTTCTTAGCATCCACAGCAGGATAGGCTTCCAGCAGAGCCATATGCCTTTGGCTTTCCTGCTGCTCTCTGGCATATTTGGATGTGTAGGTCAGAATTGGTTCAATCCCTCTGGCGTCATCCTGAAACTGTCTGATGTCGATCTTGGATATGATCGGGTCTCTAAACTGTTTGGCTTTCAGGGACAGAAGATGCGCTTCAAATTCATCCTGATTTTTTGGATGGACCAGAAGACAAGCATGGATATGGGGTATCTGAAAAACTGAAGCTGTTGCACCATGTGCAGTGCCTTCAACATCCAGACAGGCCACAGCAAAGGGCTGATATTTAATCTGCTTATTGGCTTTTGGGCCCATAGCTGTTCTAACAGCATTCAGATACCAGGTCTTGAAGGATTCAAACATGGGTCTGGAGTTATAAAGGGATTTTGCATCCTTAGCTGAAAACAGATTTGGCTAAAAATGCATTGTTATGAAATACAGATTTTTCTCAAAATGGGTCTGATTGTATTTTAGATTAGGGTCCTTAAAATCAAATCTGAATTTATCCATGAAGAGATCATAAAGCCATTGATCATGACTAGAGGTGATAGAGGATCTGCCTATCGGCAGATATCCATAAATGGATGGATTCTGTATGTTCATATTAATAGTACTTTCATATTTTAAGTTAAGATTTACAATTGCCTTGGGAATGGCTACCCAAAGCTGAGGGCCCGATCGGCATTATTTTATATTCATAATCGAGGGCGAATTCACCCAAACATCATTTAGGTCGCGACTGCCGGCCAGCCGCGATCAACAAAATAAATTATATAAATTCAATTAAAGGAAAATAGTCCTAATCAACCCCATTGAGGGGTTGATCGATCTTTTAAAGTTTTGATAAGAGCATCATAATGATTGAACAGAGGAATGAGTTCATTATACCTCAATTCAATTATAATTGCACCAATTTTTTTCAATAAATTACCATAATATTCAAGTTCAAACTCAGTATAGTCCATTCATTTTAAACAACTTGCCAAAGGTTCCTTCAGGTTGGGCAGTTGCTGAATTCCTACATTATTTATTTCCCCCAATATACTATCATTTTCATGAAAAAGCCTATCAAATGCATTTTGGCTATTGACCAGATGCAGGTGATAGGCTCAATTTTAATTAAGTTATTGGAATAGATTATTATTTCCAGTCGGTTTCTAAAAGTTTCATATAGTCCAGAATGTCATTTAATGAGTATCCACTCCCATAATGTGCCCCCATGGACCCATCTTTATGCCCCATCAGGTAGTTTTGCAGCTCGGGTGGAAGCTTGTGTTTTCTCATTCTGTCTTTGAAGGTGTGTCTCAGGCTGTAGATGCCATGAGCTTCTGTTTCAATCAGGCCATGCAGCTTGAGGTACTTGTTTACATTGGCTGAAAAGTTGTCTGCACCTGTGGGATGAGTGTGAGATGGGAAGCCTTGTGGATATTTTTTGAAGGCAATCAGGCTTTGGCCAATCAAAGGAATTTTTCTGCTCCTGTGGCCAGTTTTGAGCTTCCTGATCTTGTTTGGTCTGATCTCAATGTGAGGAACTTCATGGTCCAGATGGATATCTTCAGGTACGAGTCCACAAATTTCCTTGGGGCCAGTTCCTGTATCCATAATGGCATAGAGAATATGCAAGGATTCATCATTGAGGGATGAGAAATGAGAACCTTTAAGCCATTTCTTTTTGAGAAACTCAATTGAGTAGGCAGGGCGGGCTGCCTTTTCCTCCTTCAAGTGTATTTTATTGAATGGGTTGTCCTGCTTGAGGCCATTTTGTTCCAGATAGAACCTGATGATTTTTCTGACATGCATAATCTGCTTGTTGGCAGTAGCACTCTGCATCTTCCCAGCCTGAACATGATCGACCAAGTGTGATCTGTAGCTCAGGGCAAGTTGTTTTGTGATCTGTGTGAGTGGTGTGCCTTTGCCAAAGAACTCATTTGCTCTTTCTACTGCCAGTTGCACAGGGGCTAACTTTTTGGAAATCTCTCTGGGGTTTTTACCAATGAGTGTATCTCTGGTGTTCTCATTATAGAAGTCCAGAACATCATCCAGACAAGGCTCATTGGCTGCCATTCCAAACAGGGCTTGGATGGAAGTCGGGTCTGGGGATTGTTGTTTGTTTGCAATGATCAGTCTTTGGGTAAAGGTTGCCAGATCATTCTCTTGGATCAGTTGCTCCTTGGACCTGTATTGAATACTCAAATTTGCACTGATTGATTTGAGGTTTTCCAAAGACTCTATTTCAGTGCTGTTGATGCTTTTGCCTACCTTGAGGCGGCCCATCAATCTTTCATAGTGAGCATGAAGCTGACCATATTTTTCTATGACCTGATTGTGGGTCTTGCACTTCAATGAGGCCTTGAATTCAGAAAGGCCACCCGCCAGCTTTTGATATTGAGCAGGGATTCGCCTTCTGTAGAGGTAATTGCCATTACCTCTCTCAAACAGGTACTTAGCTTCAAATCCAGGAATCACAGCTTTTTTCATAAGCACATGCGTACCGGTTTGTGTACCAAAAGTACATGCTAACTCATTGATTTTAAGGAAAACAAGCGCTTAGCAAGGCTTTATGGCGGAGAGGGTGGGATTCGAACCCACGGTGGAGTTACCCCCACGCCGCATTTCGAGTGCGGTACTTTCGACCACTCAGCCACCTCTCCGCGTTATGAAACACCACCAAACAATCTTTGTCTAATCGTCTGGGGCGCAAACATTCTAAGCGAATGCCGAGTGTGCGTCGGCTCAATAGCGGCCAAGGCACGATTAGACAAGACCTAATTTGCATTTTGACCTGAAAAATCTTGACTTTCTCGTTCGCTCAACTCTATAAGCGGCTGACTTCAGGTGAGGAGTAATTCACACTCGGCGTTCTGGATGATGCTTTCGGTATTTCCGTCCATCAGACTGTGGGCCGTAAGGCTTTGAATACAAAACTAAATTAACGACTGATAAAAAGACGACCCATAATCTTTGGCACCAATGCCTGAGTTCATGAGAGTCGGACCGGACACCGAAAGGATAACAAATGTTCGCAGTCATCAAGACTGGTGGCAAGCAGTACCGCGTTGCCGCAAATGATCTGATCAAGGTCGAAAAAGTTGCCGGCGAAGCTGGTGACATTGTAGAATTTGCAGAAGTTCTGATGGTTGGCTCAACCATTGGTGTTCCGACTGTCGAAGGTGCGCTGGTTACGGCGGAAGTCGTCGAGCAGGGTCGTGCCCGCAAGGTCATCGCGTTCAAGAAGCGCCGCCGTCAGAATTCGAAGCGCACCCGCGGTCATCGTCAGGAACTGACGACCATCCGCATCTCGGAAATCCTCACGGATGGCGCAAAGCCCTCCAAGAAGGCAGCTGAGAAGAAGGCTCCGAAAGCTGCTGCTGCGAAGGCAGAAGGTGAAGCCGCAAAGCCGAAGAAGGCAGCGCCTAAGAAGGCTGCAGCCAAAGCTGAATCGGCTGAGTAATCAAAGCATTTTTGGAAAGGCTGCTGAGCGGTTCTTTCTTGAAAAATGCGAATAACAAATAGATAGGGCAATTACGGCAGTTCGACTTTCACCGTAATCGCTCTGGAGAGATTGAAGGAGAATACCAATGGCACATAAAAAAGCTGGCGGTTCCTCGCGTAACGGTCGCGATTCAGAATCCAAACGCCTTGGCGTGAAGAAGTTCGGCGGCGAAGCTGTGCTCGCCGGCAACATCATCGTGCGTCAGCGCGGCACCAAGTGGCATCCGGGCACCAATGTTGGCCTCGGCAAGGACCACACCATTTTTGCAACCACGAACGGTTCCGTGTCTTTCCGTACGAAAGCCAACGGCCGCACCTACGTGTCGGTAGACCCGATCGCGGAAGCAGCAGAGTAAGCCGGGCACTCATAAATACCGGCGTCTCATCGGACCCGGTAAATATGGCGACCTGCCAAAAAGATCGAAGGGAAGATGGGCAACCATCTTCCCTTTTTGCGTCTGGGGACAGAAAAATGGTCGTCAAAGTTTTAGAAGAAGATTGTCGAGAGAGCGGGAGGCAGGCTTGAATGTCCTGACATAATGCGATTGCAAGCCAAAGGGTCTCCATATCCTTCTGCTTGTTGTGTGCGAAAGCCCGCTATTAGCTGCCATCGAGCGGATGGGCCAGTGCATGGCATCCTCCGGTGTGACGTCCCTCGTGCACTCGCCAACTTAAGTAATCTGGGCCTCGGAAATGGCTCGGAGTCGATCTGCCCACTACTCGTCTTTAAGACCTTAAACTTCATTCTTTTCAAAGCGACGGCGGTATTCGCCAAACGTATACTCGTAAACGGCTAGGCATTCGGGAATGTCTTGCTTTGTAGAGCCTGAGCGCACAGCAATATCATCTGGCATTGACGCGGCGAAAAACCTGGCGCTTTATGCCTGTGCACTTGAGATTCGAGCAAACCTTTATCCGCCTCGCTCAGAGCCACCAGATCCCCGCGTCTGCCAACCAATGAAACAACTCCTGCTTGTGTGACAGAAGCCCAACAGACAGAAGCTTACTTAGTTCCGGGGAAATGGCGCATCTGATCGTAGTGATCTTCGCCCTTCAAAATTGCACCTTACGCATTAACTAACAGAACAGAAAAATCAGACCATATCCATTGGCAATATGGACCCGGGCGCACGACAAGTTTATTAATAAGACGTTAATAAAAGCCGCAAACGGCCAAAAGGACAGATAGGACTGGTATGTCGGGATCATACCCATTCATTGATATCGCCGCGCTGGATGGCATCCGCGAAGGCTTTGTCCGTGGCGATGCACAGATCGTGCTCGACCACGATCTGTCGTCCGTATTATGGGCAAACGGTACCGGCGCAAGACTGTTGGGCTTTGACCGCATAGAGGCGTTGATTGGCCGCGAACCGCAATTACCGGTCGCCGCACGCCGTCAGATCGCCGCTGCCAGCGCGGATGCAGACGCTGAGCCGCGCAGCGTTTCGGTGCGTCTTGAAACGGGCCTGCGCTCGGAACTCACACAGCTTAAAATTTCGACCCTGACGCTGCCGGACGGCTTGACCGGCCTGCTTTTGACCAGCGCCTCGGCAATATCCGCTTCAAACACGCAAGCTGATACGGTCATTGCGGGTCTTGGCGATAAAGAAACGCATGTGGCGCTGCTCGATGCCGATGGAAATATTCTCGCATCAAGTCCACATTTCTCCTCACTCGACATCGCATTCACTACACGACAAGATCTGGTCATTGAGGCCGTGGATGCCGACGACCGGCTCGTCAAACGACGTGTTCGTGCCGGAAGTCACTCCGTGCCGGGTGCAATCGCCCGTCTTGCCGATACACCGCCTACGCATCTTCTATGCATTGTCGCACAAGCTCCGGCGGCCATCCCCGCGCCCTTTGTGGCGGCGGATGCGCCCCTGCCAGCAAAACCAAAACCGCAAGGTTTCCGGTTCGATGCCGCAGCCCCCCCAGCCCGCTTCATCTGGAGAACAGATGCTGATGCCATATTCAGCGAAATCTCGCCGGAATTTGCCGCCACCGTTGGACCCAACGCCGCCGATGTGAGCGGGCGGCACTTTGGCGATGTCGCCACCGTTTTTGGTTTTGATGGCGATGGCAGCGTTGCAGCACTGCTGGCAAAACGCGATACATGGTCTGGCAAACGGCTGATGTGGCCGGTGGAAGGCACCAGCCTGCGCGTGCCGGTGGAGCTGGCAGCTCTGCCCGTCTATTCGCGAGACCGTGTCTTTAATGGCTTTCGCGGCTTTGGCCTCGTGCGTCCGGAAGAAGCGGTAGAAGACCCCGAACAGATCGGTCTGGCTCTGGCTGGCAACATCCCGCCAAAGCAAGTACCAGAACCCGTTACCACGGAAGAAACCATTGAAGACGAGGCGTTGCCTCTGACGCAAGAAGTGGCCAATGACGACAGTCCGGTAAAAACTGCGCCACCCCGCAGTGCGTTGAGCCGGGAATCCGATGCAATTGCCAGCCTTCTCAAGGCCTGCGCGCAGGAAAAAGTCGCAGGTGATCAGGAAAAACTGTTAAAGGCCCGTGAGCGCGAACATCGTCCCGAAGGCGGGCTGACCGACACTGAACGCAGCGCATTTCGCGAGATCGCCGAGCGCCTGCGCCAACAAGGGCTTGCCGCAACGCCTGCGAAAGCCGAAGTGGACGACAAGCCCGTCGAGACGATTGCGGCGGACAACGCACCACGTCTAGCCGACAACGAGCAGCCTGAAAAAGAAACCGCTCTTCTCGCCAATCTTCCCTTGCCGGTGATTATTCACGGCGGTGAAGTGGTCCACTATGTCAACGAAGCATTGCTTGATCTTACAGGCTATCGAAGCCTCGAAGATATACGCGATGCTGGCGGCATCGATGCGCTTTTCAACAGCGAAAGCGATGACCGGCAACAGACCGGCAATGAAAGCCAGGGCATGGTACTGCGCCGTGCCGATGGCAGCGAACAAGCGGTCGATGCGCATCTCAATGCGATTTTATGGCGCGGCACACGCGCCCTGATGCTGAGCCTGATGCCGGTGGCAACTGAACCCGCGCTCACCATTGCACAGGATGATGAAAAGGAAGCGCTGGAAGCGCATGTCGATGAGTTGAAAACCATTCTCGACACTGCGACGGACGGTGTTGTGCTGATCGATCCCGAAGGACGCATCCGCTCGATGAACCATTCTGCGGCGGCTCTCTTCGGTTATGACCGCGAGGAAACGCAAGGCAAGGTCTTTTCCATGCTGTTTGCTGTGGAAAGCCAGCGCGCGGCCATGGATTACCTGAGCGGTCTTTCCGGCAACGGTGTTTTGAGCGTGCTCAATGACGGGCGTGAAGTGATCGGGCGCGAAGCCAAGGGCGGCATCATTCCTTTGTTCATGACCATCGGCAAATTGCCGCAAAAGCGTGGCTTCTGCGCCGTTCTGCGCGACATCACGCAGTGGAAACGCACCGAACAGGAACTGACCGATGCGCGCCAGCAAGCCGAGCGGGCCTCCAGCCAGAAGACCGATTTTCTGGCGCGGATCAGCCATGAAATCCGCACCCCGCTCAATGCCATCATCGGCTTTTCAGAACTGATGTCGGATGAAAAATTCGGTCCCATCGGCAATGAACGCTACCGCGATTATCTGCGCGACATCAACCGCTCCGGCAACCATGTTCTGGCGCTGGTCAATGATCTGCTCGACATTTCCAAGATCGAGGCTGGTGGTCTCGACATGCAATTCGAAGCGGTCTCGCTCAACGACGCCATTGAGGAAGCCATCGCGCTGATGCAGCCGCAAGCCAATCGCGAGCGTATCATCATCCGCTCGAGCTTTCAGTCCAATCTGCCCGATATCGTTGCCGATGCGCGCTCGATCCGGCAGGTGGCGCTCAATCTTCTGTCCAATGCCGTGCGCTTCACCGCCCCCGGTGGTCAGGTCATTATCTCGACAAGCTATGAATTGAACGGCGATGTGGCGATGCGGGTGCGCGATACCGGCATCGGCATGACGCGGGGCGAAATCGAGGAGGCGCTAAAGCCCTTTCGTCAGGTCAACAGTCTGCATCGCCAGACTTCGAGACAGGGCCGCAGTGAAAACCCGCGCGACTGGCGTAGCGAAGGAACCGGGCTGGGCCTGCCCCTGACCAAAGCCATGGTCGAGGCTAATCGCGCGCAATTTGCAATCGAATCCACGCCTGGGCGCGGGACAATGGTCGAAGTGTTGTTTCCGCCCACACGGGTCCTCGCCGACTGATTGCCAGCCTCAAGCCGCACGACCATATTTCTGCCGGATCAAGGTTCTAAACCCTTTTATTTCAAACATATTTTGCCTGATCTTCTCTTCCCGCAGGCGCTAATATGCTTTAAATGGATTGTTTTAGATCACAGACAGGATCATTGATGCGCTGGCCTAAATTCGCACGCCTTGTCATCGCGCTCGTCATTCTTTGCGCGGCTGCCGCAGCGACGCTGCTCGCGGTGTTGCCGTTCATCGTCTCGACCGATGCGATCCGCGTGCGGGTGGCGCAGGAGATCAGCGCCTGGACCGGCTATAGCGTCGAATTGCGCGAGGCACCGCGCCTGAAAGTGTTTCCGGTGCTGCGCGCATCGCTTAATGGTGTGACGCTCAGCAAACTGACCGATCAGGGTCAGATTCCCTTCATGAGCGCCGACCGCATCGAAGTCGAGCTTTCGCCGCTCGATGCAATCATGGGGCATATTTCCTTCTCCGAAACGCAAATCGTGCGTCCGCATGTCAATATCGACGGATCGGTAACGGATGTGCCGGCTTTTCTCGATGCACTCGCCAGTTCCAGTGGACGTCTGGGCACAGCAATCCGCGCCCAAAGACGCCTGCTGGAGGGAGCTGCAAACAATGACAGTCAGGCAGCCGAACTGGCGTCGCAGCCATTTGGTCGCGTCGTCGTACGCGATGGAGCCATCGCCTTCATGCGCACCGAGGCACAAGCCGAGACCCCAAAAAGCGACGACGAGCAGATCACAGCCGTCAACATGACGCTGGACTGGCCGCAGACCACCAGTGCGGCAGCGCTCAAAGGTTCGGCCAAATGGAAGGGCGAGGCCTCGCAACTCAACATCACAGCCGCTCAGGCGCTGCGGCTTCTGGCAGGCGGTAATTCAGACCTTTCCGTCAACCTCACGGCAAAGCCCTTCAGCCTCTCCTTTCAGGGCAAGGCCAATATTTCAAAGGACCGCTTCTTCGAAGGCAGTCTTGGCACTAACTCGCCCTCGCTCAGCAATGCCATACGCTGGCTGAACCTGCCGCCTGTCGCGGGCAGTTCGGAAATCGGTGCCTTTTCGCTCGAATCAACGGTTACCGCGACACCGAAACGCTGGAAATTCGCCAATGTCGACATGACCGCAGGCGAAAGCCCGGCAAAAGGCGTGATCGAAATCGGGCTTGAAAATGAACAGCCTGCCGTCACCGGCACGCTTGCATTCGAGAAACTCGAATTGCGCAGCCTTTTTTCCGCCTTCGTGCCGCTGCCCGATAACCGCACCTATCCGCCCGGCGCACGCGCCAATATGGATGCAATCGATACAAGCTTCTTTGACCGGTCCGAATTCGACCTGCGGCTTTCAGCACAAAATGCCACTGCGGGACCGGTAACGCTGAGCAGCGTTGCAGCGGCGATCCAGATAAAAGGCGGGCGGGCTATTTTTGACATTGGCGACGCCAGAGGATTTGGCGGCACGCTTCAGGCCAATATGCAGATCGTGCGCGATCTTAAAAGTGCGAGCGGCGAATTTCGCTTCAATGCAAGCAGCATCGAAAGCACGCAATTTCTCTCAGCACTTGGTTTCGACAGACCTTTCATCAGCGGCAAAGGCAATGTATCGCTGTTCATGAAAGGTCCGGCAAACCGCTGGTCCGGATTACTTTCCAACGCACAGGGCAATGTTTCGGTCGAGCTCAACAATGGCCAGATGCAGGGCTTTGCCGTGCAGGATTTTCTGACCAAAGCCCAGAACCAGCGCTTTTTCGCACTGCAAAGGCAGGACAACGTCGCTCTTGCCTTCAATCGTCTGGCGCTTAAGGCCAATCTTGCGGATGGCGTCGCAACCCTTGAAAATGCCCGTCTCGATACAAGCGACGGAACGCTTAATCTGGCGGGGATCGTGCCCTTTGTCGACCGCAGTCTGGCGCTGAGCGGCGAGGTCATCTTTCCCGGCACCCAGCAGCAAGCAGCCGAGCAACAGGAAGGGTCCGAAAACCAGCCCGCTCAGCAGCCTGCCAAGCCGCCACTCACTTTCTTTGTCGGAGGCTCATGGGACCGGCCTTTCATCTCGCCTTCATCGATGGGAAGCGGACAGTAAACGCCGCCCTGCCCCGTCTCACGCTTCCTCGACGAACACCTCATCACGCTTCTTGCGTACCTGCGGCAACAACACCACGATCAAAACCATCACAGCGATAGCAAGCAGGATCGCGCTGATTGGTCGGGTCACGAAGGTTGATGGATCGCCGCGTGACAGGATCATGGCGCGACGCAAATGCTCCTCCAAAAGCGGCCCCAGCACAAAGCCGAGCAACAGAGGTGCCGGTTCACAGCGCAGTTTTGCCAGCACATAGCCAATGAAGCCGAAGAAGGCGACCGCGTAAAGGTCGTATATGTTTGAGTTGACGCTATAGACGCCGATGGCGCAGAACGTCATGATGATGGGAAACAGCATATAATAGGGCACGGTCAGCAGCTTCACCCACAGCCCGACCAGCGGCAGGTTGAGGATGATCAGCATCAGATTGCCGATCCACATCGAGGCAATCACACCCCAGAAAAGAGCCGGTTGTTCGGTGGCCACATTCGGACCCGGAACGATACCCTGAATGATCATCGCACCGATCATCAGGGCCATGACCGGATTGGCCGGAATGCCAAGCGTCAGCATGGGAATGAACGAGGTCTGGGCGCCTGCATTATTGGCCGATTCCGGTCCCGCAACACCGGCAATAGCACCGTGGCCGAATTCTTCCGGCTTGTCGGAAACGCGCTTCTCGACCGTATAGGACGCAAAAGCGGCCAGAATAGCGCCGCCACCGGGCAATATGCCGAGTGCTGAACCGATGGCCGTGCCGCGCAGGATGGGGGCTGCCATGCGCTTGAAATCATCACGCGTGGGCATGAGGCCGGTTACTTTGGCCATCAAAAGCTCGCGCGTTTGCTCGCTTTCCAGATTGCGCAGAATTTCAGCAATGCCGAACACACCCACCGCAACAGCGACGAAATTCAACCCGTCCGCATATTCGGTAATACCAAGCGTGAAGCGCGGCGCACCGGTATAAATATCGGTACCGACAAGGCCGAGCAACAGGCCCAGCACCACCATTGCCAGCGCCTTGATAACCGAACCGTGCGCCAGCGCGACCGAGGAGACCAGTCCCACCACCATCAGCGAAAAATATTCCGCCGAACCAAATTTGAGCGCGATTTCGGTCAGGGGCGGCGCGAAGACCGCCACCAGAAAGGTCGAGACCGTACCGGCAAAGAACGAGCCGATGGCGGCGATGGCTAGAGCTGCACCGGCACGGCCTTTGCGCGCCATCTGATAGCCGTCGATGGCAGTTACAGCCGAAGAGGATTCGCCCGGCATATTGATGAGGATCGCCGTGGTCGAGCCGCCATATTGCGCCCCGTAATAGATACCAGCCAGCATGATCAGCGCCGAGACAGGATCACCGATCTGGAAAGTAATCGGCAGCAGCATGGCGATGGTGGCGGTGGCACCGATGCCCGGAAGCACGCCGATCAATGTGCCAAGTAAAACACCGATCAGACAAAAGCCGAGATTGACGAGCGAGGATGCGGTCGAGAAGCCGAGCGCGAGATTGTTGAAGAGATCCATCTATACCGCCCCCCTAAAACGGCCACCACGGCCCGAAACGCTGAAATGGCAGTTTGAGGCCGTAACTGAACACCGCGAGGGAAAACACCGTTATGGCAAAGGACAGCAAGAGCGCCGTCACCGCTTTCATGCGCATCGATGCGAAGGATGCGATGAAGCAGGTAAAGAACAGGGATGGGACAAAGCCCAAGCCGCGCACGGTCAGGCCGAAGAAAATCGGTGCTGGCAGGATGAACATCATGCCGCGCCATGCGATCGGTCCGATCGCTTCACCTGACACGCGCACGGCCTGCACGAGAATGACGAGACCGAGCACGACCAGCACACAGGAAAGCACGAGAGGAAAATAGCCCGGCCCCATGCGCAGCGGCGTGCCCAGTTCCAGATCGAGAGACTGAAAAGCGAAAAAAGCACCGGTGGCGATAAGAAGAAAACCGCACAGGCCGTTGGCTGAATCAAGCTTGAACTTGCGCGCAGCAACGTCCTGAATGGAAGGTTTGTTCATGAGATTTTTCCCGTCTTTCGTGTGCGGAAATGCGGTGAAAAGAATGGGGTGGAGCGCTGACCGGGATTGGAAGTGCAACAGTGCGAAAAATCACCGTTGCACTCTCCCGTGCCGCATCAGTCGGCATATTGCCCGGCGGCCTCGATGATCGGCTTCCAGCGCGCGACTTCACTTTCAAGCTTGGCTTTCAGCGCTTGCGGGGTTGCGTCAGATTCCGGCGAAGGTTCGGTACCAAGTTCCGCAAAACGGGCAACCACATTCTCGTCCTTCAGGGCTACTTGCAGCGATTTCGACAGGCGTTCGGTAATCTCGGCAGGTGTGCCCTTGGGCGCATAGATGCCATGCCAGATACCCACTTCCATGCCCTCGAGACCACCCTCCTTGGTGGTCGGGATATCCTTCAACACATCGAGCCGCTCAGGCGATGTTACGGCATAGGCCTTGATCGTGCCCGCCTGTATCTGCTTGGTCGTATTGGTGGTCTGGTCGCACATGATATCGACCTGTCCGCCCAAAAGATCAGTCATGGCCGGACCGGTGCCCTTGTAGGGAACCGTGACGAGCGGGGTTTCGATCGCGCTCATATAAAGCATGCCGCAAAGATGCGAGGCGGCACCGATGCCCGCATTGGCAACCGTGACCTTGTCCTTGTTGGCCTTGGAATACTCCACCAGACCCTTGAGGTCAGCGGGCTCGAGATCCTTGCGCGCAACGATAGTCATCGGCACATCGGTGACAAGCCCTACATATTCGAATGCGTTGAGCGTATCATAGGCAAGCTTGCGATAGAGCGTGGCACTCGTCGCCATGCCGATATGATGCAAAAGGATCGTATAGCCATCCGGCTCCGCAGAAGCGACGCGTCCGGCACCGAGCGTTCCACCCGCTCCGCCGACATTTTCAACCACGATTTGCTGGCCGAGGTCTTTCGACATGGATTCGGCAACAAGCCGTGTGACGGTATCGGTCGGCCCGCCGGCCGAAAATGGCACCACAACAGTGATGGTGCGCTCGGGATAGGATTGCGCCTGTGCTGCATAAGCGCATGCAGAAACAACGCCAGCAGCCACCAGAACGGCGATAAATTTTCTCATGGTGTCCTCCCAGACAGAAGCGCTGACGGTTCACCCGTGCGCAACGCTCCACTCCTCAAATCCAGCCGACACGTGAATTGGCCAGCCTGTTCCCAGTCGCTCCCGGAGTTTCTTCGAACTCTTCGGGATATCTTCTGATGTCTTCAGTCGGTTCGCGTTATGATCGCAACACGAACCAAGGTTTTTATCAATACAATCTAGAAGTGTTGTTTGCAAATACCAAGCATGGGGTCTTTGAACTAAAGTCTTAGCTGCTTCTGATAGCGTTTGATGATCCGCTCGCGCCTGAGCCGTGACAGGCGCTCCAGCCAGAATATACCATTGAGCTGATCGATCTCATGCTGGTGGCAGACTGAAAGCAGCCCATCGGATTCTTCTGTCTGCTCGGTTCCGTCCAAATCCTGATAGCGAATGCGGATACGGGCATGGCGCTCCACATCCTCAACTGCGCCCGGCATGGAAACGCTGCCCTCCTGATGGCGGATTTTATCGTCTGAGGCCCAGATGATTTCCGGGTTGACGTAGGTTTTCGGACCATTCTGATCGGGAAGCTCCAGAACGACCAGCCGCGTCAAAATCCCGATATGCGGTGCCGTGATGCCGATGCCGGGTGCAGCGCGCATGGTGTCGAGAAGATCGCCGGCCAGAAGGCGAAGATCATCATCGAATTGCGTGACAGGTTCTGCCATCGCCCGCAAGCGCGCGTCGGGATATCTCACGGTTTCTCTTATAGCCATGCTGGTGCTCAGTTCCTTGCCTTTATCAAACAGGTTACGAGCAATGCCGTTATTTCCCATAATAAACAAGCGGGCACTGCTTTAAGCAATGCCCGCTTGGCTTAATGAAGCATAAAAACTCGATGCTACTTCGCTGCAAGAAAATCTGCGACTTCCAGCAGGATGAATTCGTTATTGGCGGCCTTTCCAATCTCGCGGCCACCCGAAAATGGCAGATTGTTGTCGTTGGCGACCAGAATATGTGTGTCGTCAACCCGCATCACATCCTCAATGGTGAAGAAGGGGAATGTAAACTTGCCTTTTAGATCACGCGAGGCGGCGGTCTTGAGGATCGCCTTATTATCCGGGTCGTCGATATTCATTAGGTCAATATGACCGATACGATGAATATAACCCTCGGCATCAACCTTCGATGTGTCGACCAGAACGATGTTTTTGACCTTGGCAGGGATGGGATAGCAGGCTGACAAATCCTCGCTCTTGCATTCAAGGCTCGGATCGCCCTCGCCATTGTCGCGTTCGATAATCAGCGCCCGGGTGTCATCGATGAAGTTGAAATCACCAATGGCGGCCGCACCTTGCGAAAGACGGAAGCGATAGCTGTTGCCGGTCCATTCGCCCTTGGCGGTATCGAAGGTCATGATGCGCAGAAAGTCGCCTTCCGGCTTGCCACTTTCGTCATAAAGCGGCTTTTCCAGAAGCGCCCAGAGCTGGTTGGTCTTGGGCTGCAGCGCCATGCCTTCATAACCGCCCGAACGCTGGACCTGAAAATCCTTGCCTGCCGCGGCGGGGACAGCGATCCCTGGCGTATCCGGGCCGCTCAGCGCCTTGCCATCCAGCAGGGTCGGATAAACGGCCTTCACACGGCCATCAAGACCCGCGCGGATGATGTAGGGGCCGAATTCGTCGCCGATCCAGATTTCATCATTGAGAAACTGGATGCTTTCCGGGTCGAAATCGGCACCCGTCAGATAGCGATTATCGGTGCCTTCATAGGCAATACGGAATGGCACTTTTTTATCGGGATCGCGCAGGAAGACCGATTCCATGCGCTCGACCTTGCCGGTTTCGAAATCCGGCTTCATGCGATGGAAGAACAAAAGCGCGTCGGGGCTGTTGGCCTTGGTGCCAAAGCCATTGTCAGTCAGCGTGAAGATGCTGCCGTCGTCAGTGCGATTCATGGCAAAACCCGACATGCCTTGGACCGGCTGACCGATGAAAGGCAGCGATATGCCGGTTGTGTGAGCGCCATAGGCCTTGCCGACATCGCCCATCACCGTCATCGGCTTTTCATTGCGTGCCTTGCCGGTAAATTTGCCGGAAACCCATGCATCACGCGGGGCATCGGCAGGTGGCGTGATCAAGGTCAGCGCCGGAAAATAGCTGTGGCCTGCGAGCTTTGCGGTGAATGTTTCCTCGGCCATTGCCGATGTCGTCACGGCGAGCATTGCAATGGAAGCGAGAAGATGACGAAGGCGCATGAGAAACCCCTGACTTGCGAAACTTCTCTGTTCCTTAAACATGCCCTGTGACGAAGGGTTATCATCCCGATAAAGCTTTGATGACGACTTGTTCCCCAATTCCGGCCCTGGCAAAAGCCTGAGGCGCTCATGCACAATCTGCATGGCTGTCATGCAGAGTCCTGTCTACTCAACCGGCCTATAAGACCCCATCTTCATGGTGTAGGCGCGTTTGCCGTCACAATGGAGAGAAAGATGTTTGGCTTCAATAATCGCTTTGGTCGTGCATTCGCGCAGTTCGGCAGTGCCGTTCGTGCCTCGGCTGCAGTGCGCGCAGGCCAGAAGCCCACGGCACGCGATCTCGAAGCGCTCGGGATCGATGTAGAGCAGTTCCGCCGCATTCAGGGATAATTGCCTGAAGGAGAGCCTTGCTCAAAAATGAAAAGCTCCGCTTTGTAGCGGAGCTTTGTTATTTTTAATCCTCGTCGCCAGCCATTTGGCTCAGCAATTCACCCTTGCCGCGCTGGCGCAGGATCATCGGAACGACCACCGCCGCAATCGCAAGCGCTATCAACGTGATCGATACCCAGGAATGAACGAGCGTAGCCGGATTGCCCTGGCTGATTTGCAGGGCCTGGCGCAGGCTCTTTTCCGCCATGGGGCCGAGGATCAGCCCGACAACAACCGGTGCGATCGGGTAGGAAAAGCGACGCAGCACATAACCAAGCAGGCCAAAGGCCAGAAGCAGCCCCAGTTCAAATGAAACCGGTAAGCCGAACAGCATCGAGGTCGAAGCATTGGCACCAATGGTGCCAAGCGTGGCAAAGACCAGAATGCCCGCATAAAGCCAATGGCGGGGAATGGTGAGCATTTTCACCCAAAGCCCGATCAGCGGCAGGTTGAGCACCAGAAGCATCAGATTCGCAACGAGCAGGCTAGCAACCAGTCCCCAGACCAGCGTGGCATTGGTGACGAAAAGCAGCGGTCCGGGTTGCAGACCAAACTGCTGGAAACCGGCCAGCATGATCGCAGCCGTCGCCGTGGTCGGCAGACCCAGCGTCAAAAGCGGCACCAGCGTTCCGGCAGCAGACGCATTATTGGCCGCTTCCGGTCCCGCCACACCTTCGATTGCGCCCTTGCCGAATTCTTCCGGGTGTTTGGAAAACTGCCGTTCCGCCGAATAGGACAGGAAGCTCGACACATCCGCGCCGCCCGCTGGCATGGCACCGATTGGAAAGCCGATAGCCGTGCCGCGCAGCCATGGCATCCAAGAGCGTTTCCAATCCGCCTTTGTCATCCAGACCGAACCCTTGACCGCGATAACATCGTCATCGGGGCTAAGCTTTTTCGAGACAACCGCCAACGTCTCACCGATGGCAAACAGCGCCACGGCCAGCGTGGTCACATTGATGCCGTCGAGCAGATTCGGCGTCCCCATGGAAAGCCGCGCCTGTCCTGTCAACTGATCGATACCGATAAGACCAAGCGCCAGACCGATGAACAGTGAAGTGAGGCCGCGCAGGGTCGAATCGCCAAAAGCAGCCGAAACGGTCATAAAAGCCAGCAGCATCAGCGCGAAATATTCGGACGGTCCGAAAGAGAGCGCAAATTTCACCACCCATGGCGCGATAAAGGCCAGCGCCAGCGTAGCGATCAACCCGGCAACGAAGGAGCCGATGGCGGCGGTTGCAAGAGCTGGGCCGCCGCGGCCTGCGCGCGCCATTTTGTTACCCTCAAGGGCCGTGACGATGGATGCGCTTTCACCCGGCGTATTGAGCAGGATCGAGGTGGTCGAACCGCCATACATGCCGCCATAATAAATGCCCGCAAACATGATGAGCGAGCCGGACGGGTCGAGCTTGTAGGTAACGGGTAACAGCAGCGCCACGGTGAGTGCAGGGCCGATACCGGGAAGCACGCCGACGGCGGTGCCAAGTGTCACGCCGATCAGCGCATAAAGAAGGTTCGACGGCTCAAGCGCCACCAGAAGCCCTTGGGCGAGGAGTGCAACAGTATCCATGATCCTATCCCGTCAAACGAAACGTTCGAGCCAACCGGACGGCAGCGAAAGCTGGAGGCCACGCGCGAAAATAAACCAGATCACGAAAGAAAACGCGATGCCGACCGGCACGCTGATCCAGTATTTGCGATAGCCGAATCCGCGCGCAGTGGCCGCGAACAAAAGACCGGTCGCAAGCGAAAATCCGGCGGTCTTCATGGTCAGCATCTGTATTGCCAATCCGCCGATGATCCAGGCCATCGGTGCGATTTCCTGATGCTCGCGTTCGGGGAAGTCACCGCGCAAAGCACTGATTACGGTCCAAATCGCTAGCCCGAACAGGCCAGCCGCCACAATATAGGGCACGGTCTTCGGCCCGACCGGCGAATAGGACATCACATCATTGCCGTAAGTCGTCGACCATGCAATCGCAACGGCGACGACACCCAGAATGAAGGCGATGACAAGCGCGGCTATATCCGGCGCCGCCCGCTCCGGGCGGCGCTCTTCGTGTGGTTGTGGCACTGTCATTTAACGAGACCAATTTCCTTGAGAATGGTCTCGGTCGCGGCAATGTCCTTGGCGAGCTGTTCCTTGAAGGCAGGTCCGGCGAGATAGGTATCAGCCCAGCCCTTGTCTTTCAGTGCTTTTTGCCAGGATTCCGATTTCACCATCTTTTCGATATCGGCATTGATGGCCGCTTCCTGCTCAGGCGTGATATCGGGGGCGGCTGCGACCATGCGCCAGTTTTCAATCGCCACATCCACGCCGCCTTCCTTGAAGGTCGGCGCATCGATGCCCTCCAGACGTTTCTCGCTGGAAATGCCGATGATGCGCAAGGCACCCGCCTTGATCTGCGCCTCGAACTCGCCGTAACCGGAAATGCCAACCGTCACCTGATTGCCCAGAATGGCGGCCAGCGCCTCGCCACCGCCCGAAAAGGCAATATAGTTAACCTTTGTCGGGTCAACCCCTGCGGCCTTGGTAAACAGACCTGCCGCGATATGATCGGTGCCGCCTGCGGAGCCGCCGCCCCAGGAAACAGAACCCGGATCGGCTTTGAGTTTCTCGACCAGCCCGGCAATATCCTTGATATCGGACGAAGCTGGCACGACGATGGCTTCATATTCACCGGTCAAACGGGCAATCGGCGTCACCGCATCCAGCGTCACCGGCGACTTGTTGGTGAGGATCGCGCCGACCATGACATAACCGCCGACGATCAGCTGGCTGGCGTCACCTTTGTTCTGATTGACGAATTGGGCAAGCCCGATGGTGCCACCGGCACCGGGAACGTTGATGACCTGAACACTGCCGGAAATCTTTTCGTCCTGAAGCGCGTTCTGCATGGTGCGCGCCGTCTGGTCCCAGCCGCCGCCTGGTGCTGCAGGCGCCAGAAGCTTGTAATCCTCGGCCAGAGCGCCGCCGGAAAAAATCAGAACCGTTGCCGACGCAAGAGCCAGAATGAACTTACGCATATGTCCTCCCAAAATGTTTGCAGGGAGGCTTATCATCCCCCTCCCCGCACAAAATCTCCACAAGAATCAACTTAGTCAGAACGATTGAAATTGAAAAGCTGAATCTGGATATCACGCCCCGCAGTCAAACCGTTGGTGAAGAATGTTCACTGCTCAATCCTTATTCGCCGTTTGACCGACAGCATCTTCCAGCTCTTTGATAGCCTCATCAATCACACTGTCCTTGAAATCGACCGTACTTACCGGTTGCGCGCATGTTGTCTTCCACTTCGCCACCTCAAGTTCCTTCAAAGCGCGCTCTTTTTCACCGGCAGCTTTCAAAACAAAGCCGCGCTGCGCCCTGTTTTGCTTGCAATCGGAATATCGTTGAAGTCCCCTATCGAGATAGAGTAGCGCCTGCTGCGGCTCTCCGTGCGTCATGCGATTATAAGCCAGATAGTTATAGGCGATGCTTCTGAGATTATCCTTTGCATCGCCTGCGGCCTCGGCCAATGCGCCAGCAAAACGCGCGGCGTTGGACGCCTCGTCTATGTTTCCGGCAATCAATTCCTCATAGATCTTGGCGTTGAATTGACTGTCACCGCGCCCCTTCGCAGCACCCGATTTCCCCGCGTGATCGATAGCCGTATAACGCGGCGAACAGACGGGCATGGTGGCTAGCCGTTGCGCCGCCCCGCTCCAATAATCCGATGTGCTTTGTTGAGGGGACTGCGCCGCGTCCCGCAAGATACGCCCCAGTTCATCGCGAATGATCTGCTGTTCACGCAGCTCTTCAAGCCCAAGGCAAATTTTTGCTGTATCAAGGAACGCTATCCAGCCCCGCGCAGCCTCTTTCCACACGGGAATAAGTTGATCGGAAACAGTGAAATCTGTCGGAATATCGAGTTTCTGCAGCTCTAAATCCACCATCTTTTCTTGGCTTTCGCCCGCAACGAGCGAAGCGAGCAAACCGCTAAACATCATATTGGAGGATGCTGCAGTATAAGAATGGCGCCCGGGCTGCGGGTTCTTCCGCCCGTTTTCCAACCCCGAGGACTTACCAACCGACGCCAGCAAGTCTTTGTCTGGCATCGCCAGAAGAAGCTGGAGTTCTGCGGTACTGCGGGAAATATCCTGCGCATGAAAATCCGAGATGTCAGCCAGCTCACGATCAAGCCATGCAAACAAGGCGATCTGTCGTATTTCGGCTTCTGGTGAGACAAGAAGCGGTATGCGGGACTGCCTTGGAGGAACAAGTTGCCAAAAGGCTGCTTCAGCCTGCGATGACGATGCCGCATCCTCCAGCAATCCACGCCAGTCAGACAGGCTTTGTGCCAGTTTACCGCGATCTTCAAACGATGCTTCCTGATACAGTGTCATTAACACGCGCAGTTTTTTCTCGCGTTCAATGACAGGTGCGAGCGCTGTGATCGTATATGAACTCTTTTCCGCAAGCCTGTTAACGTCTGAAATCAACGTGATAATTGATCGCGGGGAAGGTGTTTCAGCGACTTTTAAAGTCCGATCTTCGCCATTCTTGCCGATTTGAGAACCAGCTTGTTGAATGCGGTCCAGATATTGAAAGAAGGTCGAGGTTTCAATAGCCTCGTTCTCAGCCGTGACCGCCATTAACTTGACGACCTGCTCGGAAAGGACCGCTTCGGCCGGACGCGCCAGCAACTCCCTGTCGGACCATGACGTCATGAAACCGATGACCAGAGCGACAATAACCAGGGTCGCCGCCACATCCAGCAGGGAAAAATAATTGCCCGCCCCGGATGGATTGCGAAAATCGGCCAGATAACTACGCCGGACAGGTGGAAACAGCAGCCCCAATTTATCGGCGCTGGCAACATAGCCGGCATATTGTTTCAAGGTCTTTTTATAAAATGTAGCCGAGAAATAAACGCGGATTGCGATGAAGGCCAGTACGCACAAAGCAGCCATCGCATAACGATCGATCTGGAGCTTGTAGAGTAGCACGCCGAATGCACAGGTCAGGGCCGCGACAGCGATGGCCGATTTTTTCATACCCGCGTTAAAAAGACGTCCCGCAGGCATGAGGAAACTATACTGATCAAACCGGAACGGCCAACGCCCGGTTTCCTTTGCCTTCTCGTAATAATTTCGCAGATCGTAATCCTGCACCAGAATTTCTTCGTCTTCCGGTGGATAGACGGGCAGTTTGTTCTCTGGATTGATATAAGCGGTTTCAGCGTTCTGCCGTCTGGCAAGCAACACCCGCGCCATCTGGGCAATAGTCAGCCAGGAAAAATACCGTTCAGCCCCTTCAGCAGAAGCGATATATGCGAAATGTTTGCCGACCCAGGAAAACTCGCACTCTTTTTCGATTTGCTCCACGACGGCAACAGGGCCTACACCAGCTTCAAAACTGTCAAGATCAGCGGCTCTGTAGCCATCCGTGTCCGGCAGGAATTCGCCGAGCCTGCGCGCTATCGTATCGTGAAAGATACGGTGTGCGTCGAAACCAAGCAGAGCCGCCTTGTCGAACAGAGCGCTCCAGCTGTCCGCCTTCCATGCACTGGCGGATGTCATTGCGTTGTTCTTGGCGACGTCGATCAACTGATCGAGTGTTTCGTAGATTTCCCGCTTGGTTTCGATCTCTTCACTATTGTCAGGCAGCGGGGTAACAGGCGCAGAAACCTCATCTTCATGCGAGCCGATATCGTCTGATAACGTCACTTCCGGCAAAGGAGACGAGGGCGGGAGGTCCGCAGACGATGTATCATCATCGTGAGCGTTTATCTCGACGTCATCAGGGAATTCGGCCAGACGCATCGCCTGATCGCGCGCCTCCACCAGACGCTGGAATCCGACCGGGTCCTCATCGGGCCGAACCTGCTTCAACTTGCGCGCATAGGCGCGCCTTATCTCACGCTCATCCTTGGTCGCGGCAATTTCAAGCACCGCCCAACAGTCAATATACATGGAACCCCCTCAGGGCATTTCAGAAAGCACGCTATGGATTACGGATTGGCGACCGCCTATAGAAACGGGCGCTCGAAATGTTGCAGATTGTCGGAAAACTGCTTTCTGACTTCCCGCATATCGCGAATGCTCTGATCTTCAAGCGCCTGCTCGAACCAGAAAATAAGCTCCTTGAGATGTTCGCGCGCGTCCCCCAGCGCTTCGGCATAAAGGCGCTCGGCACGAGCGATCAAGGCGCGGTTTTCCTGCTGGTCACGCGGAAGCATCTTGATCGCAGCCAATGCCGAAAAACGCTTGTCGAGTTCGGCATCCGACAGATTGGCCTGATTCCTGAAAATCTTGCGGTGAAGCTTTCCGGTGGAAACCACCTTGACCTCGACTTCCAACGCACCGTTTACATCGTAGGTATAGCGCACATCAACTGATTGCGAACCTGCGGGACCGTGTGGGACCGGCACTTCGACATTGCCGATGGCGATGTTCTGCGATGGGCGCATATTCTCGCCCTGTAAAACATCGATACGCACCATGGTCTGTCCGTCATGCATGGTCCAGTAGCGATTCTCGCGGCTGATAGGAACCACCGCGTTGCGCTCGATGATCGGTGATAGGACAGCCCCTCCGGGGAGCGGGGATCGGCGATGGACGTGCCAAGCGTAAATGGGCACACATCCGTCATGATGATTTCTTCAAGCGAACCGTCCCGGTTTTTCAGCCCCGCCTGTACGGCAGCGCCAAGCCCGACGATATGATCGGGCTGGGCGTGGAGAAGCGGAAAACGGCCGAAAAGCTTTGCCGCAAGACTGCGCACGATCGGCATACGCGCAGCACCACCCACAAGCACAACCTGATCGATCTTGGCGACATCGATGCGCGCGTCGCGCATGGCACGTTCCATGGGCGCGCGCATACGGCGCAGAAGCGGCTGCACAAGCTCTTCAAACTGCACCCGCTGAAATGTCCCGCTGAAAGACGCGCCTTCAATTTCAAAACTGTAATCGGCGTGCGTCTGATCGGTCAGTATGCGCTTGAGCCGTTCGGCCTCGGCCTGCAGGCGAGCCTTATCGCCGCCGCCCGGCTTGTCTTTGGCAATGTCATGGCGCTCAAGCAAGGATGAGACCACAGCGGAACGGAAATCATCGCCGCCCAGAAGCGCGTCGCCCGCCGATGCGCGGATTTCCATGATGTCATCATATTTATGCAGCAGCGAGACGTCAAAAGTGCCACCACCCAGATCGAGGACCAGAAATGTCCCTTCTTCCTGGTGTTCAAGACCATGCGCAAGGGCTGCGGCAGTCGGCTCATTGATAAGACGCTCGACATGCAGACCGGCAAGCCGCGCAGCATCGAGCGTGGCTTTGCGCTGAGTATCGTTGAAATAGGCAGGCACCGAGATAACGGCCTCGGTAATGTCTTCCCCCAAGGCAGTTTCCGCATCCTGACGCAAGGATTTCAGCACCAGAGCGGAAAGTTCTTCGGCACGCCAGCGGTGGTTTGCGAGTTTGAACTGTGTCGCACTTCCCATCGCGCGCTTAAAGGAGGCAGCGGTGCGGTCGGGATGCGTGACAAGCCGGTCGATTGCAGCCCGGCCAACCAGTACCGCTCCATCATCACCGATGCTGACTGCGGAAGGCGTAAGCGTTTCGCCCAATGCATTTTCCAAAGTTCTTGGACCGTCTTTTTCCCAAACGGAAACTAAAGAGTTCGACGTACCGAGATCAATTCCTACTATTGCCATGAGCGTTCATATCCGTTCAACAGTTACGCATTGCGCCGCTCAATGCATAATCGGCCTATTTACCGACTGCCAGACTTTTTTGCCTGTGAAGGATATTTAAAAAGTTTTTTGAAGAATTGTTCGTTTACGGTGCACAGAAAATGCGTCCGATTGTGCTTGGCCCGTGCAGGTATATGGATAACAAACGCCGATGGCAATTTCCGGTATGACGGAATGAACAATGTGGCCATAAGGCATAACAACGATATAGCCGCAACAGCAGCACAGCTTGATTGGATGCACTTTCTGTACGAAGTGCAGAAGTCATCATTCTGAGGCGAGACAAAGCAAAGCCAGCCCCTTCAAAAATAGAAGATTTGGAAAAACCTCGCTGCCATCTGCAAACCGATTGCTCAACAAAGCCTAAAGGGCAGGATCAACGATCCTGCCCTTTATGTTCGACACCGGCTGCTTCCTCGCAGACCCTGACGTGCTCGGCCAGCGCTTCCAGAGGCAGAAACGAACTGACCGAACAAATATCGCGCTTTTCGAACTTCGGCAGTTCCTGAAGTTCCTTCAAGCGGATGAGAAGTGTACCGCGGTTCATGGAATTTCCCTCCATTTTCGCCCGCCCCCCAATTTCCCCGGATTGAAAATATCAGGCTGCGCGCACGCCCGCCTGCTTGGCTGCCTTGAGCGGCAGTTCGATATCGACTTCGAGCGTCGACATCTGATCGCCTCGATCCATCTTCACGCTGACCTTGTCGCGATCGATCTGGATATGCTTGGCGATGACGGCGAGGATTTCTTCGCGCAGCACCGCAACGAGGTCGGAATGACCCTCGGAAGCTCTTTCATGGGCCAGCAGAACCTGCAAACGTTCGCGCGCCTGAGGCGCGGACGGCTGCCGGGTGAAGAAACGAAACAGGCTCATGCCGCTCTCCTTCCGAAAATCTTGCCAAGAAGACTGCGTTTTTCCGATGGCACCGTCATGGCAACCTCTTCTCCCGCCAGACGACGGGCCGCATCCAGATAGGCAACGGCCGGTGCGCTGCGCTGGTCTGCAAGCGTTACGGGCGAGCCGATATTGGAGGCACGCAGCACATCCTGACTTTCCGGGATGATGCCCAAAAGCGGGATCGACAGGATTTCAAGGACGTCCTCGACCTTGAGCATGTCGCCACGCTCGGCGCGCAGCGGATCATAACGAGTGAGAAGCAGGTGCTTTTCAACGCGTTCACCATTTTCGGCCTTCAGCGTCTTTGCATCCAGAAGTCCGATGATGCGGTCGGAATCGCGCACCGACGAAACTTCAGGATTGGTGACGACCACAGCGATGTCGGCATGACGCATGGCAAGCGTTGCACCACGCTCGATACCCGCGGGGCTGTCGCAGATGATCCAGTCGAAATCCTTCTTCAACTCTTCGATCACCCGGTCCACGCCTTCGGTGGTCAGATTATCCTTGTCGCGGGTCTGGGAGGCGGGCAGAAGATAGAGCGTGTCGAGACGCTTGTCGCGAATGAGCGCCTGCGAGAGCTTGGCATCGCCCTGAATGACATTGACCAGATCATAGACGACGCGGCGTTCGGCACCCATGACGAGGTCGAGATTGCGCAAGCCGACATCGAAATCGATAACGGCGGTTTTCTCGTTGCGCTGCGCAAGGGCCGCGCCAAGTGCAGCAGACGACGTTGTCTTGCCAACGCCACCCTTGCCGGAAGTTACAACAATCACTTTCGCCATATTATTCTCCTGTAGCTCCCGCTCGCTTTGATAATTGTGCCCGCCCAACCGGGCATGAATTTTTTAGCCGAGCGTTTCCGCCCGCATGTAATCGCCATCGAGCCAGAGCTGAACTGCCTGACCGCGCAAGCCCTGCTCCATATCCTCGGCGGTCTTGTAGAGACCGTCTATCGCCACCAGTTCGGCTTCCATCTTGCGGCAGAAAATACGCGCATTGGCATTGCCTGAAGTCCCCGCCATCGCGCGACCGCGCAACGCGCCATAGACATGGATCGAGCCGCCAGCAACGACTTCCGCTCCCGAAGCGACCGAACCGACCACGGTGACATCGCCATCGGGGAAATAGATCGACTGGCCCGAGCGTACCGGCTCCGTTACCACCAGCGAAGGCACAGCCTTGACGAGCTGGACTGCGGCTGGTGCTACCGGTGTTTCCGGCTTGCTCTCGGCTACCGGCTCGCTGACTTCCGGCGTAAAATCCGCGACCGTTTGCCCGCCACGCAACGCAGGTGGCATACCTGGCCCCAGAAGAGACGGACGTGCGCCCTCAAAACCCGTTACCCAGACATTACGCCGGGTCAGGTTTTCAAGCAGCTCCAGCAATTGCCCGCGCTCGATCGACAGGTTTTCCAGATCAAGCACCACCGGCCGATTGAGGAAAAAGCCTGCGGAACGCGCAGAAAGATCGTCCAGCCTGTCCAGCCAGCCATCGAGCGGCAGTTCCGGCGAGAGCACCAGCGCCAGAAAGGAGCGCCCTTTCAAACGGATCGGACGAGATTGTGTTAGCACTTGATTCATCTTGGTTAAAAATCTGTTTATATGGGTCTATATGCGGAATGGTTAACAGATGGTTAATTCTGTGTGGAACTCGTCACGCAACCCGTCGGATGCCGGTCGGACGCAACATCGACTCACTGCGTTAATCGTAAACGAAGAATAAGGCCCCAAGCTGGCTCGTTGCCGTCTTCCACAGAAGAAATCGGCATATAGAAAATGTTGTAAAATCTGAAGTTATGGCAATCCCCCGCCCCCGCAACAAAGAGCGATTTGCATTCAAGTCGCGCTTAAACGCATCCGAAAAAGCAGGAAAGCATTTAAAAAGTGCCTGATTTCCCGCAAATCTTTAAGCTCACCAACCGACTATAACGATTTCCAAAATCATTTATCATCACTGATAAACCGTGTTTTCCGGCACTTATGCTCTTATAATTCCTATAAAATCGGTATGCGTTCACGCTATCTTTCAGAGTGGAACGCTTTGTTGGTTTTAAAACTGAATTTAAAACTCCATTTTCAGCGAGCGTGCACTCCTGAGAGCTCGCCCGCCTCGCGTCCCCAAGCCCCCCCGCCCAAACGCGAGGCGGTTATTTTGTCATCACCCGCAAAATTGACCTTCGCCTTCCAAAAGCCGATAAAACGCCTGCGACGTTTTGATGGAGAATTTCCGCGATGGGCGGCAGCGAGAGCGAAGCACTTATCCACACTCTTTATATGATCGCCATTGTCGCCGAAGCGATGACGGCGGCCCTTGCCGCTGGTCGGCGCGAAATGGACTGGATCGGCGTATTCCTGCTTGGCTGCATCACAGCTCTTGGCGGCGGTTCAGTGCGCGACGTACTGCTCGACCATCATCCGCTGTCATGGGTGGCCCATCCAAGCTATCTGGTCATCACCGGCTTTGCCGCACTCGCAACCATTGTGCTCGCCCGCTACATGCACCGGCTCAGGCAAATCTTCCTGTTTCTCGACGCCATCGGTCTTGTCGTTTTCACGGTCATTGGCTGCGGCGTGGCGCTTGGCATGAACATGCCGATCATCGTGGTGATCGCTGCGGGCATGATTACCGGCTGCGTCGGCGGTGTGCTCAGGGACGTGCTGTGCAACGAGGTGCCGCTGCTTTTCCGCTCCGAACTCTACGCGACCGTATCGGTCGTGACGGGCCTCATCTATATCGGCGGCATTCATCTGGATTTTGCGCAAGGCGCCGCTGCCTTCACGGCGATGACAATCGGCTTGGTCCTGCGCCTGCTCGCACTTCGCTTCAATTGGAGCATGCCGAAATTCGTCTACACGAAAGACCTGCACTGAAGCCTTCAGTTGTCCCGTTTTTGACGACGCGCGCGCAGCCAGAAGACGGCAAAAAAGCCCAGCACAAACAGGATGGCAAAAATGACGGCTGCGACTTGCGAGCGCTCACCGAGCGCCAGCATGATGCTGGGCAAAAAATAGCCCAGCACGCCGAAACTAACGAGGATGATCGCTGCGGCGATGGCCGGATTGCTCTTATTCGGTTCAGCCAAGGTTGCGGAACTCCTCAAGTTTTTTCTTCTGCTTACCCGTTTCATCGAAATTATCCGGGGCAAGCCATGCCTGATAGGCTTGTTTCAACGCAGGCCATTCCTGATCGAGCACGGAAAACCATGCCGTATTCCGGTTTTTGCCTTTCACCACGAGATGCTGGCGGAACGTGCCTTCATGGCGAAAGCCAAAACGCTGCGCTGCTCGCTTGGACGGCGCATTGTCGTCATTGCACTTCCATTCATAGCGGCGATAGCCCAGTTCATCGAAAACATAGCGCATGAACAAAAACTGCGCTTCTGTCGCCGCTGGCTTACGCGAAATCAGCGGTCCCCAATAGATGTTACCGATTTCGATGACGCCATTTTCAGCGTCGATACGCATCAGGGATTGACGTCCGGCAACCTTGCCGCTTGCCTTGTCGATGACGACAAAGAAAAGCGGGTCTTCTCCAGCCGCGGCTTTTTCCAGCCATGGCTCAAATTCCAGACGGTTGGAAGGCGGGAACTCGAACAGCCATGTAAAACGCTGATCTGCATCGTCGACACTTGATGCGGCGAACAGTTCATCGCCATGCTTTTCAGCATCAAGCGTTTCAAGCCGCACATAGCGCCCTTCAAGCGTTTTACGCTCAGGCCTCGGACGCGGCGTCCAGTTCTGCAAATCAGTCATTTTTGTCTCCCATCTCATCAGACAGGAAGCATAAAAGCAACGCGCCGGAAACCCCCGCGCGTCGCCGTTCGGCTTATTTTTCCCGTATCGCTGCGCGATCAATCGACACGGCCTTGACGAGGGCTACCACCGCATCGCCAACCTTTAGCCCCAGATCATCGACGGAACGCCGCGTCAGCCGCGCACCGAGCCGACGCCCGCGAAAATCGAGCGCCACATGAGCATTCGGTCCATCATCCATCTCAATCGCTGTAATAATGACGTCAAGCTGATTGCGGATACTGATTGCTTCAGGCGCTTTTCGCGCAAGAGAGACATCCCGCGCCCGCACGCGCAGCCGCACATGCATAGCCTGCTTAAGACCTGCATCGCTCAACTGGAATGTCGCCCCATCGAGATCGATCTCGGCCAGTTTATAGGCTTCGTCATAGAATGAAACGACGCCTTCCAGAAGCACGCCGCCACCCTCGTCTTTGGCATCAATAAGCGGAAAGATTTGTGCCGCCTCGCCACTTGCCGTGACCTTTCCGCCCGACAACAGCACGATTTCATCGGCCAGCCGCGCCACTTCATCGATTTCATGGCTGACATAAACGATCGGCACATGGCTTTCATCGCGCAGCCTTTCAATGAAGGGCAGGATTTCCTGCCGCCGCGCATGATCGAGCGAAGACAAAGGCTCATCCAGCAACAGCAAAGCCGGATCGGACAGAAGCGCGCGTCCAATGGCAACGCGCTGGCGCTCGCCGCCCGAAAGTGTTGCGGGCGCACGGTTCAGAAGCTGATCGATCCCGAGCAGCGCCACCACTTCGTCGAAATCGCGGGTGTTTTTCCGCTGCCCAGCCCAGCGGGCATAGGTCAGATTGCGCTTGACGCTCATATGCGGGAAAAGCCGCGCTTCCTGAAACACATAGCCGATACGGCGTTGTTCAGGGGCCAGATTGATGCCTTTATCGGCATCGAATAATGTGAAATCGGCCACCGCGATACGTCCGCTTTCAGGCCGCAACGTTCCGGCAATCATTTTGAGCAGCGTGGTCTTACCAGCGCCTGAATGGCCGAACAGTGCCGTAACACCCCATCCGGCCACAAAATCCGCCTCAAGCGGGAATTTGCCATTGCGACCGGTAATGGAAACATCAAGACCGCTCATTTCGCCTCCCGCGTCAGTCTGCGCTGCAACCACTCGGACAGCACCACCGTGGCAATCGAAATGGAGGCGGAGATGGCGATCAGCCGCAATGCCGCCGCGTCGCCTGACGGCGTCTGCAACAGCGAATAAATCGCGAGTGAAAGAGTTTGCGTCTCGCCCGGAATATTGGAGACAAAGGTAATGGTCGCGCCAAATTCACCCAGCGCCTTGGCAAAGCCCAGCACAGCACCCGCCAGAACGCCCGGCAGAAGCGGCGGCAGAATGACAGTAAAAAACGCAACCAGACGATTGGCGCCAAGCGTGCGGGCGGCTTCTTCAAGGCCGCGATCAAGCCCTTCTATCGAAAGGCGGATCGGGCGCACGAGCAGCGGAAAGGCCATGACGCCTGCAGCTAAGGCCGCCCCCGTCCAGCGAAAGGAAAAGGAAAGGCCGAGCCATTCCTGCAAGGGCGCACCGAGCGCACCGCGTGCGCCAAAAAAGATCAGCAGAAAATAGCCTGTCACCACCGGCGGCAATACCAGCGGCATGGTGACGATGGCCTGCACAAGCGACTTGCCCGGAAAATGAAACCGGGCAAGCAACCACGCGACGATGAAAGCTATTGGCAGAGCGACGAGAATGGCAATCCCCGCAACCCGCAATGACAGCAGCACGATCTGCCAAACGTTTTCATCAAACATTATTGCGCGGCCTCTGCGGCACCGACAAAGCCCTTATCCTTGATGATTGCCTGACCGGCATCACTTTCAAGGAAGGCAAGAAATGCCTTTGCGGCATCGCTTTCGTTCTTGGCAATCAGGGCCGCGGGATAAAGGATCGGCGCGTGGCTTGACGCCGGGAAGCGATAGGCTTCAACGAGTTCTGGGGCTGCCGCACGGTCGGAGGCATAAACGATGGCTGCTTTCACTTCGGCGCGGCTTACATATTGCAGCGCAACGCGCACATTTTCAGCAAAGACGGCATTCTTTTCGACGTCTTTCCAAAGGTCGAGCTTTTCCAGCGCTGCCTTGCCGTATTTGCCAGCCGGCACGTTGGACGGATCGCCCATGGCAAAACGGCCTGCGCTCAGCAGATCCTTGGCTTCACCTTTCGGCGTTTCCTTCTGGGTCGCAATTACCAGCGCGTTGCCTGCAATGACCTTGCGCGAGGCCTTGTCGATGGCATCGGCTTTTTCGATATAATCCATCCAGTCGAGATCGGCGGAAATGAAAATCTGTGCTGGCGCGCCCTGCTCGATCTGCTTGGCCAGAACCGACGACGATGCAAAGGAAGCAACCACTTCCGTTCCGTCCTTGGCCTTGATCTGCTTGGCGGCCTCTTCGATCACATCCTTCATGCTGGCTGCGGCAAAAACCGTGACTTTTTCAGCGGCCTGCGCAACGCTTGCCGCACCCGCTGCAAGCGTGATCAGAAAGGCTGCAAAAAGTTTTTTTCCAAAGAACTTTTTCGTAGGGAATTTTATCATTGTCGACCTCCACAATGCCCCTCTTGCGGGCAAACACCATCATCCACCGGCAAGACCGGCGCTTCGTTATCAGGCATTGCTTGTTGCGCAATGCTCTGGCTTGCGATGATGGGTATGAGGGAGGCAAACGCGACCCGGATGCCGTCAGACCCTTTTCACACGTGCGTCCATGCAAAAGCCGCCCAGAATTTCCGTAACGAATTCAGATCGTTCCGAAAACAAGGGCACAATAATCAGGCAAAAACAATTTGGCTAGTGCCTTGCATCATGATGCGGCAAAACAACCGTATTAAACAAAATCTCTTTTGCCGCGCATCTTCTCCGAAAACCGTTTCACGCTTTTCGGGATGCGCTCTAGCTGCCAAGATGCCGTGGTGCACCACGCTTTTTGGCAAGCGCGATCTGCTTTTGCCGTTCGGCAAAGCGAGCACGATCTTCCGGCGTGCGCTCGTCATAGCAGCCAGCGCAGGAAATGCCTTCTTCATAGAACTGCGAAAGCTTGTCTTCTTGTGTGATCGGGCGACGACAGGCGCGACAAAGCTCGACATCGCTTTCCACCAGCCCATGGCCGACGGCAACCCGTTCGTCGAACACAAAGCATTCGCCGTTCCACATGCTTTCCTCACGCGGCACATCTTCGAGATATTTGAGAATGCCGCCTTTGAGATGAAAGACGTCATCGAAGCCAAGGCCTTTTACGAAAGCCGTCGCCTTCTCGCAACGAATGCCGCCGGTGCAGAACATGGCGATTTTCTTACCTTCCAGCTTGTCGCGATTATCCTCAACCCATTGCGGAAATTCGCGAAACGTCTTGGTCTGCGGATCGAGCGCGCCTTCGAATGTGCCGATGGCATATTCATAATCATTGCGCGTATCGACGACGACGGTGTTTTCATCAGCGATCAGCGCATTCCAGTCCTGCGGCGCAACATAGGTGCCGACACTTTTGAGCGGATCAATGTCTTCAACGCCCATGGTAACGATTTCGCGTTTCAACCGCACCTTCATGCGGTGGAAGGGCATCTCGCTGGCATAGGAATATTTCAGTTCAGGCGCACCAAGGCCGGGAATGGCCGTGATGTGAGCAACCAGTTTATCAATTGCATCCATCGTTCCTGCAACCGTGCCATTGATCCCTTCGGCAGCCAGAAGCAGCGTGCCCTTGATGCCGTTGGTGCAGCAAAGTTTGGCGAGCGGTTCACGCAGGCTTTCATATTGCGGCAATGGCGCAAAACAATAAAGGGCAGCGACTTTAAACGGTAAATTGCTCATCAGCTTATCTTCTCTGGAAATTCAGCCCTGCACTACCCCTCGCAAACGGCGAATTCAAGTCACGTTTGACATTGCCCGCCCCCGGGCACTGAAAAGTGCCTTGAGGTTCACCGGTAGACAAACCGTCATAGGCATTCTAAATCGATTATTACATATCCCAAAAATCGAGCGAGAGAATATGCCGCAAAAAACCGACCTTCTCGTCCCCGTCCTGCAAGGTCAGCCCGTCATTCCGGTGCTGCTGATCGACCGGGTTGAACATGCCGTTCCTCTCGCCCGCGCCCTCGCCAAGGGCGGATTGCCCGCAATCGAGATTACCTTGCGCACAGCTGCTGCCCTTGACGCCATCCGCGCTGTTGCCGCAGAAGTGCCCGAAGCAATCGTCGGTGCAGGCACGATCCTCAATGCAAAACATTACGAGGAAGCGGCAAAGGCCGGTTCGCGCTTCATCGTCAGCCCCGGTGCCACAAGCCAGATCATCGCAGCCGCCAATGACAGCGACGTTCCGCTTCTGCCTGCCGCCATCACGCCAAGTGAAATGCTGGCGCTGCGTGAAGAAGGCTATACGCATCTCAAATTCTTCCCTGCCGAACAGGCAGGCGGTGCCTCTTTCCTCAAAGCGCTCTCTTCGCCTCTGGCGGGAACCGTTTTCTGCCCGACGGGTGGCATCAGCCTTGCCAATGCAAAGAGCTATCTGGCTCTGCCGAACGTCATTTGCGTTGGCGGATCATGGGTCGCGCCCAAGGAGCTGGTTGAAAAAGGCGACTGGGATGCCATTACAAAACTGGCCAGCGAAGCAGCCAGTCTGAAAGGCTGACCTTTCCCGTCCTCAAACAAAAAGGGCCCTCGCGGGCCCTTTATTTTTGCTCTTGATCAGAGATCAGAGAGTAACCGGTCAGAGATCGGTCGGTTTCGAGAATTTTGCCACCGTCAGGAAGGTGACGGCATTGCCCCTGAACTTGTTGGCTTGCTCGCTTGGCAGATCACCCCGCTGGAAGCCAGCCGTATAGACCACAGCAGGAGCAGTTCGCATCGCATCATTGCGCAGGTTCGGGTTGGTTTCCGGCACCGTTTTGGCAACCGATTCCGCCGACATGGCAATTGCCGCATTATGGACAGTCACCGGCTGCACAACCGGACGCGGCTTCGCCACAGCCTTGGCAAGCTTGCGTGCGCCTTTGGTGGTGGTGCGCACGCCGGTGTTGACGGCCTTGCCAACCCTGGCAACCGGCTTGGCGACTTCAGGCTCCGCAGAAACTGCATGTGCGGCAGAAGCCACCTTTACCGGGGTCGGCTGCGCGGGAACGGCGGCAACCGGCTTGGTATCGTAATCGTCATCATCTTCGGGCGTGGCGATCAGCTCACCGATTTCGTCACTCCTGGATAACATAGCGAGCTGCGTGCTGGCGCGGGGCGCTTCCTGCGGCAGCGGCAAGGCACCCGCCTGACCGGCCACCGGTGCCGGAGCATCAGCATCATTTGCAGCCAGAACATCATGCTGGTCACTGACGAGCGCCGCGATTGCATCCTGACCGGAAACAGCCCCGGACTGCCCACCCGGACGCATTGCCGGAACCGGCACGAAACCGTTCATCAGCGCAGGCGGCGTTTGCGTTTCGGCCTCAGCCATGGCGAGTGCTATCGCATCCTGCGGCTTACTTGCCGGGATCGGCACATTCATGGCCACCAGGGCCGGATCTTGAGCAGGAGCAGGAGCGGCATTCTGCGGCTCTACGGCAGGCATCAAAGATTCAAGGTCCGTTTCAGGGCGCGGTGCCTGCATCGGGATCGGTGCGTTTCTGGTCGGCAACGCCGCGATCATCGTCTCTTCCGCCTGTACAGGCTGCTCCGGCACAACGGCAGGAGCCTGTCTCGCAGGAGCGGTATTTCGCACCGGACGCGCGCTTCCGCGAACGGCGGTATCGCCATTATCTTCTTCTTCATCAGCACCGCCGCCAAACAGCGCGCCAAACAGCGACTTGCTCTTGCGCTTGGAGCTTGAATTGCTGGCCATCAGGATTTCGCCGCCGCTGCCTTTACGCTTTTCGATCATGGCGAGCGCCTGCTGATAACCCGGCAATGGCTTGCCGTCAGCGGGAATATGTGCGGTCTTGCCATCAGGGAAGAGCGCGAGCAATTCGCGTCGGCTCATGCGCGGCCAGGCACGCACATTGCCGACATCCATATGGACGAAAGGAGAGCCCGAGCGCGGATAATAGCCGACACCGCCCACCTGATAGCGCATGCCGATGCCGCGCAGCTTGGCGAGATTGACGCCGGGAATGAAAAAATCCATCGCGCGGCCCAGCATATGCTGGCTCTTCTTGGCCACACCGCTCGACCTGCCGCGCAACATTTTGTTGGTGGCCGGGGAACGATAGGCGGATACGACCGTTATGTACTGGCTAGAACCGGACGATTTATAGACCTGCCAGATCAGATCGAACAGGCGCGGGTCCATCTTGGTCGGCTCGTTACGGCGCCAGTCACGCAAAAAGACATTCAGTTTTTTAAGCCCATCGGGCAGAAAACGGCCATTACGTTTAAAAGCGATTTCAGCCTTCTCTCCGGTATGGACGTAATAAAGCTTGAGCGAACGGGTCTCAGCCGAAGCCTGTGTCGGCATGAATGCCAAAGCGAAAGTGGCCGCGACAACTGAAAGCGACAGGGCCAAGGACGGGGACAGGCGGGCTTTCGCACCAAGCCTGACTTTTGTCCAGACATCCGCCAGACGCATTTGAATGGTCGATATGCTATTCATCGAATCGTATCGCCTTACCGTTTTATCCGTTCCCACAGGCCGCGTCCAAAACCTTGTCCAGATCCGATCGAAGACTGGTTACAGCGGATGCCATAACCGCTGCGAACACCATTGCGATCGGCTCTTTTCTTGCCAAGCCTTCCGCAACTCGCTCCTGCCTCCATCGACCCCACCCGTAGACTTATTGTCGGATTGAATGGTTAATAGAGCTTTAGTGAACAACAAATGCGGAGACACCATGGCAAAAAAGACACAACAGTGCATCTATTTTCATTATGGTAAAAAAATTATTAACAGTCTTCAAGAAGCCATAATCGGTTGAGCTAATTAAGATGATTACCATAAAAGGTTTTATATTCAACAGATTAGAGAAATTTGAGCGGATTGATCGCGCTGGATAATGCATTTTCATAAACCGCGTGAATGTATTTCAGCGCTTTCTATAACGTGGCCACATTAGCGCCACGTTCCGCTTCCCTCCGCCATATTTCCATAAAAACGATTCCGTTTGAACAGACTATTACAATCCAAAGACACAGCACTTCCGCCTTGGCGAGGCTGGCAAGACATGCAAGAAGGAGCCGACAGGAGAATGTTATGACTCAAGTTTCAAATCGTTTTTCAATTCCTTTTCGTTGCGCTGTCGCCGATGCCGCAGGCGCATCAAAAAACCCAGATCTTGGCGCGCTACCAGAATGGAACCTGGCCGATCTCTATCCCTCGCCGGAAAGTTCTGAACTGAAAGCCGATCTGGAAAAGGCAGCCCGGACTGCGGCTGATTTTGAAAAACGCTGGAAAGGTCGGCTTGGCGAGGAAGCCGCGAAGGCTGATGGCGGCGCTTTTGCCGATGCGATCCTCGATTATGAAGCGTTGAGCGAACTGATGGGTCGTATCGCCTCTTTTGCCGGGCTTTATTATTATGGCGACACCAGCGACCCGAGCCGCATGAAACTCTACGGCGACGTGCAGCAGAAACTGACCGACGCCAACACGCCGCTTATTTTCTTCAGCCTCGAAATCAATCGCATCGATGACGCGGTGCTGGAAAAGGCGATGACAGCCAATGCCGCCATCGGTCATTACAGGCCATGGCTGGAAGATCTGCGCCTCGACAAGCCTTATGAACTCGACGACAAGCTGGAACAGCTTTTTCACGAAAAGTCGATCACCGGCTATAGCGCGTGGAACCGTCTTTTCGATGAGACGATGGCGAGCCTGCGCTTTGACATCGATGGCGAGGAACTGGCTATCGAGCAAACGCTCAATCTGTTGCAGGATGCTGATGGATCTGTGCGCAAGAAAGCCTCTGAGGCACTTGCCAAAACCTTTGGGGAAAACCTGCGCATCTTTACGCTCATCACCAATACGCTGGCGAAAGATAAGGAAATCTCCGACCGCTGGCGCGGTTTTCAGGATATTGCCGACAGCCGTCACCTTGCCAATCGTGTCGAGCGCGAAGTGGTCGATGCACTGACCAAAGCCGTCGAAGAAGCCTATCCGCGCCTGTCACACCGTTATTATGCGCTGAAGGCCAAATGGCTCGGCCTTGAAAAACTTGAAAACTGGGATCGCAACGCACCGCTGCCAGAAACGCCGCAGGCGCTGATTTCCTGGGATCGGGCACGCGAAACCGTGCTTTCCGCCTATGGCAATTTCGCGCCTGAAATGGCCGATATCGCACGCGACTTCTTTGACAAGAACTGGATCGACGCGCCCGTCCGCCCCGGCAAGGCACCGGGTGCCTTTGCCCATCCGACCGTGCCGTCGGCGCATCCATACGTGCTGCTCAATTATATGGGCAAGCCGCGTGATGTGATGACGCTGGCCCATGAGCTTGGTCACGGCGTGCATCAGGTTCTCGCTGGGAAGCAGGGTGCGCTCATGGCCGGAACGCCGCTGACGCTCGCCGAAACCGCATCGGTGTTCGGCGAAATGCTGACCTTCCGTTCGCTGCTTGCAGCCACAAAGGACAAGCGCGAGCGCAAGGCCATGCTGGCGCAAAAGGCCGAGGACATGATCAACACGGTCGTGCGCCAGATCGCCTTCTACCAGTTCGAGCGCCGCATCCATGCCGAGCGCCGCGAAGGGGAACTCACGGCAGAACGCATCGGCGAAATCTGGATGGATGTGCAGCGTGAAAGCCTTGGCGATGCGGTCAATCTCAATGCGGGTTATGAGACCTTCTGGACCTATATCCCGCACTTCATCCATTCGCCGTTCTATGTCTATGCCTATGCCTTCGGCGATTGTCTGGTCAATTCGCTCTATGCCGTTTACCAGAACTCCGAATCCGGTTTTCAGCAGAAATATTTCGATATGCTGAAGGCTGGAGGCACCAAGCACCATAAGGAATTGCTGGCACCGTTTGGTCTCGATGCAACCGATCCGGATTTCTGGCATAAGGGTCTGTCGGTGATCGAAGGCATTATCGACGAACTCGAAGCCATGGAAGACTGAGATATAGTCGTGCCGGTTTCAATGAGGCCGCTTATTCTATTTCGAGATGACAAGGCGGGCCGCGATGTTCTTTTCGCGGACCCGTCTTCGATTATCCGTGCCGACAGCGCGGATGAATTCGAGCCTGCATGGGAGGCCATGCAGCGCGCGCATGAGACCGGAAAGTGGCTTGCGGGCTATTTTTCTTACGAAGCGGGCTATCTTCTCGAACCAAGCCTTACAGCACTCCTGCCGGAAAATCGCAAAACCCCGTTGCTGTGCTTTGGCGTTTTCGACGGTCCTTGCGAAGACGCGTTGCATCATCACGCTGACGACCCGCACACCGCGCTCCACGACCCGATCGCACAATGGTCATTTGAGGATTACCAGCAACGTTTTGATCGATTGCACCGGCATTTGCGCGAAGGCGACTGCTATCAGGGCAATCTGACCTTCCCTGTTCACGCGCAATGGCAGGGCGATCCGCTAACACTCTTCAACAAGCTTAGCCAGCGTCAGCCCGTGCGTTATTCCACCTTTTGCGATCTGGGTGGACCCATCATCCTGTCGCGCTCGCCGGAACTGTTTTTCGAGGTGGGCAGCGACGGCTTTATCGAGACCCATCCGATGAAGGGCACCATGCCGCGCGGTGCAACGCTGCAGGACGATGAAGAAAACCGGCGCTTTCTGATGAATGATCCGAAAAATCAGGCGGAAAACCGCATGATCGTCGATCTCTTACGCAACGACATTTCGCTGATCAGCGAAGTGGGCTCGCTCGACGTGCCTGAGCTTTTCAGGGTGGAAACCTACCCCACCGTTCATCAGATGATCAGCCGCGTGCGCGCAAAACTGAAAAGCAATCTGTCCCCGCGCGACGTTTTTGCCGCGCTTTTTCCCTGCGGCTCGATTACCGGCGCACCGAAAATCAGCGCGATGAAAATCCTGCGCGAACTTGAGAGCGGCCCGCGCGATATCTATTGTGGATCGCTCGGCTGGATCGCACCGGGCGGGCAAATGCGGTTCAATGTGGCCATTCGCACGATCTCGCTTCTCGATCAAAATCATGCGATCTTCAATGTCGGAGGCGGCGTGGTCTTCGATTCTACAGCGCAAGCGGAGTATGAGGAATGTCTGGTGAAAGCGCGGTTCGCGACGGGACAGAAACCAGCCCCGGCAAGCCCGATCAACGACTTGATCAAGCCCCCGACTATCAACTGATCGAAACCATGCGCTGGGAACCGCTATCGGGCGTTCTGCGGCTTGATTTGCATATGGCGCGTCTGGAAAACTCGGCCAAAGAGCTTGGTTTCGATTGCGATGTGGCGGCAATCCGCCAGAAGATTGAAACGGCGGGTACGTCCGATCAGGCGTTGAAACTGCGCCTCACTCTGGCACCCGACGGATTAAGTGAGATTGCCGCGACGCCCTACGAGCCATTACCGCAAAACACAGTCTGGCGCATTGCAATTGCGCAAACGCGCCTCAGACACGATGATCCGCTCTTGCGCCACAAGACCACGCGACGCCAGGCCTATATTGCAGCGCGAGAGGAATATTCGCCTGCGGAAGTGGATGAAGTCATCCTGCTCAACGAGCGCGACGAGGTTTGTGAAGGCACCATCACCTCGATTTTTCTCGATGCGGGCGATGCAACCTGTATAACGCCTGCGCTGTCAGCAGGATTGCTTGACGGCGTCTTGCGCCGCGAAATCCTCAATAACGGCATTGCCGCCGAAGCGACGGTTTCGCTCAAGGACCTGAAAAAAGCCCGCACCATTCTGGTTGGCAATTCGCTGCGCGGCATGATCCGCGCCAGACTGGTCGAGATTTGACCGGGTTTTAGACATTCAAGCATGTCATAGGCTTGTGACATTGCTTCCTTTCAATGAACCTGTGTTATGCTCTGCACATAATCAGCACGGCCGATGCGGCCTTCAGAGAGGAAGAAAATGGCGAAAGAGAAATGGCAAGTCTATGGCGAGATTACCGGTCCTGTCATCATGATCGGCTTCGGGTCGATCGGGCGCGGTACCCTGCCGCTGATCGAGCGCCATTTCAAATTCGACAAATCGCGCATGGTGGTTATCGATCCCAGCGAAAAAAACCGCAAGCATCTCGATGACAAGGGCATCCGCTTCCTGAAAGAAGCCATCACCCGCGATAATTACAAGGCGGTCCTTGGGCCGCTGCTGAAAGAGGGCGAAGGCCAGCCCTTCGTCGTCAATCTGTCGGTGGATACCGGATCGGTCGATCTGATGCGCTTTGCCCGTGAACAGGGCGCGCTTTATATCGACACCGTGGTCGAGCCGTGGCTTGGTTTCTATTTCGATACCGAGGCCGACAATGCTGCGCGCACCAATTATGCTCTGCGCGAAACCGCGCGGGCCGAAAAGCGCAAAAAACCCGGCGGTCCGACCGCCGTTTCGTGCTGCGGCGCCAATCCCGGCATGGTGTCGTGGTTTGTCAAAAAGGCGTTGGTCAATCTTGCGACCGACCTCAAACTCGACTTCGAGGAACCGGCAGCGGATGACCGTGCGGGCTGGGCAAAGCTCATGAAACAGGCGGGTGTGAAGGGCATTCACATTGCCGAACGCGACACACAGCGTGCCAAAAAAACCAAGCCCTTTAACACGTTCTGGAACACCTGGTCGGTCGAAGGTTTCATTGCCGAAGGCTTGCAGCCTGCCGAACTTGGCTGGGGCAGCCATGAAAAATGGAAACCCAAAAATGCCCGCAAGCAAAAAAAGGGCAACAAGGCAGCGATCTTTCTGGAACAGCCCGGTGGCAATACGCGCATCCGAACATGGTGCCCAACCCATGGCGCACAATATGGTCTGCTGGTGACGCATAATGAGGCGATTTCGATTGCCGATTTCTTCACGTTGCGCAGCAAAAAGGGCAAACTCGACTATCGTCCGACCTGCAATTACGCCTATCACCCGAGCAATGACGCTATCCTGTCACTTGATGAAATGTTCGGCAATGGTGGGCGCGCGCAGCCGGTCCAGCATGTGCTGGAAGAAAGCGAAATTCTGGACGGCGCCGATGAGTTAGGCGTCCTTCTCTACGGTCACGACAAGAATGCCTATTGGTATGGCTCGCAGCTTTCCATTCAGGAAGCGCGCAAACTTGCCCCCTATCAGAACGCAACCGGCTTGCAGGTATCCTCCGCAGTGCTGGCCGGCATGGTCTGGGCGCTCGAAAATCCGCGAAGCGGCATCGTTGAAACCGACGAGATCGATTATCGTCGCTGTCTTGAGGTACAGATGCCCTATCTCGGGCCAGTCAACGGCTATTACACCGACTGGAACCCGCTTGAAGATCGCGGTGTTCTGTTTGAAGAGGATATAGACCGTAAGGACCCGTGGCAGTTCCGCAATATCTTGGTGCGATAATCGGTTTGGTGTGTTGGCAGCGTGTTCATGAACGGGGCCTGTCTTTGCGGCAGTTTCGCAACAATCACGCAATCCTCGCAAAAGGGACTTGTTTTCCTGTAAAATTCGATACATCACAGGGAAATCATCCCAAGAGCGATCGGGCTGAGAAAATCCGTTATCGCTCGACTTTTGTTTTAGAGCATCTGCCGGGCCAAAGACCGATCATCTTTCGCAGCAAATGCTTATATGGAGAGCATGGACATGAAACGCTTCCGCATCATTGGCTCCCTTGCCCTCATGTCGCTGGTTCTGGCGGCTTGTGAAACGACTGGCCCGGTAGGCGGCAATTCTCCTGTAGCGGTTGGCCCGCGGGGCGGCATTGAAGGCAACTGGTCAGACCCCAACGGCATCGTGTCGTCATTCAATGGCGGTAACTTCCAAACCCGCACCACCGACACCAACGAGCGATTGGCCGAAGGCAGCTACCGCTATCAGTCGCCGCAACTCGTTGAAATCGACATGCGCTCCATCGTGCGTGGCACGTCATCCAAGGTCAATTGCGCACTGGTTTCGCCAAATCAGCTCAACTGCACGTCCTCGACCGGTGCACGTTTCTCCCTGACACGCGGCGCTGTGGGTTAACAAAATCGCACGGCAATAAAGGCGGCACCGGGGATACCTGTGCCGCCTTTTTTATGATCGCAATTGTCAGGATTGTAATTTGGCTTTTTTTCTCTACTTTCCAAATGAATATAAGGCGGCCAGATGGACATCTGGCGGAAGGTGAATGAAATGAAAAAAGCGCAAACGAGCCAGACCCAACCGGCAACAAACCAGACAGGCGCTGAAGCGCCAAAACTTCCGAAAGTCGGCGTTCTGCTGGTCAATCTCGGCACGCCGGACGGAACCAGCTACGCGCCGATGCGCCGTTATCTCGCCGAATTTCTCTCTGATCGCCGTGTCATCGAATGGCCGCGCGCCGCATGGCTGCCAATCCTCTACGGCATCGTTCTCAACACGCGTCCATCCAAATCCGGCAAGCTTTACGAGCGCATCTGGAATCGCGAGAAAAACGAATCACCGCTGCGCACCTATACCCGCGCGCAGGGCGAAAAACTGGCGGAAGCTTTGAAGGATCATGCAAACGTCGTCGTCGATTGGGCCATGCGCTACGGCCAGCCTTCCATCGAAACGGTGACCGACCGGCTGTTACAGGCTGGATGCGAGCGCATAGTTATGTTTCCGCTCTATCCACAATATTCGGCCACAACGACGGCCACGGTGAATGACAAATTCTTCGAAGTGCTGATGAAGAAGCGCTTCATGCCTGCCGTGCGCACTATCCCTTCTTATGAGACGGAACCGGTCTATATCGAGGCATTGGCGCGCTCGATCGAGAACCATCTGAAAACGCTATCCTTTGAGCCGGACGTAATCCTCGCTTCTTTCCATGGCATCCCCAAAAGCTATTCGGAAAAGGGCGATCCCTATCGCCAGCAATGTCTGGAGACCGCACGCCTGTTGCGCGCACGCCTCGGTCTTGATGAAGAAAAGTTTCGCACCACCTTCCAGTCGCGCTTTGGCCCCGAGGAATGGCTGCAACCCTATACGGACGAGACCGTGGAAAACCTTGCCAAACAAGGCGTCAAATCGGTCGCAGTGCTTAATCCGGGTTTTGTCGTCGATTGTCTTGAGACCGTTGATGAAATCGGCAATGAAGCCGCCCACGCCTTCCACGAGAACGGCGGCGAGAATTTCAGCCATATTCCTTGCCTCAACGATAGCGAGGACGGTATGAAGGTTATCGAGACGCTGGTGCGGCGCGAATTACAGGGCTGGGTGTAAGTCCACAGGGCTGAACAGGGCTTGGTTCGCGAAATTAAGGGACGATATTATGACAGGTTTTGACATCACGCTGCTTATTCTGGCTGCGCTGGTTCTGGCAACATTGTTTGCCGGTATCAAGACGGTGCCGCAGGGCTATAATTTTACGGTTGAACGCTTTGGGCGCTATACCCGCACACTGATGCCGGGTCTTAACCTGATCATTCCATTCTTTGACCGCATTGGCGCGCGCCTCAACATGATGGAACAGGTTCTCGACGTTCCCACACAGGAAGTTATCACCCGCGACAATGCCATTGTCGGCGTCGATGCGGTGGCCTTTTATCAGGTTTTGAACGCAGCACAGGCCGCCTATCAGGTCTCGAACCTGCAATATGCCGTCCTCAACCTCACCATGACCAATATTCGTACGGTCATGGGGTCGATGGATCTTGACGAACTGTTGTCCAACCGTGATGCGATCAATGATCGCCTGCTGCGTGTGGTCGATGAAGCCGCCCATCCATGGGGCCTCAAGATGACCCGCGTCGAGATCAAGGATATCAGCCCGCCCGCCGATATCGTTGCATCGATGGCGCGTCAGATGAAGGCGGAACGTGACAAGCGCGCACAAGTTCTGGAAGCCGAAGGCGACCGCAATGCGCAGATCCTGCGTGCCGAAGGCCAGAAGCAGTCTCAAATTCTGGAAGCCGAGGGCAAGCTCGAAGCCGCCAAGCGCGAAGCCGAAGCCCGCGAACGGCTGGCTGAAGCCGAGGCCAAGGCCACCACGCTCGTTTCCGACGCGGTTTCCGCCGGCAATGTGCAGGCGCTCAACTATTTCGTGGCGCAGAAATATACCGAAGCGCTTGGTAATATCGCCAGCGCCAACAACCAGAAAGTCGTGCTGATGCCGCTTGAGGCCAGTTCACTGATCGGTTCGCTGGGTGGTATCGGCGCGATTGCCAAGGAAGTTTTCGGCGATGGCAGCAATCCGGTCACTCCGGCCGCGCCGCCGCCCGTAACACGCGGGCGCAGCGTGCCGACAACGAACCGCAGCTAGAGCGCATCCCGAAAAGTGTGAAACGGTTTTCGGATAAGATGCGCGTCAAATCAAAAGAGAGAGCGCCGATCTGATAACATCAGATCGAAACGCGCTCTAAAGAAAGCAGGGCACCATGATCTCGAACTTTCTCTCCGAGCTTGGCCTCTGGAACTGGTTCGTCTTCGGGCTGGCCCTGCTCATGCTCGAACTTCTGGCACCGGGCTTCTTTTTCATCTGGTTCGGTCTGGCGGCACTGGTTACGGGCGGGATTGTGCTGCTGCTCGGTTCCGTCGCCGGTTTCGGATGGCAATGGCAGATCGCGGTGTTTCTGGTTCTCGCCGTGATCTTCGTTCTGGCCGGTCGCCGCTTTTTCGGCAGCAATGATCGCCATGACGAGCCTTTTCTCAATCAGCGCGGCGAACAGCTCGTCGGGCAGCGCGCAACGCTCGATGAAGCGCTCGTCAATGGCCGCGGACGCATCCGCATCAACGACACGCTGTGGCGGGTAAAGGGTCCTGATCTTCCAGCGGGCACACAGGTGCATATCGTGAGCTTCGATCCGGTCACGCTGGAAATCGAAGTGGCGCCCTAACCTTCCAGCGCCAGTTCGAAGACGTGATGATGGATATGCCCGTCGAACATGGCGAGAAGCCCCTTGGTTGCTTCACGGCTTTCGTAACGAATGGGTGAGGCAAGCGCGGCTGCCAGAGCATCCCTGCTGTCATATTGCGTCCAAAGCACCATCGGATAAGGCGGCGCACCTTCGTCGCGCTCAACTGCGTAAAGGACTTTTACCGCGCGGATGCCGGGAAAGGCCAACCACATCGGCATCAAAGTTTCAGCCACATAATCCTTGAAGGCATCTTCACGACCCGCGTGAATTTGTCCTTCGAAAAAAGCCTGTCTGACAATCATCGTAAACTCAATTGACTGTGGAAGGAGGGGTCTCGCCGTCAAAGAATGCGCGCAGGTTTTCCAGCACCAGTTCGCCCATGGCAATGCGCGTCTCAACGGTTGCGCTGCCTTGATGCGGCATCAAAACCGTGTTGGGTGCGCTCAGAAAATCGTCACGGATTGTCGGCTCATCGACAAACACATCAAGCCCGGCCCCAGCGATGGTGCCATTTTCAAGAGCATTGAGAAGTGCTTCTTCATCAACAACGCTGCCGCGTGAGACGTTGATAAGATAGGCCCTGCTGCCAAGCGCTGCCAGCACATCGGCATTGACGATATTGGCCGTCGACGGATTTGCGGCGATACACACGGCCAGAACCTCACTGTTTTGCGCAAGCTCGACCGGCGAGCCATGCGCAATCCAGTTGCTAATTTCGACGGGCGAGCGGTTCCAGTAATGAACCTGCATGCCAAAGGCTTCCGCCCGTCTCGCCAGCGATTTACCAATTTGACCAAGCCCCAGAACACCGATGCGCTTGCCTTTTGGACTGACGCCCAAGGGAAAAGCCTCGCGCTTAGCCCAGCGTCCCTCGCGCACAAAGCCGTCGCCCACTGTAACGCGGCGGAACAGATCAAGCATCAGTGCAATGCCGATATCCGCGACATCATCGCTCAACAGGCCCGGTGTGGTCGTCACATGCACGCCGCGATTTTGGGCAAATTCGAGATCGACCTTATCGGTGCCAACACCATTGATGGCGATGATACCCAGTGCCGGAAGCCGCTCGATCCATTCATTGGCAAGACCGCTGCCACCGCCGGTGACCACCGCACGGATTTTGCCGAGTGCTGCTTCAATTGCCGATTTCTCGTCGGCCTCGTAGAGCCGGTGCACTTTATAACCGGCATCCAGTTTGTCTTCGATCAGCGGCATCATCGGCTCGATGAGCAGGATTTCATGCGTCACGGATAGCTCCAGTTATTTCATATGAGATACGGATCGGTCAGGAAATCTGGCCGATAAAGGCTTTTGTGCGCTCATGCTTGGGATTGCCAAAGAATTCTTCCGGCGGTGCCATTTCCAGAATCTGCCCCTGATCCATGAAAATCACCCGGTCGGCCACCTGACGCGCAAAGCCCATTTCATGGGTCACGCACAGCATGGTCATGCCCTCTTTCGCCAGATCGATCATGGTGTCGAGAACCTCCTTGACCATTTCGGGATCAAGGGCCGAGGTCGGCTCATCAAACAGCATGATCTTGGGGTTCATGCACAGGGCGCGCGCAATGGCCACGCGCTGCTGTTGGCCGCCGGAAAGCTGGGCGGGATATTTGTCCGCCTGTTCTGGAATGCGCACGCGCTCCAGATATTGCCGCGCGGTCTTTTCGGCTTCCGCTTTAGCCACACCGCGCACCTTCATCGGCGCCAATGTGCAATTTTCCAGTACCGTCATATGGGGAAACAGGTTGAACTGCTGGAAAACCATGCCGGTTTCCTGACGGATGACATCGACGTTTTTGCCACCCTTGGTCAAATCGAGACCATCAACGACGATCCGCCCTTCCTGAATGCTCTCAAGCTGGTTGATGCAACGGATGAGTGTGGATTTGCCCGAACCGGACGGGCCGCAGATGACGATACGCTCGCCACGCGCCACAGTCAGGTTGATGTTTCGCAGCGCATGATAGGTCCCGTACCACTTGTTGATACCTTCCATGAGCACTGCCGGACCCACTTTGTCCTGCGCCGTCTGGTTCATAACGGAAAACCTGCTTTCGAGAAAATAGTCGTTTTAAAGTCGTGTCACCATGCCCGGCAAAACCGGGCATGGCGCAAATGACGATTTACTTTGCCTCGGACACAAAATCCGGCAATGGCGAGCCGAGCCATTTTTCGTGGATCTTGTTGAGTTCACCGTCACTCTTGGCCTTTTCGATGAATTTGTTGACGACGTCGAGCATCTCACTCGACCCCTTCTTCACCGCAATGCCCTGCACCTGCTGGCTCAACTGGATTTTCTGCTCGTAGCGGCCAGGAGCTGCTTTTTCGATTTCAGCCGCCACAACGTTGGACAGACCGATCAGTTCGACCTGATTGGAAAGAAGAGCCTGCACCGCGCTGGCATCGTCATCGAAACGGCGGATGGTGGCGTCCTTGGGTGCTGCCTTGGTGACAGCCGTATCCTGTGTGGACGCTCGCGCCACACCAATGGTCTTGCCCGACAGATCTTCCGGCTTGGTGACGGCCGCATCTTTCGGGCCGAAGACGCCAATGGAAATACCCGCATAAGGCTGTGAGAAATCAACGCTCTTCGCGCGTTCCTCGGTGATGCCGAGCGAAGCAACCAGCACATCAACCTGTCCGCTCTGCAGATAAGGAATCCGGTTTGGTCCGGTGACCGGAACGATCTGCGCTTTTACACCCAGTTCCTTAGCCAGCAGCTTTGCCACGTCAGCATCATAGCCGTCCGGTTCGTTGCTGGTGTTGATGATACCGAAAGGCGGGAAATCGACCAGCATGCCGATCTTGATCGCGCCAGCCGATTTGATGCCTTCCACGCTTTGGGCAAAGGCCTGCGGCATCATAGCGGTTGCAAACGCCCCTGCCCCGATAAGGGCCATTGCCATGCGTCTGGTATAATTCATGTTGTTTCCTTCCCTGTGTATCGCCGGTCTCCTCGCCGGCATGTGATGTGTTTATACCTTTGATTTCAGCGCGCGGTGGCGCGCGAAAACCGTGTTTCCATGCGCCTTGCCAGAATGGACAACGGCCAGCACAAAACAAAATAGAGTGCCGCCACCGTACCAAACACCATGAAGGGGCTGAAGGTGGCATTGTTGATGATCTGGCCCTGTCGGGTCAGTTCGGTAAAGCCGATGATCGCGGCAAGCGAGGTGCCCTTGATGAGCTGCACCAGAAAGCCAACGGTCGGCGCGACCGAAATGCGTGCGGCCTGCGGCAGGACCACGTAGCGCATCCGGTTGAAGTAGCGCAGCCCCAGAGCCGTTGCGGCTTCACGCTGGCCCGGCGGCACCGCATCAATGCAGCCGCGCCAGATTTCGCCCAGAAAAGCGCTGGCATGCAAGGTCAGCGCGATGCTCGCCGCAACCCATGGATTGACGCCGAAGCCAAAAATATTGAGGCCAAAAAACACCAGAAACAGCTGCATCAAAAGCGGGGTGCCCTGAAACAGCCGGATAAAGCCCAACGCACCATAGCGGACCAACTTGTTGTCCGAGACGCGCAAGAGAGCCACCAAAAGCCCGCCGATACCACCGCCTGCAAAGGCAATTGCCGACAGCGCGATGGTCCACTGTGCTGCATAAAGGATGATGAGAAATTCGTTCCAGCCGAAAGGTCTGATCATGATCGGCTCCTATCGGCTCAACGGATATTTGAACGCCATTCTTTCGATCAGCGAAAAGATCGCCGAGAAACCGATCGACATGATCAGATAAAGAATGGTGATGACGATATAGACTTCGAAGCTGGCAAATGTCGCCGATTGAAGGTCGTTACCGGCGGCGGCAAGCTCGTTAGCGGAAATCACCGAGACGACACTCGATGTCAGCATGAGATAGATGAACTGGCTGGTCAGAGACGGATAGACCGTGCGCAATGCAGGCTTCATGATGATGTAGCGAAACACCTGTAGCCGCGAAAGACCGAGCGCCGTACCCGCTTCCACTTGACCCTTGTGGATGGATTCGATGCCCGCACGGATGATCTCGGTGCCATAGGCGCCAAAATTTACGACAAGCGCCAGAAGTGCGGCACTGTTCGGCGTCAGTCGCAACCCGACAGATGGCAGGCCGAAGAAAATGAAGAATATCTGGATGAGAAAAGGCGTGTTGCGGATGATCTCGATATAGGCATCGATGATGAAACGTACCGGCTTTGGACCGGCGGTCTTGCCCACGGCGCAGATGATGGAGACGATCAGCCCCAGCACCATGGCTGCACATGAAAGTTCGATCGTCTGCCACGCGCCGATGAGCAGCGTGTCCATCGACGCGAAAACCGGCGCGAAATTGAAATTATACACGTTGAACCTCCGAGCACCCAGACCGCTCACTCCTGCGGCAAGTGTGTTTAGATCGATCTAAATGCTATCACGCCCGTGCGTCAACGGCTAATTGGTCGCACACGTTCGATATCTGGCCGCCACAGGATTGGCGAACCTGCAAATATGTCTCGCTGATGATCCTGCGCGGTCCGCGATCGGGCTGCTCCAGCCGCTCCAGCAGCAGGCGGGCGGCATTCTGTCCAACCGTCACGGGCCGGGTCGCGACCGAACTCAGCCGGGGACGCGTTGCTTCCGCATCGCTGACATCGTCAAAGCCGACCAGAGCAAAATCATGGCCGATTTTCCTGCCATAATCATAAAGTCCTGCCGAAAGGCCCAGCGCGACCACGTCATTGAGGCAGATTGCAGCGGTTGGCATCTGCCCCCGATCAAACAGCCGCGGGGTTGCTCGGGCAATTCCGGGTATTGTGTTCGGCAGCTCGACGATCAGTTCGGGGTCCAGGCCCTGTTGCAGCATCGCCTCGCGAAAGCCTTCGATCCTTTCACGATAAGCCGAATGGAAGGGCCGGTGCACTGCAAAAGCGATTGTCTTGTGACCGAGAGCCGTCAGATGATTGACCGCCTGGTGCATGCCGCTGGCATAATCAACGCCAGCATAGTCGACCCGGTCGCTCACATGTCGCAAAACCTGTACGGCGGGCAGTCCCCAACCCGACATTTGCTCGATATAGTCTGCCTGCGTGTCGGCAGACGGCGACACGATCACACCATCAACACCGTGTTCCCGCATGCGCTGCATCAACAGGCGCTGGTTGGAAAATTTGTCATGGCTGATTGCCAGCAGAACCACGATTCCAGCGTCCTCCAAGACGCTATCGATGCCAGCAAGAAGCTCGCCGTAAAACGGATTACCGAGCGTGGGCACGATAACGCCGACCGTATTGGAACGCTCGGCACGCAGACTGGCAGCCCCCATATTATAAACGTAACCCAGTTCCCGTAACGCGTTTTCCACCTTTTCACGCGTCAGCGCACTCACCAGCGGACTTTTGCGCACGACAAGCGATGCGGTGGCGCGCGAAACATCGGCGTGGCGGGCCACATCGATCAGTGTAACACGGTTTTTTCTGCGGTCGTCATGTGGCACGAAAATCACCTGTCGGACTTGAATTAAAGCTTGCGCACTGCGAACAATATACGATGCGTAGCGATATTACGAAATCCCGTGTTTGATAAGCCGCGCATATTCAGAGCGCCAATATTGGCCGCCGTCCAATGCACACGCTGAAACACTGCCCTTGCCGCAGATCGTCAGGATTTCGCATCTGGCATGTCTGCGTCAAGGCGAGACCCCTTTGAACGCACGACAGTCTTAACCGGACGACTAAGAAAGCGCGACCCTTCGAGACAGAACCGCCATGGAAAATCTACGGCCCTCGATATACCGATCCTGCATCCCGTCACGACCCGCATTTCGCGCTGGCATGGTTCCAGCCGAAAGGGCATCCGGTCAAGCCGGAGGCCATCGAGATCACCGGTAATCCCCAGCGCCTGCGCAAGCTTGGCAGGACCTGAACAAAGCGAAGCTACGTCTTCGCTCTGCCTCCTTCGCTTCATTTCATCCAGTCCATTTAAAGGTTCCAGCGCGCGGATCAGCACCGCCGAACCACGGCTGCAGACGATATTCATGCACCAGTGCAGCCCGTAAATACGGTAGACATAAGCTCGGCCGGGTGGACCAAACATCGATTTGTTACGCTTGGTTTCACCCTTGAAACTATGGGAGGCGGGGTCGGCAAGCGTATAGGCTTCTGTTTCCACGATCATCCCGCTCGTGCCCCCCACCGCGAAAGTCCAGCCAATCAATCGGGACGCAATATCAACGGCGTCCGTATCAAAAATTTCAGCAAAATCGGGGGGTTTCGAGGGCATTAAAATGTTTCCGTCACGTTCTCTACAGCGCAGGAATTACCGGCGACAGGCCTGTATTTCAAACGACCACAAGAACGCTTCGTTCCCAATATGCATTTACGCATGTCTTCGTCTGTTAGCGTACAGATAATCAATTGCCAAATCTGGGTGTTATAGACAAACGACCGTCAAAAAATTGGGGCATGGCGGCGGGGGAGCTCGTACTTTGCCCATCAGCAACATCCATGTACGACAAGAATAGTTTGAAAAACCGCCTTCTCAACTGCCTTGATAGCGATATTCTACGCCATATCGATTCCAGTCTGGAGCCGATAAGGCTTCATCGCGGCCAGGTTATCGTCGAAGCCAATCAGCCTGTCGAATATCTATATTTTCTGTCAGACGGCATTGGTTCTGTCATAACCACCTCGAAGACCGGGCAACTGGCCGAATCCGGCATGTTTGGGCGCGAGGGCTTTTCGCCCACATCCGCCGCAGTCGGCGCGACAACAAGCCTGCATGAAGTGGTGATGCAGATGCACGGTTACGGTCATCGTTTGCCGATTGCCGCAGCAGCCTCAGCACTTCAACGTCACAGCCCGTTCGCCAATCTTCTCGCCCGCTATATCCAGACATTCACGTCGCAGATTTCCTATACCGTATGGGCCAACGTCAATCTCCATATTCATGAGCGCCTCGCGCGCTGGCTTTTGATGGCACATGACAGAATCGATGGCGACGAGATCGTGCTCACCCATGATTTCATCGCATTGATGCTTGGAGTGCGGCGCCCAAGCATTACAACCGGCCTGCATATGCTCGAAGGAAAAAAGCTCGTCCGCTCCGAACGGGGCAGGATCACCATTCGTGATCGCAAAGGGCTGGAAGAGTTTGCGGGCGAAGCCTATGGCAAGCCGGAAGAAGAATATAGCCGGCTTATAGAAGGATATTAGAGCGTATTCCGATCTGATTGAATCAGATTGGCGCTCTAACTTCTTTTATTTTAAGCATAATCTTATCGATCCTCGTTTCACTCCGGTCGGATTATGCTCTAGACACGTTGGGGCTCGGGCGCGGTCAGGCTCGAAAGAAACCGGTTATATTCCCTTTCGGGTCGCCCATAGGCATCTTCGGCATATATTTCCAGCGCGCGCCGGTCCCGGATATGAATCATGCCCCGGCTGGCCCTGATAAGGCCAAGCCCCTCCAGAACATGCAGCGAATCGGTGACGCTGGGCCTGCGTACCCCAAGCATGATCGACAGAAATTCATGCGTGAGGGGAATTTCATTGCCAAGAATCCGATCATCACACATCAAAAGCCAGCGCGCGAGGCGCTGGGTCACGTCGTGAACGGCATTTGATACCGCAGTATGCGCCAGTTGAACCGAAAAAGCTTCAATGGACCGGATCATGATTTTGGTGAAACGGCCATTCTTCTCCATCCAGCGTCGAAAGCTGTCATAGGGCATTTCGTAAGCCTCACCTGCAATCTGCACGATCACATCATAGGAGCTAGTTTCCACACCGGCGATTGCAGAGGTGGGAACATAGCCATCGAAACCGAAAATCCCCGCTTCTGCACGCCGCCCCTTTCCCGTCGTGAGAATAACGGAGCCAATACCGGAAGTCATGAAATAGACTTTATCAATAGGCTTTTCGCAACGGGCCATATACATGCCTGAAGGTAGCTCAACATGTGTAAGTTCCTGAGCCAGTTGATAGTAATCCGGCTTTGGCATTGATGCCAAAAGCTTGTTGGCGATATCTTCATACGGTGGAAAATCCATTTCTTTTTACCTTTCGGGTAATTTTGAAACAGCAGACAAACAGAAAAGTTCCAGATTATTGCGGATTTTCCGTACGGTATCGTACGCATATGCTGGCAGCTCAGTTTAACTCTACTCAAATCGCTTAAAACGATTATCCTATGCATCTGTTTGAGGAGGCTGACATGCCGTTGTTTAACGAAGCGAGCCGAATTTATACGCCAAGCGAAATCAATGTTATGCGGGACTGTTTTTCACAGGCGGCAATCCTTCTGGAAGAAAGTAACAGAGACTATTCCAAAGCAGAACTCGCGGCCAGCATCATAAAGCTCTACGAGAGCGGCCTGAAGGATCCCGCTTATATTGCGCAATTATCCGCGCGCCTTGCACATTCTAAATTCAGGGCCGATGCAGACAATTCGAATATCGCAAGCCTGCGTGAAGAGATTCTTTAATTTTTAGTCATTTTTTTGGCGGGGGGAACGGCCCGGGACATCAAGAGCGATGGCCTGGGCCGGTTCTTTTATGGCAAGGGTAGCGAGACGCTACATGGAGCAAACCCACAGCATGCACAGGCCAAAACGCTATCCTCAATAATCGGTTAAGTCTCAGCGCGTTGCGATAGCAACGGCTGCACCCGCCATCATGCCGGCGCTCGTTCGGTTGGCGATGCGCATCATGCGCGGGCTGCGCAAGAAACGGCGCGCTTGCGCGGCAAGAACAACCCACGCACTGTCAACTGCGGCCAGAACCGCAAACATCACCAAAAGCAATTCAGCCCAGCCAACTATCGTGACTGCGTTGATATCGATGATGGTGGGCAGGATCGCAATATAGAATACCATGATCTTAGGATTGCCCAGTGTGACAGCAAGCGCGCTCAAAAAAAGCTTGCGGCCTTCGCCATGCTGCGGAATGGCGTTCTCATCCGCCTCTTCTGCGACCGGCGAGATCCACATCTTCCATGCGAGATAAACGAGATAAGCAATACCCGCATATTTCAGGATCAGAAAGGCGGTGTGGAATGTGCTGGCCAGCGCCGACAGACCCCAGACGGCAAAAGAAAGCCAGACGGCATCCCCAAGCCAGAGACCGAACATGAAAGGAAATACACCCTTGTGGCCGCGGCTAATGACACGCGCCACCAGTGCACCAACATTCGGCCCCGGCGTGCCAGCCACGACAGCCAGAATACCTGCGAAAGCAATCAATGATGCCAGATCCATCTTCAACTCCTGAACATGGTTGGCTTGTTACAGAAACGGTTGTCCTTGGCAATCATGATCAGACGGGGCGCGTAAAATTCTGCCGCAGCGTTTCGATACGCGCACGGCAATGACAGCCCTCTATATGATCATTGACCAGCCCCATGGCCTGCATAAAAGCATAAACAGTGGTGGGCCCGACAAAGGTCCAGCCGCGCTTTTTTAAATCCTTAGAAATGCGCAGCGAAGTCTCTGTCTTCGGATTTGCGACAAGGGTCGGATAATCCACGATGGCTGGGCGGTCTTTCACGCCCGGCTCAAATGACCAGAAATAGGCGGCAAGCGAGCCTTTTTCCGCAACGAGTTCGATGGCGCGATTGGCGTTATTGATCGTGGAAACGATCTTGCCGCGATGGCGGACAATACCCTGGTCAGTCAGAAGACGCTCGATATCCGCTGCGTCATACTGCGCAACACGATGAAAATCGAAACCATCAAAGGCTACACGGAAATTCTCGCGCTTGCGCAAAATGGTGAGCCAGGACAGGCCGGACTGAAACCCTTCCAGACAGATTTTCTCGAACAGCCTGTAGTCATCATCAACCGGCACGCCCCATTCATGATCGTGATAGGCAAGATAATCAGGCAGCTCACCCGGCCAGAAACAACGCGTTTGACCATCGGCACCAACCATCAACCCAGTTTTTGCTTCAACTATATTAGTCATTGATCTGACCTTTGGATTTTACGTATTTTTAATCATGTCGCGCAACTTGCCGCTAACCACAAAGGAAGTTAAAGCAAAAGAATGCGCACTACACGGCGAAAATTTACTTTTACGATTCCATTATCCCGCACAATGGCGGAATAAATTTTAAGGCTTTTCTCCTGACAGGGCTTGTCAGGACTTTTATCAGGCAACAGCGCTGGCAAAACGGCAACTCGCCGAACAGCGCAAACAGGACGGATCATGACATGAAACCGCGTCATCTTCTCTTGGTCGGCTCGCTTGCGGCATTAGCCGTTTCGATCGTCAATACGAGCATGGCTTTTGCCTATGATCGAAACAATAATGCATTTTCGACAGGTATGAGGCAGGACATTGCGCTGCAGCAGGTTGCTCAGTTGCAGCAGGAACCCGTGCGACGCACGGCCAAACAAAAGACGCAGCCGAAACCGCAGGCAACACGCAAGGTTTCCTTCCAGCGCCCTGCCGCAAGCCCCAAACCGAGCAAAAAGCAGATTTCTTCGGTTTATCTGCCGCAGACTGTTTCCTACAGGGGCAAGGAAGCGCCGGGCACCATTGTGATCGACACAAAAAACCGTTTCCTGTTTCTGGTGCAGTCGGGCGGCAAGGCCAAGCGCTACGGTGTAGGGGTTGGCAAGCAAGGTTTTAGCTGGAAAGGCGGACAGCGCATCAGCCGCAAGGCGGAATGGCCGACTTGGACACCTCCCAAGCGCATGATCGAACGCGAACGCAAGAAGGGTCGTATTCTGCCAGCCAGCATGAAAGGCGGGATCAACAATCCGCTCGGCGCGCGCGCGCTTTATCTCGGCAATACGCTTTATCGCATTCATGGCACCAACCAGCCATGGACCATCGGCAAGGCCATGTCGTCAGGCTGCATCCGCATGCGTAACGAAGATGTGACCGACCTCTACAACCGCGTCCCCGTGGGCACACGCGTCGTCGTGCGCTGATTAAAATCCGCTTCGCTGTCTTTTCCGGCCGCCCTTCCACCGAAGGGCGGCTCTTTCTTTTCATAAATCTGAAACATCCGTAATTTTTATTCACAATGGCACCGCCAAAAGCAAAAAAGCCCCCGCAAAAGGCTTTTGTTTTTGTGGCGAACACCCATATGCTTGCCAGACAAACAGAAATTGAAAGCTGCCGCCGATGGGCGGCGCGCATCGCAGCAGGATCGATGCGCCGTGGAGGGAAGGATAAAGCATGAGTGTACCGTCTGTAAAACTGAACGACGGCAATCAGATTCCACAACTCGGTTTCGGTGTCTGGCAGGTCGGCAATGACGAAGCGGTTGCAGCCGTCAGCGAAGCCTTGCAGGTGGGTTATCGCCATATCGATACCGCTGCCATTTATGGCAATGAGGAAGGCACAGGCAAAGCCATCAAGTCATCGGGCATTGCCCGCGAAGACATTTTTCTGACCACCAAATTATGGAATGGCGAACAGGGCTATGAATCGACGCTGAAAGCGTTCGACGAAAGCCTGAAAAAGCTTGGCACGGATTATGTCGATCTCTACCTCATCCACTGGCCGGCGCCCTCCAAAGACCTTTTTGTCGAGACGTGGCGCGCCTTCATCAAGTTGAAGGAAGAAGGCCGCATCAAATCCATAGGCGTGTCGAATTTCCGCACTGTCGACCTTGAGCGCGTCATCAAGGAAAGCGGCATCACGCCAGTTCTCAACCAGATCGAATTGCACCCGCAATTCCAGCAGGATGAATTGCGCCTGTTCCATAGCAAGCACAACATTGCCACCGAAGCCTGGAGCCCGCTTGGACAGGGCAAGATACTCGAAGATGAAACGCTCAAGGCTATCGCCGAAAGACACGGCAAGTCGGTTGCGCAGGTGATTTTGCGCTGGCACATCGAGACCGGTAATATCGTCATTCCGAAATCCGTGACACCGGCCCGCATCAAGGAAAATTTTGACGTGTTCGATTTCAGTCTCAATGGCACCGATCACGACGCCATCACCAAGCTTGATCGTGCGGACGGGCGTATCGGGCCGAACCCGGGCACGCTTTCCTGATCCAACAAAAAGCCGGGCAATGCCCGGCTTTTTCATGCGGCAATCTTATCAAGACCTTGCGGCTTTGGCCCGCCATAGGCCCAGTCGATCAGTTCGACCGTGTGCACGATTGGCAGGTTGGAGCCGGAACCGATCTGCGTCATACAGCCGATATTGCCGGTGGCGATCAGTTGCGCGCCGGTCGCCTCGATGTTCTTGACCTTGCGGTCGCGAAGCCGGGTTGCGATCTCGGGCTGCATGATGTTGTAAGTGCCTGCCGACCCGCAGCAAAGATGGCCTTCGAGCGGCTCTTTCACGCTGAAACCGGCCTTTGCCAAAAGGTCTTTTGCCGGACGCACGATCTTCTGTCCATGCTGCATGGAACAGGCGGAATGATAGGCAACCGTCAGCGCCTTGGGCTCAATCGGCTCCGGCAACTCGATCATGGCAAGATATTCGGTCACATCCTTTGCCAATGCCGAAACCCTCACAGCCTTATCCGCATAAGCGGGATCAAGCCGCAGCATATAACCGTAATCCTTGATGGTGGTGCCGCAGCCAGACGCCGTCACGATGATCGCATCAAGACCGCCCGCATCAACTTCCCGCATCCAGACATCGACATTGTGGCGCGCCTGCGAAAGCGCCTCTTCCTCGCGGCCCATATGATGCACCAGCGAACCGCAGCAGCCCTCGTCTTTCGGTGTCACCACTTCGATGCCAAAACGGTTCAAAAGGCGTAAAGTTGCGGCATTGATGCCGGGATCAAGCACGGATTGCGCGCAACCGCCAAGGATCGCCACCCGTCCGCGCTTTTCGCCCTGAACGAAATTGGCCGTATCGGATTTTGAAGGAAGTGCTTTCGGCGCAAGGTTTAGCATTGCGGCAACAGGCTTCAGCGTCTCGCTTTTTTCAAACAGCGACGCAAACGGCCTGCCGAATTTCGCAAGCGTCAATGCAGCACGAAAACGTCCCGGATAGGGCAGCACATGCGCCAGTACACTGCGCAGCATCCGGTTGATGAACGGACGCTGATAGGTCTTTTCGATATGCGCGCGGGCATGATCGACCAGATGCATGTAATTGACGCCGGACGGACAAGTGGTCATGCAGGAAAGGCACGACAGGCAACGGTCGACATGGCGCACGACCTCGTCATCCGCCGGGCGGTCATTTTCCAGCATATCCTTGATCAGATAAATGCGCCCACGCGGGCTGTCCAACTCGTTGCCGAGCGTCACATAGGTCGGGCAAGTAGCCGTGCAAAAGCCGCAATGCACGCATTTGCGCAGGATTTTTTCGGCTTCATTGACGCCGGGATCAAGCAATTGTTGCGGGCTGAATTGGGTTTGCATGGCTCACACTCCAGCCTTCGGAGGATAAAAACGCCCCGGATTGAGAATATCTTCCGGGTCGAACTGTTGCTTGAGACGCCGGGACAAGGCAGCCAGAGCGGGTGCCTGCGGCTCGAACACATCGATCATTTCGCGGATTTTTTCGGGCGCACGTACCAGTGTGGCATGGCCGCCGCCATAATGCGCAATCAGCTTGCGCAGCACCTTCGCTTCTGGCTCGGCCTCCATGCGCATCCAGATCAACCCGCCCTGCCAGTCGTAATAGGCGTCCACGCCTGCGTAACGGCGAAAATCATCGACCATGCGCCAGCCCTGCATCGGTGCCATCGACACCCGCCAGACGGCGCGCGTGTCACCAGCCTTTGCATAAGGCACGACATCACGCACTTCGCGCCAAAGCCGGTTTGAAGCGTCAGCATCCAGCACATCGGCTCCGCCAAGCAGCGTCTGCAATTGGCGGCTGCGATGCGCGACCGAGGGCGCAAAGCCTTCAAGGCGCAGAATGGTTGCAGCCTCCCAACCAAAAGCCCCGTCGAGAAAACTGGCTGCGGCAGTGGGCGGCAGATGGGCGGCGGACGAGACTTCCTCACGCGATCCCATGGCGAGCGCCATGACGCGTGCCGCCTGCTCGTCGGTCAATCCGCGTACGATCAATGTCGCAACGGTCTCGGGCTTTGGCAGAACCTTGAACGTGACTTCCGTTGCGACCCCCAAAGTGCCCCAGGAATTGGCCATGCCCTTGGAAAGATCATAGCCGGTAACATTCTTGACCACGCGTCCGCCGGACTTGAACACCTCGCCCCGCCCCGACACAACGCGCACGCCCAGCACATGATCACGCGCCGCACCCGCCTTGAGCCGTCGTGGGCCAGACAGATTGGCCGCAAGAACGCCGCCAATGGTGCCGCGCCCACCCTGCCCCGACAAAAGCGGGCCATAATCCATCGGCTCGAAATGAAAACACTGATTGTTCTCAGCAAGAAGTTTTTCAATCTCCGCCACAGGTGTTCCGGCACGCGCCGAGAGAACCAGTTCATCCGGCTCGTAAAGCGTGATACCGGTGAGCGCAGATACATCCAATATGCGCCCAGCCTCGACCGGACGTCCGATACCGCGCTTGGAGCCATGGCCGATGATCTCCAGTGGCGTGGAATGTGCCAGCGCCCATTGCACGCTTTGAAGAGCTTCCGCCTCATCTTGCGGTTTTAAAAGTGTAGCGTCTTGCATGTCAGAACTCAAAACCGTGGAAGATCAGAGAAAGCCAGTTCACCGCGATGCACATGCATGCGGCCAAGCTCGGCGCAGCGGCGCAATTGCGGAAAGACTTTTCCGGGATTGAGAAGATGCGCCGCATCGAAGGCGCATTTGACCCGCATCTGTTGGTCGAGATCGATTGCGTTGAACATTTCCGGCATCAGATCGCGCTTTTCAATGCCCACACCATGCTCGCCGGTCAGAACTCCGCCAACCTTGACGCAAAGTCGCAGAATATCCGCACCAAAATCCTCTGCCGCCTGCAACTCGCCGGGGATATTCGCGTCATAAAGGATCAATGGGTGCAGATTGCCGTCACCGGCATGAAAGACATTGGCGACCCGCAGCCCATATTTTTCCGATAATTCGCGCATACCGGCCAGAACGCGCGGCAGCTCTTTGCGCGGAATGGTGCCATCCATGCACAGATAGTCCGGCGACAGTCGTCCCACCGCCGGGAAGGCCGCCTTGCGCCCCGCCCAGAAAGCCAAACGCTGTTCTTCGGACTGCGACAGGATGCAGGTCGAAGAGCCGTTTTTAAGCGCGATGCGCTCCACCTCGCCAATGAGATAATCGACCTCGACCGGCGGGCCGTCGAGTTCGACAATCAGCAGCGCCTCGACATCAAGCGGATAGCCGACCTGCACAAAATCTTCCGCTGCAAGAATGGCGGGACGATCCATCATTTCCATACCGCCCGGAATAATGCCCGCACCGATGATGTCGGCCACACATTGCCCGGCCTGTTCACTTGATGGAAAGCCGATCATCACGGCCCGCGCCGTCTCCGGCTTTTGCAAAATGCGCACGGTGATTTCTGTGACGACACCGAGCAGTCCTTCCGATCCGGTCATAAGCCCCAGAAGATCATAGCCCTCGCTGTCGAGATGCTTGCCGCCAAGGCGCAAAACTTCGCCGGTGATCAGCACCATTTCCAGACCAAGCACATTATTGGCGGTAAGCCCGTATTTGAGACAATGCACGCCGCCAGCATTTTCGGCGACATTGCCGCCAATCGAACAGGCAATCTGCGAGGAGGGATCGGGCGCATAATAGAAGCCTTCATGCTCAACCGCCTTGGTGATACCGAGATTGGTGACACCCGGTTGTACAATTGCCACGCGATTGGGATAGTCAATCTCAAGGATGCTATTGAAGCGCGACATGCCAAGCAGCACCGCGTCCTGCAAGGGCATGGAACCACCCGAAAGCGATGTACCCGCCCCGCGCGGCACCACGCGGATCGTATTGTCATGGCAATAACGCAACACCGCCGCCACCTGATCAACGGTTTCCGGCAGCACGACAACCAGCGGCAAGGTGCGGTGCGCGGTCAGCCCGTCCGTCTCGAACACGCGCATGGCGTTGAGCGCATCAACGACACCCTCGCCCGGCACGATAGCGCGCAAATCGGCCACGATCTGTGCCCGCCTTTGCAGCACCGATGCGTCCGGTTCCGGCATGATCAATCCGCTCATAGTCTCCTCCCACCATTACTGACACAGTGCATTGCATGTGCTTTGCGTCAAGTGGTAAACCAACTTTACCAATTCATCTGCCGGTTAAACAGTTTTGCCGCTGCGGCATAATTGCTTGCTTCATTTCATCAGCCCCGGCTAGATGGAACCAAATCATGGCAGTGGAAGATCGCATATATGATGAGCAATCTGGCCGATATGGAAATCTTTGCCCGCGTTGTCGCAACCGGCAGCATGTCGGCGGCAGCGCGTGATCTTGGCCTTTCCCCCGCAGTCGTTTCCAAGCGACTGGGGAGGCTGGAAGAGCGTCTCGGCACCCGTCTTCTGCAAAGGACCACCCGCCAGATCGCGCTGACCGAAGCAGGTCAAGGCTATCATGAGCGCGTGCTTGCGATCCTGTCCGGTATCGAGGAAGCGGAAGCCTTTGTCGCCCGCCGCTCGGCGGATGCGCGCGGGACGCTCAAGATTGCCGCACCGACCTCTTTCGGGCGCATGCATATCGCGCCCTATCTCGTGCCTTTCATGCGTGCCAATGCGGACCTCACGGTCAATATGCAGTTGAGCGACGATATGGTCGATATCGTTGGCGATGGCTACGACCTTGCCATCCGCATCGGCGAGCTATCCGATTCGACGTTTGTTGCCCGTCGTCTGGCGCCGGTGCAGCGCATTCTGGTCGCCTCCCCCGCCTATGTTGCCGAGCGCGGCACACCGCAGACAATCGAGGATTTGCAAGATCACATCTGTCTCGCCCCGCACAACAATGATCCATGGCGGCTGGAAGGGCCGAAGGGACCGATCATCCTGCGCCCCACGGGTCCGCTCCAGACCAATTCCAGCGAAATGGTCCGCGAGGCCGTGCTGGCCGGTCTTGGCATCGCCCAGAGATCAACCTGGGATATCGGCCCGGAACTGGCGGCTGGAAAGCTGGTGCAGGTGCTGCCCGACTATACCGCATCGCGCAATGTCGCTATTCACGCGGTCTACCCGTCAAAGCAGTTTCTGCCCGCCAAGGTGCGGCTCTTTATCGATTATCTCGCAGCCCTTTATGGCCCCGTTCCCTATTGGGAAAGCGGGACTTCTCCACAGGCGCAATCGAAGAAATAGACGAACGAAAAAGCTTCGGCTATTTAGCCCGCACTCCCTCACCAGCATTCCGACAGGAAAACCAATGAATACCCCTACCCGCTTCATCCTCGCCCTCGTTGTCGCCGCGATCGTTGGCTTCGGTTTCATGTTCTACGACAAATCGCGTGGCGCTGAATGGGTCGTGTCTCCGCAGCAGATCGAGCAGGCCAAGGCCGAAGGCAAGGTTGGCTTTGAAAGCAAGCCCGGCACGGTCACCGTGCTGCCGATCCGCAGCGAAACCGCCGACGCTCTGCCGGTCAAGTGGGCGATGTATGGCATCGTTGCCGGACTGTTTGTGCTTGTCGCCACACGCCGCCGCAAGCAGGCCTGAGTTTAGCTTAAAGACGCGGCCCGGATGCGATACGTATCCGGGCCGTTTTCGATATATTGCGTTGCCCGTCCTGCTCCATATCGTTACCTTATCTCTGATATGAAAAGGGTTCGGGACGACATGAGCGACACAATTTTTTCCCGCATACAGTCAAGCCGCACGGCGGATGACGTTGTGCGCCAGATCGAGGCGCTGATTCTCGAAGGCGTGCTCAGCGGCGGTGACCGCCTGCCGGGCGAGCGCGAACTGGCCAAACAGTTCGATATTTCACGTCCCATTCTGCGCGATGCGCTCAAACGTCTTGAGACGGATGGTCTGCTAATTTCGCGCCATGGCGGCGGCACGTTTGTCGCCGACGTGATCGGGCAGGTGTTCAGCGCGCCGGTGGTCCGCCTTTTTGCCGATCACCGCAAGGCGACATCCGATTACCTCGAATATCGACGCGAGATCGAAAGTGTCGCCGCCGAATATGCAGCCCTTCGCGCGACGCCCGCCGACAAGGCGCTCATGACCGAAATCATGGAGGCCATGGAAAAGGCGCGCAAGGAAAGCAACTTTGATACCGAAACACGGCTTGATGTGGAATTGCACAATGCGGTCGGCGAAGCGGCGCACAACATCGTGCTTTTGCACACATTGCGTTCCTGCTACCAGCTTCTGAAAGACGGCGTCTTCTATAATCGCAGCCTCATCTTCAGCTATCCCGGTGTCGCCGACATGTTTTTATCGCAGCATCGCGCCATTTATGATGCGGTAATGGCGGGAAACCCGCAAGCCGCGCGCGAGGCGGTGCAAAAACATATCCGTTTTGTCGAACAGGCAACGCATGAGCGTGAACTCAATGCGGAACGCGAGCGCGTTTCGCAGCTACGCTATCGCCAGAGAAGCGGCGGCGAACAACAGACGAAAGAAGAAGAATGAGCGGCGTCATTTTCAAGGATGCACGTGGGCCTGAGAATATCCGGCTTTATGCCATCGGAGACGTTCACGGGCGCCTTGATCTTCTCAAAACCATGCATGCCCATATCCGCGCTGATTTGGATCAGAACCCAGCACAGGACTGGCGCATCATCCATCTTGGCGATTATATCGACCGCGGCCCGCAATCGCGTCAGGTGCTGGAATTTTTGATCGAAGCCCAGCATGACAGTCGCGTGCTGTCGCTGCTCGGCAATCACGATGACGGGTTTTTGCGCTATCTCGCCACTGGCAATACGGAGGGGCTTTTCGCCCTGCATGGCGGCATCGATACCGCCCATTCCTATGGGACGGAATTCGATCTTACAGATGCGCAATCGGCCCGAAAGAGCCATGAAGCGCTTGTGAAAGCCGTGCCGCAGAGCCACATCGATTTCATCCGCGCCATGCCACGCTCACTGACTTTCGGGGATTTTTTCTTCTGTCATGCCGGCGTCAATCCGGTGGTGCCGCTCAATGAGCAGGACGGCGAAGACCTGATCTGGATCAGAACGCTTTTCCTGCGATGGACCGATCCGCTCGACAAGGTCATCATCCATGGCCACACACCGCAACGCACAGTCGACATTCAACCCAACCGGGTCAATCTCGATACTTATGCGTGGAAGAACGGCCTGCTTTCCGCCATCGTCATCGACGGCGCGCAAAAGCGCTTTATCGAGGCACGCTAAGCACCGCTATTTAGTGCGCGCTGGAAATACCGTAGCCGTCGGAAGAGGTAAAGGCACTTCCGGCATCAACGGTGAAGATACCGACCGCCATGAAGGCGATGGCTGAAATCATCAGGACAGTAAGAAGGACGGCGTGCTTGGCGGTCATATTCAAAAAACTCTTTTTGACGGGTGCCTGATGAATTGCGAAGCCGCGATCCATCGACCGCAGACGGCGTTCAGTTACACGTCATAAATGTTGACGGCAACTGAACAGGCAGCGCAAAACACGCGTTTTTTGAAAAAAAGTATGCATTGCAGCGGCGCTGTGGCAAAGCGGCAACGTCTATCCGTCTGGCAGGCTTTCGCTTTAATTTTACCTAATATAATCAACAACTGAAACGCTCACCGTGCGTCCCGCAACGAGATGCACATCGGCTGGAATTTCGGCCAGTTTCACCCGCACCGGCACGCGCTGCGCCAGCCGCACCCAGTTGAAGGTCGGTGAAACATTGGCAAGCAGGTTCGACGTGTCGTTGCGTTCGCGGTCCTCGATACCGCCTGCAATTCCTTCCACTTCGCCCTTCATCTGCAAGCTGCTGCCCATCACATCCACGACGACCGGATCACCGATATGGATGCGCTCCAGCTTGTTTTCCTCGAAATATCCGGCCACGTAAAAGGAATCGGTATCGACCAGTGCGGTGACTGCCGCACCCGCCGTGACATAGTCACCCGGCTGCAAGGAAAAATTGGTAATCACGCCGTTGACCGGCGCCGTCACCGACGAGCGTTCCATGTTGAGCGCGGCCAGATCACGGTCGAGTTTTGCCTGACGCCATGAAGCTTCCGCTTGTTGCGCTGTGGTTTCCACCTGTTCGAGTTTTTGTCTCGTCACGGTCGCGTCATTGAGCTGGCGATAACGCTTCAGATCACGGTTGGCCATATCGAGCGCCGCCTTGCTGCTGTCGATTTTCGCCTCCGCTGTTCTGAGCGCAAGCTGATAACGCGCAGGATCAATGCGAAAGATCACATCGCCTTTTTTCACGGTCTGATTATCGTGAACCAGAACTTCGCTCACCAGACCGGAAACGTCAGGCGCAATGCGCACGACATCGGCGCGAATTTTGCCGTCCCGCGTCCATGGCGCGTTCATGTAATAGTCCCAAAGATGCCAGCCGAGCAGGCCCGCCATTGTGACCATGACCAAAGTCAGGAAAACGCGGCCCGTATGTGCGAAGAGTTTTTTCATCAGTAGATTCCATAGAGAATAGTGGCGGCAACGCCGAAAATGCAGAAATACATGGCCGTATCGAACAGTGGGCGATGCCACACCAGACGATAGAAGCCCGCCCGTCCCAGAAGCCGCTGCATCATCACATTGGCGAAATAAGCGCAAAGCGCCACCAGAGCCAGCGTCGGGACATAGATGCCGTAAATATCGAGTTCAGGTCGCATGAAGATCAGACTTTCAGGCTGCTTTCGGTTGTTGCAAAGGTTGAGGCTGAGGCATTGCAAAGGGTGGGGCTTCGGGAAACAGGTTGAAACGCAGCGCCACCAGCGCAAGACGCGGACGCCGTGAAGCGGCTGGCGAGCCGCCTTCGATAATGGCTTCAATCGCGCGGTCGATTGCACCGAGCAGTTTGCCGTCGATCTCTGCCTTTGCGGCCTTGTGTTTGAAGTGTCCCGAAAGCGCACGGTAATGCGCGCCAACGCCGTCCAGCACCGCATCGACCGCTTCACGCGGTGCTATCGCAAGCCGGTTGCGATATTGTTGCAGGTCGATGATATTCATGCCGTTGCGCAAATCACGCAGCAGATCAACCTCTGCCATTTCCGCAGCCGGGATGGCCGCCAGACGCGGCGTCATCATACCGATGCGGTCGATCATGCGCAAAAGCAGACGGTTCATGCGCTGGCGACGGTGGCGTCCAGAACCGCGCGCTGTGGCAAGCACGATATCACGCCAGCCGGCGCGGATCAGTCGGCGTGCACTCCATTGCGCGCCTACCGAACGCACGATGGCTGTCACCACAGCCGCGATGACGATGCCGATGACCGTGGCAAGATTCATATTGGCAAAGTTGATAAGATCGGCGGTGGGGTGGCTCTGCAACATCAGCATGTTGGGCAGATTGATGCACAAAACCATGCCAAGCAGGAATTGCGAGGGGATGGTGAGCAGAATACCGGCGGGCACCAGAAAAAGGCCCAGCACCAGAGCCAGCGGCACGAAGCCGTCGACCATCGGCAGCAGCGCAAATTCGAAGATGAAAGAGGCCGCGATGACGATGAGCATCAGCCAGCTGAACTTGCGCATAACCGGTACGGGATCATCCATGGTCGCAAAAATGCAGCAGAAGATACCGGCCATCATGGCCGCAGCACTGCCTTGCGCCCAGCCGGAGGCAATCCAGAAGGCCGTCGCGATACAGGTGGCAAGAAATGCCGAAAAACCTGAAAGAATGGCCATGCCGTAGTCACGGTGCGCGGGTCGTCCGGCCAGATGTGCATCATAGCGCCGCCAGCGCAATGCGTGGCTGCGCCGTGCGCCTGAAGCGATATCCTGCCGAAGCGTTATGCAATCGCTCCATATCTGCACCAGATCGCGGATACGCGCGGTCAGGTTGAAAGGCAGCAGCTCGGCCCATGTCCGCGCATCACTGCCGCTTGCCTCGATTTCATCGATCAGGCGCAGGAGACCGGCACGCTGTGTTTCCGACAGGTTTTCACCACTTTCCAGCCAGTTGATGGTTGCGTCCAGAAGCTTCTGCACCGACGGATGCCACGGCTTGCCGTCTTGTTGCGGCATGACGACCAGCACGTCATGCAGGCTCGATACGATCGGCAGCAATGCCACCATGCGTTGCTGGAGCACATGCAGAAGGGCTCCGACATCGCGGAAGGACGAGGTGTCATAGGCGACATGGGTAGTGAGGTTGCGCAGTTCCAGCGTCTCTGCTGCAAGCCGATGGCGATCACGTATGCATGCATCACTCGCCCCTTCGCCGCGCAGGGTCGCAGCGGCAAGCCGCGCACCATCGCTAAGCCAATTGTCGATGCGCCCGACCAATACCGGACCGCTATGACGTGGAAAGACAATGCGATTGACGACCGCCGCACAGATGATGCCGACGGCAATTTCTTCGACGCGGCCCAGCGCATAATCGAATGTGGTTTGAGGCGTCGAAACAACCGCAAATCCCGCCAGCGCAACCGTATAACCGGCGAGCATGAACATATAGCTGCGCGGCGTACCGTCGAGAAGGCTGATTGCCAGACACAGTCCCATCCACAGGCCGATGGCGAGGGTGAGAATTTCCGGCGAATTGACAAGATGCGGCACGAGCAGGATCGTCACCGCGCCACCAATCGCCGTGCCGATCAGGCGGTAAAACCCTTTGGATGTCGTAGCACCGGAAAGCGGATGAGCGACAATATAGACCGCTGCGACCGACCAGTAGGGATTGGGCAGATCACCAATCAGCGCAATCCACAATGCCAGCATGGCTGCGGCAAAGGTTTTCAGGGAGAAAACCACATCCCAGAATTTGGGCGTTGTTTCAGCGAGGTTCGACATAATTTAAATCGGTCTAGGGTCTGTGGGGAATTTGGTTTCGGGCGTGGCGTGAGCCGGATTTTGTTGCTGAACAGGAGAAAAGACCGAAGTGGTGTGAACACCATGAGGGCTTTTCGACGCATTCAGGGGCAAAATCCGCCACGTCCCGAAAGGATATGGCGCAAATTGCCCATTTTGGCGTCGCGAAACCTCGATGGAGATACACTCCACCTTCGATTCCGCTCCTGAAACTGGACAATTTTCGTCCATACCACGCTCCAAAACAAATTCCCCACAGACCCTGCTACAGCAATAATCAGCTGTGAAATTTCTCGTTCAGCTTCCGTAAGATTTCCATGGCGATATCAACCTCGGCAGGATCGAAGTCGCCCAGAAACTGCGCGCGAAGCCGGGCGGAAGATTTCTCCACCTTGGCGGCGGTTGCGTGCCCGGCTTGCGTCAATTGGATAAGCTTGACGCGGCGATCGGCGTCGTCTGGAACGCGCTGGATTAGTCCGTCGGCTTCCAGATCATCCACGACACGAACGATGGTTGCGCCTTCGATTCCCACCCTTTCGGCAAGAACGCCCTGGGGAATACGGTCGCCGTGGCGCAGCAAGGTCATCAGCGGAACGGCTTTCGCGTCTGAAAGACCGTGCTCGGCCATTGCCGCATCAAAGGCCTTTCGCCAGCCCCTTGTGGCACGTGCAAGAAGCGGGGCGAATTCAACCCATGCCTGTTTCATTATGTTCAGTTCCACAGAATTAGATAGGATCATATCTATATGGATACAATCTAATTTTCGTCAACCGGCAAATTCCGCCATCACCTGTTTGTGTAAATGCTATACTCCCGGCCAGAACCACAAAGCGCTTGACCGGGTACCCTGCCCTCTGTCATCGATGCGCGCATGCGCGCAAATTATAAAATGCAACGACTTTATATTGAGGACGATCTTGCAGCCGCAACAGCGGTGGAGATCGAGCTGAAAGCCGCCCATTATCTCACCCATGTTCTGCGGCTGAAACAGGATGACGAAATCCTCGTTTTCAACGGGCGCGATGGCGAATGCAAAGCCCGCCTCAAGCCCGAGGGCAAGAAGCGCGTCTTTCTCGAACCGTTCGAGCAAACCCGCCCGCAACCGCAGGCCAGTGACCTCGTCTATTGCTTTGCGCCGCTCAAACAGGGCCGCCTTGATTATATGGTGCAGAAAGCCACCGAAATGGGGGCTGGTGTTTTACAACCGGTCATCACGCAGCATACGCAGGTCGCAAAACTGGGCAGCGACAAGATCAGGGCCAATGCCATCGAGGCGGCAGAGCAATGCGGTGTCCTCTCGATCCCCGAATGCCGTGAAGCCGTGCGCTTTGATCGCTTCATCGAGCAATGGGACGCATCCCGCCGCCTGATCTTCTGCGACGAGGGCCATGAATCCGACGATCCGCTGACCATTCTGCAGGCAATCAAGCCGGGGCCTCTGGCGCTGCTGATCGGTCCTGAAGGCGGCTTTTCTGAAAGCGAGCGGCAAGTGCTGCGCAGCCTGCCCTTTGTCACGGCCATCCCGCTCGGGCCACGCATCCTGCGTGCCGACACCGCCGCCGTTGCCGCCATGACACTCGTGCAGGCTATGCTCGGCGACTGGAGAAACGGGGCATGATATGCCTTCAATCTCACTTTCAAAGAAATTGACTTGCGTGTTTTGACAAACTTGTCCAATCACTCTGGCACATATAATTCGACTAGGAACTGACTGTATGGCGCGCGATACCACTGACGAAACGGCACTCACAGGCACCGAGGAACTCGCGACCTATCTGGCTGGCGGCTGCAAGCCGAAAGACGACTGGCGCATCGGTACGGAACACGAAAAATTTCCATTCTATTCCGCCGATAACAGCCCGGTTCCCTATGAAGGCCCACGCGGCATCAAGGCAATTCTTGAAGGCATGCAGGCCATGCTCGGCTGGGAGCCGATCATCGATGAAGGCAATATCATCGGGCTGGTGGAACCGACCGGACAGGGCGCAATATCGCTTGAACCGGGCGGGCAGTTCGAACTTTCTGGCGCGCCCTTGTCGACCATCCACCAGACCTGCCGTGAGATGAACGCGCATCTCGCGCAGGTGCGCGAGATTGCCGAACCGCTCGGCATCCGCTTTCTCGGGATGGGCGGCAGTCCGAAATGGACGCTGGCCGAAACGCCGATCATGCCGAAATCGCGCTACAAGATCATGACCGACTACATGCCCAAGGTCGGGCATGAAGGTCTCGACATGATGTACCGCACATCGACCATTCAGGTTAATCTCGACTTCAGCTCCGAGCGCGACATGCGCCGCAAGATGCAGGTGTCCATGAAGCTGCAATCGGTGGCAACGGCCCTTTTCGCAAGCTCGCCCTTCACCGAAGGCAAGCCGAACGGTCTTTTGTCATGGCGCTCGAATATCTGGCGCGATACCGATAATCAGCGTTCCGGCGTGCTGCCTTTCGTGTTTTCTGAAAATTTCGGCTTTGCCGATTATGTCGAGTGGGCGCTCGACGTGCCGATGTATTTCATCCTGCGCGATGGCCGCTATCACAACTGCACCCACGTCACCTTCCGCCAGTTCATGAATGGCGCATTGAAAGGCGAGGTCAGCGATCCGCTGCCCAATATGGGCGACTGGACCAATCATTTGTCCACGCTTTTCCCCGAAGTGCGCCTGAAGCGCTTTCTGGAAATGCGCGGGGCCGATGGCGGACCGTGGCGGCGCATCTGCGCCCTGCCCGCTTACTGGGTCGGTCTCCTCTATGATGAGGACGCGCTGAGTGCAGCCGAACTTCTGACCAGGGACTGGACCTATGAAGAGGTTCTGGCACTCCGCAATGAAGTCCCGGCCAAGGCGCTAACCGCAACCTTCCGCGGAAAACCGCTGGAACATATCGCGCGAGAGACGCTCAACATCTCCCGGCTTGGCCTCAAGAACCGCAATAAGCTGAGCGGCGATGGGTTTGACGAAACGCATTTCCTCGCGCCCCTTGAGGAAATCGTCGCAGCCGGTATCACCGATGCCGAACGCATGCTCAAAGCCTATAACAGCATCTGGGCCGGATCCGTCGAGCCGATTTTCCTTGAATATGCCTATTGACATTGGATGAAACAGGAAAGGCGCGGTTCAAGCGCCTTTCCTATTCAAACAACGAGCCTTGCCCCGGCCCCTTCTGGTCTTTTCCGGGCTGAGCCGCTTTTTTCCCCGAAGCACTTTTACCGTCCTCATTTGCCACGACGCCGACATCGCCATCGCGGAACCGCAAGGAAAGCGCGTCCCCCGGAGCAACGCCTGCGGCCTGCTTGACCGGATTGCCTGCCGCATCAAACACGATGGCAAAACCGCGCTCCAGAACACTTTCATGCGACAGCGTGCGCATGAGCCGCTGTAGCTCAAATCCGCGCTGACGAGCGCGTTCGATCAAAAGCCGCACCGCCTGATCACGCCTGCGGTCAAGATCAGCCACCGATCTCGCCGCCAGTCTACGGCGCGCCAATAAAGGCTCAGGCGTAAGCCGCACTGCGCGATGCGCAAGGGTCGCACGGCGCTCTTTCAAAAAGGCGGTGAGCGCCCGTGGCAGCCGCTCACCCAGCACCATGGTGCCGCGTTCGAGCTCCACCAGCCGCCGCTTAAGAAGACGCGGCGACAATTGCCGCGCACGTCCTTCAAAATGCACGCGCTTCTTTTGCGTGTTGGCCAGAAGCGCACGCGACAAGCGTGAGGCTGCCTCATCGAAACGACGGCGTGGCAGAGCCAGCAATTGATCCGCCGAGGGTAGCGCGCGTATCGCTGCACGATGCGCCTGCCGCCGAGAATCGATAAAACGCGACATGGCGCCTGAAAGCCGTGCCGACTGGCCTGCAAGCGTCGCCAACAGGTCACCCTTGACCGGCACCGCCATCTCCGCCGCTCCCGTCGGCGTGGGCGCACGAATATCGGCGGCAAGATCAATCAGCGTCCAGTCTGTCTCATGGCCGACCGCCGAAATGACCGGAATATGCGAGGCGGCAACGGATCGCACCACGATCTCGTCATTGAAGCCCCACAGGTCCTCCAGACTGCCACCACCGCGCGCGACGATCAGCACATCCGGCCGGGGGATCGGACCACCATCGGGCAGAGCGTTGAACCCATCAACGGCATTGGCCACTTCCGCGCCACAGGTGTCACCCTGCACGCGCACCGGCCAGACGACGACATGCAGCGGATATCGATCAGCAATGCGATGAATGATGTCGCGGATGACAGCGCCTGTCGGCGATGTGACCACGCCAATCACCTTTGGCATGAAGGGCAAAAGCTGCTTTGCCGCCGGATCGAACAGGCCCTCGGCTGCAAGGCGACGCTTGCGTTCTTCCAGAAGCGCCATCAGCGCACCGGCACCCGCCGGTTCCATCTGTTCGATGACGATCTGATATTTGGATGAGCCGGGATAGGTAGTGAGCTTGCCAGTGGCGATCACCTCCATGCCTTCCTCAGGACGAAAGCGCAAACGGCCCATTGAGCCACGCCAGATCACCGCCTCAAGCCGCGACCGATCATCCTTGAGCGCAAAATAGGCATGACCCGACGAATGCGGCCCGCGATAGCCGGAAATCTCCCCGCGCACCCGCACATGGCCAAACGTATCCTCGACCGTACGCTTCAAGGCGCCGGAAATTTCGGAGACGCTATATTCGGCGACATTGGAAGCGCCGGTAAAACTCGAATCAGACCCCATGCTCATCCCATCATAGGTCATTAGCCGCACTGGCTGGTCAAGAAGACGTTCGACAAATAAGGCTTTTCCTCACCAGCCGGGCAACAATTCATTGACGCGACCCCGCCTTGTGCGCAGGGTCTGAAATTGAGAAGTTTCTACCGAAGCAGCGCCACTCGCCAAGCCCGCCTGCTGTGGCATTGACATATTATCGAGACTTTCGACGATATGCTGTGCCAGCGCGTCCACGATCGCGTTCTGCTTGGCGTGTCCGCGCATGATGCCAATACCGAATTGCGGCAGCGTACCAAAACCTTCCGCTTGACCCAAAACCCGCATGCCAGGGCGCAACGCACATTCCGGCAGCACCGAAACAGCAAGGCCCGACAGAACCGCCGCTGCAAGAACCGTCGCCGACCAGCTCGTGATAATGATGCGATAGTCACGCTTTGCCTCTTCCAGCACATCAATCGCCGTATGACGCCAGATACAGGTCGGGCGCCCTACGGCCAGCGGCAGCATTGCTTCCTCATGCACGCCATGATTGGCCGACGTTACCCATAAGAGTGGTTCGTTGCGCACGACTTCAGAGCGACGCTTGTGGTCGCACTGGGTGACAAGTGCTATATCGAGCGTGCCGCGCCGGATCATCTCGTCCAGATTGACTGTCGGTTGACAGACCACGGACAATTCCACACGCGGATTTGAACGCGCAAAACGTGCCATGATTTCCGGCAAGAAACGATCCGCATAGTCGTCAGGCGTGCCGATACGCACATGACCTTCGAGCTGCGTATCATCGAATGCAGCAATGGTTTCGCCATTCAGTTGCAACATACGCCGCGCATAGAGCAGCAGCCGGTCGCCATCTTCGGTCAAGCGGTTGATCCGCCCGTCACGCTCGAACAACGGCTTGCCTATACGCTCCTCCAGCCTGCGCATCTGCATGGAAACCGCTGATTGCGTCTTGAAAACCGCATCGGCGGCGCGGGTAAAGCTCCCCCTGTCCGCTATCGCTACAAAGGTCTGCAACTGGTCCAGATCGAGAGGCGCGCTCATAAGCCTTATCCATCACTATTATTGAACGGTCAGATTAAAAACATTCATTGGAACAATCAATCGTTCTCCCCGATAAAGATTTCATAGTAATCCATCCCGCTGGGCAAAGGAGAGCGGATATGACAGCGATCAACGAGACATTGACCGATAGCACGCGCGCAACGCCCTTTCAGAAAGGGATGCTGATGCACATCTCACGCACGGTATTCGGACCTGTTTCGTATCACTGGAACCGCTGTCTCAACCGGCGACAGATAGAACAAACTGATGCGCTTGACGACTTGCGGAAGGCCATCCCCCATCGCAGAGTCGAGAATCCGACCCGGCTTTTGCGCAGGCTTGCAGATGCGGAACGACGCACCGAAGCTGCGCGCCTTATATGCTGACTTCTTTCGTGCGTGTCGGACGATTTAGGGATTGGCCTTCGCATACAGGAACACCCGGCAGGCGCCGCCGTCATACCGAGCCCGAGCCCCCTCTCGGTCAGCCTGCCCCCTGCCCGGCCCGCGCCTGCGTTGGCCGGGCTTTTTTACATTCTTGCGCCTTATTCTTTGAAGGATGTTTAAGAAATAACGAATGATTGGGAAAGCGATATTTTTTCTTGCGAAGGGGCTTGCGTTCAGGGTTCGAGTTCGCTAGATGGAGGCCGTCGCGTGCTGTTTTAAACAGTCGCCGTTTTGCAAATCCTCCTTAGATGGACCATTTGCAGCCTCTGCTGGGGAATAGTTTAAGGGTAGAACAGCGGACTCTGACTCCGCTAGTCTTGGTTCGAATCCAGGTTCCCCAGCCATTTTATTTTAATACTGATTTCACAAAGTAGAATTAGAACATGACGGGCCTTTTTTTATAGGTCATTTTGCAAACTTTGTTTTGGATTCAAGCTTTCAGATGGCAGATTCTGCCGACCTGGATCATGATCGAGCGCACGTCTCAAAGACTCTGTGCTGTGAGATTCTTTTGACTGACAGTTTGACTGGATTTGTCTTTTGAGAAATCTCTCTGGGGTTTTTACCAATGAGTGTATCTCTGGTGTTCTCATTATAGAAGTCCAGAACATCATCCAGACAAGGCTCATTGGCTGCCATTCCAAACAGGGCTTGGATGGAAGTCGGGTCTGGGGATTGTTGTTTGTTTGCAATGATCAGTCTTTGGGTAAAGGTTGCCAGATCATTCTCTTGGATCAGTTGCTCCTTGGACCTGTATTGAATACTCAAATTTGCACTGATTGATTTGAGGTTTTCCAAAGACTCTATTTCAGTGCTGTTGATGCTTTTGCCTACCTTGAGGCGGCCCATCAATCTTTCATAGTGAGCATGAAGCTGACCATATTTTTCTATGACCTGATTGTGGGTCTTGCACTTCAATGAGGCCTTGAATTCAGAAAGGCCACCCGCCAGCTTTTGATATTGAGCAGGGATTCGCCTTCTGTAGAGGTAATTGCCATTACCTCTCTCAAACAGGTACTTAGCTTCAAATCCAGGAATCACAGCTTTTTTCATAAGCACATGCGTACCGGTTTGTGTACCAAAAGTACATGCTAACTCATTGATTTTAAGGAAAACAAGCGCTTAGCAAGGCTTTATGGCGGAGGGGGTGGGATTCGAACCCACGGTACGATCTCTCGCACGCCGGTTTTCAAGACCGGTGCCTTAAACCGCTCGGCCACCCCTCCAAGTAATCGAATTTATTATGCTATTCCTTTTTCGGAAAGTCTGTAGCGGTTATTTGCTACCGATTTGCACCCCAATTACTATTAGGTCGCTTTCTTAGCAGCTTTTATTGCGGCGTCAATGCGCTCAGCCGCGTTTGCCTGCATTCCTGACATCAAATAGGAATAGAGGTCTGGCGTAACCCCGATTGCTGGGCACCCTAGAGACTCTTGCAACCAGTTGCATGAACATTAGCCGCAACTTTCCTCATGGCGATCACGGCTCATTGGTGAGACGTCCGCTTTTTGTGCGCCAGCTATAGTGTGAGATCTTTCCGATAACGATTCGGTTACAGGAGCGCCAAGTGACCAAAAAGTCAGTTTGTTGCGCAGTCTGCGCCAATCAGATTATATGTCCTTGTCTAAAGGGAAACGCGCTCGATTTGAGGGGGTGTTTTAAAGGACTCATGAAGGAGCCTTCCGTAAGGACATTCCTCCCTCGTTCCAAGTATACAATGATAGCGCCACCGCAACTCTATGTCTAAGTTGATCAAATTTTGTAATTCGAAACGAACATGAATAGGGGAAGAAACATGGGTTCACTCAGCATCTGGCATTGGCTGATCGTCTTGGTTTTTATCATCTCTTATGTTTGGCCGGTAGCATTGATTATCAAGAAAGCAGGTTTTTCTCCATGGTGGGTGCTGCTGATGTTTGTTCCGATTGGAAACATTATCGGTCTTTGGCTTTTGGCCACCGCTAAATGGCCTCGCAACAATGGGGTTCCGGATAAGGTTTTCGAATAGGTAATCACGATTACTTTATGCGTAAGTCGGTAACAAAAGAATGATACGTGGCGAAATCGACGGGTTGTTAAAGGGATCACAAAAGTGTTTCCTTCTGGGGATTTGCATTCACCGGTTTACGTCTTGAAGGAATATATGCCCCCCAAAGAGGCTCAAAGGCGAACAGAGAATTTATCTGAACACCTTGAAGAGATAGCGCTTAAAATGGATACAGCGATAGAGATTGTTCGGCCAGGTTTATACAGGCTAGAAGCGCAGTCGCGTGGATAAAGCGGAGATCGATAGAGCCTTGTCTAGTTAAAATCACGAACTTGCATCCCTGCCACCAGCAGCTGGAACGGGATATCTGGATTCAACAGGGGGTTGGATTCTTTTTAAGTTTGAGGAGGTTCGCGCTTATGCGCGAAGCTGCATTGAAAGCTATCGATGATGCATTATACGGCCTGATGATGGTTCTTGATGGTTTGAGGGGAGCCTTGAAAATGAAACGAACTCAATTCGCATCAAGGCTGCGGCAACACTGAAGGTCGATGGAAACATAGTGCAATCGCTTGATCTTATGACAGGCAGTGGCGGAATGTGCATAGGTTTTCAGGGATGGCGCGAAGGCGATTTTGGAGATCAGCTATTGGTTGTTGCCCCGCCCGGAGACTAACGCAACCGCGGGTCAAAAAAATGATCAAAGCAGCACGCCATGGCTGCGGGGTAAGATCAGAAATGCCATTATAATAAAAGCACTATTGCATTCATCCCTCACAGTAACATTGTCTTTGGGAGAAGCGGTTTATGGAACGAGCCATAAGCCAGCTTGGAATGCCTATTTAGCTGAAGCAGATCGGTACATCGCGGCTGCGCTATCTCAAGGATAATCTTGTCGATCCTTATTTCGTCCCGGTAAAATTAAGCATCAATCCAGAAATCCCCCCCGATATCCCGACAATTTAATTCCTGACTATATAAGTATAGATTTAAACCGTTAGATGTCTTTCACAAACAAAAAAATAAAACTTATAAAATCACAATATGAAAAATAATTAACGAAGCGAAAATTTTTTATTTTTGCGTCTTTAAGAGATATTATAATAAATTTATATTGACTAAATATTGGAATCAAGCTCATAAATATAGTAAAAGTAATAAATAATATTATTTTTAATATTAGAAATAATTAAAAAATGGCGGGTTTGGGTATGACGGAAGAAATCGCAATACAACGAAGAAAATTCCTCAAAGGTGCACTTGGTGCCATTCCTCTCGCGACACTTGCGACAACACCATTTGAAAATCTTTCCGCAAGAGCTGCTGAGCTTGGCGCACAGGATTACAAGCCGACTTATTTCACAGATGCGGAGTGGCGGTTTCTGCAAGCTGCGACGGATCGGCTGATACCCGCCAACGAAGATGGCCCCGGTGCACTGGATTTGCATGTGCCGGAATTCATCGACCGGCAGATGGAGACCGAATATGGCCATGGCGAGCTCTGGTATCTGCAAGGGCCCTATTTTCCAGAGTCGGATTTCACGCTCGGCTATCAGATGCGCTACGCACCGCGCGAACTCTACCGGGTGGCAATTGCCGAACTCAATGAACATTGCGTCAAGGCTCACGGCAAGGATTTCGCTGATCTCGACGAGGCTGGACAGGATGCGGTTCTGACAGCGCTTCAAAAGGGTGAAGTCGCTCTTCCCAACGTCAAGTCGGATGAGTTCTTCCTGCAACTGCTCGCCAACACCAAAGAGGGCTATTTTGCCGATCCAATGTATGGCGGCAATTACAAGATGGGTGCCTGGAAGATGATCGGTTTTCCGGGCGCGCGTGCCGGCTTTGCCGACTGGAAGGAAAAGCCCGGTACGCCCTATCCGTTGGGGCCTGTTTCCATCCTCGGCGAGAAGGCGTAAGACATGGCTACTGTTATGAAGTCGGTGGATGTCGTCGTTATCGGCCTTGGCTGGACCGGCTCGATCCTCAGCATGGAACTGGCCAATGAGGGGTTAAACGTCGTCGCGCTGGAGCGCGGGCAAAACCGCAACACCTCGCCGGACTATACCTATCCGAAGGCCGCAGACGAGCTGAAATACGGCGTACGTGGCGAGCTTTTTCGTAAACTGTCTCTGGAAAGCCTGAGCATTCGTCATAAACTGGGCGATACGGCTGTCCCCTACCGCCAGTACAATGCCTTTTTGCTGCCCGACCATGTCGGCGGGGCGGGCACACACTGGAACGGCCAGCTTTACCGGCCCTCTCCGGAAGAGTTGAAATTCCGCACACACAACACCGAGCGCTACGGCAGCGATTTCCTGCCCGAGAATATGACGATCCAGGATTACGACGTCTCCTTCGATGAACTCGAACCCTATTTCGACAAATTCGAATATCTCAATGGCGCATCCGGCAAGGCTGGCAATATTGGCGGCGTTGCGTCAGACGGCGGCAACCCGTTCGAGGGAAAGCGTTCCCGGGAATATCCCACCCCGCCCATTGCCGACACTTATGGTGCGCAGCTTTTTGCCAAAGCAGCACGTGAGCTTGGCTACAAGCCGTTCCCGCAGCCTTGTGCGAACTGCTCAGAGCCTTTCACGAATTTTTATGGTGTGCGGCTTGGTCCCTGCAATCTTTGCGGATTCTGCGAACGTTTTGGCTGTTATCTTTATTCGAAAGGCTCGCCGCAGACGACTATCCTGCCAGCCCTGTTCCAATTGCCCAATTTTGAATTGCGGACGCAAAGCCATGTTACCCGCATCAATCTCGATTCAACCGGCAAACGCGCAACCGGCGTCACCTATGTCAATGCCGCAGGCGCCGAGATATTCCAGCCGGCCGATCTGGTTATTCTGTCATCTTTCCAGTTGAACAATGTGCGCACGATGCTGCTCTCGGGCATTGGCGAACCTTATGATCCGGTTAGCGGCAAGGGCGTCATTGGCAAGAATTACGCCTATCAGATGATGAGCGCGACTTCGGTTTTCTTCGATAAGGATGTGCCGATCAATCCCTTCATCGGTGCCGGCGCGGGTGGCTCGCAGATTGTCGATGAATTCAATGCCGATCATTTCGACCACGCACCGCACGGCTTCATCGGTGGTGGCTATATCATCGGCGGACAGACTGGCGGGCGGCCGATCCAGCAGCTCGCTGTGCCATCAGGGACGCCGAGCTGGGGGGCCGCATGGAAGAAGGCGGCCAAGGACAATTATCTCCACACGACCAACGTGGTGACGCATGGCTCGGTCATGTCCTACCGCGATGCCTATCTTGATCTCGATCCCAATTATCGCGACTCGCTTGGCCAGCCGCTGTTGCGAATGACCTTCGACTGGCATGACAATGAATATCGCATGACCCGCTACGTCACCGACCGCGCGCTGGAAATCGTCAACCGGATGAACCCGAAATCCCATTCCACGCTCATCCGACAACCCGGCGATCATTTCAATGTGCGTCAATACCAGACCACGCATACGACCGGTGGGGTCATCACAGGCGCGGACCCTCAGTCCAGCGCGCTCAATCGATATCTGCAAAGCTGGGATGTTCCCAATCTGTTTGTCACGGGGGCTTCGGCCTTTCCGCAAAACATCGGCTACAACCCGACGGGACTCGTGGGAGCACTGGCTTATTTCGCGGCCGACGCGATCAAGAAACAGTATCTCAAAAATCCCGGCCCGCTGGTTCAGGCGTGAGGGGCTGAAATGGCAAAGAGGATCACCACACTTCGGTTGCTCGGCGGGATTGTTACGCTCGGCATTGTCGGCGCTCTGGGTGCTTGGGCGGCAACGTTCGCTTTCGGCAATATCGGCGGCGACAAGCATGCGGAACTGGAGATGGAAGTCACCCCCGAGCTGATCAAGCAAGGGGCCTATGTGGCGCGGCTGGGGGATTGTGCTGCGTGCCACACCGCGCCCGGCGGACAGGATTTTGCGGGCGGACTTGCCTTGCAATCGCCGATCGGCGCGATCTATTCCTCCAATATCACGCCTGATCATGAAAACGGCATAGGTAGCTACAGTTACGGCGATTTCGAGCGCGCTGTGCGTCGCGGAATCCGTCCCGACGGCACATCGCTTTACCCGGCTATGCCTTTTCCGTCTTATGCCAAAGTCACCGACGACGATATGAAGGCGCTCTATGCCTTCTTCACAAAGGGCGTGGCCCCGGTGGCTGAGAAAAACCGCGATGCGGATATAATCTGGCCGCTATCCATGCGCTGGCCCCTGACCTATTGGCGCTGGATTTTTGGCCCCGGCGATAAGGTGGCGGGCCAACAGGGAACGGGCGATGCCGATCCCGTCATAGCGCGCGGTGCCTATCTCGTGGAAGGGCTTGGCCATTGTGGCAGTTGCCATACGCCGCGCGGTCTGGCGTTTCAGGAAAAGGCGCTTTCCACGGCGGATGGGCCAGCCTATCTTTCTGGTGACCTTGTGGACAATTACGTTGCCAATAATTTGCGCGGCGACCATGTGACCGGACTTGGCAGCTGGAGCGAGGACGATATCGTCCAGTTCTTGCAGACGGGCCGCAATAAGAAATCCGCAGCGTTCGGTGGCATGGCGGATGTGGTGCTGCGCAGCACGCAATATATGACAGAGGCTGACCTCACTGCCATTGCACGCTATCTGAAGTCACTTCCAGCCGACGGAGCGCAAAAAGCCGCGGTCACAGACGATAAGACCGCAGCCATGCTGGCAAACGGCGATGTTTCGCGCCCGGGTGCGCTCGATTATCTTAACAATTGTGCGGCTTGCCATCTGTCATCTGGGAACGGTTATAGCGAAACATTCCCGGCACTGTCCGGCAATTCCGTGCTGAATGCAGACGATCCGACATCCGTCATTCATCTCATCCTGAAAGGCGCAACCGTTCCGGGAACCCAAAAGGCGCCGACGGACTTCACTATGCCGGGGTTTGCCAATCGTCTCACCGACAAGGAGATTGCCGATCTCGCCACCTTTGTGCGATCAAGCTGGGGCAATGTGGGCAGCGCCGTGAGCGCTGATCAGGTTAAACACCTTCGTTCCGTCGTTGGCGCTGCCAATGCGCACAGACAATAACGGATCGCGCGCGCGAAACTATGCGGCCGCGCGCGGTCTCATCTGCATGATTTTCATCGCATGAGTTGATGTTGCATCCTCAACGATAATCATAGCGCTAGGAAGCACAATATTCTTCCCATTGGTCAAGCCAATCATCAAGGAAGCAGCGGTGATCCAGTTGTTGCCATGCGCTCTTCCAGTAATTCCATCAACTGTTCCTCATCAGGGACACGGCCCTTACCGATTCCGAGCTTCAAGGCCGTTTCCCGCCAGCCATATTTCGGATGTATCTGCGGCGCGCCATAGGCGTCGGCAAATGAAGATAGGTCAAAGGCATAGCCGTAACCGTATTCAATCTCGACCGATCCAGCGACGGCCACCGAAATATCGGCACCGATGAAGAGCGGTGTCTTAAAATCACCGCCGATGACGAACGATGAATCTTCGCGGGATGCAAAAACCCATTCCTTGGCGATGACATCGCCTGTCACAACTATGATACTGGCCCAATCGTGATCGATAGAGCCGCATTCGACGTCACCGAAGACAACCAGGGTAACATATCCATCCCCGCCTTCAATCTTTGTCGAAAGCTTGCCATCGACATGCAAATCCCCATCAATGACCGTAATCCACGACGATAGAATAAGATCACCATCCGTTGACAGCTTGCCGAGATGAATGACAGCATCGGCAACGTCGGGGTTAGCGCCGCCGGGAACTAATTCAAATTTCAGAAGAGCATCGGCAACAACTTGGTCGGAAAGGCTCTCAGCTCGTTTTGTGACAAATTGTAGCCATTCCGCCGACGTAACTTTTTCAAAAGACATTTTAACGCGCCTGTTATCGCTGAACGATTACTGGAATTATACTGCATTTTTCTGGATCACGACAAGTCGGCACGCGGATTTGGTAGAATTTAGCTATATTATCGAGGATAGGTTGAAAACGCACATGCGAGCGCCGGTCTGATTGAAACAGACCGGCGCTCGTAACTCATTTATGTGAACCCAACATCAGAGCAAGCTCTAGGCTGGTCTTTCTTCACCAGACTTTGGACGCCAGGTAATGAGCTTCCTTTCGGCAACGTCAAGAAGAAGGTCAATAATCAGCACGAAAACCGCGAGAATAATGATACCTGCAAAAACACCGACTGCATCGAAATTGCCTTCCGAACGTGCGATCAAATAACCAAGCCCGGCAGAGGCGCCAAGATATTCGCCGATAATTGCACCGACGACCGCAAACCCGACCGAGGTACGCAAGGATGACAGAATCCAGCTTGCAGCCGCAGGGAAGTAGACATGCCGCAACAGATCGGACCGCTTGGCACCCAGAATACGTGTATTGGAAAGCACGACCGGATTGACTTCACGCACGCCCTGCAATGCATTGAAGAATGTCACGAAAAAGACCAGCGTGACCGCCAGCGCGACTTTGGACCATAGTCCAAGGCCGAGCCACAGGACGAAAATCGGTGCAAGCACCACGCGTGGAATGGCATTGACCGCCTTGATGAACGGATCGAGGATCCGCGACATATTGGGGCTTAGTCCCAACCAGACACCAGCCGCGACACCAAGCCCTGTACCGATGAGATAACCGAGAACGGTTTCGCTCAGGGTTATGCCGACATGCTTGTAGAAGCCCGGGTCCGAAACCCAGGAAACAACCTGATTGACGATATCGAGCGGGGCCGGAAAGAAAAAGCGGTCAATCACGCCAAAGGAAACACCAAGCTGCCAGCCACCGAGAAAAACAGCCAACAGGAGAAGCTGGATCAGACGTACATTAATGGCGCGCATAGCTTTTCTCCACCTCGCCCCGCAGCGACGCCCATATGTCGCGGTAAAGGGTCATAAATTTTGGATCGAGTTTGATTTCCGCAACATTGCGCGGCCGTTCCAGATCAACGTCGAAACTTTCGATCACCCGGCTCTTTGGACCAGCAGCCAGAACAACTACGCGGTCGCCAAGCGCAATTGCTTCTTCAAGATCATGCGTGATCATCACGACGGCGCGGCGATCTTCCTGCCACAATTTCAGCAGTTCATCCTGCATCAGATGACGGGTATGGATATCAAGCGCCGAGAAAGGTTCGTCCATAAGAATGACCTTCGGCTCTGTAATCAGCGCCTGTGCCATTTGAACACGCTTGCGCTGTCCACCAGACAGCTGATGCGGATAACGGGTCTCAAAGCCCTTGAGGCCAACCTTCTCAAGCCATGCCATTGCCTTTTCACGCCGTTCATTGAGTTTGACGCCGCGAAACATCAGGCCGAGTTCGACATTTTCATATGCTGTTTTCCAGGGCAGGAGCGCATCCTGCTGGAAAAGATAGCCGATGTTGTTCTGAACGCCGCTCACCTTCTGACCGTCAATCGAAACCTTACCCACCGAAGGGTTGAGAAGACCGGCTATGGCGTTGAGAATGGTTGATTTACCGCAGCCTGTTGGGCCGACGATCGAAAGAAACTCTCCATCGCCAATTGTCAGGTTGACATTCTCCACTGCCACGAAAGTACCGAATGACATGGTGACGTCGTGGATCGACACCATCGGCGTCGCGCTGGGTTGTGGTACCACGTGTATTTTTCTGGCTGTTGCAGACATGATCAGTCCTTAGTTTACCGCGCCCTGGTTGGCGGATTCCACGAACTTGTTCGTGTAGGTTTTGTTGAGATCGATGGTGGCCTTGTGAACGCTGTCGTTGAACGTCTTGAGCACGGCAAGCGGCGTTTCCAGATCCGCGGGGACAAATCGTCCATCCTGCGAGAAAATGGCCTTGGCGTTCTCGACAGCCTTGATGTAGGTTGCCTTGTCACCGCTGACGAAATCGTCGGGCAATTTTTCGACGATCTCCTCGGCCGAGTGTTCGCGCATCCAGTGGAGCGCCTTGACCGTAGCGTTGGTGACTTTCTGGATTACCTCTGGATGTGCATCGATGTAATCCTGGTTGGCGTAAAGAACAGAGGTTGGATAGATCCCGCCATAGACTGCCTTAGCGCCCTCGATGCTACGGCCATCGATCAGAATCTTGCCGATACCGCGCGCCTCTACAATGGTTGCTGCCGGATCGTAATTGACGAGAATGTCAATCTTGCCCTGCTGCAAGGCGGCAACGGCAGCGGCACCGGAGCCCACGCCGATGATTGAAATGTCTTCTTCGCTCAGACCATGTTTCTGAAGATAATAGCGCACGAAAAAGTCCGATGAAGAACCGGGCGCCGTTATCCCGACATTCTTGCCTTTGATGGTTTCCGGCTTTGCCGGATCAAAGTCGGTGTCGTTGCGGCCAGCGAGAACCAGACCAGAATTGGATGCCAGCTGAACAAAACCGATCACGTGTTTGCCCTGCGCCTGCATCTGGATGGTATGATCATAGAAACCGACGGCAACGTCAGTCGAGCCTGCAACCAGCGCCTGAAGAACCTTCGATCCACCTTGCGCGAAGTTCTCCGTCGTGACTTCCAGTCCCTCTTCCTTGTAAAAGCCAAGGCTTTCGGCGATCGGAAATGGCAGATTATTCAGATTATACGAACCGACGCTCATTCGAACCGGCTCGGCTTGTGCCGCAGTGGCAAGTGCCAGAATTGCAGCCCCGGAAAGCAGAAATTTACGCATATAAAATCCTCCCTAGTGTTCAGGTCTCAGCCGGACAGGCTGAGTGTTATTCATGCCGCGTTTTCTACGTTAGCGGCGGGTTTGGCGAATGCATGGCCTTCAAAAAGACGTCGTGCCGTACGGACCAGACCAGCGACGGTCAGCCCATTGCGTGTTTCCAGTTCGACATCGAGACAGCCGCCTGGATGCTCGATCCGCACGATAGTGGGCAGCACCCTTTCCCCGACGAGTGCCGCAGCGACAGTGCCTGTGGTGACAACCGCTGTCGCAATACCGACCGCACCTGTTGTCGCAAGTGCGGGATGACACTCATTGGGCATAAAATAGCGGACAGTGAGCGTCCCATTCCTTTGCGCAGGCGCGATCAGAACCGGTTTCGGGATCACCATGTCGCAAACATCTCCCATACCCATCAATTTCCCCGCCTTTATGCGGATCATCGACAGACGCTCAATCAGCGAACTGTTTTTAGACAAGGTGTCGGCATCTTCATATCCGGTCACACCAAGATCACGAGCATGCATAAGCACCATCGGAATGGCACAATCAATGCTCGTAACCGCGATGCCATCGATGAGGTCGACAGGATTTCCGGTCGGTAGCAGCTTTCCCGTCTTGGCACCTGCGGCATCCAGAAAAGTCAGCGCTATCGGTGCTGCAAGGCCCGGCACACCGTCGATGGATGCATCTCCCAGATAGGTAACCTTACCGTTGCGCGTCGGTACCTTGGCTTCGATCAGCTTACCCGTATTGACATTATGGATGCGTACAAGCGTTTCTGTATTCTGCGGTTTGACCAGACCGGCTTCGATAGAAAATGGCCCGACTGCCGCAAGCATATTTCCACAATTGGGCGAGTAGTCTACCAACTGGCGATCGGTCCGCACCTGTGCGAACAGATAATCGACATCGGCATTGGCGACGCTTGGCTTTCCAATTATTGCAACCTTCGACGTCACGGGGTTTCCACCGCCAATTCCATCAATCTGCAACGGATGACCCGACCCCATGATAGACAGCAGCGCGGCATCGCGGCTCTGCCGATCCGGCGGCAGATCAGAAGCGAGGAAAAATGGACCACGTGATGTTCCTCCCCGCATCAAGACGCATGGAATTTTTATCAAATCGTTCATTTCATACCTTTGATTGCGGAAAGCGGATCAATCTGTCAACTTGATGCAATATGCGGATGAAACAGCGTTCTGTGAAATGCAATTTTCGGAGGGATTATTCCACTATGAGCATCAATTGTGAAATTCTGGACCTGCGCGCATTTCAGACAGTGGTCGAACTGGAGAGCTTTCACCGTGCGGCTGACGCGCTGCATATTTCCCAACCGGCCCTGACCAGACGCATTCAGAAACTTGAACAGGCTATTGGCGCACCGTTGCTCGACCGCACGACCCGTCACGTGGCACCGACCGCAATTGGTCAGGAAGTCATCCCCTTGGTACGGCGCATGCTGGAAGAGTTTGACGGTTCTCTTTTCGCACTCAAGGATGGCGGTTCACAGCGGCGCGGGCTGATTACAATGGCATGTGTGCCCACCGCGGCATTTTATTTTCTGCCAACCGTCATCAAGACTTTCAGCCAGAATTTTCCCCATATAAGGCTCAGAATTCGGGATCTGACTGCGAATGAAGGGCTTCAGGCCGTGGCGCGTGGCGAGGTTGAGTTTGGCATCAACCTTATGGGCAACTCCGACCCCGACCTGTCTTTCGAACCCCTCATTGACGATCCATTTGTACTGGCAATGCGCACGGATCACCCTCTGGCAGCGTTTGAGCAAATTCACTGGAAGCAATTGGAAGCCTATCCTCTGGTCGTCGTCGACCGCTCCAGTGGCAACCGCACATTACTGGATGCGGCACTGGCACGCGCCAATGTGCGTCTCAACTGGTCTTATGAAGTCACCCATCTCAATACATCGCTAGGGCTGGTTGAGGCGGGACTTGGGATTTCGGTTCTGCCCCGTCTTGCAACACCTCAGGATGAACATCCAATTCTTGTAACACGACCAATCGTCGATCCGGTTGTGGCAAGAACGATTGGTATCGTCAGACGTAAAAGTGCGACACTTTCACCGGCAGCGGAACGGTTTGTGCAGATGTTGCTCTCAACATGGAAGGGCCAAGAAGAGCCGGTTTCGTATGCCCATACTTTAGAACCTTAGAGCGCCATGCGTCCTCTCGGACGCATGGCGCTCTAAGCTATTGAATCTACGCATCGTGCTTTCCAAAAATCGATTCCGATTTTTGGGCCGATGCTGTAGGCGGCGGATATCAGGACCGAGAGGGCACCGGTTGCGTCCCGTCATGCAGCTTCGATATCGCGAATATCGAGGTGTCCCAGAAGATCGGCAAGCTTTTCGCTGTTTATAGCGAAAGACAGACAAAGATGCGGAACCTCCGACGAATCCTCTGAACACACCATGCCAGCCGCAAATCCAGCGAGGTGACGAGATATTCCCCGGTGGTATAAAAGATTGCCATCATCGTTATGGGTGGTCGTGGCCACATAGATGTCAAGCTAGCCAATGCGCTGGGAGGCGGATGTCACCGTTCTCAGCCAGGCGCTCTCGAAAAAAGCGACTGTCTCTGGCTTGATGCCAAGGAATATTATGCGACAAGCGATGCGGAAACCTTCATTACGCTTGCGGGTCGCTTCGATCTGATCATCCATACGGTTAGCGTTGCTATCAACTGGAACCTTTATCTAAACCTTCTGAAAGTTAATGGAATAATGGTCGTTGTCGGTGCGCCGGAACATATGGTGCCGGTGTATGCGTTTTCGCTTATTCCCGGACGAAAGAGTCTTGCGGGGTCTATGATCGGGTCCATCAAAGAAACTCAGGAAATGCTCGACTTCTGCGGCAAGCACAACATTGTCTCGGAAACAGAAACCATCAATATTCAGGACATCAACGATGCTTATGAGCGCGTTCTGAAAAGCAACGTACGCTATCGTTTTGTCATCGATATGTCTTCCCTGACAGCCTGACAGAAACCCGGGCGGACCCAAATCCGCCCCCGGCTCCTGCCCCCTGCAAAGGGTTTTAAAAATTACGGCGTTGGAAATATTGTTCTACAGATGAGCCTCTATCACTGCCCCATTGATTATTGCACCCGCCCTCTTTCGACCAGAAAATCGAGTAGCGCACGAACGCGGGAGGGCAATGGCCCGCCCTGACCGACATAGACGGCATGAAAGGCTTCCTGTTCGCCAGTATCAAGATGGTCGAGGACAGGAACCAGACGAGCTCTGTCAATATCTTTACGCACGCTAAAGCTTGCAAGCCGGGCAATACCCACACCAGCGAGTGCCAGACGCCGAAGTCCTTCGCCGTCGCTTGTCTGGATACGCCCGGCGGTCGGCACGATGATGGTTCGATCGTTTTCGCACAATGGCCAGCCATCGACCGCACGTGAATAGCTGAAGCCCAGTCGATTGTGTTGTTCGAGATCGGCGATGGAGGAAGGAGTGCCACAGCGATCCAGATAGCAAGGTGCGGCAACCATTATCAGCGCAGTCTCGCCAAGCTTGCGAGCAATAAGGCTGGAGCTTTTCAGAGGGCCAGCCCGGATTGCAACATCGGTACGCTCGGCAAGGACATCGACAACAGTGTCCGTTTGAACGATGTCGAGCGTTATATCGGGATAGTTTGTCAGAAATTCCACCAGAACCGGCGCAAGAATATGATTGAAATAGGAGGCGCTGGTATTGATGCGGACACGTCCCGCAGCTCGTTCGCCAACTCCGGCAAGACGTTCGGCATCGTCCAGATCTGCCAGAATGCATGTCGCCCGCTCATAAAGTGCACTGCCTTCAGGCGTGAGTTGCAACTGCCGGGTCGAACGGTTGAGCAATCTTGCGCCCAGACGCGTTTCCAGCCGTGAAATCAGTTTACTGACTGCCGAAGGCGTCATGCGTGCAGCCCGCGCAGCGGAAGAAAACCCGCCGCATTCCACCACGCGCACGAACATCTCCAATTCACCGGAACGGTTTACGTCTGGTCTGGCCATTGAATTTATATCACAAGTTAATTTCCTGAACGCATTCTATTTCATCGAAGCCCAAAGGTCTATCTTGCAGAAAATTGTTCTGAAGAAAGATCGGGAAATATCATGCGTCTGGCGCTCTATGCCCTGACAGCTGGAGCCTTTGGTATCGGCGTCACGGAATTTGTCATCATGGGCCTTCTGCTGGAAATTGGCCGCGAATTCAACGTCAGTATTGCCGCCGCAGGGCTGTTGATTTCCGGCTATGCACTCGGGGTCACCATTGGAGCGCCGGTCCTAACCGCACTTACTTCGCGCTGGCCGCGCAAGCAGGTACTGGTAGGACTTATGATCATCTTTGTCATTGGCAATACCGCCTGTGCGCTTGCGCCGACCTATGGCTGGCTCATGGCCGCACGCGTGCTGACAGCGCTGACCCACGGCACCTTCTTTGGTGTAGGAGCCGTGGTCGCAACCGGGCTTGTTGCAGAAGACAAACGCGCCTCGGCCATCGCCGTGATGTTCACGGGCTTGACAGTTGCGACCGTTCTCGGCGTGCCGTTCGGTACATGGCTCGGCCAGCATTATGGCTGGCGTGCGACCTTCTGGGCGGTGACGCTGGTGGGGCTGGTCGCTCTTGTGGTGCTTACTGTACTGGTTCCGCCAGATCGGGCGCGACCGCAATCGTCAGACTGGCGGGCGGATCTGCGTGCCCTTGTTCGTCGTCCGGTATTGCTCGGTCTGCTGACGACCGTCCTCGGCTATGCTGGCGTCTTTGCCGTATTCACCTATATCGCGCCGCTGCTAACCAGTATCGGCGGTTTCAGTACCGGTGCCGTCTCACCGATCCTGCTGGTTTTTGGCGGTGGACTTGTTATTGGCAATCTCGTGGGTGGAAGGCTGGCTGATCACAATCTGATCCGCGCCATCATCGCAACGCTGACCATGCTGGCAGTCGTCCTCGCAGCCATGGGTTTTGCCTTCAACAGTCAAATTGCAGCCGTGTTGTTCACAGGCCTGCTGGGGGCTGCGGGTTTTGCTACTGTCGCACCCTTGCAGATGTGGGTTTTGTCCAAGGCGGAAGGTGCGGGGCAAAGCCTCGCATCCAGCTTCAATATCGGCGCTTTCAACCTTGGAAACGCCATCGGTGCATGGGTGGGCAGCCTGATCATCGATCATGGGCCGGGCCTTGCCTTCGTGCCGGTTCTGGCTGCATTGTTTCCGCTTCTTGCCATCTTGACGGCCCTCATCGCCATGCAGGCAGGCAAGAATGCGGTCCTGACACCTTCCTGTGATATCGGGCATAGATCTGTCCGATAGGGTGCTCGTTTATCCAAAGTGAAAGCGCCGATATCGCCCTTCGGCCAAAAACCCGACCGAAGGCCGCGTGACACAAAAGCTTCAAGCCCCTGTTAACATGCTGTTATATTAGCGGCCTATTTCCCCTTCAGTTTCGAGATGGACTATCGGATTTCCGCTGGTCGCCACCTTTTGGGGAAAGTCATGCTTATCAATCGTCGTCACGCATTGGGCCTTATGGGTGCCACAGCCGGCACATTTATCATGCCGGGTATCGTTCGCGCCGATCAGCGACGCTCGATCACGATCGCGGTGCAGAAGATCACCAACAACAATACGCTCGACATCTGGAACGAACAGTCGAATGTCGGCGAACGCGTTTTCTTTCCCAATCTGTGGGAAGGCCTCATCCTGCGCGACTGGATGGGCAATCAGGGACCTGTTGCGGGGCTTGCCACCGAGTGGAAGCGGCTTGACGACAAGACCATCGAATTGAAACTGCGTCAGGGTGTGAAGTTCCACAATGGCGATGAGCTGAGCGCCGAAGACGTGGTCTTCTCCTTCTCCGACGAGCGCCTTTTTGCAGGCACCGAGCCTGCTGGTGGCAAGACGCTTTATGAAGCCAATTTCAAGCCGCAGACCGAAAAGGAACTGCCCGCCGCCATTCCGGGTGTTTCACGCCGCCTGTGGCCAGCGCTGCGTGGCGTCGAGGCGGTCGACAAATATACCGTCCGTTTTCACAATGCGACGCCTGACGTGACGCTTGAAGGTCGCCTTTACGCCTTTGGATCGCAGATTGCCAACAAGCGCGCATGGGATGAAGCCAAATCCTATACCGAATGGGCGCGCAAGCCCGTGACCACCGGACCTTACAAGGTCGCCGAATTCAAGCCGGATGTGGAACTGGTGCTTGAAGCGCATGACGAATATTGGGGTGCGCGTCCGCCTTTGCAGCGCATTCGCTTCGTCGAAGTGCCGGAAGTCTCAAGCCGCGTCAATGGTCTCATTTCCGGGCAATATGATTTTGCCTGCGATCTCCCGCCCGATCAGATTGCCAATGTGGCGAACAATCCCGGCCTTGAAATTCAAAGCTCCACGATCTGGAACCATCGTACGACAATCTTTAACACCCAGAACGAAATCCTGCGCGATCCGCTGGTGCGCCGCGCGATGACGCATTCGGTTGATCGTCAGGCCATCGTTGAAGCGCTTTGGGGCGGCCAGACAGTTGTGCCCGCCGGTTTGCAGTTTGAAAGTTTTCGCGCGTCCAACATGTTTATCGATGACTGGCAGGCGCCGGAATTCAACCCGGAACTGGCGCGCGATCTCCTCAAGCAGGCGGGTTACAAGGGCGACGCCATCCCCTATCGCCTGCTCAACAACTATTACACCAACCAGACATCCACCGCACAGGTGATGGTCGAGATGTGGAACCAGGTCGGTCTCAATGTCGAGATCGAGATGAAGGAAAACTGGGACCAGATTCACAATCCCGAAGGCGTCAAAGGCGTTCGCGACTGGTCGGCTTCCAACAACATCAACGATCCGATCACGCCGATGGTGGTTCAGTTCGGTCCCAATGGCGAAGTGCAGCAGAAAAAGGACTGGGCAAACGACGAGGTCAACAAGCTGTCGGTCGTTATGGAAACCTCGACGGATCGCGAAGAGCGCAAGAAGGCCATCCGCCGTATGCTTGAAATCTGCGAGCGCGAAGACCCGGTCTATAATGTGCTGCACCAGAATGCCGTCTTTACCGGTATGAAGAAGGACCTGAAATGGAAGGCCGCTGCGGCCTTTGCCATGGATTTCCGCGCAGAAAACTGGAAAGCCTGATTTTTTCATCCATGGCTGGCGTGCTAGCGCCAGCCATTTTTATTGGGCGAAACGGTATCGACAATTTCCAAAAATCGTAACCGATTTTTGGGCCGATGCCGTAGACTTTATGAGGAGAAGCCGGTGGCATTCGTCTCCATGCGGGATTTGAAGGTTTCATTCAACGGTGTGCAGGTTTTGCACGGTATCGATATGGATATCGACCGCGGAGAAACCCTTGGCCTCGTAGGCGAATCGGGTTGCGGAAAATCCGTGACATGGCTTGCCGCACTCGGGCTTTTGCCGGGCAAGGCCGCGATTTCGGGCTCGGTCGTCGTTGACGGCCAGCAACTTATCGGCGCGCAACGCGCCGTTCAGGAAGGGGTTCGCGGCGGCAGCATCGCGATGATTTTTCAGGACCCCAGTTCCTCGCTCAATCCGGTCAAAAAGGTCGGTGCACAGATCGTGGAATCCCTGTCGCTGCATCGCGCATTGAAGGGCAAAGCCGCGCAAGTTGAAGCCATAAGGCTCATGGAGCAGGTTGGTATTCCCGATGCCGCGCGACGGTTCGAGCTTTATCCGCATGAATTTTCGGGCGGGCAATGCCAGCGCCTGATGATTGCCATTGCCCTAGCCGGAGAGCCGGATGTGCTGATTGCCGACGAGCCGACAACGGCGCTCGATGTTACCATTCAGGCGCAGATACTCGATCTTTTGATCGAGATCAGACGCGATACGGGCATGGCAATTGTTTTCATCAGCCATGATCTGGGGGCTGTCAGCCAGATTTGTGAGCGTGTTTGCGTCATGTATGCCGGGCGGATCGTTGAAAGCGGGCAGACGGCGGATTTGTTTGAAACGCCTAAGCATCCCTATACACGCGGTCTGTTCGATGCCATTCCGCGGCTCGATGGCGGACGCGAAAGATTGCGGGCCATTCCCGGAACGGTTCCGGACCCCAGGCATCTGCCGCAAGGCTGTGCCTTTGCACCACGATGCGCGCAGGTTTCACCGCGCTGCGAGACGCAGAGTCCGCAATTGCTGCAAAACGGCGCTCAGAACGTCGCCTGTTTTAATGTGGGAAATGCATCTGCCGCCACTTACCCCGATGTTGGCCTCGGCCAGACCCTGTTCAGGACACAAGGGATAATGGCATGAGTTTTCTTCTCGAAGCCCGCAATCTCGTGCGCACCTATGAGGGTGGCGGACTGTTTCGCAAGAGCGATCCGGTCAAAGCCGTCGACGGTGTCAGCCTCACTGTAAAACCCGGCGAGACGCTCGGCATTGTGGGGGAATCGGGGTGTGGCAAGTCCACACTCGGGCGCATGCTGCTTGGCATCGATGATGCGACGGAAGGCGAAGTGCTTTTCGAAGGAAAGCCAATGCCGCCGCGCAATACGCAGGCGTGGCGCAAACTGCGCGCCCAGATGCAGCTGGTTTTTCAGGACCCGCTCGCCGCCCTTGATCGCCGCCTGACCATTGCCGCGCAGATCGGCGAGCCTTTGCGCATCCACGGCCTCGCCAAAGGCCGCGATGTGAAGGACCGCGTCGAGGAACTGATGATGTCGGTCGGTCTGCGCCGCGATCAGGGGGAGCGCTATCCGCATGAATTGTCGGGCGGCCAGCGCCAGCGCGTCATCATCGCACGCGCGCTGGCGACAAACCCGCGCCTGCTCGTTTGCGACGAGCCGGTTTCAGCGCTCGATGTTTCCATTCAGGCGCAGATCGTCAATCTGCTGCGCGATTTGCAGGAGCGCCATGGCGTCGCCATGGTTTTCATCAGCCATGATCTCAAGGTCGTGCGCAATATCTGCGACCGTGTGGCGGTGATGTATCTGGGCAAGATAGTCGAGGAAGCGGGGTCCGGTGTGATCTTTGAAACACCACAGCATCCTTATACCAAAGCGCTGGTTTCGTCGGTTCCGGTTCCGGGAAAGCGGCTCGAACACCGCATGATCCTCAAGGGCGAGCCGCCCAATCCGGCCAACCGTCCGGATGGATGCGTGTTTCATCCGCGTTGCCCCATGGCGGGCTTTCAATGTCCCACGGCCATGCCCGCTCTCGACATGACCGGATATGACCGGCGCACCGCCTGCCATTTTGTCGATCCCGTCAAAACGGCGGCATGAGGCTTTCATGATCACCTATATCACATCCCGTCTGCTGCGCGCGCTGGTCACCGTCTTTCTGGTCATGACGTTTGCTTTCGTCGTGCTGCGCATGTCCGGCGATCCGGCACAGATCATGCTCGGCCCCGATGCGCCGCAGCAATCGGTCGATGCTTTTCGCAAGGCATGGGGGCTCGATGATCCTTTATGGCTGCAATATCTCTCTTATCTCAAAGGGATATTGAGCTTCGATTTCGGCGTTTCCATGCGTGACAAGGCGCCGGCGCTTGACCTCGTTTTGCAGCGCGTGCCGGCAACGCTTCAAATCACCATACCGGCGCTGATCATAAAGCTCGCTCTGGGGATTCCGGCTGGCGTTTATGCAGCACTCCATCGGCAGGGCTTTGCCGATCGCGGCGTGATCACCTTGTCTATTCTGGGCTTTACCATTCCCTCCTTCGTGCTGGGGCTTGTGCTGGTGCTGATCTTTTCGATCCAGCTTGGCGTTCTGCCGTCGGGCGGCAGCGACACATGGGTCCATGGCATTCTGCCCACCATCACGATTGCCATCAGCGGCACGGCCATTCTGGCGCGTTTCTCCCGCTCGGCGATGATCGAGGTGCTCGGTCAGCCCTATATCCGCACCGCCTCGGCCAAAGGTGTGAGCTGGAACGATGTCATCTGGAAACACGCTCTGCCCAACGCCTCGGTGCCAATCGTGACCATTGCAGGCCTTTTGGTCGGCGGCGTGCTGATCGTCGGCGCGGTCGTGGTGGAATCGATCTTTTCGTGGCCCGGCATCGGCAGGCTTCTGGTTGTTTCTGTCGCCAATCGCGATCTGGCGGTTGTGCAATGCCTGCTGCTGGTCATTGCAAGCTGCATGGTCGTGGCCAACCTCGTGGTCGATGTGCTCTACGGCGTTCTTGATCCCCGCCTTAGGGCAAAATCCGCGCATTAAGGAGATCAACCATGACAGACACAACGATCTCCCCACGCATTGACGCGCATGCGCATCACAAACGCGCGCCGGGCTTTGTCTCGCGCCTGCGTGCGGCCATGCCGGTCAGCATAATCTTTGCCGCGCTCTGGCTCGCGCTTATGGTGTTCGTGGTATTTTTTGCCGATCTTATCCGTCCCTATTCGATTACTAAAATGGACCTGATGGCGCGGCTTGTTCCTTATGGAACACCCGGTCACTGGCTTGGCACGGACGAGCTTGGCCGCGACGTCTATTCGCGCCTGATCCAGTCGATCCGCGTGACCATGATCATCGCGTTTGGTGCCACGATCCTGTCGGCCTTTTTCGGAACGCTGCTCGGTTTTCTCGCAGCGCGCTTTCGCGGATGGGTCGAGCATCTGGTGGTGATGATGGCTGATTTTCAAGCCGCACTTCCCTTCATGATTCTGGCCCTTGCGGTACTTGCTTTCTTCGGCAATTCGATGACGCTTCTCATCTGCCTGATGGGCTTTTATGGCTGGGAACGCTATGCGCGCATCGCGCGCGGGCTGGCGATTTCGGCTGGTGCGCAAGGCTATGCCAATGCCGTCGTGCAACTGGGCGCCACGCCGTTCCGGGTCTATTTCCATCACATCCTGCCCAATGTCGCCTCGACGCTGATCGTGTCGATGACGCTCATTTTCCCTGAAATCATCCTGATGGAATCAAGCCTCTCCTTTCTGGGGCTGGGCGTCCAGCCGCCGGAAACCTCGCTCGGCAATATGGTGGGCTTTGCGCGTGACTATCTCACCCAGGCCCCCTGGATCATGCTGGCGCCCGCGCTTGTGATCGTGCTGACCACCCTTTCAATCTCCCTCCTCGGCGACTGGCTGCGCGACAAGCTTGACCCGACCCTGCAATAGGACCAACGCAATGATCGAGATCATGGCGCACCGCGGTGCGCGCAATCTATGGGCTGAAAACTCCCTGACCGGCTTTCGCAACGTGCTTGATCTGGACGTGGAAGGCGTGGAATTCGACCTGCATTTGACCGATGCGGGCCAGATACTGGTTATCCATGACGCAACGCTCGACCGCACCACGGATGGTCACGGCGATGTCCGCAACCTCACCGATGAGACGCGTCGCTCCATTCACCTCAAGGACGAGCAGGGCAATGTGACCGCCGATCACATTGCAACGTTTGAGGAAGTGCTCGATGTGCTTGGCGCAAAGCCTGAGCTGAAACTTTATGTGGAACTCAAATCAGCCTCGAACGGCGAGCCCTATGAGGGGCTGGTCGAGAAAGCCGTCGAGATCATCAGGGCCCGCAAGATTGAGGACCATGTCGTGCTGCATTCCTTTGACCGCAGTGTCGTCGAGCGCTGTGCCGAAGTTGCGCCGGAGATTGATCGGTTGGTGTCACTCAATGAAGAATGGGTGGAGCGCAATGGCGGGCTTGAGCATTTCTTTGCAAGCGTCGAACCGCTGGTGCGCTATGTCGGCGTTCATTATGCGCTGTTTGAGGCTGAGTTCGACCGCATCACGTCCCTGTTTCCCAAAGAGCGCCTCGGCGTGTGGACGCTCAACGAGCGCGAGTTGATCGAGCGCTGGATGGAACGCGACATCGCCTATATCACGTCCGACAGTCCCGATCTGGTTATCGCCGCGCGCCGCGCCGCTAAGTTGACTTGATGCAAGCCGTTTGGGCCGCTTGAAAGCTATTCGTGGTTGATTTCGGCAAAAATGATCTGTAGAGAGGCAACGTTCGAGGAGCCATTGTGGCTCTTTTCTGGAAAGGGAGCATGACGATGCAAGCCATCATCCTTCGCCCCGTAGGGGCCTCAGCCTAGTTCAGTCTTTACTGACGGATGCTGATTAGCTGCTGGCTATGCCAGCGGATGATACCCCATATCCAGAGTTTTATATCATGGGCAATCAAAATGAGAGCTTCGGCTCTCCTGAAGCCGGGACACGCATCCCGGCGACTCTGCGTCGTTTTTATTCTGAAAAAAGCTGGATTGAAGGAGAAGCCCTTCGCCAGCTTGATGACATGACGCGCCTCGACGGAGCGCAGACACTGGCCGCTTTTCCCGATCTGCATCCGGGGAAGTACGGAGCTACAGGTGTAGCACTTCTGTCTCAAAAGCTGCATCCGCTTCTGATCGGCAACGATATCGGTTGCGGAATGGCACTTTTCGCGCTCGATCTGCCGTTGCGAAAACTGCGTATCGACAAAGCCGAACTGCGCCTTCGGGAAATGGAGCACCAGCAGATTAGCGACCCCAGAGAAGCATTGCTGGCCAGCGGTTTACCAGACGATCTCTCTCCTGAGGCGCTGGGAACCATTGGGGGCGGCAATCATTTCTGCGAGTTACAAGCTGTCGATCAGATTTTCATGTCATCATTTGAACATCCGATTGACGCTCAATGCTTGTATCTCCTCGTTCATTCGGGATCTCGCGGCGTTGGTGCTGCAGTGCTGGCAGAACTTTTCGCTTCCAGTGAAGCAGCAAATGCTGGATTCCATGTGGATGATCCGGTTTCCTTGCAGTGGATGGCGATGCATGACCGATGTGTTAAATGGGCTGCGCTGAACCGTCGTATGATTGCAGAGCGGGCAGCAAGAGCACTGCGTGCAGATTTAACGCTTGTTGCGGACGTACCGCATAATCTGATCCGGGTTGTGCCGGACGCAATTGTGCATCACAAAGGGGCTGCGGCAGTTAAGGATGGCGATCTCGTTCCCATCGCTGGCTCACGCGCAAGTCTCAGCTACATCGTCCGCGCTCGGCAAGGTGTAGAGAAGTCTCTGGGCGCCATTTCTCACGGAGCCGGTCGCAAATATGACCGGACCAGCATGCATGGGCGGGTTGGCAAATCGCATTCGGACCGTGAGCAGTTGACGCGAAACAATTGGGGTGGAAGAGCCATCTGCGATGATCGCTCGCTACTTATCGAAGAAGCAGCGGTCGCGTACAAAGATAGCACTCAGGTCGTCGCAGATCTCGAGGCGCATAATCTCGTCGAGCGGGTTGCAGCAATGCGGCCGCTCATCACGTATAAAAAAGCCGTTGATCGCCAGAATGTAACTCGAGATCAGTCTGCAACGCACAAGAGGAAGGAGAGACGTCATGCAAAGCGTTGATCTGCTTTTATCCTCGGGAAGCGGGCCTGCCGAATGCCGTATCGCATTAAACAGGTTCATCCAAATACTATCAGAGGAAGCGCACAAAAGAGATTGTCTGTTCGAAATATCATCCGAAATGACAGTCGACAGATATGGCCCCAAATCCGCATTTGTCACCTTGCAGGGGGACGGTGCAGATCAGATTGCGCAGGAATTTTGTGGAACAGTGAAATTTGTGTTCAAAAGTCCTGTTCGACCGCAACACAAACGACAGAACTGGTTCATTTCAGTATGCCGTGTCGCGCGACCGCGAAATGATGAGATCCTTATTCAACCAAGTGACATACGCTTTGAAACGCTGCGTGCCGGTGGCCCTGGCGGTCAGCATCAAAACACGACCGATAGCGCTGTTCGCGTCGTGCATATTCCAACCGGAATACAGCTGACAGCACGCAATGAGCGCTCACAGCATCGCAACAAGGCCGTGGCATTGGAACGTCTGGCGATGGTGCTTAAACACATGAAAGAAGATCAGACAGAAGATGCCAAGGCTGCTCTTCACCGTGACAATCGCAATATCCAACGCGGAAACGAGGTGAAGACCTTTCGTTGCTGATTGACAACAATGAAATGGCCCGGATATCCGGGCCATTTTTATTGATAGAAACGGTTACACACTGCGTTACATGCAGCACTACAATTGCTTCTTGTAATATCACGATTGAGAGGCTGTAAGATACCGCAGCAAAGTCCCCATTTTCCACACGCAAAAGCCCCGATCAATCCCAACATTTGATAAAATTCATTGTTGCCTGAGCCCAATCTATGAAATGGTTTGTAGGGCGGGGTGTGTTGCTTTGCAGCCCTGTTAGCGCGGAGAACTTTTGCGGCGTGTGTCAAAGGCTATTGAATGAATGAGAATTTTTTGTCTGTCGATGAAGAACACGAACGAACGCGGGTGGCCTGGCTGTATTTTATCGGCGGGCAGACCCAGCAGGAAATAGCGCAGCGTCTCGATATTACGCGATTAAAGGTCAACAAAATTATTGGCCAAGTGCGGCAATCCGGCCAAATTCAGGTGAACCTCAGCCTGCCGCTTGCCGACTGCATCGAACTGGCAGAGAAGGTAGCCAAGCGCTACGGTCTTGTAGATGCCGTCGTCGTGCCTGATCTGGATGACTATCTGGAGCAGAAGCGCGTCATCGGCGAAGCTGCCGGAACGATGGCCAATACGCTGATTGGCGCACGCGACATGGGTGTCGGCATCGCTTCTGGTCGTACACTAAGCTTTGCCGTTCGCAGCCTGCGTGCACGTCCCCGGCCGGAAAGTTGGGTGGTTGGGCTGACTGGCGGCGTCACCAGCGGCTCCTCGACTAACACGTTTGAAGTTGCAACGGACTTTGCGCGTGCGCTCGGCGTAGAATGCCATTATCTCACCGCCCCCATCTATTGTGCCAATCGTGAAAGCCGCGATGCAATCTTGCTAAGCGACGAGTTGACGGATGTGCTGGCCCGAACCGAAATTGCCGATATCGGCCTCGTATCCTGCGGCCCTCTGACATCCGAGACATCGCTCACGCATATCCGCGTCGTTAAGGATAATCTTGACGCGGTGCTGAAGCTTGGCGCGGTCGGTGAATTTCTGGGCTATTTTCTTGATGCGCAGGGCCAGCCAGTCGATCATTTTCTCAATGATTCAATCATTGCCTTGCCGCCCGATAAACTAAAGCTCAAACCGGCATCAGTTCTCGTCTCGGGCGGGCTTAACAAGATACCGATTATCCGTGCAATTCTGCGCGGCGGCTATGTCAATCGTCTCGTCACCAACGAAGGTGTCGCACGCGCACTATTGCAAGGGCCGCTCTAACCAGCCCTTGCACCGTTGTTACTGTTTGGCTTGCAACGCTTGCGCCATTGCGCGCAAAGTAACAAAGGTCGAAGCCGCACCGGGATCTATGTGGCCGATGGAACGCTCTCCGAGCTTTGCCGAACGTCCGCGGCGTGATTCCATAGCTGTGGTGGCTTTCATGCCCGCTTCAGCGCCGTCACGCGCTGCAATCAGCACGTCGAGTGTCGATTGTCCGCTTTGCGCAGCTGCAATTGCCGCCTCGACGGCTGGAACCCAGGCATCGATCATCGTCTTGTCACCCGGTTCGGCGCGTCCGCGATCCCGTATGCCCTGTGATGCGGCCGCAAGCCAGTCCGCCATGCCTGTAGCATCAAGATTGAGCCGGTTGCTGACCGCGGTTCCTGCGCGCAAAAAGGCCGTCGCATAGAGCGGGCCGGAGGATGCACCAACTGCATCAAGGAACGCCTTGGCCATCCGCTTGCAGATAGCTTCGATCGTCTCATCGCCCTGCCCGTCTTCAAGGGCATGCTGGACGGCTTTCCAGCCGATTTCCATTGTGATGCCGTGGTCACCGTCGCCAATGATGCCATCAAGTTCGGAAAGCCAGTCTTTCTCGGCAATGATCTGATTGCCAACATTCATCATCATTGCCTTGAAGATCGCGGGTGTCACATCACCATCGGTGATAAGTTTGCGCGGCGTATCCTGTGCATCTTGTCGCGCTTCAACTGTGCGTGCAGTCTTGAGTCGCGCCGCATTTTCACGGTTACCAGCCTCAACCGCACCCACCGTCAATGCCGGTGTGTGACAAGGATGATCAAGCAATGTCTGCAAGGTGGCGTCGAGCTTCATCAAGGTGACGGATGCCCCGGCCATTTCCAGCGAAGTCGCATATTCACCAACCCATGAAGCGTGTATCTCAATGCCCTTGGCATCGAGTATCTGTTTCACGCGGCGGAAGACGAGATAAAGTTCGATCTGCGAGGTTGCCCCAAGACCGTTTACCAGAACGCCAACCCGGTCACCCGTTTTAAGCGCCAGCTCTTCCAGAACGGATGCCATCAGTTCATCGGTGACTTCGTCGGCTGGCGCAAGCTTCTCACGACGAATACCGGGCTCGCCATGCAAGCCCATGCCGATTTCCATCTCATCGTCGCCAATGGTGAAGTTCGGCTTGCCGGTCTGTGGCAGCGAACATGGGCTGAGCGCCACACCCATGGAGCGCGTCGCTTCATTGGCTGCCTGCGCCAAGGCTTCCACGCGCGCCAGCGGCTCACCAAGGTCTGCCGCAGCACCCGCAACCTTGAAGACAAAAAAATCGCCAGCAATGCCACGCCGTTCCGATTTGCGGGCAAGCGGAGCCGATGCCACGTCATCGGCAACCGCTACATGGCGCACTTCCATGCCTTCCTGCGCCAGCTCTTCCGCTGCCATGGTGAAATTGAGAACATCCCCGGTGTAATTACCGTAAAGCATCAAAACGCCAGCACCACCATCAGCGGCACGTGCTGCTTCCGCAATATGGGCGGGTGACGGCGAAGCAAAGACATTGCCGATCGCTGCAGCATCTGCCAGTCCACGGCCGACATAGCCTGCGAAAGCAGGTTCATGCCCTGAGCCGCCGCCGACCACGATACCGACCTTGCCGTCGCGCGGACCATCGACGGCAACAACCGCGCGGCCCGTTTCGCCCTCGACGCGCAACATGTCGGGATGTGCACCGACCATACCTTCGATCATTTCGGCAATGATGTTTTCCGGCGAATTGATCAGCTTCTTGGTTCTGACTTGTTCATTCATAATTTAAGCTTTCCTGAATTCGTCTTGGCTAAGGCCTGCGTCAGTTGGCATCCCGGCGGAGATACCGACGCGATATGGCATCGAACGAGATGGCCAGAACAACGATCGCCCCCGAAACAATGCCTTGCCAATAAGGCGAGACGCCAAACAAAACGATAATGTTCTCGATAATGGCAATGATGCCAGCACCGAGGATCGCGCCGATCGGGCTGCCAATACCGCCTGTGGTGGCAACGCCGCCAATGACAGATGCAGCGATCGGAGCCAGCACCCAGCTGTCACCAATGGACGGTTGCGCCGTGCCAAGACGGGCCACCATCAACACGCCCGCAAGCCCTGCAACAGCGCCTGCTGCACCAAATACCAGAAGGCGGACGCGGTCGACGCGAATGCCCAGCATGCGTGCGCCGTCGCGATTGTTACCTATCGCATACATGTAGCGACCGAACGGCGTCTTCAGCATGACGAAAGTAGCCACCAGCAATGCAACGAACATGATTATAAAGGGAACCGGAACACCAAACAGATCGCCACGGCCCAGATAATGCACATCGCGCGGGATGCCGGTGATCGCCACACCACGCGTCAGCACCAGATTGGCACCGCCGAAAATTCCGGCGGTACCGATGGTGAGCACCAACGAATGCAGGCGCAGGAAGGTGACAAGAAAACCATTGAACAGCCCAAGGCAAAGTCCGAGCAGGATGGCAAGCAGCATTGCCGAATAGGGCTCGAAACCCATACGTACCATCAGGATTCCGGAAACAACGCCGCAAAGCCCGCCAATGACGCCGAGCGACAGGTCGAGTTCACCCAGCACCATGAGCATGGACTGGGCGATGGTGATGAGGCCCACAAAGGCCAGCCCGCGCGCGACCACTGAAAGGTTGTAGGGTGTTAAAAAATAGGGCGACATGAGCGCTGACAGGGCGAAGATCACCATGAGCGCCACAAAAACGCCAGCGAGCGGTGTGCGAATGAGATGGGACAAGGGGTTAGTTTGCATTGGCTTTTACCTCTGTTCCAAAGATCGCGCCCACGAGCGTTTCATTGTTGGTATCGGCGGTTATGAATTCGCCGGTGATATGTCCATTGTGCATGGTGATGATACGGCTTGCGCATTTTTGCAGTTCGGTCAGTTCCGACGAGACAAGAATGACACCAACCCCCTCTTCGGCGAGATTTTTCATGATGCGATAAATCTCGGCCTTGGTGCGCACATCAATGCCCTTGGTCGGCTCGTCAAAAATCAGCACGCGCGGGCGGGTGGCCATGGCGCGTCCGATGATCGCCTTTTGTTGATTACCGCCCGACAATTGTGCGATGCGCTTACCCATTCCTGATGTGCGGATTCCATAATCGTCGATGATCTTTTGTACGATATTGCGCTCGCGACGATCGGAGATGCCAAACGTACCTCTGGTCAGAGACAGCACCGAAATGCCGATATTCTCGCGCAGCGACAAAAGCGGGAAAATGCCATGATGCTTCCGTTCTTCCGAAAGATAAAGCATGCCGCCCGCAACCGAGCGCGACGTGTCGTTGAGGGGCCAGTTCTTACCCTCGACCTTTACCTCTCCCGCCTTTGCGGCAAGAAAACCGAAGATCGTTTGCATGACCTCGGAGCGCCCTGCCCCGACCAGCCCGGCAAAGCCTAGGATTTCGCCCTTGCGCAGGTCGAAACTAATATTCTCAAAACGCGCACCCGATAGGCCGCGCACTTCCATGATCACTTCGCTTGTGGGCGCTGCAGGCCGGAAATGTTCGTCTAGCGCAAGATCGCGACCAGACATGGCGCGGATCAGGTCGGCTTCACCGACATCGCTGATTTTGCCGCTTTCGATTTTACGACCATTGCGCAGGACGGTATAATCGTCACCGATCTGGAAGACTTCTTCCATCTTGTGGCTGATAAAGACGATTGCGTGATCGCGGTCGAGCAGACCACGAATAACCTTGAAGACGCGTTCAACCTCGACACGCGTCAGGGACGAGGTGGGCTCATCAAGGATCAGCACCTTCATCTGCTCATTGGTGCAGGCGCGCGCAATCTGCAGAAGCTGCTGGTCGGACACGGAAATATTGGCCACCAGATCATCCGGCTGCGCCTCAATGCCAAAGCGGTGGAGATAGGCTCTTGCCTCTCCCATCAGCGTCTTGCGATTAACGATGAACCCTCCATGGCCGGTGCGGCTGAAAGGCATGAACAGGTTTTCCGCAACGCTCATCTGCGCAAAAAGTGTTAATTCCTGCGGAACATAGGCGATATTTTTGTAAAGCGAGGCATCGTCGGACGGGTCACGGCCATCAATTAACACCTGACCACGCGACGCGTGATCAGTTCCGGTGAGAATTTTAACCAGCGTGGATTTGCCAGCGCCATTTTCACCGGCCAGAATATGCGTTCGGCCCAGTTCGATTTTGAGATCGACGCCGTCGAGCGCGGTCACACCGGGAAAATCCCGGCCTAATCCGCTCGTTTCAAGATAAGCCATGATGGACACCTGACAGCTATCACAGCGCTCTCACAGGATCGATATCCATAAAACGCCAGGACAGAGGAAAAGGGACGGAGCACGGGACAACCCGTGCTCCTGCAATGCAGCGAAACGGATCAATCGCCGACATTGTCCTTGGTGAGGAAGGCATTGCCTGTATCGATGTAGCCCGGGACCGGAGCCCCGGTTGCCTGTGCCCAGAGCACCATGACCGACCAGTAGCCCTGCAATTCAGGCTGCGAGGCGGACGAACTGTCGGCAACGCCATTGCGGATCATTTCGAGCATTTCCGGCAGGTTATCGAGGCCGACCAGCGTGACCTTGCCTTCCTTACCGGCTTCGGTGATTGCCTGCCCGATGCCGATCGGGCCCGCCGCGTCGGACGCAACCCAGCCTTTCAGGTTGGGGTTGGCCTGCATGATGGCCGCAGCCTGCTGCTGTGCGATTTCGATACTGTCATTGTCGATACCTTCGGCAACGACCTTGATACCCGGATGTTCCTTGAAAACCTGACGATGGCACTCGGCACGGATCGAATGGTTCGGTGCGGTGGGTACACCCATCATGATCGCGACTTCGCCCTCACCACCGATTACCTCGACCAGACGACGGGCGGCGATCTTTGCCTGCTCGCAGAAATCCGACCCGATATGCGTGATCGCCATGCCTTCAGGCGGGACAGAGTCAAACAGCACCAGCGGAATTTCCTGGCTCTGGGCTTCCTCAAGCGAGGCACGATTGCCGGAAGGATCGAGAAGATCGATTGCGAGACCGTCCGGGCGCGTGGAAAGCGCGCTGTCGATGATCTGGTTCTGCTGCACGACATCGGCACTTTGGGGGGCCGAATAGACGATTTCAACATTGGCGCCGGTCTGCGCCTTGAGCGCTGCAGCAGCCTGCTGCGCACCCTCGTTCACCTTGTCGAACCAGGGATGAACCACCTTTGGAACGATGACGAAGCGATAGCTGTCCTTCTTCGTCGTACCGGCTGCGTCCTGCGCCATGGCGGATATGGGCAGCGAAAAGGCAGCAACAGCCGCCAGCATTGCAAACTTGTTCATAAATTCCTCCCGTGGTTCGCGAGCGAAATTCTCCCTCCGCCCGACCGCTTGAAAATATCACCCGGGAGGCTCCTCTGCCTTCCGCCTGTGATCAGCTTGCCCATGATTACAGATGTATAATTAAAATTACAAGAGTAATTATGGGACTTGAACCCCGCTCGGGGCGGCACGTTGAACAGCGGCATTTTCTGCCATCGACTTGCAAAAGTCTGACCGCAATTGCTATGCATCGTCATCGCCGGATTCATAATGACAGTGTGATGGAGCAGCCAGACAGGATGCGATTACCGACAGTCTCTTATGTAAAAGACAAACAACCCGAGCAATCTTTCACGATAGAGGTCACGATCGGAATTGAAGATCGTATCGCAGGTTGGTTTTTCACCTACAAGGATTTGTATGCGGCGCGGCGTCGGCGCATTCTTTACATTCTGCTCTGGTTGATACTGGTTTTCACTTTACTCGCCGGCTTTTCTTCCTGGCAGAAGATGGATGGCGGCGGAATAGGAGCCTTTAGCCGTCAGTTCAAATCGGGCGTATTCGGACTGGAGTTCGGTCCGATGTTTTTCGTGATCCTGCCGCTTTTAATCTACTATCTGCGGCTGCCCGCAATGATCCGGCGTCAATTGCGGCAATGGTACAAGGCCGAGCATTTTGATCCGGCGCAAAATCTCGTATTACGCTTTGAGCCGGGTGGGCTTGTCGCAAACGTCCATGCCCAGCGCGCGGCAATCAGTTGCCGCAGGCTCGCGGATCTGGTGGATACGCCCGGCTATCGCATCATCCGCTTGATGGACGTAGATGACGTCTATGTTTTGCCGCTTGGACAGATCACCCCTGATCAGATCGAAAAGCTCGATCAATGGGCCGCAACCTGTCGGGCCGATGCTTCTGGTGCGCAGACGCAATTCACGCCCGCCGAACTGGCCGATGAGCCGGAGGCAATCCTTGGCATGCGCTTCATCCGCTCGGCGACCGACAGAGCCGCTTTGCTCGCTTACCAGATGGAGCGCCCGGTCGTCCGCAGGCAGCGCCGCCTCGGGTTGATAATTTTACTGATCGCTGGGCTGTTCATCCCGATAATAGCCGTTATTGTGGCGTGGTTTCTCGATCCATCACGCGTTCCCGTGCGCTATGCGGCTCCGCTTCTGCTTGAAATGTTCTTTACCGATCTATGGAAATGGACACTCGGGCTTTGGGCAATCATTGTGGCTGGTGCGCTGGTCCATCCCCGGCTTCGGCGCGCCCATGCCCGACAGCTTGGCGCCGAGTTGCACGCCCGCATCCGCACCTACGAACAGGAGGTCAGGCTGCACGACGAAGCTGTCGTCGTCGTCGAAGACGGCCTTTACTTGCGTTTTGAGTGGGTTACGTTTCGCGAATATGAGAGGGTTGGCGACTATGCGTTTCTTTTACGAAAGGATGCAGATATCATTCAGATACCTTTTTCTGCCCTGAACGCCGAACAACAAACCTTATTCGAGCACACAGTCAAAGCCCATATCGGAAAGCTGCACAATGAGCAGGAGACGCCATGAAAGCCTTGCGCCTGATCCGGTTAGTGGCATTTGCGATTCCAATTTTCATATTCGCGTCTATAGCGTCAGCAGAAACACTGGCCCTTCCAAATGACATGACGATAGATTTGCCGCAGGACTGGTTTGTGAATGGACCCCTAGACGGTGAAATGGGTAAAGACGGCATTCGGCGCTTCCAGCTGGCCTGTGCAAGCGCCGATTGTGACCAGTCGCAGGAAACCTGCACCATTCTGCTTCGTAACGAAGACATCGAAGGTGCAGGTGATGACGATGCAAAATTGCAAACACTCTATGCTTCTCCTCTCAAAAAGTATTTCAGACTGCGCGCCGTGCTACGCGCAACCGGTCGCGACGCCGAATTACGTAAGCCCCTGCAACTGACCAAGATCGGTCAGCGTGAATGGTACAGTGTCGAGACGGATGCACGACATAATTACAAATCCGGCTTGTTTGCAGAAACAGTCGCCGGTGGTCGCTATGTGGGAGCGATTTGTAAGACGTGCGAAAGAGGTGACATCCGTTACAAAGACGCTATGGCTATCCTGACGAGTTTGCGGAAAGCCGGGCACGCAACGCCAAATCCATAATCCAGCTGACATGCTGCACAAATCAGCTACAGGTCAAATTATAGTCGATGGCGCAGCTTTTCCCGTGGCCAGATCTCTCTGTGATCGCAATCTTAGGGGAAAATAGCATAATTAAACACCGTAACAATGTCGCCTTAAACACAGTCTCAAAGGCGGCATCCTTGCCATCTGCTCAGACTTCTCCGGCTTCCAAAATGGATAAATGATGTACGACCACGGTGTGGATTCTTTTGAAACAATACGCCACTGGGCCGGACGGCACGACATTGCGCAGGAGGTAGCGGAAGCAAAATTCATCGCCGAGCAGGAAAGCTGAGCCGCTCATATCACGCCGGAAGTGTTGCCTCGCCTGTTAAGCGGACGCGTAGGCCTTCGGCGCTGAGACGCTGGAAGAGCTTTGCCGTCGTATGGACGAAGTCTTCATTGTCGAGCAGTACGGATGGTGCAATTCCGTCAAGGCGAAGAAGGTTGCGGCACAGCATGGCGGCATCGCCTTGATGGCTGCGAAACAGCGCCTTGAGGCGATCCTCGCGAATATCGCCTATCGCTTCGCCACTCACGATCATGCGTTCGAGCCAAGCCATCCACGTTGCTGTCGCAAATGCGTAGGGTCTTGCATTCCGTCCGGCCTCGACGAGCAGCGCCGCAGGCGCGAACCAGCGCTGCGGAAGTTTTTCCGTGCAGTCCATGGCAATCTGCGCCGTGGCATGATCAATCGCAGGGTTGGCAAACCGCTGCAGCAGTGCTGTCTGATAGGCTGAGGGGTCAAGTCCTTGCTTGTTTGGCAAAGTGATAGCAGCGCAACGCATATGGCGTTCGATCAGCTTCCGAAACGCTTCGTCCGCGACCGCATCGCGTACAAACTCATGGCCAAGCAGCTGTCCGCCATAGGCGATGAGGGAATGCGCACCGTTGAGCATGCGCAGTTTCATGTCTTCATAGGGTTGCGGGTCGACCACCATTTGGGCGCCGCCTGCTTCCCATGCCGGACGACCTTGCGGGAAACTATCTTCGATGACCCACTGGCTGAACGGTTCTGTTTCCACCGCTACGTGGTCGGCGTACCCGATGAGAGCCTCCACATCAGCCAGCGTTCTGTCGGTGGTTGCAGGTGTGATACGATCGACCATTGTCGAGGGGAACGCGATTTCCGCCTCGATCCAGGGTACAAGATCGGGGACGATCCGGCGCGCATAGCCCAGCACAGACGCTTTCAGAAGGCGGCCGTTTTCTGGAAGATTGTCGCAGCTTAAAAGGGTGAATGGAGCAAGGCCGCTGGCACGGCGCTTCACCAGCGCCGCCACAATCACGCCGGGCACGCTTTGCGGCAGGGCCGGATTGGCGAGATCAGTCGCAACGTCGGGATTGTGAATGTCCAGATCCATCATCTTGCGATTGATCGCATAACCCTTTTCTGAAACGGTCAGAGACAGAATGCGGATGGCGGGATTACAAGCTGCCTCGATGATACGCGCCGCATCGCCGCCGATTGCGCACGGCACATGTGAAGCGATGATACGCGCCTGTTCTTGCTCGGCGCGGACCAGCAGCGTGTAGAGCCCGTTCTGTTCGCGCATGGCCTGCGCAAGCTCGCGGCTGCGCAGATTGGCACCGAGAATGCGCCAGTCGCCGCCTTCCGCCGCAAGCGCGTCATCAGTCGCTACAGCCTGATGGGCGCGGTGGAAGGCGCCGAGCCCCAGATGCAGAATCCCAACGCCATGCTCGTGCGGCTTATAGCGCGGTGTCTGTACCGTCGCGGGCACACCGGAGAGGTCGCTCAGCCGCGCGATCATTGGCGCCCCGGATGACTTAATGCCCGCTCAACGCCGCGCAATTCTGCCAGGCCTTTTAGACGACCGATCGCTGGATAGCCTGGCTGGCCGCCGCGACCAAGATCGTCAAGGATATTCTGACCATGATCGGGCCGCATCGGAATCTGGTGATCCCCTCGACCAGCTGCCTTGCGCCGCTTTTCCTCACGCACGATAGCGTCGATCAGCAGCACCATATCGGTCTGCCCGCCGAGATGTTCATCCTCGAAGAAGGAACTGCGGATCGCGTGCGGATCGTCGCGCGTGACGTTTCGAAGATGCAAGAAATGCACGCGATCTCCCAGCCGCTCCATCATGCCCGGCAGGTCATTGTCTGGCCGAACGCCCAGCGAGCCGGAACAAAGGGTGATGCCGTTAGCAGGCAGATCGACCGCGCGCATGCGCTCGACATAATCGGCCTCCGTTGACATGACGCGCGACAGGCCGAGCAACGGGAACGGCGGATCATCCGGATGACAGCAAAGCCTCATGCCCAGTTCGTGTGCCACCGGCGCGACTTCCTCAAGGAAGGCGTTGAAATTGCGTCGCAGAACCTGATCCGTGACAGGCGCATAGGTCTGGAGAAGATTGCGGACATCCTCGAGCGAGAAGGATTCGGCGGCTCCCGGCAGACCGAACACGACGTTGCGTGCCAGATCTTGCCGCCGTGCGTCGTCCATCTCGGCAAAGCGGCGATCCGCCTCTTCCCGCACATCTGCGGGGAAGTCTGCCGCGGCGCCCTTGCGTCGGAGAATATGAATATCGAAAGCCGCGAAATCGATAAAATCGAAGCGCATGCAGGTCGCCCCATTCGGTCGCCGCCAATGGAGATCGGTGCGCGTCCAGTCTAGCACGGGCATGAAATTGTAGCAGATAACGTTAATGCCAGCGGCCTTCAAATGCCGCATGGACGTGATCCAGTTTTCGATATGCGCGCGCCAGTCGCCCGTCTGGGTCTTGATCGCCTCGCTCACGGGCAGACTTTCCACCACCTCCCAACGCAGACCGGATGGCGATCCATCGGACATGCGGGCGAGATCGTTCTGCCGCTTGGCGATTTCCTCCGGCGACCAGATAGTGCCTGCGGGAATGTGATGAAGGGCACTGACGACGCCTTCGACGCCTGCCTGCAGCATCGTGTCGATTGACACGATGTCCTTCGGTCCGAACCAACGCCAAGTATGTCTCATTCCAAACCTTTCCGGACGCTTTCGCCCTGTTTCGAAGGCCATAAACGATCTGCCCCGAAAGAGCGGGCCAATCTGACGCCGCAAGGCGCCATGGTGAAATCTATCTTGCCAAGGATATCGAGCGCCTTCCCTGCACCCTTGAGCCCCTTGCATCGTGAATGCGTTGGCCCCGGATCCTCGATCATCGGTGATGGCGGCATGATCAGGCCGCAAAGTCTAACTGGACCTTCACCGCCTGCGAGCGATCACCCGCCAGATCAAAGGCGCGAACCGCTTCGACAGCGGGAACGACTTGCGTGACCATCGGCGAAAGATCGATGCCGCCCGACGCAATCATTGCAACAGCTTCCTCAAATTCGCGATCGAAGCGATGCGTGCCGTGGAAGGCGATCTCCTTGCCGACAAGCAGATTGAGCGGGAGCGGCGTGGTGCCGCCGACACCGATTTGCACAAATGTACCCAGCGGGCGCGTGATCGCAATCGCCTGACCGATTGCCTGCGCATTTGCCGAGCATTCGAGCACGACATCAATCGTACCCTTGCCTTCAGCGTAAGCTCCAAGGCCATCGGGCTGGGACGCGACATTGACGATGTTATGCGCGCCCATCTCTTCGGCAATACCGAGCGTGAAATCCTGAACATCGGTAACGATAATCTGCGCCGCACCAGCCTTGCGCGCAAGCGCCGTACAGATCGCGCCGATTGGTCCGGCTCCGGTAATCAGCACCTGTTTACCGGAAAGATCACCAGCAAAGGTCAGAGCGTGCAGACAAACGGCCAGGGGTTCGGCTCCCGCCGCCGCCTGTACGCTCGTGGTTTCGCCCACCGGGATACAGAGCCGTGCAGGATGGGCGAGCCGGGAGCGGAAGAAACCATTTTCATGTGGCAGACGCATAGCCGAACCGGAAAAACGCATATTGAGACAATGGCGCTCGACGCCCTGGTCGCAATAGGTGCAATGACCACATGGCCGCGACGGGCAGAGCGAAACCACCTGACCAGCGGTGAGACCGGAGCCTTCCGGCGCGCTTTCCACGACGCCCGCCGCCTCATGGCCGAGAATAATCGGCTCGCGTACCCGCACCGGCCCGAAGCCGCCCGCGTGATAGTAATGCAAATCCGACCCGCAGATGCCGCCTCGTTCAACCCGGATGATGGCGTCGCCTTCACCCGCCACCGGCTCGTCCAACGTTTCGATACGTAAATCATGCTCTGCATGAAGCCTGCAGGCGATCAGGTCTGACATGATAATCTCCGAAGAAAGCGTGTCGTCAAGCAAGGTTGGAAACGGGCCATACGGCGAGCGCGCGGCCCGTTCCTAGCATCAGTTTGCACCCAGAACGAGTTTTGGCAGCCATGTCGCAAAGGGCGGATAGTAAGACACCATAAAAAGCACGATCGTATTCGATACAAGGAACGGAAATACCGCCTTGATCACCCCACCCAACGGTACCCGCGCGATGTTAGCCGCAACGAACAAGCAGATCCCGACCGGCGGTGTCGTCAGACCGATCATCAGGTTCAACACTGCAAAAGTCGCGAAATGCAACGGGTCGATGCCGACGCTGGTCGCAAGGCCAAGCAGTGGCACGAACAGGATGATGAGAGCTGCGATCGTTTCCATGAACATGCCGATCACGAGGAGCAGCGTGTTGATGAGAAGGATCACCAGAATCGGGTTTTCCGTGATGGACAGAACCGTCGTAACCAGAAGCTGCGGGATGCGCTCCGAAGCGAGGATCGAACCGAAAACATTGGCAAAGCCCACCAGAGCCAGAATACCCGCAGACGAAACAGCACTGCTAACGACAATTTTTGGGACTTTACGGATTGGCAGTTCACGATACACGAAGGCACCGATAATAAAGGCGTAGACGCAGGCGACCATAGCCGTTTCGGTTGGTGTCGCGATACCGGTCAACAGGCCGCCAAGGATCAGGCCAGTCATGGCAAGCGCCCAGAACGCTGCCAGGAAGGCTGCAAACAATTCCTTAAAGCCTTTCCATTCCTGTCGCGGGAAATTGTTCCTGACCGCCAGGATATAGCACGTGATCGCCATGCCAATACCCATCAGCACGCCTGGCACAGCACCGGCCAGAAAGAGCTGACCAACCGAAATGCCCGACAACGCACCTACAATGATCATCGGCACGCTGGGCGGCAGCATGGGACCAACGGTTGCCGAAGCAGCCGTGATGGCAGCGGCGAACTGGGCTGTATAACCGGATTTTTTCATGCCAGGAATCATCACGCCGCCGGTTGCCGCAACATCGGCGACCGCCGTGCCCGAAACACCGCCGAACATCATGGAATCGGCGACATTAGCCATTGCCAGACCGCCGCGCATCCAACCGACCATTGCATTGGCGAGGCGAATGATGCGCTCGGTGATGCCACCATAATTCATCAGGTTTCCCGCCAGGATGAATCCGGGAATACAGAGCAGGACGAATACGTCCATGCCCGCATACATGCGCTGCGGAATGATGACGACCGGCAGACCCGCAACCAGAATATAGGCCAGCGATGACAGGCCGAGGCAGATCGCGACCGGAACACCGATCGCCAGCGTTCCAAAAAAGACCAAGAGAAGAATGAAGATATCCATTTATTCCAACTCCTCCGGAACTGGCCGGCCGTCGCTCTGGCCCGTGACCATGGCGAAGGCGCGCAACAGCCCGAACAGGCATAAGGTGATCGACAAAACAAGAATTGAAGCGTGCATGACGCTCATCGGCCAACGCAGCGTAGGTGAGAGCTGAAATGCACCGATCTGGGTGAAACGCCAGGCCGGGTAGATCATAACGATTCCGATCACTGCGGTGGCGATTGCAGACACAAGCCGCATCCACCACGATACATTTTCGGGCACGATTTCCTGAACCAGATCCACATTGACAAGATCGCCGGTCATCAGCGAAAGACCAAGTCCGAATGCCGTCATGTAAAGCAGCAGGTAACGGGACAATTCTTCCGTCCAGACAGGCGCATGCAGATCGAGCGTCCGCGTCACAACCTGCAGCATGACAACGCCGACCAAGATGAAGAACATGATTCCTACCGCACTTCGGCACAGCATATTCAGCACGCGCTCGGGCAGGATTGGTGTTGGTGACGACATTTGAGGGCAGCCCCTTCTAGATCGCTTTTCAATTTTAATAAATCAGATCGGCGCTGTAATTCTTTGAATTTACACGCTTTTTTCGAAAACCGTTCTACATTTTTCGCAATGCGCCTCGGACCCGTCGGGGTTCATGTGGGCGCACGAAAAGCGTTGAGCATGGCCCGACCTTGGGCAGGCCGGACCTGCCTGCTTACTGTTTGAACAAGTCTTCGACGATCGGGCGGATGCTTTCGTCGACATTCTGGATCACGGCATCGCGTGAGGCGTCCGCAAAAGCCTGCTGGTCAACCTTCACAAAGGTCATGCCCTTCTTTTCGAGATCGGCGCGGATGGCTTCCTCGTCGGCGAGAAACTGCTTACGCTCGAACTCCTGGGCCACTTTCGCCGCTTCCTGAAGGTGGCCCTGATCTTCTTCCGTCAATTGACTCCAGACCTGCTCGGAAATGGCGAGATAGATCCAGGAACGGACATGCTCGGTCTCGTTCACATGGCTCTGAACCTCATTGAGCGAAGCGGACTGGATCAACGCCAGCGGATTTTCCTGCCCGGCTAATGTGCCGTTCTGCAGCGAGGTGAAAACTTCGGAGAAAGCCATTGGCAAGGGCTGGGCACCCATCGCCATCCAGACATCCACGAAGAGCGGTACGTTGGGTACGCGCAGGCGCAAACGGTTCAGCTCGCTCGGTGTTTTGATCTCGCGATTGGCCGTCAGGTTGCGGGGGCCACGGGCGAAATAGGCGAGTGGCCGGACCTGGGCGCGCTCGAGGATTTGCGCCTCGATTTGCTTGCCGATGTCGCCGGATGCAACCTCATCCATATGTTCGAGCGACTTGTAGGCGTAAGGCAGCGCAAGCAGGGAGGCCATCGGCGCCCAGTTCTGAAGGGTTTCGCCGGTGATGGTCATCTCCACAGTACCGAGCTGCATGCCGTTGATCAGATCGACCTCGCGACCGAGCGAGTCGTTGGGATAGACCTGTACTGCAACACGGCCTTCGGTACGCTTGGCGACTTCCTCGCCAAACAGTACCGACGCCTTGTGCCAAGAATTGGCTTCGTTGGCAAGGTGGCCCAGCTTGAGGGTCACTTCCTGCGCATGCGCACTGAAGGCCATGGCGGCCGAAAGCGCCAAACCGGCAAGCATCCTCGTCATCAATCGTGAAGTTTTCATGCTATCCTCCATAGCTTAATAGTCTCGTTGTTCGATCGTCATCCTCTGGCACTGAAGAATTCGGGTCGGTTTGCTTCCAGTTCAGGCAGTGATTTCAGAATTTCTCGCAGATGACCGCGCATTTTAGTCTCGGCATGCAACGGGTCGTTCGCGCACACCGCATCCGCGATTTCCTGATGCTGGTTAATAAGAAGATTCATGTGCGGTTCACGCACACTCAGATAGCGAACGCGATCCATATGGACCTTGAGATCTTCGATAATCGTCCACGCACTGGAATGACCGGAGATCTCCGCCAGCGTTTGGTGAAAGAGATCGTCGAGGCGCAAAAATTCCTTCTCGTCGATCGTGCTATATTGCCGTTGAGCGTTAAGCTGCGCCTTCAGCTCGGCCCTACCCGCAGCATCACACTTTTCCGCCGCCTGCTTGACAACGTCGGCCTCGATGGCCTCGCGCACGAAGCGGGCATCCATCACGGCTTCGTGGGAAATATAGGCGATCATCGTACCGCGCTGCGGCCTGATCTGGACGAGCTTGGCTTCTGCCAGCTTGATGAAAGCCTCACGCACAGGTTGCCGTGAAATGCCATAGAATTTCGCAATTTCCGTTTCAGAGATGAGTTCGCCGGGACGCAACTGGGCAAACAGGATACGCTTGCGCAGCCCCTCATAGAGTTGAGGCGCAATAGGCAAGACATCATTCAATTCATTAAAGCCCAACATCTGCTCCCATCAGGTGGTGGTGAATATGGTTCTTATCCTACATACTTCCATACTAGTCAACATAATCCTGTTTATATCAGGTGGAGGCGACCTCTCTTGCGTGGGCGGACAGCTACGCGGCTGCGACGTTGCTGGTGACGAGTTCTCGCAGACGGATGCTCGGCCTCGCATACCGATCATACGGGGAAGCTTGAAGTCCACGCGTGGATGAGAACTCGATTACCATCTGGGCCGAAACCTCGACTTGATGTGGTCGCGGTGCCGCTGAATGACTGGGCGAAATCACATGGCTTACAATCGTCTGATCAACGCAATCTGGTGGTCTACGACAAGTAGCCCATCGTCTTTTTGGGGACAGGTTCCCTCTGAACTTGCCCAGATGATAATCGAGCGGGCACAGTTGTTCGGCAAGCCGCCTTATGGTGTCGACCGAAGGATTCCAAATCCCATTATTTCTGAAATAAAGTCGCATGCCGCCGCCAAGCAGCTGACATAGCGGGGTTCAAGCTGACGTTCTTTTAATGCAGAAAATCTGAGTTTTATATCACTTTGCAACAGAGCTTTGATCGGATTACAGATTCAAAGCCACACCAAATCCACCGTCTGATAGACACGCAGACACTTCTCCGCCCACCTGAGGAATATCTCCACATCCCCCATACGCCCTGTCTCTCGCCTCGACAAGCGTGATGCCGCTTGCACCATAGCGCCCGAAAGTGACCGGCTCCTGCCATCCGTGGATAGCTTAGTTTTAACGAAAAGAGATCGAACCCGCAGGAGTTACAGCAACATACAGCCCGTCGCGATCATTCACTTTGTAGAGCGTGGCTTGCGGTTTCAGGTTGCGCAGCTTGGTATCGGTCAGCACGACACGGCCTTTCAACGCTCTGAAAATACCATGATTGAAAACTGGGAAATTAGAGCGTTTATTTCCTTTAATATCAGTGATTTAATTAATTTCGATACCATGATGCCGGGAATTTGGCGGTCATGGTATCGCGCTGATAGCATGGCATCGGGCTGCGAAATACCATTTTCATGCCATGAAAAATTTCTTCTTGGACGTGCCAGCCAGTGCAGCACCAAAAAAGAAAAAAGCCCGCAATTACGCGGGCTTAGCTGCTATTTCATGCTCTTCGGTGCCAGTCTTTACCAGACGCCAAATTATTCCCACTCAATTATTTATCGATGCTAATTTCGCATTAAATTCAATTAGTTAAATAGTTTTTATAAATAAATACCATTGAAAATCCCACGGCATACAAATCGCAATAAACTTTACCCAAAATGCTAGTATATAGACATAAACCAGCATATCGATAAGTTTCAAAAAATAAAAACCGGATATAAAAATAATATAATACTATTTAAATTCATTTTAAAATTATACTAATTAATTATTCCTTTTAGTGAATTCAATATAAAATATATCGAATTATATTTTCGATGATACTAGTATTATTATTCAGGGTTGAACAATTACTATTTGTTTATTTTTATATAAAATATAAACTGTGAAATTCACTAACCATATTAAACAAGGGGTTGAGTCAATCGAATTCAACATCTGCATATTGTTAATCCTCAAAGCTTATTGATATACGTAATAATGAAAGCAGTTAGCGGGGATATGGCTTCAAATGTACCATTATGATGCATTAGGTGATGAACGTTTCCAAGAACTCTGTCAGGCTCTTATTATTGCCGCACATCCGAACGCCCAATGTCTACCTACTGGGCAGCCGGATGGTGGTCGAGATGCCTATTTACTAAGCCATGTGTTAAACAGTCAGGCTGGGCGGCATTCTGCCCCCGAAGTAATCGTATACCAAGTCAAGTATGTTAAGAATGCTGCAGACAGCCGGTCAGAAAGGGATATGATCGAGGCAATTGTTCACTTAGAAAGTGATAAAGTGGAGAAACTTAAAAATAAAGGGCTCAAGAAATACTATCTAATTACTAATTTGAAGGGAACCGCTCATCCCGACGTTGGATCTATTGATAAAGTCAACGACTTATTGTCGAAAGAACTTGGTATCGAGGCGTATTGTTGGTGGAGGGACGACCTTGACCGAAGGTTAGATGTCAACTCGAGCGTTAAATGGAGCTATCCCGAAATTCTCAAAGCTAGCGACCTTTTGCAAAAACTAGTTGAAGGTCAGTTTGGCGAAGATGAAGAACGGCGCCGTATCGCAATTCGAGCTTATATGACTGCTCAGTTTGATGAAGATCAGGAGTTGAAATTCAAACAAACGGAATTGCGTAGCACTATGGCGGAACTCTTTGTCGACCTGCCTATGAGAGTATCAGACCATACTCAACATCACATTGAAAACTACAGAAGAATACCACGCAGAGGTCATTTTGACCGCTATTGGGAGCACACAGAACTCCTAACTTATCATATGCGAGAGGAACATATTCGAGCTGCGGAATTTTTCATTTCACAGAAGCATGGCCACGACGTTTCAAGGATCGTATTGGAAGGCGCTCCGGGGCAAGGAAAATCAACTGTCACTCAATATATATGCCAAGTTTTACGAACCAAGCTACTCGATAAAAAATCTGATTTGACGAGACTGTCAGCATACTGCCAGAATGCCCCCCTCAGAATTCCGTTCAGGGTCGATTTGCGTGACCTAGCAAAATGGATTTCTGGAGTAAATCCGTTCCAGCCAACCCAAACCGAACTCTCGGCAAATGAACCACGTTCCCTTGAAGGGTTTATTGCGGGACAGGTCAAATTCTTGTCGGGTGGGCATGATTTCAGCGTATCGGACTTAACTGCAGTCACAAGAGCAAGCCATATTCTTTTGGCACTAGATGGGTTCGACGAAGTTGCCGACATCGCCCTGCGGCAATCCTTGGTGGATGAAATCTCGAAGGGTGTAAATCGACTTTCGTCGTCCGGCTCGTTCACTTTGCAAACCATTGTCACTAGCAGACCAGCAGCTTTCGCTAAATCGGTGAAGTTCCCTCCTGAAACATGGACCTATTTAGAGCTGCTTCCCCTAGCACGAAAACATGTCGACGAATACACGACGAAGTGGATGGTAGCCAAAGGTTTGAAACCTAGCGAGCAAGTACAACTTCGCTCAATACTTGATACCAAGTTAAAAGAATCCCATACACAATATCTAGCGAAAAACCCTATGCAATTGACGATCCTTTTGTCATTGATAAACAGTCGAGGAGCATCACTGCCTGAGAAGCGTACAGCAATGTATGATGCTTATATGGAGATGTTTTTTAGTCGGGAATCAGAAAAGAGCGAGATAGTTCGTGATAATCGCGACATTCTAATCGACATCCATCGATACTTGGCGTGGAAGTTGCAAACTTCCGCCGAGTCCGGCGAAAATGGTAGTATAGACCAGATGTCTTTGCGAACAACTCTCTATTCTTACTTATTTAAGGAGGGCGAAGACACAACCATAGTTGAGGAACTATTTAACGGTATCATTGAACGCGTTGGCGCTCTAGTGTCTCGCGTGCAAGGGACCTAAGAATTCGAGGTCCAACCTTTGCGTGAGTATTTCGCTGCTCGCCATTTGTACGAGACTGCCCCCTATCCTACACACGATCTAGAATCTACTGGAGACAAACTCGATCGTTTTAATGCTTTGGTAAGAAATCCGTATTGGCTAAACGTCGCTAGATTTTATGGAGGTTGTTTCAACAAAGGCGAGATCATGACTCTCGTTAACGAGCTAATGGAGCTTTCGAAAGACAAACTTGTCAGTCCAACTACCCACTCACGTAGTTTTGCACTTATGTTGCTGAGCGACTGGGTTTTCAGTCAATATCAGCCTGCTGTAAAAGCTGTGATCGGCTTCGTGACAGAACGACCTCAATTCACTCAGTTGCTCGCAAATGCAGAAGGAGCTGGTACATCGTATTGGTCTGGTCTGCCCGACAGGAGTGGTCGGTTAGAGTTTCTGAACGTGCTATGGTCCTATGCTGAAAAAATGCTTAAACCTGATCAGATGCGAGGCCTGGCACGAGCGATATGCGAAAATTCCAGCATGGAAGAGCGCGTTGAGAGGTGGACAGCTTGTTCCAAAAATATTCGTGAAGACGATTGGGTTCATTTAGGCGAGCTGCTCGGTATTTTTTCTTCAGATGCAATAACTTCAGTACCAGAAGCAAGTGAGGATAAGTCCACGATTGTTAAGGCCCTAGTTCGCGCACGGCAATTTGCTGAACTTGAGAGATCCTCAAGGTTAGAAAGTGCTAAGTCTATCCTACTTAATGATATTATTATCACAAATTTCGCTATAAAAAGCGATCCTAACAACCAGCTTGCTTGGCTTGCTCGTCAATTGAACTGTTTTCAGTACGCTATCGTTTTTCATGAAGAAATGGCGCTTCCTTTGGGAGAGCTTCTTGCGCGCCGTCGGCACATATCGCACGATGGTTTTCCCGAAGAGATGGGCGGGTGGGAACCGTCTATTAGCGAACCACAAGAATTTCAAAACCCTTCAACAGAAGCATACAATCGGTTTCTTGAATACGAGACGCAAATATTGGCTACTACACTTCAGCCATGGACCGATTTAGTAGAAACTTTGCGCAGCAGTTGGGGAGATTGTCGAGCAATAGATAGAATTGCTTTTTTAGCTGCAGGCGTGCGCAATACTGCGGAAATTGGATACGAAAGTTCGCTCCATCAAACTGACCAACTCGTCCAATCGGCACGTTTCGTTCGGCTTAAATCCGGCGCCCCTCAATGGTGGATGAATACGCTACAGGATCAGGATGATCAGATTCAACGACGACGTTATTTGCATTTGATGGCGCTATGGGCATCTCCGAAGACAATAATAAAAATTAGTACTGCGGTGGACGAGGCGCTCGCCTCGCTAGATGAAAAGCAATGGTCTTACCTAGTGAGTGATTATAATGTTACAAGAATTCGGAATTCGCGTCGCGATTACACCCTTTCACTTAGTGAAGACGAAGAAACAAAGTTCTTCTCTCGTTCGCCAAGGTTTCAAACTTTCGTCGGACAGCGGCTGAGTAGCAGCTTAAGGCTACGCTCTGCTTTGGAGATTGCTAAACACGACAAGCTAGGAACCCCCGAACGTAGATTGGCCCTAAGGGCTTTCACAGAGGCCTGTCGCGAGGGTAGTTGGGATGGCATTCTTCCATCTGTTGAAAAACTATATACTACTGGCCCTGTTGGATTGTTACCGTTGGGGAATGAAACAACGATGCCGCAGCATATCGCTGAGCTTATTTCATCCCGCCCAGAGAACTTCCCACTATCTTGGGTAGCTTTAGCAGACGGCTCCTTACGGTCGATTGCCGGTGAAAATGCTTGTAAATTGCTGGAAGTTGCAAAACGCGATGAATGGTTTCAGGACGGAACAGGTGGTATCCAATAGCGTTAGCGTGGAACCATACTCACAATCTTGTTTTTTATGGCAATTAAACAAATGCTATCTAGGAGACAAAACACTCTGAATATGAGATGTTAAGAAAACTGCGCTTTCGATTATTCATTCTCTGCATTAGGCATTGTGTCTATTGCAGAGAATTTTTGATAGCTAACTCATAACCATTTTTCGGAAAATCTTATTGTGTAGATCTCTGAAATGGTAAAGTAAGCCATTTAATTAGCATTCATATGCTGCACATAATGACGAGCATTCACATCTGTTGCTTTTAGGAAAATAAAGATGCTTCGTCGCGGCGGTTTCTGTATTTTATCTTTTATGTACTACTTGTCCCATGATCTTATGCACCTGGTGTTGAAGCATCCGAAAATCCTGCATGATCTTTTCAACGTCTATCGGCTTCGCTCCCTGCCCGCGCTTCTCGGACAGCCAAAGCTTGAGCATGCCCGCGACGCGGCCCAAATCTCCATTCACTTTGGCTAGGTCCGCTACGGCCTTCAAATCTGCAACGGATCGTATCGGGTGGTTAAGCCCAATATTACGAAGGTATGCCGAGCGCGAAAGTCCTGTTCCATGGGCTCTCGCCGCCAATTCAGCTTCTTCTTTTGGTGTCAACCAAACCTCAATACGTCGATTCCGTGGGCGGCCACCTCTAGTTTCGACCGGTGACTGTTCAGGTTCAGCCACATTCTTCATAGAGCCTCCAAATTATCAGATTTGTGCTTGTCGCGGTAGCGACTGCCAGCCTCGCAGAGCAAGATTCCGTCGGGCCGCAAGCGAGTAAGGTACGGTATTGGACAGGGAAAGGCGCAGCCTGTACCGGTACAATACACATCTTGCCATCATTCTGCGTGCAATTTTACGCAATTGTAAGTCAACTTGCTATTTTTCGTACAGAAAAGCCGATAAATCGCATTTATTCGCACATCGTCGCGCATGATTGCGTAAAACCGCGCATCGTCGCAGATAATTGCGTTTAATAGCAAATAATCGCGTAATTAATATTTTTGATTGAGGATTTGATACTGGATTGCACAATCCAATATATGGATTTACATAACTTTACGCCACATAAGTCGATTTCTATATTAATCCATGTAAGATTATTTAATGAGTTTTGATAACATCATCATCTACTAGGAGTAAATTTATATGAGCATATCCCCGCGTATCACTAACAAAGTGATCGAGGGTTTGAGGGTCCAACTCAGGGAAGCGGCGGATGTAACACCTGCCCCACAATGGATGAGCCAGATGGACGTCATTCGTGAGTTGGAGGATGAAATATCATCTTTGCAAGCCAAGGGCTTTCCACTGAAAGCCATAACCGAGATTCTCGCAAAACGTGGTGTCCAGATGACGCCCGCCAAGCTGAGTACCTACCTGAGCCGCGTGCGTCAGGAAAAATCCAAAACAGTATGACCCGGCCTTAAGTGACAGGCCCAATACGCTGGAGAACAAAATGAAAACATCACTTCAATTTTTTGCAGGCGCTGCATTCTCTGTTTCGCTGACTGCCACTCTCATTCCGGTTGCTGCTTTTTATGCTTCCGAAGCGAAGGCATTCACGGTCTATTGCACCAACTGCTCTACGACAATGCAGCAGGCGTTGCAGTACGCGAAAGATGTTGAGACGGCGCTGAACACCGCGCAGCAGCTGCAAACGCAAATGCGCCAGTACGACGACATGATTAAGCAGGGCATTGCCCTGCCTGAAAGCCTTTATCAGTCCATTACTGGCGACCTTCGACGCGTAGCAGATGTTTACACCAATACGAAAACTTTGGGGCGCGACATCAGCGATCTGGACAAGCGCTTCCGTGAACAATTCAAGGATTACGACGCTTATCTGAAATCGGCCGGTGAGTTTGACGGCGGCAACATCAGCGAACGCCAGCGCAAATGGTCAGAGCAGGGCTTCGACAACGCGACGTCTGCCATGCGGGCAGCAGGAATGAACGTGGGCGCGTTCGAGCAGGAAGATCGGGCACTCAATCGCGTTGTGCAGCGGTCGCAAAACGCCACCGGACGATTGCAAGCCATTCAGGCGGGTAACGAGATTGCAGCGCAGAACGTCCAACAGCTCCAGAAGCTGCGAGATCTGACCGCAACGCAAATCACGCTGCAAAGCAACTACATCGCGGCAACAACGGAAAAGGAAACCGCCAAGGGTGCCGCCGATGAGCAGTATTTCGAAAGGAAGCCTGTACGCAGCGAAAAAGTAGGTTTCTGACTATGACTATTTCAAAGATTGTTCTTTTGAGCCTGTGCCTCACCTCGGCACTTTTGGGTGGTGCGATAGCGACCATTTCGGGCGCGAGCTTCGGAACCTGTGAAGCCTCGGTGCATGACACCAAAGCAGATCAAGAATTCTTTTCACGCGAGCCTATTCGCAGCCCTAAGCGAGGGTTTTAATTATGACGAAAAACACATTTTGGATTGTTCTAATTCTGCCTTCACTTCTGATTTTGAGCACGGGCGCTTTTGCAGCGGAAGGTAGTGGATTAGCTGACCCTAGCGCCGAAGCGAGTTCGCTCCTAAACCTCTTACACGAGACCGCGAATAGCTGGACTGGAGAACTTGGCAAGTATGCCACCTATTTGCTTTTCAGTCTCGCTCTCATCCAGCTGGTCTGGACCTTTGGATTGAAGGCGCTTGATAGCAATCTGGAGCTTGGAAGCGTTATTGCCGACCTCCTGCGTCTAATCATGGTCACATCGTTTTTCTCCATGATGATAACGTACCTTCCAAGTTGGGGCGGGCTGATGGTCGATAGCTTCCGAGAAGCGGCAGGGCGTGCGGGAGGGATGGGCAAAATGCTCTATCCCGGCGACGTGCTGGCAATCGCTGTAACGCTGTCCAATACCGTGGCTGATGGCATTTTCACCCTGTCTCCGGGTACGGCCGTTTTCAACTCCTTCATGTCCGTGATCGTACTTCTGTGCTTCACGTTCATAGCGGCATTCATGTTTGTAACGCTCGTTGAATCCTACATCATCATCTGCGCAGGCGTTTTTCTGATGGGTTTCGGCGGCTCATCCTGGACACGTGAGTTTGCTACTTCACCGCTTAAATACATCGTCTCTGTTGGTGCAAAGCTGTTTGTTCTGACGCTGATAGTTTCTGTGATCTCGGCCAGCGCCGACGCCTGGGTCGAGGCCTACACGAAGGATTCCGCATCCTCCCTGACAATTGCGGGACTGGCAATTATCTGCGCTTATCTGACCAAGACGATACCGGAATTGATCGCTGGAATGATAAACGGAACATCGCTAGGCGGCGGTTCTGCAATCGGCGGGCTTGCAATGGCGGGCGCAGCCGGTGCTGCTGGCCTCGCCGTAGGGGCAGGCGCGCTCGCAGGCGGTGCCGCAAGTTCGGCCGGTGGCGGTATTAGCAGTCTAGCCAAAAGTCTTGGCTCCAGTCTTGCCGGTAATGCTCCGCAAGGCCCTCAGAGTGAAGCCGACACAAGTCCAGCCTCGACTATAACCGGAGGCGGTGGCAGCCCGGCACGTTCCAGCGGCTCGCCTTCCAATGCTCCGAATACATCCCGACAATCCGGCGAGAAAGGACGGAAGCTGGCTGGAGCTGCAATGAAAACCGCTGGCTCTATGGTCGCTCTAAGCGTCCCAGGCATGGAAAGCGCGTCTTCGCTTGGAAACATTTCATCCGCGCCGTCTAACGGCTCTGAGGACACGCCTGAGCAGGAAGAAACCGGCAATGACCCAGCAAGCGAGAACAGCAACATTATTCGTCCTGAAAAACCCGAACCAGAGAAATAAGCAATGCACGAGCCGTGCATCTAACGACCTAGGAGACAGACCATGGAACCAATAATCAAATTTTCAATCTTTACCGCAGTCAGCATCGCTTTCGTTTTCGGCATGGTGGGCTTGCGTTTGGTTTTGCTAAAAGCAGGGTATGGGCCTCAACTCGACAGGGTAAACGCCTATATCGAAGCCAACGAACACAAGATCAACGCCTTTCGCTTTGGGATAGGAATGTCGCTTCTTGGTGGTGCATCAACTCTAACCCGCGCTCCGCTTATCGGAAGCAAAAGCGCTACCGCAGTTCATACGCAAATGGCGGAGAAAATGCGGGCCGCTTACCGTCGCGGAAATAAAGAAGAATAAGCTATTCAATGAACCAACACCCCGCCACGCGCGGGGTTTTTTGTGCCTGAAATTAGCGATACCGTCTATTACCCACCGCCTCACGCCGCCTGTGGCGCGGTCTCGCGGGGTTTTGGCCACCCCGGACAATACATTGCGTTTAAGCGAAAAACGCGTTTTTGGGTGTCCGGTTAAGCCTCTGCGCCATCCCTGAATGTGTCGGTGGGTAATAGACGGGCCAAATTCGCGCCTGTAAGGCTCTCAGGCGGTTTTTATGGCCTCACTCTACCCAACACCATGCCTTAGCCCTAAAAACGGCTCTCCATAGCTCTCAGGCGCTTTAATCGTCGTCGCAGCTTATCAGGTCTCTGGGATCGTATTTCGCGGGTTTAAGCTCCGGGGAAACGGTCGATAGCTCGGCCACTACGACCGGCTTGTGGTTTTCGTACCTCACCAGCTCGCGTCTCCCGTCCGGGTAGCGCTGGATAACATGCCCTGCGGGCGTGTCTGGCTCTCTGTAGACGATTGGATATCCTTCACTGAGAAGCCTTAATGCTTCGCTGTTGTCGACCTGCTCGAAAGCCTGCTCAAGCGCTGTCATCGTACTGATCTGCTTCACCTGCTTTTCCTTTGGTGCCAACCTATTTTCGTCAACTAAGGAATATGATCATCTCCACGACGACACCGCCTAAACGCGGAGAATGCCATGCCCTGCCAACATAGCTGTTTTCTTCACGAAAGGCCTTCTCCTAGGCTTGCGGCTTATCGCTTTAACGTTGTGAACCTATCGTGACAATAGCCGAGGATCGGAACTGGACGAATGAATATTCGAGCTCGTTTCGCAACCATAATGCTGTGATGCTATTTGCGGCATCGTTTCTATCCAGTTCATCAGGGGAACCCAGGTGTTCAGATAAACTGTCTAGTAAGCCTGTAGCGTCCGGCTTTGTATACCAGCAAGTCATGATATGAGCTGCATGGGTGGCAAACCACAGGAACTCAGGGCGGCCGGTTCCGCTGCGGCGCCAGCCCACAATTTCAGTCGAGCTTGGATTCCCTAAAGTGCTACGTAGTTCGTCTCTTTCGGCATCTGTCATCTTCTGCCAGCCAAGCACGTCGCCCTTTGTCTCTGCCATCTGCACAGTGGATGAAGAACAGATATCCAAAAGCTTTTCCGCCGTCATGTCTATCGGCTCGGCTATGACCGATTTGATATTCATAGATGCAGCAAAGAGCACGCTCATGATCACGCAAAGAAGATGTTGGCGCTGGCGGTTATGCTTTTTTTCGAACATTTGTACTCTCTTGAGGAGGCAGTGCCACGATGGATCTCTCGACAATATCACGGTCACATAAGACCGCATAAAAAGGTTGCGGCCGAATAAACCGGTAACCATGCGGCGTCTAGCGCCTACGACTTATCCACATGCAAACGGGTTTTAAGAATATAAGTTTTAATTAGTTTTAAAAGATTTAGGCGAAAAAATCGCCTAATTACCGTTTAAATACAATTGGTTACGATAGAGGCCGGTGGTTAATAGACGGCATCGGGTGGCTAATAGACGGGTTTCGGTGGTTAATAGACGGAGGCAGGGTGGTTAATAGACGGACTATCCACAGACCCCTCTCCACTTAAACTGATAATCTTTTCCAAATGCAAAACGGCCCCGTAGGACCGTCATCAACTCTACCTGAACATCAATCGCAGTTATCTTCCGTCTATTAACCACCCTCGTTCCTGCTTGGCGGCTGGATGTCGGACATTTCACGATAAATCATTACGACCTGTGGCCCGCTTTTCCCCGGCTCCTCACGAAGGAGATATTCAGGTAAATCATTGGCAGCTATCACCTTTCGGAGATGACGAGAAAAATCCTTAAACTTGCCGGTGCTGCCACTGCGCGCATAGAGCGTGCGGAACGACCACTTAGCATTTCGCCTTCCTGCGGCCCGCCGAGCCAACCTGTATAAGAACCGGCCTATGCCCGGATCTATCAGAAAATAATCGGGGTGAACGGTTAGGACGTCTGGGCTTGTACCCTCTACAATCTCGCGATAGATCCACTTCGGAGCTTCGATCTCAACGATACTAAGCTTCTTAGTGTCCGTCCGGGACACAACCCGATAGCTGCTGATAAGTCCTTCGGCTTCAACCTCCCGCATAGTTTTTCCGTCACTGGTTTGACGGTCACGAACGGTTTTGATGGTAGTTCCTTTAAGCCTGTCTAACGCGGCCTCCAGTTCCTCAACCTGACGGCTTCCGTCACCCCTTCTGGCAAATTTCAGAATGTCGGAAACGTGCGGCGTGAAGGTGCGGGACGGCTTTTCCCCTTTCCCGTCGCGCCAGCGGTTCACGGCTTGGGTGAGATGAGAAATCGTCATCAAAACGATGTCGTAATCCCATACGGACGCCATTCCGTCGGGACCAGATTTCACTTCAACATAGCCGTCTGGCAATTCATGGCGGATAACCTCCCCTGCACGCTTATCGCGCTTTGAAAGGCGAAATGGCGCTACGTCCATAATTGAACGATTATCGCGTCCGCCAACATCAAATAAGCCAGGCACAAAAAAGTCAGCCTGATCGTCACCTTTTGGTGTGTTTCGTACAAGAGAGAACGCCTTGTCACGCTCTTTAAGCCGCGCCATCTGCTCATGAACGGTCGATATGTTGGAAGAATTTATAGTCGCGTGACTATCAAACTCATTCTGGTCTGTTGCCCCGGCACCCTGCGAAATGGATTGCTCGCGCGCCGAGTTGGCACGGCGAGCGCTCTCAATTCGGCCTATTAGAGTCGAGGCATCAATCTGGCGAAGCCCTTCGGGCTTGATTGCCATGCATCACGCTCCCATTCCCGGACGGGGAGCCTGCGCACCAGAATTTCTACGGGCTTCGATCCACTGCTCGACCTCGCTTAAAACCCAAACAACATTCCGGCTTGTGAGAGCAATTCTACGCGGAAAATCTCCGCGCTTCTCCATGTTGTAAATAGTTCTGTCGGATAGCGGCACTATATCGAGGAGGGTCTTGCGATTAATAAGCGTCTTTTCTCTGTTTCTGTTTACCTTTTTCATTTCGAATACCTCGTATGCGTATATTTGAGGTTCGATTATTGCTCGCACCTGCCCGGACAAGCTAGGTATTTCAAAAAAAATTATCTAATTATTTCAATAACTTCTGTCCGTAAAACGTCAGTTTCCGGACAGAAAAAACGATGCATGCATTTGTTTTGATTGGTGATTAATTTTAGGGGTTCAGAAGTTATCCACTGTCCGGAAAACGGGGGTTTTACGGACACGAGAATGCCGCCTAAAGTCAGCCATGCGGCGTGAAAATTGCGGGTTATTTGTCAGAATGAGCAAATCACGACTGCTGATCAGCTCTGATTTTTACTTGTCCATTCATCAATCATATCGGCCCAATCCTGCAACATTTCGGTGCGCTGCTCTCGGTACTCAGCCTTGTTGTAAACAGCACGAACGCCTCGCTGCTCGTGAGCAAGACACTTCTCTATCCAATCCGTGTTGTAACCCGCCTCATGCAACAACGTGCTGGCGGTGCGGCGCAGGTCGTGAGGGCCAAACTTTGCTAGCCGCTTTCCGTCCTTCTGTGCAGCTTTATAGGTCAGCGTAAGCACTTGGTTCAGCGTAGCGCTGCTCATGGGGGCGTCAGTGTCATATCGCGATGGCAAGACGTAATCGGAACCGCCCGCAAATGTCTTCAGCGCGATGAAGATGTCCAGCGCTTGCCGCGATAGGAAGACCAGATGCGGATTGCGGCGCTTCATGCGTTCCTTGGGGATTGTCCAAAGCGCATCACTGAAACTGATTTCGCTCCAGGTGGCATTGGTCAGCTCGCTTTTGCGCACCATTGTCAGCAGCAGAAGCTTGGCGGCAGCGCGGAACGAGGGGCCAGTCGCAACGCGTTCAAGGTACTGGTACATCAGTCCTATCTCGTCTGGAGTTAAAGCGCGGTCCCTCGGCTCAAACTTGGCGATGCTATTCGGGCGAACCAAATCGGCCGGGTTCTCTACCTTCTGTCCGCGCTCGATGGCCCATCGAAACACCTGAGATACAACCTCGCGCGCATGGACCGCTGTCGCCGGTGCGCCGCGCTCTACAATCGCATCAAGATGGTTGCGCAGGTCTTCATGGGTAATTTCAGCGAGCTTCCAGCTCCCGAACTTGGATTTAAGATCGCGCTCAAAGACAGAACGGCGCATATCACGCGTCGACTCGGCCATTTGATAGCCGCGTAGCCATTTCTCGGCCCATTCTGCAAAGCTCTCAGATCCACGCAAACGTGCTTTATCTCGCGCCTTTTCTTTGGCCGGAGATTTCCCGGCCGCGATGAGTTTCTTCGCTTCGTTCAGACGCTCTCTGGCTTCGGCCAGCGTGATGCCGCTCGCACCATAGCGCCCGAAAGTGACTGTCTCCTGCCTTCCGTGGATAGCGTAGTTGTAGCGAAAAGAGATTGAACCCGCAGGAGTTACAGCAACATAGAGCCCGTCACGGTCATTCACTTTGTAGAGCGTGGCTTGCGGTTTCAGGTTGCGCAGCTTGGTATCGGTCAGCACGACACGGCCTTTCAACGCTCTGAAAATACCATGATTGAAAACCGGCAAATTAGAGCGTTTATTTCCTTTAAAATCAGTGGTTTAATTATTTTCAATACCATGATGCGGGGGAATTGGCCGTCATGGTATTCAGCTGATAGCATGGCATCGCGCTGCGAAATACCATTTTTCATGCCATGAAAAATTTCTTCTTGGACGTGCTAAACAGTGCCAGACAATGCGGCACCAAAAAACAAAAAAGCCCGCAATTACGCGGGCTTAGCTGCTATTTCATGCTCTTTGGTGCCGGTCATTACCAGACGCCAAATTATTCCCACTCGATCGTACCCGGCGGTTTCGAGGTGACGTCATAGACGACACGGTTGATGCCGCGGACTTCATTGATGATGCGGGTTGCGGCATTGCCCAAGAAATTCATGTCGTAATGATAGAAATCAGCCGTCATGCCGTCGACGGATGTCACGGCGCGCAGTGCGCAGACGAATTCATAGGTGCGGCCATCGCCCATCACGCCAACTGTCTGGACGGGGAGCAGCACGGCAAAGGCCTGCCAGATCGCGTCATAAAGGCCGGCTTTACGGATTTCATCGAGATAGATGGCATCCGCTTCGCGCAGGATTTCAAGCTTTTCGCGTGTGATTCCGCCCGGACAACGGATTGCAAGACCCGGTCCCGGGAAGGGGTGACGGCCAATAAAGCTGTCGGGCAGGCCGAGTTCCTTACCCAGCAGGCGGACTTCGTCCTTGAACAATTCACGCAGCGGTTCAACGAGCTGCATCTTCATGCGCTCGGGCAAACCACCCACATTATGGTGTGATTTGATCGTCACCGATGGTCCACCGGTGAAGGAAACGCTTTCGATAACATCGGGATAAAGCGTGCCTTGGACAAGGAAATCGGCACCGCCAAGTTTCTTGGCCTCCTCTTCGAAAACTTCGATGAAAAGGCGGCCAATCGTCTTGCGCTTCTTTTCCGGATCGCTCTCGCCTTCCAGTTCACCGATGAAACGGTCGGCAGCGTCAACGAGGATGAGCGGCAGATTGTAATGTTCGCGGAACATCTCCACAACCTGTTTTGCCTCATCCTTGCGCATCAGACCATGGTCAACAAGGATACAGGTCAGCTGGTCGCCAATGGCTTCGTGCGCCAGAAGGGCCGCCACGGAAGAATCCACACCGCCCGAAAGCGCGCAGATGACCTTGCCGCTGCCGACCTGCTTGCGGATGGCTTCCACAGCCTGCTCGCGATAAGCGCCCATCGTCCAGCCGGGTTTGACGCCGACAATACGGTGAACGAAATTCTGCAACAGTTTGGCACCATCGGGCGTATGCACGACTTCCGGGTGGAACTGCACACCGTAATATTTGCGCTTTTCGTCAGCGATTGCTGCAAATGGTGCATTGGACGATGTGCCGATGATCACAAAACCATCGGGCAGCGCTGTAACGCGGTCGCCGTGGCTCATCCAGACCTGATGCCGGGTGCCCTTGGCCCAGATGCCATGAAACAGCGGACTGTCTTCCTGCACATCAAGAAAAGCGCGACCGAATTCGCGATCATGACCAGCCTCGACCTTGCCGCCGAGCTGCTCGCATATGGTCTGTTCGCCATAGCAGATGCCGAGAACCGGGATACCGGCCTCGAAAACAGCCTGCGGCGCACGGGGGCTACCGATATCGGTCGTCGAATGCGGACTACCGGAAAGGATGACGCCCTTTGGGTTGAGACGCTTGAAAGCCTCTTCCGCAGACTGAAACGGGGCGATTTCGCAATAGACATTGGCTTCGCGCACGCGGCGTGCAATCAGCTGTGTGACCTGACTGCCAAAGTCGATGATAAGGATTGTGTCGGGATGTGCGTTGGTGCTCATGTGCAGCATCTATTTAAAAATTGGCGGGGATGCAACGGTTAACTACGCCCTATAGGCTTTCTGCCCTTTCTCCTCAACAGGAGAAAGATGCAAAATCCTGCTATCCTGCCACAACCATGTCAGGAGAAGATAAAAGCCCATCGGATATTGCTGTTTCGAGCATTTCGACGGCTGTGGCCATTTTTTCATCGATCACGTGAAGATATTGCGTCCAGTCACCGACATGGCTCAATTCCTCTGCTCCATCCGATATGCCGCGCAGCCCGAAAAGCGGCACATCATAGGCCTGACAGGCCCGCAGGCAGGCAAATGTTTCCATATCAACCATATCCGCATCAATGCTGTTATAAGCTATGCCGGAAACGATGTTGGCACCGGTTGAAAGCGTCGCGCTTGCCAGTCCCGGTATAGAAAAGGGCATATCCACGATACGCGGCAGATCGAGAAGCGGTGTCCTGCCTTTCTCAAAACCGAGCGGCGAGGCATCCATATCCCGATAGGACACGCAAGAAACCTGATAAAGCTCGGCCTGAGGCAGTTTTGCAGAGCCTGCCGATCCCAGCGATATGACGAGATCGGGCAGAGCATCATCTTTCTGCAATTGTGTGAGCATTTGCGTCAACTTGACCGCCGCCTCAACGGGACCGATACCGGTCATCAGGGGCGCGAACATGGATCGTAGATGCGGCCCATATTCAGGCTCCGCAGCCATGACATAAAGCAGGCGCTTGCCTGAAACCGTCTTTATCGGGTTTTCGCGCGTATAGGGTTTAGTCACACTGCTACCAATCTCGACTGAGCGACGACTGTCAAATCCAGACATGATGTTCCGTTCCGGCATTATTTCTTGCGAGTGAGTGCGATATTGCACTCATAAGGACTTTCGTACTGCCTGAAAGCGACCGCTTCCAGCTTTATTTCATCCATGGTGACCTCGACCTATATTCGGGTCTATTCGCCCGGTTGTCAGCAGAATGACATGACGCGGTTTCCTTTTCGCGTGCCTGCTATAGTTTATTCTCAAAGGCGCGAAAGGCTTCGTGCCGCTGAATATCTAAAAACAGTGAGGCGGGAGAGAAATATGTCACATCAAGGGCTTTTGAAAAAATGGGGAATCATTCTGCTCATCGCAGGTGCCAGCTTTGCGACCAGCGCACGCGCACAGGTCGTCGTCTCCTCCAAGATCGACACGGAAGGCGGTGTGTTGGGTAATATTATCCTCGCTGTACTTAACGCCAATAACATCAAGACCACAGACCGTATCCAGCTTGGCGCGACACCGGTGGTTCGCAAGGCCATTACTGCCGGTGAAATCGACATTTATCCGGAATATACCGGCAATGCCGCCTTCTTTTTCAACAAGGCGGATGATCCGCTCTGGAAAGACCCGGCCAAGGCCTATGAAAGCGCCAAAAAGCTCGATTATGACGCCAACAAGATTGTCTGGCTTGCCCCCTCGCCCGCCAACAACACATGGGGCATCGCCGTGCGCAAGGACGTTGCCGACGAAAACAAGCTTGCAAGCCTCAGCGATTTTGGAAAATACGTGGCCGGTGGTGGCAAGGCAGTGCTTGCCGCTTCTTCGGAATTCGTCAACTCAGCCGCGGCCCTCCCCGCGTTCCAGACCACCTATCAGTTCACACTCAAGCCGGACCAGCTCATCACCCTATCGGGCGGCGACACGGCAGCAACCATTGCCGCTGCCGCTAACCAGACCAACGGTGCCAATGCAGCCATGGTTTATGGCACGGACGGCGGCATAGCGCCTTCGGGCCTCGTGGTGCTTGAAGACGACAAACACGTGCAGCCGGTCTACCAGCCTGCCCCGATCATCCGCGAGGAGGTGCTGAAAAACAACCCTGAAATCGAAACGCTTTTGAAGCCGGTCTTTGAAAAGCTCGACCTTGCCACCTTGCAGGACCTTAACGGACGCGTGCAGCTTGGCGGCGAACCAGCCAAGGCAGTGGCGGAAGATTTTCTGACCAAGAATGGCTTTATCAAATAGCTCCCCGGGTGGATGACAGGATGATGGTATTTGTCGGCTAAAACTGCAACGCAGCACACCCTGACCAGCCCTTCAATCCGCCGTTTCGACCGGCTTGGGCTGGCTTTTGCACTTTTGGGCGGGGCAGGGCTGATGCTTCCCTTTGCGACGTTTCGGGCCAACCGCATCGTTCAGGGCGAACCACGCATGATTTTCGACGCCCTGCCAGTGATTGCTGCAACACTACTGGTGGCGATGATTGTTGCAAGCCTGATTGTCGCGGTTTTCTGCGCGCGCCCTGCGATAAGGCTTGGTGCGAGCCTTGCTGCTCTTGCAGTTGTGCTCGTCACAATCGGCCTTGGCGCATCGCATCTGGCGCCGGAGGGTAATAATTACGCCCGGGTTTCTCCCGCTTCCGGTTTCTGGATGCTTCTCTTTGCAGCGATGCTGTACGTGACAGACGCTCTTGTGCGGCTCAATTTGCGCCCGCTTATCCGCATGGCTCTTGTTGCAATGGCGGCACTGCTTCTGCTCTTGCTGTTGTCATCAGGCCTTTGGGACGACATTTCCTTCATGAAGGAATATCACGGTCGTGCCGACAGTTTCTGGAATGAAGCGCAACGTCATATCGAACTGGCGCTTGGCTCGCTCATTGCCGCAACGCTGATCGGCATTCCGCTTGGGCTTCTCAGTCACCGCATCCAAAAACTGCGCGTCCCGGTTCTCAATGTGCTCAATATCGTCCAGACCATTCCCTCCATGGCGCTGTTCGGCCTGCTGATCGCCCCCTTGAGCTGGTTTGCGCTACAATTTCCGCTCGCAGCCAGTCTCGGTATTCGCGGCATTGGCATTGCACCGGCTTTCATTGCGCTTTTTCTTTATTCGTTGCTGCCGATCGTCGCCAATACGATTGCCGGACTGGCGAGCGTACCCGAACCGATCCGCGATGCGGCGCGGGGTATGGGCATGACGCGGGTGCAGCGCCTGTTCAAGACCGAACTGCCACTGGCCCTGCCCGTCATCCTCACCGGTATCCGTATCGTCATGGTGCAAAATATCGGGCTTACCACCATTGCTGCACTGATCGGCGGCGGCGGTTTCGGCGTCTTTATCTTTCAGGGCATTGGCCAGACCGCGATGGATCTGGTGCTGCTCGGTGCACTGCCGACGGTACTTTTAGCCTTTGCCGCAGGCACCATTTTCGACGCCCTCATCGAAATCACCGACAAAAACAGGGATAGGGTAAAAACCGCATGATCGAGTTCGACCGTATCACCAAAACCTATCAGGACCGCACGGTGGTCGATCATGTCAGCTTCACCGTGGAACCGCGCAGCGTCGCGGCTATTGTTGGCACGTCTGGTTCGGGTAAGACGACGCTTTTGCGCATGGTCAACCGGCTGGTCGAGCCGACGGATGGTGAAATCCGCATCGATGGAAAAAGCAACCGTGACACACCGGGGCATGAACTGCGCCGGCATATCGGCTATGCAATCCAGCAGCACGGGCTTTTCCCGCATCGCAGTGTGGCTGAAAATATCGCAACCGTCCCTGCCCTCCTCGGCTGGCCGAAAGCGCGTATTCAAGACCGCGTCGATGAACTTCTTGATTTATTTCAACTCGACCCGCAGGAATATCGCGACCGATATCCGCATGAACTGTCGGGCGGGCAGCAACAACGCATTGGCGTAGCGCGCGCACTTGCCGCCGGCCCCAACATTCTTTTGATGGACGAACCTTTTGGTGCGCTTGATCCGGTGATAAGGGCAAAGGCGCAGGAAGACCTGAAGGCCATTCAAAGGCGCCTTGGCACAACCATTCTGCTGGTCACTCACGATATGGAGGAGGCCATTTCGCTTGGCGACACCATTGCGGTTATGGATGATAGCAAGCTTTTGCAATATGGAACGCCTGCCGAAATTCTGGTGCGACCAGCGACCAGTTTCGTGGAAAAGCTGGTCGGCACCGGCGAACGCCCTTTCCGGCTTTTGTCGCTTAATGATCTCAAAACGGTGCTTCAGCCGGGCGATGCGTCCGGTTCACCCATTGCGGTCACAGCTTCGCAGCGCGATGCGCTGGCTGAGCTTTTATGGTCGGGGCGCAAAGTGCTTCCCGTTCATGACGGCGACAACCGGCCGCTTGGTTGCGTCACGCTGGAGCGTCTGCTGCAGCAGGCAGGCCGTCAATCATGAAAACAGCCCTGTCGTTTCTGCCGCGCTTCACGCTTTTTGCGGTGCTGCTTTTCTTTCTCGTGAAGCCGCACGTGTTTGAGCCCTTGCTGCGTCCGCTGGTTGATGAGGGCGTTCCAGTTATCTATGACCGCGCCAACCTCATGATCCTCACCTTGCAGCATTTGGGACTGGTTGCAGCCGCAACGCTTTCCTCTTCGGTGATTGCCATCGCCATGGCCATTTCTGTCACAAGGAAATGGGGCGCAGAATTCCTGCCGTTGTCACGCAGCCTCGTCAATATTGGCCAGACTTTTCCGCCGGTGGCGGTTCTGGCACTTGCGGTGCCTATATTCGGCTTTGGTGACAAGCCAACGCTGATCGCACTTTTCCTTTATGGTATGCTTCCAATCTTCGAAAATACCCTGACCGGCTTGACTGCCCTCCCCTCGCCTGTTGTGGAAGCAGCACGCGGTATGGGCATGACTGGTTTGCAGCGCCTGATGAAAGTGGAATTACCACTTGCCATGCCAATCATTCTTGCCGGTATCCGCCTGTCAGCGATCATCGGACTGGGGACCGCAACCATCGGCTCGACCGTTGCCGCAAAGACGTTGGGCGAAGTCATCATCGCCGGGCTTATTTCCAACAATCTCTCTTTCATCGTTCAGGGCGGACTGGTTGTAGCCGCACTTGCGGTGCTGATTTTTGGACTGTTTCAAATGCTCGAAAGCCATTTGCTAAACAGGATTGGCAGATTGCAAGAGTCCTGACTTTTCGTTTGGTTGCTGTGGTTCATAGCGAATTTGGTAAAGGCAATTATTGCAGCCTATGGTAGAAGTTAATGCTTCATTCTCTCCGGTATTTTCTGTGTAAGGCTCCTGCAACAACGGCTTTGATTGCAAAATCGCCTGTAGCTGCCTTTTGCATCAATATACGCAGATATGCCCCTGGAGACTGGATATCATCATAGCGTTCTAGAATGTAAGCGATTGAAATTGCTGTGTTACAGGCTCCAAGTGTTTTGTTGGCAAGAGAATAGAGCTTTGTGTCGATACCGATGAAGCCCCGTATCTTCTCAGCCACTTCGATCAGTTGCTGCCATTGCCGAATGGGATGAGCGGCATAGGTCTGAATTTCAGGGCAAGCTCTGAGAACCATGTCCAGCCCAATGTCAGGTTCTTGCGTCGATGCTGTGTCATGATCTGGAAATCGCAGTTTTGTGGCAGTGTCTTCTTCAGATTGAGAATCTGGTTTTGATTCAATATGCTGCCGCTCAATCTGGGATTCATTGCCGCCTAATATTTGGGTATTTTCTTTATTATTCAGTAAGTTATCTATTTCACCATAGAGCGCTTCCATAGATGCGACCAGACGAGCCAAGTCGCTATGCTGTGCACGACGTGGAATGCTTTCAACGATACTACGAAAGCGAGAATGAACATCATTCCAGTTTCCGCACAAGGTTTCGTTCATGGCGAAGGTGATGAGCTTGGTGATATCGCGACGCAGCAGCGTTAGACGTTCACGCAGTTCACGCAGTGCAGCCTTGTCTGATTTTACGCGTTCGGCTGCATGTTCGAGTTCATGGGCCCGGGCCAGAAGAGGCGCGAGAGAGAACCCAAATGCGATCTGCATTTCCCCGCCTTTGGCACGGCGGGCATAACGTTTGCCATTAGGGCTATCCTGTCGTGCAATGAAACCAGCATCGACCAGCGCACTAAGATGGCGGCGTAACGTAGCATCGGCCATGCCATGGGAGCGCAGGGCGAGTTGCTTGTTGGATGGAAAAACAATCAACCGCTCGCCGGCATTGAGTTCCTGCTGCGGATGGAATGACAAAAGAGCTGAGAGAACCGCCAGTGAGCGATCGCTGACAGAATAGATCTCTTTGGCTTCACACAGCCAGCGATGCAATTGCCATTTGTCGACCTTGAGGTCCTGGTGCATTTGCTGAATATTTTGCTGTACTGAAAACAAGGCAGCCGTCATCCTTCGACTGCCAAACGGCGTCGAGGCTAATCGCATCTCCATTTTCTTACCTTTCACAAGGCAAAAGAAACCTTCCCGCCAAAAATGACGCTAATTACACTTGACAGTGATTCGTGGATTTGCGATTCTCTAGCTGCTAAACCAATGAGAAGGGCTTCCACACGGCGACGTTTGGGGGCCTTTTTCTTTTGCTGCTTTGTCCTTTTCCCTAAATTATTTTTACGCCTGTAATCGTACTCAGCTACACGGCAGAGGTACAAACCATGTACCATCTCCCAAAAAGATCATTTCTCTTCATCATCCCGAAACGCTGTATAAAGCGCGTCTAGATTATGGGAGAGCCATTGCGCAAAGCGCGGTCCATTTGCGGCACTCAAGGCAATGGTTGCTGACTTACCGCTCTGTTTGAACACTGCACTTACCGATCTGTCAGAGGCAGTCCATGACGATCCGGGACGCGAGGCTGCCTTTGTAACGGGCCTTCTGGATGAGTTTCCCTTCAGGTAACCGTAAAGCTGTTCAAACCGTTCTCCGGAAGCGGCCTTATTAAAAATATCTGTCGCTATAAGGTCTCGCGCCGATTCCAGCTTGCCGGGAATTTCGATGAGTTTACGCAGTTCCAACCAGCGATCACGTCCTATCCCCTTTGCCGGGCCAATAGCGATAAGAATATCCTCGGGGATTGCCTTCGGGATAGTCAGCATCTTTGACAAAGTCTGATAATCCACGCTCAGGGCCGCCTGAATGGCATTTCTGTCGAAGCCGCGATCTTCCAGACGTGCGGCGAACAGGACTCGCTCAATGAAACTGAGGTTGGCGCGTGCCGAATTTTCCTGTCCCTGGCTCAAAATGTGTTCGAGATCAGCAAGCGGTTTGACGACCGCTTTGACCTTGATACCAAGTTCGCGCGCAACACGGGCACGACGATGACCAAAGACGATCATATAGCGATCGCTGTTTTCCGGGTGAGGGCGAACCAGAATGGGGCTGTCCTGCCCGCGCTCCCGGATGACCTCAAGCAGAGTTTTATAGTCATCATCGTTGGTATCGGGCAGACGATCGGCGACAAAGGAGGCATCAAGAACACTCGGGTCAAGCTCTACGACGGTTTCACCATCGAGCCGCCAAGAAGCCTGTTTAGCAAGCTCGTCTATTGAGGCAGAGAGCGATTTCGCAGCACCAAAACGGCGCGATACACCACCAGCGGGTGCAGCATTCTGATCTGCCACTGGTTCGTCGCGCATGACGCTTTCAAAGATGTTCTTCCGTGCCATTCTCTCAGTCTCAATAGGGTTATTTATCTGATTTTGCTATTAATTCACCGATTTAGACGGCAGTCTAGCGCCCCCATGCGGCGTGGATCAGCCCTCGTATTTCCGAATTGACCGCCTCCATGGCTTCCATGGCACGATCATAAGTTGCCCGGTTCATGGAGGAGCGCTCGACTTCATAAAGCGTCTGTTTGGTAAGTCCGGCATCGGATATCGCCGTCGATTTCAGCATCTGATGCTGAAGCATATGCGAAGCCAGCATACTCTGCATGAAGCCCACCATTTGCGCTTGCGGCACGTCAGTGGGTTCGTAGCGGGTGATCAGATAGCGGAACCAGTCGAGATGCACGGCCCCACCTGCCTGCCGGACAGTTTTCAGAATATCGCCAAGCATGAGCAGGAACTGCGACATGGACATGAGGTCCAGCATCTGCGGATGGACCGTAATGAGCACCGATGTGGCTGCGGAAAGTGCCGTCAGTGTCAGATACCCAAGTTGCGGTGGGCAATCGATGATGACAACATCGTAGTCATCATCGACTTCCGCCAGAGTGCGGGCAATGCGGTTCCAGAAAGTCTTGCCCTCGCCGCCATTCTGCATGGCGAGCGGCGTATCATATTCGTATTCCTGAAGCTCAAGCATGGCGGGAATAATATCAAGACCCGGAAAATTGGTCTGACGGATAATATCCCGTATAGGCTTCCTTTCGGAATCGTAACGAATAGCCTCATAGAGAGAGGGAAACTCGTCGAGCTCTGGCTGAATACCGTGCAAAGCTGAAAGAGATGCCTGGGGATCGAGATCAATTGCGAGCACGCGATGGCCGGTCAGCGCCATGTGCTGGGCCAGATGGGCCGCAGTGGTGGTCTTCCCGGAGCCACCCTTGAAATTGACAACGCCGATAATCTGCATCTTTTCATGCAACCGGCGATGTGGGACGTAGCGCTTTACTTCAGCCCTGCCGTTTTGATCCAGCCATTGACGCAATTGCTGTATTTGCTCGACCGTATAGGCACGCCGACCTCCAGTCAGGATAATCGGTTCGACGCCCTTGCCTTCCAAATGGAGCTTTTTGAGGTTGCTTGGTGAAACACCAAGAAAATATGCAGCTTCCGCCATTGAGAACTGACGCAAATTCTTGCGGGCATCCGGGGGGAAATTTTCATGCCGCAGCAGATTGAGCTTGCGGGAGATTTCTCTTCCCTGCTCTAATATCATATCGTCAAACGACAAAGGTGCTGCTGCAGAATTTGCGATATTCATTTCCTTGGGCCCTTAATGACGGCATCAGAACTGATGTCGTCCGAATACCGTCATTATGTCCGATTCTTTTTCTATCGCAAGGGGCGGGCTTGTTAACAAACCGTTAGCGAGACGTGGTGGGCCTCAGATATTTTATATCTACGAATCGGGTTTTGCCGATCCTATTGTTTTTAAATAGTAATATTGAAATTAGACGGTAGTCTATCAGGGTGCAAAGCATTAACGGTAGGCGGAGGGCGTTTAGAGACAATAATTTACTGCGCCGTCATGAATGCTTTTTGGCAACGAATCAAAATAAATGGTTAAACATGGCTGCCTCTGTCTCCATCTGATGAAAGGGCAATAATCCATTGCATGGCCTATGTAGGTTAATGGCGTGGTATGGATTTTTGGTCTAATACTGCCGTGAGGCGTCAGAGCGGCGTTTCTGTCTGCTTTTTGCGGCTGCGAAGATGTGTTGGCTTTTATGCCGGGCGTCGAACCGGTCTGTAGAATATGAAGGACTTATTTTTAGTATCTTGTTGCGAGCTGAGGGTGGCAATGGGGGGTAAGAACATATGGGATCGTGCGTCAGTTTTTCGTAGAACGATTGCGTTGAAGCTTTTTAACTGTTCAATCAGGGACTACTGTAGTGAGAGGTCAGCGGTGCGGATGGGCCGCGATGCCGCAAGCGTGTCCATATTCGCTCTCCCATCATTCCCGAGATCAACCAAATAATCTATCTGCTCGCCTGCTTAGGAAAAAAATGGAAGGGGGTGGATTTGTCGCGGATAATGGGGTATTGTGATTATATGTTCTCAGGCTGGTTCTGACAGCCATGACATAATACCTCCCAGTCTCTCCAAATCTACCCCATAGGTCACGTAAACCGAGTCGCTGTAGAGAAAGCTATCCTTATTTTTGCTTTCTTTGTGGAAAAAAACATTGTTTTTCCAAGTGGTTATTATTTGCATGCGACGTGTCCAGTGGCGACGTTCAGAGTGAACTCCATTGGTGTGCCCAAAACTTGGTGAGCGGAACTCTGTTCACTAAAGACAGGCGCTATTTGCAGAAGGTTGATAATGTTGGATCTAAGTCTTTATGGACTTAGCCGCCCCCGATAGATGTTATGACCGGTTTGCGAAATTCGAATATTGTCGGTCTTCACCCAGGCTGAACCTCACTAGCATGAATCTTTTGAGGGCCGGGGCGGGATGAGTTTTTTTGTGCGAAGCCATGCTGATGTGAATGCAGCTTTCCGAAGCAGCGATGCAGGAGTAAACTTGCAATATCCGGGTTTTCTGCGGCAGCGGGTGCAGTAATAATCGAGGTCTAATACATGTGTCTTAAAAGTTGGAACAGTACGCGAAGTTAAGCAAGTCCGCAGGGCTGATTTCTGACCCCGTTTCGATGGGTAAAAGCATGCGTAAAAACAAAACTTAAAGTGTGTTTCCTGAATACAAAAAAGCGACGCGCTTTAACGGCATAGGACTGTGCTGGTCGACGATAGCTGCTTGAACTTGCGACGCTGGGAAATGCCCGGTGAGGGTGATCATGCCGTTGGTTGCACTGAGTGTTGATCTGTTCAATCGCCCTCAGTCATTTCGTTCCCGACCGTTCCAGTCGTCTCGAAGAAAAATCTGATATCTCTTCAAAGCCGGCAGAGCCGAATGGGCGTCCGTATTTTCCATCTTGCTTGAAATATGCCTTGTTGCTTCAATGCATATTAACTCCCGACCATTTTACAGCTCTAACTGACGGGAATGACGGTCGAGCGGCTCGTTCCGATCCAGAGCGGCCGTGTCAGTAGGAGCCAATCCTGCGATCATGCAGTTTGCGATAATCGCTTCTCAACTTCCTCGCGCAGGGGCATGGCTGGTTGAGCACCATGCGACATACAGGCAAGAGATCCGGCAATTGCCGCCGTTCGTAGCACATCGGTAAAAGGCAGCTTCTCGGCAAGCGCAACGGCGAAATAGCCGACGAATGTATCGCCCGCTCCCACCGTATCGACGGGGTCTATCTTTAACCCCATCGCGGTGAATATCTGCCCGTCGGCAACGGCGGCCACCCCTTCAGCTCCCAATGTGACGACAACCGTTTGCCCGGAGCGGGCATGGACTTCCAGCAAAGCTTGAACCCGCTCTTCTTTCGTTGCAATTTTTTTGCCAAGCAGTTGCTCGAATTCAGTCTCATTAGCAACAATGATGTCGACCTGTGCTGCCAGACTGGCGATCTCGGCGGTCGCAGGCGCGATGTTGAGGATGGTACGTATCCTCTTGCGTCGAGCCGCATCGATTGCAGCCACTATTGTTGCGGCTGGTATTTCCATTTGCAGCACGAGAAGGTCATTGTCCGACATGCCTTCAAGCGCTATGCGCACGTGTTCGTCGCCGACCGCCACGTTGGCGCCGGGCACAGCGGCAATGGTGTTTTCACCGTTCTCCGCCACGTAAATCAGCGCGGTGCCTGTGTATTCAGCGGATGTGCTGACGCCCTTAAGATCGACGCCCGCCTGACGAAGGATTTGCAGGGCCTCTTGCGCAAATGGATCGCTGCCGACCGCTCCCACCATACGCACTTCTGCACCGGCCCTTCGTGCCGCAAGTGCCTGATTGGCACCTTTGCCGCCGGGCGAGCTGGTGAAGCTACTTCCTGACACGGTCTCGCCGGGGCCGGGAAGGCGCTCTATCAGTGCGACGAGATCCATGTTGATGGAACCAAGGACGGTAATCATTGCACACCTTTTGTTTGACTTGAAAGCCATAGGGTTTCAGGGCCTTTGATAGGGAAGGGCAGTACTGCGCACAACAGTGCTTGACGAGGTTCGTTATGTGGATATATAGGTGGTCTTACCACAGAAGGGAAGTGAAATGACGCTCGCAAAGCCAGTTCGTCGCACCATGCCGGAGGCTGGAGCCCACACGCGTGTGGTTGAATTTCTCAGGGATCAGCTTCTTTCAGGAGAGCTTAAGGCTGGTGATCTTCTTCTCCCTGAACGCGAACTCGCTCTTCATCTCAATGTCAGTCGCCCAATCATTCGCGAAGCGTTGCGATCGCTGGCAATGGTTGGTGCTGTAGAAATTCGTCACGGTGTCGGAACGGTGGTCAAGCGCCCGGATGTGACGGCACTGGGCGATGTTTTCAGCTTCATGCTGGCGCATCAGGCCGATATCATCGGCGATATCATGGAAGCGCGTAAGGCCATCGAGCATCATGCTGTGCGACTGGCCTGCCAGCGTGCGACGGAAACCGATTTCGCAAGAATGACCGATGCGCTGGGTATGATCATCGACACGATGGATGATCCCGAGCGTGGCGGAACGGCGGATTTCAAGTTTCACGAGGCCATTGTCGAGGCGTCTCATTCACCGACACTCGTCACGCTTTATGCCTCGATCTCGCAACTGATGATGCGCTCGCATCTGGAGCGTCGTGAAAAGATCATCAAGATCGAAGGTATCGAGGAGTTTCTCGTCAATCATCATCGACTGATCCTCGACGCGCTTATCGATCGCGACAGAACGGCGGCGGATCACCTTCTGGAAAAACATTTCGAGATTGGTGCGGATTTTCGTCGCCGGGCAAGCTTGAGACTGCCCTGATCGCACATCCGCATTCCAGAACACTTTGCCAGAACACTTAGATTGTAAGAAGGATAGGCCTGAAATGAAAATCGTAATCGGCAGCGACCATGCAGGGTTCCCCCTCAAGGCGGACTTGATCGCTCACATACAGGCACTGGGCCATAGTATCGAGGATATAGGCAGTTTCGATCTCCAGCCGGTCGATTTCCCGGATATTGCCGGTACCTTGTGCTCCAGGGTTCGTGATGGCGCAGCCGAGCGTGGGATTCTTGTCTGTGGCACCGGCGTTGGTGCGGCGATTGCCGCAAACAAGGTCAAGGGAATCCGCGCGGCGGTTTGCCACGATGTCCATTCCGCCCATCAGAGTGTTGAGCATGACGACGTCAATGTCATGTGCATCGGTGCGCAGATCGTCGGACCGTGGCTCGCAAAGGATCTCATCGCCGCCTATCTGACGGCTGAATTTGACCGCAATGAAGATTTCGTCCGGCGCGTTGAAAAGCTGGCAGCGATGGAAAACGACGCCTGAGGAGGATCGGCGAAACGGGCAGGGGAGGAGATATTGCAATGAACCTTAAATATCTGCAGCAAAATGCAGGCGCTTGCCTCATAAGGTGTATCTCCCCGGCTGTTCTTGGTTTGGGGAGAACCCAATGACACTGGATTTCTCGATTGTGTTGTCGCGATGGGATATGCTGGTGGATGGGCTCGGGCTGACCGCCAGACTGGCGCTTATCACCACGTTTACCGGCTTTTTCATCGGAACGCTTGTCGCGATTGCCAGGCGGTCAGGAGGGCGGGTTCTGCGCGGCCTGGCCTCGACATATGTCGAATCCATCCGCAATACGCCCTTCATCGTCCAGATATTCGTGATCTATTTTGGGCTGTCGAGCCTCGGCTTTTCCTTCACGGCCATCATGGTTGCGGTGATTGCACTGACGGTGAATGTCGGCGCTTACACGGCAGAGATCATGCGCGCTGGCTTCGATTCAATCCAGAAGGGCCAGTGGGAAGCCGGAGAGTGCCTGGGCCTGTCACCTGTGCAGCTATATTGGCATGTTGGCCTACGTCCGGCGATGGAGCGGGTTTACCCGGCGCTGACGAGCCAGTTCATCCTTTTGATGCTGGCCTCATCCGTGACGTCGCAGATATCGACCGAGGAACTGACGGCTGCAGGAAGCTTCATCCAGTCCGAAACCTATCGTCCATTTGAAACCTATATCGTTGTCGCACTTCTCTATCTGGGTTTGTCGATCGTCATGCGTATCGGATTCTGGGCCGCGGGCTTGGCGCTGTTTCCACGTCGCCGCCGTCTCGGCACGCCTTTGTGAGGAGATCGACGATAATGACAGCGCTCAATTTCAATCATATCGAGTTTCTGCTGGTCGGCGCGTGGTGGACGGTCGTTCTGTCAGCCATGGCCTTTATCGGTGGCGGTACGCTGGGGTTGATCGTTGCCCTGCTCAGAATATCGCCTTCAAGGACAGTCCGGCTCGTTGCGGGTGGCTATGTTCAGTTGATTCAGGGAACGCCGCTTCTGGTGATCATGTTCCTGGGTTATTTCGGGCTTCCCGCTCTTGGATATACGATTTCACCGCTTCTGGCGGCGGGGCTTTCCCTGACCATTTATGTCAGTGCCTATCTGGGTGAGATATGGCGTGGGTGCCTTCAGGCGGTGCCGAAGGCCCAGTGGGAAGCGGCTGAATGTCTGGCGCTGTCAAAGTGGCAGCGCATGACGAAGGTCATATTTCCGCAGGCCATCAGGCTGGCCACACCTCCAACCGTTGGTTTTTCGGTCCAGATCGTGAAAAACACCTCACTGGCCTCGGTTGTCGGTTTCGTAGAACTCACCCGGGCCGGGCAGTTGATCAACAATTCGATTTTCGAGCCTTTCCTCATCTATCTAATCGTTGCCTGCATCTATTTCTGTCTTTGCTTCCCGTTGTCTGCCTTCAGCCAACGGCTGGAACACCGCGGTCCACGCGTTCGCGCGCTGGAAGCTTTACAGAACTGAACCCGGAAAGAACTCGCCATGTCCATGATTGCTTTACATGATGTCAAAAAGAGCTTCGGGACCGTTCCGGTGCTCAAAGGCGTAAGCTTTGCCGTCGAAAAGGGTGAGGTCGCAGTGCTGATCGGTGCCAGTGGCTCGGGTAAGAGCACGGCCTTGCGCTGCATCGACCGGCTTGAAACCATCAACAGCGGAAGTATCGAGGTGGCCGGTCATCGCGTGGATGATCCCAAGCTTGATCTCAAGAAGCTCAGGCTCGATGTCGGTATCGTGTTCCAGAGCTACAATCTGTTCCCGCATCTGACCATCGGCGAAAATGTCATGCTTGCGCCACGCTCGGTCAAGAATGTCGCCAAGGCGGAGGCGAAGGAACTCGCACGCTCCGTGCTTGATCGTGTGGGGCTGGGAGACAAGGCTGACAATTATCCCGAGCAGCTTTCCGGCGGCCAGCAACAGCGCGCGGCAATTGCGCGATCCCTGGCCATGGAGCCGAAGGTCATGCTGTTTGATGAGGTAACCTCGGCGCTTGATCCAAAACTCACCGGAGAGGTCCTCAAGGTCATCGAGCAACTCGCGCTAAGCGGCATGACGATGATCATGGTAACCCATGAGATGGGCTTTGCCCGAAAAGTCGCCAACAAGGTCATCTTCATGCATCGCGGTCTCGTCCACGAGGAGGGAGGACCAGAGATACTGAGCGCTCCAGCAACCGTCGAGCTGCAAGATTTTCTTAGTCACGATCTTTAGTCACATATTTCATAGGAGGAGATGAAAATGAAATTTACTAAAACGCTTTCATTGATTGGCGTTGCCGGTGCCATATTCGCCGCTTCTATCGCGACGACGTCGGCAGATACGCTGGAAAATATCACCGCAGCAGGCAAGATCAGGATTGCGACAGATCTTGCAATTCCGCCTTCGGGAATGCTCGACGCCAATCTGAAGCCGATTGGCTCCGACGTCGAGACCGCCGAGCTTCTTGCAAAGGACTGGGGGTTGCAGCTCGAATTCGTGCAGACGACGGGCGCGACACGCATTCCGAATCTTCAGACAAACAAGGCTGATATTGCGATTTCGACGCTCTCGGTGACGCCGGAACGTGCGCAGGTTATCGATTTCTCAACACCCTATGCGGGACTGGAATCGGTTGTCGCAGCACCTGCTGCGGCACCGATAAAGGACTGGGCCGATCTCAAAGGCAAGGTAATCTCGGTCACGCGCGGCACCACGCAGGATAGTGCATTGACGAAAATAGCGTCTGAAAAGGGCTTTACCGTTGCGCGCTATGAGGATGACGCGACCCTGGTTACGGCTGCCGTGTCCGGGCAGGCGGCTGCGGTTGCGACATCCGCTACGCTTGTGAAACAGATCAAGGCGAAAGACCCGAAGAAGGCTTTTGAGCCGAAGGTCACCATTCAGGTGTTTAACCTCGCCATCGGTGTGCGCAAGCATGAAGATGCTCTGCTTGCGAAGCTGAATGACTGGGTGAAGACCAATCTGAAAAATGGCAAACTGAATGACATCTACCAGAAATACCATGGTACGCCATTGCCAAAGGAAATCGTCGACGTCCAGTAATCCGAACGCAATTTGAGCAAGGGGCTTTCACAACTCCCTTGCTCTTCTGGCGCGGCTTATCCGCATCAATCCTCCCCTCGCATCAAACTACCCAGATACAAGGTCACGTTTACCATGACAGAACACAACACCCCCGCAATCAGTGGCCCGGTAACGTTCATCGGCGCCGGAATTATGGGGCTTCCCATGGTCCGCAACCTTATCAAGGGTGGCGTATCCGTGCGGGTTTTCGATTTGCGACAGGAAGTTCGCGATGCTCTGAGTGCTGAGGGGATCGAAGTTGCGGCAACCTTGGAAGAAGCTGCAAACCGGCAGGGGACTGTCATTACGATGTTACCCGACACCCCGGATGTTCGCTCCGTCGTTCTTGGTGCGGGCGGTCTTGCAGAACTGCTCCCGGAAGGATCGCTCTTCATCGATATGAGTTCGATCGCCCCCGCCGCAGAGCAGGAAATGGGCGCAGCCCTTTCAGCGCGCAACATCCAGATGGTTGATGCGCCGGTCAGCGGCGGTGTCGTTGGTGCGGTTAATGGTACATTGTCCATCATGGTTGGTGGTAGCGATGACGCTTTCGCGCTTGCCAGGCCTTATCTCTGCTGTATGGGCTCCAGCGTCCTGCATGCTGGTGCGCTTGGCAGCGGTCAGGTCTTCAAAATGTGCAACCAGTTGATGGTTGCCTCCCATATTCAGGCGATGTGCGAAGCCTTTGCCCTTGCGCGTGCCCATGGAGCAGACCTTGCATTGATGAGCGAAGTCCTGCGCGGTGGTGCTGCCGGATCATGGATGCTCGACAATCTCGGCCCCAAGGTTCTGGCAAAGGACGACAGCGCCGGATTCCGCATCGACCTGCAGCTCAAGGACCTCAAGCTCGCCAATGAAGCAGCCTTTCACAAGGGCGTGCCATTGCCGGGACTTGCCTTGGCCACAACGCTCTACCTCGAAGCCAGAGCCCATGGCGAGGGCACCAACGGCAATCAGGCGCTGTTTCGAACCTTCGACCGGCTATCCAATCAGTCGTAGAGCAAGTTGTGGCTGATCCGATAGCTGCAGCCACTGGATTTTTCGCACAGTCTCGACGGTATATCTTGGGCCAGGACGATATTTGATACGGGGCTCTTCACCGTCAAGCGCTGTTGCGAATGACCATCTTGCCGGAGAAAAGCCGGTTCATGTCCTGGTCTTGCGGACTATTGAGCACCTCGACAAGATATTCGGCCATCTCGGTCAGCGGCTGACGATAGGTGGTCAGTTGATAATTGGCGCTCTCGGCTTGGGGTACGTCATCAAAGCCGGTGACGGCGATGTCATTAGGGATATTGAGGCCCATTTTGTGGCGGATGATATCGGTGGCACCTATAGCGAGAGCGTCATTCTCGCAAACCAGAATATCCGGCAATTCTTCCTTGCTGCGCCCCATCAGCGTATTTTCGATCATGCTGGCTGCCAATACCGGGTCATAAGCGGCGACCGAAACACTTTCCGGCTCGCGGCCAAAATGGTCGCGCCAGTAATTGACGAAAGTCTCCTGACGCAGGAGGTGCGCGGACGATGTGCGTGGTCCGGCAAGAAACAACGGGCGCCGATAGCCGCGCGCATGCACGAAATTGCCTATTTCCTTCATGGCGTGGACGTCATCGACGGCAATCGAGATGGTATCAGGATTGCGTGAGGTTCTGGCGAAGATAATCAGCTTGCGAAACCAGCGGGCATGAAGGGCGGTGTCGAGAACCTCGTCATCAAACTGGATGCCGATAAGGATGACGGCATCGACGCGCCTTTGGCTGGCATTGATGAGCGCATGTCCGGCGTCATCGCGATCGAGCGTGTTGACAAGCAGAATATCCCACCCGGCGCGGCGCAGGATGCGGGTGAGACGTTCCATCATCACCAGCTTGTGCGGATTGGCGAAATCATCGATCAGCAAGGCAACCAGATTTGAGCGGTCCGAAGCAAGGCTTGCCGCGCGAAGGTCGGGCACATAACCCAGCCGTTCTGCCGCTTCGCGCACTTTTTCCAGACTTTTAGCCGAGATAGACGCATCTTTGCGAAAAGCCCGATTGACTGTCCAGCGTGATACGCCTGCCTCGGAGGCAACGTCATCGGCAGTAATGTTTCCCGCAAAGCCGGGCTTTTTTTCATGTGGCATATCGATCTCCCGAATCCTTCATGGATCGGCTTTCTTCCTCTTTAACGTGTTTTGGAAAGAGTCTGAATCAAAATTTGCTCCCGTGAGCAAATAGTTCTTGCTCACGGGAGCAAAACTTGCAATATTTTCGCCTGACGAGACAAAAGACGCCTTTTCGGGAGGATCAAGCGTGTTGAAAGTCGGATTGCTCGGTGCGGGCCGTATCGGTCGTGTGCATGCCATCAATATTGCTGGTCATGCACGAAGCCAGCTGGTCGCCGTATCGGACGTCAATGAGCAAGCGGCAACTGCGCTTGCCGATGATTATGGCGCGCGCGTTGCGACATCCGAGGCCATTCTCAATGACGCATCCATCAATGCCGTTCTGATCGCGACCTCAACCGATACCCATTCAGACTTCATGGAAAAGGCGACGGCTTGCGGCAAGGCGGTGCTATGCGAGAAGCCGGTCGATCTTTCGCTGCAACGCGCGCAGCGCTGCCTCGAGGCCGTAACAAAAACCGGCGCCCCGGTCATGATTGGCTTCAATCGTCGTTTCGATCCCAATTTTGCGGCGATCAAGGCCTCTGTCGTGGCGGGCGAGGTGGGGAAGCCGGAGCTGTTATCCATCACATCCTTCGATCCGGCTCCACCGCCTGTCGCTTATGTGAAAGTTTCCGGCGGCCTGTTCCGAGACATGATGATTCATGATTTCGATATGGCAAATTTTCTCATGGGAACGACGCCCAAGACCGTGCATGCGGCGGGCACATCGATCGTCGATCCCGAGATCGGCAAGGCGGGCGATGTCGACACCGCGGTGGTAACCCTGACCTATGAAGATGGGCGCATTGCCGTCATCAAGAACAGCCGCCGTGCGGTTTACGGCTATGACCAACGTGTTGAGTTACTTGGTTCGCAAGGTCTGTTGTCTGCTGGCAACGTTCTGGAAAACACCGTGTCCAGGGCAACGCAGCAAGGCGTTATCAGCGCCAAGCCCGAATTTTTCTTTCTGGAACGCTATAAGCGTGCCTATGCGGCTGAATGGGATTCATTCGTGAAAGCGATCCTCGATGGTGCGGCCATTCCGGTAACGCTGCAAGACGGGGTTGACGCGCTGGCACTTGCAGAAGCGGCAACACAATCAGCCCAATCCGGCCAGACCATTAAGCTGGCTGGATAGGTTTTATGGCGGTTGGCGCCGCCGTGACAGGAATAGCTGCGGTTGGAGGAATAGGCCGCAGGCTTTCGGTGCCGGTCCCGCACGATCGGAGCAATCAGCGTCGGGGAGTGACGCTTACGAATTCATTTGGGAGGATGACATGAAAAAACTACTCGCAACAGTGGCAACACTTGCGTTCGTTGCCTCTGCCAGCCCGGTACTTGCCACCGATATCATCGTCGTTGCGCACGGTCAGGCCAATGATCCGTTCTGGTCGGTGGTCAAGAACGGTGCCGAAAAGGCTGCCAAGGATACCGGCGTCAATGTGGAGTTCCGTTCGCCGGAAACCTTCGACATGGTCCAGATGGGGCAACTGATCGAAGCAGCCGTCAATCAGGATCCCGACGGAATCGTCGTGTCGATCCCTGATGCCGATGCGCTCGGACCGGCTATCAAGCGCGCGGTCGAGGCAGGCATTCCGGTGATTTCCATGAATTCCGGTTCGGATGTCGCCCATGAACTGGGCGCACTCCTGCATGTCGGTCAATCTGAATTCGATGCGGGTAAAGTTGCCGGGCAGAAACTTGCCGAGATGGGTGGCAAGAAGGCTTTGTGTGTCAATCAGGAAGTCGGCAACGTTTCACTTGACCAGCGTTGTGCCGGTTTCACGGAAGGTTTCGGCAAGGAGGTCAAGGTGCTTCCGACGAGCAACGATCCGACAGAAGTTGAATCAAAGGTGCGTGCTGCGCTCGAATCTGACCCGGATGTGAATGCAGTCCTGAGCCTCAACGCTTCGTTGGTCGGCGAGCCTACGGTGAAGGCTGCTCAGGCGCTTGGCCGTGATGATGTGCTGATATCGACCTTCGATCTTTCGGCAGGCTTTCTGAAATATGTGGCAGAGGGCAAGGCGGCGTTCTCGGTCGATCAGCAGCAGTTCCTGCAAGGCTATCTGCCGGTATCGTTTCTGGCGCTCAATGCGGAATACGGCCTCATGCCGGGCGGTGACGTGCCATCGGGTCCCAATCTGGTGACCAAGGATTCGGCCGAGAAGGTCATCGACCTTTCATCCAAGGGCATCCGTTAAAACATCGACCCTTCCACTTCTATGACCGGGCCGCATCGCGGTTGGTGCGGCCCGGAAACCGATCAGGAGACAGGTCAATGTCGCAAGACACGCTGTTAAACGCCGACGAGCGGATCAAATCCGAGTCCTTTATTGCCAGACTGATGAAACGGCCGGAACTCGGAGCAATCGGGGGTGTGGTTCTCGTTACGCTTTTCTTTCTGGTGACGGCTGATCGGACCATGTTTACCCTTTCGGGCATCATGAATTTCATGACGCCCGCAGCCCAGCTCGGCATTCTCGGTATTGCTGCTGCCATGCTGATGATCGGCGGTGAGTTCGACCTGTCGATTGGATCGATGGTGGCCTTCGCGGGCATGATTTTCGGTGTCTTCGTCGTCAATATAGGCATGCCGCTGATTGTCGCGATACCGCTGACATTGTGTGTTGCGGCGGCACTCGGTGCAACCAATGGCATGATCGTGCTGCGCACCGGCCTTCCGTCTTTCATCGTCACGCTCGCGGGCCTGTTCGTTCTGCGCGGTGCTTCGCTGGTGGGATTGAAGATTTTCACCGGCGGCTCGACGCAGCTGCGTGGTATTCGCGAAGCCGTCGAGGGCGATTTTCTGGCGCCGCTGTTTTCCGGCGACGCTTTCGGATTTCTTTTCCGGTGGCTCGCGGAAGCAAAGATCGTCGATAGTTTCAAGTCGGGTGTTCCCAAGGTGCCCGGCATTCCGGTCGAGATCATCTGGTTTATAGCTTTTGCACTGATCGCCACCTATGTGCTGTTGCGCACGCCAGTCGGTAACTGGATTTTCGCCACGGGTGGCGATGCCATTGCTGCCAAGAATTCGGGCGTTCCGGTTCGCCGCGTGAAGATATCGCTCTTCATGCTCACAGCCATGGCGGCGGCACTGGTTGCGATCATTACCGTCATCGATGCGGGCTCCACTGATGCGCGACGCGGCTTTATGAAGGAATTCGAGGCGATTATCGCAGCCGTTATCGGTGGTTGCCTGCTGACTGGCGGCTATGGTTCGGCGATCGGTGCTTTTTTCGGGGCAATCATATTTGGCATGGTCACCATTGGCCTCACTTACACCCGCTTCGATCAGGATTGGTTTCAGGTTTTTCTGGGCGCGATGCTTCTGCTCGCGGTGATTTTCAACAACGTCATCCGTCGACGTGTGACCGGGGAGCGCTGAACATGACCGCACCGATCATCCATATGGAAAATATCAAGAAGCATTATGGCAATGTCATCGCGCTCAACGGTGTGACCTTCGACGTGCGTGCTGGTGAGTGCCATTGTCTTCTCGGCGACAATGGTGCTGGCAAGTCGACCTTTATCAAGACCATGTCGGGTGTGCACAAGCCTACCGAAGGTTCGATCACGTTTGAGGGCAAACCGCTTTCCTTCAGCAGTCCGCGCGATGCGATGGAAGCGGGTATCGCCACCGTTTTTCAGGACTTGGCCATGATCCCGCTGATGTCGGTAACTCGCAACTTTTTCATGGGGCGGGAGCCAACGAAGGGGCGGGGTCTCTTCAAGCGCTTCGATATCGAAACGGCCAATGAAATCACCATGGCCGAAATGCGCAGGATGGGCATCAATCTGCGCGCTCCCGATCAGGCGGTCGGCACACTTTCCGGTGGCGAACGCCAGACGGTGGCGATTGCCCGCGCGGTCTATTTTGGTGCCAAGGTGCTCATCCTTGATGAGCCAACGTCAGCGCTGGGCGTGCGCCAGACCGCCAATGTTCTTTCGACCATCGAAAGGGTGCGTGCGCAAGGCGTCGGTGTCGTCTTCATTTCACACAATGTGCGCCACGCCATGGCGGTGGGCGATCGCTTTACCGTGCTCAATCGCGGCCAGACACTTGGCACCGCCAAACGAGGTGAAATCAATGCCGCGCAGTTGCAGGACATGATGGCCGGTGGTCAGGAAATGGCTGCGCTCGAAGGCTCGCTTGGCGGAACGGTCTGAGGCGCAATCATGCATATGTCATCCTCCGTGCCCGAACGTCCTCTCGGCGTTGCTTTGATCGGAACAGGCTTTATGGGCAAATGTCATGCCATGGCCTGGCGCAATGTCGCAGCCGTCTTCGGTGGTGCACATCACAGGCTGGAAATTCTGGCCGATGCCACATTGGAAAGTGCCGAAACCTATGCCCGACAGTTCGGCTTTTGTCGTGCGACGGCGCATTGGGAAGAGGCCGTAAACGATCCACAAGTTGACGTTGTCTCGATCACCGCCCCAAACGGGATACATCGTTCGATTGCGGAAGCAGCATTGAAAGCTGGCAAGCATGTCTGGCTGGAAAAGCCGATGGCACTCACACTGGATGACGCAAAGGCCATGGCAGCGACGGCTGCAGCATGTCCCAAGCAGGCGACAATGCTGGGTTATAATTATCTCAGAAGCCCGGCTTTTCAGTCCGCGTGCAATCTGATCCGTGAAGGTGCAATCGGCGATCTTCTGGCTTTTCGTGGTGTTTATGACGAGGATTATAGCGCCGATCCGGACATTGCGTGGTCGTGGCGTATGACCCATCAGGCGGGTGGGCTTGGTGCACTTGGCGATCTCGGCTGTCATCTCGTCAGCCATATGCTGGCGCTTATGGGACCGGTCGTTGAAGTTGTGGCGCAGACGCAAGTGGCTGTTCCACTGCGTCCTTCGCCGGACGGACCAAAACCCGTCGAAAACGAGGATAGCGCGCTGGCACTTTTGCGCTTTGCCAATGGCGCGCAGGGCTTGTTTGCTACGTCTCGCGTAGCACGCGGGCGCAAATGCCGCCTGCAATGGGAAGTGCATGGCAGTCTTGGAACGATTGTTTTCGATCAGGAAAATATGAACGAATTATGGGTGCATCGCGCAGGAGACGCGGGTTTCGTGCGCCATCTCACGGGGCCGGAACAGCCGGATTTTTCAGCTTTCTGCCCCGCACCCGGTCATAATTTTGGTTTCAACGAACAAAAAGTCGTGGAAGCGCGCGATCTGCTGGTTGCCATTGCCGGTGGTCAGAACGCCGGTCCTGATTTTGCACAGGGGCTGGAAATCGAGAAGGTCATTCACGCCATGGCCATTTCCAATGGCGCGGTCATGCGGATTGAAAGGCAGGCTGTAGAATGAAGACGCTTGATGTCATCACGATTGGTCGCGCTGGTGTCGATCTTTATGGCACGCAGATCGGCGGTCGGCTTGAAGATATGGGTTCGTTCGAGAAATATATTGGTGGATCGCCGACCAATATTGCTTGCGGCGGCGCAAGGCTTGGCTTGAAGACGGCGCTGATCAGCAGGGTCGGCAATGAGCATATGGGTCGCTTCATCCTCGAACAACTGGCCCGTGAAGGTGTTTCGACTGAAGGCGTGAAAACCGACCCTGAGCGGCTGACGGCGCTGGTCATTCTGGGCATTCGCGACGATACGCAGTTTCCGCTCATCTTCTATCGTGAAAACTGCGCCGATATGGCGCTTTGTGAGGATGATATTGACGAGAATTTCGTCGCTTCTGCCCGCGCTGTGGTGGTGACAGGAACGCATCTGAGTCACCCGCGCACGGAAGCGGCTGTCATCAAGGCGCTGAAGCTTGCGCGCAAGCACGGGCTTCGCACCGCGCTCGACATTGATTATCGTCCCAATCTTTGGGGTGTTGCCGGTCATGGCGACGGTGAAAGCCGCTTTGTCGAGAGCGATGCGGTGACGGCACGGTTACAGGCCACATTGCACCTGTTCGATCTGATCGTTGGCACGGAGGAAGAATTTCACATTGCAGGCGGCTCCACCGATACGCTCGCAGCGCTGAAAGCTGTGCGCTCTGTGAGTGCCGCGACACTGGTGTGCAAGCGTGGACCTCTGGGAGCCGTAGCCTTCGAAGGGTCCATCCCGCACAGCCTTGATGAAGGGCAGAGCGGACAGGGTTTTCCAATCGAGGTGTTCAATGTTCTGGGTGCCGGCGACGGTTTTTTCTCCGGCCTGCTGCGCGGCTGGATGACCGGTGAGGACTGGCCCACATCACTGAAATTCGCCAATGCCTGTGGCGCGCTTGCCGTCAGCCGTCATGGCTGCACACCGGCTTATCCGACCTGGCAAGAATTGCAGTTTTTTCTCAAGCGCGGCGTGGTGCGACCGGACCTTCGCAACGATAAAGAACTCGAGCAGATGCACTGGTCGACCACGCGCCATACGCGTGTCGATGGTGACTGGTCCACCATGCGGGTGTTTGCTTTTGATCATCGTGTTCAGCTTGAGGAAATGGAAGGCTACACAATCGAGCGCGGCGCTGCCTTCAAGGAGCTTTGTCTGGACGCGGCATTGCATGTTCAGGCCGGAAAATCCGGTTACGGCATTTTATGTGACAGTCGCATCGGTCGTTCGGCGCTCACTCGCGCGTCCGGTTCCGGGCTGTGGATCGGGCGACCCGCCGAATGGCCGGGATCGCGCCCGCTGACGCTTGAGCCGGAGCTTGGGCTTGACTGCGGAACGTTGACAGAATGGGCACGCGAAAATGTCGTCAAGGTGCTGTGTTTCTGCCATCCCGATGACGATGAGGCTGTGCGAGCGCAGCAAGAAGAAACGGTGAAGCGGCTTTATGAATCCGCGCGGCGCAACCGTCTTGAATTCCTGCTCGAAGTCATTCCCCCAAAGGTCGGCAAAACCGACGATGATACGGTTGCGACACTGATCGAGCAGTTTTATGCGGTCGGCGTCTATCCAGACTGGTGGAAACTGGAGCCGATGAAGACACACGCCGCTTGGGCCAGAGCCATTGCTGCCATCGAAACCCATGATCGCCATACGCGCGGTATCGTCGTGCTGGGGCTTGATGCACCGGAAGACGAGCTTTCGGCGAGTTTTGAAGTGGCAGCCAGGTTTCACCTGGTCAAGGGCTTTGCGGTTGGCCGCACGATCTTTGGCGATGTGGCGCGGCGCTGGTTCAAGGCTGAAATTTCAAACGCTGACGCCGTTCAGACAATGGTGCAGCGTTATGCGCGGCTGAGCCAAATCTGGGATGCGGCGCGCGAAAAAGCAGGGGATCAGGCGGCATGAGCACGGTGCGACTGACGGCGGCGCAGGCCATGGTAAAATGGCTTTGCGCACAGATGACCGAAGATGGCGAAACGTTTGTCGAGGGTGTCTGGGCGATTTTCGGTCATGGCAATGTGGCAGGGCTTGGCGAAGCGCTGCAAAAGGCTGGCAATAGCTTGCCGACATGGCGCGGACAGAATGAACAGACCATGGCGCATGCAGCCATTGCCTATGCCAAGGCGATGAAGCGTCGCCGCATTCAGGCCGTCACGTCGTCCATCGGGCCGGGTGCCACCAACATGGTGACGGCGGCAGCATTGGCCCATGTCAACCGGCTCCCGGTTTTGCTTATTCCGGGTGATGTGTTTGCCAGCCGAAGGCCCGATCCGGTCTTGCAGCAGATCGAGGATTTCGATGACGGCACCATTTCAGCCAATGATTGCTTTCGCCCGGTTAGCCGCTATTTTGATCGCATCATGCGGCCGGAACAACTCTTGACCGCATTGCCGCGCGCATTGCGCGTCCTGACCGATCCGGCTGATTGTGGCCCGGTGATCTTGTCCTTTTGTCAGGATGTGCAGGCGGAAGCCTATGATTGGCCGGAAGAGTTTTTCGAGCCAAGAGCCTGGCGCTTCCGCAGACCGCAACCCGATATGCGCGATCTTGACGATGTAGCGGGGATGATCCGTGCAGCCAAGAACCCGGTGATCGTTGCCGGGGGCGGTGTGATCTATAGCGAAGCTGAAGCCACCCTTGCCGATTTTGCCACACGCCATGCGATTGCGGTGATCGAAACGCAGGCCGGAAAATCGGCATTGGCGCAAAGCCATCCGATGAACTTTGGCGCTGCTGGCGTCGATGGCTCCGCTGCCGCTAATGCGGCTGCTCGAAAAGCTGATCTGGTGATCGGCATCGGTACGCGCTTCCAGGATTTTACCACTGGCTCATGGTCTTTGTTCGAGGCGGAAGGACGAAAGCTCATATCGATCAATGTGCAAGCCTATGATGCCGACAAGCATGGCGCTTTCGGCCTTGTTGCCGATGCGAAGGTTGCGCTTTTAGCGCTCGATGAAAAGCTCGGCAATTTCCGCGCGCCCGAGCCGGATGTGGCTTCGCGCAAGGCATGGCTCACCGCCGTCAACCGGCATTGTGCTGCACCTTCGGCTGAAGGGTTGCCGAGCGATGCGCAAGTAATCGGCGCGGTGCAGCGCGCAAGCACAGAAAGCACAGTAGCTATGTGCGCCGCAGGCACCATGCCGGGGGCTCTGAAACTCCTTTGGCAGCCAGGTCAGGGCGGCTATCATATGGAATATGGCTATTCCTGCATGGGCTATGAGATTGCGGGCGCCATGGGACTGAAACTTGCCCGACCCGAACGCGAGGTTATCTGCTTTGTCGGTGACGGTTCGTATATGATGGCCAATTCGGAACTGGCGACCGCTGTGATGCGTAAAGTACCGTTCACCGTCGTTCTCACCAACAATCGCGGCTTTGGCAGCATTAATCGTCTGCAACAGGCAAGCGGTGGCGAGGCGTTCAACAATCTCTACAAGGATTGCAATATCGAACAGCAACCGGCGATCGATTTCGTCGCCCATGCTGCATCCATGGGGGCTTTTGCTGTCAAGGCCGAAACGATAACCGACCTTGAACGCGAAATTGTTGCAGCGCGGGGGCGCGACATTCCAAGCGTCATCGTCATCGATACCGATCCGGCGCAAGGGCCGGGCTTCGGTGATGCCGGTCACTGGTGGGATGTTGCGGTGCCGGAAGTCGCTACCACCGACAAGTTGAAGCAGGCCTATGCGCGCTATCTCGACGGCGTGGCGCGGCAGAAAATCGTCAATTGAAGGATAGAAAATGATCCGCTTCGGCACCAATCCCATCGCCTGGGCCAATGATGACGACCAGAGCCTCGGCGCCGATATTGCGACCGAGCAGATTTTACGCGAGGCAGCCGAGATCGGCTTTGATGGTATCGAAAACGGTCATCGCTGGCCGGATGAACCCGAAGCGCTCAAGCAATTGCTTGGCGGACACGGACTTGCCTTTGTTTCCGGCTGGTATTCACTCAATCTCCTGACGCAATCGGTCGAGGATGAAAAGCGAGCGATCCAGCCGCATCTCGACAAGCTGAAACATAATGGTTGCGCAGTCTGTATTGTCTGCGAGACTTCCAACAGTGTTCAAGGTTTGCCGGTGCCGCTGTCGCAACGTCCTCGTTTGACCGACGCCGAAATGAAGGCGTTTGGCGCTAGGGTAGAAGAACTCGCATCTTTCACCGCTGCGCAGAACATTCACCTTGTCTACCACCATCATATGGGCACAGTGGTGGAGACGCCTGAAGAGATCGACGCCTTCATGGCAGCAACTGGTCCTCAAACGAAGCTGTTGTTCGATGCAGGCCATTGCTATTTCGGCGGCAATGGTCGTGATCCAGCCCCGGTTCTGGCCAGACATGTCGAGCGCGTCGGGCATTTTCACGCCAAGAATGTCAGGCCGGCTGTGATGAGTGCTGTGGGGGAACAAGGGTTGTCCTTCATGGATGGTGTGCGCGCCGGTGTCTTTACTGTGCCGGGTGACCCGGAGGGCGGCGTCGCATTCGAGCCGCTTTTGCGCCTTCTCAAGTCCGCTGATTATCGGGGCTGGCTGGTGATCGAGGCCGAGCAGGATCCAGCAATACGCAACCCGTTCAAATATCAGACGCTTGGCCTGAAGACCTTGAAGGCCGCCGCCGCTGGAGCGGCTCTCATCTGACAGAAACAGGACCAGATCATGCCCAATCTTCTCCATCGACCTTTTGGCACCCATGGCAAAGTTCACGCAATCACGCCGACACTTGCGGGCTGGCGTTATGTCGGCTTCTCGCTTTACCGACTGCGAGCGGGTGAGACTGCCGAAGAAGCCACCGGTACGCGTGAGGTCATTCTGGTCATGGTCGAGGGCAAGGCCGCAATCGAAGGCGGGGGATGTGACTGGGGCATTATGGGCGAGCGCATGAGCGTTTTTGAGAAGACGCCTCCGCATTGTCTTTATCTGCCGAATGGCAGTGACTGGAAGGCTGTGGCCCAAACCGATTGCATTATCGCGGTCTGTTCCGCACCGGGCAAGAGCGGGCATGCGGCACGGCGTATCGGCCCGGAGGGCATTTCACTGACACAGCGCGGCGAGGGCACCAACACGCGCTATATCAACAACATCGCGATGGAAAACGAGGACTATTGTGATTCTCTGCTCGTGACGGAAGTCTTCACACCAGCTGGCCATTGGTCGAGCTATCCGAGCCATCGCCATGACGAGGATGATTTTCCGCGCATCACCTATCTCGAAGAAACCTATTATCACCGGCTCAACCCGGCTGACGGTTTCGGCATCCAGCGTGTCTATACCGACGATCTGCAACTCAACGAAACCATGTCCGTTCATGACGGCGATGTAGTCTGCGTGCCGCGCGGTCACCACCCTTGCGGCGCGCCGCACGGATTCGAGATGTATTATCTCAATGTCATGGCAGGTCCCCTGCGCAAGTGGCGCCTTGTTGCGGCTCCTCCCGTCGAGCATCTGATGCGCTAGCCTTTCTCAATTCTGGGTAATGACGATGGATAAATCTTTCACACTTGCAGCCTGCGCCGAAATGCTCTGGCGTGACAGGCCTATGGAATGGCGTTGTGCAAAACTCGCCGAGATGGGCTTTCAGGTTGGGCTTTGGAACTGGCCTGCACATGATCTCAAGGCACTGGAAAAGTCTGGCGCGACGTTCTCGATCATGAACGGCTATCTTACCGGAAGACTGGCTGACGATGAAGGCGCTAACGAATTGCTTCGCTCGGCACGCGAGACGGCACGCGTGGGAAAAAGGCTAGGTGTGGCGAGGCTCAACCTGCATGGCACAGGTCTTGGTGAGGGCGGATTGCCGGTAGAACCTAGCGACGTTGTGACAGGGCGCATGTGGATGAAGGCACGCGATACGCTTTGCCGTATCGCGGAAATGGCTGATGAAGAGGATGTGGTCTTCACACTTGAAAATCTCAACCTGCCCGTCGATCACCCGGGCACGCCTTTTGCGCGCGCTGCGGATACGCTGGCGGTGGTGGAGAGCGTCAATCATCCCCGCCTCAGATTGAATCTCGATCTCTACCATGCGCAGATCGGCGAAGGGAACCTGATCGAAACATGCCGCGCCGCACTGCCTTTCATAGGCGAGGTGCAGGTAGCTGACGTCCCCGGACGCTTTGAACCGGGAACGGGTGAAATCAATTATCCTGTAATTGCCAAAGCACTTTTCTATATGGGCTATCGTGGACCGGTTGCACTGGAAGCTTTCGCCAAGGGTGATCCGGTCACAGCGCTCGAAACTTTTCGACAAGCATTTACTGTCTGACTGGTTCTTAAAGTGGTAAAAATCGTTAAGATACAGCGCCCAGAGGGGCTTTGATCGATTGTCAATCAAAGCCCCGCTGGTGGTTTAGTGGTGTGCCGCCAGATGCGGTGCCTCTATTTTTGCACCGGCATGTTTGAGTGCGCGGTCACCGCTCATCTTGCGGATCAGCACATAGAAGACCGGCGTCATGAAGATGCCGAAGGCCGTCACACCGATCATGCCGGCAAACACCGCAACACCCATGGCCGATCGCATTTCCGCACCCGCTCCGGTCGACATGACCAGAGGAAGGACGCCCATGATGAAGGCCATGGAGGTCATGAGGATCGGGCGCAAACGCAACCGGCTTGCCTCAATCGCCGCCTCGACAACGCTTCGTCCCGACAGTTCCAGTTCACGGGCAAATTCGACGATCAGGATGGCGTTCTTTGCCGATAGCCCGACTAGCACGATCAGCCCTATCTGGGTGAAGACATTGTTGTCACCGCCGGTCAGCCAGACGCCGACGAGTGCGGCCATGATGCCCATCGGCACGATCAGGATGATCGATAGCGGCAGGGTCAGACTTTCATATTGCGCGGCCAGCACCAGATAGACGAGCAGCAGTGCAAGCGGGAAGACGAGGATGCCGGAATTACCCGCAAGGATTTGCTGATAGGTCAGATCTGTCCATTCATAGGCAATACCGGGGGGCAGGATTTCTTCGGCAATACGTTCGATTGCAGCTTCTGCCTGACCGGACGAAAAGCCGGGGGCGGCATTGCCGTTGATGTCGGCGGAGAGGAAGCCATTATAACGGATGGCGCGCTCGGCCCCGACCGTCTGGTCAACCTTCAAAAGGGCCGAAAGCGGGATCATCTCGCCCGATTGCGAGCGGACTTTCAGCTTGCCGATATCCTCGGCATGGCTGCGGTAATTGGCATCCGCCTGCACGCGCACGCTGTAGGTACGGCCAAAGGCATTGAAGTCGTTGACATAAAGCGATCCCAGATAAATCTGCAATGTCTCGAACACATCGGTAACGGCAACACCCAACTGGCGTGCCTTGACGCGATAAATATCCGCATAAAGCTGCGGCACGTTGATCTGGTAGCTCGAATAAAGCCCGGCCAGTTCCGGCGTTTGATAGGCCTTGGCGAGAAATGCCTTGGTGGCCTCGTCGAGCGCGCTAAAACCAAGTCCGTTGCGGTCCTCAAGTTGCAATTTGAAACCGCCCGTCGTCCCAAGCCCCTGAACCGGCGGCGGCGGGAACATGGCGATGAAGGCTTCCTGAATGGCGCCGAACTGCTGGTTCAGGTCCATGGTGATCGCATTGGCGGAAAGTTCCGGCGTCGTACGCTCCTCGAACGGTTTGAGTGTGACGAAGACGACACCGGCATTGGAGGAATTGGTAAAACCGTTGATCGAAAGGCCGGGGAAGGCCAGCGCATGGGCAACACCCGGATGCTTGAGCGCGATGTCGCTCATGCGCCGGATCACGTCTTCGGAACGGTCGAGTGTGGCCGCATCGGGCAATTGCGCAAAGCCGATCAGATATTGCTTGTCCTGTGCTGGCACGAAACCACCCGGCACGGCGCGGAAGAGCACGAATGTGATGCCGATCATGACAATATAGACGCCCATGACCAGCGATTTGCGCGACAGGATGCTGCCGACACCGCGCCCATAGGCCTCCGAGCTTGTACCGAAGAAGCGGTTGAAGCCACGGAAGAACCAGCCAAAAAGCCTGTCCATGGCGCGGGTCAGCCAATCCTTGGGCGCATCATGACCGCGCAGCAAAAGTGCTGCGAGGGCAGGCGACAAGGTGAGCGAATTGATGGCTGAAATGACCGTCGATATGGCGATGGTCAGCGCAAACTGCCGGTAGAACTGACCCGTCAGCCCGGTAATGAAGGCGAGCGGTACAAAGACTGCGACCAACACCAGTGCGATTGCGATAATGGGGCCGGACACTTCCTGCATGGCCTTGTAGGTTGCCTGCACCGGTGACAAGCCTTGCTCGATATTGCGCTCGACATTTTCCACCACCACGATGGCGTCATCGACCACGATGCCGATGGCAAGCACCAGACCGAAGAGACTGAGTGCATTGATCGAGAAGCCGAACACATACATGACCGCAAAGGTGCCGACGATGGATACCGGAACCGCCACCAGCGGGATGATCGAGGCGCGCCATGTCTGGAGGAACAGGATCACCACGATCACCACCAGAATGATGGCTTCAAGCAGGGTGTGAATGACCGATTCGATGGATGCTTTCACAAATTCTGTGGTGTCATAGACAATGTCGAAATCCACGCCTTCCGGCATGGTCTTCTTCAGATCAGCCATGGCTTCGTGAATGTTCTGCGAGATTTCGAGCGCATTGGATCCGGGCGCCTGGAATATGCCCATGCCCACGGCCGATTTGTTGTCGAGAAGTGAGCGCAGCGAATAATCGGCAGCGCCCATTTCCACGCGCGCCACATCGCCAAGCCGGGTAATTTCACCCTCATCGCCGGAATTGACGACGATTTCGGCAAATTCTTCCGGGGTTTGCAGGCGACCCTGCGCATTGACGGAAAGCTGGAGGTCGAGTTCGGTAGCGGATGGCGATGCGCCGATCACGCCTGCGGCCGCCTGCACATTCTGCTGGCGGATGGCGTTGGCGATATCGCTTGCCGAAAGGCCGCGCTCGGCGGCTTTCTGCGGGTCGATCCATACGCGCATGGAATAATCGCCGCCGCCAAAAATCTGCACCTGACCGACGCCGGGAATACGTGCAAGGCGGTCCTTGACGTTGAGGACGGCATAATTGCGCAGATAGTTGACGTCATACTGGCCGTTGGGCGAAATGAGGTGGACGACAAGGGTCAGGTCGGGTGAGCTTTTGGCGGTGGTAACGCCAAGCGTACGGACTTCCTGCGGCAGGCGCGGCTCGGCCTGAGAAAGACGGTTTTGCACCAGCTGCTGCGCCTGATCGGGATCGGTGCCGAGCGCAAACGTCACCGTCAGCGTCATCACGCCGTCGGCGGTGGCCTGGCTCTGCATATAGAGCATGCCTTCCACACCGTTGATCTGTTCTTCGATCGGTGTCGCCACGGTCTCGGAAATGACAGCCGGATTGGCGCCCGGATATTGCGCGCGCACGATGATCTGCGGCGGCACCACGTCGGGATATTCGGAAATCGGCAGGCCGGTCATGCCAATGAGACCCGAAACGAAGATCAGGACCGAAAGCACAGCGGCAAAAACTGGTCGGTCGACGAAAAAGCGTGAAAAGTTCATTATTCATCCCCTCTAGGCGGGAAGGCAAAAACTCTCCCGCCCCGTGAAAACATTTGTTCTCACGGGTTTATGGGCAGCGTTCTTGCGTTTCTTCATATGGGTGCGCGGGCTTCAATCCCGCGCCGTTTCAATCAGTTCTTGGCCAATCAGTTCTTGGCAAGCGTTTCCGAAACAGGCTGCGGATCGACAACGACGCCAGGACGGATACGCTGCAAGCCGTTGACCACGATGTTTTCGCCGGATTTCAGCCCGCTTTCGATAATGCGCAGACCGTCGTAATTGCGTCCGAGCGTTACCTGCCGATACTCGACCTTGTTGCCCGCACCGACCACGAAAACGAATTTCTTGTCCTGATCGGATGCGATGGCACGGTCGCTTACCACCAGCTTTTCTGCCGGATCGGGATCACCGAAGCGGATACGCACGAACTGGCCTGCAATGAGCCGACCGTTCGGGTTGTCGATTGCCGCGCGCACGCGGATCGTTCCCGTGGTGGCATCGACCTCGTTATTGATGAGCTGGATATGACCGGAAATCGGGGTACCGTTATCGGCGGCCGTGCCAATCTGGACCGGAATGCGCTCGATCTCATTGTCACCGCCGGAAGCAGAAAGCTTGGCCAGGGCCTTGGTGACGACTTCTTCATTGGCGCTGAAGCTTGCATAGATCGGATCGACAGAAACAAGCGTTGTCAGAACGGGCGAGGCGGAACTTGCGGCAACCAGATTGCCGGCGGTGACTTCCAGACGACCGACGCGTCCGGTAATCGGTGCGCGCACTTGCGTATATTGCAGGTCGAGTTCAGAGGTCCGTAATGCCGCCTTGGCCGAACGCAGACTTGCCTGCGCTTCGTCATAGGCGCTGGCACGCTGATCAAGGCCGCTCTGGGCGATGGTGCGTGAACTGACCAACTGACGACCGCGCTCCAATTCCGCCTTGGCAAGCGCCAGACGCGCTTCTTCAGCAGAAACCTGCGCCCTGGCTCTTTCAACAGCCGCTTCATAGGGTTCGGGATCGATGGTAACGAGCAGATCACCCTTTTTGACCAAAGCGCCTTCGCGGAAATGCGCTTTTTGGATGGCACCGCCGACACGCGGGCGGACTTCTACGCGCTCGATGGCTTCCAGACGCCCGGAAAACTCTTCCCATGTCGCGATAGATCGTGACTGCGCCTTATCGACTGAGACGGGCACGGCAGGGGCTTCAGCGGCGGCATCGGTCGCTGCATCGGCCTTCAGATGCGGTGCACCCAAAAAGATAGCGCCAGCGCCTGCGGCAGACAATAGGATGCTCAGGCCGGTGCCCCATAGGGCCCGGCGGGAAATGATCGACGTCATATGTATCTCCTTGCCGGTGGGGGCCGGCTTCAGGTGGGAAGCAGAGCGAAAGGTGGGAAGCCCTCCGGGCTGCTCTAAATTACTTCTGTCTGCTTGGCGCCAGCTCGCTGGAAGAAGTCCGCAAACAAGGCGACCAGTTTCTCTTTTTGTGGCAACCAGTCACTGTCCGCCACTTTGTGTTCTGGTATCCACCCGGCTTTGCCCGGCAGGATATGCGATTGGACCTTCACATCCGCTTTGCGCAGACGTTCGGCATAGGCCTGTGTTTCATCACGCATCGGACATTCGGCGCTGGTGACCAGCAAGGTCGGAGCCAGACCAGCCAGACGCGAACACATGGCAGGGGCCGCATAGGGGTGGGTGAAACCCGCGTGCTCGCCCAGATAATGCTGCCAGCCATCGGCCATTGTCTGCACCGCGCTTTCCGGGCAATATTTGCGGAAAGATGCGGTGGCGAGGCAAGGATCGAGCATGGGCGAAAGCAGTATCTGGCCTTTGAGATCGGTCAGATATTGATCGCGCGCCATAAGTGCTACGCCAGCAGCGATATTACCGCCCGCCTCTTCACCGGCGACGAACAGCATCGACTTCTTATGTGCCAACTCCGGACAACGCGCATGCATCGTTGTCAAAACAGAATAGATCACCTCAAGCGCCGCCGGGAACGGGTTGAGGCAGGCAAACGAATATTGCAGCGACACAACCACAGCACCCGCATCGGCAAGTGTTTCGGCAACGCGTGCGCAAGAACCAATGCAACTGGCCGAAAAAGCGCCGCCATGAAGGTGCAATACAACGGGCGGTGGCGAAAGCAGCTTTGCTCCGCGATAGACGTGAGCCAGACAGCCAGTATCCTTTGCTTGGCTGTCGGCGTGCATCGTCTGCACCGTATATGTCTTGCTCATCCTTCTTGCCTTCACCTCAAGCGGCCAACCGCCATGTTGTTACAGTATCATTGTCTATTTTCTGGAATAGTCCCTTCATATTGGTTACACTATCCAGAATCTCGAACAATAGCGACTATTTCAATGGATCAGCTTTCAGCCATGCGTGCATTTCTCCGGGTTGTCGAAACCGGAAATTTTACACGCGCTTCTGCTTCCCTCAATATGCCCAAGGCGACTGTCAGCAATCTCGTCCAGGGACTTGAGGCCCATCTTCATACCAAACTTCTCAACCGTACCACGCGCCGGGTTCTCGTAACACCGGATGGTGCGCTTTATTATGAGCGCGCGGCGCGACTGCTTGCCGATCTTGAAGAACTGGATGGCAGTCTTTCAAGTGCGCAAACCATGCCGAAAGGCCGCTTGCGCGTTGAAATGGCCAGCGCTGTCGCCAATCTCATTATTATTCCGGCGCTGCTCGAATTTCATCAGCGCTACCCGGATATCCAGATTGATCTGGGTGTATCGGACCGTCCGGTCGATTATGTGGCGGAAAATGTGGATTGCGCGATTCGTGTCGGCGAATTGACCGACCAGTCGCTGATCGCGCGCCGCATTGGCGACATGCATTTTATTGCCTGCGCTTCGGACGAATATCTTGAGCGCTGTTCGACACCGCTGCACCCCTCAGACCTTGGCAAGGATTCTTATGCGGTCGGTTATTTTCGCCCGTCCACCGGGCAGCAGATGCCGTTTTATTTCAAGCGCGGAACGGAAGAAGTCGAAGTGCATGGTCGCTATATCGTTGCCGCCAACGAATCGACCACTTATCTTGCCGCCGCGCGCGCAGGCCTTGGCGTGGTGCAGGCACCGCTTTTTATGGTGCGTGAAGATCTTGAAAACGGCACGCTACGACCTGTTCTGGAAGACTGGCAGATAGACCCCATGCCGATTCATCTTGTCTATCCACCCAATCGCCATCTCAGCAACCGTCTGCGCGTCTTTGCCGACTGGGTGGTCAAGGTGGTTGCGAAGTCAGCGCTCAATGGGGCGAACGGGACGTAAGTTCGCCTGAAGCTGGCTATGTCGTTGCTGCCGCAAACCCCGCCCGGATTTCATCCAGCGGCAGATCACGACCAATGATGACCAGTCTTGAGCGGACCTGTTCATCGCTTCGCCACGGCGAGCCGTAATCGAAAGCCACGACCTTATGGACGCCCTGAACGACCAGCCGTTCGTCGCGCCCAACAATTGCCAGCACGCCCTTATAGCGCAGCATGTCGTTGCCGAAGGTCTCGATCAGCCCTTCCATGAAGCTGCCGATCCGGTCGAGGTCGAGTCGTCCGGCTTCCAGATAATAGGACTGGATGCGGTCGTCATGTGGGCTTGCCATGACCGGTTGTGCGGCACCGAACTGCCGGAATTTTGGCGCAGCACCGCTGCGGATTTCCGTAAACCCTTCATTGAGCGACAGCGCATCGGAAAGCTCGAAAGCATTGATGTCAAGCCAGAGTGAAGGCGGGCATTGGCCGTTGACGACGTCGAAGATTTCCGCCTTGCGGTTGATCTCGTGGATGCGCGCCAGAACCCTTGCATGGGTTTGATCATCACAGCGGTCGCTTTTGGTCACCAAAATCCGGTCGGCAAAAGCAATCTGGGCCGCAGCCACCGCATGTTCGCTAAGCTGACGCTCGATATGTTCGCAATCGACCAGCGTGATACAGCCGTCGAGCCGTGTCGTTTCGCGCAAATTGTCGTCAACGAAAAATGTCTGCACCACGGGCGAGGGGTCGGCGAGACCGGTGGTTTCGATGAGGATGCGCTCGAACGTCAAATCGCCTGCGGCGCGTTTTACCATCAGTTCATTGAGCGCCACCGCGAATTCACCGCGCACCGAGCAGCAAACACAGCCATTGGTCATTTCGACCACGGAGATGGTGTCACCACGATCAAGCAGCATGCCGTCAATATTGGCTTCGCCATATTCATTTTCGATGATGGCGATGGGCTGATTGCTATTGGCTTTCAAAAGATGATTGATCAGCGTTGTCTTGCCGGAGCCGAGAAAGCCGCTGAGAATGGTAACGGGAACGGGCATATCTGCCTTTGCTTTTATAAACGGGGGTCAGCAGCAGCGAAAGCCGCCCTTGCCGCCATAGCGCGTATCCTGCCTTTCACGAAAGAATTCGGCATAGGTCATGGGCGCCTGATCGGGGTGGGTGAGGCGCATATGCTGCACATAATTGTCGTAGTCCGGCACGCCGATCATCAGCTTGGCGGCCTGACCCATATATTTACCGGCTTTGGCGATTTTGTTGAACATATCTGCCTCGCAATGCTCCGCCCCGGTTTTGAGCCGGGGCGGAGGTTTAAGTTAATGGCCGCCTTGCAGGATCTGCTTCCAGTTGGCGGGCAGCGGCTCATGCGGCACTTCATTGGCCGTCGGCTTGTTCGCTTTCAGCGCGGTACGTCCCGTGCGGATCGCAAACAAGACCAGCGTCACCACCACCACCATGAAGAAGGCGGTCAACGTGCCGTTGACATAGTTGTTGAAGGCGTCCTGCGGCGTGGTTGCGCGGCTTGCTGCGGCAAAGAAGCCGATCTTGTCGCTGAACACTTTCTGCCAGCCTGCCGTCATCGTGCACACGAACAGGAACAGGGCAGGCAGCAGCGCCACCCAGACATAGCGTTCCCGCTTCATCTTGATGAGCACGACCGCGCAGAGCGTCAGCGCAATGCCTGCCAGCATCTGGTTGGCGATACCGAACAGCGGCCACAGCGTATAGATGCCGCCCTTCGGATCGACCGCGCCCTGATAGACGAAGTAACCCCAGCAGATCACCACAAGTGCTGTGGCAAAAAGGTTCGGCAAGAGGCTGTCAGTCTTGCGCATATGCGGATGGATCATGCCGAGCAGATCCTGCAACATGAAGCGGGCCGAACGCGTACCGGCATCAACAGCGGTGAGGATGAACAGCGCCTCGAACAGGATGGCGAAGTGATACCAGAACGACATATCGAGCAGCCCGCCAATGGCGTTATGCAGGATATGCGCCATGCCGACCGCAAGCGTCGGTGCGCCGCCCGCCTTGGCGATGATGGTGTTTTCACCGACATCGGTTGCGATGGCTTGAAGCGCTTCCGGCGTGATGCTGAAGCCCCAGCCGCTGATCACGGTTGCCGCCGATTGCAGTACATCGGTGGTGCCAGCCGGTGCCAGCACGGCCAATGGTGCGTTCATCGCGAAATAGATGCCCGGATTGATCACACAGGCGGCAATCAGCGCCATGATGGCGACGAAGGATTCCATCAGCATGCCGCCATAGCCGATATAGGCGGTCTGGTCTTCATTGGCGAGCATCTTGGGCGTAGTGCCCGATGAGATCAGCGCATGGAAACCCGAAACCGCGCCACAGGCAATAGTGATGAACAGGAACGGGAAGATATCGCCGCTCCACACCGGACCGGTGCCGTCGATATATTTGGTGAGTGCCGGCATTTCCAGCATCGGCCGCAGGATGACGATGCCGATGGCAAGAGCGATGATCGTGCCGATCTTGAGGAAGGTCGACAGATAATCGCGCGGGGCCAGCAGCAGCCAGACCGGAAGCACGGCGGCGACGAAGCCATAGGCGATGATGATCCATGTCAGTGTCGTGGCCTCGAAGGTGAACCACGATGCATAGCTGCTTTCCTTGATCCAGCCGCCGGAAACAATGGCAAACAGCAGGAACACGAGGCCGATGACGGAGATTTCGCCAACGCGACCGGGTCGCAGATAACGCAGATAAACGCCCATGAATAAGGCGAGCGGAATGGTGAAGGCCACCGTATAGGTGCCCCATGGGCTGCCGGCCAGTGCCTTGACCACCACCATGGCGAGAACGCCCAGAATGATGATCATGATCATGAAACAGGCAATCAGCGCGATAACACCGGCGGTGTTGCCCATCTCTTCGCGCACCAGTTCGCCGAGCGAGCGCCCGTCGCGGCGGGTGGAAATGAACAGAACCATAAAGTCCTGCACCGCACCGGCCAGAACGCAACCGGCCAGAATCCACAACATGCCCGGCAGATAGCCCATCTGTGCCGCAAGCACGGGTCCAACCAGCGGTCCGGCGCCGGCAATGGCCGCAAAATGGTGGCCGTAGAGAATGTGCTTGTCGGTCGGCACATAATCGAGCCCGTCATTGTGCCGGAAGGCCGGCGTCATGCGGGTGGAATCGGCAATCAGCACCTTGTTGAGAATGAACTTGGCATAAAGCCGGTAGGCGATCAGATAGACGCAGACCGCAGCAACAACGATCCACATCGCATTGATGGGTTCACCGCGGTTAAGCGCTATATAGCCGAGCGAAAACGCGCCGACGATGGCGAGTATGCCCAAAACAAGAATCTGTAGCCCGGAACGGGGCGCGGCAGCTTGCATGAAAAGTCTCCTCTCCTGACACTCACAGCAAATCCTGCACTGCTTGGCGAGACATCTGGAGGCAATATCTTTTGGCCCCTTTTGTCACGCCCCGCTCCCCCTCAGGATTCGAACTGCTTCAAAGTCTTACAAGAAAACATCTCTTATGCAATTACATTTCAAACCGTTGAAAATACCGGGATAGCGGGCAAATCCAGCATAGGCGCGCAATGCAGAGCCGTAGCTTAGACTATTTGATTAGCCCAGAACCGAAGCGAGAAACTCCCGCGTTCGCTGCTGCTGCGGATCGCCGAAAATTGCCTCTGGAGCGCCCTGTTCGCAGATGCGGCCTTTATCGAAAAAGCAGATGCGGTCGGATACTTCGCGGGCAAAGCGCATCTCATGGGTGACGAGCAGCATGGTCAGATCATGTTCATGCGCCAGATCGCGAATGACGGATAGAACTTCGCCGACCAGTTGCGGGTCTAGCGCCGAGGTTGGCTCGTCGAAAAGCAGAACCCGTGGCCGCATGGCAAGCGCCCGGGCTATGGCGACGCGCTGCTGCTGGCCGCCGGAAAGCTGGGCCGGAAAATGATCCTTCTTGTCGGCGAGCCCCACCATCTGGAGCAATTGCAGCGCACGCTCCTCGGCTTCGCCGCGTGCAATCCCCAAAACCCTGATCGGCGCTTCAACGACATTGCGCAGCACCGTCATATGCGGAAAGAGATTGAAGCTCTGGAAGACCATGCCGACATGGTTGCGGATCTGACGCAGGTGTTTTTCCGATGCCTGAAACGGACCTTTGCCACCGGGTTGATGATAGGAGGTGCCTGCAAGCGACAGCCGTCCTTCCTGAAAAGGCTCGAGCGTCATCAGGATGCGCAGAACTGTCGACTTGCCAGAACCCGATGGTCCGATCAGCGTGACTTTTTCACCCTTGGCAACATCGAAATTGAAATTATCGAGCACGGTGAGCGCGCCAAAGCGCTTTGAAACTTCGGAAAACTCGATGATGGGCTGGGTTAGTGTATCGGTCATCGCAACGATATTCCTGCTTTTGGAAGCGCTTTTTGCAAGCGGTGAAGACCTGCCGAGCAGATCAGTGTCAGGAGGAGGAAGATCAGGCCAACCAGCGTCAGCGGTACGAGATATTCAAAGGTGCGCTCGCCGATCATATTGGCAAGCCCCATCATCTCAAGAATGGTGATCACGGAGAGAACCGGCGTTTCCTTGATCATCGCGACCATATAATTGCCCATGGCGGGCACAATGCGTGGGATCGCTTGTGGAATGACGACATCGCGATAGGTCTGCATCCGCGTGAGGTTGAGCGCGGTCGCAGCCTCCCACTGGCCGCGCGAAACGGCTTCTATCCCGCCGCGATAGACTTCTGATGTATAGGCCGCATATTGCAGGCCGAGCGCCAGCGCGCCGGTGAGGAAGGCTGGCAGGACAATGCCGAATTCCGGCAACACGTAATAGAGAAAGAACAGTTGCACCAGAAGCGGCGTGTCGCGCAGAAACTCGACGATGAAGGCCGTCGGCCAGGAAATTACCACGTTGCGGCTGCGGCGCAGAAGCGCAAAGACCAGCCCCAGCACCAGCGCTATGGCAAACCCCGAAGCCGCCGCCTTCAGCGTGACTGTGAGCCCGATCAGAATGATCGGCAGGATGGAGGTCGCATACGTGATCCAGGTCGTCGTGTCCCATTCATATCCATACATCATGGCAATATCGTCCTTATGAATGGGCCGCACGCGGGAAGGCATTGCCGCGCCGCACCAGACGTTCGATTACTTTGACCACGACCATCAGCGCCAAAGACATGGCGAAGTAGCAGATGAGCGTCACCGAATAGATGCTTGTGCTATCCAGCGTGATGTTGCGGATCGATTGCGCCGAGAATGTCAGATCGGCAATGGAAATGAACGACACCAGCGAGGACAGTTTTAGTGTTTCAATGGCGAGATTGCCGAAGGCCGGCATCATCTCGACAACGGCTTGCGGCAGAGAAATGCGAAACAGCGTCTGCAAGCGGGTGAAATTAAGGGCGCGCGCGGCTTCCAGTTGCTGCACAGAGACCGACGAAAGCGCACCGCGCACGATTTCCGCGCCATAGCCACCCGCATGCGCCGCCAGCACCAGAATACCGGTGGTGACCGGATCAAAGCTCAGGCCAACCAGCGGCAGGGCGTAATAGAACCAGAAAAGCTGTACCAGCAGCGACGTTCCGCGAAAGACCTCGGTGTAACAAAGCGCAATAGTCGACAATACCCGTCCGCCCTCGACACGCAGAATGCCGAACACAAAGGCGAGCAGCGCGCCGATGGCAATTGCCGCAAGCGTAATCGTTATGGTGACGCCAGCGCCTTTCATCAGCATTGGCAGATAGGCTGACCATTCCATGTGCAAGCCCTCCGATGTTAAAGCATAATCCGACCGGAGTGAAACGAGGATCGATAAGATTATGCTTAAAGTAAAGAAAGTTAGAGCGCCGATCTGATTCAATCGCATCGAAACGCGCTCTAACACACGGCGCCCGGCCGATGGCCGGGCGACACGTTGAGCTTATTTTCCTGCGCAAAGATCAGCGACATTCTTTTCGGCAGCCGCCGCGATACTTTGTTCGGAAAGACCGTATTTGGCGAGGATCGTCTTATATTCGTCGGTCTTGCGGAATTCGATCAGAGCTGCGTTGAAGGCGTCTCGCAATTCCTTGTCTTCCGGGCGGAAGGCAAAGCCGCCATAATTGCGCACTGGCGCATCGTTGACGATCGGGTCTTCAAAGGGTGAAACCTGTTCGACCTGCGCCTGATCCTTGGCAAGTTCCGAAACCGTCAATTCGGTTGCGGCATAGGCATCGGCGCGGCTCTGCACGGTTGGGATCGCGTCGGCATTGGCCGGAACGAAGATGATCTGCTCGTCCTTGACGCCCACGGCGCGCAGAAAATCGACATTATTTGCACCCGATACCACGGCCACCTTGAGCGACGGGTCTTTGGCGATGTCCGCATAGGTCTTCAAACCCTTTGGATTGCCCTTCTTGACCAGCAGCCCCTCGCCATAGGACGAATTGGGTTCGGTGAAAGCGACCTGCTTGCAGCGCTCGGGCGAAATATTCTGCTCGGCGGCAGCAAAGTCGAAGCGTTTTGCCTTAAGCCCGGGGATCAACGTGCCAAAAGGTGTCACCGTCCAGTTGACCTCCTCAATGCCCATGGTTTTCAAAACGGCATTGGCGACATCGGGACCAATACCGGCGGATGTCCCGTCGGGCTGCATGTAGGAATAAGGCACTTCATTGGCGGTTGCGGCGCGGATATAGCCCTGTTCCTTGGCCTCCTCAAGCGTCAGCGCGTTGGCGGAGGCAATGGACAGACCCATTGCAAGGACGGACAGTCCGGCGATCTTGATCATGCTCATGTTCATTCTCCTCTGGTTGTTTTGAGCGGTCCGTTTTCGGATCTCGCTATTTCATGCTGTTTAGTTTTTCTCTGTAATGGTGGCGATGACGGAAAGGCAGTCTCCGGCCTTGATGAGACCGGGTACATGGCGCGCCGCCAATACGCCGTCCATGGCCGCATGATAAGCGTGCGGCGCGACACCTGTTCTCGCCAAAGGATAGACGCAGGCGATGGTTTCACCGGCCTTGACCGGATCGCCGAGATCGCACGTAAAGGCCACGAGCCCATCATCTTGCGCGAAGGTGAAGCAGTCGCTCGATGGCATGTCCAGCCACTCTGTCGGCTCTATTCCGGTCTCGCCCTGCAATATCCCGGCATGGCGCAGCAGGTTGAGACTGCCTTTGCGCGCAATATCGATGGAGCGCGCACTTGCCGTCCCCGCACCACCAAGCTCGGTGGTGACGAAAACCTTGCCCATTTCCTCGACCGTGGTATCGAGCATGCCGACGGCATCGATTTCCAGCATCTTCATCGAGTAGGGCGCGCCGAAAGCCGCTACGGCTTCACAACAGCGTGCTTCCTGATCCTTGCCCGGCAGTTCGTGGAAGGCGGCATAGGGCAGGAAGTCGAGCGTCCTGCCGCCGGAATGAAAGTCGAGCACGATATCGGCAAGCGGTATCAGGTGGCGGGTGACATAATCGGCGATCTTTTCCGTAACCGTCCCGTCGGGGCGGCCGGGAAAGCTGCGGTTGAGATTACCACGATCAATCGGCGAGGTGCGTGTTCCGGCGCGAAATGCCGGATAATTGAGCGCTGGAACAATGATGACGCGCCCGTTGATCGTCGCCGGATCAAGCGTTTGCGCAAGTTCGAAAAGCGCTACCGGTCCCTCATATTCGTCGCCATGATTGGCACCGGTCAAAAGTGCAGTCGGGCCTTCACCATTGGCAATCACGCATATCGGGATCATCACCGACCCCCAGGCGCTGTCATCACGGCTGTAAGGCAGGCGCAGATGCCCGTGCTGTAAGCCTTTTGCGTTGAAATCGACCGAGGCGACGATGGGTGAGGGGCGGGGCAGTGCGGTCAGCATGACATCAGCCCTTCACAAACAACTGGCGTGGCACGTTGGACAGGCATTCGACGCCGGTCTCGGTGATGGCAATGCTTTCGGTGATTTCCAGCCCCATATCCTCCAGCCAGAGGCCGGTCATGAAATGGAAGGTCATCCCTGGCACAAGCTCGGTGCGGTCGCCCGGACGCAGGCTCATGGTGCGCTCACCCCAGTCTGGCGGATAGGACAGCCCAATCGGATAGCCGGTGCGGTTATCCTTGATGATCCCGTATTTTTTCAAAACAGCGAAGAAAGCATTGGCGATGTCTTCACAGCTATTGCCAGGCCGTGCTGCTGCAAGCCCTGCTTCCATGCCTTCCAGCGTTGCTTTTTCGGCATCGAGAAAGGCTTGCGTCGGCTTGCCAAGAAACACAGTGCGCGACAGCGGGCAGTGATAGCGTTTGTAGGCCCCGGCAATCTCAAAGAATGTGCCTTCGCCCGAGCGCATCGGTTTGTCGTCCCATGTGAGATGCGGTGCGGAAGCGTCGGCGCCCGAGGGCAGAAGCGGCACGATTGCCGGATAGTCACCACCAAAATCCTTTGTGCCGCGAATGCCTGCATCGTAAATCTCGGCGACGAGATCGCATTTGCGCATGCCCGGTTCCACAACCTCCACGATGCGCTTGTGCATGTGCTCGACGATTCTGCCAGCCTTGCGCATATAATCGAGTTCTGTCGGGCTTTTGACCGCGCGCTGCCAGTTGACGAGCCCTGCCGCATCCTTGAAGCGGGCGTTGGGCAGATGTTTTTGCAGGGAACCAAAGGCTGCAGCGGAGAAATAATAATTGTCCATCTCCACCGCGATCGTTAACCCCGCCCATTTGCGCTCTTCGATGATCTGGGACAAAATATCCATCGGGTGGCGCTCGCTCGATTGCACATAATGATCGGGGTAGCCGATGATGTTATCATGTTCGAGATAGGCGGTGCGTTTGGCGCCATTGGCATCCTGCTTGCGACCATACCAGATCGGTTCGCCTTCAGGCGATACCAGCACGCATTGATGCACATAAAAGGACCAGCCGTCATAGCCGGTGAGCCAGTGCATATTGGAAGGGTCGGTGACGATCAGAAGATCGATGCCGTCGCGCTCCATCGCTTGCCGGGTCTTGGCAAGCCGCTCGGCATACTCCTCGCGCGTAAAATTCAGCGTCACACTCACGCCGCATCTCCCATTTTGATGTCGTTTTCGATTGTCTGGCCGTGTCCCGCATCTCTTGCGCGGGTGAGAGCCAGATTGGCGATTGCCGTGTCCTGTACGCCGGTGCCGGTAAGATCGGCGAAGGTGATAGCGTCAGCGCTGGTCCGCCCTTCAGCCTCGCCGGCAATCACCGCGCCAAGCTCGGAAAATGGCTGGTTCGCTGGTATAATTCCTGCATCGATGGCGTGATGCAATTCGCCGAGAATACGCGTCTGCGTGATGCGGTCGGCAAAATAGATGGCACGTTTGAAAACCGCCGGATCGATCTCGTTCTTGTGTTCGCTGTCCGACCCCATCGCGGTGAGATGCTGACCCGGTTCGAGCCAATCCGCCATCAGAACAGGCTTTTCGGCAGGCGTCGTCGTGACGATGATATCCGCCCCCTTGACCGCTTCATGCGGATCGACAATGGCCGAGATTTCGATGCCGTGTTTGCGGGCAAGTTCTCCGGCAAGCTTCTGCGCATTGCCATGATCGCGCGCCCAGATGCGGGCCGATGTGATCGGACGCACCAGCATGAGGGCTTCAAGCTGCAACCGCGCCTGCATGCCCGCGCCAAAGATTGTTGCGACGGAGGCGTTTTCACGCGCGAGGTGGCGTGCGGCAACCGCACCCGCTGCAGCAGTGCGTATATCGGTGAGATAGCCATTATCGAGAAGCAGCGCTTCCACCAGCCCGGTTCTGGCGCTCAGCACGATCATCAAACCGTTGAGGCTCGGCAGACCGAGTTTGGGGTTGTCGAAGAAACCGGGGCTGATCTTGATCGCAAAACCGTTAAGACCGGGAATATAGGCCGTCTTGACGTCGACCTCGCCGCGAAATTCGGGGATATCGAGCCGCAGGATCGGTGGCATGGCGACCGGCTTCGTGGCAAGGGCGGCAAAGGCCTGCTCGACACAATCGATAGCGGAAATATCGAGGGTGACGATAGCACGAAGGTCTTTTTGCGTGAGAATAGTAATGCGGCTCATGCGGCGGTCCCCGCTGTAATTTTCCGGTGCAGTTCAGTGTCGATATTATTGCCGGAGATGATAATGGCGGTTGTGCCGCCGGGTTTGACCTTGCCTGCGAGAATTGCTGCAATACCAACGGCCGCAGCCCCTTCGACAACTTCGTTCTCTTCAAGGGCTGCATGGCGAATGCCGCAAGCAATCTCCTCTTCGCTGACCAGCACGATTTGATCGAGAAACGCGCGGCAGAGCGCAAAGGTGACGTGGTTTGCAAGGCCGATGCCGCCGCCGAGCGAATCCGCAAGGCTTTCTTCCTCGGTAATCGCGACCGGCTTGCCCGCCATGATGGAGGCATGCATGGCGGCCCCGCGCTGCATTGAAATGCCGATGATCTGCGCTTGCGGCTTTATCGCTTTGACCGCAGCGGCAATCCCGCCCGCCAGTCCGCCGCCGGAAAGCGGGATAAGCACCGTTTCAAGATCTGGGAGGTCCTCGATGACTTCAAGCCCGATTGTGCCTTGCCCTGCAACAACCTCTGCATGGTCGAAAGGCGGGATCGGCGTCAGGCCGCGCGTTGCGACCAATCTTTCAACTTCATCCTGTGCGTCGTCCTGCGATGCACCGACAATGGATATTTCCGCTCCGAGCGCCCGGATTGCCTCGACCTTGTTGGCCGGAACCAGTGCTGACATGCAAATCGTGGCTGCAATCCCGAGTTTTTGCGCCGCATAGGCAACCGCGCGACCATGATTGCCGGTCGAGGCGGTGACGAGGCCGCGTTTGCGCGCGGTTTCATCAAGGGCGAGAATGGCGTTCATCGCGCCGCGCAACTTGAAGGCACCGATGGGCTGACGTGTTTCGAGTTTGAGATAAACGGATTGCCCGGTTTTTTCGGACAGGCTCTTTGAGCGCACAAGCGGTGTTCGTGCCACATGCCCGCTGATGCGCGCAGCCGCCCGCTCGATGTGTTCCAGCGTGACTGGCAGCGTGACTTTCGTCGCTCTGACTGGCAGCCCCTTATTTTCATTTGTTACAGGCCAGAAATCGCTCTTCATGATTGTCATGTTGGGAGCGAAAGAAAATCATGTCAATTAGTATATTGTCATGATTCATTTATTGACCGGATCGGTCAGCCGATGGAGCCTATATCATATACCGGTGGCAATTGCTCAAACGTCTGACGCACCGTCGTCAACGCTTTGGCCAGGTCTTCATGGCTCATACGCCCGCCAAGACAGATGCGAATGCCACCGCCATTGCCCGGTCCGGCGATGAAGGGGTCGGAAGGCGTGACCGCGACATTCTGGTTGGCAAGTGCGCGTACCAGACCTTCCTCGGTCCAGTGATGGGGAACATCCAGCCACACACAGAGCGACAGCGGATGGCTGGAGGCGATGTGGCTTTTGAGGATTTCGGAAGCGATGGATTGGCGTGCCCTTGCCTCGCTGCGCTGTATTTCCAGCAATCGCCATGCGGTGCCGTCCTCGATCCAGCGCGTGGCGATTTCAGCGCTGAGGTAAGTGCCGCTCCAGCTCGACACACGCAGGATCGATGCCGCGCGGATGGAATAGGCCGGAGGAACGACAAGATAGCCGACCCTGAGACCAGTCAGCACGGTCTTGGTGAAACTCGTCGCGAAAAAGCCAAGCTCGGGCAGCATTTCGGTAATTGACGGTAGGTCCTCGTCCAGCATCGGTCGATAGACCTCATCTTCGATGACAAAAATGCCGTAACGTTCGGCGATCGTGGCGATTTCGCACCGCCGCGCAGCACCCGCGACATGGCTGGTCGGATTGTTGAGCGTCGGGATTAGCACCAGCGCCCGCACACCACCCGCAGCACAAGCTGCCTCCAGAGCATCGGGTACAATTCCCTCCTCATCGGTCGGCAGCCCTTTCAGGCTGAAGCCTAATATGTTGGAAAGACCGATCGTGCCGTGGTCGGTGAGGTTTTCGCACAAGACTACGTCACCTGAACGGACGATACAGCTTAAGGCCAGAAAGATGCCATGTGCCGCGCCGTTGGTAACGAGAATGCGCTCAATCCCCGCTGTGACGCCGAGCGGGCGAAGCCATGAACACGCGGCTTCGCGATGATGCGTCAGGCCTGCAATCGGGCGGCATGGACGCATGAAGCCCGAATTATCCGTCTCGGCAAGCTTCCGAAACACGGCGCGCGAAGCGGTTTCATGCGCGTCCAGATAGACGCCGCGAATGATCGACAGGTCGAGCACTTCGTTGGGACTGTGATCGAGCATCATGCGCCCGGCGCGCTCCGTCACCCGCGCCTTGACGAACGTGCCGCGACCAATCTCACCACTCAGATAGCCAAGCCGTTCCGCCTCCTTATAGGCCAGGCTGACCGTCTGTATCGAAAGGCCAAGTTCATGCGCCAGATCGCGATGCGTGGGCATGCGATCCATCGGCTTGAGCACGCCGGATTCGATATCGGTGATGATGCAGCCCGTCAGCGCCGCGTGCTTGGTTTCCCCCTTCTGCTTGATGAGAACCGGTTTCCACGCCACAGGCTTAACTGTAGGAGCCGGCTGGCTTGGCGATGAATTGGCATGACCGTGCATGAAATTGTCTCGTTTTGAGAAAGAAAATTTCATGACATTATGCATGCTTTCATCCAAAGATGAAGCATCAAGCAAGAGTAAAGACGATTGTGCGAAGGATATGCACAATCGTCATAGAGCGCGTTTCGACCTGATTTTATCAAATCGGCGCTCTATCTTTTGGATTTGAAGCGCATCTTATCCGAAAACCGTTTCACACTTTTCGGGATGCGCTCTGTTCTACGTCAGAGCTTTTCGCCCGCCTGCACCAGTTCGTCCATGACGGAACGTACCGCGGATTCGGCGATTGCGACGATCTCGTCGATTTCCGCTTTTGTCACCACCAGCGGCGGCGAGAAACCCAGAATATCGCCATGCGGCATGGCGCGTGCGATGAGGCCGCGATTGCGTGCGGCTTTCGAAACGCGCGCGCCGATGGTGAGGCCCGGCGCAAACCGCGTCTTCTTTTCACGGTCTGCCACGAATTCGATTGCCCCCATCAGACCGACGCCACGCACTTCGCCAACAATGGGAAGCTGCGCGAATTTGGCCTGCAACTGCTCCTGAAAATAGTTGCCAACGTCACGCGCATTGCCGGGCAGATCCTCTTTTTCGACGATATCGAGCACCGCATTGGCCGCAGCAGCACCAATGGGGTGGCCGGAATAGGTATAGCCGTGTGAAAAGGCGCCGACGCGGTCGGCGCCATCTTCGAGAACCTTGTAGACCTTTTCGCCGACAATGGCGCCCGAAAGCGGGAAATAGGCCGATGTCAGTCCTTTGGCGACGGTTATGAGGTCCGGCTCGATACCATAATGCTGCGAGCCGAACATCGAACCGGTGCGCCCGAAGCCGGTAATCACTTCATCGGCGATGAGTAGGATGTCGTATTTTTTAAGGATTTTCTGGATGTCTTCCCAATAACCCTCCGGCGGCGGCGTAATGCCGCCGGTTCCAAGCACCGGTTCGGCAATAAAGGCCCCGACCGTCTCCGGGTCTTCGCGCAGGATCAGCGCTTCAAGTTCATCGGCGCGACGTCTGGAGAATTCGCGCTCGGTTTCGCCTGCTTCCCCGCCCCAATAGTGATGCGGTGCGCCGGTATGGAGAATACCGGCACGCGGCAGGTCCATATGGTCATGGTAAAAGCTCATGCCGGTCATGGAGCCGGAAACCACACTGCACCCATGATAGCCCCGCTCGCGCGAAATAATCTTTTTCTTGTTCGGCTTGCCGCGCAGATTGTTGTAATACCAGACCAGCTTGGCCTGTGTTTCGTTGGCATCCGATCCCGACATGCCATAAAAGACCTTGCTCATCTTGCCGGGTGCCATTTTTACCAGCCGGTCGGAAAGGATCGCCAGCTCATTCGTCGTGTGTGCTGCATAGGAGTGATAATAGGCGAGGCGATAGGCCTGCCGCGAAATAGCTTCGGCAACCTCGGCGCGGCCATAGCCGATATTAACGCAATAAAGCCCCGCAAATCCATCGATCAGCTGATTGCCATGCGCATCCACAATGCGGATGCCCTTGCCGGTTTCGACAATGGTCGGATCACCCAGCTTGCCGCTGGCAAAATCCTTGAGCTGTGTGAAGGGGTGAAGAACCGAATTGCGGTCCATCTCTGCGATCTTGTCGAGGTTAACGGTCATGGCAAATCTTCCTTTCATGCAGCGAGATTGCCGAAGCAGACATATTTTGCTTCGAGATATTCATTGAGGCCGTGACGCGAGCCTTCGCGCCCGAGACCGGATTGCTTCCAGCCGCCAAACGGGATTGGCGCGCCGGTGAATTTCGGTGTGTTGACGGCAACCATGCCGTATTCGAGCCGGTCGGTCAGACGCATCGCGCGGCTGAGATCATTGGTGTAGACATAGGCCGCCAGCCCCATTTCACTGGCATTGGCGCGCTCTATCACTTCGCGCTCGTCATCGAATGACAGGATGGCTGCGACCGGCCCAAAGGTTTCCTCGCGGGCGATCAGCATGTCGTCGCCGACATCGGCAAGCACGGTCGGCGTGACGAAATTACCGCCAAGCGGGCTGTCCTGTCCGCCGCACACAAGCCGCGCCCCGGCGCTAAGCGCCTGCGCAATCTGCTGACGGCATTTTTCGGCAACGGAAGGCCGTGTCATCGGCCCGATATCCGTGCCGGGTTCAAGTCCGTGTCCAACGGTGAGTTGAGACGCGGCACTGGCGAACCGATCAATAAAACGCCCATAGACATTGCGCTGGACATAGATGCGGTTGACGGCGAGACAATCCTGCCCGGAGGTTGCGAATTTTGCACCGATAGCGCCCATGACCGCCGTGTCGAGATCGGCATCGTCAAACAGGATGAAGGGGGCGTGACCACCGAGTTCGAGCGATGCCTTCTTGATCGTCTGCGCCGATTGGCTGAGCAGAATACGACCGACATGGGTCGAGCCGGTGAAGGAAAAACCACGCACCGCGCTATGTTCCAATAGCCGCTTTGCAAGCGGTGCGGCCTCTCCGGTCAAAACCTGAAACACGCCTGCGGGCATCCCCGCTTCCTGTGCGAGTTTTGCAAGTGCGAGTGCCGAAAGCGGCGTTTCGGGTGCCGGTTTGACGATCATCGTGCATCCGGCGGCGAGCGCTGCACCCGCCTTGCGGGTAATCATCGCCGAAGGGAAGTTCCACGGCGTTATGGCAACCGTGACGCCGAGCGGCTGCATCTGCACTGAAAGGCGGCTGCCGGGCAGGTGGCTCGGGATGGTTTCGCCATAGGCGCGCTCGCCTTCCGCGGCAAACCAGTCGAGAAAATCGGCACCATAGGAAATTTCGCCGAGCGATTCCTTGAGCGGCTTTCCTTGTTCAGCCGTCATAAGCACGGCAAGATCGTCGGCATTGTCGCGCATCAGTTGAGCCCAGTTGCGCAACACCCGACCGCGCTCTGTCGGAAGCTTGTCGCGCCACTCAAGAAAACTACGGCTGGCGGCGTTGATCGCCGCATCGGCATCGTTGAGCGAGCAGGCGGCGACATCGGCAAGATGGTCGCCGGTCGCCGGATCGATCACCGTCATGACGGAATCACACTCCACCCATAACCCGTTCAAAAAAGCACGGCTCTCGATGAGATCGGGTCGTTTCAGGTTTTTAAGGGCAGCAGAAGCAGTGCCTTTCATGGGCGAACTCCGGTTGGGGTTTACATAAGCCTAGCCGCAGACCATGATGGATTTCATGCGTTGAGCATTGCAAAGACGCAGAAATTAAGCATTATTATTAATAAAACGCAGGATTTCTGCATGACCACGCTGGATCGCGCCGACAAAGCGCTGCTCAATGCCGTACAGAAGAACAACCGTCTCACCTCGGAAGAACTGGCGGGGATCGTCAACCTGTCACCCACCGCGTGCCAGCGACGCCTGAAGCGCCTGCGCGAGGAAGGCGTGATCGAGGCGGATGTTTCGATTGTTTCGCCCAAGGCCGTGGGGCGCAGTATTACGATGATTGTTCTTGTTTCGCTGGAGCGCGAGCGGGCGGATATCGTTGACCGGTTCAAAGCGGCGATCCGCGCAACCACGGAAGTGATGATCGGCTATTATGTGACGGGTGATGCCGATTTTATTCTGGTAGTGACTGCGCGCGACATGGAGGATTATGAAACCTTTACGCGCCGTTTTTTCTACGAGAATCACGATATCAAGGGTTTCAAGACAATGGTCGTTATGGACCGGGTCAAGGCAGGGTTTAGTTTCCCGATTGATGATTGACTGATCGTAAGCCGGGTCGAAAATGCCATAACAGCATCGGGTTTGTTTGATTACAGAACTAAACCCCACGCGCCCATATGGGATGTCAGAATAAATCCGAAGCCGCCATTTATAACAAGTATTTGATTTATAAGGAAATTATTATATTTCTGTAAATCCGAGCGCAGGACGGCCTTCAGCGTTCCGGTGCAAAAACCACCATATTCATTATCTTCAGAAAATCCCGTATTTCTCATAAATACCATAATCTAAATGGTTTTTATATAAGTATAGGCTCCATTATTTTTCTATTAATGCTGAATGTCGCAGCTAATATTATATGTGTCGCACATCACTCCAGCAAATGGCAGCAAGCGGTTTAATATTGATTGGAAGCTGGTCGGATGTTTGTTTCCAAAACAATACGGTCAGCCTCCAGATATCGTCGCGCAACCTTTCAAAAATCAAATAAGGGGATGGGTGCGCTTGGATGAATTCACGGCTGTGGGTGGACATGTCGGAAAATGATCGTTATAAAGTCGCTCAATCTACCAATAATCATTCTATGTGGTCCGCTCGCGAACCGCAGATTGCGCTTGGGGGTAAGGCGCTTGAATGAAGTTTTGTCATTTTAAAAAAGGAGATTAAGTCCGCCAGCACAGCGGGGTTAAACTTAATGCATGGTATTTTATACAAGGAAGAAAGTATGAAGTCGCCAGCTAAGACGAAAATAAGCTTGAATAGTGTGTTTAAAGTCTTTGGCGACGAGCCGGAGCGCGCAATGCAGGAATTGCGCGCAGGTCAATCAAAAGCGCAGATTTATAGCGAACTGGGCGCGACAATCGGTGTCGATGATGCAACGTTCGATATTTATGATGGCGAAGTATTCGTTATCATGGGGCTTTCGGGTTCCGGCAAATCAACGCTGCTGCGTCTGCTCAACCGGCTGATCGAACCCACTTCGGGTTCTATTGAAGTCGATGGCCGCGATATCGTCCAGATGTCAAAGCGCGAACTGATCGATCTTCGCCGCCGCGATATGAGCATGGTGTTTCAGTCCTTCGCGCTTTTGCCCAATCGAACCGTTTTGAACAATGCGGCCTTCGGTCTGGAAGTGGCCGGCATGGGCGAGGCTGAGAGGCATGAAAAGGCGCTTAAAGCGCTCAGTGCCGTGGGTCTGGAACCCTATGCCGATAGCAAGCCCGACCAGCTCTCAGGTGGCATGAAGCAGCGTGTGGGACTTGCCCGGGCGCTCGCCAGCGAGCCGACGATCCTTTTGATGGATGAAGCGTTCTCCGCACTTGATCCGCTTATTCGCACCGAAATGCAGGACGAGTTGAAGCGCCTTCAGGCGGAGCATAGTCGCACCATTATTTTCGTCAGTCATGATCTCGATGAAGCCATGCGCATTGGCGACCGCATTTGCATCATGCAGCACGGCAAGGTGGTCCAGGTCGGAACACCCAATGAGATCGTTTCGGCGCCTGCCAATGATTACGTTCGGTCCTTCTTCAGCAATGTCAATATTTCGCATGTGTTCAAGGCGGCGGATGTCGCCCGCAACGACGAATTGATCGTTTTTCAGCCTGAGCAGCTCGCAACCGCGCTTGAGCGCTTCGATGCCGCGGCCAAATCCTTTGGCGTACTGATCGACACGGACGGTACCTATCGCGGTCTCGTCAGTCGGGACGCGCTTGGCTCCGGCAAGGCGGAACAAGAGGGGCAACGGCTGGAGGATGTCGCAGCCATTGCCTCCGATGCGCCGCTTTCTGGTCTTCTGACGCAGGTGGCCGCAAGCCCATGGCCCGTGCCGGTCACGGATCGGCATAACCGCTATATCGGCGCGATCAGCCAGTCGGCATTGCTTGAGACGCTTGGCCGCGCGAGCTGAGGTTTCTGTGCCAACGGATTTTATGCCTTTTTCAGCAAAGGCGGTCCGATCCGCAGACAAGATGATCTGAAATGGACGGTATCTTATGGAATTGAATTTCAGTGTCGGCGATGGGGCCGACTTCTTGGTCAATTATATTCTCGACCATTTTACCCCCGCACTCGATATGATTGCGGCAACCATCGGTTTTGTGACAGGAGGCATTCAGAACGCGCTTCTGGCTGTTCCCCCTGTAGTCGGCGTTGGCATCTTTGCCCTGTTGGCGCTATGGCGTGTCAGCTGGAAGTTTGCCATTTTCACAATCGCAGGCCTCGCGCTCATCATTCATATGGGCTTGTGGAACGGCACGATGGAAACGCTGTCGCTCGTTCTGGCTTCGACCGTCATCGCGGTCGTTCTCGGCATTCCTCTGGGCATTGCCATGGCGCGCAACGACACAGTCGCTTCGATCATCCGTCCCGTACTTGATCTCATGCAGACCATGCCGGCCTTTGTCTATCTCATTCCGGCAGCGATGTTCTTTGGTCTCGGTGCCGTTCCGGGCACGATTGCAACGGTGATCTTCGCCATGCCACCCGTGGTACGCCTGACCAATCTTGGCATCCGGCAAGTCGACGCGGAGTTCGTGGAGGCGGGGCTTGCTTTCGGCTGCACATCGCAGCAGCTTTTGTTCAAGGTGCAACTGCCCAATGCCATGCCGTCGATTATGGCGGGCATCAACCAGACGATCATGCTTTCGCTTTCCATGGTGGTGATTGCCTCGATGATCGGTGCAGGTGGTCTTGGCAATACGGTTCTCACCGGCATCCAGCGTCTTGAAGTGGGTGTGGGCTTTGAAGGCGGTCTGGCCGTGGTCATTCTGGCGGTCATTCTCGACCGTATCACCCAGAGTTTTGGCAAGGGCGGAACGGGATTGTTCAAACGGCTGGCAGCCTTGCGTAAGGCGGCAGACACAGAAGCTGCTGCTCCGTCCTTCCGCAAGCAGGAAGCATGACAAACACAACGACAATAATGGGAACGCAATCCATTTGAAAAGGAGTAAGCATGTTCAGGAAACTTGCAGGTTTCGGTCTGGCGACAGTGGTGGCGGGCACCATGACGATGGGCGCGGCTTTCGCGCAGGATGCACAAACGGTCAAGATTGGCTGGGCACCATGGTCAGACGCCGAATTCGTCACCAAGCTGACAAAGAAACTGATCGAGGATAATCTCGGACAGAAGGTGGAACTGGTGCAAACGGACGTTGCTCCGCTCTATCAGGGCGTGAGCCGCGGCGATGTCGATGCCATGCTGATGGCCTGGCTACCGGAAACCCATGCCGATTATTACAAGCGGGTTGAAGACAAGGTGGAAAACCTTGGCCCCCTTTATGAGGGCGCAAAGCTCGGCTGGGTTGTTCCCGACTATATCCCGGAAAGCGAGATCGCATCCATTGCCGATCTGAAAAAGCCGGAAGTGAAGGAAAAGCTGAAAGGCGAAATTCAGGGTATCGACCCCGGCGCTGGTCTGACACGCCTGTCGCAGGAGGCGGTCAAGAAATATGAGCTCGACTACAAGCTCAATATTTCCAGTGAAGCCGCGATGCTGACGACCGTTGACCGCGCAATTCGTTCGGAAGGCTGGTTTGTGGCGACCTCATGGAGCCCGCATTGGATGTTCGGCAAGTACAAGCTTCGCTATATCGCCGATCCTGAAGGCGCGCTGGGTGCGGCTGAGCATGTCGATGCGCTGGTACGCAAGGGCTTCAAGGAAGATAATCCGAAAGTAGCATCCCTTCTGACCAAGATCGACATTCCGATCGATGAGCTGGAAGCGGCCATGTTCGAAGCGCAGGAAACCTCCTACGACAAGGCCGTCGATAAATATATCGCCGACCATCCCGACCGCATCAAGGAATGGCTCGCCGAATAATTGGCGCTTGCTCATAATAAAAGGCCCCGTTCTGCGGGGCCTTTTGTTTTGGTAGGGTTCAGGCGATCAGCTTGCCAAAACTGTCGATTTCATCCTGCGTATTGGCAAAGCTTGTGACGAAACGGGCAAAAATCTCGCCCTCTTCAATGCGGCCCACTTCCGAATGCGGCGGGTTCCAGTCGTAAAATAGCGCGCCTGCATTGCGCAGCCGGTCATAGACCGATTGCTTCATGATCGCGAAAACCTCGTTGGCTTCCGGTTTCCAGGCAAGGCGCATCTGGCTTGAAAGATCGATATGATCGGCAAGTTGGGCTGCGAGCGCATTGGAATGTCTGGCGAGATCAAGCCAGAGATCATTGTCGAGATAGGCATCGAACTGGGCCGCAACAAAACGGGTTTTTGAAAAAAGCTGCGCTGCGCGCTTGCGGATGAACGGCAGGTCCTTTGCGCGGGCCGGGTCCATGAAGACCAGTGCTTCCGCGCACCAGCAGCCGTTCTTGGTGCCGCCAAAGGATACGATATCCACGCCCTGTTTCCAGGTCATTTCGGCCGGTGTCAGATCAAGCGAGACCAGCGCATTGGCAAAACGCGCGCCATCCATGTGTAAAGGCAGATCGTGTTCGCGGCAGATGTTTGCAATCGTTGCGATGTCATCCGGCTGATAAAGCGTGCCGACCTCGGTTGCCTGTGTGATACTGACCGCCATGGGTTGCCCGGCATGAACGAAGGCCGGATTGAAGCGCTTCAATTCGCGTTTGAGAAGCTCCGGGTCGATGCGACCGGCCTTGCCGTTGATGGGATGAAGCCGCGCGCCGCCGGTGAAATATTCCGGCGCACCGCATTCGTCTTCAATCACGTGCGCCTCGCGATGCACCAGCGACACGCCGCCGGGGCGGTTGACGCTTGCAAGCGCCAGCGAATTGGAGGCAGTGCCGGTGCCGACGAAAAACACCGCCACTTCACGCTCGAACAATTCATTGAAACGCTGTTCGACGCGCTTGTCGATTTCGCTGGCACCGTAGGCCGCTGCGAAGCCGCTCGCATGCAGTGAAAGGCTTTCGGCAATCTTGGGGTGGGCCCCGGCCCAGTTGTCGGATGCGAAATGCAACTCTGTCTCTCCGGAAAAACGAAATAAAATGTCTCCGGCACCTATAGCGATCTATGCCCGACTGCGTAAGGGATTTCGCATCAAAAGCTTGCTATTTAATATAAGCGTTTCAAAAGGCACTTCTTGCCAAACTGTGCATAAAAGACATGAAACGCAATTAAAATAGGCATCCATTCAAGGGTGCGACATTTTATTACGCAAGATGTCAAAAAAAATGACGTTTCCGTCTTGTGAGGAAATTTAAATTCTGTCATAGCTAATTAGGACAGCAAGACTGACCAATTGTCCTATACTGTCCAATTAAGCCGATAGGGTTGAGGGTTAACAGTACCCTTTTTCCATATCGGAAATAAGGCGCCTTTCCCGCAAGGACTAGCTTCGCGGTAACGGGCGCTACAACTGTGACGGGGAGAAATCTGGCGCGCCATTGGGTGCGCTGATGGCTGTCTGTCCGGGCCTGATGAGAGCATGGCGCTAACATCGTTTCCCGCAGCGGTCTTCCGCCTGTCCGGAACCTCGTCCGACGCCTTCTCTGCAAGGCTTATCCTATATGAAAAACGCATTGCGGGATGATTGTCATCATCCCGGTATAAACTGACCGCGCTCCTCGATGACGAGGGCCAAACGGAGGGAATGACGATGACGCATTTGACGCCATCTGTATCGCATGTGATGTCTCACAACGATCAGAACGGAACGATCAAAGCTGCCACCACCTCTTTTGGACAGCCGCAAAAAACGGCGCGTACCACCGCTGGCACGCCACCCGCCAAAATTTCCGCCGCGAAAGGTTTCGCGGCGCAGGGTCTTTATGATCCGCGCAACGAGCATGACGCCTGTGGCGTCGGCTTTATCGCGCATATGAAGGGCCAGAAGTCGCATAAGGTGATCGAGGACGGGCTTTTCATGCTCGAAAACCTCACCCATCGTGGCGCTGTCGGTGCTGATCCGCTGATGGGCGATGGTGCTGGCATTCTGGTGCAGATTCCCGACCGTTTCTTCCGCGAGGAAATGGCAAAGCAGGACATTGAACTGCCGGAACCCGGCCAATATGCGGTCGGCTTTTTGTTCATGCCGCGCGATGAAAAATTGCGCGCGCATTTCGCTGAAATCGTGCGCGAAGTGATCGAGGCCGAAGGCCAGACATTCATCGGTTTCCGTGACGTGCCGGTCGATAATGCCTCGCTGTCCAAGGCACCGCATATCGCATCCACGGAACCCTTCCATGTTCAGGTCTTCATTGGGCGCAGTTCGGCAATCGAAACCGATGACGAATTTGAACGCCGCCTGTTTGTGCTGCGCAAGGTCATTTCCAACCGCATCTATCAGGAGAATGACGGTGACGATAAGGGCTTTTATGTCGTCTCGCTGTCGGCGCGCACCATTGTCTATAAGGGCATGTTTCTGGCCTATCAGGTCGGTGCCTATTATAATGACCTGAAGGATGCGCGTTTTGAAAGTGCCGTGGCACTCGTCCATCAGCGCTTTTCCACCAACACTTTCCCGTCATGGCGTCTGGCGCATCCCTACCGCATGGTCGCGCATAATGGCGAGATCAACACGCTGCGCGGCAATGTCAACTGGATGGCGGCGCGTCAGGCTTCGGTCGATTCCGAGCTTTTCGGCAATGATATTTCAAAGCTGTGGCCGATCTCCTATGAAGGCCAGTCGGATACGGCCTGTTTCGACAATGCGCTCGAATTTCTGCATCAGGGTGGCTACAGCCTCGCGCACGCCATGATGATGCTGATCCCCGAAGCATGGTCGGGCAACAAGCTGATGTCTGACGAACGCCGGGCATTTTACGAATATCACGCAGCGCTGATGGAGCCATGGGACGGCCCAGCCGCCGTCGCCTTCACCGATGGCCGCCAGATTGGTGCCACGCTCGACCGTAACGGCCTGCGTCCGGCCCGCTATATCGTCACCGATGATGATTTCGTCATTCTGGCCTCTGAAGCGGGTGTTTTGCCGGTCGAGGAAAAGAAGGTCGTCAAGAAGTGGCGTCTTCAGCCGGGCCGCATGCTGCTTATCGACATGGAAGAAGGCCGCATTGTCTCGGATGAGGAAATCAAGTCGCAGATCGCGCAAAAGCATCCTTACAAGCAGTGGCTCGGCAATACGCAGCTGATTTTGGAAGATCTGGCTTCCGTCGAGCCGCGCGCATTGCGCAAGGATGTGAGCCTGCTCGACCGTCAGCAGTCATTTGGTTACACGCAGGAAGACACGAAATTCCTGATGTCGCCGATGGCGACAACCGGTCAGGAAGCCATTGGTTCGATGGGCACCGACACGCCGATTTCGGCGATGTCCGACAAGTCGAAGCTGCTTTACACCTATTTCAAGCAGAATTTCGCGCAGGTCACCAATCCGCCCATCGACCCGATCCGCGAGGAACTGGTGATGAGCCTTGTGTCCTTCATCGGTCCGCGTCCGAACATTTTTGATCTGGTTGGCACCTCGCGCCGCAAGCGTCTGGAAGTGCGCCAGCCGATCCTGACCAATGGCGATCTGGAAAAAATCCGCTCCATCGGCCACACCGAAGACCGGTTCGACACCAAGACGCTGGATATCACCTATAATGCCAGCGAAGGTGCCAGCGGCATGCATGGCGCAATCGAACGCCTGTGCGACCGTGCCGAGGCAGCCGTGCATGGTGGTTATAATATTGTGATCCTTTCCGACCGTCAGGTCGGGCCGGACCGCATCGCTATTCCCGCATTGCTGGCAACGGCCGCCGTCCACCATCACCTGATCCGCAAGGGTCTGCGTACTTCAGTGGGGCTTGTGGTGGAATCGGGCGAGCCGCGCGAAGTGCATCATTTCTGCTGTCTGGCAGGCTTTGGCGCCGAGGCGATCAACCCCTATCTTGCTTTCGACACGCTCTTGGATATGCATCGCCGCCGTGAATTTCCGCCGGAAGTGGATGCGGACGAACTGGTCAAGCGCTATATCAAGTCGATTGGCAAGGGCATTTTGAAGGTCATGTCCAAGATGGGCATCTCGACCTACCAGTCCTATTGCGGTGCGCAGATTTTCGACGCGGTCGGCCTCAAGTCCGATTTCGTCGACCAGTTCTTCTTTGGCACCGCAACGACAATCGAAGGCGTCGGGCTTGACGAAATCGCCGAGGAAACGGTGCGCCGCCACAGCTCTGCCTTTGGCAATGATCCGGTGCTGCTGACGTCACTCGAAGTCGGTGGGGAATATGCCTATCGCATGCGTGGCGAGGCGCATATGTGGTCGCCTGATGCTGTGGCAAAACTCCAGCACGCGGTGCGCACGTCCAATCCCGCGACGTTTAGCGAATATACCGCGACCCTTGACGCCAAGTCGGCGGATGCCAAGACCATCCGCGGACTGTTCGATATCCGCTTTGCGGAAGAGCGCGGCGGCAAGCCCGTGTCCATCGACGACGTGGAACCGGCAACGGAAATCGTCAAGCGTTTTTCGACCGGTGCCATGTCGTTCGGCTCGATCTCGCGTGAGGCGCATACGACGCTGGCGCGTGCCATGAACGCGATTGGCGGCAAGTCGAACACGGGCGAGGGCGGCGAGGAGCCGGACCGCTTCTATCCGCTGCCCGATGGCACCGCGAACCCCGAACGCTCGGCCATCAAGCAGGTGGCGTCTGGTCGTTTCGGTGTGACGACGGAATATCTCGTCAATGCCGATCTCATCCAGATCAAGGTTGCGCAGGGTGCCAAGCCCGGCGAGGGCGGACAGTTGCCCGGTCACAAGGTCGATGCGACGATTGCCAAAACCCGGCATTCAACACCGGGCGTCGGCCTCATCTCGCCGCCGCCCCACCACGATATCTATTCCATCGAGGATCTGGCGCAGCTCATTTATGATCTGAAAAACGTCAATCCAGCCGCCGATATTTCGGTCAAGCTGGTGTCGGAAGTGGGGGTCGGAACCGTTGCCGCCGGTGTTGCCAAAGCACGCGCCGACCACATTACGGTTTCGGGTTATGACGGCGGCACAGGTGCATCGCCGCTCACATCGCTCAAACATGCCGGTTCCCCATGGGAAATCGGCCTTGCCGAAACCCACCAGACGCTGGTGCTGAACGGTCTTCGCTCGCGCATTGCTTTGCAGGTCGATGGTGGTCTTCGCACCGGTCGCGACGTGGTGATTGGCGCGCTGCTTGGGGCCGACGAGTTCGGCTTCTCGACAGCACCCTTGATTGCTGCCGGCTGCATCATGATGCGCAAGTGCCATCTCAACACCTGCCCGGTGGGGGTTGCGACGCAGGACCCGGTTCTGCGCAAGCGTTTCAAGGGCACGCCCGAGCATGTCATCAACTTCTTCTTCTACCTCGCGGAAGAAGTGCGCGCGCTTCTGGCTCAAATGGGTTTCACCAGGCTTGAGCAGATCATCGGCGAAGCGCAATTGCTCGAAAAGCAGGCCATGGTCGATCACTGGAAGGCACGCGGGCTTGATTTCAGCCGCATCTTCTACAAGCCCGAGGCTGAAAAGTCGGCGATTTACTGGACCGAGCGCCAGAAACATCCGATCGATGACGTGCTCGACCGCAAGCTGATTGCCGAGGCAAAGCCAGCACTTGAAGAGCGCAAGCCGGTCAAGATCGACGTCGACATCAAGAATGTCGACCGTTCTGCGGGTGCGATGCTTTCGGGCGAGGTCGCCAAGCGGTTCCGTCACAAGGGTCTGCCGGATGACACGATTGCCGTCACCCTTCGCGGTACGGCAGGACAGTCGTTTGGCGCTTTCCTGGCGCGCGGCATCACTTTTGATCTGATTGGCGACGGCAACGATTATGTCGGCAAGGGCCTGTCGGGTGGCCGCATCGTCATCCGCCCGCCGGAAGATTCGCCCATTGTGGCCGAACATTCGATCATTGCCGGTAACACGGCCCTTTATGGCGCGCTGGAAGGCGAGTGCTATTTCCGCGGTGTTGCGGGCGAGCGTTTCGCGGTGCGCAATTCAGGTGCCGTCACGGTTGTCGAAGGTGTCGGCGATCACGGCTGCGAATACATGACCGGCGGTGTCGTTGTGGTCATCGGACAGACCGGGCGCAATTTTGCCGCGGGCATGTCGGGCGGTGTCGCCTATGTGCTCGATGAAGTGGGCGATTTCGCACGGCGCTGCAACATGGCCATGGTCGAGCTGGAGCCGGTGCCGGAAGAGGACGATATCCTTGAAAAGCTGCACCATCACGGCGGTGATCTCATGCATATGGGCCGGGTCGATGTATCGGCAAACATGACGCGCCACGACGAGGAACGTCTGGTGCAACTGGTTGCCAAACATCTGCATTATACCGGCTCGACGCGCGCGAAAGAGATCCTCGACAATTGGGAGACCTATCGCCCGAAATTCGTGAAGGTCATGCCGGTCGAATATCGCCGCGCTCTGGAAGAGATGGAGCGCATGCAGGTCGGTGTCGCAGCCGAGTAAATAACCAATCTTGACCAGTATTTCAGCGCGCCTTCAAGGGCGCGCAATGCTGGGTCCTCGCTTGGCGAGAGGAGCATAAAATGGGTAAAGTTACAGGTTTTCTTGAGATCGATCGGCAGGTGGCAAAGTACCAGCCAGCCTCGGATCGCATTCGTCATTTCCGCGAATTCACCATTCCGATGAGTGACGGCGAAGTGCAGAAGCAGGCCGCGCGTTGCATGGATTGCGGCATTCCCTTCTGCCACGGGCCGACCGGCTGTCCGGTGCATAACCAGATCCCGGACTGGAACGATCTCGTCTATAATGACAATTGGGATCAGGCGATCCGCAATCTGCATCTGACCAATAATTTCCCGGAATTCACCGGGCGCATCTGTCCGGCCCCGTGCGAAGAAGCCTGCACGCTCAACCTCGAAGACATGCCGGTTGCCATCAAGAGCGTCGAACAGGCGCTGGGCGACAAGGCATTCGAGCTTGGCTATATCGTGCCACAGCCTTCCGCGCAGAAAACCGGCAAGTCGGTTGCCATTATCGGTTCCGGCCCCGCAGGTATGGCGGCAGCCCAGCAGCTCGCCCGCGTCGGCCATTCGGTCGATGTTTATGAGCGCGAGAGCCGTCCCGGCGGGTTGCTGCGTTATGGCATTCCCGATTTCAAGATGGAAAAGCACCTGATCGACCGGCGCATTGAGCAGATGGAAGGCGAAGGCGTGCGTTTCCTGTGTGGCGTCAATATCGGCGTCGACAAGCCAATGCGCGAACTTCTCGCTGACTACGATGCCGTACTTTATTGCGGCGGTTCGGAAAAGCCGCGCCCGGCGGGCATTCCCGGTGCCGATCTTGAAGGCGTGCATGACGCCATGCCCTATCTCGTGCAGCAAAACCGCCGGGTGGGGCGCGAAAACATCGAATCCGTTGCCTGGGTGTCCGAACCCATTCTGGCCGGTGGCAAGCACGTGGTGGTCGTCGGCGGTGGCGATACCGCGTCTGACTGCGTCGGCACAGCCTTCCGGCAGGGCGCTGTCAATGTAACCCAGCTCGACATTCGCCCGCAGCCGCCCGAAAAGGAAGACAAGCTCAGCGTCTGGCCGTACTGGGCGACCAAAATGCGCACCTCTTCCAGTCAGGCGGAGGGCGCCAGCCGCGAATTTCAGGTTGCAACGCTGGAATTTGTTGGTGAGGAGGGCGTACTGACCCACGTCAAATGCTGCCATGTGAATGAACAGCGCAAGCCCATTGAGGGCACCGAGTTTTTCATCAAGGCCGACCTTGCCTTTATTGCCATCGGTTTTTTCGGCCCTGCCGAAAACAGCGTTTTGAAGGATTTGGGCGACAAACTTGAAATTGCCACCGACCGGCGCGGTGGCACCTCGGTCAAGGCCAATGAGCGCGATTACCGCACCACCGTCGACAAGTTCTACGCGGCAGGCGATGTGCGCCGCGGCCAGTCGCTGGTTGTCTGGGCAATCCGCGAAGGGCGTCAGGCGGCCCATGCCATCGACCGCGATCTGATGGGCGCTTCGGTTTTGCCGCGCTAATTTGAAATCTGGATCAATAAAAAGCCCGGGATGATCCCGGGCTTTTTTGTTTGGCTTAGCCTTGCTTGCGTTTTGCGCGGATCACTAGGTAGGCGATACCGAGCAGCAGAAACCAGAACGGCGTGATTTTTAGAGCGACAGCGGTATCGGGTTCTTGTGCCAGCGCCCAAAGGATGAAGGCGAAGAAGGCAAAGACCATTGCCACGGCGGCGCGCCCGCCCGGCATCTTGAAGGTCGATTTCTCATGCAGGTCTGGCCGCTTGCGGCGATATTGCAGGTAGGACGCCAGAATGATCGACCACACAAAGATGAACAGAAGTGCTGAAATCGTCGTCACGATGGTAAAGGCGGCAATGATGCTCTGTTCCGCATAAAGCAGCACCACGCCCGAAAGCAGGAAGATGCAGGAGAAGAACAGCGCATTGACGGGAACTTTGCGATGGTTGAGTTTGCCCAGTGCCTTGGGCGCAAGCCGCGAGGTCGCCAGACCATAGATCATGCGCGAGGTCGAATAGATGCCGGAATTGGCGCTCGATGTCGCAGAGGTCAGCACGACGAAATTGATCACATGCGCTGCAATGCCAAGGCCTGCCAGCGAGAACATGGCGACAAACGGGCTTGAACCCGGATCGACCTGGTTCCACGGGATGACCGTGATGATGACGAAGAGTGCTCCAACATAAAAAAGCACGACGCGGATCGGGATCGAGTTGATGGCTTTGGGAAGATTGCGCATAGGGTCTTTGGTTTCAGCGGCAGCCGTGCCCACCAATTCGATGCCCACAAAGGCAAAGACGGCGATCTGAAAGCCTGCCACGAACCCAAAAAAGCCGGTCGGGAAAAAGCCGCCATGGTCCCATAAATGCGTGACGGAAGCCCGCGTGCCGTTCGGTAGGGTAAAGCCGGTAATCAGCATATAGGCGCCCGCCAGAATAAGCGCGACGATGGCCACGATCTTGATAAGGGCGAACCAGAATTCGATTTCACCGAAATTGCGCACGGTGGGAAGGTTGAGCGCAAGAAGCGTGAAGATGAGACCCAGTGCGGGAATCCATAGGGCGAGTTCCGGGAACCAGAACGACACATAGCCTGAAACGGCAACAACATCGGCAACGCCGGTGACGATCCAGCACAGCCAGTAGGTCCAGCCGGTGAAGAATTGCGCCCATGGTCCCAGATAATCGCCTGCGAAATCGGCGAAGGAGCGATAGTCGAGATTGGACAGAAGAATTTCGCCAAGCGCGCGCATCACGAAAAACAGCATGAAGCCGATAATGGCATAGACCAGCAAAATGGATGGCCCGGCCAGCGAAATGGTCTTGCCCGATCCCATGAACAGGCCGGTGCCAATGGCACCGCCGATGGCGATCAGTTGCAGATGGCGGTTGGAAAGATTGCGTGCAAGATGGGGTTCCTCCTCCCGATTGGTATCGACAGAAGGCTTGGATGCGATAGTCATTCATAAGCCTCTTTATGAAGGGCAGATGTTTTCTGCATGCCTCGCGCAGTTCCGCGAAGCGTTGAGCGATGCCTTGATGTTTTGGCAAACAGCTCTGATGCATTGATAGCGGAGGGGACCAGAAATGTGAATGCCGTGGAATAAGTAATTAGACTAAGATTCCAACGGGAAAAACACCATCTAACAGCTCCATCCTTGTGGGATATAGCCGTGTATGGCCAAGTTTTCAGGGCGTTACGCTTTTCTTCGGCCAGGTAAAATCATCGGCGCGGCCCGGCTCCGGCTTTTTACTGGGTGCGGCGCGTGGCAGCGCGGACTGCTCGGAGAGGGTGCCGCCAAGCAACACGCCGCTCTGGTCACGAATAACGTCGCGCAGGCTTATGGGTTCGATTCGGTCGACGGTGCGTGGCGCATCGGTGGAATCGGCCGCTGGAAGCGGTTCGTTTTGAGTGCTTCCCCCAAGATAAGTGCGCAACGGCTTTTCGGCATAGAAAGCAAGCTTGCGCTTGCCAGCCGATGTCAGATTGATGCCGTCATTGCCGCGCAGGCGTGCGGTCTGGCCGTTAATGTCGAAACCGGTCTGGGTAAAATTGCCGTCTTCATCGACAAAACCATCCCAAATGCTGGCAAACTGGCCTCCGACCTTCTCAGTGGCTGCGCGATAGATTTCATTGAGGGCAAGCATATCCTGTGACATGCCCTTGGGGCGAAAGGGCGGCTGGCCGATCCAGACCAGCGGATATTTCTGGTCCGATATCACCTGTATGAACTGCGTGACGCGCTTCTGGTATTCGGTGTTCCATTCCGGCGTGTAAGCGGCAAGGCTTGAACCGTTGGCGGTGATAGCCTGCCGGTCGTTGGAGCCCATCATGACGACGACGGCTGCAGGCTTTTCCTCATCCAGTATCTTGCCGATATTGGCGGGCCAGTCAAAATGGTCACTGCGCACGAAGCCGGAAGAACCATTGACGCGAACCGAAACCGTCACAGATGCATCGGACGCGAAAGCTGCATCCAATCCCTGTGCCAGACCGTCGCCGATGAAGTCGCCAACCACCAGCACTTTTTTGGCGTCGGGGTTTTTCTCGACTAGAGTCGGCGTGGGCGCGGTTGCGCTGGGTGCTGCCGAGCGAGCAGCGGGAGGGGCGGCCTTGGGCGCGCGTTTTACCTTTGGTCTTGTGCGTTTGGGCTTGGCGCGCGGCTCGGCTTTCGGTGGTGGCTCGGCCTGTCTTGGGCCGAACAGCATATCGAAGATGGTGCGTGGGCGTTCGCGCGCCGTGGTCGTCGCAATATTGGAAAACATCAGAACAAAAGCCGCCAGTAAAACACCCGCGACCTTCAAAATCTTATGCATGATCCGATATTTGTGCATCCATCCTACCCTTGTCGGACGGCATATTAGCATTTCCAGCAAAAGTGCGAAGCGGTTTTGCGCAGGATAATGCGTATAAAAAGTCCATTTCCGGCAAAGTGCAAGCCTTTGCCGGAAATATAAGGGTTAGCGGCGGCGCAAGACCGAAAGCACTTCCTTGCTCGGATGTCCGTCCGGCTGCAGGCCGTTGCGCTTCTGGAACGCTTCGATGGCCGCACGTGACGTCGAACCGATCTTGCCGTCGATATTGCCGTCATAATAGCCGAGCGCTTTGAGATGCGATTGCAACTCCTCGCGTTCATTCATGGTAATCGGCGTGAAAGGACGGTTCCAGTCCTGACGCAGGCCCTGATAGCCGCCGATGCGGTCGGCAAGCATACCGACGGCAAGGGCGTATTTATCGGCATTGTTATAACGCTTGAGGACGAAGAAGTTCTTGGTCATCAGGAAAGCCGGGCCTTTGCGACCATCAGGCACTTTCAGCGTTGCTTTTTCATTGCCATCGGGGAAGGGGCGGCCGTTGGCTCGTACGATCCCGCGGCGCTGCCATTCGGCAATGCTGAGCGAGCCGGACGGGAATTTGCCGCCTGCTGGCAGAACGACTTCATAGCCCCACGTCCGCCCCGGCTGCCAGCCATTTTTGTGTAAAAGATTGGCGGCGGTGCCCAGCGCATCGGGTATGGAGTTCCAGATATCGCGCTTGCCGTTGCCGTCCATATCAACCGCATAGGCCTGATAGCTTGTCGGAATGAACTGCGTGTGGCCGAGTGCGCCTGCCCATGAACCCGACAGATGCCCGCGGTCGATATCGCCGGTCTGGAGAATTTTCATGGCCGCGATAAGCTGGGTACGGCCATATTTGGCGCGTCTTCTATCGGCATAGGCGAGCGTTGCCAGCGAGCGGATGGCATCGCGCATCACTTCTTCACGCTTGAGGATTTCGCCGTAATTGCTTTCCATGGACCAGATGGCGAGCAGAATATTGCGGTCAACCGAGAAGCGCTTTTCGATGCGCTGCAGCCACGGGCCCCATTTGCGCGCCATGCTCTGGCCGACCGAGACCGACTGTTCATTGACGCGGTTGTCGATGTAGTTCCAGACCGGTTCGGTGAATTCGGGCTGGTAGCGGGCTTTTTGCAGCACGACCGGATCGGGCGCGTCGACGCCGCGGAAGGCGCGATCAAATGTGGAGGGCGTCACGCCGCTCTTGATGGCGATGGGCCGGAAACTTGCCACCCATTGGCGAAACTTGGCATCGGCAAATGCCGTTCCCGACGACAGGGTTAACGTCATCAACGCGGCTGCGATTATCGCCGCTCCCTTGCGCGTTATTGTCTGCCTCATTGAGAATGGAAATCGCAGCATTCTGTGTTTCCCTTTTGCAATCATTGCTCTGCCACTATCGGCATGTTGTCCTATCGAAGCCGTTCTGCTTGTTTCAGATTGCATGTGATAGTCTCATAGCATTCAGTCAAGAAATTGGGCAGTGTGAATTTCGGCGTCGTTTATACGAACGCCCAGATTAAAGCCTGTCGGTTAGCATTTGGTTTACCATGGAGGAGCGCAGCAAAAAAACTTGCCCGGAGATTAGAAAAAGTTTTGAATCAAACTAGATTAAGAGTGGGTCACTGAATGTGATGGGATGATGACCGTATTTTCGTCTTTCCTTAATGAAACTGCCTTATTTGAAATCCAATAGTTTCAATGCTTTGATGTAATCCGCATTCTTGTAAAATCGAGGAGAGGAATGAGTTCGATTCGTAAAATCCGTAAGGCCGTGTTTCCTGTTGCCGGTCTTGGTACCCGTTTCCTGCCTGCCACGAAGTCCGTTCCCAAGGAAATGCTGACGGTCGTAGACAAGCCCGTCATCCAGTATGTGGTCGATGAGGCACGCGAGGCGGGCATCGAACATCTGATCTTCGTTACCGGCCGCAACAAGGCGGTCATCGAGGACTATTTCGATGCGCAGGTGGAGCTTTATTCAACGCTTGCAGAGCGCGGCAAGCAGGAAATTCTGGACCACCTTCAGGATCTCCAGCCGCAGCCTGGCACCACAAGCTTCACCCGTCAGCAAGACCCGCTTGGCCTCGGCCATGCTGTGTGGTGCGCGCGTGAACTGGTCGGCAATGAGCCTTTTGCGCTGCTGTTGCCGGATATGGTGATGCAGTCCAAGAAGGGCTGCCTCAAGGAAATGGTTGATCTCTACGAGCAGACCGGCGGCAATGTCATTGCCGTGCAGGAATGCGATCCCGAAGAGGCCCATAAATACGGTATCGTGGGTAAGGGCGCATCTGTTGCCAATGGCTTTGAGATCAACCAGATGGTCGAAAAGCCTGCCAAGGGCACCGCACCGTCAAACCTTTATATCAACGGTCGCTATATTCTCCAGCCAGAGATTTTTGAGCTTCTGAGCAAGCAGGAAAGAGGGGCAGGTAACGAAATCCAGTTGACCGATGCCATGCTCAAGCTTGCCGACGCACAGAAATTCTACGGCTTCAATTATCAGGGCCTGACCTTTGATTGCGGCTCCAAGGCGGGCTTCATCGAGGCCAATGTCGCCTTTGCGCTGTGGCGCAACGACATCCGCCCGACGGTCGAAGCGTCGATTGGCGAATTGTTGCAGACCATCAAGCCAGCCTGAACCATTCGGCCTTGAATGATCCCAAACCCCGCCCTGCTTATGCCGGACGGGGTTTGTTGTTTCTGTCCTGTCCTCAGCCTGCCTTTGCACAGTCCGCGATGTGTGCTTGGGCGCAATAAAAGCTTGGACAAGCGACAGCGAAGAGGCTAACGCTTTGCGCCATGGAAAAGCTCGACCCCCACACACAAACGGGTGCACAGGCAGCCATTGCTTCAGCACTCCGCACCATCAAGACCGAGAATGAAGGGCTTGCCACGCTCCTGCAAGCGCTCGACAATGGCCTGTCCGCTCCATTTGCTGAAGCCGTACGGCTAATCGCCAGCGCTAAAGGACGTCTTGTCGTTACCGGGGTCGGCAAAAGCGGCCATATTGGCGCAAAACTTGCGGCAACCTTTGCTTCAACCGGCACTGCGGCGTTTTTCGTGCATTCAGCTGAAGCCAATCATGGTGATCTCGGCATGATCAGCCGCGATGACGTGATTGTCGCGATTTCCTGGTCGGGCGAGACGGCGGAATTGAAAGGCATCGTCAATTATTCGCAGCGTTTTAAAATTCCGCTGATCGCCATCACTTCGCGTGCTGATTCAGCGCTCGGGCGCGCCGCCAGCGCGGTGCTTTTGCTGCCCAAGGCAACCGAAGCCTGTCCGCATGGTTTAGCGCCGACGACCTCGACCATGATGCAGCTTGCAATGGGTGACGCACTGGCGATTGCGCTTCTGGAAGCGCGCGGTTTCACACCGAGCGATTTCAAGACCTTTCATCCCGGTGGTTCGCTGGGCGCAAGCCTCGTTCATATCCGCGATCTCATGCATCGCGGCGAGCGCCTGCCGCTGGTGCGGAGCGGAACCGCCATGCAGGATGCCATGAAGGTGCTGGCGCAAAAAAGCTTCGGCTGCGTGATCATCGTCAAGGAGAATGGCGATCTGGCCGGCATCGTCACCGATGGGGATATTTCGCGTAATCTGCACCGCAATCTGGTTGAATTGGTGGTCGATGATATCATGACCACCACTCCCAAGACGGTGGAGCCGAATACGTTGGCCGCAGCCGCCCTCAACACGATCAACGAAAAGCATATTGGTGCGCTGGTGGTCGTTGAAGGCAACCGCCCGGTCGGCCTTGTGCATTTTCATGATCTGCTGCGGATCGGGGCAGTCTAAAAAGGGGTCGTCTTCAAGCGCGGCGGCGTGAAAGCGTAAGTGCTGCGATCCCTGCGCCCACCACGATCACGGAGCCTGTAAGCGTTAAGAGATCGGGCTGTTCGTGAAAAACCAGCACGCCTGCGAACATGGCAAAAACCAGTCGTGTATATCGAAACGGTGTCACCGCGCCGACTTCGCCCGTACGCATGGCGACAGTGAGCGAAGTATAGGCAATTACGCCGCTGATGGAGCCGACCAGCAGGCTTGCCGTAGCCGTCGTATCCGGCCAGACGGGGGCTGTGCCGAATGGCAGGACGATCAGGCCCGAAATCACCAGCATCAGAAAGCCCAGAACGCCGAGCTGGCGATGCGAGAGCGATCTTGGTGCTGCCCTTGTCGCGAGATCGCGACCGGCAAATCCCAGCGTGGCGATAACGGCCAGTAGCGACAGCAGGCCAAAACCTTCAGCTCCCGGACGCAGGATGAGCAGGACGCCCAAAAAGCCGATAATGACCGCCAGCCAGCGCACCAGCCCGACCCGCTCGCCAAAGACCAGCGCTGCCCCGGCAATCACCACCAGAGGCGTTGCCTGCAAGATTGCCGAAGCGGTAGAAAGCGGCGTCAGTGCGATCGCCAGCATGAAAAACAGGCGCCCGACGATCTCGCAGAGCGAACGGGTGGTCATGACGCGGGATAACATTGCGCTCGAAAGCGGTCTTTCGCCAGCCATGATTGCCATGGTTGAAAAGGCCACGAGCCCTGTCAGGCCGAATAAAATGAGCACCTCACCAACCGGGATGTGATATGCGGCATTTTTCAGACACGCATCTTCGATGGCAAAACATGCCATGGCGAGAACCATGAACAGCGCGCCGCGCAAATTCCATTTCGCGTCGAGACGCGTTTCCAAAGCCTGCATGTCCTGTCCGAAGATGTTTGAAACAATACCAACATCTGTCATCGCGTCTTGTTGCATTTGTTGCAAGCTGAAAGTGGGCAGAAATTGGAGGGAATGCCGATCTTCCTGGCCGTCTGCGACGCGCGCTAAATCTTTCGCAAAAAATTGTGGGAGCGCTGGCCTTTCATCTAACACGATCCTATAGAGTGTGCGCATGAAAGGAGCCGCCCCACATGACCGGCTTGTTGAAGCGCTTCGCTGTCTATTATCGCCCGCACCGTCGCCTGTTCCTGCTGGATTTCTCCAGTGCTGTGGTTGCCGGACTGCTGGAGCTGGCCTTTCCTTTGGCGGTGACATTGTTCATCGACCGATTATTGCCTACCAACCAGCTGGGCATGATCGCGCTGGCGGCGCTTGGCCTGTTCCTGATCTATCTCGTCAGTGCGGGGCTTCAGGTTATCGTCACCTATTGGGGCCATATGCTCGGCATACGCATCGAGACAGAGATGCGCAGGAAAGCCTTCGACCATCTGCAGAAGCTCTCCTTCGGCTTCTTCGATAATCAGAAGACCGGGCATCTCGTGGCCCGCCTGACCAAGGATCTCGAAGAGATCGGCGAAGTCGCGCATCACGGGCCGGAAGACCTGTTCATTGCGATTATGACCTTGATTGGCGCCTTCGTGCTGATGCTTTGGGTGCATGTGCCGCTGGCGCTGATTACGGCGACGATCGTTCCGATTACTGCTGGCGTCACCATGCTTTATGGAAAACGCATGACGGCGACATGGCGCGCGCTTTATGGCCGGGTTGGCGAGTTCAATGCCCGCATCGAGGAAAATGTCGGCGGTATCCGGGTTGTGCAGGCTTTCACCAACGAGGATCATGAACGCAAGCTGTTTGCTGAAAACAACCGCAATTATCTTGCCACCAAACTCGAAGCCTACAAGATCATGGCGGCGTCGCTGTCGCTGTCTTATCTGTCGATGCGTTTTGTGCAGGTCGTGGTCATGCTCGCCGGTGCATGGTTCGTGGTGCATGGCGAGTTGTCGGCTGGTGGCTTCGTCGGCTTCCTGCTTCTGGTCAATGTGTTCTTCCGTCCCATCGACAAGATCAATTCGATCATCGAGACCTATCCCAAAGGCATTGCTGGTTTTCAGCGCTATACGCAGTTTCTTGAGACACGCCCGGATATTGCCGACACGCCGCAGGCCAAAACCGTCGAACGGCTCAACGGCAATATCGAATATAGCGATGTCAGCTTCGGCTATGGGCTGGAAAAGCCGATTGTCGCTGACCTTACTCTGTCGATCCGTTCCGGTGAGACAATCGCCTTTGTCGGCCCGTCAGGGGCTGGGAAAACCACGATCTGCTCGCTGCTGCCGCGCTTTTATGAAGTAACGGGTGGGGCGATCAGCATTGACGGCATCGACATTCGCGACATGACGTTGAGGTCGCTGCGCTCCAATATCGGTATCGTGCAGCAGGATGTCTTCCTGTTCGCAGGCACCATCCGCGACAACATCGCTTACGGCAAGCTGGACGCGAGTGATGAGGAAATCTTTGCCGCAGCAAAGCGTGCCCGGCTCGACATGGTCATTGCCGGGCTGAGCGAGGGCTATGAAACCATCATCGGTGAGCGTGGCGTCAAGCTTTCAGGTGGGCAGAAGCAGCGACTGGCCATTGCCCGCATCTTCCTCAAAAACCCGCCCATCCTAATCCTTGACGAGGCGACCTCGGCGCTCGATACGGAAACCGAACGCGCTATCCAGCAATCGCTGGCGGAGCTTTCGGAAGGGCGCACCACGCTTGTGATTGCCCACCGGCTTGCGACCATCGCCAATGCCGACCGCATTCTTGTGGTCGAGAATGGCAGAATTGCCGAACAGGGCAGCCATGCCGAACTTCTCGCGCGCAAGAATGGCCGTTATCAAAGTCTGCACAACGCGCAATCGGTCTACGATACCGTGCAGCGGCAATGGCGATAACAGCGCCGATGATGGAACTTTGAAACGTCTGTCCGGTTGTGAATATGCGAAACTCATAAAATTGAATGGAGCAATTCATGACCCTGAGAGAAAAAAAGATAGCAATTCTGATCGCCCCGCGCGGCACCGAGGAACCCGAATTTACGGAGCCGAAAAAGGCGGTTGAGGCAGCGGGCGCTGCCGTCACAGTGGTTGGCCTTGAAACCGGGGAGGCCGCGACCAATAACAACGATCTTGATCCCGGCGGCAGTTACCGGGTCGATAAGACCGTGCAGGAGGTCTCGGCAACCGATTTCGACGGGCTTGTCATTCCCGGTGGTTGTATCGGATCGGATAAATTGCGCGGCGATGCCGCGATGGTTTCCTTCGTACGCTCCTTTTTCGATGCGGGTAAACCCGTAGGCGCTATCTGCCATGCGCCGTGGCTGCTTGTGGAAGCCGATGTTCTGAAAGGCCGGACGGTGACCTCCTATGCGACGCTGAAAACCGATATCGCCAATGCCGGAGGGCACTGGGTCGATGAGGAAGCTGTGGTCGATAACGGGCTTGTCACCAGCCGTACGCCAGATGACCTTCCGGCATTTTGTGCAAAAATCGTCGAGGAATTTGAGGAAGGCCGGCATTCCCGCCAGCTTTAGCCATGGTCGGTGGTGCTCGGCAATATGCCGCCAGCCGCAATGAGTGCTGCCGGTGTATCGACATCAATCAATGCGGCAGGACCGATTTCAATGTCGAGAATATCCAGTCCGCTATCTTCGATAAGACGTCGTGCGCCGACATCGCCCTTCAAATTCGAAACGGCTGCAAAGATCAAGCGGGGCAGTATGACCGGGTTGCCACGTACGCCATTGCTGATTGCCCTTACAATGGCTTTTCCGTCCGCTTCCTGAAAACGGGTGATGAGGCGGTCAATATGCTCAATCTCGACGGCTGGCATATCACCGAGCAGGATTAGTGCGCCTGCCATATTCGGCGATACGGCCTCGATGCCTGCCCTGAGCGAGGATGCCATGCCCGAGGCATGATCGGCGTTATAGATGGTGCTGATCGCCAAAGGCGCAAGAATGGCGGCCACTTGTTCGGCCTGATGACCAAGCACGACTGATACGGCGCTGGCACGGGATGCCAAAGCGCGCTTGGCGATGCGACTGATCAGTGCCGCGTCTCCAAAGCGGGCCATGAGTTTGTTGGCTGCACCCATGCGCCGCGAACGCCCGGCTGCCAGTATGATGGCTTCTATCTGCAAGTTGGCTTTCAAGGATCGTTTTACCAAGGCTATCATTTATCCCTACAGGATTATCTCTCAATGGCTGGATTTTGTCTCTGTTCGTGACAGGCTGAATCTTATAACGATCATTGCGAGAGATTTTTGCAATTTTTGGCAAAAACAGGCGCGATTTATGCAAACTAGGCGCTTGAAACATCGAAAAAGCATCGGGAAATAAGGCAAGACTGTGTGTTTTTGTGGCAAAAATATGGCTTTTGAGGGTGTTCCGACGGTTTTGAAGGCTATGGCCACGGTGTTTTCCCTCGCTGTTCTTGGCGTGAGTTCCGCTTTTGCACAGGATGGCTGGAAAGCGGTCGAGCAGATCAAGACCTACGCCATATCCGGTAAAAGCGGCTTTGCACTTTATGAATCCATCGGTCAGCGCGGTCCGAAAATCGGCAAGACGCGGGTCATTGCGCATACGAGCTATGTCCTGACCTGGGACCGAAAATTCGATCACAGCAACAAGGCCTGCACAATTGTTTCAGCCAAGCCGAAGCTGAAAATCACCTATACATTGCCGAAACCTGCCGAAAAGCTGCCGCCTGAGGTGCGCGCAAACTGGGATACCTTCATCGAAGGCATTCGCAAGCACGAGCAGGTGCATGGTCAAAGCGCGATAGACATGACACGCGAAATCGTGCGCAGGACGGTCGGGCTTTCGGTGCCCAACGATCCCAAATGCCAGAAAGTTCGCCGAATTTTGATCAATGAAATCAACGGTCTCGTGGAGGTTCAGCGCCAGCACGGACGCGATTTCGATCGCGTCGAGATGGGCCGCGACGGCAACGTTCAGCAGCTTGTTCTTGCCCTCGTCAATGGGGGTTGAGCTAGCGCTTTCAGTCCAGACGTTCAAGATAAGGCAATGTGTGCGGCTTTATCGTGCTGGCCAATGAATGAATACGCAGCATGGTGCGCGCATGTGAGATTTGTAGATGCTGTGTCCAGCAGGCTTTGGCGCGGCAGAGATCATTGGCTTGTAGATATTTGACGATTTCTAGGTGTTCGGGCAGGAACGGCTCGTATTCAAACAGACCAGACGTCCATTGATAAAGAAAATGATGCGCTACGAGCAGGGTTTGAGGCAGGCGGATCGCCTGTAAAAGGGGCGCGCTGTCGCAATAGCTGAGAAGCTCGATATGGAGTTCCTGTTCCAACCGGTCCAGCGTTTCACTCGTCACAGTGTTGGGGGAAGCAGTGGCAAGGTCGAGATTTTGGGCAATCCGGGCAAGAAGACCGTCCGGCAAGTGGGGTAGGGCCTTTTCAAGGGCCAGTGGTTCCAGGACCCAGCGCAGTTCGAACAGGTCGTGAATATGCTGATTGGTTAATGCGGGGGCCAGCCAGCGGCCACGCTCGTCCTTTTGCACGATACCGCGTTGTTGCAGACGCGCCATGACATCCTGTGCGACGGTTCGGCTGACACCGTAATGATTAGCAATTGCTGCGGCATTGACGCGCCAGCTTGCAAGCGATGTGCGCGAAAAAATCTCGCTCTCGATTTCGGTATAGATCAGTTTCCAGCTCGGCATGAAACGGATCTGCGTTTGCCTGCGGGAGCGTTGTTGAGGGTGCGCGCCCGTGTCGGCTAAGGATGCCGCTGTTATCCGGTAGCCACGCCCCTGTGCCTTGCTTAAAAGCCCACGCTGTTCAAGCTCCGCCAAAGCTTGTCTTGCGGGCGTGCGGCTTATGCCGAAATAATTGGCCACCCAGCTTTCTGTCAATTGCTGCTGCGCAGGAATAACACTGTTTTCGATATCCACCGTCAAGCTGTCGCGGACGCGCTGGTAAAGTTTTGGCGCGATATTGCGCATGATAATTTAGTCCCTCGATTTCGATCACGACAAATAGTTATCCGGTTTCGTATCCGACTTTTCAGCAATGTTGCCGCAAGTCGCAGCAAATGTCTCGCCACCACAATTACCATTGTGGCCCGGATTGCGCAGTTGTAAAAATTCGTATAGTGCATGCATAGTACATTATGAGCTGGAGGAGTTACATAGTGCAGGAGGCGGACAACAAGCCCTTTTTTTCATTGGCGTCACTGGAACAGTTTTGCCAAGAGGTTTTTTTGGCTCTTGGCGCTGACAATGCGACCTCCGATGCTGCGACGCGCGCGATAATGCATGCCACCCGTTATGGCGTGGACAGTCACGGTGTGCGGCTACTGCCACATTATTCGACAGCGCTTGCTGGCGGGCGTGTTAACAAGACACCCAATTTGCAAACAACGCGCTGTTTTGGTGCCATCGAAACGCTGGATGCGGATCACGCGCATGGCGCGCTCGCGGCCTATAGCGCGATGGAGCGAGCCGTTGCCTTGTCCGAACAATTTGGCATTGGTGCGGTGGCTATTCGCAACAGTTCGCATTTCGGTGCGGCAGGTGCTTATGCGCTGGAAGCGGCACGGCGGGGGCGTATTGGTCTTGCTGTATGCAATTCCGACAGTTTTGTGCGTCTTCACGACGGTGCCATGCGCTTTCATGGCACCAACCCGATTGCCATCGGCGTTCCCACGACCGGCGAAAATCCGTGGCTTCTCGATATGGCGACGAGTTCAATTCCCTATAATCGTGTCATGCTTTATCAAAGCCTTGGTGTGGCATTGCCCGAAGGTGTTGCATCGGATGCAAATGGCATCGATACGCGTGATGCGGATGCAGTTGAAATGCTGGCACCGCTTGGCAGCGAATTTGGCTTCAAGGGCGCAGCGCTGGCCGGTGTTGTAGAAATCCTCAGCGCAGTTCTGACCGGCATGAAGCTCAGCTTTGATATCGCGCCAATGGGCGGGCCGGATTTTTCGACCCCACGCAGCATGGGTGCCTTCGTGCTTGCAATCAAGCCGGAAGCCTTTCTGGAGCGTGATGTTTTCGATGCCGGAATGACCCGCTATCTCGACACCTTGCGCAATTCACCGGGGCGCGCAGATTGTTCAGTCATGGCACCGGGTGACAGGGAGTGGCGCGTTGCCGAGGAGCGCGTGCGTAATGGTGTGGCCATAGATGAGGTGACGGCGGAAGCCTTTACCGCACTTGCACGTCAATATGGTGTGGCCTTGCCGGTTGCGTTGGGACAGGTGCAGGCTGGCTGAAAGCCCTACGAGTTTTTCAGCCTAAAGCGTGTTGCATTTTATAATACGCAGCGAACTCGCTTTAAGCTTTTGCCTTTGCGCATGTCTCCCAAAACCGGTTTCCCCTTTGGAAGACATGCTTTCATATTCAATTTCCGGGAGGATAAGGAAAATGCAGCCTTTGAAGAGTGCGCCTGTAGGTGCAAGCCGTTTTCGCTACTTCATTCTTTTCATGTGCTTTATGGGCATTGCCATCAATTATCTTGATCGGGCCAATATGAGCGTTGCTCTGCCTTTCATCGATCAGGAACTGAACCTCAATCTCACCAATACCGAAAAGGGCCTGATCCTTGGCGCCTTCTTCTGGGCCTATGACGGCATGATGCTGTTTGCGGGCTGGATTACCGACAAGCTCGGCGCGCGCAAGTCGTTCTCGCTGGCGGCGATCTGGTGGTCGGTGTTTACAGCCGTCACGCCGCTCGCCAATTCGTTCTGGAGCTTTTTCACGGTGCGCTTCTTTCTCGGCGCCGGTGAAGCCCCGGCCTATCCAGCGGCAACCAAGGCGGCATCGCGCTGGTTTCCGAAAAGCGAGCGCGCCTTTGCAACGGCGGTCATCGATTCCGGTTCGCGCGTCGGTACTGTTCTGGCGCTTCCAATCGTCACCGCCATTATCGCCTTTGCGACCTGGCATTATTCCTTTATCATTTTAGGCGCGGTCGGCATCGTATGGGCCTTCTTCTGGTATGTGACCTATCGCGATCCGGGCGAGCATCCGCGCGCTAACGATCTGGAACGGCAATATATCATCCAGAACGGTGCCCGCACCGATGACAATGACGACAGCGAAGCGCAAAAAATCCGCTGGGTCGATCTGTTCCGTTACCGTACGGTGTGGGGCATGATGCTGGGCTTCTTCTGCCTCAACTTCGTCATCTATTTCTTCCTCACCTGGTTCCCGACCTATCTCAAGACCGCGCGTGGATTGAACCTTACCGAACTCGGCCTTTACGGAATGCTTCCCGGCCTTGCGGCCGTCGTCACCGCATGGATCGCCGGCCTTGCGGCCGACCAGGCCATCCGCAATGGCGCCAATATCACAAAGGTGCGCAAGATCATCATGGTTGGCGGTATGCTCGGCGGTGCGGCGATCCTTCCGGCAGCACTGGTGGAATCGCTTTATGCGGCGCTGTTCTTCCTAGCGATTTCCTATAGCAGCTTGGCAATTGCTGCCACCGCGATCTGGTCCCTACCGGCTGACGTCGCGCCAAGCTCGCGCCATGTGGCGTCCATCGGCGGTATCCAGAATTTCGCCTCCAATATTGCCGGGATCATCAGCCCGTTTCTGTTCGGCTTCCTTCTGGATATGTTTGACGGGAGCTATACGCCGTCCTTCATGATGGCCGCGATCATGGCGCTTGTTGGTGCTTTTTCCTATGCCTTCATTGTTGGTCGTGCAGAGCCGCTGCCCGTCCTGCCGCCGCGCGCATAACCGTGCCACAAAGAAAATCCCCACTGGATAAGGCGGGGATTTTCATGCAGTTTTGCCCCCCCTAAAATTTGAATACAACTGTTTCAAAAATGCGATGCAACCGTCCCATGGCAGGTCATGCGTCACGAAAGTTTCATGTCATCGCTCTAGTGTTTCTGACAGGGGCACCGGGTTTTCCGAGGTCTTCGACTATTGGGGACAAGGAGCGGGCATATGGCAGATTCTGCCACGATTTCGGATCAAAAAACGGTCAGTCATCCTCTGGATAAGACCAGTGCGGGCAACTGGTTCAAGCCGGTAATCGTTGTATTGGTTCTGGCGGGGCTTGGCTATGTGGGTTACGCGCTTAGTCAGGAACTGGAGAGTGCGGCGACGGTTCCATGGATATTGCTCGGTCTGGCGCTTCTGATCGCGCTGGGCTTTGAGTTCGTCAATGGTTTCCACGATACGGCCAATGCCGTTGCGACCGTCATTTACACCCGCTCGATGCCGGCGGAGATTGCCGTCGTCTGGTCGGGTTTTTTCAATTTTCTCGGCGTGCTGATGTCGTCGGGTGCGGTTGCCTTCGGCATCGTCTCGCTGCTTCCCGTCGAACTTATCCTGCAGGTCGGTTCCGGTTCGGGGCTTGCCATGGTGTTCGCGCTTTTAAGCGCGGCCATTATCTGGAATCTGGGCACCTGGTATCTCGGCCTTCCCGCCTCCAGTTCGCACACGCTGATTGGATCGATCATCGGGGTGGGCCTTGCCAATGAATTTCTGGCTTCCGAAGGAACTGCGACCAGCGGTGTCGACTGGTCGCAGGCATCAAGTATCGGGCTTTCGCTGCTTTTGTCGCCGATTATTGGTTTTGTCTGCGCGGCACTTCTGTTGCTCGCAATGAAGTTCTTCTTGCGCAATCAGGAACTTTACAGTGAACCCAAAACCAACAACCCACCACCTCTGTGGATCCGCGGTCTTTTGATCTTCACCTGCACTGGCGTCAGCTTCGCGCATGGTTCCAATGACGGCCAGAAGGGCATGGGGCTGATCATGCTGATCCTGATCGGTCTTGTTCCGACGGCTTTTGCCCTCAATCGCACGCCGGATGCCAATTACCTCGATACCTACAAGGCGGCCTCCGCTCAAGTCGAGACCGTTCTGGGAAAATATGTCAAGCCGGGCGAGACGGTCGCAAATCCAAAGGAAGTGGTTTCCGACGCGGTCAAGCACCGGAGCTGGAACGATCAGACGACGCTGGCGCTCCAGCAATATATCAAGACCACCAGCGCCGAAGTCGAACGCTTCCCAAGTCTGGAAGCCGTGCCGGAAGAACTGGTGAGCAACCTGCGTAATGACATTTATCTGATTGGCGAAGGTTTGAAGCTTATCGACAAGAACAAGCTCCTGCCGATGCAGGCCGATGATCTCAAGGCAGTTGGTGCCTATCACAAGGCCGTGGATGAGGCGACCAAGTTCATTCCGACCTGGGTCAAGGTGGCGGTCGCTCTGGCGCTTGGACTTGGAACGATGATCGGTTGGAAGCGCATCGTCGTCACTGTAGGCGAAAAGATCGGCAAGACACATCTGACCTATGGACAAGGAGCGGCCGCCGAAGTGGTCGCCATGGCAACGATTGGCGCGGCTGATCATCTGGGGCTGCCGGTCTCGACCACGCATGTTTTGTCATCGGGCGTTGCCGGAACCATGGCCGCCAACGGCTCCGGCCTGCAATGGGCGACCGTGCGCAACATGATGATGGCATGGGTGCTGACTCTACCAGCGTCCATCGCCCTTGCCTTTGTTCTCTTCGCGGCTTTGCGCCAGGTCTTTTGAGCTGAGGTTTTGAAAACTCTAATCGACGGTAAGTAAAATGTTGGACAACGCACATCTCGAACGTATCAAGGCCGAAATTGCCGACAGCTTCGATGAAGAACTGGAATTGCAGATCGAGGAAGAGCAGATGGAAGCTCTTCTTGCCGAGGGCATGACGACACCTGCCGAGCAGACGCTCGAACGCAAGGTCTATTTCCGCGAACTGTTTCGCCTCCAGCACGAACTGGTCAAGCTTCAGGACTGGGTGCAGTATAAGAAGCTCAAGGTTGTGGTTTTATTCGAGGGGCGCGATTCAGCGGGCAAGGGCGGCGCCATCAAGCGCGTGACGCAGCGTCTCAATCCTCGTGTTTGTCGGGTAGTCGCCTTGCCCGCGCCTACCGAGCGCGAGCGCAATCAGTGGTATTTCCAGCGCTATGTGCCGCATCTGCCCACGGCTGGCGAAATGGTTCTGTTCGACCGCTCCTGGTATAACCGTGCAGGTGTCGAACGCGTCATGGGCTTTTGCACCAAGGACGAGTTGGAGGAGTTTTTCAACTCGGTTCCCGATTTTGAACGTATGTTGGTCAATTCCGGTACGATCCTGATCAAATACTGGTTCTCGATCACCGATGACGAGCAGGAATTCCGGTTCCGCATGCGCATTCAGGATCCGCTCAAGCAGTGGAAACTCTCGCCGATGGATCTCGAAAGCCGTATCCATTGGGAAGATTATACGCGTGCCAAGGAAGAAATGATCAAGCGCACGCATATTCCTGAGGCGCCATGGTGGGTTGTCGAGGCGGTCGATAAGAAGAAGGCGCGGCTCAATTGCATAAGCCACCTTCTGTCGCAGATCCCTTATGGCGATGTGCCAAAGGCACCGATAGAACTGCCCGAACGCGTCAGGAATGATGACTATGTGCGCCACCCCATTCCGCCGGAGTTATATGTTCCCGAAACTTATTGATTTTTAAAGGCCCGGCCAGGAACACATTGCGGTTAGGGCTTGCTTATGAACGGATATAGATTTGAATATTGTAGGTCGTCCAGACAAAGACGTGATGCCGGGGCTGATTGGTGCCTATATGGCGCGTCCCGGCAAAGGGGTCATGCGGCTTTTGCCGGAGGAAATCGAAAAGGCGCTGGCGGAAAACGATAGCTGGATATGGCTGCATGGCGATCTCATCGACCAGCGCACGCAAGGCTGGATCGCAGATAAATACGGCTTGCCCCCTGCCGCGCGCGCCGTGCTCGAAGGTCATGACGACAGCCTCGTTCTTGGCAGTGACGAAGGCGTCATTTATGGCATTACCGCCGACATCCATCAGGACATGGACCGGATGTCGACAACGATCGGCCGGCTGCATTTTGCAGTCAGCGAACACCTTCTGGTGACGGGCCGCAGACATCCGTTGCAAGCGCTCCACACGGTGCAACAGTCTTTCGTATCGGGCTTCTGTCCCCAGACGGCGCCGGAAGTGCTGGAAGCCATCGTCACGGCCTTCTGCAAGAACACCAATCAAAGGCTCAACGAGGCGAATGCACTTCTCGATACGGTCGAGGATCGGCTCGTCACGGATAATTTCAGCGATGAGCGGCGTAACCTCAAGGAGGTGCGCCGTCTTGCGGTTTCGCTGCACCGGCCGGTTGCAGGCATGGTGTCCCTGTTTGAAGAAGAAGACCGCGAAGACTGGACCCTGCCGGAAAAAGCGCACCAGGTTCTCGACCGCCTGTCAACGCGGCTTGAAAGGCTCGACCGTGAGATCGTTATGGTCAATGACCGCGCGCGTCTGCTTCAGGAAGAAATGGCGGCGGAACTCGCCGATGAATCCAACCGCAGTCTGAAAGTTATGACCGTGCTGAGTGCTCTGCTTTTGCCCGGTACGCTGATTGCGGGGATTTTCGGGATGAACACCGATGGACTACCATTTACGAGCGAGAATTCAGGTTTTGCCTGGGCGATGGTGGTGTGCGTGGTCGCGACGCTGCTTTTTTACTGGTTCATGCGCAAGGCTGGAATAAATATGCGCTTCTGGTAAGCGGACCGGCAGCGCAACGCAAGTTCACAACAGAGTCCTGTCACCAGAAAGAAAATTGGAATTAGCCGCGACAAGGATCTCCACGTCCCCCGCATGGCCACCCCGATATGATTTGGCGACAAGGCGGGATGCCAGAGTAGAAATGCGGTCGATGTTCCGCATACCTTTCACATAAAGCATAAATATAGCCGACGAAAGATCAGCTACCGTATAGTCCATGTTGCTTTCTTCAAGGATAAGTGCAGCTTGAGAAAAACATCGGCGCATGAACTTCACCTCTTCGGGATCGTAAACGCGACTTTCTTCGCTAAACAGCGGCATGACGGCCTCCTGTTGAAAGGTCAATGATACGCTCATTGCCCTTTAATGATAGGCCGTCATGATCACCTTATGTTTCAGCGCGGCTTTCAATAAATGTCGGGCTCGCCGCTCGTCTTGCCAAAGCCTGTTTCCAGAAAGTCGAAGTCGCAGCCCTGATCGGCCTGGGTTACATGGCGCGAAAACATCCAGCCATAGCCACGTTCGAAATGCGGTTGCGGTGGCTGCCATTCGGCCTTGCGTTGCGCAAGCTCCTCTTCGCTCACCAGCATGTCGAGGCGGCGATTGGGCAGATCGAGCCGGATGATGTCACCGCTTTTGAGAAGCGCCAGCGGACCGCCGATAAAGCTTTCGGGCGAGACATGCAGCACGCAGGCGCCATAGGATGTGCCGGACATGCGCGCGTCCGAAATGCGAAGCATGTCACGATAGCCCTTGCGGATCAGCGCCTTTGGAATGGGCAACATGCCCCATTCGGGAAAGCCCGGTCCGCCTTGCGGTCCGGCATTGCGCAACACCAGCACATGATCGGGCGTGACGTCGAGGTTTTCATCGTCGATTGCTTTCTTCATCTCAGGATAGCTGTCAAAGACCATTGCCGGGCCTTCATGGATGTGGAATTTCGGGTCGCAGGCCGCAGGCTTGATGACCGCGCCGTCGGGACAAAGATTGCCGCGCAGCACCGCCAGCGATCCTTCATGATAGACGGGATTGGAAAGCGGGCGAATGACATCGTCATTATAGACCTTGGCGCCTTCGAGGTTTTCACCCATGGTTCTTCCGGTCACGGTCATGGCATCCAGATCAAGCCGGTCCTCGATCTGTTTCATCAGCGCGCGCAAGCCGCCAGCATAGAAGAAATCCTCCATCAGATAATCCTTGCCCGAGGGTCGCACATTGGCGATCAGCGGCGTGACGCGGCCCAGCGCGTCGAGATCATCAAGGGTGAGGTCGACACCGGCGCGTCGCGCCATGGCGATCAGGTGGACGACCGCGTTGGTCGAACAGCCGGTGGCCATGGCGACAATGGCCGCATTGCGGCAGGCGGCTTTTGTGACGATCCTGTCGGGTGTCAGGTCCTCCCAGACCATGGCGACGATACGCCTTCCGCAGTCGGCACCCATGCGCTGGTGGTTGGCATCGACGGCAGGAATGGACGATGCGCCGGGTAGCGTCAGCCCCATCGCATCGGCAATCGCCGTCATGGTCGATGCGGTGCCCATGGTCATGCAGGTGCCTGCCGAGCGTGCGATGCCACCTTGAACGCCGAGCCATTCCTCATCGGTAATATTGCCCGCGCGCCGCTCATCCCAATATTTCCACGCATCAGAGCCGGAGCCAAGAATTTTTCCGGCATAATTGCCGCGCAACATAGGCCCGGCAGGCAGATAGATCATCGGCACGCCAGCTGAAATTGCGCCCATCACGAGGCCGGGCGTGGTCTTGTCGCAGCCGCCCATCAGCACCACGCCGTCAAGCGGATGCGAGCGGATCATCTCTTCGGTTTCCATGGCCAGCATGTTGCGATAGAGCATCGAGGTCGGCTTGGTGAAACTTTCATCCACCGACAGCGAAGGCAATTGCACCGCAAAACCGCCTGCCTGCTGGACGCCGCGCTTTACATCCTGCACCCGCTCCTTGAAATGTGCGTGGCAGGTGTTGAGCTCTGACCATGTGTCGAGAATGCCGATCACCGGCTTGTCGCGAAAATCGTCTTCGCCATAGCCAAGCTGCATCAAGCGTGAACGATGGCCGAAGGAGCGCAGATCATCGGGTGCAAACCAGCGCGCACTTCTGAGCGTTTCAGGTGTTTTCTTGTTGGACATGTATTGTATTACCGGTTGCGGGAACGAGGCAGCGGTGGTGGCTACTCCTTCATTCCCCATTTCTGGATGGTGTGGCGTTCGATGGTCTGGAAGACGAGATTTTCGACGATCAGACCGATGATGATCACGGTGAGCAGCCCCGCAAAGACCGCCGGGATATCGAGCAGGTTGCGGTTTTCGAAAATGAACCAGCCAAGCCCGCCTTGTCCCGACGACACGCCGAAGACCAGTTCGGCGGCGATCAGCGTGCGCCAGGCAAAGGCCCAGCCGATCTTGAGGCCGGTGAGGATGGAGGGGAATGCCGCAGGCACCAATATGCGCAGCACATAGGAAATGCCGGTCAGGCCATAATTGGCCCCCACCATGCGCAGCGTTCGCGATACGCCGAGAAAGCCGGAATGGGTGTTGAGCGCCACAGCCCAGAGGACCGAGTGGATCAGCACGAAGACGAGGCTTGAGGCACCCAGTCCGAACCAGATCAGTGCCAGCGGCAGCAGCGAAATCGCCGGTAGCGGATTGAACATGGCGGTCATGGTTTCAAGAAAATCGGTGCCGATGCGCGTATTGATGGCCAGAACGGTGAGAAGGGCGGCAAGCACCGTGCCGATGGCATAGCCCATGAACAGGATTTTGAGCGTTGTCCAGATGCGCGCGGGCAGCGTGCCGTCGACAAAGCGGTCGAAAAGCGTGCGGATCGTGTCGCTCAAGGTCGGAAACAGCAGCGGATTGTCGAGATAGCTGGCATAGACCTGCCAGATGACGGCAAGTACCAGAATGAGCAGGGTTTTGCGCAGTGCACCGATGCCCCACAGCGTTTCAAAGGTGCTTAGCTTCTGTTCGACCGGCGCGATATTGTGGTGCGGTTCGTTGTCCTTGATATCTGCGCTCAGGATAATATTGGAGGAAAGCATGGCTTATTCCTTGTGTCCGGTCTCGGAAGAAAACAGGAGATTGTGAATGTCGCGCTCAAGTGCGGCGGCGCTGCCATCCTCCTGCTTCACCTTGTCGACATCGACCACTTCGGCGCGTACCCGGCCCGGATGGGGTGAAAGCAGCAGGATGCGATTGGAAATCTTGATCGCCTCGGCGATGGAGTGGGTGACGAAGATGACCGTAAACTTGGTGTCTTGCCAAAGTTGCAGCAATTCTTCCTGCATCTGACGTCGGGTCAGCGCGTCGAGTGCTGCAAAAGGCTCGTCCATCAGAAGGATATCCGGCTGCATGGCCATGCCGCGGGCAATCGCCACGCGCTGCTTCATGCCGCCCGACAAAGTGTGCGGGTAGCTGTCGATGGCGCGCGTCAGCTTGACCTTGTCGATATATTGGCGCGCCAGCGCTTCGGCTTCATCTTTCGCAAGTTTGCGCGCTACCAGAAGCGGGAACATGACGTTTTCCAGAACCGTCTTCCACGGCATCAACTGGTCGAATTCCTGAAACACCATCATCCGGTCGGGGCCGGGGCGGGTGACTTCGCGCCCGTTTATGTGAATTTTTCCCGCAGCAGGCGTCATATAGCCGCCGACCGCCTTCAAAAGCGTGGATTTTCCGCAGCCCGAAGGGCCGAGCAGCACGAAACGGTCGGACTGGCCTACCGTAAAACTGACATCTTCAGTCGCGGTGATCAAAAGGTTCGGGGTCTTGTAGCGCAGCGTGACGCGGTCGACGGACAGAAGAGGCGATTTTCCGGGTACGGGCGCAAGGCGCTCGGCACTGGCCTGCATCATGGCATTCACTTCCTTGAAGAAAGGCAGCGGCGGAGATCGCCGCCGCAACTGTTGCTTCCAGCGTTCAGTTACCGTTGAGATAGGCGCTGTCGGGCAGGTAATAATCCGTCCATGCAGCAGGCATTGTTTTGAGCGTGCCGATCTTGTGCAGGTGTTCGGCAAATTTCATCGTACCCTGCGGATCGGTGCGCCATTCGTCCATATGCGGTTCTTTGAGCATCGCCATGAGATCGTCGATGCTGGTCTTGTCGCCCGATATGGTCTTGTAGGATTCGAGTGCTGATTTGGGATCTTCCTTGATGAAGGCAATCGCCTGCTCGGTTGCCGTGCGCAGCGCTTTCACCAGTTTCGGATTGGCATCGGCAAATGTCGTGGTGGTGAAAAATGTCGCCTGCGTTAGTGCGCCGCCGAGGATTTCACGCGAATCCGTTACCTTGTGAACGCCCGGCTGCTTGAGTTCGACATATTGAAAGGGCGGTGCGGAAAAGTGGTTTTTGACCTCATGATTGGCATTCGCGATGGCCGCAACCGCATCTGGGTGGCCGAGCTGCACCGTGTTGGGGTCGAATTTCTTGACCTCGTCCTCGCCGTAAAGCTTGGCGGCCGCCATTTGCAACAGGATTGCCTGTGTGGAAACGCCGACGGTGGGCACCGCGATCTTGTCGGAAGGCTCGATATCCTTCAGTGTCTTGATGCGGGGATCGTTGGACACCATGATGACCGGCTGGGCCGAACTGGTGATGATGCCCTTGACCTTGCCGCGTGTGCGGTCCCACAGCAAAAGCAGATTGCCGGTGCCGGTGTTGACGACATCGACATTGCCGGCCAGCAGCGCGTCCGTCTGCGCACCACCGCCGCTGAACGTGCGCCATTCGACGGTGACGCCGTCGAGGCCGTCTTTTGCTGCTTCTTTTTCAATGAGTTTCTGCGTTTCCATCACATGGCTGGCAAGATAGAGAATGCCGGGCTGCCGGGTGATTGAAAGATTGGTTTTTTCCTGTGCCTGGCTCTGCGTGGCGCCGCCAAGCCCCAGTGCAAAAACAAGCGCAGTCATGCCGCTGATAAGCAGTCGCATGGTTTATCCTCCCAAAGATATGACCATATTGGCCTTGGTCGCCTCTCCCAAAGCGACTGAAACATTGAAGCACTAAAACATCAGTGCATCAACCCGCAATCTGTGATTAAATGAAAACATGAAGCCGGATGGGACTGATTTATGAGTGGAATGATAACAGGCGGACAGCTGGATCGCTCGCGTCAGGTGGCGTTGCAGGTATATGAAATTCTGCGCGACAGGATTTTGAAGGTGGAACTTACGCCCGGCACTGTGCTGTCGCGCAGTGCGTTGCAACTGGAATTCGGCATCAGCCAGACACCGGTGCGCGATGCTTTGATGCGCTTGCAGGAGGAGGGGATCGTCGATGTCTATCCACAATATGCAACGGTGGTTGCCCGCATCGATGTTGATCATGCACGACAGGCCCAGTTCCTGCGCCTGTCGATCGAACTGGAGGCCGTGCGCCAGCTGACCGATGAAAGGGCAGAGGAAACAGCAGCTGAGCTCAGTGAAATCCTTGCGCGTCAGCGTGCTTTGGCCTCGCCCGAAACCTATGATGCCTTTGACGACATCGACCGCGATTTTCACCGCCATCTTTATGAGAAAAGCGGCATTGCGCAGCTCTGGGCGAATGTCCGGCGCCAGAGCGTACATATCGACCGGTTGCGACGTCTCAATCTGCCAATGCCCGGCAAGATGCAGACGGTTTTGAGCGAGCATCAGGCGATTGTTGAGGGCATTGCCTCGGGCCGATCAGCTGCGGCGGTGGCTGCACTGCGCAAACATTTGTCCGGCACGCTGTCGATCATCGATGTGATCAGTGCGGAATTTCCCGACTATATCCGTGAGAAATGAGGCCTGTATTCAGGGCTCTGTATAACCTTCGACCTTCACGGTCAGTTCCGCGTCGCGCGGATCGGTTCGGAAGAACAGCGCGCCGCTGTCGCGCGCTTCTGATGCGACATAATCGAAGGTTACACTGGATCGTTCCCGTTCACCGTCTTCATGGATCGTTTCGCCAGCGATATGGACCTGTGCTGCGCTGGATTGCGTTATGTTCTCAATATCAAAACGGACACGAAACATATCGTTTACGGGTTCTATGGCCCGAATGTCTATGCGAAAAGCGGCATCGCCCGGTGCATATCGATAGATGTCATGAATGATCCATCCGAAAAGGGACAGCACCAGAAGTGTCGAAGCGATACCGGTCACCCATTCGATCCAGTGCGGTGTGTTCGTTTCGACATGTCTGCTGTTTGCGGATCGCGTCATTCTGACCTCACAATATCAATCGGGCCGAAGCGGCCCCAAGCGCTCCGGGCAGCGACAACACCACAATTGCCGTAACCATCTGCGACAACGATATGTCGTCGAGCCGTTCGAAGGTCCACAGCACATAGGCGCTGGACACAAGAGCCAGTACATAGCCCGGCATGGTGAAGCGTATGAAAGCGTGCCAGCGTGGCGAGCCTTCCATCAGCTGGTGGCCCCCTTTAAAATGCACGGAATAGACGAAGCCATGCATCATCACGATGGAGAGGGCGGCGATGATCAACGTATGAAAAGGTGTGATCTTGTAGGCAATCAGAATGGTTTCTTCTGTTGGCGCCACGTTGAGGCTTAAAAAAAGCGCCCCGACCACCATCATGAAAAGCTCGTTGAAATAGCCGGTCTCGCCATCATAGTCTCCGCGCTCCTCGTCTTTTTTCTCTGAATGCATACCGAGCTGGCTGCGTCCTAGCAGAGCGCCGATACTGGCGGGAACGGACTGGAAGGCGATCATTGCGATATTGTGGCTGGGCATGAGTTTGGCATCGAGAATGGCCAGCAGCCACAGCACAGCGGCGCTGACAGTGATGCCAAGCCCATAGGCAATGACGGCGTCGCGTGCCGCCTGTTTGAACGAAGATGTTTTTTCAAAGCCGATGCGCCAGGCCAGACCGAAAAGCAGCGGAAGATTGAGCAGGTATAAGAGCAACAGCCGACCGGGATTGGCATACAGACCCAAATCCCACATCTCCATCGTCATGAACATCGGCAGTGCAAATAGCAATGCACCGGCAAGACCGCGTGCCAGTCCGTTCAGGAATTTTTGCTGTTCGGTTTCATGGTTTTTCTGGTGCCCCATGCTGTCGATGATCCCTCTTCCTCAACCTTGAATAACGCGCGTCCGCACTGCTTGTTCCCAACGTGACCGATGCGGCTTTAGACGCGAAAACAATATTTGAAATTGTTCAAAAACGGGTGCTCGAATTGTGGAACCGAATGCTAATCGAGACGTTATTTTTCCATCGAAACCAAATTGCCATAGGAGAAATACGATGAAAATCAAAATATTAGCTTTGCTTGGCGCTTGCCTTGTCGTGCCTTCTTTCGCCTATGCACAAGAACAGGGTGCAGCACCTGAAACGCCAGCGGTTGCAACACCTGAGCAAACCAACCCCGATGCGCCGGTGGCTGGTGAAAACAGCTTTACCGAAGAACAGGCCAAGACCCGCATTGAGGAAGCCGGATACACCAATGTGACCAATCTGAAGCTTGGTGAGGATGGTATCTGGCAGGCAACCGCGCGCAAGGGAGACGAGCAGACCGATGTTCAGCTCGACTACCAGGGCAATGTTACCAAGAAGATGTAACCGGTTCACCCGTTAACAAAATTAAATCAATATGAAAGGGAGAAGATAATGCGAAGTGTCACAGGACTTTTCGATAGTTATGATGCAGCAAAGGATGCGGTCGCGCGTCTTGAAGCTGCGGGCATTCCGTCCTCGGATATCAGTATTGTTTCTCATCATGAGGAAAGCAATGCCGGTGAGGGTGCGGGTATCGGTGCCGGACTGGGCGCTGCGGCCGGTGGTGCAGGCGGTCTTCTGGCAGGGCTTGGCATCATGGCGATCCCCGGTGTCGGACCCGTCGTTGCAGCCGGTTGGCTGGCATCGACACTTGCCGGTGCGGTTGGCGGTGCAGTTGTCGGCGGCGCGGCTGGCGGCCTGATTGGTGCCTTCACCTCATCCGGTGTTTCGGAAGAGGAAGCGCATCTCTATGCCGAGGGGGTGCGCCGCGGTGGTGCAGTGGTAACGGCCCGCGTGCCTGAAGAGCGCTATGCTGAAGCGGATGCTATTCTTCAGGGTGCACACCGCGTCGATGTCGTCGAGCGTCGCAAGCTCTATGCCGAGGAGGGCTGGGAGCGCTTTGACACTGAGGCGGAACCCTACACGGCAGACGAGATCGAACGTGAACGTCGTCGTTACGGTTATTAAGTGCGGTGATTGAAAGCAAAGGCGGGCTTAAAAGCCCGCCTTCTTTATTTTTCTTAGGAACAAAAAGCAGGGATTACGGATTAGCTTTTTCAAGGAGGCTTGAACAAGCGGGGAGAAACATGCCCCTCAAAACCGGTCTCATTCATGGTGCGCTCGGCGAGAATTGCATTCATTTGTGTATCGACGCGCAAAATCTGTTTTCTGAAAACGCGCCCTGGCATGTGCCGTGGCTCGCCTCCATAACGCCGTTTATTGGCGCAATCTGCGAGCGTCATGCCGAAAAGACTATTTTTACGCGCTTCATTCCGCCCCGCCGGGTGGAGGAAGCATTGGGCGCGTGGAAACGCTATTTTGCCAAATGGAGCGAGATTACGCTTGAAAAGGCCGATCCCGAACTCATGCAGTTGTTGCCGGAACTAAAGGTCTATGTTCCGCCAGCGCGCGTTTTCGACAAGGCGGTTTATTCGCCATGGGTGGATGGGCGCCTGGACAAGCATCTGCGCACTCAGGGGGTGGATACGGTTGTCGTAACCGGTGCCGAGACGGATTTATGTGTTCTCTCTGCATTGTTCGGGGCGGTGGATCGCGGTTACCGGGTGGTGATCGTCAGTGACGCTGTTTGCAGCTATTCCGATCAGACCCACGACGCCATTCTCTCGCTTTGCCACCAGCGCTTTAGCGAGCAACTTGAGGTAGCCTCGACGCAGGAATTGCTGGAAGCATGGAATTAGCAAATCTTGTCATAATCCCAGCGTTTCGCATTCCAATAAGCATGCAAAACGGTTTTCGTTCGCGGATGCGTGAAACAACCCATTGAGTGGCTGGAACCAATTGCGGGCTGTGTTGTTCCTTTTGAGAGGTGAACAACAATGACAGCATCCCAGATAATTGAAGACCCATCTGCACGCCCACCGAGCGAAGAAGTCTTCACAAAAGAAGAACTGGAAAACCCGCAAACATTCTCGCCGGACGAGAGCGATCCGCATGCAATCACCCGCAATGAAGTTGATGAACCAGACACGCAAGCACGCACTGAACTACAGGAAGGCAACGTCTATTTCATCTGGTGGGTGATTATAATTTCAGTCGTGGCAGTCGGGTATTTCACGAGCCTATGGATGTGATGATGAATATGCAATTGCGACATAAACAGACCGAGCGAAAGGATATATCCTCGCGCGCGGTCAGTTATCTCCCCCGGATCATGCTCGGGGTTCTGGCTGTGCTTCTTGTGGTTCTTCTCGTCTGGAGCCTGACGGGTGGCGGAACGTTCAGCGATAATGAAGGTGTTCAAACGCCGCCTGTCCAAAACAATCACCTTGAAACCGGGGGCGGAGGTAATTTGCCAGCCGCACCTGATCCCGATCCAAACATACAATGAGGCCAGTCATGACCCGATCACCAGCAAACACAACTCCGCTGACTGAAGATGATGATATCAAATATCTGGCAGAAAAGACCGATATCTCTCCCTTGCAGGCACGCGATCTGATTAAGCGCTTTGGGCGTGATCGCGAAAAGTTGCTCGAAGAAGCCAAAAAGTTCAAGGCCGAGAGCTGACCGTCGACAGAAGTTTTAGGGAGGCTGGAATGGGAGCGTTTTTTGTATGGCTGGTTCTCATTGGTTTGCCGGTTCTGCTTGCGGTCGGTTTTCTTTATGCGCGCTATCTTGGAAAAACCGGCGGAACGACTGCGAAAGAGGACGGTGCGTGATGTTAATACATGGCGGGCTTGTTGTGGGGTGTGTCCATAGTTTTCAGGAGGCAAGTTGCTGAAAAAGTCCGCTATTCCTTTTCATCACAATCGTGCCCGGCTGGAACGACTTGTCCATAGCAGTGACGATGATCCGGGTATAAGACGCCTTCGCTGTGGCAAGGGCTTTCGCTATAGCTTTGCGGATGGCGGAAAAATTACCGACGAAGACAAGGCACGCATTCGGGCACTTGTCATTCCGCCCGCGTGGAAGGATGTATGGATTTGTAAACAGGCCAACGGCCACTTGCAGGCGACCGGGCGTGATGATCGCGGGCGAAAGCAATATCGTTATCATGCATCCTGGATGACCGGTCAGGGCGAAACAAAATTTGCGATGCTCCCTGATTTTGCTCGCGGGCTGAGCCGACTGCGTCAAAGGATCGAAGCGGATATGCGCAGACGAAGCCTTTGTCGTGAAAAGGTGGTGGCAACCGTTATCTTTCTGATGGACCGCCTTTTGCTGCGCGTCGGTAACCTCAATTATGCGCGAGAGAACAAGAGTTTCGGGATAACCACCCTGCGAAACCGGCACCTGAAGATTGAGGGCGCCAGCCTGCGTTTCATCTTTACCGGGAAATCGGGGAAAATGTGGAACCTCGCTTTAACCGACCGGCGCATTGCGCGTATCGTGCGCAGCGTGCAGGACTTGCCGGGCCAGCAGCTTTTTCAATACCTCGATGAGGCGGGCGAGCGGCGACCGGTTACGTCGCAGGATATCAATGATTACTTGCGCGAGGCTATGAACGCCGAATTCACTTCCAAGCATTTTCGAACCTGGGCCGGCACGACCCTTGCTCTGGATGCGTTGCGGTTGGCGGAACTTCCTGAAAATGACGGCGCGGCTAAGCGGGTGCTGAATGCGGAGATCGACAAGGTTGCAGCCGCACTTGGTAACACGCGCGCCGTTTGCCGCAGTGCCTACATTCATCCGCATGTCTTGAGTGCCTGGCTGGAAGGCAGTCTGGTCGGCCAGATTGAATCTGCGGCGTCTATCCGTATCCAAGCGCCCGAGCTCGAGGATGCAGAACGCCGCACGCTGAAGTGGCTGCTGTCTGCCCGCTCCAGAGCATAAGTGCTGTCGGCGTGAAACGAGGATCGATAAGATTATGTTTAAGATAAAAAGGTTAGAGCGGGCTCTTTTTCAAACAGATTGAAAAGGCTCTATATCTTTGGTTTGAAATGCATCTCATCCGAAAACCGTTTCACACTTTTCGGAATGGGCCCTAAAGGCGACTGAAGCATCATACGTCCAAAAAAGATACGGTGGTGTAACCGGGAAATGCCTACGTATCTCAGATAGATGCTTTCGGATAAATTTAATCAGTCCGTTATCTGAAAGTTTCCTAGCCGGCTTGATAATAAATAAAATCAGCCGTTTTTATCGCAATAAAGAATAAAACTATTACATCTCTTCTTTCTTAATAAAGATGATGCTAAAATAACGATAATATATAGCTTGACCGTTTTCGCTGGGTGTTGCTAATTAAAACTTACGCTGCTGGATTTGGAGATCGAATAGATTCGGTTTCTATCTCTACGCGCGCCAGCAGATTGGTTCGCCCCCATCGCAAAAGCTTTGATCCGATCCTGCGTTCAATATAGATTTCGATAGCCGGTACTGGAGAATAATGTGCGCCAACTGTCAATTCGCTCCAAATTGCTTGCGCTTCTGCTTTTCAGCGGGCTCTTATGCATTGCAGCAACAGGACTGATTGCAGATCAGAATGGCACCAATTCTTTGAAGGAATCCGTATTCCATCAATTAACGACCTTGCGCGAAAGTAAAAAATCGGAAGTTGAACGTTACTTTTCACAAGTAAACAGGCAGTTTGAAGCCTTCGCACAAAGCCCGGATATAGTCGCGGCTTCCATTGCCCTGAAAAACGGTTTCATGGAAGCGCCGGTCACGGATACTCCGTCAGCGGATATTGAAACGTTCTACAAGGATCAGTTCATTCCCAAGATTGCCGATCTGGTTGGTGTTGATCAGGCGTTGCAGACTTATCTGCCGACCGATCCCAGAACCATTCGGTTTCAGACCGACTATATCGCACATAATTCGAATTCCATTGACGAAAAATACAAACTGTCGGGTTTGAATAACGGCACCGCTTATGACAACGCGCATGAGCAGTATCATAATTTTATCGTTGATATGGCGGAAGCAAGCAATCTGAGCGATGTTGCGCTGGTTGACCCGCAGACCGGCTACGTCATTTATTCCGTCTATAAAGGTACTGAATTCGGTGCCAATCTGCGTGACAGCTATCTCGCGCATACGGGTATTGCCCGGGTATTTGAAAGCGCAATTCGCAAGAATGGCGTTGTTTTTGAAGATTACAGCCAGTTTGCACCAACTTATTTCGCGCCCGCAGCCTTTCTGGCTACACCTATCGTAAAGGATGGCCGCATGGAGGCCGTTCTTGTTGCTGAAATCTCCAAGGATGATGTCGATGCGGTCATGACGTCCAATCATCAGTGGGAGCAGGCAGGCCTGGGCAAATCGGGTGAGGTCTTCCTTGCCGGTCCCGATCATACCATGCGCAGTGGCTCGCGTTTCCGGTTCGAAAATCCGGAGGCTTATTTTGCAGCGCTTGTCAAAACCGGCGTCAGCCAGAATGATATTGACCGCATCAAGCGTTTCGATACGACCGTGCTCAACCAGCCCATCAATGCGCGCGGTGTCAATGAGGCGTTGCAGGGTGTGTCCGGCACCGATCTCATCACCGATTATCGCGGTGTCGAAACACTGGCCAATTGGTCACCGGTGGATGTTCTGGGTACGCGCTGGGCGATCGTTGCAAAGATGGATTCGGCGGAAGCTCTGGCACCGGTCAATAATTTCCGGCAGCGCATCATTTTGGTGGCTGCGATCGCTGCAGCGCTTCTGACGCTGTTTTCACTGTTTGCCGCTGGAGCTTTCACGCATCCAATCAAGGAAGTCTTGCGCGGCGTCAATAAATTGGCCGAAGGTGATGAGAAAACCCGTATCGCAGTGAAAGGTCATGACGAGTTCAGCGAACTCGGACAGGCTTTCAATTCGATGGCTGATGAAATCGAGGCGCGTACGGAAAAGATCGAGCTCAAGACGGTCGAATATGAAACCTTGCTGCGCAATGTTTATCCAGACATCGTCGCTGAACGCATCAAGATGGGTGATGAAACTATCGCTGAAGTTGTCAAGAATGTCTGTGTCATCGTCATCAGCATCGAGGGTATCAACGCGCTGCTCAGCGATGCGGCGGAAGACACGATCTCACGCGTCAATGAACTGGTGATCGATTTCGACGAAGCGGCGCTTGATTCCGGTGTCGAGAAACTGCGCACGGTGGGTGAGACCTATATGGCGGCCTGCGGACTTTCGGTGCCGCGTCTCGATGGTGCAGCGCGTTCGCTTGAATTTGTTTCCAAGGTTGCAGCGATCGTTGAGCGGCACGCACGTAGCTGGAACGTATCTCTGGCTATCAAGGCAGGTATCGCGCTGGGTGACGCAGAAGTAGGTCTGATCGGACGTCAGCGTACGGTCTATGAGGTCTGGGGTACGACAATGTTGACGGCGCGCCGAATGGTTTTCGATGCCGAGAGCAATATGGTCCATGTGACGCAGACCGTACTGGATCAATTGCCTGATGCGGAGGGCTTTGAGGAAGGCACCAAGATCGAACTGAAGGATGTAGGTCCGATCAGCACGTGGGCAAGTATTATCCACGCGCCCGCCGAACAGGCAAAGTCTGGCAAAGAGACGAAAAAATGAGTGAGGTCATAGCCAACAACTGGTCGGTCATGCTCGTATGGGCGGCGATAATCATTCTGGGTTATCCGCTGATCACGATCATCGTTTCGGAAGCGAGCCGACGCGTTAAAAGCGAGAGCGGTTCTGATACCAAACGCTTTCTGGGTATTCTTCAGTATACGATCATGCCCGCCGCCGTTGTATGGGTGGTGCTGCATCAGCTGACGTCGCTACCACCGGATAGTCTGGCTCTTAAGATCATTGATACGGTCGTGGGAATTCTGGTGCTTTATGGGGTGCTGCTGCTCTTGCAGATTGCGCTCATGTCAATTCGTACCCGAATTGACGGCGGTATCCAGGCACCCAAACTGTTTTACGAGCTTGGAAGCCTTGTGATCGCAGTCGTCGGCGGCGCGCTGATCATTTCTTCTGTGTGGAATATTGAACTTGGCACGCTTTTCGGTGCGCTTGGTGTCGGTTCCGTGGTGCTGGGTCTTGCACTCCAAAATGTGATCGGCGGTCTGGTCAGCGGATTGATCGTTTTGTCGGGGCGGCATTTTGGTATCGGCGACTGGTTGGAAGTTGGCGGCACTTTTGCGAAGGTCGTGCAGGTCGACTGGCGCTCCGTGACGCTCGACAGCGGTGGTGTCAGGCTTGTCGTTCCAAGCTCGACCCTTTCAAGCTCGACCCTGAGCATCAGGCATGCCGATCAGGCTATCAGTGTCAATACGTCTGTGGTGGCATCTTCCACCTACTCGCCCGAAGAGGTAAAAGCCGCTCTTCTGGAGGCGTCAGCCATGATTGAAGGAACGATCCCTGATTCAGCAAGTGCCGTCGTAAAGGGCTATTCAGGCAGCAATATAGAATATTCGGTAGCGGTGGCCGTTGACAATCCTTCCAAAGTATCTGCGGTGCGTTCGCAGCTCATGGATCGCCTCTGGTATGTCTGCAATCGCCATGGGGTTGCAATCGGCGGTGCAAACAAAGCTGCAGTGCAGAATTCGGAAGCCGATATCGCGAAGAAAGAACAGCTTCTGGTCAAATATGCCTCCTTCCGTCGCGAGATGCCCGGGCTTTCGGATCTGGCTGCGTTGACACGCATTGAGCGTTATGCGGCTGGCGAATATCTTCAAAGACGCAACACACCGGCGCGGGCGATGTTCATAGTCATCTCGGGCAACCTGTCGCTTCGATCGGGGCCGGTTTCGGGCGGCATGGTCATTGAACGGCTTGAAAGCGGCCAGATTTTTATTATTCGCGAGCTTTTCCGCAATTCAAGCAGTCCGATTGATCTTGTCGCGGATAGCGAATGTGAGGTTCTTTGTATCCCTGCACAGGCTTTACATGATCTGTTGAGCAAGAACAGAAAACTGTCTTCCGACATTGGTCATATGATCGATACGCGAACCGACCTGATCAAGACCATGAAAGCCAAGCTACAGTAATTATCTGGGAGCGCGGCCCGCGATTATGTGTGGGCCGCGCACTCAAAATTGACAATGATAACAAATTCTTCGCTGGTTTTTAGCGGGCGGCTTGAACCGCAACTGTTTGCAAAACCAGTACTTGTAACACCAAGTGCCTGCAAACCAAGGAGAGCCAAATGAAATGGTCATCAGCATTTCTGGCCGCGACGGTTGTTTTCAGTTTTGCCGCGCAACCCGCATTGGCTGATCATCATCACCGCGATGATGATGTCGCCGGCGCTGTGGTTGGTGGCCTTATTATAGGAGGGCTCGCGCTCGCTGCCTCTTCTCATCATCATCGTCATGACTATGATGATGACAATGGTCCAAATTATTACAATCCCTATGGCCCGCCACCGCCGCCCGTGCCGCCGCGCCCCTATTACGGTGGCAATGGTATTGGCGGAGGAGCCGTGCCCTATGCACCACAACCTTATATTGGTGGCGGTGCGCAACCCTATGGTGCGCCGTTCAGCCCCGGCGCCGACATTACCTGTTATCCCAACCAGCGCGCCTGCTATAACCGGCACGGACATCTTATGCCTTCCTGGACCCGCAAGGTTTTTTGAGAGCAAGACGGAACATGATTATGAAAAAATGGATATTTTCTGCCCTGCTCGTCTTGACTGTGTCTCCTGCGCTGGCTGAGCAAACCGCATCCAGCGATGTCACTTCGAGTTTTGTGCGTGAACATGCTATTGCGCTGCTCAATGGAATTCTTTCGCCGGAGCAGATCACCACGCTCAATCTTCTGGCGCATCAGGTGGCGGTTGCCGATGCTTGTAAAGGATTTGAGGTTGATAAGAAGAAATTCGTCGATCAGTTCCAACAGTTGACGTTGCAGGGGGATGAGAAGGCTTCTGCCGAACAAAAAGACCGGCATGAGAAGCATCTTTCCGTTGTCTATGGGATGCTGGTTGGCGGCGAACTCGCAGCAATCGTCAAAGACGAGGCGATTGCATGTGAACAGGCCGGCAAGGAAAAGCAGGATCCCGAATTTTCCAAGACGACTGTCTGGAAATGATGGCCGGGTAAGCTGTATACGGCTCCAATTATAACGGAGCCGTATCCGAATGCATTTCGCTCTGATTGAATGAGATGGCTGCGTCTCAAATCTTCTATTTCAAGCGTATCTTATCGATTTTTACGTCAATCCGATAGGATGTATGCTCTGGCTGCCGTACGGAGCGACCTTGTTCATTCCGCTGCGCATTCCGACATTTGCTCTGGCTGGCTCCCCAATGCATCAGGATGCGGCGTGCGTATTTCTGTCTTCGGTGAAGTTACGGGATGGGTAACTGCATCCGCATAAGACAGAATGTGGTTATGCAAAGAGAACGGCCCTTCGAAAAGCGAAGCCGCCTCGGTGGCCATTGCATGCAGATCACGTGGAGAAAACGCAAATTTCTGCTGGAAGAACCTCAAGAACTGCGTGCGTTGCGAAAAACCGCAAAGCGTCTTTATCTCGTCAACGGTACGCGGATTTTTCCTTTGATCGATAAGCAATCTGAAAGCCAGATTCAATCGACGCTCCCGGATGGCGCGAACGACGCCGCCTTCAGGTTCGAAGGCTCGATAGAGATGGGTGCGTGAAACGCGAAAAAACCTTATGATCACGTCAACATCCAGACGCGGATCGGTCAGATTAGCGTCTATGTAATCGAGAATGCGCTGGCGCATGGGCGTGTCGATAGGTCGGGAAAAAAGGATATTGTCATCGGTATTTCTAATGGCTGAACCTAACAGTGTAAAAAGCGCTTCCTGAACGGCCTGCGCTTCGTGGTCGTCGAGTTCGGCTGCTACCTTGTTTAAACCGGCCATGTAATGAAAAAGCAGTTTGGTGGCCGCTGCGTGCCGTGGCAGAACCAATCCGTGAAAATTATAGCGTGAAAGCAGATCGCCTACGATCGTGCGCGGAACCATGATGGACATGCGCGAACCGGGTTGCTTCTTGCTCTCCATCACCTGCGAGAGATCAAGCATGAATATATCGCCCGGCGCGGTTCGCGATACTTTCCCATTGTAGCTGCCTTCCGACGTTCCTGTAAGTATCGTCTGAAAAGCAACGAAATCCGCTCCATTTTTCGCGATTGCCCGGGCGGTGCGTTTGCAGTGTTGCGCGTTGAACGATGTGTTCGCAATGATCATCTGGCCCGTTGCACGTGTCTTTACGCTACCCCTTAAATCTGGCTCCTGTGCAGGATTTACCGTCACCACGTCATCGTAAATTGTTTCGGACAGACTACGCCAGAAATCAGAGCGATTCTTTGGATCCACCATATCAGTGGACAGGGAAACATAAGACTTCATCGTGAGACTTCTGATATTTATGAATAGATAGAATTATCAAATATTTGGTAATGGATGACCGGGTGTTGGATTTTCATCCTGTTCCAAGGTCAAACCGGTTTAGCAGGGAAAACACCTGAAAGAAATATTGATCTCGAAAAGAATGAGCCCGCATTTTTTTGGATAGGCCTGTTTGAATGCGGCCTGCTGAATAGCGCTGGCATTTTCAAAATATATAGGCCCAGAATTTCGCTCCAGAACTTCGGTACAATTGGCTCCGAAGTATCACGTACAGGCGGACTTGCCTGAACGATGCGCCGTTGTCCCAAAACAGAACGGCAAATTTCCCATCGTTCGTTATTAAAGATATTTTTTATATATTATTGACATATATGTAATAGTACCCTGCATATGATATAGGCAATAATGCGTTGTCGCTAATTACAGTTAATTTAAGAGATGTCTAATGTATATTTTTGAAAATATGATTTTATTGCTTTTCCTTTGTTCTATTTTCAGCTTTATTAGGGCTAAATTAACCCTGTTTGCAGCATTCAGTCTTCCTCGCTCTGGATATGGAATGTCGTTGTGACGGAAAACCCGGTTTTTAACTCCCTTGCCGTAGCCATTCTGGCCGTAACGCTGGCAAGCTGCACCACCATGCAGCTGAGGCAGGACTGCACATCATTACAAGAAAAGAAGCTCGACACGATGGTGCCGCGGGCGCAGGCGCTGCTGGCGGAGAGCCGCAGAAATTTGAAAGTGATGGAAGCCGACAAGGCGGAGAAATCCTGCGCGGAAAATCTTTATTCCATCGTGGTTCAGGCGGAGCAGTGCAATCCGCTGCGGGATAAATCGAAACTTCTGGCACAGAATATCATCGAACTGGAAGGCTTCCTCGAAGAAGCGGCCGCTGTTCGCAGCAACAAACCGGTCATGGGCAAATATATCAGGCTTTGCGAAGTGCAAAAATCTCTGCTGTCGCCAGAGTTGCTGGCGCAGTTGGAAAAACCGCTCAGGAGCGTGGCTCACAACCGCGCATCTGCCAAGCCTTCGCAAGCGCGGGTGTCGTCTGTCGGGAAGCCTTCCAAGTCGCAATCTGTCCGTCGTTCGGGGCAACCGGATTATGACTCAAGACCATCGCAGTCTGTTGAAACGGATCATGGATCTTTCGGAGCAAAGCCTGTGACGCCGGAGGATGTCGAAAGAGATTATCCCGATGCGTTCGTTGGCCCGGAAGCGCCGTCGACTGCCCCGGTTCAGTTGCGTCCGTCCCTGCCGCCGGTTGAAAACCAGAAGGGCGAGAGAGCGATGGATGGCGGGGAGGATGTACGCATCGTTGGTCCTTCGTTCTTTCCTGATGAAGCACCGAGTAAAAGGCCTGCACGCTGACGATTCTTAGAGCGCATCCCGAAAAGTGTGAAACGGTTTTCGGATAAGATGCGCGTTGAATCAAAGAGATAGAGCGCCGATCTGATTCAATCAGATCGAAACGCGCTCTAGCGTTCAGGCAGAAGATGAGATCCGGCCAAGCCATTCTGTCCTATAGCCAGCATAATACCGGTCGTCTGGATGGAGGGTTCTTCGCGGCTGTTCTTGCTTTGCAAGGCCAGCGAGAAGGCTAGCACCAGCCGCCGTTCCCGTCGATCCTTCAACAGGCTGCACCGCGCGTCCGCTGAAACCGGCCAGCGCCTGCAAATAAATCCGATTGTCTGAAAAAGGCCCTTCAACGATGATGGAGCCTTGAGCACCAAGAAGATCGAGACAGCTCTGCGTCATCAGTGCCGCGTAAAGGCAGGCAGCGACATAGCGTTCCGTATCACTTGCCTTTGTGGCATTGTGCCAACGCATACGGGTGTCTGGATAAGGGCCGCAACCCTGCACCGCGGAGGGCAGGGCCATGATTTCACGTGCCAGGATCGTTTCAATCAGCCGGGCATGATCGGCAGGCGCTGGCGCTTCCAGACCTTCGGTCATGATGTCGAATTCACGACCACCCATATAGCGCGCTGAGGGAATGGCGCGGCCATAAGCGTCGACATTTGCCAGTGAATCACGCGCGGGGTCGAGCGCATCAAGATTGCCGCCGACAGCAAAGCTCACCACCCATGTTCCCGTGGAGACGACCGAAAATGGCGCTTCGTGTTGAATCAGATGCGGCAGAAGCGAGGCATTGGAATCGTGAATACCGCAATGAACAGGCACCGGCTTTTGCAATCCGATTTTTGCGGCCAGATCCGGTGTGACAGGGCCAAGCACATCGAAGGCGGAATGGCGCGGCGGGAAATATTCGCGAATGCCAAGCCGGTCTACGAGCGGCGAGAAGGCACTTTGTTTTGGAAGCCACAGATCGGTATGGCAGCCAAGAGACGTTATCTCGACAGCGGCAACGCCTGTTAGTCGCCATGCCCAGTATTGCGGATAGGTGAGGATATGGCGGGTGCGTGCAAACTCTTGCGGGAAGAGGGACTTCAGATAATGAAGCTGTGCGCCGAGATTAAGTCCGCGGGATAGAGGTGGCGAGAATGTCTCATGGAAATCTGGGCGAAGCGTTGCATAGGCCGCACGGATTTCAGCGGGATAGTCATGCTCGTAATCGAGGACCGGCAGAGCCGGTTCACCGTCCACCGTGACAAGAGCTGCTGCCGCACCATGTGTGGTGATCGATATAGCATCGAAACCGGGGGCGCGGGCAAACTCGGTGAGGCTTTCGAGAAAGAAGCGCCACAGGTTTTCAATATCGTAATGTGGGTAGGGACCGTCGTGCAGTACCTTGTTGGCGATTTTGCGCACGGCAATTTCTGCGCCGGTTTCGCGATCCAGCAGGACGGTTTTGGCATTGGTCTTGCCGATATCGAGAATGGCAATATGCGTCATGGCATGAAAAAGACCGGCTTGAGATCGATAGAAACCGGCGAATTATCCGGGTTTGTTGCCATGATATCGGCCATATGTGCCCACCATTGCTGCATTACCGGATGATCGGGCAGCGACGTCATGCCGTGGTTTTTTGCACGGGTTAAAATCCCGAGCAGATGATGCGTTTCTTCATCAAGCCAGATCGAATAATCAGATACGCCCGCTTCATGCAGAAGATCGACGAGGTCCGGCCAGATTTCATCGTGGCGGCGGCGATATTCCGCTTCCATGCCGGGATTGAGCTTCATGCGAAAAGCGTAGCGTTCTTCGCTCATCTGCGCCGCCATGCGTTAAAGCGGCGACCAAGGATTGGCAAAGAGATCGTGACGATCAGAAGCAGGCCGATGAAAATCGACATGACGATACCCGGCACGTTCAAAAGTCCGAGGCCGAAGGTCACGAGCCCCATCACGAAAGCGGCGATCACCACGCCGATTATCGTTCCCGAACCACCCAAGATCGACACGCCGCCCAGCACTACCATGGTGATGATTTCAAGCTCCCAGCCTTGGGCGATCGACGGTCTGGTTGAGCCGAGGCGCGAGGTGAGGCAGACGGCGGCGATGCCGCTCATCAAGCCTGTGAACAGGAACAGCGTGAATTTGGTGCGCTCGACTGCGATACCGGAAAAACGCGCGGCGAATTCATTATTGCCAATGGCATAGATGCGCCGCCCGAAGCTTGTGCAATGCAACAGCACGCCGAACACTACCGCGGAAATGATAAACAGCACGAATTCAAAAGAGATCACCCAGAAGACATAGCCTTGCCCGAAATAGGCAAAGCTTTCCGGGTAACCGCCATAGGCCTTGTCGCCCAGCACGATATAGGAAATACCGCGAAAGAGGCTCATCGTGCCGATGGTGACGACGATGGACGGCAGTTTTAGCCCCGCCACCAGACCGCCATTGATCGCGCCGCACAAAAGCCCGGTGCCGATACCGATCAGCACCAGTCCGGGCGTGCCGACGCCAATCTGTGCCGCTGCGCCCATGGCCGTCGACGCAAGGGCAATGATCGCGGCCACTGACAGGTCGATCTCGCCGGAAATAATCAGCAGCGTCATGGCAAAGGCGATGAGCGCCTTTTCGGTGAAATTGAAGGTCGCGTCCGAGAGGTTCCACGCATTGAGAAAATAAGGCGAGGCAAATGCATTGGCGATGAAGATTAAAACCGCCACGGCAAAAAGCAGCGTTTCCCAGCTGGCCAGCACGCGGCCATAGGAGGTTCCAAGCCGGTCGGGGATATAGCGGCGTTCGGCGGTGTCGCTCATGCGGCCGTCTCCTCATAGGTCTTGGCGGCTTTGTCGCGCAGGATGATGCGCCCGCCGCGCTTTTCCTGCCGGGCATTGAAGATGACGGCAGCGATGATCACGCCACCCGAAATCGCTATCTGCCAGAAGGGCGATATGTTGATGACCGGCAACGCATTCTTGATGACGCCGAGAAACAATGCCCCCAGCACCGCGCCAAAGGCAGAGCCGATGCCGCCGACGATGGAAATGCCGCCAATCACGCAGGCCGCGATGCTGTCGAGTTCAAAACCGTTGGCAATATCGACATAGGCGACCGCATAGCGCGACACCCAGAGATAGCCGCAAAGCCCGGCCAGCGATCCCGATAAAACGAAAGCCAGAAAGCGCGTGCGCCCGACATTGATCCCGGCATAAACGGCAGCGGTCGGATTACCGCCCGAGGCATAAAGCGCGCGACCAAAAAAGCTGCGCGTCAAAAGCACATAGATGAGTCCAATGATGATGAGCGCCGTCCAGCCCAGCAATGGCAGGCCGAGAATCAGCGTGCGCGGCGTATTGAGAAAGGGCGCGGTCATCTGATGCGCATTGACCCAGCCGCCGCCTGAAAGCACGAAGGCCATGCCGCGATAGATGGTAAGCGTGCCAAGTGTCACGACAATGGCCGGAATATCGAGTTTCCAGACCAGAATGCCGTTGATGGCACCGAGAGCAGCACCTATGCCAACCGCGATCACGATCAAAAGCGCCAGCGGCAGGCCGGGATAGGCGGCGTTGAGCATCGCCACCGCCATGCCGGTGAAAGCGAGATTGGCGGCAACCGAAAGGTCGATTGATTTGGTCAGGATCACTGCCATCTGCCCGAGGGCAAGAATGATCAGGATCGATGTGTCGTTAAAGATGTTGGCGAGATTGCGCGGCGCGGCAAAGCCGGGTGCGCGCAGCGAAAACAGACCGATCATCACGGCAATGATTAGAAGAAGCAGGAGTTCACGCTGCTTAAGAAGCTGTTTCATGTCCTACTCCGCATTTCCGGTGGCCGCTCGCACCAGCACCTCGGCATCAAGTGCTTGGCGCTCGAAAATGCCTTCCACCAGCCCCTCGCGCATGACCATGACACGGTCCGACATGCCGATGATTTCCGGCAGTTCCGATGAGATCATGATGATGCTCAGTCCTTCGGCGGCCAATTCGCTGATGAATTCATGCACCGCTGCCTTGGAGCCAATATCAATGCCCTTGGTCGGCTCATCAAGAATGATGACCTTCGGGTGTGTTGCGAGCCACTTGCCGATCACAACCTTTTGTTGATTGCCGCCGGAGAGATTACCCACCGGCACGGAAAGGGCGGCAGCACGCAGGTCGAAACGTTCGGCATATTTGCGCGCAAGCTTGAATTCTTCCGCCATACGCAGAAAACCATTGCGCGAGGTGCGGTTGAGAGAAGGCAGCGAGATGTTCTGGAAAATCGGCATCGGCAGCACCGCGCCATGGCGACCGCGTTCTTCCGGCACATAGACGATGCCATGATTAATCGCTTCGCCGGAGCGGCGGATTTTGATCTCTTTTCCTTCCAGCGTTACACGCCCTTCGGATGGAGCGGTCATACCGAACAGCGATTGCGCAAATTCCGAACGACCCGCGCCGACAAGGCCGTAGATCCCCAGAATTTCGCCGCGCCGCAATTCAAAGGAAATGTCGCGAAATTCGGTCGGGTGCGAATAGTTCTCGACCTTGAGTACCGTCTCGCCGATGGTGACATGTTTTTTCGGAAAGGCTTTTTCGACCGAGCGCCCAACCATCAGCCGCACGATTTCGCGCTCGTTCATATCGGAAAGCAGCCCATGCCCGACTGCGCAGCCATCGCGGAAAACCGCATAGCGGTCGGCGATTTCATAGACCTCATCGAACTTGTGACTGATGAAGAGGATCGCCTTGCCCTGTGCTTTCAGACGCTCGACGATGCGAAAAAGATCGTCCACTTCCTTGCGCGAAAGCGCTGCTGTCGGCTCATCCATAATGACGATGCGCGCATCGACCGAAAGGGCGCGGGCAATCGCCACCAGATGGCGCTGGGCGATAGAAAGTTGTTTCAATTTAATGCGGGCATCGACAGTGATTTCAAGCGATGACAGCAGCGCCTGCGCACGGGCATAGACTGCTGCCCAATTGACGAGGCCAAGCCGGGTGCGCGGCGCATGGCCAAGATAGATGTTCTCGCCCACCGACAATTCGTCAAAAAGTACGGTTTCCTGATGAATGGCGGTGACGCCCGCATCTGTCGCTGACTGGGCTGTTGCGAAATGAACCGGCTGACCGTCGATCAGGATTTCGCCTTCGTCGGGCTGGTAAATGCCGGTCAGGATTTTGACCAGCGTTGATTTTCCGGCGCCGTTTTCCCCAATCAGCGCCGTAACCTCGCCCGGATAAAGCGCGATATTGACATTATCGAGTGCGCGCACGCCGGGAAATGTCTTGGCGATGCCGCGCATTTCCAGCAGGGGCACGGCTGGCTCGTCGGCACGCGGCACGGACTGCCCGCTTTTCTGCAAAGCTGCATTCATCAGAAATACCGATCAATTCAAAAATGATGGCGGCACGGGCAGAACCCATGCCGCCAGAGACTGTTCTCAGAATACCTTGGAGAATTCGTCGATGTTCGACGCGTCATAGACGAAAGGATCGCTCATCGCGGCTTCGCCGTTTTCACCGATCTTGATCTTGCCCATGCGTCCGGCTTCGATTTCCGAGCCGGGCTTGCCATCGGCATCGCCCTTGACGAGGTGATAGGCGATCTGCGTTGCCGAATAGCCAAGGTCGATCGGGTTCCAGATCGCGAATTCCTTGGTCGCACCCGATTTGATGGCACCCGCCATTTCAGACGGCAGGCCAAGGCCGGTCACATAGACCTCGCCAATCTTGCCTGCATCTTTCACAGCCTGCGATGCGGCGAGAACACCGACCGTGGTGGGGGCGACGATCACCTTCACGTTAGGATTAGAGGTCAGAAGTCCCTGCGCTTCGCGATAGCTCTTGTCGGCCAGATCATCGCCATAGACGGTTGTGACGAGATTGAGGCCCGGAAAATCCTTGAGCTGCTTCTTCATTTCCTCGATCCAGATATTCTGGTTGGTCGAGGTGGTGGTGGCGGACAGGATTGCGAAATCGCCCTTGCCGTCCGGCAGGTGGTGAGCGGCGAGCGTCAGGCACATCTTGCCGATCAGATCGTTGGACGACGGATTGAGATGCACGATGCGGCCTTCAGGCGCCACGCCCGAATCCCACGAAATCACCTTGATGCCCCGCTGCGCTGCCTTTTTAAGGGCCGGTACGACGGCATCGGGGTCGTTGGCCGAAATGGCAATGGCGTCAACGCCCTGCGCAATCAGTGAATTGATGACCTCGATCTGGCCTTCCGCGGTGGTCGATGTCGGGCCGGTATAAATCACCTCGACGCCGCCCAGCTCCTTGGCGGCTTCCTGCGCACCCTTGTTGGCGGCTTCAAAGAAGCCGTTGCCAAGGGATTTTGCGACAAGCGCGATCTTCATGTCGGCGGCTTGTGCTGCACCCGCCATGAAGGCAACAGCAAGGGCTGTACCCAATGCCAATTTCTTGAAAAGTCTCATGTTCCATTCCTCCCGATTAAGAACATTGCATCTTTATTATCAGTCTTCAGGCAACCTCTGTGGCCTCCCGCCCGTTTCCAGCCGATGTCGCTGCTTGCGCGACGATGAGCCGAATGCCTGCATTTTCCACCATCCGCCGCGCCTCGTCCGAAATGCCGTCATCGGTGATCAGCGTGCTGACACGGTCGAGCGGGCAAAGGATGAGGCTGGAACGGCGGGTGAATTTTGTCGAATCGACCATCAGGACGATTTCATCCGCCTGACCCATCAGTTTTTGTTCGCTCTGAATGATCAGTGCGTCGGATTCCATAACGCCCAACGGGCTTACCCCCTGACAACCCATGAACATGCGCCGCCCGTAAAAATTGCCGATCACGTCGTTGTCGAAGGGCGACAAAATGAGGCTTTGGTCGCGATAGATCGCGCCGCCCGGAACGATCACCGTGCTTTTGGACTGGCGCAGCAGATGTTCGGCGATGGCAAAGGAATTGGTCAGCACCTGCATGCGCCGCGTGGTGAGATAATGCACCATCTGGAAGGTTGTGGACCCGCCATTGATGATGATGCTGTCGCCTTCTTCGCACAGCGATACGGCTTCGCGCGCAATGACGCGCTTGCGGTCGGTGTTTTCCGTTTCCGAAACCTTGAAAGGCCGTCCGGCAAGACTGCCAAGCTGGGGCGGATGAATGGCTTCCGCGCCGCCGCGCACGCGCTTGATGCGGCCCTGCATGTGAAGCGATGCAATGTCGCGCCGAAGGGTGGCTTCCGACGCCTCCGTCAGTTCCACCAAATCCTGAATGGTGATCACCGGCTTTTCCTGAACAGCGCTCAGGATGATGCGATGGCGCTCTCTTTCGTGCATGGCTCCTCCTTTTTCCTGTATCGGGCAAACCCTGTTGGCTGTCAATCACAAACAATCAAAAATATGCACAATGATAGCATATATGATTGATAATGATCATTTATGATTGACATGGCGCGAAATCATGCGCCATATCTGCCGCAACATGATCGCTTGTGCGTTAACAGGAGTGCCCGCATGGCGATCTTATCATAAATGGGAGGATGACATGGTGGCCCAAAGCAGGCTTCTTGAAAACCGCTGGGATGATGCCAAAGCGGCGCAACTGGATGAGCCGGGCAAGCTGCTTTATCGCTCGAATCTGCTTGGCTCCGACAAGCGCATCACCAATTATGGTGGCGGTAATACATCAGCCAAGGTTTTGGAAACCGATCCTCTCACCGGCGAAAAAGTGCAGGTTTTGTGGGTCAAGGGTTCGGGCGGCGATGTCGGCACCATCAAGCTCGACGGTTTTTCAACGCTTTATCAGGGCAAGCTCGAAGCGCTGAAGGGTATCTATAAGGGCGTCGAGGATGAAGACCGCATGGTGGGCTTCCTGCCGCATTGCACCTTCAATCTCAATCCGCGCGCCGCTTCCATCGACACGCCGCTGCATGGTTTCGTGCCCTTCACCCATGTCGATCACATGCATCCCGATGCAATCATTGCCATTGCCGCTTCAAAAAACTCCTGCGAATTGACCGCCGAAATTTTTGGTGACGAAATCGGCTGGCTGCCATGGCGCAGGCCGGGTTTCCAGCTTGGTCTCGATCTTGAAGCTTTTGTCAAAGCGCATCCCCATGCCAAGGGTGTGGTGCTGGAAAGCCATGGGCTTTTCACATGGGCCAATGACGCCAAAGCCTGCTACGAGACGACGCTTGCCATCATCAACAAGGCTATTGAGTGGCTGGATGAAAAGACGGCGGGCAAGGCTGCTTTCGGTGGCGCTGTTGCACAAAGCCTCGATGCATCCGAGCGCCGCGCCATTGCCGCACGCCTGATGCCGGAAATTCGCGGGCTGATCGGCAGAGACGAGCGCAAGCTCGGTCATTTTGATGATCAGGATGCGGTACTGGAATTTGTGAATTCCAAAGAATTGCAGCCGCTGGCGAAGCTCGGCACCTCCTGCCCAGACCATTTTCTGCGCACCAAAATCCGTCCGCTGGTGGTCGATTTTGACCCGGAAAAGCCGGATGTGGATGGCGTCGTCAATGGTCTTCAATCCGCCCTTGAAGCCTATCGCGCCGATTACACGCGCTATTACGAGGCTTGCAAACACGATAATTCGCCGAAGATGCGCGATCCCAATCCGGTGATTTTTCTGATCCCCGGCGTCGGTATGCTGTCTTTTGCCCGCGACAAAGCCACGGCACGCATTGCCGGTGAATTTTATGTCAACGCCATCAATGTCATGCGCGGCGCGTCTTCCGTCTCCACCTATCAGGGACTGCCGGAACAGGAAGCTTTCGACATCGAGTATTGGCTTTTGGAAGAAGCAAAACTTCAGCGTATGCCGAAGCCAAAGGGCCTTGCCGGGCGCATTGCGCTGATCACCGGTGGCGCTGGCGGCATCGGCTATGCAACCGCCGAGCGGTTGGCGGGCGAGGGAGCGTGTGTGGTTCTCGCCGATATCGATGCGCAATCGCTCAAATCCGCGCATGAAAACCTGTCGAAGCGTTTTGGTGCCGATCAGGTGCGTAGCGTCGAGCTCAACGTCACCGACGAGGCGGCGGTTGCTTCAGCTTTCATCAATGCGAGCGTCGAATTCGGCGGCATCGATATTCTGGTCTCCAATGCGGGCATCGCTTCATCGGCTCCTATTGAGGCGACGGAGCTATCCATGTGGAACCGCAATATCGATATTCTGGCGACCGGCTATTTCCTTGTCTCACGTGAGGCGTTCCGGCTGTTCCGCCGCCAGAAGATCGGCGGCAATGTCGTCTTCGTGGCGTCCAAGAACGGGCTTGCCGCATCACCGGGTGCCGCGGCCTATTGCACGGCCAAGGCTGCGGAAATCCATCTCGCCCGCTGTCTGGCGCTGGAGGGGGCGGAAGCTGGCATTCGTGTCAACGTCGTCAACCCGGATGCGGTGCTGCGCGGCTCGAAAATCTGGGATGGCGAATGGCGCGAACAGCGTGCCGCTTCTTCAAAGATCGACGTTTCGGAACTGGAGGAACATTACCGCAAGCGCTCGCTTTTGAAGCTCAATGTCCTGCCGGAAGATATTGCGGAGGCAATTTACTTTCTCGCCAGCGACGCTTCGGCCAAGTCCACGGGCAACATTATCAATGTGGATGCCGGAAACCAGCAGAGTTTTCCGCGCTAAGCACATAATATCTGGAATGTTCTGGGAGGAACCATGTCCGAACAACGCATCGCAGCCGATTTTATCGCCGAGCATAATAGCGGCTATGAAAAGGTGCTGAACAGCGATTATGAGGCGCTGGGCGAGCAACTTGCCCGCCGGGGTATCGAGATCGACGACGTCACCGACAAAGTCGCACACTATTTTGTCGCCGTGCCATCATGGGGTACGGGGACGGGTGGTACGCGGTTCGGGCGCTTTCCGGGGCAGGGCGAGCCGCGTGGAATTTTTGATAAGCTTGACGATTGCGCCGTCATCAACGAGCTGTCGCGCGCAACGCCCAATGTCTCGCTGCATATTCCATGGGACAAGACCGACCCGAAAAAGCTGAAAGCGCACGCCGAAGCGCTGGGACTTGGTTTTGATGCAATGAATTCCAACACCTTTTCGGATTCAGCCGGGCAGGAGCATTCTTATAAATTCGGCTCGCTCACCCATGTCGATGCGGCAGTGCGTGCGCAGGCCATCGAACACAATATCGAGTGCATCGAGATCGGTAACGCCATCGGTTCAAAGGCGCTAACCGTGTGGCTCGGTGATGGTTCCAATTTTCCGGGGCAACAGAACTTTACCCGCGCTTTTGAGCGCTACCTTGCGTCGATGGGTGAAATCTATAAGGCGCTGCCGGATGACTGGCGGCTTTTCTCCGAGCACAAGATTTATGAGCCGGCCTTTTATTCGACGGTGGTGCAGGACTGGGGCACCAATTATCTGACTGCCTCGACGCTGGGGCCGAAGGCGCAATGTCTTGTCGATCTCGGACACCACGCGCCCAACACCAATATCGAAATGATCGTGGCGCGGCTGATCCAGTTCAAGAAACTTGGTGGTTTCCACTTCAACGACAGCAAATATGGAGACGACGATCTTGATGCCGGTTCCATTGATCCCTATCGGCTGTTTCTGGTCTTCAACGAACTGGTCGATGCGGAATATCGTGGGGTAACGGATTTTCATCCGGCCCACATGATCGACCAGTCGCATAATGTGACCGATCCGATTGAAAGTCTGATTTCGTCGGCTAATGAAATCCGCCGCGCCTATGCGCAGGCGCTGTTGGTCAATCGCGAGGATCTGGAAACCTATCAGCAGGAAAACGATGCCTTGATGGCCTCCGACACATTGAAGCGCGCCTATCGCACCGATGTCGAGCCGATCCTTGCCGAAGCGCGTCGTCGTACAGGGGGCGCTATAGAGCCGATTGCCGCCTATCGCGCCAGCGGCTATCGCAAGAAGGTTGCCAAGGAACGCCCGGAAAGCAGAAGCGACGGCGGCGCTTTCAACTGAAAACTGCCGCTTACCGCTGATAGTCCTTGTAAGCGGGCAGGCCGGGGAGGCTTTCTGCATAGATGATGGCGCGCGCAACGGCATGCGCCATCACGGTGGCGGCAATAGCGCCGATGGCGGTGACATCTGCCTTGACGCCAGCTTCTTTGCCAGTTGAAAGCGCGAAGATCGTATCGCCGTCCCACATGGTGTGCACGGGATTGATGGTACGGGCAAAACCGTCATGGCTCATGGCTGCGATCTTTTTCACTTCCGCCTTGGTGAAAGGCGCATTGGTAGCAATTGCGCCGATGGTGGTGTTGCCGCCTGCCGATGGCAAGACGCCATGGCCTTGCAGGATTGCATCCATGCTGGCGCGAAAACCCTTGCCGTCCACACTGCGGGCACCAGCCAGAATCCGGTCGGAACCGGGCGCATAAATATCGCCCACTGCATTCACCGCAACCACGGCACCCACAACGATGCCTGTTCCCGGTATCGTGTGGCTTGCGGTGCCGAACCCGCCTTTCATGGCAAATTCCATGCCGAACATCTTGCCGACGGTGGCACCGGCCCCGGCACCAATATTGCCTTCGTCGGACGGCTGGTTGCTTGCCGCCCTACAGGCGAGATAACCGGCTTCCGCATCGGGCCGGACAGAGAAATCGCCCACACCCAGGTCCATCAGCACGGCGGCAGGCACGATCGGCACCACGCCGCCCGCGATCTTGAAGCCGATACCATGTTCTTCCAGATAGCACATGGCGCCGGTGGCTGTATCAAGGCCATAGGCGCTGCCGCCGCTTAGCATGACGGCATGCACTTTATCGACCAGATTGACGGGATCGAGCAGATCGGTCTCGCGCGTGCCGGGTGCTGCCCCACGCACATCGACACCTGCCGTAGCGCCTTCCTCAAAAAGCAGTACCGTGCAGCCGGTCGACCGTTTTGACAGCGTATGATGGCCGAGCTTGAGACCCGGAACGTCGCTTATGCTTCCGTCCATCAGTTCCAGCATAGGTGCCCCCCTTTTGCGTTAATTCATTACAGCTATTATCAACGGCATTATCGCATGCCCGGCAAGAAAATTTGACGGCAAAACCGGGAATCCAATCCGATAACCGAAACTTGTCAGCAAAAGACTTTCCATTTCTTCATAAGCGTGTTACCAGCCGGTGCCAATTCAACTAGAAAACCAAGACCAGCCGTTGCTCCCGGACGCTTTCCGGAGAGGCGGCTTTTCTCATTCGATAAAACCGGCAAAGGAATTGGCAATGGCAAAAATCGTGGAATCGCCCACCGGGGCTATGGCTCTCACTTTCGACGATGTGCTGTTGCAGCCCGGACATTCCGAAGTCATGCCGGGGCAGGTCGATCTGCGCACCCGCATCGCTGCCGATATCGAGCTTAATCTGCCGCTTTTGTCTGCTGCCATGGACACGGTTACCGAATCACGCCTAGCCATCGCTATGGCGCAAGCTGGTGGCATCGGCGTTATTCACCGCAATCTGACGCCGGAGCGGCAAGCCGAGGAGGTGCGTCAGGTCAAGAAGTTCGAATCGGGCATGGTCGTCAATCCAGTCACCATAGGCCCTGATGCAACCCTTGCCGACGCGCAGGCACTGATGAAGGCGCATGGCATTTCCGGTATTCCGGTGGTCGAAGCTGCCGCCAAGGGACCGGGTCGTCTGGTCGGCATTCTGACGAACCGCGACGTGCGCTTTGCCTCCGATCCTGCTCAAAAAATTCACGAGCTGATGACGCGTGAAAACCTCGTCACCGTGCGCGAGAACGTCAATCAGGATGAAGCCAAGCGCCTCCTGCACAGCCATCGCATCGAAAAGCTGCTGGTCGTTGACGATCAGGGCCGTTGCGTCGGTCTTGTCACCGTCAAGGATATCGAAAAGTCGCAACTCAACCCGAATGCCGCGAAAGATGCGCAGGGCCGTTTGCGCGCTGCTGCTGCAACCAGTGTTGGCGAAGACGGCTATGAGCGCGCCGAACGCCTGATCGATGCCGGTGTTGATCTTCTGGTGGTCGATACGGCGCATGGTCATTCGCAGCGCGTTCTCGATGCGGTTGCGCGCATCAAGAAGGCCTATCCGAATGTCGCGATCCTCGCTGGCAATGTGGCAACCGCAGGCGGTACACAGGCACTGATCGACGCGGGTGCCGATGCGGTCAAAGTCGGTATCGGGCCGGGCTCCATCTGCACGACGCGTATCGTTGCAGGTGTGGGTGTGCCGCAGCTTTCCGCCATCATGGCAGCGGTTGAAGCCGCGCATAAGCACAATATTCCGGTGATCGCCGATGGCGGCATCAAATTCTCCGGCGATTTTGCCAAGGCGCTGGCTGCTGGTGCGGTTGCCGCCATGGCCGGATCGGTCTTGGCTGGAACCGAAGAAAGCCCCGGCGAGGTCTATCTGCATCAGGGCCGGTCGTTCAAGGCCTATCGCGGCATGGGTTCGGTCGGCGCTATGGCGCGCGGTTCGGCGGATCGTTATTTTCAGGCCGAAGTGCGCGACGAACTGAAACTGGTGCCCGAAGGCATCGAGGGACAGGTCGCCTATAAGGGTCCGATTGCCGCGATCCTGCATCAGTTGGCTGGAGGTCTTCGCGCTTCCATGGGCTATGTCGGCGCAAAAACGCTGGAAGAGTTCCGCGAAAAGGCACAGTTTGTACGCATTACAAATGCGGGTCTGCGTGAAAGCCATTCGCATGGCGTGACGATCACCCGTGAAAGCCCGAACTATCCGGGCAGCGTGTAAGCGCGAGCGTTCATCAAGAAAAAAAGCGCGGTTTGAGCCGCGCTTTTTTGTTAGAGCGTGAGGGCGTTCAGGTCTTCGTCCTCAATCCGCCATTTGTCCGCGCATTCTATGATACATTCGGCAAGCGCCTGAAAATCCTTGCGGCGCATGCTTTGCCTGCGCCAGAAAAGACCGATTTCGCGTTTTGGCTGTTCGCCCTCGAAAGGCACGATCCGCATCTGCGTACTGCGCGCCTCGGCGCGCACGGCGATTTCGGGAATGAGCGTCAGCCCCATGCCGTGGCTGACCATCTGCAAAAGCGTGGTCATGCTGGTCGCGCCATATTTTACAAGTTGGCGCTTCGATGGCAGCGAGCAGACGGCGAGCGCCTGATCGCGCATGCAATGGCCTTCTTCCAGTAAGAGCAGACGTTCCAGAGCAATCGCATTCTGCGTCATGGGCGAGGCCAGAACCGTCTGATCATTGCTGGATGTGGCAATCAGAAAACGGTCGTCGAAAAGTTTTTTATATGCAAGCCGCTCGTCATCAATGGGAAGGGCGGCAACAAAGGCATCAATCTCACCGGCGTGCAATTCATCCAGCAATCTTGCGGTGACGCTTTCGCGCAATTGCAGGCGAAATGAGGGATGGCGCTCGCGCAAAAGCGGAACAAGCAGCGGCACCAGATAGGGTGCTACGGTTGGAATGATGCCGAGACGCAATCCGGTCTGCAACAGACCGCGACTTTGCGCTGTGATCTCTTCCATTACATGTAATTCGCGCAGAATTTTTCGGATGCCGGGATGAAGCGCCTTGCCCAGTTCCGTCATGATGACGTTGCGCGAGGAGCGCTCGAAAAGCGCGTTTCCTGCCGCCGATTCCATCTCGGCGATCTGCGCCGACAGGGCAGGCTGCGAGACATGGGCGAGTTCAGCCGCCTTGCGAAAATGCAGCGTTGTGGCAAGCGCATCGAAATAGCGCATCTGGCGAATGGTGAACATGATAAGAAATTCCTATCAATAATAATGGAAAAAGCAATTGGAAATTATGATTGGAATAGCTCTAAACTACTTTCGTACCCTAGCCACGATATGCGCATGCTCAGGCGTGGTTCATATCCAGCAAGGCTAGGCTCGGTTTTAACGCGAGCTTTTCAGGAAGGAATATTCCCATGGCAGACCGTCCGATCATGACGACCAGCGCCGGTGCTCCGGTGCCGGACAATCAGAATTCCCTGACCGCAGGCGAACGCGGTCCTCTGCTGTTGCAGGATTATCAGCTCATTGAAAAGCTCAGCCATCAGAACCGCGAGCGCATTCCCGAGCGTCCCGTTCACGCCAAGGGATGGGGTGCCTTTGGCACGCTGACCATCACCGGCGATATTTCCAGATATACCAAGGCGAAAGCTTTGCAGCCGGGTGCAAAGACGCCGATGCTGGCGCGCTTTTCGACCGTCGCCGGTGAGCAGGGGGCGGCTGACGCCGAGCGCGACGTGCGCGGCTTTGCCCTGAAATTCTATACAGAAGAGGGCAACTGGGATCTGGTCGGCAACAATACGCCCGTCTTCTTCGTGCGCGACCCGGTCAAGTTTCCCGATTTCATCCACACGCAAAAACGGCATCCCAAGACCAATCTGCGTTCCGCCACAGCCATGTGGGATTTCTGGTCGCTGTCGCCGGAAAGCCTGCATCAGGTGACGATCCTGATGTCGGATCGCGGCCTGCCCACCGATGTTCGCCATATCAATGGTTACGGCTCGCATACCTACTCCTTCTGGAACGATGCGGGCGAGCGTTACTGGGTCAAATTCCACTTCAAGACCTTGCAGGGGCACAAGCACTGGACCAATGATGAGGCCGAACGCGTCATCGGGCGCACACGCGAATCCACGCAGGAAGACCTCTTCAGTGCAATCGAGAATGGCGAATATCCGAAGTGGAAGGTTCAGGTGCAGATCATGCCGGAACTGGATGCCGACAAGACGCCCTATAATCCGTTCGATCTGACAAAAGTCTGGCCGCATGGCGATTATCCGCCGATCGATATCGGCATAATGGAATTGAACCGCAACCCGGAAAACTATTTCACCGAAATCGAAAATGCGGCATTTTCACCGTCGAATATCGTGCCGGGTATCAGCTATTCGCCGGACAAGATGCTGCAGGCGCGCGTCTTCTCCTATGCGGATGCGCATCGTCATCGCCTCGGCACGCATTATGAGACCATTCCGGTTAATCAGCCGAAATGCCCGGTGCATCATTATCACCGCGATGGCCAGATGAACGTCTATGGCGGTATCAAAACCGGCAACCCGGATGCCTATTACGAGCCGAATTCGTTTGATGGCCCGGTTGAACAGCCTGCCGCCAAGGAACCACCATTGCGCATTTCCGGTGATGCAGCGCGCTATGATCACCGCATCGGCAATAATGATTATTCGCAGCCGCGCGCGCTGTTCAACCTTTTCAACGATGGCGAAAAGCAGCGCCTGTTTTCCAATATCGCTGCTGCCATGGGCGGGGTTCCGGGCTTTATCATCGAGCGTCAGCTTGGTCACTTCCGGCTGATCCATGCCGATTATGAAGCTGGTGTGAGAAATGCGTTGAAGGAAGCGCATGGCTATCAGGCCAATACGATTGCCGTAAACGAAGAGGCAACGACCGCCGCTGAGTGATTTGCCGGGTAGCGTTGACTTCAGAAGCCGGGGCCTTGCTCCGGCTTTTGCGCTTGATCTTGGTAAATAAGCCAATTGATGATTGCCTTTTGCCTGCAAGGAAGGCTATGCCCGACGAAGCTGGATAGAAGGAGAAATCATGCGGCTTGGCGGACGCTTGCAGGCGGCAATCGAGGTTCTGGGTGCAATCGAAGCGGGCAAGCGTCCGGCTTCGGATGTGCTCAAGGACTGGGGCGCAGCGCACCGTTTTGCCGGAGCGGGCGACCGTGCCGTGATCGGCAATATCGTTTATGATGCTCTGCGTCACAAGCTATCCATAGCATGGCGCATGGATAATGACGATGCGCGTGCGCTGGCCTTCGGCGCCCTTCTGGTGGATGGCGGCATGGATGTGGCAACCATCGATTCCACGCTCGACGGCGACAAGTTTGCACCGGAAACGCTGGAGGCCGAACGCCGCTCCGCATGGGAAGGCCGCGATATCGCGCAAGCCCCGGCACATGTACAAGCCGATGTGCCGCAATGGTGTGCGTCGTCGCTGGAAGCGCTTTTTGGTGCTCGTTGGGTTGAAGAGGGGCAGGCACTTGCCGCCCGCCCGCCGGTCGATTTGCGTGCCAACAGCCTCAAGGCAAAGCCCGATCAGGTTCTCGCAGCGCTTGAAAAGGCTGGAGCAAGGTCGGCACCGTTTCTTTCGCAAGCGTTGCGCATTCCTCCCATCGAAGCGCTTGGACGTCACCCGAATGTGCAGGGTGAACAGGCCTTTCTCGATGGCTGGTTCGAGGTGCAGGATTTGGGGTCGCAGCTTGCGGCACTCTTTGCTGGAGCAACCCCTGGTGAACAGGTGCTTGATTATTGCGCAGGCGCTGGCGGCAAGACGCTGGCTTTGGCTGCTTCCATGAACAATAGCGGTCAGGTTCATGCCTATGATGCTGAGCTTGCGCGTTTGTCGCCTATGCATGAACGCCTGCAGCGCGCGGGCGTGCGCAATACACAGGTGCATGGAAAGCTCGATACGCTCGAGCCGCTTGTTAGTCGCATGGACCTCGTTCTAACGGATGCGCCCTGTACGGGGTCCGGCACGTGGCGGCGCAGACCGGACGCCAAATGGCGGCTCAATGAGCAGCAACTGGAGCGGCGGGTACAGGATCAGGCGGAGGTTCTTGAAGCCGCAAAACGCTATGTCCGCCCTGGTGGGCGGCTTGCCTATGTCACCTGTTCGCTGTTTGCCGAGGAAAATACCGCGCAGATCGAGCGGTTTTTGAGTGCCAATACGGATTTCACGGAAATAGCGCCGCGCGCGCTATGGCAGGCCATTGTGCCTGATTGCGTTTCGTCGCCGGTCTTCCCTGTCCATGGCAGTGTATTCTCACCGCTTTCGACCGATACGGACGGGTTTTACGTCAGCATCCTGCAACGGCGCTAAAAGACCAAAATCGCGCATTCCGATATCTTTGTTACGGATCGAATAATTGTCATTCGTCTGTTACGAAGCCTGATTATTCATGTGCTTGCACAGCTGTGCAAGGAGAGATGAATGAGCAGGCGCGGTTTCCTCAATATCGAGAATATTACCGTCGGATACGGGGCCAATCCTGTGTTGAGGGAACTCGATCTGTCGATTGGCAAGGGTGAATTTGTCGCTCTTCTGGGATCGTCAGGATGCGGCAAGACCACGCTTTTGCGCACCATCGCAGGCTTTGCCAAGCCATCAAACGGCGCAATCGCCATTGAGGGGCGGGAAGTCACCAACCTGCCGCCAGACAAGCGTGGCATGGCGCTGGTGTTCCAGTCCTATGCGCTGTGGCCGCATATGAGCGTGGCGCAGAATATCGGCTATGGCCTGAAACTGCGCGGCCTGCCACGCGCCGACATTGCGCGGCGTGTTGTGGAATTGCAGGAGTTGCTCGGGCTTAAAGGTCTTGAACAGCGCAAGCCCGCAGCGCTTTCCGGCGGGCAGCGCCAGCGCGTGGCATTGGGACGGGCGCTCGCCATCGATCCAGAAATCCTGCTTCTCGACGAGCCACTCTCCAATCTCGATGCCCGCATCCGCCTGAAAGTCCGACACGATATCAGCGCGCTCCAAAAGCGGCTTGGCATCACTGCTGTTCATGTCACCCACGACCGCGAGGAAGCCATGGTCATGGCCGACCGCATCGTCATCATGGATGCTGGCCGCATTGCGCAACAGGGACGGCCGGAAGAGGTTTTCAATCGTCCAGCCTCGCCCTTTGTCGCAGCCTTCATGGGCGCGGAAAATGTTCTCGCGCTTTCTGGAAGCGTTGGTGGGCAAAAACTCATTATCGATGCAGGCCCCGCCAATGGCAAAGCCGTGCTGCCGCTCGACGGACGCGCGCTTGCAAGCGGCACGTACGAGGCGCGGTTTCGCGCTGAAGCGGCTGAATTGGTGGCCAGCGAAAATAGCGGCAGTGAAACGGCTGGCGCGCTCGATCTTTTCGGCCATGTCGAGGCGGCAAGCTATCCCGGCGGCGTCTGGCGGCATTCGGTGCGGGTCGGCGACGATATTCTCATGGTCGATGGCGCAAGGCCGATTGCCGCCGGTGAAGCCGTGCGCGTCCGTATCGCCGCGCACAATCTTTTTGTTTTCAACACGCGGTCGGAAGACGCACGACCGCAGCACCCATCCGCGAACGAAGGCCGCAAGGCAGGCGTTCTGGAAGCATCCCACGCATGAATCCCATCCACCGGAGACAACATTCCATGCAGAAAATCCTTCAGGCAACGTTGGTTTTCGCTCTTGCGAGCACAACGGGTTCCATATCGGCCTCTGCGGCAGAACTTACCGTTCTGACCGCAGGCGACCAGAATATGGTCGATTACATCAACGAATATCTGGCGCCGGAATTTGAAAAGCAGAACCCCAGCAACACGGTGCGCGCGGTCGGCAGCGGTCCGGGCGACGCCGGTTCGCAAAAAATTCTTGAACGTTTCGAAGCCCAGAAAAAGGCCGGTTCCAAGGTCTGGGATGCCGATGTTGCGGTCATTCATGAGAAGTTTGCCGGCCCGATGGTCGAGGCCGATATGCTGGAAGCCTATCGCGACAAGATCAGCACCGGCAAGCTCGTGACGCGCTCCAATGCCGACATGGCGCTGGGTGCAGAGGTCAATGGCTATGTCATGCCGATGTTCAACAGCCAGACGGCGCTTGCCTATAATCCGGCCCTTCTGCCCAATCCGCCCAAGAGCTATGAAGAGCTTGCGGCCTTCGTCAAGGAAAACCCCAAGCAGTTTGGCTATAATGGCATCAAGGGTGGCGCGTCGGGCGTGAGCTTCGTCATGGGCTGGGTCTATGCCTTTGGCGACGGCGATGCCGACACGCTGATGAACGGTCCTTTCGAGGAAGCCGAGACCAAGAAATGGGACGGTGCTTTCGACAAGCTGACCGAATTCACCACCAATGCGACGTTGACACCTGGCAATGCCGGGACGCTCGACCTCCTGTCGCGCGGCGAGATCGCCATTGGGCCGGTCTGGGTCGATATGTTCTATTCCTGGCAGGCCAACGGGCAATTGCCACCTGAATTCAAGCTGGTGCTTCCTGCCCCCGGCATGCCCGGCCAGCCGATGCATTATGTCATTCCGGCCAATGCGCCCAACAAGGAACTGGCGGAAAAATTCGTGGAACTGGCGACGAGCCCTAAAGTGCAGGCCGAAGGCATCGTCAAGCGTTTCAACTGGTATCCGGGCATCGATGCCGGACATGTTGAAGCCGAGCTTGATGAAGCCACCTGGAAAAAGCTTTTCACCGATGTGACGCCGGAAGACTTGGCTCAATACGGCAAGCCTTTCCCGATCGCCCCTTACAATAATGCGATCCTCGAAGCCTACGAGCGCCACGTCACCAACTAAGCTGAACAGCGAAGCCGCCTGTGCGAACAGGCGGCTTCGTTTCCCGCAACGATCAACAGTGAACAGACCATGCCGACACGCCTTCTCGGATTGCTGCTCGTCCTGCCAGCGCTGGCCGTCATCCTGCTGCTTTTTGTTGTGCCGCTCACCAGCTCGGTGATCGGTGCCTTTGCCGTTGAGGGCGGATACGGGCTTGGCAATTTTGTCAAATCCTTCGAGCTCTATACATCCGATATCGTGTTCACCGTGGCGATTGTCGCGCTTTCGACGGCGCTGATCGGGCTTCTGGCGATTGCCATCGGCGGCTATCTCGTGCTTGGGGACAATCCGCGCGCCGTCGCCATCCTGCGCTGGCTTTATCGCTGGCCGCTTTTCATTCCCTTCATCGTAGTCGGCCAGATCCTGCGCACCTTTCTCGCCAAGAACGGCTTGATGAACAATATGCTGATCGGTGCCGGTATCATCACGCCGTTGCAGGCCGTGAGTTTTCTCGACTGGCGCGGCATTGTCATTGCCTTTGTCTGGAAACAGGCGCCTTTCGTCACCATGCTGGTGGCGGGCGCCATGGCATCGGTTGATCGCAGCACAATTGAGGCCGCGCGCAATCTCGGCGCCTCGCGCATTCGTATCCTGTTCGAGATCATCGTACCGCAGGTGGCGACCACCTTGATGGTCGGGCTTGTGCTTTCTTTCGTGACCATGATGTCGGTGCTTTCGGTGCCGCTGATGATCAATGCGCAATCGCCGACCATGATCACCGCCGATATCGCGTTTCGCATCAATGCCTATGGCGATTATGGTGTCGCCAATGCGCTTGGCCTGATCTCGCTTGTCGCCAGCGCCTGTGTCGGCTGGTTCTACCTGCGCCAGACCATGAAGGAGCGCGCATGACCTCTCTCGTTCCAGCCCTTTCCCGTCTCCGTTTCATGCCCGATCTGTGGTGGATACCGCGCGCGATCCTGCTCGGGCTTCTGGCCTTTGCCATTTTCGGCCCGCTCGCCAACCTTCTTTTATGGACTGTTGCGGAGCGGTGGTATTTTCCGCATACGTTGCCGCTCGATTATGGCTTCAGCTATTGGGGCCGCGTCTTTTCTCCGCGCGGTGTGGCGATGGAATCGCTGTTCAACAGCATTCTCGTTGCTACGCTGACGGTCATTGCAGCCATGGCCTTTGCCATTCCAGCCGGATATGCGCTTGCGCGTCTCAAGCTGCCGTTTCGCGCTTTCATCCTGCTGGCCTTTCTCATTCCGCAGGCTTTTCCGAACCTGCCGGTCTATGTCAATGTTGCACGGCTTTTCTATCAGATCGGCCTCAACGGCACGGTGACGGGCGTGGTGCTGGTCCATGTCACGCACGGGCTGGTCTATGCGGTGTGGATCGCCACCGCGGCCTTTTCCGCCGTGGACCGCGAGTTGGAAGAGGCGGCCCGCTCCATCGGGGCGGGGGCCATGCGGACATTTCGTGACGTGATGCTGCCCCTTGCCGCACCCGGATTGCTGGCCAGCGCGATTTTCGTCTTTCTGGAATCGCTTGATGAATTCACCGGCAGCTATTTCGTGGGCGCACCGGATGTGAATACAATGCCGCTGCTGCTTTATACGGCAAGTGCGGGCGGCAACTATCAGGTCGCGTCCATTACGGCACTTCTGCTGCTCATTCCTTCGGTTGGCTTCATGCTGGTGGTCGAGCGGTTTTTGAAATCCGACGTTCTGTCAAAGGTAGGGCATTGAAACAGAATTCCGAGACACCGATGCCGGGCTTTGTCAGCGCGCAACAGGTGGCGCGCCTTGCCGGCGTTTCGCGCTCTGCCGTCTCGCGCGCCTTCACGCCGGGGGCCAGCATTGCAGAAGAGACTCGCGCCAAGGTCATGGAAGCCGCGGCATCGCTCGGCTATCAGGTCAATGATCTGGCGCGCGGGCTGCTTGCTAATCGCAGCCGTCTGGTCGGCCTCGTCGCCACCAAGCCGGAAGTGGGTTTTCGCGCGCATCTGGTCGCGGTTCTGACGCGTGCGCTGATCAAGCGCGGCAATATCCCGTTTTTGATCAATACCGGCAATTCAGAAGCCGAAATTGAAGCCGCCCAGACGGCGCTGTTCGGCTATCGCGCCGAAGCAACCATCATCCTGTCGGGTTCACCGCCCGCATCCTTTGTCGAACTTGCGCAGCGCAACGGGCAGCCCATCGTCATGCTGGGCCGTTCAGAACCCGATTGCGATCATGTGCGTATCAACAACGCCGCTGCGGCGGCTGAAGCGGCGCGCTTCTTCATCCGTCATGGCCTGACCCGGCTCGGGCTTGTGGGCTCGTCTTCGGCGACACCCAGCATCGTCGAGCGGGAACGCGCCTTTATCGGTGAGGCGAAGCTTCTTGGGGCGAGCGTGAAAATAGCACGGGGCGCGGATAGCGATTATGCGGGCGGGCGGGCGGTTGCCCACGACCTTCTGGCCGACGCTAACAGGCCGCAGGCGGTCTTTTGCGTCAATGATCTGATTGCCTTCGGCCTTATCGATACGGCGCGCCTGCATTATGGCCTGACAATTCCCACCGACCTTTCGGTCATCGGTTTTGACGATATTCCCGAAGCCGCATGGGATGCCTACAGGCTCACCACCTTTCGTCAGGACCCCGAGGAAATGGCGGCATGTGCGATGCGCCAGCTTGATCGACGCCTTGCCGATCCATCCGCTCCGCCTTCGATCGTCCAGCTCGAACCCGTTTTCATCCCCCGTCAGACAACCCTTCCAGAAAGCATATGATGCACAACAAAGACGAAGCCCGCCTGCGCTTCGACAAGGCAAAAGAGATTATCCGCGAAGCCGGTGATCTGGCGCTTTCTTATTTTAAGAAACTTTCGACGCTTGAAATCGAAACCAAGGCAAATGGGCAGGATGTGGTCAGCATCGCTGATCGTGATGTCGAGCGGCTTATTCGCCAACGCCTGAGCGCGGCCTTTCCCGATGACGGTTTTCTTGGCGAGGAATATGGTCTTGCGGAAGGTTCATCGGATTATTTCTGGGTGATCGATCCAATCGATGGCACCAGCTGTTTTCTCCATGATACGCCAACATGGTGCGCGGCGATCGCGCTGGTTCGAGGCCACGAAACGCTGGCGGGGCTGATCTTCGATCCCAACCGCAACGAGCTTTTTGCAGCATTGTCCGGCAATGGCGCTGACATGAATGGCAGAGCGATCAGCGTCGATCTCGCGACCGATCTCCAGCATGGTCTTACCTCGGTTGGTGCCAATGGGCGCATTGCGCCGCGCATGATTTCGGGTTTTATTGATAACTTGCTGCAAGAGGGCGGCATGTTCGTGCGCAGCGGTTCCGGCGCGCTTAGTCTTGTTCATGTCGCCTGCGGACGGCTGGCCGCTTATTACGAGCCGCATATGAATGCATGGGACTGCCTTGCCGCGCAATGCATCATCCGGGAAGCTGGTGGATGGGCTAATGATTTCCTGAGCGAAGGCGACATGATTCATGGCGGCCCCGTCATCGGCTGCGCGCCGCAATTGCGCGGCGACATTTTAAGACTTCTGGAGATAACCGCAAAATAGCCAGAAGCATAATTTATTGCGTGGATGTCGCTGGCGCGTTCTGGTCATCCATGAAACCGCGGCCGGGGTTCATTTGTCCGTAAAATTCGACCGCACCCCATACTAGCAAAACCAGGATGAGGCTTGATATCAGGATCAAAAGAATGCGTCGTCCCTTAAAACCCTGTCGCGCTTCTTTTGGGTCAACCTCCTTCATGACCTTCCTCTCCTTTGTGTTAAAACGGGTCAAAGCTTTTTAATGAGGTCTTCGTAAGGAATAAGGGGGGGGCGACAAAACGGTGCAGTTGCCTGCCTGTCGCCCCACCCAAAGCCTCATCAGGCGGCTTGCGCGTGCTGATTGGCTGAACTATCGGCAAGCTTTGTCAGATCCTTGTCGGTCTGGCCTTCTTCCTGCAAGGTCTGGTCGAGCAATTTTGCCACATCCTTATGGCCCAGCGTTTCCGCCCAGCGTTTCAAAGTGCCATAGCGGGTAATTTCATAATGTTCGACCGCTTGGGCGGAAGAAATCAGACCTGCATCAAGGGCTGCGGTTCCAGAAAATTCTTCGATGATTTCTTCACCTTCGGAAATAATGCCCTCAATCGCATCGCAGGTCTTGCCCTGCGCCCGCTTTCCGAGCAGTTCAAAACATTGCTGCAGTCTTTCGATATGTCCCTCTGTCTGGTCATGGTGCTTCTCGAAGGCCTGCCGCAACTTGTCATCATTGGCCGCGCGCGCCATTTTCGGCAGTGTCTTCAATATTTTTCGCTCGGCATAATAGATGTCCTTAAGCGTATCGTAAAAAAGATCGTCAAGGTTACGTTGTTTGGTTCTGGCCATTTCAGGCTCCCTCCCGTGACTGGCAATTACCTCATACGAACAGATGATTCTATTCGCAGGTATGAATGAAACAATCCCGTGCGCGATTGGTTTCCATGGCCGGGAAATTTTTTGTGCCAACCCCAGCCATCAAAGCCTTACGCGTTCCAAGCGTTGGAGGGACACGGGCCTGTGTTCATAGGTCGCAAAGTCCAGCTTTGTCATAACGGGGAGTTTTATTGACTGTATCGGTAATTTTTGCCACATCATCGGCAAACATCGTTCAGGCTCTTGCGGCGTCAGTCGGACTGTGCATTCTTTGCAAGAGACCTTTGGAATTATCGCGTGGCGCGACAGGAAGGGTTTAGGGCTATGGCAGCCGATTTTCAGGATCTTCGTACGAAAATGGTCGATAACCAGATCCGCACCACGGACGTAACCGATCTGGCGGTTATCGATGCATTTCTGGCCGTCCCGCGTGAGGCTTTTGTCCCAGCGGTCCGCCAGAGCGTGGCTTACATTGATGAAGACCTGCTTCTGGACAGCGATGGCTCGGCACGTCGCTACCTCATGGCGCCTTCACCATTCGCCAAACTTGTTCAGTTGGCACGTGTTGGCAAAGATGATGTCGTACTCGATGTTGGTTGCGGCTCGGGCTATTCGTCGGCGATACTGGGCAAGCTTGCCGGTTCTGTAATCGGACTGGAAAGCGATTCTGTTCTTTCAGCGTCCGCAACAGCGCGTCTGGTCGAACTCGGCTATGACAATGTTGTGATCGTCTCAGGCGATATGGCTGCAGGCTATGCATCGGAAGCGCCTTATGATGTAATCCTGATCGAAGGCGCTGTCGATGCTGTGCCTGACGCGCTTTTGCAGCAGTTGAAAGAGGGCGGACGCCTTGTTGCCGTAGAGGGACGTGGAAACGCCGCAGTTGCGCGCCTTTACGTCAAAGAAAATGGGGTTGCATCTGGACGCATGGCGTTCAACACTGCGCTTGAGCCCTTGCCGGGATTCGAGCGTGTTCCCCAGTTCGAGTTTTAATTCGGCGTTGGTACAATTCTGCAACGACTGGGAATTTCTTTGTGAATGCTCTGGGCGGGGCGATGGAAATTATCGATTTTAAGGGTTATTAGAATCCCGAACTGATCGGTTCGATTATTGAATGTGTTTGTTCCCAGATGAGGTGCCCGGTGTTTAAAACATGCAAGAGACTGGCGGCTGTCGCAGCATTATTGTCCGGCACTGTTTTAACGGGTCAGGCCGCATGGTCGGAAACGCTGTCCGGTGCGCTGGTCAAGGCTTACAAGAATAATGCAACGCTGAATTCGTCGCGCGCCGGTGTGCGCATCGAGGATGAGAACGTTGCGATTGCAAAATCCGCCATGCGACCACAGATAACGGGGTCCTATAATATCGGCCGTAATCGGGGCGTGGGAAAAAACTACTCAACCGCTGGCACGGTCGGCGTTCAATTGAATCAGCTGTTGTTTGATGGATTTCAGACCAAGAACAATGTAGCTGCCGCGCAAACGCAGGTTTTTGCCCAGCGCCAGAATCTGCTCAATGACGAAATGAATACGCTTTATAGTGCAGTTGCTGCCTATATGGATGTGTTCCAGAAGCGTCGCATCGCTGTATTGCGCGAAAAAAACCTTGCTGCGATGAATGAGCAAGTGCGTGCGTCCCGCGCACGTCTGGATGTCGGCGAAGGCACTCGTACCGATGTCGCGCAGACTGAATCCAATCGCTCGACAGCCATTGCTGAGCTCAATGCTGCACGCGCTGATGTGAAATCGGCCGAGGCCACCTATGTGCGCGTTGTTGGCGCCCAACCGGGAAAATTGTCCACCGCATCGGCAGCCAAACATCTGCCGCGTTCACCAGCTCAGGCATTTTCGATGGCCCAGACTGGTCATCCGGGTATTCTAGCAACGCAATATGCCGTCAACGCTGCCGGTTATAACGTGAAGGCCAAAGAAGGCGCTTTGCTGCCAACAGTTGGCCTTCAGGCGGACGCGGGTCACATTAATACCTATTCTCAGACATCGAGAGCAGGGGTAAGCAATTCCGTTGATGGAACGACAGCCTCTGTTGGTCTTAATGTCAGTATTCCGATTTTCACCGGCGGGCGCAATTCTGCACAGATTCGCCAGTCCAAAGAACAACTCGGTCAAGCGCGGATTGAAGTCGATGTCATCCGCGATCAGGTTCGCGAGGCGATTAACTCAGCCTGGTCGCAATATGAGGCAGCGCGCGCTACGGTGCGCGCCAACCGCGATGGCATTGCTGCAGCCCAGCTTGCGCTTAACGGTGTCATCGAAGAACGCAATGTTGGTCAGCGTACAACACTGGACGTTTTGAATGCACAAAACGACCTTGTAGCAGCTCAGATCGCTCTGGTTCAGGCTGAGCATGATGAAGTGGTGGCAAGCTACGCGCTGCTGAACGCGTCCGGTCGCATGACGGCTCAACAGCTTGGTCTTCAGGTTGCGCAGTACAAGCCCGAAGAGCATTATGAAGCTGTCAAGGATAAATGGATCGGTTTGCGCACTCCTGATGGGCGCTGATTGCTCGGTTTTAATGGCGCCTTCGGGCGCCGTTTTTATTTGAAGCATTGGACCGCTCACGGCCAGATATTGGTTAACAAATCGATAAAGTTGTGGGTTCATCCAATCGGCTATGGTGAGGGAATTCTCAAAACTGCCACGGTTCGATAGCCTTGTACTATTGATTCTTTGTCTTTTGCCGGACGTCTCCTGAAAAGACGGATTCCGCCGGGGCTTTGAAATGTTGCGTAATCAATCTGCGCGACGCTCTATTTCAGATAGGGGAATGGGATTATGGCACAGGCATCCAGCGTAGCACGCGAACCGTCGATGGAAGAGATATTGGCTTCCATCCGCCGGATCATTGAAGACAGTGATACGGGCGGCAACCATTCTGAACAGGGTCGTTCTGAACAGGAAGGTCCGGTGCGCGGTGCGGTCGCGGAATTTCGCCGACCGCTTCCCAGCGAAGAACCGTCGGCAATCGAACGAGAGCCATTTGTAAAAGCGTCTCCTTCGTACAATGATTTCCCGTCTGCACCCGTGTTACGCGGCCCGGTGGGCGAGGCTCCCGTTTCGGCCCCTGAGCCGCAGGAGCCCATCGATGATGACGACGATATTGTCCTTGATGCACAAAACGATGATCACCGTTTGACGAAATCCGCTGCGTCAGCGGATGAGGGCAACGCAGCCACGCTTTCTGAAGCGCAAATCGAACAGTCTCTTGAAACGGGAATCGCCGAGGCCATAGATGAATTGCTGGATGCCAAACCTGAGCAGCCCTCTGTGCTGATACAGCCAGAGACTGCGCCCATTATTGCGGAGGCGGAAACGTCCGTCTCAAAAACTGAAGTTTCGGAGGAAGAAATGGCATCGGTCCCGCATATTCTTTCGCAAGCCGTTGAACGGCAGGTTTCTGATGCTTTTGCGGATTTGAACCACGCCGTGCACGCCGCGCCGCGCCGTTCTTTTGATGATATCGCAACCGAGCTCTTGCAACCGATGCTACGCGAATGGCTCGACAGCAATCTGCCGCCGCTGGTTGAAAAGTTGGTGCGTGAAGAAATAGAGCGTGTGGTGCGCGGCAATCGCTGAATTTGAAAGCGGTCGGCTATACTCAAAACCCGTCTGCTTGCCGCAGGCGGGTTTTCACTTTTGAAGTGATTTATCAGCCGTTTGTTGTTATTGAGCGCCTAATCCTTTTATTGCGTAAGAAATCTGGATAATTCCATGCTTGAGAAGACCTATGACGCCGCGGCCACAGAGCCGAAAATTGCTGAACGCTGGGAAGCCGCGGGCGCGTTTAAAGCGGGAGCGGGTGCAAAGCCGGGGGCCGATCCGTTTGCCGTCGTCATTCCGCCGCCCAATGTCACCGGTTCGCTGCATATGGGCCACGCGCTCAACAACACGATTCAGGATATCATGGTCCGCTTCGAGCGCATGCGCGGTAAAAACGTGCTCTGGCAGCCGGGCATGGACCATGCCGGCATCGCGACCCAAATGGTTGTTGAACGCCAGCTTGCCGAGCGCAAGGAGCCGAACCGTCACGCCATGGGGCGCGAAAAATTCATCGAGCGCATCTGGCAATGGAAATCCGAATCCGGCGGCATGATCGCCAACCAGCTCAAGCGGTTGGGTGCATCCTGTGACTGGTCGCGTGAACGCTTCACCATGGATGAAGGCCTGTCGCGCGCCGTTGTCGAAGTCTTCGTCACTTTGCACAAGCAGGGCCTGATTTATCGCGACAAGCGTCTGGTCAACTGGGATCCGAAGCTTTTGACGGCAATCTCGGATATCGAGGTTGAATCGCGCGAAATCAAAGGTCATCTCTGGCACCTGCGCTATCCACTTGAAAATATTCCTTTCGACCCGGAAAATCCGGCCACCTTTATTGTCGTTGCCACAACGCGGCCTGAAACCATGCTGGGTGACACCGGCGTGGCGGTCAATCCAGACGACGAACGCTACCATGCATCGCTCGGCAATAATGTGGTTCTGCCGCTGGTCGGTCGCCGCATACCGATTGTCGGTGATGATTATGCCGATCCGGAAGCGGGTTCAGGTGCGGTCAAGATCACGCCTGCGCATGATTTCAACGATTTTGAAGTTGGCAAGCGCAACAATCTGCGCGCCATCAACATTCTCACGCCTTCGGCTCACATTACGCTCAAAGACAATATCGATTTCCTCGAAGGGCTTGAACTGACACCGGAATTGACCGCCGTCATCCACGAATTCGACGGGCTTGATCGCTTTGCGGCTCGCAAGCGTCTGGTAGAGCTCTTGGATGAGCGCGGCTATCTCGAAAAGATCGAGGACCACACGCATATGGTCCCGCATGGTGATCGTGGCGGCGTGCCGATCGAACCCTATCTGACCGACCAATGGTATGTGAACGCGGGCGAACTTGCCAAGCCTGCCATGGCTGTAGTTCGCGATGGCCGTACGCAGATCGTGCCGAAAAACTGGGAAAAGACCTATTTCGAGTGGATGGAAAACATCCAGCCGTGGTGCGTCTCACGCCAGCTCTGGTGGGGACACCAGATTCCGGCCTGGTATGGGCCGGATGGGCATTTTTTCGTGGAAAAAAGCGAGGAAGAAGCGAAAGCCGCCGCACGCGCTCATTACGGTGAGGATGTTGCGCTAACGCGTGATACCGATGTGCTCGATACATGGTTCTCGTCCGGTCTGTGGCCGTTCTCGACACTTGGCTGGCCCGACAAGACGCCGGAGCTCGCCACTTATTATCCGACAAGTGTGCTGGTGACGGGCTTTGATATCATCTTCTTCTGGGTTGCCCGGATGATGATGATGGGCCTGCATTTCATGGACGAAATCCCGTTCCATACCATCTATCTTCATGCTCTGGTGCGTGACAAGCACGGCGCGAAGATGTCCAAGTCCAAGGGCAATGTCATCGACCCGCTGGAACTGATGGATGAATATGGCGCGGACGCTTTGCGCTTTACGCTTGCTATCATGGCAGCGCAGGGCCGCGATGTGAAACTCGACCCGGCACGCATCGCAGGCTATCGAAATTTCGGCACAAAGCTCTGGAACGCAACGCGTTTTGCGCAGATGAATGGTGTCAAACTTGACCCGGATTTCCGGCCTGACAGTGCAAAACTTGCGGTCAATCGCTGGATTTTGACGGAACTCACCAAGGCCACTGCAGGCGTGACCGAAGGCATTGTCGGCTATCGTTTTAACGATGCGGCAAGCAGCGCTTACCGTTTCGTCTGGAACCAGTTCTGCGACTGGTATCTGGAACTGTTGAAGCCGATCTTCATGGGCGATGACGAAGCGGCCAAGGCGGAGGCGCAAGCAACGGCTGCCTATTGCCTTGATGAGATTTACAAGCTTCTGCATCCGTTCATGCCGTTCATGACTGAAGAGCTTTGGGCACTGACGGCAGGCGAGGGCACAACACGCGATAGCGTTCTGGCCCTTGCACAATGGCCGGAACTGTCATTTGCCGATGATGAGGCTGCAGCCGACATCAATTGGCTGGTCGATCTCGTCACCGGTATTCGTTCGGTGCGTGCGGAAATGAACGTACCCGCCGGTGCGGTAGCGCCAGTGGTCGTTCTCGATGCCAATGATGCAACAAAAGAGCGTTTTGAGCGTCATGATACCGCCGTCAAGCGGCTTGCCCGTGTTGAATCCGTGTCTTTTGCGGTTGAGGCCCCCAAGGGTGCGGCACAAATGCTGCTGGGTGAGGCGACGATCTGCATTCCGCTAGGAAGCCTGATCGATCTGAAAGCGGAAGCGGCACGCCTTGCCAAGGAAGCCGGTAAAATCGCCGCTGACATTGACCGGATTGAGAAGAAACTCTCAAACGAGAAATTTGTCGCCAACGCCAAGGAAGAGGTCGTGACGGCAGAGCGCGAGCGTCTGGTCGAGTTGCAGGAAGCGGCGGCGCGCGTTGCGACCGCTGAGGCCCGTATACGCGAAGCAGGCTAAATTCTTTCAGCGCAGCTAACCTCATCGAATCATACGCCCGGCAGCCGTGAACACGTTTGCCGGGCATTTTGTTTTATGAGCGCTGGATATGGGCCTTTGCCGCTTATTTTAGATTGTTTTTAAGCTTTGTTGCTCTTTCGCCACAAAGCGGAAAAGCGGCTGAAAAAAGGCAAAATCACGCTTAAATTGAACGCCTTTTTCCAAAACACGTTTCAAAAACAGGAAATGCCACCGAATTTTTGACTGTTTTGATGATTCCGTGTCTGTGGCTGCGATCATCCCCCAACCAATTGCGTATTGCAGGTCCATTCGATCCTGATTTACGTTTGCGTCAACGTTAATGCCGTTAGTTGTGGGAGGACATCTATGAGCGTTGGTGGCGTGAGAATTGGGGGAGTCGCGGCTATATTTCTCGGAAGTATAGTTGCTGCAAATGCGGGCGGTTTTGAGCGCAGTTCGCAGGATTTCGATATTCTTTTTGAACAGGGAAATGCAGTCGAGGCGACAGGCACATTCGTGGCACCGCAGCGTAAGCTGAAGAATATTCGCGGCTCGGCAATCGGTGCTGCGACAGGCGGACGAAATCCCTTCAAGGGTGGACAGCCCTTTGGCACTGAAGTCGATGAAGCCGAAAGCTATTGGGTGCCGAAAGTTTCTGCCAAATTTGATCTGACGGAAGATCTGGCCTGCGCTGCACAGTATCGCCAGCCATGGGGTATTCACACCAATGTCGGGCTCGATACGGTGCGCAGTTTTGTTGCCGCCGAGCAGAAAATTTCGTCCAACGACTATGGCGTCAACTGCTCTTATCGTTTTGCAGCAGGCGAAAAAAGCTATTTCCGCATTCTGGGCGGCCTGAGCTATCAGGAATTGCGCGGCGAACAGTCGAAGGCCATCCCGCCGACAGGCCACCCGTTCGGTGGCACATGGCGTGTCGCTTCGCTGGATGTGGAAGATGAATCGATTGGCTGGCGTCTGGGCGCGGCATACGAAATTCCCGAATATGCCATTCGCGCGAGTGTCGTCTACCAGTCCAAGGTCAAGTACGATCTTGAAGGCACCATCGACAATCTGGCTTTGAACCCCGCAACGGGACTTGGCATGCCGATCAATGTCAAGAGCGGTATCGAAACCCCGCAATCGGTCGAGTTCAAGTTCCAGACCGGCATTGCGCCAAACTGGCTTGCCTTTGGTTCGGTCAAATGGACCGACTGGTCGACCTTTACGGCAGTGGATTTCAGTTCATCCGACAGCCGGATCGTGCCGACCGGTACCAAGATCACCAGCCTCAATCTTTATTATCAGGATGGCTGGACGGTGAGCGGTGGTGTTGGCCACAAGTTCAACGAGCAATGGTCTGTGGCCGGAACGCTGACATGGGATCGTGGCACCACAACGGGTATGACATCGCAGACTGATATCTGGCTGTTTGGCCTTGGCACCAATTACAAGCCCAACGACCAGTTCGAAATCCGTCTGGCCGGTGCTGCCGGTTGGCTGACCTCGGGCGATCTGGACGACACGATTGTGGAAGGTCGCCCCAATCTCACCGGCTCGAAGGGTGAATTCGGCAACGATTTTGTCGGCGGTCTTTCGCTGATGGCCAAGGTCAAGTTCTGATCAAAGCGGATTATGAATATCAATAGGCTGGCGCAACGATCTTGCGCCAGTTTGTTTTGAATTAATTGCTGGAAACAATGCCAAAAATAGCGATAAGTGATCTCATAACATAAAAATAAAGAGATCCTTCATGTCCTATTTTCCTCAATGGAAACTTTCGGAAAAAAACGCTGTCGTCCTGCCGGATGAGCGCTTGCCGACCCCCATGGCGATCCCAATGGGTGTCCAGCATCTGCTCGCCATGTCCGGCTCCACAATTGTCGCACCCTTATTGATGGGATTTGATCCCAATCTTGCGATCTTTTTCTCCGGTATCGGCACGCTGCTGTTCTTTCTGATTACCGGTGGTCGTGTGCCGAGTTATCTTGGCTCGTCCTTTGCCTTCATTGCCGTGGTCATTGCCGTGACCGGCTATGGCGGTAGCGGTCCCAACCCGAACATCGGTCTGGCGCTCGGCGGCATCATAGCCTGCGGTGCGCTTTATGCGGTGATCGGGCTGATCGTGATGGGCATTGGTGCGGGCTGGGTGGAAAGGCTGATGCCGCCGGTCGTCACGGGGGCGATTGGTGTTTCGATTGGCCTTAACCTCGCGCCTGTCGCCGTTGGGCAGTTGAAAGGCAGCGGCGCACATCTAACGATTGCCCTGCTGACCGTTCTAAGCATGGCGCTGGTGTCGGCTTATGGTCCCAAAGGCACGAAGCGCTTTTCGGTTCTGTTTGCGCTTGCCTTTGGCTATTGCCTGGTGCTTGTGTTCGGCAATGTGTTTTCGCTTTTGCCGGGTATTGATTTCACCAATGTGAAAAACGCTGCGTGGTTTGGCCTGCCGCATTTCGCAACCCCGGAATTTAACTGGTCGGCCATCACGCTGATTGCGCCGGTGGCGATTGTTCTGGTTGCGGAAAATCTCGGGCACATCAAGGCGCTTGGGTCGATTACCGGCCAGAGCATGGACCGCTATATCGGACGAGGCTTTTTCGCGGATGGCGTTGCGACTATGATTTCGGGTTCCGGCGGCGGTACGGGCGTGACGACTTACGCCGAAAATATCGGCGTCATGGCGATGACAAAAGTTTATTCAACGCTGATTTTCGTTATTGCCGCCATCATCGCCATTGCGCTGAGCCTGTCACCAAAATTCGGTGCCATTTTGCAGACGATCCCGGCTCCTGTTCTGGCGGGCCTTGCCGTTTCGGTGTTCGGCCTGATCGCTTCGGCCATGGCACGTATCTGGGTGATCAACAATGTCGATTTTGCCGACCCGCGGAATCTGTTTACGGTCGGTGTCGCGCTGATTTTTGGTGCCGGTGATTTTACACTCACCATCGGCAGTTTCAGCATCGGCGGTATCGGAACATCGACCTTTGCCGCATTGCTGCTTTATCAGTTGCTCGGTATCGGGCGCCGCGATCCGGTGAAGTAATCACATAAAAACCCCGGAAGATGATCCGTCTTCCGGGGTTTTGCTTATGCTATCAACAGATGCGCTGTGGTTATTTTTCAAGCCGCGACAACAGTGAAGACGTGTCCCAACGCCCGCCGCCGTTAAGCTGCACTTCCTTGTAAAACTGGTCGACCAGTGCTGTTACAGGCAGCACTGCGCCATTGCGATTGGCTTCATCGAGGCAAATGCCAAGATCCTTGCGCATCCAGTCGACCGCAAAGCCGAAATCATATTTGCCTTCATTCATCGTCGGCGAGCGGTTTTCCATCTGCCACGATCCGGCAGCGCCTTTGGAAATGACCGAAATCAGCTTCTCGATGTCGAGACCAGCCTTCTTGCCGAAATGGATACCTTCGGCCAATCCCTGCACAAGACCAGCAATGCAGATCTGGTTGACCATTTTTGCCAATTGTCCAGATCCGACCGGCCCCATCAGTCCGGTGGAACGGGCATAGGCGTCGATGATCGGTCTGGCGCGCTCGAAGACCGGCTCTGATGCACCGACCATGACACTTAAAACACCGTTTTCAGCGCCCGCCTGTCCACCAGAAACAGGGGCATCGATGAAATGAAAGCCGCGCTTTTCAGCTTCAGCGGAGAGTTCGCGCGCCACTTCTGCTGAAGCGGTCGTGTTGTCGATGAAGATTGCGTCTTTCTTCATCGTAGCAAAGGCCCCATCAGTACCAAGGGTCACGGAACGAAGATCGTCATCATTGCCGACACAGGCGAAGATGAAATCGGCATCACGCGCGGCTTCCGCGGGCGTTGCAGCAAAAGTGCCGCTAAATTCTGCCGCCCATTTTTCAGCCTTTTTGAGTGTGCGATTATAGACCGTGACGTCGTGCCCACCCTTGGTTTTGAGGTGGCCCGCCATCGGGTAGCCCATCACTCCGAGACCGAGAAAGGCTACTTTTGCAGTGGTCGTCATATATTCAATCCTCCAGTAATACATAAATCAGGAAAATGCGCGTCCGATATGGACAGCGCCAGTACGGGGGCGATCAGGTGAGCGGGATCATGATTGTCGAACGATAGGCCGGACGCGCCTGAAGACGATGATACCAGTCTTCCAGCCGGGGCAGCGAAGGCCGCTTGATGGACAGGCCAAACCAGCCATAGGCGATGACGCCGAGTGGAATATCGCCAATGCCCAGAGACTGGCCTGAAAACCATGGCGTGTCGGCAAGTGCATTGTCTGCAATCGTCATCGAACGCGCCAGCCCTTCGGCGGCGCGGCGTGCAATTACCGGATCACGCTTTTCATCCGGCAATCGCACCAGATGCAGAATGACATAGCGGAAATCATTGACCAATGTGGTCGAGGCCCAGTCCATCCATTTTTCTGCTTGCGCGCGTTGTGCTGCATCGTCAATCCACAGGCTGTTTTTTCCATAAACGGCAGCCAGATAGCGCACGATGGTATTGGATTCCCACAATACCGTTTCACCGTCTTCGAGCAAGGGAACGAGGCCGTTTGGATTGCGTTTCAAAAAATCAGGATTATCGAGCCCGCTGAAATGCCCACCCAGATCGAAGCGCTGGTAATCGAGGTTCAGTTCCTGCGCTGCCCACAGCACTTTTTTGACATTGGACGAATTCTGACGGCCCCAGATTTTCAGCATGATCCTGCCTGTTTGAGGAAATAAACTGTTTAGCACATTAAACAGCTCGTTCCGGGAAGCCGCAAGACCAACCGGAACGATATTGGCTCAAATCATCTGGCAAGATGGCGGGTCAGACGGCGCTCCAGATAATCCCAGATATGACGCAGCATTTCCACCATCAGCAGATAGATGACCGCGGCCCACAGATAGGTCTGGAAATCGAAGGTGCGTGAATAGGCGCGTCTTGTTTCCCCCATCAGGTCGAGCACGGTGATGATGGCGACAATGGCCGATCCCTTGATCATCAGGATGATTTCATTGCCATAGGGGCGCAGTGCTACGATCAAGGCCTGTGGAAGAATGATCTTCCAGAACGTCACACGCTTTGAAAGCCCAAGCGCCGCAGCGCCTTCCCATTGACCGGCAGCTACACTCTGGATCGCACCACGCAGGATTTCCGCCTGATAGGCGGCCGTATTGAGCGAGAAGGCAATCAGCGCACAGCTCCATGCATCGCGGAAGAAGACCCACAGACCGATGCTATCCAGAAATGGCCGGAACGTGCCAAATCCGTAATAAATCAGGAAGGTCTGGGCCAGAAGCGGTGTGCCGCGAAAGAAATAGACGTAACCGAAGGCAATGGCCCGTAAAACACGGTTTTTCGACATTCGCATGGCCGTGACCGGCAGCGACAGGATCGCGCCGATGACGATTGAAATCACCACCAGTTGCAGGGTGATCAGCAGGCCGGACCAGTAACGCGGCGCATAGGTCTCGAAAAGATCGATACGCCAGACATTATAGAGATAAAGCGCAAGCCCGGCAAAAAGCAGCAGCCAGACAGCGACGATCAGGTGACCTGCAATGCGTGCGCTACTCCAGCGCCTGATTTCGGGCGGCGGCAGCATAGTTTTATCAGGGTTTAAGACAGAATTGCTCATCGTCATACACCCCGCGCATTTTTATTGCCGGCATCGGCCCATCGGGCAATGCGGTTGATGAAATAGGACGAGATGATCGCCAGTGCCAGATAGAGCAGGCAGGCAAGGCCGAAGAAGAGAAACGGCTCCTTGGTCACGCGCGCCGCAATCTGGGTCTGGCGCATGATGTCGGAAAGCGTGATGACCGAGACAAGCGAGGTGTCTTTCAAAAGCACCAGCCAGAGATTGGCCAGACCGGGCAGGGCAATGCGGATCAACTGCGGAAAAATGACCTTGCGCATGGTCAACCAGCGCGACAAGCCTACCGCATATCCACCTTCATATTGCCCGTTGGGAATAGCGCGGAAAGCCGACAGAAACACTTCACTCGAATATGATGAAAACACGAAGCCCAGCGCCACCATGCCTGCCGCAAAGGCGTTGATTTCGACATTGGCATTGATATCAAATAGCGCCAGGAGTTTCTGCAATCCCAGCGATGCGCCGAAATAGACCAGAAACAGCGTGAGGAGTTCAGGCAAGCCACGGAAAATGGTGGTGTAGATATTGGCGGCGAGCCGCATGGATGGCTCTTGCGACCGTTTGCCAAGGGCGACAAGAAAACCGAGTGCCAAGCCTACTGGCAAAGTCGCCAGTGCAAGGCTGATGGTGACTAAAAGCCCCCAGGCGATACTTAAGCCCCAGCCGCCGGGGCCGAAACTCAATAAAGTGGCGTAATGTTCCATCGCCTTTTTCTTTATCTGGGCAAGATGGGCCGGGACAATCTTTTATAAACAGCCGGGCTTCTGCCATAAACAATATGCGCCGATCTACAATTTGCAGACCGGCGCAGATACTTCATGAAAAATCAATCTTCGGCACCATAAGCGTCGAATTTGAAATATTTATCGTTGATTTCCTTATATTTCCCATTCGCACGGATTGCCTTGATGGCAGCATTGAACTTCTCGATCAGATCGGTCCGCCCCTTCTTGAAGGCAACGCCAATGCCCGGACCATGAATTTCTGTGACCGGCGGAAAGGTGCCAACCAGCTTGCAACAGGCACCATCAGGCGACTCCAGCCACTCGTTCAGCGTGACCACATCGTCATTGGCGGCATCAAGGCGTCCGTTTGCCAGATCGAGGCGATATTCTTCCGCCGTCGGGTAGGTCTTGATCGTGCTGTCGGTAAAAGTCTTTTCCGAATAATTGGCGTGGGTTGTCGAACCCTGAACGCCGATTGTCTTGCCTGCAAGATCTTCCTTGGTCACGCCCTTGATGTCGGTATCCTTTGGCGCTGCGATGCCGGGAGGCGTATTGTAATATTTGTCCGAGAAATCGACCTGCTTCTTGCGCTCTTCCGTGATCGACATGGACGCCATGAAGGCGTCGAACTTGCCAGCCTGAAGAGCAGGAATTGTCCCGTCCCATTCCTGCGTGACGAACGTGCATTGGGCTTTCATTTCATCGCAAAGCGCATTGGCAATATCGATCTCGAACCCTGCCAGCGTTCCGTCCGGCTTGATGAAGTTGAAGGGCGGGTAGGCACCTTCCGTACCAATGGTGATTTTCAGCGGCTCCTGAGCCCCCGCGGTGGTCGTGGTGATGTTGCCCGCCATGACGGCGATGGTTGCCACTGAGGCTGCCGTAACGATACGCTTTAAGACGCGCATTTCAAATCCTCTCGTTTTAAATCTGGCTGGTTCCCTGATTGTTGTTCTGGTTCAGCCACCTGTGGGGTATTCCTTTGCCGCTGATCAGCGTTTGGTAGCAGGCCCCCTTCAGCTACCAATAGATGGTTCTGGCGAGCATGCGCAATATTTTTTCGCATGCTTGTCTCTTTCATCCAGTCGAACACTGATATTCCTACAGGTTTTCACTCGAATACAAGAGGGTTGCGCAATTAATTTATGCAATCCTCAAAGTGCCATCTGTGCTTCGATAAAGTCGGCGATTTCCTCGATTGCATCGATGCTGAAGGAAGGAAGTTTGCTGTCGGCTTGTGGATAATCACTTGGATAATCGCTGGCAACCGCGACAATGCTCGGATCGTCATCGGCCAATGGCGGTCCTTCATGACCGCCAATTCGACGTAATTCGATTTTTTTGTGTGATTCCCGCTTGTAACCTTCAACCAGAATGAGATCGCAGGGCGAAAGCCGGACCACGATTTCCTGCAAGGACGGTTCGGGTGCATCCAGATTTTCATGCATGATGGCAAAGCGCCGCTCAGAGACGATGGCAACCTCGGCTGCTCCCGCCTTGCGATGTCGCCAGGAATCGGTGCCTTCATGATCGATGTCAAAATCATGATGGGCATGTTTGATGGTGGCGATACGGTAGCCGCGCCCGGTGAGGCATCGCACCAGTTTCTCGGTCATTGTGGTCTTGCCGGAATTTTTCCAGCCTGTAATGCCGAAGAGTTTATGCGTCATGCAATCATTCCATTCAGCCGCCGTGCTGCGACAAGATCCTCGGGACGGTTGATGTTGAAAAATGGATCATAGCGCTCCGATCCATCTTTTGTCGTCTGAAAAGGAAAGTCTAGCGCCTCAAAGCCGATAAAGGATGCAAAAGCCAATACGCCTGCCTTTTCGCATGTCGATAGCCAGTCTTCCAGACGAGGGATGAGACTTGTCCGCCACAGGCCGAACAGCGGGTGCACGCGCTCGGCAGAACTTGCCAGCACAATATCGCCGTCTGTCTTTTGCTGATGTTTGATGAACCTTGCGACAAGATCGTGTGGCAGAAAGGGTGTGTCGGCAGCGGCTGTCACCAGCCATGGAAAATCTTCGGCTTCACGCAAGGCGGTCAAAATGCCGGGCAGTGGGCCGCCGTGCCTGTGGGGGTTATCGACGACGACTGGTATATCAAGGGCGGCAAGACGTTGTGGATCACCATTTGCATTGATGAATAGCCGACTTACTTGTGGCTTTAAGCGTTCAGCAACATGAAAAATGACAGTTGTTGAGCCAAGCGGCTGAAGAAACTTGTCTCCGGCAATGCCACCCTCATGCATCCGGCTTGACTGACCGCCCGCGATGATGGCTCCGGCAGGCTCTTTCTGATCCACAGTCATTTTGTACCGATACTCGCCGGATTGAGAGTTGCTCCGTTGCGCTTTTTCAAAGCAGCTTCGCGATAAATGACATAAATTCCACTTCCAATCACCAGTACCGAACCGGCAATTGTAAAGATGTCCGGGGCGTTGCCGAACACCGCCATGCTAAGCCCGATTGCCCAAAGCAGGCTGGAATAGCGAAAAGGAGAAATGAGTGAGATTTCGCCTTCGCGCAGTCCGCGGATCAGAAAATTGTAGCCCAGAAGCAGCAATGCCGCAGCTCCTGCGATAACGGCGATGGATAGCGGGGCGGTCGTTTGCCAGCCGCCCATGGGCGCAACAAGAAAAGCACCGGCAACGGTTATGGAAACGGCGGTCAGAAGCGAGAGATAGTGCGTCGGGACGTTTTTGGGGATACGGCGCGTGGCGATATCACGCAAAGTGACCAGAAGAACGCTGGCAAGCAGAATGGCAACAGCCGTGAATTCGGCGGCGCCGGTCGTGCCAGGGCGAATGATAATCAGAACGCCCACAAAACCGATGAACACGCAGGTCCAGCGCTGCCAGTCGACTTTCTCCTTAAGGATGAGTGCGGCTGCGAGTGTTTCCAGAAGCGGTGCTGATTGGAAGATAGCCGCACAGAAAGGTTGAGGCAGTTGACCCAGTGAATAAATATAAGTCAGCGTCGCACAGATATCGCCAACGATGCGAAGCGCCGTCATCCGATCCAGAGGATATCTGCGCAAGACCCCATGATACCAGGCCAGAAATGCGATCATTGCGGAGGCAAAGCAGCCACGAAGCAGCATATATTGCCCTGTATTCATCCCCGCGAGCATATATTTGGTGATGGTATCACCGAGCGTGAAACAGCCCATGGCGAGTATGATGAAAAGGCAGGCATAAAAATTTTTTGAGTTTAACACAGCAAAGGTTCCAGTTTTTGACTGAATACCGCGTTGATTTCGGTTTTGCGACAGTTATCTGCTGTTGAGCTTTGATCGATTAAGGCTGCATCAGCCGCCCGTCAGGCTCATATGGCGCGCCACCGCAGGGCGATTGCGTTCAATGACAAAGTCATGACCTTCGGGCTTGCGCGCGATCGCTTCATCGATGGCTCGGCCCAGATAGTCATCGCTGTCACTTTCACGCAGCGCTTTGCGCAAATCCTTATCGTCATTCTGCCCCAGACACATATAAAGCATGCCGGTGCAGGTCAGACGCACGCGATTGCAGCTTTCGCAGAAATTGTGCGTCATCGGTGTGATGAAGCCGATACGACCGCCGGTTTCCGCAACACTGACATAGCGCGCGGGGCCGCCTGTGCGGTAGGGAATGTCGGTCATTGTGAACTCACGCGCAAGATCATCGCGCAATTGCGAAAGCGGCAGATATTGCTCGGTGCGGTCGAACTCGATTTCACCCAGCGGCATGGTTTCGATCAGCGTCAGGTCGATGCCACGGCCATGGGTCCAGCGAATGAGATCGGGTATCTCGAACTCGTTGATTTCTTTGAGCGCCACCGCATTGAGCTTGATGCGCAGCCCGGCCTTTTGCGCGGCCTCGATGCCTTCCATGACGCGATCCAGATCACCCCAGCGGGTGATGGAGCGGAACTTTTCAGGATCAAGCGTGTCGAGCGAGATGTTGATGCGTTTGACACCGCATTCCGCCAACTCGTCGGCATAGCGCGAAAGCTGCGAGCCGTTGGTCGTCAGCGTCAGTTCGTCCAGTGCGCCCGATTGCAAATGGCGTGAGAGCTGGCGGATCAGATGCATGATGTTCTTGCGTACCAGCGGCTCGCCGCCGGTCAGGCGCAACTTGCGCACTCCCTTGTGGATGAAGACCGTGCAGAGCCGTTCGAGTTCCTCCAGCGTCAGCAGGTCTTTCTTCGGCAGAAAGGTCATGTGTTCGGCCATGCAATAGGTGCAACGAAAATCGCACCGATCCGTTACCGAGACGCGCAAATAGTTGACGGTGCGCCCGAAGGGGTCGACCATGGGACGGATCGGAGAAACAAGAGGCCGGGCCTGACTGGTTTGCATCGCGTAAGCCAACTTTCCTGTGATGCGGTAAAGAAAAACTGCATCATAGTTTGAAATAAGGCTTCCCAAAGGTAATGTCCAGTTTTGGCTGGGCCAAGGGCGCGGAAGCGCGGCGTACGAACTTGCGATATTTCAGCGCGGAGCCTATCAAAACGACACTGATTTGAACGCGGAGAATAACAATGAGCGAGGTTTGGCCGACTGAATTGCGCGTGTCGCAAGACCGCAAGCTGCTGACGGTGGCGTTCGACAATGGCGAGCGTTTTGAGTTGAGCGCAGAACTGCTACGCGTCCAGTCGCCTTCCGCCGAGGTGCAGGGCCATTCTCCCGAACAGCGTGTGACAGTGGGCGGTAAGCGCAATGTCGAAATCATGAAAATGGAACCGGTCGGCAATTATGCCGTGCGTATCACCTTCGATGACATGCACGATACCGGGCTGTTTTCATGGACCTATCTGCATGAACTGGGAACTGAGAAAGACAAACGCTGGCAAGGATATCTGGATGAATTGGCTCAAAAGGGCCTGACCCGCGAGCCGTTGCGCTGAAACACAAAGGGCGGCTTAAAAACCGCCCCTGATATTCAAGCTATTCGAGATTGAATTCCTTGAAGAAATCATTGCCTTTGTCGTCGGTGACGATAAAGGCTGGGAAATCTTCCACTTCAATGCGCCAGATGGCTTCCATGCCAAGTTCGGGGTATTCGACCACGTCGACTTTTTTGATGCAGTCCTTTGCCAGACGTGCAGCCGGACCACCGATGGAACCGAGATAGAAGCCGCCATGCTGTGCACAGGCTTCTCGTACCTGTCGCGAGCGATTGCCTTTGGCCAGCATAACCATGGAACCGCCGAACGACTGGAACTGATCGACATAGGAATCCATGCGTCCTGCCGTGGTTGGGCCGAAAGAACCCGAAGCATAGCCTGTTGGTGTCTTGGCGGGACCGGCATAATAAATCGGATGGTCCTTGAAATAATCCGGCATGGCTTCGCCATTTTCGAGCCGTTCGCGGATTTTCGCATGCGCGAGATCGCGCGCTACGATAATGGGGCCGGAAAGCGACAGCCGCGTCTTGACGGGATGTTTTGACAATTCCTTGAGGATGTCCTGCATCGGCTGGTTCAGGTTGATGCGCACCACATGTGATGACAGCTTTTCCTCGTCGATATCCGGCATGTATTTTGCCGGATTGGTTTCGAGTTGTTCGAGGAAAATGCCGTCCTTGGTGATCTTTCCCTTGGCCTGACGGTCTGCCGAACAGGAAACGCCAAGACCAATGGGAAGGGATGCGCCATGACGCGGCAGGCGGATGACGCGCACGTCATGGCAGAAATATTTGCCGCCGAATTGCGCGCCGACACCAAGCGATTGCGTGAGCTTGTGAATTTCGGCTTCCATTTCAAGATCGCGGAAAGCGTGGCCGGTTTCCGAACCCTTTGTCGGCAGCGCATCGAGATAGCGCGCGGAGGCAAGTTTTACGGTCTTCAGATTTGCTTCGGCTGACGTGCCGCCAATGACGATGGCCAGATGATAAGGCGGGCAGGCGGCGGTCCCAAGGCTTAAAATCTTGTCACGCAGGAAGTCGATCATGCGGTCATGGGTGAGAAGCGAAGGCGTGCCCTGATAAAGATAGGTCTTGTTGGCCGAGCCGCCGCCCTTGGCCATAAACAAAAATTTATAGGCGTCTTCGCCTTCCTCATAAATGTCGATCTGGGCGGGCAGATTGTTCTTGGTGTTTTTTTCCTCGAACATGGCAATGGGCGCCAGCTGCGAATAACGAAGGTTTTTCTTGTTATAGGCATCAAGTACACCGGTGCCTAGCGCTTCGGCATCGCCGCCTTCGGTCCAGACGCGACGGCCCTTCTTGCCCATGATAATGGCCGTGCCCGTATCCTGACACATCGGCAACACGCCGCCTGCGGCAATATTGGCGTTTTTCAACAGATCATAGGCGACGAAGCGGTCATTGTCGGTGGCTTCGGGGTCTTCGAGAATATTAGCAAGCTGCTGCAAATGTCCCGGACGCAGCAAATGGTTGATGTCGGCAAAGGCCGCTTCCGACAACAGGCGCAGGCCTTCTTCATCGACGGTGAGAATTTCCTGGCCTTTGAACGTATCGACCGAAACGTGTTCGGATGTCAGTTTGCGGTAAGGGGTGTCGTCTTTACCGAGCGGAAAAAGATCGGCGGCGCTTGCTTCTGCCATCATGGTACCTTGCTTGCTTGCCTGCCCGAACCGGCGCTTGACCGGTATGTGGGATAGTTGCGGAAAAAGCCCGGATGCAAAGCATTCGGGAAATCTGTAGGGCTTTTAGCGCGATGCGAAACGGAAGCCACTGCGGCACATTGTTCAACGAATGAACTCGACACGGACAGTTTCAAGGATTTGTGATTAAACCCGAACAATAAATTGCATGGGCAAGCGTTAGCGTTAAAACTTTCTATACACGATTCATCAATGATATCGACAAGTGTGAAGATGGATCGCTCTTGAGGCGGACAAAAATTGGGGCGGATGAAATGCAGTTTTTCTGGCGCATGCGTATGAATACCAAAACCTCACGCAATGCGATGATGCTGGCTCTCGCGGCTACGGTCGTTTTACCGGTAAATGAGGGGCGCGCGGCAAACTCGCTGATGGAGCTGTTTCAGCAGCGCCGCCAGCAGGCAGTGCAGCCGCCTGCAGCACCCGTTCCACCCGCAGCTGTTGCGCCAAGAGCGCCGAAGGCAAACGGTTCCACCAAAACGCCAAAGGCAAACGTCACTTCGGCACCGGCCGCGCCAAGACGCGTCATTCCTCCGGTGGAGCGCGTGACGGTGAAAGGTCCGCAAGTTTACGATTACAAGGCTGATGCACTGGTCAAAGTTGATTTCAGTGGTCTCGACATGCAGGTAACCGCTGCCACACAATCTGCTCAAATTGATCCATTAACGTCGGGCATGTCGCCCATTGGCGCGCAGAAAAAGACCGAGACGGATGCAAGCCGCGCTTTCGATGCCGCATCCGCCTATCTCAAATCGGTGGATGTAAAAGCGGAAAAATCGATCGCCGAGGCCATTGTCTCTTATTATTCGGTCAATCATGCCTTCATGTGGTCGGCTGACGGCAAGGTGCTGGATCGTTCCAAGCAACTTGCGGCATTTTTTGCCCGTGCCGGTGAGGATGGGCTCAACCCGGACGAATATGCGGTCAGCATTCCGGCAGATCACTTTGATCCGGCCCAGATGGAAGAGCGACAGCAGAAGCTAGCCGAATTTGAAATCCGCATGTCGGCGCGTGCGCTTCGTTATGCGCTGGATGCAGGCGAGGGGCGTGTAATCGCCAATCGCCTCAGCGGTTTCTATGACCTTCCGCGCGGACGCGTTGATCTGAAGGAAACCCTGGCAAAACTCGCCAGCGATAGCGATCCGGCTGCCTATCTGCATGGCTTCCAGCCGGACAATCAGCAATATGCCGCATTGAAGCGGGAACTGTCGGAAATCGATCTGCCTTCGGGTCCATCCATTCGTGTCACGCTTGACCGCGCCATCCGTCCGGGCGACACGAGCGATCAGTTGAGCAAGGTCGTTGCACTCATCAGCCGCCATGCGCCTTCTGATTACATGGCGCAGCATCGGGATGTGCTGCAAGCACATGCAGAATCGGACCTTTATGATCCGCAATTGGTATCTGCGATCAAGGATTATCAGGCATTGTCAGGCAGCAGGCCTGATGGCGTTATCGGCAAAAATACCATTTCTGCCCTTCAGGGCGAGCAGGAAACGGTCAAACGCGATCGTATTCTCTATTCCATGGAGCGTTTGCGCTGGTTGCCGCATCAATTCGGCAATCGTTATGTGATGGTAAACCAGCCTGCCTACCGTGCTGAATATTTCGAGAATGGTCACGAAAAGCTCGCCATGAATGTGGTTATCGGCTCGCCGACGCATCAGACCTATTTCTTCTATAACAAGGTCCAGACGGTGGTCTTCAATCCGTCCTGGGGCGTGCCGCGCTCGATCGTGCTTAATGAAATGCTGCCCAAGGTCATGCGTGATACGAGCTATCTCGACCGCAACGGCTATGAAGTCTATGTCGGCGGTAAGAAGGTTTCGGCCAGTGCCGTCAACTGGAGCGCGGTTGCGACCGGCAAGGCGCATGTCGGCATCCGCCAGAAGCCGAGCCTTGATAATGCCTTGGGTGAACTCAAAATCCTGTTCCCCAACAGCCACGACATCTACATGCACGACACGCCTGCTAAATCCTATTTCAAACGCGATATGCGGGCGCTTAGCCATGGCTGTATTCGTCTGGAAAATCCCCGCGCAATGGCGGCCGCGGTGCTTGGTAAACAAGTGTCGGATCTCGACAAATATTTTGGCAAGAACGAACGCGGCTTGAAGGTTGCGGAGCCGGTTCCGGTATATATTTCATACTTCACGGCGTGGCCTGATAAGAATGGAAATATCCGCTACTTCAACGATGTCTACGACCGTGATGCCGGTATGCAGAAGGCGTTTGAGAAGACCGCCGGTTCACGACTGGCATCGCTTTAAAGGCATTTTAAAAAATATCAGCGCCGGGAAAACCGGCGCTTGACTTTGTCTGGGTGAGCCACGTATATCCGCCTCACCTTACAAGCAGAATCTTTGCTTTTCAGGGCGCGTAGCTCAGCGGGAGAGCATTCGCTTCACACGCGAAGGGTCACAGGTTCAATCCCTGTCGCGCCCACCATGAACACCCAACAATAATAATGCAGACCGTCCATCGCAGTGGCGCGTTTAGCCTGCGCGGTTGTCGACCGAGAAAGCGCCCGCACCCGTCGTCACCAGTGCAAGGAATATGAAGCAGAACAGTATGGCTGCGTCACCACCATTTGCGACAGGGAAAAAGCTTTTCGGGAAATGTGCGAGGAAATAGGCAAAAGCCATATGCCCCGACAAAATAAACGCGACTGGCCGGGTAAAGAAGCCGAGAATAATCAGCACGCCGCCGATCAATTCGAGACCAGCCGAGGTAAAGGAAAGAGCACTGAGTGTTTCCGGTCCGGGAATGGGATAACTAAATGCTTTTTGTGTGCCATGCTCGAGATATAGAAGTCCGGCTACAATACGCAGTAAGCCAATTGCATAGGGCTGGTAGCGGTTTAGTTCGGTTGCCATGGCCGATCCTTTAACTTGCCAATTAAACTCCACAAACAAACAAGCGTAGCTGGCAATTAAATGCAAGCTATAACTTAAATGTTAAATTTAGTTAATTGTATAAATCCGGCTAATGTTTTTTAGAGCGCGGTGCGTCCGTTTGGACGCACAAAGCACGATGCTGTAAAAGAATTAAAGGTGTAAGATAGAAATTTCTCTCATCGATATGACGGAGTGGAAGGCTAATGGCCGCCTCAACATGGAAGACATTCCGCCGGTTGCTTTCATCGGCACGTGGCTAGGTAGAACAACAATCTAAACAATGCGAACGAGAGACGAGAGGGGGGGGCTGCTGTTAAGCACACTAAAAAAAGCGGCCTCGGATCATCCGAGGCCGCGGTCGTTTTCAATCAGGCGATATCAGCGGGCAGAACGCCTTCAGGGATATTCTGATAGCTGACGGGGCGCAGGAAGCGGCGGATCGACATCGTTCCAACGCTGGTTGCGCCGAAATTGGTGCTAGCCGGATAAGGTCCGCCATGAACCATTGAATCGACCACTTCCACGCCAGTCGGGAAACCGTTGGCCAATACACGGCCAGCCTTGCGCTCGAGAACCGGCAAAAGCTTGCGAGCGGCTTCGGCATCGCCCTCATCCATATGCAAGGTAGCGGTCAACTGGCCGTCAAACCCCTTGGCAAGACGCACCATGTCATCAACGGACTTGATGCGCACGACGAGGCCGAGCGGACCGAAGACTTCTTCACCGAGGGTATGATCACCAAGGAACGCATCTCCGGTCGTCTCATAAAGGTTCGGCGAAGCTTCACGTCCTTTGCTTTCAGTGGAAAGTACCGGCTTGACCGAATTGCGGCTGTCGAAACGGGCCTTGCCGTCCTGATAAGCTTGCGCGATGCCGTCTGTCAGCATCACCTGCGGTGCAACTTTCTCAAGTGCATCACGGGTTGTTTTCACGAAAGTGTCGGCGTCGGCACCGTCAATGACGACGGCAATGCCGGGATTGGTGCAGAACTGGCCGGCACCCATGGTGAGCGAGCCTGCCCAGCCTTCACCAAGTGACACTGCACGTGATTTCAGTGCTTCGGGCAGCAGGAACATCGGGTTGACCGAGCCCAGTTCGCCGAAGAACGGAATGGGTTCTTCGCGCTGTGCACAAAGATTGAAGAGTGCGCGTCCACCGCCGAGAGAGCCTGTGAAGCCGACGGCCTTGATGAGCGGATGCGTGACCAGCGCTTCACCGACCTTGCGGTCGCCGCCCTGAATGAGGCTGAAAACGCCTTTCGGCATGCCGGTCTTCTCAATAGCCGCCAAAATGGCGTCGGCAACGATTTCACCGGTTCCCGGATGTGCTGAATGGCCTTTCACAACGACCGGGCAACCTGCTGCAAGTGCTGCTGCGGTGTCGCCGCCTGCGGTTGAGAAGGCAAGTGGGAAATTGGATGCGCCGAACACGGCCACTGGGCCGATCGGACGCTGAACCAGACGGATTTCGGGGCGTGGAGCGGGCTTGCGATCCGGCTGGGCTTCATCAATGCGGCGGTCGAGATATTCGCCGTTGCGGATATGGCTGGCAAAAAGACGCAGCTGGCCGGTGGTGCGGCCACGCTCACCTTCCAGACGTCCTGCCGGCAAGCCGGTTTCCTGCGTGCCGATCTCGGTAATGGCGGCACCGCGTGCCTCAATCTCATCAGCAATGGCATCGAGGAAGGCGGCGCGTTCTTCACGCGATGTATAGCCATAGGTCCAGAATGCATCTTCCGCCGCTTCGCAGGCGCGTGTCACCAGTTCAGGTGTGCCGACAGCGAATTCGTGCGCCGGGCCACTCGCCGGCGCAGAGGTGAAAGTTTTATCTCCCGCAACCCAGTCACCGGCAATCAGGTGGCGTCCATGGGGTGTCCAGCTCATCTTGAAACCTTTCAGCATTTTATCGTATTACGTCTTCACATCAGGGAAATGTGCCGCACCGCAACACGTTCAGACGCAGCGGTGCTTCGATAGGGGATGTTACCATTGGATTGCTCCTGATCGATCTTCCTGCTCCCACAGGAATTCAAGTTGAAACATCGACTGGAGCGACCACAACCGGCACACGCTAGTATTCCCTCCGTCCGAATGCAATCGGTAATGCGTCACCGTATCGTTATTCCCGTATCTGGCGGTCGGAACGCTCTCTGATTAGCTTTTGTTGCGTTGTCGTAACCAATGGCCGATCAGCAGCCCATAGACGAAGACCGCAAAAACGGGAAAGGCGACATAACCGGTAAAGGCGGAGAGCAGCGCAGACGAATCATAGATTGCTGCTGGCGTGCGCTTGAATTCCAGCATCGCAAAGCCGGTCATCGCAACCAGAATGAAAAGCAGCAGGGAGAGAAAAAAGACGGCGGTTTTTGCTGTCGTGTAACGCCCTATGGCCAAGGCAATCAAAAAAGGCAGCGGCAGATACAGCCAGAATGCCTTTACAACGAGCAGGAAATCACCGTCCAAGTGCTGTCCTTTCGCAGGCGGTTGCTTGTGCCAGGAAATTAGGCTTTTTCAGCGACGGTGGTCCAGTCCTGATTTTAGATGGATGTGCGCTACAGTCGCTTATGATGCACTTTTGCGTTTCTTGAGCAGCATCGGGCCATATTCGAACACGTACAGCCCGAATGCCATCATCCACAGAAGTGCCGATCCCGCAAGGAAGGTGTGGAAGAAGTTCGGCATTATTTCAGCAAAAGGCCGGAGCAGTGCTGCCAGAATAAGGCAGAGATAGGCGATCTGCGTCGTCGGGGATGCGGTGAGGGCATGTCCGGTATGGCCGCGCGTGGCCCGTGTCATTACGGCCAGCATCATGCATCCGATCACCCCGACGGTCAGGATATGCAGCGAGGAATAAGGATTGAGATGCCCCAGTGCCGAACAGGCAATGGCGATATAGCCGACCGGTACAAAGGCATAGGCAATATGCAGCACCAGAAGAAGCTTTTCACGCGCCACAGACCAGCCGCGCCAGCGATAAAGGCGTATTGCATGAAGGACAGCGGTGATGATTGCAGCGATTGCGGTCAGTGTCGATTCCGGGATCAGTATCCAGCCAAGAGAGGCGATGACCGCGACCAGAATAGATAAGGCGTCGTAGCGGTTGAAGGGTGTGGGAAAGCGCGTCGATCCGGCACGGTTCAGCCAGTTACGTGTGAAACTGGGCACGATTCGTCCGCCGATCAGCATGATCAGCAGCACGTAGGCGCTTACGCCGATACGATTGGCCATTGCCACATCGCCACCCGATAAAGCCAGATAATGAAAGCCTAGATTGGCCAGAGTGACACCGACGACACCTGCCAGAACCTTGAGGTTTTTCCATTGCTGACCGGCGATGATTTCGCGCGCGGCGATGAACAGAAGCAGCGGCAGGAACAGGCTTTCGACGGCCACCGCTATATAGAGGTGTGTCAGATCAGGGTTAAGAAATATGAGACGTCCGGCCAGCCACGCGCCAAAAAGGAGGGCAAGCGGCATCCCGGAAACCGGCAGGCGGCCCGTCCAGTTGGGTACGGCGGTCAGAAGAAAGCCCGCCAGAATGGCCGATGAAAAGCCGAACACCATTTCATGCGCGTGCCAGTTCAGCGCGCCATAAGCGCCACCAATGGATAGGCCAAAGGTGAGGGATAATATCCAGAGCAGCATGGCCACAATGGCCCAGACGGCTCCGCCCAGAAAAAACGGGCGGAACCCATAGGTGAAAAGTGCGGGCCCGGTTTTCTTGAAGCCGCGTGCTATCGCCGCGCGGCGCTCAGAGGGGGCGGTTGCGGGGGAGGCCGGCAGACCGTTTTGCATTGTCATCATATCCTCACACCCACTCTGATTTTAAACCGTGCACCAGCTTGCTGCTATTGCGCGCTGGCGATCGCCTTATCCAGTCTGGTCTGAACGGCCTTGGGCTTCTTGGCCGAAACAATCTGCTCGAGATTGGCTGGATTATCGCCAACAACAATCAGTGCAACCATACCCATCGCGTAGTGCGGCGTGCATTTCACGAAATACGCGCCCTGTTCACTGACATTCAGAACGTAGTTTTCATTGATCTTGCTTTTGAAGGCTTCGGCCCCATCGGGGATCATACCCTTGATCGATTCGACATTATGGCCCTTGTCGACGGGAATGAAGGTGATCGTGTCACCGGGATTGGCCTTGATGTAGGAAGGCTCGAAAACCATGGCGCCTTCAGCGCCCTTGTTGAGCATATGGACTTCGATATTCTCAGCCAGGGCGGGTGCGGCCATCATCATGCAAAGGCCAGCAGCAGCGAATGGAATTGCAAACTTACGCATTTTATCTGTTCTCCATGGCTGGCTTCGCCGACATCACGATGGTGTCCGAATAGCCAGACTGTGGATGATTTAGAACAGATCACCCTGCATATCTTTGCGTAGGATCAAACTCATCAAAATAGTTGAGAGTAGTGCTCATATATAGGTTTGAAGCGTCTCTGCCCGCCGTAAAATGCGGGCAGAGGGTTTGGAAAATTCGTTGCAGTATTTACTGCTTCACCGCCTCGACCTGTATCAACAAACGGATATCGTCGGGGATGCCCGGTGTGCCGAAGGTCATGCCCCATTTGCTGCGTGTGATCGTCGTTTCGAAATCGCCGCCGCAGACCTGCTTTTTAAACATCGGATTGTCATAGCAGTTGAAGTTCGAAGCCTTCAGCGTGACCGGGTTGGTCTGACCGTTCAACTCCAGCGTACCGTCAACGGAAGTCACCTTGTCGCCCTCGAAGGTGAACTTGTCTCCGACAAACCGGGCGGTCGGATTTTTGGCGACGTTGAAGAAGTCCTCACCCTTGAGGTGGCTGTTGAGGTCTTCCACACCGGTGCTCACCGAAGCAAGGTCAATGGCAATCTCGGCCTTGCCGCTTTTGGCTGCGCTATCATATTCGACCTTGCCTTCTGTCTTGTCGAAACGTCCGCGCAGGGTCGAGGTATTGAAGTGGCGGGCAGCTTCAAAGGTCACGAATGTGTGTGTCGGATCGATCGTGTAGGTGGTGGTTTCGGCATGGGCAAAGCTCGTTGTTGCAATACCGGCAGCGGTGGCGAGGAGGGCTATGAGTTTCATGAAGTTTCCTGTTGGTGTGACGCGTCCTGGGGGGGCGAAATGGACATCAGAAGATGTCACCGTAGCAGGCTAACGAGCCAGCATATTGGCTGTCAACGATGCAATGGCTCACCAAATAAAAGGCTTAGATGTGCTCATACTGAGGCGAATGACCAAGATTGTAAGTGGGCAAATGAAATTTTACCGGCAAATCATCTGACTGTTATACCAGTGTCATCTAATTTTCTTATCTGACGTCCACACGCATTACACAGTGGGGATTTCTGATATGCGCAAACTGCTTCTTGCTCTCACATCGGCGACCATGCTGACGACCGCAGCCAGCGCTGCAACCGTCTATCCGCTCGACCGGGCAACAATCCTTGTCAACTCACCCTTCGACTTCAAGATCGAGTTTGATAAGGTCGTCAAACCAGAAGACGTCAAGGTTACTGTCAACGGTCAGGACTACGAAGCCGTGTTCGGCAGCAAGGCCGAGTTCGTTGCCGAAGAAAAGGGCAAGGAAGACAAGGTTCTGGGTTCCGCGCTGATCTTGCGCGATCTGAAAATTGCCAAGGCTGGCGATTACAAGGTTGAAGTAACAGCAGGCGACGAACAGAAATCCGTCAACTGGGATGTTTATGCCACCGGCAATGAAGCCAAGGCCAAGAACGTCATTTTCCTGATTGCCGATGGTCTTTCGGTTGCGCATCGCACCGGCGCCCGCATCATGTCCAAGGGCATGACCGAAGGCAAGGCCAATGGCCGCCTCAACATGGATGACATTCCGCCGGTTGCCTTCATCGGCACCTCGTCCACGCATTCGATTGCCACCGACAGCGCCAACACCATGTCGGCCTATATGACGGGCCACAAGTCACGCGTGAATGCGCTGGGTGTTTATGCTGATCGCACGCCCGCGAGCCAGGACGACCCCAAGGTCGAAACCATCGCCGAAGCGCTGCGTCGTGAGACAAAGAAGTCGGTCGGTATTGTCACGACGTCTGAAATTCAGGATGCAACGCCCGCAGCGCTCGTCGCCCATACGCGCAAGCGGGCTGATAAGGCTGACATCGTCGGCATGTTCTATGATGTGAAGCCGGACGTTCTGCTCGGCGGTGGTTCGGCCTATTTCCTCGCCAAGGATGTGCCGGGTTCCAAGCGCAAGGACGACAAGGATTACATCCAGTTGTTCAAGGATGCAGGTTACGCGCTGGCCACCAGCAAGGAAGAGCTTGCAGCTTCTGCTCAATCCAATCAAGACAAGCTTCTGGGGCTGTTCCATACCGGCAATATGGATGTGACGCTCGACCGTGAATTCCTCAAAAAAGGCACTGTCGACAAGTTCCCTAATCAGCCGGGTCTGGTCGAGATGACCCAAACCGCGCTCGAAAAGCTTTCCAAAAACCCGGACGGATTCTTCCTGATGGTGGAGGGTGCTTCGGTCGACAAGATGAGCCATCCGCTCGATTGGGACCGTGCGCTGGTTGAAACCATCGAGTTCGACAAGGCTGTCGGTCTTGCGCAGGAATTTGCGAAAAATAACCCTGATACATTGGTTATCGTCACCGGCGACCACACGCATGGTGTGGCGATCATCGGCACTGTCGATGATGAAAAGCCGGGTGATGACATGCGCGAGAAGGTTGGCACCTATGACAATGCCGGTTTCCCGAATTATGAAGACAGCAATGGTGACGGATATCCAGACCGCATCGATGTCTCCCGTCGTCTGTTCCTTGCCGCCAATAACGGCCCGGATCATTACGAAACCTTCCGTCCGAAGATGGATGGAGCATTCGTTCCAGCTATCCAGAACGAAAAGGGCGAATATGTAGCCAACGAAGCGTATAAGGACGTTCCGGGTGCAGTCTTCGTTCAGGGCAATATCCCCAGGGAAGATGATACCGGCGTTCATGCTGTCGATGACGTGGTGCTTCAGGCAACGGGTCCGGGTTCCGAAGGTCTGCGCGGCTATATGGAACAGAGCGATGTTTATCGCGTGCTCGCCGATGCGCTGGCGCTGGGTAAGGCCAAGTCTGAGTAATCTTTGATACTCTATGGGCAGGCGGGTTTCTCGCCTGTCCATTCTATTTTGTGATGGAGTTTTAGATGCGTGCGCGACAGCATTTCAACCGCAGGCAGTTCGTGCTTGGTGCGCTGGCAGCGGCACCCATGACGTGTGTGGCGAATAAAGCGCATGCCGCAGAGCAGCTTGGCTTTGATAATCTCTACAAAAGCTTTGGCGTGCTGGGGCTGGAGTTCTCCGATCAGGTCAAGGCTGCATCGGGCAGCGAGGTCGAGATCAAAGGGTTTATGGCGCCGCCCTTGAAGGCCGAGGCCAATTTTTTCGTGCTGACCGAAATTCCCATGTCGATCTGTCCGTTCTGCTCATCCGATTCCGACTGGCCCGACAATATCATGGTGGTTTATCTCGCCGCCAAACAGACATTCGTGCAGTTCAATGCACCAATCGTCACGCGCGGCACGCTTGAATATGGCTCGTGGACCGATCCCGAGACAGGTTTTGTCAGCCAGCTTCGTCTGCGCGATGCTTCTTTCAAGACGGTTTGATGATGAGAGAACCGAAATCGTCGGGCTTGTCGCTCGAGATCAACGATCTGGAAGTGCGTTTTCCGGGACTGGCACTCCCTGTGCTTGCTATTGAAAATTTCAATTTGCCTGCAGGTGGCCATCTTGCTGTTACGGGCGCATCGGGTTCGGGTAAAAGCACACTGGTGAATGCCATAACGGGTCTGGAACCGGTGAAGACCGGACGCGTAACGTGGGGTGAAACGGAAATCAGCAGCCTTTCAGCCTTCAGGCGCGATGCGTTTCGTGCACGCAATATCGGGCTGGTCATGCAAGATTTTCATCTGTTCCCCGGCCTTTCGGCACTGGCCAATGTGCTGTTGCCGCTCAAACTCAATCGCGGCGTGAAGGCAGATGACCGTGCACGGGCGCTTGAATTGCTTCAAACCGTGGGTATTGCCCGTCCTACCCAGCATATCGAGACATTGTCACGTGGTGAGATGCAGCGTGTAGCGATTGCGCGTGCTTTGCTGTCGCGGCCCGGCGTGATCGTGGCGGATGAACCGACCGCCAGTCTCGATCAGAAAACCGGAGCGGGTGTCGCAGAACTGCTGGTGCGGCTGGCGAGCCAGGAAAAAGCAACACTGATCGTCGTCACGCATGATCCAGAGCTTATGCAAACTCTGCAACGCCGTATCCGTCTTGAGGGCGGCAAGATTGTGAGCGACAGCGCGGAGGTCTTGTCATGATTGGTTTCATTCTTGCCGATCTGCGCCGCTTCTGGAGCGGGGCCATCGCCATCGTGATCTTGCTGGCCTTGTCAGTTGCCTTGAGTTCTGTCGTGACCTTGCAGGAGCGTGCGGTGCGGCTTGGCACGGCGCGGGCCTCAGACAAGTTTGATCTGGTGATCGGGGCTGCGGGCAGCGACACGCAACTGACCCTTTCCTCGGTGTTCTTGCAGCCATCGCCCCTGCCGCTGATGTCGGGCGCGATGCTTGGAAAACTTGCCAATGACAATCGGGTGGCTTTTGCGGCACCGATCGGCTTTGGCGACAGCGCCATGGGCTTTCCCATTGTCGGCACTACGAGTGCGCTCATTTCAGCCTTGTCGCCAAAACTTGGCCAAGGCGCATTGTTTTCTCGGCTTGGAGAGGCTGTGATCGGTTCGGCGGTCGATCTGCCCGTTGGCGCCAAGGTCAATCCGATGCATGGAACGGTTGAGACCGGCGGCCACGCCCATACCGAATTAAGCTATCAGGTGTCAGGCAAGATGGCCCCGACCGGCACGGCATGGGATCGCGCTATCCTTGTGCCGATCCGCACGGTCTGGCAACTCCATGGCATGAGTGCGCATGATGAGCACGATCACGATGACGACAATGAGAAGCCGGGCAACGGCTTTGGCATTTTGAGCAATGAAGCGCCGCATGATCATAGCCACGATCACGAGATTGATGTCGATGCAGCACTTGACGAGACTTTTGATGCTGACAGTCCCGGCGTACCAGCCATTCTCGTCAAGCCGAAAACCATTGCCGATGCCTATCGGCTGCGACAGGAATACCGATCTGACCGGACGCTGGCAATTTTTCCGGCAGAAGTGCTGACAAGGCTTTATTCGACACTGGGTGATGCGCGCAGTTTGCTGATGGGCATTGCCGTGGGGACGCAGGTCATCGTGGTCTTTGCCCTGCTGCTGGTTGCCATCATGCATATTGGTGCCCGCAAACGCCAGATCGGCGCTCTGCGGGCGCTGGGCGCGCCGGTCCGTTCCATCATGGCAATCGTCTGGGGCGAGTTGTTTTTTCTGCTGATGTTGGGGATTTTGCTGGGATTGGCGATTGGATATGCTGTTGCGCGCGCCATCACATCGTGGCTGACCGCAACGACTGCGGTCAAAATGCCGGTCGAGTTTGCCATGAGCGATGTCTGGCTCGCATTGGGCTTTATCGCGGTCGCAGCAATCGTTTCGCTGGTTCCCGCACTTTTGACGCTGCGCATGAGCGCCGCATCGGCTCTACGCTCCTGACGTGGAAAATGGGCGAATTGTAACGCTGTGGGCCTATCTTTAAGCCCACGGCGTTTGCTCATGAATTCAGGCGGTTTTCAGTTCTGGACGCGCAATGCCGAGATGATCGCGCAACGTGGTGCCTGTATATTCAGTGCGGAAAAGACCGCGCTCCTGAAGGATAGGCACAACCTGCCTGTTGAAATCTTCAAGACCGCCCGGGAAATAAGGTGGCATGACATTGAAGCCATCGGCAGCCTTGCCTTCAAACCATTCCTGCATCCGGTTGGCAATGTCTTCCGGCGTGCCAAGCACGATGTGATGGCCGCGACCGGCCGCAACACGTAGCGCCAGATCACGGATGCTGAGGTTTTCACGTCGTGCCAGATCGCGCAAAAGTTCCGCACGGCTGCGAAGCTGATCGGAAAGTGGAAGATCGGGTAAGGGGCCGTCGAGATCGTAATCGGCCAGATTATGCCCGATGCGCTCTTCGAGAAGCGGCATGGCGCTCTTGATATCCGTCCAGCGGTTGAGTTGCTTGAGCTTTTCGGTAGCATCCTCGAAACTGTCACCGATCACCGGCATGAAGCCGGGCATCACTGCAACGCTGTCGGGATCGCGACCGGCTTTGGCCACACGCTCCTTGAGGCTTGTATAAAAGGTCTGTGCTTCGGTGAGGCTTTGCTGCGCCGTGAAAACAATATCGGCAATGCGCGCGGCCAGATCCTGACCGGGACCGGAAGATCCAGCCTGAATGAGCACCGGATGGCCCTGCGGTGAGCGCGGGATATTGAGCGGACCCTGAACCGAATAATATTTGCCCTTGTGATGCAGCACATGGACCTTGTTCGGATCGGCATAAATGCCTTTTTCCTTGTCTTTGGGGAAAGCATCGTCATCCCAGCTATCCCACAGACCGCGCACGACATCGACGAATTCTTGCGCCACCGCATAGCGCTCGTCATGTTCGGGATGGCTTTTGGAGAAATTATTGGCCGTACGCGCATAGGATGTCGTCACGATATTCCATGCAGCGCGTCCATGGCTCAAATGATCGACCGACGCAAAGGCACGCGCCGTATGATAGGGCTCGCCATAGGTGGTCGAGGCGGTGGCGGCAAGACCGATCTTGTCTGTGACCATGGCAAGGGCCGAGAGCAGCGTCAAAGGTTCAAAGCGCGCAACCATCGATGGATGCGCATCGGCACCGCTGGTCAGGCCATCGGCCAGAAACACCATGTCGAACTTTGCGCGCTCGGCTTCCTTGGCAAGCCGCTGCAAAAGGTCGAAATTTTCACTGCCCGATTCTGCATCCTTGTGACGCCAGCCCGAAACATGGTGGCCAGCACCTTGCAGGAAGAGGCCGAGATGCATTTGTTTTTTGGTCATGGTTTTTACTCCGGGGACTGGTTGAGCAGCGCAATGAGCTTTTGCAAGTCACCTGCTGTGGTCATGGATTGAACGAGGGCCGGAATCTCTGCAAAGCGCGGATCATTGCCGGTGGCGTCCTTGAATTTGTCTGTCGGGTCGCTGATGCTGGGCAGGCCATCAACACGTTGCGATAATGTCGAACCGTCTTTCAGCGTCACATCGATGATGACGAAGCGGGTTTTGGGATCGGGCGACAGACGCTGTGCGCTCTCGTCGTGGCGCCGTGTTACCTTTGCTGCAAGCTCTGCCAGATCGCTATCGACGGCACGTTCGTCAAAATGGGAAATGGCAAGTTTTCCATCGCGAAGCGCTGCGGCAAAGACATATTCCGGGCTGAAACGCGCGTCGATCCCGGTTACAGGCTTTGTCGTCACCAGTGCGGCATCGCCACCGGGCGGAAAGGTGATGGAAACGGCTGCCACCTGATCGGGGTGCAGCGCCTTTTCATTGCGCAATGCCAAAGCGCCAACGCCAACCGGATGCGCCGCCGTGCAGCAGGGAAAGGCTTTGAGCGTCAAGCCCGGCACGACGATCTGCCATGGCGCACCCCAACCTTGCGTGACGCGGGAGACATCCTCACCGCCAAAGGCAAAGGCCTTGAAAAAGCCAATCGGACTATCGATGAAATCAGGTGCACCCTGAAATCCTGCTTCAGCCAATCGCCCCGCGCTCAAGCCTGCGCGCGCGGCAAGCCCTACATGAAGCGGCTTTGCATCAAAGCCGAATTGCAGGCGCAGGCCTGCCGATTGCGTGGCGGCAAGACCAAGCGCTGTGGCCGTGGTCGAGGCATCGAATGTGAGCAGATGCGAAACCGCTGCCGCAGCGCCGATTGTGCCAAGCGTTGCGGTTGCGTGAAAGCCTGTTTCATAATGTTTTGTACCCATGGCAAGCCCAAGGCGCGCCATAGTTTCAAGCCCGACGATATAGGCCGCGATGAACGCGTCTGCACTGACGTCGTTTTCTGCTGCAATAGCAAGAAGAGCCGGGATGATTGCAATGGTCGGATGTCCGCGCACACTGCCATGTACATCGTCATAATCGAGCACATGGGCGGCATGGCCATTGATAAGCGCGGCGCTGAATGGATCGGCGGTCCCAGTCTGGCCGATCAAAGCGGCATTGCCGCCTGCGCCAAGAACTTTTGTCACAAGCTGCGTGCTGCGATCGCTGGCCCCCCCCAGCGCGCAGGCGAGAAAATCGACGATTGCCGTGCGCGCAATGGCGATAGCTTCTGTGGAAGGCTTTGAGTCGATGATGGCCTGACTCAGCTTTGCTGTCACTTGGTCAGTCATGTCAGATACCCTCGCCGCCTTCATTGACGCGGTTTCCTGTCCCGCCAAGCCCGTTGACGAAAGCGCTGATGCGTGGGTTCTTCGATTTATAGAAAAGCTGATCCGGCGTGCCTTGTTCGATGATGCGACCGTTTTCCGTAAAGACGATCTTGTCGCTGATTTCTTCGGCAAAGCGCATTTCGTGGGTGACGAGAATGCTGGTCATGCCCTCATTGACGAGATCGCGAATGACGGACAGCACTTCGCCGACCGTTTCAGGATCAAGCGCCGAGGTCACTTCATCAAACAGCACCAGTTCCGGGCGCATGGCAAGTGCACGCGCAATGGCGACGCGCTGCTGCTGCCCGCCGGACAATTCGCCTGGATAGGCATTGGTCTTGTGTCCGAGACGCACCTTTTCCAGCAGTTCTTTTGCGTGGCGTTCGGCTTCGGCTTTTGGCGTGCGCAGGATTTTGACCGGCGCAATGGTGATGTTTTCGAGAACCGAAAGATGTGGGAACAGGTTGAACTGCTGAAACACGATACCGATGCGCTTGCGCAAGGTAATGCGTTCGGCCTCGGTTTTCAGTTCATCCACGCGCGTCGACCCCACCGTGATCTTGCCCGATTGCGGGATGAGAAGACCATTGATGCAGCGCAGGATGGTCGATTTTCCCGAGCCCGACGGCCCGATGATCGAGACGGCATCGCCCTTGTTGATGGTGAGGTCGATGCCCTTCAAAACTTCATTCTGCCCGAAAGACAGATGCACGTTTTCCAGTTCGACCAGCGTGGTTTTATGGGTATCGCTCATATAGTTTCCGATCCTTGTCAGCGGGAGGAAAGCCGCTTTTCGAGCCGCTGGGTAAAGCGCGACACCGGATAGCAGAAGAGGAAGAACGCCATCAAAACGGTAAGATAAATGATGACGGTGAAATCATTGCGCTGCACGGCTGTGCTGGCGTCGGTTGCCGAATGCAGCAACTCGTGTACGCCGACGAGCGAGGCCAGTGCGGTCCCCATGGTGATGGAGGTATAAAGGTTCATCCATGGCGGCAGCGAGCGCTTGATGCATTGTGGCAGGATGATCCAGCGCAGCGATTGCAGGCGTGAAAAACCAAGCCCCTGCGACGCTTCCCACTGCGCGGTCGGTATCGACTGAATGGAGCCGCGGGTAATTTCTGCAATATGCGCGCTTGCAGGAATGGCAAGGCCGACGACAGCCTTGATCCAGTCGGGGAAGGCGATGTAATTGCCGAAAATCACCAGCTCAAACGGGAAAATATAGGTTGCGGCAAAGATCAGCACGAGATGCGGCGCGTTGCGGAAAATCTGCACATAGGTCACGGCTGGCGCGCGAATGATGCGGTAGGGCGCAAGCTCCATGATTCCCATCAGTATTCCGACAACAGTGCCAAGCGTGATCGCAAGAACACTGATCAGCACATTCATGGCAAAGCCCTTGCCAAGATAGGGCAGCCAGTCGAGCCATATCCGGCCAAGCGAAGGATCGAGATAGAACCACAGCGCCACCGCGAGAATGATGGTCGTAAACGTGACGCTTGTCGGCGACAGCCAGATGCCGGGCTTTTGTTCGAGTGCACTATTCATTGGCCATATCCCGGAATTGCTAGGCGTTTTTCAAACCAGTAGCCGATGCGTGCAACGACAAGATTGATAAGGCTGAAGAACAAAAGGATGACCAGCATCAACTCGACGACATTGTCGCGCTGCGTCCAGATCAGGATCGAGGCATAGGTGATCTCGCCAACTGCAATGGCCGAGCCCACAGTGGTTAGTTTCACCAGATTGACGAGGTTGTTGATGATGGCAGGCAATGCCGTGCGGATGGCAAGCGGCAGTTCCACATAAATGAGCACCTGCAAGGAATTGAAGCCGATGGCGCGCGCAGCCTCAATCGTCGTGCCCGGAACGGCTTCGATGCCGCCGCGCAGCGCTTCGGCATGAAGGGCCGCGATATGTAGGCCGGTAATGGCGATCACCCAGAAAAATGGTGTCAGCGGATTGTTCTGCGCGCCGCCAATGGCGTTGGAAATCAGCATGTTGAGGACGAGAAAGCCGCACATCAGCTGCACAAGCGTCGGTGTATTGCGCGTAAGTTCGACATAACCGCGCATCGGCACCGACAGCCAGCGCTTGCCGGATGTCAGCGCACCTGCGAACACAACGCCGAAAAACAGGCTCAACGGAATCGTAATGACGACCAGTTGAAGCGTCGTGACCATACCATTGAGCCACATATCGACTTCATAGCCGCTGTTGAGAAATTCGTAATTGAGGCCGATTGCGCTTGTAAGCTCGATAAAGCGCGAAATCAGAGCTTCTTTCATGGGAATGATCCGGCTGCGTTTCTTAAAACGCTCTGAAGTTGCGGGCGGGCGAACCGTCCGCAACTGATCTGATCGATAGGATTTAAAGCTTACTGCGTCGCTTTATTACTGAGCCTTGAGCTTGTTATGCTCTTCTTCCAGATAGCTCAGATTCGGCAAACGGTTTGCCTTGGCGATCTCGATCATCTTGCCCGATGCATGCAGGTCGCGGACGATTTTGTCGAGGGCTGCTTCGGTATCGTTCTCGTTCTTCTTGAGCCAGATCACGGAATCGGAGGGGATCAGGTCTGTCGGGATGAGGATACCGTAATCCTTCCATTCCTCGGCACGATCCTGAAGCATGAGGCCAAGTGTTCCACTGACATGAACGGACACGTCGCAATTACCGCCCTTGAGCGCCAGAAGCGATTCCGGCTGGCTAGGCAAAGCCTTGACGTTGGCTTCGTATTCCTCGATCAGCGGCTGGGTGTAGTTCGAGCCTTGTGAAACGCAGGCAACTTTGCCTTTCAAGTCTTTCCAGTCCTTGATGCCGCTGTCCTTGCGGCCAAGGGCTGCGCCACCCATACGGTCATAAGGCGTTTTCACATAGCCAAGCGACTTGGCGCGCTCTTCTGTATATTGCATGTTGGCAATCAGGATATCGACCTTGCCCTGCTGAAGAAACTGTACGCGGTTTGGCGGTGTCACGGTCTGGGTTGCAAGCTCGACTCCAAGGCCTTTCGCCAGTTCTTTGGCGATGTCAATATTGAGGCCCTTCTGTTCCTGCGTCTTGGGATCAATATAGCCGAAAGGCGCACCGGAAAGGATAACGCCAACCGTCAGTTTTCCCTTGGCCTTTATGCGATCCAGCGTAGCATCCGCATGGGCCGTGCCCATAACGGAAGCCACGATCAATGTGCCGACAGCAAGCGTTTTCGCAAATGAGGAAAGTGTAAGACGCATTGGTATTTCCTTATGATGAGGGAATGCCAAGGTACTAAAAACAACCACGCGCTGACGAGGGATCAATTTCTCCTTATCGAGAGCATATAAGAATAATATTCTTTAAATTGGAAAATTGAGAATAGTTTTCTCTGTGCATCCGGGGTGGCGTTTGCTTTGAAAACACGGCCGAGGCTTTTCAGATCACAACCGCTCATAAGCGCCGGATTGTTACTGTCCGGGTAATGACTGCAAAGCAACGTTTGGGCCGGTTTTTCGCCACCCTGAGCGCTAGTCCGCGCTGTATGTAACAAGTGACAGGGGGGTAAAAACAAGATATTGATAATTATACCATATTCTGATTTTTGAACGTCTTCCTCTGCCATGGCTCCTGGACGGATAACGTATGAATGATAAAAAGGGCTCAGGCGTATCTCGGCCGCAAAACACGCCACGATCTTTCGAAAGTGAGAGGCCAACGCTCAAGACCATCGCCTTCATGACGGGATTGGGCGTGACCACCGTATCGCGTGCCTTGAAAGACGCGCCGGAAATCGGTGTTGAAACACGAAAACGCGTACAGCTTATTGCGCGCCAGATCGGCTACCGCCCCAATCGTGCAGGTATTCGTCTCAGAACCGGCAAAACCAATGTCATCGCACTTGTCCTCAACACACAGGACGAAATCATGGGTTTTACCAGTCAGTTGATCCATGGCATCGCCGACGTGTTGGCGCAAACGCAATATCATCTTATTGTAACGCCCTATTCCAGTTCAAGGGCGCCGATCGATCCGATTCGCTATATCGTTGAAACGGGTTCGGCTGATGGGATCATTTTCTCGCGCACCGAGCCTGACGACCCGCGTGTGCATTATCTTAACGAGCATGATTTTCCGTTTGCCACCCATGGCCGCACGAATACGGGTGTTGAGCATCCCTATCATGACTTCGACAACCATAGTTTTGCGCGCGAGATGGTCGAAAAGCTGGCGTCATGCGGGCGCGCGAAGCTTGCTCTCCTGCCGCCGCCGTCACATCTTACCTATTATCAGCATATGCTGGAGGGTTTTTACGAAGGGCTGCACGTGACTGGCTGCAGCGGATCGTTGCTGGCAAAGGCCGATCTCGACAGCCCGCTTGAAGATTTGCGTTCCTACACGGCTGAATTGATGCAATCGCCGGACAGGCCGGATGGTATTGTGTGTTCGGGGAGTGCCGCAGCACTTGCCGTGGTGGCGGGCATCGAAGATGCCGGATTGAGCATTGGAAAAGAGGTCGATATTGCGACAAAGCAATCCACCGAGTTCCTGCAATGGTTCCGTCCTGGTCTGATTGTTACAGAAGAGAGTTTCAAGCTTGCCGGGGAGAAACTCGGCAAGGCTATTCTTGGGCGCATCAATGGCGCAGATATCAAATCGCTCCAGACGCTGGGATGATTATTCCCTGATATGGTTCGCCAGCTTCAGCTCGCAGCCTGCTGCTCTACGGCCGCAGTTTCGCGAAGCAGTGCCGTTGCAGCGTCTATTCCGCATGCTTGCGGGCGGGTACATTGCGTTTCGATATCGATGAAGCGCTTTTCTTCACCGGATTTTAAAATCGAAAGCATGACGTCGACGCCATGCAGCGCCCGCTCCAGCGAACAGCGCATATCGCGGCCTTCGTTGATTGCAGCCGCCATATCTGCAAGTCCGGCAGTGCGATAATTGGCCATCGTGCCGGTCGGGTGCTGCTCATTGGGGACTGCAAACGGATGCGCCCAGCCCTGAACCGGCTTTGCCTCCTCACGCTGTTCGGCCAGCAAGACCTCGCCGCCAAAGAAATTCGGGTCCGGCACATAGAGCGAACCTTTGGTGCCGTAAAGTTCCATATTCGCATGGCGGTGCGCCCAGACATCCCAGCTTGCCGACAGCGTGATCGTTGCGCCCTGTTCAAATTCCAGAAGAGCGTGGATGGTGGTCGGCGTTTCCACCGCAATCACCTCACCTTGGCGTGGTTCGGAACTGATTAGCCGCGTGGGGGTTGCCATGGACGTCAGGGCCGCAACGCGCTTCACCGGCCCGATCAGATTGACGAGATTTGCAATATAATAAGGTCCGAGATCGAGGATCGGGCCGCCGCCTGCGCGGAAGAAGAAGTCGGGGTTGGGGTGCCAGTGCTCCATGCCGTGGCTCATGACGTGGCAGGTGCCGGACGTGATGCGCCCCACGCTGCCGCTATCGATTTCGCGCCGCGCGAGCTGGTGCGCGCCGCCTAAAAACGTATCCGGCGCGCAGCCGACTTTCAGTCCGCGCGCATCGGCAAGGGCCTTCAATTCGAGACCATCTTCCAGTGAAAGCACCAGCGGTTTTTCCGAATAAGCATGTTTACCAGCGGACAATATCTGCTTTGTCACAGTAAAATGGGCTGCCGGGACCGTCAGGTTGACCACAATATCAATAGCGTCATTGCGCAGAAGTTCATCGATCGTCTGCGCCTCGATGCCGAATTCCTTGGCGCGCACTTCCGCGGCCAGTGGGTTGAGATCGGCACAGGCGCGTATTTCGATGCCGCGAAACATGGGTGAAAGCCGCAGATAGGCCGCAGAAATATTACCGCAGCCAATGATGCCGACGCCAAGGGTTCTGGTCATTTCATTCTCCAGTTCAGAAGTTTCGCAACGCTGCAATCGAACGGCTGGCAAAGCGCTTGTCGTCGGAGGGGTTGTCGTGTTCCATGATGAAATAGCCGGCTGGTGTTTTTCTCAGTGCCGAAAAAATGGCAGGCCAGTTGACGGTGCCATGGCCGACATCCTCCCAGCCGTCTTCATCAGGTTTTTCGCCACCTATGGCGATATCCTTGACATGGACGGCGAGAATCTGCTCGCCGTAGCGCTCGATCCATTCATGAGGATCGCCACCGCCCCGGATGATCCAGGCAATATCGGCCTCCCATTTGAGATCCGGCGAAGCATCGAGAATATGCGTGAGCGGCACGGAGCTGTCGGCAAGTGGCACGAACTCGAAGTCATGATTGTGCCAACCAAATTCATAGCCTGCATCACGCAAGGGCGCGCCCGCCTTCACAAGCCTTTGGCCGAATTCCTGCCAGCCGGTCACGCTGTCCGGGCGCTGGTCTGCGACAAGATAAGGGCAGAAGATTGCCTTCATCTGCAAGGTCGCGGCAATTTCCAGAACACGGTCGGCTTCGTTTTCCAGCATGTCGAGGCCGAAATGCCCCGTGGGCATGGAAAGCCCCCGTTGATCGATTTCGCGTTTCAAGCCGGCCGGGTCGTCATAGACGCCGCCAAAACCCTCGACGCTTGCATAGCCAAGCTCGCGCAACATGGTGAGTGTGCGTTCCAGTGGTTGAAAGTTGCGCGAGCTGTAAAGCTGATAGGAATAGCCGGTCATGTCGTTTTCCTTGGATAAGATCACAGATTAAAGGGCGCTGTCTAAGCTCAGTTCAGAGCCTTTCCTCCGTCTCGGCGTCGAACAGCGAGAGGGCATCGGCTTTGAAGGTGATCCTGACCTTGTCTCCTGCCTGATAGCGGTTGCCGGCTTCTACGCGTGCGCAGAGCGGATGCCCGTCGAGGCGAAGCCACACAAGGCTGTCGGCACCCATCGGCTCATCAAGATCAACGGTCGCCTCAAAGCCTTCTTTTGCATCAAGCCGGACATGTTCGGGGCGGATGCCGAGCGTTGCCTTACGGCCGTCTTCAAGCGTACCGTCATAGCGCTCAAGACTGACAAAGGTTTGACCGACAGGAAATACGGGTTTTCCCTCCCGCATCGCGATTGCACCGGAAAAGAAATTCATCGACGGCGAGCCGAGAAAGCCTGCAACAAAACGGTTGCGCGGACGATTATAGATGGTGTGCGGATCGGCAAGCTGCTGCACGACGCCACCTTTCATGACGGCGATGCGGTCGGCCAGCGTCAGGGCTTCGATCTGGTCATGGGTGACATAGATCATCGTATTGCCGAGCTTCTGGTGCAGCCGCTTGATCTCCACACGCAATTCCGAGCGTAATTTGGCATCGAGGTTGGAAAGCGGTTCATCGAAAAGATAGACGTCGACATCGCGCACAAGAGCGCGTCCGATGGCGACGCGCTGGCGCTGGCCGCCAGAAAGAGCGGACGGTTTGCGTTGCAACAGTGGCTCGATTTGCAGGATTTCCGCCGCGCGTTTGATCCGCTCCTTGATTTCTGCTTTTGGCATGCCTGCCACCCGCAGCCCGAAAGAGAGGTTTTTCTCAACCGTCATCTGTGGATAAAGCGCATAGGACTGAAAGACCATGCCGATGCCGCGATCTTTCGGCTCCTCCCAGGTCACGTTGCGGCCCTTGATGGAGATGCTGCCGCCTGAAATGTCAAGCAGTCCCGCCACGCAATTGAGGAGCGTGGATTTACCGCATCCCGATGGCCCGAGCAGGACGAGGAATTCGCCTTCGCCGATTTCGAGATTGAGATTTTGCAGCACATTCACCGAGCCGAAATCGAGCGTCAGATCCTGAATGGAAACACTGGAATTCATGGTTTCATCCCTTCACTGCGCCAGCGGCGATGCCACGGACAAAATAGCGGCCTGAGAGAAAATAGACGAGCAGCGGCACAGCGCCGGTCAGAATGGTCGCGGCCATATTGACGTTATACTCCTTCACGCCTTGCATGGAGTTGACGATATTGTTGAGCTGAACGGTCATGGGGAAGTTCTGCGTTCCGGCGAATACCACCCCGAACAAAAAGTCGTTCCAGATGCCGGTTACCTGAAGGATGATCGCAACGACAAATATCGGCAGCGACATGGGCAGCATGATCTGAAAGAAAATCCGCCAGAACCCTGCACCGTCGACGCGCGCCGCCTTGAACAGTTCGGGCGGAAGACCGGCGAAATAATTGCGGAATAAAAGGGTGAGGATCGGCATACCGAAAATCGTATGGATGAACACGACGCCGGTCAGCGTGCCGAAAATGCCAAGTTCACGCGTCAGGATGACCAGCGGATAGAGCATGACCTGATAGGGAATGAAGGCACCAAACAACAGGATTGCGAAAAACACCTCGGACCCTTTGAATTTCCAGTTGGCAAGTGCGTAGCCGTTGACCGATGCAATGGCGATGGAAACGATAACGCTTGGAATGGTGATCCTGATCGAGTTCCAGAACCCGGCGCTGATGCCTTCGCAATAAAGCCCGGTGCAGGCCTGGCTCCACGCCTTGACCCATGGCTCGAATGTGATTTCCACCGGCGGTGCGAAAATATTGCCGAGCCTGATTTCCGGCATGCCTTTAAGCGATGTCACCACCATCACGTAAAGCGGCAGCAGATAATAGACCGCCGCAACGAAGAGAACGGCGTAGAGCATGATTGTTGCCGGAGCAAAGCGGCGCTGGGGCTTGCGTCCCCATGGTTCGCCGACGATGCGCGTGGATGCCGGTCTGAACGTGGTGTCCGTCGGGTTTAAGGACAGTTCCGTCATCGCGTCTTCCTCCGTCCATATTCCAGCATGGCCCATGGCACGAGGATGATGAGAACCGTGGTCAACATGACGGTTGATGCGGCAAGACCCTGTCCGAGATTGGCCCAGCCGAACATGAAGTCATAGACATATTTGGCCGGCACTTCCGAGGCGATGCCGGGGCCGCCCTTGGTCATTGCGACGACCAGATCGTAGAGTTTCACGATGCCAGTTGCGATCATCACCACCGTTGTGACCAGCACGGGACGCATCATGGGCAGGATGATGAAAAGATAGGTCTTCCATTTGGGAATGCCGTCGACGCGTGCGGCCTTCCAGACTTCCTCGTCCACGTTGCGCAGGCCCGCCAGCATCAGAACCATGACAAGCCCGGTCATCTGCCACAGCCCGGCAATGACGATGGCGTAAATCACGTAAGTGCGGCTGGAAAGGATGGCCATCTGGAAATTGTCGAAGCCCAGATCGCGCACGACCTGTTCAATACCGAGCTGTGGATTGAAAATCCATTGCCAGACGAGGCCGGTCACGATGAAGGAAAGTGCATAAGGATAGAGAAAAATCGTGCGGAATGTATTTTCAAAGCGGATTTTCTGATCCATCAGCGCGGCGAGAATGAAGCCGGAGAGCAGCGAAAATCCCATGCATAAAACGCCGTATATGGCGATGTTGCGTACCGAAACGTGCCACCGTGAAGCCGCGAAAAGCCGGGCATACTGGTCGAAGCCGACAAAATTCCAGACGGGTAGTGCCTTGGAGGATGTGAAGGAATAGGCAACCGTCCACAGCGTGCAGCCGATGAAGACCACAAGTACCGTGGCGATCATCGGGAGGGCAGCCACCTTGGCATTCATGTTTTTCAAAAGCCTCGATGGCCGTTCCATGTGCCGGGCAGGCGGAGCATGGTCGAATGCCGTCATTGCCTTTCTCCTCCCTTGATCTGCTGCTTGCGCCATCCTCTCCCAGGATGACGCAAGCGTTTATGGCATCACGAGGATGCCGACGAGCGCGGCAGTTTACTGTGCCTGTTCGATAATTTCGGCAAAGCGTTGCTGAATTTCATCGACACTCATGTCGGGATCGGCGAAGAATTCTGCGGCAAGGCTTTCAATCTGCCCTTGCGTATCCGGCGCACGCAATTGCTCGATGGATGGAATGATATTGTCGGGATTGCCGAGAATTTCGAGGCCGCGACGCATGCAACTCGATGCTGCGTCAAGATCGACGTCGCCACGAATGGGCATGGCTCCCTTGGCGAGATTGAAGTCGACCTGCGTGTCTTTGGAAACCAACATGCTTGCCAGTTTCAGCTGCGCTTTGGTAACTTCCGGGTCTTTGTTCTTGGGAAAATAGATCGCATCGCCGCCGGTCTCGAAATAGGTCTGCTCGCCAAGTCCAGGCAGGCAATCATAATCCTTGCCCGCTACCTTGCCAGCGGTGCCGAATTCGCCCTGTGCCCAGTCGCCCATGATCTGCGCACCCGCCCGCGCCGTCAGCACCATATTGGTCGCTTCATTCCAGGAGCGACCAACATAGCCCGGGTCGGCCATGTCACGCGCTTGCGCCAGAGCCTCAAACACCTTCTTCATTTCAGGCCCGCGTGCAGCCTCGGCATCCTTGTCCCGGTTGACCTTGAGGTAAATATCCTTGCCACCGATGGAAGCGGTGAGAACCGTCAATATGCCATTGACCTGCCAGCCGTCGCCTGTTGCAAGCGGCACGATATTCTTTTGCTTGAGCTTCGGTGCTGCAGCGACAAGCTCGGTCCAGTTTTTGGGTGCATCTACACCAGCATCACGGAAGGCCTGCGGGTTGGTCCACATCCATTCCCAGGCATGGATATTGATCGGGACGCAATAAAGCTTGCCCTCGAATGTACAGGAATCGAGCAGGCTCTTGGGACGAATGATATTGGCCCAATCTTCCTTTTTGGCAAGCTCGGTCAGGTCGGCCATGAGACCGGCTTCGACCAGTTCCTCGGCCTGACGGCCATGATTGAGCTGTGTCGCGCCCATCGGATTGCCGCCCAGAATACGGCTGATAATGACCGGGCGCGCCGTCGAGCCACTGCCGGCAATGGCGCCATCGGCCCATTTATCACCGCCCAAAGCGTCGTATTTTTCCGCCAGAACCTTGACCGCCGCGGCTTCACCGCCGGATGTCCACCAATGGGTTACTTCGAGATCGGCAGCGTTGGCACTCATTGGCAGCGCTGTTATGCTGAGGCATGAAGCAGCAAGAGCCGCAATTTTATGACGAAACATTCCATATCCTCCCAAATCTGAAACGTTACAGGTATCGTATTCAAATTCACTCGGCTTGCAAGCCTTTAGTTACATTTCGCGTGGATTCCATAAGAATGAAGCCATGACAGGCAAAAATGGCTTGAATGCCTTCGTTCGCGAATTTATTTATTCTGTAACGATACAGATAGGATTATTAGGCAGATTTTCTGGTGTAATATCGCATTATGGTATCCAAAACAGAGCCTTTGGAAGACAGCGGGAGCAAAGGCGTCAGCTATCGCTTTCGGCAATATTTCTGAGACGTCTGAGATCGCGTATAAGCAGGGATTTTCGCCCGCCTTCGACCCAGCCCTTACCCTGCCATTGGCTGATAATGCGCGAAACGGTATGCAGGGTCGTTCCCGTCAGTTCAGCAATGTCCTGCCGTGAAACCGGAAAATCGATGCGAATGCCTGTGTCGTCCTTCACGCCTGCTTCTTTGACCAGCCGGATAACGGCATGCGCCACGCGCTGCTCGACTTCCTGCGTCGAGATTTCGCGAATGCGTGAATGTGCTGCATCAAGCCGGCTTCCGATCATCTGCATGGTCTTGACGGCAAGGGTGGGGTGGCGAGCCATGAATTCGGTCATCAAATCCATCGGCCAGGCAAGAACGCTGCTGTCGACCAGCGCAAGCGGGGTGCCGGGATAATCACGACGTCCGAGTGCCAGCGCGAAACCGAACAGATCGCCGGGATTGACCACACGCACAATGATCTGCTGGCCGTCGGCTGTAACCTGTGTCACCTTCAGACGGCCCTGAACCAGAATATAGAAAAGTCTGGCTTCCTCACCCTGCTGAAATACGATGCGGCCTTGGGGAATGGATTTATATGTGGATTGTTCGATCAGCCTGTCAAAGGCGGCTGCTTCCATGCCGGAAAAAACCGGCAGTTCGCGCACCACAGCTCTCAGGGATGTATCGGTGGCCATCTCTTACTCCAGACATTCCCCGCTCGTATGACGACGATTTCTGGGGGACGGGGGAATGTAAGAGACTGCTATCAGACATGAGGTTTAAGGGAAACAGCATTATCGGCATTTTTGCATCGCCCGACCTAGCGTAAAGCGCTTGCGTTTAACGTGCAGTGCTTGAGTGGACCATTACCCAAAAACTTCCCGCTGTTCTGATTTAGCGGCCAGCAATGCCTCGATCATCAGCTTTTCCGACAGGATATGGCGGCGCAGGCTTTCGAGAAAACCGCGGATCATATAGGTCACGGTGGCGGGTGCCAGACCGCAGCGGTTTTCGGCCATTGCAGTCAGCGTTTCGACCAGTTCTTCGCAAGCCAGCCGGTCGCAACGATGCTCGCCCTTCAGGCGCTCGATGATGACGGTTGCAAAATGCGATCCCGCCTGCCGGTCGAAATCGGGAAACAGCACTTCTTCCTCAAGCATATGGGTTTCGCTGATAAGCTGCGGGATCAATTTTGCAAGATGCAGATAATCCTGACGGGACCCGGTCGATTCCGTCTGATCGGCAATGTCTTCAAGTTGCAGGCAAAGCGCGAGCAATGCGCCATGATGCGCTTCCATATGGCTGATATCGACGGCATGAAGATGCGAATGTTCCATGTCTTTCGCCCTCACTGGCCCAGAAACAGAATGACGGCAATCACGATGGAAGCGGCCACCGCCGAAAGCGTGCCTGCACCTTGCAAGGCGCCCATTCGATAGAGAACAATCGAAAAGCCGATGATGATGGGGGTGGCAAGCATGAGCCCGAATTGCGCTTCAGTCATTGAAAGCTTCCTTTTTATTGAAAACCACCATGCAGCGACGAGGATGGATTTTCTTTGCCAAAACGCAAAGAAGCGGCGATGCGTGACGGCTAGGCATGGGTATGCCTGGAACCGAAGACACAGCCTTTGCGGCAATAATTTCAGATGAGGAGCCGGACGATAATCTGCTGCTGTGGATTCTCGTCTGGAGTGAACTCGTCACTTTTGCGATTCTGCTGACCGCCTTCATGGTCATGTCAGTGATCAATACAGAAGGTGTGGCGGCGCTGCGGGCGCATTTGAGCCCCGGACTGGCCGCAGCCAACACCGTGGTGCTGTTGTTGAGCGGATGGCAGGCGGCCATTGCCGTGCGGCGGCGTCATGATCTTCGTGCCACGCGCCGCCCCTTGTTATGTGCGGCCTTGTTCGGCTTGATTTTCGTTGGCGTGAAACTGGTGGAGTATAGCCACGAACTGCCTTTTGCGGGCGATGCGGCGGCGGGGTCGTTTTTCGAGCTTTATTTCCTTCTGACCGGCTTTCACCTTCTGCATGTCGTGTTCGGTTCCATCATACTCATTCTGGTTGCATGGCGTTCGGCGCGATCCAACGTCGTGCTGATCACCACGCTCTGGCACGCGATCGATCTGGTCTGGCTGGTCATGTTTCCCGTTCTCTATCTGGCGTAAGGACATAAAGTGACGGCGCGCAAACACCCTTCGCTGAACCGTATTATCGTGGTTGTTCTGCTGCTTGCCATCAGCGGTGCGCTGGTTGCAGCTTTCAGCAATGGCAGGCTTGCCGCCATCACCGTGGTTCTCGCGCTGGCCTTTGCAAAAGGCTGGTTCGTGATACTCGATTTTCTGGAAATGCGCGGCAAATCCGGCGCCCTCAAACCCGCATTGCTGGCCTGGCCCGCGCTTCTTTTGACGCTGGCCTTTGCGCGTTCTGTCGCAGTTGGCCTCTTCTTTTAAAGAACAGTTCCAATCTTTGCCTAAACGCAAAGAAGGCTTTCTGCCTCCCGATAAAAAGGGATGTCCCGTGAATGCTGGCGAGGGGAATTGACCAGCCGCAGTTTCGACGGGGGATTGAATGCCGGGGCTTTGCCTTCGGCCAAGAAAGGACGAAGGGATGGCAGAACGCCTTACCAAGACCGGCGCCCGAAACGTCTTTTACGGCGGTTCCATATTCTTTTTCGCGATCTTCGTGGGACTGACGGCGCACAGCCACTACTACATGAAAACCACATCCACGGACGAATCCACGCTGACCGACGCTGTGGCGCGGGGCAAGCATGTCTGGGAGCGAAACTCCTGCATCAACTGCCACACACTTTTGGGCGAAGGCGCCTATTTCGCGCCTGAACTTGGCAATGTCTGGAAGCGCTGGGGCGGTGAAGACGATCCCGAAGGCGCACGCGAAACCATGAAAGCGTGGATGAAAGCCATGCCGACGGGGATCGAAGGCCGCCGCCAGATGCCGCAGTTCAACCTGAGCGAACAGGAACTCAACGATCTGGCCGACTTCCTCGAATGGACAAGCCGCATCAAGACGCAGGACTGGCCGCCCAACGAGGCAGGCTGACACGCGGGATGAACGGAGTTTAAAATATGAAATATGAAAGCCAAAAGGTCGCAATGCTCTATTTTTATGGAGCACTGGTCCTGTTCATCGCGCAGGTCGCATTCGGTATTCTTGCCGGAACGATCTATGTCCTGCCCAATGTGCTCTCCGAGCTGCTGCCGTTTAACATCGTGCGCATGATCCACACCAATGCGCTGGTCGTGTGGCTTTTGATGGGGTTCATGGGGTCGACCTATTATCTGCTGCCGGAAGAAACCGAAACCGAGCTTTACAGCACAAAACTTGCGGTCATTCAGTTCTGGCTGTTCTTTGTCGCCGCGGGCATTGCGGTGGTGGGCTATATGTTCAAAATCCATGAAGGGCGCGAGTTTCTCGAACAGCCCTTCATCATCAAGGTCGGCATCGTCGTTGTCTGCCTGATCTTCTTGTTCAATATCACGCTGACGGCGCTCAAAGGTCGCAAGACGACCGTCACCAATATCCTGCTGTTCGGTCTGTGGGCTTTGGCGCTGTTCTTCCTGTTTGCCTTCTATAACCCGATCAATCTCGCGCTCGACAAGCTTTACTGGTGGTATGTCATCCATCTGTGGGTGGAAGGCGTGTGGGAACTGATCATGGCGTCGATCCTCGCCTTTTTGATGATCAAGCTCAACGGCATCGACCGCGAAGTGGTCGAAAAATGGCTCTATGTCATCGTCGGTCTGGCGCTGTTTTCGGGTATTCTCGGCACTGGCCACCACTATTACTGGATCGGCGCGCCCGGTTACTGGCAGTGGATCGGCTCGCTGTTCTCGACGCTGGAAGTTGCCCCCTTCTTCACCATGGTCATGTTCACTTTCGTGATGACATGGCGGGCAGGTCGCAAGCATCCTAACCGTGCAGCCCTTCTGTGGTCGATCGGTTGCTCGGTGATGGCTTTCTTTGGTGCTGGCGTCTGGGGCTTTCTGCATACGCTTTCCTCGGTCAACTACTATACCCACGGTACGCAGTTGACGGCAGCCCACGGTCACCTCGCCTTCTTCGGCGCCTATGTCATGCTCAATCTTGCGGTCATGGCCTATGCGATCCCTGAACTGCGCGGGCGTGCACCTTATAACCAGATGCTTTCGATGATTAGTTTCTGGGCCATGTGTACGGCCATGTCGGTGATGACCTTTGCACTGACCTTTGCCGGTGTTGTGCAGACCCATCTCCAGCGCGTGTTGGGCGAAAGCTACATGGATGTGCAGGACCAGCTGGCACTCTTCTACTGGATACGGCTTGGTTCGGGCGTCGTGGTGGGGATTTCGGCCATCATGTTCATCTGGGCGGTGTTCGTACCCGGAAAAGAACGGCGTGAACCCAAGACCGCCTTTGTGCAGCCTGCTGAATAAACAATGCAAGGCCCCGCAGCAACGCGGGGCCTGTTTCTCGTTCAAAGGAAGACGGCCATGACTATTGCATCTGTAAATCCCGCCGCAAACAATCTGTCGGTTCCCGCCTACAGCCCGTCAGGCAATGAATGCGCGCTGTTTGAAATGGCTTGGGCGCGCAAACTGCCGCTGCTTCTCAAAGGCCCGACCGGCTGCGGCAAGACGCGCTTTGTCAGCCATATGGCGGCTAAACTGGGACTGCCGCTCTCAACCGTTTCCTGCCATGACGATCTGGCCGCAGCCGATCTGACCGGACGCTATTTGCTCAAAGGCGGCGACACGATCTGGGTGGATGGTCCGCTGACCCGTGCCGTGCGCGACGGCGGCATCTGCTATCTCGATGAAATCGTTGAGGCGCGCAAGGATGTTGCGGTGGTGCTGCATCCCTTGACCGATGATCGCCGCATCCTGCCGCTGGAACGCACCGGCGAATTGCTGGAAGCGCCGGACCGCTTCATGCTGGTGGTATCCTATAATCCGGGCTACCAGAACCTTCTCAAGTCGCTCAAACCCAGCACCCGCCAGCGTTTTGTCGCCATCGAATTCGACTTTCTGCCTAAAGAGCAGGAAATCGCGGTTGTTGCAGAAGAAAGCGGCCTTGCCGCGCATCAGGTTGCACCATTGGTGGCGCTGGCCCATCGTCTGCGTGCCTTGAAGGGCCATGACCTTGAAGAAGGTGTCTCGACACGGCTTCTGGTCTATTGCGCCTCGCTGATCGATGCCGGAATGTCGCAACGCGAAGCCGCGCGTGCGGCGATGATCGAACCCTTGACCGATGAGCCGGATGTGAAGGCAGCACTGCTTGAAATTGCCGATGCGATGTTGAAATAAGGTAGTGTTTTCATGCTGGATTTTCTGGAGCTTGAAGAGACGGTCGGTCGCGCCTGGCACCGGCTGATCGGCAGGACCGGCTCATGGCCGCAATATCCTGATGCGGCAATAAAACTTGTCGATATTCGCCAAAGACTTGCCATCTGTTTCCGCGGGTTTGGCGGCGATATTGCGGTGCAGATTGCACCGGCGCGCTCGCGTACATCGGGACATCGGCTGGGGCTTCGCCAACGCATGGCGCTGGGCGAGGAAAAGCTTTCTCAGCCGCTGCGCGATGAATCGACCCTGATGCTGCCTGCCGAGATTGCACTCTTTTCCGACCGCCAGCTGAATTACGATCTCTATGTCTGGCTTGCGGGTTATATGGCGGTCATGCCACGGGCGGTTTCAGCAACGCCCGACGATCCTCTGCGCCGCGATCTGGCAGCCCTTGAGATGGCACAAGAGACGGTTCAGAAAACCTGCCTTCAGTTTCCCGGACTCACCAAGCGCTATGCGCGGCTTTGCGAGGCAACGCTTGCCGCAAGGCCAGAACGCCCGCTCAATCGTCTGGAACAGCTTGTCGAACAACGCATTGTTTCGCTTCTCAATCGGGGTGCTGGCCTGCCGGACCCGACCCTTGCAGCGATTTTCCCGCATCACGCTCCCGCCAGCTATCTGCCCATGTTGCCGGTGCCGCTGTGGCCGCAATTTATCGCCCGTGACGAAACCGCGCCACGTGATAGCGAAGACGAGCCTGCCGGAAACAGCCGCGCCGAAAGCGTGGAAACGGGTCGGCAGATCGCGCAGCGCGAAAAACAGGACCCGCGACTGACCGACCGCAGCCCGTTCATTCTCAACCGCTTTGAGAAAATCCTTGCCATGGCCGAGATGGTCAGTGTCGACCGCCCATCGGACGATAGCGACGAGCAGAATGCGAAATCTGCGGATGAACTCGACGATCTCACACTGGGCGAGCGCAAGGGCAAACCTGCCGCACGCTTTCGCTTCGATCTTGATCTGCCGCCCGAAGCCGTGGACGAGAGCGGACTGAGCGCCAAGCTCACCTATCCCGAATGGGACTATCGCAAGGCGACCTATCTGCAGGATCATTGCTCGGTGCTTGCGGCACCCGCGAAGGACCGCGACGAGCCGCTGCAACTTGATGATGAAGCGCTAAGCCTCATTCGTCGTGTGCGGCGTCAGTTTGAAATCCTGCGCCCCGGTCGCGAGATGATGCGTGCGCAGTTAGACGGCAATGATCTTGATCTTGATGCTGTGGTGCGCTCGCGCTGTGATTTTGCAGCGGGTGGTCAGGGCAGCGAGCGCGTGCATCTGATGAGCCGTCCGCACGCCAATGATCTCGCGGTTACCATTCTGGTCGATGTGTCGCTTTCAACCGATGCCTGGATTGATAATCGCCGTGTGCTGGATGTGGAAAAGGAAGCACTGCTGGTGCTTGCCAACGGTATTGCCACCTGTGGCGACCGCTGCTCGATCCTTACCTTCACGTCGCGTCGACGCTCATGGGTGCGGGTCGAGACGGTCAAGGATTTTGATGAAACGTTCAATGCAAGCGTCGAGCATCGTATTGCCGCTTTAAAACCCGGTTTTTATACCCGCATGGGCACCGCGATGCGGCACGCAACCGCGAAACTCAATGAGCAGCATAACCGCAAAAAACTGCTTCTGGTCCTAACCGACGGCAAGCCGAACGATGTCGATCATTATGAGGGGCGCTTTGCGCTGGAAGATACGCGCCGCGCTGTCAGTGAAGCGCGCGCAAAAAGCGTCAATGTCTTTGCCGTCACCGTGGATCGTGAGGCCAATGCCTATCTGCCCGCTTTGTTCGGCCATGGCGGCTATGCACTGATTGGCAAATTGGCAAAACTTCCCGTAGCGCTGCCAGCCATTTACCGCATGCTGGCGGGGTAAGCCAAACCCTTTCTCTTTGCCATGATTTATTTTCTGTTGTTTGAGTTGAAACAAATCAGGCCCGTATCATCCCCATTAGATTGGCACCATGATGATGCGGGCTGTCATCGTCATCTGTCGAAAGCCAACGGCCATGGATGAACCTGATGACAAGCGCACCCGTTTCCCCCTTGAATGTTATTGATGTCCGCACCATTCCGCCCATCGCCCGCCACGCGACGATTTTCTCGATGATCGATGCTCTGGAGCCGGGTGAAACATTGCAGATCGTCAATGATCACGATCCCGTGCCGCTTCATTATCAGCTTGAAAGCCGTAATCCCGGAATATTCTCGTGGGAATACAAGGAAAATGGTCCAATCTGGCGGGTTGAGATCGGGCGTCCTGAAGCAGATGCCGAGACGCATGAATGCACTTGTGGCAATCACTGATTGCACTTTTTGATATAGGCCTCAAATGTTCGGTGCCGCTCTTTCCCGTTGGACCTTGTCCTATTTTGCCGCTTCGCTGTTCTTTCTCATTGTGGGGACAGCGTTGATGGCAGCGGGTTTAGGTTATCCCTTTGACGATATGCGGGCGCCTGAAACACTGATCATTGTGCATATCGTCGCCATCGGCTGGCTGTCGCTGCTGATGTGCGGCGCGCTTTTACAATTCGTGCCGGTTCTGGTCGCCAAGCCTTTGCAACTTGCCGGGGCTGGCCTGCCCGCCCTGCTGTTTTTGTTGACGGGTCTTGCGGGCTTGCTCGGCGGGTTTGCGGGCATGGCCGGGTTGTGGGATGCACCCAGCTGGCTATTGCCTGCATCGGCACTTTTTCTGACGACCGGCTTTGCCATCATCGTTTTGATGCTCGGGGTGACGATCTGGAACGCGCGGCCATTGGCGCTGCCAGCCCGCTTTGTCAGCATCGGCCTTATATGCGTCATGGTGGTTGCAGTGCTCGGTAGCCTGTTCACGCTGGTGCTTTCAGGCGCGGTTGAGCAGGTATTTTTCCTCAATCTGGCAGCATCCAGCCTTTCCATTCACGTCATACTAGGCCTCGGCGGCTGGATGACTTTTACCGCCATGGGCGTCAGCTACCGGCTTCTGACGATGTTCATGCTGTCACCCGAAACCGCAAAGCGAACAACCCATCTCGTCTGGGCAGTGGGCGCTGCGGCTCTGGCACTGCTGTCGTTTTCAATTATTTTCTTGGCCCTGGGCTATGACCGCGTGGATCTGGTGCTGCTGCTTGCGCTGGTGCTGGGGGTTGCGAGTTTCGGTCTTTATATGCACGACGTGCGCAGCATTTACGCACAGCGTAAACGTAAAGTGATCGAACTCAACAGCGCTGCTTCCATCCCGGCTTTTTCGGCGATGCTGCTATCGCTGATCATCGCGATTGCCTTGCCATGGACCGGTTCCGCGGACGGGGTTGTCGCTGCTCTGGTTTATCTTTTTGCCTTCGGCTGGTTGACGGGGTTGAGCCTTGCCCAGCTTTACAAGATCGTGCCTTTTCTCACATGGCTTGAATGCTATGGTCCTGTCATGGGCAAGGTCATGACGCCGCGTGTACAGGACATCGTGGTGGAAAGTCGCAGCAGGCTCTGGTTTTTCGTTTATTATGTGGGCGTGGCCATTGCCGTCTTCGCATTGATTATAGCTGATACCATGGCTTTCAGAGTGGGCTGCGGTCTTAATCTGATTGCAATTGTGGCGCTCAGCGCTCAATTCATTCGTGCGCGCAGGCTGATGGATGTGCCGGACGCCATGAAGCTTCCGAATGTCGTGACTATTCCACATCTGATATATGCTGGCAAACCAGTACTGGGGAGAACAAGATGACAGTTTCTGTTGAGGCATTGATACCGCATGAACTTGATGTGCGTCCTTTGTTGAAGGATGGCGTTGAGCCGTTTCAGGCGATCATGGGCGCGATTGATGCGCTTGCTCCGGGACAAAGCCTGTTGCTGATTGCACCGTTCAAACCGGTTCCACTTTTCGCCGTGATGGAACGCAAGGGTTTTTCATCAAAGCCCGAGCCAATCGGTGAGGGCGACTGGCAAGTCCTGTTCTCGCCTATTGGCGAAGATGTTCCGGCATTGGATGTTTCCGATAATGCCGGTTCGCCCGATGACTGGCCGGAGCCGTCACAATATCTCGACTGTTCCGATATGGAGCCGCCGCAACCAATGGTCAGCATTCTGGCGGAAGTGGAAAACATGGGCGTGGGTGAAGTGCTGTTCGCGCTGCTGCACCGCGAACCATTGTTTCTGTTTCCTGAACTTGAAAAGCGCGGACATCAATGGGTCGGCAATTTCGATGAAAAGGGCGAGGCCTATCGCATTATGATCCGTGTTGGAACAGCGTGAGGAACGATCATGCAATATGTCGATAGTGTACGGCTGGAGACTGAAGTCAGAGATGCCTTGCGCATCGTGATGGATCCTGAACTGGGGATTAGTCTGGTCGATCTGGGAATGATTTATCGCATAGATGTTGACGCGCAGGGCGATGTCTTTGTCCAGATGACAACGACGACACGCGGTTGCCCGGCAGCCGCATTTCTCACGCAGGCGGTACAGGCTTGCGTCGAGCAAGTGCCGGGCATCAGGACTGTAAAAGTCGAACTGACTTATGAACCGGCATGGTTGCCGGAAATGGCCATAGCCGAGGCGCAGGCCCGGTTTGCCGTGCCGGATTTCAGATAATCAGTCTTTTTAAAGTTAACACGAAAGCGGCTTCATCAATCGCGATGAAGCCGCTTTTTGTTTAGAAAATTCCTTCGATGCAGGAATTTCTTGAAGAAGGGAGGGCGATTCTACAAAGTTTATTTAATAAAGAATAATTCTAAACTACATTCATTACGAGATTGGAAATACAACGCTTCTCCAGGCGGATTTTGATATTGGTTGTTCCAGAACAAACAAACGTACAATGTGAATGAAAAGCGATATAAGCAATTGAATTATAATAATAAATTATATCCTGTTTTAGATGTGTCATTGATCCTGAACAATGAGGAAACGCTGAGTATCACCTATAAGTAGAGTGACAGAGCGAAAAGAGCTCAGTCCTATCGTAAGGAGAGACTCGATGGGCAATCCACTCAACATCAACCGTCGTACGATTTTGGCAGGAGCGGCCCTTGCTGGCGCATTGGCTCCTGTTCTGTCGGCCGGCACGGCCTTTGGACAGGCGACGCTGAAGAAGGCGAGCGCTGCGGATATAGCAGCACTGCCACGAGAGAAGGTGGAGCTTGTCGATCCGCCTTTCGTTCACGCGCATAGCCAGGTTGCCAAGGGCGGCCCCAAGGTGGTCGAATTCACCATGGTGATTGAGGAAAAGAAGATCATCCTCGACGCTGAAGGCACCGAATATCACGCCATGGCTTTCAACGGCACTGTGCCAGGACCGCTGATGGTTGTGCACCAGGATGATTATGTGGAACTGACTTTGATCAACCACGAAAACAATACCCTGATGCACAATATCGATTTCCACGCATCAACGGGTGCATTGGGTGGCGGCGGTCTTACGCAGATCAACCCCGGCGAAAAGACGATTTTGCGCTTCAAGGCGACCAAGCCCGGCGTGTTCGTTTATCACTGCGCACCTCCCGGAATGGTTCCATGGCATGTGGTATCCGGCATGAATGGCGCGATCATGGTTCTGCCGCGCGAAGGCTTGAGCGACGGCAAGGGCAATGCGCTCACCTACGACAAGGTCTATTATGTCGGCGAACAGGACTTTTATGTGCCGCGTGATGAGAACGGTGCCTATAAGAAGTATGAAAGTCCCGGCGACTCTTATGAGGATGTCACCAAGGTCATGCGCACTCTGACCCCGACCCACATTGTTTTCAACGGTGCAGTTGGTGCGCTGACGGGTGACAATGCAATGACTGCGGCGGTTGGCGAAAAGGTGCTGATCGTTCACTCTCAGGCTAACCGGGATACGCGTCCGCATCTGATTGGTGGCCATGGTGACTATGTCTGGGCAACCGGCAAGTTTAATACGCCGCCGGACGTCGATCAGGAAACCTGGTTCATTCCGGGTGGTACGGCGGGTGCTGCTTTCTACACCTTCCAGCAGCCGGGCATCTACGCCTATGTCAACCACAACCTCATCGAAGCCTTTGAACTGGGCGCTGCCGCACATTTCAAGGTAACGGGCGAGTGGAATGACGACCTGATGACTTCGGTTCTGGCGCCGTCAGGCATGTAAGGCAGGGCTTTGAGCGGTTTCGCGAAACCGAACGATTGAAACCGCTTTCCAAAAGATACGTTCGGGGGGGCATCCGTCTCGCCTCCCGAACGGCCGACCCTGTAACTGTGGTGTAAACATCATGAAACACGTTACAAAGCAAAGATTGCGCGATCTGGCCGTTGCGGTACCCGCAGTGCTGTTGGCCGTTGCAGCAGGACTTTTTGTCGTTGATGCGGCTGGCGAGATTGGCGCAAAGCAGCAAGGACTGGAAGTCCAGCGTCCTCAAACGGTCAGCGTTGCATCGCGACGCATGACGTATCGCGCTGATGGCGATTTTCAGAAGAACAACTATCCCACCGACGCACCTTTGACGACTCGCTGGCTCAAGCAGCCCTTCGAGATCATGAAATATCAGGTCACAGTGGCAGAGTACGAGCTTTGCGTCAGGGATGGCGCCTGTGTAACCGCAGATGGTGCTGGCTCACGCGCCCCGCAATCAGATCATCCCGTCGTTGGCATAAGCTATGATGATGCGCAGGCTTATGCCGAATGGTTTTCGCGCAAGACCGGTGAGGTCTGGCACCTGCCGAGTGATGAACAATGGGCGTTTGCCGCCGGTTCACGCTTTGCCGATGATGCCTTGGGCGTAGACGAGGGAAGTGAAGCAAACCCCGCATTGCGGTGGCTGCGTGATTATGAAGTCCAGAGTGCGCGTAACCAGAATCGCAACCCGGCTGTGCGTCCCGCAGGAGCATTCGGGGAAAATGAATTTGGTGTGGCCGATATAGGCGGCAATGTCTGGGAATGGACCAATACCTGCCACCGCCGCGTCAATATCGATGCCTATGGCAAGGTTGCCAATGAAAGTGTCGTATGCGGGGTCTATGTGGTCAATGGCAAGCACAGGGCTGCCATGAGTTCCTTCATCCGCAACCCGAAATCGGGCGGGTGCAGCGTTGGCCTGCCGCCCGACAATCTCGGATTTCGCCTTGTCCGCGATGGGCGCTGGTATGCACCCATGCTCAAACGGCTCAAGGGCTTTTCCGTATAATGGTTTTTATATGAATGCCGCAACTTTATGCCCCGAAATATATGCCAATCCTGCTTTGTTGTGCTAAGCAGGATCAGGAATTTTCAGTAGGGGTATAGGAATGGCCACGATCGATCGCGGTCTTGTCAGAAAGCTGTCGTTATTTGCCAGAATGGGTGATAACGAGTTGGACAAGCTTGTGTCCTATGCCACCTCGCGCCGTGTCTTGCAGGGAGAATCGATCTTCGAGCAGGGGGATGACGCGGTTTCTTTCTATCTTCTCCTTTATGGTCGGTTGAAGGTCAATCAGGTTACGGCCGATGGCCAGCAGATCATTGTGCGTATGGTGCATCCGGGTGATCTTTTCGGTTTCGCCAAGGCCTTGCAGCGTCATGATTATCCGGGAACGGCGGTGGCGGTAACCGAAAGCATCGTACTGGGCTGGCCCACCGATTTATGGGATTATTTCGTCGAACAGAATCCCGGTCTTGCCATGAATGCCATCCAGACCATCGGCAAGCGCCTTGAAGAGGCGCATACGCGCATTCGCGAAATGTCGACGGAGGAAGTCGAACGCCGCGTCGCGCATGTGGTGCTGCGTCTGGCGCAAAAGGCGGGCAAGAAGGAAGACAACGGTATCCGTATCGATTTTCCGATCACCCGGCAGGATATCGCCGAAATGACCGGAACGACGCTACACACCGTCTCGCGTATTCTCAGCGGATGGGAGGCGAAGGGGTTTGTGCAGGGCGGCCGACAGAAATTGACCGTCATCGATACAACAGGCATTCGGCGCCTTGCCGAAGGCGAGGTTTAATTCATCTGTCAAAGCATTCCACGAAAGCCGCCGCGCCTGCACGGACACGGTGCCTTGACGGATGTATGAATGCTATCCGTGCATGACGGCTGTGTTTTTCTGGCGGGTGATCCATGAAGCACCGATGCCGCCATGCAGAAAGCCGTTGGAAAGCGGAACCGCGGGATAAACCGCCTGCAAGCGAACCAGCCCTTCCTCGGGTTCGATGTGGCCCTGCAGCACGTCGTCATGAATGCGTGTGACGGCAACCATGTCGCAATCCTGCGGCGATAATCTGAAACGGCGCACACCTGCCGTTTTGAGTTCTCGCATGTCTTCGATCAGCGACTGGCAGGTATGGGACATCGTCTGCACGCCATTGAGCGACAGAAATGGCTGGCTGTCGAGCGTCTTCACCGGCAGGCCGTCCGGCTCTTCACCACAGACAAACTGGCAATTATCCTTGATGTGCCCCTTGGAGCGGGCATGGGCGCAACGCGCGGAAATTGCCAGCGGGATACGGCCAAAGGCAAAGACTTCGAATGCGATATCCGGCGCGCCTTTGATAATTTCGCGGATGGAATTCAACGGCAATTCGGGCGGCAGGCAGATGGATTGTGCGCCACGTGCTGCAAGTACCCTGGCTGTGGCGGCATTATAGACGTTGACCAGCGGACCGACCAGATGCGGCTTGCCTGCAAGCAGTCCGAGTGCCGAGAGGTCATTGGCCTCCACGGGCAGCAGCGATTGTTCGGCGGTCTGGCGGACATGCTTTGCTTCACGCTCCAGCATGACGAGCGCCAGCGAGCCGAGGGCGACTTTTTTGCCGCCGCGCTCAAGCCGTTCGATAACGTCTGCCATATAAGGATCGGTGAAATGAAACCGCTTGGAGCAAACGATTTCTCCGATTGTAACATTCTCGACCGGTGCTTCATCGGCGATGCGAAAATAGAAATCCCGCCACTTCGGGCCGTCCCATAGATAGAGGACTGGTCCAAGGCTCAGGCTTGGGCGATTGGCAATATCAGACATGGATTATCTCCAGCGTTTTTCGTAAGCGCCCGATGTGGTCTGCTGGCCTTCGCTCAGCGTGCGTAACCGTGATAGAAGTGCTGCGCGCTTGTCCGGCCCCGCCGACAGGGTCTGTCGCAATGTCGAGACGACTTCGGCGACATAGGCCTTGCCGCGCTGTCGCCCTTCGATCTTGAGCGCCGAGACGCCCGCCGCCCGCAATTCGTCGATATGATTCATCACATCGAGAGAAACTGGGTCTTCAAAGGCATAACCTTCTTCGTCGCCGATATTGAAGCGGCCTTTGCACAGTGTTGGATAGCCTGCAGCTTCCCCTTGAGGAAAGCGGTTGATCGTGTAATCGCCAAGTTCCGAGACGAGCTCGGAACCATCATTGCGATATCGCACATGACTGGCCGGAGAACAGACGCCATTCATATTGGGCGATTTGCCTGTGGCATAAGAAGACAGCGAGCAACGGCCTTCGGCCATCACGCAAAGGCCACCAAAGACGAAAACCTCCATCTCGCAGGCGATCTTTTTGCCGAGTTTCGCAATATCGGGGATGGTGAGAACGCGCGGCAGCACCACGCGTTTGGCCTTGAAGGCGTCGATCAGAAAATTGACCGCATCGGCATTGGATGCGGAAGCCTGCACGGATACATGCAGGCGCTGGTTGGGATGGCGCTCCGCTGTATAGGCCATCAGGCCGAAGTCGGCCAGAATCACGGCATCGGCGCCCAATGCTGCGGCGTCATCCACGGCAGAATACCAGATTTGCTCGTCGCCCGCGCGCATGAAGGTGTTGATGGCGACAAAGACCTGTGTACGCCGCGCATGCGCAAAACTGATCGCTTCGCGCAGTTCTGTGCGACTGAAATTGAGGCCGGGAAAATTACGGGCATTGGTTTCATCACGAAACCCGCAATAAACGGCGTCCGCTCCCGCCTGCACGGCTTCGCGTAGCGCTGACGGTGTTCCTGCCGGGCAGATCAGTTCCATGAGCGCTCTCCCTGATCGCGCCCGTCCGGCCCCAGCGCTTTGCTTCGGACGTAGCTTGCAATTGTGCGCACCACAGGTGCAAAAGGTCCCGCCCCTTTGCCAAGATCGGCAGGCAGATCGACATTGCAATCATCCAGCGCATTGCGCAGGGCAAGCATGGCTTCCATGTCGCCGGTGACGGTAATGTCACGCGAGAAGAACAAGGCATCGCCGTCGAGTTTGCCTTCAAGAAGCGCCAGCAACATCACCAGCGGGCCTTCGATTGCAGCATCGGTTTCGGGCGTCTCGCTTTTACGCAAGACGGTGATGCGCGGTATTTCTGGCTCGACAAGGAAGCTGAATGGCAAATCAGAAGGGCTGAAGCCGAAACGCCTGTTGACATAATCGCCCAGCCTTTCAAACAACCCGGGATGTTGCCTGAGCACCTGCAGGAACACGCGCGAAACAACAGGGGTTAGCAGAAATGGCGGTACGAGCCGGGCTGAATGCGCCACGGCTGACGGAACTTTCATCATTACCCAGCTTTCAGTGAGCTGTTACAAGGTGAACAAGAAATAAGCGATTCATTGCGCGGGAAGTTTGATTAAAATCAAAGACGCCCAAAGAATTTGGCTTTCAAACAGAGCCATGAAAAACCGCTCTCCCGTTCCGCCGCATTATGACTGCCTGCAAAGTTTCATGCGAGAGCTTGAAAAGCGTGGCGACCTCGTCCGCATCGCGCGTCCTGTTTCGCTTGTTCATGAAGTGACCGAAATCCATAAACGCGTGCTTGAGACGGATGGACCAGCGCTTTTGTTTGAAAAGCCGGTCGATGCCGAGGGCAAGCATGTAGCTATTCCTTTGCTGGCTAATCTTTTTGGCTCTGAACGGCGTATAGCCTTGGGACTTGGGCGCAATGTTGACGAACTGTCCGATCTGGCCGATATGCTGGCGGAATTGCGCGCACCAAAGCCGCCGCGTTCGGCACGGGAAATCTGGAACAAGCTTCCATTGGCAAAAGCAGCTCTTGCCATGCGCCCGCGCCGGATAAGTCGGGCAGCTGTGCAGGACGTCATTGATACGGGTGCTGCAATCGATCTGGGAAAACTGCCGATCCAGTGGTGCTGGCCGGGTGAACCGGCGCCGCTGGTGACATGGCCGCTGGTCATAACGGCTTCGCCCGACGATCCGTCGGATATCAATGTCGGCATTTATCGTATGCAGAAACTGGGACCCGACCGGCTGATCATGCGCTGGCTCGCCCATCGCGGCGGCGCGCGCCATCATCGCATGTGGCAAAAGCTTGGGCGAGATATGCCCGTCGCCATTGCCATCGGTGTTGACCCGGCGACTATCTTGTCCGCTGTCATGCCCTTGCCGGAAGGAATGAGCGAACTTGCATTTTCCGGTCTGCTTTCAGGCCAGCGCCCGGCAATCGTGCAGGCGAAAACCGTTCCCTTAAGCGTGCCTGCCAATGCGGAAATCGTGATCGAGGGCAGCGTTTCCGTATCGCAGACCGCACCGGAAGGCCCCTATGGCGACCATACCGGCTATTATAATAGTGTCGAAGACTTTCCTGTCATGCAGGTGACGGCGATTACGACACGCAAAAAGCCGGTCTATCTTTCGACCTATACGGGTCGCCCGCCTGATGAGCCCTCGAAACTCGGCGAAGTGATGAACCAGCTTTTCGTGCCGGTGGTTTGTAAGCAGTTTCCCGAAATAGTCGATCTCTGGCTGCCGCCCGCAGCGTGTTCTTATCGGGCGATGGTCGTCTCCATCGACAAGCGCTATCCGGGACAGGCGCGGCGGATCATGATGGGGCTGTGGTCGATGCTGCCGCAATTCAGCTATACCAAACTCATTATCGCGGTCGACCCCGACATCAATGTGCGCAATTGGGACGATGTGTTCTGGGCGCTTTCCACGCGTTTTGATGCGAGCCGTGATCTCGTTTCACTTGATAACACGCCGGTTGATTATCTCGATTTCGCGTCCCCGCGTTCGGGCCTTGGCGGCAAGCTTGGCCTTGATGCCACCAACAAGATCGGGGCCGAAACCGACCGCGAATGGGGAAAGGTTCTGCAAATGAATACGGAAACCATCGCGCGTGTGGATGCAATGTGGGACGAACTGGGGCTGGAGAGGAAAATGCGGCCATGAAGCGGATTGTTGTCGGCGTGTCAGGCGCTTCCGGGTCGATTATCGCGCTTAAACTTTTGCAAGCCCTTCGAACGATCGAGCGAGTTGAAAGCGATCTCGTTATCTCGACTGCGGGCGAAGAGACCCTGGGTTATGAACTTGGTCCCGATGGAATAATGCAACTGAAGAACCTTGCCGACCGGACGCATGATGTGAGCGACGTGGGTGCTGTGATTGCCAGCGGCTCAAGCCCAACAGCGGGAATGATCGTGGTGCCTTGTTCGATGCGCACTTTGGCATCGATTGCCCATGGTTTCAGCGACAGCCTTTTGACGCGTGCCGCGGATGTTCATTTAAAGGAGCGCCGCAAACTAATTCTCGTTGCCCGCGAGACCCCGTTGCATCTGGTGCATTTGCGTAATATGTGCACCGTCACGGAAATGGGGGCGATTATCATGCCCCCGGTTCCAGCCTTTTATCTCAATCCGACAACGGTCGATGAAGTGGCGACCCAGATCGCCTTGCGGGCCATCGATTTGCTCGGTCTTGATACGGCTTTGTCCAAAAGCTGGGATCCAGAGGCGCGTGCTTTATAATCACGCAGAAAGACGCAAAGAGCGTGCGCTCGTGACTGCTTCGAACCATTGCACGACAGCAGCGCTTTGAGGCTCCAGTAAGGTGCCGCACTCGCCTGCAAAATCGTGCCAACCCTCGACATAGGTATCTCGCACGACAGTCAGAACCGGAACTCCCCGCGCATAGGCGGCTTCGATAATGGCGCGCAGGCCCTGACCTTCGGTTTCGCCCTTGCCGAAGCGATTGATGATCAGAAGATCAACACCTTCATCCAGTTCCGCCCGAAGTTCGCCCGCGACACCGGCAAGCGCCTGCGGATCAAGCCGACAGCCTTGCGAGCCTGAACCAAGCGGTTGCGAAATGAGGCGGATTGCGCCACTCGTGATATGCCGGATTTCAATGTCGCTGCAACAGTTGTCTGCGTCAGTTGCACGATGCTGCAAAAATCCCGCCACCCGCAATCCTGCCTGCCCGGCCCGTACAGCAATATCGGCCATGAGCCTGTCCACGGGCAGGTCTTTTATGGCCTGAATGGCGGCGAGAATCGGCGTGGCACTCATCCCTTGTCTCCATGGCTTGCAAGCAGATCGATACCGGTGATCTTCGCATCGGCTGCCAGAATTGCAATATATTGCGATACGGCCTTGGACCATGTCGAGGCTTCGAGCCAGCCTGCAATGCGCTCCGCTACATAATCAAACGGAAGCACGTCACCCTCGATGCGCCGATCCAGTCGCACGATATGGAAACCGAAACGGCTTTCGATAGGGGCAATGGTGATTTCTCCGGGTGTCAGCCGTTCCACGGCGCGTTCGAATTCCGGCACCGTGCTGCCGCGCGTCAATTGCCCCAGATTGCCGCCCTGCGCACTGGAGGGGCAGGCCGAATATTCATGCGCGATTGCTGCAAAGCTGGATGGTTCGGCAATTACCGAGGCAGCCAGATTGGTGGCACTTTTCCTCGCCTTGTCGCGAGCCTGTTCATCGGCAGGGTCTGCTGCAATCAAGATATGGCTTGCTTCGAGAATAGGCTCGCTCATGAAGCGATGGCGATTATTATCATAAAAGCGCAGTGCTTCCTCGGGGCTTGCGGTCGGTACATCGACTTCCTGCTCGATGACCTGACGTACGAGTGCGTCTTCATCGGTTTCAAGACGGCCATCACTGTCGGTCTCGCGTTCGGCCTCAATACCAAGCTCTCTTGCGCGTTGCAGCAGAAGTTCACGCACGGCCAAAGCGCGGGCGGCGGCAAGAAGGGCCGCACCGGGATTTTCTGCCGGGTGGTTTTGCGCTTCGGTCAGAATATCGGTCTCGTTGATGGTAACGCCATTGACCGATACGGCATCGAAAACCGGACGCGGCTTTGGTGGCACGCGGGTATCCGGTTCCTGATAGGTCGAATAGCTGCCCTGCTGATGATTGTGGTGATGATGCCCGTCGGCCTGTGTTGCCGACGGTTGCTTCTTATCGAAAAGGGTTACCATCGATCCTACTCCACTTGCGCGCGGGCATGGCCCGGAATGGGGCTATGATTGCGCTTGCGCACCACCTGATAGCCGGGGCGCCAGATGTAGCGCACGGGCGCGCTCAGCATGTGCACAAGGCGCGTGAACGGGAACAGAAGGAAGATGGTCAGCCCCAGGAAAATGTGCAGCTTGAAGATGATGGATACATCCGCAATATAGCTGGAAGCTGCCGTATTGAAGCTGAAAATGCCCTGCGCCCAGTTCATGAATTTGACCATTTCATGCCCGTCGAGATGCTGCATCGAAAGCGGGATTGTCGAAAGGCCCAGGAAAAGCTGTATCCAGAGCAGGATGATGATCAGCGTGTCGGACGTGCTCGAAGAAGCACGGACACGCGGGTCGAACAGGCGGCGATGCACCAGAAGTGTGGCACCGATGATCGCCATGACACCGGCAACGCCGCCAGCGCCCATAGCCAAAATCTGCTTGGCTTCATGGCTGACGCCGAGCGTGTCAAAAATCCAGATCGGTGTGAGAAGGCCGACAAAATGACCGGCAAAGATCATCAACACGCCTAAGTGAAACAGCACCGAGCCCCACATGAGTTGTTTGCGGCGCAAAAGCTGGCTGGAGCCGGAGCGCCAGCTATAGGGTTCGCGGTCATAACGCACGATGGAACCGAGCGCGAGTACGCTCAGCGCAATATAGGGATAAATGCCGAACAGGAATGTATGGATATAGGCCATTTTTCCTCTCCTAGATTTGACTGGTTGGGGTGGCGCTGTCGGGCTTGCGGTGGGCGGCGCGCATCTGCATGCGCAGCCGGTCCGGCCCGCAGGAATTATCCCCGGCATTGCCGCCAAACATCACCGCTTCCTCTTCCCAGATGCGGTCGAGGGCCGCGAGATCGCTCGGGTCGTCTTCTTCCTGCTGCAACAACTCACCGACCAGTTTCTTGTCTGGTTTCGCATTGGCAATATGCAACAGCGCTGCAAAAGCATTGGCATAGGGCGACTGGCGCTTGCGCAGCCGCTCGCCGATGGCCGAGGTGATATGCCCGGTCTGGCTCAACAGATCGTGGATTTCTTCCTGACTGCGCGTTGAAAGAAACTCAAGAAACAGCGGCAGATAGTCGGGCAGTTCCTTGGCGTCGACCACGAAGCCACAATTCTCATACATCTGCATGAGATCGACCATGGCCTGTCCACGGTCGCGGCTTTCGCCATGGACATGCTCGAAAACATGTAAGGATAGCGCACGCGTGCGGTCGAACAGATAGACGTAGCGCTCCTGTGCTTCATAAAGATCGGCATCGCAGACATAATCAATCAGGCTATCCACCAGACGACGCACGCCGGATGAGAGGTCCTTGTCTTCCGCGAGGGCTGCTTTCAGTTCGGCCTTTCCCGCCTTCAACTCTGCGGAAGGGTAGGAGAGCAGCAGCGAAATGATCTTGAGTGTCGTGTTCATCACACCTGCTCCCTGAAAATATCGGTGGGGGTCTGGACCTTCTTCTGGCGCTTGGCGCCGAACAGGTCCTGCGTGGACGAGCCACCCGAACATCCATTGCCAAAGGTAAAGCCGCAGGAGCCGCGCATGTCATAAGCGTCTTCGGTGACTTCGCGATGCGAGGTCGGGATGACGAAACGGTCCTCATAATTGGCAATCGCCATGATGTGGTACATTTCCTCAATCATGTCGCCGCTCATGCCCACACGTTCGGCAATCGCCGTGTCGATCACGCCATCGACGGTCTTGGAACGCATATAGGAGCGCATGGCGAGCATGCGTTCGAGCGCTGAAATCACCGGCTCTTCCTTGCCTGCGGTCAAGAGATTGGCGAGATAACGCACCGGAATGCGCATGGAACGCACATCCGGCAGCGGGCCATCCATGCCGAGCTTGCCGGCGGCAGCGGCTGATTGCAGTGGCGAAAGCGGCGGCACATACCAGACCATCGGCAGCGTGCGGTATTCAGGATGCAGCGGGAAGGCGATCTTCCATTCCATCGCCATCTTGTAGACCGGCGAGTGCTTTGCGGATTCAAGCCATGCTTCCGGCACACCATCCTTGCGCGCCTGTTCGATAACCGCCGGATCGTTGGGGTCGAGGAAGACGTTCAACTGTTCCTGATAAAGGTCCTGCTCATTGGCCGTGGATGCGGCCTCTGAAATACGGTCGGCATCATAGAGCATGACGCCGAGATAGCGGATGCGCCCGACGCAGGTTTCCGAGCACACGGTCGGCTGACCGACTTCGATGCGCGGATAGCAGAAGATGCATTTTTCCGACTTGCCGGAACTCCAGTTGTAATAAATCTTCTTGTACGGACAGCCCGACACGCACATGCGCCAGCCGCGGCACTTTTCCTGATCGATCAGCACGATGCCGTCATCCTCGCGCTTGTAGATCGCGCCCGATGGGCAGGCGGCGACACAGGTCGGGTTGAGGCAATGTTCGCACAGACGCGGCAGATACATCATGAAGGTGTTTTCAAACTGGCCGTAGATTTCCTTCTCCACGCCCTCGAAATTATAGTCTTTCGAGCGTTTGGCGAATTCACCGCCCAGAATTTCTTCCCAGTTCGGACCCCATTCGATCTTCTCCATCCGCTCGCCGGAAATCAGCGAACGCGGACGTGCGGTCGGCATGGTCTTGCTTTCGCCTGCCGTCTGAAGATGGCCGTAATCGAAATCGAACGGTTCGTAATAATCGTCGATTTCCGGCAGATCGGGATTGGCGAAGATTTTCGCCAGAATGCGCCATTTCGCCCCCATCTTGGGTTCGATCTTGCCGTTCTTCTTGCGCACCCAGCCGCCGTTCCACTTCTTCTGGTTTTCCCATTCCTTGGGGAAACCGATGCCGGGCTTGGTCTCGACATTGTTGAACCAAGCGTATTCAACGCCTTCGCGGTTGGTCCAGACGTTCTTGCACGTCACCGAGCAAGTGTGGCAGCCGATGCACTTGTCGAGATTGAGCACCATTCCAATTTGCGCGCGGATTTTCATTCTGCTGCCTCCGGGGTGAGGGATTTTGGGGCGTTTTCGTCAAGGGGGCCTTCCATCCAGTCCACCTTGTCAAGCTTGTGCACGACGACGAATTCGTCGCGATTGGCACCGACCGTCCCGTAATAGTTGAAGCCGTAGGAAAGATGGGCATAGCCACCGATCATGTGGGTTGGCTTGGTGATGATGCGGGTGACGGAGTTGTGAATGCCGCCGCGCTGGCCGGTCAGTGGCGAGCCGGGGGTGTTCACGATTTTTTCCTGCGCGTGATACATGAAGACGGTGCCGTCCTTCATGCGTTGCGAGACAACTGCACGGGCTACGATCGCGCCATTGGCATTATAGACTTCGACCCAGTCATTATCGACGATGCCGGCCTTGGCGGCATCGGGTTCAGAAATCCACACCACCGGACCGCCGCGATTGAGCGTCAGCATCATCAGGTTGTCGGTATAGGTCGAGTGGATGCCCCATTTCTGGTGCGGGGTGATGAAGTTCAATACCAGATGCGGCTGTCCGTCCGTCTTGGCGCGAATGGCCGGATTGACGGTTTTTGTGTCGATGGGCGGACGATAGACGCAAAAAGCTTCGCCAAAGGCCCGCATCCACAAATGATCCTGATAAAGCTGCTGACGGCCCGTCAGCGTGCGCCACGGGATCAGCTCATGCACATTGGTATAGCAGGCATTGTAGCAAACGCTTTCCGATTCAAGCCCCGACCATGTGGGAGACGAGATGATCTTGCGCGGTTGCGAGACGATATCGCGATAGCGGATTTTTTCGTCTTCCTTGGGGATGGCGAGATGGCTGTGGTCGCGCCCGGTGAATTTCGACAGTGCTTCCCATGCCTTGACCGCCACTTCACCGTTGGTTTCAGGGGCAAGCGACAGGATGACTTCGGTGGCGTCGATGTCGGTTTCAATGCGCGGACGCCCTTCCGAGACGCCCGGTTCCAGCACCTTGCCGTTGAGCTTGGCAAGAAGCTCCACTTCATGCTCGGTCTTCCACGCAATACCCTTGCCGCCATTGCCGAGCTTTTCGAGGAGCGGACCAACAGAGGTATAGCGCTTGTAAAGGTTTGGGTAATCGCGCTCGACGACTACCACGGTCGGCATGGTCTTGCCGGGGATTGGGTCGATCTCGCCCTTCTTCCAGTCCTTGACGTCGAAAGGCTGCGCCAGTTCGCCTGCCGTGTCATGCAGCGTCGGGACCAGAACAACATCCTTTTCAACGCCCAGCACTTCAGGGGCAACTTCCGAGAATTTCTTGGCAATGCCCTTGAAGATTTCCCAGTCGCTGCGTGCTTCCCATGCCGGATCGGCGGCACTTGAAAGCGGGTGGATGAAGGGATGCATGTCGGAGGTGTTGAGGTCGTTCTTCTCGTACCATGTTGCGGTCGGCAGCACGATATCGGAATAAACGCAGGTCGTGGACATGCGGAAATCAAGCGTCACCAACAGGTCGAGTTTTCCTTCCGGGGCTTCGTCATGCCAGACGGCTTCCTGCGATTCAACCGCACCTTCTTGTCCCAGATCCTTGCCGAGCAGGCCGTTCGACGTGCCAAGCAGATGCTTCAGGAAATATTCATGCCCCTTGCCGGATGAGCCGAGCAGATTGGAGCGCCAGACGAACATATTGCGCGGCCAGTTGGCCTCATGGTCCGGGTCTTCACACGACATGGTGAGATTGCCGTCTTTGAGCGCGCTTGCGACAAAATCCTTGGCGTCCTTACCCGATGCTGCGGCCTGTTTTGCCACTTCCAGCGGATTGGTTTTAAGCTGTGGTGCGGAAGGCAACCAGCCCATGCGTTCGGCACGGATGTTGTAATCGAGCAGCGTGCCGTCCCATGCACCGTCCGGTGCTGTTGGCGACAGGATGTCCTGCACCTTCACTGTCTCATAGCGCCACTGATCGGTATGCGCATAGAAGAACGAGGTCGAGTTCATATGGCGCGGTGGACGGTTCCAGTCGAGCGCGAAGGCAAGCGCTGTCCAGCCGGTCTGCGGGCGCAGTTTTTCCTGCCCCACATAATGGCTCCAGCCGCCGCCCGATTGGCCGATGCAGCCGCACATCACCAGCATATTGATGATGCCGCGATAGTTCATGTCCATATGATACCAGTGATTGAGACCGGCACCGAGAATGACCATGGAGCGGCCATTGGTCTTTTCGGCATTGGTGGCGAATTCACGCGCCACGGCAATGATCTGGTCACGCGGCACGCCGGTGATCTTTTCCGCCCATGCGGGCGTGTAGGGCAGGGCTTCGTCATAGGACTTGGCCGAATTCTCGCCGCCAAGCCCACGATCAAGGCCGTAATTGGCAGCGAAGAGATCGAAGACGGTTGCGACCATCACGTCGCCGTCCTTGAGTTTTAGCGTGCGGGCCGGAACCTTGCGCAAAAGCACGCTTTCATGGTCGGTGCCTTCAAAATAATCGTGCTCGCGATTGCCAAAATAAGGGAAAGCAACATCGGCGACGGCATCATGTGCGGCCGTGTCGATGAAACTCTTGGCAAGTTCGACAGCCTCGCCCTTGCCGTCCTTTTCCTCAAGGTTCCATTTGCCATCCTCGCCCCAGCGGAAGCCGATAGAACCGCCGGGTGCGACATAGGCACCGGACTTCGCATCAAAAGCCACCGTCTTCCAGTCGGGATTGTTGGATTCGCCCAGCGCATCATCGAAATCGGAGGCGCGCAGGAAACGGTCCGGCACGTAATGGCCGTCCTTTTTGGTCAGCATGACTAGCATCGGGAAGTCGGTATATTTGCGGCAGTAATCCTCGAAATACGGTACCTGCCGGTCGAGGTGATATTCGCGCAGCATCACATGGCCGAGCGCCATGGCGAGCGCTGCGTCAGTGCCCTGCTTGGGGTGCAGCCAGAGATCGGAGAATTTGGCGGCTTCCGAATAATCGGGCGACACCACCACCGACTTGGTGCCCTTGTAGCGCACTTCGGTGTAGAAATGCGCATCCGGTGTGCGGGTCTGCGGAACGTTGGAACCCCAGAGCATGAGGAAGCCCGCATTATACCAGTCGGCTGATTCCGGCACGTCCGTCTGCTCACCCCATGTCATGGGGGATGCGGGCGGCAGATCGCAATACCAGTCATAAAACGACATGCAGACGCCGCCAAGCAGCGACAGATAGCGCGAGCCCGCCGCATAGGACACCATCGACATGGCCGGGATTGGCGAGAAGCCGATCACGCGGTCGGGACCATAGGTCTTGGCCGTATAGGCATTGGCGGCGGCGATGATCTCGTTGACTTCGTCCCATGTGGCGCGAACGAAGCCGCCAAGCCCGCGCACCTTCATGTAATCGGCGCGCTTGGCCGGGTCCTGCTGGATCGCCGCCCACGCACCGACCGGCGTCTTGATGGCGCGTTCCTTGCGCCAAAGCTTGAGAAGCCGCGAACGGATCAGCGGATATTTGACCCGATTGGCTGAATAGACATACCAGCTATAGCTTGCCCCGCGCGAACAGCCGCGTGGTTCATGGTTCGGCAGATCGGCGCGGGTGCGCGGATAGTCGGTCTGCTGGGTTTCCCAGGTGATGATGCCACCCTTGACATAGACCTTCCACGAGCACGAGCCGGTGCAGTTCACGCCATGGGTCGAGCGAACGATCTTGTCGTGCTGCCAGCGCTTGCGATAGGCGTCTTCCCAGTCGCGGCTTTCATTGGTGGTGACGCCGTGGCCTTCCGAAAAGGTGCTGTTATCCTTGCGTGCAAGAAAGTTCAGGCGATCGAGGAGCAGACTCATGATTATATCCTCTCAAAGCGTATCCCGAAAAGTGTGAAGCGGTTTTCGGACAAGATACGCGTCATAAAATGTTCAAGCAGCATCGGCTTGGTTGCGGCGATGCTCGACGTCGTAGAGCAGACCGCCTTTTCGGGTGTAGACGCCCCATGTGATGACGAGGCAGGTCACGTAGAAGATCAAGAAGGCCCAGAGCGCTGCTTCCGGTCCGCCGGTCATGCTGATCGAACTGCCGTAACCTTTGGGGATGAAGAAGGCGCCGAAGGCGGCAATGGCGGAAGTAAAGCCGGTGATGGCAGCGGATTCCTTTTCCGCTTCGTGACGGCGTTCCTCTGCTGTGGCACGCGGCATCAGGCGGTTCATTTCCTTCGACATGATCGCCGGGATCATCTGGAAGGTGGAGGCATTGCCGATGCCGGTTGCAAAGAACAAGAGCACGAAGGATGCGAAGAAGCCCCAGAATGCGTTGGGCTGATCCTTGATGCCGACGAACCACAGCACGCCCGCAACACCCACCATCATCAGCACAAAGGCCCAGATGGTGACGCGTCCGCCGCCATATTTATCGGCAAGCCAGCCTGAACCCGAACGCGACAGTGCACCGACAAGAGGGCCTAGGAAGGCATAATGCAGGGCGTTGACTTGCGGGAACAGGATATTGGTCAAAAGCGGGAAGCCTGCCGAATAGCCAATGAAGGAACCAAACGTGCCCGTATAAAGCCAGCACATTATCCAGTTATGCCTGCGGCGGAAAATCACCGCCTGATCGGCAAAGGAAGCTTTTGCGGACGCAATATCATTCATGCCGAACCAGTTGGCAAACGCAGTGATGACGATGAACGGCACGAAGAAGAAACCGGCATTTTGCAGCCAGAGCGGCGCTGTTTCCGCACCCGTGGCAACCACGGCCGGATTGCCGCCAAGCTTGCCGAAAATGCCTGCGGTAATGACCAGTGGCACCACGAACTGCACGACACTGACGCCGAGATTGCCGAGGCCTGCATTGAGTGCAGCTGCATTGCCCTTTTCGTGCTTGGGGAAGAAGAAGGAAATGTTGGACATGGACGAGGCGAAATTGCCGCCGCCAAAGCCGCAACACAGCGCCAGCAACAGGAACACGAAATAAGGCGTGTCGGGGCTTTGCACGGCATAGCCGATGCCGATGGCCGGGATCACCAGCGACCATGTGGTCAGTGTGGTCCACAGGCGTCCGCCAAAGATCGGCACCATGAAGGAATAGAAGATGCGGAAGGTCGCGCCCGAAATGCCGGGCAGGGCGGCAAGCCAGAACAGTTGATCCGTGGTGAACTGATAGCCAACCAGCGGCAGCTTGGCGACCACGACCGACCAGACCTGCCAGATGGCAAAAGACAAAAGCAGGGCAGGGATGGAAAGCCAGAGATTGCGCTTGGCAATGCGGCGGCCTTTCTGTTCCCAGAAATCCTTATCGTCCGGGCGCCAGTCGGTTAGCACCGCATCGCTCTTGCGTGGCTTGATTTCAGCTTTTTTCAGGCCCTGCAATTCAGGGAAGGCAGGCAGGTCTTCGGCAGCCTTGCCCTGTGCGGCGCGTTCCATCTGGCGAATGGAGACATGCATCCAGGCAAAAGACACGGCAACGATCACGAACAACAGCATGAAGCAGCTGGTCCAGAGGCCGGTGAGGTCGAGCAGCACGCCAAACAGGATTGGCAGGATGAAGCCGCCAAGACCGCCGATCATACCGACCAGCCCGCCGACAGAGCCGACATTGCCGGGATAATAGACCGGAATGTGCTTGAAGACCGCAGCCTTTCCGAGCGCCATGAAGAAGCCGAGGATAAAGACCGCAACGGTAAAGCCGATCACGCCCATTTCGGCATGGAAACCAAGCGGTCCCTTATCGGTCTGGATGATATAATCGGTGGGCGGATAGGACAGAATGAAAGTTGCAAAGAGGGCAACGAGAAAAGTCCAGTACATGACGCGCCGTGCGCCATAGACATCGGAGAGATGCCCGCCATAGGCACGAAACAGGCTGGCCGGGACCGAGAAGAAGGCCGCAACCATGCCAGCGTAACGAATATCGACGCCATAGACATGGATCAGATATTGCGGCAGCCACAGGGCCAGTGCCACGAAGGCACCGAACACGAAGAAATAATAAAGCGAAAAACGCCAGACCTGAATATTCTTGAGCGGTTCAAGCTCCATCAGAGTGCTGGTGGCTTTTTCACCCTTGCGCTTGCGTTCGACCAGAATCGGATCGTCGCTGGTGGTGAAATAGAAGACCAGTGCCATGACGACTAAGGCCGCTGCCCAGATTTCGGCAACCGCATGCCAGCCAAAGGCGACCATGACCATGGGCGCGAAGAATTTAGTGACGGCTGAACCCACATTGCCTGCGCCAAAGATGCCAAGTGCGACACCCTGCTTTTCCGGTGGATACCAGCGCGAGACATAGGCGACGCCGACAGAGAATGATCCACCCGCAACACCGACGCCAAGGGCTGCGATCAGCATCTGCGGATAGGTAGAGGCAAAGGTCAGAAGATAGGTGGCCACAGCCGAGATCAGCATAGTCAGCGTGAATATGGCGCGACCGCCATAGCGATCCGACCAGATGCCGAGAATAACCCGGATCAGCGACCCGGTGAGGATCGGCGTGCCGACGAGAAGCCCGAACTGGGTTTCACTCAATCCCAACTGAGAACGTATCTGGATGCCGATAATAGCAAATATGGTCCATACCGCGAAGCATGTAGTGAACGCGATGGTGCTCATCGTCAGCGCGGCTGTTTGCCCTTGAGGGGACTTCTCCACGACGTGTGGCATAGGTGTACTCCGAATCGAATACCGTAAGGTTTCGTCCGCACATATGCGGCATCAGAGCAAATAATACATTGACCAGGATCAATTATGACTTTTTATCGGAAATAATAAAAAATATTTCTATGTATCCATCAATGTATTGAACTAAGTTGATTTAATGATTGACAAAAACATATTGCCAAATTGATATTTATCAATCATAATGACTTTGATAAAAATATGATATAAAAGGTAATGTTTTATGCGTAGCGCGGATGTTGATGTATTACGGCATTCTCCTCTTTTCTCGGATATGACCGAAAGCAACTTCCAGCGACTTATCCAGCCCAGCTTTGTGCAATCGTTTCCTCAGCGCACAAAGCTGCTTGTGGAAGATGAACCGGCAGATTTTCTATATGTTGTGCTTGATGGGCTGGTGCTGATGTCAGCCAGATCCGCTGACAGTGAGACGGTGCTCGAAATCCTTCGCACTGCCGATATTTTCATTCTGGCGGCAGTGCTAAACGACGATGTCTGCCTTCAATCCGCGCAAACCTTGACACCCTCGCGCATGCTGATGATCCCGGCCAGTCTGGTGCGCCGCTTGATGAGCGAAGACGTCAGTTTCATGCGTGCTGTGGTTTTTGAGACGGCGCGCGCCTATCGTCGGCTTGTCAAAGAATTGAAGACGCAGAAACTCAGAAGCGGTGTACAGCGCCTTGCCAACTGGATCATGAAGGAATCGCTTGTGAATGGCGGTTCGGATATTGTCGTCATCCCTTATGAAAAGCGTACACTTGCTGCCTATCTGGGGATGACTCCTGAAAATCTGTCGCGCAGTTTTGCAGCCTTGACATCCCATGGTGTCGACGTGCAGGCATCTGTGGTCAAAATCGCGGATCGCGAGAAGTTACAAAATTTCGCTGCGCCGTCTCACTTAATTGATGGGGCTGAACCGACTTCCCTCATATAATGCGGTATTGCACTTTACCTATTGTCCACAGCGACGAAATTAAATGCATAATAGGCGTTGACAGTTGTCGGTTGTGGGCCGTATATAGCGCTCACCGAGGGCGGCTTCGT
>DAMCEK010000007.1:0-207555 GCA_032057925.1 Rhizobiaceae bacterium
GGACACCTTCATCACCATCAATATAGGTGATCTTGGATTCACATGATGCCGTCGACGTGAAGCCGGGGTCATAGGTGAAAAGACCTGTCTTCTTATGGAGCGTACTGATGTCTATGACGTCAGGTCCGACCGTACCGCACTTGACTGGAAACTCGACGGGAGATCCCGCCACATGAAGGGTTGCCGGGTTCAATGACATAAAAACTCCGTTGATGTTTTGGTCGTTATCTGAATGACGAGGGGTCTCGGTTCGCCGCTCGTTAGCGGAAATGCGTCAGAAAAGGTTCAAGCACCGCAGCGGGGTTCTCTTCTGCCGGATAATGTCCCGTCGGGATTGCCCACCCGCGCAAATCTGGTGCCCAGGGCTGCCATGCGGCAAGCGGCTCATAATGGCGACCGCAATGGCTGTTTGATCCCCAGAGCACAAGAACAGGACATGTGATCGTCTTCTGTCCAAAGTCTGCGCTGTCCATTGCAAAATCCAGCGAAACTGTTGCCCGATAATCCTCGCAGATAGCGTGAATTTGCTCTGGTGTTGTACAACGCTTGTATTCAACCATAGCGTCGGGGTGGAAAATTGACAGGCCAACCCCTTTCTTATTGAGCTTGTAGTCGATGTAATAATCCAGGTCGCTGCAGATAAGGCGTTCCGGGAAGGGGGCTTTCTGTGCCATAAAGAACCAGTGATAAGCCTCCAATCCCCAGCCGAGACTTATATTGCTCAGGGCATGATAGGTGGGCACAATATCCAGCGCTGCAAGACGCAGGACGCGATCAGGATAATCGAGCGCCATGCGAAAGGCGACACGCGCACCGCGGTCATGTCCCGCAACGCAAAATGTCCTGTATCCAAGCGCATGCATTACCTCCACATTGTCCTCAGCCATTGTGCGGAACGTGTATGCGGCATGATCGTTGCCACCGTCCGGTTTTTCGCTGTCGCCATAGCCGCGCAGGTCAGGGGCCACGACAGTAAAGTTTTCGGCAAGTGTTGGTGCTATTCTATGCCAACTGACATGTGTCAGCGGATTTCCGTGCAAAAGAAGCAACGGCGGCCCATTTCCGGCTATCGCGACATGAATCTTAGCGCCTTTGGTTCTGATCCGCTTGTAACTGAAGCCCGGCATCAGTGCTGCGTATCGCGAACCGGGCGCAATTGGTGCGTCAGATATTGTCATGGCTGCTACCTCCTGAACAAGAAATACTCCATTATAGTAAACTGTCAACAGTTTGTCGTTGACAATAAGATTATGTTGCTTCAGTACCTAAGCAAGTGAGGATTGGGCAATCGGCGGGTGCGATCATTGCCGGAGTGAGGAGGATGTCTTGAGCACGAAAAATCTGAGAATTGCCGTGATTGCAGGCGACGGGATTGGCAAGGAGGTCATGCCTGAGGGGGTGAAGGTATTGCGGATGGCGGCGGAGCTCTTTGATATTCCCCTGACCTTTGATGAATTCGCGTTTGCCTCCTGCGATTACTATCAGCAACATGGCAAAATGCTTCCCGACAACTGGAAGAGCCTCATTGGCGGGCACGATGCAATCTTCTTCGGTGCCGTTGGCTGGCCGGATATTGTGCCCGATCATATATCCTTATGGGGCTCGCTGCTTCAGTTCCGTCGTGAATTCGACCAGTATGTCAATCTGCGGCCCGTGCGGTTAATGCCGGGCGTGAAATCGCCAATCGCCGGGCGCGCACCTGGAGATGTGGATTTTCTCGTCGTTCGCGAAAATACCGAGGGAGAATATTCTTCCATAGGCGGGCGGATGTATGAGGGGACCGACCGCGAGATAGTCATTCAGGAAACTGTGATGAGCCGCACGGGGATCGACCGCATCCTGCGTTATGCTTTCGAGACAGCGCGTCAGCGACCAAAGCAGCACCTGACTTCGGCGACCAAATCCAACGGAATTTCCATAACCATGCCATATTGGGATGAGCGGCTGAAGGCGATGGCGGTCGATTACCCGGATATCCGTTATGATCAATATCACATCGATATTCTATGTGCCCATTTCGTCCTTAACCCGGATCGCTTCGATGTGGTGGTGGCCTCAAACCTCTTCGGAGATATTCTGTCCGATCTTGGACCTGCATGCACCGGTACGATCGGTATTGCGCCTTCGGGTAATATAAATCCTGAAGGCAAATTTCCTTCCCTGTTTGAGCCGGTACATGGCTCTGCACCGGATATCGCTGGCAAGGGGCTTGCCAATCCTATCGGCCAGATATGGGCAGGTGCCATGATGCTGGAGCATTTGGGTTATCCGCAGGCTTCGGCTGCAATCGTCAAGGCCATCGAAACCATTACGGCTGATCCGCAAAAGGCGACACGTGATCTTGGCGGTTCTGCCAATACCGCAGGTTGCGGTACCGCTATTGCGGATGCGTTAGCGGCTTATGTCCGTTCCACCGAGATGGTCTGAAAGGAAAAGTCTGTGTCCAAGCCCGACAATCGACCGATCATCGCTCTCACGCCTGGAGACTGCACCGGTATCGGTCCGGAAATTACCATAAAAATATTGCGTTCTGAAGCAGTGCGCGCATGTGCTCGTATTGTCATCATCGGTGACATGCGGGTTCTGGAACTTGGAATGCAGCAGGCAGGCATTGACCTTGCTTTTCGCCGCTACGACAGGCCATCGGAAGTGGATTGGAACTGCCCGGATATTCCGCTTATCGATCTTGGCAATACAGATCCAACCTCTTTACCTGTTGGTGCAGTCAATGCCTTATCTGGAAAAGTCACGGGCGAGACATTGGCGCGTGCCATCGAATTTTCCCGCGCTGGCGAGGTGCACGCCATAAGCTTCGCTCCCCTCAACAAGCGGGCGATGTTTGATGGCGGATGGGCTTTTCCCGACGAGCACAAGATGTTTGCCCATCTCCTCAACCATACAGGCTATTTCAGCGAGATGAACGTCTTGAATGGGCAGTGGATGTCGCGCGTTACCAGTCATGTTTCGCTGCGACAAGCGCTCGATCTGATCGATGCAACATCAATCGAGAATGCCATCATGCTGGTGCATGAGACCATGGTGAAAGCTGGCATCGCCAATCCGCGTATTGCGGTGGCGGCGCTCAACCCACATGCAGGCGAAAACGGATTGTTCGGACGTGAGGAAATAGACCTCATCGCGCCTGTCGTTCGTTCCATGGCCGCGAAGGGCTATGATTGCAAAGGACCGTTTCCTGCCGATACCGTTTATCTGAAGGCTTTTGCGGATGAATTTGATAGCGTGGTAGCGATGTATCATGACCAGGGGCAAATCGCGACCAAGCTAAAAGGTTTCAATCGTGGCGTCACAGTGACTGCTGGATTGGATACGGTGTTCACCACGCCTGCACATGGAACGGCATACGATATTGTCGGGCAGGGCATCGCTTCCCCTGAAGCTTTTGAAACGGCCGTCTTACTGGCTGCAAATCTGGCGTCCAGACAATTACTTTGACAAGCGCACCAGAGGTAAGATCGGCAGTTCTAGAGCATAATCCGACCGGAATGAAACGAGGATCGACAAGATTATGCTTGAATTAAAAAGAGTTAGAGCGTCGATTTGATTCAACCAGATCAGAATACGCTCTAATGCGTCTGATAAACCTTCGGCTAGTGTCCTGCCAAGCCCCGAAAGACTGGAGCTTGGCAAAGGGGAGTAAGGTCAGATGTTTGAGGAATGGATTGCGTCGATAACCGCTTCCGTCACTTCTTGCGTGGTTGCTTTTCCACCAACATCAGGCGTCAGAATACCTGCGGCTGTGACCTTTTCTACGGCGCGCATCAGGCGCGAGGAGGCCTCCTGTTCGCCGAGATGATCGAGCATTTGCGCGGCGGTCCAAAAGGTTGCAACCGGATTGGCAATGCCCTTGCCTGTTATATCAAATGCCGAGCCATGGATAGGCTCGAACATGGAAGGAAAACGGCGCTCTGGATCGATATTGGCTGTCGGCGCAACACCAAGCGATCCTGCCAGCGCACCAGCAAGGTCGGAGAGTATGTCGGCATGAAGATTGGTTGCGACGATGGTGTCAAGGCTCTGCGGCTTGAGCGTCATGCGCACAGTCATGGCATCGACCAGCATCTTATCCCACGAAACGTCGGGAAATTCTGCGGCCACTTCAGCAGCGATCTCATCCCACATAACCATACCATGGCGCTGGGCATTAGACTTTGTAACCACAGTGAGTTGTTTTCGCGGTCGCGACTGCGCAAGCTTGAAAGCATAGCGCATAATACGCGTGACGCCGACGCGGGTGAAGATAGCGACTTCGGTGCCAACCTCTTCCGGCATGCCTTTATGCGCTCTTCCGCCATGGCCGGAGTATTCGCCTTCCGAATTTTCCCGCACAATCACCCAGTCGAGGTCTCCCGGTGCGCAGTCACGCAGTGGCGAGTTGATCCCGCGCAGGATTTTGGTCGGCCGGACATTGGCATATTGATCGAAGCCTTGGCAGATCGGCAGGCGCAACCCCCAAAGCGTGATGTGGTCCGGCACATCGGGGGCACCCACTGCTCCGAAAAAAATCGCATCGAATTTAGCGAGCGTCTTCAACCCGTCAGTTGGCATCATGACACCATGCTTTTTGTAATAGTCCGATCCCCAGTCGAACGTCTCGATATGGAAATGCACGTCACCCATGCGCTTCTCCAGACTACTCAACACCTCTATTCCCGCATTGATGACTTCCGGGCCGATACCGTCTGCTGGAATGGCTGCAATAGTGTGTTCGCGCATCTTGTTCTCCTTGAATATGAAAGCCGCCTATAAGGAAAGTGAGGGAGAACATGGTTGTGAACAATGCTTCTAAAATTATATAAATTATTTAAATAAAAGGGGGCGGATGTCATGGAAATCAAACAATTGCGTTGCTTTGTTACTATTTCGGAGCATCTGCATTTCGGGCATGCAGCGCATAGGCTTGGAATTCTTCCCGCATCGCTCGGACGCGAAATCAGATTACTGGAGGAATCGCTGGGGGTTCGTCTCCTTGAAAGAACGACCCGGCATGTCGCTCTTACGGAAGAGGGAACTCGGTTGCTTCCCGATGCACGCCGATTGGTATCGCTGGTCGACGAAATTCAGATTGGTTTTCGAGCGGGGTCGCAAGAGAAGCACCGTGATGTCCGTGTGGGGGCCATTGACAGTGCTGCCGCAGGACTGATGCCCGCTCTGCTGCATGATTTAAAGCTAACCGAGCCAGATATCACGGTTCGTTTATCCGAGAATAAGACGGTGCAGCTGTTACCCAGACTTTTGTCGGGTCGCCTCGACCTCGTGTTAATTCGCCCGCCGGATAGGGTTGATCGAAGAATCCATGTTCAACGCCTTTTCAACGAAACTGTTGTCGTCGCAGTCGCGGCAAGCCATCGTCTTGCCGCGCGTGAGACACTTGATATCAGTGATTTGGCGGACGAGCGGTTGATTGTGCCTGACCGGCGGTTTCGTCCTCACAGTTACGATTTTACCATGAAGCTTTTCAACGCTGCTGGCTTGGAGGTAAAGATTGCACAGGTAGCGGATGAAAAACAGACGATCATCAACCTTGTTGCTGCAGGCATTGGCGTTGCGGTTGTTCCTTTATGGGCATCGCGGCTGGTCGTTAGCGGAGTCAAATATATTCCACTTTCTATTGGATCATATGCGCACTCTGCCAATCTGCCACTTGCCGTCGCCTGGCTAAAAGATGTGCGTGATGAGCGCCGAGACCGCCTTTTAGCCCTTTTATTGCGAAACATCCAAACTTATGCGCTACATCACTGACGCTTCTCTATGTGATATCCAAGAGATAAGTATCACTTTTGAGCAGCACCAACTGAGCTCTTTCCAAATCCCATTCTGGAACCATAGTTTAATTCAGTGGAGAACGATCTGCCCGAAGCAGGCGCTCATGATAAAGCACCGAAGTTCGAACAACACTCGCACTCAGAGCGAAACTAGTAGTTATATAGCTCGGGAGCAAACTGCTGTTGTCTGTTTAGACATAAAGCCAAAGAAAACAATGAAATAAGACACTTATAGAGCTTCTTTTCCTCCGGCTTCCAATCCAAAATCGGCCATGGAAGCAAATGAAGGTCTTGCGCATCCGACCATGCGCAGAAAAGGTGGAGTTACAGAGATAGATTTATCGGCCGGTGCGACGGTGAGAGCACGGGTATGCATCGCTTAACGCGTTAGTACACATCTAACAGTTTCAATAAAAGTACCGGGACGCCCGTTTAGTTTACTGAAGCTGATTCTTGATTTCAGAATCCGTCTCTAGGCTGTTGGGAATGCTTATCTGGCTACCAAAACGCGAGCAGGCCAGACCCGCAGCTATGGATGCGCGCTGCATGGCCGTTTCAAGCGACAATCCCCGGTCAAGCGCCGATGCCAGCACGCCCACAAAGCAATCGCCTGCTGCGGTGGTGTCCTTGACGTCAACGGCCATTGCGTCGATGCGAATGCTCTCGCCATTCACAAAGGCTTCAGCGCCGTCACCGCCCAGCGTGCGCAATATGCCGGTTTGCAGATGTTCTGACAGGGCTTGCGCCAACGCATCGCACCCGAGCCAGCCAGCCAGCGCTTCGGCCTCATCCTCGTTGACCACAATCAGGTCGCACAGCGACAACACTTCCGGCTTCAATGGGAAGGCGGGTGCCAGGTTGAGGATCGACAGGGCTTTTGTCGCGTGGGTACGACGGATGAGTTTTTCCACGTGATCGATATCGTTTTCCATCTGCATGAGAACGATATTGGCTTTTTGCAGAAGTTCATCTTCCACGGCATCTGACGACGCTGCGAGATTGGCGCCCGAGGCTACGGCAATCATATTGCGGCCGGCTGCATCAATATAAATCGACGCACAGCCGGTTGGCTGGGGCAGGCGAGCGACGCGTGTGATATCTGCAATCTCTTTGAGATTGCTCAGACCGATTTCAGAAAGCGCGTCATCACCCACCGCACCGACCATCATGACATCCGCGCCGTCGCGGGCGGCAGCGATGGCCTGATTGGCGCCTTTACCGCCCGCCTCCGTGCGCATGCCTTTGGCCAGCAATGTCTGGCCGGGCTGGGGCATTTCGGCAAGTTCGAAGACGAAGTCGACATTGATGGAGCCAAAATTGATGATCACGGTATCTCTTTCCTATGCAACCTGCACGAAGTGGCCTTCACCGGCTTCTTCGTAAACGCGTTTTGGCGGCACATAATCAGCGGCCCTCAGCGGGCTTCTGATCTCGTCATTGCTGATCCGTCTGATCTGGCGACGCGCCGGATCGGCAATGGGCACTGCAGCCATCAAACGCTTTGTATAGTCATGTTGCGGATTTTCAAAGACCGCTTGTCGCGGTCCGATTTCGACGATTTCGCCGAGATACATCACTGCAACACGGTGGCTGATACGTTCTACCACCGCCATGTCATGGCTGATGAACAGATAGCCGAGGCCATATTTTTCCTGCAAATCCAGCATCAGGTTGATGACCTGCGCCTTGACCGACACGTCAAGTGCTGAGACCGATTCGTCGGCAATCAGCAATTTGGGTTCGAGCGCCAAGGCGCGCGCGATACAAACACGCTGGCGCTGCCCGCCGGAAAACTCATGCGGAAAACGGTCCATCATGGACGCGGAAAGGCCAACGCGTTCGAGAAGTTCGCCGACGCGTGTCCGCGCTTCACTGGCCCGCGCCAGGCCATGCGCAATGATCGGCTCTGCAATGGCTTCACCGATGCGGATGCGCGGATTGAGGCTCTCATAGGGGTCCTGAAAAATCATCTGCGCCTGGCGGCGAATATCCGCAAGTTCTGATTTCCCGGCCTTGAGAACATTTTTGCCATCGATCGTCACATCGCCCGACACCGTGTCGGTGAGGCGGATGATCGAGCGGCCCGTGGTGGATTTTCCGCAACCCGATTCCCCAACCAGCGAAAGCGTTTCGCCGCGGCGCAATTCCAGCGACACATCCTCGACCGCATGGACGCGGCCAACGGTTCGGCGCAAAAAGCCTTTTTTGACATTAAAGCGTGTGACCAGATTATCGACTTTGAGCACCGGGGGCTCAGCGCGTTTGACGGTGTCTTCCGTCGGCTTGGGCGGCGCGATTTCGCCCGTCTGCATGTCGACATGGGGAAAACGCAAAGGCCGGTCCTTGCCCTTCATGGACCCCAATTGCGGGACGGCTGAGAGCAGCGCGCGGGTATAGGGGTGTTTGGCGCCGGCAAAGAGATCATGCGTGGTGCCGGTCTCGACCTGCTCGCCGCGAAACATCACGACGGTGCGGTCGGATATTTCCGCGACAACGCCCATGTCATGGGTGATGAAGAGGACCGACAGGCCTTCTTCATCCTGCAAGGTCTTGATGAGTTCCAGAATCTGCGCCTGAATGGTCACATCGAGCGCGGTGGTCGGTTCATCGGCGATCAAGAGTGTCGGGTCGCAGGCCAGTGCAATCGCAATCACCACGCGCTGGCGCATGCCGCCTGAAAAATTCATCGGATATTCGTTAAGGCGCGACTTGGCCGATGGAATGCGCACCTTTTCCAGCAGCCGGGCAGCTTCTGCTTCAGCCTGTCCGTGTGTCATACCGCGATGCTGGATCAGCACCTCGGTAATCTGCTGGCCGATTTTTAAAACCGGATTGAGCGAGGTCATCGGCTCCTGAAAAATCATGCCGATGCGGTTGCCGCGAATGGCCTGCATGGCGTCAAGCGGCAGCGACAGCAGATCCTGACCTTCAAAATTGATCGTGCCGGTGACGCGTGAATTGGCAGGCGAGAGAAGCCGCATAATCGACATGGCGGTGACGCTCTTGCCGGAACCGGATTCGCCGACGACGGCGACGGTTTCCTTGGCGTGAATGTCAAAGCTCACATCATTGACGACATTGCGCCATTCACCGCCGACCCGAAAGGCCGTGTTGAGATTGGAGATCGAAAGGATCGGATTGGACATGGATTGGGTCATAAGCTCAGCCTTCCCGACGAGGATTGAGAATGTCGCGCAGCGCGTCACCGATCAGGTTGATGGATACGATCAGCAGCAGCAGTGCGATACCCGGATAGAAGCTGATCCAGTATTCACCGGAGAGCATGTAATCAAAGCCGTTGGAAATCAGCAGGCCGAGCGAAGGTTCTGTCACCGGCAGGCCGATGCCGAGAAACGACAGCGTTGCTTCGAGCATGATACCGTAGGCGACGCGCATGGTGGCAACGATGATCAGCGGCGGCAGACAGTTGGGCAGGATATGCCGGAACAAGATACGCCGGTCGGCAAGCGCCATGGAACGCGCTGCATCGACATAGGCGCGCTTGCGCTCAACCAGTGCCGAACCACGGATGGTGCGGGCATAATAGGCCCATTGCGTGACAACCAGCGCCAGAATGATCTTGTCGACGCCCTGTCCGAGGATGGCGAGAAAAATCAGCGCAATCAGGATGGCGGGAAAGCTCAGCTGTATATCGACGATACGCATCAGCACGGCATCGACGCGCCCGCCAATATAGGCACTGGCAAGACCGATGGATGCGCCGATGACCAGTGCAATCGCCGCACTGGAGACGCCGACGAGAATGCTGGTGCGCAACCCATAAAGAATGGCGCTCAAAAGATCGCGGCCCTGATCGTCGGTGCCGATCAGATAGACCATGCCCGTCATGCTCTCTGATCCCGGTGCAAGCCTGCCGTCGAGAATATCGAGCTGCGCCAGATCATAAGGATTTTGCGGTGCAATCCACGGCGCGAAAATGGCGGCGATCAGAAAAATCGAAACCAGAATAAGGCCGGTGAGGGCGAGCTTGTCGTGCAGAAGTGCCGAAACAACCTGCCAGAAAGGCGCACGTGATGCCGTTGCGGCCTCGGTGCCGGTTGCGGCGTGAACGGATACGGATGTGGGTTTATCCTGGCTCATCACGAATTCCCTTCAAGACGAACGCGCGGGTCAACGATGGAATACAGAATATCGACCAGAAGATTGATGACGCTGAACATCACCACGGTGATCATCAGATAGGCGAGGATGACCGGACGATCGAGAACACTGATTGCATCGATGATCAGCTTGCCCATGCCGGGCCATGCAAAGATCGTTTCGGTGACGACCGCAAAGGCAATCAGCGAGCCCAGTTCAAGACCAATGACGGTGATGAGCGGGATCAGCGTGTTTTTGAGCACATGCACGGTGACGATGCGGCGTTCCGGCAGGCCCTTGGCGCGTGCAAAGCGCACGAAATCAAGCTGCATGGTTTCCATGACACCGGCACGTGTGAGACGGATGACCAGCGATATCTTGAACAACGCCAGATTGAAGGCAGGCAGGATGAGGTGCGACAGGCCATCAAGCGTGAAAAAGCTCAAGGGCACGCCAAGCACGTTGACTGTGTCGCCGCGCCCGGATGCAGGCAACCAGCCCAGATAGACGCTGAACACCATGATCATGACAAGGCCGATCCAGAAAGTCGGCAGGCTGAAGCCGAGGATCGAAAACGTCATGATCGACTTGGAAATCAGTCCCTTGGGCTTCAAACCGGCATAAATGCCAAGCGGGATGCCGATGACAAGCGCCATCATCAGCGCGACAAAGGCCAGTTCCAGCGTGGCTGGCATGCGGTTGAGGATCAGCGTCAAAGCAGGCTGGTTGAAGACGAAGGAATTGCCGAGATCGCCGGACAAAGCCCTTGTCAGGAACAGCCAATATTGCTCCCACACCGGCTTGTCGAGGCCAAAGGACTGGATGACTTGCAAACGCTCGGCGGGTGTCGCGGTTGAACTCAGCAGCACATCGACGGGATTGCCGACGAGATAAAGGCCGATGAAGACCAGAACCGACATGACGAGAAGCGTCAGGACGGTCTGGATCGAACGGCTCAGCAGATATCCGCTCATGATTGTAATTCTCCCATCAGATTTGGGCTCTCGGACTGTTCGCCATAGCGGGCGATGCGCTCAATCAGCAGGGCGATGAACCCGGCCTCATCGACGTCGGTGACGACGCTCGTATTGGCTGCGCGGTTCATCTTGTTATAAAAATCGGCATAGGTATAACCCATTGTCGGGCCTGTGACCGCAACCCCAACAAAAGCGTAGCTGCTCTTGAACAGGTCGGGCCTGATCAGCCATGCGATGGTCGTGGCATCATGAATGGGGCCGCCCGGACGACCGTAACGCTTGGGGTCGGAGCGATCAAATGTCGAAAACAGATTGTAGAGCGCGCCGCCCGCCTTGCCGCCCGCCCTGAACTGCTCGAAATGATCCTTCGTGAACAGTGCCTGAAACGTCATGTCGAGCGGCATCAGCACGATTGGAACGCCAGACTGAAAGACAATTTCCGCAGCATGCGGGTCGGCATAAATGTTGAACTCGGCCCAAGGCGTGCGATGGCCAAGGGCGGTGAACGCCCCGCCCATGACGATGATCTGTTTGATGCCTTTGGCGACATCAGGATGCTGGACGAGCGCAAGCGCAATATTGGTCAAAGGACCAATGGCGCAGATCGTGATAAGATCGCCGGTTTGCGCAGCCTCGCGCGCCGAGCGCACGATGAATTGCACCGCAGTTTCTTTTGCTGGCGTGATATTGCCCACCTCGATCAGTGTGTCGTTGAACGCACCGATTTTGGCATATTTGCCATAGACCTGATCGCGCACCAGCGGACCCTGCGCCCCAGCATGCACGGGCACGTCACGCCGTCCGCTGATGGAAACGAGTTTGCAGGCATTGATAAGCGTTGCTTCAAGCGGCACATTTCCCGCAACGATGGAAAGGCCCAGCACATCGAGTTCGGGCGATGCGAGTGCCATCAAAATGGCAGCTGCATCGTCGACGCCGGGATCGGAATCGATGATAATCTGCTGCTTCGTCATGCCGGTGTCTTTTCAGCATAGCGCGAAAGCCGCTCAAGAAAGAAATCGATTACGCCCTGCGCATCGACCCTGGTGACGATCTCGGCATTGGGTTCAAGCCCGCTCTTGCCATACCAGTCGGCAATGGTCTGGCCCATGCACAATTCGCTTTCATGTTCCACGAAAATGCGGGCTTTCTGGGTTTCAAACAATTTTGGTGCGAGAATATAGGCCATCACCAAGGGGTCATGCAGCGGACCCCCGCGCGAACCATAGCGCAGCACATCATTGCGGTCCCAGAATGCCATCAGTTCGGCAATGGTTTGCGAAATACGACCGCTGACACGGGCGAATTCACTGACATGTTCGGGCTTGAGCATGACCTGATGCGTCGCATCGAGCGCGAGCGCCACAATGGAAATGCCGCTTGAAAAGACCACATGCGCTGCATGCGGATCGGCCAGCATGTTGAATTCGGCCGTCATGCTGCGATTGCCGGATTCGCGATAGGCACCGCCCATCATCACGATGCGCTCCACACCCTCGGCGATCTGCGGCTTGATGCGCAGGGCAACAGCGATATTGGTCATCGGACCAAGGCAGCAAATGGTGATGCGTTCGCCGCTTTGGGCTGCTTTGGAAAGCGCCTCGATGATAAAATCCACGGCGGACAAAGGCTCGGCTTGCTTGACCGGATCAGGCAAGGTGGTGTTTCCAAGCCCTGTCTTGCCGTGGAACTGGCCGTAGATCGGATCGCGCAATATTGGGCGAAAACAGCCAGCATAAACAGGAATATCCGTGCGCTCGCCGAGCTCGCAGACCTGCAATGCATTGCGCACGGTGCGTTCCAGCGGCTGGTTTCCACACACAGGCGTGATTCCGAGAATGTTGAGCTCCGGCGAAACAAAGGCGGTCAGGAGTGCAATCGTATCGTCAATGCCGGGGTCGCAATCGATGATAACAGGGGTCGGCTTCATGCGTGTGCTTTCAAAATGGGGATCAAAACTCAAAGCGCGCCAACGCCGCGCAACACGCTGGCGATTTCCGCGCGTGCTGCCTCATCAAGTGGCCGCTGCGGTGCAATGGGATTGCCGACGGCAAAGCCTTGCAGATCAAGAGCCGCCTTGATGCAGGCAGCAATCGAATATTTTGCAAAGATTTCGTTGACGCGCCAAAGCGGGCGTTGCAAATCCATGGCCTTGGTCCAGCCACCAGCTTTTGCCGCCTCATAAAGCGCAATGCTTTGTTTGGGCACGATGCAGGCGGGACCAGCCATCCAGCCGACGCCACCGATCATCATCACGCAGGCGGGAATATGTGCGGATGCAGCAAATACCTTCATCCGTCCTTCGGTGCGCTCGATGATGCTCAAAAGCCGTCCGGTATTGGTCGATGCATCCTTGATATAACGGATATTCTCGACATGGCTCAGGCGTTCGATAACGGGTAGCGTCAAATCAGAGCGCTGGAACTGCGGGTTGGTGTAAAGCACCACCGGACGTCCCTTGGCGGCCTTGGCAATCGCCGTGAAATAGTCTTCCACGCCCTGTTCTGAAACCGGGAAATAGGCTTCAAGAACAGCCAGAATACCGTCTGCACCGGCCTCGACCATATGTTCGGTCTGTGTCACGGCATCGGCAATCGATGTCGAAGCGACGCCTGCAATCACCGGCACACGTCCGCGATTGGCGACAATCACCGTGTCAACAACCTTGCGTTTTTGCGCAAGCGAGAGATAGGCGAATTCGCCCGTGCTGCCGAGCGGTGTCAAACCATGCACACCGGCATCGATCAGATGCTCTACCAGTTGTGTCAGCACTGCTTCCCTGATCTCTCCGGTTTCATCGACTGGAGAGACGAGATAGGGATAAACACCGTGAAAGGACATATCGGGCGCTCCTTGTACGATCAGTTCGGCTTCACATAATAGGGCAATGTGTAGCCGTCTGAACGACCGGCAAAGCTCAGATCCTGCTTCATTGCCCATGTGTTGGCGAGGTAAAACAGCGGAATCACGCCAAGATCGTTCATGGCGATTTCCGTTGCCTTTTTGAGCAGCTCTTCGCGCTTGGCATCGTCAAGCGTGGCGCGTGCTTCGCTCAGCGCCTTGTCGAATTCAGGATTCGAATAGCGTCCGCGATTACCCTGACCGGCCTTTTCACCATAGGTTTCGAGGATTGGTCCCAGAACGCCGGAGGCCTCGCCGGTTTCAACCGCTGCACCGCCCATGATCAGGCTGAATTCCTGATTGGAAGCGCGGGTGAAATAAACGCTGCCGGGAAGCGTTGCAACTTCCGTCTTGATGCCGACGCGGCTGAAGAATTGGCCCAGCGCCTGCGCGACCTTGGAATCGTTGGGGTAACGGTCGTTGGATGCGTGGAAGGTCAGGTTGAAACCTTCCGGACATCCAGCGTCTGCCAGCATCTGCTTGGCCTTGTTGGGGTCGTAAGCGTCGACCTTGATTGACGGGTCATAGCCGAAATAGCCTTCCGGCACGACCTGGCCGGCGGGAACGCCCTGACCATCCATGATGCGGTCGACGATGGCCTGGCGGTTGATCGACAGCGACATGGCGCGCCGGACTTCCGGTTTCAAAAGCGGGTTCTTGCCGTCCGCACCTTTAGCGAAAGGCGATTCCTCGCGGGCCTGATCCATATGCAGATACATGATGCGATTGCCTGCGACATTGACCACGTTGAGCTTGTCGGCAGCTTCCATGCGGCGGGTGTCGGCGGTTGGGATGCTCTCGATCATATCGACATCGCCCGAAAGCATCGCCGCAACACGCGCACTGCTGTTCTTGAAGACGCGGAACGTCACCTTGTTCCACGCAGCCTTTTCGCCCCAATAGGCATCGTTGCGGGCAACAACGACATTATCGTCCGGCGACCAGGACACGAATTTGAACGGGCCGGTGCCGATTACGCCTTTGCCCTTGTTCATATCTTCCGTCGTGGTTTGTTCCATCTCAGATGGCAGAATGGCGATACGGCTCAGATTGTTGAGAAGAAGCGGCGTCGGGCCGTCTGTCTTGATGCGAACGGTCAGCGGATCGACCGCGCTCACATCGGTAATTGCCTTGACATAGGCTGCAAACGAGCTGGGGGAGTTGGTCGAGGCCAGCGGGATACGCTTGATGCTTGAAACCACATCCTTAGCATCAAAGTCGCTGCCATCGTGGAACTTGACGTTTTCGCGCAGCTTGAATTCCCAAGTTGTCTCGTCGATGACCTTCCATGATAAGGCCAAGGCTGGCTCTATCTGCTGCTTTTCATTCTGATTGACGAGACCGTCAAAAATATTGCGTGCCATGGCGCTGTTTGGGCCAACGACATAGAATTGTGGGTCCATGGACGTGGTCGAGGCCGCAAGACCGATTGTGAGATCTCTGGCCTGACTTGCGACAGGCATTATGAAAACAGAGCCCGCCAGAACGGCTGCAAAAGCAGAAAACTTCATAATTGGAATCCTCCGGATGATCCGATCCGCACTCTCCTTACGGGCGGAGAGGAGTTAACGCCTTCGGGAGAGAAAGAAAAATTGCATTTGGTGCACAAATCATGCCTAAATGTTATGGTAGAGGACTATACCATGCGCATGAAGCCAAGACAGATCGAAGCATTTAGAGCGGTTATGATGACTGGTGGCATTACAGCTGCCGCTGAAGCCATGAACATTACGCAACCTGCTGTCAGTCGTCTTATCCGCGATCTTGAAGAGATCGTTGAAATGCGGCTGTTTGAACGCGTGGGTGCACGCCTCGTGCCGACCACCGAGGCGACGCAATTCTATCGTGAGGTGGAACGGCTTTACCTCGGCCTTGACCACATGGCGCAGGCGGCACGCGATATTCGCCAGCACAAGAATACTGTGCTGCGGATTGCCAGCGTTACGTCACTGGTGCGTCCCTATTTGCAGCAGGCCATTCTCGATGTCGTTGGCAACCGTCTCGATGTTCCGCTGGTGATCGATGTGGAAAACAGCCGTCATATCTGGGATATGGTGGACAAAAACCGTTACGATCTCGGTTTTGTCTACGCGTCCCCCCGCATGGCGGACAAAAACGCTGTCTCTCTTCATCGCTCAAATGCCTTGGCTGCGATGGCGCCCGATCATCCTCTTGCACACCTGCAGGTGATAACGCCAGCCGATCTTGTCACTGAACGGGTTCTTATTCCGGGCCGAAATTCCCCCTTGCGTCTTACGCTCGACCGCGTCTTTTCTCATGACGAACACCAGCCGGCCAGTACGATGGAAACATCGATGCTGAATTGCTGTCATTTCGCAGCCGCAGGCATGGGGATTGGGATTGTGGACACAACCAGCCTGATTTCCTCAGGATGCGAAGTGGTTGCCATTCCCTTCCAGCCTAATATTGAGATTTCTTATTTTGCTATCCGCCCTGCAGGCAATCAGCGCATCGCTTTGCTGGATCAGATTACTAATCGTATGAAAATAGTTCTGAGTCATTTATTCTATAAACCAAGATAAATGGCATGGAGAATGCAGAAATTTTTCTTTAAATTTTCTCTGAAATAAATTCGGGCCATTTGCCTACAGCATAGTATGAACTTATGGGTGATCGTCGAAAAATCCATTGCACTGATGACACCATGAACCTTGTTCTCAAGAAAGACATACTTCAGCCAGAGCATCGTTTCCACTTTTATCTATATTTTTAGTAATGGACTTTCCCTGATTTAGTAGTGGGGTTCTGTCACTAATTTACGGCTTTTATTTCCAATCGAAAGCGGCCAATCCAGGCTAAGGATATGGTCGTGTGCGTAAGGAGAGCGAGCAAGTTGGCCGTTATCTTGGCACTTTCATAACTGGTCACCCATTCTGCAAAGTTGACGACTGGCCCGATCTTTTGCTCGATGCAATCGCATGTCAATCGAATCGATTGCAGTCCGCGGTCTGTGGGCAGTTGAGCAAAGACAGCGGTGCGCGGCTCAGATTGACACTTTAAAAACTCAGTTGTGTGATGACTTCCAAGCTTCGATCCTGATGAACATCATCAAGACGGCGCCCCGAAGAGAGAAGCTGTTCGTCGCGTTCGATATTGAGCTTGATTATCTCGTCTCCATAACGCGTCACGACCGCCGTCAGCCAGCGATTGACCAGAAAATCGGGATCGGCCAGTTCGACATTGAAGTGCTCAAGGCATGCATTAGTGGTTTCTGCATCATGCCATTTGCCGCCAACCACCCATTGGTTGACGGTAAAGAGGCGCTTGAGCTTTCCTCTGCCATCCACGCCAACAGCGATCAGGTGACAGGGTTCGCTTTCGCGGCCATTGGGGCGAACGAAACAATGAAAATGTCCGTGTTCGCCATGTTGATCGGCATCATTGTGGCAATGATAATACCATTGCGCACCGCTTTCAGGGTCATAGACATCCTTTTCAGGATAATGTTTCCAGGTGACAAGCCCCTCTGATGGCAAGGTTTTCAGCAATATATTGGAAGCGGATTTAGCAAGAACAGCCTCGCAATAGGCCATTTCCTGCTGGGCACGCGCTTTCGCTTCCGCTGACATCACAGAGTGCCTGCTGAACAGGGATTGCCACCGGACGGTGGTTCGACTGACTTTGGTGCCGGTGCGGAAGGCGTGTCCCCGCTATATTCATCGGCAAGGTCGTCATAGCTGCGCTGGCCGGGCTTTGCAGGGACTGCGGCGGCACAAGGGTTGAAGCTTTCATCCTGCGCAAGAGAGGGCTTCGGTGCTTCGCTGGTGGCATAATCGGCGGCTATAGCGCCGATTGCAGTGAGAAGGGAGGCTCCGAAAAGCAGCGTATTTTTCTTGCTCATTTTTTTCCAAATCCATCAAGCCCGAACAGCGGGCGCAGGCGGATGCCTAAAAGGCTACCCAGAAACGCCATTGCGAACCATACCCAGCCATGCAGGCTGCCCGAAGCAATGCCGCTGAAAAGAGCGCCGATATTGCAGCCAAATGAAAGCCGTGCGCCATAGCCCATCAGCAATCCACCGATAATCGCTGCAAGATAAGACGCGAACGGGACTTTGGCTTTTTGCGCGAATTTTCCGGCCAGAGAGGCTGCGAGTGCCGCGCCAAGGATGATGCCGAAATTCATCACCGATGTGACATCGAAAAGTACGCTTTGATGCAATGCGCGCGCCTGTGCCGGGTTCTGCCAGAATTGCCAGTTTTCAACCGGAATACCGACGGCACTGAACAGTTTCGCCCCCCAAAGGCCGAAACCATAGGTTACCGACCATGGATGACCGGCAAGCAGAAGCGTGAAAACATTGCCCAATGCCAGCAGCACTGCGGCAATGATCAATGGCCATGGTCCATAGAGAAATTTCGATGCAGAAAAGTCCGAAAAACCGCTGAAAACGCTTTCGACATTGCCGTGTTTGCGCTTTTCCACCAAGGCCAAAATGGCAATCACAGCGGCGAGGCCAATCAGCGTCACCGCTGTGCCGGATAGTGGGCCAAAATAGTCGCCCAGTTTTATCACTGGCAAAGAAGGCAGCGACAGCCAGAATGGAAGATGCGCTGTTCCGATTGTCGCGCCTGCGATGAAGCCCATAAGTGTGATCAGCATGCGGCTGCTTCCGCCGCCGACCGTGAACAGGGTGCCTGAACCGCATCCGCCGCCAAGTTGCATGCCAAGGCCGAAGATGAATGCGCCAAGCACCACCGAGACACCGACCGGCGCCCATGCGCCAGCAAAATTTTGCTCAAACGGGTTCATGCCACTCATCAGCGGAATGAATACGATCGCCGTCAGCCCGATCATCAGAAACTGCGCGCGCATGCTTCTGGAGCGGGTTTGCGTGGCGAAACGTTTCCAGCCGCCGGTAAAGCCGAAAGATGCGTGATAGAGCGCCAGACCAAGCATGCCACCGGTTAAAAAGAGCAGGGCCTGCGTCGTGCTGACGAGGGAGCCGATAATGCCGACGCCTGCGCCAATCGAGATCAGGATGATTGCCAGTGGCGAAACATCGATCGATTTTTGCGCTGGCAAGTTTGCGGTTGAAACAGTCATGTTATTCCATTCTTCTATGCGAAGGTCTTTATCTCATGCATGGCATTTCGGGGGAAATAATACCTATCTCTAAAGCGAGCATTTAGGGAAATTTGTTCCCCTTTTACCCGCTGTATTGAGCATTTTATTTCTTTAGCAAGGGTTCGCCGTTGGTTATTTTGCTCATAAATTATAGTTTGGTCCGACCAGAGCGACACGCAGAGCACTAAGCTCAAGCGCTCTCAACAAGGAATTCATCTTGAAGCCGAGACTGTTTCGTAGCGCCGTGATCGCCTTTGCGCTTCTGTCATCGCCGATTGGTTTCGCTGTCACGGCTCCTTCTGCCCATGCGCAGGCGCCCCGGGCGCAACTGGTGCAATATTCCGCCGATACCGATCTCAAAGCCTTGGCGGCAAAAGGCAAGACGGTGGTGTTCTTCTTTGCAACCTGGTGCCCGAATTGCATTCTCACACTGACCGAATTGCAGGAAAAATGGAGCGAGATTGATCCGCAGATTACCCTCGTGATTGCGGATTATGATCAGGAGACGGCACTGAAGGCAGAATATGGTGTCACATATCAGGACACATTTGTGCTGCTCGACAAGGATGCGAAAAGCGCAAAGCTCTGGAATGCCGGGGGCGTGAAAGGCCTCAACGAAAACACGCATACGCAATGAGCGTCCTGTTTGCATTCATTGCAGGCGTGGTGACGATCCTCTCGCCTTGCGTGCTGCCGCTTTTGCCGGTCATTCTGGCCAGTTCCACACTGGAGGGACGGTCACGCCCATTTGGCCTCATTTTGGGTTTTGCGGTGTTTTTTACGGCAATCACCTTGCTTCTGAGCATTCTGGTGCGGCAGTTTTCAATCCCGCCCGATATTCACCGCACTGCCGCGGCCAGCATTTTCATTCTTCTGGGCATTGTTCTGTCCGTACCTGCGTTCAAACGCAGTTTTGAAACATGGAGCTCTCAATGGGCTGGCAGTTTCGGTTCCACGGGTCAAACCAGAAGCGGCTTTGGCGGCGGCTTCCTGACCGGTGCCGGGCTTGGGCTTGCCTGGACGCCCTGCGTCGGTCCGATCATGGCTTCGGTCATCACATTGGCCCTCAACCAGCAAACCACGCTGGCGTCTACAACAACAGCTCTGGCTTTCAGCCTTGGCACAGCGCTGCCTATGGGGCTTGCGGTGTTGATGGGAAACAGGATTTATAAAAGAACAGGATTTTTAAAGCGCCATAGCGCTCGTATTCAGCAGATAATGGGATTGCTCATATTGCTTGTCGGACTTGCAATCTGGTTTGGCTTTGACCGGACGATTCAGATTGCCTTGTTTAAAGCTTTTCCGGGCTGGGACAGTGCCCTGACAGGTTGGGAACGAGCCGTCTCGGAATAGATTACTCATTTTAACCCATATTGGGTAAAAATTACCCTTAAATGGGATGTAATTAGCAGTGTTTTGATTGAAAATAAGAGTATTTTCGCGAAAAATTAGAATCTAATTTTCAGGAGTCCTCCCATGTCGATCAAATCAGCAAAAAAAATTCTCACTGCCAGTGTCTTTTCTGTACTGGCGCTTAGTGCGGTATCAAGCATTGACACCTTCGGCATGAAAGCGCCCTTCGTGGCGTCAGCATCGGCACAGGATGCAGCATATCCGATCATCGTCAATGAGCAGCAATTCAAGGAACTGGTCGACAAGGGTGCGAAGATCGTCGATTCCCGCCAGCCTGCGGCTTACGAGAAGGGCCATATTCCCGGCGCGGTCAGCCTGCCATGGGCAAAGCTGAATGTGTCGGAACGCGATGGCATTCGCAATGAATTCGCCGAAGATTCGGTGTTCGAGGACGTCATCAGCACCGCTGGTCTGAAGGCCGACGATACGCTGGTGATTTACGATACGAACTCATTGCCCGGACGCGCTTTCATCGCGCTTGAATATGCCGGTTTCAAGAATATTCATGTCCTCGACGGCGGTGTGGCTGCTTTTTCCGGTGATCTTTCGACCGAGCCTGCCAAGGCTGCCAAGAGCGATTTCAAGCTGACCGACAAGCATGATGTGCGCGTCGATAAGGCTTATGTCGAATCCAAGCTCAAGGCGCAGGATACGGTTATCGTGGATGGCCGCAATGCCGATGCCTTCGTGGATGGCCATATTCCCGGTGCAAAATCGATCGTTGCTGCAAGCCTCCTGACCAAAGACAAGAAGATACAGCCGGCAGACGTGATCAATAATCTTCTCGCCTCACGCGGCATCGACAAGAACAAGGAAATCCTGTCCTATTGCGGCAGCGGTGTCGCAGCAGCCAATAATTACATTGCCTTGCGCAATCTCGGCTATACGAATGTGCGCCTTTATGACGAAAGCTGGGATGAATGGAGCCGTGATCCAAAAGCTGGACAGGCTTTGGCTCTCGGTAATTATACCTTCTCCGACGACAGTGTTTCTTCCGATGCCAAGGAAGGCACACCGCATTTTCTGACTGAAGCACAGGTCAAGGAACTGGCGCAGCAGCCCGATGTTGTTGTGGTCGATGTCCGTTCGCCTTCCGATTACAGCGCTGGTCAGATTCCGGGTTCCGTCAATGTATTCTGGGACACGACGCTCGATGACAATCGCGTCCTTAAAACACCGGATGAATTGAAGAAAATCTATGAGGAAGTCGGTGTTACGCCCGACAAGAAAGTGATCCTGTTCACGCGTGGCGGTGTGCAATTGACGCATAGCTACACGGTCTTGTCGCTGCTTGGCTTCAAGAATGTGGACTTCTTTACCGGCAAGTTTGAAGGTTGGGAAAATGGCGCTTTGAAAAAGGGCTGATCATTTCACCAAGCCTGCATAAGCTAATCTGACAAGTGCAAACGAGGTTCATGGTACAACATGAACCTCGTTTCGTTTTTGTTGCAGCCAGCCGCCATTATGGCGAAGTGCTGCTTTTGCAACGATGATATTTTCTAATACTTGCCTTTGCGAAAAAGATTTAGGACGTTACGATTAAACTTCGGGCGTTGAGATCGTGAGAGAGGAAAGACATGCAGCATTTCAGACTGAAATCAATGTCCCTTGCAGTGGTCATCGGCGTGGCCGGCCATCTGCCTTTGGCCCATGCGGCGTCACCGGCCCCGGCGGAAGGCGAAAACGGCATGGTCGTTACGGCACAACATCTCGCCTCAAGCGTCGGGATCGATGTGCTGAAAAACGGCGGCAACGCTGTCGATGCGGCGGTGGCGGTCGGCTACGCTCTGGCGGTGGTCTATCCGACCGCAGGCAATCTCGGCGGCGGCGGTTTCATGACCATCCGCTTAAAGGATGGCAAGACCACATTTCTCGATTTCCGCGAACGCGCGCCGTTGGCTGCGACCAAAACAATGTATCTCGACAAGGACGGCAATCCGGTCAAAGGTGCGAGCACCAACACCTATCTCGCCATCGGCGTGCCCGGAACTGTTGCGGGACTTGAAGAAGCTCGCGAAAAATATGGCAGTCGCAAGCGCGAAGAACTGATTGAACCGGCAATCAAACTCGCCCGGGATGGTTTTACGTTTGAACTGGGTGATTTGCTCTCCTTTGCCGAAGGCAATGAACGACTAGCCAAAGATTCTGCGGCTGCGAAAATCTTTCTCAAAGACGGCAACCCGCTGGCGCTCGGTGACAGGCTCGTACAGCCTGATCTGGCAAAATCGCTGTCGGCAATCGCCGAAAAGGGTGCGGCGGCTTTTTATCAGGGCGAGATCGCCGACTTGATCGTCAAGGCGAGTACTGAAAATGGCGGCATTCTCGCCAAGGCTGATTTCGAGCAATACAAGGTGCGTGAACTCGAACCGATCAAATGCAGCTATCGCGGTTATGACATTGTTTCCTCGCCGCCGCCCTCGTCTGGCGGGCTGATCATTTGCGAAATCCTCAATGTTCTGGAAGGCTATCCGATTTCCTATCTCGGCTATGGTTCCGCCGATACGACGCGGCTGATGGTGGAGGCGATGCGCCATGCCTATGTCGACCGCAATACGGCATTGGGCGACCCGGATTTTGTCGATAACCCAACCGCCAAACTGACCAGCAAAGCCTATGCGCAGGAAATCCGTGATCGCATCGATCCGTACAGGGCAGGGGTCAGTGAGGCGCTGAAACCGGCGGAATTCAAGGAATCCACCGAGACCACCCATTATTCCATCGTGGACAAGGACGGCAACGCCGTCTCGGTGACCTATACGCTGAACGGTTCATTCGGCACGGCCAAGGTGGCTGAGGGCACCGGCATTCTTCTCAACAATGAGATGGATGATTTCACCGTCAAACCGGGCGTCGCAAATCTCTACGGATTGATACAGGGAGAGGCCAATGCGATTGAGCCGCGCAAATCGCCGCTCTCCTCGATGAGCCCGACCATCATATCCAAGGACGGTAAACCCTTCATGGTGATTGGTAGCCCCGGCGGCTCGCGCATCATCACGATCACGCTTCAGGCAATCATGAACGTGATTGATCATGGCATGGATATTCAGGAAGCCATCGACGCGCCGCGCATTCATCACCAGTGGCTGCCTGATCGCGTCTATACGGAAGCCAACGCGCTTTCACCCGACACGATCAGGATTCTGACGGGCATGGGCTATACCGTCCACGAGGACACGGACTGGCCGATCTGGGGCAAGGCTGCGGGCATTCTGATCGGCGGCAAGGATATGGCTGCGATCAACAAGGGGGGTGACAATCGCTATTATGGTTCTATTGACAGCCGCGCCGTCGGGGGAGCTGCCATAGGATACTGAAATACAGTAAAACGAGACTCTACGCTTTTAGAGCGGAGTTGAGCTTTTCGAGATGGAGCAGAAGGCCGCTGTGATCGCGTTCCGCGCCGCCGTCCTGCACGAAGTCGAAAAATGCCTGCCGCACTTCAGTCGTCAATGGCAGGCTCAGCCCCATATCGGTTGCCATAGCCATAACGGCGTCGAGATCCTTGAGCTGGTTTGCCGAGCTGCCGCCGGGCGCAAAATCACGTTTGACCATCCTTTCACCATGCAGTTCCAGAATGCGGCTTTCAGCAAAGCCGCCGCGGATTGCATCGCGAAAGGCGGCACGCGATGCACCGCCTGCCTCGACAAGGATCATGGCTTCTGCCACAGCACCAATGGTCACAGCAACGATCTGCTGGTTGGCAAGCTTGCAAATCTGTCCAGCACCACTCGGCCCAACATGGGTCACGCGCCCCAGTGCGCTAAAGACGGACGCAAGTTCCTCGACATCCTTCTGTTCCCCGCCAGCCATGATAGCCAATGTACCAGCGCTAGCTCCCGCCGTCCCGCCAGACACCGGCGCATCGATGTGACGAATACCAAAGCGCGCAAGCCTTTCGGCATTCTCACGGGCCATCGGCGGCGCAATAGAGCTGCAATCCACCACGATCGCGCCCGTCTTCATGGCGTCGATAACACCCTTTGCAAACAGCACGTCGCGCACGGCTGCACCATTGGTCAGGATGGTGATCACGACATCGGCATTCTGTACCGCCTCTGCCGGTGATGTCGCAAGTTTTGCGCCATCAGCGGCCAACGGCGTGGCCTTTGCGGCGTCCCGATTCCAGACGGTAACGGGAAATCCGGCCTTCAACAGACAGCGCACCATTGGCGCTCCCATCAAACCAGTGCCAAGAAAGGATATGACTTTGCGTTCCGTTTGGCTCATGGCCATTGGCCTCCAAGTTCATCCTCGATATGAGCGCGGATGATCGCGTCAAACGATGTCTCGGCCACAAAACCAAGTGCTGTAGCGCGCTTTGCCTCAAAACCCGGTGCCCAACCGGCAACCATTCCGATAATCATTTCGTCCGGTTCGTGACGGATGAGGCTGACAGCCTTGTCTCCAGCCACGCGGCGCAGAGCTTCGATCTGCTCACCGACAGTCGCGCTGAGACCGGGCATCGAAAGATTGCGGCGCGGGCCGACCGTTTCCAGATCGATGCTTGCTGCGTGAATGAGAAAACCAACCGCAGAGCGCGGCGATGTATGCCAATGGCGCACATCTTGCGAAACAGGAAGTATTGCTTCCCGCCCAATCAGAGGTTCGCGCAGAATATTGGAGAAAAAGCTGGATGCAGCCTTGTTCGGCTTGCCCGGGCGGATGCATATGGTCGGCAGACGGATGCCGACACCGTGGAAAAAGCCACGCCGACTATAGTCGGACAACAGCAATTCGCAAATCGCCTTTTGCGTGCCGTAGCTTGTAAGCGGTGTGAGGTGAAATTCGTCAGGGATTGGAAAGGGCAGAGGCGTACCGAACACCGCAATCGACGAGGTGAAGACAAGGCGCGGCGTGTATCCATCCTCGTCATGCGCACGGCGTATCGCCTCAAAAAGATAGCGGGTGCCGTCGAAGTTGACCCGATACCCCTTTTCGAAATCGAGTTCTGCTTCGCCCGACACGATTGCGGCAAGATGAAAAATGACATCAGGTCGTCCGGCAACGAGCTTTTCCGCTTCTCCGGGAGCTGAAAGGTCGCTTTCGCGCAGATCAAGCACGCCTTTAAAGCCTGCGGGCGCTTCAGGCTTGACCACATCGATGAGCGTCAGCTTTTCAATTGCCTTGCCGTCCAGTCCTCCGTCGGCAACCAGGCGCTGCGTAAGCTTGCGGCCAACCATCCCGGCCGCTCCGATGATCAGAATATGCATTGGAAACGTTCCTCCTCGTCCAATAGGATCGTGTGATAACTTTATATGCGCTGATTGAAAACTATTATTTATGCATAGCGCTTCCATTGCCTTAAGGTGTGAAAACCGTTGTCAGAAGACGTGTTCTTCAGTATCGTCAGCAGGCGTTTGGTCCTGTAACGCGCGGGTTTACCGGGTGCAGAGACTAGACACACGCAAAAAGTCATACTAAAGAAAAATACTATTTTATTGTCGGGTTCTCTGACAATCAGGCGATATCGTCGCCCCTGTGGAGGAGCATAGGTCAGGTTGAGAAACGGGTTGAGCGGCAGTTGGTTCTGTCGCGAGGCGAGGGTGCTTTGTGTCGGTTTGGCTGCAAAAGCATCATGGGGAGGAAGTTCAACTTTATAGAGTAGACGGCAGTGCTTATCCGCCACGGGAACTCGGATGCGTATTGCTGGGAAGGGAATAAGAGCAGCAGGCCAAGAATGAATGCGGTCCTTGTGACCGGTGAAGTCGTGCCTCTTGCTCTGCATGGACTAGTGTCAATATATTGGGAGGAACAGGTGCAACGAGCAATCGACATCTTTTATAAAATTCTCGAGTGGCTGCTCGTTATTTTGCTGGCCGGTATGGCGATAATGGTATTTTTGAACGTCGTGCTGCGCTACGGCTTCAATTCCGGCCTTAATATTTCCGATGAAATGTCGCGCTATTTCTTCGTCTGGCTGACCTTTATTGGTGCCGTGGTGACCTTTCGCGAACATTCGCATCTGGGTGTCGAAACGCTGGTCATGTTGTTTGGCCGCCGTGGCCGTATCATTTGCATGATATTGTCCAACCTCATCATTATTGGCTGTTCAGCAATCTTTTTCTGGGGCACCTGGGTCCAGTTTCCCATCAATGCCAGCATGACCGCGCCCGTTACAGAGATTTCCATGGCGTGGGTTTACGGGATTGGTCTGTTCACCGGCGCCGGTTGCGTCATCATTGCAGTCGAGCGTCTTGTTCGTCTTTTAACCGGTCGCGTCAGCGATGACGAGATCGCGGCATTTGCCGGTGAGAACATGACGATCGAGCAGATGGCGGAGCGCACCTGATATGACCCTTGTTGTCTTTGTCGGCGCGCTGCTTGGCGCCATGGTGATCGGTGTTCCGGTCGCTTTCGCTCTGATGTTCTGCGGTGTCATGCTCATGTGGTACATGGACATGTTCAACAGCCAGATCATCGCCCAGAACATGATTGCGGGCGCAGATACTTTCACGCTTCTTGCAATCCCTTTCTTCATTCTTGCCGGGGAACTCATGAATTCCGGCGGGCTGTCCAAGCGTATCATTGATTTCGCCATTTCCTGTGTCGGCCATATCCGTGGTGGCCTCGGTATTGTTGCAATTGTTGCCGCACTCATCATGGCGAGTATTTCGGGTTCCGCGGCCGCAGATACCGCGGCCCTTGCCGCGATCCTTATTCCGATGATGGCCAAGGCCGGTTACAACGTGCCCCGCTCAGGCGGGCTGATTGCTGCGGGCGGCATCATTGCTCCGGTTATTCCGCCGTCCATGGCTTTCATCGTCTTCGGCGTCGCGGCCAATGTTTCAATCACCCAATTGTTCATGGCGGGCATTTTCCCGGGCATTCTCATGGGCGTGTCACTGGTCGTCACCTGGCTCATCGTCGCGCGCAAAGACAATATCCAGCCCTTGCCGCCCGCACCCATGGCGGATCGCCTAAAGGCTACAGGTCGAGCAGCATGGGCGCTTGGCATGCCGGTCATCATCCTCGGCGGTATTCGTGCGGGCGTAGTCACACCGACAGAAGCTGCGGTCATCGCCGCTGCCTATGCGCTTTTCGTCGGCATGTTCATCTATCGCGAATTGAAGCCGAGCGAGTTACCCCGCGTTGTTCTTCAGGCGGCGAAGACGACATCCGTCATCATGTTCCTGGTCTGCGCGGCTCTGGTTTCGGCCTGGCTCATCACCGCCGCCAACATCCCGGCGGAAGTCGTAAGCTATATCGAACCGCTGATCGACCGTCCGATGCTGTTGATGTTCGTCATCATGGTGCTGGTATTGGTGGTCGGCACGGCACTCGATCTGACCCCGACGATCCTGATCCTGACACCAGTCCTGATGCCGATTATCAAGCAGGCAGGCATCGATCCGGTCTATTTCGGCGTTCTGTTCATCATCAACAATTCGATTGGTCTGATCACGCCGCCGGTGGGTATCGTCCTGAATGTGGTCAGCGGCGTCGGTCGCATCCCGCTTGGAAAAGTCACCATCGGCGTATGGCCGTTCCTGCTCGCACAAACAATCGTCCTGTTTTTGCTGGTCGTGTTCCCGGATCTCGTTCTGGTGCCTGCACGCTGGCTTTACTGACGCCTATACAACTCAAGCAGCTCATTTAGGGAGGATATTATGAGAAAACTGCTACTTGCCACAACTGCCATTGCAATCGGTCTCGGTGCTGCTTCACCGGCTTTTGCTGAATTTACCAACCGCAACATCCGTGTCTCGAATGGCATCAATGAAGACCATCCGGTCGGCAATGGCATCAAGGCTATGCAGGCGTGTCTCGACGAAAAATCGGGCGGGGCGTTGAAACTGACAGCATTCTGGGGTGGGGCGCTTGGCGGCGATCTTCAGGCAACGCAGGCGCTACGTTCCGGCGTTCAGGAAGCCGTCGTCACATCGTCCTCGCCACTGGTAGGAATTGTACCGGCACTTGGCGTGTTCGATCTGCCGTTCCTGTTTCAGAATAATGAAGAAGCCTATCAGATTCTCGATGGCGAATTCGGCGACAAGATGAACGAGAAGCTGGACGCTGCCGGTCTCGTCAATCTCGCTTATTGGGAAAACGGGTTCCGCAACCTGTCGAACTCCAAGCGTCCGGTGAACAAGTGGGAAGATTTTTCGGGGATGAAGGTTCGCGTTATGCAGAACAACATTTTCCTCGACACTTTCCAGAACCTTGGTGCCAATGCGACCCCGATGGCCTTTGGTGAAATCTATTCCGCACTGGAAACCAATGCGATCGATGCGCAGGAAAATCCCTATGTGACGATCGACACGTCCAAGTTCTTCGAAGTGCAGAAATATATTACCGAAACCAATCACGCCTATACGCCATTCCTCTTCCTGTTCTCCAAGCCGATTTTTAACAGCTATTCGGCGGAAGAGCAGGCGGTCTTGCGCGAATGCGCCATCGTTGGTCGTGACGAAGAACGAAAGGTCATTCAGGAACTCAACAAGGCGTCGCTGGAAAAGATCAAGGAAGCAGGGCTGGAGATCAACCAGCTTTCGCCTGAAGAGCAGGCGCGCATACGCGAAAAATCCATGGTGGTTTACGAAAAACACAAGGCTCAGATCGGCCCGGAAGTCGTCGATGACATTCTGGCCAAGATCAAGGAAGTCCGCAAGGAACAGTAAGCTAAGCAAGCGGATACAAAAGACAAAGCCCACGGTCACAAACCGTGGGCTTTTCTTGTTCGTCAATGGATTGCATCCAAACCCTCAGGGTATTTCGAGGGGACGGTCACTCTTTTTCCTGAGCGCATGTTCGCGAATGAAGATGAACAGCCCCGAAGCGATGATCAAAGCGGCACCAACTATCATTGCCAGGCGCGGCACATCGCCAAAAAATACCCAGCCGAGGATCACTGCGTGAAGAAGCAGGGTATATTGCAGAGGCGCAACCGTTGCTGCATCGGAGATTTTCAGCGCCCGGTTGACAAGCATATGTGCGCTCATTGAAACAATACCCAGCAGTGCCAGAAGCAGAATATCCACATTGGACTGAAGCGGTGACCAGCCAAACGGGGCAAAGGCGAGGCCAGCCAGTGCGGCCGCCGCAGTCTGGAAAAACACCAGCGTACGGTCAGGCGTGGCGCGCAGAAACCGGCCCGTGACCATCATGAAAGCAAAGGCACCACTGCCGATGATCGAGATGAGGGCTGGAAGCGTGAACATCTTGCTCGATGGTTCAAGCGCGATAATGACACCCGCAAAACCGACTGCAATCGCGCTCCAGCGGCGCCATCCCACCGTTTCCCCAAGCAGGAAAGGGGAAGCTGCGGCCACATAGATCGGTGCCGCCAGCCAATAGGTCATGACGTCTGCAAGCGGCAGATACATGACCGCATAATAGAAACAGAAGGTTTCAGCCGTCGAAAAAATAACACGGGCAAGCTGCATCCCCTTACGCTCGGCATGGATGATCGGGGACAGACCGGCCTTCCAGAGAAACGGTGAAAGAATGATAAGAGCCGCGATACTGCGAAACAAAATCACCTGTCCCAGACCGTAGGATGCAACCAGCCATTTGCCCAATGTATCATTGAGGGCAAATAACAACATGCCGAGCAGCATGATAAGAGGTCCGGCTACCGCTGACGTTCCCCAATTCGCCGATGACGGCGCGAACTTGGCCATTTCTCCCCCCTAAACAGTAACCTCAGATCGACGTTGCATCTGAGAACCGCCGACTGACGGTGAAGCCCTTCTCTAGCTCGGGATTAAGCTCCATGCCAAGCCCCGGACCGGGGGGAACCGTGATCATGCCATCTTTGACCTCTGGCAGTGCTGTCACCAGATCACGATACCAGGTGTTGTAGAAAGCCCGTACGCTTTCCTGCACGAGGGCGTTGGGAGCATTGAGCGAAAGATGGGTTGAAGCGCAAAGCACGACCGGACCGGTGCAATCATGCGGTGCGACCGGCAGATGCCAGGCTTCCGCCATAGAGGCGATCTTGCGTGCCTCCGACAAGCCGCCGCACCATGAAATATCGAGCATGACGATACCGGCGACACCGGTTTCGATATAGTCGCGAAAACCCCAACGGGTGGCAAGCGTTTCCGATGCCGAAATAGGGGCGGACGAAGCTTCCGCATAGCGTTTAAGGCTTGAAAGACTATCCATCTTGATCGGGTCTTCATGCCAGAACGTATCATAGGGATCTAGCGCCTTGGCGATCTGCATGGCCGGTAACAGTTGCCACATCGAGTGAAACTCAACCATGATGTCGATCTTGTCGCCGACGGCCTTGCGGATTTTGTCGAAAGGTTCGAGAGCGGCCTTCATATCGGCTGATGAAATATACTGGCCTTTGGTCTTTTCAGCTGCTGCATCGAAAGGCCAGATTTTCATCGCCGTGATGCCGTCAGCGAGCAGAGAGTGCGCCAATTCATCGGCCCGATGCAAAAAGCCGTTGAGATCGTCATAGTCGGAGCCGGTGGCAAGGCCATAATTGGCCGTGGTCTGGCCGGTCGCTTTCTTGATATATTCTGTCCCGGCACAGGTATTGTAGGTGCGGATTTCCTTACGACTAAAGCCGCCCAAGAGCTGCGCTATCGGCTGGTTGGTTGCCTTGCCAAAAATATCCCACAGTGCAATGTCGAAGGCGGAATTTCCCCGCACTTCTGCGCCGGATGAGCGAAAGCCGACATAGCCGACAAGGTCCTGCGCCAGAAGATCAATGGCCAGAGGATCGCGACCGATCACCCGCGGCGCGACATATTCATGAATATAGCTTTCAACAGTCTGCGCACCGAAAAAGGTTTCACCTAAGCCGGTAATTCCTTCATCCGTGTGAACAAGAACCCATAACAGATTGGATCTCTCGGCCACGCGCACGGTTTCAAGCCTGGTGATTTTCATGGATAACCCTTTGCAAATTCAAGCAATACCGCCGTGGTAGGGTGTTGCGGATCAGCTCGGCAGTAGTCGTGGCAGCTCCGTTGACATAATTCAGATCTTTGCATTCGCTGGCGCATAAATCATATAGTAGTATTTTTCAAAATCCGTATTACAGGTTTCCTCGCAGCTTTGCTACTGCTTCGAGGCCCATAGTGGTCTTGCACAGGTTAAGCCACGCGCTCGGCGAGGCGAGCAGTTTGCGGACGAACTCGATCTGGACAATCCCGTGGATGCCTGAAGAGGGATTGCGCGCACGTTGAAATCGCTGAAATCCGTGAGCGACTGGAATGCGAAACAGAGGATCGATATACTATCTTTTCGATTTCATTTTATCTGTTTATAGTTTCTGTGAGCATACAGGGAGGAAGGTATGATCACATTGACACGACGCGCCGTGATCGGCGGGGCCGCAGCCTTATCGTTAAGCTTATCTGCGGGAGGGGCGCGGGCACAGGAATTCATCAACGTTCTTACGGGGGGAACATCGGGCGTCTATTATCCGCTTGGTGTTGCACTATCGGAAATCTATGCCAAAGGCATAAAAGGCTCGCGCACTCAGGTGCAGGCGACCAAGGCTTCGGTCGAAAATCTCAATCTTTTGCAGCAGGGCAAGGGTGAGATCGGGTTTTCTCTGGGCGACTCGGTACAGGAAGCCGTCAAAGGCAACAAGGAAGCCGGTTTTCCGCGTCCTCTCGACAAGTTGCGCGGCATAGCCGCCATTTACCCAAATTATATTCAGATCGTCGCAAGCCAGGAATCCGGCATCAAATCGCTGGCTGACTTGAAGGGTAAGAGCCTGTCCGTCGGCGCACCCGCTTCAGGCACCGAACTCAATGCACGCGCCATCTTCAAGTCTGCTGGCATGAGCTACGAAGATCTCGGCAAGATCGAATATCTGCCCTTCGCAGAATCGGTCGAACTGATCAAAAATCGCCAGCTCGATGCGACCTTGCAGTCGGCGGGCATCGGCGTGGCCTCAATCCGCGATCTGGCGACGTCGCTGCCGATCAATGTCGTGGCGGTGCCCAAGGCAGACGTCGAGAAGATCGGCGCGCCTTATGTTTCAGTCATCATTCCTGCGAGCACTTATGACGGCCAGAACGCGGATGTCGAGACGGCAGCCGTCGGCAATTTTCTCATCAGCCACGAAGGCGTTTCCGACGAGACCGCTTATCAGATGACAAAGCTGCTTTTCGAGAATGTTCCGCAGCTCGTCGCTTCGCATGCAGCGGCAAAGGCCATTGATCCTGCCAAGGCGCTCGATGGCATGCCCGTTCCGCTGCATCCGGGAGCCGAAAAATATTATCGCGAAGCGGGCATATTAAAATAATGCCTAAAGCCTGACGGCGCACTACGACCGGTGCGCCGCAAAGCATCCATCATCTCAAAATCAGGCGCGGTCGGAACACGGCTGGCGTTTCCTATTGCATGGAGAACAACCGTGAGCACAGCAGCCAAGGTTGAAGGGCCGATCATTCCGCAGGACAGTGCCGAAGAAATTATCGAGGGGCTACCGCCGGGTTTTGGCGAAGGGATTTTTGGCCGTACCGCCTTCTGGATCGCTTTCACATTCTCGCTTTTCCAGCTCTGGACAGCAGCCTACGGTACATTGGCCAGCCAGATTGTGCGGGCCATGCATGTTGGATTTCTGCTGCTGCTGGGCTTCGCCCTCATCGGCAATCTTGTTGCAAAAAATGCGTATAGCAAGACATGGTTCTGGTTGCTGGGTATTTTGGGCTTTCTGACCGGGGTCTATAATTGGGTTTTCTATAAAGACCTTATCATGCGCTCCGGCTTTCATACCGTGCCCGATCTGATCGTCGGCACATTGGTGATCGTTCTGGTCTTTGAAGGCGCGCGTCGCCTGATGGGTTGGCCGCTCACCGTTATTGCGGGAATATTTCTTGCCTATTGTTTCCTTGGCAATTATCTGCCTGCACCCTTCATTCATCGTGGCTATGATTTTGCGCAGATCATCGAGCATTTCGGTTTCGGAACGGAAGGCATTTACGGCACTCCGATCTATGTTTCGGCGGCCTATATCTTTATCTTCGTCGTCTTTGCCGCCTTTCTTGAACGCGCCGGAATGCTGGCCTTGTTCAACGATTTTGCGCTCGGCCTCGTGGGTGGTTGGCGCGGCGGTCCGGCGCAGGTCTGCGTCATGTCTTCAGCCCTCATGGGCACCATTTCGGGTTCTGGCGTCGCCAATGTCGTGGCCTCCGGCCAGTTTACAATTCCCTTGATGAAACGGTTCGGCTTTCGTTCATCCTTTGCCGGTGGTGTCGAAGCGACCTCATCCATGGGCGGACAGATCATGCCGCCGGTTATGGGCGCGGTCGCCTTCATCATGGCGGAAACGCTCAATGTACCCTATGTCGATGTCGTCAAAGCCGCACTCATTCCGGCCATCCTTTATTTCGGCGTCTGTTTCTGGATGGTGCATCTGGAAGCAGGCAAGGCGGGTCTTGGCGGCATGGACAAAAAAACGCTGCCCAACCCCTGGGCCGCCGTGCGGCAACACTGGCCGCTGGTACTGCCTCTAGGCGTTTTGGTCTATTTGCTTTTCGCAGGCTACACCCCGGTTTTTGCGGGCACGATGGGGCTTGCCTTGATCGTTGTGCTGATCCTCGGAACCCCCTTGGCAGCCCTTATCGGCCCTTTTGCCTTCCGTGTTGTATTCTGGATCATTCTAGGGCTTGCCGCCGCCGCCTTCATGAAATTCGGCGTCAATATCCTCGCCATCGTGATTGGATTGCTGATTGCAGCTTGCGTGTTTTTCAAAGGTGGCCATGAGACATTGGTCATTTGCCGCGATTCCATGGCGGAAGGTGCCAAGAATGCTCTGCCTGTCGGCATAGCCTGCGCCATTGTCGGTATCGTCATCGGGACTTTGACGCTGACAGGCATTGCCTCCACGTTTATCGGCTGGGTCATCGCCATCGGTGAAAACAACCTGTTCCTGTCACTGATCCTGACAATGTTGACGTGTCTGGTGCTGGGCATGGGTATTCCGACAATTCCAAATTATATCATCACATCGTCACTCGCTGGGCCTGCCTTGCTGGAACTCGGTGTGCCGCTACTGGTCAGCCATATGTTCGTATTTTACTTCGGCATCATGGCAGACCTGACACCGCCAGTCGCGCTCGCCTGTTTTGCTGCAGCTCCAATGGCCAAGACATCGGGGCTCAAGATTTCAATTCAGGCAACCAAACTTGCAACCGCAGGTTTCGTCGTTCCCTTCATGGCTGTCTATACGCCAGCATTGATGCTGCAGGATGCAGGACCACTTTCAGCCTATATCGGCTATTGGGGCGAAGTGAGTTATATCTTCTTGAAAGCCTGTTTTGCCATCGCACTCTGGGGCGTGGCGGTTGTCGGTTTCCTGTTCTCACGTGCTTTGTGGTGGGAGCGGGGACTATGCTTCGTTGCGGGCATTCTTCTCGTATTGGCGTTACCACTCACCGACGAAGCTGGCTGGGTGCTTGGGTTTGCGATGGTCGCATTGCATTGGTGGCGCAGTCGCCGACTAACCGTCACCGCAACGCCTGTAACATGAGCGCTCTATGTATTCTCGTTGCGGGAAAGACCACAGTCATTGCAGCGAGTTTTTTCTCGCTGTCCTGGACACATTCGGTTCAAAAGACGGAATGGGTTGAAAAATGGACGATTACCCCAAGTGGCCTGATGCTTACAGAGGCGAGGGTGAAAGGATCAGGCGCGGGCATGGAGCCGCCTGCAGACGCAAAGCTGATTGATGGCTGGTGGATTTACAGACCAAAACTGCGCGCACAAAAATCTGTAATGCTTGCATCTTCCGGCGCAACAGGCCGCGGATGGCGCCTGTGCGCTTCTGAACACTGCATCGACTTGGGAATAGTTGCGGATGCACCAATCACGTTAAGCGCTTGTAAAAAAGCTCCAAGCCGGTTCTAGGTGATACTGAACAGGTGGAACATATATTGTTGGTGCTTCTATTTTGCGCATCTTGTTCAACTGCTGAGAGATTTTAGCGTTCGCTGTAACGTCTCAAGCGCCATATCCGTATTTGAGGAACGCCAGATCGCGTGCAGTTCGATTGATGTGGACGTATCGGTAATCGGCAGCATGGTCACACCGTCAAAGCGCAGATTTTTTGCCGCTTTGGGAACGAGCGCAAGTCCGATACCCGCCTTTACCAGTCCGATAATGGAGTGAATCTGGCTGATATACTGAACATAATTGGGACTCACACCCGCTTTCGCAAACAATGCTGCCACAAGATCATAAAAATAGCGGGCCTCATAAGGCGAATAGGTCACGATTGGCTGCCCATCCAGATCGGCAATGGAGATTGCTGGTTTATTGACCAGATAGTGCCTGTCGGGCATTGCCAGAAAAAGTGGCTCGCGCACCACACACAGCGACTCGAACTCTCGCCGATTGAAGACAGGCCGCACCAGCCCGACATCAATACGCCCAGATATCAGGGCCTCGATCTGATGTGCCGAAACCATCTCCTTCAAAACCACGTCAATATCCGGTGCCTGAGCGCGGAAATGCTGGATCAGGCGCGGCAGAAGCTCATAACCGGATGCAGCCGTGAAGCCTAGCGTGATTGAGCCTGCCTGCCCACTGGCCGTGCGACGTGCCGCAAGGGCTGCTCCTTCCGCCATTCGCAATAAATCACGCGCTTCAAGCAGAAAGCGCTGCCCCGCCCGGGTAAGACGAACCGAACGGCTGGTTCGATCCAGAAGCTTCACGCCAAGCACGGTTTCGAGACTTTGTATCTGGCGGCTGAGCGGCGGTTGGGTCAAATTCAAACGTGCAGCTGCGCGGCCAAAGTGTAATTCTTCGGCCACGGCGACAAAACAGCGAAGGTGAGACAGCTCCAGCATCGATGCATAAATTGCATCAATCCATACGCAAAACAACTCGCTTTAGAAAGAAATATCCGTAATCATTTATGCAGGCACTCGATGTGCCTTTGAAGGGGCGAATACGCGGGAGACGTATCCCTTCTTACAAGTGGAGGAAAATATGAACCATCGTCTTGTCAAGACGATTGCGGCTGTTGCCGCGATCGCTGGAGCCTTTGCTCCGACTTTTGCATTCGCGCAATCCTTTGATCGCCCGGTCAGGATCGTCGTTCCTTTTGCCCCCGGTGGCACATCCGACATTCTGGCCCGGCTCATCAGTCCAAAACTGTCTGAGGCCATTGATCAGCCGGTTGTGGTTGAAAACAAACCCGGAGCGGCTGGTAATATCGGCGCTGACAGCGTTGCCAAGGCCAAGCCCGACGGACATACGCTTCTGTTGATGGATATCGGCTCTCTGGCGGTTGCGCCAAGCTTGTTCGGCACCGAGCTCACTTATGACGTTCAGAAAGACCTTGCGCCAGTTGGCATGGTCATGTTCGGGCCTTATGTTCTGGCCGTCAATCCATCGGTTCCTGCCAAGACTGTGCCGGAACTGGTTGCCTATGCCAAGGCCAATCCCGGCAAACTTGCGGTGGCCAATTCTGGTGTCGGCGCACTCAATCATATCACAGCCGTCGCTCTTGCCCGCGACCTCGGCATTGAATGGAAAAACGTGCCCTACAAGGGCGGGGCGGCAGCGTCTCGCGCTGTTGTGTCGGGTGAAAGCAATGTCATCATCAACGGCTCCACGGCAACGCTTCCTTTCGTGGTCAGCAAGCAGCTTGTCGGTATTGCCGTGACCGGAGAAAAGCGGCTTGAAGCTTTGCCGGATGCTGCAACATTCACAGAAGAAAAACTGCCCGTTGCCGATGCCGGTACATGGCAGGGACTTCTTACGACCGGTAACACACCGCCTGAGGTCGTAACGCGCCTTAATAGCGAATTACAAAAGGTGCTTGCGATGCCGGAAATACAGGAAAAAATCGCCGAACAGGGCGGAACGGTCCAACCGGGAACGCCAGGCGACGTAAAGAAATGGCTGGAAACCAATATCAAGACCTGGGGTGGGATCGTGACCGCCGCAGGCATCCAGCTGAACTGAGATCGGTCCCATGACTGATCGTCGTTTTGGGTGGCCGGACCTTTGTTTCGGGCTCTTTCTGGTTCTTGTCGCGGTGGGCACATTCGCCGCGACATGGAAATTGCCGGGCGGAACTGCAGCCAATATGGGGCCGGGCTATTTTCCGCGTGCCATTGCTATCTTTCTGGGTGGGTTCGGCCTGATTTTTACCTTTCGTGGCCTGTGGCGCATGCGTCAAGGTATTGAGCCGGTGCAATGGCGGCCGATCCTGCTGGTCGGGGCAGGTGTTGCCCTGTTTGCTTTGACAGTGGAGGAGGCCGGGCTGGGCATCGCCTCTCTGGCCACAATATTGGTCGCCGCCTGGGCAAGCAAGGAGAGCAGGCTCTTCGAAGTGATCCTGTTTGCGCTTTTTCTCAGCGCTGCTGCGATCCTGTTATTCATAAAAGTATTGGCTCTGCCAGTACCGATTTGGCCCTGGTGATCTGCCATGGAACTTTTTGATAATCTATTGCTCGGCCTTTCTACGGCTCTTGAACTCAAAAATCTTATGTATTGCCTGATCGGCGTGGTAATTGGGACCGCAATCGGGGTTCTGCCAGGTATAGGACCCATCCCCACCATCGCGCTGCTGTTGCCTTTCACCTTTGGTCTTTCCCCGGCCTCATCGCTGATCATGCTGGCGGGCATCTTCTATGGTGCCCAATACGGAGGCTCGACAACGGCAATCCTCGTCAATGTACCGGGCGAAACCTCGTCGGTGGTGACCTGCCTTGATGGGCACGAAATGGCCAAGCAGGGCAGGGCAGGTCCGGCATTGGCGATAGCCGCCATCTCGTCCTTTTTTGCCGGAACAATCGCAACGGTAATCATTGCGGTCCTCAGCCTGCCACTGGCAGCGCTTGCAATGCGGTTCACGGCGGTCGAATATTTCAGCCTTCTGGTCTTGGGCCTGATCGCAGCGGTCATTCTGGCGCATGGCTCGGTGATGAAATCGCTGGCGATGGTTTTTTTAGGCCTGCTGCTAGGTGTTGTCGGTATCGACGTCAATTCCGGCGCAGCTCGTATGACTTTTGGCATGCCGGCGCTCGGCGATGGTCTTGATTTCGTGCCCGTTGCGATGGGCATGTTTGGCCTTGCCGAAATCATCGCAAATCTTGAACGGCCAAGCGTAAAGCGTGTCGTCAGCCAGAAGTTTCATGACCTGATCCCATCACGTGCAGATCTGAAAGCTGCATTCCCGGCCATGCTGCGTGGGACGTTTCTAGGCTCCGCACTCGGTGTTCTTCCCGGTGGTGGTGCGGCCTTGCCGCCCTTCAGTTCCTATGCTTTGGAAAAGAAACTCGCCAAGGACCCCTCACGTTTCGGCAAAGGGGCGATCGAAGGCGTTGCGGGACCGGAAGCCGCAAACAATGCCGGTGCACAGACGAGCTTCATTCCCTTGCTCACACTTGGCATTCCCGCCAATGCGCTGATGGCTTTGATGATCGGCGCACTGATGATGCAGGGTATCCAGCCTGGGCCCCAAGTAATGACTGAACAGCCTGAACTGGTCTGGGGTGTCATTGCCAGCATGTGGACGGGCAATCTCATGCTGCTCATCATCAACCTGCCGCTGGTCGGCCTTTGGGTGTCGATGCTCAAAATTCCTTATCGCCTGCTGTTTCCGGCGATTGTCCTGTTTTGCTGCATTGGGACCTATGGCATTTCCAACAGCGTCTTCAATGTCTGGCTGATGCTGGGATGCGCCGTGCTTGGTTATTTCTTCATCAAGGTCGGTGTTGAACCCGCGCCTCTGCTGTTGGGGCTTGTCCTTGGTCCGCAGTTGGAAGAAAATTTCCGCCGTGCCATGCAACTTTCAGAAGGCGATCCGATGGTATTCGTAACCCGCCCCATCAGCGCGGTTCTGCTTACTGTTGTGGTGATAATGCTGATGGCGATGTTGTCACCGACAGTGCTGCGAAAGCGCAAGGAAGCTCTGACCGAGTAAGCCGTCCGGTCTTTTTCGGGCAGAGCAGGGCGCTGCTCTGCCCCATCCTGTTAAGACGCGACTACTCAACGTCTTGATTAATTGTTTCGCGGTAATGTCAGTGTCAAATTTGTGCAGCTCCAACACTATTTTGCCTTCGAAAACTATTCACTTTTATTGTTTGTGGCAAAGGCAGTACCGCGCCACAGATAATCGAAGTGTGCTCGTAAAGCCTACTGATAAAATTGAAGAGCAACTATCCACCGCCTGAGCGAACAGAAGATAGACCAGTTCGTACCCAAGCAATCATGAATTGCCTTTTTATTAATGCGATAGGATTTTGAGGAATATCTATGAATCGAACTAATCGATTCAGGACTATGAGCGACTGGGCAGCGGGGGAAAGATCGCGGAACCGGATTTATCGCGCTCAAGAGGCATTCGGCGCACTTCCAGAACCTGATGCTTGCCGATGTCATATTTCACACGCAGAGCCACATCGCCTTTTAGACACCGTTTGTCATTGAGAGCCTTGTCGGTACATGCCAGCAAATAGGTGTGGATCACATCGACACGTTGAGGATCGAGTTGCGTCTTCCAGAGTATAACTGATGTTTCAAGCGTTGGCCTATCGGCCTGCTTGTTTAAGAATCGGGTAGCGTCCTTTTCGATTGTTTGGATAATCTTCTGCTTGAGCTCATGAAAAGGCTCGAAGCGCAAAGCGCCAGCCTCAACATTGCCGCCGTCCAGCCGGAAGACCATGGAATAAGCCGGGCTGCTTTGCAGAAAACCGGGTATCGAATTCTCAAATCTCAAAGGATCAGGTTTTGAGGTTTCCTGCTGCTTGTCATTGCTCGCCAGAATGATCCTGATCGTGGAACGATCATTCCACCACTGCGCCTGATGATTATCGTTACGAAAATGCGTGACACATTGATTCAGCTTGTCGAAAACGCTGGTCTGATTTTTATTGCTCAGAAGCACGTTCACAATGGGAACGAGATGCGCTTTGCCACCGAACCAATCGACAGCAAGAACGGGAATGCTGCAGCTTGAAAAAGCCTTATCAAGTGCTTTCAGTTCAGCACCCAGAGCGATCCCGCTCTCATAGGCCATTCGCAGCCATTTCTCGCATGACGTGCCCGGCTTGCAATCGGCGGGATTGCGATCCATCGCCAACCGGATACGGGTGACAGGATCGCCTTTGATTGCAAATATCACCTCGTAATTGGCTTTCTGCCAATGCGTTGCATATAGCTCCAACTGACCGGGATAGAGCGCCTCGGCCAGTTCCATGGCGGCTTTTTCTGCTTGCTCGCGTCCGCTGCCACAGCCAGCCAGATGCAGCAATCCCAACAGTAAAAGCGCGCCATAAAACAAACGATAGCTCATGGCAGTACTTTCAGATGCGCGTTTTCTCACGAACATCAAACAGCTTCATTCATTTGGAGCGCCAGGAAAGATTGCAAACTCCGGTAGAGGATGTCGCCGTCAGCTTGATCTGATCGTCACCATCGGACCAGTCGGTGATTTCGAAGGTGCCCCCGCCCATCGTTTTGCCCGCTCCATGCGTTGACACCACATGCTTTTTCAGAGCCTTGCAATCAGATGCAGCCGCCGGGTTGATCAGAACGAATGCCAGTCGATTGTGATTGTCGAATAACAATGAAACGGATGTTTCGATACCGCCCAGACGATAATTCGTTTTGACCAATGGCGCATATTTTGCGCCATGATCCTCGTAAATTTCACTGGCACGCGGCTTATGAGGCTTTGCATTCGGCACAACAGACACGACCTCTTGCGGGGACATGCCCCAGCGTGTCTTTTCCCATGCGGCATTTGCATTGGTTGTGGCGCAAACAGCTGCAAACGAAGCCATCGCGGCAATCATTTTCGCTCTCATTTCGGCAACCTCTTATCTTTGTCGCAGTGTTGCGGCTTCTTAATGACCGGCCAGTTCCTTGTATTTTCGTTCGAAGGCATCCATTGCATCGATGTTCATGTTGATGTCGTCCACTGTTTTGCCCATGGCGACACCAGTGTTTTTAGGGTTGCATTCCATGGCCGTGGAGAGCTTGCGCCTTTCCGCTTCGGCAAGAATTGCGTCGCTTTCTTCTTTTGTAAAATAATCGGGAATTGCCAATGCGACGTCAGTGTTCACGCGATAGCGTCCGCCATGGCACTGATCCGCATATCCCATATGAAAGCGCGTTAGACGGATCAGTTCGAGCTTTTTGGACCGAACCGCATTTTTGTAGCCTTCTGCGGTCTGGTTGGTCACAAAGACCTTTCCATCCATATTCACGCCGGGACCGGCATATTTCAGCGCGGGCAGATTCCGGTCGGGATTGATCCAGTCCCAGGGATCTATGCGCACCAGATCAAATGCCGCTACGATCTGCACAGCGCCCAATAGTCCCGCAACTGCCCCGAGTCCCTTGCGAACTGCGCTGTTATCACGCGATAATCTTAGGACAGAGATTGCCATTCCGATCGCAATCACACCCAGAATAACGCCGAGAATGTTGAAGCGGCTATCAGAGGTGAGGGCGCCATCGATCTTGACTGTTTTCTGTGAGCCCAAGAAAACAAAAAACGGGATAATAGCGAGAATGATGGCGAGGATAGGCTTTTTCAGATTATACATGCGGTGCTCTCTGCAAGGATAATGATGGTACTGTCAGTCACGCGGGCTTTGAAGCATTGCGATACGGGAGAGGGGGATTTACGGGCAGATACCCTGCCGCTGCAGTTTCCTTCGGTAAGCCATGCCCTCTTTGCGGGCATATGCAACTGCGGCTTCTCTGCCTTCGCTGCGCATGATCCGCATGGCTCTGGCTTCTATGCGCTGACGCTCAGCGCGCGGTAGGGAATCGGCTGAACATCGAGAACGCTTTACTTGCTGACGCTTTTGAACTTTCCTGCTCGGTCCCATCCTTTTTCTGTTTTGATGGTCCTGCAAACGGTTCCAGCGCTGAGAATCCAGATGGCGGTCCAAAGTGTTGGTGTCATAAGCCCATGAAGCCGTAGCAGGCATCAAAAGCGTTAAAACCGTCACCAAAGTTACGCTCAAATTCGCAAGTCGCATGGGTGGGTTCCTCCAGTCGCCGAACACGAGGCGTTGGCCTTCGCATTCGCTATCTTCCTTCTTCCGCTCCGCCTCATGACGAAGCCATCCGAAGTTTTATGAGAGTTAGACGCCTCCTATTGCGCCAAGCTTGGCGCATTTTTTCTTTTTTTCCGAAGGGCGCTATTGGGCGTTCTCTAAACTATGAACGGCGGCGTCCCGCGTCTCAGCCTGTCCGGCAATGGCAGTCAGTTCCTTTGAGAAAGCAAAGCCCGCACCACTTTTGACAAAAACCCGCCATCCTTCCACCGCGCCAAGGCGAAAGCAGATAAGAAGCAATTGCGGTGAACCCTTATTGCCTTGATGGAGTAAGGCGTCTGTAATGACCCCTTTGACGTCGGCTTCTTTTCTGGAAATCTCCAGCTGGCGCTGAATATTGCCCTCAATAAGATAAATCGCCGTGGTTTGCGCTGTGTTGATGACGCCAAGGTGTAGCGAGCCAAAATCGTAGCGTTCAAGCACCGGCTGTTGGTCCGGTGAAACTTTTTGTGGCACCGGGGCGGGACGCACACCCATGCGCGATTGCGATTGCTCCGCTTGATCGGCAAGCGGCGCGGATTTTTCACGCGCAACGCTCGTCGGCACTTGTTCCATGGGCGCCTGTTCCATAGAAGGGGCAGGTGGGGCGGCTGGACCGCGCAATTGTGGCACGACAACGACCAAAGCGACAGCCACCGCGCAAGCCCCGGCAGTTACCGGAATGATACGGTTGGCATGATCGGCCAACCACAGCCGCAATTTCTGCCACGGATTTGAATGTGATGTCGGTTTTGCGCGGGATCGTTGCTCGGCAAAAGCCTCACTGCTTTGGCGCGCGGCGTCCTCCATCTTTCCCAAATCCGGCTCTGGATCAGGAATTCTGGACAGTATCTCGAAGGGATTCTGTTCCGTGCGGGTCATAGCAGGTCTTTCAGCAGTTTACGCGCCTTATGGATATGCCAGGAAACGGTCACCTCTTTGCATTGCATGATTTTTGCCGCTTCCGCGTGGCTCAATTCTTCCGCATAGACGAGAAGTACGGCATCTCGTTGTTTTTCTGGCAATTCTCGCACTTTGCGCCATACATCATTCACGCGTAACAAATCTTCCTGGTCCGGCTCCATGGCATCAGCGGATACAATCGCCGCTCTTGAAACAAGTCTCTGGCGACGCTGGTGGCTGCGTTGAAAATCGCGGACCGCATTCAATGTAACGCGATAAAGCCAGCTCGAAAAACTTGCCCGGCTATCAAAACTCTCAATGATCGTCGCGAGCCGCATACAGATCGATTGCGTCACATCCTCAGCATCGCTTTTATCCCCAAGCCAGCGAAACGCCGTTTTGAGAATAAAAGGATAATAGGCCCGAACCAATTGCTCAAACGCGGCCACGTTACCTGTCTTTGCCTGCTCGACGAGCGCGTCACTCTCCCGTGGCTGTTGGACAGCTCTGTTTGCAACCGGACGATTGCCGCTTGGAGCATCTATATTATGAATGCTCACTCCCCCTCCGTGAACCATAACCACCCAACCAATAGCGCCAACAATGGATATCCAATATCAACTGTCTCGTCCAGAGCACTATTTAAGCATCAACTTGAATGCTCTTATCATTTTTTGTCCAGCCAATAGGCCGCGCCACGGATGATAAGCGTATCCGGTAATGCTTCGTCGGCGCTGTCGGAAACCGCCAGAAAGTGCCGCTCGATCTCGCCATCGCGTTCAAGGATCAGCGCGAAATCCTCGAAGCGGTAACTGGCTGTGATATCTTTTTCATTGCTGCCATTGACGATAATATAGCTTGTCGCGACATTGCCAGCCACAAAGCCGCTGCGATGATAAGTGAGTGTGCCGGCATCAGAGAAGACGTAACTGCGATCCTGTCTGTTTCCCCCCATGCCCACCTGAAGATAATAATAGCGCGCTTTCAGGTTCTGCTTGGTCATCGGGCGCAGTTTTTGGGGTTGGTTGAGCTCAAAAGCCGACCCCTTGGCTTCGCCGCCGCTATGCGTGAGCCTGATTGTGCGGCCTGTTTCTTCCCATGTGAACCAGCGTTCGGGTTCGCGCTCTTTTGAGCGCTCAACCGCAAGGTCCGTAAAGGGGAAGCTCCATTCGTGACGATAGGCGCTGCCATCGGAGAAGAGAATATATATCGCCTCCTCACGATCTATATAGCCGTTGCCAAAGCCGTCGAGACGATTGTCGAAGCTTGACTCATATAGGACACGGTCAACAGAACCGAGATCAATGCCATTGTTCGGCCCGGCATAGGCTTCACTTTCCTCCATCGGGCGAGGCATCAGCCCGGCCATATCATCCTCTTCCAGAAACGGCCGACCCGTTTCCTCCGCTGTGAATACACTGCATTTGCGAAGCGTCACTTTCCCACCTGTATGTGCGTCGAGGACAGAACGCGGTGTCCCCAGTATCGCGCGTTCCTGGCCTATGGCCTGCGCCATTCTGGCCTCATGCGCGTCGTTGACGAACGTATCGCACTCCACCTTGAAGGCGGATTGCTGATCACCGCGCCATTCGCGCAACTCATCGTCATCCGTGACTCGACCGTAAACAAGCTGCATGCCATCTGCCATCAGCCAATCCCGAGCATGACTTTCGCGCGCTTTACTCAGATCGCGATAGCGCTTTCCACCTTCCTTGCTGCCGATCTCCGCCATCTTGGCTTCCAGACGCGCGGACAAGGCGGCAAGACGAAGGATTTCTATCTCGTCCACTTTCTTTTGTTTTGGCATGATCTCCGGTGCGTTAGGAACATTAATGCCCAATTTTGAGGCGTTACGCACGAGGCGGCTCACGGCTCTCTCAACCGAGAACTGGTTATCTTCCTCAAATACCTTCATGAGATCGTCGCATTGTGCCGGGTTTTTGGCGATTTGCTGCGCGATAATGCCTGCCAGTTTTTCTCGCTCGCGACGGATCTGTACGTCAATGTCAGGCATCCGTGCTCGAACCCCTTCCATCAAGCGGTCGTAGCGCGATTGGGAATTGGCATAAGACCAACTGGCCAGAACATCGCGACGATCTGGTGCACTTTCGGGAAATTTCCTGTCGCACGCTTCAACGTAAAGCTGCGCCGCACTGAATGCGCCGACAACTCTGCCAAGATCGGCGGTAAAATCGCTCACTTCATCGGCTTGCGCTGGAAGGGCGCTCAAGAGCAAAAGTCCGAAGGCGAAACAACGGCGCTTCATGGGCAGTTCCCCAGAATCTTGTCGACACGCAGGGTTATCCCATCGAACGCTCCAAACACAGCCAGACATCCGTGCTCCGACCATGCCTCGCGCAGCCGTTTGGCATCGTCTGCGGAGGCAACAAGCCGGGGTAAATCGCTGTTGCTCCAGAGCGGCCTCAAGGGTTTGCGTGTGCTGTCGGCAAGATCGACAATGCCGCGCCAGGGGCAGGGCTGTTTTATACAGTGAATACCTGTTTTGCCGACCGCCAGGCGCCCGACAGTGGGGGTGCTTTCATCTGCTGCAAACACCGGACTGTGAAACAGCAGGCATAGGGTTAAAGACAGGATGCGAGTGGGGCGCAGCATGTTCAAAGCTCCCTCAACGATTTTCCAGGCCTTTTTTCGCTCTTTCGCGAACGATCTGTTCACGATTGGAATCGACTTTCGTACGCAGTTTAACGAGGCCGGCCCGGACCTCTTTAATGATTGTGGCGTGCGTGCGTTTATCGACAAGGGCGTTCGGATTTTTTTCGTCCCAATCCAAAGCCCAATCGATTGCAGCGATCCAATCATCCGGGTCGCCAGCGACATATTCATTGACCGGCCGGCCAACTTGCTCGCTCAGGGCGTTGAACAAAGTCATTTCACTGCTGCCAGAGGTTTGCTTGGTCGCCGTGATGAGAATGCGATAACGAAGCTGCCCGGCATACATCCAGTTCGCGGCTTCCTGGCCTTTGCCTTCGGTAAGCAGTCTTGCGGCCAGAATATAAAGGGCCGCCGGGTGGATTTCTGGCGCGCGCGCGACAATTTCCTGATTGCTGAGTTTGTTCAAGTCAGACGTTTGCGCTACGCCGGATTGAGGAAAACAAAGGCCGATGACAACCGAGCATGCCAGTATTAAACGTTTCATGAAACTTATCCTCCTCAATGATCTATCAATAAGACGGCCTAAGGGCGTTAATCCTTGGGACCAGAGGACAAAAAAATAAAGTCCCTTGATATGAGGGTGACCAAGGTATCGTAACGGCGCGACGTCTGATCAATATTCATTGAGGGAAGTCTATCATGCGACGTCTTGCCTGCCAGTTTTTTATCTGCGCCTTTGGCATCCATGTCGTGATCAATGCTTATGCCGCCGAACAAAATGGATATGAGGAGACTGACATCGTGTTCAAGCGCATACTTGGTGGCTTTCGCAAGCAGGATCATGACACTGCCAAGGTTGAACCTTCGCTTGCAACACTACAGGCAGATATTGTCCGCGCAATCGTTGTGGATCGGACAGATCTCCATGACTTCGAATGGGAGGACCGCGACTGGATTTACATCGCGGTCAATCACGAGTTGCTCGTCGAAGACGGCGCACGCTCAAGCACACAAACCGCCATATTGGCACGAAAGCCCGGTGAATTGCTGGAAGGTCTGAGCTTCCGCCTGAGCATGGCGACAAAGCAAACAATCCGTTCCTTGCACAATGCCATGCAGCATGCGGGTAAGGAACCCTGGACAATTGTCGATATCACGATCGAGCGCGATGGCCGGTACGATTTCGTATTTTCTTATGATCCACCACCCCGCATCAATGGCGATCTTCTTCATAGCCCGCTCAAAGGCTTACTGGAACGCTTCAAGGCGCAACGAGGGATCGAATGAGGTCCGTGTCGGGAAGGGACTACCAACCCTACTTTTAAAGTGGTTCGGGTTTCGAATTCGCTTGACTTGCTTTCGTGATCGCAGTGCGCAACGTGCCATCATCGAAATACCATAGGGGAACAGATCGCATCGACGCTTCTGCATAACGCGCTCTCCATGGCAAAACCGCTTTAAGCACAGGAAGTGTCCATGCAATCCAGGTCGATAGCGATACGGATGGATTGTTTAACGTCGCACTCAGACATGGATTTGATCTGACCGTGACATCCGCCCATGGAGCTGAAACACTATAGCCAAGCGCCTTGAGGCGAAGTCCCGTCGCATCCAGTGTCACCTTCATCCGGCTCAGGCCAATGGCAAGGAGAGCCGCGACAATAGCTGGCGGCGTGATCATCCAGAAACTCCACCACCACACTTTCGAACCGGCCATCATCGTGAGCATCACGGCACCGCAGAAAAGAAGCGCCACCACCGGCACAAACGAAATCAATCGCCACTGACCGGTCAGGCCGAAGTTGAAAATGGGGGGTGTAAAGGTCTCTTGCTGCATGAATGATCTCCTCATTTTTCTATTGGACGCCGACAAGCCGTCTTTCCTTGGTGAAAATGGGTTGGTCTGCCAAGGTGGCACTGATAAGCAGCGTCCTAAGCGTATGGAAAGAGGAGTTCGACATGCGCTTCAAGGTTATAGCTTTCACCCTTATGGCAGGTTTTGCCACCCCAGCCTTTTCGCAGGATACTGTCCAGCCCTTGCGTCAGGCGCTTGATCATCTGCCACAGATTGTGGGAACAAATCCCGCACCGATGCAGGCTTATTTTTTTGATGTGCAAGCGTGGGGACATGCCAGCAGTCAAAAGATCCCCACCACCGCTTTGACGCCCCTGTTCTTTGCCAGCTCGATTGAACCCCTCAAGGAACTCTCGTTTGCGGCTGGCGATGCTTGGACGCAAAAAAGCGGGATTGCCTTCAAGGATATCAACTATTTCGTAGGGTTCGGAGAGCCACCACAGACCGTTTCCTATTGGGGGTTGCGGGATGCGCAAGCCGCAGCACGGCTGATGGACGCGCTCAAACAAAGGGAATTCGTGGACGTTCCGGGCGCTGTTCCCGGTGTTCTTGGCAATGGAAACCCAAAACACAAGATGGATCTGAAAAAAGCTGACCGACTGAACCCATGGCGCGGCCCGGTTGGTAAGGTCTATTTTGTCAAACACCTGGGAAATGCTATTGCCCAATCGCCTGCGCCCCAGGCAATGGCCGTTTTAACAAAGGCAAAACCCTCGCTGGCAGAAAATGTCGTTGTGTCGGCTGCGCTGGATGGACTGAGCGCAACAACAGGCGTTGATGAAGGCCGCATAATTCAGGCCGCAGTCATATCACCTGCTTTCGGTTTTTCCTCTTTCGATCCAACGAAGTTTTTGGACCATAGGCCTGCCGATGCCAAACGCCTCATCAAGCGAGAGGAAAGCAAGCAAAATGCCGGCATCCCCCCTTATCTCGGCGGTATACTGGCAGATATAAAACAGAAAGATCGGCCGGGGATGGCGGTTTCGCTCGTATATCCCGATTGCGGTGCAGCCGACAAAGCAGTGAAGGGTATCAAGGCGCGCTGGGCCGAAAATCGGGCCGAGGGTTTGGATGCGGATGTCACAACGCAAACGGTCGAGAATGCCGGCACACTCTGCGCAGCAGTCGTAACCTTGATAGGACAAGAGACGAAGAACAGTGCAAATCCGGTGTTTGCCTTTATCATAGGACAGTATTTGCGCCGGGATTTCAATTTGTTGCAGATCGGGGTTCAGAGATAGAGGCTATACTGTACGCCTGATCAGGCGCGGAGCTTGGCGTTCGTCACAAAAATATAAACCTCAATTTTTACCAAGGAATACCAATCCGCCCCACGTCTTACGGTTAAACGCTTTCCAGTAAAGGACCGGAAGATGAAACGTCAACTGTCTCGTAAAATCGTGGTTGGTACACTTGTCATACTGCCGCTCGGATTGGGCTTTCTTGGCTATACCGCGCTGACGCGGGCACCCATTTTCATTGAGAGCCAACCCATAAACAAAAATGCGCCGCCTCCAAGCGAACAGACCTTTGACGCTGCACGCCCTTCAGGGGTTCTTCCGGCACCGACCGGAACGTCGAGAATAAGCGACGGATCGTTTCGGGAGCGTAGCGCGTTTCAGCAGCCGGTCGGTGACAAATTCACGGATTTCGATGCCAATGGTATTCATGCTGTGGCGGATAACCCGGTTTCGACATTTTCGATTGATGTCGATACCGCATCCTATTCCTATATCCGGCAAGCTTTGATGATGGGCGAGACACCCGCACCGGAAGCCATACGAGTGGAAGAACTGATCAATTATTTCGATTATGATTATGGCGTCCCACCTGAAGGCGGCGCTCCCTTTGCATCCAATATTACGGTCACGCCATCACCGTGGAATGTGAATAACCGTCTCGTCCATATTGGCATCAAGGGACAGAGAATGGAAATGGCAAATGTTGCTCCGGCCAATCTGGTGTTTCTGATCGATACGTCGGGTTCCATGAATGCGTCAAACAAGCTGCCGCTTTTAAAGCGCGCATTTGGCCTTCTCGTTAACGAGATGCGGCCGCAAGATACGATCTCCATCGTCACCTATGCAGGTTCGGCAGGCGTTGCGCTTGAGCCGACTTCGGCCTCCGAGAAAGCAAAGATTCTTGCGGCGCTTGATGCGCTCACACCGGGCGGTTCGACCGCTGGTGCGGAAGGCATCACGACCGCATACAGGCTGGCGGAGCAGGCTTTCATCAAGGGTGGGACGAATCGCATTCTTCTGGCCACCGATGGCGATTTTAATGTTGGCATATCGGAGCCGGGCGGCTTGGAGCGTCTTGTCGAGCAAAAACGCCGTGATGGTGTTTTCCTGTCGATCCTTGGATTTGGCAGGGGCAATTATAACGACGCGGCCATGCAGGCTCTGGCTCAGGCCGGAAATGGAAACGCGGCTTACATCGATAGCTTTTCCGAGGCACGAAAGGTGCTTGTAGAAGAGATTGGCTCGACGTTGCTCACCATTGCCAAGGACGTCAAGGTGCAGGTCGAGTTCAACCCGAAAACCGTTTCTGAGTATCGGCTGATCGGCTATGAAACGCGTTTGCTGGACCGGGAGGATTTTAACAATGACGCGGTTGATGCAGGGGATATCGGGGCAGGCCATAGCGTCACAGCACTCTATGAAATTACGCCTAAAGGTGCTCCCGGAGCCATGGACCCGCTCCGCTATGAGCCGCAGTCTTCTTCGGCCACCCACAACGACTACACGGGCAACGGCAACGAGCTTGGCTTCGTAAAAATCCGGTATAAGGCACCGGACGGCGATGTGAGTTCGCTCATTGAGACGCCGATTAAAGCAGCGGCCCAACTTCCGTCTCTCGAGGCTGCGTCGGACGATACGCGCTTTGCTGTGGCTGTTGCAGCCTTCGGGCAGAAATTGCGCAAGTCCGCTTATCTGGAAAAAATGGATTGGCAGTCTATCAGGACATTGGCGCAAACAGCACGCGGCGACGATCCGACCGGGCGTCGCGCAGAGTTCATCCAACTGATCAACACAGCCAGCCAGATTGGAGGCTAGCAATGCCTTTCACTGTGTTATTAATTTTCGTGTGACAACGCCAAAGACCGGTCTTCCCGCACCCGCTCGCTATGACGACAATTTCGGGAAGACCGCATTTGATAACTCCACCTTCATCAGGAAAGAGTTGTTCAGGACATGATAAAGAAACCCGCATTGATTGGATTAATTGCTGGCATACTGAGCGCTGGCTGGATTTTTTCGCTTTCATCAGCCGCCTTCGCACTTGATAAGAAGCCGCATGCCTTGCCGAGCAGCTTCTACGCCGTCGAAAATCTCGGTAGTATCGCTCATGAGCTTAAAATCACCCTCACGCCCAAGGCTGGGTTTCCCGCCGAATATGTTAAAAAATGGGCGTCGGCGGTGGACGCAGCATTTGCACCGGATCTGATAAAGGCCGATTTTGACAGCGCGTTGAACGCTCGCTTGACCGAAGACGTGCGCTCTGCGGTATTGGCTTTCGATGCATCGCCGCTGGGGCAGGAAACGCTGAAAATTGTTATGAATTTTCAGCCTCTCGGCAATCAACCTGACGCTTTTGCAAAAGCACGCCAACGTGTGGCTTCGGCAACGGTTGAAGAGAACGCCCTTTTTGTCGATTTGTTTGAGGCACAATTCGGCGCAAAGCGGGCCAATGAGGTGCTGGATGTTTACTTACAGGCCATGGAAACCGCAGCGGAGCCTGTCATAGGCCCTGATGCTGCTAAACGATGGACGTCCAGTGTCAAGCATTTGCGGGAAAGCTATGTTGAGGAATATTTCCTCACATCCACAATGATCTATGACCAGCTTCCGCTGGAGAAGCGAAAGAAATTGGCCGCAGCCTTAAGCTCTCCGCCAATGCTGGCCTATGCGGAACAGTCAACCGCCGCTTTTTCGGAAACTCTGAAAGCAGCAGCCAAGCGGTTAGAAAGCGCTTATGCAAAGGAGTTGAAAGGTCAATGACCGCATCTGTTCGCAGACGGCTTGATTGTCAGCCTGCGAATATAGTGGGCTACAGAACCGAAAACTACTTGAATTCGGGAACGGCAGTATTGGTAAGGTCGCGGATGCGTGAAGCCTTAAAATCCTTCAACTTCTGAAGAAATACCTTGGAGGCTTCATTGCCGTAGGCCCTTTCGCTAAGAGCGAACAGTAATGAACCGCGCTTGTCCTTGAATTTTCCTTCAGCGTAACGATAGCCGTTCCATTCAATTATGTATTCTCCATTCTTATCCCTTGAAGATAAAAGGAAATCTAGAATAACATCGCCCGTTTTGTCATTTTTAAAAATGGCCATATTGGCAATCGGATCGGTGGCCTTGCGCTTGTTAATCATTGCGGTCTGTGCGGCAATAACTTTGTTGAGCGGCAGGTCCGTTGTGAAAAACTCCACCATTACCATGCTGTCATAGGTCTGGAGATTCGAACCGGATGGAAGATATTCCTGCTTGTAATAACCCGGTTGGGGATTGGACGACCAGGACAGCACGTAGTCTTTGTTAGCCACCTTGATAGGCCCCGGGATGCCGAGATGATCAGTAACATCCTTTGCAGAAACAGGCACAACCAGACACAGATTAACGAGCGCGATAGCAACCAATATTATACGGTACATGCGTTGACCTCATAAGCGAGATGGGAAACGGTTATTTCCATATGACGTAGGATATGCGCATGACCTTGGCCAAAGCAGAAATTTTATGAAGACCAAGATTTCTATGGTTGGTACCGTCTTACTCCTCAAGCAAAGTAGGAGGAACATAATGCTTGTCAAATTCCTGACGATCTCCAGTGCCGTGCTGCCAATGCTTTTTGGGACAGCCTTTGCGGGAGACTGGCGCAAAGAAGCAGTCACAAAGGCGGTTGAATTCCACACATCGAACCGTCCTGAAAACTGCAACGCCCCAGACGGTGCCTCAAAAAGCCCTGCCAGTTTTGAATTGCCAGTTGAAGAAGAAGCAGGGAAACGAACTGCCTTGCTGGTGGAGTTTCCGTGTCAGATCGGTGCTTATAACAGCACGGCGGTTTATCTGCTGTCCGATGAACACGGCAAGGTGTCAGAAGTGCTGTTTCCATCACCGAAGATCGAGGCAACCTATCTGGGTGAGGGGGAAAATGCTCCTGTCAAAGATATCATTGTCACCGAAACGCAATCTCTACGCGAAGTTGTCAACCCGACTTATGATGCTGACAAACGTATAATGACAGAACGCAATAAATGGCGTGGGGTGGGAGACGCCTACACTCTTATCAAATGGGGTTTTAAGAATGGCAGGTTTGAGATCATAAACCTTACGGTGGATGCCAGTTACAATGGCAAAGATGATCCGCAAACTCTGATTGAGAATGGCATCTGGAAATAATTGGAAAATGAATATTTTTGACTGCACTTTTATAAGATCCAACTCTATCATGCTTCAACCATGGCGGTGGTAGTGCAGACTGGTGAAATAAGCACAGAAGTGCCTCATCGACCCGGATATATAGGAACGAAGAGAGTTGTCTTTAATCAGTCTGCCACTCTTAAAACGCATATCGATCAATTAAAATTTCACCCGTGCGCTTACCTCGATACTTCGCCCGACACCAGGAAGCTCTCCAAACGTTGGACGATATTCCTTATTGAGAATGTTGTTGAAGTTAATTGCGTATGTCAGATGATCATTTTCTCCAATGCTGCCGCCGAATGCAAAGTTGAGGGTGCCCCAACCCGATAGGGTTTCGGTTACAACGTCTCTTCCGCTGAGATAGGTTTGCTTGCTACCAGTCGAGCCGCGCATAAAGAGGTCGGTCCAGATTGGAGTATCCCATAACTCTCCTTCATATTTCACGCCAAGACGTCCTGACAGCGCAGGGGTATCGCTGTTGAATGTTGAAAAGCTTGAATATTCCAATTCGCGCCTTATCCAGCTGCCGCTGACATAGGGCGAAAAGCTGTTATCGAAACCATATTCGGCTAGAAACTCCATCCCAACTGTCGTGGCGCGATCGGCGTTGATGTATAGCGAGGAAGGGGATGCGGCTGTACCCAGCGTCTGGCAATATTGTGTCACTGTCACGCAACGCGTTGTGGTGATGTAATTCTTCGCTCTGGTATAGAAGGCTGCCACATCCAGTGCGAAGCCCGCATTTTCATATCGTGCACCAAGCTCAAAACTGCGCGCGAGCTCCGGCTCCAATTCCGGGTTGCCATAGGTTGTACCCTGTCCACCGGCAGTGGTGGAGCTGAAAAGTTGCAGCAATGTCGGGGAAATATATCCTTCGGAATAATTCGTGCGCAATACGAGATTGTCGTTAGGCTCCCATGTCAGACCAAGCGACGTCAATAGACGTGTATCGCTCGTTCCCTTAAAGCCTTCACGAGCGGCCACCGTTGTCTCGTCCAGTTCGGTACGCGTATGGTTCAATCGCAGGCCGGTAATCAGTTTGATCTTGTCGGTGAGGCTCCATTCATCTTGTCCGTAGAGCGAATAGGTATCGATATGAGCCTTGTCGCGCGAAGATGAGGTGGTCGTAACGGGAAATGGCGCGAAGCCCGTCATGGTGGTTTGTGTTGTCTTACGCGTCACCAAATTGTCCGAAAGATATTGTGCTCCGACAATGGTCTGGTGTCCGTTCCACAAATCGAGATCAAGTTGGGCATTGATGCCGTAGTCGATGATCCGGTCGTCTGAGGTGGAAATAACCCCTATGTTGCGTGTTGGACCTGCAGCCGTTCGAACCTGGTTTTCGAAGAGCCGGTCGATTGTCTGATAATAGAGATCGACCTGAATTTTTCGGATGGTATCGCTGATATCTTCACCTTCATAGAATGGTCCAACCTTGCGTCGATCACGTTGGGGAAGATTGATCTTGAAGAAATCAACTCCGGATAAAGAACCCGCAGGTCCGGTCCACCCTTCGCTTTCAAGAAAATGCTGTTCATATTTCAAGGCGAGATAATGATTTTCGTCTTTACCAAAACGATAGCCAAGATGCGCATAAAGATTTTGGTCGTTAAATGAAGTATCGTCGAGCCTTCCTGTCGTCGAATATTGGCCGTCTGGAACACGCCGGTCGCCATGTCTGCTTGTTGCGCCAGAGAAACGATAATCAAAACCGTTCTTGCTACCGGATATGGAAGCCCAGCTTCGCCAGCCGGCGGATCCCGAATAATAACTACCGCCAGCCTCGAACTGAATTGGTTTGTCAGCACCTTTTTTGGTAATGATGTTGACAACGCCACCGATGGCTTTCGCACCATAAAGCACCGACGATGGTCCTTTCACGACCTCGATACGTTCAACTGTGGCAGGGTCAACCAGGAGCGGTGTTCCATAGGTGCTGTGATCTGTAATTTCCTGACCGTCGACGAGAATGGTGACGCGGCGTGAACTCTCTCCACGGATACGCAACCGCTTCATCCCCGCGACAGATTCGTCGGCAACCTCTACACCCGGCACATCACGCAGCAATTCGGCTATGCTATCGGCAGATTTTCTCTCGATATCTTCTTGCGTAACGACAGCAACTGAACGCGGGTTGTCTTTAACCGTAAGCTCCGTCCGCGTTCCTACGACCGTGATAGTGTCAAGCCAGGTGGTATTTGCTTCCTCGGCCTGTGCCAATTGCAGCGTTAATGGCGATACCGAGAAAAGCATTACTGCCAGTGCCTGATGCCAAATCCTTGTCATTGTATCCCTCATTATCTTGCCTCGTCTGCCCCATGATTGCGTCTTGTAGGTCAGTTTTCCGCAACAACGAGATCTTGCGTCGATGCGGTGCAGTAACTCTTGCCTTGTGGCTTCGTATTCGCTTCGATTTGTTCCGAGCGGCATTCGACGACATTTTTCAGTTTGCGTATGGTTGCCTGATCCCCATTCAGACCGACAAAAAAGATGTGACGGGGCGCATCAGCCGGTGGATCATGGTCGAAATCATCGAATTGTGCCGTACTGCGGAAGCAACCGATTTTCTGCAATTCGGCTTGCCCCCCTTCCAGAATTGGACGAATACGATCAAGGCGCTGTTCACATTCCTCGGCCGTATCGATATTGACGAAACTTGCTGAAGGCTCGCCGCTCGGAAGCAGCAAAAGAATGATCATCACGATACCGGTGTTCATATCCAAAACTCTTGCTAAGCTTGAGAAAAGAGGGAAGGGAATGCCAGAGGAAAGGGGGGTAACGTATTCACGCTGCTCATCTGTTGTGCATCGACCGCGGCAAATGCCCTGCCAATTGTTGCCGGATCGCGAAGCGCGCGAAATGCCAGTTGTGCGACGTCTTCCCTATGAATGAAGCCGTGTATTTCGGCATCTTGCGAAAGCAGAGCTTTGCCCGTTGCAGGTTCAGATATGAGCCCACCAGGTCTGAGAATTGTCCAGTTGAGGCCACTGGATTTCAACCGCTCTTCCGCACGGCTCTTGGCGTCCACGGTTGCACCAAAAGCTGCTATTGCCCGGGATGAGCGAAAGGGCGCCATCTCTCCACACCCGATGGAGGTGACAAGCAGAAAGCGACGAACCCGATCACTTGCGACGGCCGCATCAATAACATTGATATTGCCTTCATCATCTGCCCGCCGACCGTCATCTGCCTGCCCGCCGAGTGTCGATACTATGTCGATATCTCCACTCACTTTGGCCAGAATTTGGCTCAGGTCTTCCTTCGAGAGTGCGTCTCCTCGAAGAACCACGGCCCCTGTTTCTTGCAGCGCTGTTGTCTTGGATGTGAGGCGGACAGGCGCATAAACGTGTCGGTGGGCCTGACGTTCGAGCCTCGCCAATTCCAGACCAACGCCCCGGCTCGCGCCAAAAATCAGAAGTGGACGCATGTCAAGCATTGCCAGCCGACGTGCCGAACAGAGCTTCCAGACGATTGAAGCGCTCGATCTGGTCTGTCTTCAACTTGCGCTGCTCGTCACGGCCGACATAGATTTTGAAGATAGTTTCACCTTCAGCATTGAAGAATTGTACGGACATTGTTTCCATACCCATGAAAGGGCGACGGACGAGCAGGATGGACTTGCAGTTTTCAGGGCGCAAATGACCGGAAAGACCAAGACCACCATCCTGCAGATTATACATGCCGTGACCGATCTTGCCCTTTGGCATGGGGCCTGAAAACTCAACAATCGCATCTTTTGTATGAACGATGAAGATGATGTCTCCCCACTCGGAAATGTCAGTGAGGACGTCCACGAAGCGGCTGCCGTCAATGCGCGCCAGATGATCGGCGGGTAAGCATTCCACAACGGTTTGGATGGGAACAGCAAATTGTCCGGCCAGAGATTCGAGAATTCCATCAGGTTTTTCAGCGATAGCTTGCCGGATTTGTTCAATCTTTTCCGCATAGCTCAGATTCTGCATGATGGTCGCCCTTTCAAATGTTCTTTTCAGGCCACATTCACTGTGGAGTGTGGCCCGGTCTCCAGAATGTCGTAAAATGCTGAGATCAGGTTTGCGTACCAGAAGCGTCCGGCAACGCTGAGCCTGATAATGTTGTCGCTAAACGAAAGCAGGCCAGCGCCTTGCCACTGCATGACGAGCGGTATCAGGGATGCTGCCATCTCATCTCCGGCAAGAGCTGCGAAAGCAGCCATGTCCATATGACCGACTTCAAAGCTTGCCGTGACGAAGTTCCTCAATACAGACAGGCTGTCCGCAACAGCCATCATTCCCAAAGGTTTGCGTCCAGCATCAATATCAGATTGATACTGCAGCAGATCACCGGTCAGGCCATAGCTGATCTCACCGATACAACCACCGGCACCGGAACCAAACGCTATGCAATCAGCGCCTTCCTTGATAAGAAGATTGTAGAGATTGCGCTCGCGTGTCGTTCGGCCCCAATGATTATTGCTGATCTGCCGCCAGTTACGATGCCGAAGATAATCCGCACCGATCTTGTAAAATGTGCCGATTTCCGAAAGATTGGGTGCGGCAGAGAATTTTCCCGCAGCAATTGCTGTCGACAGCGGCGTGCCGGGAATGAGGTTCAACCCGTATAGATCTATGCCGTCTGGCTCGATCGCTGCGGCTGTCTCAAGATCCTGCCGCCATACATCGAGTGTCTGGCCCGGCAATCCGTAAATGAGATCGATAACAAGGGCTGCATTATCGCGTTGTCGCAGGTCTTCAAAAAATCGAATGGCTTCTTCCCGGTTGGCGCGACGACCTTGTCTTCGACGAACATTTGTATCGAAGCTCTGCACGCCAATCGAAAACCTGTTTGCTCCAGCTTCGAGACACGCATCAATTTTTTCCGTATCGAAATGAATGATGCGCCCCTCGACGGTAATTTCGCAATCGGCGGCAAGGGGGAGGGTCGTCCTGATTGTCGTGATGATACGTGAGAGTTCCTTGGCGCTTAACGCGGTCGGCGTGCCACCGCCAAGATAGACTGCGTGGATCGGATTTTTTCGAAGTGCAGGAGATGAGGCATCGCGTTTAATTTCTGTAATGAGGCGCGCCGCATATTCTGCTCCAATGTCGGGAATATAAGCGTTGCGATAGAAACCGCAGAACAGGCAATGATTGGCACAGAAGGGTATGTGAACATAAACGAGCCGTTTTCGTTGGGTACTGGGAGCCGACATGAGTTGTTGCCATGTGGCTTGCAAATCGCCAGCGGGCAGGCGCTGCCGCCCTCTGAAAGGCATTACCGCATTGCGTCGGGAAAACGCGTCCTGCAACGGATCTGAACCGTCACCTTGTGCAAGATGCTGCGTTAGTTCCCCAATGAACATCAGCGGATTTACCTTCCCTGTCTCCCCAACTTTCGTGGCAGATCATACAGAAAGGAAAACTTGAGTTGTTTGCTCCAGAACAAATAACTGGACATATTTTGTCATGTTTATTGTTTTAGGGATGCTATATCGCGAAGGCGAGACGTGATTTTGGACTAGCCCTAATTTGGTGAAAAGCTGCCGGCTTTAGGTTTCGGTTCATTGCCTCGAACTTTACGCGTACGCATCGCTGAAGGTCCACGTCAACATATCGGCTCATCAGGGGCACAACAAATGCCCAGCGAGGAAGTCCGGCTAGTAGGCAAGCATCGTTTCAATTGCGAACCAAAATACTATCTCTCCAACTTGCCTTTAGAAACCCCGATTAAGAAACTGGCCGGTGCGATTAAGGCGCTCTGAACCTGCAAGCAAGCGCATCAGCAACTCGAGGAAGAACTTGGACCCGACCTCTTCGAAGGACGCTGCTAGACTGGACCGTCGCCACACGCTCATGATAATAATCTCCTACGCGTTCCTGCAAAACCGACGGCTCGCTCAAGCGAAGAGGAAAAAAGAGACATCGGCCCGCCGCTTTAGCCCAGCATGCCAGCATTCGTTGATCACTTATCCCGCTCATCTCTAATCCAATGTCAATGCTGTGGCTGTTCCTTCCCGGCGCGAGAAATCAATAACATGCCAAAATAGTGGTAGATCGTTAAACATACGGCAAAATGTGATTTTTGCCATATGTACCAGTCATAATCACCGCATAGGAGCTAGTTGCAGACTGCCCGATTTTGGCGGTACTGAATAAAAAAACACCATAGAGCATGGCCCACAGCCATGTCCGTTTCCGACCATCATTCGACAGTTTATTGTCTTGAATGACTTTCCTTAAAGAGGACGTTAGGATGGCTAAGTTGTCACATGTTTTGGAGTTATGCGACATTTTTGATAGGTAGAGAGCCGCGAGGCGGACGGAAGGAGGATAATAATGGCCTTTCCATACGGTCATTGTTCGATGTGTGGCCGACGACTTAGTGTTTCTGGTGACCCTCTGTCCTCAGATTGTGGCGGTGATTGTTGGGGTTGCATTGGTGTTATTGAGGCTGAAGCAGAATATGAGCCGTCAATCCGCCGCGTGAAGAAAGAAATAGAGGCTGGCTATCGCCTGCCTAACGGACAAGCTAGGCCGTTCGATGAGTACTCACGTCAGCTGTTAGTGTCGCGTAATTCCTAAATCCTGTAACGCTACATATGTTTGTCGCAGATTCGGGATATTCGCGAATCCGGGGTAAGCTGTAAGATCGCTTGGATAGGCCATGGATAAATCACAGGAAAATACTGTCAAAGAGTTGATCCGGGAATTTGTTGGGCACATTAGCCAGCATAACGTGTCGGCTCTCTCTAGCGAATTTGGCGTTAGCGACGCTGTCCTTAAGGAAATCGCCGAGACACTTAAAGACTATGGCATTTCAATCAGCCAGTTGGAAGCTCCCGATTTTGAACGGAGTCGAGTGATTGATATTTTTCAAATGGATGACCCGAAGGCGCTAGGAGTTGAAGTTAATTTATGGGCCAAAGGGAAATGTCAGGAGCCCATACTGCATGCCGAAGTCAGTTTCGCAGCCACGCAGCCAGCTTTCCAGTTTCAATACATAGGCAGTTAATGTTGGTTTCGGGATTTTTGCAAACTTGTAGATTGCCGGAACTGGTTTCTTTTTGTTCAATTCGGCGACCTAGATATTTGCTGCCTTAAGGCAGAAGCGAGCGTGAAACATGACTGACCTTGACGGGCATCAGCAATCAGGCCATGGCTGGACTGGACTCAGCCATGTTTCGCAACGTCCTGCTCGCAACGGCGATGCTGTTGTTCGTGGGCGAAAGCAGCGCGGCCACGACGCTTTCTGACCTGACCATCGAGGTTGGCGGCGACCTTCTGAAGTATGGCGGCGTGGTAACTATATACGATATTCCGGTCTCTCAAGAGGTTTGGCCGACAAGCATCGGCGAGACTCCCGTAAAAACCCGGCTCGATAGGCGCTATGCCGAGGTGCAGTTGCGCTATCCTCGCGGCGGCAGGTTCCTCTTTCGGTTTTCGTCCAGCCGAAGAGGCCTCCGATCCGGAGACATTTGCCACACAAGCGCTGTCGGTCATCGGGACCGACGAAAAGGGGCAAGGTCCGCAGATGACGGTGGGCTTCAAGGATGCTTACTCCTCGGGCGGCCAGATCATCCGTGTGCTTTCTCTCAAGGAGCGGGCCGGGCAGGACGAAGCGACGCGGACGGAGGGTCGATGGGGCGAAACCCAGCGTTACGACGATCCACCACCGGCTGATCAGCGTAGTGCACGAGGATTGGTCTGGGTCATAAGGGACAGTCAGGACCGGTCGCATCTGCGATGCAAGGGAGATGAACTGGTGCAGGCCTGCACAATTGCCGACGAACAATGGCCGGTCCTGAATGCACTCTGGTGGCGTGCAATCGCTGAACAGCGTCTAGAACGTCTGCGCGACCGCGCGTTGCGCCGTTGTTACGACAGTAATTGGTTAGGAGGCGGTACTTGTGAGCCGGACCCAGACTCTGACGAGCCGAGCTATCTTTACAAGAATAAGAAATAGAGCGTCGTCTCTTGTCGCCGTCGCGCAAATCCTAATTTTTGCAGCTGTGGCTGCCTTCATTGAGATCGCTAGAGAAATTCTGTCGCAAAACTCATGTGCAAAATGTAACTTTATGCGACTGAGTTTTGCGACAATCTAGTGTCGTAACCGCCAACAGCTCTTAGTTGTCGCTGATGGGCTTGTCTCCTTTACCCTCAAGTGAGCAAAGGTTGATGGGAAAAATATTTTAGGGTTTGGAATTTCTGCATGAAGGCACGAAGGATACTTATTTCACGCAGACGCTTTCTCACAAGCGGTGTCGTGCTTACTATCTTCGGGACGGTGTCCCATCTTCATGCACAAAACAGGAGCAAATCATTGGCAGTATCTCCCAGCGAGAAAGCAATCGCTAGGCACCTGGAAGCGGTCTTTGGTACTCGCCCTCGCATATTTGTGCATCGTGAGACAGAGAATGACCCTTTTTACGTTGGTATCGCACGGGTTCAAGACTATCCAGATATCGGCATGGTGACTATGAGCACCATCGGCACATCAAACAGCCCTTTGATTCAGGAAGACGGTTCGGAATACACGCCCACACGCGTTGAATTTATTGCTTCTTGTGAGAAGGGGCAGGAGGAGGATTTAGGTGAAGCGTTGTTTCGGGCAGTCCTTTTCGTCAGCAAGGTCAAAGGTTTTGCTCAACCCGGTATTTTCTTAAATAATTTGTTCGGCGAGTTTCGTCCCTCAACTCCAGTGCCAAATGGGTTTCTCACAACTCCGTTTGCATACGAAGGATTAGGAACACCTAATGAGTTTGGCGGGCGGGTTGTATCTTGGTTGCAGGTTATGCCAGTCTCTGCGAGCGAGATAACCTATGCTCAAGAGCATTCGACCGACGCGTTGGAAACGCAATTTGAAGATCAAAATGTAGAGTGGGAAAATCTTGATCGGACTCCGGTCGTATGAAGTTTTGTCTTCAAAAACCCTGTTCCTTATCGCACCCAATATCGCTTCTGACATGTCGCGAAAATCAGGAGAAACGCGACAAGCTACGGCTGCTCAAGGTCGTTTTCCGGAAGGGCCAAATCCTATGCTTGTGAAAAAAGGCAGTAATTTCAATAAGACATAAATGCCAATTCCCAACGCTGGCTTGAAAACGAGCAGACTGCGTTACCGGGTTGTTGCAAACATGCTAAAGGAGGATGCGACAAAGCCGATGTCCTTCCAGTTGCAGGTGTCCTTTCCAAAGGTCTATCGTTTGATTTCTGGCAGGTACCAGATGGCGCCGAAATGGTCTGGTCGCACGCCAATCAGCAGGGTCTGCCTGTTGTCGATCGTAAGTTGCACCAACCCTTCTGGCACTCGTGGGCCAACATCAGGAAACGACACCATCGGGCGACACAACGAGCGAACGGCAAGAAATGTCAACTTGGCCCAAGGTAGCGGTGGTGCGAGCAATTCTTGATAATATTTAATAAAGCCAGTACCTTACACACACTCTCTAACGGAAGGAACCTAAAATATGATAGGTGCCGAACTAGGTAAACAACTCGAAAGCTATATACAGCAGCTCGTTGATACCGGCCGTTATGGTTCGAAAAGTGAAGTCTTGCGCGAAGGTATGCGCCTGATTCAAGATCGAGAAGCAAAACTGGTTGCCCTTGATGTTGCACTCGCCCGAGGCATTGCTGATATCGAAGCTGGGCGCACAAAGCCGTCAAGTGAAGTATTTGACCGGTTGGAAGCAAAATATCTGGCCATGGCTGATAAGGCTGAAAAGTTAGCATGAGGGTCGACTTTGCTCATGCGGCAGAAAATGACCTAGAGCAAATCGGTGATTTCATAGCGCAAGATAATCCTCGCCGCGCTTATTCCTTCATTCTCGAATTGCGTAACAAGTGCGAAGCCTTAGCTGAGCTGGCTGGCAGCTTTCCATTAGTTCCTCGTTATGAACGACAAGGTTATCGTCGTCGGGTGCACGGCAATTATCTAATTTTTTATTGAATAAATAATGATCAAGTATCGATTGTTCGTATCCTGCATGGGGCAATGGATTACGCTGAGTTATTGTTTGAGGAATAAATTACTGGCGGACCGTTCTGTTCGGTAGACTTTATCTACGCTTACATTGAAGTGAAGCTCACATAGTTTTTCGGCATCGCTAGCGGCTCACCTGATGCTTCTATTCCATGATGTGTGGAGTAGGGTGGGGCCTTCACGTTTACTTTTCAAGTTACCGGGAAGCTGCAAAAAGCTGGCGCTAATCATAACATATGGCAAAATGTTATTTTGCCATATGTTGAATCGTTACCGATCATCGTTGCTAATTATTACAAGAATTGCGACTTTGGTCGAATATAAAATAAACGCGCTATTAACAATCTTTATGATTGATCCAGCGGCGTGGTTCGATTCTTGGTAGGTTGTCCGCCAATCGCCATCGATATCGCGCTGGAGATTCTAATTACTTCATGAATTATTTCATTTGTTGAGAGCTGTGGCTCAGGAAGGTTGCCTACCTTAGGAACAGTGAGTGCTGCTACTGCCACGCCCAAATGGTTTAGTACGGGACAGCTTATATCTGTTACGCCTGGTGCAATCTGACTCTGAGAAATTTCATATCCATCATGACGAATGATTTTCAACTCAGCCAAAACGTCATCGCGATTGAGGTGAGGGTCATTTGCCAGCATGCTCGAGAGCATTTGTTCCAGATGTTCAACATTCTGATGAGCAGCAATGGTTCGAGCAGAAGCAAAATGCCTGCTTATCGGGAAAGATGCCCCTATCTTTACGCTCCACCCCATAAGAAGAGCATCAGGCTGCGCTTGCGCGACTACCATTAATCGATTTTGATGACAGGTAACGAGATGGCAGGAGCACCCAACCGTGGCTGCTAGGCTTTCCATCTGGATTGTTGCAACCTCAATGAGGCGACGTGTGGGTGGGTGTATGTGGGCCAGTTCGAAGAGTTTTAACGTTAGCCTATAAGTACTATTGAGCTCATCCCGCGAAACATATCCTCTGGCTTCTAGAGCATTGAGAACGCGAAATATTTCACTCGCCGATCGTCCGACCCGGTTTGCAACTTCTTTTTGAAGCAAGCCGCCCTGTTCAGAGGCAAGAACCTCGAGAATATCGAGTCCTTTTTCCAAGGCGGGAACACGGTTACCGGTATCTGTTTCAATCATAGCTCTTGACGCCTTCGATTCCATATATAGAATGAACTCGACATATGTGAAATTTCGCATATTGTCGAGGCACCAGAGGAGTGGTGCTTATGGGAGAGAAACATGCATAAAATTTTAAGGGCGGCAATCGCCGCTTCAGTGATGTCATTGCTGCCTGTTGTCGCGTCAGCTCAAACAGTCAATCTACGTGTTGCTCACGCACTAGCTCCGACTGAGCCAATCAATCAGGCAGTGGAAGCTTTTGCTAAGGCTGTTAATGAGCGTAGCGATGGCCGTCTAAACATCACGGTCTTCCCATCCGAACAGCTGGGTATCAATCGTGAGGTTTACGAACAGGTACGCCATGGCGCGCCGATCATTCAGGTAGCGGATCCGGGCTTCATGTCTGACTACGTGCCGGATTTTGGTGTCATGAATGGACCATATTTGTTGAATGCTCCAGAAGACTTCCAAAAGATTCTCGATAGCGACTGGTATGGTAAGTTGACTGAGCGCTCGGCCGAAGCCGGTTTCCGGCCGCTGTCGTTCAATTATTTCTTCGGCAATCGACATATGCTTGGCAATAAGCCATTTAACAAGCCAACTGATCTTGCTGGCGTGACGATGCGTATTGCTCCCAATCCACTCTGGATTGAAACCTTTGCCGCCTTAGGCGCGCGCGGTACACCTTTACCCTGGACAGAAGTTTACAGTGCTCTATCGCAAAATGTGGTCGAAGCCGTTGAAGCACCTTTGGGCTCTCTGGTTGGATCAAAACTACAAGAACAGCGTAAAACCCTATCTCTGACTGGGCACTTCACGGCTTTCCTCGGTCTGGTCATGAGTGAAAAAATATTCAACTCATTAGACCCAGAATTGCAGCAGATTTTGCAAGAAGAGTCCGTGAAAGCAGGAACATTAATGACGAAGACGACGCTCGCAAATGACCAAAAACTGCTTGAGCAGCTTAAGTCTCAGGGCGTCACTATCGTCGAAGATATCGATGTTGCTTCATTTCGTGAAATAACTGCGAAGGTCTATGATGCTTTCCCAAAGTGGACGCCGGGTGTCTACACCGAAATCCGGAAAATTCTGGATTAAGTCATAATCGCGTACGGGCTTTGAACCTATACGCCTCTTTTCTCACAACGAGTTTATCATGCCCCATCAGTCCGACCCAAAAGCCGGACAGAGTAGGACTCTGTTCGCCGATCTGATGCTGGAAGAAGTTTTGGCAACAATAGCTCTTCTAATCGTCATTCTTTCTGTAACCTGGGGTGTTGTCACCCGGTATGTGACCGCAACGCCGGCTAGCTGGTCGGGTGAACTTGCCAGTATCATGTTCGCCTGGGCAGTATTTCTTGGTTCCGCCGCAGCCTTTCGACGCTCGGGGCATATTGCCATCGACAGTTTTCTGCATCTGGTTCCTGAACGTGCCGCCTATGCAATGCGTATTCTTGCGGCGTTTATCACTTTCATCACGCTTTTCATTGTGACGTGCCTTGCCACCAACTTCACGCTTTCCACCATGGATACGCCGACGACCATACTCCGTTGGCCGCAAGCTGTTGTCTATGCCGCAGCTGCAGTTGGCTTTGGTGCAATGACTATTCGACACGTCACTGCGAGTTATGAAACGCTCTTCAAGAAGGCTGCAAAAGTATGATCATATGGCCAGTTTTCCTCATGTTGGTCCTGCTGCTGGTAGGTGTTCCAGTTGCAATCGCACTTATGGCGCCAAGCCTACTTTATTTCTATCTTGGCGGTGCACTGCCAATCGACCTGTTTGCGCAGCGTATTGTATCGAGTACGGAATCCTTTCCACTTCTTGCGCTCCCCTTCTTTGTTATTGCGGGAAGCATTATGAATGCAGCCGGTATCACACGCCGTCTACTGCATTTGGCGGATGCCTTTGTCGGGCACCTTACCGGCGGTCTTGCACAGATTGCAGTCATTCTAGCGACAATGATGGGCGGCCTTACGGCTTCCGCCAATGCGGATGCGGCAATGTTGTCGAAGATGCTTGGCCCAACGATGATTGCAAAAGGTTATCCGCGGGGCTTTGCAGCAGCGGTTGTTGCGTCATCAGCAATCATCGTGGCCATGATCCCTCCAGGCATCGGTCTGATAGTCTATGCTTTCATGGCAAATGTTTCAGTTGGTAAGTTGTTCTTGGCTGGTATCGTTCCGGGCTTACTGATCGCCGTTTGTCTTATGATTACCGTGTTTTTTGTCTCCAAAGCGCGCGGCTTCAAACGCGGTCGCGAACGAATGATGACCGGTCGTGAACTCTGGATGGCTTTCAAGGAAGCCGCATGGGCACTGACAGTACCGATCTTCATTGTGATCGGTCTGCGTTATGGTCTTTTCACGCCCACAGAAGCGGGTGCAATCGCCGTCCTTTATGCAATCTTCATCGGCGTGGTCTGCCATCGTGAACTGCACTTAAATCAGATTCCGACCATTATTCGTGACTCTGTAATGACCATTTCCATTGTCATGCTGATCATCTGTGCAGCGTCTACATTTGGATATTACATGGTTTGGGAGAGAGTTCCGGGTCAGATTGCAACAGCTCTGATTGCTTTGACTGATAACCCCTTGTTGCTGCTTTTACTTATCAACGTGATGTTGCTGATTATCGGCATGTTTATTGAGGGAACAGCCGGGATTATTTTGCTTACTCCAATTTTGGTCCCTGTTGTTACCGCGTTGGGCATCGATCCCGTTCATTTCGGCATAATAATGGTACTGAACTTAACAATGGGTGGCATCACTCCACCTGTAGGCACGTTGTCGTTTACAGCCTCTAGCACACTTAACGCGCCCATTACCGAGACCTTTCGGGAATCAGTGCCTTTCCTGATTTGCTTGTTGATCGTGTTGGCAATGGTGACGCTGATCCCGACCATTTCCCTCTTCTTACCGTCGCTGATGATTGGAGTCTGATATGCATTCATCTTTCGAACAGGCATCGGTTGCAGCAGATGACATTGATGAATTGCCACTTTCCGGGCTTGTCATTCTTGACCTTAGTCAGTTTCTGGCTGGCCCTTCTGCAGCTCTTCGATTAGCCGACCTCGGAGCAGAAGTTATAAAGATTGAGAGGCCGGATGGCGGTGATTTGAGCCGCCGCCTTTATGTCTCGAACCTTGAGGTTGATGGTGATAGCACGCTGTTTCACACCATCAATCGTAACAAACGCAGCTTCTCAGCAGATCTTAAGAATTCAGCTGACGTAGAAAATGTAAAGACGCTTATTCGTCGTGCTGATGTGATGATCCAGAATTTTCGCCCAGGTGTCATCGAAAGGCTGGGGTTGAGTTATGACGATGTACGCATAATCAATCCGCGTCTGATTTATGGCTCGGTGACGGGTTATGGTGATCAGGGACCGTGGCGCAATAAACCCGGTCAGGACTTGTTGGTGCAATCCATGTCGGGACTGGCATGGATGACCGGTGATGGAGGGCATCCCCCCGTCGCCACCGGCGTAGCGGTTGCCGATATGATGACGGGCGCGCATCTGGCGCAGGGCATTCTGGCCGCACTTGTTCGACGCGGTGTGACAGGGCGAGGTGCTCGCGTCGACGTCAGCCTGATGGAATCCATCCTTGATTTGCAATTCGAGTTCTTCAGCACCTTCTTAAACGGTGATGGAAATGGGCCGATGCGGAGCGGTATCGGAAGTGCCAGTGCTTATCTTAGCGCCCCATATGGCATTTACCCTACAAAGGATGGCTTCCTAGCCATCGCTATGAACTCGCTCAGTAAACTTGCCAAACTTTTATCAATTCCGGAGCTGGCGAAATTTGATCATCCCCAACGCATGTTTGATGACCGTGATGAAGCCAAGAAACTCATTTGGAATCGTCTCGCAGCGCGTTCGACGGCTGAATGGCTGGCTATATTAGAACCAGCCGACATCTGGTGCGCACAGGTAATGGACTGGCCGACGCTAGTGAAGCACGAAGGGTTCAAGGCACTCGACATGTTGCAGGATGTCTTCACCAATACTGGCGCCAAAGTGAGCACGACGCGATGCCCGATTCGCATTGATGGTCGTGTTTTGCGATCCGCAAAAGGCGCGCCCAAAATCGGCGAAGACAACGAATATCTCAACGATAAATATGAAATGGAAGCGGCACGATGATCATCGAACGATACTTTGAAGACTATGCCATTGGCGAAACCAATGTAACGAGTGGACGAACTATCACTGAAGCAGACATCGTGCTGCATGCTGGTCAAACCGGAGATTTTTTTCCGCACCACATGGATGCCGCATGGTGTGCTACACAGCCTTTCAAGCAGCGGATTGCCCACGGAACACTTGTGTTTAGTGTCGGCATTGGTATGGCGGCAAGTGTCATAAATCCGCACTCAATGTCATATGGTTACGACCGTTTGCGTTTCATCGTTCCAACGTTCATCGGGGATACGATCCGCGTTCGCTCTACTATTGTAGAAAAACGGGGGCATAAGCGTCCGGAACAGGGGCTCGTGGTTGAGCAGGTTGAAGTTCTCAAGCAGGATGACTCGCTCGCACTGATCTGTAACCACATTCACATTGTGACTAAAAAGGAGGTTTGAGTTGATCAGACTTTCCGTTGTCAATTGGAATAACCGGCGCGCTACAGCACCGGTTGCAGCAGCCATTGCAGCTTATCACCGTGATCATCCCAATGTTGAAATCGAGCAGGTCATCCGTCCTTTAAGCGACTTTGAGCATCAAGGTATCGAGGAGGTGGCCAAGAAACATGACATCGTCATCTTTGATCACCCTTTTTGCGGCACCATTGCCGCAAGCGAATGTTTCCTGAAGCTTGACGACAGGCTGCCTGCGATGACTACTGCGTCAGCGAGTACGTTCTATATTGGCCCGAGTCTTGAGACTTATCGGTTCTCCGGCAATGTGTGGGGCCTGCCAATCGACGGCGCTACCCAGCATGCTTTAGTGCGAAACGATCTTATGGCCAGACTGGATGCAAAACTTCCACAAACATTTGCCAATGTGCTGCAGCTGGGCAAACAGGCTCGAGATCAGGGGCTTTACCTGGGCACGCCTGTTGAAACCCCGCATGCTCTATTGAGCATTTTTGCCTATATGGCGAATTTGGGAAAGCCAGTTGAAGCAAGCAATGAAAAATTGCTGGCGATTCCGGAGGGAAGTTTCACGCAGGCTTACGATGCCGTGCGTGCGGTCCTTGATTTATCGCCGCCGGAAGCCTTGGGCTGGAACAGTATAGATCTACATGAGCAGATGGTCGCCCGTGATGATATTGTCTATGCGCCACTGGTCTATGGGTATGCCACATATGGTGAGCCGGACAATGTCAATCGTCTTGGCTTTGCAGCTTTTGCCGGAATAGCTGTTCCCTATCATTCGGGCACAGCCATTGGCGGTACGGCTATGGGCATTTCGCGTCACAGCGTCCAGCAGGATGCAGCGCTGGCTTTTGCTAGCTATATGGCGAGCGATGTCGTTCAGGCAAATCTTGTTGCCGAACACCATGGCCAACCGGGGGGGCACTGCGGATGGACCGATGCGGATATGGATGCTCACTATAATGGCTTTTTCAGTTCCGTTATTTCAACGGTGGAAGGAGCGTGGATCAGGCCGCGCTACGAAGGATATGTTGAATTCCAGCGGTTGGGCGGCGAAGCAATCGCAAGATCTTTAACAAGCGGAGAAGATGCGCTGATTGCCAGACGGCGTTTGCTTGAATTAGGAGGGCTTGAGCGTTGAATCTGATTCAATATCTAGACAAGAGCGGCGAACGTGCTGTGGCCGTGGTTATTGAAGATGTTGCCCGTAAAGTGAACGGCTATACATCTGTTTATGCGATTGCCACGGCATCCGTGTCGGGCAAGGGTATAGCGACCATCGTCAAGGAGGCCGGCCTGGGCGAAAACATTAATTACCTGCAGTTGCTGGATGACGGACGGCTGCTTTCGCCTATCGATCACCCCGATCCTGCACATCTTCATCTTACCGGTACTGGCCTTACTCACCTTGGTTCCGCATCAACCCGCGATGCAATGCATAAATCCGGGAATGAACCGGACGAGGCACTGACCGACTCGATGAAGATGTTTCGGATGGGAGTTGAACAGGGAAAGCCAGAAAATGGTGACAAGGGCGTACAGCCGGAATGGTTCTACAAGGGCAATGGACATTGCTTAGCGGCTCCCGGCTCGGAACTTCGGTCCCCATCCTTCGCGCTTGACGCGGGCGAGGAACCGGAAATTGCGGGTATTTATATTATCGATGCGGACGGTAATCCTTGCCGTCTCGGTTTTGCACTGGCGAACGAGTTTTCCGATCACGTGACTGAGCGAATAAATTATCTTTATCTCGCGCATTCCAAGTTACGCCCATGTTCCATTGGGCCCGAACTGAGGTTGGGTGCGCTTCCAGCGCATGTGGAGGGAACATCACGCATTCTTCGCGATGGAAAGGTCTTGTGGGAGAAACCGTTCTTTTCGGGCGAAGACAATATGAGTCATTCGATAGCCAATCTCGAATACCACCATTTCAAGTATAGTGTGTTTCGCCAGCCAGGTGATGTGCATGTTCATATGTTCGGAACCGCTACGCTTAGTGTTGCGGATGGAATTGTTACAAAATTTGGCGATGTTTTTGAGATTGAGTCTGGTGGATTCGGACTACCATTACGAAATATAATTGGTGTTGAATCAGATTATTTCACGCCAGTAATGGATATCGCTTAAAAGCTAAGTCGCCTGAGCGTTCATTTCGTGCGCTGATGCTCAGGCGCAACTCAAAACGTACAGACAAAATGTTTAGGTTGAATCGACGCAGTTCTTAAAATGAGTTTCGCAATATTCACTGACATTTACGCATATTCTGTTTTGGAAAAACTTATGGCAAAAGCGGGGTTTTGCCATATGTCGCTCCGATTGCGGAATGTCGGCTTTGCGCCCCAATTTCGGTTACTCAAATCTTAACTCGGAATTTCCAAAAGCAGACGCAAGTCATGCAGTTATCTCGATGGCAAGGAGAAAGTTCGATTCCGTCCGGCGCGCCATTCCATTTTCCTCACCGAAAAAAACCACCTAACACCTTGAAAGGTAACAATAAAATTTCCGTTCGAAATCCTTCTTTTTTGCTGTAAGCCAAACGCTGTCCAAAAGCGAGTTTTAGCACCGGTCTTTGGTTCTCAAGTACCCCTGAACGCCATAGATTCCAAGGACTTGCGAGGAAGGCCATGGAAGTTCGAACTGTCTCCTCGAAGGTAGAGCGGGGCTTGCCTAAATCAGCCATCGCCTCATGCAGCAGCGCCTTGCGCTCTTCGAGCTTGGCGATCTTGTCTTCATATGCCGCGATGACGCTTGGCACCGTGGCATCCACCACGCGCTCCAGAAACTGATTCACTTGCTTGTCGAGGCTGATGAGCTCAGCCGCCAGAGCCTTGGCCTGGGAGCGGTCAAGTTTTCAGCGATCATTCGGAAGGTGACCGAGTTCTTATCGCTGGACCAGAACGCGAAGCTGAAATTCGAGGTGAGCGACGGTGTAAAACCGATGGCGCTTTATCGCGCGGCGCTGCCGACGGTTATAACGCACAGGCGCCAATCCATTGATGGCAGTGCGCTCAATCTTCATCTTGGATTTTAGCGCCGAGAAACCTGATCGGAGATAGTGCTTAGCCTGAAGCACAATATCGCCGTCGGCGAGGGCGTGTCGCCCATCCATCGCGTCGTCTGGTCCTTCGGGAAATGCCTCGAAACGCTTGCCAATCTCGCGACCAACCAGGTCGCGGGCCAAGTCTTCAAACTCGTTATGAGACAAACTCGAGAAATCATAAGCCATGTGGGCAGATTGACCGACAATTCTCTAGGCAGTCAAGCGATTGAGGGCACAATTGCGCTGCCTTTAAGCCTTACTAACAAAAAGATAAATACGCTTTCTAAAGCGATGACTTCAAACCGCAAACTTACCTAGAAAACGCTGTTAGAACGCTAAGTACAACTCTGAGCCCATCACAGGGATTCACGGCGCTCAACGGCAGCTTAATGGTTATCAGTTCCTAAAACCGGATTGTCAGGAGACTGCCCCATCGCGGGGCCCAAAATGATTAGTCATTTCATTTTCAGATAATAGAATCTGCTTCACCTCTGACTAGTGTTTTCTCTTTTTTGTACATCAATAAAAACTAATAGATCGCCGTATTTATAACGGATAGCTTTGCCCACTTTTCGATAAGGTAAGTTCTCAATGCCCTGAACCCGCCAGTTAGCAAGGGTCTTTGGACTTAAACCTAAAACACCAGCGGCTTGCTCAGACGTCAATAGATGGTCAAGCTCGTAGTTTGTTGAGGGCAGGGGATGTTCTCTAACACTGTCAGTCTGCGTTGGAAGAAAGCTTAATGACATATTGTATTTTCGAACAAGGTGCTCGGTGAGGCTGAGATAGAGCTGCTCAAGGCTAGGCTGCTCATTTTTTTATCAGGTTTTTTCGCCATTTATATGAGCTCACCTAACATGGGTGTCTTTCGATTACGAAACGCGATGGAAGTCGTTGTTAACATAACAACAAGAATAGTCGAGGTCGAGAAGACACAAATTGATAAGCATTAATTGTAACGACGTGCGGCTCAGGCGGGGTTTGCATGTTCCCGAACGTTTTTCCACAGGGATTTTCTGCTTTTTCAAAAGGCAGTTTTGCAGTGCAAATTACGGGTAACGAAAGTGATTGCTATTTGATTGCTAGCATCAATACGTTGAAAACGAAAACTAGCTAAGTCATTGATTTTATGGTGCCGCTTACGTGACTCGAACACGTGACCCCATCATTACGAATGATGTGCTCTACCAACTGAGCTAAAGCGGCCCGGAACAATTGCTCCAAAGTTTGAAAGGCATATCTCAATATCCTTCCGAACGGTGCGCTGATACCGAAATCGAGAACGGAAAGCAAGGCTGAAATCGCATAATAAGAAGGTTTGTTGGAAACTTTACCTAAGCAATCCGTGTCTGAGTACGGCACGTGCAAAATTGCTCAATGAGCCTTTTTATTCGCAGGCGCATAGTCTTCCGCGAGCGCCCATATACTCTCGTTCAAATCTGTCGATGAGTTTTGCGACCGGAAGCACTTGTTTTATAGCACCGATCCCCTGTCCACAGCCCCATATATCCTTCCAAGCCTTTGCACCCGGGTTTTGGGCTGCATCGAAATCCATTTTCGAAGGATCGGCCAACGGCAGGTTATTGGGATCAAGCCCGGCATGTTCAATGGATGGCTTGAGATAATTACCGGCAACACCGGTGAAATAATTGGAATAGACGATATCCGATGCGTTGCTGTCGACAATCATCTGCTTATAGGCGTCAGAAGCCCGGGCCTCCTCGGTTGCGATGAAGGGCGAGCCTATATAGGCTAAATCCGCCCCCATCGCCTGCGCTGCCAAAATCGAACCTCCATTGGCGATAGCACCGGAAAGAAGCAGCGGGCCGTCAAACCATTCGCGAATTTCCTGTATCAGAGCAAAAGGTGATAGCGCGCCTGCATGTCCGCCTGCGCCCGCGGCAACAGCAATCAGTCCGTCCGCACCTTTGCGGATCGCTGAATTGGCGTGGCGATTGTTGATGACGTCATGCAAAACGATGCCGCCATAGGAATGAATTGCTGCGTTGACTTCTGGTACGGCACCAAGAGAAGAGATTACGATAGGCACCTTATACTTTATGCAAAGGCCAAGATCATGCTCAAGCCGCTTGTTGGAGCGGTGCACAATCTGGTTGACTGCGAAGGGAGCCGCCGGACGCTCTGGATTGGCTTTATCATGCGCTGCAAGCTGTTCGGTTATTTGGGCCAACCATTCGTCCAGTTGTGCTTCAGGTCGTGCATTGAGCGCGGGAAAGGAGCCTACAATTCCCGCCTTGCACTGCGCCAGCACGAGGTCGGGATTGGAAATAATGAACAGAGGAGCACCGATGACGGGAATACGCAATTTTCCCTGTAATGATTCTGGCAAAGCCATCCGCATTCTCCTCCATAATTGACGTTTTCGTAAACGTAAGTATTATCATGTCAGACATGATCGGCAACAGTAAAGATGGGTGAAGAGGGTGAGCGGATATACGCGGAACGCTGAAAGCCGTGGAAAATGCCTCAGGAAAACAGCATTTATTGCTTAGTTCAGCCATATAGACTGGTCAAATCTGTCAGGATGAAGCTAAATATGTTGAATTAATCGGGAAATTTGCGAGGTTTGGCAAAAGCCGCGTTCCATACACCAGTTTGAAAACTGTTGGAATGTGAAGCGATCAGAGCGAGCACAGAAAGAACGCCTTTTGGATAATATTGAACGCGCCATCAGAAATGCATTAGCGAAGGTTGATGTACACAATGCGTCGAGCCGTCAACGCATTTACGAATCGGCGTGGAGCGCCCATGAGCGCGCGCTTGCGGGCAATGCAGCATTGGACGATGCCCAGAAAGAGCAGCGCCGGCAAAAGCTCAAGGATGCGATTTCAAAGGTCGAACAGGAATTGCGTGCTACAGGATCTGACTTTGTTGAACCGGCGTTGGACGCGCCGCAAAAGGATGTTGTTTTTCCCGAAGATGCACTGTCTGACGATATCTCGGCCCTCGACACCGGCGCCGTTCGTCCGCAACAGCCGCAGAGCGGCTTGGGAAACAAAAAACGTGCCAGCGCCGATCTCGGCTTTGAGGGTGGCGTTTCGCGCAATGAAGGACGTGAACGCAGTAACGCCATTAAGAAGAAACGCTCGCCTCTGCTGCGCTATGGCTTTCCGGCACTGCTGCTTTTTGTGGCATTGATTATAGGCTATTCGCTTTACAGCAGTTTTACCGATTTGAGCCGCCAGCCGTCTACCTCTGCCGCAACGGGAGGCGCTGATATGGCGCCGCTGAAAGAAGGTCAGGAGCCGGGCGATGAGAACTGGATTACCATTTACCAACCGTCGGAAGCGACACGCATTACCGCGCAGGGGCGTGCAACGGCAGAAATTCTGCGCGATGGCACACGCAGTTTCGCACGCATAACATCGCCCGATGCCGATACCACCATCACATTCGACGTCGGCGAAGGTATTCTGGATCAGTTGGCCGGAAGGAAAGCGACCTTCGACATCATTGCCAAGGCCGAAGACGGCAAGCCCACGCAAATGTCGATCTCCTGCAATTTCGCAAGCCTTGGTGATTGTGGACGTCGGCGCTACGACGTCAACCAGACCATGAGCGATTTCCTGTTCGATGTGGATTTTGCAAAAGGCACGAAAGCAGGTGGTGCAGGCACGATCGCCATCACATCGGACCTGACGGGAACCGGCAAGCCAGTCGATATCTACGAGATCAGGGTTTCGCCAAACGCTCAGTAATCGGTGGACGGGATGTCAGCCCAACATCTTCTCCAGCGTTTCAAGCCGGTCTGCTTCGCGCGGCGGCTTGTCCCAGCGCAGCCTTGAAAAACGCGGGAAACGCATGGCCACACCGGATTTATGGCGTGTCGAGCGGTTGAGCCCCTCAAAGGCAACTTCGACCACAAGTCCGTGGTCCGGCTCTGCGCGTACCGAGCGGACCGGCCCGAAACGCTCGAGCGTATTATCACGCACAAACTTGTCGAGAAGTTTGAGTTCCTCGTCGGTAAATCCAAAATAGGCCTTTCCGACAGGCACCAGAACGGGTTTATCCTCGGCCCCTGTCCAGACCGCGAAAGTGAAATCAGAATAATAGCTCGAGCGTTTACCGTGACCGCGCTGGGCATAGACGACCACCGCATCGATGGTGAAAGGATCGCGCTTCCACTTGAACCATGGGCCTTTCGGACGTCCCGGCAGATAGGGGCTGCCATGGCGCTTGAGCATTATGCCTTCAATCACCGGATGCGGCGGGTTGAGGCGCAGATTTTTGAGTTCATCAAAATCAGCAAATTGCAGAACCGGCGACAGATCGAACCGGCGCTTGTCGAGTTTATCGATAAAGCGGGCGAGGCGTGTGCGCCGCTCTGAAAAGGGCAGGGCACGCAAATTCTCACCGTGTTCCTGATTGCCGTCCTGCAATAGATCATAGGCCCGGATGAAAGCCGGGTATTCGCGCAACTGCTTGGCGCTTACTGTCTTGCGGTTGAGGCGCTGCTGCAAATCCGAAAACGTCGCGGTTGCAATGCCGGTTTCGCCGTGATGCCCGACAAGCAATTCACCATCGATAGCGCCCTCGAAATCCATGGCTTCAAGCACATCGGGGAATGCGCCGGAAATATCGTCACCGGTGCGCGAATAAAGCCGTCTGACGCCATTTTCCGATACAGCCTGCACGCGGATGCCGTCCCATTTCCATTCCGCACTATAAGCTTTGGGATCGAGCGCGGGAATGTCCGCCTCATCAAGTGCCGTTGCCAGCATGACCGGACGAAACGGAGCATCAGCGGTTGCAGACGGTTTTGGGCCATTGCCTTCAAGCCATGCAAACAAGTCCTCAAAAGGCGGGGCCTGTCCATGCCAGAGTTCTTCGATCTCCATGACATCGATCTTGCCGAAATCGGCCAAAGCCTGTTTGGCAAGACGGGCCGACACACCGATACGCAACCCGCCGGTGACGAGTTTCAACAGCGCGTAGCGCTCCGAAATGCCAAGCAGATCAAGCCAGCCTGCGACCAGCAAGGGGCCTTCACGGCGTGAGGCATTCTGCAATTCATCCACCACGACATTCAGCGGCAGATTGGCGCCTATCGGCGTTTCGTTTGGACCAGGCCAGATCAGCGAAATCGTTTCGGCGAGATCGCCGACATAATCATAGGAATAGGCAAAAAGCGTGGGATCGCTGCGCTCAGCAATCAACGCGCGAAGCATGGCTGGTTTGACACTCTGCAAGTCCAGATCGCGGGTGATTGCGGCCAGCGCCAGCCCGCGATCGGGGTCAGGGGTTGCGCGGAAATAATCGACCAGCAAGCGCAATTTGCCATTGCGTTGCGGTGTCAGTACCAGACGATCCAGAAGTTCGGCAAAGTCCCGCATCAATCGCCCTCATCTTCATAGCCGACCAGATGCAGCGGTTGCGCCGGAATGTTTTGCAATTCGCACCAGCGTACCAATGCCTCTTCGCGGCCATGCGTGACCCAGACTTCGGCCGGTTTTATCTCACTGATGGTGGCAATCAGCTCGTCCCAGTCGCAATGATCGGAAATGATGAGCGGCAGTTCGACCCCGCGTTGCTTGGCACGCTGGCGAATACGCATCCAGCCTGAGGCAAAAGCGGGCAGCGGATCGGGAAACCGTCGCGCCCAGCGGTCTGAAAAGGCTGAAGGTGGCCCGACCACGATCTTGCCTGCGAAATCGGGCGCGGTCGCGCCACGCTCCAGTGTGGCTGGCAGCAGAGGTCCGAGATCGATGCCCTGCGCCTGATAATAATCGCATAGCTTCTGCAAGCCGCCATGAATATAGATCGGCTCGTCATAGCCGGATTGACGGATGAGGCGGATCACTCGTTGCGCCTTGCCAAGCGAATAGGCACCGACCAGATGCGAGCGCTCCGGGAACTGCGACAGTGATTTCAAAAGGGTTGCAATTTCGTGCGCAGCCTCCGGGTGGCGAAATACCGGCAAGGCGAAGGTCGCCTCGGTGATAAAGACATCGCAGTCTATCGGCTCAAATGGCGCGCAAGTCGGATCGGATGCGCGCTTGTAATCGCCGGATGCAACGATGCGTGTGCCGTCTTTTTCGACCGCAATCTGTGCCGAGCCCAGCACATGGCCCGCAGGATGAAAGCTGACAGTCACACCATTGATCGTCAGAGGCTTGCCAATAGCGGCGGTCTGGGTGCTGCCTGCAAAATCCGCACCGTAGCGGATGGCCATGATTTGCAATGTTTCGCGTGTTGCCAGCACATGGCCGTGACCGGCGCGCGCATGGTCGGAATGACCGTGGGTGATGAGAGCACGATCAACCGCGCGCACCGGGTCGATGTAAAAATCGCCGGGCGGGCAATAGAGGCCTTTGGGTGTGGGACGCAGAAGCTCATTGAAACGCATATGTTGTTAGATAGGTCGGCAGCATGTCGCCGGGAAGAGGCGTAAACGTTCGGCTTGTGAAAATGAGAACAAAAGTGAACAAACATCTTGGCGAGGGGCTTCGACAGCACTAGATTGATAGCGTGACGCTGAACCAGAGCCAGACCGCCGAGACTGCCGCCTTTCGTCTGCCCGACCGTTTTCTAAAATGGTTCGGGGACAAGGGATGGTCGCCGCGCGCGCATCAGCTTGAGTTGCTGTCACGCGCCGAACAGGGGCAATCCACGCTGTTGATCGCACCCACGGGAGCGGGCAAGACTCTGGCCGGTTTTCTGCCTGCCTTGGTGGATCTTGAAAATCGTGGCCTTAAAAAGCCCGGCACGACGAACGGCGTACATACGCTTTATATTTCGCCGCTCAAGGCGCTTGCGGTCGATATTCATCGCAACCTGACCATACCCGTCGAGGAAATGGGGCTTGATATCACGATCGAAACGCGCACGGGCGACACGCCTGCGCACAAACGCCAACGCCAAAAACTGGCACCGCCCGATATTCTGCTGACCACGCCGGAACAGCTTGCGCTGCTGATTGCCTCCAAGGGGGCTGCGCAGTTTTTTAAAGGCCTGCGTTATGTGGTGCTGGATGAATTGCACTCGCTGGTCATTTCCAAGCGCGGGCATTTATTGGCATTGGGGCTTGCGCGATTGCGCCGCCTGCAGCCCAAATTGCAGACGATTGGATTGTCCGCGACGGTTGCCGAGCCGGATGAGTTGCGCCGCTGGCTGGTCGAGCAGGATGGTACAAACCGCAAAGCGGGTCTTGTGACGGTCGATGGCGGTGCGAAGCCCGAAATTACCATTCTCGATTCTGAAGAACGGGTGCCATGGGCCGGTCATTCGTCGCGCTATGCCATCGCCGATATTTACAAGGCTGTGCAGGCGCACCGCACGACCTTGCTGTTCGTCAATACGCGCAGTCAGGCGGAAATGCTGTTTCAGGAACTGTGGCGCATCAATGAAGACACATTGCGGATTGCGCTGCATCATGGTTCGCTGGATGCCAGCCAGCGCCGCAAGGTCGAGCAGGCCATGGCAGCCAACACGCTGCGCGCGGTTGTTGCTACTTCCACACTTGATCTTGGTATCGACTGGGGCGATGTCGATCTGGTCATCCATGTCGGTGCACCCAAGGGCGCAAGCCGTCTCGCCCAGCGCATCGGGCGCGCCAATCACCGCATGGATGAGCCGAGCCGAGCCATTCTTGTGCCCGCCAATCGTTTCGAGGTGATGGAATGCCGCGCAGCGCTCGATGCCAATTATCTCGGAGCGCAGGATACGCCGCCGCTGATCGAGGGCGCGCTGGATGTTCTGGCACAGCACGTGCTCGGCATGGCCTGTGCCGAGCCATTCCATGCCAACCAGCTTTACCGCGAGGTGCTGAGCGCTGCCCCCTATACGCGTCTGTCGCGCGAGACATTTGATCGTATTTTGGATTTTGTGGCGACAGGCGGTTATGCGCTCAAAACCTATGAGCGCTTTGCCAAAATCCGTAAAACGGTGGACGGCACATGGCGGGTGTCCAATCCGCGCATTGCGCAGCAATATCGTCTCAATATAGGCACCATTGTCGAAGCGCCGGAACTCAATGTCCGCCTTACACGTGGCGGCAAGGGTGCGAATACCAGAGGCGGCCGCGTGCTGGGACGGATCGAGGAATATTTCCTTGAAACCCTGACGCCGGGCGACACGTTTCTGTTTGCTGGTAAGGTGTTGCGTTTCGAAGGTATTCGCGAAAACGAATGCATGGCTTCGAATGCCGCCGGGCAGGACGCCAAGATTCCGGTCTATGCGGGCGGAAAATTTCCGCTTTCCACCTATCTTGCATCGCAGGTGCGCGCCATGCTTGCCGATCGCAGCCGCTGGCAGTTCCTGCCCGAACAGGTGCGCGAATGGCTGGAGATACAGCAATTCAAATCGGTGTTGCCCAACACCGATGAATTGCTGATCGAAACTTTTCCCAAAGGCGGGCGCTTTTACATGGTCGCCTATCCTTTCGAGGGACGGCTTGCGCACCAGACACTTGGCATGTTGCTGACCCGGCGGCTTGAGCGCATGGGCGCGCATCCGCTGGGCTTTGTCGCAACGGACTATTCGCTGGGCCTGTGGGGTTTAAAAGATATGGGTGCGATGATCGCTGCCAAAAAGCTCAGCCTGACGCGCCTGTTTGACGAGGACATGCTGGGCGATGATCTCGAAGCATGGCTCGATGAAAGCTATCTTTTGAAGCGCACCTTTCGCAATTGCGCGGTGATTTCAGGCCTGATCGAGCGCAGGCATCCCGGACAGGAGAAAACCGGGCGGCAGGTGACAATCTCGACCGATCTTATTTATGACGTGCTGCGCAGTCATGAACCCGATCATATACTGTTACAGGCCACACGCGCCGATGCGGCAACGGGACTTCTCGATATAAAACGTCTTGGCGATATGCTGGGCCGCGTAAAAGGACATCTTCTGCACAAGCCGCTGGAGCGTATTTCGCCGCTGGCGCTCCCGGTCATGCTTGAAATCGGGCGCGAAAGGGTGGCAGGAGAGGGCGACGAAATCCTGCTTGAAGAAGCAGCCGACGAGCTGATCAGAGAAGCGATGCAATGAATATCAACTGGGGAAATGGCAATGCCTATAGTCTCGCGCAGGCGGAACTGCGCGGGATAGCGGTCATTTATGACCCGTCCGGTGCGCTGTTTCTGCCGGATATGCAGATGCTGGTCGTCTCTGACCTGCATCTTGAGAAAGGCTCGTCCTTTGCCAGACGCGGCCAGTTGATCCCGCCTTATGATACCGCCGCAACGCTCGATATGCTGGCTGCGGTCATTACTCGCTACGAGCCTAAAAACATCATCAGCCTTGGCGACAGTTTTCATGACGCCAAGGCCAGTGAACGTCTGCCGACGCCTTATGCGCTGAGGCTCAAAACCCTGATGCAGCATCGCCACTGGTACTGGATTACCGGCAATCACGATCCCGAGCGCCCGCAAGGCCTGCCCGGCGACTTTATCGAGGAACTGGCCGTTGGGCCGTTGATCTTTCGCCATGAGCCATCGCGGGGGCAAATAGCGGGCGAGGTTGCGGGGCATCTGCATCCCGCAGCCCGCATCGTGCGCCGTGGGCGTTCGGTCCGGCGTCCCTGCTTTGCAAGTGACGGCGAGCGACTGATCATGCCAGCCTTCGGTGCTTATACCGGCGCGCTCAATGTACTCGACCGCGCCTTTCGTGGCCTATTCATCCATGACATGTTGTGCGCTTATATGCTGGGGCAGGGCAGGGTTTACCCGATTGCGCATAAGGCACTGGTTGGCGGTTAGTCTCTTTTGAAAAGAAGACGTCCGGCCCAGCCGGTAAAGACCGCCAGAAAGACCGCGAACAGCCCATAATAGAAGCTATATTTATGGGCTGCATCATAGATATTCTGCTCGACACTCGCCTTGACGATTTCAAGGCTGGCATTGGCTTCACGCAGGAAGACGCCATTTCGGAACAGCAATGCGCGTGCGCGATGGCGTCCGACCGGGACATTGGTCGACAGGCTGAGCGTGGCGCGAAACAAGGTGCGCGAGATAAATTCGACCCCGCCGATGCGTTGGCTATAGAGGCCTTGCTGGATTTTCATCTCGCGCAATTGATTGCCAAAGGCGGGAATATTGCCCGAAAGGCTCGCCGGGTCTTCTGGACGAAGATAAAAATTGCGCACACCAACCGAAAGCTGCCGGTAAATCTTGTCGTCGGCAATGTCCTGCAAATTGCGCGTTGACGCCAGCGAATAGGACAGCGGCACACCCATGAAGGTTTCGGAAGCCGCGTTCAGCCATATGCCGAGATAGCGTTCTTTCTTGCGCACCACCAGATCACGCGAAGGGCCTTGCAGCACCACGATGATGTCATAATGGCCCTGACGCTGGATGGTCGGGTCGGCATTGTCGAGTGCGCCGAATATAGTCAGTTCCGTGCCGCCAAAATTCGACGCGATGGCAATCGTCTCGGTCGAGAGACCGATTTCGATGGTTTCTTCCGCCGGGTTCTGCAATTGCGGCACCGCATTGCCTTCGCCGCTGGAATTGACCTGCGCCATTGCAAGCGTGGCGGAAAGTCCAAAGAAAATCAAGGATATGAGGCCGAGTGTTCTCATGTCACATATCCGCTATCGTGATCGAAAACAGATTGTCGGGCCGCACAAAAAGGCCAAAGGCGAGGCGCAAGCCCACCGCAAGCACCAGAAGCGCCAGCAGAAGCCGCAATTGCTCACCGCGCAGTTTTTGTCCGGCGCGCGCGCCATATTGTGCGCCGATCACTCCGCCCACCATCAGCAGAAACGCCAGCACGATATCGATGGACTGATTGGTCGTTGCCTGCATGACGGTGGTGAACGCGGTGACGAATGTAATTTGGAACAGCGATGTTCCCACAACCACATTGGTCGGTACATGCAGCAGATAGATGAGTGCGGGCACCATAATGAAGCCGCCGCCGACACCCATCACGGATGACAAAAGGCCAATGAAAAAACCGATGCCCAGCACCGGAATGATGCTGACATAAATGGTCGAGGCACGAAATCGCATCTTAAAGGGCAGCTTGTGGATCCAGGTATGCTGACCGGGACGACGGATAGCCCCTGCTTGACCTTTTTTGACGCGGCGAAGCGCGCGCAGGCTTTCAACCAGCATCAGTCCGCCGACGGTGCCGAGAAAAAAGACATAGAGGATGGAGACGATCAGATCGAGCTGGCCGAGATCGCGCAGCCATGAGAACAGGAAAATACCAAGCAACGAACCGACAAGCCCGCCCGCGACGAGAAAAAGCCCAAGCTTGATGTCGAGTGTGCGGCGCTTGAAATGCGCGAGTGCTCCCGACACCGATGAGGCGATAACCTGATTGGCACCTGTCGCAACCGCAATGGCTGGCGGGATATTATAGAAGATCAGCAAGGGCGTAATGAGAAAGCCGCCGCCGACCCCAAACAGGCCGGACAAAAAGCCCACGGCAGCACCCATGCCAAGCAGAGCCAGCATGTTGACCGACAACTCCGCAATGGGAAGATAAATGCCCACTTCCGAACCCGGCTTTCAAGAACGCATACACTTATTAGCCACCGCGGTCGTGCAGGGGCCATTCGCATATGGTCATGCGCCGCTATCGCGGTGAAGTCAAATGTTGAGCGGATCTAATAAGCACTTTGATGAGCGCTTCAGAGGAAAATTTTAAGGTGTTGTTTGCGAACAACAATATTTACTCAAGCAAGTTTGAGGAAGGGATTTAAAAATCTGAAGCTTTGTCCATATATGCAGACCTTGCCTCTTTAACCGCCACTAACTTTCCAAAACCAATCTTATTGCCTCTGAAACCACCCAAACGCATTCGTTTAGGGGTTCCGGATTCTTCGCGCGAACAGATTCCGACAGAAGATATTCGAATAAAATCAGCGCTCTAATCTTGCTTCTGAAAAAGCATGATTGCCAGATTGCGGTCGATCTCCCCGGTCGGTTTCAGCCCCTTGGCCTTCTGGTATCCCTTGATCGCTTCGCGCGTCTCTTCATTGATGGTGCCGTCGGCCACACCTACATCATAGCCTTCATTACGCAGGATGATCTGGATGGCCTGAATTGCCTTTTTCTTGTCGATAGAACCGGTGATCGTCCTGTCTTCTGTCCAGGCATCTGGCACGGCGATAGAATTGCTCGCCGTATCGAGCGGCCTGATCTGAAACGACTGGACAGCGGCCTTCGCCCGTTCAAGCTTTTTGGGGTCGAGCGAATAGGCGATCTGATCGCGTTTGTCGGCTGCTTCCCGGTCGCCCGCATTGGCAGCCAGAGCGAACCACTTATAGCTCTCTTCGAGATTGACCGGCATTCCGACACCCTTTGCGGCGAGGATGCCCATATTGAACTGGCTGTCCTTCACACCAAGCTCCGCTGCCTTGGCAAACCAGCGCGCGGCGGCAACATTATCGGCTGCGCCATCTTTACCGGAGGCAATGAGCACCGCGAGATTATGCATGGCGCTGGCATTGCCCTGATGGGCTGCCTTTTCATACCATGCGCGCGCTTTTTTCACATCGACCGGGACGCCCAGCCCCTTTTCGTTGAAGCTTGCGAGCCGGTATTCCGCAGGCGCAAAACCTTTTCCCGCAGCTTTTTCATACCATGTCGCAGCTTTGGACATATCGGCCTCGACGCCGCGTCCATCCATGTAACGGTTGCCTATTTCAAACAGCGCCAGCCTGTCGCCTTGTGCCGCCGCTTCGCGCAATGCAACGGGCCCGGCTTCTGCGGGAACCGTGATCAGCGCCGCCTGAGCGGGTTGTGAAACGGGTGCGGACGGCTTTGGCGCGGCAGATAGCTTTGGTGCAGGAGCTTTGAGCTTTTCTGCAGCCTGATCGGTAACCACGTCAACCGTTTGCTTGTCGCTGAAATATGCACTGCCGAGCTGAAGACCGGTTATCGCAAAAAGCACCGCGCCGATGCCGAGAAGAATGAATTTGCGGTTGCCGCGCCGACGCTGCGCCTCTTCCGCCTTTGCGTCTTCGCTCTGCTGCGATTGCGTAACGGCGATCTGCGCCGCACGACGGGCGGCAGTGATCAGGTCGCGCTTGCCTGCGGCGGCAGATGTTTCGTGAGTGGTATCTTCCTGCTGACGGCGTTCTTCACGCACACGCTTCAAGATCGAATTGAGGTCAGGCAGCTGTTCGCCCGAAAAATCTTCATCCTTTTGTGCAAGCAGCCGGGAAACGGGTTCAGCGGTCGATGGCGTTGTTGCAGTATCGTCGCTAGAGGTGAGTTTTTCATCGCCGCGTTCACGCACGGCCTTGGCCACTGCATCAAAGAAGGCAGGCTTGTGGATAGGAGCCTCTATTGCCGGAGCAACGGGAGGCGCAACCGTTGCCTTGCCGATCACTTCGCTCTCAAGTCTCGTCAGACGCTCCACAATGGTGCTGAGCGTGCCGGTGACGGTCTCGAACGTCCTGGCATTGCGCTCGTCTGCATCTTGGGCGAGCGTTTCGAGCGACTTCATGTCGGCGGCAAGCTGTTGCGCAATCGCGCTCTCGCCGCGCGTTGCTTTCTGCATGGCGCGCTCGATTGCAGTTTCGGCAGCCACACGCGCGGCTTCCAGCACGTTCTTATTCGCACTTTCAATGGAACGTTCGATGGAAGCAAGGCGCGGCGTTATTTCAGCAAGCTCGGTTGAAGGCTGTGCCAGATGTCGGGCAATATCACCAATCTGCGCTTCGAGATTGGCGATGGCATCGCTGTGCAGATAGCGTTTGGCATAATCGTGATCAAGGCGCTCCGTCAGTTCTGCAAAGCGTCGGTCGATCGTATCGAGAAGGAGGGGATGGGCCTCACGAGAGCGCTTTTCCGCAGCCTCCAGCTTCTCACCGATAATATCAAGTTGCGTTTCCAGATTGCGGTAATCAATGAGGCTCAAGCCGTCCACTACCTTGGCAACCTGATTGGCCAGCAGGCTCATGTGATGGGCAAGCTGATCCGTTACGCGTTCGGGCAGGACGTGACGATCCGAAAGAACCTCGATACGCTGGGAAAGCTCTTCCAGCTTCTGCAACACGACATCATAATCCTGCTGCTGTGTGGGCGCCGAAGCAATCTGACGTGCCATATCGGACAGACGGCTTTCCATGCGCTCAAGCCGCAGAGGTGTTTCGCTTTCCCCGGCTGATTGCGACTGTGTGCGGCGCGAACCCTTTTCAAACTCCATCAGCCTGTGCTCCAGACCGGCAAGCGTGCGGTCGAGTTCCTGCATGGCATCAGAAGCGGATCGGCGTTCGCGCTGCGCATTGAGTGCGTCTAGTCTGGAGCGGGAGCCGGAAACCAAATCTGTGTCTGCCATGGGAAATTCGCTTTTTAAAATGATAAAACGTCTCTGGCTGGCTCAGATGCGCCAAACAGGAGAATCTTCATGCGCAAATATTTGCGCATTCATAGTAAATATGCAGTTAACGCATCGAATTAAGACTTGTTTTTGCAAGAAATTTTCCGCTTTAACGAATATGGCGTGAAGAGCGGACAGCGCATAAGAAAAGCCCGGCTGTCACCAGCCGGGCTTTCAGAAAATCGGCAAAAAATGGAGCATTACTCCGTCAGGCTACATCCTCGACTTGATCAAGATAATCGCCGTATCCTTCCGCTTCCATCTCGGTTTTAGGAACAAAGCGTAAAGCGGCCGAATTGATGCAATAACGCAAGCCGCCGCGATCAACCGGCCCATCGGGAAAAACGTGACCCAGATGGCTGTCGCCATGCGCGGAGCGCACTTCGGTACGGACCATGCCATGCGTTACATCTGTCAGTTCGCTGATATGAGCGGGTTCGATCGGCTTGGTGAAGCTCGGCCAGCCGCAATGGGATTCATATTTGTCGCTGGACGCAAAAAGCGGTTCGCCCGAGACGATATCGACATAAATGCCGGGCTCCTTGTTGTAGAGATATTCGCCGGTTCCCGGCCGTTCCGTGCCGCTTTCCTGCGTGACGCGATATTGCTCCGGGGTCAGTCTGGCGATCTGTTCTGGAGACTTGCTGTATTTCATTGCGAAACTCCTTTTCATTGCCCTGATTTAGGCCGTTCGTGCGCAACATTCCAGAGGCCATGGACGCAAACAGCTGTGCGCGACCCTACAAATCATTTTGAAGCACGAATAAAGCTTTACGTACCTCAAAACGAAAGTTAAGCTTCCGGGAGTGAGGCTTTGGGAGGAGTTCACGTGCAATCAGATGGTTCGGAAAAAGTACCACGAGGCATATGCCGTGCACAGCATGGCATGGCCGGAGCGCGCCCATGACCGCGTTCAGTAATCCGTCGGGAAATCTAACCACATCCACTGAAAAGTTTCCTGTTATCGAGACGGTTTCGCTGTCGAAATCCTTCGGGCCGGTGCAGGTTCTCAAAGGTATCAATCTGAAAATCTACGGCGGGGCGGTTCATGCCATTATTGGCGAGAACGGGGCCGGAAAATCCACACTGATGAAGCTGCTCGCCGGAAACGAGCGCCCAAGTGGCGGGGAAATCCGCATTGACGGCAAGCCGGTCAGTTTTCATGATCCGGTCGCTGCGGAAGCGCAGGGCATCGTGCTGGTGCATCAGGAAATCTTGCTGGCACCCGATCTCACCGTGGCGCAGAACATCTATCTCGGACGCGAAAAGACCAGAGGCATCAGCGTTGATGACCGGGCCATGCGCGAGGGCGCGCGCAAAGCCATCCACGATCTGGGGGCGGAAATCAATCCCGATGCCGTGGTCTCAAGCCTGTCGATTGCCCAGCGCCAGCTGGTGCAGATTGCGCGTGTGCTTCTGGTCCCGCATCGCGTGGTGATTTTCGATGAGCCGACCGCCTCTCTGACACCATTCGAGACCGAGGCGCTTTTGAAATTGATCGAGGATATCCGCGCCAAGGGCGTTGCCGTGCTTTATATCTCGCACCGCCTGCCGGAGGTGAAGGAAATCTCGGACCGCGTCAGCGTGCTGCGCGATGGGTCGCTCGTCGCAGCCCACCCGACGAACGAACTGCAACCCGCCGATATGGCGCGACTGATGGTTGGGCGTGATGTCGCAAAACTTTATCCGGATCGTGCTGCAAGTCAGGCAGATGAGGCGGTTCTCGAAGTGCAGGGCTTCGATGTTCCGGGTTATGTGCGGAGCGCATCGTTCCGGCTCAACAAGGGCGAAATTCTGGGGTTTGCCGGGCTGGTTGGGGCAGGGCGTACCGAATTGATGGAAGCCGTCGTTGGACTGCGCCCCAGCAAGGGCGAGGTCCGTCACAATGGTAAGCCGGTCAGTTTCCACAATGCGCATGAAAGTCTCGCGGCGGGCATTGCCTATCTCAGCGAAGACCGCAAGGGCCGGGGCCTTTTGCTTGGCAAGGACCTGAGCGTCAATCTCACGCTCGCCTCGCTGTCGAAATTCATCAAAGGCTTGCAGATCGACCGCAAGCGCGAGAGTGCGGCGCTCGACGATGCCATACGTGATTTCGATATTCGCACCGGGCGCAAGGATATATTGGCCGGGCAGCTTTCAGGCGGCAATCAGCAAAAACTGCTGCTCGCCAAGATGATGCTGCTTGATCCGTCGATCATCATCATCGACGAGCCGACGCGCGGCATCGATGTCGGCACCAAGCAGCAGATTTATCAATTCATTGCCGGACTTGCCGATGAGGGCCGCTCGATCATCGTGGTGTCATCGGAAATGCCGGAACTGATCGGCATCTGCGACCGCATCATGGTGATGCGCGAGGGGCATATTGCAGGCGAAGTGAGCGGTGAGCGCATGAACGAGCAGGTCATCGTCGCACTTGCCACCGGCGTTGGCAGCGAAGAAGCAGCATAAATAAAAAGCAGGGAACAGATGACACAGGTTGAATCCGATAAAAGCCGTGTGCCGAAAACGTCTAAAGACTGGGATTTGCGCGCCGTCGCTCCTTTTATCGCGCTGGCTTTGTTGCTGGTTCTGGGGGCGATCACCAATCCGAACTTCATCAGCATCGATAATCTGCTCAACGTCATGACCCGTGCAGCCTTTATCGCGATCATTGCGGTCGGGGCGACCTATGTGATCTCGTCCGGCTGTCTCGACTTGTCTGTCGGGTCCATGGCGGCTTTTGTCGCCAGCATGATGATCCTGTTCATCAATTCAGGCGTGATTGCCGATCCGGTCATCATGCTGATTGCCGCCATCATGCTTGCCTTGGTGTTGGGTGCGGCCTGCGGTCTTCTCAACGGGTTGATCACCACGGTCGGGCGTATCGAGCCGTTTATCGCGACACTCGGCACGATGGGCATCTATCGCGGCCTGACCACCTGGCTGTCGCAGGGCGGCGCGATCACGCTGCGCAATCCTGATATTCAGTCCTTGTATCGCCCGGCCTATTCCGGCAATCTTTTGGGCGTGCCGGTTCCGGTGATCGTCATTTTCGTGACCGCCGCCCTTGCAGCCTTCGTTCTTTATCGCACGCGCTATGGCCGTCATCTGCTGGCGGTCGGCTCCAGCGAGGATGTGGCGTGCTATTCGGGCATCTCGGTTAAGCGCGTGCGCACCATCGCCTATGTGGTGCAGGGACTTTGCGTTGCGGTTGCGGTGCTTCTTTATGTGCCGCGTCTCGGCTCCACAACGGCGCAGACCGGCATGATGTGGGAATTGAACGCCATCACCGCCGTGGTGGTCGGCGGCACGGTGATGCGCGGCGGTGTCGGACGCATATGGGGCACGATCTGTGGTGCGTTCATTCTCGAATTCGTCAACAACATCATGGTGTTGTCGAATTTTATCAGCGAATATCTGATCGGCGCCATTCAGGGATCGATCATCATCATCGCCATGCTGGTGCAGCGTTCCTTGTCGCGGCGATGAAAAGGCATATCTCTCAAAACTAGTTACCGTTTTGGGGAGATAAGCGAAAAAGTTTGGCGGGATTGTAGGGGCGGTTCCGGCATTGTCATGGGCGAAAAGGCCCCGTTTTGGGAGGAAGATATGCGAAGGAAATATTTGGGCGTTGCTTTCGCCGCTCTGGCCGCAGGGGCCATGGCTTTCACGAGCATGGCCAGTGCACAGGATAAAAAGGTCACGATTGGCGTGTCCATTCCGGCGGCTGACCACGGCTGGACGTCGGGCGTCGTCTACCACGCTGAGCGCGTGGCAAAACTGCTGATGGAGGAGCATCCGGGCCTCAACGTCATCGTCAAGACGTCGCCCGATGCGGCCAGCCAGGCCAATGCCTTGCAGGATTTGGCGGTGCAGGGGCTTGACGGTCTCGTCGTCCTGCCGACCGATCCTGATCCGCTCGTCAACGCCATCAAGGAGGTCAAGGACAAGGGCACTTTCGTCGCTCTGGTCGACCGCGCGCCAAGCAACAACGACAATACGATCCGCGATCTATACGTCGCCGGCAACAACACGGCCCTTGGTCAGGTCGCCGGTGAATACATCAAGAAAACCACGCCCGACGCGCAGGTCGTTGTCATTCGCGGCCTGCCGATCCCCATCGATCAGCAGCGCCAGGATGGGTTCGACAAGGGGATTGAAGGCTCCAATGTCAAAATTCTCGACCGTCAATACGGCAACTGGAGTCGCGACGACGCCTTCCGCGTGATGCAGGACTTTTTGACCAAGCACCAGAAGATCGATGTGGTCTGGTGTCAGGATGACGACATGGCCGTGGGCGTTCTCGAAGCCATCCAGCAGGCCAATCGCGACGATATCCAGTATATTATCGGCGGTGCAGGCTCCAAGGATATGATCAAGAAAGTTCTGGACGGCGACAAGCTGGTGCCGGTGGATGTGCTTTATCCACCTGCGATGGTGGCGACCGCCATGCAGCTCACCGCAGGTCATTTCTATGACCAGATTCCGGTCAGCGGCGAATATATTCTGGATGCTACGCTCGTCACCAAGGACAATGCCGAGCAGTTCCATTTCCCGGATTCGCCGTTCTGATGCCAATCCGCGCCCGCCCTTGCCATGCTTGCGGCGGGCGCATCAATTCATGATGTGGAGGAGTTTTCGATGAAGACGATCAAGGGGCCGGGGATATTTTTGGGCCAGTTTGCAGGCGACGCGGCACCATTCAACAGCTGGGACGCCATCACCAAATGGGCGGCGGAAAAAGGCTATGTCGGTGTTCAGGTTCCGACCTGGGCCAGCCAGTTGATCGATCTTAAAAAGGCTTCTCAATCAAAAGATTATTGCGATGAGTTCGCAGGCGTTGCGAAGGAAAACGGCGTAGAAGTCACCGAGCTTTCCACGCATCTGCAAGGTCAGCTCGTTGCCGTGCACCCGGCCTATGACGAGGCCTTTGACGGTTTTGCGGTGCCGGAAGTGCGCGGCAATCCAAAAGCCCGGCAGGAATGGGCGGTCGAGCAGGTCAAGATGGCCATCTGCGCCTCGCGTCATTTGGGCATTGCGGCGCATGCGACCTTTTCCGGCGCGCTTGCCTGGCCCTTTATTTATCCGTGGCCGCAGCGCCCGGCTGGTCTGGTCGAGACCGCATTCGAGGAACTGGCACGGCGCTGGACGCCGATCCTTGATCATGCCGACGAGCATGGCGTCGATATTTGCTATGAAATTCATCCCGGCGAAGACCTGCATGATGGTGTGACTTTCGAAATGTTTCTGGAGCGAGTGAAAAACCATCCGCGCGCCAACATGCTCTACGATCCCTCGCACTACGTACTGCAATGTCTTGATTATCTTGACAATATCGACATTTACAAGGACCGTATCAAGATGTTCCACGTCAAGGATGCCGAATTCAATCCGACCGGACGACAGGGCGTTTATGGCGGTTATCAGGGCTGGGTGGAGCGGGCCGGGCGCTTCCGCTCGCTGGGTGATGGGGAGGTTGATTTTGGTGCGGTTTTCTCCAAAATGGCGGCAAATGATTTCAACGGCTGGGCCGTGGTCGAATGGGAATGCGCGCTCAAACATCCCGAAGACGGCGCGCGCGAAGGTGCGGAGTTTGTGAAGGCACATATCATCCGAGTGACCGAAAAGGCCTTTGACGATTTTGCCGCTGGCGGCACTGATGAAGCGGCCAACCGCCGTATGCTCGGACTTGAGACGAAGTGAGACAGCCATGACGATTGAAGCCAAAACAACAGAAACCGCAAGCCCGCGCATTCGCCTTGGCATGGTGGGCGGCGGCGCAGGGGCCTTCATCGGCGGCGTGCATCGCATGGCTGCGCGTCTCGACAACCGTTTCGAGCTGGTGGCGGGGGCCTTGTCCTCGTCGCCGGAAAAAGCCCAAACATCGGGTCGTGAACTGGGGCTTGCCGAGGACCGCATCTATTCGAGTTACAAGGAAATGGCGATCCGTGAGGCGCGACTGAAAGATGGCATTCAGGCCGTTTCCATCGTCACGCCTAACCACGTTCACTATAAGGCCGCGAAGGAGTTCTTAAAACGCGGCATTCATGTGATCTGCGATAAGCCGCTGACCGCAACGCTGGCCGATGCAAAGAAGCTGAAAAAGCTGGCCGATGAAAGCAATGCGCTTTTCGTGCTGACCCATAATTATACCGGCTATCCGATGGTGCGCCAGGCGCGTGCCATGATTGCCAATGGCGAGCTGGGCGATCTGCGTGTCGTGCAGGTAGAATATGCGCAGGACTGGCTGACCGAGGCCGTCGAGGCAACCGGGGCTAAGGGTGCCGTGTGGCGTACCGACCCGGCGCAGTCGGGGCTTGGCGGCGCGACAGGTGATATCGGCACGCACGCCTATAATCTTGCGTCCTTTGTGACCGGTCTGATGCTTCAAAGCCTTGCCGCCGATCTCGACAGTTTTGTTGAAGGCCGCCGTCTCGATGACAATGCGCATGTGATGCTGCGTTTTGAGGGGGGTGCCAAGGGCATGCTCTGGTGCAGTCAGGTGGCGCCGGGCAATGAAAACGGGTTGCGCCTCCGCGTCTATGGCACAAAGGGCGGCATCGAATGGGCGCAGGAAGACCCGAACCGGCTGTGGTTTACGCAATTCGGCGAAGAAAAGCGGCTGATCACCCGCGGTGGCGCTGGGGCGGGCGGAGAAGCAGCACGGGTAACGCGGGTACCATCAGGCCACCCGGAAGGCTATCTCGAAGCCTTTGCCACCATCTATAGCGAAGCAGCCAATGCGATAGAAGCCCATGCACATGGCAAAAAGCCCGATCCTGCGGTGATCTACCCGACCGTCGATGACGGGCTCAAAGGTGTCGCTTTTATCGATGCCTGCGTGCGATCATCGGCCAAGAATGGTGGGTGGGTGAAATTGTAGGAAAGGAAGTCCGGCATGGATCGGTTCACGGGCGGATGTCTCTGCGGCAATGTACGGATCGTTGCGTCCGGTCGCCCCTACCGGATCGGTCTTTGCCATTGCCTTGATTGCCGCAAACATCATGGCGCGCTTTTTCATGCTTCGGCCATTTTCCCACAGGATGCGGTCACGACAGAAGGCGAAACACGCGACTATGCCGGACGTTTCTTTTGCCCCGATTGCGGCTCGTCAGTCTTTTCACGCAGTGACGATGAAATCGAAGTGAACCTCGGTTCACTGGACAATGGCGACGATCTGATCCCGACCTATGAGCTATGGACAATCCACCGCGCATCATGGTTGCCGCCATTTCCGCTCAAACATCATTATGAGCGTAATCGCCCGACAGCGGGCCGCCGCGAGGATTAGAGCATTTCCAGCAAAAGTGCGAAGCGGTTTTGCGTCGGATAATGCGATAAAACAAATAGATAGAGCGGTTCAGGCGTTTCCGTTTAAACCTGAACCGCTCTAGACGGCCCGTATTGTCACATCAGACGTAGCGGTTGACCACGTTTTCCAGATATTCCTGACGACCTGATTTCGGGCGCGGGTTGATGTCCTTTTCCTCGACTTCACCAGCGATGGCATCGAGCGAAAGATCGCACAGAAGCTTTTTGCCGAAATCGCCGCTCCAGCCCGCATAGCGCTCGTCGAGCGGCTTTGAAAGGGCACCGTCTTCCAGCATGCGCGCTGCCGCTTTCAGACCGCGTGCGCAGCAATCCATGCCGCCGATATGGCCGATCAGCATGTCCTGCGGATCAATCGACTGGCGGCGCAGCTTGGCATCAAAATTGGTGCCGCCATTCCTGAAGCCACCATCGAGCAGAATCTGATAATAGGCGAGCGCCATTTCCGGCACATTGTTCGGGAACTGGTCGGTATCCCAGCCGGACTGGTAATCGTTGCGGTTCATATCAATCGAACCCAGAACGCCCAGCGTGCGGGCCAGCGCCAGTTCGTGCTCGAAGGAATGGCCGGCAAGGATGGCATGGCCCTGTTCGATGTTGAGCTTGACCTCGTTTTCAAGGCCATAGCGTTTCAGAAAACCATACACCGTCGCGACGTCGTAATCATATTGATGCTTGGTCGGTTCCTGCGGCTTCGGCTCGATAAGGATCGTGCCCTTGAAACCGATCTTGTGCTTGTATTCGACCACCAGATTGAGAAAGCGGCCCATCTGGTCGAGCTCACGCGAAAGGTCGGTATTGAGCAAGGTTTCATAGCCCTCGCGTCCGCCCCAAAGCACATAATTGTCGCCGCCGAGCCTCTTTGTGGCGTCAAGGCAGGTCTTGACGGTCGCAGCCGCGAAAGCGAAGACTTCGGGATCGGGATTGGTCGCAGCCCCCGACATATAACGGCGATGCGAGAACAGGTTGGCCGTTCCCCAGAGCAGTCTTATGCCGGTCTCGCTTTGCTTTTTTTCAAAAATATCAACGATTTCATTAAGGTTTTTCGTGTTTTCAGCAAAGCTGTCGCCCTCCGGGCGTACATCGGCATCGTGGAAACAATAAAAAGGCGCGCCGAGCAGCGAGAAGAACTCGAAAGCGACATCAGCTTTCAGTTTTGCCGCCTCCAGCCCGTCCTTGTACCAGGGCCGATCAAAGGTACGTCCGCCAAACGGGTCTCCGCCCTCCCAGGCGAATGTATGCCAATAGGCGACGGCAAAACGCAGGTGATCTTCCATGCGTTTGCCGAGCACGATTTCGTCCGGGTTATAATGGCGGAAGGCCAGTGGATTGTCGCTGTCCTCACCTTCATAGCGCACTTTTTCAATATCGCCGAAAAATCCCGTCGTCATTGTTTATCTTCCCCGTTGATGATTTAGATTTGGCTGAGCGCCGGATAAAGCGCGCGATAGCGCTCATACGCCTCGTCATAGGCTGAAAGCAGCGCCTTGTTCGGCTCGATGCTACGGGCTGTCGGTGGCGGCGTGCAAATTGCAAACGGATCGGCCCCGGTGGCCGCGACGAGGCCGAGCCTTGCCGCACCATAAGCTGCACCAAAATCGCCTTCTGCGGGCAGCGCCACAGGTGTGCCGAGGGCTGTGGCGATCGCCTCCAGCCAATAATTAGAGCGTGAACCGCCGCCGATTGCGATCAGCGATTTGATCTCGGTTCCTGCCGATTGCAACGCGGCGAGACTGTCGCGAATAGCGAAGGCGACGCCTTCAAGGACCGATTGCGTCATCGCATTACGGTCGGTCTCGTGATCGAGGCCGGTGAAGGAGCCGCGAATTTTCGCGTCATTATAGGGCGTGCGCTCGCCGGAAAGATAAGGCAGGAACGTTACGCCGGTGGGCGCCTTCAAAACTGTGCCCAATGCCTGATCGAGCGCTTGCGGGCTTGTCCCGGTAATGCGCGAGAACCAGTCGAGCGCGCTTGCCGCCGACAGGATGACGCCCATCTGGTGCCATGTGCCGGGCAGGGCATGACAAAAAGCATGTACGGCGCTTTCGGGCTTTGGCTGATAGGCGCTGTTGGCGGCAAAGAGTACACCTGACGTACCCAGCGAGACAAAGGCATGACCGGCCTTGACCGTTCCCATGCCGCAGGCAGAAGCCGCATTGTCACCGGCACCGCCAGCAACCTCAGGCGAACCATCAATGCCCCAGCGCGAGGCCAGTTCAGCGCGCAACTTGCCGGTCGCGTCCGTACCTTCGGCCAAACGCGGCATCTGTTGTTCTGTAAGGCCCGTCTTGGCAAGCAGTTCCGGCGACCAACGGCGCTGGCCAGTATCCAGCCAGCTCGTGCCCGCAGCATCCGACATATCCGAGGCATAATCACCGGTCAACCATAACCGAAGATAATCCTTTGGCAGCAAGACCTTATGGATTTTGGCAAAGATTTCAGGTTCATTGCGCGCCACCCAGACGAGCTTTGGCGCGGTAAAACCGGGAAAGACGATATTGCCGGTAATCGTGCGAAAAGCCGGATCGGCGTCGAGTTCGGCTGCTTCCTGATAGGCGCGGGTATCGTTCCAAAGCATGCACGGGCGCAGCACCTTGTCCTGCGCGTCAATCAGCGTTGCGCCATGCATCTGCCCGGAAAGTCCTATGCCCTTAATGGCGGCAAATTCCCTCGGATGTGCCCGTCGCAGCCCGTCAATGGCGGTTTCGCAGGCCTTGATCCAGTCTGCCGGGTCCTGTTCGCTCCAGCCGTGATGCGGGCGGGAGACGTCAAGCTCGCCATGCGCCGAACCGATAGAGCGCTGATCGTCATCGATCAGAAGCGCCTTCACGCCGGATGTGCCGAGATCGAGACCGAGATACATGCTTGCTCCTGTAACTGTGATTTTGCCGTTCAGGCGAATTGCGGCAGGTTGTCTTTAAGAAAAATTTCGATGCGGATATGTTCCTGTCCCGGCACGATGGGTTGCCGGTCGACGGAAGCCTTGAGAATACGGATGGCGCTGCGGATTTCATGACCGGCGTCCTGCGCCAGAACTCCGTGGATGAGGCCTTGATCCAGCCCTTTCGCCGTGGCCTCGTCGCGTTCATGCGCGATCACAAGCGGCTTATTTCCCGGATGTGAGGCCAGTGCGCGCAAAAGCCCGCCATTGCCGGCACCGAGGCTGTAAAGACCGGCAATATCGCTGCGGCGCTCAAGAAGTTCGTGCACCAGCCTTTCGACGCAGGCATCGTCATCAAGCCCTTCGAGCGGTGCCAGAATTGCACGATCCGGGAAATCGCTGCGCATCGCCTCAACGAAACCTTCATAGCGCTCGCGATGATCTCGAACCTTGAGTGAACCGGCAAGAACGGCAATGACACCATTGTTTCCATTGGAAAAAAGGCCCAGAAGCCGTGCAGCCGTGCGCCCCGCAGCGGCGTTGTCCACGCCGACATAATGTTCGCGCGCACCGTGGTCGAGATCGGACACCAGTGTGACGACAGCAATGCCGCTTTCCCGCAGCCAGTCGCAGCTCTGGCGTACCATATCCGTGTCAATCGCCACGAAAGCGACGCCGTCGGGCTTGCGCGCGACGCTGGCATCAAGAGCGGCGGCGAGGGCTGCTTCATCGAAGGCTGGAACCAGAACGAGATTGATCTGCATACGCTCAGCCGTTGCGCGCTCGATGGCAGCGGAAAGCTCGTCGCGCAGGTTCAGCATAAAGGTGTTGTCGTTATCCGGCAGGATGAAATCGAAATGATAAAGCCGCCCACGCGCCAGATTGGCCGCGCTCAAGTCGCGGACATAGCCAAGGGAACGCATCGCCTCCAAGACGCGCTCGCGCGTGCGGCTTCTCACCCCGGGCCGGTCGTTGAGGACGCGGTCCACCGTGGCAAGGCTGACGCCCGCACTGCGCGCAATATCATGGACGGTCGGTTTCATTCTTACTCTCTGGCCTGCTCCTTAGCACTACAGTTGCATTCTTCGTGATGCCGGGCTGCAAAGAGCAATTTTCTGCGCTCCTGTGCTCACGTACGTTCAAGTACGCTCCGCTCCGGTCCTCGAAAATCACTCTTTTCGCCACGGCCTGACGAATTTGCAACTTTAGTGTTAGGCGAACCATAGGCACAAAGATGAGGTACGTAAATCAGAAATTGGCGCACGGCCTAAAAACTTGCGCGCGGTTCAGCGGGAAGTCCGGCCCGCGCGCGCATACGTTCATAAAGGGCTGCGGCAATCGGTTCGTAGTTTTCATCGAAATGATGTCCACCCGGCAGTTTCATGACGTCCATACCCTTCAGTTCATCGGCCGTACAGGCGCTGTCATCTTCTTCCTCGCCGTAAACGCAGACCACGCGATCAAGCGGTATGGTGGCAATTGCCGGTACGACATCTGTATCGCCATCCATGCCGAGCCAGCCCTGAATGGAAATCTGGAACGTGGTGGTGGTTTCGACGCTGAGCAGCCCGACCATGCGGATGCGGTCCTGCAAGGAATGGTCGAGATATTGCCAGGCAAAAGGAAACGTATCGGCACCGAAGGAATAGCCCAGCACCGTTACGGGCAGTTTGCCGGTCGGGTCGGCCTTTTTAATCATTGCCGCCGTGTCGCGGGCGATTTCTTGCGGTGTGCGCTCCGCCCAGAAATAGCGCAGTGAATCGACACCGATCACATGGACGCCATGCGCCTGCAACCATTCGCCGATGGATTTGTCGATATCGCGCCAGCCGCCGTCGCCGGAATAAAAGACGGCCACCATATCGGCCTTGCCGCCTTTGGCGGGGAGGTCAACGATGGGAAGCGCTTCGTTCTTGGCGTCCTCGACGGCCATTCCTACTGCCGCATCGACGGCGTTTTGCATGCGAACCGCCGGTTCGTCAACGCTTTGAAGCATGGCGATGTTCTTCTTGCGCGCTTGCGCCACATCATTTTGCGGCGCGCCCTTTGGCGCGATAATCATCGCCGGGGCCGGAAGCTCGGCATCAAAGGCATAGGTAAATCCGCCATCTGGCGCTTTGAGCGCATCGGCCTGTTCGGTGCAGGAGGGAAGGCGGGTTTTTGCCGGAACGGGATCAAGCGCTACGGCACCTGCAATGGTGGCCGCCGGCGAATCGGAGGCTGCCGCATAGGCAATCGTGCCGCCCTGTCCGACGCCCAGGATGACGGGATGGAAATAAACGCTGAGATCAAGCCCACGCAAGGCTTCCTTGGCAATGGCCTCGAAATCGGAATCGAGATAATTGCATTCGCCATCTTCCTTATCGAGCGCGGCGCGCCAGGGACCAAGTTCCACCGTTAAAACGATCAGCTTGCGCGAAAGCAGCGCATCGCGAAGCGTGCGCTCCTTATAGCTGATACCGGATTCATCGCTGATGATGATCGCAAGGCCTTCCGGATCTTGCTTTGGCATATAGACCGGAATATTGGCGAGACGCTCGGCGCTGACGTGGATGACCGGCTCGCGGGAGCCCGTCACTTTGATCCACAGACGCGCGGTCATGCCCGGATGCATCAGGCCGTAAGCCGCAAGACCCAAAATCAGGGCGATGCCCGCCACGGTGAAGACAAGATGTCGTTTGGTCATTTGCGGATGAACTCCAGCGGGTTGCCGTTGATGAGGGTCGTGGCATCGAGAAGGACGCGCGGTGTTTCCAGCCCGCCGGGGCAGATCATATAATGCGGCGTCCAGACCGGGTCGAACTTTTCCTTGAAGGCTTTGAGCCCATCGAAATGATAGAGATCGGCACCGCTTTTATAGATGAAGGCGCCAAGCCGGTTCCAGCGCGAGGCAAGCCTGCTGCCGCTTAAACCCGACAGGGGTGCCGCGCCCAGATTGAACCATTGATAGCCTTCCGCCTTGCTGGCCATCAGAAGCTTGGCGAAAAGCGCATCCATCAACAGCTTGTGTACGTTGGGCATGTAGCGCATGAGATCGACGGTGATCTCATATTTGTCCGCACCGCGCCACAGATTGGCGAAGGCAACGATTTCGCCCTCGCGTTTCAAGACTGCCATGTCGAAGCGCCGCAAGTAAGTTTCGTCAAAATAGCCCAATGAAAAGCGCTTCTCGCTGCCCGACTTGAAATCAAGCCAGGCGTCGGAAATTTCACGCAGCCGCGGCATGAGCGGCGGCACATCGGCTGCGGGAATGATTTCAAAGGTGAGCCCGTCCTTGTCCACCTTGCGGTCGGCATAGCGGAAGGGCTGGCGACGCGGCCCGTCGAGCGAAAACTGCGTGAGGTCCACGCGCGCCACTTCACCGAGCTTCAGCGCGATCAGCCCCATATCGAGAAAAAGCGGCAGGCTTTGCGGACCGACGCCATAAAACACCGTGCGCAGCGCCAGCCGGTCGGCGAGGCCGTGAAACGACCATGCCAGTTCCCGTCCGCTTGTCGTATCGCCGATCGGCTCTCCGAATGAAATCAGGCTACCACCGGACTGGGCATACATGATGAAGGCGCTTTCGTCGGGTGCCAGCAGAAACTGCTTGTCGCCAAGCAGCGCTAGCGCCGCATCCGTATGGGGGCACTCCGCCACGAGGCGCGGCACCGCGTCGGGTATCGAATAGTCGATCCTGCGCTTTCGATGGCTGTGCCGGTTGATGATCGAGTGCAGGCCGACGGCGGCCACCACGGCAAAAACCAGCACAGTCGCGCGCAGGAAACGCGGCGCATTGCCGTTCCATGCGAAATCCCACCACAGGTCATTGGAATATTCGACATGGCGATAGACGAAAAAGCCGAGCCATGTCGAGACAATGACGGTGGTGCCAACGGTGGCAATCCAGTTCCAGCTCAAGATGAAGGGGACGAAGACCGGACGACGATAGAACGAGGCGCGAAATATCCAAAGAACGCAGGCAAAGAGACACAGGATCGTTGCCTCTTCCCAATCAAGCCCTTTGACAAGCGAAAAAACAGCACCGCTCAAAAGCAGGACCGTCGCCGCGATCCAGGCGCGTTCCAACCGCTTGAACAGGCCGCGCGCCACGATCAACAGCGCCACACCGACGAGACTGGCCGCCAGATGAGACATTTCCATCAAAAACTCCGGCACAACGCCGGAAAGGATGTGGACGCGGTAGCGCATGTCGGGTGTCGCGCCGGAAATCAAAAGCACGATACCGCCGAGAAAAATAATGCTGGCGGCGAGGCCGGGGATCAGCGGCTCCACCAGCCGCTTGGCAAAAAGCGCGTGCTCGCCGAGCCGTTGCCTTCGGCGCATAACTTCCCAGAAAACAATGCCGAGCGTGGCGGTGACGAGCGGCAGGACGGTATAGATCACGCGATAGGCGATAAGGGCTGCAATCGCTTCCGGTTGATCACCGATGCCAAGACCTGCAATGATCGTCGCTTCGAAGGCACCAAGCCCGCCCGGCGCATGACTGGCTATGCCGAGCACGATGGCGATGACATAGACAAGCGCAAAGACCGCGAAGCTCGGCACCGCCGCTTGCGGCATCAGCACGTAGAGCGTTGCGGCCGCCGCGCCCACATCGATGAGCCCTGCAAATATCTGGATCAGTGCGCCCCTGGAATTCGGCAGACGCAGGCTCATCGAACCGATATTGAGGCTGCGCTCACCACTCGATAGCCAATAGATCAGCCAACCGATACCGCCGAGAAGAATTATCCCCGCTGCAACGTCTATGCGGGCATCGATGGCGGCAATCCATGGCACGTCCTGTGGATCGATGAGCAATGCCATGCCCACCATGATGATAAGCGCAAACCAGATCGCAAACCACGAGGTGCCGACGATCTTGCCGATATCGGCAAGGCTGATGCCTTCAGCAGCATAAATGCGGTAGCGAAGCGCTCCGCCGGTTAAAAGCGAAAAGCCGAGCGCATTGGAGATGGCATAGCCCGCAGCACCGGCCACGGCTGCGATGCGCCGGGGTATCTGGCCCGGCGCGATGGTTTCCACCGCAACCACATCGTAAAGGGCAACGGCTGCATAGCTGAGGCCCGTGAAGAAGACGGCAAGCCCGAACGTCGCCCATGAAAGGCTGTGGAAAGCGGCAAGCGTTTCGGCCCGCGACGTGTTTTGCAGCAAATCCTCCAGCACATAGATCGCCAGCAGCGCGATGGCGATGCCAGCGGCAGGAAACAGGATTTGCTGATAGCGTTTCAACCGGGCATTCCTTTTGGAAAATGCTTCCGGCGAAGGAGCAATTACTTCATCGTCAATAGGGCTCATCAGAGCGGCGTCCAGTTGGAGCGATAAATATGGAAAAAAGCAATTGATCTTGATTTAGGGCAAACTTGTGGTGCTAAAGCATGCGACACTGAAAATATTCAAACATACGAAAACTTGGTCTATAAGGCATGCAATCGGCGCATGCCGCAAGTTTAAAGCGATAAGGAAAGAGAGTCTGGTGCTGAGCGTTTCCTATCTGACCGCTGCCGGTGCAGGCGCGCTGTCGTTTCTTTCTCCCTGCGTCCTGCCGCTCGTTCCGCCCTATCTTTGCTATATGGCAGGGGTGAGCGTCGAGGATTTCCGGGCTGAAAAACAAGCGCATGTCATGGTCGCCCCCTTGCATCGCCGCTCATTGGCTTTGGCAGCTCTTTCCTTCGTGCTCGGTTTTACGACGGTTTTCGTAGCCCTTGGCGCAGGCGCGTCCTCCATTGGCGCATTTCTGCGCGCATGGCAGCAGGAGATTGCCATTATCGCGGGGCTGGTCATCATTTTGATGGGGCTCAACTTCCTCGGCGTGCTGCGGCTTTCGTTTCTATCCCGAGAAGCGCGTTTTCAGGCGCGCAATGCCCCCGCATCCCCGCTGGGCGCCTATGTGATGGGACTTGCCTTCGCTTTTGGCTGGACGCCCTGCATCGGACCGGTGCTGGGACCGATCCTGACGCTTGCCGGTGGCAGCAGCACGGTTGCCGAAGGTGCGCTACTGCTTGCCGTCTATTCGCTGGGGCTTGGCATTCCATTCCTGATCGCCGCTCTTTTCTCTGGAGCCTTCATGCGCTTTCTGACGCGTTTCCGCGTTCACTTAGGCAAAGTGGAAAAGGCCATGGGCATACTCCTGATTCTTGCTGGTCTGTTGTTCCTGACCGGCGGCATGCAATCCTTTTCCTTCTGGCTGCTCGAAACCTTTCCGGCTCTCGGACAACTCGGATGAGAAGGCTCTGATAGAGGGTAAGTTTCCATATACGCTTTGCTGATAAAGCAGATTTCAGATGACATATTTGCGGATGATACCATGACCGAACGTAGCTGCCTTTCCATCGTGCTCGCCGCAGGCGAAGGCACCCGCATGAAATCAAGCCTGCCGAAGGTTTTGCACAAGGTGGCCGCGCTTCCTCTGGTCTGCCACGTGGTCAAGGCAGTGCAGGCCACAGGCGAAAGCGATGTAGCGCTGGTGGTAGGCCGCGGTGCTGAGGATGTGCAGGCGGCGGTCGAAAAGATAGCTGGTCCGGTTTCCGCTTTCGAGCAGAAGGAACGCCTTGGCACAGCCCACGCCGTGCTGGCGGCACGCGAGGCCATCGCGCATGGTTATGATGATCTCCTGATTGTTTTTGGCGACACGCCGCTCATTGAAGCGCAATCGCTTCAAGCGGCACGCGCGCGTCTCAAGGAAGGCGCGGATATCGTGGTGATCGGCTTTCGCCCGGAAAATCCGCATGGTTATGGTCGCCTCATTGAAGAAGGCGGGAAACTCGTTGCCATTGTCGAGGAAAAGGAAGCATCGGACACGCAGAAGAAGATCGGCTTCTGCAATGGTGGACTGATGGCGGTACGCGGCGCGCATGCACTTTCATTGCTCGAAGCGGTCAAAAACGATAATGCCAAAGGCGAATATTACCTGACCGATATTGTAGCCATCGCCCATGCAAAAGGTCTCAATGTCATGGCGCTGGAAGTGCCGGTGGATAATGTTATCGGCATCAACAACCGCGCGGAATTGGCAGAAGCGGAAAGCATCTGGCAGACTCGCAAGCGTCGTGAAATGATGCTTGCAGGCGTGACGCTGATCGCACCTGAAACCGTGTTCTTCAGCCATGATACGCAGGTCGAGGCCGACGTCATTATCGAGCCAAACGTGTTTTTCGGCCCGGGCGCGCGTGTTGCTTCCGGTGCCGTCATCCACGCGTTCTCGCATATCGAAGGTGCGCATGTGGGAGCGAATGCCGAAATCGGGCCGTTCGCACGGCTGCGTCCCGGCGCAAATCTTGGTGAAAAATCCAAGGTCGGCAATTTCTGCGAAGTAAAAAATGCCGAGGTTGGCAAGGGTGCCAAGATCAACCACCTGACCTATATCGGCGATGCCACCATCGGGGCGGGAAGCAATATCGGGGCGGGCACCATCACCTGCAATTATGACGGCTACAACAAATACCGCACTGTGGTCGGAGAGGGCGCTTTCGTCGGCTCCAACAGTTCGCTGGTGGCACCTGTAACAATCGGTGACAATGCCTATATCGCATCCGGCAGCGTCATCACCAAAGACGTCCCCGCCGATGCGCTGGCCTTGGGCCGTGCGCGGCAGGAAAACAAGGACGGACGCGCAACGCTTTTGCGCGAAAAATATGCCGCCATCAAAGCAGCAAAAGCTGCCGGCAAATAATCCATCAACAGTTGAGACGGGCGGTCACAGGTTTTGATTGCCGTCTGCCCCTCGAACGTTTTAAACCGCTGACAATAAATCAGCAGATCAATCGGAGTTTTCCATGTGCGGAATCATTGGCATTATCGGTGAGAGCGAAGTCGCACCGCGTCTCGTGGATGCGTTGAAACGACTTGAATATCGCGGTTATGATTCCGCCGGTATTGCCACGCTGCAAAACGGTCATATTGACCGCCGCCGCGCCGAAGGCAAACTGGTCAACCTCGAAAACCGCCTTGCGGGCGATCCATTGCTCGGCGTGATCGGCATTGGCCATACGCGCTGGGCGACCCATGGTCGTCCGGTCGAGCGCAACGCGCATCCGCATATCACTGATCGTCTAGCGGTGGTTCATAACGGTATTATCGAGAATTTTGCCGAATTGCGCGATTTGCTGACAGGCGAAGGCTTTACCTTCCAGAGCGAAACCGACACCGAGGCTGTCGCCCATCTCGTCACGCGCGAACTCATGCGCGGCAAATCGCCGGTCGAAGCCGTGCGCGACAGCTTGCCGATGCTGAAAGGCGCTTTCGCTCTCGCATTCCTCTTTGAGGGCGATGAAGAACTTTTGATCGGTGCACGTCAGGGTCCACCACTGGCTGTAGGCTATGGCGAAGGCGAAATGTTCCTCGGTTCCGACGCCATCGCGCTTTCACCCTTCACCGACAGCATTTCCTATCTCGAAGATGGCGATTGGGCCGTGCTGACGCGCAAGGGCGTCACCATCTATGACGAAAACAACAGCCGCGTCGAACGCGCCGTCCAGAAATCGCAAAGCAGCAATATGCTGGTGTCGAAGGGCAATCACCGCCACTTCATGCAAAAAGAGATGTTCGAGCAGCCAGAAGTGATCTCGCATACGCTTGCCAATTATCTCGATTTCACCACCGGCAAAGTGCGTGACGAGGCCATCGGGCTTGATTTCAGCAAGATCGACCGCCTGACGATTTCGTCCTGCGGCACGGCCTTCTATGCGGCTTCCGTCGGCAAATACTGGTTCGAGCAGATTGCGCGTCTGCCGGTCGATAGCGATATCGCGTCCGAATTTCGCTATCGCGAAATGCCGCTCTCAAAAGAGTCGCTTGCCATGTTCGTCTCACAATCCGGCGAGACGGCGGACACACTGGCCTCGCTTCGCTATTGCAAGGCGCAGGGCCTCAAGATTGCCTCGGTGGTCAATGTCACCGGCTCGACCATTGCGCGCGAATCCGATGCCGTGTTCCCGACACTTGCTGGCCCTGAAATCGGCGTTGCCTCGACCAAGGCTTTCACCTGCCAGCTTTCGGCCATGGCGTCGCTCGCAATTGCTGCTGCAAAGCAGCGGGGCGTGATTGACGAAAACCGCGAAAAGGAACTGGTGCATGAGCTTTCCGAAGCACCACGCTTCATCAATCAGGTCCTGAAGCTTGAAAGCCAGATCGCCGAAGTCTGCGCCGATCTCGCCAAGGTCAATCATGTGCTTTATCTCGGCCGCGGCACATCCTTCCCGCTGGCACTGGAAGGCGCACTGAAACTCAAGGAAATTTCCTATATTCACGCCGAAGGCTACGCGGCGGGTGAGTTGAAGCACGGGCCGATTGCGCTGATCGACGAAACCATGCCGGTAATCGTCATTGCCCCTTCCGATCGCCTTTATGAGAAGACCGTTTCCAACATGCAGGAAGTGGCGGCACGCGGCGGACGCATCATTCTGATCACCGACAAGAAGGGTGCTGCCAGCGCCAGCATTGATACGATGGCAACCATCGTTCTGCCGGATGTGCCGGAGTTCATCACACCGCTGGTCTATGCGCTTCCGATCCAGATGCTGGCCTATCACACCGCCGTTTTGATGGGTACGGATGTGGATCAGCCGCGCAATCTGGCCAAGTCTGTGACGGTGGAATAATAGTTAAATCAGGTAATTATAAAATTATCCTGATATGTTAATAGAGATGGCCGCAGTGATGCGGCCATTTTTATTATCCAGCCCTTAGAAGCCTGATCGCTTCATCGCGTCCGAACAGATAAAGCAGCACCCGAAGCGCCTTGCCGCGCTCGCCTTCCAGATCGGGGTCACTTGCCAGCACATAGCGCGCATCCTTGCGGGCGATTTCGAGAAGATCACCATGCGCTTCAATGGAAGCCAGACAAAAGCCCGGCGTGCCGGACTGACGCGTACCCAGAAGCTCGCCTTCGCCGCGCAGTTTCAGATCTTCCTCGGCAATGCGGAAACCGTCTTCGGTCTCGCGCATAACCTTCAGCCGCGCTTGCGCAATTTCACCGAGCGGACCCTTGTAGAGCAGCAAGCATGTCGAAGGCTTGTCGCCGCGCCCTACACGCCCGCGCAACTGGTGTAATTGCGCAAGGCCGAAACGCTCGGCATGTTCAATAACGATGATCGTTGCATCCGGCACATCGACGCCGACTTCGATCACCGTGGTGGCAATCAAAACCCGCGTCTCCCCCTGTTTGAAGGCGCGCATGGCCTCGTCTTTTTCCGCACCGCTCATGCGGCCATGGATAAGCCCAATTCGCTCGCCGAAAACCGGCTTCAGGCTTTCAAAACGCTCCTCGGCGGAGGTGAGTTCGACCAGTTCGGATTCTTCCACCAGCGGGCATATCCAGTAGATTTTCTGGCCTTCGCCGACCGCCTTACGGATGCGCTCCACCAGCTCATTCATGCGCTCCATAGGCAAAATGGCAGTGGTGATTGGCTGGCGTCCGGCAGGCTTTTCGGTCAGCTTGGAGACATCCATGTCACCAAAGGCCGTTAGCACCAGCGTGCGCGGAATGGGTGTGGCTGTCATCACCAGCATATCCGGGGCGGTTCCCTTGGCGGTCAGCATCAGGCGCTGATGCACGCCGAAACGGTGCTGCTCGTCGATAATGATGAAGACCAGATCGTGATATTCGACCTTGTCCTGAAACAACGCATGGGTGCCGATGACAATATTGATTTCGCCGCTTTTCAAGCCTTCCAGCACCGTGTTGCGCTCGCGACCTTTTTCGCGGCCCGTCAGAAGCGCTGCTTTCAGCCCGGCTTTTTTGGCCAGCGGAGCGATTGTCGCAAAATGCTGCCGTGCCAGCACTTCCGTTGGCGCCATCAGCGCCGATTGCCCACCGGATTCGGCTGCATGCGCCATGGCGAGCAGCCCGACCACCGTCTTGCCCGAGCCGACATCGCCTTGCAAAAGCCGTAACATGCGTTGCGGCGACTTGAGGTCGGTCATGATTTCACGCGAGGCCAGTTCCTGACTCTTTGTCAGGCGATAGGGCAGGTGGCGCATGATGTCGCCCACGATGCGGCCGGTGCCATTGAGCGGTCGCCCCGAAAGCCGTCTTGTCTTGGCCCGCACCAGTGCCAGTGCCAGTTGTCCGGCCAGAAACTCATCATAAGCAAGCCTGCGCCGCGTAATACTTTCCAGTGCAATATCGGAGGGATCCTGCGGTATATGCAGGGTTCCAAGGGCTGACTTGAAAGCTGGAAAACGCTCGCGTTCAAGCAAAGGCAGATCGATCCATTCGGGCAATTCCGGTACGCGCGTCAGCGCCTCGCGGATACCGCGCGCCAGCGTTTTGGGCGAAAGACCAGCAGTCAATGGATAGACCGGCTCGACCATCGGCAGGTTTTCGGCATCCTCAAGGCTTGCAATATAATCCGGGTGCACCATGGAAGCGCGGCCGTTGAACCATTCGACCTTGCCGGACACGATCACCGTCTCGCCCTCGGGCAGCATCTTTTGCAGCCACGGCACCTGCGCACGGAAGAAAGTCAGCGCGATCTCGCCGGTATCATCATGGGCGAAAACCCTGTGTGGAACAGTACCCCTTCCGGGCGGGGCCGGTTGGTGCTGGTCGACCACGACTTCCAGCGTGACTATGGCGCCTTCCTGCGCCAGCGCAATACCGGGGCGGTCGCGCCGGTCGATGACGCTATGGGGCGGCAGGAACAAAAGCTGTGAAATTTTAGGGTCTGCGCCCGGCGCTTCGGTTCCCAGCAATTTGCCGAGCAGCACCGACACTTTAGGGCCAATGCCGGAAAGCGAGCGGACGGAGGCAAAAAACGGATCGAGCATGGACGGACGCATAAGTTCAGCATTAAACGCTTCGCCACCACAAGCAAGGGTAGGCGCAAAAGTTTCTGTGCTCTTTTTGTTCTTATGGTAAAACGGGTTCCCGTTTGCGTCTTTGATGCTATATAGCGGCAGAAAATATTTATAAATGGAGCATCAGACAATGACAGGCAGCACGATTGTGACGGAAAATCTCGATGTGCGACGCCGCAAATTGCTGTTTCGCTCGTGGCATCGCGGCATGCGTGAGATGGACCTGATTCTGGGCCAATATGCCGATGCGCATATTGCCGGATTTAGCGACCAGCAGCTTGATGAGTTCGAACTGATCCTCGAAGTGCTTGACCGCGACCTGCTCAAATGGGTGACTGGAGAAGCCGCAACACCGCCCGAATTCGATACGCCGCTGTTCCGCGATATCGTTGCCTACCGTGACCGAATAGAATTCTGAGATAACAGCATGCCCGTTTTCAGCAAGTTCGGCATCAAGCCCGGTTCCGCTTCCCATATCGTCATCGACGGCGTGGCCGATGGTTTCGAGGCTTTTGCTCTGGCACGCCTTTCCGATGAGGTCGGGGCAGGCGGGCCGATCCTCTATATCGTGCGTGACGGGCAACGTATCGCCGATCTTGAACAGGTGCTTGGCTTTGCAGCCCCCGATCTGCCAGTTCTGCATCTGCCTGCATGGGACTGCCTGCCTTATGATCGCGTGTCGCCGGGTGCCGATGCTTCGGCGCGTCGTCTGGCAGCTCTTGGCGCGCTGGCCGCCTTGAAAAAACAGCCGCATCCGGCAATTATTCTCACAACCGCCAATGCGGTCTTGCAAAAATTGCCGCCACAAGCGGCCATTGCCGAACAGGTGATTTCGGCGCGTCCCGGCAATCAGCTCAAAATGGACGAGTTGACCCAGCGGCTTGAACGCAACGGTTTTGAGCGCGTCTCCACCGTACGCGATGTCGGCGAATACGCCGTGCGCGGCGGCATTCTCGATCTCTATGCGCCGGGTTCGGAAGAACCGCTGCGGCTCGATTTCTTCGGCGATACGCTGGAAACGATCCGCGCTTTCGACCCCGCTTCGCAGCGGACAGTTGCCACGCGCAAGGAATTTGTGCTCCAGCCGATGAGCGAAATCACGCTTTCGCCGGAGATGATCAGCCGCTTTCGCAAGAATTATATTGCGATGTTCGGAGCACCCCAGCGTGACGATGCGCTTTATCAGGCCATCAGCGAAGGTCGTCGCTTTGCGGGCATGGAGCACTGGCTGCCGCTTTTTTACGACGAGCTTGAAACCGTTTTCGATCATGCGGGCGCTATGCCTGTGGTGTTCGACCATCTGGTGCATGAGGCCTTGAGCGAACGCCACACGCTTGTGCTGGATCATTACGAGGCGAGGGCGAGGCAGGCCGAAGGCAAGGAGCCAGGCAGCGAGGCGATCCCCTATAAGCCGGTGAAGCCGGAAACGCTGTATCTGACACCAAAACAAGTGGAAGACGCCGCAGCCACTTCCGGCATGCGCATCGATCTCACACCTTTCGACACACCGGAAGTCACCGGCCGCAAGCTTGTCCACGCTGAAGTGCATAAGGGCCGCAGCTTTGCAGAGGAGCGTGCAGCAACAGAAGTCAACCTGTTTGAATCCGTGGTGCAACACATCGCGAGCCTGCGTGCTTCGGGCAAAAAAGTGCTGGTGGCGGCATGGTCGGAAGGCTCGCTCGACCGGCTTTTACAGGTGCTCGACGAGCATGGACTGGAAAAGATCGAGACAGTGGACCGGCTTTCAACCGTCAAGGCATTGTCACGCGACAAAGTGACGGCGACGGTGCTGGCCGTTGAAAGCGGTTTTGACGCGGGCGACCTCGTGGTGGTTGCCGAACAGGATATTCTGGGCGACCGTCTCATTCGCCGCTCCAAGCGGCGCAAACGCGATCAGGATTTTATTTCCGAAGTCGCATCCTTGAGTGCAGGCGATATTGTCGTCCATGTCGATCACGGTATCGGCCGTTTCATTGGTCTTAAGACGATTACAGCGGCAGGTGCGCCGCATGACTGCCTCGAAATCCATTATGCGGGCGATGACCGGCTGTTCCTACCGGTCGAAAATATCGAGCTTCTGTCACGCTTTGGTTCGGAAGGCTCGGAAGCTGTGCTCGACCGGCTGGGCGGCGGCGCATGGCAAATGCGCAAAGCCAAGCTTAAGAAGCGTTTGCTGGAAATCGCCGGACATCTGATCCAGATTGCCGCAGAACGCCAGATGCGCGGCGCACCGTCCATGAACCCGCCGGAAGGGCTTTATGCGGAATTTGCCGCGCGTTTCCCTTATGACGAGACCGAAGATCAGCTGCGCGCCATCGATGCGATTACCGATGATCTCGGTGCCGGAAAGCCGATGGATCGGCTCATTTGCGGCGATGTGGGTTTTGGGAAGACCGAAGTCGCACTCCGCGCAGCCTTCGTTGCGGCCCTGAGCGGCTTTCAGGTCGCGGTCGTCGTACCGACGACACTTCTTTCACGTCAGCATTTCAAGACCTTTTCGCAACGTTTTCATGGCCTGCCGGTCAATGTCGCGCACGCTTCGCGGCTTGTGGGCGCAAAAGAACTGGCAGCCACCAAGAAGGGCATCGAAGATGGCAGCGTCGATATTGTCGTCGGCACCCATGCGCTGCTCGGCAATTCGATCAAGTTCAAAAATCTCGGTCTGCTCATCATCGATGAGGAGCAGCATTTCGGCGTCAAGCACAAGGAACGGCTGAAGGAACTCAAATCGGATATCCATGTGCTGACTTTGTCGGCCACACCAATCCCCCGCACCTTGCAACTGGCGCTGACCGGCGTGCGCGAACTCTCGCTCATCACCACGCCACCCGTCGACCGCATGGCGGTGCGTACTTTCGTGTCGCCTTTTGATCCGCTGGTGATCCGCGAGACGTTGTTGCGCGAGCGTTATCGCGGCGGGCAGAGCTTTTATGTCGTGCCGCGCATTGCCGATCTTTCGGAAATCGAAGACTTTTTGAAAGAACAGGTGCCCGAACTCAAGGTCGGCGTTGCCCATGGACAGATGGCACCGGGCATGCTCGACGACATTATGAATGCCTTTTATGACGGGCAATATGATGTGCTGCTTTCCACGACCATCGTGGAATCGGGCCTCGATATTCCAACAGCCAACACGATGATCGTGCATCGTGCCGACATGTTCGGTCTGTCGCAGCTTTACCAGTTGCGCGGGCGCGTCGGGCGCTCCAAGCAGCGCGCCTTCGCGCTGTTTACGCTGCCTGCAAACCGCACGCTGACACCAACCGCCGAGCGGCGGCTGAAAGTGCTGCAATCACTCGACACGCTTGGCGCAGGCTTTCAGCTTGCAAGCCACGATATGGATATTCGCGGCGCAGGCAATCTGTTGGGCGAAGAGCAATCCGGCCATATCAAGGAAGTCGGCTTTGAGTTGTACCAGCAAATGCTGGAAGAAGCGGTGGCGACGCTGAAGGGCTCGGTCGAGGTCGAGGACAGCCAGTGGTCGCCGCAGATTGCGATTGGCACTGCCGTCATGATCCCCGAAGCTTACGTGCCGGATTTGCAACTGCGGCTTGGGCTTTACCGTCGTCTTGCCGATCTCGAAGACCCGCAGGAAATCGACGCTTTCGGTGCGGAACTGATCGACCGTTTTGGGCCGATGCCGGAAGAAGTGCAGCATTTGCTGAAAATCGTCTATATCAAGGCGCTGTGCCGCAAGGCCAATGTCGAGAAACTCGATGCTGGGCCAAAGGGCGTGGTGATCCAGTTCCGCAACGGCACGTTCAATAACCCGGTAGCATTGGTCAAGATGATCGGCGAGCAGGGGTCCATGGCCAAGATCAGACCGGACCAGAGCATCGTCTTCATCCGCGACTGGGCTACACCTGAAAAGCGTCTCAACGGTTCCGCCGTCATCATGACGCAACTGGCAAAGATTGCGGCGGAGAGCTGATCCGCCGCTTCTGATTTTCGCAATGCGCTCTATTCCTCGAAAATCTCTTCGATCTTCATGCCCATCACGCGGGCGATTGCAAAGGCCAGCGGCAGGCTTGGATCGTAACGCCCGTTTTCAATCGCATTGACGGTCTGGCGCGAGACGTCGAGCCGCGTTGCCAGTTCGCCTTGCGACCAGCCTTTTTCACCGCGCAGTTCCTTGAGCCTGTTTTTCATGCGTAGCGCCGACTGCTGATGATATAGCCGATGATCCAGAAGGCGGCCATCAGCGGCCACACTGCAAACATGGTGAGCTTTGGAAAGCCGACATTTTCCAGAAAGCCGTAGCTGAAAGTGGTAATGACCGTTGCCGCAAATGCCAGACCCAATGCCTCGAATTGAATCTTGCGCTGCAATTCATCGACACGTCGCAACTGCCGCACGATCGCCCTGCAGATCGCCAGCCCCGGAATGACCGGCATAAGCGAAAATAGTGCACGCGAGATCGGTCCGATATCGAGGCTTGCCAGCAGGATGACGGAAATAATCAGAACAATGACATAGGCCAGAAGGCTGACGGCGAATTCCCAAAGATAGCGATGCTTGGACATAAATGCTCCTGTAAAGTTTCCTTTACATAGGCAGGCGAAAATTATGTGTCAAGCATGCTTTACACTTCAAGCAATTCTGGATGCAGCCAAGGCTTATCTGTCCTCGGTTATCCCCGGCTCAAAGCCTTCCGCCGTCTGACGGATGGCGTCGGCAAGCACGCTCGCCGTCTGCGCACCCATCACCGCATATTTCTGATCAATGATGAAGCACGGCACCCCCTGCACGCCGATGCGGCTTGCGGTATCGATCTCCTCGCGGATTGTTGCCTTGTCCGCGTCGCTTTGCAAAAGGCGCGCCACCACAGCACCATCCATGCCCACACTTGCCGCAGCATCGACCAGCACTTCATGATCGCCGATGTCCTGTGCCTGCTCGAAATAGAGCGAGAACAGCAAGCCCACCAGCTTATCCTGCGTGCCCTGTCCGGCCTGACTGCCCCAATGGATGAGGCGGTGCGCGTCCAGCGTATTGGGTGCGCGGGTGATCGCCTCGAAATCGAAGACGATATCGTTTTCCTCGCCAAGTTCGGTCAATTGCCGGTGGACGTCGTCGATCTTGGAGCTGTTACCGAATTTCTCCCGCATATAGGTCTGGCGATCCTTGCCTTGAGGCGGCAGGGTTGGATCGAGCTGGAAAGGACGCCAGCGGATTTCCGTTTCTACATCGGGCAAAAGCGCCAGTGCGTTTTCAAGCCTCTTGCGGCCAAGAAAACACCAGGGGCAGACGACATCCGAGACGACATCGATGTTGATTTTTCTGGCGCTCATAGGCTTTGGCTCCAACTGGAAATTTCCGGCAAAAATGTGAAAAGGGCGTGATGACACGTCCAAGGTTGCGACTTTATCGCTTATGCATTTAGGGCAAATTATATGCCGATCAAAACAAAAATCATTGATCAGCCCGCCACCATGTCGGCAGCTGATAGCCGTAAAGCGATGTTTTTTGCGGATGGCCGATCCGCTCCCAGCGCGCGACCCACAGATTGGGCAAGTGATAAAGCGGGATATAATAATCGCCGGAAATCAGTACACGGTCGAGCGCGCGCACCGCGCTGACGAATTGCGCACGCGTTCGTGCGGCAAGCAGCGCCTCAATCATCGCATCCACGGCCGGGTCTGCAACGCCCGGATAGTTGAAGCTGCCCTGTGCATCGCGCGAGGCGGAGCCCCAACGCATCCATTGCTCGTTGCCGGGCGAAAGCGAGCCGGTCAACGCACCAAGGATCATGTCGTAATCAAACGTCTGCAACCGCTGTTGATACTGTGCATCGTCTGCCGTGCGGATATTGGCGCTAATGCCCAATCGGGCGAGATTACGCTTATAGGCGAGCGCGATCTTTTCCTCATCGGGCGAGCGGGTCATGATTTCAAATTGCAGTGCCTTGCCAGAAGCGTCCACCGCACGCCCGTCCTGCATATGGAAGCCCGCTTCGCGCAACAAATCATAGGCTTTTTTGGCAGGCGCACGGTCGTGGCCGCTGCCATCGGTTATGGGCGTATGCCATGTGCCGCTCATCACGTCTTCGCGCACCGCATCGGGGAAGGGTGCCAGCAGTGCCTTTTCGCGCGCGTCGGCAGGTTTTCCGACCGAAGAAAGTTCCGAGCCCTCCCAAAAACTCTGGGTGCGGCGATACTGGTCGGCAAAAAGATTGCGGTTAGCCCATTCAAAATCAAAAAGAAGCCCGAGCGCCTGACGGACGCGCCGGTCCTGAAAGATCGGACGACGCGTGTTGAACACGAAACCCAGCATATTGGCAGGCGTGCCTTTGGCAAAGCTTTCCTTGATGACCTTGCCCTGCCTCACGGCGGGAAAATCGTAGGATGTCTCCCAGCGCGTCGGATTGGCGTCGATAAAAATATCAAGAAGGCCTTTCTTGAAGGATTCAAACATCGAAGTTTCATTGCGATAATATTCAACGGTCAGCGTGTCGAAATTATCGAAACCATGGCGAACGGGCAGATCCTTGCCCCAGTAATCGGGATTGCGCTTGTAGACGATGCGTTGTCCGGGCTGAACACCTGCCACCAGATAGGGACCACTGCCGACCGGCGCTTTCAGCGTCGAATTGCCAAATGTCTTTGGGTCTATCACGTGTTTTGGCAGTACAGGCATGGTAGAAGCGATGAGCAGCGGAAACTCGCGGTCGGATTTGTCGTTGAAGACGAAACGCACCGAGCGCTCACCCGTGCGCTCGATCTTTTCGACGCGGCTCACGCGATTATTATAGGGTGGGCGTCCCTTTTCGGTCAGAATATCATAAGTGAAGAGAACGTCGTCCACCGTCACGGGCTCGCCGTCGGACCATTTCGCCTTTGGGTTCAAGGTGAACTCCACCCAATTGCGGTCCGGGTCGGTCATAACCTTTTCGGCCAGGCGCGGATAAAGCGTGAAAGGCTCATCGCGCGAGCGCTGCATCAGCGATTCATAGACCAGATCGCCGAGATCCGTATCCAGAAACAAGCCACGCGCGGTTGTGCGCATGCTTTTGAGCACAAAAGGGTTGAGACTGTCGAAGGTGCCAATGACACCCATGGTCAGCGAACCGCCCTTGGGCGCATCGGGGTCAGCATAATCAAAATGGCTGAAGTCAGCGGGGAGCGCCACATCATCATGCATCGACAGGGCATAACCGCTTTTCGAATCCGTATTGGTTTGCGCGGTCTGCGCCGCATCTGCCGCTGAAATGAACAGAGCAAGCGTAAAGGGCGTTAACAATGCGATTCTACACAAAAGGGCGATAAATCCGTTCAACTTCACTCGTCCATCGTAAGTAAGTGTGATGCTGCAAAGGCATGAAAAATACCAAAAATGCGCCGATTCGGCAGCCGAAATTACCATGATCGGAGAATATGTGCGCAGTATGAGTGTCCGACATCCGCTATAAACCGGATGAAAACGCAGATTTTGACATAATCCAACGTCCATGCATCAAAACTTGTCTGGATTCATGCTCGCAGTCGTTGTAACACCGCGCTTGGATAGGATGGAAAGTCCTAGAGGTCACGCTGTTGCCGCATTTTCAAACCAGTGACGGTCTATCGCTGACTAACCAGAGAATGGGAACTACAGATCAGAGCGTTGAAAGGAATCTGTTGATCATGTCCAGCACGAAGACAATCGCTGCCGCATCCGCTATGGCTGGCGCGTTCGCCTTGCTTGCCTCCGCGACGGTACCTGCATCCGCACAGCAACAGCCGCAGCCTCCGCAGGGCTGGTTCAAGGTGTGCTCCAAGCAGGAAGACAACGACATCTGCAACACGCAGAACATCGTTACCGCGGATTCGGGGCAACTGCTCACCGCCGTCAACCTCATCGAGATCAAGGGCAAGGTTAACCGCAAGCTGTTTCAGGTCACCGTTCCGATCGGTCGCCTGATCCCGCCCGGCGTCGGCCTGCAGATCGACAACAACAAGCCCGTGAAGCTGCAATATGGCATCTGCTTCCCGGATCGTTGCATTGCCGAAGCACCATTGAGCGACGATCTCGTCAAGGCTCTCCAGAAGGGCGGCAAGCTGACGTTGACCTCGATCAACTACCAGAACAAACCAAACCCTATTCCGGTCGCGCTCACCGGCTTCACGCAGGCCCTGACTGGTCCGGCACTCAAGCAGTCCGAGCTTGAAGATCGCCAGAAGGAACTTCAGGACGCAGTCCAGAAGCGCCAGAAGGAATTCGAGGCCAAGATGAAGGCCGAGCAGGACAAGGCAAAGAGCGGCACAAACTAATCAATGTGTCGAATAAAATGGAAAAGGAGCGCCTTGAGCGCTCCTTTTTTTGTCCGGCAGGCACGAAAACAACGTCATATCGCAGCGCCTGAATGATCGCTTGCTGCATTTTTACATATTCAGGAAATATGCTTTAAAAAATTTTTACGCACACCATCTCAAAACCGGTCCGATTTCTGGGCCGTTACTATAGCAGGACCCAAACTGTCACCGGCATGAGATGAATATCAAAAAGCGCCCAACGGCTTCGCCGAGGACGCTTTTAATTTTGCCTGGAGGGCAACTGACGTCATTTAAGAGCGTGTATACACGCCGACCATATTGCTGGACTCAGGGTAGGAAATCCAATCCCATGAGGCCGATTGCAAGGGCGGTATTCAGCGAAATGATCATCATGCTATAGATGATGGCCGTTCTCGTAATATCGTTCATTTCCTACCTCCTAGAGCCAGGGCCGTCCCCACCTGGTTCGAAGTTTTATGAATCTGTAACAAAATGTAACAGCCTGTTACGCGGTATGCAACCCATTTTACACAAATGTGAACGACTGAAATTCTGCGTGAGTTCAAAGCGCGTTCCAATGAAGCGTATGGGGCGAAATTGCAACGGCCTGATGAAATGCAAAATTTTAAACGTAATCAGTGCCTTTTTAAAAAATATCGACTAGCAATCAGCCATTAAGCGAGCCATAGGTTAGCGACTTCCTGCTGACCGCCTGTCTGGAATTTTATCGTGAATCGCATCGTTCCACTCGTACTGGCAGTTGCTCTTTTCATGGAGCAGATGGATTCGAACGTGATTTCGACCTCTCTGCCGGCCATTGCCGCCGATATTGGCTCAAGCCCCATTGCTCTCAAGCTGGCGCTGACATCCTATCTGGTGGCGTTAGCGGTTTTCATTCCCGTGAGTGGCTGGATGGCGGATCGCTTCGGTGCCAAAAATGTATTCCGGGCAGCCATCGCCGTCTTTGTAGTTGGATCGATTGCCTGTGCGGCGTCCAATTCGCTTTCCGCTTTCGTGATCGCGCGTTTTCTGCAAGGCATGGGTGGCGCGATGATGACGCCGGTAGCGCGTCTCGTTCTTGTGCGTTCGACACCGCGCAGCGAACTGGTCTCGGCCATGGCCTGGCTTACGATCCCCGCCATGGTCGGTCCTTTGATGGGGCCGCCGGTCGGTGGTTTCATCACGACTTTTCTGAGCTGGCACTGGATATTCCTGATCAATGTTCCCATCGGCATTGCAGGCATCTTGTTTGCAACATTCTGTCTTCCAGATATTGGCGAGCGCATTGTCAAACGCCTCGACTGGACGGGCTTCATTCTTTCAGGCCTTGCCATGTCCGGCGTGGTTTTCGGACTTTCTGTCATAAGCCTGCCCGCATTGCCGCCAGTGATCGGAATTGCCGTGGTTAGCATCGGCATCGTCAGTGCAGCGCTCTATATCCGGCACGCGCGTCGCAGCGCCGACCCGCTTCTCGACCTGAAGCTGTTTGATAACGAAGTTTTTCGTTCGGCCGTGATGGGAGGCAGCGTTTTCCGCTTTGGCATCGGAGCAATTCCATTTCTGCTCCCGCTGATGTTCCAGCTCGGTTTCAGCATGACGCCGTTCCAGTCGGGTATGATGACGTTCGTATCGGCAATCGGCGCACTGACCATGAAATTCGGTGCAAAGCGCATTTTCACGCGTATCGGCTTCCGTCGCGCCCTGATGTTTGGTTCACTGGTTTCGGCTTGTTTTATTGCCATCAATAGCCTTTTCACACCGTCGACGCCAATATGGGGCATTCTTGCCGCCCTGCTGGTGGGAGGTTTTGTACGCTCGCTGTTCTTCACCGGGGTCAATGCGCTGGCCTATGCCGAAATCCCGGATGAGAAGACCAGTCAGGCGACACCGATCACCGCGGTTGCGCAGCAGGTTTCATTGGCCATCGGCGTGGCACTGGCAGGCGGCATATTGGAAGTAAGCAGCGGATTGCGCGGCGCACCGTTAGCGCTCATCGATTTCCACATCGGTTTTGTGGTCATCGCTTGCGTATCGGCGTTGGCGTTCCTTTGGTTCGTGCGTCTTGCGCCCGATGCGGGACATGAGCTGGCCGAACCTTCGGTGATCAAAGCAAAGACAGCGGAACGTAAAGCTATCGAGGCCGCCGATGAGCACGCGGGACACTAAAGCATGTCGCATTTTATTACATTCACCCGACAGGCTTTAAGTTTTTGTTTTTTGCATGTCTTTATCCTATCGAAGCAGGATCAGCAATCAGTCTAGTGGACTGATTGCCCTGCGTAGACGGTTCCCGCTTTTGGGAGGCATGCGGTAGAGCGCTGATCTTATTCAATCAGATCAGAGGACATTACCCTTTGAAATCGCGCGCCAGAAGATAAAGCTCGACCGATTCTGCACGAGATGCAGGCGGCTTGACGTGATGCACGGAGCGGAATTTCTGCTTGAGCATGGCGAGAAGCTCATTCTCCGTTCCACCCTGAAAAGTCTTGGTCAAAAAGTGCCCACCGGGTTTCAACACCGAGACTGCAAAATCCGCCGCCACTTCACAAAGATGCACGGTGCGCAAATGATCGGTGCGCCGATGTCCGGTTGTGGGAGCCGCCATATCCGAGATGACCAGATCAGGCTTGTCGCCGAGCGCTTCCATCAGCTTGTGCGGGGCATCGTCATCCAGAAAATCCATTTCCAGTAGGATGACGCCGGGCAGGGGATCGACCGGCAGATAATCGATGCCGACCACCTGCGGTTTTTCATCGTCAGAGCCGACGATTTTGGCCGCGATTTGCGACCAGCCTCCGGGTGCCGCGCCCAGATCGATGATCTTCTGGCCTTTTTTCAGAAGATCATAGCGCTCGTTGATCTCGATCAGCTTATAGGCCGCGCGCGAGCGATAACCATCGGCACGCGACTTATGCACGTAGGGGTCGTTCAGGTGCCGCTCCAGCCAGCGCCGTGAGGATTCCTTGATCGTCCCGGCCTTTTTCTTGACGCGTACATGCAGATTGCTGGACCCGGCACCGCCGCGTCCACCTGTCCTGCTCTTGTTTCCGCCTGCTTTGCTCATTTCTAGTGCCTGTTCCTGGCGCCCGAAGCGCGATTGTGCCGCCATGCGCCATCGCGCGACATCAGTTCCGTCAAAATGCCTTCGCGCAAACCGCGATCGGCAACAAGTAATTTTTCGCTGGGCCAAACCTGCCTGATAGCATCGAGAATGGCACATCCCGCCAGCACCAGATCGGCCCTGTCGGCACCGATACAAGGATTGGCGACGCGTGCGTCGAAATTCCATGACAGCAGCTGACTGGTCATCCGGGTCACTTCGTCATCGTCCATCCACATACCGTCGACGCGGCGGCGATCATAGCGTTCAAGCCCCAGATGAATCCCGGCAAGCGTGGTTACGGTGCCGGATGTGCCAAGCAGATGAAAGCGCGGGCTTGCAGCAAGAGCCCCAAGAGAATCACGTTCGGAAAAGCCGGACAATAATTCCGTCACATGGCCGACCATCGCACCAAAACTGTCCTGCGTGACATCGCGCCCACCAAACCGTTCGGCAAGGGTAACGACACCCACCGGCAGCGATGTCCATGCGGTGATATGTTCGGCAAGGCGCGGAGAGCGGCGCTGCGAAACATCGATCAGCGCGATTTCCGAAGAGCCGCCGCCAATGTCGAACAGCACAACCGCGTCGGTTTCGTGCGCGACAAGCGTTCCGCAGCCCGAAACGGCAAGCCTTGCTTCGGTCTGGCGATCGACGATTTCCAGTTCAAGTCCCGTTTCCTCGCGTACACGCTTCAAGAACGCCTCGCCATTGGCCGCTGCCCGACAGGCTTCGGTCGCAATCAGCCGCGCCCGGCGCACATTTTTTGCGGCCAGCTTGTCGCGGCAGATTTTCAGCGCCTCAATCGCGCGCTGCATCGCCGCATCGCTGAGCCTGCCCGTGGCCGAAAGCCCTTCGCCAAGGCGCACGATGCGTGAAAAAGCATCTACGACCCGAAACTGCCCCGGCCTCGTCGGCGAGGCGATCAGCAGCCGACAATTATTGGTGCCAAGATCAAGGGCTGCGTAAAGCGGCGCATCATCGTGTGGCCTGCGCGCCGCAGGCGGCGCGCCGTTACGGCGCTTGGCAGGCAAGTTACCTTGCGGTGTTTGCACATTTGCGTCGCGCTGGCGCTGTTCGGATGCGTTCTTTGGCGTTTGATCGTTCTTGTGAAGCGGTGCATCGCCTTGCAAGCGCGCCTGCTTCTTCTTGCGCGCACGCCTGCGTCGGTTGGAAATCTTGCCCGAGGGTTTTGCTTCCTGAACGCTATCCACCGCGGTTTTCTGCGCGGCGGCGGCATCGGGTTTGCGCTCGGATTTGCCACGGTTGCGACGGCGCGCACGCTTACGATTGGTGGCAAAGCCTTCTTCCGCTTCGTTGCGGGTTTTCGGGCGACCTGCATCGGCTGCGCTTCGCGCGTCGCCGACTTGCGTAACGGCTTCATTGCGCGCTTTGCGCTTGCCGTTATGCGACGGATTTCGGGCGTTATCATTGCCGGAATATCCGCTGGACGCCCCCTGATGCGCCTTGTCTGCGGGGCGCTCCTCGGGGTTCTTCAAGGCATCTATCCTTATAGCGCCGCGCGAACCCGAAGGGACGCAGGCAGGGCGCTTTAATTTTACGTTGGATATAATGTAACAGTCGTTTTGTGTTTTACCAAGGGGCGCTCGAGCAGGATGTTGCAAATTTTTAGCTGCCTGCCAGATGAAATGACCAGATAAACGAAAGGCTTCCGCGAAGAGCGAAAGCCTTTGACCGTTTTTAAGGTCTGAAACCCAGATCAGATGTCGTAACTGTGCGCGGCATTGATGGTCGCCACAAACTTCTTCGTGCGCTCACGCGAAGGTCTGGTGAAAACATCGTGAGCCGAACCCGTCTCGACGATATTGCCCTTTTCCAGAAAGATCACGTTCTGTGCGATCTTCGAGGCAAGGCGCAGATCATGGGTGGCGATGACCATGGTTGTGCCTTCGCGCGCAAGCTTGCTCAGCACTTCGACCACTTCGGAGGCGAGCTCCGGGTCGAGTGCGGAGGTCGGTTCGTCACAAAGCAGAACGCGCGGCGAGGGCGCCAGCGCGCGCGCAATAGCCACACGCTGCTGCTGGCCGCCCGAAAGTGTCGAGGGCCAGGCATCAGCCTTTTCCGCCATACCCACCTTGGTCAGAAGTTCCATGGCGTGATCTTGCGCCTTGGCTCGCGGCCATCTCAGTACCGTAAGCAGGCTTTCCATGACGTTCTGGATCGCAGTCTGGTGCGGGAAAAGCTGGAAATTCTGGAACACCATGCCGGTCTGGCGGCGAATCGACTGGATTGCCGGCCAGCCCGGTTTGCGGCCCGGCTCGAAGCTCAGCGCCTGTCCGCTCAGAGCCAGCGTTCCCGATGTCGGGATTTCCAGAAGATTGATGCAGCGCAAAAGCGTCGACTTGCCGCCGCCCGACGGGCCGACCAGCGCCGTCACCGAGCCTTCGGGGATGACGATATTGATATCGTTGAGGATCACCGCGTCGCCAAAACGCTTTTCGATATGTTGCAGCTCGATCATGCGTTTGTCTCCAGCGTACCGCCGTAGCGTCCAAAGCGGCGTTCTAGCCTGACCTGAAGCTGCGAAAGTATTGTGCTCAGTACCAAATAGATAAGGGCTGCTTCGATATAGAGGATCAGCGGCTCATAAGTGGTGGCGACGATGCGCTGTGCGGACTGGAACAGTTCCGGCACGGTGATGGCTGCGGCCAGCGACGTATCCTTGACCAGCGAAATGAAGGTGTTGGAAAGCGGCGGCACGGCGGTGCGGCTTGCCTGCGGCAGCACGGTGCGGGTCAGCGCCTGCCGCCAGCTCATGCCGATGGAATAGGCGGCCTCCCACTGGCCTTTGGGAACCGCTGAAATGACCGCGCGAATGATTTCGGAACTATAGGCGCCAACATTGAGCGTAAAGCCGATAAGGGCTGCCGGGAAGGCGTCGAGATAGATGCCGATGCTGGGTAAACCATAGAAGATTACGAAAAGCTGCACCAGAAGCGGCGTGCCGCGAAAGATCCAGACATAGAACCGCGCAACGAAGGAAAGCCAGACGGGCGCGAAAAGCCGGACCAGCGCGGTCAGAAGACCGAGTGTTAGGCCGAACACGAAGGACAGCAATGTCAGCGGAATGGTGAAGATCAGTCCGGCCCAAAGCAGGGTCGGCAGCGATTCCAGCATCAGTTCAAGCCAGTGGGGCACGAAATTCGGTTCCTTTACGGAAAAGCTTAAGCGGTATGCACGAGCATAATCATAAAAAAGCGAAGCCGGAAAGGGTTCCGGCTTCGCCGTTCATGACATCATTCCATAATTGCCTGCGCCTTACTTGGAAACATCCTGACCAAAATATTTCTGGGCGATCTTGTCATAAGTGCCGTCGGCCTTGATATCGTCGAGTGCCTTGTTGATGGCTGCAACCAGTTCATCATCGCCCTTACGCACGATAATACCAGAAGCATCGGCATTTTCTTTTTCGGCAGCGATTTTTACCGGTGCGTTGGGCTGCTGCTTCTTGAAATCGAGATAGGACAGGCTGTCATTCAGCGTTGCTTCGGCGCGTCCGGTCAAAACCAGCTGGATCGACTGATCAAAGCCATCCGTTGCCACCAGTTCCGCACCGGCGTCCTTGGCAATCTTGCCGTAATTGCTGGTCAGCGACTGGGCAGATTTCTTACCCTTGAGATCGGCGAAATCCTTGATCTTGTCGTTGTCGTCCTTGACGATCAGCACGACTTTGGAAACGATATAGGGATTGGAGAAGTTGAATTTTTGCTTGCGCTCCTCCGTGATGCCGACCTGATTGATCACGGCGTCGTAGCGCTTGGAATCAAGACCGGCGATCAGGCCATCCCATTTACCTTCAACGAATTGTGGCTTCACGCCAAGCTTGTCAGCCACGGCTTCACCAATCTCCACGTCAAAACCGACGAGTTTGTTTTCCTTGTCATGGAAGGTGAAGGGCGCATAGGTGCCCTCGGTGCCGATCTTCAACACGCCAGCTTTCTTGATGGCGTCGAGGTTTTCACCGGCCAGCGATGGCGAAAGAAGTGCTGCCTGAACCAGACCGACACTGACGAGAATTGATGCAAATTTCATTTTGGCCACCCTGTAAAAATATTCGATGAAACTTAAAATACAGGAATTTCATTCCAATGTAGCGTCGTAAATCGCCGCAATTTTATGAAAGTTGGAATTTCATACTATATTGTAAGATAATACAGCAATAAAATTCCAGCTATTCCACTTTGCCATAGCCACCGCCGGTCGGCGTGATGACGGTGAAGGCTTCGCCCGGCTCCAGAACCGTCTGATCGCAATTGCCGAGCACTTCAACGCTGCCATTTCCGCGCCTTACCTCGTTGCAACCGAGCTCGCCCGGTTCGCCGCCTTCAAGCCCGAAGGGGGCTATACGGCGATGGCCGGACAAAATTGCGAAATCGAGCCTTTGCAGCGCACGGATGGTACGTTTGGTGCCATCGCCCGCGTGCCATTGACCCCTGCCGCCTGAACCTTTGCGAATATGGAAATCCTCAAGCAGCACCGGAAAACGGGTTTCGAGAATTTCAGGATCGGTAAGACGCGAATTGGTCATGTGGGTGTGAACAGCATCCGCACCGTTAAAACCCGGACCCGCAGGCGCACCCGAACAGATGGTTTCGTAATATTGATATTCGTCATTGCCAAAGGTCAGATTGTTCATGGTGCCTTGCGCCGCAGCCATGGCCCCGGTCGCACCGAACAGGCAATTGGTCACCGCCTGACTGACCTCGACGTTGCCAGCCACGACCGCTGCCGGATAGCGCGGCGACAGCATCGAACCATCCGGCATGATGATTTTGATCGGGTGCAGACAACCGGCATTCATGGGAATATCGTCATCCACCAGCACGCGGAAGACATAAAGCACGGCTGCACGCGTGACAGGCTCGGGCGCGTTGAAATTATCTGCCCGCTGTTCAGATGTTCCGGTGAAATCGACAGTTGCCTCGCGCTTTTCCCGGTCGATGATTACGCGGACTTCGATCTTGCAGCCCTGATCCATCTCGTAACTGAAATGGCCGTCCGGCAGCTTGTCGAGAACACGGCGCACGCTTTCGGCGGCATTGTCCTGCACATGGCCCATATAGGCGCGCACGACATCCTCGCCGAAAAGGGCAATCATTTTTTTAAGTTCCGCCACGCCTTTTTCATTGGCGGCGATCTGGGCTTTCAGATCGTTGATATTCTGCGTGAGATTGCGCACCGGATATTCCGCGCCGGTCAAAAGTTGGTTAAGAGCTTCTTCGCGGAATGCACCCTGATCGACCAGCTTGAAATTGTCGATATAGACGCCTTCCTGCTCGATATTGACGGCGAGCGACGACATGGAGCCAGGCGCTATGCCGCCGATGTCGGCATGGTGGCCGCGACTTGCGGCCCAGAAACGGATTTCGGTATTGCTTTCATCGAAGACCGGCGTGCAGACAGTCAGGTCCGGCAGGTGTGTGCCGCCATTATAAGGCGCATTGATGAGAAACACATCGCCGGGTTTTATATCCGTGTTTTCGCGTATGGCGGTGGCAACCGAGGCATCCATTGACCCGAGATGCACTGGCATATGGGGTGCATTGGCGACCAGATTGCCTGCCGCATCGAAGACCGCGCAGGAAAAATCAAGCCGCTCCTTGATATTGACCGAATAGGCGGTGTTTTGCAGCGTCATGCCCATCTGTTCCGCAATCGACATGAAGAGATTGTTGAAAATCTCCAGCATGACCGGATCGGCCTCGGTGCCGATAGCCTTGCGTTGAGGCAGAGCCTTGATGCGGGAAAGCACGATGTGATCGTGTTCAGTGAGCCGCGCCTGCCAGCCGTCTTCGATCACGATGGTCTGGTTGTTTTCGATAATAATCGCAGGCCCGGTGATGTGCTGGCCGCGCTTGAGATTGTCGCGCAGCACGACGCCAGCATCATGGAACTGGTTCTGCGAGAAAAAGCGGGTGTGCCGCAAAGCTTCGGCTTCGTTGTTGTTTTCGAGTGGGAGCGATTGTTCACTCTCCACCGCTCCGCCGCCGACGGCTTCCACTTCCACTGCATCGACCACCAGCGCCTTGTTTTCGGCAATAAAGCCGAAACGGCGCTTGTGCGCGGCCTCGAATTCCGTGCGCAGCCGCGCCGCATTGTCTTCTTCGGGAAATGTCGCCTCTATGGATAAGACCGTATCGGTGCCCGCATAACGGATATGTGCGCGTAAGTGAAGGGTAACGGCACGTTCGACAATGCCTTGCGAAACAAGTTCGCGCACGCATTCCTGTGCCAGCTCCTCGCCGAGCGCCTTCAGTGATGCGGGGGCTTGTGTGTCGAGATCGACGCCGAGCGCCTTCTGGCGCGTGGCGCGAATATCGGCAAGTCCCATGCCATAGGCGGACAAAAGCCCCGACATCGGGTGAACCAGAATGTTCTTCATACCGAGCGCATCGGCAACAAGGCAGGCGTGTTGTCCGCCCGCACCACCAAAGCAACTCAGCGCATAACGCGTTACGTCGTAGCCGCGCTGCACCGAAATCTTCTTGATTGCCTCGACCATATTGGCAACCGCAATGGCGATAAACCCATCGGCAACGGCTTCCGGCGAGCGACCGTCGCCGATCTCTTCGGCAAGTTCGGTAAAGAGTGCGCACACGCGCTCGACATCGATTGGCTCATTCTGATCGGGACCAAAGATTGCCGGGAAATAATCCGGGTTCAGCTTGCCAAGCATGACATTGGCGTCGGTGACGGCCAGCGGGCCACCATTGCGATAGCAGGCAGGGCCGGGATTGGCGCCAGCCGAATCCGGACCGACGCGAAAACGCCCTGCCTCATAATGCAGGATCGAACCACCGCCTGCGGCAACCGTATGAATCAGCATCATCGGCGCACGCACGCGAACGCCTGCCACTTCCGTTTCAAAAGCGCGCTCATAGGCGCCGTCGAAATGCGCGACATCGGTGGAGGTGCCGCCCATGTCGAAGCCGATGACCTGACCGAAACCAGCCGCAGCCCCCGTACGCGCAAGGCCCACGACACCGCCTGCGGGGCCCGAAAGAATGGCATCCTTACCCTGAAAAAGATCGGCAGCGGTCAAGCCGCCCGACGACATCATGAACATCACGCGCGCACCGGTGCGCTCGACATCAAGCTCCTGCGAAACCTGTGCCACATAGCGGCGCAGAACTGGCGAGAGATAGGCATCGACCACAGTGGTATCGCCGCGCCCAACCAGCTTGATGAGCGGGGACACTTCGTGACTGACGGAAACCTGATCGAAGCCGATTGCACGGGCAATGCGTGCAATTTCCATCTCATGTGCCGGAAACTTATAGGCATGCATGAAGACGATGGCGATTGCCTTGTAGCCCTGACCTTTCAGCGCGCGCAGCGCCTTTTCGGCTTCTTGCCGATCAAGCGCTTTCTCGACGCAGCCATCGGCCAGCACACGCTCGTCAATTTCCACGACATGGTCGTAAAGCGCTTCGGGCTTGATAATTTCGGTCGCAAAAATCTTCTTGCGCTCCTGATAGCCGATACGAAGCGCATCGCGAAAGCCCTTGCTGGTAATAAGCGCCAGCCGCTCGCCCTTGCGCTCCAGCAGCGCATTGGTGGCAACGGTGGTACCCATGCGCACTTCAGCGATAAGGCCAGCCGGAATTGGATCGCCAGTCTTCAGGCCGAGATGCAGGCGAATGCCGTGCACCGCAGCATCCTTATAGGCAGAAGGATTTTCGGAGAGAACTTTTCGCGCATGAAGCCCGCCTTCAGGATCGCGACCGATAATATCGGTAAATGTGCCGCCACGGTCGATCCAGAAGTCCCATACTCCATGCCGCGTTGCGTTCATTTCTTGATCCCTTGTCCCACTTATCTTATGCGCATTAAAAAGCGCCGCTGAACGGCGCTTTTCTCATTTTTAAAGCAATCGGAGCGGCAGTCTATCCGGCAATAAGCTTTACTTCCATGAAGTCTTCCAGTCCCCATTTGCCGCCTTCGCGGCCATTGCCCGACTGCTTGTAACCGCCAAACGGGCTTCCGGGCGCGCGCGACGTCCCGTTGATCTGCACCATGCCCGCGCGAAGCTTGCGCGCTACGCGTTTTGCCCGCTCCGGGTCGCCGGTCTGGACATAGGCCGCAAGACCATAAGGCGTATCATTGGCAATCGCGATGGCCTCTTCTTCGGTGTCGAAGGGGATCATGGCCAAGACGGGGCCGAAAATTTCCTCACGCGCGATGGTCATATCGTTGTTCACATCGGCAAAGACCGTGGGCTTGACAAAATCGCCTTCGGTAAATCCGTCAGGCCGCCCCGGACCACCGGCAACGAGACGCGCACCTTCGTCGATGCCTTTCTGGATCAGGGTTTGTACCTTCTCGAACTGGACAGAGGAAGAAAGTGGGCCGATATGATTACCTTCCTGTGCCGGATCACCGACCTTGGTTGCCTGTGCAGCCTTTTGCGCCAGTTCCACGGCCTTGTCATACACCGAACGCTCCACCAGCATACGCGTCGGCGCATTGCAGGATTGACCGGTATTTTCAAAGCAGTGGGCGAGGCTGCGCGCCATGGCCTTTTCCAGATCGCTATCGGCAAAGACGAGGTTGGGCGACTTGCCGCCAAGTTCCAGCGACACGCGCTTGACGGTGGCGGCTGCCGCGCGCGAAACCGCAGTGCCCGCCCGCGTCGAGCCGGTAAAGGACATCATGTCGACTTCAGGATGCTGCGACAGCGCTTCGCCCACAACCGGGCCTTCGCCATTGACGAGATTGAACACACCCTTGGGTAGTCCTGCTTCATCGACGAATTCCGCAAATAGCATCGCCGACATCGGTGCGATTTCCGACGGTTTTAGCACTACGGTGCAACCCACAGCCAGGGCAGGAATGACCTTGAGGGCAATCTGGTTCATCGGCCAGTTCCACGGGGTGATCAGGCCGCAGACACCGATCGGTTCACGCACGATGGTCTGGTCGGCATGTTTTGACGACAAAATCTCCTCGAACTCGAAATTCTCGAAAGCTGCAATGAAAGCCTTGATATGCGACACGCCGACCGCTGCCTGCGATTCACGCGCCAGCGTGACCGGCGCGCCCATCTCCATGGAAATGGTTTTCGCCATCTCGTCGATCCGGCGCTCGTAGATTTCAGCAATGCGACGAATATAGCCGATGCGTTTTTCGGCGGGCGTTTCGCTCCAGCCGGGAAAGGCTGTACGTGCGGCTTTTACCGCCTGATCGATATCTGCCGCCGACCCGGCAGAAATTTCCGCATAGGGCTTTTCGTTAGCCGGATTGACGACCTCTATGGTCTTCACTTCAACCGGCGCACGCCAGGCACCGTCGATATAAAAATCCGTTTTCTGGACAAGGTTCTTCTGTAACATGCTACGTCCTCCATTGTTCCCGGTTTTTGCTAGCGACCGCCTGTCGCCCATTCCGTGTCAACGTAATGCTTAGACAGTTGCCGGGCAAACACAAAGCTCTTTGCTGCCATCAAATTTTGCTCATCCGTTTTGGTCGGCTTCCATTTCGATACCAAGCGCTGCAAGACCTTCCTCGATATAATCTCCCAGAAGCGGCGTTCCGATAAGGTATCGAGCCTCGCGTCCATTGTGGCGCTCACCGGCGGTGGAAAGCGCGTCTTCCCATTCCTCGGCGGAAAAGTCGCCGCGCCCGACCCACATCAGTGCCAGCAATTCGACGCGTTCGTCATCATTGAGCGAGCGGATTGCCGCAATCAGTTCCCTGCGCGTGGGGTTGTCACTCGACGCATCGAGAATATCGACATCGCCGTCATCACCGGGATTGGAACCGGAATTTTCGTCCACCGCCGGGACCTGGACATCATATTCGCGTGCTTTTACAATGATATATTCGAGATTGGTCTGATTATTGGTTAATTCAGCCACTGCATAACCTCCGCTGCCGGAATTGCTTCTCACAAGACATATAGGCAGAGATTTGCTTACGGCGATGGCTCGTACCCCTTTCGACCCGATATAATTTCGAGGCGAAAAAAGCCGTTTCAATGAATGCGTTGTTTTAACGAACAAAATTCTTAAACCGCGCGGGAGGTGAGACTTTTGTTCCTTTAAATAACGGCATGAGGGAGCAATATTAAAGCAACTTCAGGAAGGAGCCACAATGGCGGCTTTAAAACTTGTCGGTCTGGCCGGCAGCTTCAATCGTCCATCAAAAACACTGTCTCTGGTAGAGCATATCGCAGAGCGCGCCAGTGCGGAGCATGGTTTTGCAGTCAGCAATTACGATCTGCACGATGTCGGGCCGTCGCTTGGCCATGCCCTCTGGGGCGATCAACTTGACGATCACGCGAGACGCATCATCCATGAAATTGTCAGCGCCGATCTTCTGATCGTCGGATCGCCGACCTTCAAGGGTTCCTATCCCGGTCTTTTCAAACATCTCATTGATCTGATCGACCCGCTTGCGTTGCGCGGCAAGCCCATCATCATCGCGGCTACAGGCGGCGGCGACAAGCACGCCTTGATGGTCGAGCATCAGTTGCGACCGTTGTTCGGTTTTTTCACCGCTCACACATTGCCAACCGCAATTTATGCGTCAGAGCGCGACTTTACCGACTACCGCATCTCATCCGAACCGCTGGCGCGTCGCATTGACGATGCGGTGGATGAGATCAAGGCCTTTTTCCCAAACATTCAGCCCGCACTGGTTGCCGCTGAATAGAGAGCAGCTCATCTCAGCCTCTCACGCTTTGCGAGATTTTAGCACTTGAAGCACCAATCTGATTGAACCAGATTGGTGCTTTAACATTTGTTTTGAGTGCGCATTCTGTGCGAAAATGGATTTAGGAAGCGAGCGCCTGCTTTATCTTTTCCGGCGTGATCGGATATTCATAAAAGCGCTTTCCAGTGGCATGTGCGACAGCATTGCCGATGGCTGCAATGATCGGAATCATCACCACTTCCGCCATGCCTTTGGGCGGCGATGTATCGGACAACGGCGGCAGATAGTCCGCACTCTGTTTCCATACAGCGACATTTTTCGAACGGGGCACGGTATAGCGGTTGAAATTCCAGGTGCCGTCCCCGGGTCCGTCGTCATAAAGCGGCAATTCCTCCATCAGCGCATGGCCGATTCCCATGGCAAGCCCGCCTTGCTGCTGGCCCGAGACCAGCTGCGGAACGATGATCTTGCCGGGGTCGAGCAGGCTGTGATGGCTCATGATCTCGACTTCGCCGGTAAAAGTGTTGACGTTGAGTTCGACAAGACAGGCTGCAGGCGCATAGGTGGTGACGCCAGCATTGTTGCGCTGCACGGGCGGGAAGTTGACGGTACTGCGCTTGATATATTCATAGCCGCCCGCCGTCATGCGGCCCTTGATCGCAGCCGAGGCGCCATCACCATGACGCACAGCCAGCGCATCGACGGGCAATTCGCGCATGCCCAGACCCGGCAGATCGAATGTGGCCGTTGCCCATTCCCAGCGACTGAAACAATGCAGCGCCACGCCGGTGATGAAGCCTTCTTCATGCGCCTTGCGCGCAATGCGCTCAAAAGACAGCGTCTCCATGCCGCCGCCGGAAACCCCGCCAGGAACAATACGCAGATCGGCAAAGGTCACGCTGCCTGCCGATATCTGCCCGCCTGCCGGCCCTTCGCTCCAGATCGCGCGTGCCGCTGGCCAGATCGCATTTTCAAGCAGGAATTGCGCTGCCTGCCTCGTGCCAAAACCAAGGAAATAGGCACTGTTGGACGCGCTCATCGCAGGCAGAAGATAGGGCACCCAGAACGGATTTTTTGCCACTTCATCCTGCTCGGCTTGCGTGATCGTATAGGGAGAATATTCGCTGACTAGTGGCAATTGCGCAAAATCGGTCACGCCGAATTCAACATCGTCGGGCACCTTGCCGATGATATCACCAACCAGCACCTGCTGCGCGGTGGTCGCACCGGTGCCGATTTCCTGCACGCAATGGCGCATGGATAAACGGCCTTCGGCATCAAATTCCAGCGCCAGCGCGCAGGTATCCGCACCCGAGCCATAATCCTTCTGCACCTGCGCAAAGCCAAGACCATAAAGCCGTCCGGGATTGGCATTGTCATAGTCGTTCTTGGTCGCTTCGCGGTTGATCCATAGAGGATTTTTAGCCGCCATATCCAGCATTTCAATGTTGCGCGGATCACCCAGCGGTTGCGCGCCTTGCGTATTCTCATAACCGGGTTTGAGCGCATTGCGGCGGCGCAACTCGATGGCGTCGATGTCGAGTTCCCCGGCCAGTTCATCGACAAGCTGTTCGGTGACCGACATGACCTGCAGCGCGCCATAGCCACGCATCGAGCCTGCTTCCACGGCCTTGCTTGCCAGCGCCACCGAGCTGAAATCCGATTTCGGCAGATAATAGATCGACTGGGCCGCGGTTGCTGCAACCTGCGCGACCGAGAAGGAGAAATTAGCACGTCCGCCGCCATTGGCGACGTAATGGCCTTTCATAATCTCGAACTGGCCCGTTTTGCGGTCGGCCACCAGCGACACGTCCATATGGATGGAGTGGCGCTTGAGGCCGATCTGGAACTGTTCATAGCGGTCATTGGCAAGGCGCACGGCTTTGCCCGCGCCATAAAAGGCGGTCATGACGCAATAAAGCGGGAAGATCGAATGATCCTTCGAGCCGTAGCCGACCGTTGTGCCGGAAAGAAGCTTGATCTCATCGACCGGGAAGGTCTGGTTGTCCTTGACCATCATCGCAGCGAGGCGTGCGGCATCATAGGGCGACTGCGCAGCCACGATGAGATGCAGCGTACGCGTTTTAGCATCATACCAAGCATTGCCATTATCGGCTTCGAGTGCCGAGGGGTCGATCGACTGCGAAAAAGCCTTACGGTCGAGAACGATCTTGCCATCGTCGTTGCGCGCGGCCTCGATTTCCTTTGCAAGTTCATCGGCAACATTCATGCCGCGACGCATCGGCTCATAAGTCTCGCGGGCCACTTCCTCCGGGTCGCGCCGCCCACCGCCGCCGCGATGTTTCGTCAGTGCGGAACGCGGCACGAAAATGCCGGTCTGGCTTTCGTCGGGCCAGACGGGTTCATCGCCGTTGAAATCACCATAGATCACCGCATCCTGTATCGAGGAAAAGGCAGATGAAGAGGTCGGCGTATCCCCACCAATGCGCACATAGCGCGCCGCGCCATAATTTTGCGGCGGTTTTGGTCCTGTTTCAGCGCCATAGCGCACGATATCCGTTTCGAAGCGCAGCATGCGCTTGGCAAGTTCAAAACGCTCGAAATCGTCATAGACCAGCAGGGCGACGGGATGGCCGAGTAGGGGCGGCGTTTCCCCCTTGGGGACGAGGAAATTTTTGCCGAAAAACTCTTCCGCGAGATCGGGCGCTTGCGGTACGCGAATGCCGTCGCGTTCGAGATCTTCATGCAGGATCACCCGGTCGGGTTGCAGATCGTCACCCAGAAGCGAAAGGTCAACGCCCTCAAAAGCACGGTCGGCCTTCGTCGCCTTGACGAAAAAGGCATGTCCCTGTTCTTGCGTCCAGCCGGAAATATCCTTGGCGCGATAATCGCGCGCAAAGGTCTTGCCGCCTGTAACCTTTCGCATAGCATCCCAGCGATAGCGCGCCTTGCCGTCATTGCCGAGCCAGTCGGCGGGGGCGCGGCCCGATTGCACTTCCAGCGCTTTTGCTGCAGGCAGGCGCGCGAACATCACCGAGATACCGGCAAAGGTTCCAAGCTTGATAAAATCACGGCGTGACAATCCGGCAGCCATGTATCGTCTCCTTGACTGGCCCGGCTTAACGCGGGCCATTTATATTCATTATCGGTCGCGTGTCAGCGCCTTGACCTGATCCACGCTAACGGCGTCATCCTGTCCGCCCCATTGCGCACGCATCCATGTCGCAAGCGCCGCAATTTGCGCGTCATCCATCTGGTCGGCAAAAGGCGGCATGGCATACATGCGCTGCCCATCGGTAAATGTCTGCGTCTGAACGCCATTGACGATGGCGTTCAACAGCGTATCGGGCTTGTTAAGCGCTACGACGGCATTGCCTTTCATGGCGGGCGCGACATTGGGAATGCCTTCGCCCTTGAGGCCATGGCAACCGGCACAGCCGGAAATATAGGCCATGCGTCCCTTGTCCATGTCGCTGCCACGTTGGGGATTGACGGCAATGGGCAAAGGTTCAGGTGCAGGCTTTGGAGCGGGAATATTGCCATCCTGATCGGTCAGGAGATAGGTGGCGATGGCCTTTATATCGGCATCGTTTATGATGCTGGTGGAAAAATGTGTCACCGTGTTCATATCCGCAAAGGATGTTCCCTGCGGCGCGATACCGGTTTTCAGATATTGGCTGAGCGCGCGCACGTCGAAACCCTGCCGGTTCAACGTCTGCTGGGTGATATCGGGCACAATCATGCCTTCGAGTTCGCCGCCCTGAAGATTGCGCGAAAAATCCGGCGCCATCATCACATTGAGAGGTGTGTGGCAGGCGCCGCAATGCGCCAGCCCTTCAACGAGATAGGCACCGCGGTTCCATTCTGGTGAACGCTGATCATTGTGCGGTGCTTCGCGTCTTGAGAAATTAACGAGCGCCCAGAAATTCACGAAGGGGCGCACCGGTAATTCGAAAACGCCACTATTGCCCTTGTTGGCCACCGCCATTGGCGGAATGCTCATCATATAGGCATAAAGCGCATCGATATCTTCCGGCGTGGTCACTTGCGTGAAGGCAAACGGCATCGCCGGATAAAGATTGCGATTACCCGGTGCTATACCATCCTTCAAGACGCGGTGAAAATCAGCGCGGCTATATTTACCGATGCCGTGTTCAGGATCGGGCGTGATATTGGTAGAATGCAGCGTGCCGAACGGGGTTGCAATCGGCACACCGCCCGCAGCCATCGGCCCCTCCGGCAAAGAATGGCAGCCGAAACAATCCGCCGCCAGTGCCAGTTCGCGCCCTTTTGGGATCAGCCGTTGCATCTCGTCTGCCGACAGGGGCTGGTCCACATCCTTGCCGACAGCGGAAGGGCGCAACACACCCGAGACAACCACCAATCCACCAACGATGACAAGCGCCAGAACAGTCAGAATGAATTTGCGCAATTTTCTGTTTTTCATCATCCGCCCCGTCAGTCAATGACACAGCCGGGCGTTGCCAGAGCAACATCGCGGATGGCTTCATAATAGCGCACATAACCGGTGCAGCGGCAGATATGGATATCCAGCGCCTCTTCGATGGCACCTTCCAGATCGCCACGTTTGACCGGCTTCTTCTTCAAGCCTTCGATGAAAACCGTTGCCCCGGCGACAAAACCCGGCGTGCAATAGCCGCACTGGAACGAAAAATGATCGATGAAGGCCTGCTGGATCGGCGTAAGGCTGACGATATTGCCAGCCTTGTCCTGTTCGGCATGGCCCTCAATGGTCAGTATGGATTTTCCATTGAAGAAATGCGCGTCATAAATACAGGTACGGCTCTCAGTCTTGCTGCCGTCAGCCTGAAGTTCGATCACCGTGCAGGCATGGCAGATGCCCTGTCCGCAGCCAAAATGCGTGCCTGTGAGATCGAGATATTCATGCAGAAAGTCGATCATCGGCATTCCAACAGGAACATCGACCGGACCAATTGCGGCCCCGTTGACGGTAAGCGAAAGCGGACGCTTTTCTATACTCATGCCGAAGCTCTCTGATCGCAGGTCGCAATGTTATTCCGGCAATAATTCTTCATACGTCGTCTTTCAGGTCAAATATTCAATAATGCTTATATAAAGATCGGCGATCTCGAACAGAAAAATGAACTATTGCAGAAATAGTTTTATGACGTTTTCCAGAAAGAAATGTAAGAAAACATCGCCTTCCATTTGCCAATTGAGGCTTAAGAAGAATGAAGGGCGACCGTCAATGAGACATTTGGGCTCATATTGTGGAAATCTTCTTTAATTTCAGGAAATGGCCTCGCTTCGACGGCATAAGGTAAAGCGTGTTCGGAAATCAGCGAACCTTCTGCGAAAAAAACTGATTTTTTGGGGAACCATATCGACGCGTTCGCATTTGCTCTTATGCAGGCCGTCGCAAAATCCACGCGACGGCCTCATTTTTATGATGAATGGTAATGGAGGTTTTGACCCTTTTCATGTGTGGAATTTGCGGAGAAGTCAGGTTCGACGGCGGTTCGCCGTCTCTTGAAGCAATCTCGAAAATGGCAGATGTCATCAGACCCCGCGGGCCGGATGCATCGGGAATAGTGGTCCGGGGCAATATTGGTTTCGGACACCGACGATTGAGAATCCTCGATCTCTCCGAAAAATCACAGCAGCCGATGATCGATTCCGATCTTGGCCTGACATTGGTCTTCAACGGCTGCATCTATAATTTCCATGAACTGCGCGCTGAGCTTGAGGCCAAGGGCTATCAGTTCTTTTCCGACGGTGACACCGAGGTCATTCTCAAGGCGTGGCATGCCTGGGGTGAGGATTGCGTGACGCGTTTTCTCGGCATGTTCGCCTTTGCGCTCCATGAGCGCGAGACCGGTCGCCTCGTGCTGGTACGCGACCGGTTCGGCATCAAGCCGCTTTATCTTGCAGAGACCAAGGACGCGTTGCGCTTTGCCTCATCTTTGCCAGCGCTCGTCAAGGCGGGCGGGGTCGATACATCCATCGACCGTGCAGCGCTGCATAATTACATGAGTTTCCACGCTGTCGTGCCGCCGCCGCGCACCATTTATAATGGCGTGCGCAAGCTGCCACCCGCAACGATCCGCATCTATGAAGCCAATGGCAGTTTTAAGGATCGCATCTACTGGAACGCGCCCTATCAGCGCTTGCCGGGCGATGGCGCTTTAAGCCGCGAGGACTGGCAGGAACAGCTGCTCGACATGCTGCGCATTGCGGTCAAGCGCCGGATGATTTCCGATGTGCCCGTCGGCGTGCTTTTGTCGGGCGGGGTCGATTCAAGCCTCATCGTGGGGCTGCTTGCCGAAGCGGGGCAGGCTGGTCTCATGAGCTTTTCCGTCGGTTTCGAGGAGGCCAATGGCGAGAAGGGCGACGAGTTTGTCTATTCCGATCTGATCGCCAAACATTACGGCACCGAGCATCACAAGATTTTCGTGCCGTCATCCGATCTCATGGATGCGCTGCCCGGCACCATCGCCGCCATGTCCGAGCCGATGGTTTCCTACGACAATGTCGGCTTCTATCTTCTCTCCAAGGAAGTCTCGAAGCACATCAAGGTGGTGCAGTCGGGACAGGGCGCAGACGAGGTCTTTGCCGGCTATCACTGGTATCCGCCGCTGGTCGATTCCAAGGATGTGGTTGGCGATTACGCCAGAGGGTTCCGCGACCGCTCGCACGCGGTGCTGGCGACACAGCTTGCCCCGCAATGGATGCCGGAGCGCGATCCCAGTCAGGCACTGCTGGAAGAGTATCTGTTGCGCGATGGTGCCGACACACCTGTCGACCGCGCCTTGCGGCTCGATACAAATGTCATGCTCGTCGATGATCCGGTCAAGCGCGTCGACAACATGACCATGGCTTGGGGACTTGAGGCACGCGTGCCGTTCCTCGATCATGAACTGGTCGAGTTGGCCGCGCGCATTCCGCCGGAAGAAAAGCTGCGCGGCGGCGGCAAGGGCATCTTGAAGGATGTTGCGCGCAAGATCATCCCAAGTGAGGTGATTGATCGCAAGAAGGGTTATTTCCCGGTGCCGCAGCTCAAATATATTGCCGGGCCCTATCTCGATATGCTGCGCGACGCGCTTTCTTCGCAAAAGGCGCGTGAGCGTGGTCTTTTCCAGCGCGATTATCTGGAGCAGCTCTTCGCCAATCCATCTGATCATATCACGCCGCTGCGCGGCTCGGAACTGTGGCAGGCGGGCCTTCTTGAAATGTGGCTCCAGACGCAGGAGGCATGACATGCATAAACGCGGTGAGGTAAACATGACGCGGCAAAAGACCAAGGGCACAAGGGCTTTTTCGCACCGTCTGACGCGCCTGCGTAACCCCGAAAGCGCAGGCTTTTATCCCGAGCAGGACCCTGACGACCGCAAGACCAATGTGGCGCTCGATTGCGGCTGGGGACGGCTGTTGTTCGCACAGACTTTCGAAAGCAATGAAGCCATCATCGAGGCGTTGCGCGCCGAGGCACCGGCAAGCCGGGATATTCTGTTTTATGCCAGCGATCCGCATGTGCTGTTGTCGATGGCGCCGCATGAAATATTCCTCGATCCCTCGCACACCTATCGGCTGGAGCTTGCAACCTATCGCCCCGGCGGGCGGCGTATACGCGGCGTCACCATTCGCCGCGCCGTCTCCGAAGTCGACGCCGAGGGTATCAATGGCGTTTATGCGGCCTGCGGCATGGTGCAATTGCGGCCGGATTTCTTTTCCGAAGATCGCGACAATCGCGCCGTCACCTATTTCGTGGCGCAAGACGACGCCACCGGCGAGGTGATCGGCACGGTGACGGGGCTTGATCATCAACGCCTGTTCGGCGACCCCGATCGTGGCGCATCGCTGTGGTGTCTCGCGGTCCATCCACAGGCCCGGCAGCCGGGTATCGGCGAAAAGCTGGTGCGCAAGCTGGCCGAGCATTTTCAGGCGCGGGGTTTGAGCCATGTCGATTTGTCGGTGCTGCATGACAATGACAATGCCATCCGGCTTTATGAAAAGCTGAAATTCCGCCGCGTTCCGCTGTTTGCGATCAAATGCAAGAACGCGATCAACGAAAAATTCTTCGCGTCACCGCTGCAATCGGTAGAGCGGCTCAATCCCTATGCCCGCATCATCGTAGATGAAGCCATGCGCCGCGGCGTGCAGGTCGATGTAACTGACGCTGAAGGCGGGTTTTTCCGTCTTTCCTATGCCGGACGGTCCGTGCATTGCCGCGAAAGCCTGTCGGAAATGACGTCCGGCGTCGCCATGTCGATCTGCGACGACAAGGCGGTGACGCGCCGCGTCGTGGAAAAGGCTGGCCTCCTCGTGCCGCAACAGATTTCTGCCGAAGCCGATGAAAGCGCCTTGCAGGATTTTCTTGAAAGCCACGGCAAGCTGGTGGTGAAACCAGCGCGCGGCGAACAGGGGCAGGGAATTTCGGTCGGCATCACGACGATGAAGGATTTGCGCGCTGCGATCAAACGCGCGAAAACCGTTTGCGACCGCGTACTTCTGGAAGCCTGTTTCGAGGGCGAGGACCTGCGGCTGGTGATCATCGATTACAAGCTGGTGGCCGCCGCCGTTCGCCGACCGCCGCGCGTGGTGGGTGACGGGCGCACGACAATCCGCAAGCTGATCGAACGCCAATCGCGCCGCCGACAGGCGGCAACAGGCGGCGAAAGCCGCATACCCATCGACGATGAGACCAGACGATGCCTTGAAGGACAGGGGCTGGCGCTTGAAGACGTGCTGGACGACCGCCGTGAGATCACCGTGCGTAAAGCCGCCAATCTCCATACCGGCGGCACCATTCATGATGTGACGGCGAGCGTGCATGAAACGCTGGTCGAGTCGGCGTGCAAGGCGGCCCGCGCCATAAACATTCCGGTGGTTGGTATCGATTTCATGGTCAAAGACCCGGAAAAGCCGGATTATATCTTTATCGAGGCCAATGAGCGTCCCGGCCTTGCCAATCATGAACCGCGCCCGACTGCGGCCCGTTTCGTTGAATGTTTGTTTCCGCAACTGGCTTCACATGCGCGATAGGACCGGATCATGCAGGGTTTGATTTCGATTGATCAGGATTATCTCATCGCGCGGCTGAAAGCGCTATTGGTGATACCAAGCCCGACCGGCTTCACCGATGAGGTGGTGCACTATGTTGCCCGTGAGCTGGAAGCGCTCGGCCTTGACGTGATGCTGACACGGCGCGGCGCGATCCGCGCGCGGCGACCGGGCCTTTCCGAACGCCCGGCGCGCGGCATCGTCTCGCATGTCGACACATTGGGCGCGCAAGTCAAATATCTCAAAGACAATGGGCGGCTTGAACTGGTCTCGATTGGCAACTGGTCGGCGCGCTTTGCCGAGGGCGCACGCGTATCGATTTTCTCATCGAAGGGCATCTATCGCGGCTCGATCCTGCCATTGAAAGCCTCCGGCCATACCTTCAATGACGAGGTCGATACGCAGCCCGCTGGCTGGCGATATGTCGAGCTGCGCGTCGATGCGCTTGCGCGCAACAAGGATGATCTTGTGCAGCTTGGCATTGATGTCGGTGATATCGTCGCCGTCGATCCGACGCCGGAATTCATCGATAACGGCTTTATCGTCTCGCGCCATCTCGATGACAAGGCGGGCGTTGCCATCATGCTCGCGGCACTCGAAGCGATGCAAAGGATGAATGCGCAAACGCCGGTCGATACCTATTGGCTGTTTACCATCGGTGAGGAAGTGGGCGTCGGTGCGTCGGCGGTGGTCGTGCCCGACATTGCCTCGCTGGTCGCCATCGATAATGGCACCAGTGCCGAGGGACAGAATTCGTCGGAGTTCGGCGTAACCCTTGCCATGGCCGACCAGACCGGCCCGTTCGATTTTCACCTGACAAAGAAGCTGTATGAGCTTTGCCTCGAAAACAACATTCCGGTGCAGAAGGATGTGTTCCGTTATTATCGCTCCGATGCGGCATCGGCGGTCGAGGCAGGGCACGATGTGCGCACAGCACTTCTGGCCTTCGGCGTCGATGCATCGCACGGCTATGAGCGCATTCACGCAAGCGCGCTGACCTCGATTGCGTCCCTTGCCGTTCATTATGCGATGAGCCCCGTCGAGATCAAACGCGACGCGAAAGAAACCGCGCCGGGCCTCAAGGGGTTTACGCATCAGAAATCACAACAGGCTGAACAGGATTTGCTGCCCGGCGATACGCCAGGCGACTGAATTCTATTCGACTGCGGCCAGTCCCTTGTCGCGCAGCATGTCCAATTGGGACATTTCAGCTTGTGTGAGCGAAATACCCTTGGAAAGCGATAGGCTGCGCGCCGCGAACCGGCGCTGTGAGGGCAGGCGGGCTCCCTGTCCGGCAATGGCCATAATCAGCGCTTCGCCATGCTGGAGCGGATTGCCGCGTCCACCCGCCATACGTGCTGGATCAAAAGCAATGATCAACTCGCCGTGGCGCGGTGCAATGGTGGTGGTGCCTAGAAATTCGAGCGCTTCCGGGCTGTTGAAATCGCCGATCATCGAACCGGCCAGCAGCTCGATCATTGTTGAAATAGCCGAGCCTTTATGACCGCCGAATGGAAGCATCGCACCTGCAAGGGCTGCTTCAGGATCGGTGGTGGGGTTGCCTTCCGCGTCAATCGCCCAGCCTTCCGGAAGGGGCTTGTCCGCGCGCCGATAGAGTTCGAGTTCACCGCGTGCTGCAACGCTGGTTGCAAAATCAAAGACATAAGGATTTTCACCCGGACGCGGCCAGCCGAAGGCAAAGGGATTGGTGCCAAGCAGCGGCTTTGTGCCGCCCGCAGGTGCGACCGTGGCATAGCTCGGGCACATGGCAATGGCAGACAGTCCCTCTTGCGCCAGTGCTTCGACCTAAGGCCAAAGGGCTGCGAAATGTGTGCAATCGTTGATGACGAGGGCTGCAAGACCCAATTTGCGGGCACGTTCGACAAGAGCCGGTGTTCCGGTTTCAAAGGCCAGATTGGCAAAGCCACCTTTGGCGTCAATGCGCACGACCGCAGTTTCATCCACTGTCAGCACCGGCACTGCATCCGGCACAACCTTGCCGCTTTTAATCGTGCGAAGGCATCCTTCGATACGATAAACGCCATGGGATTTGCAGCCGTCACGTTCTGCGGCAACAATCGTACGGGCAACAGATTGTGCATGAGCCTCGCTCAACCCGGCTTTGCGGAAAATATCACTGACACGTTCAAAGAGATGATCGACCGTTAGCAGGGTGGCTTCGCTCATGATGATATCCTTTCATGCCAGCAATTTTCAATTTCGCCCAATCGTGCATATGCGTTGCATACACGAAAGTCATCCGAAATTGTAAAATGCCCATACGAGACATGAAACCATCGTGAAAAGGCCAAATTGGCTTTTTAAAACAACCATCAATTATATTAAAAAAGCTTCGGCCCGTTCATATCAGGCCGAAGCGTAATATTTAATTTTACTGCATTCAGATTTGATTGACGTGTTCATTGCCTGTCAGATCCGGCCTTTTTCAATAAATGTAAGGCCGAGAATAAGTGCAGGCATAAAAGCAATCAGGACAAAGCCCGCCCATTGGAGCCACTCCATATTGCATCCTTCCTGTATCCAGATGGTCGTTTAATGCGTCGAAAAACGAAGCGGTATGACCCGCTTTACATCCACCAGAAGGTGAGAGCCGCGCCGATGACGAATGCGGCGGCAAAAGTGCTTTCCAGTTTATAATACCAGAGCATGACAGCCTCCGTTATGGTTAACGAACGCTAAGTAAACGCGGCTTATGCAATTTGGTTCAATCTGGTTTTGAAAGAAATTTCGGCAGTTATTTGAAAACGAGCTTCGCTCAAGGGTAGGGGCTGTACGACCGTGTGCAGGAAACGTGTTCGGAAAACGGATCAGTGCGCATTATATTTTGCGTTCAAAAAATGCCCGGTCATCAAATGTCGGCGCGAGGAAGGCATCAGCGATGGTTTGCCCACGTCCGGGCTGATCACGCGCGATCTGCGGATTTTGTGTAATGGCATGACCATCGCGGTTAGATCAGCCTCGCAGGAGAGGGGAGGGCTTACGCCCTCCCGGTCAATGATTATGTAATACGACGGATGCTCTCGGCAATCTCTTCCGGCTCAAATACATTCTTCCAGTCGTCGCGCATCAGTGCGGGAATACCGAATTCGATGGCCTTGTTGCAGGCATCCGAGAACACGCCTTCGACTTCGCCGAAGATGACCGCGCCCAGAACATTCATGTGACCGAGCAGGAAGTCGCGGGCTGCTTCTTCCGGCACACCACGGCGCACGCATTCGTCCATCGCCTGTTTCATGACGACGAGAAGCGAGGCGGCAACGGTTTCCGACAGGCCCGGCTCAAGGATTGCAAGCTGTTCAACCGTCACACGATGCGAGCGCATGACCGGTGCCCAGATGACTTTAGCGATTTCTTCGCCCAGCGCATAGGCTTCTTCCGGTCCCTGCATGAGGGCGGAAACGATATGCTGCTTGGCAAACAGACCACCGAAATGGTCCTTCTTGGCCTTCATATCGGTTTCGTCGTTGAAGATCGGCGGATGGCAGGGATGCGTCACGAAATAGGTGAGATCGGCGCGTTCCGGCAGATGACCGGCGAAGGGTGCTGCGGCATCGAGCGCTACGACCATGGTGCCGGGCTTGAGCTTGTCGACAATGCTTGCCGCAACCTTGCCGATGATCGTATCGGGTACTGCCAGAATAACGACTTCCGCGCCCTCAAGACCCTTATCGGCATCGATAGCGTTAATGCCAAGATCGTTCTTCAGGCGTGCCTTGCCTGCATCACTGACTTCGATGTGACGGACGTCAAAGCGCGAACCCTGAAGGTTCTTGGAAAGACGGTAGCCCATCTTTCCGCCTGCGCCGAACAAAGCAATAGCTGTCATGAGTATAGTTCCTTCCCTAGTGGTGGCATAATGGTATACTGGTATAACCAGTTAATGAGTATACCAGTTGATTAAACTGGCAACCCGTCCCTGATTTGACTGAAATAAGTATCGCTTCCGACCTGCCCTCCCTTGAGAGCAATTTGCAAACCATTGGTGGCAGCATGAGCGCCATGCGCTGTGCAGAGCGGCGATCCCGGCGTCTGCGGCAAGGGCAGCAACGTGGTCAGTGCTTCGACGTGCAATTCGCGCAAGGCATGGCTCGACGTATCGCCCCCGGCAATCACCGCACGGCTAAGCTGTTCGCGTTCAACGAGATTGCGCAGGATCGCTCCGAGAATACGCCCGAGCTTGTGGCGACTTCCGGCAATGCGGTCGATTTCATTGCCACGATCAGCCGAAGGGCCAAGTGCAGTGTTGAGAATAACGCTGCTGCCCGTCTGCAGGGCCTGCTGGCCTTCCGCAATGGCTTTTTCGATGGCCTGACTGCCATTCTCGCCCAGAAGCTCGAGCGGGTTGAGATCGATGCCGGTAAACCCCGAAGCTGTCGCAGTCCTGATCTGGCGTTCAGTCGTCGGCGACACACTGCCTGAAACAACCGCGATGCGCTCGGCTTTGCCTGGTAGCGGAAACTCTTTCCTGCCACCGATCAGACCAGCCTTTGCCCATGCGGCCAGAAGCGCGTATTCAATGCCTGACGAACCGGCGACAAACCAGCCTTTGCCACGATCGAGGTTCCCACGCTGCCGCCAAAGCTGCCCACCCGCCTGCAACTGGCTTTCGGGGCTATCGACATCATAGAGCAGCATTCCGTCGGCATTCGCGGCAAGTGCGTCGACGCGTGCATCACGATCATCGGCTGCAAGCATCGCGAGATCAGCAAGCACTGTTTTGAGGGCTGTCTGTTTCTCCAGATGCAGGCGCAGATCCGCTTCATCCATCGGCGTAACCGGATGACGGCTCATCACCGGATGCCGGTCGATGCGATAGACCTCGCCCTGATACGCGGCGAAAAGATTGCCGAAAGACGTGTAGCGTTTCAACTGTGGCGCACCGACGATCAGCGGTACATAGGCCTGATCAAAGATCGCTTTGCCGATTTCCACAGCCTTGCCGATATTGCCGACATGGGGTGCGGAATCAAATGTCGAGCAGACCTTGTAATGACAGATGGCGGCATCGAGGCTTTTAAGCCAGTTGAAGGCCGGGGTCAGATGCTCATCCATCCAGTCCGGCGTTTCACTGCGGCTGGTGCCTGCAAGCCCGATGGCCTTGCAATGGGCAAAGCGTGCAAGCAGCGCATCATCGGGCTCGTTCATGAACAAAACAGTCTCGACGCCATGCGAGGCAAGCGCTTCCATGACATCGGTCGAGCCGGTGAGGTCGTCACCGTAATAGGAAAGAAGAAGTTTTTCGGACATTATTCGCCTGCTTTTCCGAATTTGGCGAGAGACGCCGCAAGTTCTGGATGGTCTTGGGCATAGGTTTCGAGCGGAATATCGGCGACCGCCGCTTCCCACGCCTGCTGCACAGCGCGCACGCCTGCCGCGGGTCCACCCGGATGACTGACGATACCACCACCGCACAGGTACAAAAGATCGGTGGTGCGACCGGTGCGCTGATAGGTTTCGGGAGCCTGACCGCCCCATTGACCGGAACCGGCTACCGGGAGCGGGCAATCGGACGCATCAAACATTGGCGTACTGACCGCCTTGAACGAATTGATAAAGCTTTCGTCCGGCTCCCAATATTTCACACGAATGCCGTTGATCTGGAACTGATCGACGCCGAGAAGCCGCCAGAATTGCTGGTAGACGCGGAAATCCATGCCGGCGCCCGGATTGCGGGTGAGCACATCCCAGCCATTGCGATGCGCATGCAGCACCAGACCGGAGCGCTTGCGCAAGAAACTCATACCGCCAAAGCCGACCGAATTGATGTTGACGACCGCGCAATTGCCGCCCGCTTCCAGCACCATATCGTGGTTGCGCATCATCTCATCAGGATCGGCATGCGAAATACCAAACGCATACATGACCTTCTTGCCGGTCTTCTGCTCGTGATCGAGAATGCGCGGCATGATTGCCGCAATACGCTCTTTGAGCGGCGAATAGGCCGGGCTCATGAGCTTTTCGTCGTCCTTGATGAAATCAACGCCGGATTGGATCAATTCACCCACCAGTTCCGCCGTCTCGTGCGGACGAAGACCAAGCGCTGGCTTAACGATGGTGCCAATGATCGGGCGTTTTTCAACGCCGGTCAGCCTGCGGCTTCCGGGAATGCCGAATTGCGGGCCGGGATGCGCCTCGCGAAAAACCTCCGGCAGCTTCATGTCCACGACACGGATGCCAGTCATCCCCTTGATGGAATAAACGCCGCCAACGGCAATGGTCATCAGAGCCGCGAGATCAGTGCCAATGGCATCAAGCGGAAAGGCGATATCGACATCGGCACGCTTGATGGGGCCATGGCCGGGTTCGAGTTCCGGCCATGCCGGAACGCTCGCATCCTCCAGCGGGCGAATTGCGATAACGCGGGCGGCAACGCGGGCTTTCAACTCTTCGGTTTCACCGGGAAGCGCAACGAATGTGCCGGTCGACTGATCACTGGCGATCTTGGCAGCCATCTTTTCGATGCTGCCAGTGGTTTCGATACGATAGGTAAAGCAAATCTTCATAATAATCGCTGTACTTCGGAGTTTATGGTCAGCTTGCGATAAGCCGCTTGGCGTAAACTCATTAACTGGTATAATGAGTACTCCATAACTGCAAGCGGAAAATTATGACCTTTCTGGCAAAGCGGGTAAACGCCTTTTCTCGCCTTCGCGGACGGTGCATAAAGGGGTAAATTCATGAGGGATGAGGCGCGATGACCCAGCCGATCGAACCTATCGTTCGCCGTAAGCTTTCCGACGAGGTCTTTGACCGGCTTGAAAATATGATCACGTCGGGGGAACTCAAGCCCGGCGATGAAATGCCATCCGAGCGCGTCTTGATGGAACGTTTCGGTGTCGGTCGTCCGGCAATCCGCGAGGCCATGCAGTCGCTGGCCAAAATGGGACTGGTCAGTATTTCGCATGGCGAGCGCGCCAAGGTTCTGAAACTGACGGCACGGTCGATTTTCCAGCAGGTTGATTCGACCGCGAAAATCATGCTGGCACAATCGATTGATACGCTGGAGCATTTGAAAAGCGCCCGCATCTTTTTCGAGCGCGGCATTGCTCGAGAAGCGGCGCAGAAAGCCACAGCGCAGGATATTGAAGAACTCAAGGCAATCATCGCCCGCCAGCGTCAGGCGCTCGGCAATGCTGACGTCTTCATCTCCGCCGATATGGAATTTCACATCCGCATCGCAAAAATCTCCGGCAATCCTATTTTTATTGCTGTCAGTGAAGCCATGCTGGCCTGGCTGCGCGAATATCACATCCACATGCTGATCTGGACCGGTAAGGAGAAACACACGCTCTCCGAGCATGAAGAAATCGTCGAGCATCTGGCAAACCAGAATGCCGATGAAGCGGAAGCTGCTATGCTACGACATCTGGAACGCTCGCGCGCGCTTTATGTGAAATAATCAGGCGTCAATATGACGTCGTGTTGGGCGACTACAGTGCTTGGCGACTGTAGCGCTTAAGTAGCCCTAGAAGCGCGAGCGGCACGAAAGTGGTGATGAGGATAGCGACAAAAGCCATCGCCATACCAAGCCCGACCGAACCTTGCTCGAATTGTCGCCAGATGAAGATCGATATGGTCTGCATACCAACCGGTGCAACGAGGATTGAGGCGACTAGTTCACGCGTGGCGACCGCGAAGACCAAAAGCATCGCCGTGATCAAGCTTGGCGCAATCAACGGCAGCATGATGCGGCGGAACGCTGTGAAACTGTTTGCACCACAAACGCGCGCAGCAGCCTCCAGATTATCGCCGATCTGATGAAAGGCGGCGGAGGCATAGCGGATCGGTTGCGGCAGCAGGATGCAGCAATAGGCGAGCAGCAAGATCAGCGGCGTGTTATAGGGCGAGATCGGCAATGATGGCTGGTTCCACGCCAGAATAAGCCCGACTGCCACCACGACACCGGGCAGGGCATTGGGCAGAACCGTCAGCACATCGAGCCAGAAGCGGCCGCGAAAGCGCATTTTTACCACCGCATAGGCGGCAACCGCACCGAGAATGCCGGTGAAAAGCGCGCTCGCCAGCCCCAGAGATAGAGAGTTGAACAGCGCCTGCATACCGCCCGCGCTGTCTTTCGCGATGGCTGCGAAATTGTCGAAGCCGAGATTGGCTGCGGTCAGCCCGCCTGAAATGGTTTTTGACAGTGCGGTTGCGAGGATAGCCAACAGCGGTACGCCGGTTGCAAGGAAGGCGACCAGCGCGAAAAGGGCGACCACCGGAACGGTGAGGGTGCCGAGCGGGCGCTTGTCCTTGGATTGTGGTTTGCCGCCGGTTGTTACATAGGAGCGTCGTGTCAAGATCCAGCGTTGCACCAGAAAGGCTGCGAGCGACAGGCAGACCAGTGTCAGCGAGAAGACGGCGGCACCCGCAAGGTCTATCGGCCAATCGGAAATGCGCAGATCAATCTCCGTTACCAGCACCTCAAAGCCCGAACGTCGGCCAAGCGCTGCCGGTGTGCCATATTCTTCGATGGCCGCGGCAAAAACCAGAAGCAGGCTTGCCGCAAGTCCGGGCGTTGCCAGCGGCAGGGTGATGCGAAAAAAGGCCCGCCAAGGCGAAGCGCCGAAGACGCGACCGACATCGGAATAGCGCGCGCCCACGGCTTCAATGGTGCGCGAAACGGCGAAATAGACCAGCGGAAAGGTATTGAGCGCCATCACGAACGTCATGCCCGCAAGCGAAAACAGGAACGGCGCCAGATGAAAGCCTAGAAGCTGTTCAAGATAGCCGCGCGGCTGCAAGGTCATGATCCAGCCGAGCGTCGCGATATAAGGCGGGATCATGAAGGGAACGAGCATCAGCACATCCCAGAACACGGCGAAAGGCACCTTATAGAGTGCGCGGAATACGGCGAGCGGTACGGCGATCAGCGCCGACAATGCCACAACGCAGAGGCCGAGCAGAACGGTATTGCCGCTCATGCGCAACAATTTCGGGTCACCGAAAAGGGCTGGCAGATGCAGGAAGGGTTCGGCCAGCGAACCCTGTCCGAGTTTTGGGAAAATCCCCTGAAGCACAATAAAGGCAAACGGCACCACCACGACCAGTGCAAGCCCGGTGATGGCGGCGAGACCGAGCGGATTGTTGGCGGTGGAACTGTTTGCCTTCATGGAATGCGCTGCTTATTTGCCGGCGAAAATCGCGCCGAATTCCTTCAGCGTTTCATCGCGCTTGCCATAGACTTCCTTTGCATCGACAGGCAGCACCTTGAGTTCGCTGATCAGCGGGCGATTGGCGGGGATATCGCTGCGGGCAGGCATCAGATAGGTTGCAGCCACCAGTTTCTGGCCGTCATCGGACAGCATATAGTCGATGAACTTCTTGGCCTCGTCCTGATTTTTCGACCATTTGAGGATCATGGCCGGGCGTGGCGCGACCACTGTGCCGGACGCCGGGAAAATCACTTCGATGGATTCGCCCTTGGCCTTGCCTGCAAGCGAGATGTAATCGACCGCGCCGAAAACGGCGGCCTTGGCGCCCTGAAGCACCGGGTTCAGCGCTTCGGCATTGGCACCGGCAACGGCGGCACCGTTGGCCTTGAGGTTCTTGAACAAATCCCAGCCTTGTTGCGCCTGAAGGGCGGCGACCAGTTCAAAGCTTGCGCCGGACTGCGCCGGATCGGGCAGGTTGACCAGATCCTTGTATTCCGGCTTGGCAAGGTCTGCCCATTCAGTGGGCTTCGGCGTCTTGCTATTCGGGTTCCATGCGATGCCGAGTGCCGACACGCCCTGCGCGACAGCCGTTTCATTCTTCAGGAAATCCGGCACTTTTTCAGCGTTCGGGCTGGTATAGGCGACGAGCCAGTCGCGCTTGGCAAAATCGGTTGCCGTGTCCCACGAAGCCGAGATCAGCACATCGACGGCGGGGTTTGCAGCTTCGGCCTCGATGCGGGCCATGATCTTGCCGGTCGTTGCCTGAAAGACATTGACCTTGGTGCCGTTCTTTGCCGTGAAGCCCGCGGCGAGCTTTTCGATCAGGCTGCCGGGGCCTGCCGAATAGACGGTGATGTCTGCATAGGCTGCGGTGCTGGCGAAAAGTGCGGTTGCGAGCGCAAGACTTGCTCCGAGAATGGATTTCTTCATATGTGCCTCCTGAGATGTGCCTGTTGAAATCATTATGAGAACCAGCGCAGCTGGCCGGGATCGATGGCGATGCCGATGGGCTCGCCCGGCGTAAGCCGCACACTGTCGAGATAGGTAAGTTCATGCGCCGTGGTTGTGTCACCGATGCGCACGGTCGTCAGATGCCCGTCCCCGCGAAACTGGCTGCGCAGCACGATTGCCGGAATGGCAGCGTCCTGAGGTGCGCAACTGCGAACCGCGCGCGCGGGCAGCAGAACATGCGTCGCGTCTCCCGACTCTGCATCATGCCCAATACGGATATTCGTGCCGGCTATGCGATAGATGCTGTCATCACGCTCCACCGGCATGATGCAGCCGAGCCGCAGAAAATCGGCAACCTTGGGGTTTGAGGGCTGCGAAACAAGAAGTTCCGGCGGCGCCAGCTGTTCGATGATGCCGCTGCGCATCACCGCAACCTGATCGGCCAGAGAAAAAGCCTCGCTCTGGTCGTGGGTGACATAAATGGCAGTGAGACCCAAATTGGCGACAAGCTGACCAATTTCGGCCACCATGTTTTCGCGCAATTCGCGGTCGAGATTGGAAAGCGGCTCGTCGAACAGAACCAGTCCCGGTTCGGCAACGATGGCGCGCGCAATTGCCACGCGCTGCTGCTGACCACCCGACATATCACTGGTCGAGCGATTGCCGAAGCCTGCAAGCCCAACGCGTTCCAGCGCTGCGGCAACGCGTTTGTCGCGTTCAGCGCGGTTGATACCGCGCATTTCCAACGGAAAGGAAACATTGCCCGCGACACTCATATGCGGCCACAGTGCATAATCCTGAAACACCATGCCAAGATGACGTTTTTCCGGCGGGATGAAGGTTTGGGCCGACGCATCGGCAACCGTGACGCCATTGATCGAAACGCTGCCTTTAGTCGGAGCAAGCAGGCCCGCGACAATGCGCAGGAGCGTTGTCTTCCCGCAGCCTGAAGGTCCGAGCAGGGCGAGCGTCTGTCCTTTGGGAAGCGCCAGATCGATCTGGTTCAAAATGGTTGCCGGGCCATAGGCAAGGCTGAGCGCCGTCGTCTTGACGGCTATTTCGCCCGACAGGGAAGGGTTGTGTAGCATCGGCCCCGCATCGTTTAAGGTTTGCGGCGTTCTTATTCCGATTGCATGACGGGTATGTGACAATAGGAAAACAGTTCCGCTCCGCGCTTGCGAAGCGGGACTGAAGGATCAAGCCTGCGCTGTCCGCAGACCCTTGGCTGCCGCGACCATATTGATGAGGGCAGGGCGCACCTCATCCCATTTGCGCGTTTTCAGGCCGCAATCGGGATTGACCCATATCTGGCCGTCCGAAAGCCGTTTGCGGGCCAGCGACAGAAGATTTGTCATCTCGCTCACATCAGGCACACGCGGCGAATGAATGTCATAGACGCCCGGTCCGATCTCGTTTGGATATTTGAACGCGTTGAAGGCGTCGAGCAATTCCATGCGCGAGCGCGAGGTCTCAATAGAAATCACATCCGCATCCATCGCGGCAATCGCATCGATAATGTCGTTGAATTCCGAATAGCACATATGGGTGTGAATCTGGGTCTGATCGGCGACACCGCTCGAACAGATGCGGAAAGATTCAACCGCCCAGTCGAGATAGGTTTTCCATTCCGAGCGCCGCAATGGCAGACCTTCACGCAAGGCCGCCTCATCGATCTGGATCATTGCCGCTCCTGCTTTTTCCAGATCGCCGACCTCGTCGCGGATGGCGAGCGCAATCTGGCGACAGGTCGCAGCACGCGGAATGTCGTCACGCACGAAAGACCAGTTCAGGATGGTGACAGGTCCGGTGAGCATGCCCTTGACGGGCCGCGTGGTCAGTGACTGCGCATAGCGCCACCAGCCCACCGTCATTGGTTGAGGCCGCGAAACATCGCCAAAAATGATCGGCGGTCGCACATAGCGCGAGCCGTAGCTTTGCACCCAGGCATGTTTGGTGAAGGCAAAACCCGATAGTTTTTCGCCGAAATACTGCACCATGTCATTGCGCTCGAATTCACCATGCACCAGCACGTCGAGGTCGATTTCCTCCTGCCAGCGGATGGCGGCTTCGGTTTCCTTGGCGATGAAAGCCTCATAGTCGCTGTTGCCGAGTTCACCCCTGTTATGGGCGGCGCGCACCTTGCGGACTTCCGATGTCTGCGGAAACGAGCCTATGGTGGTGGTCGGAAAACGCGGCAGGCCGAGCTTTTCGCTTTGAAGCTTCTGGCGCGCGCTAAAGGCGCTGTTGCGGCGCTGCATGGATTGATCGATGGCCCCGACACGTTTTTCAACATTCTTATCGTGTACTTTTGGGGAAGCCTTGCGCGCGGCGATTGCCTCGCTTGCGGCTTTGAGTTGCGGCAGGACGGTGCTTTTGCCCGAGCCCAGCGCCTTGCCCAAAACGACCAACTCATCGATCTTCTGCGTAGCGAAAGCAAGCCAGCTTTTCAAATCCGCATCAAGAGCGTTTTCCAGTTCCAGATCGATCGGCACATGCAGGAGCGAGCAGGATGGCGCGATTTCCACCGTATGCGAACCGCGTTGCTCGACAAACGGCTGTATCCGGTCGATGATCGAGCCGAGATCGGCGCGCCAGATATTGCGCCCGTCGATGGCGCCGAGCGACAGAACCTTTTCCGGGCCTATTTTTGCGACGACGTCATCAAGCTGTTGCGGCGCGCGGACCAGATCGACATGCAGTCCTGCGACGGGCAGCGACAAGGCTGTGTCGAGATTGTTGCCAAGCGCGCCGAAGTAAGTCGCCAGTATGATTTTGGGGTAGGCGTCGGATGCCAATTGCCGGTAGGCGAGCTCATAGGCTGACAGCTCGTTGGGGATCAAATCGAGCACAAGCGCTGGCTCGTCCACCTGCACCCAATCAGCACCGGCTTCTGCAAGCTTTTGCAGAATTTGCGCATAGATCGGCAAGAGTTTCGGCAATAGCGCAAGCGGGTTAAAGCCTGGCGTGGTCGGTTTGGCGAGTTTCAGGAAAGTTACAGGCCCGAGAAGCACGGGACGCGTATGGACGCCGAGCGCCTTTGCCTCAAGGAAATGGTCGAGGATTTTGGTGCTTGAGAGCTGAAACACCTGATCGTCGGCCAGTTCCGGCACCATATAGTGATAATTGGTGTCAAACCATTTGGTCATCTCCATCGCGGTGACACCTGAAGCGTCCTGCCCGTGATGGCTATGGCCGCAGGATGACGCTTCACCCTCGCGCCCGCGCGCCATGGCAAAATACGTATCGAGCGAAACCTCTCCACCGCTCCAGCCATAGCGGGACGGAATGGCCCCGACCATAGCAACGGTATCGAGCACATGGTCATAGAGCGAAAAGTCATTTGATGGAATTTTGGCGATATCGCGTTTTTTCTGCTCCAGCCAGTTGGCGGCTCTAAGCGCTTTTGCGGTGTCGAGAAGCTGCGATGCGTCGCTTTTGCCGGACCAGTAGGATTCGAGCGCGAATTTAAGCTCGCGATGGCGGCCGATGCGCGGCACGCCCAGTGTGGCGGTAGCGATGGTGGCGTTTGACATGACTGTTTACCCCGATTCAGGTTGGGGCAGGGTCTTCAGAATGCGTGCAACGGAAAACCACGCGCTGAAGCGCGGTTGCTGCGACACACCGGGACACCCCGCCCGTTGACGTTACTGCATCATGGCAGGTCTCCTGGCTTGCGGGTCATTGCCTTCATCCGCCTTCCCGGAACATGTTCCAGTGGCTCGAAATGAATGTCAGCTCGCCGCTTACAGTTGCGGGGGCAGCTCCGGCCTTGCTTTTTTAAACGCATCCCGAAAAGCATGAAACGGTTTTCGGACAAGATACGTGTTAAAATACATACTTAGCGCACCGGCTTCCCTCTTAGCCTCGCCACCGATGGGCGACGAGGAACCATGATTTTTCAAGTGTGAGCGAAAATCGAAACTGTGTCAATATGATATAAAGAAATCTTTATATCTTTAATTCTTGAAGTGATTTGCGTTACACCAGAAAAGTCAAATCGTTTAAATTTTAATTCCTGTAACAAACCGCTGCACTGAAAACCTGCCTTTTTGAGAAAGTTTTTTGGTTAATAAGCGATTTTTATAGCGCAATGTTTTCAATCTATTGGCCCTCTCGGGCCTGAAACTCACTCTTATGTGCTCGCGTTTTGTGTTGACTATTAATACTGCGTTAAGCACACTTTGTTGCAATATGTTACACGGCGTTATCATGGCGACCTGAGCGAGGTAATCAATTGAAGCAAGTTCGGCAGACAGATCGGCACACCCCGCCTGCAGGGGATAGGTCTGCCATGGCTTCAATGACATCGTTCTGGGGTCTGATGCGCGCCTATTGGGTTTCGGATCGTTGGAAAGAAGCCTGGGCGCTGACCATTGCAATCTTTGCTCTGACAGCCATCGTCAGCAAAACGACAGTCTGGGTAGCGGAAGCCTCCGGCCTGCTGATGAACTCCATCGTCAACGTCAACACCGCTCCCTTGCAGCATCCGCTTCTGGCTATTGCAGCCAATGCCGGCATTCTCATTATGCTGATGCTGGCCAAGGACGTGATGCTGGTCGGCTCGCGCCATTTTCTGTCGACGACCTTGCACCGCAAATGGCGCAAATGGCTCAATGATCAGTTTTCGAGCGCGATGCTCAACGGACGCCATGCGCATTTCCATCTGCAGCAGGGACGCGGTAAAGACAGCATCGACAATGTCGATCAGCGCTTGCAGGAATCCGTCAAGGGCATGACCGGCGGCGCCATCGGTCTGGTGACCGGAATTGTCGGTGTTTTGATGTCTGGCTTTTTCGTCGGGCAAAAACTCATTGAAATGTCGACCGAGGTTCAGGGGCTGGAACTGTTCGGTGCCTACGGCGGCGCGCTTCTCGCCTTTGCGGCAATCGCACTTTATGTGCCTCTCGGTACGCTAGTCGCCGTGGTGATCGGTCGTCGTCTGGAGCGGCTGAACCTGCGCATGCAGCAGGCGGAAGGCTCCTATCGTGGCGAGTGGACCACGCTCCTGCGACGCAGCTTCCAGATTTCCGCCTCTCAAGGCGAAGCCGTGCAGCAATCGGTGAATAACCGTCTTTACAAGGATGTCGATCAGACGTGGCATAAGCTCAACCGCTTCGATGCGAGCTATCTGGCTTTTTCGCAGGCCTATGGCTTTCTCTCCAACCGCATCATCGCCTATATTCCGGGGCTTCTGCCCTATATGAGCGGTGCCGTCAGCTTCCGCAATTATGTGACGGGAGCTGAACTGGTCGCCGCCATGATCAATGATTGCTCGTGGTTCATTCAGGTCATGCCAGCCATCGCCAATCTGCGCGCCAATGCGGCGCGCGTCACCGGCCTTGCGCAATCGATCGAAAATGTACGCGAACCAGCGGAATTTTATGCCCGCACCGGCGTCAACAGTTTCTCATTCGCCACGCAGCATCCGCGCTTCGGCCTGTCGGTTCGCAATCTGGCGCTCATGCAGGGGCCTGACAGCGAAACACCGTTCCTACGCTCGGGCGTGATCAATATCCGTGCGGGTGACTGGGTCTATATGCGCGGCGAATCCGGCTCGGGCAAAACCTCGTTTATCAAGGCGCTGAACGGTCTGTGGTCTTATGGTGCGGGCGAAATCATCTATCCGCAAAACGCCTCCGCACTTTATGCGACACAGGATGCCAAATTTCCCTCCGTCTCACTGAAGAAATTGGTCAGCCTGCCGGGAGATGCCGATAATTTCAGCGATCTTGCCGTTGCAGCCGTCCTGCACGAAGCGGGGCTCGGTGAATTCATCGAGCGGATGAACGCGGCGGATGCGGATGGTGCGCCCTGGGATATGGTGCTTTCCGGCGGACAGAAGCAGAAGCTGGTGCTGGCGCGCATTCTTCTGCATAAGCCCTCGGTCATCTTCCTTGACGAAGCCACCGGCGCGCTCGATCCGGCTGCCAAGATGCGGTTCCATGCAGCCTTGAAAAGCCGCTGTCCGCAGGCAATCGTCATCAGCATCATGCATGAGGACAAGTTGCCGATCCTCGAAAGCGGTGCTCAGGTCTACTCGCACGTGCTCAACATCCACAACGGCTATATTTCGCTGCGTCCGGTGCAATTCGATGTGCCCTATGAAGTGGTACCCGGTGCGCAAGGCGACTTTGCGCTCATTGCCGCCGAATAATCCGGTTTCAAGCTTAATTCGCCTGCCTGCTCGAATGCCACCATTGCCGGTGGCGTAACCATGAGCCCTTACGATCTTGGAGCACACCCCGAAAACTTTGAAACGGTTTTCGGATAAGATACGTTTTGCATCAAAAGATAGAGCGCCGATCTCATTCAATCAGATCGGAATACGCTCTAACGGAAGCGATCAAATCGCTTCATCGCACTTGCCGCACCAGTGCTGATCGGTTAGGAAACGGGCAATTCGGATTTGCCAGTTCATGGCATCCATGGATAATCAGCGTTCAGGCAGGAAAAATGGCCGATAAAGCGGACAAGATGAAGGCGCGTTTGCCGCGCGGGTTTGTCGATCGGGTGCCGGATGATTTGCGCGCCGCCGAAAAAATGATGGCGACCATCCGCGAAGTGTATGACCTTTATGGTTTCGAGCCGGTGGAAACGCCGCTCATCGAATATACGGACGCGCTGGGCAAATTCCTGCCCGATCAGGACCGGCCCAATGAGGGCGTGTTCTCGTTTCAGGACGATGACGAACAATGGCTGTCGCTGCGCTATGATCTGACCGCACCGCTGGCGCGCTATGTTGCTGAAAATTTCGAGAGCCTGCCAAAACCCTATCGCAGCTATCGCAATGGCTGGGTGTTCCGCAATGAGAAGCCGGGACCGGGCCGTTTTCGCCAGTTCATGCAGTTCGATGCCGACACGGTTGGTGCGCCCAATGTCTCGGCGGATGCCGAAATGTGCATGATGATGGCCGACACCATGGAGCGCCTTGGCATTCAGCGCGGCGATTATGTGATCCGCGTCAACAACCGCAAGGTGCTTGATGGCGTTCTCGACGCGATTGGCCTCGAAGGCGAGGGCAATGCCGTCAAGCGGCTCAATGTGCTGCGCGCTATCGATAAGCTCGACAAGTTTGGTCAGGAGGGTGTGCGCCTTCTCTTGGGCAAGGGCCGTCTTGATGAGAGCGGCGACTTCACCAAGGGCGCAGAACTCTCGGATTCTGCAATTGAAAACGTTCTGGCTTTCACCGCAGCCGGTGGCGCATCAGGTGCCGAAACCATCGCCAATCTGCAATCGGTCGTCGCCGACAACGCCAAGGGCGAGGAAGGCGTGAAAGAGCTTTCCGATATGCAGGCGCTGTTTTCGGCTGGTGGCTATGAAGGCCGCGTGAAAATCGACCCCTCGGTGGTGCGTGGACTTGAATATTATACCGGTCCGGTTTTTGAAGCCGAGCTTCTGTTCGACGTCACCAATGAAGACGGCCAGAAAGTGGTGTTCGGTTCGGTCGGCGGCGGTGGTCGTTATGATGGTCTGGTGTCGCGTTTTCGCGGCGAGCCGGTGCCTGCGACCGGCTTTTCCATCGGCGTTTCACGCCTGATGACGGCGCTCAAAAACCTCGGAAAGCTCGATGTTTCCGATCATGTCGGCCCGGTGGTGGTGCTTGTCATGGACAAGGATACCGAAAGCCTTGGCCGCTATCAGAAAATGGTTTCCGATTTGCGGCAAGCTGGCATCCGCGCTGAAATGTATGTCGGCGGCTCCGGCATGAAGGCGCAGATGAAATATGCCGACCGCCGCAATGCCCCTTGCGCCATTATTCAGGGCTCTCAGGAGCGCGAAGCCGGTGAAGTGCAGATCAAGGATCTCATTGAAGGCAAGCGCCTGTCGGCCGAGATCGAGGACAATGTGACCTGGCGCGAAAGCCGTCCGGCACAGATCACGGTTGGTGAAAGTGGGCTTGTTGATGCAGTTCGCGACATCCTTGCCAGTCAGGCGCAGGACCGCGCTCAGAGCGCAAAGTGATTGCCACCATGATCGCGATGCGCCCATCTCCGGTTTTCAATGTGCTTCGCGACACCCTTGATGCGCGAGAAGCGGAACTGGTCGATATTCCGCTGATCCAGCCTGCCGATCCGTTTCTGGATATGGCGGGCGAGGATTTGCGCCGTCGGATTTTCCTGACCGAAAACGAAAATGGCGACAGCCTGTGCCTGCGCCCGGAATTCACCATTCCCGTGTGCCGCAACCATATTGCGCTCAACGCGGCCACGCCAAAACGCTATGCCTATCTTGGCGAAGTGTTTCGCCAGCGCCGCGATGGGGCTGCCGAATTTCTTCAGGCCGGGATCGAGGATCTGGGTGCACCCGATGAGGCGGCATCGGACGCACGCTCCATTGCCGATGCGTTGGCCTGCGTGCATTCGGTCGTGCCGGATGCAAAGCTTGAAATCGTGCTGGGCGATCAGTCGGTCTTTGCCGGAGTGCTCAAGGCTCTGGGCCTGCCACAGGGCTGGCGTAAGAAGCTGTTGCGCGCTTTTGGCGATGCGCATTCCATGGAAGCCGCACTCAGCGAGTTGACCGGCGCACAGCGGCGCGACCCATTGCCCGAAAAGCTTGGCCTTCTGGTGAGCGAAGGTGACGAGGCGGGGTTGGCACGACTGCTTGAAATTGAAATGCTCGAAGCAGGTATATCGCCGGGGGCAGGGCGCACACCTGCCGAAATCGCCCGGCGCCTGATCGAAAAGGAAGATCTGGCGGTCACGCGTTTTCCCGCGTCTGCGCTCGATCTGCTGCGCCAGTTTCTGGAAACGCGCGTCACACTCGATTCGGCTGCGATTACGCTGAGGGCTTTTGCCGCCGATAATGCGCTTGATCTCAAAACCGTCTTGCAGAAATTCGAGGCGCGGACCAATGCTATTGCCGATGCGGGCATTGCGACTGGTGATCTTGTTTATGATGCGTCTTTCGGTCGTCCGCTCGATTATTATACCGGCCTTGTCTATGAAATCCGCAATCCCGAGGCCGGGAAGGATGCAGTTCTGGCCGGTGGTGGCCGTTACGACCGCCTTTTGACCATGCTGGGGGCCGATGAACCCATTCCCGGTGTCGGCTTTTCCATCTGGCTTGATCGCTTGCAGGTTCTTGCGGGAGAAAACTCATGAGCGTGACGCTGGCACTCCCGTCCAAGGGACGCTTGAAGGAACAGACGCTCGCCGTTCTGGAAAAGGCCGGGTACAAGGTCATCCTGCCCGACGACAATCGCAATTATCGCGCACGGGTGGAAGGCGAGGACGGACTTGATATCCTGTTCCTGTCAGCATCCGAAATTGCGCGTGAGCTTGGCTATGGTTCGGTCGATCTCGGCGTGACCGGTGAAGATCTGGTACGTGAGACGCTGGCCCATGCCGATGAGCGCGTGGCAATTGAGGCGGAACTGGGTTTTGGTCATGCCGATGTGGTGGTGGCCGTGCCGGAAGTCTGGCGCGATGTCACGACGATGGCCGATCTTGATGATGTGGCTGCGGATTTTCGCCAGAGCCACGGTCGCCGTTTGCGTATCGCCACCAAATACTGGCGGCTGACGCAGCAGTTTTTCTCGCAAAAGCACGGCATTCAGGTCTATCGCATTGTCGAAAGTCTGGGCGCGACCGAGGGAGCACCAGCGGCTGGTTCTGCTGACATGATCGTCGATATCACCTCGACGGGCTCGACGCTTCACGCCAACCATCTCAAGGTTCTTGAAGATGGTATTATTCTGCGGTCGCAGGCCTGTCTTGTGTCGGCTCAGGCAAGTCGTGGCAAGCCGGGCGTTTCAGAGATTGCCGCGCGTATTCGCGAGAGCCTTGAAAACTGATATTTTTCAAATGCAGCGTTTAAAAAAAGCCGGTCTGAAATTCAGACCGGCTTTTTGTTTGATTAGCGGACCGTTTTCGGGCGGCTGCCGATCAGACCGTAATAGATGATATAGAGGTAGCAGACGACCGGCATCAGGAAGGCATGGTGAATGCCGATAGTGTCTGCCAATGCACCCTGCGCCAGCGGAACGATGGCACCGCCAACAATGGCGAGGCACAGAATGCCCGAACCCTGACTGGTGTTTCGGCCAAGACCATGCAGTGCTAGGCTGAAAATCGTCGGGAACATGATCGAGTTGAAGAGGCCGACGGCCAGAACGGCCCACATCGCGACATTGCCTGTCGTGCTGACCGTCAAGATCAGAAGGGCGGCAGCAATAACTGCGTTGAAGGCGAGCGCCTTGCCATCATCGATATAGCGCATTGCTGCCGCACCAATGAAGCGCCCAACCATAGCGCCGCCCCAGAAATAGGAGACGTAATGGGCTGCGGTCTGTTCGTTCAAGCCCGCGACATTGGGATCGCTCAGGAAATTGACGAGGAAGCTGCCAACGCTAACTTCAGCGCCCACATAGACAAAAATGCCAATCGCGCCGAGAACGAGATGCGGATGTTGCCATGCAGAGGTGCCTTCATCGCCCGACGAAACCGCCGCCTCTTCTTCCTGCACGTCCGGCAGTTTCAGGAAGGCGAAGACGATGGCGAGAACCAGAAACGCCAAGGCAAGCATGAGATAGGGGAATTTGGTGGAATCCGCTTCGACGGCTCCGCCTGCATCGCTGGTTGCTGCCGAGAGGATCAGAAATGCACCAAAGATCGGTGCGACGGTGGTTCCCAGCGAATTGAAAGCCTGTGTGAGCGTCAGGCGGCTTGCAGCGGTTTCCGGCTTGCCGAGCACTGTCACATAGGGGTTTGCCGCAACCTGCAGACAGGTGACGCCCGTTGCCAGTACGAACAACGCGCCCAGAAACAGACCATAGACACGATAGGATGCAGCCGGAATGAACAGGGCGCAGCCAACAGCGGCGACCAGAAGCCCGACCACGATGCCGCGCTTATAAGAAATACGCTTGATCAGCATGCCCGCTGGCAGGGACATGATCGAATAGGCGCCGAAGAAGCAAAGCTGGATCAGCATCGACTGGGTATAGTTGAGCTGAAAAATGCTTTTCAGGTGCGGAATCAGAATGTCATTGAGACAGGTGATAAAGCCCCACATGAAAAACAATACGGTGAGGCTGGTGAGTGCGAAACCGTAATTCGCATGGGAAGAGGAGGGGCCAGCTGGGGACTGGCCATTGGTGGCAGATGAAACCGTCATATTTCCTACAACCTAAACTATGAGAGAAGTTACATACTGAATTTGCCGTCGTTCGAGCGTGGGAGGTTGCCGAACTGGGTAATAGACAGTCTCATTAACTGACATGATTACATGACACAACTAGTGGCGGATCAATTAAAAGTTCGATTTCTGAAATAGGGGAAAAGCAAAAAAGCAAACGCTTAAATAAAGGGGTGGAAACTGTCGCGCTACGACAACAGCACAAAACAAACGGCACCGGCGTTTCCGCCGGTGCCGTTGCTTGCAATTTTAAAATAAATCAGCCGCGCTTTGCGTCAACCGAAAGCGATCCCGCACCATGCAGAGCCAGGATGAAAAAGCCGCCGGCAATGGCCAGATTTTTCATAAATGCGGTCTGGTCGAACGGGGCTGCATGGGCAAGAAGAGCCGCACCGATGGTGAACAGGCCGAGCAGGATGGCTGAAATACGGGTCTGAAAACCGATGAGAACGGCAATGCCGCCGACAAATTCAAGCAGTCCGACGATTACGGCGGTTACTGTTGGCAGCGGAAGACCGAGATTGGCGAAATAACCGGCAGTACCGGCAATGGCGGTCAGCTTGCTGAAGCCAGCCGGAATAAACAGCAGTGAAAGAAGAATCCGGGCAAGAAGCGCAACTGCGCCGTTGGTCTGAGGGGCGTTGGAAGCCATAAATGGGTATCTCCGATTAAACTAAGATACCCAATTAAAGGTTCACGACTGTCAAAGAAAGCTATATATTCCTCGACAGTTCGTTCATCATTCAGAAACAATTATTCTGGAGCGATCATCCGCTCGGGACGAACGAGGCTATCATAGTCCGCTTCCGAGACCAGCCCGCTCTTCAAAGCTTCCTCGCGCAAGGTCGTGCCGTTCTTATGCGCGGTTTTGGCGATTTTTGCCGCATTGTCATAACCAATTGCCGGAGCCAGTGCGGTGACAAGCATCAGCGAGCGTTCGAGCAATTCCTCGATGCGCGTGCGGTTGGGCTCGATCCCTTCGACACAATGATCGGCGAAGGACAGCATGGAATCGCTCAATATCCGGATCGATTGCAGGACATTATAGGCAATGACCGGTTTGAAGACGTTGAGCTCGAAATGACCCTGGCTGGCCGCAACGGTTACTGCGGCATGATTGCCAAACACCTGCGTTGCAACCATCGTGAGTGCCTCGGCCTGAGTCGGGTTGACTTTGCCGGGCATGATCGATGAACCGGGCTCGTTTTCCGGCAGCGATAGTTCGCCAAGACCTGAGCGCGGGCCGGAGCCCAGAAAGCGGATATCGTTGGCGATCTTGAACAGATCGGCTGCAAGCGCATTGAGGCTGCCGTGGAAATTGACAATCGCGCCATGGCTGGCCAGTGCTTCAAACTTGTTGGGCGCGGTCTTGAAGGAAAGGCCGGTGATGGCGCTCACCGCATCGGCAAAGCCGGTGTCGAAGCCTTTGGGGGCATTCAGACCCGTGCCGACCGCCGTTCCGCCCTGTGCGAGCAAAAAGATGTCGGCAAGCGACTGTTCGATCCGCTGGCGCGCATAGTCGAGGGCTGCGCGATAGCCGGAAAATTCCTGACCAAGCGTCACCGGCGTTGCGTCCTGTGTGTGGGTGCGGCCGATCTTGATAATGTCCGCAAATGCTTCTTCCTTGGCCTTGAGCGCCTTTGTCAGATGTTCAAGTGCGGGATAAAGCCGGTTGACCGCTTCGACAGCAGTCGCGATGTGAATGGCAGTCGGAAAACTGTCATTGGACGATTGCCCCATATTGACGTGGTCATTGGGATGAACGGGCTTTTTCGAGCCTTTTTCCCCGCCGAGCAGTTCGATGGCACGGTTGGAGATAACCTCATTGGCGTTCATGTTCGACTGCGTGCCGGAACCTGTCTGCCAAACAACGAGCGGAAAATGATCGTCGAGCTTGCCTTCGATGACTTCGGAAGCTGCGACCGCGATCACCTGACCCAGCACGGGATCGAGTTTTCCCAGCGCGATATTGGTTTCAGCCGCCGCACGTTTCACCACGCCCAATGCATGTACGAGCGGCAGCGGCATGCGTTCGCCACCGATTTTGAAATTCTGCAAGGAGCGTTGCGTCTGCGCACCCCAGTAACGATCGGTGGGAACCTCGATTGGTCCGAAAGTATCTGTTTCGGTGCGCGTGGCGGTCATTTTTGTCTCCGGCTGGGTTTTTCAAGCTTTTTGGGGCTGCCAATACAATGGCGGTACGACATGCCTATTTGACAAAATATGAATTACAAATTCAACTTTAATCGATGCACATAGAGCGCTGATACTCAATTATCGTCTTCGCCGTCCTCGTCACTTTCATTTTCCGAAAGCCACGCAACCGGGTCTATTTTGCGCTGGGTCTTGCTGTCGGTGAATATCCACCAGCCGGTATCGGTTTCGTCCCATTGGCCGCCGCCAGCATTCAGCTGCTCCAGCGAGCGGTATTGCGCCAGCGATTCGTTGCGCTGGTCGTCGTCGTCGGTCCAGACAACTGTGATCTTGCGGCCATCTTTGGGGGCGGTGGCGATTGGCAGTTCCTTGCGCATGGTGCATCCATTCTGTTTTGTTGAAATCAGGCGCGCGGCGGCGCAATGCAGCTTTCAACAATCATAGAGCGTATCACGGTGACGGCAAGTCGGCACCGGCGCTTTCAGCACTCTGATCCATTGTAAGCGCGCTATATAAGCGGCGGATTTCCCGGTTAAGCGCGATCATGTCATCGACCGGCATATGCGCCTTGATAAACAGGGCTTCACCCAGACAGCGGCTTTCTTCGCGCAGAGCACGTCCTCGGGGCGTCAATTTGACATGGACGGTTCTTTCATCTTCTACGCTGCGAGCCCTTTTAACCAAATCTGCCGCTTCCAGTCTTTTGACCAGGGGCGTGATGGTGCTTGGCTCGAGCGCAATGCGTTCAGCGATTGCGCTGATACTGCGCCCGTCTTCTTCCCACAGCACATTCAAGACCAGATATTGCGGATAGGTGATACCAAGCTCGTCAAGAAGAGGCTTGTACAAGCGATTAATCGCCAGCGAGGTCGAATAGATCGAGAAACAAAGCTGGTTTTCGAGCGGGATATAGCTTTTCATAAGCTTTCTTATCACAAAATTGATTATTACGACAATTATTATGGACAACGGAAGGGTGTCTGTATATCTATATGATTATTGCGATAATAATTATTAAAGTAAATACAATGTTGCCATGATGCAGGATTGTGGCTGACACGTCGCCTCTTAAAGAGGCATGTGCGGTTGACAGCGGACAAAAACTGCATCCTTGCCCCTCAACGAAAGGTAATGCGATGTTTGGAATATCACCCTCGGGATGGCTGCATACGCTCGGCAGCCTGCCGGCCATTCCCGCAGCACTCTATATGCTTGTCCGATATGGGCGCATTGTCCCGCGCTCAAGACCCGGTCTTATCTATTTTCTGGGCATGATGCTTGGGGGCATTACCGTTTTTCTCGTCGCCAAGGCCCCGCTCAGCAGCATGATTGGCGCGGTAACGCTTGTATTGCTGATTGCCGGTTATGGCGTGGAACACGTTGCATTTTTAGGCCGTGCTCGAAAATACCTTGAGACAGCGTTCCTGACTTTGAGTGTGTTCCTGCTGATGGTTCCCAGCGTCTCGGAAACCTTGCGGCGTGTGCCGGATGGGCATCCAATTGCAAGCGATCCCAACTCACCCGTTTTGAAACTGGCACTGGGCTCTCTGCTTGTCATGCTGATAATCGGTCTTCCGACGCAGATATTTTATCTTCGTCGCGCATCAAGACGTGCGTGACTAAATTTTCCCGCAAATACAGGCCGGAACGGACCCCGTTCCGGCTTTAAGCGATTATTTCCGTGCGGCCTTGAGAGCTTTGCCCCACCAGACAAGCTGATCGAGCATGTTCTTGGCAGCCTCGGCGAGATGCGGGAAATCATTGAGCGTCTTCTCGCCTTTGACGACGGCCAGATATTCCGGGAACAGAATATGCACGCCCGTCTTCACCGACATGGACGACATTTCCACAGCGATCAGCCGCAAATGCTCAACCGCGCGTGCCCCACCAACACCGCCATAACCGACAAAGCCCATCGGCTTTTCAATCCAGTCACCATAGTCGATGGCGTTTTTCAAAACCGCAGTCGGGGCATGGTTATATTCTGCCGCAGTCAGGATATAGGCATCGAATTCGCGCAGTTTGTTTTTCCACTTTTCGGCTGTTTCAGCCTGGGCGGTCGTCGTGGCCGGGTCGCCGTAAAAATTCATCGGATAGTCGGCAAGATCGAGCACTTCGACTTCCAACCCTTCGCGTTCGGATACGATTTCGGAAATCCATTTAGCAGGGACCGGAGCGAAACGCTGTTCACGCGTGCTGCCGACGATGACGGCGACTTTAAGCTTGGACATGGAATAGCCTTTTGTTGGGTGGTAACTATGGGTGACTGACGCTATATAAGTGACCCCATATAGGGCGCAAGGAGGCACTTTTATGAAACCCGGCCACTTCCACGAAACCAGCGCCTGCCGCACGGTAAACGATATTCTTTCCCGCATCGGGGATAAGTGGACCGTGCTGGTTGTCAGTTATCTCGGCAACGGTCCCATGCGCTTCAATGCGTTGCGTCGGACCGTCAACGGTATTTCGCAAAAAATGCTGACCACTACTTTGCGCAATCTGGAGCGCGACGGCTTTGTCACGCGCACAGTTTTCCCAACCATTCCGCCAAGAGTGGAATATGCATTGACGGATATGGGGCGCGATTTGCTGATCCCTGTGCAGGCGCTCGGCGCATGGGCAATTGCCAATGAAGCCAATGTGATGATGGCTCGTGCGCGCTATGACGCGGCTGCTTCAGGCAATGACCAGATCGAGGCAGCCGAATAGATTCGGCATAAAGTGGAAAGGCAGACCGAAGCCTGCCTTTCCTGTTGCCCAAGACAGGACTTCCATAGTGCGGGGGCAATCAGGAAGTCCATCTCGATAAGTGCGATTGACCACAAGTGGTTCCATCAAGTCAATCAGAAGATTCTAAATTGAAACGCAAATACCAGCAAAGCGCCTAAAAGGTAAATTTTCTATAAATCACAAATAGTTACACAATGAAAAAAGGCGGCCAATGGCCGCCTTTCTCAATCTTCAGGCTGATGGATTTCTTAGAAATCCATGCCACCCATACCGCCCATGCCGCCAGGCATGCCAGCAGGAGCAGCGTCCTTCTTTGGAAGCTCTGCGATCATGGCTTCGGTGGTGATCAGGAGGCCTGCAACCGATGCTGCATTCTGCAGAGCGGTACGCACAACCTTGACCGGATCGACAACGCCCGACTTGATCAGGTCGCCATATTCACCAGTTGCGGTGTTGTAGCCGTAGGTTTCCGAAGCGTTTTCAAGGATCTTGCCAACGATGACGGAAGCTTCTTCACCAGCATTGGTCGTGATCTGGCGGGCAGGAGCCTGCAGGGCGCGACGAACGATGTTGATGCCAGCTTCCTGATCGGCATTGATGCCCTTGGCGGAAACTTTTGCCGAAGCGCGCAGCAGAGCGGTACCACCACCTGCAACGATACCTTCTTCAACCGCAGCGCGGGTTGCGTTCAGGGCGTCGTCAACGCGATCCTTCTTTTCCTTCACTTCAACTTCCGTTGCACCGCCGACGCGGATCACGGCAACGCCACCAGCGAGCTTGGCAAGACGTTCCTGAAGTTTTTCACGATCGTAGTCCGACGTGGTTTCTTCGATCTGCTGCTTGATCTGGCCAACGCGCGCGTCGATTTCGGCCTTCTGACCTGCACCGTCGACGATCGTGGTGTTTTCCTTGGAGATCGCAACCTTCTTGGCGCGGCCCAGCATGTCGAGGGTTACGCTTTCGAGCTTGATGCCGAGGTCTTCGGAAATGACCTGACCGCCGGTGAGGATTGCGATGTCTTCGAGCATGGCCTTGCGGCGATCACCGAAGCCCGGAGCCTTGACGGCAGCAATCTTGAGGCCGCCACGCAGCTTGTTGACGACGAGGGTCGCAAGCGCTTCGCCTTCAACGTCTTCAGCGATGATGACGAGCGGCTTGGAGGTCTGAACGACAGCTTCGAGAACCGGCAGAAGAGCCTGAAGGTTGGAAAGCTTCTTTTCGTGCAGCAGAATGTAAGCGTCTTCGAGGTCAGCAATCATCTTGTCGGGATTGGTGACGAAGTAAGGCGACAGGTAGCCGCGGTCGAACTGCATGCCTTCAACGACTTCGAGTTCGGTTTCAGCGGTCTTGGCTTCTTCAACCGTGATCACGCCTTCATTGCCGACCTTCTGCATCGCTTCAGCGATCATCTTGCCGATTTCGGCTTCGCCGTTAGCGGAGATGGTGCCAACCTGGGCAACTTCTTCAGAAGTGTTGATCTTCTTGGCATTCTTGAGCAGCTCGGCCACGACTTCCGTCACGGCGAGGTCGATACCGCGCTTCAGATCCATCGGGTTCATGCCGGCAGCAACAGCCTTGGCGCCTTCCTGAACGATGGCCTGACCGAGAACGGTCGCGGTCGTGGTGCCGTCACCAGCGGTGTCGTTGGTCTTGGAAGCCACTTCGCGCAGCATCTGTGCGCCCATGTTTTCGAACTTGTCGTCGAGTTCGACTTCCTTGGCAACCGATACACCGTCCTTGGTGATGCGCGGAGCGCCGAACGACTTGTCGATAACAACGTTGCGGCCTTTGGGCCCAAGCGTTACCTTAACAGCGTCAGCGAGGATATCGACGCCGCGCAGCATCTTTTCGCGCGCTGAACGACCGAATTTTACTTCTTTAGCAGCCATTTTACTCTACTCCTGGGAATATCCCGGTCAGATATTTAAATTGGTAAGCCTAAACCAGCCAATGCCGGTCCGGTGAAGTGATTAGCCGATAATGCCAAGAATATCGGATTCCTTCATGATCAGCAGGTCTTCGCCGCCGATCTTGACTTCGGTGCCCGACCACTTGCCGAACAGAACGCGGTCGCCAGCCTTGACGTCGAGCGCAACCAGCTTGCCAGCTTCATCGCGAGCGCCGGAACCGGCTGCAACGATTTCGCCTTCCTGCGGCTTTTCCTTGGCGGTGTCCGGAATGATGATGCCACCGGCAGTCTTGGCTTCCGACTCAACGCGGCGAACGACGACGCGGTCATGAAGCGGGCGGAACTTGATATCAGCCATGGTATGAACCCTTGGTGTTATAGACGTTGAACCCTGTGATACGGATCAGACTGATCCGCGCTGTTAGCACTCTCATTACCGGAGTGCTAACGTGGCTCTGAGATAGAATGGCGCTTCGGTCTTGTCAAGATTGCCTGCGTATTTTGCCTGAGCATTTTGACAGCCAAATGATGGTTGTTCAGGGCGGTTCCACCGGCTGATTTCAAGGCCAAGGGCATGATGTGGGGGTGCAATTTCATGAATCAAGGCCGAGGCGCAAATTGGAGTGATAATATGGTTTTCAGGGCCTTAAAATCGGCACTGGAAAAGGCCGATCATCGCCATTTGCCGGACTCCAGGCAAATCTGCGTGTCATAATCACATTATAGAGCATCGGATATTTCCATTTGGCGGCAAAATGCTCTACAGGAGCGCATGCCGTCGCCATGACATGCAGACTATGCAAGAGGAAGATGATGAAGCAGCTTGAACGCCTTGATGAACTCACCAGCCAGTATGATGTGCTTTTCTGCGATGTCTGGGGCGTGGTGCATAATGGCGTTGCCGCTCATCCCGCAGCCGTGGAAGCCTTGAAGCGTGCGCGCGCCAAAGGTGTCACGGTTATCCTCGTCACCAATTCTCCGCGTCCGCATCCGGGTGTGGAAGCGCAGATGCTGCTTTTGGGCGTGCCGGAAGATGCCTATGACCGCGTGGTTACCTCCGGCGACGTAACCCGCGATCTGATTGCGGAAGGTCCGCGCAAGGTTTTCCACATCGGCAATGAACGCGAACTGTCGATCTATGACGGGCTGGGCGTGGAACTGGTCGAGGAATTCGAGGCGGCGGGCATCGTCTGCACGGGACTTTTTGATGATGAGGTGGAAACACCGGAAGATTATGCCGAGCTTTTACAGCGCCTGCGTTCGCGCAACCTGCCGTTTATCTGCGCCAATCCCGACATCATGGTCGAGCGCGGCGCACGCCTCATCTGGTGTGCGGGTGCACTTGCGCGTGATTATGGCCAGCTTGGTGGTCGCACGCTGATTGCCGGAAAGCCGCATCGCCCGATTTATGAAGCAGCATTACAGGCAGCTGAAGACATTCGCGGAGAAACAATCGACAAGAGCCGGATTCTGGGTATTGGCGACGGTGTGCTCACCGATGTAAAAGGCGCTGCCGGTTTCGGTCTGGATGTGCTTTATATCTCCGGTGGCATTCATGCCGCAGACTATACGAGTGAGGGCATAGTTGATTTTGAAAAGATGAACGCTTTTCTTGAAAAATACGGACACCGTCCTATGGCGACCCTTCAGGCGCTCGTCTGATATTTTTGGACCATACAGGCACGATCAGGCACCCAATGGTACAATCCGGCATCACAAACTCCGTCTTTCAGCGTTTTTCGGGCGCGGATGCACTGCCGCAGAGCCTGCACAATTGTGTGGTGGCAATCGGCAATTTCGATGGCGTGCATCGTGGCCATCAGGCGGTTCTCAAATCTGCACTGGCGATCGCGCGCAGGGACGGATTGCCCGCGGTCGTGCTGACGTTTGAGCCACATCCGCGCAGCGTCTTTCGTCCCGACGACCCCATAGATCGGCTCACAGGCGCGACCGAGAAGGCGGCGATTTTGCAGCAGATGGGTTTTGATGCCATTGTCGAGCAGCCTTTTACCGAAGAATTTTCCAGCCGCTCGGCTGAAGATTTCATCCAGCATATTCTTCTCGACAGGCTTCACGCGCGCCGTGTCGTCACCGGTTATGACTTTCATTTCGGCAAGGGCAGACGTGGCACGCCGGATTTTCTGCTCGAAGCAGGCAAGGGTGCCGGGTTTGACGTGACGCTGGTGGAAGCGTTCAGCGACGAGGGCGGTCAGCCCGTTTCTTCGACGCGGGTACGCAATGCACTGAGCGACGGCGATGTCGCTCTGGCCGCAGGGTTGCTTGGCTATCGCTATCGCTTTTGCGGCAAGGTGATCCATGGCAAGAAGCTGGGCCGCACGCTGGGCTTTCCGACCGCCAATATGCAGGTGGATAGCCGCACGAGCCTCAAGCAGGGCATATATGCCGTACGCTTCCGGCGTCAGGACGGCAGCTTGCACGATGGCGTGGCCAGTTTCGGTCGTCGCCCGACAGTCTATAGCGATGGTTCGCCGCTTCTCGAAACATTTCTGTTTGATTTTACCGGCGATCTTTATGGGGAAATGGCCTGTGTATCGTTCTTCGGCTTCTTGCGCGGTGAAGTGAAGTTCGAGGGTCTTGATCCGCTGGTCGAACAAATGAAGCGCGACGAAGAAGAAGCCCGCGCATTGCTTTCAGGAGCGAGTCCGCTTTCCGCACTTGATCACGTTCTTTCATTTGCCTGAAACATTCTGTTCTTGGCCTGATCTCATAGTTTAAGTCAAAATTTACGGTTTTCCGACAGAGACTATTAAACATCCCGAAGTTTTGGGGTGCTGTTTGTTGGAGTATCCTGTTTTGCGTATTTTTCCCCTCGCTCTCATAGCGGGCGCGCTTGTGCCTGTAACTGGTTCAATTGCTTATGCCGCTGACGCGCAGGAGCCTTATGTTGACGCCGTGGCGGTAACGCCGCAGCCGGAGCGTAAATATTTCTGGTCGGGCGACTGGTATCTCAAGGTCGGTGCCGCCGGTCTGGTTGCTCCCAAATTCACAGGCTCGAACAAGTACAAATTTTCTGCCCAGCCACTGGTCTCTCTCGGGCGTCAGGGCGAATCGACCCGCTTTTCCTCGCGCAATGACAATGTTTCCTTCGCGCTGATCGACAATGACCGCTTCCGCGTCGGTGTGGCGGGCAAGCTGCTGTTTGAGCGCGATACCGAAATTCACGGCCTCAAGGAAACGAAATTCGGCGGTGAACTGGGCGGCTTCGCCGAAGTCTATCCGACCGACTGGATGCGTTTTCGTGGTGAAGTCCGCCACGGCATTCGTGCCCATAACGGCGTTGTCGCCAATGTTTCGGCCGATGTCTTCCATGACGTGACGCCTGCCATTCGTGTCTCTGCCGGACCACGCGCGACCTTCGCCTCCAAGGATTATTTCAAGACCTACTACGGTGTCAGCACGGAAGAAGCCGCCGCATCCGGCATTCGTGAATACAGCCCGAAGGGCGGCGTGGAATCAGTCGGCTTTGGCGGTGCCATCAACTGGAAAACCACCGAGAAGATCGATACGGCGCTGTTTGCGGAATATAGCCGCCTTCAAGGACCGGCCAAGGATTCCAGCATCGTCAAGCAGGAAGGCTCGCGCAACCAGTTCATGGTTGGCGTCTCCGCAACCTACCGCTTCGATTTCTCGCTGGACTGATCAAGACAATAGAACTGTCAGATTTTCAGGGGCAGACAGGCACAATAAAGCGCCTGACTGCCCCTTTCTTGTTCGCCCCCTCTTTATTCTTGGAAAGCGCGTTGCTAAAAGCGACCCCATGATGACGGATTTTCGGCTTATCGTGATGGCCATACGAATTATTGGCCCGGCCTCCCGCTTTGCCTGATGCGTGACGTTCAGGCATTCTGAGCGTGGAAGTCCGGGAGCGAACGGCTGTGCTTTGCAGTCCCCCTGTTATTTTTGATCCATATGCCTGCCTTTTGCGGCAGGCGCTACAGGCTAAGACCGATCATGACCGAGACGACCAAAATCGACTATTCCAAGACCCTCAATCTGCCCCAGACCGAATTTCCAATGCGCGCGGGTTTGCCAACCCGTGAGCCATTGCTGGTTCAGCGCTGGGAGGAAATGAACCTCTATAAAAAGCTGCGCGAAGACGCGAAAGACCGCCCGCTTTATGTGCTGCATGACGGCCCGCCCTATGCCAACGGCAACATCCATATCGGGCATGCGCTGAACAAGATCCTCAAGGACGTGATCACGCGCTCGTTCCAGATGCGCGGTTTCAACGCGAACTATGTTCCGGGATGGGATTGCCACGGTCTGCCGATCGAATGGAAGATCGAGGAAAAATATCGCGCACAGGGCAAGAACAAGGACGAAATCGCCATCAACGAATTCCGCAAGGAATGCCGTGAATTTGCAACCGGCTGGATCAAGATCCAGTCGGAGGAATTCAAGCGTCTGGCGATCTGCGGCGATTTTGAAAATCCTTACACAACCATGAATTTCCATGCCGAGGCCCGCATTGCCGGTGAATTGTTGAAATTCGCCGCCTCCGGCCAGCTTTATCGCGGCTCCAAGCCCGTTATGTGGTCGGTGGTCGAACGCACGGCATTAGCTGAGGCGGAAGTCGAATATCACGATATCGAGTCGGATATGATCTGGGTGAAATTCCCGGTCAATCACAACGAACTCGCAGGTAGTTATGTTGTGATCTGGACAACGACCCCATGGACTATTCCGGGCAATCGCGCCGTCGCTTTTTCACCGCGCTCCGCCTATGGGCTTTACGAAGTCGCCTCAGCCGAAAATGATTTTGGTCCGCAGGCCGGTGAGAAACTGATCTTTGCAGACAGCCTCGCAGAAGAATGCGCAAAGAAAGCCAAGCTCACATTCAACCGTCTGGGAGATGTGACCGCCGACACGTTGAAAACCGTTACCCTGGACCACCCCCTTAAGGGCTTTGGCGGTGGTTACGATTTCACCGTGCCGTTGCTTGCGGGCGATCACGTCACAGACGATGCCGGTACGGGTTTTGTCCATACCGCCCCAAGCCATGGTCGTGAAGATTTTGAAGCATGGATGGACAATGTGCGCGAGTTGGAAGCACGCGGCATTGATCCTATCATCCCGTTTCCGGTCGACGATGCTGGTTTCTACACCAAGGACGCGCCGGGTTTCGGGCCGGACCGCGAAGGTGGGGCTGCACGCGTCATCGACGACAATGGCAAGAAGGGCGACGCCAACGAGGCGGTCATCAAGCAGTTGATCGCCCATGATCGCCTGTTCGCGCGTGGGCGGCTCAAGCATTCCTATCCGCATTCATGGCGCTCGAAAAAGCCGGTTATCTTCCGCAACACGCCGCAATGGTTTGTCTATATGGACAAGAATCTCGGCGATGGCACCACTTTGCGTTCGCGCGCGCTCAAAGCCATCGACGACACCCGCTTCGTGCCTGCTGCCGGTCAAAACCGCTTGCGGGCGATGATCGAAGGACGCCCCGACTGGGTGCTTTCACGTCAGCGTGCATGGGGCGTGCCGATCTGCGTCTTTGCCGATGAGGATGGCAACGTTCTTCACGACGATGCGGTCAACAAGCGCATTCTCGAAGCCTTTGAGGCTGAAGGAGCTGACGCATGGTTTGCGGATGGTGCCCGCGAGCGTTTTCTGGGCAACCGTGCGCGTGAAAACTGGGTTCAGGTGCGCGACATTCTCGATGTGTGGTTCGATTCCGGTTCAACCCATACCTTTACGCTCGAAGACCGGCCCGACATGAAATGGCCGGCCGATGTCTATCTTGAAGGCTCGGACCAGCATCGCGGCTGGTTCCATTCGTCGCTGCTCGAAAGCTGCGGCACACGGGGCCGTGCGCCCTATAACGCCGTCGTCACCCATGGCTTCACCATGGACGAGAACGGCAAGAAGATGTCGAAGTCGCTCGGCAATACGGTCACGCCACAAGATGTGATCAAGGAATCGGGCGCGGATATTTTGCGCCTCTGGGTTATGACCACCGATTACTGGGAAGACCAGCGTCTCGGCAAAAGTATCATTCAGACCAATATCGACGCCTATCGCAAGCTGCGCAATACGATGCGCTGGATGCTTGGTACGCTCGCCCATGATGAAAGCGAAAGCCTGCCGCATGCAGATTTGCCGGAACTCGAACGGCTGATGTTGCACAGGCTCGCCGAACTCGATGAAGTCGTGCGCTCGGGCTATGATGCGTTTGATTTCAAAAGAATCGCGCGCGCGCTGATCGATTTCATGAATGTCGAGCTTTCGGCCTTCTATTTCGATATCCGCAAGGATGCGCTTTATTGCGATGCGCCATCGAGCGCACGCCGCAAGGCAGCCCTGCAGACGGTGCGCGCGATTTTTGATCGCGTAACCACTTGGCTTGCACCGATGCTGCCCTTCACGACTGAGGAAGCATGGCTCGACCGCTATCCTTCTGCTGTTTCCGTGCATCTGGAGCAATTCCGCGTCATCCCGGCTGAATGGCGCGATGAATTGCTTGCGGAAAAATGGCGTAAGGTGCGTGCCGTGCGTCGCGTGGTAACAGGCGCTCTGGAACTTGAGCGTGCCGACAAGCGTATTGGCTCGTCGCTGGAAGCAGCCCCCGTCGTGCATATTGCCGACAAGAGCCTGGCCGATTCGCTCGATGGCCTTGATTTCTCCGAAATCTGCATCACCAGCGGCATCGTGATCACCGACCAGCCAGCCCCGCAAGACGCTTTTACGCTTGATGAAGTGAGCGGCGTTGCCGTGGTGCCCATCCGTGCAACGGGTGAAAAATGTGCCCGCTCGTGGCGTTATACCGATGATGTGGGCAGCGATGTCGAATTCCCGGATGTATCGGCACGCGATGCGGCAGCGCTTCACGAATTGAAGGCTTTGGGCCGACTGTAAGGCTGAGTATTTTAAAAAAGCCCGTCCCCGCTTTGTCGGGGCTGGGCCAAGCCTCGGCAATTGAGACTTGCGAACGTGTGTGCGAACATGGTGAAATAGGCAACAACACCGGATTGCCGCGCGGGATGCTGTCCTGTACAAGGCTTTCTCTAATAAGTTCAATATCTGCCTTGGAGTTGCCGATTTTGTGCGGCAAGGCTTGTCGAGACAAGCTTCCGGCGGGAAAACCGGCAGGCGTAAAAGAAGTGGCGCTTATGAAGATTGAAGGACGAGTTCTGGTATTGATGACGGCTGTAGCGGGACTTTCGCTCTCCGGCTGTATGTCTTCACCAACCTATGGAACCGGTAAGTCATCGAGCGTGCAGCTCCTGGACGATGTTTCCAATATGGCAAGCTTCGGTCAGGGTAAAAAGAAAGAGCGCATCGATTATAAGCCGCGTCCCGATCTCGTTCGTCCCGCACAAGGCGAAAAGGGGCAATTGCCCCAGCCCCAGCAGAGTGTTGCCAGTGCCGGTGATCCGAACTGGCCGGAATCACCGGAACAACGCCGCAAGCGTCTGCGCGATGAAATCACCGCCAATCGCGACGATCCGAATTTTGTCTCCCCGATCGAACATGACGGCCCGGTAGCCGACAATCTGAAAGTAGCCTTGCCAAGCGGCAGCAGTCGCCGCGAGGATTATGCATCACGTACCCCCACTGCGGACCCGAAAAAGCTTGCAGAGCTCAAGGCGCAGCGCGCCCAGCAGTCGCACGGAAACTCTACCACGCGCCGTTATCTGAGCGAGCCGCCGCTGACCTACCGCGCGCCAGCTTCTACCGCTACCGCAGGCGAGCTTGGGACCGACGAGGCGCAAAAAGAGCGTGAACGCAAGAAGGCCGCTGGTAAAGGTGGCAAGGGCTGGCGCGATTACATGCCTTGGAACTGATAATATTTCATAATCTATCGCGTTTAGGCCGCCTCCAGTGTTGATTGGGTGCGGCTATTTTATTTGCGCATTGCCTGCCGTTTCTCCATTAAATTTAATTAATTTTACGATTCTAATGTTGAAACGAATTCAATTAGGATTTTTATAAACCTTGTAGGGCCATCGGTTGGGTTTCAAAGCTGTTTTGAGGCTCCAGAGCAATCAATATACAAGGTAGGTTGTAATGCGTATTGCAAACCCGGTCTGGGATGGACGCAATGGCTATGGCACGATCAGTCGTGCCTTGCATTGGCTCATGGCTGTTTTATTTGTTTGGCAATTCACCTCAACAATATTGAGGATTTTTGCCAAGGATACGCCGATTTATAATTTCTTCTGGCCGACACATTATCAGGTCGGCTTCCTGTTGCTGCTGTTTGTTGTGCTTCGCGGAATATGGGGCCTTCTCAACATATCGCAGCGTCCGCATAAAGCCGGTCCAGTCGGTCGCATGGCCGTATTCGGGCATCTCGTTATGTATGCGCTGATGATAGCGGTGCCTGCGCTGGCACTTTTGCGAAGCTATGGTAGCGGGCGCGGATTTTCATTTCTCGGAATGGAAATTTTTGAACGTACCGGCGTGCAGGATGCGGCATTGACGGCTCCGGGCAATGCGGCGCATGGCTTGCTTGGCTGGGTCTTGCTGGCAACTATTGTCGGCCATGTGCTGATGGCGCTGGTTCATCATTTCGCGCTGCGCGATGATACGCTGCGGCACATGACGCGTCGCAGGGCGCCAGTCTGATCAGAGCAGTCTGATCAACTCCGCTTGCTGCGGAAAAAATCCTGCAGGATCGTGCGGGCTTCCGCTTCGTTGAAGCCCGCATAGATTTCCGGGGCATGATGGCATGTGGGTTGTGTATAGAAGCGCGCGCCATGCTCGACGCCGCCGCCCTTGGGGTCGGACGCGGCATAATAAAGCCGCCTGATGCGGGCGAAGGAAATAGCTGCCGCGCACATCGCACAGGGTTCGAGCGTTACATAGAGATCGCAATCGTTGAGCCGCTCCGAGCCGAGCGCCTCGCCCGCCGCACGGATGACAAGCACCTCTGCATGGGCGGTGACGTCATTTCGTTCACGGGTGCGGTTGCCGGCGCTTGCGATGATTTCGCCACTTTTCACGATGACGGCGCCAATCGGCACTTCGCCGCGATCTCCCGCGTTACGGGCTTCGATCAACGCCATATCCATAGGAGAGGGGCGTGGATCGGAAATGGTCTGGTTAGCCGGAGTGACATTGGCGGTCTTTTTCATGCACACTCCATTTCCTGCAATCTCGGTTAAATTTTGCTCGCAAGCCAGCAATCGATTTGTTACTGCATAATTCTCGAAATCGAAACCGGTTTGCGAACAGAATTATAGGGCGTTTCCTGTCCGACTTGTTCCGGATTGTTCTTTGCCTGCATGATTGTGCAAGGCAACGCGGTGGCGCTGCTGAAAGGCCAAATACCAGATGACCCACGACGATGATGACAAGGGCGGCAAACGCCCCCATAGCCGCAACGAACGCGGCGGAGAAAACGCGCGCTTCGAACGTAAGGATCGACCACCGCGCAGCCGGGATGAGCGCGATGAACCGCGCAAGGCCTCGGGTCCGCGCAGATCCACACCTTTCAAGGTAGACGGTGAGGAAGACGGCAGCGAGCGTATCGCCAAGCGCTTGGCGCGTTCCGGCATTGCCTCGCGTCGCGAAGCCGAAACCATGATTGCAGCAGGCCGTATCACGGTCAATGGCAAGGTGCTCGATAGCCCTGCCGTAAACGTGAAGCGCACAGATGTGATCACCGTCGATAACAAGCCGCTAAAACCGGCCGAGCGCACGCGTCTGTGGCTCTATCACAAGCCCGCAGGCCTCGTGACCACCAATCGCGACCCGGAAGGCCGCCCGACCGTGTTCGAGGCGCTACCTGCGGAAATGCCGCGCGTGCTTTCGGTTGGACGTCTCGACATCAACACCGAAGGTCTGCTGCTTTTGACCAATGATGGCGGCTTGTCGCGGGTTCTGGAACTGCCCTCGACCGGATGGCTGCGCCGCTATCGCGTGCGTGCACACGGCAAGGTCACGCAGGCGCAGCTCGACGAGTTGAAGAACGGCATTGCCGTCGACGGCGTCTTTTATGGCAGCGTGGAAGCGTCGCTGGAGCGTGAGCAGGGCGCAAATGTCTGGATTTCCATCGGTCTGCGCGAAGGCAAGAACCGCGAAGTCAAGAACATTCTTGGCGCGCTTGGTCTGACGGTTGGTCGTCTGATCCGCGTGTCTTTTGGTCCGTTCCAGCTTGGCGATCTTGAGGAAGGCGCCGTGCGTGAGATCAACGGGCGCACGCTGCGCGACCAGCTTGGCGACAAGCTGATCGCTGATTCAGGCGCTGATTTTGATGCGCCTGTGCACAAGGAATTCTCCAATTCCGCCGTGCAGGGCCTTACGCGGCGCGAGATGGAGGAGGGGCAGGGCGAGCAGGACGGCGAACGCCGCCGCGCGCCGCGCGAGCGCGAATGGATTTCCAGTCAGGGTGACCGCCGCAAGCCGCGTGAAGACAAGACCGAAAAGGTCGAGCCGCGCCGGCGCGGCAATGCCAATGTGTGGATGGCGCCGGGCGCACGCCCCAAGGGCGAGAAGGCGGCGGCCAAGCCTGCCCGCACCGAGCATCAGGTCCCGCACCGTTCGGCAAAGTTCAGCGGTGATTTGCAGATGCGTCCGCGTCGTTCCGATGACGAGCGGCCACGGCGTGACGAAAATGAAGAGCGTCGCGGTCCGCGTGGTGAAGGTCGTTTTGACAAGGATCGTCCGCGTTCGCAGGCCAGACCCTCGCAGGGGTCTCGCTTTGAAGGCGCTGGAAAGCGCGATGATCGCCGCGACGACCGTCGCGAAGATGACCGCAAGGAACGCCGTCCCGGCAAGCGTGAGCGCGCTGAATTGCGCGATGGCGCGTCCGGTGAGCGTTCCGGTAACCGTCCGCAGGGTGGTTTCGATGGCCGCAGGTCGGACCGTCCGGGCAAGCCCGCAGGCCCACGCGGCGAGGGGCGTTTTGGCGGTTCGGACCGCGATACGCGTTCGCCATCGCGCGGCGATGGTCCACGCCGTCCAAGCAGCGCCAAGCCGCGCGGCGGTGGCTCGGGCAATGGCAAGCCTGGCAATGGACCAAGAAGCGGCCCGAAGGGCGGCGGCAGACCGGGAGGCAATGGTGCGGATCGTCGGCGGTAAGTTTCGCGGGCGTCCGCTCGTAACCCCGACCAGTAACGCCATTCGCCCCACTACCGACCGCACGCGCGAGAGCCTGTTCAACATTCTTGCGCATAATTTCGCGGACAAGGTGGAAGGCGGACGCGTGCTCGATCTGTTTGCGGGAACCGGCGCGCTGGGGCTTGAAGCCTTGTCGCGCGGTGCGCGCTTTGCCACATTCGTCGAAGAATCGGCAGAAGGTCGTGGTCTGTTGCGCCAGAATATCGAAGCATTTGGTTTGCAGGGCCATACAAAAATCCTGCGCCGTGACGCCTGTGCGCTTGGCATTGTCGGCACGATGGAGCCATTTGATCTCATTTTCGCTGATCCGCCCTATGGCAAAGGATTGGGTGAAAAGGCGCTATTGTCGGCGTTGACAGGTGGCTGGCTTAATCCTGACGCAGTTTTGGTGCTTGAAGAGGTCGCTGACGCGTCCCTTGATCTTGACGGGCGATTCGTGGTCACTGAAGAACGCAATTATGGCGACACCATTATCCGGTTGATCCGGTTGAAATCTGCCGCCTGATTGGAACTGAAGCATACCTCCCGGTCTTTCCGGGTAAACCGATTGGAGATGTCGCTTGGCGAAGAACACCTCACTGCGGCGCCTGTTGCTGTCGACGGCCCTGGGTTTCACGCTTTCCCTGCCACTTGCCGCAAGCCCGGTCTGGGCGCAGTCTGAAGAACCTGCCGCTCAGGAACTGAACAAGCCTGCAGAACAGGCACCAGTCCCAGCGCTTCCCGATATTACGCAGTCTGACGGTATCAGCAGTTTCACACTCGACAACGATATGAAAGTGGTGGTCATTCCCGATCATCGCGCGCCGGTGGTCACGCAGATGGTTTGGTATCATGTCGGTTCGGCTGATGAAGCGCCCGGCGTTTCCGGCATCGCGCATTTCCTTGAGCATCTGATGTTCAAGGGCACCAAAACCCATCCGGCAGGCGAGTTTTCCGGTAAGGTCGCATCCATCGGCGGCGAGGAAAACGCTTTCACCTCTTATGATTATACCGCCTATTATCAGCGCGTTTCGCCCGAAGCGCTGGAAATGATCATGGATTTCGAATCCGACCGGATGCAGAACCTGATCCTGAACGAAGAAGCGGTGACGACCGAGCGTCAGGTTATCCTTGAAGAGCGGCGCATGCGGGTGGATTCGACCCCGGCTGCCATGCTCATGGAAAATTCCGATGCCGTGCTTTTCTATAATCACCCTTACCGCAAGCCCGTTATCGGCTGGCAGCAGGAAATGGAAAAGCTGAGCCTCAAAGACGCCATCGATTTCTACGAGAAATATTATACGCCGAACAATGCCACGCTGGTGATTGCAGGCGATGTGACGCCGGAGCGCGTGCGCGAGCTTAGCGTGAAGACGTGGGGACGTGTCCCCAAGCGCGCGGAAGTCGGCCCGCGTGAACGTCCGCAGGAGCCCAAAAAACATGCGGCCCGCGTTGTGACCTTGCATGATCAGCGTATCAGCACACCATCATTTCGCGTTTCATGGCTGGTGCCATCCTATGCCAATGAAAAGCGTTTCCCCGACGTTAAGGAAGGCGACGCAGCAGCCCTTGATCTGCTGGGCGAAATTCTGGGCGGTGGTCTGCGATCAAGGCTTTATCAGGAGCTGATCGTCAAGCGCGGCATTGCCGCCAATGCGGGGGCGAATTACGGCGGTGACGCGCTCGATGACGGCACATTCTCCGTCTATGGTGCGCCACGCGACGGCGCAACGCTTGCCGATGTGGAAAAAGCCGTCGAGGCGGAAGTGGCAAAAATCGTCAAGGATGGCGTCACACAGACCGAGCTTGATCAGGCGCGCAACCGCTTTTTGAAGGCCGTCATTTTTGCGCGTGACAGCCAGACCGGCATGGCGCGTATTTATGGCTCCACGCTGTCGGTCGGGCAGAGCGTCGAGGACATCCAGAAATGGCCCGACCTCATCAAGTCCGTCACCACAGACCAGATCAAGGATGCCGCCGCGCGCTATCTCGTCAAGGATCAGGCTGTGACGAGCTATCTCCTGCCGCCCAATGCCGAACCGGAAACCGCCAAGCCGCAAGATGAGGCCAATCCGAACGCACAGGGTGCGAATACTGAAAATTCGGGAGGAGCCGTCCAGTGAGGAAGAATTTTATGCCGACTATCTCCCTTTCGTTCTTCAAGGACAATTTCGAACGCAATCGCGCCCGCGCGTTTGCCGCCACGCTCGTTGCAGCCCTTGCCTTGATGATGGTGAGCGCGCTTCCCGCGCGCGCTATCGAGATACAGGAAGTGGTGTCGCCAAAGGGCATTCGCGCCTGGCTGGTGGAAGACAGTTCCGTACCGCTGGTCTCCATGCAGTTCTCGTTCAAGGGTGGCGCAGCCCAAGACCCTTCCGGCAAGGAAGGCCTTGCCAATCTGATGACCGGCCTTTTCGATGAAGGGGCAGGTGATCTCAATTCAGACGTGTTTCAGGAGCGGATCGATAATCTCGGCGCGGAAATGAGCTTTTCCGCCTCGCAGGATTCCGTGTCCGGTTCCGTGCGCATGCTGGCCGAAAATCGCGATTCCGTAACAGATCTGGTGGCGCTTGCCGTCAACAAGCCGCGCTTTGATCAGGACGCCATCGACCGCATCCGTGCGCAGGTGGCGGCTGGCATCGAGGCTTCGCAGCGCAACCCGTCCACAATTGCATCGCGCCGTTTCGCCGAAGTGCTTTACGGCAACCACCCCTATGCGCGCCCCGATGATGGCACGGTCAAGTCGCTCAAGGCTATCGAGCGCGACGATCTCATCGCATTCCATCGCAAGAATTTCGCGCGTGACCGGCTAACTGTTGGCGTGGTGGGCGCAATCAACGCCAAAGACCTCGGCGTCATGCTGGATAAGGTTTTTGGCGATCTGCCCGGAGCCGCAGAACTGGTGCCCGTTCCCGATGCCAAGCTTGCGCTCGGCACCACGACGAGCCTCAACTTCGATGTGCCGCAGACAGCGATTGCCTTTGTTTATCCAGCATTGCCGCGCAAGGACCCCGAATTTTTTGCCGCTTATCTGATGAACCATATTCTGGGTGGCGGCTTCACCTCGCGCCTTTACGCTGAAGTGCGTGAGAAACGCGGGCTTGCCTATTCGGTCTCGTCCTCGATGGTGTTGCGCGATCACGTTTCGGCGCTCACAATTTCCACGGGAACCCGCCCGGAAAAGGCGCAGGATTCGCTGAAAATCATTCGCGAGCAGGTGGCTGCAATGGCAAGCGATGGCCCAAGCGAGGCCGAACTTGCCGCCGCAAAAAGCTTCCTCAAAGGCTCTTATGCGGTCAATAATCTGGATTCGTCGGCAGCCATTGCCTCGACGCTGGTCGGATTGCAGGAAGCCGAATTGCCGCGCGATTATATCGACAAGCGCAATGAGCTGATCGACGCCGTGACGCTCGATCAGGTCAAGGCCGTCGCCAAGAAACTGCTTGAGGCCGAACCGGCAATTCTGGTCTTCGGCCCCGCCAAAAGCTAGGGAGCGGCGCTTGAAGGGCACGTTGGCGTCATCACCACGCATCGCCGTCGCCTTTGGCGGTGGCGGTGCGCGCGGAATTGCCCATATTCATATTGTCGAGGTTCTGGACGAATTGGGCCTCAAGCCGGTGGCCATCGCCGGGTCATCAATCGGCTCCATCGTCGGATCAGGCGTTGCCAATGGCATGAGTGGCAAGGAAATTCGCGCCTATATGGGCGCGATTTTCAATCGTCGCTCGGAAGTAGCACGGCGTATGTGGCAAACACGGCCCGAGCGCTGGGTCGAGCTTTTGACTGGCGGTTTTCGCGTCAGCCAGTTCAACATCGAAAAGATCATCGAGGTTTTTCTGCCACCCGAACTTCCCGCCAGCGTGGAAGCGCTGAAAATTCCCATGACCATTACGGCGGTGGATTATCACGCCGCAAAGGAAGTTCATATTACGGATGGCGACCTGCGCTCGGCGATTGCCGCATCCTGCGCCATTCCGCCGGTGTTCGGACCCGTGCGCCGTAACGGGCGCATTCTGGTCGATGGCGGGCTGTTCAACCCGGTGCCGTTTGATCTGCTGTTCGATCAGGCCGATCTGGTGATCGGTGTCGATGTGGTTGGCGCGCCCGTCGGCGACGACGATCATATGCCCACGACCTTCGAGGCGGTGATTGGTGCCAATCAGCTGACCATGTGCTCGATCCTTGAAAACAAGTTCCGCATGCGTCCGCCGCATATTTTCCTGCGGCCCGATGTCAGCCGGATCGGCCTGCTCGATTTCCTGAAATTCGAGCAGATACTGGCTCAAAGCGCGCATGTGCGCGACGACTTGAAGCGTGCAATCGAGCAGGCTCTGGAAGGCAATAATCTGCCGACCTTATCCTGACGCAATCATCATTCAGCAGCCTCTCCCAAAGCATCCTCATCCAGACTAGCGGGCGCGTCGCCTGCCTTGTCGATGCGCTGGCCTTCGCGCGCGGGCTTGACCAGAGGTTCAGGCGTCACCGGCTTGTTGAACAGGAGGTGGCGTCCAGCCAGAATGCCTTCCGACGCCTGCACATGCAGACGATCCTCATCGCGCTGGCGCACATCTTCGCGGATGGCATAGGCATCCGATTCGGCAAGGCCAAGACTTTCCAGCGCGCGCTGCCCGAACAAGAGACCCGATTCGAAGGTCTCGCGCAGTTCATATTCCACGCCTTGCGCGCGCAGTTGCAACGTATGTTCGCGGTCATAAGAGCGCACATAAAGCCGCGCATCGGGGTAATCCGACTGGATCAGATTGACGATGCGGTTGGTGATTTCCTTCTTATGCGTACATACGGCAACGATCTTTGCTTTGCGGATGCCTGCAGCTTCCAGCACATCCTTGCGCGTACCATCGCCAAAATAAATGCGAAAGCCGAACTTGCCCGCAGCGCGTACCCGGTTGGGCGAACTGTCGATCACCGTCACGTTGATGCCGCCCGCAAGCAATATCTGCGATGCAATCTGGCCATAACGCGAAAAGCCGATCATCAGCACGTCGGCCCCGGCTCCCTCGAAATTCTCATCCATCGTGTCATCGACCTTGTCCTTGATGAGAAGTTTTGAGCCGAGCGCCACCGATAGAGGCGTCAGCGCCATGGAAACGGTGACGGCTGCGACAAGCTCCGAACCAAGCGCGCTCGATATGACGGCGGCAGCGGAAGCTGCAGAAAACAGCACGAAAGCAAATTCACCGCCCTGCGGCAGCAAAAAGGCGACACGCACCGCATCATTATGGTTTGAGCGGAAGATGCGGCAGAGCAGATAGATGATGACGATTTTCGTCGCCATGAACAAAGGTACTGCGAGAAGGATCGTCTTCCAGTATTGCAGGATCACGCTGAGGTTGAGCGACAGTCCGACGGCGACAAAGAACAGGCCGAGAAAAATGCCGCGAAACGGTTCTATATCGGCTTCAAGCTCATGACGATAGGAGGATTCGGCCAGAAGAACGCCAGCGATAAAGGCACCCATCGCCATGGAGAGACCCGCCGCCTGCAACAGACTGGCCGAGCCGAGCACCACGAAAAGGGCGGCTGCGATCATGACTTCGCGCGCGCCGGTATTGGCGATGATGCGGAACATCGGGTTGATCAGATAACGCCCCGCAATGACGAGCGCCGCGATTGCCGCAATCGCCGTGACGAGATGAAAACCGGCGCTGGCCTGCGATGGCTCATGCGGCGAGAGGGCGGGAATGATCGCCAATATCGGCACGATGGCCAGATCCTGAAACAGCAGGATCGAAAAGGCCCTTTGTCCATGCTTCTGATTGGTTTCAGTGCGGTCTTCCAGCGTCTGCATGGCAAACGCTGTGGACGAGAGCGCCAGCCCGAAGCCCACGATGATGGCGGCTTCCGGGTTAAGCCCCGCCAGATATATGCCAAGCGCGCTCAGTGCTGCCCCGCATAAAAGCACCTGCGCCGCGCCAAGGCCGAAAATCGCGTGTCTCAGCGACCACAGACGCGAGGGCTTGAGTTCAAGCCCAATGATGAAGAGCAGAAACACCACGCCGAGTTCCGAGAAATGCAAAAATTCCTCGCCATCGGCAATGAGGCGCGCAATCGGTCCGATGGTGATGCCAGCGGCAAGATAGCCTAAAATAGTGCCAAGCCCCAGACGCTTGAACAGCGGCGCAGCAATGATGGCGCCGCCCAGTATCATCAGGGACTGAAGGTAGAGACTTCCACCGGTTGCAACCATGCTGCGCTCTTGGAATTTGGATAATGTGGACGGGTTTGCCTTGATGGCCCCCGATTTCGGCAATATAGAAACTAGATATGGCGGCTATCAGTCCTATGTCGAACAAAATGACGTTATTTTTTTAGCAAGTTTTTGTCGCGCACTGATACAAATCGCGATTGCACTTTTATCCTCAAAAGCTTGCAGGAACAGGATTACCTAATGATTTCAGATAATTCGGCTGAAAAACTCATTGACCGGGCAGCCCAGCTGGTCGAGGCAGCCAAGCGTGCCGGTGCGGATCATGCTGACGCGGTCGTCACGCGCTCGCGTGCGGTCAGCGTTTCGGTGCGCCTTGGCAAGGTCGAGGGAACCGAATCGTCTGAAAGCGATGATTTCGCGCTTCGCGTTTTTGTCGGACGACGCATCGCCAGTATTTCAGCCAATGGTGAGGCCGATCCCGACCGCCTGGCGCAACGTGCGGTCGCCATGGCACGCGTTTCACCCGAAGACCCGTTCGAAGCGCTGGCCGATCCCGCATTGCTGGTCAAAGCGCCGCGTGATCTCGATCTTTATGACGCCACTGAAATCGACACCGAACGCCTGACGCAAGACGCGCTGGCAGCGGAAGCGGCGGCACTTGCGGTCAAGGGCGTGACAAATTCCGGCGGAGCGGGCGCATCGCGCGGCATGGGCGGTCTGGTGCTTGTTACTTCCACCGGCTTTACCGGTCATTATGCGGCAACCCGGTTCGGTCGCTCCGCTTCGGTGATTGCGGGCGAGGGCACAAAGATGGAGCGCGATTACGATTTCAGTTCGCGGCTGCATTTTAACGATCTTGATGCGCCGGAAGCGATTGGAAAACGGGCAGGCGAGCGCGCAGTGCGCAGGCTTGGCGCGCGGCAGGCAAACACCGGTCCGGTAACGGTCGTATTCGATCCGCGACTGGCGCGCGGCATTGCCGGACATCTTGCCAGCGCCATCAACGGCGCGTCGGTTGTGCGCAAGACAAGTTTCCTGCGCGATTATCTGGGAAAGCCGATTTTAAAATCCGGTGTCAATGTCACCGACGATCCGTTGCGGGTGCGTGGCTCATCTTCGCGACCTTTCGACGGCGAGGGGCTTGAAGGCCTGCCGCTAACCATGGTGGAAAACGGCGTGTTGCGCCATTGGCTGCTCTCGGGTTCCAGCGCACGGGAACTTGGACTGACCAGCAATGGTCGCGGGGTGCGCTCGGGTTCGAGTGTGTCGCCTGCCTCGACCAATTTCGCCATCGAGCCCGGTCACGAGACGCCCGAAGACCTTATTCGCGCGCTTGGGACGGGGTTTTATGTAACCGAAGTGTTCGGGCAGGGTGTCGATATGGTGACGGGGCAATATAGCCGTGGCGCATCGGGGTTCTGGATCGAGAACGGCGAACTGGCCTATCCGGTCAGCGAAGTCACCATCGCGTCCAACCTTAAGGATATGTTCCTCAACATGACACCGGCCTCCGACATCGACCGCAATTTCGGCATGACGGCCCCGACCCTCGTTATCGAAGGAATGACTCTTGCCGGAAATTGATGGACCGGACGCGACGTCGCGGGATGATATCAAGACCGAGGTCGCGCTTCTGCGTGATGCGGCGCGCGAAGCCGGACGCATTGCCATGCGTTATTTTGGTCAAGCCCCGGAGGTCTGGCTGAAAGATGGTAGCTCGCCGGTCAGTGAAGCCGATCTTGCCGTTGATCGCTTCCTGAAAGATGCGCTGTTGTCTGCAAGACCCGATTACGGCTGGATTTCCGAGGAAACCGTCGATGAACGGGCAAAGGCTGCACGGCAGCGTTATTTCGTCATCGATCCCATTGACGGCACCCGTGCCTATATTGGCGGGCAGAAGCAATGGTGTGTCAGCGTTGCCATTGTCGAAAACGGCAGGCCGATTGCCGGTGTTCTCGAATGCCCGGTTCTGCTGGAAACGCTCGAAGCCGGAAAAGGGCTTGGCGCGGTGCAGAACAATGTGCCGATCCATGTGCAATTGCCACCGGACGGGCAGGAGATCACCATCGCCTCGGCGCGCACCATGACCAACGCTCTGCCGGAAGTCTGGCGCGAACGCGTGCGGCTTCACCCTTACGTGCCCTCGCTCGCCTACCGCATTGCCATGGTGGCGCGCGGCGAGATCGCCGGGACTTTTGTGCGTCCGAATTCCAATGACTGGGATCTGGCGGCTGCCGACCTTATATTGAGCGAGGCGGGTGGTGATCTTCGTGACCGCGATGGTCAACCGCCCGTTTATGGCGGTGTGTCGCCCGTGCAGGGTGCGCTTGTTGCGTCGAGTGGCAGCCTGTTGCAGGAAATGTTGAGTGTTGTCGCGGACTGAGCCTTGGGTTAAAGCATGCCGCGAACCGAAATTGTTCAGGGATTTATGGAAATGAGCGCAGAAGGCGACAAAAAGCAGCTTCTTCATCTGGTGTTTGGCGGAGAACTGAAAAATCTTGGCAAGGTGGAATTCCGCGACCTCGACAATCTCGACATCGTTGGCATTTATCCAAATTACGAAACCGCCAAGACCGCCTGGAAAGCCAAGGCACAGCAAACAGTCGACAACGCGCATATGCGCTATTTCATCGTGCATCTGCACCGGCTGCTTGATCCCGATGGTGTCACGCTGACGGCGGAGTGAGGCTTGCCTTCGTCTAGTTCCGATATGGCGGAAAAACCCAAAAAAACCGAGGGTTTCGCGAAGAGTCTCTGGCGACGCATTCGCGGACCGCTGGCGCAGTCCGATACCGTCAAGTCGGTGCTGGTCTGGCTTTTGACCAGCTATTTCCGGCTTGTCTACGCAACCAATCAGCCTTTGAAGGATTCGGTTGATCCACAAGAAGCTCAGGATTTTTCGCCGTTCATCGTCACCTTTTGGCATGGACAGCACATTATGGCGCCGTTCATCTGCCCGAAGGGCGAAGATGTGGTGGCGATGTTTTCACGCAGTGCTGATGCGGAACTCAACGCACGCGTGGCGGAAAAACTGGGCCTCATCACGGTGCGTGGCTCCGGCGGACGCGCTTCGCGTTCGAGTGCCAGAAAAGGCGGCGCGCGTGCACTGCTGACATTAAAGAATGCGCTAAAGAACGGACAATCGGCATCGATGATCGCCGATATCGCACATGGAACGGCCCGCGAGGCCGGTGAGGGCATCATTTTATTGGCTAAATTGTCCGGTCGCCCGATAATTCCGGTTGCTTATGCCTTCTCGCGCAACCATGTTTTGGAGAAATCGTGGGACAGAACCGCGATTCCGTTGCCTTTCGGACGATCAATGGTTGTTCGGGGCGAACCTGTCTGGGTCGATACGGACGCGGATGAGCAGCAACTGGAAGATAAACGCATGGAACTGACGCGCCAGCTCAACGATGCCACAGCGCGTGCCTATGCGGCACTGGAGAATGCGAAATGAGCGAACGCTGGGCACGCAATATCCTGTCGGCCTATCGTATGTTCGGCTCTGCCGCCTATCCTTTCATGGGACCTTATATTGCCTACCGCGCCTCGCGCGGCAAGGAAGAGCGAAAACGGCGCAGCGAACGTTACGGCAAGACGACAATTGCGCGACCGCAAGGCCCCGTGATCTGGGCGCATGCGGCCAGTGTCGGCGAAACGGTAGCCATCGCGCCCTTGGTCGAGCGGATTATCGCGACCGGCATTCACGTCATCATGACGACCGGCACCGTCACCTCGGCAGGTATAGTGGCGGAACAATTGGGCGACAGGGTCATTCATCAATATGCACCGCTCGATCTGCAACCGGCGGTCAACCACTTTCTCGATCACTGGAAGCCCGATCTGGCAATTGGCTGTGAATCGGAAATCTGGCCAGCAACCGTATTGTCGCTGGGCAATCGCCATATTCCGCATGTTCTCGTCAATGGCCGCCTGTCGGACCGCTCCTTTGCCGCGTGGCGCAAGCGCCCCGCACTGGCCGAAGCACTGTTCGAGAATTTCGCGCATGTGGTTGCGCAATCCGATCTCGACGGCGAACGTTTTCGCGCGCTCGGTGCAAGGCCAGTTACCGTATCGGGCAATCTGAAAGTCGATACTACCTTGCCGCCGGTCGATTCAACGGTGCTTGCGGCACTCAAGCGACAGATCGGCGGACGGGCTGCCTGGGCTGCGATCTCCACGCATGACGGCGAAGAAGCTATTGCCACCGAAGTGCATCAGATGCTGAAGACGCGCCATGATGATGTTGTCACGATCATCGTGCCCCGCCATCCCCATCGCGTGGAAGCAATCGAAGCGATGCTGGCCGAAAAAGGCTTGAAAGTCGCAAAACGCAGCAGCGGCGCGCCAATTGATGCGGATACGGATGTGTTTTTAGGCGATACGATCGGCGAAATGGGACTTTATCTGCAACTGGCGAATATCGCCTTCATCGGTAACTCCATAACCACGCAAGGTGGTCATAATCCGATGGAACCGGCCATGATGGGCGTTGCCGTTCTCACCGGCCACAATGTGCAGAATTTCCGCGACGCCTTTCAGCGTCTGATTAAAAACGGTGGTGCACGGGTCGTCAAAGACCGCAATATGCTGGCAGGTGCGGTCAATTTCCTCCTTACCAATCCCGACAGTATTGATGCCATGGCGGAAGCGGGCGCACGGGCCGTCAAGGATATGAGCGGGGCGTTGGATCGCACGATCACCGCTCTGGAACCGTTCATCCAGCCGCTGATTTTACAGGCGCAATTGCCCGGCAATCGCAACGACGCTGCCTTTATTCACGGCGGCATCTGACATGGTCAGCGAAGCGCCTCCCTTCTGGTGGGAAAAGCCTGACTGGCGCGCTTTTTCGCTCGCACCTGCGGCTTGGGCTTATGGCACAATTGCCGGACGAAGACTGCTCCGCGCAGCCCCGCCGAAAGTCGCAGCACCTGTGCTTTGTATCGGCAATTTCACCGTGGGTGGGGCTGGCAAGACACCGACAGCCATTGCATTCGCCGATGCGGCCCAAGCACGAGGCCTCAAGCCCGGCATCGTTTCGCGCGGCTATGGCGGCAGCTATAAAGGGCTTCATGTCGTTGATCCCGATCACGACAGCGCGCGCCATGTCGGTGACGAACCATTGCTGCTGGCGCGCCACGCAGCGGTGGTGCTGTCACCCGACCGTTTTACGGCAGCGCAGCACCTGCGCTCCTTCGATTGCGATTTCATCATCATGGATGACGGTTTCCAGAGCGCGCGGCTTCATGCCGATTTCGCGCTTTTGGTGGTGGATGCAACGCGCGGCATTGGCAATGGCAAGGTTATTCCGGCTGGTCCCTTGCGGGCACCAATGACCGATCAGATGCGCAAGACCGACGCGCTTTTACGCATCGGCAAGGGAGAGGGTGCGGATTACGTGGTCAGGCAGGCAGCACGCGCTGGTCGGCAGATCTATGAGGCTTCGCTGATTGCCTCATCAGCTACAGCACTTCAAGGCAAGCGCTGGCTGGCCTTTGCCGGGATCGGTAACCCGGACAAGTTTTATGCAAGCCTTCGCGACGCCGGGGGCGAGATTGCCGAGACGCGTTCTTTTGCCGATCATCACAGCTTTCAGCCTGACGAATTGCGCGATCTGATGGAGACGGCGCAGAAACACAATCTCAGCCTTATCACCACCGCTAAGGACCATGTCCGGCTCAAAACGATGCTCTGCGCGCCGGAAGCGTTTCTGGCACGTCTTGCGGTTCTTGATGTCAGTCTTGAATTTGCGCGCCCGGACGCACTCACAAATATTCTCGACACCACGATCGAACGCTATAAATCGCGTTCGCATGGTTGAATGATCAGCCTTTTTTGCGGCTGCGCATTTCCGGGTTGAGCTCAAGCTCGCGTTCAAACGAAATCAGCCCCGACGCATAGGCTTCCTGCCGTGCCACGCTCCAGTAGCGCAGCTCATCGAGCGCAATGGGCGCGCCTGTGACAGCACAGGTCACGAAGGAACCGTGCTTGACGATCTCATAATCGCCGTCGAGATAACGCAGAACGGCTTGGGAGGAAGAATGGGGCGTTTCAAATCTGTTCATATGTGTCAAACCTTTGCGCAGGATATTAGCAAGCAGCACTTGCCGCGTCCAGCCTTCAACGTCTGCCAAACAGGCGTTCGATATCGGAAAGTTTCAGTTCGATATAGGTCGGACGACCATGATTGCATGTGCCGGATCCGGGGGTTGCTTCCATATCACGCAGCAGCGCATTCATTTCTTCGGGTTTGAGCCTGCGGCCAGAGCGCACCGACCCATGGCAAGCCATGGTGGCGGCAACATGATGCAGCATGGTTTTGAGCCCATCAGACGTGTCGTGTTCGGCAATTTCATCGGCCAGATCGCGGATGAGTTGCTGTGCATTCATCTCGCCAAGCATGGCAGGCGTTTCCCGCACCGCAATGGCACCGGGGCCGAATTGTTCAATGCCAAGGCCGAAACGCGCAAGCGTTTCTGCGTGGCTCGCCAGCCGTTCAGCATCGTCTTCCGGCAGATCGACAATTTCGGGAATGAGCAGCATCTGCCCGGGGATGGGCCGTGAATGCAGTGCATTTTTAAGCGCTTCATAGACCAACCGCTCATGGGCTGCGTGCTGGTCGACGATAACCAGACTGTCCTCGGTCTGCGAGACAATATAATTGGCGTGAATTTGCGCGCGCGCGGCTCCAAGCGGCTTTTGCTGCAATTCGACCGGCGCGTCTTCGAGCGTACCGCGCGCGTCGGCTGCAGGAACACTAACCTCCGCCAGCATTGCCTGTCCATTCTCATGGAAGGCGGGGGCGGCAAAATCAAGCGGCCTGTGCGTGGGATGGGCCGTTTCAGGCGACCATTCGCTGCGCGGTGTGACAGGGGCTGAACGCCAGTTCTGCGAAGCATATCCGGCAGAAGGCGCGCGTGGCTGCACGCCCTCGGCGCGAAACGCCTGTAGCATGGCTTCCGCGCCGCTGGTTGCCGGACGAATGCCCGATTGCGCCAAAGCCTGTTTGATCGCGCCGACGATCAGACCACGGATGAGACCGGGATCGCGAAAGCGCACGTCGGCCTTGGCCGGATGCACATTGACGTCGACAAAGGTTGGATCAAGGGTGAGGAAAAGGACTGCGACAGGATGGCGGTCGCGCGCGATCACATCGGCATAGGCACCGCGCAAGGCACCGAAAAGCTGCTTGTCGCGCACAGGACGCCCATTGACATAGGCAAACTGATGCTGGGCATTGCCGCGATTATAGGATGGGATGCCAACAAAACCGGCAAGCCGCACGCCATCGCGTTCGGCATCGATGGCCAGCGAATTTTGCGTAAAATCCTTGCCCAGTATCTGCCCGATGCGTTCCAGCGTCGCATCGGCTCCGCTGCCTGTCGCAGGAAGTTCCAGCGGTGTGCGGTCGGTGCCCGCGAGTGAAAAGCGGATATGCGGAAAGGCGATGGCGATGCGCTTGAGCATATCGGTGATGGCCGAAGCCTCGGCGCGGTCGGTCTTCATGAATTTGAGCCGCGCGGGCGTGGCATAGAACAGATCGCGCACTTCGGCGATTGAACCGCGATTAAGCGCTGCCGGACGCGGCCCCTGCATCCGTCCACCCTCGACCAAAATCTCGAACCCCGATTCGGCATCAGGCGTTCGTGATTTGAGCGTGAGTTTTGCAACCGAGCCAATGGAGGGCAACGCCTCACCACGAAAGCCCAGCGCACGGATATCATGCACATCGTCACTAAGCTTGGAGGTGCAGTGTCGGGCAACCGCCAGCGGCAACTCGTCGGCGGGAATGCCGGACCCATTATCGGTCACGCGCAAAAGCGTCTTGCCGCCACCACCCGTCACCACCTCGATGCGGGTGGCGCCTGCGTCGATGGCATTTTCAACCAGTTCCTTGATCACACTTGCGGGGCGCTCGATGACCTCGCCGGCTGCAATCTGGTTGATGATGGTTTCGTTGAGAAGACGGATGGACATACGGTATTATAGGCAGATTCGCCGCCAAGCGATAAGGGTTTGCTTTCGATCCGCCGCCAACAATTACCAACCGAAAAATCGAAGGATACCGGGTGACGATTTCCTTAAAATATAGCCTTTCCACTCTGTTCATGATGACCGCTGCGCTTTTCTCAGCACCACAAAGCGCCTCGGCTCAAGCCTGCAAGCCGATCAGCTTCGAGGATACGCGCTATATCCTGTGCACACCGCAAGCAGAAAAAGGCCAGCTGCGCCTGTTCTGGAAGGCAGAAGACGGCAAGCCTTACCGCTATTTTTCACGCCTCGCCAAATCCGTGACTGAGAAAGGACAGCGGCTCAGTTTCGCAATCAATGCCGGAATGTATCGCGAAGATTTTTCGCCATTGGGCCTCTATATTGAGGATGGGCAAGAGTTGCGGCCAGCCGATACGAGCAAATCCGACAGCACGAAAGGTCCGGTACCGAATTTCTACAAGAAGCCGAACGGCGTATTTTTTATCAGTGACAAACAAGCGGCAATCCTGCCTACAGAGGCATTCCTGAAAGAGCGCCCCAAGGTGCGCTTTGCCACCCAGTCAGGCCCAATGCTGGTAATCGACAACAAGCTGCATCCAGCTTTTATCATTGGATCAAAAGATCGCACCCGGCGCAGCGGTGTGGGTGTGTGCGAGAACGGTGCCGTGCATATCGCAATCAGCGAAGATCCGGTCAATTTTCATGATTTCGCGCGCCTGTTTCGCGATCATTTCAAATGCCCGAACGCTCTTTTTCTCGATGGCGGGCAGGGCACAGGAATCTATGATCCCGCCCTTGGGCGCAACGATATCTCCTGGCATGGCGGTTTCGGGCCAATTCTGGGTCTTGTGGAGTAGCCCTCGATTTTCGTAGTTTCAGCCACACTATTCTACGTCACAGAAAACGAAGCGGCTTTTCTCTTAGCCTGAATGGGGCTTTCCTGATAAACAGCAGACAGTCATAATGGTTCTCTGATCAGGGTGGGGAATGCAATGCATGATATGAAGAGGGGATACTCCATGCACTATCTGAAACTGACGGCTTTGGCGTTGACCGCTTTCACAGCCTTGAACGGAGCGGCTTTTGCTGCCGATCCGGCTTCATGCGAAACCATCCGCCTGTCCGATCCGGGCTGGACGGACATTACCTCAACCAATGCCATCGCCAGCGTGCTCCTCGAAGGTCTTGGCTATAAGGCCGATGTCAAAACCATGTCGGTGCCAATTGGTTATGAGGCAATCAAAAGCGGCAATAGCGATGTGTTCCTTGGCAACTGGATGCCCGCACAGCAGAAATTCCGCGACGATCTCGATCAGGCCAAGGCCGCCGAAGTAATCGTGAAAAATCTCGAAGGTGCGAAATTCACGCTGGCAGTGCCCGATTACGTGGCAGCCGAAGGCGTGAAGGATTTTGCCGATCTGGGCAAACATGCAGACAAGTTCGGCAAGGAAATCTACGGGATCGAACCGGGCGCACCCGCCAACCAGAACATCGAAAAAATCATTGCCGATGAGAAATTCAAGCTCGATGGCTGGAAACTTGTTGAATCGAGCGAGCAAGCAATGCTGGCGCAGGTCGACCGCAAGAACAAGGATAAGAACTGGGTAGTGTTTCTCGCCTGGGCGCCGCATCCCATGAACACCAAGCTCAAGATCGAATATCTGACCGGCGGTGATGACTATTTTGGCCCGAATTTCGGCGGAGCGGAAGTCTTCACATTGGCGCGTACCGGCTGGGCTGCCGAATGCCCAAATGCGGCAACATTCTTCAAGAATCTGGTGTTCAGCATCGATATCGAGAATGCGTTAATGGACAAGATTTTGAATGATGGCGCGGAAGGACCGGCGGCGGCCAAGGAATGGCTGAAGGCAAATCCTGAGCAGATCGATACATGGCTGAAAGGTGTTACCACGTTCAAGGGTGAACCGGGCGTGGAAGCCGTGAAGGCCAGCCTCGGCCTCTGATCGCTCGCAGTTTTGTCTCTAAAGGCGGGTGCTTTTTCGCCCGCCGCTTTGGTTGCACATGTCTATAACGGTTCCGCTCAAATGAAAAAGCCGAATATCCTCATTCTCATGGTCGATCAGTTGAACGGGACGTTCTTCCCGGATGGCCCGGCACCGTTTCTGCATGTGCCGCATTTGTACAAGCTTGCCGAGCGCTCGGCACGCTTCGCCAATTGCTATACGCCCAGCCCGCTTTGCGCACCCGCGCGCGCCTCGTTCATGTCGGGGCAATTGCCGTTTCGCACCGGCGTCTATGACAATGCAGCCGAATTTTCCTCGGAAATTCCGACCTATGCCCATCATTTGCGCAACGGCGGCTACCAGACGGCCCTTTCAGGCAAGATGCACTTTGTTGGCCCCGATCAGTTGCACGGCTTTGAACAACGCCTCACCACCGATATTTATCCCGCTGACTTTGGCTGGACGCCGGATTACCGCAAGCCTGGCGAGCGCATCGACTGGTGGTATCACAATCTCGGCTCCATTACCGGGGCGGGAACAGCTGAAATCACCAACCAGCTCGAATATGACGACGAGGTCGCCTATCAGGCCGAAGCCAAGCTTTACGATCTGGCGCGCGGCCATGATAAGCGTCCGTGGTGCCTGACGGTCAGCTTCACCCATCCGCACGATCCTTACGTAGCGCGCAAGCGCTTTTTCGATCTTTATGCCGACATTCCCGAACTTGATCCGAAAATCGCAGCCCTGCCGGAAAGTGAAATCGATCCGCACAGCGAACGCCTTTTGCGCGCCTGCAAGGCGGAAGATTATGATCTGACACGTGAGCAGGTGAGGGCGGCGCGACAGGCCTATTTCGCCAATATTTCCTATGTCGATGAAAAAATCGGGCAATTGCTCGATGTGATCGAGCGTTGCGGCATGGCGCAGGATACGATTATCGTCTTCACCTCCGATCACGGCGATATGCTCGGTGAGCGCGGATTGTGGTTCAAGATGAGCTTCTTTGAAGGGGCAGCAAGAGTGCCGCTGATGATTGCAGCCCCGCAATTGTCCGCCGGTCGCGTCGATGCGCCGGTTTCGACGCTCGACGTTCTGCCGACGCTCGCCGATCTCGCGGGCATCGATCTTACTGGTATCTTGCCATGGACCGATGGTGTGTCGTTGCTTGGCGTTGCGTCAGGTGATGAGACACGCGGCGCCGTTCCGATCGAATATGCGGCTGAGGGCACCATCGCGCCGATGGTTTCTCTGCGCGAAGGGTCATGGAAATTGAACCTTTGCCGTGCCGACCCGCCGCAATTGTTCAATCTTGATGATGATGCGGACGAATTGCACAATCTGGCGGGATTGCCGGCCTATCAGGCCACGCTGGACGATCTCACGCGCAAGGCCGAAACCCGCTGGAACCTCGATCTCTATGACGCCAATGTGCGCGCCAGTCAGGCGCGGCGGCATGTGGTCTATCCGGCGCTTCGCAACGGTGCCTATTATCCGTGGGATTATCAGCCCCTGCAAAAAGCATCCGAGCGCTATATGCGCAATCACATGGACCTGAATGTGCTTGAGGAAAATCAGCGTTTTCCGCGCTGAGACAGCAAGAGCGGCGCTGTTACAGCCGGTCCTTGAGCGCATACCACGAAAGTGCCAGAAACAGCAGCGGTGCGCGCAAGGTTCGGCCACCGGGGAAAGCGGGAATGCGTAATTCTTCGAAAAGCCTGAGTTTTTCACGATTGCCGGAAATGGCCTCGGCATAAAGCCTGCCCATAAAATTGGCCAGCATCACGCCATGGCCCGAATAGCCGCCAGCGGAAATGACGCCGGGCATTACCTCACGCACAAAAGGTTGACGCGGCATGGTGATACCGACCGAGCCACCCCATGCATGGGTAATCTCGACATTTTCAAGGGCCGGATAGATTTCTGCGATCTGGCGTCGAATATGCGTGCTGATGTCGCGCGGATTATCCGCCGTATAGGCCTCACGCCCGCCAAACAGCAAACGGCCATCTTTGGAGCGGCGGAAATAACGCACGACGAAACGTGAATCGTCCACCGATTCTCCGCCCGGTATCACCGAACTGTCATCGCCAAGCGGCACCGTTGCGCCGATAAAGGAGCGGATCGGCATGACGTGTGACGCGCTTGTCGGCTCCAGATCGCCGCCATGAGCATTAACGGCAAGAAAAGCGTGACGTGCGGTGATCGTGCCACACGGGGTTTCGACTTCCACACGACCGCTGGCCGTGGAGATTTTGGTGGCTTTGGTATTCTCGAACAGCCGCGCGCCTGCCGCCTGCGCGGCCTTTGCCGTACCAATCAGCAGCTTGAGCGGGTGTAGGTGTCCGGTACCCGCATCATAAATTCCACCATGATAACGGCTGGAGCCTAAAAGCGAAGCCATCTCAGCCTGCTCGACAAAGCGAATATGCGGATAGTTGAAACGCGCCGCCATGGCTTCCGCATGGTCCTGATAGTGTTTCAGATAGCGCGGTTTATGGACCGCGGAAATCTGTCCCGGCACATAGTCCATGTCGATCGTATTCTCTTGGGCAAAGGCAAGTACATGCGCCTTGGCCTCTTCGGCAACATCGAACAGCGCCTTGGCGCGCTCAAAACCATATTGCTTTTCGAGGTCTTCCGCCCATGTGCGCTGTCCGGTGCCAAACTGCCCGCCATTGCGGCCCGACGCGCCATCGCCGAAGCGTGCGGCATCGATCAGGATCACATCCGCGCCCTGACGCGCCAGATGATAAGCAGCAGACAAGCCCGTATAGCCGCCGCCGATGACGGCAACATCCGCCTGTTGCGCGCCGTCGAGTTCGGGATATTGTGGCCGCTCGGAAACGCTGGCTTCGTACCACGAATAGCCCGGAGAAATGGGTGACTGGTATGGCATGTGCAGCCGATCAAACGTTGAGCAGCAGGAACTCGCGTTCCCAGGGACTGATGACTTCCATGAAAGTTTCAAATTCGGCGCGTTTGATGGCGGCATAGGTGGTGACGAAGGAACTGCCGAGCATATTGCCTAGTTCAGTGTCTTCCTCGAACAGCTCCACCGCATCAATCAGCCCACGCGGCAGCTCGATTTCCTTGGTGTTGACACTGGTGGTTGCTGGCTCTTCGGCTTCCAACTTGTTGATGAGGCCAATGAGACCGCAGGCAAGCGATGCCGCCAGCGCCAGATAAGGATTGGCATCCGAGGACGGAATGCGGTTTTCGACCCGTCGCGCGCCGGGCGAAGAGCGCGGCACGCGAAACGCCGTGGTGCGGTTGTCATAACCCCATTTGACATTGACGGGTGCGGATGCGTCCGGCGTCAGACGGCGATAGGAATTCACATAAGGCGCAAACATTACCAATGCGTTCGGCACATGTTTTTGCATGCCGCCGAGAAAATGACGGAAAGCCTCGCTTTCACTGCCATCCTCATTGGTAAAGATGTTTTGGCCGGTTTTTTTGTCGACGACGGATTGGTGGATATGCATCGCCGAGCCGGGCTGCCCCTGAATGGGCTTGGCCATGAAGGTCGCATACATGTCGTGCTTGAGCGCCGCCTCGCGGATTGTGCGCTTGAACATGAACACCTGATCGGCCAGCTCGACCGGATCGCCGTGGCGCAGATTGATTTCAAGCTGCGCTGCGCCTTCCTCGTGGATCAGCGTGTCGATCTCCAGACCCTGACCTTCGGAGAAATGATAGATATCATCGATCAATTCGTCGAATTCATTGACGCCCGCGATCGAATAGCCCTGTCCGCCGCCAATGGCGCGACCGGAGCGGCCGACCGGAGGCGTGAGCGGGTAATCGGGGTCTGGGTTTTTGCGCACCAGATAGAACTCGATTTCCGGCGCCACCACCGGCTTTAACCCGCGCCGGTTATAGGCGGCGACTACGCGGCGCAGAACATTGCGCGGCGTGAATTCCACGGCACGCCCGTCCTGATAGACCAGATCGCAGATCACCTGTGCAGTCGAGTCGGTTTCCCATGGCACTGCCGAAAGCGTGGAAAGATCGGGCAGAAGCCGCAGATCGCCATCGTCTTCCGGGTAATGAAAGCCGTAGCCATCTTCGGGATATTCGCCGGAAATCGTCGCCATGAAGACGGCGGAGGGGAGCGCCAGCGAAGTATTGGAGGTGAATTTTTTGGACGGCATCATCTTGCCGCGCGCAACCCCTGCCTGATCCGGGGTGATGCATTCGATGTCTTCGATATCGCGCCAAGCGAGCCATTCGGTGGCTTGTTTCCAGTTTTTCACACCACGCAACGCCTTGACATAGCTCGGCGTACGGCGACGCGGCGCTCGCGTAACCTTTTTCTCCGTCGTATCAGCAGACATCCATCACCAGACTATTATTAAGATATCTGCATGATAGCTGTGCCGCACGGCTTTGACAAAGGGGGAGGAAGTCTTTTTTCAAGATAGACTATCCGCGGAAATGCTTCCTCAACCCCGGAACATGATCAAGCAGTTCCTCTGTGAGCTTCGGCTCCGTTTCACGAAGATGCTGGATGACGATCGTGCCTGCATGGCGAATTTGCTCGAATGTCAGCCCATCTTTTTCAAGCGCGGCAAAGCCACTGATCAAAGCCTCGGCCTTTTCACCGGCAAGCTGGCCCAGGACACCTGAAAAAACGCCCATTACGCCTTCATTGTCGAGTTGCTGCGGTGCCGTGACGTCATTGGCAGTCGCAAGCGCATCGGCACCTGAAAGCTTTGCAAAAAGACGTTGTGCATGTTCGGGCGCCTCATGGCGGATGACCGAAAACACTATTCCAGCGGCACGTTCTGCTGCCTGCGGGTCGATACCGGCACTATTGGCAATTTCGTCTATGAGGGCTTGAACGGGCATGGGCACGCCTAAAATCCAGATAAAATAAACATTACGAAAATATGTTAATATTCTGGATTATCGTCTTTCCATCGCGCAAGCGCTACGGTCAGAAAAGACAGGATTGGCCTCATCAATGCAGCTATAGACGCACATTAGAACAGGAAATGCATACTTTCAGTATAAACTGAAAGTATGCATAATATTCATTGAATTGTATATACTAACAAACCTGAATACCATTAATATTTATGCAGTTATTATGATCTCCATGAATAGGCCCTACGCCGGCATATGAATATCCAGAAACCGATAACAGAAATCCAGAAACCAGCGACAGTGCAATAAGAGATTTTTTCATAACTATACACTCCTTATATTAATCAAGTCGTCATGACTTGCAAATTCAGAATAACACAAGCAATATTGACGTAAATAACAACTAAAAATTAAAATATTAGGTGTTATTTATATATGTAATAAGGTATATTTTTATAGCAACTTATTGAAGCAGCAACGTGAAAGCCAATGATCATTTATCCTGCGTGACAACGACCGGGATCAGAAGATCGCCCCAGTTGCCGTTACCGCCGTGGTGACGGGCGGAACGGATCAGTTCCACAGAAACACCCGCATCAACGGCTTTCATGACGGTATAATTGAGCCGATGCAGATCATTGGCCAACATACGGATGACATTCTGCTGTTCTGACGACATGGCGGAAGACTGTTCTTCCGCTCTTTCCTTGACGCGTGCAGGTGAGTTCATGACATATCCTCCTTTATATGCGCCGCTGCTATTCGGCAGCGGGTCTGAATTGTGCTGTTTCGGTTGATTCACGCATGGCGGTCGTCGAAGACTTGCCGCCGGTAATGGCCAGCGACACGGCATCGAAATAGCCGGTGCCGACTTCGCGCTGGTGCTTGGTCGCTGTATAGCCATTGGCTTCGGACGCGAATTCCGCTTGTTGCAGCTCAGAATAGGCCGCCATCTGCCGGTCCTTGTAGCCCCGTGCCAGTTCAAACATCCCGTGGTTGAGCTGATGGAAGCCCGCCAGCGTGATGAACTGGAACTTGTAGCCCATCGCCCCCAGTTCACGCTGGAATTTGGCAATCGTCGCGTCATCAAGGTTCTTCTTCCAATTAAACGATGGCGAACAATTATAGGCCAGAAGCTTTCCGGGATGCGCCTTGTGCACAGCATCGGCAAAGCGGCGCGCCTGATCGAGATCGGGCTTGGAGGTTTCCATCCAGATCAGATCGCAATAGGGCGCATAGGCAATCGCGCGCGCAATGCAGGGCTCGATGCCGTTCTTGACCTGATAAAAGCCTTCCGCTGTGCGCCCTGCATCGTAATCCACAAAGGGCTGGTCGCGCTCGTCGATATCGGAGGTCAAAAGCTTGGCCGCTTCCGCATCGGTGCGCGCAATCACCAGCGTTGCCGTCCCCATCACATCGGCTGCAAGACGCGCCGCATTGAGATTGCGGATATGCGCCGCCGTCGGAATCAGCACTTTGCCGCCAAGATGTCCGCATTTCTTCTCGGATGCGAGCTGGTCTTCATAATGAACACCAGCAGCACCCGCCTCGATAAACGCCTTCATGATCTCGAACGCGTTGAGCGGCCCGCCAAAACCGGCCTCGGCATCGGCAACGATGGGTGCAAACCATGTCTCGACCGAAAGCCCGTTGCCTTCGGCGGTTTCGATCTGGTCAGCGCGCTGCAACGTCTTGTTGATGCGCTTTGCAAGTTCCGGTGCGGCATTGGCCGGATAAAGCGATTGGTCGGGATACATGGCAGACGCCGTATTGGCATCGGCTGCCACCTGCCAGCCCGACAGATAAATCGCTTTGAGGCCTGCACGAACCATCTGCATGGCCTGATTGCCGGATAATGCACCGAGGGCATTGACGAAATCTTCTTCGTGGATGAGCTTCCACAGCCGATTGGCGCCCATTTCAGCCATTGAATAGCGAATATCCACCGAACCGCGCAGCCTTTTGGCATCTTCCGCAGAATGCGGACGCTCAATCCCGTCAAAACGGCCTTTGGGAGCGGAAGGGATAAGGCTGTAAAAATCTGTCATGTCGGTGCCTCCTCGCACGAAATGCGTTTATTGAATGGCTTGGGAAGAGTAGCGATTGGCCGCTCTGTCTGTGACTGAATTTACAGACCCGAAAAGAAATCGCTAGAAAAAGCCGAAAAACAGGCCAATAATAAAGGTAACGCTGTCAAAACCTTTACTGGCACAGCATGTAAATTTGTAAATTTTGTAAAATATTTTTAGAGCAACACCTTTGTCACGAAGTGTAAAAACTGCGATTTCTGATTTGGGAGGATCGGATGAGTGAACGGAAAACTTTTGCGGGCCCGCGCATCCGGCGCATTCGCAACGAGCGGGGACTGACGCAGACGGCAATGGCCGAGGGGCTTGGCATCTCGCCGTCCTATCTCAACCTCATCGAACGCAATCAGCGCCCGCTCACCGTGCAGCTTTTGCTTAAACTGGCAAGCACCTACAAGCTCGATCTCGACAGCCTTCAGGCCGAGAGCGGAACGACCATTGCCGGTCTTAAGGAGGTGTTTTCCGATCCGTTGCTCAGCGGCGAATTGCCGGGCGATCAGGAACTGATCGAGGTGGGCGAGGCGGCACCCAATGCGGCCACCGGCATGGTCAAACTCTATCGCGCCTATCGCGAGCAGCAGCAGCGTCTCACGGACCTGTCGCAATTGCTGAGCCACGAGGGCGGCGGAGCAGAGCTTGCCGCAACCCGGCTGCCGCTTGACGAGGTGCGCGATGCGATGGCGCGGCGCGCCAATCATTACTCACGCATCGAGGAGGAGGCGGAGAGTTTTCATACTCTTTTAAAGCCGGAAGGCGATCTGTCCGGGGCCTTGCGCGAATGGCTGAAGCGCGAACACGCTATTGTCGTGCGCACATTGCCGGTGGCGGCCATGCCAAACTGGCGCAGGCGTTATGACCGGCACTCACAGCGCCTGTTCATTTCCGAACGATTGTCACCCTATGACCAGTTGCAGGAAATCGCAATGGAAACGGTTCTGATCCGCATGCAGGTGGTGATCGGGGCTGAAGTGGAGGGGCTAAAACTCTCGAGCAGCGAGGCACGGCGTATCGCCCGTTTTGAGCTTGCGCGTTATGCGGCGCAGGCCTTGATGATGCCCTATCGCGCCTTTCGTGATGCGGCGGTGCGCGCACGCTATGATATCGATGTGTTGCGTTCGCGTTTTGGTGTGTCGTTCCAGCAGGCGGCAAACCGCCTTACTACCTTGCAGCGACCGGGCGAGAGCGCCTTGCCGTTTTTCCTCATCGAAATCGATCATGCCGGAAATCGCCTGCGCATCGTGGGTGCGCAGGGATTCCCATCCCGTTTTGGCGGGCAATGCCCGAAACTTGCCGTCTATTCGGCTTTTGCACAGGCGGGGCAGGTGCTGGCCGAGCCGGTTGTGCTTCCCGATGGTTCGACGATCCTGACGGTTTCGCGCACGCTGGAAGGGCCGCAAGGCGCATTTGGCGAGCGCCCAAGGCGCACCGCGATTCTTTTGGGCTGCGCGATGGAAGGCGCAGGCGAAACGGTCTACGGCATGGAAAAATCAACACCCACGCCCATTGGTCCCGCCTGTCGGCTGTGTGAGCGGCAGGGCTGCATTACCCGCGCCGAACCGCCGCTGACGCGCCCGCTCGGGCTTGATGAGATGGTGGCGGGCCTGTCGGCGTTTGATTTTCAATAAGTCTGTGATCTTTTTTATGTTCGTCGTGTCATCCGCCTGTTGACGAAAGCCGTACAATCTAAAAAGGTGGAAAAATATTTTGACCCCTGAAACCGCACGCGAAACAATGTGCGCAATGGAGCACGCGATGAGGATCAAATCCTTTCTTCTGACGACGACCCTTTTGGCCGCTGCCGTCTTGCCCGCAAGTGCGCAGGAGCGGGTGGTCAATATCTATAATTGGTCGGATTATATCGACGATTCAATCCTCAAGGATTTCACCAAGGAAACCGGGATCAAGGTTGTCTATGACGTCTATGATTCCAACGAAATCTTGGAAACAAAACTCCTGGCTGGCGGCAGCGGTTATGATCTCGTCGTGCCGTCGGGTGAATTTCTCGGTCGCCAGATACCGGCGGGCGTGTTCCTGAAACTCGACAAGGACAAGCTGCCCAACCTCAAAAATATGTGGGACGAAATATCGACACGTGCCGAAACCTATGATCCGGGTAACGAATATTCGATCAACTATATGTGGGGCACCACAGGCATCGGCTACAACAAGGCCAAGATCAAGGAAGCACTTGGCACCGACACGATCGATTCCTGGGATGTGCTGTTTGATCCGGAAAAGTCGGAAAAGCTCAAAGGCTGCGGCATTTATCTGCTCGATTCTGCCAGCGAGATGCTGCGCCCGGCGCTGAATTATCTGGGTCTTGATCCGAATTCGCCGTCGCCTGCCGATCTGGAAAAAGCACAAGAGCTTTATCTGAAAGTACGCCCGAACATCCGCAAATTCCATTCGTCCGAATATATCAATGCGCTGGCAAACGGCGATATCTGCATGGCCATTGGTTACTCGGGTGATATTTTCCAGGCCCGCGACCGTGCGGAAAAAGCCAAGCAGGGCGTTGAAGTCGGCTATTCCATCCCCAAGGAAGGCGCTTTGATCTGGTTTGACCAGATGGCTATCCCGGCTGACGCCAAGCATGTGCCGGAAGCGCTTGAGTTCATGAACTACATCATGCGCCCGGAAGTGGCAGCCAAGGCATCGGATTATGTCTTTTACGCCAATGGCAACAAGGCTTCGCAGGAATTCATCAATAAGGAAATTCTAGAAGACCCGGAAATCTATCCGAGCGAAGAGGTCATGAAAAAGCTCTTCGTGCCCACCCCTTACGACCAGAAGACACAGCGCGTCGTGACGCGCGCTTGGACCAAGATCGTTACAGGCCAGTAATATTGAGATAATAAGACGGCTTTGTCAGAGCATTTCCAGCAAAACTGCGTAGCGGTTTTGCGTTGGATAATGTGGAAAAGCAAAAAAGCCGGTGCGGGCATGCCCGTTCATTTTCAGGAGCGGCTCACTGTTCATACAGGCGGGCCGCTCTACGTCTTCAATAGTCTTTGAATGGCAGGCTTTGCCTGCAATGTCAGGTTGCTGACAGCTCGATAGGGGAACGGTATGGAATCTTTTGGCAGTTTTCGCCGCAAATTTGCGCCGTGGAGCGATCCTGCGGCCAAGCCTTTTATTTCCTTCGAGAATGTGACGAAAATATTCGACGATTTCACCGCCGTCGATGATCTGTCGCTTAATGTTTTCAACCGTGAATTCTTCTCGCTTTTGGGGGCCTCGGGTTGCGGCAAGACCACGTTGATGCGTATGCTGGCAGGGTTCGAGGAACCGACATCGGGGCGCATTACGCTCGACGGGCAGGACCTGCGCGGCATTCCGCCCTATAAGCGTCCGGTCAACATGATGTTTCAGTCCTACGCGCTTTTTCCGCATATGAGCGTTGAAAAGAATATCGCGTTTGGCCTCAAGCAAGACGGCATGGCCAAATCGGAAATCGATGATCGTGTCGCTGAAATGCTCAAACTTGTGAAGCTTGAAAAATTCGGCAAGCGCAAGCCGCATCAGTTGTCGGGTGGGCAGCGTCAGCGCGTTGCCCTTGCACGCGCCGTCGCAAAGCGACCCAAGGTGCTGTTGCTCGATGAGCCGCTCGGCGCGCTCGACAAGAAGCTGCGCGAGGAAACGCAGTTCGAACTCATGGACCTGCAATGGAAGCTGGGGCTCACCTTCATGGTCGTCACCCACGATCAGGAAGAAGCCATGACCATGTCCGACCGCATCGCGGTGATGGACAAGGGCCGCATCATGCAGGTGGCAACACCGGCGGAAGTCTATGAAGCGCCGCGTTCCAAATTCGTGGCCGATTTCATCGGCAATGTGAATATCATCGAAGGCGAAGTGGTGAAGGCTGCGACCGGAGAGGCGGAAATCGCTACAGAGAAATTTGGCTTTCACATCCAGACCGAAACGCGCGAGACGCTTAATCCGGGCCAGAAGGTCTGGTATGCGGTGCGTCCTGAAAAAACCCGCATCAGCCGCGAAAAGCCGCAAGAGGCTTCCGTCAACGCGGTTGAGGGCGAATTGTGGGACATTGCCTATTTCGGCGACATGACGGTCTTTCACGTGCGCCTCGATAATGGCCGCACCATCAAGGCGGCAAGCCTCAATGCCGTGCGCAAGACCGAAAATCCGCTCACCTATGACGAACGTGTCTGGGTGTCTTTCGATACCGATGCCGGTCTGGTGCTCACGGCCTAGGAGGGGCGCGCCATGCAAAAGCTGATTGCCTCCGTTACCAGTCGCCTCGTTATTACGGTGCCTTATCTGTGGCTGCTGGTATTTTTCCTGATCCCGTTTTTCATCGTTTTCAAGATTTCCTTGTCGGAAGTCGCGATGTCGATCCCGCCCTATACGCCGTCGCTGGATCTGGCCGAAGGGTTGTCAGCCCTTTGGGAGAAGATAAAACAGCTTTCCTTCGATAATTATCTGTGGCTTGTCGATGATCCGCTTTATTACAAGTCCTATCTCTCAAGCGTACGCATTGCGGCCGTTTCGACCTTCCTGACGCTGCTGATCGCTTATCCGATGGCCTATGGACTGGCGCGCGCGCCCGCAACCATCCGCCCGACACTTTTGATGCTGGTCATCCTTCCATTCTGGACATCGTTCCTGATCCGCGTCTATGCGTGGATTGGCATCCTGAAGCCGGAAGGGCTGCTCAATCAATTCCTGATCTGGCTCAATATTATCGATACGCCGCTCAATATTCTCAACACCGATACGGCTGTCTATATCGGCATCGTCTATTCCTATCTGCCGTTCATGGTGCTGCCGATCTATTCGGCGCTTGAAAAGATGGATTTTTCGCTGATCGAAGCAGCACAGGATCTGGGCTGCACGGCCTTGTCTGCATTTTGGAAAATCACCTTCCCACTCTCGCTGGCCGGTGTGCTGGCGGGTTGTTTCCTCGTTTTCATTCCAGCGGTTGGCGAATTCGTCATTCCTGATCTTCTGGGCGGCTCGGAAACCCTGATGATCGGCAAAACGATATGGAGCGAATTCTTCTCCAATCGCGACTGGCCGGTGTCGTCGGCTGTGGCGGTGGTGCTGCTGGTGTTGCTGATCGTTCCGATTGTGATCTTCCAGCAGGTGCAGGCGCGCCAGCAGGAAAAGGGGAGATAGGTCATGCAGAACAACTGGTCGCGTTTTAATATTGCCTCGGTCGCACTGGGCTTTGCCTTTCTCTATCTGCCGATTGTGCTGCTGGTCATCTATTCGTTCAACGAATCCCGTCTTGTTACCGTCTGGGCCGGTTTCTCGACCCGGTGGTATGGGCAACTGTTCCAGAACCAGGCGCTGATGGATGCGGCATGGGTGACGATCCGTGTCGGGCTTTTATCCGCAACTATTGCCACGGTACTTGGCACATTGGCAGCGCTTGCCTTGACACGTTACACGCGCTTTCGCGGTCGAATGCTGTTTTCCGGCATGGTCTATGCGCCGCTGGTCATGCCGGATGTCATCACCGGCCTGTCGCTGCTGCTCTTGTTCGTGGCGATGAATTTCGACCGTGGCTTCTGGACGGTAACACTCGCGCACATCACGTTTTCAATGTGTTTTGTGGCCGTGGTGGTGCAGTCGCGTCTGGTGAGTTTTGACCGTTCGCTGGAAGAAGCTGCTCAGGATCTTGGTGCAACCCCGGTGACAACATTCATGAAGATCACGCTGCCGGTCATCCTGCCAGCGGTGGTTTCCGGCTGGATGCTGGCTTTCACGCTATCTCTCGATGATCTGGTGATTGCAAGCTTTGCGTCGGGACCGGGGGCGACAACGCTGCCGATGAAGATTTACTCTCAGGTCCGCCTTGGCGTGACGCCCGAAATCAACGCCATCTGCACGATCCTGATTGTCCTCGTGACCACCGGCGTGATCATTGCGTCGGTCATCAACAAGCGCCGCGAAGTGCAGCGCCGTCGCGACGAACAGGCCGCATTCCGTATGACATGAGCGGATAAAATAACGCGATATAAAAAACCCCGGTGACCATCGGTCACCGGGGTTTTTGTTTTGGTATCTTGATTTTATCGGGATCAGCGGCGCTTTGCCACCGGCACGTAATCGCGTTCTGCCGCACCCGTATAGAGCTGACGCGGGCGACCGATCTTCTGTGCCGGATCTTCAACCATTTCCTTCCACTGGGCGACCCAGCCGACGGTACGGGCGAGAGCGAACAGAACCGTGAACATTTCGGTCGGGAAGCCGAGCGCCTTCAGCGTAATGCCCGAATAGAAATCGATATTCG
>DAMCEK010000008.1:0-139601 GCA_032057925.1 Rhizobiaceae bacterium
CCAAATGAATCAAAGCCTCCGCAGATGTGCAAGTTATTTAATAGGTCCTGACCCTAGTCTAGATGAGGGCTGGTCGTTGCGCCTCGATTACAGCCATAGTTCAGCGCCATTCGTAGGCTGGCATCCCATTGCGCCTCAAGCCAAGGCAGATGTGGCTCCAGGAAGGGCTGCTGGACTCGGAAGATGTCAGTCGGCTGTCCACGAACAACACTTGGGATAAGCTTTCTGCTGTGCCCGGTTCTTCGCACGATTTCCTTGATTGAGATGCCTTCGCTGACGAACCCGCGGATAACGGAATTTTACCTCTTCGCGCAGTAGGTGTCCCTATTATTGCAAATGCTCTGCGGCAGTTAGGAGCTTTGGATTGATGGTTGCGGTGCCAATCCCAGATTGATCTGTCGTATCGACTTGCGCACCGCGCCGAGGAACTGGTGGCTGGCATTTTTCATCAGATGCCAGCGATTGGCCACCTGCTCGGCGTCTGGCAGCTTTGTGCGGCGGCCTGCGCATACCCACCACCGCAGTTTCGTGCAACGATTTCGATCTGAGGCTGCTGTACGAGCAAGGCCTTGACAGTCGACGGTTCCCGCTCGGGCAACAATGCAATCGTCTTTCTGCGTTCGAGATCGCAAATGATTGAACCGTATCGATGATTTCGACGCCATGCCCAATCATCTATACTGATGACTTTCGGTGGCGTTGGTGGTGGCCGATTATATCAGCGAACGGTTGGCAGCGGTGTGTTATTGCTTACCGAAAACCTAAGACGATTTGTAAAACGCGTGGTCGGACACCCTCCAACGCAAGAGCAAGATGGCGAACCACGAAGTCCAGATGTATTGTCCTGCGAGCCATCGGACGGACTATGTTGTCGCTGAACGTTTTGGCGGGCGGATGCAGGGACAATGATCGCATCGCCGGCATTATGCACCAATTCAACGTTCAAACGGGCCAGGATCAGATCGGAAATGCGAAACTGGGCTTGCATAGCGCTTCTCCTTCGGAAACCGCACCGATGGAATCCAAAACTTCAGCGAGAATGAGTCAGGGCCTGATTGAAAAGCTAGGTGGAGTTCCATGCGCAGAAGAGTGTTTGGAAGGTCGTTCTTCATCGGTCGTTTTGAGCGCGATGAAATTTCATCCAGATCGAGCTGGGAGAAGATGTCGTAGGACGTCTGTAATAATCCTGCGCGGTCACCGCGACGGTATCGGCGTCTTCCAAGCTCAACCTAGTTACGCGATAAACGGCATAATTCTGGTGAACTCCGCGAGAGATAAATTCCTCGAGCGGCGTCTCTGAAACAATTCGCGCGGCCTCGATCAGGCGTATTGAACCTCGCATTCAAAAATGAAGTTCTTCTGTTAGCCAAGAGTGGCAGGAGACTTGGAATTGAAGCCGCGAGAATTTACGAAAGAATTCAAATGCGAATCCGTTCGGATTCTAAGCATGAGTGGTCGAAGCATTTCGTCGGCTTCCGGCAATCTAAGAGTTGGGAAGTCAAGGATTGACTGGTGGCGACGTAATTTTGCTAAGAAAGATTTGCTTTCATCGACGCGGAGAAGGCCTGCATGTCTCTGTCTCTGTCTCTGTCTCTGTCTCTGTCTCTGTCTCTGTCGCGGTTGTGCGCTTGTGCAGGTGTCAGCATCAGTGGTTATTATGTCTGGAAGCATGGTTTGCCCCGTCGTCGCCAGCTTGATGACATGATTATCCTGGCCCACATTCGTAACCAGTTTGTGCTGTCACGTGAAGCCTGTCGCAGCCTTGGAATGCATGTCGAACTGAATGAAGAAGTCATTGTGATCGGGCAACCAAAGCCGGGGTTGATTGAATACTCCGACAGGGCAAGCCAATATGCCCGTTATAATTACCGCAGAATTCTCGAAGCTCACAAAATGCTTCCATCCATGCGCGATAAAGGAAATTGCTGCGACAATGCAATGGTGGAAACCGTCTTCAAAACGATCAAGTCGGAACTGATCTGGCGCACTGCATTGCAGGCCAGAAATGGCGCAATCAATGCCATTGGCGAATATATTGATGGGTTCGATAAGTCCATGCGCAGATATTCCGCACTCGAATATAAAATCACCGATCCAGCGCGAGAAGATGAACCGAAAATTAGGGACAAAACCGCTCTACTAAATAAAGGCAAGTCCAGTTCCATTGACGCCGGTGCTTCCATTGCGGTTAGGGCAATAGGGCTTCTCGCCCCGAGGACAGATAAAGATCCAGACCTAGCGTAACATTATTAACCTCACGAACCACCATCGCATCCAATATTATAGGAGTTTCAGACGTGTGGAGGCCTTTGCCATGCGAGGTTTTGTATTCTCGGAGTTGCAGATGAAGTTGCACTTACAATAAATGCAGTGCCGATCGATATAAGTAAAATATTTCTGATGAAGCGAAGTAAAGTCAATTTATGAGCTTCTGAAGTTGCATCTTTTGTTATGAATATTGTGCGCCAATTGTTTTATGTTGATGTTTATAGAATTTATAATTCGTATTAAAAATAAAAATTGTTTATAAATTGCGAAGAATTTGAAAATTTAATAAAAATTTATTGATTTTAAGTAAAAATAAAATTTAATATTATATTAATGGAAGTGATTCTGATCGTTTAATTTGACCAAGGGCGAAACTAGTTTCGATGGACGCTAAATTATCCAGTCGCGTTAACTTGTCTTTGATGAAGCGTTCATAAGCCTTGAGATCAGATACAACTATGCGTAATAAATAATCTCGTTGACCGGTCATAAGATAGCAGTCAAGTACTTCCCGCCACCGCGAAACGGCTTGCTCGAAACGGTCCAGATCTTCCTCACCTTGGCGTTCCAGTTTGATCGATGCGAACGCACTGATGGGTAGTCCCACGCGTGTTTGGTCGACAATTGCCGTATAGCCTTTGATTATGCGGTCCTTTTCCAGATTACGGACACGTCGCGCGCAGGGGGACGGCGACAGGCCCACCTTTTCTGCTAATTCTCCAATCGTAACTTTACCGTTTGCCTGCAGGAGCCGCAGGATTTTCCTGTCTATTGCGTCTAATTCCATATTTGGCATTTTCCCTCCCTTTTGTACGCACAATTGATTGTATGAGCCAAAATGGACTAAAGATACAGCCCAATATGGTCCCTCAAGACATGTGTCATGTTTTAAATTTCCCGATAGAAAGGGAGAGAGACAATGGCTGATATCAGGATTTTGAGCGAGTTGCATCGCAAGGTTCGTTGGCTTGCCACGTGGATGGTCCATAATGCGAACCATCTTCGAAACAATGATGATGGCTTGAAGATTGGGGGGCATCAGGCTTCGTCGGCATCGCTGGCAACTATCATGACTGTGCTTTATTTTCATATACTTCGGCCCGAGGACCGCGTTGCGGTAAAGCCGCATGCCAGTCCGGTCTTTCATGCAATTCAGTATCTGCTAGGTAACCAGACCGTTGAGAAAATGAAAAATTTTCGCGGTTACAAAGGCGTTCAATGCTATCCGTCCCGTACCAAGGATATCGATGATGTTGATTTTTCGACAGGATCGGTCGGTCTTGGCGTTGCGCAGACATTGTTTGCATCGCTTGTGCAAGATTATGTGCAGGCAAAGGATTGGAAGCCAGCTATGCCTGAAGGAAAAATGGTGGCCTTGGTCGGTGACGCTGAGATGGATGAAGGCAATATTTTTGAAGCTTTGCTGGAGGGCTGGAAACATGGCCTGCGTAACACCTGGTGGGTGATTGATTACAACCGCCAAAGTCTTGATGCTGTTGTGCGCGAAGGTCTGTGGGGGAGATTTGAGGCAATTTTTCGTAATTTCGGCTGGGAGGTCGTGATTATCAGGCATGGCAAGCTCCAAGAAGCAGCTTTTGCCGAACCCGGTGGAAAGGAGCTTCAAAAGTGGATCGAAACCTGTCCAAACCAGCTTTATTCAGCGCTGGCCTTTCAGGGAGGAGCAGCTTGGCGCCACCAGTTGATGAATGATCTGGGCGATCAGGGAGCGGTATCGCAGCTCATTGAAAAGCACAGCGATGAGGAACTTGCGTCGCTGATGTCCAACCTCGGTGGACATGATGTGCAATGTCTGGTCGAAGCTTTTGAAGCGGCACGAAAGCATGACCGGCCGGTTTGTTTCATTGCATACACCATCAAAGGCTTTAGCCTTCCGCTTGCTGGCCATAAGGACAATCATGCAGGTCTGATGACACCGGCGCAAGTCGAGGTATTGCGGGAGACAATGAACGTACGACCAGGGAAAGAGTGGGAACCGTATGAAGGATTGTCCGTGGAGGAAGAGGGTATCAGACGCTTTCTTGGCCGCGTTCCTTTCATTCAGCAGGGACACCGCCGCTTCAGTGCACCGCAGATGGATGTTCCTAAACGGCTGGAGCTTGCTATCCAGCCTTTCATGTCCACGCAGCAAGGTTTCGGCCTCATTATGCATGAGATTGCCAAGTCAAACACGAAGCTCGCCGAACGGATCGTTACGACATCGCCCGATGTGACTGTTTCGACCAATCTTGGGGCATGGGTAAACCGGCGCGGCCTCTTTTCCAAGGAAACAATGGAAGACCTGTTCAAAGCTGAAAAAATTACGTCAACCTTTAACTGGGCTTTTTCTCCCAAGGGGCAGCATCTGGAACTGGGTATTGCGGAAATGAACTTGTTCATCATGTTGTCCGCCCTTGGTTTGTCGCATTCGCTTTTTGGCGAACGTCTCCTCCCTGTTGGCACGCTCTATGATCCGTTTATCGAGCGTGGTCTGGATGCTCTCAATTATGCCTGCTATCAGGATGCGCGCTTCATGATCGTCGCGACGCCATCAGGGGTAACACTTGCGCCGGAGGGGGGAGCGCATCAGTCCATAGCGACGCCTCTGATTGGCATGGCCCAGGACGGGCTGGCAAGTTTCGAGCCAGCTTTTGTCGATGAATTGGCGGTGATCATGCGATGGGCCTTCCAATATATGCAGCGTAGCGGCGCAGCTGAGCCGGATTGTGCGACATGGCTGCGTGATGCAACTGGCGGATCCGTCTATCTTCGTCTGTCGACGCGAACAATTGAGCAGCCAAAACGTAAGATTGAAGCCCAGCTGGAGAATGACATCATCAATGGTGCCTATTGGATGCGCCAGCCTGGCCCCAACGCGCAAGTGATCGTCGCCTATACAGGGACGGTTGCACCCGAGGCCGTCAAGGCAATGGGTATGATGGGGGAGGCGCGTCGCGATATAGGGCTGCTTGCAATAACATCCGCTGACCGGCTGAATGCTGGCTGGATGGCGGCACAACGTGCGCGAGAGGCAGGAAACCCTGATGCCTCAAGCCATATAGAGCGGCTATTGGCGCCTATTCCATCAAATTGCGGAATCGTAACCGTCATTGATGGCCATCCGGCGACATTGGGATGGCTGGGATCTGTTCACGGCCACCGCACACGCTCACTCGGTGTAGAACATTTTGGCCAGACGGGCTCTATCGAAGATCTTTACCGTCATTATGGTATCGACTCGTCAGGCATAATTTCGGCAGCGGAATGCCTCACGGCCGGGCGCCCGATCCGGCGTTGGTACACGGCTTGATAGTGCTTTGGTTCCTTTGTTGAGAAATTATGTGCGGTAACGGTCATTAGATATGGATGTTCGTGGTGCTGAAGATACGCTTTCTGATCAAAAAGCCGTTCTTTCATAAACTGCGAACGTCAAATATAGTCCAATCATGAACGATGACGAGTTGGCGAGCGAGGCTATATTGCATATCGAACTGGACGGCGTAGGCGCGCTTCACACGCAGATCGAACGGGCCATTTTAAGTAAAATCCAGACTGGTGCGTGGCCGCCCGGTTATCGTATTCCTCCTGAAGAAGAACTGGCCGTCAATCTGGGTGTATCCAGAGCACCGCTTAATAAAGTGCTCAACAATCTGGCGAACGCGAAGATCATCGTGCGTCGTCGACGGCTGGGTACGTTTGTCAGCGAACGGACAGATAATTATGCGGTCATTGGCATCATTGATGTTCGGGACAAGATTGAAAAAGCGGGTAAGAAATATAGCTTTGAGTTGCTTGATCGCAAAATTGTCGACGCAAATCAGGCTTATGGCTGGCCGGAAGCACAACCGGAAGAGCGATTGCTCCGTCTTGAGCTTGTGCACAAGGCCAATGGCCTGAATGAAGTTTTTGAGGAACGGTTCATTCGGATTTCCGTCATTCCCGAAGTGGAATTTCAATCTTTTAAAGAACATCTTCCCAACGAATGGCTTCTTGCTAGGCTGCCATGTACGCGATTGGTCAATACGATCCGGGCACGGCAAGCCGATCACCGAATTGCAAAACTTCTCGGATTGTCACCGCATGAGCCGCTTCTTGTCTCAGAGCGCAGAACCTGGGCGCATAATGACGCGCTGACCTGGGTAACATTGTCTTTCCCTGGATTTAGGAATGAGTTTGTCGGAGATTTCAGCCCGCTTGAGCCTCTCGCCAATTTAGGATGATGCAATGATATATCGTATGCCCCAGTTTGGATGATCCAGATGAATGAAAATGGAGATATGCGAACCCTCGCGTCAGAATTGCGTGAGCGGCTTTTTGACAATTTGGGTCATGATGTTGATCTGGTGGTGTCCTCAGACACGATGAACAAAAGCTACCTTTCCGGTTATGTCAGCATATTGCATGATCTGGTGCCATCCTATCGCTGTGCGGTTCTGGCATGCCGAAAACGTGCTTCTTTAGTCGTCAGCGCTGCCGATGCAGGGCCCGCATATGAGTTTTTTGGTAATACATCTGATCTTTATCGATATGGGACTTTTTATTTCGCCGCATCCCCGGAAGCGCCGGATGATTTTCGTAAGGATGCTCACGCAAGTTTTCATGGCGCTTTCACAGAAGCTCTTCAGGCCTTGCGACCGCAAAACGGTCTTGTTGGCGTGGATCGAACAGACGACGATGTCCTGTGGAACCTGTGCCGTGAGGCACTTGGCGATGAAAAAATTGTCGATATAACATCGCATATTGCGCATGCGCGTGCTGTCAAGACTGCAGGCGAGATCAGGCGCCTTCAAAAAGCAAGTGCGCTGGTCGAGGAGGGGTTTAGCTGGGTTGTTGAAAATGCCCGTGTTGGTATGCGGGAATGTGAGATTGCTGCAGAGATAGCCCGCATTATCGTTTCGGGGGGCGGTCAGGCCAAATTCATCTCCGTGAGTTCTGGCCCGCGCTCTGCGCTTGCCGACACCTATCCAACTATACGCAAAATTTTACCCGGTGATGTTATTCGGATCGACGCAGGCTGCACTGTTGACGGTTACTGGTCCGATATTGCGAGAACGTTTGTTTGTGGAGAACCTGATAAGAGGCAGCGACGGGTTTATAATGCGCTCCACAAGGGTCTGGAAGCAGAAATGGCGTCTGTTCGTGCCGGGGTATCTGCCAATCAGCTATTCGATGTAGCCATGCAGGCTGTTCGGTCAAACGGGTTGCCGTATTACAAGCGGCAGCATTGTGGACATGGCATCGGGTTGAAATCCTACGACAATCCCACGATCAACGCGGATGATAAGACGCTTTTGCTTGAAGGCATGTGCCTTTGCCTTGAAACACCTTATTATGAAATTGGTGCAGACGGTATGATGGTCGAAGATATGATCAGGGTGACTGCAACAGGATATGAGCCGATTACCAAAATCTCGCGTGAGCTTTTTGTCTTGTCCACTTAAGCAGCGATTATGCGGCGATTTCGTCGCAAAGTCCGTAGAGAGCGTCACCTATCGCCGCCAATGCAGGAAACCTGCGGAAAATCACGATCCCATCCGCTTTGAAACGCAATTCTTTTGGCTCATTCAGCGGCAAGCCCAGCGGATGCATATATCCCGCTAAATCTCCTTTGCGAACAGAGATACCCACCTGCGCCTTCGGTTCAAAAAGACCGTCCGATGTCGCATAGATAGAGGTCTCCGGCGGCAACATGCGCAAAAAACGCGTTGGTTGTTCTGTTGGGGAGGTTAATTCAGGCGTAATACCAAAGCGGTGCAGGGCGCGACGAATTCCGGCCTCGGCAAGTAATATGCCTTCCTGAGACACTCCGGGTCCGCCACCGAGTTCGGTGGTCAGTGCCGCCAGACCGAACGCTGCTGCGGATGCATAGAGCGTGGTTGCGCCGCCTCCGCCTTTCCCATCGGTCAAAATGCTGTTGGGCGCTGCGAAGCAGTCCAGCAAGTCTTGGATCCGCTGCGTCTGTTGCTCTGTGCGGCCACGATGGGCAAATGCGACCGGCATATAGTCAAGCGAACTTCCACCAGAATGAAGATCGAGCACATAATCGGCCAAGGGAAACAGTACTTTAGTCATATAATGCGCAATCATGGACGTGGGGTCGCCATTCGCGCTGCCAGGGAACAGACGGTTCAGATTGCCGGAATCGAGAGGGGAGTTCCTGCGTCCGGCGATCACTGCCGGACGGTTGAGCTCAGGCAGGATGATGACGCGCCCCGCGATTTGCGTCCGGCTTAGCATCTGTGCGATCCTGCGCAGGGCGATCTGGCCTTCATATTCGTCACCATGCGTGCCAGCGCTCAGCAAGACAGTCGGCCCCTTGCCACCCTTGATGCAGATCATAGGAACGGGAATCCAGCCATAGGCCGACACATCCGACGAATAGGGTACACGGGCAAAATCGCTCTGCACGCCGTTTTTTTCAAAATCGATTGTGGTCCAGACTTGGCTTGTCACTTTCTTTCCCCTGTCGAATAGTCTCAGAGAGCACGCCTAAAGCATCTTTAAGTTCTGGATTTCATGAAGAATCCTTACCCAGCTTCGGATGCCCTTATGCAGCCGTTCCACGTCGTAGCGTTCGTCGGGAGCATGGATTGCATCGTCAGCCAGAATGAAACCAATGACGATACAATCAATACCGAGCATGTCCTTGAATTGTTGTGCAAGCGGGATAGAGCCGCCAGACCCCTTTAATATTGTTGGTTTGCCCCATTCATCGGCAAGCCCTTGAGCAGTTGCTCTGACAAGTGGATTGTCTTCAGGCATTGCGACGGCGCAGCTGCCGGCAAAGCCCTCGAATTCGATCGAGCAGCCTTGCGGCAAATTCGACCGGATATATCTTTGAAAGGCCTCACGCACCCTTTCCGGAGATTGGCCTTCCACTAACCGAAATGAAAGCCGGGCTGTCGCCGATCCGGGAATGACAGATCGTTCTCCTGGTCCCTGATTGCCGCTGGTAATACCGTTTATATCGAGAGTTGGCCGTCCCCATATGGCTTCGAGAGCGGAATAGCCCGCCTCTATAATTCCACCCTCCAGATTGACTTTTTCAAAGAGATCGGTTTGCGCTGAGAGCGACTGCCATTGGCTGCGCAGTTCGGATGATATATCCTTGACGCCATCATAGAAACCGTCAATTGTCACGCGTCCACGTTCGTCATGCATCCTGGCCAGTATCGAACTTAAAACACGGATGGGATTGAGCGCTACGGCACCGAAGTAACCTGAGTGCAGATCGCCATTCGGGGCATGAAGCGTGACTTTCTCATGCAGGAGACCTTTCAGCCGAAGACTTAGGGCAGGCTGGGTGGCGGACCACATATCACTGTCGCAAATGAATGCCACATCACAGGCAAGCTCATCCTTATGTGCATCAAGGAATGCAGGCAGACTATGAGAGCCGGATTCCTCTTCGCCCTCAAGCATGATGGTGATTTTACCGGGAAAACTACCTTGAACTTTTCTCCAGGCACGAAGTCCCTCTATGAAGCTCCATAGCTGGCTTTTACTGTCGGATGCGCCGCGACCATAAAATCGGTGGTACCCTTCTTCCTCTATGATTTTTGGCTCGAATGGTGGATGTTGCCATTCATCGATGAACCCTACAGGCTGTACATCGTAATGACCGTAAAAAAGAATTTTCGGGCCTTTTTCGTCTGCTTGACTTAGTGAATGAGCCAATATGAGAGGATGGCCCTCCGTCTCAACGATCCGCGCGTCAAATCCTATTTCCGATAGCTCTGCCTGCAGCCAACGTGCTGCCTGATGGATACCGTTTGCGCCATCGGGGTCACTCGATATGGACGGGATCGATATCAGTTCAAAAAGCTTGGCGGTGGTTATTTCTAGATTGCGGTCAGCTTCGGCAAGCACGCTCTCGATGTTTTGCATATTTTCTCGCCCTCGGTGGATTTTGGGATACCCGATTCAGACACTTAAATTTCAAATCCAAATTCTGTTTTCATATATTTGCGAAGTGAGGCGGTGTCTGATTTGGCGACCGGAACCTGCATGGCTGCTGTTGGCTCTTTCAGTCCTGTCGAGCATCCGAGGATGACGATTGGCCCATCGTTATTCAGGTCGGAAATATCGTCGAGCGCGGCAAAAGCGGCGCTGGAAGAAAATTCCTGCCATAGTCCCTGGCGGGCCATGATGGCGTGGGCGGCGCGTGCAGCTTCATCCGTGACCAGCATCGGAAAGCCCTGACTTTCCGATATAGCGACAATGGAACGATATCCGTTGACGGTTGTGGCGGTGCCTGACTGGATCGTTGCTCCGGCCTCGACCGTCGTGATTGGTACATGGGCTTTTATGGCATGATAGACAGGACCGCGCGCCGCAGGTTCAACAGAAATCAGCTGCGGAAGCCGGTCAATATGGCCGAGAAGATGCGCTTCCTTGAAACCCTTATAAATCCCATAGAGCATTTCACCGTATCCGGTCGGTATGATAACGGCGGACGGTACTTTACCATTTAGATCCGTAAGAATCTCATAGGCAATGGTCTTGTAGCCTTCAGGCCCCCACGGGTGGCCGGTATGGGATGCTGTGAGATTACTGACCGGATAGGTTCCGGGCAGAGCCTGCAACGTCCGCATTGCAGGCCAGCGCTCCTCTGCCGGCAGGAAAACCGGAAAGGCTCCATAACCAATAATCATATCACGAAATGCCGGACTAACCTCCAGCATGGTGAGCACGATACAATTGAGGCCAGCACGACTGGCCATTGCTGCGGCCGATACGCCGTGATTGCCGGACGAGGCGACGATGATTGTTGAGGCGCCCTCATAGAGTGCAGCAGATATGGTGAATGTATTCAGGCGGTCTTTGTGGCTCCATGTAGGATTGCGGCTTTCATCTTTTACATAAATGCCGCGCTTGCAAAGGTGAGAGGGAGCCACTTGAGAGACATCCACAAGCGGAGTGTTGCCAACGGGCATGGTCATTTGGGGATGACGGGGAGGAAGGATTTCCTCCCAGTCGCTCCAGCCGCTCCCTTTGGCGAAAGAGACGCGGGAGGCTGCCGCGTAATCGTAATCGACTTCCAGCGGAAACTGGATGCTTTCATTCGATGTTTCGGGACAACCTGACAGTAAAGCCGGCAGGAGCGGGAAGTTGGGCGTCCCTGGTCCCAGAGAGCGTTGCTTGCGGGCAAGCGAAGGCGTGTCGGTCTGGAGGTTTATCATCTGATCTTCTTTATCTTGAGGGACTTCGGTTGCTCAAAGCGGTTCGCGCATCAGGGACTGGTTCAGTGCAGAATCTGCTCCAGAAAATATTTTGTGCGCATTTCTCTGGGATTTTCGAAGAAGGCAGATGGATGCGCCTCTTCAACGATTCTTCCCTGATCCATGAAGATGATACGGTCGGCAATTTTGCGCGCAAATGCCATTTCGTGCGTGACGCAGATGATCGTGATGCCGTCCTGTGCCAGATCGGCGAGGGTATCGAGAACCTCCTTGACCATTTCGGGGTCGAGGGCCGAAGTGGGTTCATCACATAGCAAGACACTTGGTTTGACGCATAAGGAACGTGCGATTGCGACCCGCTGCTGCTGGCCACCGGATAATTGGCGCGGATATTTATCGGCCTGTTCAGGGATTCTGACCCGCACCAGATAGCGTCTGGCGATTTCCTCGGCTTCGGTGCTAGGCACCTTATGGACCCACCGCAATGCCAGCGTACAGTTTTCCAGAACGGTCAGATGAGGAAACAGATTGAACTGCTGAAAAATCATGCCGACGTTTTTTCTGATCGTGTCGAGAACACGCGATTTCTGGGAAAGCGCAATGCCATTCACGGTGATCCGTCCGTCTTGGAAAGACTCCAGACCGTTGATGCAGCGGATCATGGTCGATTTTCCAGAACCGGAGGGGCCGCAAACGACGATGCGCTCACCGTGTTTTACTGTGAGATTGATATCTTTGAGGACCTGGAATTCACCGAACCACTTGCTCATTTCTGTAATTTCAACGGATGAAGCGCTGGTAATGGGGTGCATGGACGAGTTCCTTTCTACGAACTTCATGCTCACAAAACCTCTGATCGTTCGCGCCCGGATATTGCGACAAACGAGAAGATGCTCGAAAGGGCGATACGTGTGATGAGTACAATGCAAAGGTAGATTGCGCCGGCGATCAGCAATGGCTGATAGATGTCAAGCGTCCGCGAGCGGATCTCATTGGCAAAGCCCATGACGTCCATGACCGTCACTGTGAAAGCGAGTGCAGTGGATTTGCAGAGCATGATGACTTCTGTGGTATATGCGGCAAAACCGTTGCGAAGCATGGCGGGAAGAATTGCGACACGAAAGGTTTGCAGCCTGTTAAGGCCAAGTGATTTTGCTGCTTCGAGTTGTTCTCTTGGGGTTTGATAATAAGACCCGCGCATGATTTCGGATGTATAGGCCATCTCGACAATGGACAGACACAGAACCGCGCACCAGAAAGGGCTTGAGAACAGGCTCCAGAGAAATGTATCTCGGACGATCGGGAGAACGGGAAATCCATAATAGATGACATAAAGCATCAGCAGCATCGGCACGCCGCGAATACAGAACATCACGTTCCAGACTGTTTTTGATAGCAACCCGCCGAAATAGATCTGGATAGCGGCAGATGAAGCGGCAAGAATGAAACCAATCAGCAGCGATACGATAAACAAGCTAAGCGTTGTCGAGAGACCGGCAAGAATTTCCGCAGCGTAAGCGGCCATGATATCCGTTATATGCGACCCATGGATTGGCGAGCGCGTTTTTCAAGGCGATCAAATAGTTTTGCCGAGAGGAACGCAAAGATGATGAACATGAGAATGGCCAATCCATAAAAGGCGAATGGTGCACCGGTTGAACGTGCGCCGATGGAGGCGATACGTACGATGTCGGAAATGCCGATTATGCTTAAAAGCGCGGTTTCCTTCATGCTTATGAGCCAGAGAGAACTGAGATGAGGGATCATCTTTCGGTACACTTGCGGTAAAATGATCATTCCGAGAGATTGCAATCCCGAGAAGCCGAGCGCACGGCCTGCTTCATGTTGTCCCGCCGGTATGTCTGCCCATCCTGCCTTGAAAAGCTCGGTCGAATAGGCACCCAGTACAATGGAAGTCGAAAGAATGCCGGGAACGAGGGGACTTACCTTGATATGCGCCATTACGGGGATTATCGACAAAACGCCGCTGATGATGCCGTCTGCCGTGTAGAAAATGAGGATCAACAGAAGAATATCGGGCAGGCTCCGAAACACATAAGTGTAAACCTTTATAATGAATGCGGCCCCCAAAATTCTATAATTTGTGAGTATCGCAAGCGTGATGCCGATCAATATGCTGAAAGCGAAGCTGAAGACAGCCACAGTCAGACTGATGCCTAAAGCGCGGGCAAACTGCCAGCCCCATCCAGCTTCCAAATATTCAAGCATTCTGAAGTAACCTGCCTTATATGCCCTGTGGGGCTTCACAATTTTGTCGGTGCATGTTTGCACGAGAAGCTATGCGCCGGGTCGCGGGCGCAAAGGCATTGCTTCAAGTCTCGTCGTGACTTATTCGATAGGGGGGCCCCATTTTTTCGCCAGCTTTTCCCATGTTCCGTTGTCACGTATCTTCTTGAGGGCGGCGTTGAATTCATCACGCAATGCGGTATCTTCGGGACGAAACGCCATGCCGATCCCTTCTGATACGGCTACTGGTTTACCGATGTTGATCATCTTTGGCTTTTCGTCGGCTTTACTGAGAAATGGCTGAATATCGCCCAGAACAATATCAATACGTCCTGTCTTCAAATCAGAAACAAGGGCATCCATGGACGGATAGCGTCGGATCGTTAAGCCGGGGAAATTTGCTTCTATATAAGCTGCATTCGTGGTGCCTTGTTGAACGCCGATCGTCTTGTCTTTGAGAGATTCCGGGGAAAGTTCGATCTCGTTGCCTTCGATCACGCCAAAACGTGAATAGGTACGCGCATAAGGATCGCTGAATATCACGCGTTTTTTACGTTCTTCCGTGATGCCCATGCCGCCGATGATGACATCGAATTTTTTAGCAAGAAGGGCGGGGATGATGCCACTCCATTCATTGGTGACGCAGCTGCATTTCGCCTTCATTTCCTCACACATAGCATTGCCAAGGTCGATATCGAAGCCCTGCAACGTGCCATCCGCAGCTGTCATATTGAATGGAGGAAATCCCCCTTCGTTCGCAATGATGATTTCTTGCTGGGTCTGGGCCTGAATACTCGAAATTGAAGCGAATAGCAGAGCGGCACTTGCTATCATACACAGTATGATCACTCTCATTGAAGTCCCCTTATTATAATTTGTAATTACAATTAAAACATATGATGCGTCATGGTTTGTCAAGCACAAAATGCAGGAGCGTAATCTGAGTTTTTACAGCAAATGTTTTTGAAAGATGAAAGCGCAGATCATAGGATGATTTATGCGCAAGCGAGATTAATTGTTGTTGAACAATGGGTTGCATCAGTTTTGAATTCGGATTTTTACCGTCTCACCTTATTAAGCCATATCCGGTCATAGCTCTCTCCACAAGAATGTTACTTTATAACATTGCATCATAAAAGTGCGCTGTTTAATGATGCGCCGTCATGTGTTGGATAGATTTCATAGTGGGGAATACAGGGGTGAAGACTGTTATTGTCGCTGGAAGCCGGCTGGCTGTGTTGTCATTGGCTCCTTTTGTCTTTCAGAGTTTTCCGTCCGCTGCTCAAGAAACGGCGATGGTCACGGCAGAAGAGCGTAAGGCGGGGTCACGCAAGGATGCTCGTGGGGCAACGGGTGGGGCTGCAACCACTGTGCTGGACCAGATTGTTATCTCTCGTCGGTATGCTGCGACAGGCGATATGGATGGCTATGCGCCCAAGGCGGCGACAATCGGTGGCAAGGAAGCGGCTGCTTTGCGTGAGATACCGAATTCCGTGACAGTCATCACGCGTCAGCGCATGGATGATCAGAACCTGATTACCGTCGATGATGCTCTCAAACAGGTTCCCGGCGTTTCGGTTGTTCCCTGGAATAATTCGACCTCACAGTTCTGGATGCGTGGCTATCTCGCGGACGTCATGTATGACGGTGTTCCTGCCTATAACAATTCCTCCTCCGACTCTCAGCAGTTTGATCTGTCGATGTATGACCGCGTTGAAGTACTCAAAGGGCCTGCAGGCTTGATGAAAGGGGTCGGAAATCCGGGCGGGACAGTTAATCTCGTTCGCAAGCGTGGTCTTGAAAAGCCGTCGCTGGAAATAAACGGCTCTGCGGGGTCTTGGGACAACTACCTTGGCGCATTTGATGTAGGAGGTCCATTAAACGCTGATGGCAGTCTTCGTGGACGGCTCGTTATTTCCAAGCAAAATCGCCATTACTGGCACCATCCAACGAAGACCGACAGAAATCTGGTCTATGGTGCTCTCGATTTTGATCTCACAGACCGCACAACTTTGTCTCTGTCCGCAGCTTACCAGAACAGTGTCGCGGATTCTCCAAGCATGGGACTGCCAGCCTATACGGATGGGCGGTTTCTGGATTTAGCTCGTTCGACGCATGTTTATCCAAGCTGGAACCAGTTCAAGTACAATACCTACGATTTATCGAGTGAGCTACGGCATGAATTTGCCAATGACTGGGTATTCAGCGCCAAGGTCAACCATCGAATGCAGAAGCGCTTCTGGAAAGACAGCTTTCCAACAACCGGGGTTGATCCAGATACGATGACCGCGACCTATGCCCGCCGCGCCGCCGATTGGGATATTTCGCATACGGGGGTTGATACCTATTTCTCCGGTCCCATTGAAGCATGGGGACAGGAGCATATCCTGACATTCGGCTATAATTATGAGATTAACGGATCCACCGGCAAGACGGGATCTTTGCCAGCCATTGCCAAGGTGCCGATTCTTGATCCGAATTCGGCAATTCCCGAACCTGATTTTCTCTATACCAATGGATATGACGATCGTGACAGGCAGGGCGGATTGTATGGTCAGGCTCGTATAAGGCTGGCTGATCCGTTGTTATTGGTCGCGGGGGCGAGGCTTAGTTCTTTTGATGCGGACAGCCGCACGATAGCCCCTTCTCCGGTAACGGGTTGGAAACAGGGTGCCAAAGCCAAGAATGAATTCACGCCCTATGTTGGCCTGATCTACGACCTCACATCGGAGATTTCTGCCTATGCAAGCTATAGCGATATTTTCATTCCACAAACAGCGCGCATGGCGGATGGGACCGTTCTCGACCCGCGCATTGGCGGGCAGGTGGAAGCCGGATTGAAAGGATCGTTCCTCAATGGAAATCTGGATGCCACACTTGCCGTTTTCCAGACCCGTGACCAGAACAGATCCATGCCCGATCCTGACAATCCCGGATTTTACATTCAGGCGGGCGAGACGGAAGTGAAGGGATTTGAAGTCGAGGTTTCTGGAAGCCCGTTGAAAAATCTGCAGCTTTCAGCAGGCTACACATGGATGGATTCAAGCTATGTGCACCATCAAAGCTTGGCTGGCGAGGTTTTCTCACTTTTCGAGCCGAAGCATTCGTTCAAATCCTATGCGCGATATACATTCGATGATCCAAGCTGGTCGAAATGGACGATCGCAGGCGGACTGACCTATAGCAGCGGCATGATCGGTACCGGAGCAGAGACGCGCCGACAGGACGATTATATTCTGCTCAACGCACAAGTCGATTATCGCCTTAGCGAGAACGCCACGGCGAGCCTGCAAGTCTCAAATATCCTCGACGAAAAATATTATGCCAGGGTCGGTGGTTTGAATAGCTACAACACCTACGGGGAACCACGCTCGGCAATGCTTTCGGTTCGATCGAAGTTTTAGGGAGAACGCAGAATCCAGACCATTGAAATGAAGTTAAAAGCACCGGGAAACAAGGATAGAAACTCCTGTATTGGATTGGCAAACAGAGCAGTTCTCATTTCTTCCCAAAGCCTATTAAGTTCACTTGTGTACCATATTCTCTTGCTGACTTGACGAACCCGTCTGGTAACGCCTAAGTGATTGCGACGGTTTCCCGAAAGGGGATCAAAAGGGAATGCGGTGAAGGCTACGGCCCGATGCCGCAGCTGCCCCCGCAACTGTAGGTGGTTAGTTTTTCGTCACATGCCACTGGGCCAGCGGTCCCGGGAAGGCGACGAAAAACGGTGAGCCGCGAGCCAGGAGACCTGCCGTCAGCCGTAGTCATACGCGTGCACATCGGGCGGGGTTTCCTGATGAAAGACAGGGTTCCATGCATTCATGGGGAGACTGTGGTCGCGGTGACGAGCAACGTACCGCTGGACCATGGAATGTCTTATCTTAAATTTTCTGCGCTGATAGCGCCACCCGACTTTGCTTGCCCTGTTTCCTCTTCTGCATCGCGATACCTACAGTTTCTTGCATTGGGCGTAGGGTTTTTCTCGCTCACGGGCAGCGTCGCTTTCGCGCAGTCGCCGTCGACGAGCATGCAGCCACAACTGGTGCTCGATCCCATCACCATCACCGGACAAAAGGGTGGGGCGGGGCCGAACCTCGATGAAGCCTCCAATGCCGGAAGCTGGCTTGGACTGAGCGCGCGTGAAACGCCCGCCAGCGTCGAAGTCATCGACGGCGAGACGATCCGCGAGCGCGGGCAAATGGATGTCAATCAGGCAATCGTGCGCAACGGCATCGGTATCAATTTTCTCGGCACGCCCGGTAATGGCGGCACAGCGCTTGGTATGCGCGGTTTTTCCGGTCATGGCTCGGTGTCGCGGCTTTATGACGGCGTAAAACTTTATCCAGGCTCTGGCACCATCACCTTTCCATTTGATAGCTGGACGGTGGAGCGTATCGAGGTTCTGCATGGGCCGGCCTCGGTTCTTTATGGCGAGGGTTCCATCGGCGGCGCGATCAATGTCGTGCCGAAGAAGCCGCTCACGGAGGGTCGCCGCAACGAAATGCGCGCCATGATTGGCACCGATGGCCAGAAGGGTATTGCATTTGGCAGTGCCGGACCGATTGATGAGCGTTTCGCCTACAATATCGATGTCAGCGCCAAGGGATCGGACGGCTGGATGGAGCGCGGGGATGCGTCGAGTTTCGCCATTTCCGGCGGGCTGCGCTGGCAGGCGACCGACGAACTGGCCTTGACGCTTTCGCATGACCACGGGTTGAACAAACCATCAGCTTATTTCGGAACACCATTGATCAATGGGCGGCTGGACGAGCGCCTTCGTGACGAAAACTACAATGTGCTCGATTCCCGTGTGCGTTTTCACGATCATATCACACAGCTCAAAGCCGAGTGGACGCCGGACGAAAATGTCTCGGTTCGCTCCACGACCTATTATCTGTTCAGTGATCGCGACTGGCGCAATGCCGAAAGCTACCTCTACAGGCCGGAAACGAAGGATATTTTTCGGGACAGCTATATCGCGATCAACCACCATCAGGAACAGATCGGCCACCGGACGGACGTAAAATTCAAGCATCGCCTTGGCGATTTGGAAAACGAAACCGTCATCGGTTTCGACGTCAACCGCATCCGCTTCAGTAACAGCAATAATTCTCCCTATACGGGCGGGGAATCCGTGGTCGATCCGATCAATTTCGATCCGGGCTTTTTCATCGGGACCGATCCGTTTCGCACCACGCTCGACAGCACGACATGGCAATATTCGCTCTTTGCCGACAATAATCTCAAGCTCAACGAGCAATGGTCCATCGTTGCGGGTCTTCGCTATGACGACCCACGCCTGACGCGCACCAATCCCGAAACAGGAAGCAGCTTTTCGCGTAATCTGGACAGTTTCAATTGGCGTGTGGGGGCAGTTTACACGCCATTGCCCGATCTTGCCTTTTACGCGCAATATTCGCAGGCGTCCGAGCCGATCAGCAGCGTCCTGTCGCTTTCGGACGCGCAGCGCGATTATTCCCTGCCGCGCGGCGAGCAATATGAAGCGGGCGTCAAGTTCAGCTTTCTCGACGGGCGCGCAGATGCCACGCTTTCCGCCTATCATATAGCCAAGAAGGATGTGCTGGCGCGTGATCCCGATGACCGCACCATTACCCGCCAGATCGGGCAGCAATCCTCGCAGGGCATTGAAGCATCGCTTGGCATTGATCTTGATTATGGCTGGCGCGTGGAAGCCAACGGCACAATCCTAAAAGCGCAATTTGATGATTATGTGCAGGCAGGGGGCGATTTTTCCGGCAATACGCCACCCAATGTCCCGCAGCAGGCGGCCAATCTCTTTGCAAGCTGGAATTTTCTCGAAGACTGGATGGCTTATGGCGGGCTGCATTATGTCGGCAAGACCTATGTTAACGACGCCAATACGGCGACCAGACCTTCCTACGTGACGGTCGATGCGGGGCTGCAATGGCAACCGACCGACAAGGCGACGTTTGAACTCAACGTGTATAATCTGTTCGATGAGGTCTATGCGACGTCCGGCGGCAGCACGCAGTGGTATTTGGCGCCGCCGCGCTCGGCAACCTTGTCGGCGCGGTTCAAATTCTAGAGCGCATCCCGAAAAGTGTGAAACGGTTTTCGGATAAGATGCGCGTCAAATCAAGGAGATAGAGCGCCGATCTGATTCAATCAGATCGAAATGCGCTCTAGGAAAAAGCATGACGCCGTTCGGCCTTCATATCAGGGATGTTTCATGGGGGCCATCGGCCGACCGTCGCATCATCGAGGATATCAGCTTCGATGTTGCGCCGCGATCTGTGACGGTGATCGTCGGCGCGAATGGTGCCGGAAAATCGAGCCTTTTGCGCTGCATCTACCGGCTCTATCGTCCGCTCGGCGGGCAAATTCTGCTTGATGGCAACGACATCTGGCAAATGCCGCCGCGCGACGTTGCGCTCAGAATTGCAACGGTGCTGCAGGAAGCAATGCCGGATTTTCCGTTCACGGTGCGAGAGGTCGTTGCCATGGGGCGCATACCGCACAGGCGCGGTCTGTTCGGGCTTTCATCAGGGGAGGGAGAAATCGTCGAGGCCATGCTGGAGCGTCTCGATCTCATGGCGCTGGCCGATGAATCCTTCGGCATTATTTCCGGTGGTGAAAGACAGCGCACCCTTATCGCGCGTGCTCTGGTGCAGGAGCCGGGCCTTCTGGTGCTGGACGAGCCGACCAACCACCTCGATATCCGCCACCAGCTTGAAATTCTCGAAGCCTTGCGCGGTCTCGACATCACCATTGTCATGACGCTGCATGACTTGACGCTTGCTGCAGCACTCGCCGATCAGATTATTGTCATGCATGAAGGCCATGTGATCGCCAAGGGCAAGCCTGCCGATGTCCTGATCCCGACAAATATCCGCCGCGCCTTTGAAGTGGACGCCACAATCAGCCAGATCGAGAGCGAAATGCGCTTTGCTTTCCGTTTGCCACAGGAGCGCGTGTCATGAAATATCTCGCCGTATTTTCCTTGCTGCTTGCCGTGCTGTTGTCAAAGGAAGCAGGAGCCTTTCCCGTCACCGCCGAAAGCTGCGGACGAAAAGTGACCATCGAGAAAGCGCCCACGCGCTCTGCTTCCTATGGCTCCAATCTGACCGAGATCATGCTAGCGCTTGGTCTTCAGGACCATATGGCCGGGTTCATCGGTCAGGGCGACAGGCTCAAGGCATCTACTTTTAACGACTTTCCAGCAATTGCCGACTTGCCCGAATTGCAGCGCAGCTATCCCTCGCTGGAACTGTTTCTTGAAAAGGAAATCGATTTCTATTTCGCCGGGTGGAGCTATGGCATGCGGGTCGGTGGCGAGGTGACACCCGACACGCTCTCAGCCTATGGCATTCCTGTCTATGAACTGTCGGAATCCTGCGTGCGGCTTGGCAGGGAAGTTCGCCCGACATTCGACTATCTCTATCGTGATCTTGAAAATCTGGCTGCAATTTTTGGTGTTCCCGAACGCGCAACGGCACTTGTGGCTGGCTATCGGAAACGTATTGCAGCGGTTGAAGAAGCGGTTCGCGGCAAAGAACGACCGAGTATCTTCATCTATGATTCCGGCGAACGGGTCGCCATCAGTGCAGGCGGCTATTCCATGCCACAAGCGATCGTCGAGGCGGCTGGCGGCAGCAATATTTTTTCCGATGTGGCATCAAGCTGGATCAGGATCGACTGGGAAACTATGGTGGACCGGAATCCGGCGGCAATCGTCATTGTCGATTATGGCGAAGTCACCGCCGAACAGAAGATCGCCTTCCTCAAAAGCATGCCCGCCTTCGATAATGTCGATGCGATCCACAACGAACGCTTTCTCGTTCTGGGGTATGACGACCTGACACCCGGACCGCGCAATGTTTCGGCTGCTGAGCGTCTGGCGGAGTTTTTGCATGGTAAATGAAGTCGCAGGCGACAATCCTCTGCACAAACGCCGTCAGGCCAGACTATCGCTTTGCTCCCGGCTGGGGCTGCTGCTCATTTGCGGTTTTGGGCTGATCATATTGGCGTTGACCCTTTCGGTCAGCCTTGGTTCGGCACGCATTCCTTTTGCAACGATCTGGTCGATTGTGCTCAACAGGCTTGCACCCGACATGATCGAACCGTTCTGGTCGGCGGGTCGCGAAAATATCGTTTTGAGCCTGCGTTTTCCGCGTGCGCTTCTGGCGGCAATCGTCGGGGCAGGACTTGGCATGGCAGGGGCTGCCATGCAGGGCATAACCCGCAATCCGCTCGCCGATCCGCACCTTCTTGGTGTCTCGGCTGGCGCGGCACTCGGGGCCAATGTGGCGATCCTGCTGGTTGGAAATGTGCTTGGGCCGGTGACGGTTCCGCTGTTTGCCTTTGCGGGCGCGTTGCTGGCGACGCTATTGATCCTTGCTGTGGCAGGCGTGACGCGTGCAACCGATCGGACGCAACTTGTGCTGGCCGGTGTTGCAATCTCCTTCATCATCTCCGCCGCTGCCAATCTGGTCATTCTTTTTGCCGATCCGCGTGCGGTGGCCAATGTCGTCTTCTGGATGCTGGGCGGGTTCGGGCTTGCGCAATGGAGCAACCTTGCCATTCCATTTGCAGCGCTTCTGATTGCCGGGTTTATCTTCATCGTCAATGCAAGAGCGCTCAACGCGCTCGCCATGGGAGATGAAAGTGCGACGACGCTTGGCATTCGCGTCACGCGGCTGCGCTTCACGCTTCTGATTGCCAGCGCCTTTGTAACCGGTGTGTTGGTGGCTTTTTCCGGTATGATTGGTTTCGTCGGCCTCATGATGCCGCATATCGCGCGGCTTCTGATCGGTGGCGATAATCGGCTTGTTCTGCCGGCGAGTGCGCTTTTGGCAGCGATCTTTCTCGTTCTTGCTGATGTCACCGCCCGAACGCTGCTTGCGCCCAATGATATTCCGGTCGGCATCATTACTGGCTTTATCGGCGGATTTTTCTTTTTAATAATGCTGGTGAAAAGACGTATGTGTTAATTTTATTATTAAATCTTATAGTAGTCTTATAAAGATAAGATAAAGCATACCATTTCCAGAGAATATTAAGGAAACAGAGCTGCTATCTGTTAGAAGCGCGCAATCGTGCTTGCATAGAGTAACCTTATTGCTGTCAACGGTGGTTTCGATTTGGCCTTCCGCACAGTAAACAAGCGTTGTGCCGCGATCTGGTGTTACAATGGTTGAACCATCAATGGCAATGCGTTCGACGTGATGCGTATAGCGTTCTCGTCGTGTCATAACGTTGAGATCGGTGATTGCCCCGTTGATGATACGGGCACCAGAAATGGCATCTGCGGCGAAGGAAAAAGGCGTGCTATCGCGGGTGAGAGTGGTTTTCACACCTTCAATATCGAGAACAATGCCGTTGCCCTCCAGCACCGATAATGTGCGATCAATGTCGGGAAAAATCGAAAAGGCACCATCATCGGCAACAGTTGCCGTGGAAATGCGCCAGTTGAAATTATCGACCGACGCATTTTCGGGATGGATCGCGATTTCCACCGTCTCTCCGCCACCGTTTTTCCACGGCATGCATTTGTGATCGGCGCTGCGCAAGATCTTCATTGGGTCAATTCCCCAGAATACCCGGGAGGCGCAGACCCTGTTGCTTTGCCCAGTCGAGCGCTTCTTCATAACCCGCATCGGCATGGCGCATGACACCAGTGGCCGGGTCGTTCCAGAGTACGCGCCCGATACGCTCATCCGCATCTTCCGAACCATCACAGCAGATGACCATGCCCGCATGCTGGGAAAAGCCCATACCGACGCCGCCGCCATGATGCAGCGATACCCATGTAGCACCCGAGGCGGTATTGAGGAGCGCGTTGAGTAGCGGCCAATCGGACACAGCGTCCGAGCCATCTTTCATGGCTTCCGTCTCGCGGTTGGGCGAAGCGACCGAACCTGAATCCAGATGATCGCGTCCAATGACAATCGGGGCTTTCAATTCGCCATTGCGCACCATTTCGTTGAAGGCGAGGCCGAGCCGATGACGGTCACCAAGACCGACCCAGCAGATACGGGCCGGCAGGCCCTGAAACGCGATGCGATCCTTTGCCATGTCGAGCCAGTTGTGCAGATGCCCGTTGTCCGGCAGCAGTTCCTTCACTTTGGCATCGGTCTTGGCAATGTCTTCCGGGTCGCCCGAAAGAGCAGCCCAGCGGAAAGGTCCGATGCCACGGCAGAACAAGGGGCGGATATAGGCAGGCACGAAGCCGGGAAACGCAAAAGCGTCGTCCAGACCTTCTTCCAGTGCCATCTGACGGATATTGTTGCCGTAATCCACCGTCGGAATACCAGCATTCCAGAAGTCGAGCATGGCCTGAACCTGTACCTTCATCGACGCGCGGGCAGCTTTAGCAACGCCCTTCGGATCGCTTTCCTGTTTTGCCCGCCATTCGGCGACGCTCCAGCCAATTGGCAGATAGCCATGCACCGGATCATGCGCGGATGTCTGGTCGGTTACGATATCCGGCTTCACACCGCGCTTGACGAGTTCCGGAAAGACTTCGGCAGCATTGCCGATCAGTGCGATGGATTTCGCCTCGCCTGCCTTGGTCCATTCTTCGATGCGGGCCAAAGCTTCATCGAGACTGTGGGTCTTTTCATCGACATATCGGGTGCGCAGGCGGAAATCGGCGCGGGTTTCGTCGCATTCGACGGCAAGGCAGCAGGCCCCTGCCATGACCGCTGCGAGAGGCTGCGCGCCGCCCATACCGCCCAAGCCCCCGGTCAAAATCCATTTGCCCTTGAGGTTGCCGTCATAATGCTGGCGTCCGGCTTCCACGAAAGTTTCGTAAGTACCCTGAACGATACCTTGCGCACCGATATAGATCCACGAACCGGCAGTCATCTGGCCGTACATGGCCAGCCCCTTTTTATCCAGTTCGTTAAAATGGTCCCATGTCGCCCAGTGCGGCACGAGATTGGAATTGGCGATCAGCACGCGCGGCGCGTCTTTATGGGTACGGAATACGCCGACCGGCTTGCCGGACTGCACCAGCAGCGTTTCGTCTTCGTTAAGCGTCTTGAGTGTCGCGACGATACGGTCAAAATCGTCCCAGGTGCGCGCTGCGCGACCGATGCCGCCATAGACGACCAGCTCATGCGGACGCTCGGCCACGTCCGGGTCGAGATTGTTCATCAGCATGCGGAGCGGGGCTTCCGTCAACCAGCTTTTCGCATTGAGTTCACTGCCGCGCGGCGCTCGGACTTCGCGCTCATTATGGCGTGGGTTCGACATGGCGTTCTCCTCAGGCTTTCAGTTTGTGCGCACGCTTTTCCAGCTGCTGCAAAAGGGTTTTGAGATGGATGCGCAGCCTTTCCGCTTTGGCCTGATCGTAGGCGAAGGGCACGGCTTCGGTTGCAAGATGGGTTGATTGGGCAAGCTCCATCTGGATTGCATGCACGCCGGTTTCCGGCTTGCCGTAATGGCGCGTCGTCCAGCCGCCCTTGAAGCGGCCATTGAGGATCGACGTGTAACCTTGTGCCCCGGCGGTCACTTCGACAGCCGCCGCCTCGATCTTCGGATCGCAGGTCTTGCCCATATCCGTGCCGATGTTGAAATCGGGCAATTTGCCTTCAAACAGGAAAGGAATATGAGAGCGGATCGAATGGCAGTCATAGAGGATGGCGACGTCATGGATCGCCTTCACGCGTTCAATCTCGGAGGCCAAAGCATCGTGATAGGGTTTGTGAAAACGGGTGATGCGATCGGAGATGTCAGCTTCTTTCGGAGCTTTGCCGTTTTTCCAGATGGCAAGGCCGTCAAAGTCGGTTTCCGGTATCAGCGTCGTCGTGTTCTGGCCCGGATAGAGGCTGACGCCTGCCGGATCGCGATTGGCATCAATGCAATAGCGATGAAAGGTGGCGCGAACGGTCGTGACATTGTCCAGAAGCCCGTCATAAAGCTGATGGATATGCCAGTCGGTGTCGGCAAGCATGCGGCCATTGTCATTGAGCCGTACCCATATATCTTCCGGCACATCTGTTCCGGTGTGGGGCAGGCCGAGAATGACGGGTGATAAACCCTGTTGGACTTCAAAGGCACTCATATCAGGCCTCCAGTGCAGGCAGGATGTTTGCGCTGATGCTGCCGGTGAACGAGCCGTCGGCAATGATGGCGTTTGCAGCGGCGAGATCGCTGGCCATGTAGCGATCAACTTCCAGCGTCGGCACATGCACGCGCAGAACGGCGATGGCGTTTTTAAGCTCAGGGCTGGTTTCAAGCGGACCGCGCAATTCGACGCCGAGCGCGCCGGTTAAAGCTTCAATGCCGATGATTGCGTTGAGGTTTTCAGTCATTTGCAGCAGGCGGCGGGCACCGTGGCAGGCCATGGAAACGTGGTCTTCCTGATTGGCGGAGGTTGGTGTGGAATCAACCGATGCCGGATGTGCCATCTGCTTGTTTTCGCTCATCAGAGCTGCCGAAGTGACTTCCGCAATCATAAGACCCGAATTGAGACCCGGCTTTTTTGCAAGGAAGGCTGGCAGGCCGAAGGAAAGCGCAGGATCAACCAGAAGCGCAATGCGTCGCTGGGCAATCGCGCCAATTTCACAGACAGCAAGCGCGATCTGGTCTGCTGCGAAGGCAACTGGCTCGGCGTGGAAATTACCGCCTGAAACCACACTGTCATCGGAGAGAACGAGCGGGTTATCGGTGACGGCATTGGCTTCGATTTCGAGCGTGCGTGCTGCCTGACGCAGAATATCGAGACATGCACCATCCACCTGTGGCTGACAGCGGATGCAATAAGGATCCTGTACGCGCTGGTCGCCTTCTAGGTGGCTCTCGCGAATGACCGAACCCGACAGCAGATTGCGGAGTGCTGCGGCAGTATCGATCTGGCCCTGATGACCGCGCAATGTGTGAATATCCGTATGGAACGGTGCGGTCGAACCCATTGCCGCATCGGTTGAAAGCGCTCCAGTGATGAGGGCTGCCTGCAATGCGCGATGGGCGCGGAAAAGACCGGCCAATGCTAGTGCAGTCGAGGTCTGTGTGCCGTTGATGAGTGCGAGACCTTCCTTGGCAGCCAGAACGACGGGCTTGAGGCCCGCCTTTTTTAGCGCCTCAGCAGATGGCAGGCGCTCACCCCGATAGAACGCTTCACCTTCACCGATCATGGTTGCTGCCATATGAGCGAGTGGTGCGAGATCGCCAGAAGCGCCAACCGAACCCTTGGCCGGGATCATCGGGATCACGCCCTTTTCAAGCATGGCTTCGATGAGAGTGATGAGTTCGAGCCGCACACCCGATGCGCCACGGCCAAGCGAAATGAGCTTGAGCGCCATGATGAGGCGCACGATGTCTTCGCTCAGCGGTTCACCAACGCCACAGCAATGCGACAGGATCAGATTACGCTGAAGCGTTGCCACATCTTCAGGCGCGATGCGGATTGAGGCGAGCTTACCAAAGCCGGTATTGATGCCATAAACCGGGGCATCGCCAGCGGCGATTCCGGCAATGCGTGCCGCAGCCTTTTCAACGCCCTTATGAAAGGACGGATCAATGCGAACAGCAAGGTTTTTGCTGTAGATTTTCTCGATGGTCGAGAGTGGAACGCTACCGGGCTTCAATATGAGGGACATGGAAAACTCCATTGGTGATATGAATTAAATCTTGCCTCTGAAAACCCGCTTCCAGAGCGGATTGAAGCCAATGCGGTAAACAAGCTCAGCTGGGCGCTCGACGCTCCAGATAGCGAGATCAGCGTCTTTGCCGACTTCAAGCGTGCCTGTCTTGTCGAGCACACCAAGGGCACGGGCTGCTTCGCGGGTTACACCTGCAATGCATTCATCGACCGTCATACGGAAAATGGTAGCGCCCATGTTCATGGTGAGCAGAAGCGAGGTAAGCGGCGAAGTGCCGGGATTGTTGTCGGTGGCTAGCGCCATCTTTGTGCCAGCCGCACGGAAAAGATCGACCGGTGGCTTTTGGGTTTCGCGGATGAAATAATAAGCGCCGGGGAGCAGAACTGCGACGGTTCCAGCTTTGGCCATCGCAGCCGCGCCTTCAGCATCTGTATATTCGAGATGGTCGGCGGAAAGCGCATCATATGAAGCGGCAAGTGCTGCGCCATGCAGATTGGAAAGTTGATCGGCGTGGAGTTTTACTGGCAGGCCATGTGCCTTGGCAGCGTCGAAAACACGGGCGATTTCGTCGGGCAAAAATGCAATGCCTTCACAAAACCCGTCCACTGCATCCGCGAGATTTTCGGCGGCGATGGTGGGTAGTATTTCATCGACGACTTTGTCAATAAATGCTGTTTTATCCCCATTCATTTCCGGTGGCAGTGCATGGGCGCCGAGGAAAGTGTTGCGGACTGCGATATCGCGTTCGTTTGCGAGACGGCGAGCCGCACGCAATGACTTCGCTTCATTCTCCGTATCCAGACCATAACCGGACTTCACCTCGACCGTGGTGACGCCCTCAGCGATCAGCGCATCAAGGCGCGGCAGGGTTTCGTGCACCAGATCATCTTCGCTCGTAGCGCGAAGGTTTTTGACCGACGAAACGATCCCACCACCAGCGCGAGCGACTTCCTCATAAGTCGCGCCATTGAGCCGTAACTCGAATTCTTGAGCGCGGTTGCCTGCATGAACCAGATGTGTGTGGCAATCGATCAGACCCGGCGTGATCAGGCGGTTTTCACAGTCGATCCGCTCCAAGATGGTATATTCTGTGGGCAAAGCAGATTGCGGTCCTGCATAGGCAATTTTGCCGTCTTTAACGGCGATCGCTGCCTTGTCAATGAGGCCGAGACCTTGCGCCCGCTCAGTCAGTGTGGCGATGCGTGCATTGATGTAAACGAAGTCGGATTTGTTCTGCATCAGCGTTTTCTCGCTTCCCCTGTTTGGCTATAATGTATATACATATTAATGAAGCTGCCAAGAGGAAAAATGCCTCGCGCCGAAATCTGTCGAAAAGCCGGATGCGGATGACCAGCCCTCTAAGGCTGGATGAAACAAGGAGTGGGACCGAATGACGACGCATTGCGCGGAACGATTTATCCATGCAGATCAAGTGCTTGTGGAAAGCGGCTGGGCCGAGGACGTGCGTATTGGGGTGGCCGGAGGAAAAATCGCTTCGATCGCGGTCGGCATTGCATCGCAGGCGGGGGACGAAAGACATGCGGTAATCGTCGCCGGAATGCCGAACCTGCACAGCCACGCCTTCCAGTATGGCATGGCCGGGCTGACGGAGAAGCGTGGTCCTTCGGCGGACAGTTTCTGGAGTTGGCGCGAGATCATGTATAAGTTTGCGCTCACCATGACGCCAGAGCAGGCTGAAACGGTTGCATTGCGGCTTTATGTCGAGATGCTGGAAGCCGGTTTTACTCGCGTCGGCGAATTTCATTATCTGCATCATGACCGTGACGGTACGCCTTACGGCAATATCGCAGAAATGGCAGATCGCATCGTATCGGCTGCCAAAACCGCAGGCATCGGCCTGACATTGCTGCCGGTCCTCTATGCCCATTCCAGTTTCAATGGCGCTGCGCCAAACCAAGGGCAGCGCCGTTTTATCAACGATGCCGATAGTTTCGCCCGTCTGATCGAGGGTTGTCAGAAAGCGCTTTCAGGTTTTGACGGCGCGGTGCTTGGCGTAGCGCCGCACAGTCTGCGTGCCGTCACGCCGGACGCACTGACATTTGCGGCAAAGCTTCTGCCTGATGCGCCGGTGCATATTCACATCGCCGAACAGGTCAAGGAAGTGGAGGACTGCATTGCGTGGTCCGGGCAACGACCCGTCGAATGGCTGCTCGATCATCAGGAACTGTCGTCGCGCTGGTGCCTCATTCACGCAACGCATTTGAGCGACGACGAAACGCGGCGCATGGCATGTACGAATGCTATTGCCGGGCTTTGTCCGATCACGGAGGCTAATCTGGGTGACGGCACCTTCAACGCGGCGATCTTCGATGTGGAAGGCGGGCGGTTCGGTATCGGTTCCGATTCCAATGTGCTGATCGGCATCGCAGACGAATTGCGCCAGCTTGAATACTCGCAGCGTCTGGCGCATCGCGCGCGCAATGTGCTGGCCGAGAACGAGGGCTCGTCTGGCCATTCGTTGTTCGATGGGGCTGTGAAAGGGGGCAATGTTGCGCTTGGCCGGTCGGGCGACGGGCTAAGGCAGGGCGCGTCAGCAGATTTCATCTCACTCGACGTGGCGCGCCTGCTTCATGCGAAGGGCGACACGCTGCTGGACGGCTGGATTTTTGCCGGTCGTGCGCGGGTCTCTGACGTGTGGGTGCGGGGCGTGAAACAGGTGGAAGCTGGACGTCACCGCTTGCGCGATGAAGCAGAGCGTGCTTTCCAGAAAGTGATCGGTGAATTGCTCTCCTGATCGCGGAAGTACAGCGAGGTGCAGGCAGTGCAGGACAATTCTTCCAAAAAGCCGGGAATTTCCGGTAAATCCCAGCGGGGGTTGTCGCTACATCAGCGCATTTTGAGCGATATAGAAGGCCGCATCCTGTCCAGCGAATGGCAGCCGGGACACCGCATTCCTTTCGAACATGAACTGACCGAGCACTATAATTGTTCGCGCATGACGGTGAACAAGGTGCTTGTCCAACTGGTCAGGGCCGGCCTTGTTGAACGCAGAAAAAAGTCGGGCACATTTGTCAGTAAGCCCAGAGCCCAGTCGGCAATTCTGGATATTCACGACATCAAGGATGAGGTGCGGTCACTCAACCTTGGTTATAGCTACAGTTTGCATTCGATTGCGCGACGGCTTGCCAGCGAGGAAGATATGACGCGGCTCGGCCTTGCAAAGCCATCTGAAATCCTCGACCTGACCTGTGTGCATTTTGCGGGCGGTGAGCCCTTTTGTCTTGAAGAGCGATTGATCAATCTCTCTGCTGTTCCACAGGCCGCAGATTTCAAGTTTCAGGACATGGCGCCTGGACCGTTTCTGATCGCCCAGATTCCCTGGACTGCCGCGCAACATCGCATTCAAGCCGTATCCGCAGGGATAAGGGAAAAAAAGCTGCTCGCATTGAATGCCAAACAGGCGTGTCTGTTGATCGAACGACAGACATGGGCGCAAGACGGTGCAGTTACAAGCGTCAAACTCACCTATCCTGGAAACCGGCATGTTCTGACCGCGCAGTTTCGACCAAGCAGCCAATGACTTAATGCTTACCAATCTCGGGCTGACTATTGAGCGCAAAACGCCCGAGGCTGCAATCATTCATCGTCTGCGGAATATGTCCATCCGCAATTCAGCCAGCAGTCTCGACTATTTTAGGGAACTTAAAGTAATCTGTTTAACGATGCTGAGATCGTAGATCTTACTGGCTATTATTGCACTATTGCCGACCAGATGTTTCGCGAGCGGCGTTCAAAGCACCGCAAGCTCATCCGATTTGTGTATTCCCGCCGATGATCGAAAAGAAGGGCTTTGGAAATATTTACCTGAACGTCGTGCCAGACGACGTCCACGTCATGCCCGGCGTCGTCATGGGCGCCGATTGCCACCAGAACTGAGCATTCTGTATCGTCCAGACATGGTTGCCAGACGCAAGCAGTTCGGTCATTGGGATCATTGGGAATGGGACCTATCCCCTTTCGTAAGAAGTTTGGCGAAGCCAAAGTGACCTCGTTAGTCGAGCGTATAAGCCGTTTCACCGTTTTGCTGCGCAACAATGATCGCCAGTCACCGCAGGTGATGGATGATGTGATTAGCGTGCTCCAGCGCTTGCCCCAAATAGGCCGTCGCTCTATTATCTTTGATCGTGGCACAGAGCTCACAGAATGGGCTTATCTGCAGGCAGGTATTCGATCACAAACATGGCTTCGCGATCCGCAGTCGCCCTGACAAAAGAGAACGATCTAAAACACCAACAGGTGCACACGACGCTGGCTTTCCCTAGATATGGATATCCTGACACTCAGTGATCGCGATCTCGCCTTTATATGTAATCGCCTCAGTAACAGGCCGCGTAAATGTTTGGGGTACAAAATCCCTGCGGAAGTCTTCCGTTAAAAACTCATCGCAACCAGACATCTTTATGCGTAAACTCAAATCGCAAAAGTCGCGCTTCAGCGTGAGATCACACACGTTCAAAGTCTTCTGAAGTCGGCACAATGTTGTATAGTGAGGAACCGACCAATCCAGACTGCAGAGTGAAAGCAGTCCGGAGACAAAGCCAATTGCCTGGCGAAGCGGAAGACCACACAAAACCTTGAACGTCAGGCCCGTCTGAATGACCGCCTCTGAAAATCGCCGTGGACGACCGCGCTTCGTCGAAGCACAAGTCAGCCCTCCTTTTTGTCAAACAAGGTCGTCAGACAGCCGCGATGAATAAGGGCCTGATTATAAGCCGACCAGTTCGTCGTGCGCTGGCGCAAAGCGGCAGCTTGCATCATCTTGCCCAACTATACCTGTGCGCAAAAATACCGTACCCGGCAAGGATTGTTGCAATAAAGCGAGGCAAATATGTCGATCTGACTCGTCATCCGAAGTCAGACTTCATCACGAAGGTAATTAGGCTGCGCGGCTAACTTAATGTCCTTTTATTAATTGTCGTTTTTCCCGCTTTTTTTGACGAAAATCCAATAATCCGGGAAGGGGAAATGGCTGATGCTGCGTCGCAGACTGGCAAATCTTGCTGGTAGAAAACGGAGATTGAAGAACATGGCCTTCCCCACTGCGGTACCTTATATAATCATTGGCGCTGGCATTCATGGTCTTTCTACGGCCTATCATCTGGCATTGGCATTAAAACGAACCGGTAAAGGTAAAGGCAGCGATATTCTCGTGATCGACAAGGCGGGTATTGCCGCCGGGGCGTCTGGCATTGCATGCGGTGTCGTGCGTAATAATTATTTTCAGCCAGCAATGCGCGAATTGATGGCCCATTCCGTCCGTGTGTGGGAAAGTGATGCGGAAGCCTATCAGTATAATCCTGTCGGCTACATGCAGATCAGTTCCGAATCCATGCGCGAAGATGTGGCGACGATTTACGAGCAACAAAAGGCCATCGGGTACGAGTCCGTATTCATCGAAGGCGCGTCTGAATCTGACTCCTATATGAAGGGCTTGTTCTCCGACTGGCAGGCGAAGAACATTACTTCTATATTACATGAGAAAAAAGGCGGTTATGCGCATAATGCAGCGGCAGTCTATGCGCTGGCGACGAAGGCCGAAAACGAAGGTGTGCGCATTCTGACTGGCGTCACTGTCAAGGGCATGGCTTTCGCAAACGGTTCTAGCGCGGCGGTGACTGGCATCGATACGGATCGCGGGCACATCGCCTGCGATTACCTTGTCGTGGCTGCAGGGCCATGGGTGCGTGATTTCTGGCATATGGCGGAACTGCCGCAAAGCGTTTCGATCAAGAGCAAGGATGGCCAGGTCCACGACAATATTCCGATGTGGCGGTTCTGGCAGTTGGAAGAGGGGGTCCTCGGTGTGGAGCCCGATAGTTTCCGAACCAATGACGGCAAAATGCCGCCGGTTATCCATGTCGATACCGATGCATCGCTTTATTCGACCGTCGATGGAAGCCTGATCACCGAAAGCATGTGGGGCATTTATTACAAGCCCGACTTCAACTTTGGTGGCATCCAGGGTGGCGCCATGCCTTACAAGGTGGAAACGCCGGTGAATCAGGTGCAGATTGATCCCTACGGTCCAGCTTCACCGGAGTTCATCGCAAGCGGCGAGTTTGCACATATGTGGGTCTCGGCGCTTGCGCATTGCCACAAGCGCTTTGAAGGAACCATGACAAAATTCCATAAAGAGCCCTCCGGCGGAATCGGCTGCTTTACGCCCGACAGTTTCCCGGTTTTTGAAGCGTTCCGCGAGAATGTCTACATGATCGCCGATTCCAACCATGGCTATAAGATGATCGGTGTCGGTGAGCTTGTCGCAGAAGAGGTGCTCGGTCGTGAATCTGCTTTGCTGAAGCCGTTCCGTCTGGGGCGATATGCTTCAGGCGATTTGCATCCTGTCTCTAACAGCCCTTATCCATGGAGCTGATCAGGCGAGCTTAATTGTAACATAAGGTAAAACAATCTGGAAAAGCCGGGCACTTGCCCGGCTTTGATGTACGCAGTTTATTTTTCCCCACCGTCCGTGGTGGAAGGCGTCCGCTGACTATACAGTATACGACGACGTTTTGCCGGAGTTTCATGGAATTGTTCGGCAAAACAGCGTGTAAAATGCGCGACATTGGCGAAGCCGGTCGAAATAGCGATGTCGATGACCGGCAGGGTTGATTGCTGCAACAGTTCGTCGGCTTTCTCCAACCGCCGTGCGCGATAAAAATGCATTATGGGCTGGCCGAGATTCTCGCGGAAAAGACGCTGCAATTGCCGTTCGCTTACGCCGGAAAGCAAGGCAAGCTGCTTAGTTGTCAGCGGATCGGCTAAATGTCCCATGATCATCTGGATTGCGGCCTCCAGAGCGGGATGGCTCACGTTGAACTGTTCGGCGAGGCTGGACTGCTGCGGTTCGGATGAGGTTCTCACGCGGGTATGGATGAACCAGTCGCTGACCGAGCGAGCGAATATCGCGCCATGGTTCTGGGCAATGAGCGCATGCATCATGTCGAGCGCGGCAACCCCTCCCGCGCAGGTATACCGATCGCGGTCGATCACATAAAGTGTACGTTCGACGAGAAGATCGGATGAGAGACTGCGCAGCGCGTCGATATGCTGCCAGTGTACTGTAAACCGGCGTCCTGCCATCAGGCCGTGGCGGGCGAGAACTGCCGCACCCCCGGATATTCCGCCAAGCCGGATACCGCGAGACGCAAGGCGACGCAGCCCACGCGTCAGCGCCGGTTCCTCATAGGCCATTGGATTGCCGCCCGCGACGACAAAAACGATGTCGAGATCGCTTCCGATCGCGTCGAGGCTTTCGCAAAAGAAACCGCCTTCTGCCGTCGAGGCAACAAAGCCGTCTTTCCCGGAAAAAAAACGAGTTTTGTATAGTTCACGCCCGGCGAGATGATTAGCCGCACGCAAGGGTTCGACCGCTGCCGCTACGGACATCAGTGCATATCCCCGCGTCAAGATGAAGCCGAAGCGCAATGTTGGGCCAAAAGCATGGCTTTTTTCAGTACTTTCATGCGGTGGAAGCATTCGGTATTTCTCTGGTTAGCAGATGAATATCCTGAATTTCGCAGGCGCTTATAAAAACCGCTTCATATTTTCATCTGCCCGCGTCAAAAAAGCTATATGGCGCTAATCGGCAATTATCTGACATTCTAAGAGTAATATATCCGTGTCAAGTCGCTACAACAAATCATGATTTTTATATCTCAGAGGAATGTGACGTGCAGTTTTCCGGTCTGAGGGTCATTGCTGAAGCCCTCCGTGGTCATACTGGATGGGGGCCCTTATGGCGTAATCCCGATCCTAAATCCGACTATGATTATATTATTGTCGGCGGCGGCGGGCATGGTCTGGCGACGGCTTATTATTTATCGAATACGTTTCAGCAGGCGAAGATTGCCGTTCTTGAGCGCGGCTGGCTGGGGCAGGGTAATATAGGGCGGAATACGACGATTATCCGCTCAAACTATTTGTTGCCGGGAAACGAGCCGTTCTACGAGTTTTCCATGAAGCTGTGGGAGAATATGGAGCAGGCGTTCAATTTCAACGCCATGGTTTCGCAGCGCGGAATTCTCAACTTGTTTCATACCGACGGCCAGCGCGATGCCTATCGGCGGCGCGGCAATGCGATGCTGCTTGCGGGCGCGGATGCGGAGCTTCTGGCCCGCGAACAGGTGCGCGACATGTGTCCGTTCCTCAATTTCGATAATGCGCGTTTCCCCATCAAGGGCGGATTGCTGCAGCGCCGAGCTGGAACTGCGCGTCATGACGGTGTGGTCTGGGGTTATGCGCGCGGTGCGGATCAAAAGGGCGTGGATATCATTCAGAATTGCGAAGTTACCGGATTCCGTATCGAGAACGGGCGGGTTTTGGGTGTCGAAACCAGCCGCGGCTATATCGGTGCGCGAAAGGTTGGCGTGGCGGTTGCAGGCATGTCGGGCAAGGTGATGGGAATGGCCGGAATGCGCCTTCCCATCGAAAGCCACGTTTTGCAGGCTTTCGTTTCCGAAGGGCTGAAACCGGTTATCCCGGGTGTCATCACCTTTGGCGCGGGGCATTTCTATGTCAGCCAGTCTGACAAGGGCGGCCTTGTCTTCGGCGGCGATATTGATGGCTACAACAGTTACGCTCAACGTGGAAACATGCCGGTCATCGAAGATGTGACTGAGGGCGGTATGGCGCTTATGCCGATGATCGGCCGGGCGCGGCTTCTGCGTATCTGGGGCGGCATCATGGATATGTCTATGGACGGCTCACCGATCATCGACAAGACCCCTGTCGAAGGCCTCTACCTGAATGCGGGCTGGTGTTATGGCGGCTTCAAGGCGACACCTGCTTCGGGTTATGCCTTCGCGCATCTTCTTGCCACCGGTGCTCCGCATGAAACCGCGCGCTACATGCGGCTGGACCGGTTCGAGCGCGGACTCGTTCTTGATGAAAAGGGTGTCGGTGCGACCCCGAACCTGCACTGAGGCAGAAAGATGCTGATCCCTCATCCTCTTCTCGGCCTGCGCGACGCGCAGGAGTTCACCTATCTTGGCGATGCATCGCTGCTCGAAAGACCGGACGGCATGGCGTCCGGCTCGGAGCGGGCATTCTACGAATATGCCTACCTGCGCGATAACCCTATCGGCGTTCATCGGGAATTGTGGTTTCACGAGCAGGGCGATCGCTCCTGGCTCGTCGTGACGCGTGACACTACTACGCATGAAATCCTGAACGCCGAACTTGCAAGCGATGTGGTGCTTGCCCGTAAAGGAACAGCACGATGACCCGGCTTTCGGGCGGTCTGATCGACCGCAGCAAACCCTTGAATTTCAGTTTCGATGGCAAGGCTTTTTCCGGCTTTGCAGGCGACACGCTGGCTTCAGCGCTTCTTGCCAACGATGTTCGGCTGATGGGACGCAGCTTCAAATACCACCGTCCGCGCGGCCCGGTTTCCGCAGGCTCTGAAGAGCCGAATGCATTGGTGGAATTGCGCACTGGGGCCCGTCAGGAGCCAAATACGCGCGCCACCGTGACCGAGCTTTATGATGGGCTCGTGGCAAACAGCCAGAATCGAAAAGGGTCGTTATCCTTTGACTGGCTCGCGGTGAACGATCTGTTCTCGCCCTTCTTTGCTGCCGGTTTCTATTACAAGACCTTCATGTGGCCGAAGGCGTTCTGGGAAAAGATTTACGAACCCGCAATCCGCAAGGCAGCAGGGCTTGGCAGTCTTTCAATGCATCCGGACCCTGACAGCTATGATCGTGGCTTCCTGCATTGCGACGTGCTGGTGATTGGCGGCGGGGCGGCAGGCCTTACGGCTGCGTTGACGGCAGCAAGAGCAGGGGCGAGGGTCATTCTGGCGGATGAGGACTTTCGCCTGGGGGGGCGCCTTCTGTCGGAGAGCCACACTCTCGACGATGCACCCGCTTCTGCATGGGTGGCGAAGGTTGAGACTGAACTACAGTCTTTGCCCAATGTGCGGATAATGCGGCGCACGACAGTCTGGGGTGCCTTCGATCACGGTGTATATGCTGCACTCGAACGGGTAGGCGATCACCTGCGGGTTCCCGCCACTGTGCGCCAGACCTCGTGGCGCATCACCGCGAAGCGGATCGTTCTGGCCGCAGGGGCCACCGAACGCCATATCCCATTTCGCAACAATGATCGTCCTGGCATCATGCTGGCCGGTGCATTACGCGCCTATGCCAACCGCTGGGCGGTCTGTCCCGCCAAGCGTGTAGCGGTATTCACCAACAATGATGACGGTCATCGCACCGCACTCGATCTGATGGCCAATAACGTTGATATTGCTGCTGTAGTCGACACAAGAGCGGGCGCAAAGGCGCAGGGCAACTATCCGCTTTTTGCAGGCGCGGTCGTATCGAACGCCAAGGGGCGATTGGGCCTCGACCGGATCGCCGTCACGCGAAACGGTCGCACCGACTGGATCGATTGCGGTGCTTTGGGCGTTTCGGGCGGCTGGAACCCGAATGTGCATCTCGCCTCCCACCATCGCGGTCGCCCAGTCTGGGATGAGGCATTGCAGGCTTTCATCCCTGCAGCCTCGGGGAACCCGCCCGGCCTGATTGCCGCCGCTTCTGTCATTGGTGAAGGTTCCACGGCGAAGGCGCTGGGTTCGGGCGCGTGTGCGGCGATCCAGGCGCTGTCCGATCTTGGTATCGCTGCGTCCGCTCCTGCGCTGCCCGTCGCGGAAGATGCGGTTTTGAACCCGGCACCGTTCTGGCATGTGCCGGGCGGTGGTCGGGCATGGGTGGATTTCCAGAACGATGTAACGGTCAAGGACATCAACCTCGCGCATCAGGAAAATATGCGCCCTGTCGAGCATCTCAAGCGGTGGACGACTCTGGGCATGGCGACAGATCAGGGTAAGACAGCGAATGTTACGGCCATAGCTGTTATGGCCGAATTGACTGGAAAAGCCATCCCTGCAACCGGAACCACGATCTTCCGTCCTCCTTATACGGGCGTGCCGATCGCCGCATTGGGGGGCGGCGATACCGGCAGGTATTTCCGGCCACATCGTTTGACGCCGAGTCATGAATGGGCGCAGTCGCAAGGCGCCGTTTTCACAGAAGTCGGCCAGTGGATGCGGGCGCAATATTTCCCGCAACCTGGCGAGACGGAATGGCGGCAGACGGTGGATCGCGAAGTGCTTGCCACACGCAAGGGCGTTGGCATCTGTGATGTGACGACGCTTGGCAAGATCGATGTGCAGGGACGTGATGCCGGCGAGTTTCTGAATCGCATTTATGCCAATGCGATGGGGTCACTGAAGGTTGGAATGGTGCGCTATGGCCTGATGTTGCGCGAGGACGGATTTGCCTGGGACGATGGCACCTGCGCGCGCCTTGACGATGACCATTATGTCGTGACCACCACCACCGCGCAGGCAGGGCCGATCTTCCGTCATATGGAGTTCTGCCGCCAATGCCTGTGGCCTGAGCTCGATGTGTCGCTGATTTCGACTACCGATGCGTGGGCGCAGTTTTCGGTCGCAGGTCCGAATTCGCGCAAACTCCTGGAGCGTATCGTTGACGGGTTCGACTTGTCGAATGAAGCTTTCCCCTTCATGGCTTGCGGCGAGCTGACGATCTGCAGCGGACTTCGTGCACGCCTTTTCCGCATCTCGTTTTCGGGTGAACTCGCCTATGAGATTGCCGTTCCTGCACGCTATGGAAATGCGCTGATTGAGAAGATGCTTAAGGCAGGCGCCGACCTCGGCGCGACCCCTTATGGAACCGAAGCGCTTGGTGTCTTGCGTATCGAAAAGGGTCATGCCGCTGGCAATGAGCTAAACGGCCAGACCACGGCGCAGATGCTCGGCATGGGGCGCATGGTTTCGACGAAGAAGGACAGCATCGGTGCAGTTCTTTCCCGACGGGAGGGCATGGTCACCGAAAGTCGCATTCTCGTCGGGCTGCAACCCGTCAATCCGGGTGATCCGGTTGTTGCTGGTTCTCACCTGTTCAAGACAGATGACAGGCAGGATATATGGAACGATCAGGGCTGGATCAGTTCGGCCTGCTATAGCCCCCATGTCGGCTCGATGATCGGACTTGGTTTTCTCAGTGACGGCGCAAGCCTTATGGGTGAGATCATCACAGCATCCAACCCATTACAGGGACAGCAGATTTCACTGCGTGTCGTCTCGCCCCATTTTGTCGATCCGCAGGGAGGTCGTCTTCGTGGCTGAGTTGTCTATCGTTAATGCGCTGGGTCATACCATGCCGCAGAATGCAATCTTCGGTGCATTGAGCGTCATGGAGAATAGCGGTCTTGCATTGGCATCACTGTCGCTTTCCCGTGAAGCGGTACAGCCTGCCCCTTATGGGCTGCAACTTCCGCAAGCCGGACGCTGGCTTACCGGGCAGAAGGTTGCGGCTTTCTGGACTGGTCCGGGCCAGTGGATGATCGAAGCTGAGGGGCGTGCGCAAGAGGATTTCGCCCGCGCGCTGAAGGCGGAAGTGCCGCAGGCTCACGTTACCGAGCAGACCGATGGCTGGGCTTGCTTCGAGATTGCCTCGTCGCAGGGTGCGGTTTTGATTACCGCATTACTGGAAAAGCTGGTCAATCTTGATGCGATGGCTTTCGTGCCGGGAAGTGCGACAAGAACGGGATTGGATCATATGCCCGTTTTTGTAATTCGCCGCGCTGAAAATCGTCTGGCTGTTATGGGGATGCGTTCATCTGCGGCTTCGCTCTGGCATGCACTGATAACCACAATGCGGCATTTGCAGGAAATGGCGAAATGAGTGGTGTGATCATTGACGGAAAAGCATCTGCGGCAAGACTGCGGGCTTCGGTGGCGGCGCAGGTGGTGAAATTGAAGGCGGAATATGGGGTCACACCAGGCCTGGCCGTCGTGATAGTAGGCGAAGATCCCGCGTCGCGCGTCTATGTCCGAAACAAGGGAAGGCAGACCGCCGAGGCCGGCATGAACAGTGTCGAGCATAGCCTTCCGGCGCAAACGTCGGAGGCCGAGCTTCTGAATCTGATCGTAGCATTGAATAATGATGAGGCTGTGCATGGAATTCTCGTCCAATTGCCTCTGCCCGCTCATATAAACACTACTAGCATTATTAATGCCATTGATCCGCTCAAGGATGTGGACGGGTTTCATGTTTCAAATGTCGGTCTGCTCGGAACGGGGCAAAAGGCTATAATCCCGTGTACTCCTCTGGGTTGTCTTTTGCTGTTGCGGGCGCGTCTGGGTTCTCTTTCTGGTTTCAAAGCGCTGGTTGTCGGTGCCTCCAATATCGTCGGTAAGCCGATGGCGCAGCTTCTTCTTGCTGAAAAATGCACTGTCAGCATTGCTCATTCACAAACCAGAGATCTCGAAGCCGAAGTGCGACAGGCAGATATTCTCGTAGTCGCAGCCGGAAGGCCAGGGTTGATACATGGTGACTGGGTCAGTCCGGGCGCCGTTGTCATCAATGTTGGCATCAACCGCATCGAACGGGAAGATGGATCGAGCCGTCTGGTCGGGGATGTGGATTTCGACGGGGCGGTGAAACATGCCGGAGCGATTACTCCGGTGCCGGGTGGTGTCGGCCCGATGACCATCGCCTGTCTTCTCGTAAACACGCTGACCGCGTGTCATCGCAGCCACGGTCTTCCCGATCCTGAGGGACTGACAATCTGACTTCTGTCAAATAGTAAACACCGCTGCAGCCACTGCCCGGTACCGGTATGCATCTTGAAGGAACTTTAGATGACTAAATATTGTCTTACTGTCACTTGCCCGACAAAACGCGGCATCGTTGCGGCGATCTCGGCTTATCTGGCGGGCAAGGGGTGCAATATTACCGACAGTTCGCAGTTCGACGATACGCAGACCGGAAGTTTTTTCATGCGTATTAGCTTTACTCCGGAAGAAGGGGCGAAACTGGCGGAACTGGAAAAGGATTTTGCCGAAACGGCCAGAAATTTTGGCATGATAGCGAAATTCCATGACGAGACCACGAAGATGAAAGTCGTCATCATGGTCTCGCGCTTCGGTCATTGCCTTAACGACCTTCTCTATCGATGGCGGATCGGGGCCTTGCCGATCGACATCGTTGCGGTGATTTCAAACCATATGGATTACCAGAAGGTTGTGGTTAATCACGACATTCCTTATTACTGCGTCAGGGTTACCAAGGAAAACAAGGCGCAAGCAGAAGCCGAGCAGATACGGATCGTTCATGAGAGCGGAGCGGAATTGATCGTTCTGGCGCGCTACATGCAGATTTTGTCGGATCAGATGTGTCAGGAAATGTCGGGGCGGATTATCAATATCCATCACTCATTCCTGCCCTCCTTCAAGGGAGCGAACCCCTACAAGCAGGCTTACGAGCGGGGGGTCAAGCTGATCGGTGCGACCTCACATTATGTGACGGCCGACCTTGACGAAGGTCCGATCATCGAGCAGGATATTATCCGCGTCACTCATGCGCAGTCACCAGATGATTATGTGAGCCTCGGTCGTGACGTGGAAAGTCAGGTTCTGGCACGAGCTATCCATGCGCATATTCATCGCCGGGTATTTCTTAATGGCAACAAGACGGTGGTTTTCCCGGCATCGCCGGGCTCTTATGCATCCGAGCGCATGGGTTGATCCCTCTGCCAAGAGCACTTTCAGCATAAGTGGAAACCGCTCTGACATCCTGTTGGATCATAGCATTCCGGGTCATGGTGATGGCAGAGGCAAAACATATACAGACCCAGCACATCGAGTTTCTTTTACTGGATGCGTTCTCGATGATGTCCGTCGCCAGCACTATCGAACCGTTGCGGGCCGCAAATAGACTTCTGGGCTATGAGGCTTATCGCTGGAGTTTTTCTTCCGAAGATGGAACAGCGGCGCAGGCCTCAAATGGCATATCCGTTAACGTGAAAGAGCGTTTTGGCACGTCAAAAATGTCCGGTTATCTGTTTGTCTGTGCTGGCATGACTTTGCTTGCCCAGGACCAGATGCGCCTGAACGTGAACTTGGTGCGCCGGGCTCGACAAGGATGCCGCATGGGATCTCTTTCCATGGGAGCTGTGTTTCTGGCGCGAGCGGGGTTACTCGATAGTGTAAGATGCACATTGCACTGGGAAGGACAGCCAGCCTTTCGCGAGGAGTTTCCCTTTATCGAACTCGTTAACGAACTCTACGTCATCGACAGCAACAGATATACCTGTGCGGGAGGAACGGCGGGCCTCGATATGATGCTGCATATCATAACGCAAGATCATGGTTTTTTTCTCGCGCGCTCCATTGCCAATCAGTTTCAGGTGGAGCACATCCGAACTGGAAATGTTGAGCAGCGCTCCGGCAGTTCAGTGCGGCTCGAAACTGCCCCACCCCAATTCGCACTTGCGGTGGATCTGATGATGCAGAATTTTGACAATCCGCTGAGCGCCAGTGCAATTGCCCGCGCAGTTGGGTTGAGTTTGAGGAACCTGGAAAGAATATTCCAGCGCCATGCAAAGCAGACCCCGGTGCGTTATTACAGAATTCTGCGTCTGGAGCGTGCGCGCGATCTCCTCCTTCATACCGGTCTTCCTGTCGTCGATATAGCGGTCGCGACCGGCTTTAGTTCCGGCTCGTATTTTGCTGCATCCTACGGGGAGTATTTCGGCCACTCTCCCACCACGGAAAGAATGAAAAAAGCCTGACTGACATTTCATCCGAAAGACTATAGCGGTTGAATGCGTTTATCCGCGTAACCACTATTGCCCGAGGTCGTGCCCTGCTGGATTGGTTTTTCCAGCAGGACGCGGTTCCCTCTCAAGAGGATCAGTCTTTCGCGGCTTGCAGGCTGCGCATTACTTCAGATTGAACGGTGCCCCATATCTGGGACTTGAGCTCGTTATAGCGCGGCGACAATTGCACCTCCGCATTGCGCGGCATGGGCAGGTCGTTCATGATGTCGGTCACCACACGACCGGGTCGCGCACTCATGATGAGCATCCGCGTCGACAACAGCAGCGCTTCGTCGATGGAGTGTGTGATAAAGATTATGGTCTTCTTGCTTTTTTCGTAGATTTGCAGCAGCTCATCCTGCAAGACCTGCCGCGTCATCGCGTCCAGCGCTGCAAACGGTTCGTCGAGCAGTATAACATCAGGGTCGTTTGCCAACACTCGGGCGATGGATACGCGCTGGCGCATGCCGCCCGACAGCGCATTCGGATATTTGTCCTCGAACCCATTTAGCCCAACCATTTCGATAAAGCGCTGTGCTGTTTCGTTGCGTTGTGAACGCGAAATGCCTTTCATTTTCAATCCGAAGGCAACGTTGTCGCGCACGGTCAGCCATGGAAACAAGGCATATTGCTGAAACACCATACCGCAATGTGGGTCGACTTTGGTCACTTCCCGCCCGTTGACGACGATGCGCCCTGAGGTGGGCTGGTCGAAGCCGGTAATCAGGTTCAGCAAAGTTGACTTACCGCAGCCAGATGCGCCAAGCAGCACGACGAACTCGCCTTTGGCGATTTCGAGGTTCACATGCTCTACGGCTTGAAAGCTTCCATAACGTTTGGATATGCCCTGAACGGAAATCATTGAAGCGTTACCGGTGAAGTTCATCGTTGCCACCTCAATACTCGGTTTTCAATCAAACGGAAGACAAGGTCTGTAATCAGAACAGTGATGCTGATCAGCACCATGCCCAACACGACGATTTCGGTCTGGAAGAACTCTTTACCGTTCATGATCAGGAAGCCAAGACCTTCCCGTGCGGCAACCAGTTCGGCGGAGATCACACAGGTCCATGACAAGCCCAGGATGATTTTCAATCCGCTCAAGATCTGCGGAAGACTTCCGGGTAGGATAACCTCGCGCATGACCTGCCACCGGCTGGCACCCAGATTCTGTGCCGCACGTATCAGCAGTGGATCGATATTACGCGTTGCTTCAATGACATAGACAAGCGCCGGAGCAAATGTACCCATGAACACGATGCTGTATTTCTGCGTTTCGGTGATGCCGAACCAAAGCAGGGAAAGCGGAATCCAGCTCATGGAGGGGAGAGGTCGCAAGAACGACAGGATCGGATCAAACGCCGCGCGGGCATAGATTGAAGTGCCGAGAGCTATTCCCAATGGAATAGCGATGAGGGTAGCGGCAAGAAAGCCAATCATGACACGGCGGGCGGAAGCTAGCACATGACCCAAAAGCGTGCCATCGGCAACCATGGCAGCGGCTTTTACAAATACCGCGCTAGGCGGCGGCAGGAAAATGGGATCAACCCAGCCAAGCCGGCAGCTCAGTTCCCAGAAAAGCAGAAATACAACGATTGACGCAATGCTTGTACCCAAGAGAGCACCGCGCCGGGATAGTTTCGACATCATGTTTAAACCCTGCAAGCCATCTGGGGCGGTCCCTTCTTACGGAAATCCCGGAGCCGCACCAATTCTTATCTCCAGCGCATTCATGCTGTATCGGATGCCTCGATCCGACTGTGCAATGCTTTAGATAAACGAAGCGTCGATCCAGTCGGCTACGACCGGCGCCGTATCGATCTGCTTGTGTTCAACCAGAAGCTCGGCCAGTTTTTGCAAACCTTCGATATATGCGCCCTTCAGGATTTCGTTCTGTTGGTTCTGCGTGAACCAATCCGCACCTTTAATGACGGTAATCTGATCTTCTTTCGAAAGATTAGTCAGTTTCATCAGCGGAACTGCGGCCTCGTCGGGGCGGTCACGCAATATTTCGTTAGCTCTGAAATAAGCCTTAACATAAGCCTTGACAGTATCCGGGTTTTCCGACGCAAAGGTTTTACTTACAACAAGTACGTCCGGTCCCGGAGTTACTTTGTGCGATTGGTAGAGACGGAAATGAGTGTCGTCCGCCAGCAAGGTTACGCCGGGCTGTTTGAGAATGGCATTGAATTGTGGAGTCCATGCTGCCGCGGCATCGATCTGCCCGGCCTTCATGGCGGCAGGTAGTTCCGGTGCGGGTACATTCAGAACAGTGACGTCATTTTCCGTCAGTCCTGCCTGGGCAAGTACATCCAGCACCAGCAAATGTGCGCTGGATGCAAAAGTCACGCCCAGTTTTTTACCTTTCAGGTCCTGTACGCTGCGGATACCCTCCTGAACGACAATCCCTTCGACGCGGCCGAAATTTTCCGGAATGGCGATAATGGAAAACTGCTTTGCCCCGCGAGCCATCAAGGCAAGCGCCGATACGACACCGGTGCATGCTATATCGACACCACCGGACATGAGCGCGCTCATGCGTGAAGAAGATGTCCCGAAGGACTCCCATTCCTGATTTATTCCAGTTTCTTTGAAATAGTCCTGCGCCATAGCGAGATAGGCAGGATAATGCCCGAGCCAGGCAGAACCGCCATATCTGACCGTCATCTGGTCGGCGGACCTTGCAGCCAAGGGAGCAATCACTCCGCCTGCCACAGCAAATGCCGCACTCAAATTCAAGAAATCTCGTCGATTGATCTGCACGATAGTTCCCTCTGATATTTAGGTATCAACTTATTTTGAGAGGAGATACTTTGACGTTGCTTTCATAAACAAATTACTTGTTTTCAAGTCAAAAGTAAAACCAACGATCGGTTCAATAGGGTATTCCCATATATCCAATCAGACCGCACCTATTTGTTCTTTTTCCATTATTCATACATTGGAGGTCAACAAAATAACGGGAGATATGTTGATCATTAGATTCTTTTATGTATGTTATCGGGAAAATTAATAATGAGTGATATCAGGATTCATTATGTACAGATTTCCGGAATTCGGGCGGTGAAGAATAAGACACGCCAATATCGCGAACAGTTTGTCGAATTGTCTGCGCTGGCTGTTTTTGTCGCTATAGCCGAATGCGGTACGCTCACTGCTGCTGCCAGAAAAATAGGGCTGACCCAATCGTCGATTTCCCAGGTTTTGAAGCAGACCGAAATGTTGCTTGGTGTCCCACTGGTGGATAGAACCACACGTCCGCTTCGTTTGACGCTGGCCGGATTGCGGTTCAAGGCTCATGCCGACAACATGCTGCGTGAGGCGCGCAAGATTTCAACGCTGGTACATCAGGATACACAAAGTTCTCTGCCAAAGATCAGCATGGGCTTGATAGACAGCTGCGCATCCACCATAGGCCCGCATATCGTACGACAATTGCACAACAGAGCTGAACATCTCACACTCTGGTCAGGCGTAAACCCGGCGCTACGCGAAGCATTGTTTAATCGTGAACTGGATCTGGTTATTACTGCGGATTCTCCAGAACCGGAAGTTGGTCTGGAGCGTCATGAGCTGTTTCGCGATCCCTTCATATTAATCCTTCCGGCCAATTATGCCGAACTGGGTGATGATGGTCTTCGCGGTCTTGCAAGTCGCCTGCCTCTGATAAGATATAGTCGGCGCTCTCTGATCGGTGTGCAGGTTGATATTCATCTTAGAAGGCTGGGTCTTGAGCCGGCTGATCGGTACGAGTTCGATACTTCCGATGCTCTGTTTAGTATGGTCTCTGCTGGCTTCGGGTGGGGGCTAACGACTTCCGTATGCCTGTTACAGGCCCGTCATGCGCTGGGTCAGTCAAAAGTAGTTCCTTTACCCGGCCCTGGTCTTTCGCGGCAAGTCAGTCTGATTGCACGAAAAAGCGAGCATGAGAATATTCCACGCCAGGTTGCGAATATGTGTCGAGACATATTCAGAACGACGCTTCTGCCTGAGATGCGACTTTTGCTCCCTTGGGTAAGAGAAAGCGCTTATAATGCCGTTTCTGAAAGCTCGGTTTCGTAAAGCCGGTGTTAAAATTGAGCATTGCTGCAAAAACTTTTTTTATACGTGAAAGAGGGCGTTTGGGTTTGAGCGAGACCTATAATGAATGATTTCAGGTTAGCCTGCCGCCGGTTTTTCGAGCACTGAGTTAGGAAACGGGATCATTATCTGAGGCAATCCACATCCTTGTCGCAGCGAGCTTGAGCGCCACAAGGTAGTTGTCGGCACGTCGATCGTATCATGTTGCCAAGTCGCGCCTCTGTTTGAGGTGATTGAGGAATAGACCCAACGTTTGAAGCTGAAGATCTGTTTGCGATTTGCTTTTGCAGGAATATTCGCCCAGCATTTGCGTTGCTTGGCAAAGTTGCCAATTGCATCGGTATCATACGCCTTGTCCGCAAGCAGGATCGCCCGGGCTTCACTTCGTTCAGTAACTTTCAGATATAGGGCGTCTGTGGCCTGGCCTGCGGGTGAACTCCAACCGGACCGGCAAACGATTAGTATCAACGAGAGCATGAATTTTCATCGTTAGGCCGCCGCGAGAATGTCCCATGCAAGGATCGGCAGAACCGATTGTATAGCGTGGTGCGCGGGCCATGTCGTTCGGGCATATCCCGCCACGATAAACCGATCCGAAACCGCCAAAGGATGTCGTTGAACACTCGGCGGTCATCAACTCTTTCAACCCCATGGTTGTCGGTCGGTAAAAGTGGCGCGATGATGGCCTATTCTTCGTCGCTCACGTCGTGACGGTGCATGGCAATCTCCTTTTACGGAAATTGAATCACAAACCACTACGAAGATGAGCCCCTATTATGGCGACGCGAATTGGAATATTAGGTGGCCTTTAAATACCAATATGTATGCAGGAAGCCGCTTATGCGCAAACTGATCCTCGCCATTACATCACTGTTATCTATTACGCCGACATCTGCCGTGGCTGATAAAACTGTTGCGATTGGAACGGATGTGGCGAGTTTCCTTATCTTTCATCCCGATGATCTAAACCATAGATCTGCCGATCCAATTGCTTGGTATGCTTATAGTTTTGCCTACAAGAAAGAGTCTTCTGCCGGACGCCTTGTCGGTTTTGGGACCGGGGCGGATGGCGGTTTTCGCATTAAATTGACGATGACACCGCCAACTGCATCCGAACTCAAATTTGCCGGCGCGCGCTGGAGTTATCCGTTGAATGTGAGACACGGCCAGGTCTATCTCGACAATACCGACGGACTGCCCGGCGCAGAAAAGATGGAAAATCCCACAGATTTCCCGGAGAGATGGTTTTCCCTACCAAATGGCTCATACCGTGTCGATGTGTTTGCAATCCATGGATACCTCCCCGGAGCTAACCACACTCTCCCCGATTACGTGGTAAGCTTCAGCTCGGTTGCCGATATTGCGGGAATCGCGGTTGCTGACAATCTGCCGGATCTGCGACAAGCATCCGACTGGCAGGCAAAAACTCTGGAATCTCAAGATGCTGGCTTTGGTTTGTGGGCAACAACCGATCCCGGCACCCGCTTGTTGCCAGCCCTTTTAGCGGATGGCGAAGCGGTTCCGGGTCAGGTCTATCAACTGCAAACAACCGAAACCAAATATAAAAGCTACCTTGATGACGTCGGCTCATTTCATATTTTGACTTTCCCAGATCAAGCGACAGGTGTGTTGGCTCGTATCAATAGTGCCTCGTTCATGCCAAAGCGCGGCGGACGCATTGAGTTTTCGGCCGAGGCGCCGGTTGCGCTGAAAGACAAGTCCGGCGATGGACTGATAGCCTTCGATTTGATCGCCAAACCGGACATGCAGGCCAGTTCCGCAGAGGTTGAAACATTCAAGATGCTTGTCATGAATACGATCAAGATGTCGCAGAGCAGGCCATCTGCATTCGAAAAGGAGCGCTTCGCTGCTTTAGATAAACCCGAGGCTGTGACCAGTTGGGCGCTGATGCATCTATCCTTGCCGATGAGCGTAAAGATTGACACATACCGCCACGGCGCGCGCGAGAGAATTCGCCTGATCACCAAGGCAGTCGAAAAACTTTAATGGTATGATAGTTCCAACCCGCTTATAGAGTGACAATACTGCGTACGCATTTGCCTGCATCTATGGAGTACGATCCATTGAACTCAACTTTACGCTTTGCCTACTTGCTCAGTGGTTTTAAATTGTTGCTTTTATTGTTGGTAGCAGGTGCGTCTGCGCAGGAGAAATCTATGGAGCTCGTCGAAACGCCGGAATTTTCTATCGAAGCCCACCCGATGTTTCAAACAAGGCGCGTGTTTGCCGGCTCGATTGGCTTGCGACAGGAGCCGCAAACAACGTTTTCGCCGCAGATGAGCGTCTGGACAAGCAAAGCAGAGAAACGTGTGTCACCACAAAAGCGCCTTGACGCGATGTTGAAGGATGATGGCCCGCTCGTCGAGCGCAGGGCAATCGCTTTCGCAGGCATGAGCGGCGAAATGAGCACGGTCAAGGATCGGCTGGAAGACTTTGAGACGAACGAGACGCGCGATTGGTATCGGTTGCGCGCGCTTATGGTTTCGCCGGATGGTGCCACCTGGTATCACGCCACCGCCATGACAAGCGCTGATGATCTGGCTGTAATTACCGCTGATTTTGAACGCCTGCTCGGTTCCATCCGTATCAAATTGGCAGGCGAGGCTGCGCAGCAATCGCAGGACGCCGCCGACCAGCAGACAACAGCACAGTTTGAACAACTCAAAAAGACGATTGACGCGGCTGCTGAAACCCACAGGAAACAGAAAGAAGAACGCGAAAAAGCCAAAAAATCTGCCCGCCCCAAAGCGCACTCCGCCGATGTCGAGGCGCGCTTCAATCAAGTCTTGGATGCAGTCGGACTTGAGGATAAACGCGAAACCTTACGTGAAATCGTGATGCCGATGCTCTCGCTCACCGAAAACGATGTGGCACCATCCGGCAAGATCGGGTTGAGCCGGATCGGTGGCGGGCCTGATCTGGCGCAAGGGATGGACTGGCCGCGTGACGAGAGTGGCTTTTATCTGAACTTTCTGGCGCAGATCAACCTTGCCGATCTTCCTGAACGCGCCGAAACACTGCCGGAAACAGGCTTGCTGTCCTTTTTCACTGGCACCGATTACACCGACTGGTACATCCATTATTCGCCATCTGACGCCAGGCTGATTGCCCATAGTATCCCCGACGATGCCGCCGACACCACCGAAACGGCGTTTCGGATGGTTGTCTGGGACAGTGATTTGAAGCGGTTTGTCGCCAATAAAACCAATCTCGACGGGATTTCTGTCGAGACTGACGAGAAAGGCGTGATGACGTTCAAACGCGATGGTCGAAATTTGATGGTGTTTGCGTCGGAATATGAGTTCAGCCGCTCGGCACAGGCATTGCGGCTTGAGCCATCGCTCAGCGCGCCCTTTGGTCTTCCCGGCCCCGACAATCCCAAAGAATATGCGCAGGCCGGAATAGACGACCCATCCGATTTTGCCCTTGCAATCGCCGAAAGCTTTAAAGTCGGCGATGGTCCCCAGCATCAAATGTTCGGTATAACCGGCGTGCGCGAACTCTCCGCCATTCAGAAACTCGCATCCCAATACGCAAACAAGCAAGGCTGGTCAGACATCGAAACGCCTGATGACTGGTTCATCCTGATCAAGCTAGCATCCGGCGGCGAAGCCGATTTCAGCTTCTCCGATTATGGCGACTACATCTTCATGATCAATCGCAAGGATGCGGCAAAGGGTTACTTTTCACGCGTTTTTGCATTCGTGGAATCGGGCTGAGACGTTCCTTTTATCGCACTGCAGGATTGTGGGCCCGACGACGAAACACCGATGTGAGGAACAGCGCGTGTATTATCTGATGAATTATAACACTCGATGTTGGACAAGGAAGCCGCTGAGCGGGGGCTTCCCGTCGAGATTCATGCTGTGATTTCCAAAGATCGGGGCGCTGGCCTTGGAGGGGACAGTTTTCTTCCTTGGCAAATGTCCCGCGACACCGATGCGGTCCCGCCCGATCACATGTTCATCTTTATTGACAAATTTGCTTAGGGCATCGACTTTTTCACCAGCTACGGCGGAATTGTTGCGTCGGATAAGTTTCTGGCGCTCCTGCATCGTCATTGCGCCGACAATATCCATGCCTCGCGGCTGACGCTGATCAACAGGGCTGATCGTGAGCTTCCCGATAAGCTTTATTTCATAAAGTTCACCAGCCTTACCGACGCCGTCGATTTTGACCGGATGGATTTCAATGGTGCCTACCATGACATTATCGGTGGGACAAATGAGATTTCCGAGGATGACCAGGGGAGGACGCTGATCAAACGCGCAGCGAATATCGCTTTCATCAAGGAAAAGCCGGAAGTCTTTTTGGAATGTAATCTGCCGCAAATGGCGATGCCGTTGTTCTGCAGCGAGGGGTTCAAGGCTGAGTGTGAGCGGGCGGGAATAGTCGGTCCTTGGTTCTGGCCAGAAAACGAGTTGCTGGTTGTAGATTTCTTCCCGGGTTGGGGAGGCGCGTTTGAGGATGCCATACCTCAACTTATCAACCTTGCGCAGCGCAAAAAATGGAAGACGAAAGTTGACCGTTCGTCATTCTTTCGACCGGAAAGCGTAAAGCTCAGCCCTGCCCATCTGGAGGTTATGCGCAAGGCTGCGGAACGAATGAAAAACAAGCGGTGATCCGGTCTGGCGCAGAGTTTTCAATCATTATGGTGAGGTAAAAAGCGCAGCTGACGCTTGGAGCAATGGGACGACCATGTCCCCGCTTGTTGCAGCCCCGACGCGTTCTTTGATTGTGGCCATCTCGGTCAGGTAACGTGTCATGGCTTGCTCGCCGACGGGTCGGCAGCGCGGCGCCATGATTGCATCCCAGCCATTATACAGGATCAACCAATCACCCGGCGCGATTTTTGCGTGTTCGATATAGGCTTGCAGAACCTGTGTCGACTTTTGGTGAAGTGCCATCAGTTCAGCTTCAAGCCCCGGATCAATGCGCGCATAGCCCTGATCGTCTTTGGAAACGGGATGGCCGAGTGCTTGCGCCATCTCGATGGGATAATCGGTGAAATCGCCATAGGGACGCTTTGGGTCAATCATAAAATCCCTCCAGCTCGTGTGCTGCAACAACGTGATGTCGGTGTCAGTTACATCTACAACGGATTGTTTATCGCCATCGTCACCCCTGATCTTGTACTGGCCGGGAACGAACCTCGCATGGAGAAAAAATGCACACTGGATCGGCTCCATACGGCGCTCGAAATCCCTATAGGTGTCATCCGATATCTCATCCATCAGTTCAGGTTCCACACCGGGTGCAAAAATGCCCGGCGCGCCGGATTCCGCTTCAACCCATCGCGACCGGCAGTTTCTGAACCATTCAATATCGTCTTGCGTCAAAGCGTATGGATCAGGATATTTGAAGGCCATTTGTTTCAAACCGTCCGAAGCGCCAGCCGATCTTGTAAACGAAAACGCACAGAGTCCAGACAAGACTGTGCGGCGGTTGACATACATGGCAGCGCTCCAAGCGCAATTAAATAAAGCAGGCGCGCAGCCATTGATGGCTTTCTATTAACCAGCCGCCGCATGCCGTTATTTCTGTTCCACCATTTTGCTCGCGATGTCGCCAGCAAACTTGGGGTGAATTGAATCTGATTATGCCAATAAATAAAAGTCAGCACCCATGCCAGATGGGGCTGTCACATCTATCAGTATCATATCATAGGCTGAGCTAGGCAATTGCTCTCGACAGCTTGCTGTCAAAAGATATCTATAAAACATAATTGCGGCAACAGAAAATACCATTGCGAATAAGATTAAACAGGTTCTGGCTGACCGGATTATTACAGTCGGTTATCGTCTGGCGCAAAGCTCACGCAAGACCACCTTGCCTAGGAGTTCGATGCTAGTCATGTTCCGGCCCGAGAGTTTTTTTAACGTCTCGAAGTGCAGGGGCTTGCGGTGAGCGAAGAGCGTCGGGCATAAGAGTTGCATCGTTCACATTGGAAGAGGTTGAAGAAGTTGCACGATTGCGGTCTGTGCTTGAGGGGCTATTACTGCGTCATGCGGCTCCTCACTTGACGCCATTCATTCTAGATTCGGCTTGCCATTAATCGTACTGGCAATCATGCTGAACATATAATCGGGCGAGAAGACGCAAACAGACAGTTCCACCGCCTGCTCCTGACGCCGTGCATTATGCCCAGATTGCTTACTAAATTGATGGTCTTCATTTGATCGGTTCCTGGTTTCTCTTGATGGCAGCGCGTTCCGGTTGCACACAGTATGTGGTTTAAGATCATGAGACCATTCTCCGTTGTCTTAGAATGGGCAATGTGGATGATGCGGTTGGCACGCTGGAGCGACATATTCTAAGGCCTGCCGAAGGGTTCATTCCGCGTGCCCGAAAGGCCTTCTTACGACTATAACAAAGCACACCTTCTCCAATCGCTTTGCGCTGAGAGTGCGATTACGTTCTTCTCAGCGTGTAGTGTCTTGCGCCTTCGTGGAATCATAGATAAAAAAAATATAAATCTATATTATGATCATGGAGGGCTACAATTGTATCAAGAGCCGCTGCAGCCAGAACGAGATACTGGTATTTTTGAGCCAAATGTGGATAAAAACCTGATTACAGAAGCTAATTTTATCTATAATTTACCATTTATCGATCTGCTATTTCGCGCTCAGCAGGTGCACCGTCGCCACTTTGATGCCAATGCCATCCAGATGAGCCGGCTTTTATCAATCAAGACGGGCGGGTGCCCCGAGGATTGCAGCTATTGCAGCCAGTCTACCCGCAATCCGACAGGACTGAAGGCCTCCAAGCTGATGGAGGTGGAGCTGGTTCTTGCGGAGGCGCGTAAGGCAAAGGAAGGCGGGGCAACGCGCTATTGCATGGGCGCGGCATGGCGTAACCTCAAGGAACGCGACATGGAAGCGGTGGTGGCCATGGTTGAAGGCGTCAAGGCTCTCGGTATGGAGACCTGTATGACGCTCGGCATGCTGACGCCGGAGCAATCCGAACGGCTCGCCGATGCCGGGCTCGATTATTACAATCATAATTTAGATACGTCCGAGCGTTTTTATTCGCAGATCATCACCACCCGCACCTTCGAAGACCGACTGGAAACGCTCGCTAATGTCCGCGATGCGGGCATCAAGGTCTGTGCCGGCGGTATTCTCGGCATGGGGGAAACGGTCGAGGACCGCATTTCGATGCTGGTGACACTCGCTAATTTGCCGGTTCCGCCGGAAAGCGTACCGATTAATATGCTCATCCCGATCCCTGGTTCGAGGCTCGCCATGGCAGATCCGGTCGACCCGATCGAGTTCGTCCGCACCATCGCACTGGCACGAATCTTGATGCCGCGTTCGCATGTGCGACTTTCCGCCGGGCGCACCGAGATGAGCGACGAGACGCAGGCGCTCTGCTTTCTGGCCGGAGCCAATTCTATTTTCGTCGGTGAAACGCTGCTTACGGCGGATAATCCGGGTGAGGATCATGATAAGGCACTTTTCCGGCGTCTGGGTCTGAAGCCGATGGAGTTGCAGCCCGCACAGTCAGGAGAGGGTTGGTGAACGCTTTGACACTCTCCGCTTACGAAGTGAAACTTGCCGGCCTGCACCGCAAATCGCGGTTTCGGGCGCTTGTTCCCCGGCAGGGGATTGATTTCACCTCCAACGACTATCTCGGACTTGCCGATTCGTCCCATCTGAAGGCGGCGATTACCGAAGCAATCGAAAGGGGCGTGCCGGCGGGAGCTGGCGGCTCACGCTTGCTGCGCGGCAACCATCCGGAACATCAGGCGCTGGAGGCGGAGGCAGCAGCGTTTTTTGGCGCGGAAAGAACGATTTATTTCGGCAGCGGTTTCGCCGCCAATGTCGCGCTTTTTTCCACCTTGCCGTTGCGGGACGATCTTGTGCTTTATGATGCGCTGATCCATGCGAGCGTGCATGATGGTATCGCCGCCGGCAAGGCGCAGGCGCTTGCCGTGTCACATAACGAGGTCGAGGCAGTCGAGCGGGAAATAAGCCGCTGGCGTCAGGCTGGCGGTCGTGGACGGCCGTGGATCGCGGTTGAGAGCCTTTATTCCATGGATGGCGACCGGACGCCGCTTGCGGCGCTTGCTAATCTTGCCGAACGGCATGGCGGTTTTCTTGTAGTCGATGAGGCGCATGCCACCGGCGTTTTCGGAGCCGGTGGTCGTGGCCTTGCGGCAGAACTGGAAGGGCGGGGAAATGTGGTGGCGCTACACACCTGCGGCAAGGCGCTTGGCCTTTCCGGCGCACTTCTGAGCTTGCCTGCGGTTCTCGCGGACTATCTCATCAACCGTGCCCGCGGTTTCATCTATTCCACCGCACCTTCGCCGCTGATGGCGGCGGCGGTGCGGGAAGCCTTGCGGATCATCGTTGATGAGCCGGGTCGGCGCGCCCGACTGGAGGAACTGATAAACTTTGCCGGCGAACAATTACGTTCAGAGCTTGGGGTAACGCCAAGCGGTTCGCAGATCATGCCGGTGATGATCGGTGATAATGGCCGTTCGCTCAAGATTGCCGCGCGAATGCGGCATGGCGGTTTTGACGTGCGAGCGATCCGCCCGCCGACGGTGCCGGAAGGAATGGCGCGCCTGCGTCTTTCCATCACACTCAACGTGGACGAGGGCCAGATTACCGATATGGTTACGCTGCTTGCCTCTGCATTAAAGGAGGAGCAGGCATGAGCCCCCGTTTCGTCGTTTCTGGCACAGATACGGGCGTCGGCAAGACGGTTTTTGCCGCAGCACTCACTCACGCCCTGCAGGCTTCCTACTGGAAGCCGGTACAGTCAGGGCTGGAGGAAGAGACCGACAGCGAGACCGTGGAGCGGCTGAGCGGTGCGCCGCGTGCCCGTATCCTTCCGGAAGCTTATCGCCTCAAAATGCCTGCCTCGCCGCATCTTTCAGCCCATCTCGGCAATGTGACGATCGATCCCGCGCTCCTGCAACCGCCGGAAACGAGTGGGCCGCTGGTAATCGAAGGGGCGGGCGGTCTTCTTGTGCCGTTGACCGACAAATTGCTGTTTGCCGATATCTTTGCTCGCTGGCATATTCCGCTCATTCTGTGTGCTAGAACCACGCTCGGCACCATCAATCACACGCTGCTGTCTCTAGAGGCCCTGCGGTCAAGGGCCATCCCTGTGCACGGTTTGGCTTTCATAGGTGATGAGAATACGGAAAATGAGCGCATCATCACTGATATCGGCGCGGTTCGCACGCTCGGCCGGTTGCCGCATCTGCCTCAGATGACCGCCGGGGCGCTGCATCAGGCTTTCGCCCAACAATTTAATCTTGCTGATTTTCTGGAGGTGCCGGCATGAGCCGTTCGCCCATCTGGCATCCCTTTACCCAGCACGGGCTGGAGCCGGCGATGAAACGTATCGTGTCCACGCAAGGCGCCTATGTCGTCGATGAGGATGGCACGCGGCTTTTCGATGCGATTTCATCCTGGTGGGTCATCACCCATGGTCACCGACATCCGAAGATTATGGCCGCGATCCGCGCGGCCACGGAAGCCTTTGATCAGGTCATTTTTGCAGAATTCTCCCACGAGCCGGCTGAAACGCTGGCAAGAGGGCTGATCGACATTGCCCCCGCAGGGCTAGAACACGTGTTTTATTCCGATAGCGGTTCGACCGCGGTGGAAGTGGCACTGAAAATGGCGCTCGGTTACTTCCACAATCGCGGGCAAAAGCGCGACCGTATCGTGGTGATGGAACATGGCTATCACGGCGACACCATCGGCACGATGTCCACGGGCGAGCGTGGTGTGTTCAATGCCGCTTACAAGCCGCTGCTCTTCGGTGTCGACCGTCTGGCTTTTCCGGAACAGGGCAGCGCGCAGGCCACCCTCGACATGTTTGAGCATTTCTGCCGTTCAGGTCGTGTCGCTGCCCTGCTGATTGAGCCGCTGGTGCTTGGTGCCGGTGGCATGAAGATGTATGGCGCTAATGTTCTGGTCGGGCTGAAACAGATTGCCGAACGCCATGGCTGCCTGTTCATTGCCGATGAGGTTATGACCGGCTGGGGCCGGACCGGAAGTCTTTTCGCATGTGAGCAAGCCGAAATTTCTCCGGATATCCTGTGCACGTCGAAGGGCCTGACCGGCGGTTCCCTGCCGCTGGCGGCGACGCTGTGCAGCGGTGATATCTTCGATGCGCATTTTTCGACCGACCGCCGCAAGACCTTTTTCCATTCGAGTTCCTACACCGCCAATCCGATTGCCTGCGCCGCTGCCGTCGCCAATCTCCAGGTCTGGCGGGATGAGGCGGTGGCGCAGCGTATCGGGCAACTGGAACAGATACTGGGGGACCATCTGCGGCGCTTTGCCGATGATAGACGTTTCACCAATATCCGGCAGGAGGGCACCATAGCTGCACTCGATCTAGTGGCGCCTTCCGGTGGTTATCTCGCCGAAGCGGGACCGCGTATGCGTCGCCTGTTCCGCGAGCGCGGGTTTGTCATCCGCCCTCTTGGTAACGTGGTTTATCTGATGCCCCCCTATTGTTCGACACTAGACGATCTGGCTCATGCCTTCGACGCCATCGATGAAGTGACCTCGCTGGTGACCGGAGCAGAGTGACGCTGGATATCCGCATCCTCCTGCAACATTCTTGAAAGACCAGACAATGCAGACACTTTCTTCGCGCATGGCCGGTTTGGGACATGCCGTTCCGGGACGGTGCGTCGGCAATGACGAGATCGAGGCGCGCCTTGGGCTGGAATCCGGCTGGATCGAGCGGCGAACCGGCATCCTCAGGCGCCATTGGACGGAGGAGGGCGACACGCTGAGCGGCCTTGCCGCCGAAGCCGGTCGCATGGCGCTCGAAGATGCAAAAATCGATCCTGATGATATCGCACTGACATTGCTGGCAACCTCCACGCCGGACCATCTTTTGCCGCCTTCCGCACCGTTGCTTGCCCACCGGCTGGGCCTGTCACGATCCGGTGGGATTGATCTCGCCGGTGCCTGTTCCGGCTTTCTTTACGCACTTACCCTCGCCGATGGTTTTGTCCGCACCCAGGGTCGTGCCGTACTTGTGGTGGCCGCAAATATCCTCAGCCGCCGAATAAATCCAGCCGAACGGGCAAGTGCCGTACTCTTCGCAGATGCGGCCGGCGCTGTCGTGCTCGTGCCAGATCGGAATCCCCGGCGCGGTATTATCGCTGCCAACCTATTATCGGATGGAAGTGGGTATGATTTGATCCAAATCCCGGCAGGCGGTAGCACACACCCCTTCTCCAAGGAGATAGGGCCCGAAGAATTTCTGATGATGATGCGGGACGGTCGTGAGGTATTTTCACGCGCGGTTGAGTTGATGACGCAGGCGTCAGTCCGTGTGCTGGATCGGGTAAGGATTACTGGCAGCGATGTCGACCGCTTCATTCCACATCAGGCCAACGCGCGCATGTTCGGTCCGCTTTGCAATAATATCGGCATAGATCAGGCAAGGATGGTCCAGACGATTGAAAATTATGGCAATTCGTCTGCCGCTACCATTCCACTTTCATTGTCCATTTCTAACAGCGAGAAGCGGTTTGTTGAAGGTGAAGTTCTGCTTCTGACCGCTGCCGGCGCGGGGTTGACGGGCGGAGCTGTCGTTGTTCGAAGTTGATATCCGGGTCTGTCGCAAATTAGTGGGGTGGCGGATTACACCATGGAGTCTTTAAGCCGCTGCCTGTGCCACCGCAAAACTGTCTTCAAACATCCTAAATCGTGTAATCAATCCATTTTCAACGACGAAATCGAACACAAATTCAGATTCAATCAGTTTTCCAGTCTTCCGCACACGCGAGGCCAGTTCGCCTATCGCAACGACTCTGTTGCCCTGAGACAGAATATCTTTCAATTCGAAGCGTTCCGACACGATCTCCGTACGAATCTGGGCGTAAAATTGTGCCGCTCCGGACTTGCCGACTTTGCGTCCGATCCATGGCACGACGGATAAATCACCGGCGACGAACCAGTCAACATCGTCGCTGACAAGTGCTGCAATTTCCTCGACAGAGGCTGCTGAACCGGTTCGGCGGAAAAACTCTTCTATCGTATCGCGGGGAGAAAATTGCATTGTGCCGTACCTTTGTGTAGTCAGAATTAAACAATGTGCTATTGCACGGCACCATGCCCGTCAATCAGTATCTGTAGTCAGAATTAAAGAAAGGTAGGGCGATGTCACGCGGACGTCCGAGGAGTTTTGATCGCGACATTGCCATGCACGCCATGATGCAGGTGTTCTGGGCGCGGGGCTGCGAAGGCGCTCAGCTTATCGACCTCACTGCTGCTGCTGGGATCGCACCTCCTAGTTTCTATGCCGCATTCGGATCGAAGGAAGCAGCATTTCTTGAGGCTGTGGAGCTTTACATCCGGACGGTGGGGGCAGGTCCGATGGATGCGCTGGAGACAGCCCCCACCTTTCAGGAGGGGTTGAGGGCGATGCTGATGGCAAGCGTCGATGTTGCCTTGTCGCAACGTCCCGGAGGTTGCCTGCTGATACTCGGCGTCGTCAATTGCCTGCCGGAGAACGAAGCGGCTCAAAACTGTCTGAAAGAAGCCAGACGGATGACAAGAGTCTTGATAGAGAAACGCCTCAAACGCGCGTGCGCAGAGAACGAATTGCCGAAGGACGCCGATATTGCCCGCACCTCTGCGTTTATCCATGGCGCCATGCAGATGATATCATTTCAGGCGCGAGACGGAGCGAACCAGGCAGAGCTTGAAGCGTTGGTTGAGCCGGTAATCAAAGCGGTGGTTTGATTGGTGGTGCCACCCCAATACCAGTGATGACTTTCATTTATTGCTGTTATCGGGATACAGAATGCGCACAGGTGTGAATTTACCGGGTTGGTCATCCTTGACTGTGTAAATACCCAAATTTGCCCCGCATCATCCTTCCTGATATCAAGCCCCTCCTTTTCCAGTCATGTGGCTTATCTTGGCGCTCTGCTTGCACCCGGCGGAATACCTACTATACGTTTGAAAGCGCGACTGAAGGCTGCTTGAGACGTATAGCCGAGACGATGGGCGACGGTATCAATAGGCAGTCTGTCGCGCGTCAGCCACTGATTGGCAAGTCGCATACGAAGCTCAGCCGCATAGCGCAGCGGCGGGATTCCGATCGTGGATTGAAAGCGTCCCGCAAAGACGGAACGCGAGATGTTGCATTCTGCCGCCAGTTCTTCCACTGACCAGTCGTAACCAGGTTGGCGATGCAGCGCCAGAATGGCACGTGCAAGGCGCGGATCGCGCAACGCAGCTGCAAGACCAGAGGCGTTGTCGCAGCCACTCTCCACCCAGCTCCGCACGATCATGGCAGCCATCACCTCAGCCAGCCGCGCGAGTATGCCTGCATACCCGATCCGCCGCGAGCAGATTTCATTCTTCATGCTGGTAAAAATGGGCATCAGCCCCGGATAGCAGCCATTATTGGCATCAGCCGGTATGACGGATGGCATCAAAGAACCAAGTCCCTGCATTCCGCCTAAATCGAACTCCATACAGCCATAAAACAGGATAGCGCTCGGTATCGTGCTGGTGCTGGGACAGGTGTCCACCCCGCTCACCGTGTCGCCAAGCGCTGCTGTGTCAAAGCTGTCAATAGGATGCACTGGAACCGTGTCGCCCGAAAGCAACGCATGCTCTTCTCCTTGGGGCACAAGAACGGCACTGCCTGCCGATAGCCTGTGCAAGGTGCCATCCCCACTGCGCAAGAGTGCATCTCCAACGGCAAGGTAGTGGAAATAGGCATGGCCGGGTCTGGCATGAAAACTCATACCGAACTCCGGCCCCGTTTGGATGCGACGATATTGAACCCCGCACAGGCGTATACCAGAGAGCAATTCGCTCAAGAGGTCTGAGGAAAGTGCAAAAGGGTCTTGCAGGAACATATCAGGAGTTTCTATCAATTATTCAGGTTTAAAGATCATAGATCGTCCCGTCGTTCATGTCTAGATTCCGGCCAAAAACCGATAATGGAAAGAAACATGATGAGTGATATCGCTTGCTGCCCTGTCTCAAACGTAGAGCCTGATGATGTGACCTATGAAACGCCTGTATCCGCCGAATGGCTTGCAGTATTTTCCCTGACAATGGGTGTATTCGGTCTGTTGACAGCAGAGTATTTGCCTGCAAGCCTACTGACACCGATGGCCACCGAACTTGGTGTATCCGAGGCTTTGGCCGGGCAGGCAGTTACTGTCACGGCGGTGGTGGCGCTATTTTCAGGGCTGTGTATGCCGGTTTTGACAAGGTCACTCGATCGTCGTGTGGTTCTTCTGGGTTTTTCGGCATTGATGATTGCCTCCAATCTACTGGTGGCAGTTTCTTCAAGTATGGCGATTCTGCTGGCGATGCGCGGTTTGCTGGGAATAGCTCTTGGCGGTTTCTGGGCGATGGCTGCAGCCGTTACCATGCGGCTGGTGCCCACACCACTCTTCCCACGAGCGATTTCTATCGTTTTCAGCGGCATCGCCGTTGGATCGGTTGTTTCCGTCCCGCTTGGTAGCTATCTGGGTGGTCTGTTTGGATGGCGTAGCGCCTTTTATGCGGCGGCAGCCATCGGAATGGTAACATTGCTATTTCAACTTTTCACCTTGCCGTGGTTGGCGCCTCGCAAGACGACGGCCCGACTGAGGACAGTGCTTGACGTTGTCCTGCGTCCGGGCATAGCCATTGGAATGCTGGGCTGTATTCTGGTTCATACCGGACATTTCGCACTATTCACCTATATCAGGCCATTCCTTGAAAGCACGGCTGATGTTGGCACAGATATGTTGGCGCTGATGTTGCTGGGCTTTGGAATCGCGAATTTCGTTGGTACTCTTCTTGGAGGTTGGTTGATGGAGCGCAGTTTGCGTCTAACCCTTGTGCTCATGCCGACGCTGGTCGGAATAGCCGGACTTGGATTGGTCTTCCTTCCTGTCTCGGGGGTTGGACTGGCGCTGTTGGTGGCGTTCTGGGGACTGGCATTCGGCGGCGTGCCTGTTGCGTGGTCGACCTGGGTTGCACGCTCGGTTCCCGATCAGGCAGAGAGCGCCGGTGGAATGGTGGTCGCTTCGGTGCAGGCTGCGATTGCTGCGGGGGCCGCCACCGGAGGTATCATGTTCGGCCTGAGTGGTATCGTTGGTGTGTTCGTCAGCGGCAGTGTCGTGATGCTTCTTGCGGCATTGTTCATAGCGTTGCGTGTCAAGGTGAGTGCAGCCAATGAAAATCAATCATCTGTACACCATTACACCAAACACGCTTAAATCAAACGGAAAACGAGCCGGAAACCGATTTTAAAACTTTCAAATTAGGTTGGTTCAGTAACAGCTTACACTGTGTAATCTGGCCTTTTTAGTCGGATTACACTCTCATCCCGGCGTGGCTTGGTGGGCGCTAAAAACGAGTGGCCTGACGTGTGATGATTGGGACCACAGATTTCAACTTCTAGCCATCTCCGGGTTTTTATGATGCGCAAGCAAGCTCGTGATTTCGCGTCGAACACTGACAAAGCTCGGATCGTCGCGATGGCGGGGTCGGTTGCTTCCGATATCAAAAATTCGGGCTATGCGCCCTGGCCGCGGTTTCATGACGACAACCCGGTCTGACAGGTAAATTGCTTCCTCGACATCATGGGTCACCATGACAACGGTGCTTTTCTCGCGTTCCCATATTGCAAGAAGCTCATCCTGAAGATGACTGCGGGTCAGAGAATCGAGCGCTCCAAGTGGCTCGTCAAGCAGCAGTAACGGCGGGCGAGGCGCAAGCCCCCGTGCTATTGCCGCGCGCTGCGACATACCTCCGGAGAGTTCTTGCGGAAGCGCCTTTTCGAAGCCGGTGAGGCCGACGAGGTCGATAAGATATTGCACTCTCTCGCGTTTCTCCAATTCGGATCCGGTTACGCTATGAAGGCTGAGGGCAATGTTCTTTTCTACTGTAAGCCAGGGAAGAAGCCGGTGGTCCTGAAAGACGATACCGCGCTTCAGGCTGGGCTTATCGATCAGCTCTTCGTCTACAGTAATACGCCCACTGTCCGGTCTGTCGAGACCGGCGAGGAAACGCAAGAGCGTTGACTTGCCACAGCCACTTGGTCCGACGACACTGATGAATTCGCCGGGTTTAATCGCAAGTGAAACGGTATCGAGTGCATGAACCGTACGGTCTTCGACGTGAAACGTCTTCGAGACATCGGTAATCCGTACTGAACCCATATTGGTTGTTGTGGTAGGGGCAATGGTCAGTTTGTCCGCCATGGTATGATCCTCCTTGAAAATTCGATGACAAGCCGGTCAAGCCCGACGCCGATGATTGCCAAAAACAAGACGCCAAGCAGGACCTGATCCATGCGAGCATATTCGCGTGCAGCCGCCAGATATGCGCCGAGGCCATCGCCCATGCCATTGATGTAGCCGGTACCAATCAGATACTCGGCACCGAAAGTGCCTAGCCATGCAATATTCAGCGACAGCTCCACACCAATCAAAATGGCAGGCACTGCAGCAGGAAGAATAATCTTTGTCAAAGTCGAAATGCGATCGAGTTCAAGAACGCGGCCCACCTCCCGGTAGGAAGTTGGTACATTCTGACATCCTGCCTGGACACTGAGCGCCATCTGGAAGAAAGCACCAAGCGAAATGAGAGTGATCTTCATCACCTCACCATTACCGAGCCACGCACTGAGCAGCGGTATCCAGGCGAATAGTGCAATCTGACGCAAGCTGCTGATCGATCGATCAAACAGCCCGCGAGCAATACCCGATAGACCGATCACTATACCGACGATAAGCCCGATCAATGCACCGATCACCCAGCCGGTTAGGGCACGTAGAAGCGTGGCAAGGCTCGCTCCCGGGATGGAGCCGTCAGCAAAGCCTTGATAGGCGCTCATGATCAACTTGGTAGGCGACACAAGGATATTACTGTTGAGGAAACCCAAAGCATCAAAAAATGCCCAGAGGACAATCAGGCTGACGGGCAGAACAAGGGCCCGCCATAAAAGGCCAAAGCGGGAAATGGGATGGGGTTTTACAGGCATCGACCAGTCCTCACGCTGCGGCTTTGAACGACCAGCCGGTTATCCGGTACTGGAATTTCGCCAGTGCAAAATCGAGGAACCATCCAACAAGTCCGATGACGATTATGGTGGCAAAGACCACATCAAGCTGAAATGCCTTGCGTCCCCACATCATCAGATATCCAAGACCGGCTGCGGACGAAATCATTTCCACTAGAATCAAAACCTTCCAGCCGCGGCTCATCGCCTGACGAAGGCCTGTGAGGATAGCAGGCAAAATGGAAGGCCAAACCACGAAACGCACGTGCGCCAAACGCGATAGTTCAAGCACATTCGCTACGTCATCATATTTGCGCGAGCGTGAACGGATACCTTCATAGGCGCTGACCATCAGCGGAAAGAAGCAGGTTTTGGCGATAAGGATTATTTTCAGCGCTTCTCCGATACCGAAGAGCAGCATGAAGAACGGTAGCCATCCTAACGATGGAACGAGACAGATTGCCCGCACAGTCGGTGCAACATAGATGTCCAAAGGCCTGAAAAGACCAAATGCCAATCCGAAAAGGAGACCGGCACCACCACCAATCGCAAGGCCGCTAACCACGCGACCGAGACTGACAGCCAGTTCATGCGGCAATTCGCCGGTCAGGATCAAATCAAGCGTCGTTTCATAAACAAGCCGTGGATCGGGTAATATCTGTTCCGAAAGCCACTCCTGCTGCACGGCATAGGCCCATAGCGCGAGCAATGCCAAAGGCACCGTCAGACCAAGTAATATCTTGCTTCCCCACCCAGACAGGCGGGGAGTTGCAAGCGCCCGCGATGCCCGATCCGCAGTCTGTTCAAATTGGGAATCGGTAATCGCTACGGGGGATTTCAGCGTCACATCGGACATGACAAGTCCCTTTTCGTAATCGGCTCGTGACGAATTTTTATTCGCTAAGTGTTCCGGGGCGTCTTGAGACGACCTTTCTGAACAATCTTGGTCTTCACGCCCGCGCCTTGCCGTCGGCTGCGCGGGGGCTCCAGAATGTGGAATAGCCAAGATCGGCAAGGGTTTTTGTCAGGAGGCTTTCCTGAATCCATTCATCCACATCGAACGGCTTGCGAACCAGTTTCTGTTCCAGTGTGAAATCGAGCCCTGCTTTTATGTTCGTGCGATAAAAATCATCGATGAGAGGGCTGTTGCGGTCACGCAGATCATCGTCTGCATAGTCCGTGACGTAGCTTTCACGTGGCGAGCCGGTGAACGCCCAGATGTCATAGAGTTTCTCGCGGTTCTCATCGAGGCTCGCAAAATGTGAGGCTTCAACATAGCTGCGAAGAACGCGCGCAACGATTTCGGGATTTTCCTTCGCAAAACTTTCGAGGACGGTGAAGGAACCGAAGGTCGAACCCGGAGCCGGGCCTTTTGTGCTGTACAATACTTCGACAAGGCCATTTTGTACCAGTGCGAGCACCTGATTGCCTTGACCGAGGATCACATCGACGTCGCCCGATTGGATGGCCGCTGTCTGGTCAGCACCTTGCAGGTCGAAAAGCTGAACATCTTCATTCTTGAGGCCTACACCGGCCAATATGAGCGAGAGTGAGAGTTCAAAGATGGTTCCCCGCTGGAAAGCGACTTTCTTGCCTTTGAGGTCGGCCAGCGTCTTGATGCCGGCTTCAGGGCGCACCGCAACATAGGTGGGTGAAATCCCTGACGCTGCGAGGACTGTGGTGCGCACGCCCGCGCCGCGCCCGACAATATTCGGCAAGCCACCGTAGCTTGCAAATTCGAGTTGGCGATTGGCAAAGGCTTCGTTGATCGCGGGGCCTGTCCCACGCGGAAACTGCCATTCTATGCGAATACCGTCCTGCTCGAACTCTTTCTCCAGCAATTCAAGCCCGCGAAGGACGCCGATGGAGCCGTTGCCATAAGGTCGGCCAGCCGCATTTCCCGGGCCTGCGAGCCTTATGACTTCGGGTTTGGATTGAGCCCGAACGATGGAGAACGTGGTTGGCAACGCGACAGTTGCCGCAGCCATTCCCAAAAAAGTCCTGCGTGTTGTTTTCATAGCTAAATTCCTGATAAAATCGATGGACGCGGAGGTCGCGATATGCGCCTGTTTTAAACGTCAATGATGGTCGAGGCTCTTCATGACGTCATGCGCTGGTCGCGACCTGCCGCCCGCAGTCCAGCCTATTGCTTTGCGGTAGCTGCCAAAAATATCACGCGCCTCAAGCTCCTGGACCGTTATTCCCGTCAGGTGTGTGGCTTGTGGTGCCACGTAAAGGGCGTCGTACGGGCAATAGACTTCGCACATGAAGCAGGTCTGGCAATCTTCCTGCCGTGCAATGACTGGATTGCCACCACGTTTTACGTCGAAGACATTTGTGGGGCACACATTGACGCAGATATTGCAGCCGGTGCATCGATCATCGCTGATAACCTCGATCATGCTGCGAGCACCTCCAATTCGGGTGAAGGCGCGCGCTGCTTGCCGATCCAGACTTCATCCAGTCCACCGCTGACCGTATAATGCAACTGGTTGTCGTCCTTCTGGGGGAAATCTTCGCGCTTGTGCATGCCACGGGTTTCCGTGCGCGATAGGGCGCTGCGATACATCCAGCGCGATGTGGCCAGCATCGCCACGCCTTCCCGGGTCCGTTGTGCCTGATCGAGCGAGGGGGCTTGAGCCGTACGCATGCCGGACCAAAGGGCGTCGAGGCGGCTGAGTGAGTGGGTCAAGCCTTCGCCGCTGCGCAGGTAATTGCGGTCATAGGGATGAACTTCCGCCTTTACCGCATGAATGAGACGCTCGGCATCAATCGCCTGCGCCGACCCATCGGCGACACCGGTACCCCCCGCCCGGACAAACCGTTTGTTGCGTCCGCGCTGGTGCTGGCCGTAATCACCAGCAGCATTGCCTGCCCAGAATCCTGAAGACATTGCCCAAGCCGCATTGTGGCTGCCGCCACCCGTGAACGCGCCGCATACGAGCTCTCGGGTTGCCGCATCACCGGCTGCATAAAGTCCCGAAACGGTCGTGGCACAACCGTTGTCAACGATCCTGAGCCCGCCCGTGCCGCGCACAGTGCCCTCAAGCAGCAGCGTTACAGGGAACCGCTGCGTGAACGGATCGATGCCAACCCGGTCGAGCGGTAGGAAGAAATTGGGTTGGGCATAACGCATTGCCTGTTGCGTCTTTTCATCGGCCTTGTCGAGTTGCGCAAATACGCGTTGCGTTTGTAAAACGCGGGCGATTACCGAGCGTCCACCCTTGGAGGCCGCTCCGGGAATTGCTGTTCCATCCTCAAACGTAAACGATGCCCAATCGTAAAAGCGTGTTTTGGTGACAGAGCCACCTTCAAGGGCCATCGCATAGGCTGTCGAAAACTCCATGCCGGACAATTCCGCACCGAGTTCGGATGCAAGCAGGAGACCGTCTCCGGTCAAAACATTGCAGCCAAGCGCCTTGCTGAGAAACGCGCAGCCCCCGGTCGCAATGACGACCGCCCCAGCGCGCACCAGCCATGTATCGCCCTTTTGTCGACGGATACCCGCGGCACCGGCGACAGCGCCGCTTTCATCGCGGAGCAATTCAAGTGCCGGACTATGATCGAGGATTTTAACACCTGCCGACTTTGTGCGCTTGCGCATCAATCGCATGTAATCCGGTCCATCAAGACTTCGGCGGACCGGGTTTCCGTTTTCGTCATTGCTGAAGGGATGGCCCCACTCGGCGAGTTGATTGACGTTGGCATAAGTCTGGTCGAGGGTTCGCCGCATCCAGGCCGGGTCGGCAAGTCTGCCGCCCAAATCCCAGCGGCTGTTCATTGCGGCAGCCCGCTTGGCCGGATCCGGTGGTACATACCATACGCCTGTACCCGAAGGAGCTGTCGCGCCAGATGATCCGCAAAAACCTTTGTCGACGAGTACGACTTTGGCCCCTTTGGACGAAGCCGAGATTGCTGCCCACGTACCTGCGGGACCGCCACCTATAACAAGGACGTCTGCATCGATTTCAAACGAGGCAGATGGGGATGCGATGTTCGCTGCCGTAGATGGGATAATCATGGTTGCTCACTCCCTGGTGGGACGGAAATCGCCCGACTTTGATAGGAGTTATGTTACCCACTAAATTGGTAGACTAAAGGAAATCGCCCGCTTTGTTTTATGACAGTTATAAAAAATACTACTCCAGAAAGACCCGTTGAGCAGTATTATGGAGCAATCGTGTGTTCACTACTGGGGTGATCTTGGTCGCCAATCTCGCCCGCTGCTATGACGAAGCCATACCAAAGGCCGTTCGCTGTTTACCAGTCAAGGAATTACAAACGCCGTCCGACATGGTTGGCTTTTAAATGAGCGCCGCTGCCTTCATAGAATTTTTCACGAAGTGTCCCCTCATGATACCGCGTTCTAAAACGTGTCCGGGATTGAAGTTCAGGTACAAGCTGATCGACAACGGAACGAAGTGTTGTTGGAACTGACAATCGGGGGATGTTGAAACCGTCGACGCCTGTTTCGTCGGCCCATGCGATCAATGAGTCCGCGACTTCGGAGGCTGTTCCTACAAAAAAAGGTGCACGCGCACCGGTTGGTGTGAGCGTGCTGAGATCACGGATATGAACGGGCTTGGGTGCCTTGGTCGTAAGATTTTCGGCTGTCGAACGTATTGCATTCGAGTTTGCGAAGGGGACCACGTCGTCAGGTTGGAGCCCTGAAAGATCAATCCCTGTCCAGCCGGAAACCAGCGTCAGTTGTCCGACGGCGTCGATGTAACGCGAATATTCTTCATATAGTTCATTAGCTTCCGCAGTTGACGGAGCAATGACGACATTTGCCGCTAAAAATATAGTGATGTCGCAGGGATCTCGTTCAGCATCTCGCGCAGCTTGCCTTAACGCTTCAACGGTTTTGGATGCCGAAGCTTTGCTTGGGCCATTGATGAAAACGCATTCGGCGTGACGGGCGGCAAAGCTGCGTCCGCGTTGCGATGAGCCAGCCTGAAAGAGCAGAGGCGTGCGTTGCGGTGATGGTTCGCAAAGATGGATGCCGTTAACTTGGAAATGCGGACCGTCATGGGCAATCTCATGCAATTTGCGAGGATCGGTAAAGACGCCGCTGATAGTATCACGAAGAACAGCATCGTGTTCGGTCTGGAGCTTGCGTCCCATTACCCGGGCACCACTTTCAAGATAACCGGTGATGATATTTCATCCCAGAATCCCCCCCCCTCAAGCGCCAGACGGAGAGCTCCAGCGTGGAAACGGTGCGTGGCTATAATCGTAGATTGATGGAAGGGTGTAGAGGCAATGCAACGACAGCGCTATGATTCATTTCCTGTTTCAATGATCTAGCAATGATGAGTAAGTAGATCGAACAGGGCGGCAGCCATTCTTGCGTCACCGAAGACGGCTGGCCACTCGCCAAACGTCAGGTTTGTTATGACGATGATTGAGGTTCGCTCGTAGATCCTGCTGATGATGTGGAAGAGGAGTTGGTCACAATGCGCTCTATGACAGCGCAAGGCGACACCACCCATGTATGCTCTACGTATGGAGCAGGCTACGATCTTCAATCTAACCGTCGACGGTCGCGGAGAAGCCCGCATTGTAGAACGTGTTTTCGGCAGTGTACCAACGCGCACTGAAGTTGTCTCAATGCTTCATTAAAATCTTGATGGCAATTCCGTGTGATGAAAGCGTAAAATGACTTGTGTCATATCAATAAAGAACTCTGTAACTAAGCCGTTAATCTAATTATGAAGACTTCCATATTTTTCGCCGGAAAGCGTGCGGTGGCTCACCAAAAAGCTCCTTGAATGCCGTTGTCAGGTTTGCCGCACAAGAATACCCGACCTGACTGGCGACTTCTTCGATCGATATCCGATCCTGAAGCAGAAGCTCACGAGCATAATTGAGTCGTTGAAACCGGATATATTCGAAAAGGCTCATATTGTATTGCTTTCTCGTCAATCGTTTGAGAACGCTAACACTTGCGCCTATATGGCGACTCATTTCCTCACTCGTCCATTTTTCCATAATATTTGCACGAATGAATTCATTGAACCGATCTGTCAGGATAGCCTCTTTGTTCCGCAAGCCCGTTGAAATTATATGCTTTTCACCGTTGAGATGTTCAATGCTCGTTGCAATAAGAGAAAGAACCAGCGCTTCAAGACGCAGTTTTTCTATCCATCCATCATGATCGTGTCGCAGTAAACGCTCCAGAATGGCGATAATATCAGGACTTGGGACCCAGCTTCGTGCGGCTAGATGGGTGCGCACAAAAAGATCGAAATGCCTGAGACCGTGCCAGCCGACATTCTCATCACTTTCCAGCCACTCAGGTGCAATGGTGACAACCACTTGCCTGACATTCTGATTATGATGCGAACGTCGGCAGAACGATTCCGCCTCTGTGCGGTTGATCACAGTGGCGAGAACCTGGCCATTTTTTCCTACCGAAAATCTTTTGCCACCGACATCAATCTCCACTGAACCGCAGAGAAAAAAGATAAAGGATATTCCTGCCGGAACGACAGTCCGACTGACAAAGTCCTCATATTCAACCGCATTGCTCGTATGAAGATATAAGCCTTTCCGCAATTGTTCCCGGCGGTGAAAACCACGCAGTAGAGTACTGCCAGAAGCAGATTTTCGCGCAGAAATATTGGTGAAAATGCCCATGGTTTTGGCAATGCCGGAAAGTGTTTCGCCATCATAAACACGTTTAAGTCTATTCATCGACATTCGTTTCTCCCAAAACCATTTTAATTGCACAATCCTTGATGTGGCCGGTTGGCAAAAATGAATGGCCGGTTCGCAAAAATAATATGACTAAAAATATCATATTAAAAGACAGCGGAACTTCAAGATGCGATATCACAAGTGAATCGGAAACTTGCGATGTCTGCACTGTCGCTCTGTATCAGGAACATTTCGCGCGCAAACTGGTGAGCTTAATAATGAAAATATCCCGAGCTTTGTTTTTCTGTCTTGTCGCAACGGTTAGCTTGCCTGCTTCTGCTTTCTCCCAGGAGGTTGGCAAGGAGGGCGTAAAAAATCCGCAAGAAATGAATCATGACAAAGACAGCATCGTTCTTCAGACCATCACCGTGACCAGTGATCGAGATTCGTCATGGGAATCTGCGGAGGGTTATGTCACAACGCGCAGCGAGGCTGCGACCATGACCGACACACTACTGATTAATACACCAGCCTCCGTGTCAGTCGTCACGCGCGACGAAATGGATGCACAGGGTGCGCAAACGGTTTCACAAGCTCTGCGATATGTGCCCGGTGTCCTGTCGGAGAGCCGCGCTTCAGCTCGATATGACAGCGTGTTTGTACGCGGTTTCGGTGGGTTTGGCCAAACCACCAACTTTGTTCAATATCTCGATGGGCTCAAGTTGCCTCGTGGCCTTTCCTATTTAGTACCAAGCATCGATCCTTATCTTCTCGAACGTATCGATATCGTACGCGGTCCCAATTCCGTTCTTTACGGCCAGGTAAATCCAGGTGGACTGGTCAATCAGATCACACGGCACGCCCGATTTGAAAATGTAAATGAAGCCTTTGTGACGTTTGGCACCAACACGCACAAGTCAACCGGATTTGATTTTGGGCGTGTGCTCGACGAAGATAACACTTTGAGTGGCAGGGTTACTGGTGTCATTCGCGACGGTGAATCGCAAAGTGGCCTTGATGAAAGACGCTTTGCTATCGCGCCATCCCTAACATGGCGGCCGGACGCGGCTACAACACTCAATATCAGCGCATGGCTTCAACATGATCCGGAGGGAGGCGACTATAATGCCATACCCGGACTTGGAACGCTGTTACCACATAAACTCGGGAAAATACCGTATGACGCCTTTATCGGCGAGCCTGATTTCGAAAAATTCAAGCGCGACGTGTATTCCTTTGCCTATCTGCTTTCCCATGACTTCAGCGAAGATTTAAGCTTCAGGCAGAATGTGCGATATACTTATGGGAAATCAGAATATCGTAACGTTTCTGGCGCTTTATTAAGTGACAGTTCGCCCATGATTCTCCGTCAGGCAACGGCGGCTGACGAAACAATGCACGGTTTTTCCGCTGATCAGCAGTTACGTTGGGGCTTTAATACAGGAACCGCCCGTCATACCGTGCTCGGTGGGTTCGAATATCAATATGGCGTTGCCGATCGTCTGATCGGTACGGGCAGTCCCGGTTTGCCGCTTAATTTCTTAAACCCGGTCTATGGCATCGATATTCCTACCCCAGCGTTCAGCACGGATTCCCGACGGAAACAGTCACAGTTCGGGTTTTATCTGCAAGACCAGATCGAATGGGGCAACTGGGTTGCCCAGATGGGTATCCGTCATGACCGGGTTAAAACGGAAGATCAGGTGAAAACCTTTGCGACAGGAGCACGCAGTCAAACTGATCAAAATGATAATGCTACGACTTATAAAATCGGGTTGCTGCACCATTTCGATAATGGGTTTGCGCCATATATAAGCTATTCAACATCGTTCGAGCCAACGACATCAGTCAATCTCTATGGCCATCCGTTCGTTCCAAGTACGGCAACCCAATGGGAAGTAGGCCTTAAATACGAACCGGAAGCCTTCGATGGGCTTTTCACGCTGGCCTATTTCGACCTCACCCGTGAGAATGTTCTGACGAAGGATCTCCGGCCCGGTGCGCCTAGTAATGCTCAGATTCAGACCGGGGAAATTCGCGTCAAGGGTATCGAATTTGAAGCGCGCACCCAATGGACACAGAATTTTTCAACCATCGCAACGGCAACGCATCTGATGCCCGAGGTCACGGCAAGCAACACACCCAATGAAGAAGGCAATGCGCCAGTAGGCGTACCGGAAACCATGGCTTCGCTTTGGGCCGAACACAAGTTTTTAGACGGATCTCTCAGTCTTGCAGCGGGAGTGCGATATATGTCCTCCACATGGGCTGATGTAGCAAATACAATAGAAGTGCCTGCAGTAACACTCGTCGATGCAGCAATTCGCTACGATCTCGGAAATCTGGATCAGGCGCTTGATGGTGTTACGCTGAGCGTGAATGGTAGCAATCTTCTGAATAAAAAATATCTGTCCAGTTGTACTGCTTCAAGTACAGGCCTCGGATGCTTTGCCGGCCCTGGGCGCGAAGTCGCCTTTACGCTCGGTCGCAAATGGTAATTTATGGAGATGAATATGCGTTGGCTCCCAGTCCTTCTAATCTTTATAGTATTAGATGTATTGCCAAACCTCTCATCCAGTGCCGCAATGACACAGGCCAAAGGCGATCCGGTCCAAAAAGCTGACTGGCAGCCAGCGATTTTGCCTCTTGCAAAGCAGAACGACATCAAGTCGTCTGCCACTGGTAAAACCTATCGCATACAAATCGGCAAGATCGGCCCCAGGCCTGAAAGCGGCTACCCTGTTGTATATGTTCTCGATGGCGACGCCATGTTTCCGATTGCTTATCTCTATGCCATGGCGCGGGCTATGCAACTACAGGATCACACACCCGTTTCCGTTCTCATCGTGGGAGTCGGATATTCTAACAGTAGGCTTCTTGATATGAATGCAAGAGCTGCCGATTATACCCCTCCTTCGCCCGATTATGAAAAAACGGGCGATGCCTTCGCAAAGAAATTTGGTGAGGCTGACCGCTTTTTAAGTTTTCTTGATCAGGAGCTGAAGCCGATGATCACGCGAGAGTTTTCGATCGATAAGAACCAGCAAACTTTGATCGGCCATTCTTATGGTGGGCTTTTCACCCTTTACGCGCTTTATACGCAGCCTGAAAGTTTCAGAAATTATATCGTATCAAGCCCGTCGATCTGGTGGAATAAAGGAATTATTCGAACTTATTTTGAGCAGTTCAAAAAGAAGCAACGTAATCTTACTTCACCTTTAAGCGTCAGGATAACCAGTGGAAGCTTGGAGGAGATACCCTCGACCACAGCGCAAGGCAATGATCAGCGTATTAAAATGTTGAACAGCCGAAAGATGGTATCAAATGCGCAGGATACGGCTAAGGCTATAGAGGGACTTGGAAATCCAGATATTAAAGTGGAGTATGTACTCTATCCGCAGCAGACCCATGGCACGGTTGCTTTCAGCGCGGTTGCAGACGGCATGGTTCACGCCATAGCAGCAACATTGGCGTCGCCGTAAGGGCATTTACTGAATGGACTGCTATTTGATGGGGATGGCTCAAGAGTATTACAAAGTTGTTTGATACTGGCGTTTCAGTTATCGAGGCGGGATGATAGCCGGCATTCCATGGCTCACAATCGAAAATACCGACAGGATTTACCGAAATAGCAGCCCTGCGCTATAATGGCATACTAAAACTGCCTCTGGATTATACAATGTGTATGGAGAATCAATACCAAGCAGTCACCCTACGGGGGCAGTCCATATAGCAGCCGGCTTCAGAAGCCGATTTCAAGATGGTTAGCGGGTTCGGCCCCAATCCAGACGAATGGATCGCTTGGCGCGAAAACCCTTTTATGCGCTTATTTGAGCGAACGATCTGATCGCACCGGTTTCCAAACCTCATTTCGGAGAGATTTATACGATGCCGTTGGCGATTATGGTATAGTCCGAAATAAGCCGCTGGGGTCACAGGTTAGAAGAGTATTGAGTAGAACATTTGCTGATTACGACGATCACAAGTTAAGATTAAATCCTGCCTCCGCAATCAACGATAACGTGCGCCAAACTGCGATCTGTCACGAATCCGGCAGATAAGCTTCTGCACCGACGGCAATGATTTGTTCCTCACTGAGTGCCTTGTGCCAATGCGAATATAGCACCTGACGGTCACGGGATAGTTTTACATCGCTTTTCAGGATTCGATGAATTGCACGGAATGCCTTATGCTCGCAGCCTCCCCAGAAAAACACATCATCCAGATTAACCGGCCAGGAAACAGAACGAATGGCGTCAGGAAGAAGTATCGTCGTTCCTGCGGGCGCGCCATAGCGATAAAGCCATTCTATTTCGATGTTTGATGGTTTGACAAGTGATTGCATTTCTAATGGGTTGTCAACTTCGATAAAGGCAACGCCGATTGCATTTCTGTCGATACTTTCGAGAATCCGCGCGATGCCGGGCAACGCGGTCTCATCTCCGGCCAGAACATAAAATTCAGCAGGCTTTGGACCACCTGCGGCGGGTCCAACAATGCCGACAACATCACCTGTGGATGCGGCCAATGCCCATCGTGTCGCTGGTCCAGCGCTTTCATGCAGTGCAAAGTCGATCGTAATTTCACCCCAGGCGGGGTTAATTGCGCGGATGGTATAGACGCGCGTATCCAGCTTTCGTTGTTTTGGCCAGACAATATGGCCAGCTTCATCGAGAACCGGCCATTCCGGAGAGGAGGAGTTCTTCGGCTGGAAAATCAATCGACAATGAAGCTGATCATCGCGATCAAAGCGCGCAAGGTCCTCTCCCTGAAAAACGATCCGACGCATGCGTGGGGTAAGCTGGGAAATATCTTTGACTCGCAGTACACGCAGATCTTCCAGGGGCGTGAAGCCCGTTTCATCACCGTACCATTGAACATCGAGTTTTTCACTGGCGGCAATGAAAGATATTGGACCGATTAGCGCATGTTTCAGACGATTGAGCGCATGCTTGTTGGTGGTTTCGATCGAAAGAAGTAGCTGGCCCGGTCGGACCTCGATTTCTGCTGTGCCGAATACAGATATGACCCGATGGTTGTCACCATGTGGGGTAATAGTCATATCGTGCGTCGCGATTGAGGTCAGGATCGGTTCCAGAAATTGCTGGATTTTGGGAAACTCGATGAATGCTGCCGCTTTGAACAGGCGTTTTTGAGAGAGTTCGGTTTTCATCGTCTAGTCCTGCAAAGAAACCCACAATGGTCCGCCAAGAGGCATTTTGAAAAATCGCCGGTTGATCTCGGAAAGGGTTGCATCGGGATCAATGTCCGTAAAGCGATCTGGATGCAGCCATTTGGCAACCAGTTCAATGAAGAGAATGTTGAGTGGTGGCACGGAAATGAGACCCGTCCATATGCCGTGAACGCGTCCACTACGAACGCTTGCAAGTTGCCCGAAGCCAGTTCGTTGTGTCAGCCGCTTCAATCCTTCACGGCTTTCAATGTGATCGATCCCTGTTCCGATAGCGGGGCGTCCGCCGGAACTCCAACCGCCGCCTGAAGCAATATAGACATCGAATGGTGTCGATAGCAGATATTCGAGTTGCAGTTTCTGATACCAGGGGGCGGCTACGCCGGGCAGCGTTTGTCCACCTCCAAGTGTGAGAAGCTCTCCCCAGACCTCCTTTCCCGCAGCCCAGCAGCAATCGTCCATGGTTGATTGAACTTCTAGATAAGTCGTGACCGGTGCCACGTCTGCCAAACGACGTTCGATCCGGTTCAAATGCGCATCGAAAAAGCTAATGTAATCTGTGGCCTGTGCCTCGGCGTCCAGAATTTCGCCCCACATTCGCATCTGGTCACGGAAACTGCCGATAATGCTGTGCTTTGTTGGCTGTCCCTCATTGCTATTGCTAATCTGTTCGCTGAAGATCACGGCTATGCCTGTATTTTCAAGACGCTCAACCAAAAGGTCCTTCTCTCCCTGTGGCGCCATGAAAAGGTTAGCGATTACCAGATCGGGAGACAGGCTGATCAACCCTTCGATTGAAATCGTATCCGGCGTCTGTTTGCCGACGATTTCAATTTTCTGATTTCCTTGCAACTGTTTGAGCAAGATATTGCTATCGATGCGATCTGTTGCGGCCCATCCGGCGATCTGCGAGGCTGGATTTGGGTGCAGCAATGCCATGGTGACAATGTCACGCGCTTCGAGAAGAACGATGCGTTTCGGTCGCGCAGGTATCTTAACCTTGCGACCAGCCATATCTGTAACGGTGCGCAATGGAGAGGAATTGGCAGGCGAAATCCCCGTCAGAGAATTCAGGACGAGGCCCGTACAAAATGTTCGCCTGTCGATCCTCACCATTTATAGTTCAATCCTGCAAGCACCTGACGACCATTGCCGAACTGGCAGTAAAAATCAGAACTGCAACTGGAATAGTAATCCTTGTCGAACAGGTTGGTGACATTGAGCGTCCCTTCAAGGCCTTTCAGGTTAGGTGTCTTTACGCCGAAATCGTAGCGCAAGGCGGCATCAACCAACGTATAGCTGTCCGCTTTCACCGTATTGGCATTGTCGGCATAGCTTGATCCGACGAAGCGGACACCGCCGCCAACCGATAGCCCTTCGAGCGTTCCGCCAAGGAAAGTATAATTGGCCCAGACCGAACCAAAATATTCCGGCACCGCCTGCGGCCGCTTGTCGATATTGTCAGCAACAGCGGCCTTGGTCACTTTGGTGTCAAGAAGCGTGAGGGCTGCAATTAGCTCAAGATTGGCTGTCAGATTGCCTCTGGCTTCGAATTCCAGCCCACGGGAGCGAATTTCACCTTCCTGAATGCTGAAGCCAATCGTATCGGGAACAAGCGCATTCTTCTGTCGGATGTCGAATGCCGAAAAGGTAAACAAGGCATCAAGATCGGGGGGCTGGTATTTGAGGCCGACTTCATATTGCTGCGCCTTGCTGGGGATGAATGGTGCGCCGCTGGCATCAGCGCCAATGACCGGCTCGAACGATGTCGAATAGCTCGCATAAGGCGCAAGGCCGTTCTCGAAGAGATAAAGCAGACCGGCTCTGTAGCTCGTCGCTTCACTTGACTGGTCTGAATAGGTTCCTGCCAAGCGGTTATCGGTGTTCTGTTCGGTCCAGTCGTGACGAATGCCCAGGACTGCGTGGAAGCCACCGAAGTTCAATTGATCCTGAACATATATGCCCGTCTGCCTGAGCTTTTGATCGCTATCGATGATGGTGGCAAGAGGGCTGATTGGCTGTCCATAAACGGGGTTTGTAACATCCAGCGACGGTGCCAATCCAAAGCGGTATTCCCAGTCACTCTTTGAATTCTGATAGTCGATACCGGCAAGAACCTTATGCTGCAATTCACCTGTATCGAAGTCGAACTGCACCTGATTATCGGATGAAATCCCGGCGACGTCTTCAATCGAGCGCAGTGCCTGACGCGGTATCAGTCCGTTCGCGTCAATAGCGCCCATCATCTGTAAAGATTGAAAATCAGTGTCGACGTGCGAATATCTCAGGTTCGACCGTACGGCTACCGTATCGTTGAAGCGATGTTCAAAACTATAGCCAATTCCATACTGCTCTCTTTCGAATGAATCGAAATTGGGATCACCAATATTCAGCTTGCGATCCAGATATGGGCGATAGTCAAGGGGGGCGAGAAAACGCGGATAAAGCGAGTTGAAGTACCCGCCTTCCGGGTCTTTCTGATAATATCCCGAAATGGTCAGGCTCGTATCGGCATCAGGTTGCCAGGTAATGGACGGGGCTATTCCGAACCGCTTTTCATCGACATCGTCGTAGCGCGTTTCGGCGCGCCGACCGATCATGCTGATACCATATTGCAGGCTGCCGTCTTCGGTCAGTGCGCCACGGGACGTCAGCCCAGTTTGGACTCGGCTATCCGTTCCGCCCTGAATGCGAACCTCATTATAAGGCTGTGCAGAGGGAGGCCTGCTGATCTGGTTGACCAGTCCGCCGGGGCTGATCTGTCCGTAAAGAAGGGCTGATGGTCCTTTCAGGACGTCGATACGATCAAGCAAAAATGGATCAATGGATGTCTGGGCAAATGCCTGTCCGCGCGGGAGCTTCAGGCCGTCGAGATAGCTCACATAATTGGTGGTGGTTCCGAAACTGCCAAATCCGCGCAGAAAGATGGAATCATAGCGCGTATTGGAATCCCTGTCAGTAAGCACACCGGCAGTATAACGCAGGGCTTCACTGACCGTTTGCGGGTTTTGCTCGTCCAGCTGTCGGCGTGTGATCGTCGAGACGGACTGGGGTGTTTCCAGCAATGCTGTATCAGTTTTGGTCGAGGATAGGCTCTTTTGAAGCAGAATAGTATCTTGTGTGTCGGTTCTGCTCTCTCCTTCCACCACGATTGTTTCAAGCTGCGTTGCCGTTTCCTGCGCAATCGCTGAACTCGCAAGGGTCAAAAGGCTGCTGGTGCCGAGGAGAATGAGACTTCGTATCTTTATCGCCATTACGAGACTTCCTGTCCTTATACCCAGTTTCAAATCGCTGGTAACAAAACGGGACGAATGCGTCCAGTTATTATTTATGATAATTATACTCATATTTATTCTTGTTGCAGGTCGGTAACGGTACGGTTGCGTTTGGTTTTTGCATCGATATAAAGCCTGGAAGAAGATCGACCATTGGCAGATCCCCAACCGTCAAAGGCAAGACGATGGCCCCGCATTCAAATAAAAAGACAGACAAAGAGGCTTTGCTGGAAACAGTTTCTACCGGGAAACAGCAGTCTGCTCGTGCCAGATCAAAAGGTGGACGACCTTCAAGGAAAGCCCTTGAGGAGCTCAATCGCCGTATCCTTGACACTGCAACTCGACTGTTCGCCTCCCAAGGATTTGCTGCAACGTCCATGGAGCAGGTCGCTTTGGCTTGTAACGCGGGCAAGGATACAATTTATCGCCGCTATCCTTCGAAGGCTGCTCTTTTCGCTGCATTGATTCAGGGATTGCAATCGCAGGTTCTCGAAGAGCTTGACGCCTTGATGGCAAGGGAAGGGACGTCGCTTGAACGCCTCCGGCTTTATGCTCGCGCACTACTCGCAATCAATCTGCGACCGCAGATGGTCGCGCTCAATCGCGTTGCCTTGGGTGAGGCCGTGGGTTTGGGCGGCATGCAGCCGACACCTGTGGCACAGGATCCGATCATGGCGAGGTTCACGTCACTGATCGTTGAAGCGCAGGTCGATCACCTGATTACAAAAGGAGGTCCGTTATTCATCGCCGAGCAGCTTCTCTACGCGACCTCGATTAAGCCGCTGATCTCCACTATGCTTGGCGAGGGCCGTTTCTCTGATCCAGCCGATGAAGAGAGATATTTCGATCAGGCTTGGCAGTTGTTCATGCAGGGTGGGCAAGCGAACATTTGAGGCAACTATGCCAAGCTGCAAAGTGGTATTGCGCATGCCGGTGAACGCCATTTGAAAGATACGGCTGAAATAGCGATGCTTCTGGGTGCGTTCTTTCGAAAGCAAATTTTTAGCGCATATATTTGCTTGGAAGAACGCCTTTTTTCTCACGAAATATCTTGCTGAAATGACTCAGATTATCGAAGCCGACCGTATAGGCGGCTTCTGTCACGCTTGAACCCGCTGCAAGAAGCGTTGCTGCGGCTTCCAGCCGGATAGCGCGCAAATGCGCATGGACGGACCTGCCTATAGTAAGACGGAATCCTTCCTTCAGCCGCCTTTCGTTCAGGCCGACCTCGCGTGCCAGCCGCGGGATGGTCCAGTCGTCGCTGTAATGATTTTCGATCAGCTCCAGCGCATTATTCAGCCGCCGTATTTCCTCGTCGCTCAAGGGCTTGAGCGGGGTTTCGGCCTTGTTGCGCGACGCCGCATCGATTGCGATGCTGAGTGCCTCGATGGATTTGCTGTAAAGATGCAAGCGGCGCGCAAGCCCATATTCGAAACGGCATTGCATGAGGCTGGTCGCAGCTGCGATCAATTCCGGCGGTGCCTTGAAGCCGATGAGAAACACGTCCTGTTCCGGCAGACTGTGCTCGCTCAATACCGCTCCACCCAATTGCGCCAGTGAAACGCCGCCCAGTTTTTCGAGCAGCGGTGGCTCGAAACGAATGTCGAGCACCCGCAGGCGGCGTCCTGCCCAGATGCGGTTTTCTCCACGGGTGACGCGCTTGCAGGCAAAAAGCACTGCTGCGCCGGATGCGATCTCGAATGGTGCTGCGCCATCGACCGACAAGGTGCCCGCACCGTCGAGGAAGACCGAAAGCGAAAAGGTCGCCGGGCCTTCCGGGTGAAAAACCATGTCCTGCGTCGGCGTCACGTCGATCATGTAGACGGTGACATCCGTATCGGGCTGCTCGACTGTCGTGAATGCGCGCCAGCCGAGCTGGTCGATTTCTCCATCAACGACGTCACGCCAGCTTTCCGGCTGCGTGGTCTGACTTTCCAGCGCGGAAAGCGGAATTGAAGTGTCAGGCAAGGTCATGTGTTTGGTGCGCTCGCAGAATTAGTCCCGTTTGCGTCAATCGCGGTTCGGAAAACGTTAGCCGATCTATCAAATAAGTGGAATAGAAACATCAAGTTTAATGCGATTACTCGGTTTGGGTCGATATGCTTGATACAAAAAAGATGATTCTGGGCAGTTCCATTTGCCTGTGGGCTGTGAGCACGAGCGGCGTTCTGGCCGAGGAAAACGCAAGCATCGTCCTCGATACGATCACCGTTACAGCGTCCAAGCGCGAACAGGCGCTCGACAAGATTGATGGCTCGGTATCAGCAGTCACCGGCGAACAGCTTGAAGATCGTGGCATCCGCACGGTCGAGGATTTGCAGAAGGTGTTTCCGGGGTTGAGCATAGGCAATCGCGGGAATCGCATCTATTCCAATTTCACCGTTCGCGGCCAGTCCTCGCCGGATTACTTCAATCCGACCGTGCAGGTCTATGTCGATGGTGCGCCGCAATTGCCTTCGACCTTTTCGCAGCCTTTGGTGGATGTGGAGCGTGTCGAGTTGCTGCGCGGGCCACAGGGTACGCTTTATGGTGCGAACGCCTATGGCGGCGTTATCAACATCATTACGAAAAAGAACGATCGCAATCGTTTCTATGTGCAGACGAATATCTCGGCTCAAGAGCCTTCAGTCGAAATCGGTGGCACAGTGGTTCTGGCACCCGATACGCTGTTTCTCGATTATGCCGGAACTTTTGCGCATTTCTCCGGCGATATCGACGATCGGGCGACGGGGGATGATAACATCAACACTTCCGATAACGGTTTTGGCCGCGCTACGCTGCGCTATGCGCCAAAGGGTGGTGATTTCGATGCATCTATCAGCTATTCGCGTGAATGGCTGCGGTCGCATGAAGAGGTTTATGCCTTCGAGCCGGATGTGGACGACCGCATTTACGACAGCAGTCTTTATGGCGAATTGCCGACCCTGAAACGCAAGGTCACCAATGTTTCGGGGCAGTTCAACTATCGCTTTGGCGACTTCACGCTTTCCAGTATCTCCTCCTATCAGGAGAGCGACGTTATGCGCAATTTCTCGTCCGGCGCTGGTTCTCGCTATTTCTGGCCGCAAAACGACAAGCAATTCACGCAGGAAGTGCGTCTGTCCTATGACAGCGCCGATCTTAGCGGTGTCGCGGGGCTATGGTATAGCCATGACGATTTCACCGGCACCAAGAGCGGCATTGCTGGCTATTACGGAGAAGCGCAAAACAATGTCGTCAGCGACAGTATGGCTGCCTTTGGCGAAATGACCTGGCACGCAACCGACAGGCTCGATCTTACCGGCGGCCTGCGCGCTACCTATGATCGGTCGCGCATCGATGCCGAACGCGCCGACAAATATGGGACGGGCTATGGTTTTGAGTTCGACAACAAGGCGCATTTCACCAGTCTTCAGCCAAAGGTTGCTATTGGCTACGAAGTTGCCCCGGACGTTCGCCTCTTCGGCGTTGTTTCGCGCGGCTACAAGCCGGGTGGTTTCAACCACAGCATTTCATCACAAATCGACGCTGCTGCTTATGAAGCTGAATCTGCGTGGAATTTCGAGGCAGGCATAAAATCAACGCTGCTTGGCGGTGCGGTCGATCTATCCGCTTCGCTCTATCACATACGCGCGACGGACAAGCAGATATATGTCGGCATGATCGGCCAGCAATTCATCCGCAATGCGGGCGAGGCTTCGAGCACGGGCATTGAAATAGAGGGTACATGGCGGGCAACACAGCGTCTGACGCTCACTGGAAACGCTGCATTCGGACGTTCGGAATTCACAGATTTCACAGATCCCTATACGAATGTCAGCTATGACGGCAATCGTGTTCCTTATGCGCCCGACGTAACCGCGCATGTCAACGTGGCCTATGTTCTGGGTGAAGACATCCTCAACGGTACGCTGAGCGCCAATGGCGCCGTCAATTATGCCTCAAAAGTCTATTTTGATGAGGCGAACAGCACGGGTCAGGACGGTTTCGCCACGGTGGATGCAAGTCTCGACTTCGCCAACACCTCGGGCTTCAAGGCGCAGCTCTATGTGCAGAATATTGCGGACAAGAGCTACAAGACTTCCGGCTATGTGAATGGCCCCTATGAACTGGGCACGCTTGGCAAGGGGCGGACTTTCGGCCTGACATTGCGCAAGGATTTCTGACACCATGTCGAATGCCGGAAATGTATCGCGTCCGCGGGTGCTGATCGCGGCGGGTGGCGTCTATACCGCCCAAAGCCTGATCGGCGGTCTTACCTTCATGGGCATTCCCGCCATATTGCGAGCGGAGAACGTGGCGCTCGACAGGATCGGGCTGGTATCGCTCGCCATGCTGGTCTGGGCGGTGAAATTTGTCTGGTCGCCGTGGACGGAAAGGCTGCGAATTCTGCCGGATGGACGTCGCCGCTCGCGGTGGATCATCGTGACGGGGGAAGTCGTAACGGCTCTCTTGCTTATCGGTCTGGGATTTGCCGGAACCGCCAGTTTCAACACGGTTTTGTTGCTGCTGGTGCTGATGGCTGTTGCTTCTGCAACCGTCGATATCGCCTGTGATGCCTATATCATCGAACAAATGCCAGCCGGGCAGCGCGGTGCCGGAAACGTAGCGCAAGTCGGTGGCGGTTATCTCGGTCTGATTTTTGGTAGCGGTCTTTTCGTCACTGCCACTGCATTGTGGGGCTGGTGCGTTTCCTGTCTGTTGCTGGCCTTTGTTCTACTCGTCATGGGCTTGCCCATGGCGCTCACCCCGGAAGTCCGGCGTGACGCGTTACCGCAAACAGAACGCCCGGCGCTGAAGAACGCTCTGCGGCGTTTTGATATGCGCATCGGCCTTTGCATGGCCATTGTTTTTGAAATGGCAGGAAGGTTGGCGCAATCTCTGTCGGGACCGTATCTCATTGATGCGGGTGTTCCACTTTCGCTTCTGGGTATGCTCAACGGTATTGGTGGGGTTTTGGCCGGTGTAGTGGGCGCAGCCTTTGGCGGCCTGATCGTGCATCGGCAAGGCGCTCCAAAAGCCGTGCTGCTTATAGCCATGCTGCATATCGCAACGCTTTGCCTTGTCGCTGCAATCGTCACGTTGCATGTACATTATCTGCCGCTTCTTGTCGGAGCCTTTATCCTTGAAGGTGCACTTATGGCAGCTGGTTTCGTCGCCATCTATTCGCGGCTCATGGATATTGTTTCAACAAAGCAGCCGGGCGTCGATTTCACCTTGTTTCAAAGTGCAAGTGCCGTGGCCGCTGCCCTTTTTGGCTATAGCGGGGCCATGCTTGCGGCGCGCGCGGGATATTCGGCCAGTTTTGTCATGGCGGTTTTGCTCGCTTTGTTAACGCCATTCCTTCTCAGATTTCTGGAAAACCGGCTCAGGACGAAAATTTCATCATGACCAAACCACTTGCTCTCATTGTTGGCGCTGGTGTCGCCGGGCTTTCAGCCGCATGGTGGCTGGATAAGGCTGGTTGGCGCTCCGTTATTATCGAACGCGCACAGAGCCTGCGTGAGAATGGCTATATGCTGGGCCTATCGGGGCTGGGATTTGAGACAGCGGGGCGCATGGGGCTGCATGAACGATTGCAGGCAGCCTCCTATACGATCGACGAGAATGTCTACAAGGACAGCAAGGGCAAAGAATTGCTGCGGCTGCGCTATCGTGATTTCATTCGTGATCTGCCCTTTCTCGCCATTCGCCGCAACGATCTTGTGCGTGCCTTGAGCGAAGTCTTGCCCGATACCGCATCAATTCTTTTTGGTGAAACAATCGCAGATATTGAAAACAGTGATGCGGGCGTTTGCGCGACCCTTGCGAGCGGTGAAAAAATCAGTGCCGATCTTCTGATCGGTGCCGACGGTTTTCGCTCGGCAATGCGTCAGAAAATTTTTGGACCGGACGATACCTGTCTTGCGCCGCTCGGCTATTATTTCGCGGTCTATGATGTGGGGACGCCACGCAATTTCGACAGCGATTTTCTCTCTTATGCCGAGCCGGGCCATCTGGCGGAATATTACGCGCTGCATGATGGAAGGCTGGCGGCGATGCATGTCTGGCGTGATCAAAAGACACGCCTCAAGAAGATGGAAGATCGCTTCGGGTTGCTTGGCGAAGTCAGTCGAAACAGCCACCCGGAAGTACGTGCTTTGCTCGAAGATGCGCGGAGCAATGGTGCTTCTCCGCTGATCGACAGTCTGACTATGATCGACCTGCCGTGCTGGTCGAAGGGGCGGGTACTGCTTCTGGGCGATGCGGCGCATTGTCTGACGCTGGTGTCGGGGCAGGGTGCGGGCATGGCGCTTGCCTCAGCCGAAATATTGGGACAGGCCTTGCAGGCAGACAACAATGTGGCGGAAGCGCTGGTGCAGCATGAAGCGCGATTGCGGCCCATCATCGCAAGGCTTCAGGCGCGCAGCCGAAAAATGGCCTCGGTCTTCATCCCGCGCAGCGCATTCGCATTTCACTTACGCAACTTCATCATGCGCAACATGCCGCGCGCATGGCTTGGGCGCTACTTCACAAGTTCGATAAAATCAGAGATCGAATTGGCCAAAACAGGTGTCGATGGATAGCAGGCCGGGTTTCGTCGCTTTCGGGAGAAAGCAGAAGCAGCGTTGAATGCGATCAAAAGTTGACATTTATAGTCAACTAATATGAAGTCAGCCAGCTTCAATATGCTGGGTGCTGGTTTTGGAAATTATTGAGACAGCCGGAATGAAGGTTCTGCTCGACAGCATGGCTGTCAGGCGTGGCGATGTTTGGCGTTCGATCATGCAACCTGGCATCTGGCTTGGAGCGGTTATCGAAGGTCATGTCGAAGTCGAACAGCAACAGTTTGGCAGTAGCGTATGGCGAAAAGGACAGGCGGCGGTCTTCAACAGTGCCGAGCCGCTTGAGACGGTGCATTGTTCGTTAACGGACGGAGCATTAAGTGCCGTCTTTATCCAGATCGATCCAGAGGGTGCGGAAAGTCAGTTTGGCGTTGAAACGGTAGCTGCCATTGCTGCCGTGGCAGGCAATGACCAATGCACTGCGACAGCTATTGTCAATGCGATTTCCTGGCAGATGCTGGGATGTCCGCTTCGTGGCCATGCACGCAATCTTTATATGACTGGCAAGGCGCTCGAACTCGTTGCTCATCTTTTGCCCAGTGACGATGGTTCAGCGACCAAGGCGCGCGCAAGATGGACGGCGCGCGACATCGAATGCTTTCATGCCGCCCGCTCCATCCTGCTTTCAGACCTCGCCAATCCGCCATCCGTTGCAGATCTTGCGCGGATGGTCGGCACCAATGCCCGCAAGCTGGGCACAGGCTTTGTCGATCTTTTCGGTATGCCGGTTTATGCCTTCGTCAAGTCCCGACGCCTTGATGAAGCGCGTTATCTTCTGGAGGCGGGCGAAACCTCGATATCCGGTGTCGCGCAGGGAATGGGATACCATCCGGCACATTTTGCAACCGAATTCCGTAAGCGGTTTGGTGTCTCTCCCACGGAAGTCATCGGAAAACGTCACATTCTGTAGCCATTCCAGAATTCTTGCGCGATCCCCAAAGCCTTTGACGCGATCCCCAAAGTTCAAAGCATTGTCCTTAACCCGAAGCTGTCGCAAACAAGGCCCATGAAACCTGGGGCATATTCTCATGATTAAAAAGCGCGTGCAATTTTTGTTGGCGAACTGCCTCTCAGGCGGTGTTGTATTGATGGTCGGCCTTGAAAGCTCTGTGGCCCAGAATCTGCCTGCCGGACAGCAAACGGACGGCTCCGTCGTTCTCGAGCAAATAACGGTCACGGCGAGGCGGCGTGAGGAAAAAGCACAGGATACGCCCGTATCTGTCACAGCCATCCAGCAGGACGAACTGGTTCCCGGCAATGTCACGACGCTTGAGGACGCAGCGTTCCGCATACCCAATGTGAATTACAACGGGCAGGGTGGACCGCTGACTATTCGCGGCGTGGGGTCGTTGGGAATTTCTGGCGGCGTTGATCGTTCGCCCGCTGTCGGCCTTTTCCTCGATGATGTCTTTATTGCGCGTCCCTTGGGATTTCCGGGACTTCTCGATGATTTCAAGAGGGTGGAAGTCGTGCGCGGCTCGCAATCCATTCTTTACGGCAAGAACACCATCGGTGGAGCTGTCAATCTGCTCTCGCGTATGCCCGGCGACAAACCCGGTGCGGAACTTTCGGCGACCTATGGCAGCGAGGGCGAAAAGCGCATCAAGGCAGCTTTTGAAACGCCCATAGAGGGCACGGGTCTGGCGGTTCGCGGTGCAGTCGCATGGGCCGGTAAGGACGGTTATCTAACCAATATCTATAATGGCGAAGATATAGGCGATCTCGACACTTTCACGGGGCGGTTTACCGTCGCGGGTGATCTGAATGAAAGCACCAAATTGAAGATCGTTGCTGATTTCTCACGCGATAACAGCGATGGCGGTCTTTGGTATGCGCCACTCGATCTCGCCTATGATTATAAGGCTGATCATGATTTCGAACCGGAAAACGATGTGAAATCCGGTGGTATATCGGCCCGTATCGATCATGATTTCGGTGGCTTGGAACTGACTTCGATCACTGCGATACGCGGGCATGATTTTTCACAATTTCTCGACGGCGATTTTACGTCAACTCCCTCTATCGTCCAAGGGCAAGTGGAGAAACAGCGCCAGTTCAGTCAGGAATTGCGACTGTCGTCAAATGATGAAGGTCCCTTGCGCTGGACCGGCGGATTCTTCTACATGCATGAGAAGTTCGACGGCACGCAGTATTTCGATCTTGTTTCGGTGCCGCGTGACCAGCTAAGCCGTGATGTCTTTGAGCAGAGCGCCGATACCTATTCTGCCTTTGGCGAGGTGGCGTACTACGTTCTGCCGCAACTGGAGCTTTCAGCGGGTGCGCGGCTGACCCATGACCGCAAGAGCACCAGTTCGGAAATCAGTTCACCGAGCGGCACTTATATGTTCGGCTATCCCGGCTATGCCGAAGGGGATGTTTCTTTCACCAATTTTTCGCCGGAAGCCAGCGCGACATGGCATTTTTCCGAAGGCAATATTGCCTATGCGAAAATCAGCCGTGGCTATAAGGCGGGCGGCATCAGCCCCTATATCGAGGCGGACGGCTCAGCCAATAGCTACGATCCGGAAACCACGACGAGCTATGAGATCGGTGCAAAGGCGACAGTGCTTGACGGGCGAGTGACGCTCTCGGCCGCTGCCTTCTATATCGACTGGAAAGACCAGCAAGCTGTCATCTACACGACGCCATTCACCCGTGTTTACCGCAACGCGGCGGCTGCGACTTCCAAGGGTTTTGAACTGGAAGGCACATGGGCTGTTACCGACGCCCTGTCCGTGTCGGGTGGCTATGGTTACACCCGTGCCGAATATGACGATTTTGTCGATGATGTGATGGGGCAGGATTATACGGGCAATCCGCTTCCGTTCGCTCCTGAACACAGCTTCAATGCCGGGGCCCGCTGGAAGCAGGAATTGCAGAATGGCTGGCTGCTCAATGCCGGAATCGATTACAACTATCGAAGCTCCTATTCATTCACTTCCGATAACAGCTATCGTCAGAAGCCCACGCATCTTGTCGATGCCCATATGGGCATTGCGAAGGACTGGTGGAGTGCGACGGTGTGGGGCAAAAACCTCACCGATGAAGCCTATCTCAAGAACTATTTCAGCTATTCGGGAACCGATATGGGCGTTGCTGCGCAGCGACGCTCCTACGGGCTGACGATGGCGGCGAAGTGGTAGGTAGTATGACGGAAATTCAGTTGCGGACAGCAGATATTACGGTGCCGCAGTCGCACGGCAATGCGCTGCTGATGGTGCTGATTGGCGCACTCTATTTCTCGCAAGGCCTGCCGATGGGGCTCGCGATGGAAGCTTTGCCGGTCATCATGCGCCAGAATGGCGTACCGCTTGAGATATTGGCCTTTGTTCCCTTGGCCGGTCTTCCATGGATACTCAAGATATTCTGGGCGCCGCTTGTCGACAATCACTGGAGCGTCAGTTTGGGTCGTCGCCGAAGCTGGATAATACCGATGCAGGTGGTTCTGCTGTTTTCGATGATTTCGTTAGCCTTCATTCCTGCAACTGCGATCAATGCTGCGATAATGATTGTCATTATGGCTGTTGGCATGTGTGCGAGTGCCACGCAGGATACCGCGACCGACGGCCTTGCGGCAGAGCGTCTGCGAGCAGGCGCCCTGAGCCGTGCCAATGCGCTTCAGATCGCGGGCATGATGGCGGGTTTCATGGTCGGTGGGGGTGGGGCGTTGCTTTTCATAGATACGCTCGGACAGCGCAATCTGCTTTTGATCCTCTCATTGATCCCTCTGACAACCATTCTTCTCGCATTTGCGTGGAAGGAAGATGCTTTACAGGGTGTGAGCGCCGGACACGCCAAGGCGCGGCTTTCGGATTGCTTTCGCCGACAGGGCATCTGGCCATTGCTTCTGCTGGCGTTTCTCTATGGTGGGGCACATGCCGGTGGCGCGAGCGTCACCAAACTCTTTCTTGTCGATCTGGGATGGACAAACCGCGATGCAGGACTTGTCGCCACGCTTGGCGGTCTGGTGCTGATTTTCATCGGCAGTCCGGTCGGTAGCAGGCTTGCGGCAAACAGGCTCTGGACCGGCCTGACCGTCGGCGTCGGCGTGGTCATGCTGGGGTTCGCCGCGTGGGGACTTCTGGCTCTCCATGTTATTCCAGTCGATTGGCCCGGAGTGATTGCCTCGACCATATTGTTGAATGTCGGGAGCGGCATCATTGCGGTTTGCGCTGCAACGCTGGTCATGGCCTTTGGCGGCGCGGGCAAACAGGCCGGGACCGATGTGACATTGCTGCAAAGCATCAACGTAACCGGAGAAATGCTTCTGGCGGGCATCGTCGTATGGCTTGCAGCGTCCATTGGCTACAGCGCGATGTTTCTGCTTGTCGCAGCCGGATGTCTGATCATCGTTGCCGTCGCCCGGATCGTAAGGCGCTCGCTTGCGTCTTCCACCTTCATGTCGCTGGAAAAGGACAAAATTTCAGGAGGGATGCGGGATGAATGATTTTGCCGAGCGACTGGTCGATCGCATTGCCCGTCGCCCACACGGACTTCTGGGGCGTCTGCTTTATCGTTTTCCGGTCGCGCACAAGCCCGGATTTGATCTGGCACTTTACAAGGCGATGCCAGAGCAGGAAGATCATATAATCGAAGTCGGCTGTGGAGGAGGTGTCTTCATGCGCCGTGCCTTGAAGAGTGGTTGCCGCGCCACGGCATTCGACTATAGCGAGGCGATGGTTGATGCAACGCGGAAACTGAACGCTGATGCTGTAAAATCGGGTCGGCTTGAGGTGGTGAAGGCGGATGCCTCACAATTACCCGTTGCAGATTGTTGCGTAGACAAGGTCTATTGTCTGAATGCCTTCTTCTTTTTCCCAGACCCACAGGTTGCCTTGCACGAGATGGCGCGCGTGTTAAAGCCGGGCGGTATGCTGGTTCTCATAACCGCTCCACCCGAAATGCGCGCGCAGATCGGTGGATATTTCGGGCGCATGGCGCAATCCATGACGTTTTATACCGGCGATATGCTTCGCGAATTGGCACAAGGTGCCGGACTTAAGCCGAAAGACATCATCCTGGCGCCGAAAGCTGGAATTTTGCTGCTGGCGGAAAAGAGGATCTCTGCCGATGACTGACATGGAGTTCCAGATCGGTGGTGTCATCGAGGCTCCGGGTTTCAGGGGAACCCTGCTTGGTTGTCTTGAAGCGGGAGCTGTGGTGATCGAAGCTGATATAAACGGGAAAATCGAAGCACATATATCCCATAGCACAGAGGTCGCGGTTTTGCTTTCCGGGCGTGCGCGCGTCATCATGCACGAGAAAGAGCGCCTTTTCCATGCAGGAGAATTCATAATCATTCCAAAAGGTGTGGAACATGCTGTTGTCGCAGAAATACCCTCTCGTTTGCTCCTAATAGGTGCGATGTAAGAGTACTCTTTGGTCTATTGCGTACAAATTGCACGTTCATCAACCGCTGGAATCGGGTGTTGCATGCCCCCGCAACCAAGTGGAAATAAAAACCCTCAATTAATTCAAACAATACGACGACACGCGGCTTGCCGAATTGCTTAGACCAGCCTAAACAAAAAGTGCTTGGCGGCCTTGGTGTTGCGTCGGGCTTGAACCAGGATGTCGAGAAGAGTGCCATAGGCATCAATCGCCCACCACAACTCATGACTGCCTCCAAAAAGCAGTCTGGAATCAAGCTTTGATCAACACGTTAACCAATTCGTCCACGCTATCTAGAAAAAGTCCGTACCATAAAAACCTTGACCTGATCTGTTTGCAGAAAAGATGTTTTGCTGTAATTGCGTAGCATCGTGTGGATATGTTCCACGTTAAATGAATTCTGAGGCATTAAAACCGTAACTGCCATGCAGTTTCCGGTACACGGTGTTCAAGATTTGTCTAAAGTGGCTAACGCCGCAAAGCCCGCCTTAAAACGGGCATCCAAGAGGTTTGCGTTCAATGAAATTTCTCGATCAGGCCAAGATCTATATCCGCTCCGGAGCGGGCGGGGCAGGGGCTGTTTCGTTCCGCCGCGAGAAGTTTCTTGAATTCGGCGGACCCGATGGTGGCGATGGCGGACGCGGTGGCGATGTTTGGGTCGAGGCCGTGGACGGGCTCAACACACTGATTGATTATCGCTACCAGCAGCATTTCCGCGCCAAGACCGGCATGCATGGCATGGGGCGTAACATGACCGGCGGCAAGGGCGACGATGTCATCCTCAAGGTGCCTGTCGGCACGCAGATTTTCGAAGAAGACAACGAAACGCTGATTTGTGACATCACCGAAATCGGTCAGCGCTATCGCCTGGCTAAGGGCGGCAATGGCGGCTTCGGCAATCTGCATTTTACCACGTCGACCAACCGTGCGCCGCGTCGGGCCAATCCGGGGCTGGAAGGCATTGAGCGCACAATCTGGCTGCGGCTGAAACTGATCGCCGATGCCGGACTTGTCGGTCTGCCCAATGCTGGAAAATCGACGTTTCTGGCAAGTGTGACGGCTGCAAAGCCGAAGATCGCTGATTATCCTTTCACCACGCTGCATCCCAACCTTGGCGTTGCGCGTGTCGATGGCCGTGAATTTGTCATTGCTGATATTCCGGGCCTTATCGAAGGGGCAAGCGAGGGTGTGGGACTTGGCGACCGCTTTCTCGGTCATGTCGAGCGCACGCGCGTGTTGCTGCATCTGGTTTCAGCGCAGGAAGAAGATGTCGGTCAGGCCTATAAGGTCATCCGCGGCGAACTCGAAGCCTATGAGCACGGGCTGGCTGACAAGCCCGAGATCGTGGCGCTGTCACAGGTCGATACGCTTGATCCCGATGCGCGCAAAGCCAAGGTCAAGGCGCTGAAAAAGGCTTGCGGGCATGATCCGCTACTGCTTTCTGCGGTAAGTCACGAAGGATTGAATGATACCTTGCGCCAGCTTGCAAGTATCATTGATCAGAGCCGCGCGGCGGAGGCAGGAGCCGTCGAAGATGACGGCGCCTCGCAGACAGCCGGCGAATAGTTGTGATGCGGCGAGGAATGATAACATGTTGAAACAACTCAAAGATTATCGCCGCATTGTCATCAAGATCGGTTCGGCCCTGCTTGTGGACCGCTCGACCGGTCTTAAACAGAATTGGCTTGCAAGTCTCGGGCAGGATATCGCAGCCCTGCATCATGCGGGTGTCGAGGTGCTGGTGGTCTCGTCGGGGGCGATTGCTCTGGGCCGTACGGTTCTGGGCCTGCCGAAAAAATCGCTGAAACTTGAAGAAAGTCAGGCAGCTGCGGCGGCAGGGCAGATCGCGCTCGCCAAGGCCTATGCCGATGTGCTCGGCGGCCACGGCATCAAGTCGGGCCAGATATTGGTGACGCTTGCCGATACTGAGGAGCGTCGCCGCTATCTTAATGCGCGCGCTACCATCGAGACGCTTTTGAAGCTCGGAGCGGTGCCGATCATCAACGAGAATGATACGGTTGCGACGACCGAAATCCGTTATGGCGACAATGACCGGCTGGCGGCACGCGTCGCGACCATGATGGGGGCCGATCTTCTGATTCTGCTTTCCGACATTGACGGCCTTTATACAGCGCCGCCGCACAAGAACCCGGATGCGCAGTTTTTGCCGCTGGTGGAAAACATCACGCCGCAGATCGAGGCCATGGCGGGCGCTGCCGCATCGGAATTGTCGCGCGGCGGCATGAAGACCAAGCTCGATGCCGGTAAGATCGCCAATGCAGCCGGAACTGCAATGATCATCACGTCGGGTGTGCGCATGGGGCCGCTTTCAGCCATTGATCGCGGTGAAAGAGCGACCTTGTTCGAGCCGTCGCATATGCCGGTCAATGCGTGGAAAACGTGGATTTCCGGTAATCTCGAACCTGCTGGGCGCCTGAGGGTCGACGCGGGGGCTGCGAAAGCGCTGAAATCGGGCAAGTCGCTTTTGCCGGCCGGTGTGCGCGACATCGAAGGACATTTCGAGCGCGGCGATACGGTCGCGGTCCTTGGTGAGGACGGGCGCGAAATTGCGCGCGGGCTGATTGCATATGATGCAGAAGACGCGCGTAAAATTGCCGGTCATAAAAGCGATGAGATCGGTGCCATTCTTGGTTATGATGCACGCTCTGCCATGATCCATCGCGATGATCTGGTGGTGCGTGCCGCCAGTGAAGACAAAGCCGCATAAGAGGACAGCATGCTCGATAAAGTGGACGCCGGAACCGATATTGCAGCCATCATGGCAGAGGTGGGTCGTAAGGCCAAAGCTGCCGCCGCCCCGCTTTCCATCGCTTCGCCTCAACAGAAGAATGACGCGCTGGAAGCCGCTGCGGTTTCAATACTCGCAAGCCGGGACGCTATCATTGCCGCCAACAGGCTTGATCTCGACCAAGCCGAAAAAAGCGGCATGGCCGCATCCTTCATCGACCGCTTGCGGCTTGATGAGGCCCGTATTCAGGGCATTGCCGAGGGTATCCGCACCATTGCCAGCCTGCCTGATCCGGTCGGCGCGGTGATTGCTGAATGGGACCGCCCCAACGGGCTGCATATCGAGCGCGTGCGCACGCCGCTTGGCGTCATCGGTGTCATTTATGAAAGCCGCCCCAATGTGACGGCAGATGCTGGCGCACTTTGCCTGAAGGCCGGGAATGCGGTGATTTTGCGCGGTGGATCGGATTCCGCGCATTCGTCGGCAGCGATTCACAAGGCGCTGGTGACTGGTCTTGAAGCCGCAGGCCTGCCAAGGGACGCAATCCAGATCGTGCCGGTCACCGACCGTGCGGCGGTTGGCGAGATGCTCAAAGGCTTGAACGGTGCCATTGATGTGATCGTGCCGCGCGGTGGCAAAAGCCTTGTTGCGCGCGTACAGTCGGAAGCACGGGTGCCGGTTTTCGCCCATCTTGAAGGTATCTGCCATCTTTACATCGATGGTTCAGCCGAGCTCGACATGGCGCGCGCCATTGCCGTCAATGCAAAGATGCGGCGCACCGGCATTTGCGGCGCCGCCGAGACGTTGCTGGTGGACCGCGCGGTGGCCGAAACGCATCTCGTTCCAATTTTGCAGGACCTTGCCGCAAAGGGCTGCGAAATTCGCGGCAGCGATGCGGTGAGGGCGCTTTACCCTGACGCGAAACCGGCGAGCGAAGAAGACTGGTTGACGGAATATCTCGACGCTATCATCTCCGTTGCGCTGGTCGATGGCGTTGCGGGTGCAATCGAGCATATCAACCGCTATTCCTCGCATCATACCGAGGCAATCGTCGCCGAGGATGGGCAAGCCGTTGCCCGCTTCTTCAACGAGATCGATTCGGCGATCCTCCTGCACAATGCCTCGACACAGTTTGCTGATGGGGGCGAGTTTGGCATGGGGGCGGAGATCGGCATTGCGACAGGCAAAATGCATGCACGCGGGCCGGTCGGTGTCGAACAATTGACCTCGTTCAAATATCGCGTGCGCGGCAATGGTCAGGTGCGAGGTTAGTTTCGGTATGGTCATGTCTGAAAGCCGCTTTTGTTTTTTCAGGATTAAGGCCTGATGCGATTTGGCTTCGGGCTTTCCGCATTGAAGGCACAGTATCCCGGCGTCGATGCGCATTATCTGCGCATGCCGCATGTCGAAAAGGGAATGACGGTCGGGCTGTTCGGCGGATCGTTCAACCCGCCGCATCAAGGCCATGCGCTCGTTGCGGAGATCGCGCTCCGGCGGTTGCGGCTTGACCAGCTCTGGTGGATGGTTACGCCCGGCAATCCGCTGAAAGACAGCCGCGAACTGGCGCCGCTTGCCGAGCGGCTCAAGCTCGGCGAGCAAGTGGCGGTTGACCCGCGCATAAAGGTTACGGCGCTGGAGGCTGCCTTCGATGTGCGTTATACTGCCGATACGCTGGCGCTGATTGCCCGCGCCAATCCAGGCGTGCATTTCGTCTGGGTAATGGGGGCGGATAATCTCGCATCCTTCCATCGCTGGCAGCGCTGGCGCGAAATCGCGCAGAATTTCCCCATTGCGGTCATCGATCGTCCCGGTTCGACGCTTGCTTATCTGTCATCGCGCATGGCGCAGACATTCTCCGATAGTCGGCTTGACGAACATTACGCGCCAATGCTGGCACGCCGTCACCCGCCGGTCTGGACTTTCATCCACGGACCACGCTCGTCACTGTCTTCTACTGCTTTACGTTGGCAGAAACTGAAAAAGTGAACAGTTGCAGGCCTGCGACTCTTGAAAGAAACCGGGGACTCTGCCTATCTTACGGTGTGCGGTGCTTGTATCTGCCGTACTGCGTTGTTCTTGCGGAAAGGAAATACACTGAGAACAGCAATTGAGAAGAAGGCACAACACGCGCCTTCAACGGTCGGGATGGACGAAGCAGCTTTCGTGTCCCAGACCTTCGACGCGGCCTTGGCCAGTCTTGAAAACTCCAAGGCAGAATCCATCATCCCCATCGACATTCGCGGAAGATCTTCGATCGGCGATTATATGATCGTCGCCTCGGGCCGTTCGCATCGTCATGTCGCAGCCGTTGCCGACCATCTCCTGCAAGTCCTGCGTGACGCTGGCTGCAAGGACATGCGGGTCGAAGGCCTCGAAAGCGGCGATTGGGTCCTCATCGATACCGGCGATATTGTCGTGCATGTCTTCCGCCCGGAAGTGCGCGAATTCTACAATATCGAGAAAATCTGGCTCGATGATAAATTCGACGACGAGCGGGCACTGGAAACGGTGCATTGATCAAGTCGGTCTGTAACGGGGCGTAAAGCGTCATGCGCGTGAGTGTTTTTGCCGTGGGCCGGATGAAGGCCGGCCCCGAGCGGGAGTTGGTTGAGCGTTATTTCGACCGGTTTTCCAAGGCGGGACCGCCGTTGGGGCTCGAATTTTCGGGTGTCAGTGAAATTCCTGAAAGCCGGGGGCAGACGGCTGATTTGCGCAAGGCCGAGGAGGCACAGCGCGTTCATGAAGCGCTCGATAATGGTGCTGCGCTTATCCTGCTGGACGAGCGCGGCAAAGCACTGAATTCAGAAAGTTTTGCAGAACGCATTGGCCGCATGCGAGATGACGGCAAGCGCCAACTCATAGTTGCCATTGGCGGCCCTGACGGGCACGATCCGGCCTTGCGCTCACGCGCCGATCTTGTTCTTGCGCTCGGCGAATTGACGTGGCCGCATCAGATTGCCCGCATTCTGGTGGCAGAACAGCTTTATCGTGCTGCGACCATTCTGGCGGGACACCCCTATCATCGCTCGTGATCAATAGGTCTTTATGAGCGGCTATAAATCCAGTTCTGGTGATAGATGGCGCCGCGAAGCGTAAAACGGTTTCCTGTATCGGGGTTGAGAACCGTGAGGTCCGCTGTCGTCTGCCCTACAATCACCAACCCGGCCTCTTTGAGTGCTGTGACGATCAGATTGCGGTCATAAAATTGCGCTGCGGCAATGCGATCACAGATGAAGCTGTGGACATAGCCGCGCCCTTGACGCCAATCGGTTAGGGCCTGTCGTGCATTTTTGTTCATCGTGACACGGAATTGATCGGAAGAAAGCCGTATATAGCCTGTATTCTCCCGGCTTCCAATATGGTTGATGTTTCGTTAACGCTCTATCGCTAAGGTCTTTGATTATTCGCCGTCTTATCTGAATAGCACACACATGATCCCTTTTTGTCTTTTCAGCCGCCGTCAGTTGTCCGCACTTGCGCGGGCGGGCTTTGTTGCGGCTGGTATCGGGCTCACTTTGCCCGCGCAGGCGCAGGATGCGCTGCAAACCAAGCGCAATGAGGCGGCAAGCGAATTTGAAAAACTCAACAGTGAACTCACCGTTACCGGCGACAAGCTCAAGCAGCTTGAAGGCGAAGTATCGAGCCTGAAAAAAGACCAGGATACGATAACTGCGGCACTGATCCAGTCGGCCAAGACCGACAAGAAGTTGCAGCAGGATATTGCCGATATTGCCGATAAACTGGCGTCACTCCGCGAACAGGAGAATGGCATTCGCAGCTCCTTGCGCTTGCGTCGCGGGGTCTTGGCTGAGGTGCTGGCCGCACTCCAGCGCATGGGGCTCAATCCGCCGCCCGCCATTCTGGTGCGCCCGGACGACGCGCTGGCTTCGGTCAGAAGCGCGGTCCTGCTTGGCGCTGTCGTACCGGAAATGCGTGAGCAAGTGGAAGAGCTGACGGGCGATCTTAAGGACATGCAGCGCGTGACGGCCTCCATCGCTCAGGAGCAGGAAAAGCTGCAACTGGCGCGCACGGAACAGGCCGAAGAACACAAGCGGCAATCACTTCTTCTTGAAGAGAAGAAGAAATTGCAGGCCCGCTCGGAGCAGGAAATTGCAGCACAGCGCAAACAATCGGAGGCGCTTGCTGCAAAAGCCGGAAGCCTGAAAGAGCTGATCAGCTCGCTTGATGAGCAGATGGCAAGCGTGCGTGACGCCGCCGATGCGGCAACAAAAGCCGAAGCCGACAGGCTTGCTGCGGCGCGCGAAAGGGCCGGAGAAGCGGTGCCTGACAACAGCCATTTGCGCGCACAGGCCGATTTTGCTTCGCTACAAGGACGGCTGGTTTTGCCAGCAGCAGGCAAGGCGGTGCGCAATTTCGGTCAGAAGGATGGTGCCGGTGGGACCATGATGGGGCAGGTGGTCGAAACACAGCCTTCTGCCACGATTACGTCACCTTCCGATGGCGTTATACTTTATGCGGGAACTTTCCGTTCTTATGGGCAACTCTTGATACTTGATGCAGGCAACGGATATCATATCGTCATGGCAGGCATGGGGCGAATCGACGTATCGCAAGGTCAGTTCGTGCTTGCAGGAGAGCCGGTTGGCGCGATGGGAGAAAAACTTCTCGCAAGTGTTGCACCGATAGAGGTGGGCAATGGCGCGCCATTGCTTTACATTGAGTTTCGAAAGGATGGAAAACCCGTTGATCCGGCCCCGTGGTGGTCCGAACGGCTTTCTGGAAGGACGTGAAAATGATACGTAAACTGTCACTGCTGTTCGCAGGCGCCCTCATGGGTGCATCAGCCATGGTGATGGTCCAGGGCGCGCCGGCTTCCAGTGCCTTTGCCGCCGCCAAGGACAGCGATGTCTATAAGGATCTGGCGCTGTTCGGCGACATCTTCGAACGCGTGCGCGCGCAATATGTGACGCCGCCCGACGACAAGAAGCTGACCGAAAACGCCATCAACGGCATGTTGACCTCGCTCGATCCACACTCCTCCTATTTGAACCCTGAAGCAGCGCAGGACATGCGCGTGCAGACCAAGGGTGAGTTTGGCGGCCTGGGCATCGAAGTGACCATGGACAATGACCTTGTCAAGGTGATCGCGCCGATTGACGACACGCCCGCATCCAAGGCCGGTGTGTTGGCCGGCGACCTCATCACCAAGATTGACGGTCAGGAAGTGCGTGGCCTCACGCTCACCGACGCAGTTGAAAAGATGCGTGGTGAGGTGGGAGAACCCATCGAACTGACGATCCTTCGCAAGGAAGCCGACAAACCGATCACGCTGAAAATCGAGCGTGCCATCATTCAGGTCAAGGCGGTTCGCTATCGCGTTGAAAATGATATCGGCTATGTACGCGTCATTTCCTTTACCGAAAAAACCTCTGACGATCTCAAGAAGGCGATCAAGGATATTCAAGACAAGCTGCCGGGCGACAAGCTCAAGGGCTATGTTCTTGATCTGCGCTTGAATCCGGGTGGATTGCTGGATCAGGCTGTTGCGGTTTCCGATGCCTTCCTCGACAAGGGTGAAGTTGTGTCGACCCGTGGCCGTGATCCGCAGGATGTAACGCGTTTTGATGCCCGCAAGGGTGATCTGACCAATGGCAATCCGGTGATCGTTCTGATCAATGGCGGTTCGGCCAGCGCTTCGGAAATCGTTGCCGGTGCGTTGCAGGATCATCGCCGCGCCACGGTGCTCGGCACTCAGTCCTTCGGCAAGGGTTCGGTGCAGACGATCATTCCGCTTGGCGAAAATGGCTCGCTGCGTCTGACCACGGCGCTTTATTATACGCCGTCGGGCAAGTCGATTCAGGGCAAGGGCATTACGCCGGATATCAAGGTCGAGCAGCCTTTGCCGCCTGAGTTGCGTGGCGAGGATGTCGTGCGCGGCGAATCCGAACTCAAGGGCCATATCAAGGGCAATGCAGAAGACGATAATGGCTCGGGTTCTTCAGCCTATGTCCCTGCCGACCCCAAAGACGATATCCAGCTCAATGAGGCGCTAAAACTTCTGCGTGGAGAAGTGGCGAATGCCGCTTTCCCGCCCGACCCGAAAAAGGGTGTTCTGAACTGATTTCAGAAGATGTCTGAAAATATCGAAAACGCGGGAGCTTCGGCTTCCGCGTTTTGCTTTCAAACGCAGATGTCATCACCGCGATAATTATGCGGCGCTAGATAGTTGGATAAAAGACGCATAGCGCTGCATAAGCGTTCAAATCGGCGTATGAGGCGCAAACAAGTTGGAGAATGCGATGTCAAAACACAAAAGCCCGGTCGACCCTGAAAACCTTCCCTATCGTCCCTGTGTTGGGCTGATGGTGCTCAACCGTCAGGGGCTGGTCTGGGCTGGACGACGCATCATCGTTGCCGAAGGTGAGTTGGAGGGCGCAACCCAGCTTTGGCAAATGCCGCAGGGCGGTATCGACAAAGGCGAAGAACCTGTAGAGGCGGCTCTGCGCGAGCTTTATGAGGAAACCGGCATGAAGTCAGTTACTCTACTGGAAGAAGCGCCCGACTGGATCAATTATGATCTGCCCGCGCATCTGCTCGGTGTTGCGCTCAAAGGAAAGTATCGCGGTCAGACCCAGAAATGGTTTGCCTATCGCTTTGAGGGTGATGAGAGTGAGATCGCCATCAACCCGCCACCGGGTGGGCATACGGCTGAATTCGATCACTGGGAATGGAAGCCGATGGCCGACCTGCCGCAACTGATCGTGCCTTTCAAGCGCAAGGTTTATGATCAGGTCGTGGCCGCCTTCCGGCATCTCGCAGCTTAAACAGGCACGCTCAAAATCACCGGCATACATGCTTTTATGACACGCTCGCTGATTTTTTAGCGGGTTAATCATCGCCCCTCTTGTGTGGCGGGTTTAGTTGTTGTCAACTCGCTGCAACGGTGTGGGCGTTTTTCACGTAACAAGTGAGTCACCAGTGACGGGATGCTCAAAAGGGAGTTCAATGCATGGGAACTGAAAGTCTTCTCGTATTTCTTTTCGTCGGCCTTATTGCCGGTTGGCTTGCCGGCAAAGTGGTGCAGGGCGGCGGTTTTGGTCTTATCGGCAATATCATTGTCGGCGTGATTGGTGCCTTCTTTGCTGGCTGGCTGCTGCCACGTCTGGGCTTTTCGGTTGGCGGCGGTATCATCTCCTCCATCATCAATGCCTTTATTGGCGCGGCCATCCTTCTGATATTGTTGCGCATCGTCAAACGCGCCTGAAAATCAACCACTTTCGTGAAAGGCCCGGTTTGCGCAAGCCGGGTCGTTCTGTTCCGAAGTTCAAATAAATGACCCCCAATTCCAAACTGACCCTTGGTCTTGCGCTTACCGCAGCGGCTGGCTTTGTCGATGCGATTGCCTTTCTGCAACTGGGCGGATTTTACGCTTCCTTCATGAGCGGTAACACCACACAGCTTGGTGCTGCCATTGCCGGTCAGCCCGGTCCGCAAGGCGAAGTGCTGATCTGGTTTCCCGCAGCCCTCATCATGCTTTTTTTCGGCGGCGCTTTCTTTGGTACGCTGACTGTGCGCACCTATGGCCGCTGGGGCAGCCTCTATGTCATGGCAAGTGTGGTGGCTATCCTGCTTTTCGTGAGCCTGTTGCGGCGCGATGGCGCGCTGATTGTTCAGCCTGTATTGCTGCTTGCGGCTGCCATGGGCGCACAGAATGCCGCGGTGCAACCCATTGGCGCGGCGCGTCTCGGCGTCACCTATGTAACCGGAACGCTGTTCAACGCGGCTGCGGATTTTGCCTGCTCTTTGCGCGGCGAGACACCGCGTTGGCGCTGGCTACAGCATATGGCTGTCTGGCTGTCGCTAATGATCGGTGCGGTCTTTGGCGGTTTTGGCCATTATATCATCGGCCTTGATGCGTTGTTTGTACCCATCGTCATGATCGTTCTGGTGATGATCATCTATATGCGACTGAAATAATCAGCTGAAAAGCGACTTTTCCTTTTCCACCAGTTCTGAAATCAGCGCCGCTACCGCTGTCACGCGGCGCAAGGTGCGTGCTGTTTCATGGTATGAAAGCCAATAGGAACGCTTGATTGATCGCTCCGGCAGAACGGCCACCAGATCGGGATCGGCGCGGGCAATGAAAGCATGTAAAATGCCGATGCCGCCGCCAGCGCGTACGGCTTCCGTCTGCCCCAGCGCACTCGACACCTCAAAATCGGGTTTCCAGTCACGACTGATTTCCGGGGCATAGGCAAGGGAAGGCGTAATCACCAGATCATCGACATAGCCGATCAGGCGGTGTTTTGACAGCGCCTCGACAGTCTCCGGCACGCCATGTTCTGCCAGATAATTTTTGTGCGCGAACAGCCCCAGCGTATAATCAACAAGCCTGCGGGCGATAAGCCGTCCCTGTTCGGGGCGCTCCACGGTGATGGCGATATCGGCCTCGCGCCGCGACAGGGAAAAGGAGCGTGGCACCGGCACAAGCTGGATTGTCAGGTCAGGATATTGCTGGGTCAGCCGTGCAAGGCGCGGTGTCAGGAAATTAACGCCAAACCCATCCGGCGCACCAATGCGCACGGTGCCGGATACGGCAATATCGGCATTGCCGACCTGCGCGCGGGCAGTCAGCATTTCGGCTTCCATCCGCTCGGCTGCAAGCAGAAATTCCTCGCCCGCCTGCGTGAGGGTGGAGCCATTGGTGCGGCGTGTGAGCAGTGTCGTCGACAAGGATGCTTCAAGCGCCGTCAGTCGTCGCGCAACGGTGGTGTGATTGAGGCCCAGCTTTTTGGCGGCGCCCAATATCTGGCCCGAACGGGCTACAGCCAGAAATATGCGAATATCATCCCAGTTCATAAGCGCATGTATTACTATAAAAAATGCACAACGGATACGCCTTTGAATGTCTTGCAATCATAAATTTGCAGAGTCAGAATAAATAACGGATCATGTGGAGGTTTTTTGATGCGCACTATCGGACATTTCATCGGCGGCAAGCATGTGGCAGGCAAAAGCGGACGCACGGCAGAGGTTTTTCAGCCGCTTGACGGCAGCGTTCAGGCAACGGTTGCCCTGGCTTCCAAGGACGAAGTGCGTGCGGTCGTTGAAAACGCCAAAGCCGCACAGCCGGCATGGGCTGCAACCAATCCACAGCGCCGTGTGCGTGTGCTGCGCCGCTTTCTTGAACTGGTCGAGGCCGAATATGACAGCCTTGCCGAGCTTCTCGCACGGGAACACGGCAAAACCATTGCTGACGCCAAGGGCGATATCCAGCGCGGGCTGGAAGTGGTGGAAGTCTGCCTTGGTGCGCCGCATATGATGAAGGGCGAATATACCGACAATGCCGGAACCGGCATCGACACCTATTCCATGCGCCAGCCGCTTGGCGTGGTCGCGGGCATTACCCCGTTCAACTTTCCGGCCATGATCCCGCTCTGGAAGGCCGGACCTGCCATCGCCTGCGGCAATGCCTTTGTGCTAAAACCATCCGAGCGCGATCCCGGCGTGCCGATGCGTCTGGCCGAGCTGTTTTTGGAAGCAGGCCTTCCGGCTGGCATTTTCAATGTCGTCAATGGTGACAAGGAAGCGGTCGATGCGCTGCTCGATGATCCCGATATTCAGGCCATCGGCTTTGTCGGCTCGACGCCGATTGCGCAATATATCTATGGTCGCGGCTGCTCGAACGGCAAGCGCGTGCAGTGCTTTGGCGGCGCAAAAAACCATCTTCTCATCATGCCGGATGCGGATATGGACCAGACAGTCGATGCGCTGATCGGTGCTGGTTATGGTTCAGCGGGCGAACGCTGCATGGCGATTTCGGTTGCTGTTCCGGTTGGTGAGGATACCGCCAATCGCCTGATGGAAAAGCTGATCCCGCGCGTGGAAGCGCTCAAGATCGGCACCTCGACCGACAACAGCGCCGATTATGGTCCGCTGGTGACGCAAGCCGCGGTTGATCGCGTGCGTGGCTATGTCGATCTTGGCGTCAAGGAAGGCGCGAAGCTCGTTGTCGATGGCCGTGATTTCAAGATGCAGGGCTATGAGAACGGCTTTTATATGGGCGGTTGCCTGTTCGATCACGTCACGCCCGATATGCGCATCTATAAGGAAGAAATTTTTGGGCCCGTGCTTTCAGTCGTGCGTGCCAAAAATTATGAGGAAGCGCTGGCGCTGCCCAATGACCATGAATATGGCAATGGCGTTTCCATCTTCACGCGCGATGGCGATGCGGCGCGCGACTTTGCCAATCGCGTTCAGGTTGGCATGGTTGGCGTGAACGTGCCGATCCCGGTGCCGATTGCCTATTACACGTTTGGCGGCTGGAAAGCTTCCGGTTTTGGCGATCTCAACCAGCACGGCCCCGATGCCTTCCGTTTCTATACCAAGACCAAGACTGTCACCTCGCGCTGGCCGTCCGGGGTTAAGGATGGGGCAGAGTTCGTCATCCCGACGATGAACTAACCCCGGACGATTCCTTTGTTTACGCGTCCTCGCTTTGCTGCGGGCGCATGGCTGGGGTCAAGGATGGGCTTAGTTCGTCATTCCGACGATTAACTCAGCAAGCCGCTTCAAACGAAACCCCGCCTTTTTGGTCGGGGTTTTGTCATTATGTGCGATTTTCCAGCCTTTTCGGTAGGATTCTTTTGGTTGCTGTGCTAGGGCGACGCTGTCCCCTTTCCTGTAAGCAAAAAGCTTCAGCAACGAAGAGACCATATCCTATGGCAGTCAGCTCAAAGCATATTCCCGCTCCCGATCTTCATCGGGTGCGCCGCGCCCTCCTTTCCGTTTCCGACAAGACCGGCCTGATCGATTTCGCCAAGGCGCTTCATGCGCATGGCGTCGAGATCCTGTCGACCGGCGGCACCGCCAAGTCGATTGCAGCCGAAGGCATTCCGGTGCGCGACGTTTCCGAAGTCACCGGTTTTCCCGAAATCATGGACGGGCGCGTGAAGACGCTGCATCCATCCGTGCATGGCGGATTGCTTGCCGTACGCAACGACCCCGAACATGTTGCCGCGATGGAAGAACACGGTATCGGTGGCATCGATCTGGCGGTCATCAATCTCTATCCCTTCGAGGAAGTGCGCTTCAAAGGCGGCGATTACGACACCACTGTCGAAAACATCGATATCGGCGGTCCAGCCATGATCCGCGCTTCGGCCAAAAACCACGCCTATGTGGCAACGGTTGTTGACCCGGCTGATTATGCTGAAGTGATTACCGAGCTTGAAAAACACGCAGGCTCCCTGCCGCTTTCCTTCCGCAAGAAACTTGCCGCCAAGGCATTTTCGCGCACGGCCGCTTATGATGCCGCGATTTCCAACTGGTTTGCCGAGGCAATCGAGGAAGAAACGCCGATCTGGCGCTCGGTCGCAGGCAAGCTGCATTCGGTTATGCGCTATGGCGAAAACCCGCATCAGACGGCGGGCTTTTATCTGAGCGGTGAAAAGCGCCCCGGTGTTGCCACCGCAACCCAGCTGCAGGGCAAGCAGCTTTCCTACAATAATATCAACGATACCGATGCGGCCTTTGAACTCGTCGCCGAGTTTGATCCCGCACGCACTGCGGCTGTCGCGATCATCAAGCACGCCAATCCATGCGGCGTTGCCGAAGGCGCTTCCATCAAAGACGCTTACCTCAAAGCGCTGGCATGCGATCCGGTTTCGGCCTTTGGCGGCATTGTCGCGCTCAACAAGACGCTCGATGAGGAAGCTGCCGAGGAAATCGTCAAGATTTTCACCGAAGTCATCATCGCGCCCGATGCCACCGAAGGTGCTCAAGCCATCGTTGCCGCCAAGAAGAACTTGCGTCTGCTGGTGACCGGCGGTCTGCCCGATCCGCGTGCCAAGGGTATTGCGGCAAAGACGGTTGCCGGTGGCGTGCTGGTGCAATCGCGCGACAATGGCGTCGTGGATGATCTCGATCTGAAAGTCGTGACCAAGCGCGCACCGAGTGACGCCGAACTCAACGATATGAAATTCGCCTTCCGCATTGCCAAGCACGTCAAATCCAATGCCATCGTCTATGTGAAGGACGGGGCGACCGTCGGCATTGGCGCAGGCCAGATGAGTCGTGTGGATTCAGCCCGGATCGCCGCACGCAAGGCGGAAGATGCAGCAGAAGCGGCTGGGTTGAGCGAACCCTTGACCAAGGGCTGCGTAGTGGCGTCTGACGCCTTCTTCCCGTTTGCGGATGGTCTGCTTTCCGCCGTTCAGGCGGGTGCGACGGCGGTCATCCAGCCGGGCGGTTCGATGCGTGACGATGAAGTGATTGCTGCTGCCGACGAGCACGGTATTGCCATGGTCATGACCGGAATGCGCCATTTCCGGCATTGAATGTTTCCGCTTCAAGGAGCGTTGATCAAATGCAAAACCCCGGAACCGCAGGTTTCGGGTTTTTTTGTAAGGTGCGGTTTCATTTTTTCAATCGGCGCTTTTTTCGAAAGCGAAACTTATTTTTGATTGCTTCGCATAACATTGCCATGATTCGTGATTTCGAACGTCAAATAATCGATATTGCTTTCGTTTATAATTCGTATTATTTCGTAAATGCTCGCTTTGCGCTGTAAGCGTAAGCAGTGAGAGTGGCGCCGGAGCTTTGGGAGCACGGCCATGTCGCTCACCTGCGCCGGATGGCGCAGCAACCGATCAGGGAGGAGAATTGCAAATGACGCAATATGTCGGTTCCATAGATCAGGGGACCACCAGTTCCCGTTTTATTATTTTTGACAAGCAGGGCGACATCATCGCCATGGAGCAGCGTGAACACGAGCAGATTTATCCCAAGGCGGGGTGGGTCGAGCACAGCCCCGCTGAAATTTGGCGCAACACCCAGCACGTCATTGCCGAGACACTCAAAAAGGCGAAGCTTAAAGCCTCTGACATTGCTTCGGTCGGTATCACCAATCAGCGTGAAACCACATTGCTCTGGGACCGTAAGACGGGCGCCCCGCTCCATAACGCGCTCGTGTGGATGGATACGCGCACAGACCAGTTGGTCGCGCATTATGTTAAAGACGGCGGCGCGGATCGTCTGCGTGACAAGACCGGTCTGCCGATTTCGACTTATTTTTCCGGCTTGAAGCTGCGCTGGATACTCGATCATGTTCCCGGAGCGCGTGAAAAGGCCCAATCTGGCGACGCGTTGTTTGGCACGATTGATTCATGGTTGGTCTGGAACCTGACCGGAGGGCCTAAGGGCGGTATTCATATTACCGATGTGACCAATGCCTCGCGCACGCAATTGATCGATCTTGCCACGTTGCGCTGGGACGAGGAAATCCTGCGTCTGTTCGAGATACCAGAGGCCTGTCTGCCCGAAATCCGTTCGTCCAGCGAAGTTTATGGCGAGATTGTCATTCCTTCGCTTGAGGACGTGAAGCTCGCCGGCATTCTTGGCGATCAGCAGGCAGCACTTTTCGGTCAGGCCTGTCTTGAGCCGGGCGAAGCCAAGAACACCTATGGCACCGGCTGCTTCATGTTGATGAACACCGGCGATAAGCTGGTTCCGTCCTCCTACGGACTTCTCACCACTGTTGCCTATCAATTGGGGGATGCAAAGCCGGTCTATGCGCTGGAAGGCTCCATCGCTATCACCGGCGCGTTGGTGCAATGGCTGCGTGACAATCTTGGTATCATCAAAACCAGCAGCGATATTGAAACGCTGGCCCGTACCGTAGATGATAATGGCGACGTTTATTTTGTGCCCGCTTTTTCCGGCCTTTATGCACCGCATTGGGAAGATTCGGCGCGGGGCGTGATTGCGGGCCTCACTCGTTTCGCCAATAAGGGCCATATCGCCCGCGCAGCCCTTGAGGCAAGCTGCTATCAGGTGCGCGAGGTGCTCGATGCCATGGTCAAGGACTCCGGCGTCGAAATAACCGAACTGCGCGCCGATGGCGGCATGACGGTCAATGAATTCGTGATGCAATTCCAGTCCGATATTCTGAACGTACCCGTGGTGCGTCCCAAGATCATCGAGACCACGGCCCTGGGTGCTGCCTATGCTGCCGGTCTTGCTGTCGGCTATTGGAAATCGACTGCCGATATGGTCGAGAACTGGCAGGTCGGGCACCGCTGGCATCCCCGGATGCCAGAAAAAGAGCGCACCAGCCTGTTCCATTCTTGGGAAAAGGCCGTGCAGCGGTCTCTCAACTGGGTCGACCATGACTAAGCCTATTTGAGTTCCGGTCCCGCTCGGCGGGACGGGCTATTTCAGGACAAACTTTTTGAACTGGCGGCTAATGAAAGGCTCGCCGAGGGCGATGTTTTGCGCCCTTTTTCTGGAGGATATAATGAGCAGCGGTTTGATTGGAGAATTTCTCGGCACGATTATCCTCATTCTTTTGGGGGATGGCGTTGTGGCCAATGTGCTTCTGGCTAATTCCAAGGGCCAGAATTCGGGCTGGATTGTCATTACGGCCGGATGGGGTTTTGCGGTCCTGTGCGGCGTTCTTGTTGCGGTTGCGGCCGGCGCGCCCGGTCATCTCAACCCGGCGGTGACGCTGGCTTTCTTCGCAGCCGGCAGTTTCCCCGCGTCGCAGGTTGTGCCTTTTATCGCAGTGCAGATGCTTGGCGCTTTTATTGGTGCGGTGCTTGTCTATCTTGCCTATCTGCCACACTGGAAACCGACCGAAGACAAAGCGCTGAAACTTGGCGTCTTCTGCACCGGTCCGGCCATCCGCAACATTCCGGCCAATTTCATAACGGAAGTCATCGGCACTTTTGTGCTGGTGTTCGTGGTGATTGCCATTGGTGCGAAAGCGGTCGGTGCTGTCGGCGTGCTCGGTCCTTTGATGGTCGGCCTTCTCGTCTGGGCGCTTGGTGTCTCGCTTGGCGGTCCTACCGGCTATGCCATCAATCCCGCCCGTGATCTGGGACCGCGTATTGCCCATGCGCTTCTGCCCATTCCCGGCAAGGGCGGCTCGGACTGGTCCTATGCGTGGGTGCCCGTGGCGGCCCCTATCGTCGGTGGCTTGCTGGCAGTTGCCTGCGCCAAGGCTGCGGGCATGATGTAGAGCCATAACGGCGGCATCCTGTGCAAGGATGCCACCTTTATACTAACTGGGTTGCTTGGCCGGGTAGGGTGTTAGAAGAGCAAGCGAGGCTCCGGCCAGAAAGAAGATCGGCAGCACCGCCATTCCGAGCGCTGCCGATCCGCTCAACGTGGTGATTGTGGCGACCAGAAAAGGTGCCAGAAAACTGGTGGCACGGCCCGACAAAGCATAAATCCCAAAATAGCGTCCCGATTCCTGCGGGGCGACGCTGCGCGCCAGCCATGAGCGTGATGAAGCCTGCACCGGTCCGAAGGCGGCGCCGATCATCAGTCCGTAGATCAAATAGGCATGTTCGGCGGGGCTCGAGAACAAGCCTTCGATTTGGATAGCTTCAAGCGGCATAAGGCCAAAAAAAGTGTGTTCCCGCCCCGTTGATACGATGCCGAGCGACGCCAGAAACAAAAGCACCAGTGATGCCATGACGACCGCTTTCGATCCAAGCCGCGTATCGATGAAGCTTGCTGCGATACAGCTAAAAATTGCCATGACGTTCAAGATGATGCCGAACAGGCCGATTTCGGTGATTGACCAGTTGAACATGGCAGCAGCATAGCCCGCACCCAGCGCCAGCAATGCGTTGATACCATCCTGATAGATCATGCGGGCGAGAAGAAACCGCAATATACCCGATTGATGCTTCACTTCGCGCAGGGTGGCCTTCAATTCACCAAGGCCGGAGCGAAGCGCCTTGCGAAGAGGGTCGCCGCGCGCGGCGTCCGGCGTGAAGAAAAACATCGGCAACACGAAAATGAAATACCATAGGGCGGCAAGCGGGCCGGTAATGCGCGCGTCTTCGCCGGTCAGTGGATCGAGACCGAAAAGCGGTTCCCTGCCGATGATGGTTTTTCCGGTTTCGGGTGACGCTGCGAGAAATACAACCACAAAAACAAGGACGATCATGCCGCCGAGATAACCCAGACCCCAGGCAATGTTTGACACCTTGCCGATTTCGGCGGGTGCAACAAGACGCGGCATCATGGAATCGTTGAAGACGATTGAAAATTCAGCGGCGACAGTAGCGATCGTGAAGGCGAGCAGCACTCCGAACAGGTTCGCGCCCGGCACCGCAAACCAAAGTGCCAGAAGGCCTGTGATCTTCAGCACCGCAAAAGTGGCGATCCATGGCTTTCGTGCGCCGGTACGGTCAGAAACAGCCCCCAGGAACGGCGACAGAATGGCGATGACAAGTCCGGCGGCGGCAATGCCATAGCCCCAGGCTGCCTGACCCGCTTCGGGATTTTCCGCCATGCGTGCGATGAAATAAGGACCGAAAATGAAGGTGGTGACGACAGTGAAAAACGGTTGTGCCGCCCAGTCGAAAAGCATCCAGCCCCATATGCCGCGCCTGTTGGTGTGCCCGGATTGTTCTGTGATGGAAACGCTCAATCGGTTCTCCTTAATGAGATCATCAAGTCTATAGGCGTCTTTGTCCATCACAAGAAACGAAAAAGGGGCAGTTCGAAGCTGCCCCTTTTATTTTTCTCTGTGAAAGGCTTACTAGGCCAGATCCGACATCAATCCTGCCGCAACCGAAAGCCGTGAGACGGTCAGGTCACCGCCCTCGGTCAGCGCCACCATCCGGCTTTTGACCTGATTGATGCGCGTTCCTTCTGCAGCAAGCCAGGCTTCCGCAGGGTCTTTCTCTTTGGCGAAGCGTTTGAGGGCTGTAATCGTGATGCCGCGTGCGGCTTGCATGATGGTTTCGCTGGCCCGCGACAGCGCCAGACCGTCATAATAATCGGCAATCGGTATTGAACGTGCTGCTTCCTCGATGCGTCCGATGCGGAAGGCCTCGGAAATACCAAAATAGGCTTTTGCCGCAAGCACCAGATCGGCCTTAGCCAAATGGGCGATCAAGGCAATGTCCGGCATGAAGCCTGACAATTGCAGATTGGCAAGACGCGATGCCAGATCTTCCGGCGCACCCTTTTCCACGAATGCCGACTTGTCGGTGCGCACTGTGCTGAGCAATGCTTCCGGCATCAATTCTCCAAACTGCGGCTTGAGCGTAGCGCGCGCCTGAGAAATCGTGCCTACCAGTTCGGTGAGATCCGCTCGTGTCGGATCGTTGCACAATACCCATGCCGTTGTTGCCTGCAACATGTCGCCGACCGCCTGATAGAACTGGTTCTGGACCGCGCCCGGTATCTTGTTGTCGAGCGCATCGATACCGTCATAGATGTCATTGATCGCAAAGCCATCCCGTACAGCCACATAAGCCCGTACGATATCGGCAGGGGCCTTGCCCGTTATATCGGCCAGACGGCTGATGAAGGTAATGCCGCCGCGATTGATGATATCATTGGCCAGAAGTGTGGCGATGATTTCCCGCTTCAGGCGATGGTTTGACACTTCATCGGCATAGGTCTTGACCATGCGCTTGGGGAAATAGCCTTGCAGAAGCGAATGGAAGTACGGCTCGTCGGGCAGCCTGCTTGCCACCAGATCGTCCGAAAGCGACAGCTTGGCATAGGCAAGAAGGACGGCAAGTTCGGGCCGTGTCAAAGGCTGACCGGCCTTTTGCCGCTCGGCAAGCTGTGCGTCCGATGGCAGGTACTCGACCTTGCGGTCAAGAAGCTTGCGGTTTTCCAGTTCCGCCATGAAACGGGTCTGGTAGGGAAGCTCGGAAAGTCCCTGACGTTCATTGAGTGAAAGCGCCAGAGATTGCTGGTAATTGTTGCGCAGCACCAGTTCCGACACATCATCGGTCATGCTGACCAGCAGCTTGTCACGGGCGGCACGCTTGAGTTTGCCCGACCGCATGGCTGCTGCCAGTGCGATCTTGATATTGACCTCGACGTCCGAACAATTGACGCCGGCCGAATTATCGATGGCGTCCGTGTTGTTGCGTCCGCCCGTCAGCGCATATTCGATACGTCCGCGTTGCGTAACCCCGAGATTGGCACCTTCGCCGATCACTCGCGCCCGCACATCGGAGCCGGTGATGCGGATGGCATCATTGGCGCGATCACCGACCTGTGCATCGCTTTCGCTGGTCGCGCGAATATAGGTGCCGATACCGCCAAACCACAAAAGATCGACCGGCGCTTTCAGAATAGCCGTCATGATCTCTTGCGGGGTCGCCGTCGTCTTGCCAAGGTCGATGGCTTTCGCCGCTTGAGCAGAGAGCGTGATGGTTTTCTGGTTGCGGCTATAGATACCGCCGCCCGCTGACAGTTTGGCGCGGTCGTAATCCTGCCAGCTTGAACGCGGCATATCGAACAGCCGTTTGCGTTCGCCAAAACCATCGGCTGCAACCGGATCGGGATCGATGAAAATGTCGCGATGGTCGAAAGCTGCAACCAGCCTGATCTGTTCGGACAACAGCATACCATTGCCGAACACGTCCCCCGACATATCGCCGACACCGACAACGGTGAAAGGTTCAGACTGGATATCGGTGTCGAATTCGCGGAAATGCCGTTTTACGGCTTCCCACGCGCCCCGCGCCGTAATGGCCATGCCTTTGTGATCGTAGCCAGCGGAACCGCCGGATGCAAAAGCATCATCTAACCAGAAATCATGCGCCTGACTGATCGCATTGGCCGTGTCCGAGAAGGTTGCCGTGCCTTTATCGGCGGCAACCACGAAATAAGGGTCGTCGCCATCGTGGCGCACGACATTTTGCGGCGGTACGACATGCGCGTCATGAATATTGTCGGTCACCGACAAGAGTGTCGAGATGAAAATCTTGTAGGCGTTACGTCCCGCTTCGAAGATGGCATTGCGGTCACCGCTTGGCAGCTTTTGGGGATAGAAGCCGCCTTTGGCACCTGCTGGAACGATCACGGCATTCTTGACCTGCTGTGCTTTGACAAGCCCCAGAACTTCGGTGCGATAATCCTGCGCACGGTCCGACCAGCGCAAGCCACCGCGCGCGACGGCACCAAAGCGCAGGTGCACGCCTTCCACGTCCGGACCATAGACGAATATTTCGCGATAGGGGCGCGGATCGGGCAGGCCGTCGACCAGATGTGGGTCGAGCTTGAACGCGAAAGTCACACGTGCCTTGCCATCCTCATCGGGCGCAAAGGCATTGGTGCGTAAGGTTGCCTCGATCAGATTGCGGAAGCGGCGCAAAATCTGGTCGTCATCGATGCTCGGTACACCCAGAAGCGCGGTTTCGATGCCATCGATCAGCTTCTTTTCAGTCGCATCGCGGCGCTTGGATGCCGGGTTGAGACGCAGATCGAACAGCGCATAAAGATCGCTGGCAATATCGGGATAGCGATTGAGCGCTGCTGCAATAAGCGACTGCGAATAGGCAATGCCTGCCTGTTGTAGATAGCGGCCATAGGCGCGCAGGATCATGATCTGGCGCGTGTTCAGCCGTGCCGTCTGCACAAGTGCATTGTAGCCGTCATTATCGGCCAGCCCTTGCCATACGGTGCGGAACACATCCTCCAGCATCTCGCCTTCGTCAGTGAGATCGACCGGCGCGCCATAGGCATTCACGAGTTGCATATCATGCAGATAGACCGCAGCACCATCCTTGTCGGCATGTGGCAATTCGATGGTCTGCTCGCTGATGACCCGGAACCCCATGTTTTCGAGAAGCGGCACGCGCTGCGACAGTACGACCGGCGCTCCATGATGATAAAGCTTGAGCGAAACGCCGTCCGGCCCATCGGTGCGATAGTGATAAAAATCCACAAAAAGCGGTTGTTCAGCACTTAGTTCAGCGATGCGTTCAGCATCGATAAGCGCTTCGGGCGCGGTGAATATTTCGCGATAGGAGGGCGGGAAACTTGCAGCCAGTGCTGCAATCCTGGCACTGGGATTATCAGCGCTTTCACGCACTTCGTCTTCCCATGTGCGCACGATATCGCGCACCTGCGTTTCCACCGTTTCACGCTCGATCTGTGGCTTGGCGCCATTGGTGCGGCGGATGACATATTGAACACGCGTCAGCCCGCTTTGCAGGAACACGGGATGGAATTCAAAACTGTCGCCGCCATAGACCTCGACCAGATAGCGGCCGATCTTCTCACGCACATTTGAATCGTAGCGGTCGCGCGGGATATAGACCAGAACGGTCGCAAATCGACCAAAGCGGTCAAGGCGCGGAATGGCGCGAACGCGCGGACGCTCGCCAAGGGCAAGGATCAGCTCGGCATTGGTCGTGAGGCTTTCTGTATCGATTTGGAAAAGCTCATCACGGGGATATTCTTCCAGAACGTTGATCAGCGCCTTGCCGGAATGGTCTTCCCGGTTGAAACCCAGGTGCTTGATGACGCTATCCACCTTGGAGCGGATAAAGGGAATGCCTGAAACCGCACTTGTATAGGCGACCGATGTGAACAGCCCGATCAGGCGTAATTCACCGATGGCTTCGCCGTTAGAGCCAAAGATTTTGACGCCGATATAATCGAGATAAGAACGGCGATGCACCAGTGACAGCGAATTGGCCTTGGTGACGATCAGCGGCTCGGCACTGTCGAGAAACTCCGTGACTTCCCGCGGTGTGACCTTCTCTTCGCCCTCCTGACGAAGGACACGGACGTCCTCATCGTTGAGGATGCCCAGAGTTTCTTTGACCGGCACCAGTTCGCGCTTGTCGCCCTTGCCTTTAAACGTCAATTCACGCATGCCAAGGAAGATGAAGCGCCCATCGCGTAGCCATTCGAGGAAAGCGATGGCCTCAGGCATGGCCGCATTGCCTGTCAGTTCGCCGACACGCTTGTAATCGGCAATAGCGTCATCAAGACGCGTGAGCATTGGTTTCCAGTCGTGGACTGCAGAACGAACCTGTTTCAACACGCGCTTGATGGCGGCGGTCAGGTCGGCCTTGGCCTCTCTGTCCAGAGCCGGCAGATGGATTTGCACAAGGCTTACGCGCTCAATGCCCTTGGCGGGCGCAAGCTGCGATGCTTCGCCCAGAATAGTCAGGCCATCTTTCTCGCGTTGAATGTCGAGAACCGGATGGACGACCATGAAAATCTGGCTGACATGATCGTTCAACTCGCCCATGATTGAGTCGAGCAGAAACGGCATATTGTCATTGACGATGGAGATGACGCTGACAGGGCGGCCGTTGCGTTCGACGCTCTTGTCGATGTTGACGATGCTCTTGCCCTTGCGCCAGGCTTCAAGCGCCTCAAAGCCATATTGTGCAGATTTTTCGAGCGCATTCGCCTCATAGGCTGCGAGATCTTCGGGTGGGGCCCATTCAAAGAGAAGCTGCGAAAAGGCGTTTAACGCCTTGGGAAGTGCTTTTGGCTTGCTTCCCTTCTTTTCCTCCTTGCTTGCCTTGGAATTTTTGACCTTGCTCGACCGATCCTGCTTTGCAGTCACGCCGGATACTCCTCTCCTGATGGGCAATGCGCGTCAACCTAGCAGATAGGATATTGCTTTCGATGACAAAACTTTGAAATGCCGCGAAAAAATCCGTGAAAGCCAGAAGCTTGGCATTTAATCCATTTAATTTGCAATAAAACTGCGGGAACAATTCTTAAAATTTTTGAATATGCTGCACGGCATTCAACCGTGTGTCGTATATGATTTACGTAAACGTCACATCAATCCTCATGGGTTCAAATCAGTCGTCAAAGTTCGATCAGATGATCGTCAAGCTCGTTTGGATTATGCGCACCGGCGGGAAAGTGATTTTCCAGCAGATTTCCCGCCTGACCGATGGCCAGCACGAATCCTTCCGCGACTTGTTTGCGTGAAGCATGATGCAAAAGTGTGGCGACAATGCCGTTCCATTCGTCCTGTTCGACGCGCGCATGAATGCCCGCATCGGCAATCACTTCGGCATAATGTTCGGCCATGGAGACGAAAAGCAGGATGCCGGTTCGATGTTCGGTAATATGGACATTGCGTGCCAGAAACTGCTGCACCGCATTGAGGTGTGCACGCTTGTAGCGAATACGATGCGGCACCAGCAAAAGGCGGATGGACGGAAACAGCCAGAGCACCAGCATGGCCGTGATAAAGGCTGCCAGCACCGCAAGACCAAACATTGGCAGGCGAATATCGAACCAGTACCAATACGCCAGAAACGCTGCAATGACGGAAGCAATCAGAACACCACAGGTGGCAACAAAACCTGAGGCAAAGAAATAATCATCGCTGGAACGTGCCAGCACAGCATAAATCTCACCGCTGGTATTGGCCTCCGCATCGCGGATGGCTTGCGCGATGCGCTGGTGATCTTCGGCACCGATAAGGTTATTCTCTGTCAAGATCGTCTCCTTACCAACTGCCCGAAGCGCCGCCGCCGCCCGATGAGCCACCGCCACCGGAGAAACCGCCGCCACCCCCGCCCGACGACCATCCGCCGCCACCGGAAGACCAGCCACCCCCGCCACCGCCACCGCCTGAACCGCCGCGGTTATTGTAGTCGACGACCGTCCCCAGCCATTCATATTTACCGGGACCGATTTTGCGACCAAACACCGGGGTCAGGATGGCCATACCAAAACCGCCGAAGAAAATCAGGCACCAGAAGGTGATGAAGATGACGAAAACCCAGTCGGTGCCACCAGAACTGGACGTGACACTGGTCTGGGCATTGCGCTTGGCGCGTGCCTCCAATTCGGCACCATCGCCTGAAAGGACCGACAGGATGCCGTTTACGCCCTGTACGACGCCATTGGAATAATCGCCCTTGCGGAATTCGGGAATGATGGTGCCATTGATGATGACGCTTGAAAGCGCATCCGTCATGGCGCCTTCCAGCCCATAGCCCACTTCGATGCGCACCTTGCGATCATTGGGCGCGACCAGCAGAAGAATGCCGTTATTTTCCTGTTTCTGGCCCAGTGCCCAGGCGCGGAACAGACGGTTGGCATAGGTTTCGAAGTCTTCGCCATTAAGGCTTGGAACCGTGACCACGACCACCTGATCGGAGGACTTTGCTTCAAAATCGGCAAGCTTTTGCGTGAGCTGCTGCCGCGCGAGCGGATCGATGATACCCGCATCATCCACGACACGACCGCTTAAGACCTGCGTGGGTTTTGCGGCGTCCTGTGCATGAACATTGCTAGCAACGAAGGCCGCAAACACAAACAGGAGGAGTGCCACGAGCACTCGTGGCCCGAAAGAGCCACGAACCATCTCACGCATGGGAAGCATTGCAGCCACGAAAAGCCCGATTAGTTGTTAAAATTGACCTGAGGCGCGTTCTGGCTTGCTGCATCGGCGCTGAATGTCTGCATCGGCTGAGCATCACGGAACCAGATCCATGTCCAGATCATCGTCGGCATGGTCTTGATGGCGGTGTTATAGACGCGCACGGCTTCGATATAATCACGGCGTGAAACGGCGATACGGTTTTCGGTGCCTTCAAGCTGTGACTGCAGTGCAAGGAAGTTCTGGTTGGCTTTGAGGTCGGGATAACGCTCGACCACCACCATCAGGCGCGAAAGGGCGCCGGTCAGGTTGGCCTGATTGTCCTGAAACTGCTTGAAGAGTTCAGGATTGTTGAGTGTTTCGGGCGTGATCTGCACCTGTGTCGCCTTGGCGCGGGCATCAATCACCGCCTGAAGCGTTTCCTTTTCGTGCGCGGCGTAGCCCTTGACCGTTTCCACCAGATTAGGCACCAGATCGGCGCGGCGCTGATACTGGTTCTGCACTTCACTCCATGCAGCCTTGGCCCGCTCTTCATTGGTCGGGATCGTGTTGAAACCGCAGGCTGACAGCAGCGGAACCAGAATGGTCAGGCTGAGAACAGCGAGAATACGGCTGAAGGGGAAAGAGCGGATAGCGGTGGAAGCCGTCATGGGATACTCCAGAGAAGCGACGCTTTGTCGGGCGCCTGAAACGGTATCACGCTTGCATCATCATCTGCACGACAATGCATGCCGTTAAATCAACAAGATAGATAGTTTTTCTATAAGGTCCAGTCGATTCACAATTGATAACGTACGCACATGAAAAAAGCGGCGGATTGCTCCACCGCTTTTTTATCTCGCACTGCGAAAATATTATTCGCTTGCAGCTTCTTCAGCCGGAGCTTCCTCAGCAGGCGCTGCGGCGGCAGCAGCAGCTTCAGCGGCCTTGGCAGCGGCTTCTTCTTCAGCCTGCTTGGCCAGAGCAATACGCTCCTGTGCCTTCTTGCCCGGTTCACCCTTGGTCGGGTTGGCGCGAGCCGGACGCTTGGCAAGGCCAGCCTGGTCGAGGAAGCGCAGAACGCGATCGGTCGGCTGCGCGCCCTGTGAAATCCAATGCTGGATGCGCTCGGCGTCGAGCTTTGTGCGCTCGGCATCCTTGGGCAGAACCGGGTTCCACGAACCGACAGCCTCGATGAAGCGGCCGTCACGCGGTGCGCGAACGTCGGCAACAACGATATGGTAGTAAGGGCGCTTCTTGGAGCCAGCGCGGGCAAGACGAATTTTCAGAGCCATTGTTTTCTTCCTTTAGTCAAAATATTTTGCCTTGATGGCAACTTAGTTTCCGCTGTGATTGGCAGCGGTATGCTCATGGTGCCGAATGACTTCCTTCACGATGAAGTTCAGGAATTTTTCGGCAAAATCGGGATCGAGATTGGCATCGGTCGCAAGCGCACGCAGACGCTCGACCTGACGCTTTTCCCGTGCGGGATCGGCAGCAGCAAGCCCACGTTCAGCTTTCAGGACACCCACAGCCTTGGTGCAGCGAAACCGCTCGGCAAGCATGTGGATGAGTGCCGCATCGATATTGTCGATGGAAGCACGCAGAGCGAGCAATTCAGCAGGGACAGTGTTTTGTTCGTCAGCCATAATGTTCACTTCTTTTTCGGCAAACCGGGAAGGCCGCCACCAAGACCCGGAAGCTTGGGACCGCCCAAACCGGGCAGACCGCCGCCGGGAAGGCCGGGCAAGCCGCCACCTTTACCAAGCCCGGCAGCCTCGGCCTGCTTGGCAAGCGCTTCGAGCTGCTTGGGGTCCATCTTGGACAAATCAGGCATGCCGCCCATTCCGCCCGCTAAGCCACCAAGGCCCATCTTGCCGGCAAGGCCACCCATCATCTGTTTCATCATGCCGCCTTTGCCCTTGCCCATGGCCTTCATCATGTCGGCCATCTGACGGTGCATCTTGAGCAGCTTGTTGATATCGGCAGCGTTGGTGCCCGAACCCTTGGCGATGCGCTGCTTGCGGCTGTGCTTGAGCAGATCGGGATTGGCGCGTTCGGCCTTGGTCATGGAGCCGATAATGGCGAGCTGACGGTCAAAAATCTTGTCATCAAGACCGGCGGCAGCCACCTGATCCTTCATCTTGCCCATGCCGGGCATCATGCCCATGATACCGCCCATGCCGCCGAGCTTTTTCATCTGGCCCAGCTGGTCGGCGAGATCGTTGAGATCGAACTTGCCCGACTGCATCTTCTTGGCCATCGCTGCGGCTTTTTCCGCATCGATGTTTTCAGCAGCTTTTTCGACGAGCGAAACGATGTCGCCCATGCCCAAAATGCGGTCGGCAATGCGCTTGGGATAGAATTCCTCAAGCGCATCCATCTTTTCGCCGGTGGCGATCAGCTTGATCGGCTTGCCGGTAATGGCACGCATCGAAAGGGCAGCACCGCCGCGGCCATCACCGTCCATGCGGGTCAGCACAATACCGGTAATGCCAACGCGTTCGTCAAAATTGCGCGCGAGATTGACGGCGTCCTGACCGGTCAGGCTGTCGGCAACCAGCAGAATTTCATGCGGATTGGCGGCCTTGCGGATATCCGCCATTTCAACCATCAGCGGCTCGTCGATATGCGTGCGGCCTGCGGTATCGAGAATGACAACATCGTGCCCGCCGAGTTTCGCGGCCTGTACGGCGCGTGCGGCAATCTCAACCGGCGACTGTCCGGCAATGATCGGCAATGTGTCGACCGATGTCTGGGTGCCGAGCTGGCGAAGCTGTTCCTGCGCTGCCGGGCGACGCGTATCAAGCGACGCCATCAGCACTTTTTTGCGCTGGCGCTCGGTAAGGCGCTTGGCGATCTTGCCGGTCGTTGTGGTTTTACCCGAGCCTTGCAGGCCGACCATCATGATGACAACCGGAGCAGGCGCATTGAGATCAAGCGTAACGCCCTCGGTGCCAAGCATCTCGATAAGCTCGTCATGAACGATCTTGACGACCATCTGTCCGGGCTTGATGCTTTTGAGGATTTCAGCGCCAACGGCTTTTTCGCGCACCTTGTCGGTGAAGGAGCGAACCACTTCCAGCGAGACATCGGCTTCGATCAGCGCACGACGCACTTCGCGCAGCGCTGCCGTCACGTCGCTTTCGGAAAGAGCGCCGCGTCCGGTCAGGCCGTTCAGAATGGAGCCAAGACGCTCCTGAAGTGATTCAAACATCGACTTTTCCTTTTATCCGGGAATGGGCGGGAGGCACATCCGGGATAGATCGTTCCGTTTCAGGTTCAGTTCAAGTCGCAGCCAAAGCGATACAGCACCCGAGGGCGCATTGCGCTGTCGGATGTGGACCTCCGGGATCGTTTATACCATAATGGGTCCCGGTCGGCGGCTCGCGTTCTGAAGATCGCGGATTGATTAAGCCACGCCACTACGGGTAGGGGGGCGAAATGTCAAGTAAATTACCATTGTTTTACGCGATTTATCGCAGAACTGCGATGACAATTTGGGCATCTGATGGCAAATTCTCGCAGAGGCGAATCAGTTTCGCGGGTCCCCTGACCCGATCAGCTCACAAGGAGAGACGAATGGCGTTGACTGCCAAGGGCCGCATTTTGACGGCGACAGTACTTGCAGCCGGCATGTTTGCGGGCGTCAGCACGGCGCAAGCCGCGAAGTGCGGCAACAATGCCGCCGGTTATAATGCCTGGTTGCAGCAGACGCTCAAGGAAGCGCCAGGTCGCGGCATCGGCAAGCGTGGTATCGGTGCTCTGAGCAATACCAAATATGCGCAGGCCACCATCAATGCCGACCGCAACCAGAAGAGCTTCAAGCTCTCCTTCGAGCAGTTCATGCAAAAGCGTGGTGCCAACGCGATCATCCAGCGCGGCAAATCCATCAAGAAGCAGAACGCGTCGCTCTTTGCCAATATCGAAAAACGCTATGGCGTTCCCGCCGGTCCGCTGATCGCCATCTGGGGCATGGAAACCGGCTTTGGCGCCTATCTCGGCAAGCAGCACACGCTGTCGGCCGTTGCAACGCTTGCCTATGATTGCCGCCGTAGCGATTATTTCACCAATCAGCTTTATGCTGCTCTCAAGCTGATTGATCGTCAGGACCTTGCGCCGAACGCCGTTGGTGCGATGCATGGCGAAATCGGCCAGACCCAGTTCCTGCCGGTCAATGTTTTGAAATACGGCGTGGATGGCGATGGCAGCGGTCATATCGATATGGCGCGTTCCAAGGCCGATGCGCTTTATTCGACCGCCAACTTCCTCGTCGGTCATGGCTGGCGTCGTGGTGGTGGTTATCAGCCGGGTGAAGCCAATTATGGCGCAATTCAGGGCTGGAACGCCGCACAGGTTTACCAGCGCGCCATTGCCGTTATGGGCAAGGCGATCGACGGAAACTGATCCGCGTCTGTTTGCAAAATCTATTAAAAAAGCCCGACTTTGGCCGGGCTTTTTATGTTGGAATGCATTTTTAAACAGGATCGTCGGGAATCAGCTTGCCTGTGCCGATTCCTGGCCGATTTCCGGGCGGTTGAAATCTCCGCTCTGGTGATCCATCACCCAGAGTTCTCCGCTGGAAATGTCGAACCACGCGCCGTGCAGTGACAGCTTTCCCTTTTTCTCCATCGCATCGACAAAAGGGAAGGTGCGCAGATTATTGAGGGAGTAGCGGATTGAAATGCGCTCAAGTGCCGTCTGCCGCTCACCGGAGGTCATGAGATCATTGCCGCTAATGGTTTCTGCTGCAGGTGCAATCAGGCTCATCCACTTGCCGATGAAGTCACTGGATGAAAGCGGATTGCTTTCGGTGTCAAGAGCCGCCTTGATACCGCCGCAGCGCCCATGGCCCATGACCACGATATGCTTGACCTTGAGACTTTGCACGGCAAATTCAATGGCTGCAGAAGCTGCATGAAATTCGCCATCCGGTTCAAAGGGCGGAATGAGGTTTGCGACATTGCGCAACACAAAAATCTCACCCGGCGCGGCGTTGAATATAGTTTCAGGGGCTGCACGCGAATCGCAACAGGCGATCACCAGCGTCTGGGGTGATTGGCCCTTTTCAGCGAGCTCCCGATACCGTCTGGTTTCGTGGCTGTAATGCTCGCCCATGAAGGAGCGATAGCCGTTTAAAAGTGTTTCTGGAAGATCTACCATAACGGCTAAATATCCTGATCGGAAATCGAGGGCAATCGAAAAACTGCGCCGATTGTCACGTTGGCGCGCTGGCTATTAAAGTCGGGTAAAGCCTAAACGCGCGGCCTTTTCGATCTGTGTAGCGGGAATGGAAAAGACGCCCGTGCGCCCGTCTGCTGCGCCGCAGACGGTAATATGGCTTTTGCCGTCATGCCCCTGTTTCTTCGAAAGCACCGTCACACCCGCCTGTGTAAGCGCATCGGCAAGCTTTTCCAAAGCGTCGCCTTGATCCTGCTCGCACTGGCGTGTTCCAAGTGCTTTGGAAACCTCAATATTTTCCTGCGCCTTGGTGCCATTGCAACCGGAGGCGACTGTAATTACGAATAAAAGGGCTGCCGAACCCGCTAGCTGTTTGAGATGCATTGGAGCCTCTTCAATGTCTTTTAAGGGTGTAAGGGCGTTATGCTCGTAGCCCCTTGGTGGGGTGCACCAGCCGCCGTGTCTGCACCATCGCCATCGGCGTGGAAAGGCTTGATGCGTCAGCCTCCAGCATCAACTCGTCTGCGCCGCGTTTGGCCGTCCTCGCCAGAATTTCAAACACAGCCGCAGTGGTACCTTGCAGTATCTTTTCTTCCGAAAGGCCAGACAGGCGGCGGGCGAGAAACACGGCTGAGGTCAGATCCCCAAGCCCGTTGGTCGGACCGTCAACCCGACGATGTTCGGCCATCAGCGCTGTCGTCGGCGTTAGCAATATATTGCCGATGCTGCCTGTCATCATCGGGTAGGCGGATGTGATCAGCATAGTTGCCGGTCCTGTGCCAAGGGCCGCTTCCATTAAGGCATTATTGTCTTCAAGCGGCACGCCGGTCAGCCATGTAAGCTCGAAGCGGTTGGGTGCTGCAATATCGGCTAGAGGCAGAAGCGTGTCACGGATACCCGTCGCAATGGCTTCGGATACATAAAGACCACCTTCATCGCCAATGACCGGATCGCAGAAATAGGTCACGTCCGGGTGTTTTTCCTTCACGGCCTTAACAAAGCTTGCGACAGAGGAAACCTGTGCCGGGTCGCCAAAATAGCCCGAAATGATCGCGCCGACCTCACCAAGCCACGGTGCGCGCAACAAATCCTGCATCAGTTGTTCGAATTCTTCAGCCGGGGCAACGATGCGTCCTGCCGGTCCATGGCCGGGATGCCAGGGCAGAACAATCGTGGGTACGGCCCAGACTGGAAAGCCCAGGGTTTCCAAAGCGAAAACAACAGCGCGGTTACCAACTGAACCGCGAACGACATGGCTGGAAATAACGATGACAGTGGTTTTGTCGGAAGGCTTGGGATTTGTCATGAAAGAGGCCGATCTGACAGAAGATAGAGAAGAAGCCAGCCGATGATTGCCAGCGTGATGAAAAGGCCTATAAAGCGTCCGATGCGTGTGGCCCAGACTTCGATAGGGTCGTTTTCTGGCGCGTCTTCAGCCGAGAAATGGCTCGCCGTGCGCGTAAGGCCGCGCCGTAGCATACTGTCGGCACCGCTTTGTTCAAGGCGCTCCAGAATGCGCCGTGACTCTGCGGTACGTTCCAGTTCGTCCTTGTTCCTAACCGGTTCTGCCTCTCGGCGTTCAGCCATCGACACCATGCCTTGCAAAACGACTCGTCACCATGAAGCTGAACTTATAGATCATTTTCGATGAAAATACGTAGCGGTTTCAAATGAGCTGAGCTTAATCCGCCAGCACCAGAATATCGTGTGCTGCAAAATGAACCTTAACCTCGTCGCCACGCTGCGGCGGTGGCTGGGTGGGATCGTTAAAAGTGTCGAATGACAGCCGGTTCTGACCGAGCAACACGCGGGTGCGGATGACGGATCCCAGAAAATGCACATCCTCGATTGTGGCATCGAGTGCTGTATCGTGGCTCTTGCGCGCTTCCAGACTGATGGCTTCCGGGCGGAGCGCCAGCGTTACGGTTTTGCCTTTGGCGTGGGCGCCGAGCTCTTCCTTCACGACAATGCTGTGTCCGTCGAGATCGATGCGATTCTCATCAGGTGCGCTGACGGTGGCTTCGAGCATATTGAGCGTGCCGACGAAAGAAGCGACGAAGCGTGATGCAGGACGATTGTAAATCTCGAAGGGTGAGCCGATCTGATCGGCGCGGCCTTCATGCATGACGACGATGCGGTCGGAGATCGACAGCGCCTCTTCCTGATCATGGGTCACGAAAACGGTGGTAATGCCGAGCTTTTGCTGGATGGCGCGGATTTCCTCGCGCAGCGAAATGCGGATTTTGGCATCGAGCGCCGAGAGCGGTTCGTCGAGCAGCAGGACCTGCGGCTTGGTGGCGAGCGCACGCGCCAGCGCCACGCGCTGCTGCTGGCCGCCCGACATCTGGTAGGGGTAGCGGTCGGCGAGATGATCCAGCCTGATGAGGCCAAGCATTTCCTTCACCGTCGCGTCGATTTCCGCCTTGGGCTTGCCTGCAACGCGCAGGCCAAAGGAGACATTCTGCGCCACCGTCATATTGGGAAACAGCGCATAGGCCTGAAATACCATGCCGATATTGCGCTGGTTGGGCTTGAGATCGATGACATCCTTGCCGTCGATCTCGATGGAACCGAAATCAGCACTTTCAAAGCCTGCGATCATGCGCAGCACGGTGGTCTTGCCGCACCCCGATGGGCCGAGAAAGGAGACGAATTCGCCTTTTTCCACGGCAAGATTGAAATCATGGACAACCGAGTTGGCGCCAAAGCTTTTTTTCAGGTGCTTGAGATTAAGAAAAGCCATGCGTGTTACCCGGCATTTGTCTTGAATTTATTGAAGCGCGAGACGAGTTGCAGCATGATGATGGCAAGCCACGTAATGCCGAACGAAATGATCGCAAGCGCCGAGGGCTCATAGGCGCGGTTGGCGCCCACGAGTTGCAGATAGGGCCCAAAGGCGGGACGGTTCAAAAGCGAAGCCAGCGTAAACTCGCCGATCACGATGGCAAACGTAATGAAAGCCCCGCTCATCACGCCGGAAATCACATTCGGGAAGATGATCTTGAACATGATCCGGCCCCAGCCCGCGCCAAGGCTCTGGGCGGCTTCCGTTAGTGTCGCCACGTCGATGGTGCGCATGGCGGTGTCGACGGCGCGATACATATAGGGCAGCGACAGCGTCATATAGCCGAACATCAAAAGCAGGTCGGTGGCCCGCGTCGAGGATGTGAATGGCAGCCACGACGATGAATTATAGATGCGCAAATAGCCGAACACGATGACGATGGCCGGAATGACCAGCGGCATCAGCGTGATGAATTCCATCACGGGCCGAAGTTGCGGCAGGCGCAGGCGCACCCAATAGGCGGTGGGCACGACCAGCAATACGCCGAACACGATGGTCAGCAACCCAAGCATGATCGAATAGCCGAATGTTGCCTGAAACCGTTCGTCGCTGAACACAACGCGATAGGCATCGAAGGAATATTCGCCGCGGCGCATGCGAAGCGAAAACTCGAACGTACCGATCAGCGGTACGAGAAAGTAGAGCGCCCCGATGATGAAGGCAATCCAGGCGCCGATTTTCTGCGTTGCCGAGCCTTTCATCGCTGCCACCTTTCGGCGCGCATGCGCAGCCAGATATAGATAAGGTTCGATATGCCGGTGATTACGATCATGCCGAGTGCCAACGCATAGCCGAGATTCTGATTATGCAGCACATCGCCGCGGATTTGCGCAAAAAGCAGGATTGGAACGATGTTGAGCGAGGAGCCGGTCAGCGCATAGGCTGTGGCGATGGCGCCAAAAGCATTGGCGAACAGCAGAAGCGTCGTGCCGAGCAGGCTTGGCCATAGAATCGGAAATGCCACCATGCGCCAATATTGAAAGTTGCTTGCGCCCAGAATGGAGGATGCCTCGCGCCATTCTTTTTTCAGCCCGTCGAGTGCAGGTGTCAGGATCAGCACCATCAGCGGGATCTGGAAAAAAAGATATGTCAGCGTCAGGCCGAAAAAGCTCAACAGGTTGAAGCCTGTTCCGTAAAGATTGAAGCCGAACCATTCGCGCAGCAGGATGGTGACGAAGCCAGTGCGTCCCAGTGTTGCGAGAAAGGCGAAAGCCAGCGGAACGCCGGCAAAATTGGATGCGACACCCGAAAATGTCAGCACGGTCGGGCGCAGGACGCGCGGCAGATTGCCCAGCACCACGGCCCAGGCAAGGAAAAAACCGATGATTGCGCCACCGATGGCCGATGCAAGGCTGACCTTGATCGAAATCCAGTAGGCGCTCATAATCTGTGGCTGGAACAGGTCCTGAATATTCTGAAATGTAAAATTGCCTGCCGGGTCCTGAAACGCGCCAACAACCAGATACATGGTCGGCCAAAGCAGAAACAGAATGGCAAACAGGAAAAAAGGTGCAACGCCAACCCAGGCCAACGGCAATTGGCGCTTGCGCTTTTGTTTGGGGCGGTGCTGATCAGCACTCCCACCATCGAGAGCGACGGCTGTATTAGCTGTTGAGCTCATGCGTTCCTTCTTTAAAGCACCGCCCACACGATGCCACCTGTTTTTGTTCGCAACAAGCGTTGAAATGAGAAGATAAGACAGCTTTGGAAATCTGCGGCAATCCATAAGGATCGCCGCAGATAATTGCGAGAAGATAACTTCTTACTGAACGTTTGCGCCGACGACGCTATCCCAGTTCTTCGTGATTTCTTCCTGTGCGGCTTCGATCTGCTCAATAGTTGGGAAGATGGCCTTTTCATAGGCTTCTGCAGGCGGCAGCTTGTCGAGCAGGTCCTGCGGGATCTTGCCAGCCTTGGCCATCGCGTTAAAGCGGATCGGATGGCAATAGCCCTTCAGATAGGCAAGCTGACCTTCGTCGGAATAGATGTGTTCCATCCAGAGTTTGGCCGCGTTGGGGTGTGGTGCATAGGCGCTAATTGCCTGAACATAAACACCGGCAACGACGCCTGATTTGGGAATGACAGTCTCGATTTCCGGGTTGCCTTTGAGCGTATCACGGTCGGCGAGTGCGTTGTAATCCCAGCGAATGACGATGGGCGTCGAGCCTTGCGCGAGAGATGCCGCCTTGCCGATAACCGGAACGAAATTGCCGTTGGCGTTCAGCTCCTTGTAGAACTCAAGGCCTTTCTTGCCAGCTTCGGCGCCCGGCTGACCGCCACGGGCGATACCGGCTGCATGAACGCCGAGAATGGCCTGTGCGGAAACGCGTGGATCACCGGCAAGCGCCACCGAATTGGCATAATCGCTCTTGAGCAGATCATCCCAGTCCTGCGGCACGTCCTTGACGATGTCCTTGTTTACTTCAAAGCCCAGCACGCCATAATAATCGCCGTACCAGTGGCCTTCAGGGTCCTTGGCGCTATCAGGAATTTCGTCCCAGGTCGCGACCTTGTAAGGTTGGGTCAGGCCGTCTTTCTTGGCAGAGGTGCCGAAGGCGAAGCCGACATCGATCACGTCAGGGGCCTGCGGGCCCTTATTGTCCTTGTTGGCCTTGATGGCTTCAATTTCGTCGCCCGAACCCGCATCGGGGTTCAATTCATTGACCTTGAGGCCGTATTTATCCTTGAAACTCTGGATGATCGAACCATAGCCGCACCAGTCATGCGGAAGGGCGATGGTGGTCAACTGACCTTCGGCTTTGGCCGCGGCGATCAGTTCGGCTGAAGGCTCTGCGCTCGCAATGGAAACTCCGGCAACGGCGATAGCCGTCGAAAGTGACAGCAAACGCGCTGTGTGGTTTAGCATTGGTTGACTCCCTGTTGGACCCCACGGCAGTTCCGGGATTCTCCGGAAACTCCGCTCTCCCGTTACTCGCCCCATATGACGGCTGGATGACAGCCCCATGTCTGTCATAAATCGCCATTGATGAAAAGTGAACCACGTTTTCAGGGACTTAGCAATTCACCTCTCAAAAGGAGTCCTATGTTTATGACAAAAAATATAAAACCGGTTTTCTGGTTGTCATAATCGGAAGCGGTTATTTTGCCTTAATGGCCGCCACCACCGCCTGCGGCCTGCTTTGGTTTGCGTAAAAGCATGGCGCAGACGGCCAGCGAGCAGAACATCAATGTCAGGATGAAGAACACGTCGATAAACGACATCAGTGTGGCCTGCTGGCGGACCATGCCCGACATTTTGGAAATGGCGATTGTTGCGCCATCAAGGCCTGCAGCGTTATATTTCGCCGTCAGGTTGGCGAGCATGTTCTCCGCCTCGCTATTTCCCCAACGCACATGTTCTGCCAATCGGTCGTAATGCATGTCGGTGCGGCGCGTGAGAATCGTATTGATGACGGCAAGCCCCACGGCACCGCCGAGATTGCGCGTCAGGTTGAAAAGGCCGGAAGCGTTTTTCATAAGCGCTGGTGGCAGTGTGCCGAGCGCCAGATTGTTGATCGGCACCATGCACAGCATCAAAGAGCAGCCGCGCAGGATTTGCGGCAGCAGCAACTCGTCGAAATCCCAGTCGGCGGTGAGGCCCGTAACCATCCATGTACCCGCAGCAAAGCCCAGAAAGCCGATCATCATCATGATGCGCGGATCCAGCCTGTTGGACAGAAAACCTGCCACTGGGGCGGTAAAGAACATGGCAAGGCCGCTGACGAACAATGCTTCGCCGATCATCAGCGCATCATAGCCGCGAATGCTGCCGAGATAGAGCGGATAAAGATAAGTGAGGCCATAAAGCCCGACACCCATGACGAACGAGAACAGCGAGCCAAAAGCGAAGTTGACGTTTTTGAAAGCGCGCAAATCCACAATTGGTTGCTCGGCGGTAAAGGCGCGGTAGAAAAACAGGATGCCGCCAACCGTCATCAGGATGGAAAGAATGAAGATGGCTTCGTCCTGCAGCCAGTCATTGCGCGGACCTTCTTCGAGTACATATTCCATGGAACCGAGGAAGGCGGCCATGCCGATAAGACCCCACCAGTCGAATTTGCTCAACAGCGAGCTGTCGCCCTCGTCAAAATCAATGAGGTTCCATGCGGCGATGCTCACCAGAATGCCGGGGCCCACATTGACCAGAAACAGCCAGTGCCACGAAAAGGCATGACTGAGATAGCCGCCGATTGTCGGGCCGATCGTTGGCGCAAGTGTCGCCACAAGTCCGATCATCGGTGAGACGATGGAGCGTTTTGAGGGCGGAAAAATCGTAAAAGCGGCCGCAAACACACTTGGGATCATGCCGCCACCGATAAACCCCTGAATGGCGCGGTAGACGATCATCTGCTCGATATTGGTGGCGGTCGCACACAACATACTGGCAAGGGTGAAGCCCGCTGCCGAAAGGGTAAAGAGCACGCGTGTCGACAAAAGCCGCCCCAAAAAACCCGACAGCGGAATCATGATCACTTCGGCGATCAGATAGGAGGTCTGCACCCACGATATTTCGTCGGAACTTGCACTGAGGCCAGCCTGAATTTCGGATAACGAGGCCGACACGATCTGGATATCGAGGATGGCCATGAACATCCCGAATACCATTGCCAGAAAAGCAATCGCTTTCTTGGGGTCGATGCGTTCCTCTGACGGAGCCATCGGCCCCATTGTGGTGTCTGCGGCCATGACGGCGCACTCCGAAAGGGATGGATGAAACGGCGCGGGAAAATGTCATGCCGCGCCTTTGTTCATGTTATTACGCTGCTTATTCGGCTGGCGCGTCGGGTGCCGTGCGTGTGTCGATATCGACGATAACGCTCAGGCCGGCCCTGATCTTGCCGGAATCAAGCGCTTCCTGCGGGATGGCGATGCGCACCGGCACACGCTGCACGACCTTTGTAAAGTTGCCTGTGGCGTTTTCAGGCGGCAGCAATGAGAAGACGGCGCCCGATGCAGGGGCAACGGATATGACCTTGCCTTCGAATTTCTCGCCGTCGAGCGCGTCGACATAGATATGCGCTGTCTCGCCAACCTTGATCGAGGCCAACTGCGTTTCCTTGTAATTGGCATCGATATAAAGCTGGCTGACCGGGACGAGGGCCGCGATCTTCTGTCCGGGAGAGACCAGATCGCCTTTTTTGCCAGCTAAATTGCCAATCACACCATCAAAGGGCGCGCGCAAGGTGGTGAAAGACAGATCGCGTGCTGCCTTGTCACGGGCGAGTTCGAGCGATCTGGTCGAACTGTCCGCTTCCCTGTATTGCGCGTCGAGAACGCCGATATTAGCCTTGGCCGAAGCAATCTGCGCTTCTGACCCAGCCAGATTGGCACGCGCCTGATCGAGCGAGGATTGGGCATTGTCGAGTTCGGATTGCGCGACGAATTTTGTCTGATGCAGCTTCTGCACCCGGCTGAGTGTCGCCTGAGCATTGGTCAGAACGGCAGTGCTGGCTTGTTTCTGTGCTTCTGCCTGTTGCAGTGTCGCGCGCGCCGCTTCGGTCTGTGCGAGGATACGGTTCAGCGTCTCCTTTTGGGTCGCAAGCTTGGCTTCGGACTCGTCGAGCGCAATGCGGTAGTCGCCGGAATCAAGCTGGAAGATGACGTCATTGGCCTTGACCGTCTGGTTTGCGACAACCGGAATATTGTCGATATAGCCGGTCACTTTGGGCGCGATGGAGGCAATATCGCCCTGAACATAGGCGTCATCAGTCGAGACCATGAACCGGCCGACCGTCCAGTAGTGATAACCGTACCACAATCCAGCTGCGACCGCCGCAATAATGAGCACCGGTAAAACAAAGCGCCTGGCCGGCCCCTTTTTCTCGGCGGGTTTTGCCACCGGTGCAGACTGGGACTCTTGATGCGGGAGCGCTTCGGGCTGCGGACGTTCTGCCGCCGGTCCATCCTGCGCCGTGGTACTGTCCGCCGTGCCTGTTCTGGCATTGGGGAAGGGGCGGATATCGGCCTGGTCTACAGACTTCTTTACAGCCATCGGAAATGTCCTGAGCGTTTGGGGATTGAACCGATTGGTTCGATTTCGATGTTGACTTAGTGCAATAAGCTGCGCATATCAAGCATATATCGAACCGACCGGTTCGAAATCAGTAAGAGTTTTGTGATATGAAACCGCAACGCAACATCCTGGAACGTGTCGATACGTTCAGCGCCGATACCAGTAACGGGCTGGTGGACGAAGGCGCGCAGGGAGTTGCTACAAAGACCCGGCCAAGGTCTACTAGAGCCGGGGACAGTGTTTTAGTAGGTGATTGCGGGCGCACGCGGCTTGGTGCAGGGCAGGACCCCGTCAAAAGGCGTCAGATTCTCGAAGGCGCACAAAATGTGTTCCTGCGCATGGGTTTTGACGCTGCGAGCATGAACGATATAACGCGCGAGGCGGGCGTCTCTAAGGGTACGATCTACGTCTATTTCAACAGCAAGGAAGATCTGTTCGTAGCCCTTTGTGAGCATTATCGCAAAACCATGTTTGGTGCGCTCATTGGAAAGCTTGAAAAGGGGTTTTCAAACCGCGAGGAACTGACCGAGTTCGGGGTTGCGCTGGTGACACTGATCACCTCGTCTACGGCCATTCGCGCACAACGTATCGTGCTTGGCGTGAGTGAGCGCAAACCGGAGTTGGCCGCAGCGTTTTATGATCGTGGCCCCCGGCGCAGCCTTGAGGCTATGGTTCAGTATCTCGACAGGATGGTGGAGGCCGGGGTTCTGGAGCCGATCGATTCCCAGCGGGTAGCCTATCAGCTTGCCGATCTGTTTTTAGCCGGGCTTTATCGCCCACGTCTTTTCAGCGTGTTGCGCGATCCCCCCTCAGAGGCGGTCATCCGGGCTAATGTCGATGCTGGCGTCGACTTCTTCTTCAAAGCCTATGGCAAGACCAGTCCAGCACCTGACTGAATATTTTTGTGAAACGGCCATATTTTGGCATAGTTCTTGTGATCAAGATTTTACCGGATAGTTATTGCGAGTTGCCATGCAGCTTATTTTTTTTGTCACTTATAAATGATTGAATAGCCCGTCAGAACGATTCTAAAGCCGTCGTCTGTAGGGTGTGAAGCGGCAAGCCGGATTTTTAAAGGCTTGATTTGCAAGGATATTCCTATGACACTTGATCTCGTTCATTTCCCTAATTTTAAGAAAACCTTTTTTGGTGCTTCGTTCCAAAGCGATACGCTTAACATGCTCACCCGGATGCGCGATGAGACAAACTGCCGTTATATCGTTCATTCCTACCGTGGGCGGATCGGCGATTGCGCCAAGATCGGGTCCTCTGATTTAACGGTCGTCCTCACCGTTCCCACCGCCTGGTCGGCGCGTTATTCAGCAAAGAACTATTTTGCAATCGATCCGATTTTTCGCGATGATGCGCCCTATTTTTCCAATGATGGTGCGGGTATCGTTCATGACTTGCAGGACGCAGCCGATGACTGTCCTGCTGTTGCGGATTATCTTCGCGATGCTGGAAAGCATGGCATTGGCAATCTTTTCGTCGCCGTTTCTCCGCGTAGCCCGAAGGGCGCTTCAGGCTGTACGCTTTTTACTTTTGATGTCGATGAAAAGGAAGATCGTGCCCAATTCGTCGCCAAGTTGCGCCCAAGCCTGCTTAGCCTGTCTGGAAACCTCCACGGCGCGCTTTGCGGCTCTGATGCCAACACGATGGCGGGTCTTTTGACACCGCGTGAGATCGATTGTCTGCGATGGGCTGCAAACGGCAAGACAGATGGTGAAATTGCTGAGATTCTCAGCATTGCCCGCTGGACGGTTGTCACCTACCTGCAAAATGCAAAAATCAAGCTGAACTGCTCCAACCGCACATCAGCCGTCGCCATGGCTTTGTCGCTTGGTATCATAGAGATGCTGGGGACCAACCATCTGCTATAAAACAATCGGACGTCTGCCAGAATTGGCAGGCGTCCGGTCAATGGTCACCGCAACTGTGGCAAAGGCCGCGCAGTTCCAGTGTGGTCTTGCTCGGTCGAAACCCGTTTTGCAGGCTCCATGCACTGACGAGGTTTTCAATCGTCGCGTCTGAAAATTCTGTTACCTGACCGCATTTCTCGCAAATGGCGAAGGCGACGAGACCTTGCTCGTGACATTGCGGATGCGCGCAGGCGACAAAAGCATTCAGGCTTTCAAGGCGGTGGATAAGCCCGAAATCCAGAAGCTTTTCCAGCGCGCGGTAGACCTGAAGCGGCGCGCGAAAACCGTCGTCGCGTAGCTGGTCGAGGATCGTATAGGCGCTGAGTGGCCCCTCAGCCTTGGAAAGCACATCGAAAACCAGTGTCTGGTTGCGGGTGAGGTCCTGCGGGGCATGATGATGATGGTGATGATGGTGATGATGAGTGCTCATTGTTCAGCGGTCCGTTTCGATAAGGCCTTCGCGCGTTTCCCTATATTTAGGGGCAAAAGGCTGAAAATGAAAATGGCAAGTGCGCCGACCACGATAGAAGGGCCTGATGGTGTGTCGAAATGGATCGACCCATAAAGCCCGCTCACGACTCCGGCAGCGCCGATCAGTGAGGCGAAAATCGCCATTTGCTCAGGAGTCGAGGCAAACCGGCGTGCGGTTGCGGCCGGGATGATGAGAAGTGCTGTGATCAGGAGAATGCCGACAATCTTCATTGCGATCGCGATGACGATGGCAAGCAGCAGCATAAAGATAATCCGCGACAGAGCGGGGTTCATGCCTTCGGCGCGCGCGATGTCTTCGCTGATCGTGGCGGCGAGAAAAGGGCGCCAGAGCCAGGCTAGAACCGCGAGCACGAAAATGCCGCCGCCGTAGACGAAGGCGATATCTATCCGCGATACGGCAAGAATATCGCCGAACAGGAATGAGAGTAGATCGACGCGCACCCATGTCATGAAAGCGACGATGACCAGTCCGAGTGCCAGGGTTGCGTGCGAGAGAATACCGAGCAGGGCGTCGGACGACAGGGTCTGGCGGCGCTGCAAAAGCAGCAGTATGGCGGAAATCGCCACAGCGACGGCGAAGACGCCAATCATCAGATTGATATCGAAGATCAAAGCAAGCGCTACGCCCAGCAGCGCTGAATGTGCCATGGTATCACCGAAATAGGCCATGCGCCGCCAGACGATGAAACAGCCGAGCGGGCCGGTGGTGAGCGCCAGACCGACACCGGCAATGAGCGCGCGGGTGAAGAAATCGTCAAGCATGAGAGCTGCCTCCATGCGCCTTGGCATGGTCGCCGTGGTGTTCACCATGGTGATGGCCATCATCTTCATGACAATGATCGGTAACGGAACCATCGGCATGCAGCACGCGGCCGTCCGGCAGATGCGTATGATCGTGACGATGTTCGTAGACGGCCAGCGGACCGACAGCGCGACGGCCAAAAAGGCGGATATACTCAGCACTCGTGGTGACGTCACGCGGCGTGCCGCTACAGCAGACATGACCATTGAGACAGATGACGCGGTCGGTTGCCGCCATAACGAGATGCAGGTCGTGCGAAATCAGAAGCACGCCGCAGCCCGTTTCGTCGCGGACCGTGGAGATCAGCTCGTAAAGTGCGGCTTCACCAGAGAAATCGACGCCCTGCACGGGTTCGTCCAGAACCAGAAGATCGGGCTTGCGGGCGATTGCACGCGCCATGAGTGCACGTTGAAACTCACCGCCGGAAAGATGCGCTGTTTCCGCTTTCAGAAGATGCGCAATGCCGACAGATTCAAGCGCGGAGATAATATCTTTTTTGCCAAGTGCTCCGGTCAGTGTCAGCAGCCGTTCCACAGAAAGCGGCAGGGTGCGGTCGATGGTGATTTTCTGGGGCACGTATCCGATGCGCAAACCTGTCTGGTGTACAACCTTGCCCTCATCCGGCTTTATAATGCGCAACGCCATTCTGGCCGCCGTGCTCTTGCCGGCACCATTGGGTCCGATCAGCGTTACGATCTCGCCGCGCTCGACGCTCAGGTCCACGTTACGCACAAGCCAGCGTCCATCACGGAAAACCCCGGCATCTTTCAATTCGATCAGTTTCTCCCCGGTCTGTGTCGTGGGGAGGGTGGTTTTTGTGGCCATCTGGTTTCAGGCTTTCACTGCTCTAGTGCCGAATGATCATCTGCCGATTCGGCTTTTTGCCCAGCGGTTTTTTAATCCCGTGGACATTTCACATTCTGATTTTGAAATCTTCTGTCTTGGCTGTCAGCCCATAGGCCTTTTTCGAGAGTGCCTTTCCCCGCGAAGCTTTGCAGCCATTCGTTTCCAAATGGGTTTCGACAAAAAAGACTTGTCTCACCTTATGCCAGACGTTATAGCATAACGCAATCTATGTAATAAAATAACATATCACTCTGATATTTGTCGAAAAGAGAGATCATGAAATCCTTACGTTCCCTTTTACTCGCTTCTGCATTTCTGGTCAGTATAGGCGGTGGCGCTTTTGCCGCCGAGCGTAACGGAGTCGTCGTTTCGATCAAGCCGCTTCACTCGCTGGTTTCTGCGGTCATGCAGGGCGTGGACGAACCGAAGCTGATCGTACAGGGCGCTGGCTCCGAACATAGTTATAGCCTGAAGCCATCAGATGCCGAAGCGATCGAACATGCAAAAGTCATTTTCTGGGCTGGGCCGTCGATGGAAACTTTTCTCGATAAGCCCATCGACACGCTGGGAGAGGGCGCGAAGGTCGTAGCGCTTGGCGAGGCGGAAGGCCTGACGCGTTTGAAATTCCGTGAAGGCGGTCCGTTCGAGGCGCATGATCATGGCGATGAAGGGCACGATCATGGCAGTGAGGGCCACTCCCACGAAAGTCATTCCCACGAAGGGCATTCACATGAAGGCCATGACCACGCTCATGACCATTCCCATGATGATGATAAAAAGGACGATGGCCATAATCATGATCATGCAGCCGAAGCTGGCAAGGGTGCGCATCACCATCATCACGGCGAATATGATCTGCATTTCTGGCTCGACCCGGAAAACGGCAAGGTGCTTGTCGGTGACATCGCCAAGATCCTGAGCGAAAGTGATCCGGCTCACGCTCAACAATATGAGAAGAACGCAAAGGATTATGCGGCCAAGCTAGATACGCTGACCAAGGACGTGGCTGCAGAACTGGCGCCGGTCAAGGACAAGCCGTTTATCGTTTTCCATGATGCCTATCAGTATTTTGAAAACCGTTTCGGCGTGAAAGCTGCCGGTTCCATCACCGTCAGTCCTGAAAAGGCACCGGGTGCAGCGCGCATCACGCAAATTCACGACAAGGTCAAATCGCTAGGCGCGACCTGCGTTTTCTCCGAACCACAATTCGAGCCGAAGCTCGTCAGTACAGTCATTGATGGTACAGATGCAAAAACCGGCGTTCTCGATCCGCTCGGCGCGGAATTGAAGGATGGCCCGAACCTTTATCCGCAATTGATCCGCAATCTGGCCGACTCATTGAAAAACTGTCTTTCGAAATCATAAAGACGGCCTGAGATCATTGCAGTCTGCGATTGGCCCGGCCCTTGAGGCCGGGCTTTGACGCAATTCGATTTGTGCTGGTGAGGTAGAGGACCTTCTTAGAGCATATTCAGATCTGATTGAATCCGATCGGCACTCTATCTTTTGGATCTAACGCTGATCTTACCCGAAAACCGTTTCACGCTTTTCGGGATGGTCTCTAAAAGACACCAGATTGGAAGATATGCGGCGACGACTATTGGTCGCCTCTTTTTACAGTTACCAATGTAATGATATAACATTAAACTCAACATGAAAAATAAAAGGAGCGCCATCATGCAAAAGAGGCTTCCCGTTACCGTCCTTTCCGGCTTTCTTGGAGCCGGGAAAACGACGTTGCTCAATCATGTGCTGAATAACCGCGACAACCGGCGCGTGGCGGTCATCGTCAACGATATGAGCGAAATCAATATAGACGCATCGCTGGTGCGCGAAGGCGGGGCCAATCTTTCCCGCACCGAGGAACAACTGGTCGAAATGACCAATGGCTGCATCTGCTGCACCTTGCGTGACGATCTTTTGCAAGAAGTCACGCAACTGGCGGCGCAGGGCCGGTTCGATTATCTGCTGATCGAATCGACGGGTATTTCCGAACCGTTGCCGGTGGCTGCGACTTTTGAATTTCGCGACGAGCAGGGCCGCAGCCTTTCCGACGTTGCAAGGCTTGATACCATGGTGACTGTGGTTGATGCCGCCAATCTTCTCAAGGATTATGCGTCGAGCGATTTTCTGCGCGATCGCGGTGAATCGCTTGGTGAGGAAGACGAGCGCACGCTTGTCGATCTTTTGGTCGAACAGATCGAATTCGCCGACGTCGTGGTTCTGAACAAATTTTCGACCGCTTCAACCCAAGAGCGCGATCTGGCGCGCAAGGTCATCCGGTCACTTAATCCCGATGCCCGCATCGAGGAGGTGGATTTTGGCCGGGTTCCGCTCGATGCAATTCTCGATACACGGCTGTTTGACTTTAACAAGGCGCATGAGCATCCGCTCTGGTATAAGGAGCTTTACGGCTTCGCCACCCATGTTCCGGAAACTGAGGAATATGGGGTTCGTTCTTTTGTCTATCGCGCAAGGCGTCCTTTCGATCCGCAGCGTTTTCAGGCCTTCATTGACAAAAGCTGGCCGGGGGTCGTGCGTGCCAAAGGGTTTTTCTGGCTTGCAACCCGCCCGGATTTTGTCGGTGAGATCAGTCAGGCTGGCGCGTTGGTACGCACCAACAAGCGCGGACGCTGGTGGTCGGCAGTTCCCAAACATTATTGGCCGGCCGAGCTGGAATGGCATCAGGCAATGAAACCCTATTTTCATGGCACATGGGGTGACCGGCGACAGGAAATCGTCTTCATCGGTGTCGATCCCATGCGTCAGGAAACGCTTGTCGAGGAACTTGATAAATGTCTGGTCGCGGACGAAATTTATGCGCCTGAGCGCTGGTCAAGGCTGAACGATCCGTTCCCGGAATGGTCGTCTGCGGCGGCCTGATCAGATAGGGCTATTCCGACAGCGGGACCAGTTGTACAAAATCCATGACCCTGCTGTCGGCAAGTGTACGATGATCAAGCACATTGGCGATTGCATCACGCACCTCCAGCATCATCAGGCGCACTTCGCATTCATCTTCATCGCAATCGTCGCAGGGATGATAGTCCGTCTTGCTGGCACAGGCGATGGGCGCCAACGCCCCGTCGAGTGCACGAATGATATTGCCGACGGCAATTTCCTTGGCTGGGCGAGAAAGACTGAAACCGCCGCCCTTGCCCTTCCGGCTGGTGACAAAACCGGCATTGCGCAATTCGGTAAAAATATTGTCGAGAAATTTACGCGGGATATGATGCTTTTCGGCGATCTCGCCAGCCGAAACCAGTTGGCCTTGTTCTACACCGGCCAGATGCACCATGGCTTTCAGGCCGTATTTGCCCTTTTTGGTCAGCATGCCACCCCTGCGCTGCATTTGCCGGACGATAGCGCCCGTAACTTCCATTCAATGCGAGCGCCAAACAACAGCGCTCGATTAGAAGACGTTAGGAGTTAAAGCGCGTTCAGACAAGCCTCTCGCGGTGGTACGGGCGTTGTGTCGCGCAAGGCAAAGGAAAGCGCCCCTTCAAGCGCGTTGCCAAGTGCGGGCTTATAAAGAGCACGATAGGGAAAAAGGGGCAGGGCGGCATAGGAACTCGCAAGCCCACCAGACAGGCTGAAGCGGCCAAGTTCTCCCACGCCCATGCGTTCAAGGCCGAGAGCGATCATTTGACAGCCGCGCTCGAGCAGCGACAGTCCAAAGGCGTCGCCCTCAGCTGCGTGCTCGAAAATCAATGGTGCGAAAGCCGCGTAATTCTGAGCTTTGGCCGTGCGCGAGAAAAGTGTGATCTTGCGCGCATCGCCCCCAAACTGGGAAAGCACCGCCTCGATAAGTCCGGTCCGGTCTGCCATGCCGTCGAAAGCCAGCAAGGCTTCTTCAAGAAGCATCCGCCCAAGCCAGGCCCCGCCTGCGTGATCGCTCAGCATGAAGCCGCGCCCGCCAAAAAACGTGACCTTGTCATCAACCCTTCTGACAAAGGCCGAACCAGTGCCCACGATCAGCAGCGCACCGTCGCCGTCGCCAAGCGCACCTTGTATGGCCGTTATCGTATCGGAGAGGATCCGGCTTGCTCCAAACGGCAGGCTTGCTTGAAAAGGGGTATAGTCGTTAAGCGACCCAGCGCCTGCAAGACCGAGTACAGCATATGTCTGCGATAATATGGAGCTATCTGCGCCCGCATCCTGCACGGCGCGGTCTGTCGCTTGTCTTATATGCATGAGAGCATCATCCGCATCAGCGCCTATATTGGCTGGTCCGCTCGCGCCCCGTCCGATGATATTGCCCATGCAATCTGTAATAACGGCACGACAGCCCGAGCCGCCGCCATCGACTGCGCACAGATAATGCCAAGCCCGGTTCGTCATAAAAGTATCACCCTTTTTCTCGAATCGACTCGTATCCGGGTTGAAATTCAGTTAAAGTCCACCATATTGCCTGTGGAAAGAAAAATTATAAAAATCGCATAGTTCGCGTTGACAGTTGTCCGTTGTGGGCCGTATATAGCGCTCACCGAGGGCGGCCTTGTCGCAAGCGACTGGTTACTTCGTCCTTATGGTTGACTTGATTGATTTAGCATTG
>DAMCEK010000009.1:0-134499 GCA_032057925.1 Rhizobiaceae bacterium
TCGCTGCTGCCGTGATCTTCTGGCTTTAATTTAACGAGTCCTGACCCTAGACACCAGATCGCAAGCAACCTGTGACGACGGCGGGCCCGTCCTGCTGGCGGGGTCTGGGAATTGGATGAGGTTTTTGTAAAAGTCGCTCCAGATGGATTCTGGCTCTGGCGCGGGGTTGATCAGCATGGCACCGTTCTTGATGAAATTTTGCAGAAGCACCGCAATAAAAGGGCGGCCAAGTGCATATTGATGGCGTTCATGAAGCGCCATGGATTTGTTCCCAAACGTATTATCACCGATAAAGTAAGTTCATACGTTGCTGTAAAGGTGGAGGTAGTATCCGGCTTGGATCATTGATGCACAAACAACAGAATATCCTGGCCGAAAACAGCCACCTGCCGTTTCGAAAACGGGAACGAACCAAGAAAGGGCATCGGTCGCCCAGAGCATTGCTACGGTTTAGTTCCATGCACTCAGCTGCCCGAAATTGCTTTTCAGTACCATCTCACCGCTGTGCGGTATCAACAATTCGCTATCAGTGCCTTGAAGCATTCGATAAATGTGAAATTGCGGCCTATATCGCTTGAAAGGAACCTAACATGGACGCCTTATCACTACTCCAAACTTAACATGAAAACACCTGAAAAAAACTTCGACTTACGCCATAAAGCCAGTCCAAGTTTTTATCCGCCCCTCCAGATCACCTCTGAGTAAAAATCAAAGGCTTCAACCCATGATTGAATTGACGCGTCACGCTCTATTGCAAGAACAGATGGTTCAAAGCGTGAGTATTTTGCGCTTTAAGCTCGACCTATAAAAATTCTGTATGGGTCGATATAAACATCCGTATTTGTGACAGGGTATAGCTGCGCCTACTCTCCCATACTATGGGAGGAATAATCATGAATTTAAGGAAGAGCTGGTCGTCTCTTTCAGCGGCAATCGTTTTATTGCTGGCTGGGAGCCTCGCGGCTATGGCTGCCGAAAAATCGCGGGAACAATTGTATACGGACGCCAAGGTAGAAGGGCACTTATTGATTTATTCGGCAAACCAGGATGCCGAAATGGAAGCCAAACTGGCTTTGTTCAAGAAGAAATACCCTGAAATCGCCGCTGAATATATCCGGCTGCCTTCAAGCCAAGTATTTACCCGCTTTACTGCGGAAGACAAGGCGGGAGCCACGCAGGCAGACCTTCTGACAACAGGGTCGACGGCGCTGTTTCAGACCAATCCCGAAATGTTTCTGGAACTCGGCGAAGCCAATATTCCAGACCTCAAGACCACACGGATGCTGATCAAGCCGGTTAACAATCACTATATCGTTTTCCAGAGTGACGTTCAGCTTGTCACCTATAATCGGGATACGGTATTGGACGCTGATCTCTCGCAACATCTGGCGACATGGGAAGGCCTTGCCGATCCTTTCTGGAAAGACCGGATTGCACTGGTCGATCCGCGTAACTCGGCAAACCAGCTGTCATTTCTGCTCGGACTGCAAAAGCGTTTTGGTGACGACTGGATGAAGCGTTTTGCTGCAAACGATCCGAAACTTGTCGGGACTGCATCCGCAGCCTCGCAGCAGGTTGCGGCGGGAGCCTTCGATATTCTCGTACCGAGCGTTCCGGCACAGTCTGAAGCGGTGCGCAAGCAGGGCGCGCCTCTGGGCCTTTATCTGCCAAAGGGGTTCAACCATGTGCCGGCTCAAGGTGCCGCAGTCGCAGCCAAGGCCAAACACCCCAATGCAGCGCTCCTGTTCGTAAACTGGCTCATCGGTGAAGAGGCCCAGGTTCTGCAATGTTCGCTGGGCGGCGTTCCGAACATCGACATCAAAAGCCCGGTTTGCAAGACACTGCTGCCTGCCGACTATGATGTTGGTCTCGACGTCATCCCCAGTGAAAAGGGGACGCATATCTACAAATTGCTGGGCATCCAGCCTTGAGGTTCCGGCCATGATCTCGCTGTTCTCGAAGCGAGATCATGCTGGGGGCTGGAAACATCATGTCGAACAAGAATTATCCCATGCAAACAGTTGGCTCACTTCTGGATATTCGCCGCTTGCGCTACTTCCTCACCATTATGCGGTGCGGCTCCATGGCGTCCGCCGCAAAAGAGCTGAACGTCGCGCAGCCGGCTCTCAGCCACCACATGTCCGAGCTCGAACGAATAGTCGGCTTCGCCTTGTTCGAACGCTTGCCCCGAGGGGTAAGACCCACGCCCGGCGGGCATATTCTTTTCGACCACGCCAAGGTCATTCTCGAAAATGTCGCCAAAGCGGAGCGCGACATGCGGGCATTCGCAACCAGCGACAGCCGCGACATGTCTATCCGTATCGGTCTTTTGCCGTCCTGGGTATTGAGCTTCGGTGATTTCGTTCTCGAAATGACCAGAAGCAGATTTCCCGATCATACGGTGCTCATGCTGGAGGTTCGCAATGATGAAGCGGAACGGATGATCAACCGCAACGAGATCGATATTGCAACCATGCTCGACTTTGATCCGCAATTTCCGCAGCCCATCCATGAGGAGTCGCTGTTTCTGACTTCCAGCAAGGCCCTGCCCGCATCGGTGCGGCTTGAAGACCTTGCCGGTATGGACATGGTGCTGGCTTCCTCCTCCCACCAATTTCGCCAGGATCTCGAACGCAAGGCCAATGAACGAGGCGTAACGCTCAAGGTGGTGCTGGAGGTCGATGGTTACGCGACGCTCAAGAAAGCGGTCGAGCAAGGCATCGGCAATACGGTGATCTCATGGAACTCGATCCGAAACGAATGCGCCAGCGGCCTGCTTCATGCCGCCCCCATCGTCAGCCCGCCGCTCAAGCGACCGGTCTATCTGCGACGAGCCCCCGGTTTCGATGTCGGGATCACCTCGAGCATCTATCAGATTCTTCGGGAAGCCGCGACGCTTCCAGCTGAATCCCTGAACGTGCCCCCATTTCCTAAACGGCACATCTGCTGAACAGAATTGCAACGGTTGTTTTCATGTATCCAGACCCGTCAAGACTGAGAGAAAAACTGCGTGCCGGAGACTGCGTTTTTGGCACCGCGATCTATTCCTCTTCCCCCAACATGGTCGAGGCGGCTGCATTGAGTGGCATCGATTTCGTCAGGATCGATTCCGAACATGCATGGCGGCGCGACGATTCCATGGATCATATGGTGCGTGCAGCGCTTCTTTCCGGCGTCACACCCCTGATACGGATCGACCGCGACGATCATTATCTGGCGCGCAAGGCATTCGAGATCGGTGCAGGCGGTATCATCGTTTCCAATGTCACTTCCGTTGAAGAAGCGAAATCCGTCGTATGCGACGCCCGCTTTCCGCCCATCGGTCGTCGCGGCGTCGGAACACTCTGTCTGGCGGGGCGATGGGGGCAGGTGGATGAACAATTATGGGTCGACTGGAGCAATCGCGAACCGCTTGTCGGCATCATGATCGAGAGCATGCGGGCGGTCGAGGACATAGACGCGATCATGGCGGTCGAGGGTGTGGATTTCGCGCTTTTCGGTCCTGCCGATTTTGGTATGTCGCTTGAAAATCGTGACCCGGATCATCTCGCACAACAAAAGCAGATGGCCTTGGCCAGAACGGCGCTGGCGGCGCGCCGTGCGGGCAAGCATTTCATGTACGGGGTTCCTCTTCTTGAAGGGGCAGTGGAGAAGACCGTCGATCTCGGTGTGGACATGATCGAGCTTTCCCACGACGTCGTCATGGTGCGCACCATGCTCGCCCATCAGGTGGAGAAATTTTCCAACACCAAAAGCGTGCGGCTCTGAGGGATGATCGATCAGCCAGCAATTGCCACAACGCATAGAAAAGGGAACGTTCATGGATAAATCTCCAATCCGTCCTGCGCCACGAATAGAGGTTGTCGATCTCGTCAAATCCTATCGGCGTGATGGCGGTGCAACGATCACGCCGGTCGATCATATCAACCTGACGGTGGACGAAAAGGAACTCGTCGTCCTCCTTGGCCCTTCCGGCTGCGGAAAGACAACCCTGCTGCGTTGTGTGGCCGGTCTTGAACGGCCGGACGAGGGTGAAATCATCATCGAAGGGCAGACCGTATTTTCCTCAAAGAAAGGAATTTACGAACCGCCGGATCGCAGGCGCCTGTCGATGGTGTTCCAGTCCTATGCGCTGTGGCCACACTTGTCGGTTGCCGATAATGTTGCCTATCCGTTGCATTCCCGCAATGCGCCCAAAGCGACCATCGCCAAACAGGTCTCCGACGTTCTTTCGATGGTCGGCGTCGGCGGTCTCGAACAGCAATTTCCCGGTCGCATCAGTGGCGGACAGCAACAGCGGGTCGCCCTTGCGCGGGCGCTTGTCGCTAATTCTTCGGTGGTGCTTTTCGATGAACCCCTTTCGAATGTCGATGCGCAGGTACGTGCGCAGCTTCGCTTCGAACTGCAATCCATGCAGAACCGGCTGGGGTTTTCTGGCCTTTACGTGACGCACGACCAGATCGAGGCGATGGAGCTTGGCCACCGGGTTTCTGTGCTCGATTCAGGGAAAATTTCAGCACTTGGAACGCCGTTCGATATCTATACCAATCCGCCCAATGAATATGTCGCCAAGTTCGTCGGCGTTGCCAATATGCTGCGTGGGACGCTGTCTTCACGGACTGACAAGGGGGTAACAGTCGATACTTCCATCGGCACAATGACTGCTCCGGCATCCGCCCTCATGGACCCGCAATTACAGGTTGGTAACACTGTTTGCGTGGTTGTGCGCCCGGAGCATCTGAGCCTTCATGCGGTAAGGCCCAAGGCCGCGGATAACGTTTTTCCGGTGACGATCGAAGCCCGGATGTTTTCCGGTGCCCATAGCGAGATTGTCGCACGTGTGGCGGAGACGAAACTCACAGTCTGGATGCATGATTATCAGGCTGCGGTCGCTCTTGGTATCGGCAAGGAAACCTGGCTTACGATTTCTACGGATGTACTGAGGATTGTTCCCAGCAGGGGAGGCGGCGATGGTTGACATTCAATCTGTCCGCTTCAGGAACCGGCCTAACCTATATACGATTGTGACGCTGGTTTGCGTCGCGGTCATCGTGTTTCTCCTTGTCTATCCGCTCGGTCGAATGATCGTTCAAATGGTGCTCGGAGGACAGATCGGCGACGCTGTTTCAGTTTTCAGTCAGCCCTGGTTTCTGCCTGTTCTCGTCAATACGATCATTATCGTCGGGGTCAGCACCGTCCTTGCGGTCATCATCGGTGCATTGTTGGCATGGATCAATGAACGAACGGACGCCCGTCTGGGACCTGTCGGCACATTGATGCCGATTATTCCTCTCTTCATTCCCAATGTGGCGATGTCGATTGGCTGGGTATTTATCGCAGCACCCCGTGTCGGCTTTCTCAATGGCTGGCTTCGGCACTTGCCGGAATGGATGACTTTTCAGCTGAATATCTATTCCTGGGGCGGCATGATCTTCATCTATACGATCAATTCCGTACCTTATGTCTATCTGATCGTGGCCGCCGCCTTGCGTAATCTCGATCCGGCGCTGGAGGAAGCATCCCGCATTCATGGCGCGCGCCTTTTGCGCACATTCACCCACATCTCCATACCCTCTGTTCGGCCAGCACTTCTTTCCGCAGCGCTGCTTTGCCTGATTACCAATATCGGGGTCTATTCAATCCCGGCAGTCATCGGCACGACCGCAAAGATCGATGTTCTGACGACGCGGATTGTCTTTTTGCTCAATCGTGATTTCCCGCCGAAAATGGCGGAGGCGCAGATGCTTGGCGTCATCATGCTGGCTGCGGTCGGACTGCTTTGGTATTTCCAGTCCAGATCGAATGCCGGTGGCCAGTTCGCCACCATAGGCGGACGTGCCACAGGCAATGGCGCCATCCAGATGGGGCGGTGGAAATGGCCTGCGCGCCTCATCACCCTTGGCTATCTTGCTGCAACTTCACTGTTCCCCATTCTGGCTCTCGGCATCGTTTCGCTGCAACCGTTCTGGACGCCGAACATCAATTGGGGCGTTCTTGGTTTCGGCAATTACCATCAGACACTTTTTGTCAACGGACTGGCCGCAGCCTCTTTGCGCAACAGTCTGATCTTTGCCGGTATCGGCTCGATGATTGCGATGTTTATCGCCGTCGTGGTTGCGATCTACAGTGTCGATAAATCCTCGCGGATTGGCGGGCTGGTGGATGCGGTCATCAAAACATCGGCTGCCATTCCGCACCTCATTTTGGGCGTGGCTTTTCTGATCGCATTCAGCGGCTCTCCCTTCATGCTGTCGGGAACGGCTGCCATTCTCATCATGGCGTTCATCGTCATGTATATTCCGCCCGGTTCGATCGCTGCCGTATCGGCGCTGACGCAGATCGGCCGGGACCTGCGGGAAGCATCCTACGTCAATGGCGCGGATGAAGGGCGAACGGTGCGCAGGATCGTAATCCCACTCGCCATGCCGGGTTTCATCGCCGGTGCGGCAATCGTCTTCGTCCATATGATGGGCGATCTCTCCGCCGCTGCTCTTCTCGCCGGAATACGCAATCCCGTCGTCGGATTTGCCATCCTGTCGATCTGGGAAGCAGGGACATTCGGTGTCCTTGCGGCCTTCTCGATGATGCTGTGCATCGTCAACATCGTGGTCATCGCGGTGATGTTCGGCTTTGGCCGGATCATCCGCAGACGTTAACCGCTCCCGGCGCTCCTTCCGGGCGCCGGGACTTCACCATGCCCTCAAAAGGACCTCTCAAATGGCTCATATCAAACGTAATTTCACGCGCCCGTCGGCGGAAGCACTGGCTGCGATCAAGCCCTTCTCTCCTGCAACCATTCACGAGGCGCAGGGCAAGCTCGGTGCGCTCGACAGTCGTATCAAGCCGATCAAGCCCGGCTTGCAGATTTGCGGACCAGCGATCACCGCCCAGTGTCATATCGGCGACAATCTGATGATCTTTCAGGCAATCGAACTGGCAAAGCCGGGCGATGTTCTGGTGATAAGTGCTGGCAACAATCCCGAGCAGGGTGGTTTTGGCGACGTTTTGGCTTCGGCCTGTCGTGGCAAGGGCATTGTCGGGCTGGTCATCGATGCGGGCGTGCGCGACGGGCGCGGATTGCGTGAATCCGGCTTCCCGGTTTTCTCGCTCGGCCTTTGCATTAAGGGGACATCGAAAAGCACGCTTGGTACCGTCAACCAGCCGATTACAATCGGCAATGAATTGATCACGCCGGGCGACATTATTGTGGGCGACGATGATGGCGTGGTCGTTGTTCGGCAGGATCCGTTGACGCTTGCCAAAGCCTGCGCCGCCCGTGAAGCCGAAGAAGCAGCCCTCATGGAAAACAATCTCAGGGGAAAGACCGATTTCGAGCATTTCTTCAAGACGATGCGTGAAAAGGGCGCTGTCTGGGAAGACTGATTGCCGATGACTCCTGCCCGGCCTCATCTTTGAGCCGGGCAGGAGAAACCCGGACCACCCATAAATATTCCGTATGGAGGCATTTCACAGTCTCTGTTTGTGCAGCCTTCCAAAGAGGCTTAGGCTTTAATGCGGAGGAGTTCCCAACCGAGCTTGCTTTATGCATGATCGGTACAAGATCCCATAGATAATTGACTGTTTTCAAAAGGATATTGCGGGCCTCCGTGAACCTTTGGAGAGCAGGTATGTTTGCCCGTTCGGCATGATCGCCATATCGAAAGGTTTTCCGCGTCGATGACGGATATTCTTTTGCGCAATGAAGTTCTGGAAGCGAACCTGGCGACGGTTCGCCACGGGCTTGTCCTGTCCACATTCGGCAATGCCAGCGGTATCGACCGGGATGCAGGCCGCATCTATATCAAGCCGAGCGGTGTCCCATACCCAGATATGAAAGCGGAGGACATTGTCGTCTGCGATCTCGATGGTCGGCCGTTGAGCAACAATCTGCGTCCATCATCCGATATTGCGACGCATGCCGTGCTTTACGCGGCATTTGCCGGAATCGGTTCCGTCATCCACACGCATTCGACCTTCGCCACCATCTGGGCGCAGGCAATGCAGCCTATTCCCGCTTTCGTCACGACCCATGCCGATTATTTCTATGGCTCGGTGCCGGTAACGCGGCTTTTGAGCGATAGCGAGATCGGCACGGATTATGTAGCCAATACGGGCAAGGTCATAGTCGAGGCTTTTGAAAATATCGATCCGATGAGCATTCCGGCAGTGCTGGTGGCTGGGCATGGCCCCTTTGTCTGGGGTCGCTCGCCCAAAGAAGCAGTCCACAATGCCGTCATTCTCGAAGAAGTGGCCCGGCTTGCATGGCATGCGCGGATGCTTTCGCCGGAAGCAAGGCCGATCCCGCAAGCCCTTCTCGACCGGCATTATCTGCGCAAACACGGTGCGGCGGCGACTTATGGGCAATAGATCGGCAAGTACATTTCGTAGCATTTACGGCATCAGGACAGACGGTGGCTTGAAATGATCGTGGCCGGTGTCGATTTTGGCACGCTCAGCGTGCGCGTCACATGTATGGAAACGGATACCGGCGCTGTGCTGTCTAACGCTACCGCGTCTTATCCGCTGGAGCGAAGTGCGAAAGATCCGCTGCTTGGCGGGCAAGCCCATGCCGACCATATGAGTGGGCTGATCGAGGCGATGCACAAGGCCTGTGATATAGCTGGCATCGATGGCCACGATATTGCAGCACTCGCCTGCGACACGACCGGGTCGAGCGTCGTCATGGTCGATGACAAGTTTCAACCGCTGGCCAATTACTATCTCTGGTGCGATCATCGCGCTCATCTTGAGGCCGCCGAGATTACGGCGCTTGGTCAGTCGCGCTCTTTGCAAGCGCTCGAATGGTGCGGCGGAACCTATTCGCATGAATGGGGCTATGCCAAGGTTCTGCATTTTCTGAGAAACAATCCCGATCTGCGTGGGTCTTTTGCAACGGCGCTTGAGCATTGCGACATGGTTGCCGCTACGCTTTGCGGCATAAGAGATTTGGATGAATTACCGCGCAGCCTTTGCGCTGCCGGGCATAAATGGATGTATGGCGCGAATTGGGGCGGGCTTCCGCCTCAGGATTTCCTCTCCGAGGTCGATCCCTTGCTGGACGGCATCAATGACAAGCTGCGCGGACGCTGGCAGGCATCCGACAGGCTGGCGGGTCATCTGTCGCCCGAATGGGCGCAGAAGCTCGGCTTGCGCGCCGGAATTCCGATTCCGGTCGGCGCGTTCGACGCGCATTGGGACGCAGTCGGAGCGGGCGCAACCCTTGGCGATGTCGTCAATGTCGTCGGCACATCGACCTGCATCATCGCGATCGCCGCTCCCGATTATCGCCCCGTGCCCGGCCTTTGCGGTGTGGTTCCCGGTAGTGTCGTTCCGGGCTTTGCCGGTATCGAAGCCGGTCAATCGGCAACCGGCGATGTTTTCGAGGCGATTGCCCGTCGTGCCGGGCTCGATCTTTCGGACGCGCTTGCGGGTTATGAAGATATGCTGCCCGGTGGCACCGGTCTCATGCGGATAAACTGGGATAATGGCGACCGGACCGTGCTCGTGCGTTCCGATGTCGGCGCTTTGACGCTGGGCTGGGATCTCAATCACACCGCAAGCGATGAGTTGCACGCAGCCATCGAAGGCATGGCGATGCATGTCAGGATCATTCTCGAGCGCATAGCATCCGGAGGCGCACCCAATACGCGGATCATCAATGCCGGTGGCATACCGCAGCGCAACGCGCTTCTGAACCAGATCTATGCGGATGTGTTCGATCAGCCTGTCCTTGTGCCGTCAAGACAGGCTGTCGGCGTTGGCTCCTGCCTGTTTGCCGCGGTTGCTGCGGGCACTTTCACAGATATTGCCGAAGCACAGCAACAGATGTGCGCACCCTTGCGCGCGTTCCAGCCGAGATCGGAAAACCGCGAGGGCTATGCGAAACTCTTCGATCTCTTCAGCGATATCTATTTCGGCTTTGGCGAAGGGCGGACCTTCGATGCAGGTCGGGTTCTGCCTCACTTACGCAATGCCCGTTTGAACGCAGCGCAGTCGAGGGCCGCAAGCCAGTCTGCCTCAAGCGTTTAGAAATCGCATCTTTCAACAAACAGCATCAGAAACGGTATATGCACAATGACAAAACCCATCGCTTTCGGCTGTCACGGTTCGACCTGGGAACTGGACTATGACGTTAAGTCCGACCGCCTTGATCACATACTCGACGTCATCGCGGCCTGTGGGCTTGAAGGCATAGATGCGCAGATTTCGCTTTTGGGTCGTTATTACAACCACCCCGAACGGCTGAAGGAAGCGCTCGACCGGCGCGGCTTGCGCCTTGCGGCGCTGACCGTGCCTTTCACCTGGCCGGAAGCCGTCGAAACCGATGACGAGCGGGCTTTGGCTGATTATTTCATTGCGTTTCTCAGGCATTTTCCCGGTGCCATATTGAATATTCCTGCCCGTAATGGTCCCGACCGCAATGATCTTCTGATACGTCAGCGCGCCATCATCGATTGTGCAAATGCGATTGCGCGCCGCTCTAAGGATCAGGGTGTCGTGGCTTCATTCCATCCGGCTTCACCACCGACATCCTATTTCCGCACGCAGGAAGATTATCGGGTAATGTTCGATCTGATCGACCCAGCCTTTTTGGGATGGACGCCGGATCTCGGGCATATTGCGCGCGGCGGCATGGATGCGGTTGCAACCGTCAAGGCCTATCGCCCCTTCATCAAACACGTTCACATCAAGGATTATGGCGGCCGACCGGATGCCGGATGGCGCAAGATGGGAACCGGCGATATCAACTTTGCGGTAATGGCCGCCTTTCTGCACAGCACCAATTATGACGGCTGGGTGATGGTCGAGGAAGAGACCGAGCAATCCTCGGCGCATCCCGACAAAGCCGTCAAAGATATCGGAGAATATGTGTCGCAGCATCTGCGGCCGGTCGCAGGAGGGAAAAACTAATGTCCATTCTTCAGAACTTCGTTCCGTCCTGTCTTTTCCCGGAAGTTTACGCACCATGGGCACCCCGACCAGGATTCGTGACCAAACAATTGCGGCAGATTGCCGAAGAGGGTTTTTATCGCTCCGTCGAGATCAGTAGGCTTAGGGACGCTGCGGACAGAGCGGACATGCGCGCGATTTGTGCCGAACATGATTTCTATGTCACGGCATGGCTGACCGAGATTGTGGATGAATACAAGCTCGATCTGACTTCCATCGATGAGACGCTGCGCAGCCACTCGGTCGAGGTCATCAAGCAGCATCTGGCGCAGGCAATAGAATGTGGTGCGAGAACCATTGCTTTCGTTGGCGGACGCGATCCGGGGCCGTCCTTGCGCGATGAGGGCTATGAGAGTTGTTACAGGAGCATGTCGGAAATCTCCGCAGAAGCTGCCAATCACGGCCTGACAGTCATGCTCGAACCGCTCGACAGATTTGCTCATAAGAAGCGGTTGGTCGGCCCGACTTCCGAGGCGGTTGCAGTCTTTGCCCGGATCAGGGCGGAGCATCCCAATTTCGGTTTTGCTTTCGATACGGCCCATGCAGCACTCAACGAGGAGGATATTGCTGCATCCTTTGCTCTTGCGAAGGATCAGATCGCACATCTTCATCTTTCCAATGCCGTGCTCGATCCCTCCGATCCGCTTTATGGCGATCATCACATGCTGCCGGGAGCGCCGGGTTTTCTCACGGTGGACCACACGGCCTCGCTTTTCTGCGCGGCCGCCAGACTTGGCATCGGACAGCAACAGCCCTTGCGGGTGGCCATTGAAGCGCGGGCAAAGGCTGAACATGGTGAGCAGGAAGTGGCGACGATTGCAAAGACTTTTCTAAAGCAGGCACTTGCCAAGGCGTCAGCGATGTTTGACGCGGCTTGAGAGAACGCGCACGACTATTCTCAGAGCCGGATGGAGCAGACAGGTGGCTGGCATTGGCACTGACCAGTCTGTTCTTTTCGATGTGTCACTCTTGAATACGATATAGACATTTGCAGCAATATAAGCACCTAATGCGGTAAACAATAAAAGAGGGTGCCTGATCAGACATGGATATAAGAAAGCTCAAATCGTTCATTACGATTGTCGATATGGGAAGCATCACAAGGGCTGCCGATGTGTTGCACATCGCGCAACCGGCCCTCAGCCAGCAGCTTGCAAATATTGAAGAGCATTTCAGACAGAAATTGCTGACCCGCAGCCAGCAAGGCGTCACCATGACCGATGCCGGCAAAGTGATCTATCGGCATGCGCAGGTTATCTTGCGACAAATGGAGCAGGCGCAGGCGGAAGTGCTCGATGCCGGTGCGGTTCTGTCCGGCAAGGTATCGGTCGGTCTGGCTCCTTTCAGCAGTGCCGCCACTCTTTCTTTGCGTCTTCTGGAAGAAACGCGGCGTCTCCATCCAGGCATCATTCTTCACATTACGGAAAGCGTCAGCCAGCCCTATAGCCAGATGATCATGAACGGTCGGCTGGAAATGGGCCTGATCCATGGCAGTGGGCCAATGCGTGGTGTGAAATTCGAGCCCTTGCAGCGGGAGGAATTCGTTCTCGCTGTGCATGCGAAATTTGGCGTCCAGCCAAGTCCTGATCCGATTACCGTTGCGGAACTTGGCGAATTGCCGTTTTTGCTGCCGCCGGCCTATAATTTCGTCCGCCGCGCCATCAATCTCGCCTTCACGCGCAGCCGAACCGATCTGAACGTGGTTGCGGAGCTCGAATCGGTGCGCACGATATCACGCTGTGTAGATTCAGGTTTGGGGGCAACGATCATGCCGCGGGCAGTCGCCGATCGCATCGTTGCCGAATCCAATCAGCAAATCATTGTCCGGCAAATATCGAACCCGATGATCGAGGAGGTGCTGTCTTTATGCATTTCCGACACCATGCCTTTGTCCGAACCGGCTCTGGCGGTAAAAGACATCCTCATCGAATTGACGCGCACGCTGCAATAATTTTGCTTCCAGAAAAAGAAGGCCATGTGGCACAGTCCCCATGGCCTTTATAGAAGCACGCCGTTTCCTACAGCATGGATTCCTTGCGGCAGTTGACCAGAAGTTCAGCCACCGAAAGATTGTTCGGCAGACAAAGCAGCGTTTCCACCATTTGCGCCAGATCGTCGGGCTGGGTCATCTCCTCGCGGGTGACTTCCGTCTCGCCGATCGTCATATCGGTGGCGATATAGCCGGGGCAGAGCGCGGTTGCGCGAACGCCGCTATCCCACAATTCCTGACGAATGCCATGGGTGAGCGCCACAACGGCAAACTTGGTCATTGCATAGCCGACATTGGAACCGACGCGACGGCCCGCAAGCGATGCGACATTGATGACGCGACCCTGACCCGATTTGATGAGAGAAGGTGCGGCAGCCCGCGTCACCCGCAAAGGCCCTTTGACATTGATGCGCCACATCCGGTCGAGGTCTTCCTCGCCTTCATCCATGACCTTGATCCTCGGATTGATGCCGGCGCAATTAACTAGCGCATCGATACGACCATGTTTTTTCTGGGTTGCAGCGACCCAGGCCTCGGCCGATCCAGCTTCTTCGGCATCGTAGCGATGTATTGAAAGTCGGTCCTGTGCTGGGACGATATCGGGATTGCGCACGCCTGCTGAAACCGTAAACCCTGATTCCAGCAGTCGCGTGGTGATTGCGCCGCCGAGACCCCGCGACGCGCCCGAAACCATGACGACGCGATCTTTGCTCTTGAGCATGAATACCTCCCTTATTTCATATTCTTGCAGAATTCGGCGATACGATTGCAGCCCTCCGTCAGCTCTTCCATGCTGGTGGCATAGGAGAGACGGAAGAAGGGGCTCATGCCGTAGGCGGCACCCTGAACGCTTGCCACATGATGTTCCGCCAGAAGGGCGAGAACGAAATCCGTATCGCTTTCGATCTTTTTGCCAGCCTTGGTGGTCTTGCCGATCAGATTGGCGATATTGGGGAAAATGTAAAAAGCGCCTTCGGGCTTGTGGCAATGAATGCCATCGATTTCCGCAAGCCTTGCGAGAACGAAATCGCGGCGGGTCTTGTAGATTGCAGCGCGTTCGCCGAGCAGGTCTTGCGGCCCTTTTAGAGCAGCAACTGCGGCTGCCTGGGCCACAGTTGCGACACCGCCGCTGTTTTGTCCGTTGACGTTCGAGATCGCCTTGATGAGGTCTTTCGGACCGCCGCAGAAGCCGAGACGCCAGCCGGTCATGGCATAGGCCTTGGACACGCCATTGACGGTCAGAACCCTGTCATAAAGGCGTGGTTCGACCTCGGCGATGGTGCAGAATTCAAACCCGTCATAGATCAGATGTTCATACATGTCGTCGGTCATGATCCAGACATGCGGATGGCGCAGCATGACCTCGGCAATGGCCTTCATCTCGGCGCGCGAACAGGCAGCACCGGTCGGATTGTTGGGGAAGTTCAACAACAGCCATTTGGTTTTGGGCGTAATGGCCGCTTCCAGATCGTCTGCACGCAGCTTGAAGCCGTTATTCTGCGGACAACTGACCGGAACCGGGACGCCGCCGGCAAATTTCACGATATCGGCATAGCTGATCCAGGAGGGGGAAGGGATGACAACTTCATCGCCGGGGTCGCACGTCGCCATTATGGCGTTGAAAATGACCTGTTTGCCGCCGCCGGCGACGAGAATCTGGTTCAAGTCGTAATCGAGATTATTGTCGCGTTTGAATTTGTGCTGGATTGCGGTGCGCAGGGCAACGGTGCCGTCGACATTTGGATATTTGGTGTCGCCGGCAAGAGCTGCCGCATGCGCCGCCTGGATTGCATGATCGGGGGTTGGAAAATCCGGTTCACCCGAAGAAAGACTGATGACCTTGACACCCTGTTCTCTCAGGTCACGCGCTTTCTGGGTCATGGCGAGCGAAGCGGAGACGCTCACATTGCTAAGTCGTTGGGCGATCGCGGGCATGGCTTGATCCATTCGTGATGATTGGTTTTTCGCGGCAATGCAAAAAACACCGCGACATTCGCACCACGTTACGGGAATGCAGTCGGATTACTCCAATAGGTCTTCATTTTGGTGGCATACGAGATTTTGATGCATCAAGGCGTACAAAAACTCCATAAGCGTATTGGATGAGTGCAGAAGAAGAAAATATTATGCGCTGCAACCTCCGCCCATTAGGCTTCTGATAACAATAATAAGGGAACCATATGCATGACATCGCTTGGGTAAGGCAGCCTGCATAAAAACGGATAAAGACGCCTGTTGCGGTGAAAGTCGCGCAGTTCCGTCAGGAAACCCCTTAAAATTATCGCACGTGGACGGGTAAGCCGCCTATTGCCTTGGCTCATGTGATGGTGCGCACCTCGACCGCAATGTGGGAGTACAGATGACGGATATTGCAATCTTGAAGCGGGATTCCGTGCCAGCGCGCGCAGCCGGCCTCCGCAAGGCAATTGGGCAGCAGCTCCTGTCGCCCGGTATGCTTATCGTGCCGCTTGCCGTGTTTCTCCTGCTGTTTTTCTTCATCCCTGCGATCAGGTTGATGAGCTTCAGCTTCATGACGCAGGATACGCGCGGCGTGATCGGCTCTCCCTTCACTCTGGCGCATTATATTCGCTTCTTTGAAGTCGATCTCTATCGCAAAGTTCTTTTTGCAACCATCCGCATCAGCGTCATCACCTCGATACTGGCTGCCATCCTCGCTTACCCGGTCGCAACCGTGCTTGTGCGCGGCAATATGATGCTGACGCGGATCATTACGCTCATCATCATCGCGCCGCTTGCCGTCAGTGTCGTGGTTCGTGCCTATGGCTGGCAGCTCATTTTAGGCAACGGGCCGACCGGACTGCTCAATTATGTGCTGATAAAACTCGGCATCATCGATAATCCACTATCGTTGCTGTTTTCGGATGCGGCCGTCATCATCGGCTCGCTCCATATTTTCTTCCCCATGATGGTGTTGCCTTTGTCTTCCGCGCTCGGAAAGATCGACCCGAATATCCAGCAGGCTGCGCGAACCCTTGGCGCTCCCGCGTGGAAGGTTTTCTGGCGGGTGACGCTGCCGCTCAGCCTGCCGGGTCTTGTCGCAGGCTTCACGCTCGTCTTTTCGCTGGCGTCCGCATCTTATGTCATCCCCGCGCTTATCGGCGGTCCCACCTCGCAGATGCTGGGCAACATGGTCGAACAACAGGTTCTTGCGGTTTATGACTGGCCGTTCGGCGCGACGATTGCAACGATTCTGGTTTTCATCGTCATTCTCATCAACGCCCTTTCGATGAAACTTCTCGGTGGGCGGCGCATAAAGGCGAGTGCCCAATGAATAACAAGCTGACTGGTTCTTCTGCGGCCATTCTCTATGCAGTCACCGCTGCCATGATGATTTTTATCCTGGCACCGATCATTCTTGTCATCGTCATCTCGTTTTCGGACAGCTATTTCGTGACATTTCCCCCAGAGGGTTTCACCTTCCGCTGGTATTCGACGGTGTTGCAGAATGAAGAATTCACTTCGGGGCTCGCCTTCAGCGCCATTCTGTCGGTGGCGACGACCATACTCGCCGTTCTGCTGGGCGTACCGGCTGCTTTCGCTCTTATCCGCGGCCAGTTCTTTGGACGCTCTCTTGCCCAGGGCCTGCTACTGTCGCCACTGATTTTCCCGGTTCTCGTTACGGGTCTGTCGCTGCTGCAACTGTTTTCCGGCTATGGCTGGCTCGATACCAAGATCAAGCTTTTGATCGCGCATACCGTGGTCACATCGCCTTATGTCATCCGCACGGTGCTCACCAGCCTGCAACTCGTCAATCCAAGCCTCGAGGAAGCTGCAAGGACACTGGGCGCTACACGCTGGAAAACATTTCGACGCGTTATTTTCCCACAGATAGCACCCGGTGTGGCTTCGGGTTCGATCTTCGCGTTCATGGTTTCGTTCGACAATTATCCGGTTTCGATGTGGTTGGCCGATTCTGCCAATCTTCCGGTCCCTATCGTGCTTTATCGCCAGATCGGTACGGTATTCGATCCATCCGTCGCGACCATGTCCACAATCATTATTGTTCTGGCGATTGCCGTCGTGCTGATCCTTGACCGGCTCGTAGGTCTTCGTCGCGCCATGGCAATGTAAATAAGAAAAAGGGGTACATGAAATGACTGATAAAAAATCGTTCATCATGAAACGACGCAGTTTTCTCGCACTTTCTGCCGGTGCGCTTGCGACACCTTATTTCTACACGGCAGCATCTGCTCAGGACCGCACCATGTATGTCGGCGTGTACAATTCCATGCAAGGTGGCTTGATCAAAAAGGAAGTCATCCCTGCTTTTGAAAAGGAATATAAATGCCGTGTCCTGACGACCGAGGGGGCGACGCTCGCCAATATCGCAACGCTGCGCGCCACACGCAATAATCCGCAATATAGCGTCATGTCGATGGACGATGTCGGCGTACCGCAGGCCAGGGAAGAGGATCTCATCGAACAATTGCCGCTCGACGAAATCCCCAATGCCAAGAATGTCTACAAGCGATATTTGTTTGAAGACAATCACGGCGTCGGTTTTGCAATTTCGATTGCCGGTCTGTTCTATAATCCAGCGACGGGCAAGCCGTTTGAAACCTATGAGCAGATATTCGACAAGAAATATGCGCGTCGCATGCTGCTCAATACGCCAAAGAACACGCAAAGCGTGCTGATGCTGATCGTTGCCTCGGCGCTTGCCAGCGGCAAGAGCCTGAAAGAAGCGCAATATAATACGGATGCAGGCTGGGCCAAACTCAAGGATTTGAAGCCGAATGTACTGACCGTCTACGAAACTGAAGCGCAGACCTTGATGGTCGCGCAGGGTCAGGCGGATTTCGGTGGCATCGAATATTCCAAGGCTGTTTATCCCCACACCAAGAAGGGCGTTCCACTGGACATGACCTTCCCGAAGGAAGGCGCTTTTGCCGGTGTGAATGGCGTGGCACTGGTCAAGGGCGGACCACACCGGGATCTGGCGCTTGCCTATATCAACCGCTTGCTCGACCCTTCAGTACAGAAAATGCTGGCGGAAGCCACATTGTCTGCACCCTCTGTCAGTGGTGTCGAGTTCTCCGAAGATACGGTCAAGTATCTGGCTTATCCGGAAGACAAGATTGAATCGCTCAATCTGTTCACACCGGACTGGAAATACATCATTCCGCGCCGGGCCGAATGGCTGGAAAAATACAACCAGACTTTTAACGGCTAACAGAGTGTAAGGATCGAAACATGCAGTCCGTAGAAGTTCGCCTGGAAAATCTGACCAAGCATTATGCCGGTCAGGTCGTGGCTGTCGATAACGTCTCGCTGACCGTTAAAGCCGGCGAGATTCTAGCCTTGCTCGGCCCAAGCGGATGCGGCAAGACAACCTGTCTGCGCATGATCGCCGGACTTGTCGATCCAACATCGGGTGATATTGTGGTCGGTGGAAAGCCGACCACGCATACGCCGGTGCATCGTCGCAATGTTGGCATGCTGTTTCAGAACTATGCCCTGTTTCCGCATATGACGGTTGGTGAAAACGTTGCCTTCGGGCTCGAAATGCGCGGCGTTTCAAAAGCTGATCGTGAAAAACGGGTCAAGGAGGCGCTTGACCTCGTGCAGCTGCATAGTTTTGCCGACCGGCTGCCAGCCCAATTATCCGGTGGCCAGCAGCAGCGGGTCGCGCTCGCGCGTGCGCTGGTCATCCAGCCATCCATGCTGCTGCTTGACGAACCGCTGGGCGCTCTCGACAAGGGCTTGCGCGAAAGCATGCAGGTGGAAATCCGCAGCCTCCAGCAACGTCTCGGCCTGACCACGATCATGGTGACGCACGATCAGGACGAAGCTTTGACCATGGCGGATCAGATCGCCGTCATGCGGCTGGGCAAGCTGGAACAGATCGCTCCGGCTGGTGAAATCTATCAAAAACCGACGACGCGTTTCGTCGCCGGTTTTATCGGCGCATCGAATTTCTTTGAGGCAAATGTCAAACAGCGCAGCGGCCAGTCCGCCCGGTTGATCACGGCGACAGGAATCGAACTCGACGTCGACAATATGGAAAGCGAACACACGGACAAGGTCATTGTGACCGTTCGCCCGGAAGCAATATCCGTTTCTCCATTGGGCGGGGACAGTGAAGCACGACCGAATTCAACTACTGCTTTGGTCGATCAGGTGGTCTATCGCGGCTTCATGCTGCATTATTATCTGCGTCTGGAAAACGGCGAGCAGATGATTGCCTATCGCCAGACCCAGTCGGAAGGATTCACCAGTGCCGTCAGCGCGACCGGTGACCGTGTGCGTCTGAGCTGGAACAAGGACAGCAATCACGTTATCCAGATCAACTGAGCCGTTGCATAATATGCCGGACATGCCTTGAATTGCAGTCAAGAACATCACAAGGGCAGCGATAAAAATAACATCTTGTTCAATTTGTAAGTAAACATGTATCTCTTCTAGCAACAGCATAAACGAGGCCTGAAACGATCGGACCGGTTCCGTGGTTGCAGAAGAAATAGCAGCCATAGCGATGTATAGATATCTATGAGGGTTTTCCACCCTTTTCAACTGTCTACTCTACCTTAATCGCTTCCATAAAGCCGACACTAGGGCTCGTTGCCTTTAGCTTGGGCACGTATAAACAAAGACCTCCATCTCAGGCATGTAGTTAGGTTTGCTTGTACATTCGCTCGTCCGCAAATACAACCAAGCCAGTATCGTCGTGATTGGCCTCACGCTTTCTAAATTCATGATCCGTGGCGAACTTAGTTCGCTCCGCGATCCCAAAACTGCCGACCCTGGCGATTAACGGTGACTTTATTATGTGGGTTTCCTGTTCCATTGCTACTTAGCCACTTTATTCAATGGGCGCGTTATTGCTAAATGCACGGAACTCGATGTCGGTTAAGCTGCGTTAGTGCATCTACAACATGAGAACTACGAACCTCTTAATCCGAGGTTTCTCATCATCACCATCCAGTCATCACTTCCGGTCGGATGAGGTCACCATCAGGCTGAGAGCCTGCGCTGTTTGGTTCTGAATATCAATCGTAAGGTTCGCACATAATTCGCGCTCAATTGCTGCATGGTCTGCCATACTTGCATCCGCCAGATCAATGCCTTTCGGCGTGAGTTTAACGACTACGCCCCGACCATCGCGCTTGTCTGCAAAACGCTCAATCAAACCGTCTTTTTCCATACGGCGCAGCAGATTTGATAAGCCGCCCGACGTCAAAAGCATCGTTGCGAGCAGTTCCGAAGGAGACATGCTGTATGGCTCGCCATTCACACGCAGCGTCGCAAGAACAGCATATGTGGGATACTTCAAGCCGTGTCTGGCTAATGCTTTGTCCGTCGCTCTCAAGATAATATCATGAAGATGCAAAACTCGCCCGACAATTGCTTTACCGCTGCAATCTATGTCAGGGCGTTCCCGCCTCCAGCGTTCCATACCCCGGCCGACGCGATCTGTTTCCCAGTAGCGAAATTCCTGCATCGTCAGCATCTCTCATTCTATAATAGCTCAGCCAAATTCCGATAGTCTTAGCCTCAGCTTGAGGAAACACAAATATATAAAAAGCAAAATATCTTTTTATTACCTTTCTTGAAAGGTAAATCATTCAATGTTAGCGTGATCCTGGAGCGTGCCAGAAAAGCAAATAAGCGGCACCCGAAAATGGGAGATCAAGGATGAAATCGCATTCATTGCGTATTGCCACGGTTATGGCCTGTATTTTGACCTTTTCAGGTGCTGCGAAAGCTGAGGAAATTGTGCTGGGAGCCTTCGGAGGCTCTTTCGCTGATAATGTCAAAACCTGCTATACTGAACCGTTTGAAGCAGAGACCGGTGCAACGGTTATAACCAAGCTTGCAAACTCTGCGCAGCATGCAGCGGCTATACGTGCAACAGCCGGACAGTCCGATATGGATGTCGTTTTCGCCGACGATGCTTTTGCAGTTCAGATGGCAAATGAAGATTTGCTGGTGCCGCTGGATCGCACAAAAATGATTAATTCCGCTGATGTCATTGATGGCGCGTGGGGCGCGAACGATTCCTATGTCGCCGCCATGCTTGGCGCGACAACGATCATCTATAATAAAGAGACCGTAAAAGAGCCACCAACTTCTTGGAACGATTTATTCGACCCGAAATATGAAGGCAGGATCGTTATCGGCGATATATCTGGCACAACCGGATGGCAGTTTCTTGCTGCGCTCAATCAGATGGAAGGCGGCACGCTTGATGAGATCCAGCCCGGTATTAATAAGATTAAGCCTTTAGCCAAGTCTTCGATGTTACTCTACACACAGGCGGATCAAGTGGTTTCCCTTTTCGAGCGCGGTGAGATCGACATAGCAGTCTGGTATCCGGACCGGGCAGGCATCGCTGCCAAAAACGGCCTGCCACTCGCAGCCGCCTACCCAAAAGAAGGCGCAGTTGGCATTCGCCCGACGATCTCCATCCCAAAGGGTTCCAAGCACGAAGGCCTGGCACTCAAATTCATCGATACCGTTCTGAAAGCAGAAAATCAGAAATGCTTTTCAGAGCTTCAATTCATTGGCTCAGTGAACAAAAAAGTTGAGCTTTCAGAAGCGCTGGCAACGATCGTGCCGGGCGGCGAGGCGCTGGAGAAGCTGATTTTTCTTGATCCCAATGAGATGTCAAAGCGGCTGCCTGACTGGACCCGTCGCTGGCAGCGAGAAGTGCTTCGCTGAAATATCAGGCGAGCTATAAACACAAAGACTAATTTGCGAGGGTGAATGAGCCATTTGTTATTGACAGATCTGGTCAAACGTTATGGCGAGATAGAAGTCGTGAGAGACGTATCTCTCTCGATTAATGAAGGTGAATTCGTTTCGCTTCTTGGTCCTTCGGGCTGCGGGAAAACGACAATTCTGCGGATGATTGCGGGCTTAATCGAACCAACGTCGGGAGCGATAAAAGTGGGGGACCGCAATGTTACCCTCCTGCCCCCGAACAAACGCAACATCGGCCTTGTTTTTCAATCCTACGCTTTGTTTCCGCATATGACGGTTTTTGAGAACGTCGCTTACGGGCTGCGTCGGAAGGGCGAAAAAGGGGCCGCCGTACAGAAACGCTGTGAAGAAGCGCTCAATATGGTGCGGCTGTCGGGATATGGTGAACGGTTTCCCCGTCAGCTTTCCGGCGGGCAGCAGCAGCGTGTTGCCATGGCACGTGCGATCGCACCACGCCCAAGCGTCTTGCTTTTTGACGAACCTCTCTCCAATTTAGACGCCAAACTGCGCGATGAAATGCAGATCGAACTCAAGCGGCTACAACGAGAGCTGAACATAACAACGCTTTTCGTAACTCATGATCAGAGCGAAGCGCTGTCGATGTCTGATCGCGTTTGTGTTCTGCATGAAGGTATCATTCAGCAATTCGCACCTCCGGAAGATATTTATCATCGCCCTGCAACGTCATTTGTTGCAAGCTTCATTGGCAAGCCTAACCGTTTGAGTGGAGCCATAAATGCTGGCACAGTCCACATATCCGATGGGCTTGTTCTGCATGCAGACAAACTTGAATATGCTGACAAAACAGCTGTCGAGGTGTTCGTCAGGCAGGAAGCCATTCAGCTCTCGCGACAGCCAATTGAGTCGAAGCAATCACTTCCAGGTAAAATTGCCCTGCGATCATTCTCCGGGGCGCAGGTTCAATATGTTATTACTCTGGCAGGTAAGTCCGAGATTATCGTCGAGGTTGCCTCTTCCAGTGAGCTTGCGCAACTGGGAACAGGTGAAGACGTCTTCGTCAATATCAAGCCGCAGGATGTGATCGTCCTTGCATCCAGGAGCGGGTCATGAACTCGATGCGATCGGGCTTTCTTCTGATTTCTCCTTTGCTCTTTGTTCTGCTTGCAGCATTCGTTCTTCCGATCCTGTTTCTGCTCCCAACAAGCTTTCAGGAATATCAACCCGGCGCAGGCCTGGTAGCAGGCACATGGACACTGGAGAACTATACGCGGATCATCACAGATGACTATTATCTGGAGGTTATTCTGCGCACGTTAGGTCTTGGTGTATCAGTCACAGCAATTTCGCTGCTTCTGGGCTACCCGGTCGCCTATCTCATCGTGCGTGGCAACCCGAAATGGCGTCTGCCGCTAACACTTCTCGTCATTTTCCCTCTGATGCTCAATCTTGTTGTGCGTTCGTTCGGCTGGATCGTACTTCTGACCAATCGGGGCGTGGTCAACAACTTGCTCATCAATGCGGGCTTGATAGAACGACCGCTGCAACTGATGTTCAACATGACAGGTTTGCTGATCGGCCTGACGCATATCTATCTGCCCTTCATGGTCCTGATGCTGGTTGCCTCATTGCAAAACGTACCCCGCGATGTTGAGGCTGCAGCGTCCGTGTTGGGTTCCAGTCGCTTCCACGTATTCCGAGCCATTACGCTGCCACTGACAGCACCGGGCATTATTGCGGGATCAATTCTCGTTTTTGTTCTGACGATCAGTGCACTGGTAACACCAAGAATGCTGGGGGGGCCTACATATCAGGTTATGGCAACACTGATTTACGATGAGTATATGCAGCTTCTCGATTGGCCAAGTGGTTCGGCACTTTCCTTTGCACTTGCACTCACCACAATCCTTGTGATCTGGATTTCCAGCCGCATGACGAAGCGGTGGGCAGGTTTGGCATGATTGAACACAAACCCGGTTTCAGCGTCACAGCCACGGCATTGCTGGTCCTGCTTTTCCTGCAAATTCCGGTCATTATTGTAATACTCGCTTCATTTAGCGAGACATCCTATCTAACGATCCCCCCACAGGGCTGGACTTTGAAATGGTTTGAGAATGTTCTGACAAGCAGTGCCTATCTTTCAGCAATCAAGAACAGCCTCATTCTGGCGATCAGTTCAACCATCTTATCACTTATCCTCGGCGTCAGCGCGTCTTATACGATTTTTCGCAAGCTGGTCCCGGGAAGCGAAGCGCTTACCTCACTTCTGATGTCGCCGCTTATAATACCAGCAGTTGTCATCGGTGTGGCTATGCTGCAATTCTTCACGCTAATAGGCTTTCGGGGGAGCTTTTCCGTACTGATTGTCGCGCATGTCGTAATTACAGTTCCCTATATAATTCGCTCTGCCCTCGCATCACTGTCCGGTGTTGATGCATCACTGGAAGAGGCTTCACGCGTATTGGGTGCTGATGGTTGGACAACCTTCCGGCTGATTACCCTGCCATTGATTAAACCGGGCCTCGTTGCAGGCGCTCTGTTTTCCTTTGTCACATCAATGGAAAATGTGCCTGTAACGATCTTCCTTGCGGGCCCACGCGACACCACCCTTCCGATCCTGATCTTCACATCCGTCGAAATGGGCGTCGACCCAAGTGTAGCCGCGGTTTCGACGCTTCTCATCATCGCCACCGCCATTGTGCTTCTGATTGCAGAGCGCTGGGCCGGCTTTCATAAATTTGTCTGAGGACCGAACATGCATTTGACATCAAAAGGCTTTCCCCTCTTTCTTACGTTCGATCTCGACGCAGAAACGATGTGGACTGCGCGTGATCCTGAATATGCCAAGCGACCAATCCTCATGTCTCAAGGCGCTTATGGCTGGAAAGTCGGCACTGATCGCGTTCTGAATTTGCTGGCAAAATATGGTGTAACGACCACCTTTTTCATTCCCGGCCTTATTATCGATCAGCGCCCGGAGTTGATGGAACGCATTCTGAATGCCGGCCATGAAATAGCTCATCACAGCTACACCCATTCTTGGATTTTGGGCCTGTCGCCAGAACAGGAACGTGATGAGATGGAGAAGGGATTTCAGTCCATCAAACGCGTGACTGGGCGTGCGCCGCGCGGCTGGCGCTCACCTGCGGCAGAAATCAGCAATATCACTATGCCAATGCTGGTTGAGTACGGCTTCGACTATTCCTCAAATTTCTTCGATGATGATTCTCCATATCTGCATAGCGTTGAGGGAAAACTGACCAAAATCGTTGAGTTACCGTTCCGCTGGGTTCTGGATGATGCCCCTTTTTTTCAATACTCGATTGTCTTGCCGGGACGCACCATGCAGGCGCCGTCAGCATTACTGGAAGCGTGGAAAGCGGAGTTTGACATCCTCTACGCTGAAAAGCGCATGATGATGGTTGGAATGCATCCTGAAATGATCGGCCAGCCATCGCGCATCGGCGTTCTGGAAGGTTTGATCAAACATGCACTGACACATGATGATGTCTGGATCGGACGTTGCGATGAAATGGTCGAGGACATGCGCCCAACGCTCGAAAGCGCGAGATCATGATATTTTTCGGGCGGCGGATCATAATCACTGGCGGCGCAAAGGGAATTGGTTATGCGACGTTAAAAAGTTTTGCTGATCAGGGTGCAAAGGTTTCGTGTCTGGACAATGATGCTGTTGCACTGGCTGATCTGGCAAACATTAAAAACGTCTTTGCCTTTTGTGTGGATATTACGGAAACTGCTGCGGTAGAAAAAGCAGTCGGCGATGCAGCAACAGCGATGGGCGGCATTGACGGTCTGGTTAATTGTGCCGGTGTCGATCTGGTTAGTGATCTTGCGGCCATGTCGGATGCAGTATGGGATCGGCTTATGGATGTTAACCTGACTGCACCCATGAAACTGTGTCGCGCCGCCCTGCCCCATCTCAAAGCTGCAGGCAAAGCAACCATCGTCAATGTTTCTTCAGGCGCAGGACTTCAGCCACTGATGAATAGAAGTGCCTATTCCGCTTCAAAAGCCGGATTACAAATGTTATCCAAAGCGCTCGCACTGGAGCTCGCTGACTTCGGCATTCGCGTGAACGTCATCTGCCCCGGTGCCGTTGAAACACCCTTGTTCCGATCATCAATTAACGATGAGACAGAAGAAGAAGCCCTCGCTCGTGTGCGATCCCGTTACGCTCTCAAGCGCGTTGCCAGCGCAGAGGAGATTGCTGCGGGGATTGTGTGGATGAGCAGCGACGCAGCCTCCTACGTTACCGGATCAACGCTTGCCATCGACGGCGGCCGAACATTTCATTGAGAGCGATATGAGCACAGCGCGCTTTGATGGCGAAATAGCAATTGTAACCGGAGGCGGCGACGGTCTTGGGGCGGGCATTGTATCGCGACTGCTGCAAGAAGGCTGCAAAGTTGCCATAATTGATCTCGACACCTCATCACTGCGTCCTAATGTGGAACATACGGATAATCTTTTGACCTTTGAGGGTGACTGCACTGATCTCGCAACCCTCCAAGCTTTTCATGCTGATGTTCTGAACCGTTTTGGTCCGGTCCAAATACTTATTAATAACGTCGGACAAAGTGGACGTGCGCGCAGCGCACAGTTCCATGAATCAAGCGAAGACGTATGGCGCTTTGTACTCGAAATATCGCTTATGAGTACAATGCGTATGACGAGGCTCGTTACGCCGCACATGCGGAAACATGGCGGGCGCATCGTCAACATGTCAAGCGATGCGGCTTTTGTGGGCGATGCAGGGCTTGTCGATTATGCATCGGCAAAAATGGGGTTAATCGGATTTACCCGCTCGCTTGCACGAGAGCTTGCGCCGCATGCCGTTACGGTCAACGCAGTCGCACCAGGTGCAATCCGAACACGGGCTCACGACACTATGCCAGTCGAAGTCATTGACCGTATCAAGGCCAATACACCGGCAGGCATCGTTGGAGAACCAGAAGACGTTGCTGCTGCCGTGGCTTTTCTGGCAAGCCGGGAGGCACGCTTCATCACAGGGCAGACACTTCTGATAGATGGCGGACGGTGGATGATATGAGGAACAGGTAATGACGGAAATAGCAGATTTAACGGCGTTGAAGCTTGCTCAAAGCATTCGCACAAAATCGATTTCTCCTGTCGAGGCCACACAGGCCATTCTCAGCCGTATCGAAGCGCGCTCTGACCTGAATGCCTTCATCACAATATGCGCTGATGAAGCGATTGCACAAGCAAAAGAAGCAGAAAAGGCTATCGTTAAGGGAGAGGCACTTGGGCCATTACATGGCGTGCCTTATTCCGTGAAAGATTTGCTGAATACGGCCGGTGTTCGCACGACTATGGGCTCGAAAATATTCGAGCATAATATTCCAAGAGAAGATGCAATCTCGGTCGCACGTGCCAGGCAGGCTGGTGCTATTCTGGTTGGAAAGACAACCACACCAGAGTTTGGTCACGTCCAGTCCGCAACCTCACCGCTATTTGGGCGAACCTATAACCCACTGGATAGAAGTGTAACACCGGGCGCATCCAGCTCCGGTTCTGCGGTTGCCGTCGCGTCAGGTATGGGCCCGATTTCGCTTGGCACAGATGGTGGTGGTTCTAGCCGAATTCCAGCGGCATGTTGTGGTGTCGTTGGATATAAACCGACCCTTGGCGTGATACCGCATCTTCAGCTTCCGGACCTTTTCGGCGCAAATTCATATGTCGGACCGCTCGCACGTAATGTACCAGATATCAGACTTATATCCGAAGCACTGTTTGGCGCGAGTTCCGCCGATCCCTACGGACAAGCAGCCCAATTATTGCATGAGCAATCCTCGGATACATTAAAAGGTCTAAAAGTCGGATGGATATCAACAGGTGGCGCCCGCATTGAGCGGGAGACCGCAGCGATCACATTAGCGGCAGTGACAAGACTGGAAGAAGCTGGTGCAACGATCATCCCGATCAGCATTGACTTCAAATCGTTCGAACAAGCTTTTCTAACCATCTTGCGGGTAGGCCTTGCTGCGCGCAGTGGTCCACTGATTGCTGGCAAGGAAGATATGGTTGCGCAATCTTTGATCGACAATATTTCCTTGGGAAGAACTTACTCGGCTGTCGCTTTATCGGAAGCAATTGCAGCCAGATCAACCCTATTTCGAGAAGTACAGTCTGCGTTCGAAAAGATAGATATACTTGTTTCCCCCACATTAACAGCACCACCAATTTCCATCGATATAGACCCAACGGGGAACATTGAGATTGATGGAGAAAACTGCGGCACAATCCGCGGTGCTTGGTATCCGTTTACCTTTGCTCAGAACCTGACAGGCCACCCTGCTATTACTCTGCCATGCGGTGCCACGACAAGAGGCTTACCGATTGGACTACAGTTATGTGCACCATGGTACAAAGATAGATACCTATTTGATATTGCTGAGATAGTCGAGCGCTTGTTGTAAGATATGTTAGCCAGCTTTTGACGTGCCCTTTTAAATTGAGGCCATTTAGAATTGGAATTTTCCATTTATGATCCCTTACCGGGCGAAGGAGGATTCCGTGAAAGCATCGACGGTTTCGGAAGCGCAGATTGCATTCGTTTTGAAGCAGGCAGAAGATGGAACGCCGGGTGGCGAGGTCTGTCGGGAAGCGAGTACTTCGAATGCCACTTTTTGTAACTGGCTCAAGAAATATGCGGACTTGATGCAGTCTGAGATGAAGCGGTTACGTCTCTTTGAAGAGCAGAACGCGAAGCTGAAGCCTGCACGCAAGCGTGTACTTGTCGACACTATCAAGGCAGATTGGAAAGTTTCGGTATGTTGCACCTGTTCGGTGATCAAGATTGACTGGTTGCGTTTTATGCCGAGAATACAAGAGCAAACCATACGCGCAATGTATAGAAACACCTGGCCATTTTCTTTTTGTTCAATGTGACAGCAAATCTTGGAGTGTCGCTACGGACGTAAGGAATACCAACCCATTCACAAAAGTGTTTTGTCGCGAGAAAATGCGGTTCCGACTGCGAAAGCGGATCGCCTGATTCAAATGGAACGATAAGGCTATCGCTGTCTCCGCTACGATAGCAAACCTCAGAACTTATGGATCAGTCCTTCGTATACCTCGTTAATTTCTCTTACATCCCGTCGATATTCATCGACGATCCAGTCGCAAATATCGCCAATGATCCGTTCTTCCGATTTGATAGAAGTCACAAGATCACAGCGCCTGCCTGTTGAAACCACAACTGGATGAGAAGGGACGAGTGAACCCTTGGCTAGCAATGTCGACACAACACTTAACCAGCCGATCGCGTTGCCTTGCCCCATAAGTGCGGCCTGTACGACCACATTGTAATCAGAGAACTGAAGTTCCCGAGCTGTTTCTTTGAGTGTATCAACAGAATACAAATCGGCCCATCTGAACTGTGACCCACTGAGAGTAATCACCTGAGTTAAACCCGACTGTGATTGTGTTGAATTGCAGTCGAAGGCTGGAGACCTCACAGGCAATAAAAGCTCTGGCATAAGTGGAAAAACTCTGTACCGATCATCTACTTTTGGATCAAATCGCATCGCAATATCCGCATCGTTGACAGGACAATTCAGTGGTCCAATGATTAGTTGCCATTGGATTTCTACATCAGGAAACAGTGCCCGGAATTTGTTCATCCTCGGCATGAACCAATGCGTAGCAAAGGCTCCCGAAACTGATATTCGCACTGTTCGTTGCTTCGTTTGCGCGCTTTTCCTCAGCCCTGACAAGACCCGTTCAATGTTCGAAAAGCTCTTCGAAACTTCCGCAAAAAGATCACCTCCATGTTCCGTTAGTTCTGCGCCCGTCGGCGTTCGCTTGAAAAGCTGCGTTCCGAGATGAAGCTCCAGACGCCCTATGGTGCGACTGACTGCTGGACTTGTCACTCCCAGTTCGCGGGCCGCATTTGCAAATGTCCCGCATCGGACTGCCGCTTCGAAAGCGACGAGTGCGTTTAGCGAGGGAAGGAGCCGTCGAATATGTGACATTACAAAATGTAACCCCAGAGGTGAATATTATTGGAATTGATGGATTTGTCTCAAATATCCCAAATGTAGCCAGACAACTGGCTTTTGCCCGGAACAGGAGAGACAACTTTCATGGCCTTCGAAAATTTTAAAGTTCTGACTTTTGATATCGTCGGAACCTGCATAGACTTCGAGAAGGGTATTCTGGATGGTTTCCGCGCTGCAGGCGGAGGGGTCGCGAAGACACTGACAGATGATCAGATTTTCCAGCCCTATCTGAAAGCAAGAGAAAAATTTCCAGGCCGCGCGAGTGAGGTCATGCGCGACGTTTATCTCTACGCTGCGAAGGAACTTGGACTGTCGCATGACAGCGCCGCGGGTGACACATTCCATAGTCACTTCTTTGATTTTCCCGCATTCGAGGATTCTGCTGAAGCGCTCAGACGATTGCGCAGGCATTTCAGACTGGTTGCCATGACCAATTATGATCGCGTCGGCTTCAGCACCAACTCGAACAAACTCGGTAACCCGTTTCACGACAGCGTCACGGCTGACGATGCCCAGTATCCAAAACCGGATCCACGCTTTTTTTCTTACAATCTTGGGCGCCAATCGGCATTTGGTTTCAAGCAGGATGAGATTCTGCATGTTGCCCAGAGCCAATACCACGATATAGGCGTCGCTAGAGAGCTTGGGTATAAAGTCTGCTGGATTGAGCGCCGAAAGGGCCTCAAGGGTTTTGGTGGGACACCTGTTCCCAAAGTAGTGACAACGCCGGACTTCCATTTTTCGACCCTGCGAGAACTCGCCGATGCCGTCGAAAGCGAGAGAAGATAACTTGTATGTAGGCCCAGGTAATTTCCAGATGCGAAAACTCGACCTGCCCCGATCTTTGTGGCGTGAGACTGCAACGCCACCTCTGAACTGCAAGACATTGGAGGACGACATCGCCGCTGATGTGGTCATCATCGGAGGTGGGTATACAGGCTTGTCGGCCGCCGTAAGAGCAATTGAACTTGGTTTGAAACCGGTTGTTCTCGAAGCAGAAGAAGTCGGCTTCGGGGCCTCTGGAAGAAATGGCGGCGTGGTATCGACTAAGTATCGTGTATCGCTAAGCGCCATGGCGAAAACTCACGGCAGACAAGTCGCTCAACGCATGAACGCGCTCGGTCACGAAGCGATGGATTGCGTTGAAAGCTATGTTGAACGGTTTCATATCCGAGAAGCGAATCTGATGAAAGCCGGAAACATTCGCTGTGCGCATAACGAGTCTGCCTTCGCGGCGCTGGTGGAAGAAGCGAAGACGATCAGGGACATATTCGGCGATACGAGCATCACGGTTCTTGGGGCGAATGAGGTCGCGACAGAGACGGGAAGTAAGCGCTTCTACGGAGGCGTTTTGAACTCCCATGCTGGCACCATTCACCCTCTTAGTTACTGCCGGGGTTTGGCCGATGCGGTCCTTTTGGCTGGGGGCTCCATTTACGAAAATAGTCCCGCTCTTAGCATCGTGGAAGAAGGTGCGGCAAAACTCGTTTGTACAAAAGCCGGATCGGTCAGGTGCAAACAGATTCTGATCGCAACGAATGCCTATTCCGACATCACGCCTGCAACCGGCAATGTGCGTAAGACCATAATACCGTTCAGGAGTGCGATCATCGCGACGGAAGCGTTGCCCAGTTCTGTTTTTGATGAAATTCTTTGCAACAATCGGAGCTACAGCGAGACGCGGAGAATGATGAGATGGTTCCGACGTAGCGGAGACTGCTTGCTTTTTGGCGGTAGGGGCGCATTCGGCAAAAATGACTCCGTGGCCGCCTATGCGACCCTTGAAAGAGCAATGTTTGATATCTTCCCGCAGTTGAAAGCCTACAGGATTGCCAATCGCTGGTCGGGGCTTGTTGCCATGACGATGGACAGTCTTCCACAAATCGGGTTGCTTGATAAAAATATCGGTTTTTCGCTCGGCTACAATGGAACAGGAATCGCGATGTCTAGCCTTCTCGGACGCTACGCGATTGATCTTTTGCGAGACGAAAAGCCTGATCTGGCACTGATGCGGCGCCAGAAACCAATAGACATTCCATTTTTCTTTATGAGAGCGCCAGCCGTCCGTACAGTAGCCGCATGGTATCAACTGCTGGATAAAGTCGGACGCTGAATACGCTCCCAAAGTTCTCAAAGCGAGCTGCATATTCTCATTGCATCCAACATCGCAGAGTGAATGTTTCGACTGGCAAGAGCATCTCCTATCCGATGAAGCTCAAATCCAGGTCTTTCGCGGATGGGCTGAGGCCTGACGTCAACCATGGCACGCAAGTCGGTTACACCGTCGTTTGAAGAACTGGATCGAAGCGCTTCAAAAACTTCGTTAGACGGAACACTCCCCTGCTCCAAGACAACATGATCGACCACAATTGTTTCTGTTTCTCGCGTAATATCATTCACAAGCGTTACGATCAGGCGGTTTTCCTGGCGGTGGACTGCTGTCATACGTGTTTCAGTTTTGGGATAAAGGCCGAATTTCAGAAAGAGCTTTTTCCAGCGAACCCGTTCGGCATAAGTCAATTCTTCGCAGATTTGGGCATCTATGGTGACGAACTGGACCTTGGCTCCAAAGCTAACGGCCTTCTCGGCTGCCAGCGGAGCTGGATGTCGCCCGGTACCATCAACGACGAGAACTTCACCTGATAGCTTGGACTGACCAGCCAGGATATCCCACGTCGAAACGCATAGATCACCGCCATGGAGAAGATCAATTTGCGGCATACCACCCGTTGCCAGCAAAACAACATCTGCATTCAGCGCCAGGATTTCGTTTTCATCAAGATAGGCATTCGTTTGAAGCGACACGCCGAGACGATTAAGCTCAGCCACTCGCCACTCGACGATGCCGATGAGGTCGCCGCGCCACGATCCCTTCGCGCCAAGGAGAAGCTGACCGCCGAAATCGGATGCTGCTTCAAACAACGAAACTTCATGACCCCGTTCCGCGCATATTCTGGCGGCCTCGAGGCCTGCGGGGCCCCCGCCAACCACGACGACCTTGCGTTTGCCGCTTTCGGTTTTCGTAAAGGTCTGAGGCAGGATTGTCTCTCTTCCCGTTGCCGGATTATGAAGACACGCAGGACGATGTGGCGACTGGCAATGTGTAGCGCCTACGCATGGCCGGATTTCGTTTTCTCGTCCCGACGCTATTTTACTCGCAAGGTATGGATCAGCGATCTGCGCTCTGGTCATGCCCGCCATATCCATTTTGCCTTCGCGGATAGCGTAGCGGGCAGAAGCGGCATCCGAAATACGTGCGGCATGAAATACCGGAATATCGAGTTCCTGGCGGAAACGTCCGACCGGCTCAACCCAAGGTGCAAGTGGCGACCCCATTCCAGGCATAGCGTCTTCCGCGAGACCGCGGGTCGTGTCCATCATGCCATAAATCGCATTGAAAAAATCGATGCCGCCGATATCGCGAAGTGCTTGCGCAACCTGCAGAGATTCATCGAAACCCATGCCGCCATCGGGTCCCTCATCCACGGCCATACGGATACCAACGACGAAATCATCACCGACGGTCTTTCTGATTGCTTCATGCACCATCAGCGGAAACCGCATTCGGTTTTCGAGCGATCCGCCAAAGCGATCGGTTCTGCGATTGGAAAGCGGAGACAGGAATTGCCCGATCAAGTGACCACCAGCATGTGTCTCGATGCCGTCCAGCCCTCCCTCCTTGCATCGCAGCGCTGCAGTAGCGAATGCCTTTACAACGCGATTGATATCATGTTCGTCCATCTCTCTGGGTATGCTGCGATGAAGCGTCTCACGAAGGGGCGACGGCGCAATCATCGCCAACCTATCGCCGCCATAACTTTCACCGCGTCGGCCGAGATGGGTTATCTGACACATGAGTGCGGCACCGTTGCGGTGCATACGCTCGGCAAACTGCTGAAAATGTGGGATGATGTCGTCTGTTCCAACATTCAGTTGCCGAAAGACATTCGGAGAATCGATATCGATATTGGAGGATCCACCGAACATAGACAGGGCTATTCCACCCTTGGCCTTTTCTTCATGATACCGTTGATAGGCTTCAAGCGGCAGCCCGCTGACCTCCAGACCACAAGCATGGCTGGTACTCATGATGCGATTGCGAAGTTCGAGATGTTTGATTTTCAGCGGCTGCAGCAGTGGGTCATTTTTGACACCGTTGGAGGCTTGCTGGTACATCGCTTTTCCCTTTAGCTTATAGAAACCCGTTCACACCTGGCGCTCGGCCTGGCATGTTCCTGATACTACTGATGATTGTCGTGCCGTTATTCGGCTAGAATATCTGACTTAAGAACTGCTGGGTCCGAGGATCCTTGGCTGAGGTAAAGAACTCTTTCGGCGGAGCGTGCTCGACGATCACACCTCGATCCGTAAAGTAGATGTGATCGGCCACTTCGCGTGCGAAGCCCATTTCATGGGTAACCAGAATGCAGGTCATCCCGTCGGACGCGAGTTCCTTTATCGTCGCCAATACTTCCTTGACGGTCTCAGGATCGAGCGCTGCGGTAACTTCATCGAAAAGCATGACGTCAGGACGCATGGCCAGACTTCGCGCGATGGCGACACGCTGCTGCTGGCCACCTGACAACTGACCTGGATACTGGTTTTCCTTGCCAGTAAGTTTGACTTTTGCAATCAGAGCGCGCGCCCGTTCCTCAACTTCCTGTTTTGGTTCACGCAGGACTTTGATCGGCGCCATCATGACGTTCTGCAAAACCGTCTTATGCGGAAACAGATTGTACTGCTGAAAGACTATTCCGACCTTTCGCCGCAATGCGAGCTTGTCGAGCTTGGGATCATTCACTTCTTGCCCGGCAACGATTATCGAGCCCTTCTGCACTGGGCTTAGACCATTGATGCAACGAATGAGAGTCGATTTACCCGAACCCGATGGACCGATGATGCAGATCACCTCACCCTTGCGAACATCAAGGCTGATCCCTTTGATAACTTCCAGATCGCCATACGCCTTGTGCACATCCTTTAGAGAAACGAGAAGGGGTGCATCGATATTTTCTCTATGCAGCATATCTTTTCTCCAGTTTCCTTGTCAGAAGCGCGATTGGATAGATGTACGCAAAGAACAGACAGAGAAGGAATAGATAGAAAGGAAAAAGAAATTCCGGTCGCCCGCCCGACGCTTCCATTGCTGCCTGTGCGTTGGCAACAGACTCTCGGACGCTGAAAATAGAGGCCATAGGAGTGGAGAGCGTGAGTAGCGCATACCAGTTCATCCATGGCGGTATTGAACGCCGGAAGCTCTGTGGCAATATGATATTCCAAAGTGTCTGAACACGGGTAAAGCCAAGACTTTCGGCCGATTCCCACTGGCCCGACGGAATGGAACGAACCGCTCCACGGACGATCTCGCTTATGTTGCCCATGACGGGCAGTGCAAAAGCGACGGTTGCTTTCATCCAGCCAGGAAACGGTATCACGATCCCGCCCGGAAGACGGAAATCCTCTGGCATCATATACATGGTGATGAAAAGAATAACGAGCCAAGGTGAGTTTCTCAGGAGATGAGTCACCAGGCGCGCAATGGCTCTTAACGGCCAGAACAAGCTGATCTGCATAAGACCGAGTAAAATTCCGAGAACCGTCGCCAAGGCCATCGCTAAAAAGCTCATGTAGAGGTTCAGCAAAAAGCCACGCAAGATAAATGGAACCCACCCGAAAAGTGTGTCGATTGCGGTCGGCGTTCCGGCATTCATTGTTTGCGCATAAGTAACACACAATGATCCGAAAAACATTGCAGCGAGAACGATTCCGGATCGCAACGACAGAATGGCAGAGAATGCTGCTATACCATAATGCGAAGGAACTATTGTGAAAGCGCGCTTATTCATGTCCGTACCCCGGTAGTACCAAACGGCGTTCGAGGGCGTGGAGGCCCCAGGCGAGAACACTCACAACTGCGACATAGAATACGAAAAGCACGAGGATCATCTCAGGCACGTTGATGTTGTCCGACCAAACCTGATTGAGGACATAGGTCATTTCTGGAACGGCGATCACATAAGCGAGCGAGGTTGTTTTGGCCAAACTCACCAGGTTATTCGTCAAGGCTGGCAGGCTGATGCGAAACGCCAGTGGAAGTGTCACATACATATAGATTTGCCAGTTCGAAAAGCTGAGGCTTTCAGCAGCTTCTTTTGTCGTTTCAGGAACGGCTTCCAGGCCGGCCCGGAATATTTCGACGTTGAACGCCCCACCAAAAATACCAAGTGCAACTACAGCCCACCCGAAAGAAGAGATAATGGGCTCGTAATATCCTCCCATGTCCACGGCTGGGGTGAACGCGCCCAAGCCGAAGTAGAAGAACAAAAGCTGGATCATCGGAGGGGTATTTCGAAAAGCCTGAATATAGGCATCGACCGCCACGCGAATTATAGCGCTTTTTGACGTTTGCGCCCAAGCTCCCAATACGCCAATCACCAGCGACAGCAATATGGAAAACGCCATAAGCCGTAGTGAAATCAGCGCCCCTTCGAGAAAGCGGCTGAACTCGTAGTCGTCATAGAAGACGATAAAGTTTAAGCCCGCAGTCTCGTTAAGATTGCGGAAGAAACTTGATATATATTCGATCATCATCACTCCGAGCTACTGCTGATCAGAAAGCACCACCTTACTCTTTCGGGTCTAGATAAGCGGTATCCCAATGAAGCTTCTTATTCTGCTCGGTGAACCAATCAGACGGTGCTACATTCCATTTTTTGGCGAGGTCAATCAGCGTACCATTAGCTTGCCAACGGTATGCCATACCCGCCATGAATACACCCCAGCCCTTATCGCGTTCTTCAAGCGGGACAGCAGCAGCCCAGGGGTTATTATAGAGTGTCTGAACAGGCATCTCGTAATCTTGCCATTCTGGTGTCTCGAGATCAGCCATGATGCTGACATCATCGTAGACCCAGGCAATGCAGCGTCCAGCACGCAGCGCTTCTTTACCTTCAGAGTTTCCGGTAAATGCAATCAACTTTGCTTTCAGCTGCCGTTCGACTTGTTGATTATAGTAGTTTCCCTGCTTTCCGCACACCGGCTTTCCGGCGATGTCATCCCAGCTTTTGATAACCCCCTTCTTGGCAAGCAAGGTCGGCCCCGAGGCCCAGTAAGCGGGTTCGATAATGCCGATGACCTTACGACGATCCGCGGTATCATACATACCGCCGACAATGAGATCGATCCGGTTCTGTTGGAGGAACTGCATCCGGTTCGCAGATGTAATAATGACAGGCTCTAGTTTCACACCCAGCGCATCCGAAACGCTCTTGGCGAGATCAACTTCGATACCTTGAAGATTGCCATCCGCACCTGGGAAAGACCAGGGTTTGAAGGCCCCTTGCAAACCAACACGGAGAGTGCCGCGCTCCAGGATTTCCTTTAATCGCTCACCATCAGCACGCGCTTGGCTTGCAAAAAGCGAAATCGCCATAGTCAGCGTGGAAACTGCCACCAAAGCAAGATTTTGATGTCTGCGCATACCCATTTCAGTTCACTCCTCTTTTTTGTTTTGTTAGGACTTTGCAGGCTCTCCCAAACGGTGGATTTCCCTTTGGTATTGAAGAAACTTGTCTACTTCCCGCTCGATCTGCTCTGGCTCCCATCCGAGCAGATCCGCGATTTCATTGGCTGCATCAGTTGCAGCGGCTCGGTCTATGTGCCGCCCCCAACCTATGCCGCTACGGGTATAGAAGATACCTCTCAGATCCCGGGCATGTTCCCGCGAGACATAATGCCGAAATGACGACGTGCCTTCATCAGCCACGAAAGGTGTATTCGTCTGCTGCATTTGCCTTCTTTGCCGATCACGCCGCATCGAAAAGTTTGCATCTACCGTTGCCAGCAGCTCTCTTCCTGCACTCATATGGCTCATGACCGGTCCAGCAGTCATCGCGAAAATTCCCGAATGACCTTTGTCCTTCAAATCATGAATTTGCCGAACTCTGTCGCCGTCGGGGTTTTTGGGATTGAAGGTCAATGGTCGCACACCGGCCCAGGTAAATTGGACATTCCGTTTCGACAGGTTGAGAGCAGGGAGAAGAAAATTGATTTCTTCGAGTAGAAACTCAATATCCGTGTCATCGGCGCTAACTTTACTGGCGTCGCCTTCGAAATAGGTTTCGGTCGGGCCAATATGATACAGGTCCCCCTTGAACGGCAGGCAATAAATCGGCATTCTCAATCGGTTAAGCGCTGCAACCCCGTAACCGCGATAATAATCCGGAAGACGAACGACTATGTGCGCGCCTTTCGTCCCATGAATCAGTCGATTATTCCCCTCCCTGAACACGGGCTGTAGAATGTCATCGATCCAAGTTCCGGCAAGATTGAGAATGACCGGTGCGAACACACTACTCATTCCACGATCTGCGGAACTCAGGTCAACCCGCCACAATCCATCAGGGTTTTTCTCGATGATACTCGCACTGGTGAACAAACGGATATCGGCACCGAGCTTCTCCGCTTCCATCGCCGTATCGACGCAAATCCTATCGGGCCAGTCCATGATGTATTCGCGGTAAGTGGCTATCGACTTCAGTTGATTCCGATCTCGCAGGTCCTTTGCCAAAGGCACTGAACTATCAAAGTCACACGTGTGCCGTTTGTACTCCAGCGGCAGTCGATGCTGTCCAAGTCGGTTCAAGAGCGAAAGTCCAATATCCAGGTGCCATCCACGCAGATCATCCGCTTCGTATAAAGGAAAGCACATTTTGAAAGGCTTGCATCGCATTGGTTGCAGACGCACCAGCTCTTCCCGCGCATTCATAGCGGCGCGCGCCATAGAAATTGCGTTCTTCAACTTCAAAGGCGACGATGCGAACGTGCGGACTGGATGCCTCGTCTCAAAATATCTGAGACCGCAGTGGAGTATCCTAGACGATCTGCTCGATGCGCCATTTGCAAAATCACCCTTTTCAACAAGCAGGGCCTTATACCCAGCAGCGCAGAGTTCGCGGGCAGCGCTGGTACCGTTGATACCGCCACCGATGACGATCACATCATAACTTTCGTCTTGCGCGGCCTCCATACTCATCTAGCTGCTCCCTTCCTCGGCTTCAGGCAAGTACAGCAGCTAACTCAGAATGCTCAAAATAGAAAAATCGGCCTCCATTATGCAATAAATGCATAGTGAATCAAAAATCAGGGCAGTTTGGCAACTTACCAATTCCCATCCGTTAAAAGGACGGTAACTTTGCCAACACTAAGTCTCGCTCATTAAAAAGAAGGTCCAGAAGCGCTTCCGACACGCGACTTTGCGCACGTGAATAGGGACGAAGAAGCGCCACATTGAACGGTATTTTAGGCAAGAATGGCACCAATATTACGCGATCATCCAGTTGGTGAATGGCTGTATAAGGGTCTATAAGTGCTACTCCTAAGCCAATTTTGGCAAATTCATATGCCGCAGCGGAAATCGTTGTTTCATAAGCCGGGTCCAGTTTTTCACCCGCGGCGCGGAATGCCTGTGCAATAATCGGGCCGGCTGCAGTGAATGGTGCAAATGATACAAACGGTACATTTCGAAGATCCGGCGGTTCAATTTTGTCGCGGCTCGCGAGATGGTGGTCACGTGGAACCGCAGCAATATAAGCGGCATCGCTGAAAATTTCTGTCTGGAAGCCAGATCTGCGGAATGGGAGTTCAGCAAGACCGAAATCCAGCTGTTGGGATGCCGCCCATTCTTCGATCTTGGCAGAAAGCCGTATATTCAGCTGCACACGTGTTTGAGGCCAATTTTGTTTAAACTTCTTTAGCGTCTGGGGCATAAAACTTATCCCAAGAGCAGGCATGACAGCCGCAGTTATGCGACTGGTTTCACCTTCCGCAACAGTTGCCGCAAAATTCCGCAAAGAATCGAGAGACGTATACGCTCTATCGATTTCATCCAGAAGAAGGTGGGCAACCGATGTCGGCGTAATCAACCCTTTTCTGCGCTCAAACAGTGTGACACCCAACTCGGTTTCAAGCTTATTCAGAAGCCTACTGACGGCAGGTTGACTTCGCCCTATAAGTTCTGCAGCAGCACTTACCGTTCCAGTTAGCATCACTGCCCGGAAGGCTGAAAAGTAGATGAGGTTCATCCCTACTTCCCAGTTTTGTTTCCCTGGTTTTTTCATTAAATATCATCCCAGCACTTCAGTTGTGACACACACTCGCCTACAACAGTGCCAAGGGCAAACGAAATAGCGGACAATAGCGATGTTAGGTTGCAGTTCACCGTCAGTATCAAGGAACGCCACTTATCGAATAACAGCCCAAAGATGTTCCTTCACGACAGCCTCATTCAGCTCGACTCCAAAACCAATTTGTTCCGAGACCGGAAGGCATCCATTCCTGACCTTTTCCTCAAAGGGTACGGTTGCAACTTCAATATACCCAGGTATGGCAGCCCAATACGGGAAATGTTCTTGAATATAAAAATTGGGCAAGCATGCGCTCAAATGGGTCGCGATATTGGCTGCGACAGAACTTCCACAGACATGTGGCTGCACCTTCAAACTATAGGCGTCGGCCATCGCTGAAATTTTATGGACCTCCGCGAAACCACCTGCATTGCCGATATCCGGCTGCAATATACTGATCACACGCTTTTCAAGTAGATCGCGAAAACCTTGTCTGAGATAGTGCCGCTCTCCAGTCGCAATCGGAATATTAATCGAAGGAGCAACTTGAGACAACGCACCTAGGTCGCCTGGATCGGTGATTTCCTCTACAAACTCGATATCGTATTCTTCGATGCGCTCACAAAGCCGAACGGTATCTGCGATAGAAACGCCGCCACCGAAATCGAGCATAAGTCTGATATCGGAACCGATCGCTTTTCGTAAGTCGCGCACCAGTTGGATTCCAGCAGTAACAGCCTCACGATTGTCAGAATATCGACCATTTGGATGCCGTAATGTTCCATTTGGCTGTATGTGCGCCAACGGATACATCTTCAGAGCATAATGACCGTCGTCAACTGCGTCAGCAGCTTTTCTGATCAGGTCTGAGTTGGATGTTGCACCGAAATACCAACCATTCGCATAATAGTTTAGTTTGTCCCGAATTTTTCCGCCAAAAAGTTCATATACCGGCACATTCGACGCTCTGGCACGAATATCCCACAGAGCCTGTTCTATGGCACTCATCCCGGCGCAAGCAATTCCGCCAGGGTTCTTTAACCAAAACGCCTGGTCGTACATATCCGAAATGATCCGATTGATAGAAAGCGGGTCAGCTCCCAGCAAAAACCGTTCGCCCAAGTCTGTAATCATACCCGCTACAGCCGTGGCACCGCTTCCATAAGAAATGGCGGCCTCGCCTAACCCTGATATGCCTTCATCCGTCTCAATTTTCACGAGAACGGGATTCAGGCCCTGCCCACGCACATAGTAAACATTGACGGACGCAATTTTCATTTTCCATAGCCACCATGCAGGAGTCACATTTATACTGCCGCAACACCCACCTGAACGAGTTTCAATCTGAAATCTTCCAGCGTCCCCTTATATTCCCATGTCTGAACAGTGTTGTGAGGACAATCAATAAAAATATAATCTTCGGTAACCGACAAAATTCTGGAGACCTTGATAATTTTGGTTACAAATCCGGTTACACTAATATTATCTACTATAGGTTTCCGATCCTGGTCATATCCATGATATACTTTCGAAGCTCGGATTTCTGCGGTTACATATGCCATATATTCATGTTCCCTTTGCCTATGTTGACATATCGATGAATGATACACGTTATACGAACCGCACCACCAAACAGAAATCAAAAGTACGCTGATCGGTATGCCGATTTTGCATACCTAAAGTTGGCGGAAAGCTGTTGTTGTGGTCCCGTTAAACTAATACCTTCTGAACAGGGATTACTACTTAACCTCTTATCCGTAAGCGGGAAGCACTATAAAAGCTTAGAAAGTTTCGGAAGCGCTTCATTCTCAAGAGCTGCGAATTCCTGTCAAGCATCGCCTTTATCACTGTGCCGAGGACAATCACTCGTCTTGAATGGATAATGATCGAAGACCGCTGTCCTCAGTCTTTGAATGCCCGGAATTGGGGCCAAAGCTGTGGGATACTGTAGCGTAAGAACTGGTTGCAGGGGCGCGCAACTACCGACACACTGACAACTGATAGAAAAGCCATTTAGCATGCCCCATTTTAAAACTCATCATACCATCATTCGCCGAGCTTCCAGCCCGCTCGTTACGGACTAAAAAGACAACTGAATTTCGCAACTAATTGCCCTATCCCAATTCGGATAATCCAGGCTTAGGGATGACCTCCCTTTCAAGAATTTAACGATTAACATTTAAGAACCGCTCCATCAGAACTGCAGCAATGATAATTGTCCCGATTACAGTGCCTTGCCAATAAGGATCAATTCCTAACAGATTTAACCCGTTCCGAATGCAGACCATTATGATCACACCAAAGAATGTTCCGATGATCGATCCTCGGCCGCCAAAAAGGCTTGTTCCCCCGATCACCGTGGCTGCAATGGCATCAAGCTCCAATCCCAATCCACTCGTAGGATCGACTGAACGGATACGGCCGGCGAGAAAGACAGCTGCTAAAGCGCACAAAACGCCTGTGATCACATAGACCGCAACTTTATACCGCCCTACCGGAAGGCCAGCAACCCGTGCAGCCTCGGGATTTGACCCTACAGCATAAAGTGTCCGTCCCATTTTGGTTTTCTTTAGAAGCCAATATACCAAAGCATATAGACCGATAAGAAACATAATATTGATCGGTAAACCACCGATCATACCCATTGCAATTTCAGGCAATTGAGGCGGCAAGTCCGTTATCGAGCGTGCACCACTCAGGATGTAGGTCAGACTCCTACCGATTGACATCATTCCGAGCGTTACAATGAACGCAGCGACGCCACCTTTTTCAATGATAAGCCCATTCGCAAAGCCAATGATAGCACCGGTCAGCAAGCCAATGACTACACCCGGATAAAAGCCGACAATCGGAAAGCTGACTGCCATTGCAACACCCGTCAACCCTACAACAGAACCCACTGAAAGATCTATTCCGGCGGTTAGAATTACCAACGTAAGTCCAACCGCGAGTATCCCAACAACAACCGACTGATCTAAGATATTCAGAATATTGTTGTAAGTAAGAAAGTATGGACTTGCTATGCTCAAGGCGACAACGATACACGATGTGAGCAACAGCATTCTTAACTCCAATGAATGCCTAATCTGACTCAAGCGTGGCCGGAGACTTTTTGTGGCTTCTTGCATCTGAATTGTCATGCTACAATGCTTTCGGATTTATATAATGATTGATGGATGAGATGATCCAGCTCGTTGTCGATCGGTAATTTAGTCGGGTCACTCGCAAGCACCACAATGGAGCCCATTGCCTGTCCCTGTTTGCCGCGTAATGTTGAAATGCGCATGTTCAGATTATCTAGCCGACTAATAACTGTATGATCGATACGAGCAGACTCTCCCCTTCGCATCATGCCCGGCAGGCTTTCGAAGAACGCACTCTCCAGACAGAAGACATATTCATCATCGTGATGAAGCCACATACAGCCAACGCCATACCGTTGTGCGATATTCGTAAGCATCAATCCAATGGCATTTGCCGAGCGTCGCGGTGCCGATAGCATCGTCAGTCGTTGTGTATTCAGATAAGAAACGGGAACGCTTGCAGCACTTCGACCATCGCTCAATACGACAATTTTGTCGGATAGGCCGAGCAATTCCTCAAAGTCGGAACTGATGACCAATATTGCGCTACCCTGCTCTGCAAGCTCCCGCAAAGCCTTATAGATTGTTGAGCGAGTTTCAATATCAACACCACGGGTGGGTTCGTCTAGAATTAACAATTTGGGGTTGGCAAGCAGCCAGCGTGCAATGATAATTTTCTGCTGCATCCCGCCGCTAAATTTCAATATATTGGCATCGTTAAGTCGTTCGATGTTCAACCCCAGACGGCTAACAATATCATGAGCCCGAGCTTCAAATTTTTTGTAACTCAAGCGCTGTTGCGTCTGAAGGCTCAACTGTACAAGCATCAAATTTTCCCAAACAGAAAAATCAGGTATCAAACCTTGCATTCTTCTGTCTTCCCCGACGAAGCCAATACCCGAACGTATCGAATCCAACGGTGATTGTGGTGCGAAAGACTTGCCTGAAAACCGGATCGTCCCACTCTTCACAGGGCGTAGCCCAAAGATCGTTTCAACCGTTTCCGTTCGTCCTGCACCCACCAAGCCACCAAGGCCAACGATTTCACCAGCAGCCACCTCGAAAGAAACATCTTTAACAATCGGTTCAGAAGATAGCTGTTCCACTTGAAGGACATTATTCTTGTTTTGAATGCACCTTGCTTTATGGTGCGCATATATATTTGAAAGTTCTCGGCCGACCATTAAACGTATCAGCTCATCAGCATCGATACTGTTTGTTGTAACACCACCAGCAACCGTCCTACCTTCACGTAAAACCGTGAGACGATCTGTTGCTGCAAATATCTCCTCCATACGATGCGTCACAAGCACGAGACTATGCCCGCGTTTTGCAAGCCTGCGCGTTAGTTCGAGCAGTTTGTCACACTCATACGGTGATAAAGACGTCGTCGGCTCATCTAAAAAAATTACTTTTGAATTAACAGCAAGAACCTTCAGAATCTCGACAATCTGCCGGTTGGCCATCGATAAGCGACCAACATCATCATCCAGACCAAATCCCACGGCTATCTGCAATTCATCAATGATTTCCATCGCCTGACGGCGATTACTATTCCAGTTTAAACGCCCCGGATTAGCAAGCGCCGGAAGAAAAATGTTTTCAAGCACAGATAAATGCGGAGCCAGACTTGTTTCCTGAGTGACCATGCATACGCCAGCAGCAATTGCATCACGCGGCGAGGAAAAGTAGACTTCCTTGCCATCGATGCTCAAGCTGCCACCATCAATACGGTGCATTCCTGCAATTGCGCGCATGAGTGTGCTTTTACCAGCACCATTTGCACCAACAATCGCGTGCACTTCTTGCGAGTTAAGTGAAAAATCGGCACCTTTTAGCGCTCGCATTGCACCAAACCGCTTTTCGATCCGATGTGCGATTAACCGTGCAGTGGCTCGAATTTCGCCGTTTTCCAAGCTGAGTCCTCCCGAATTAACTCCACTCTTCATTTTATGATAGCGCTATCTTTTTCAATATGGCAAGCATGAGTTTTCTTACAGATTAGATTAACGCCTTGGAGGAGGAACGAATGTCACAGAATGAATACGTATTTGAGTTTGTTGACGCGCACCATCACTTATGGGATTTGAAACGCCTTTATTATGCTTGGCTCACCGACAAACCATTCATCGGACATCCATCCGGTGATTACAGCAGCATCATGAAAAACTATCTCATTGATGATCTTCGCAATGAAGCAAAGTCAGTCAATTTAGTTAAATCAGTCCATATTGAAACCGCAGATGGAGAAACTGACCCCGTCCGGGAAACAGAATGGTTACAAGAAGTTGCAGAAGAAAAAGGTATGCCGAACGGCATTATCGCCCGCTGTGACCTTGCAGGCAGAAGCGTCGGATTTGAATTAGACCGACAACAGCAATTTGGCAACTTTCGCGGCGTCCGTATGCTGTCTTTTATGGGACTCGACTTTCTGGATGCTTCAGACTTCCGACGCGGGTTCAAAGAACTCGAAAAACGCGATCTCGTTTACGACATGGATGCAGGTTGGCAGCAGATGCATAAAGCTTATGCGCTAGCCCGAGCCTTTCCAAACACACGTATAATCCTTGGACATTGCGGATTTCCAAAGGAACGTAATGTTCCCTACTTTCACCAATGGCGCAAGGCTATAGCCCACCTAGCTCAAGCACCGAACGTTGCATGTAAGCTATCTGGGTTGGCAATGGTCGATCACAATTGGACCGTCGACACAATCCGTCCCTGGATTGAAACCTGCATCGAGCATTTCGGTGTGGAACGCTGTATGTTTGGTACCAATTGGCCCTTAGATGGCCTTCATAGTGACTACGCAACAGTGGTCAATTCGTATCGGAAAATCGTAGATCTTTATAGTATATCCGAAAAACGCCAATTATTCCGTACAAGTGCTGAAAACTGGTATCGTATTTAAGCGAACAATCAGGCAGTGCCCCGCCTGATAAGCTGATGATCGAGAGCGATAGTCTTTGCGTCACTCTCGATCCCATCCAACCGACGCAGGAGCATATGCGCGGCTCTTTCGCCCATTTCATCAGGCTGAATGCGTACCGTTGTCAGTGCAGGTGAAACAAAAGAAGCCAGATCAAAATCGCCAAAGCCACAAATTGCCAATTGATCCGGCACACGAATTCCGCGCCTGTTACACTCGAGCAATGCAGCAAGCGCCAGACTGTCAGCCGAAAAAAATATAGAATCCGTAAGAGGTTGACGGCTCAAAGCTTCATCCATGCCCGTGACCCCATCTTGAGTATTCATTGGCATAGTCAGCTCAATTCTGCATGCCGGGGCCAATCCAGCAGCGGCAATTGTTTGTGACAGCCCCTCATAACGAGCGGAAGCTCTTGGATCCTGAGTTGCCCCACCGCCAACAAAAGCAATTCTTTTTGCTCCGCGTGCAACTAGTAGTTCCCCGACTGCGCGCCCTGCTGCAATATTTGAAAATCCCGTGGCCATATCAATGGCTTCTCGGTCAGTGTCCCAGGTTTCCACGATAGGCAAGCCGCTCGCTCGCAACATCTTTTCTGCTAAAGGAGTATGGGTGTTTCCTGTTAAAATAAATCCGAGCGGCCGCCGCTCCAGCAACGTTCGAATGATATTCTCTTCACGCTGAGAAGAATATTCACTATTACCGATAATCACCGAAATGCCGCGCTTCTCAAACACATCAATGATGCTTTTTACCTCCGCAGAAAAAGCAGAACTCGACAATGTTGGAATAACAACAGCGACAACACGACTGCTGTTGGACGCGAGATTCCGCGCGGCTTCATTGGGAATGTAGTTCAATTCCCGAATAACTTGTTGCACATGAAGGCGGGTTTTCTCCGCAACGAGCTCCGGCCTGCCGATTACCCGCGAAACTGTTTGTGGCGAAACACCTGCTTTATCCGCGACATCTGACATCGTGACGACAGGCAAACTTAAAGAAACATTTCTAGATCGTTTTATGCGCATTGACACCTTCGTATGATAACGCTAACTGTATCGCAAAATGATAGCGCTAGCACAACCCGCGAAAAGACGGATGCCTGCCTTTTAAAACAAACGGCTCTGGGAGGAGAAAATGATTACACGACGTAGTTTTGCGGGATTAGCACTGCTTGCTGCAGCCAGCTGCCTAGTTAATACTGAATACGCAAACGCTAACGAGAAGCAACTCGTCTATATCTCGGCAGGAATCGAAGCACCCTTCTGGCGTTATGTATCCAAGGGTGCCGAAGCTGCAGCAGCGGCGCATAATTATCGCTTTAACGTGCTTGATTCACGCAACAACGCACAAAGTCAGTTACAGAATGCGCAAGACGCCATCGTAAAAGGCGCTTCCGGCATTGTGCTGTCACCCACCGACTCCTCGACAGCTCCCGCGGTGCTAGACCTCGCATCCCGTGCAAATATTCCGCTTAGCTTCGCGGGCATAGGCACCGCATCTGGCGAGTATACAACTTTTGTGACTTCGGACGATGAGGCAGGGGCATTTGCCGTGGGTCAAGAAATGGCTAAGGCCTTGAAATCAAAGGGGTGGGAGAAGTCAGAAATTGGCCTCATCCAAATATCTCAGGCCCGGCAAAACGGCATCAAAAGAACTAACGGTTTTGTCAAAGCCATAACACAAGCCGGACACAAAATAGTCGCTCGTAACGAGATGCAGCTTTACACTGCGGATGAAACCTATCGCTTCGTACAGGACATGCTTACAGCCCATCCCGGCTTACGTGGAATATTTATCCAAACTGATACTCCAACTCTCGGCGCCGTGCGTGCAGTAGGGTCAATGCGCCAATCATCCGATACGTTAATCGCTGCCTTTGATGGCACTCCGGAATTTATCCCGCTGATCAAAGATGGTTCTATACTTGCCAGCGGCATGCAGCAGCCCTTTCTTATGGGCAAACAGGCCGCAGAATCCGTCATCGCGAAAATCGAAGGTAAAGAACCGGAGAAGGAAGTGGTGCTACCGATTTTGATAATCACAGCCCAAAATATTGATGAGCAACTGCCGCTATTAAGTGAAAACGTCTTTGCCGATGAGATCAAATAGCAATTGCTGAATGGCGAATAATACCAGTAACCCTAGTCCAATGCTTTATGCTGGTAGTATATCCGGCGCTATATGATAGCGCTATCATATAATTTAGGAATCATGATGCTGCTAAGTGAGAAAAACTACTTCGAAGATATTGATGTGGACTACACCTATGAAACACCTGCCATAACCATAGGTGAGCATCATATCCTGACCTTTGCAGGCCTGACAGGTGACTTCACTCCAGTTCACGTCGATGAAGAATTCGCCCGTGCAATGGGATTCCGCGGGCGTCTCGCACACGGACTTCTGGGCTTGTCAATGATTGATGCACTGAAAAACCGTTGCCTTGTGAACTTTCATGTTGTCGCCGCTCTTAACTGGAATTGGCGATTTACTGGACCACTCTTCATCGGTGATCAGTTGAAGGCTCATTTGCGGATTGCAGATAAACGTCTGACGAGCAAAGGCAATCGGGGAATTATCACACTCGATATACGAGCGACGAACCAGCACGGTGAAACCGTCCAGGAAGGAACGAACCAAATTATGGTTCTTTGCCGTCTAACTTAATACCCCCCCGCAATTAAACTTAGAAATGCTGACGACAGCCTGGAGATGAAAATTGGGAATTTTATCGGGATATAAAGTCATCGACTGTTCGATCGCAATGGCAGGCCCATTTGCAACACAACGGCTTGGCGATCTCGGCGCTGATGTGATCAAGGTAGAGCCGGTAACCGGTGAATGGCAGCGCCACGTTTCCGCTGGTGGAGCATCAGGCAACAAAATAAACGTCTCGTTTTTGTCTCTCAATCGCAACAAGCGCTCGCTCGCAATTGATCTGAAAAGTGACGAAGGCAAAGCCGTTTTACTTGACTTGGTTAAGGATGCTGACGTCTTTTTGCAAAACTACCGACCAGGAGTGGCGAAGCGACTCGGAGTGGATTATGAGGCTTTGTCCAAGATCAATCCTGGTCTGGTCTATGTTTCGATGTCTGGATACGGTGAGGAAGGTCCATATGTCGACAGACCGGGGCAAGACCTTGTTCTGCAGGGGCTATCTGGAGCGATGCTATCAGCTGGACGGGCGAATGAAGCTCCAAATGCCGCCGGACAATATCTAGTCGACGCTGTAACCGCTTACACTGCTTTTGAGGGAGCTCTAGCAGCTCTGCTTCATAAAGAACGTACGGGAGAAGGCCAGCTTGTTCAGGTTAACATGCTGGACGCGATCGTTACCCTTCAAATGCAGGAACTTTCGGTATTTACGATTGGTGGTCGACCACAAGAAAGATCAGCTGAACCGCATGCGCATGTCTATATTCGTGCTCCCTATGGAGCTTTTGGCACAGCTGACAATTTTATCATTATCGCATTCCCGCCTTTAGCAAAATTCGGCCAAGTCATTGGCGAAGACAGCTTTCTGACAATGAATGACGAAGACGATAGCTGGAAATATCGTGACGAGATATTTGCAAAAACTCGTGAGCGCTTGAAACTTAAAACCACCGATGAATGGATGCGACTACTCCGTGAAGCGGATATCTGGTGCGGTCCGGTTTACGGCTATGAAGATCTCATCAGCGACCCACAAATCGCGCATAACGGTACTTTTATCGAGTACGATCATCCAACCGAAGGGCATATTAAAGCACCCGGCTTCCCAATCAAGTTTTCCAAGACACCATCAAGCGTTGAGCGCGGTGCACCAATTGTAGGGCAACACACGGACGAAGTTTTGAGGGAGGCTGGGTATGACGAAGCAAAAATCAGCGCGCTGAAGAAAGCTGGTGTCGTTGTCTCTGGAGAGCTCTAACAATGTCACGAGCCCTCAACGGTCTTACGTGGGACCACCCACGCGGCTATAATGCTCTCGCTGCGGCTGCACATCTCCATTCAGCCAGTTTTGAACTGAATTGGGACAAGCAGCCATTAGAAGGATTTGAATCCCATTCGATCGCAGATTTGTGCGAACGATACGATCTCGTCGTATTTGATCACCCACATTTAGGCGAAGCAATCGCTAATGATTGTATATTTAGCCTAGACGAAGTTTTTGCGCCATCTGAGTTGGAGAATCTGGTTGCAGGAAGCTTGGGCCCAACGGCCAAGAGCTATGCAATGAATGGAAAACATTGGGCTGTACCACTGGATGCAGCAACGCAGGTTAGCGCTTGGCGCAACGATCTCATCCAACCAGACGTTGATGGCTTTTGTTGGGATTACGTCAGCAATTTGTCAGCGAACACAGGTAAGGTCGCACTCTCTCTGGCTGGTCCCCATGCATTGCTGAGTTATTTTTCTATTCTCTCATCAATGGGGGAGCCTGCTAATCCCGACCGAGAAATCCTGATTGACGATCAAGCCGGGCGTGATGTTTATGAATTGATGACGGAACTGGCACAGCGAAGCCCACGCAACGTGCTCCATCTCAATCCTATCGGCATTCTCGAACATATGTCTGTAAACTCCGACATAGTCATGTGCCCGTTGATATACGGCTATGTAAACTATGCAGATAGCTCAAAAGCCGCTCAACATAGAATTCTGTTTTCAAATGCACCTTCATGGAGCACCGGGGAAATACCCGGCTCCACGCTGGGCGGAACTGGTATCGCAATATCTAAGCGCTGCCCGATAACCCCAGAGTTAAAAGCGCATTTGTTGTGGCTTATGAGTGAAGCAGCACAGACATGCTTTATTCCACAGCACCAGGGACAACCATCATTAGAGAAAGCATGGGAGAATCCTACTCTCAATCACACATGTTCTGACTTTTACTCAAGCACAGCTGCCAGTGTAACCCATGCATATGTGCGCCCCCGCTACAATGGATACATCTCTTTTCAGACAAAGGGATCAGCGTACCTTCGAGAAGCTCTGCTGGAACGAAAACCCTGGCGAGTTTTATCAATTGAGTTGCAAGCCCTCTATCGTTCCAGTCTGAACACTTAAAAACATCCAGCATAACTTAGCACACCGAGGCGGCCTCATTTTTGAACAAAGCCAATCCCTCAATCTAACCGTTTTTACCTATGCAATCATCCTGGGGAGGAGATTCTATGAGCGTTACGCATGTAGAGCGTGGCAACACCCGCAACATTGATCAAAACTTGGACCACGCTAACAAGTCTGCGGAGGTTCGCAGAGCCGTCACCTCTGCATTAATTGGAACAGCTTTGGAGTGGTATGATTTCTATATCTTTGCTACAGCAGCGGCACTGATATTCAACCGTATTTTCTTTCCAGATTTATCACCACTCGCGGGAACTCTGGCAGCGTTTGGAACTTATGCCGTTGGCTTTTTTGCCCGCCCTCTAGGCGGAGTTATCTTCGGTCGCATCGGCGATCTCCATGGGCGTAAAATAGTTCTAGTCGTCACCCTGATCATGATGGGTGTCGGTACCATGCTTATAGGTTTGCTACCAACATACGCATCTATTGGTATTGCTGCACCCGCACTTCTTATTTGTTTGCGCATTATCCAGGGTTTGGCTGCAGGTGCAGAATTTAGTGGCGCAGTAACACTTGCGGCAGAATATGCACCAGTAAAAAAGCGCGGTCTTTATGCCAGTCTACCCACTCTCGGCGTATGCTTGGGAACATTGCTATCGGCAGGCGCATTTTTTGCAGTAAGCAATTCCATGACAGAGGAGGCCTTCATTAGCTACGGCTGGCGAATCCCCTTCCTGTTGAGCATATTCGCTGTTATCGCAGGCATATTTGTGCGCCTGAAGGTCCATGAATCGCCAACGTTCCATAAGCTTAAGGAAGAGGGAAAGACATCTGACGCTCCTATCCGTGACATGATCCACGATTCCGGCGCGCGCTTTTGGATGGCGTTTGCGGCGCGGTTCGCAGAGAATGTATCAGGCTATCTTTTCCAGGTCTGGACACTATCCTATATCACGTCGCAACTCTTGATTGATCGTAACATCGGTTTGACAGGTGTTCTAATCGGCGCGGCATGCGGAATCATCACGATTCCACTTTTGGGCGCCATTTCTGACCGCATAGGTCGTAAACCCGTTTATCTCTTTGGAGCTGCACTATTCACCTTCGGGATTTATCCGTACTTCTGGCTACTCAATACACAAAATCCGACCATCATCGTCTGCACAATTGCCTTCTCAATTGCGATTTCCAACTATTCGATGCTTTCGGTTCAAGGCGCGTTTTTCAACGAATTGTTCGGTGCCCGCACACGTTTTACGGCAATTTCTATTGTCAGAGAAGTCTCCGCAGTATTCGCTGGCGGGATCGCACCATTCATTGCTACCGCTTTGTTGTCATGGGGTAGTGGTAGCTATATTCCTGTAGCGATATACGCCACCATAATCGGTTTGATTACGCTGATTGGCGTCGCCATGGCTCCTGAAACCAGAGGCGCAGACTTGAACGAACTCTAGTTGATGTTTTCTAGTCGTGATTACAAACTGCCTGCCCCTAATAAGTCAGGCGGTTTAAACATAATCCAAAATAAAAGCTCAATTCTAAAACTATGCCGCCTTACCATTATTAAGATACACGGGAAGCACGATTTCAGTTTCACTACAATGGCCACGAGTGAACCTTAGCAGCCATTGAAGTCCCGCTGCCTCACCAATAGCATATTCGGGAGATATAACTGTTTTGATAAAGGGTGTTGAATATCGCCGAGCCTCAGAACTGTTGAAACCGTCAAATGCGACTTCATCAGGTATAACATTTCCTCTTACAACAGATTCATCGCGCCCAGTCCTAAGAACATCTAATAAAGAGCGCACGCGAAATGAACCTCGCTGTTCCAGCACCGTTCACGCGCAAAATTTGCTGATAAATGATATCTTGATGTGATGGTGGTTCCAATCAAAGCCAGACACACTGGCTGTGGTGTGCCATTGATGCAAACGGCTAAGTCCTTGATCCATTCTTCAAAGCCGCCGAGACAAAAAAGTATCCAATCCGGCTGGTACGCAAGCTGTTAAAGGGGCAGTAGACAGCTCCATATGTGTATATTCAAGAAAAGCTTCGCTCCTATTATGTAACAAAATGGAATATCGTGCGTGGCATCGAAAACCGTTCGCACCAAGTAATCAACAATTGGGCGGAGAATTCTCATCTGTCGGTGCAACTATAAGATTGCCAAACTTTTTCATCTGAATAGAAAACATCTCTCAGCCGGATAGCGGCAGAACTTCCGCGATCAGGCCAACAGGGTCTGGCATGAGGTCACACTTTCAGCTACGGCATAACAACGTGCCATGCCTGCTCTGTGTCGAACACACCACAGTTAAGGCGACGTCGCCGAGTGGACAATTCCGGCATTCAAACGTTGCCGACAAGTCCGCTGCGAATGCGCTTGACGGTGGTTGCGATCAAAAGCAGGCAGAGAAGTGGCTGAAGCCAATAAACCCAGTCGGGCAACACGCCAGCCAGAGCGACCCAGCCGCCCAGAATGCCGAAGACAACGGCGCGATCACTCTTGCCCACCGGCCCGTCATAGCGCCGCCCCACACCATTGGCGGCTCCCGTCACACCGGCAAATTCCGTCAGCGTCGACAGAAAGATGATGGCCGCGATCCACGGCAATGAAAATGGCGCGACCAGTGCGAAGGGCGCATAAAGTGCGGCGTCGGAAACCACATCTCCAATCTCGTTGAGATAGGCTCCAAGCAGGCTTTTCTGCCCGTGCTCGCGCGCCAGCATTCCGTCTATGGCATTCAGCGCCATGCGCAGGAAAAGCCAGACCGGCACCAGCCAGAACCAGACAGTGCCGCCATTCAGCCCCAGAAACAGCGCCAGCAGGACAGAAATCACCGCGGCAGTCACCGTCACCTGATTAGCAGTTACGCCGCTTGCTGCAAGCCGAACTACCAGCGGCCGTAGCAGATTCTGAAAACGCGCCTTGAGCTGATAGACCGACACAGCAATTCCCCGAAATTGACAATAATACAACAAACTTGTGCTTGCTGTTCATTCTTACTCGTTTATTCAAGCATTCTACGATACTCAAGTTTAATTGGGACCAATATTATCGAGAGAGGGATAAATGGGGGATAATGCGGAATTGCCAGGCGTCGAAGCAAAGCTGCATCGCACGGCTTATGAAGACCACTTCACCACCCATGACCGCACGCAGCTGTTCTATCGCCGCTGGCCCGCCCACTCCGGCAATCCAAAGCCCAAAGGCGTTATCGTGCTACTGCATCGCGGCCATGAGCACAGTGAGCGCGTTGCGCATCTGGTCGATGAACTGGGGCTTGACGATTATGCTTTCTACGCGTGGGATGCGCGCGGCCATGGGCGCTCGCCGGGCGAGCGCGGTTTCTCGCCGTCCTTTGCTACATCGATCCGCGACCTCGACAGCTTCGTTACCCATATTCGTACAGAGACGGGCGCTGAGATGCAGGATATCGCCGTCGTCGCGCAAAGTGTGGGCGCAGTGCTGGCTGCCGGATGGGTACACGATTATGCGCCCGACATTCGCGCACTGGTGCTGGCCTCGCCTGCTTTCGATATCAAGCTTTATGTGCCTTTCGCGAAGGAAGGCATCGCATTGTGGCAAAAGCTCAAGGGCAGCTTCTACGTCAATTCCTATGTGAAGCCGCAATTTCTCACCCACGATCCCGAACGCATCGAATCCTACCGCACCGATCCGCTCATCACCCGCCCCATCGCTTCGCATATCCTGCTTGAGCTTCACGAAACGGCAAAACGCGTTGTCGAAGATGCGCGAGCTATCACGGTTCCAGTGCAGCTACTGATTTCTGGCAGTGATTTCGTCGTACGCCCGACACCACAGCACCGCTTTTATGAAAATCTCGGCAGTCACATCAAGGAACGCCATGTTCTAAAGGGCTTCTATCACGATACGCTGGGAGAGCGGGACCGCGCCAAGGCTGTTACCCTTGTGCGTGATTTTCTCACCGCACGCTTCGCCGACACACCGCACCCCGCCGATCTCACCCATGCACATATCGCCGGCCATACCCGCGACGAAGCCGACCGGCTGGCTAGTCCTCTACCTTTGCTATCGATGCGTGGCCTCTACTGGACGCTCACCCGCGCATCGATCCGTCTTGGCGGGCTGTTCTCCAAAGGGCTGGCAACCGGCGTGCGCACCGGCTTTGATTCCGGTTCGACGCTTGATTACGTTTATGAAAACGAGGCGCGGGGCTTTGGCCCCGGCGGCAAATTCATCGACCGGCAGTTTCTCGACGCGATTGGGTGGCGGGGTATCCGACAGCGCAAGGTGCATCTGGAAGAACTGATTGGCAAGGCGCTGAAGCAACTGAGAAACGAGGGCCGCACGACCCACATTCTCGACATAGCCTGCGGCCATGGCCGCTATGTCCTCGACGCATCGGTACGATCCGGCGGCATCGCAGGAGAGAAGCCAGACAGCATACATCTGCGCGACTATTCGCCGATCAACGTACTGGCCGGGCGTAAGCTCATCAAGGAGCGCGGCCTTCAGGACGTTGCCCACATGGAGGAAGGCGACGCCTTCGACGCCGAGAGTCTTGCCGCCATCACACCCGCGCCAGACCTCGCCATCGTCTCTGGCCTCTACGAGCTTTTCGCGGACAATGCGCTGATAGAAGGTTCGCTATCCGGCCTCGCCCGCGCCCAGAAGCCGGGCTCGTTGCTGATCTACACCAACCAGCCCTGGCATCCGCAGCTTGAAATGATTGCCCGCGCCCTCACCTCGCATCGCGGCGGACAGGCATGGGTCATGCGGCGACGCACGCAGGCCGAAATGGACCAGCTTGTCCAGCGCGCCGGCTACCGCAAGATCGCGCAGCGCATTGACCAGTGGGGCATATTCACCGTATCGCTCGCCGAACGCATCGGAGACGAAACGGCGTGACGGTTGAGAGGATCGATACGGATCGACGGCAGGTTTTGCGCCGCGCCGCCCTGTGGCTGCTGTTCCTCGCGCCGTTTTTCTACCTGACCTACGGCACTGCCAACTGGCTTGCCGCGCAGCGCGACGGCGTACCCAACCTCGCCTTTGCATGGGAGCAAAATATTCCCTTTCTCGCATGGAGTATCGTGCCGTACTGGTCGGTCAACCTGTTCTACGTCGTAGCGCTTTTCGTCAACGAAACCACCGATCAGGTTGACCGGCTGGCCAAACGATACCTCACCGCGCAGATCGTCGCGGTCGCCTGCTTCATCGCCTTTCCCCTGACGGCCATCTTCACAAAACCGGAAACATCCGGCGTGCCGGGCTTCATGTTCACGGTACTCGGCGGCTTCGACAAACCTTTCAATCAGGCCCCATCGCTGCATATCGCACTGCTGATCATCATATGGGATCATCTTCGCCGCAAAATGCCTCCTGCGATGCTGGGGGTCTGGCATGGCTGGTGTCTTCTGATTGGCATCTCCGTTCTGACCACCTATCAGCACCACGCAGTCGATATTCCGGCAGGAGCACTTCTGGGCCTTTTCGCACTGTGGCTGTTTCCAGCCAAAGGCGCATCGCCGCTCGCAATTTTTCGCCTCACGTCAGACCCGCGCGCGCGGGCAATCGGGTTTTGCTATCTGTCGGGTGCGTTGCTTTTCCTGCTTTTCGCCGTCCTTGGCCTTGGGAGAAGCGGATATGCCATCCTCTGGCTATGGCCAGCATTGGCACTGGCAATTGTGTCAGTGGGGTATTTCGGTGCTGGAAGCGCTGTTTTTCAAAAGGATTCCGATGGATCGGTTCCACAGGCTAACCGATTGCTGCTCGCACCTTACCGGATAGCTGCGCGGCTGAACATTGTCTTCTGGACGCGCCGCCTGCCCTCTTGTGTGGAAATCGCCAGCGGTGTTTTCCTCGGACGTTTTCCGAAGTCCCATGAAGTATCACGCTTTTCGACCGTTATTGATCTTGCCGCTGAAATGCCCGTGCAACCGGGAACAGCGGCGAACCGGCCCACATGGCGGAGTTTCCCCTGTGTGGACCTGTTGCCGCCCCAAATGGATATGGTCCGGCAGGCAATAGACGCCGTGAACACGGCACGGCAGCAAGGCCCGGTTCTAATATGCTGTGCGCTCGGCTTCCAGCGCAGCGCCACCCTCGCGACACATTGGCTGATCAGCACCGGGCGCGCCACCGATATGGACGACGCCGTCCGACAAATCGGCGAAAGGGGATGGCCAGTGCGCCTGCACCATGACGCGGAGGCACATCCATGAACAAACCGGCGCAAGCAGCAGCAAAAAGCCTGAAACTCAACGCCTTTATTGGCTTCACAGCAGCGATTGTCTTGTTGATGGCCGCTCCTTTCACGCGGTCGTCACAGGATATGGCTTTCCTGCTGCTCTGGCCGCTCCTCCTTGCGAGCACCATTATAGCCCTCTTCACTGCTGCGCATCTATTGTTTGACGCAGCACTTTTCCGTCTGGTCGCCACCGGTGCAGATGAAGCAATTGCAATGAGGGAGCTCGACACCATTCTCGAACGCATGGGCCTTGGTATAAAACCCGCTACGCTGCGCCCCCTTCAAGCTCGCATCCAAGGCTCGAGGCTTATTGTCATGCGCCTTTGGTTCATACTCATAGTCGGGGCCGGGTTATTCCTGCTGCTCGCCCTGCTACCATCGGGAAAGGGAGGCTGATATGTGCACCTTTGTCCGCCATCAGGTACAGTCTGTTTTTAGCTCGTTTCTGGCTATTCTTTCGCGCGGCATCACCGGTGTGCGGCCGATATGGAGTGGTACAGGCCCTTCGCGTGGCCAGCGTATCTATTACGCCAACCATAGCAGCCATGGCGATTTTATATTGCTGTCCTCCTGTCTTGATCAGGAAGAACGCGCACGTACCCGCGCCGTGGCTGGGGCGGATTACTGGCGCAGCAATCGCCTGCGCCGCTTCATGGCGGAAGTACTTCTGCGCACCGTGCTCGTTGAGCGCAACTGGGTGGAGCGGACCGAAGACCCGATGGAGGTGATGCTGAAGGCGCTTGCCGATGGCCATTCGCTCATCATCTTCCCGGAAGGCACGCGCAACATGACGGAGGAACCGCTGCTGCGCTTCCGCTCCGGCCTCTACAATCTCGCACTGGCGCGGCCCGACGTGGAACTGGTGCCGTGCTGGATCGAAAACATGTCGCGGGTGCTGCCCAAGGGCGCGCTGCTCCCCCTTCCCCTGCTGTGCCGCGTCATCTTCGGCGCTCCGGTCCGGCTCGCTGAAGGCGAGGACCGCAAGGAATTTCTGGCTCGCGCGCGGCAGAGCCTTCTCGATATTCAGCCCCATGAGGGTCTGGCCCATAATGGTAGCGAAAAATGAGCGAAACGACGAGACTTTTCCTTGGATTGATGGCAATCCTGACAACGGCCAGCGCTGTAGCGGCTATTCTGTCGTGGCGTGCGCCAAAACCGCTTTCCACGACGCTCATCAATCTCAATGCCCGCATCAAGGCGTGGTGGATCATGGTCGCCGCCATGTGCGTGGCCTTCCTGTTCGGCAAGAACGGCGTGATCGTGCTGTTTGGCCTCGTCTCTTTTGCCGCGCTGCGCGAATATGTGACGCTGACACAGACCCGCCGCAGCGATCACCGCATCCTGCTCGGCATGTTTGTGCTGGTTATCCCGGTGCAATATTACCTGATCTGGATCCAATGGTACGGTCTCTATTCGATCTTCATTCCGGTCTATTGCTTTCTCGCCATGCCCGTATTGACCGCGCTTTCCGGCGACGCATCACGTTTTCTGGAGCGCATCAGCGAACAGCAGTGGGGCATCATGCTTTCGGTTTATTGTATCAGCCACGTTCCTGCGCTGATGACGCTGGACATACACGGTTATGACAGCGAAAAGCTGCTGCTGATCGCCTTTCTGGTCGCCACAGTGCAGGGTAGCGACGTGCTGCAGTATATTTTCGGCAAACTGTTCGGCAAGCATCGCATCGCACCCAACATATCCCCGTCGAAGACTTGGGAGGGTTTCATCGGCGGTATTGTCGCCGCCTCGCTGCTCGGCGCGGGGCTGGTGTGGCTTACACCTTTTTCGCCGATTCAGGCTGGTGCGCTGGCCGCAACCGCCTGCGTCATGGGCTTCTTCGGCGGCCTCGTCGCATCTGCCATCAAGCGCGACCGCGGCGTAAAGGACTGGGGCCACATGATCGAAGGCCATGGTGGAATGCTGGATCGTGCCGACAGCCTCGTCTTCTCGGCACCGGTCTTCTTCCACATCGTGCGCTATTTCTGGACCTGATCGTACGGCTTGTGCAGGAACTATTTGTTGGATCATAATCCTTCACAGGTTACAGCATGTCCCCCAAAAGCGGGAACCGGTTTTGGGAGAAAGACATGCATAAAAGCTTAAAGCGTGTCTCGTGAATATGATAAAATGCGACACGCTTTGGTGAATTGAACACCACTGGTTTCTGCTATCTTATAAATCGCACTTCCGTCGCCTCAGATACTATATTTGAAGAGGGAACATGCCAAGCTATCTATTATGATAGCTCAAGATTTTGATCGTTAACAGTCGAGATAGAAACTGACATTCCCGAAAACGGAATGGTTGCTATAGACGTTCTGCGAACTAAGCGAAGGACGCCTTACTGCCGTTACAACCTCACAGATGACGCTTGACCTGATTCCAGAAGCTTCGTTCACGTTGATGTGACTGATCTCCTCTGCGAAGGATTCCAAGTGGTTAATCCGGACGTAATGGAACTCGAAAACACCCAGAGCATTATAGACATCAGAACTATCGGTGTGGACGCTGGAGCCCAGCCTCACGTTGTCCTTGAATATTGGAAAAGCGTGTCCGTACGGGTATTCCCGATGTAAATGACAGCTATACCCTGCTAACATCAGATATAGCCTTCGGCACGCCACCATATTCGATGCACGACAGGCCTTTCGCGCAGGAAATTACGGCAAGTGCCGGTACTGGAGCAGCAATAGCCACTACTATCAGCCAGCTAACAAACCGAACGTGTCGGCGGCTTCCTTTTATCGACCCCTCCTGACCCCAAATATGACTGGTAGTCTAATCGATATTATAGAGTGACATAAAAACATTGACGGATTAATCGGACATCGCGATTCGCGCTGCGTGAGTAATATCTGTGATCAATTCACGCCTTGTCCGTTCCTTCATGATTTGGTCAGGTAATCGCAAAATATAGGAAGGATGCCAGGAAACCAGTACCGGTCCACCGTGTAAACCAGTTTCCACCTTCCCTCGCCGGGACGTAAGTGGAGAGCCATTATTTGTGAGTGCGAAAGCCGCAGACGCTCCGAGCGCCACCACCATTCGTGGGCGAATGAACGCCAATTCGAGCCCCAGCCACCAGCGACAATGCATAATTTCGTTCCGGTCTAGATTTTGATGCAGGCGACGCTTGCCGCGCGGCGTGAACTTGAAGTGCTTAACTGCATTGGTCAGCCATGTCTGCCTGACTTCTGCTCCTGCTGCAACCATGGCCTCACGCAAAAGGTGACCTGCCGGACCTACAAACGGTCGACCTTCCAGATCCTCACGATCACCCGGCTGTTCTCCTACAATCATGAGCTCAGCGTCTTCCGGCCCCTCACCCCAAACAGTCTGGGTTGCGGCCTCGCATAATCCACATCGACGACAATGTCCGGCAGCCGCTCGCGCTTCGACCATTGTCTGAGGAAATTCGGGCGCTTGTGGCATTGCAGCGCGATAACGGGTCGAAATCGCGACTGCGCCAGCCGCTGGTGACGTTTCTGCAGCCGCGCGCATTCGCCCCACCCGCGACTCGGCATCTCGTAACATATCCGGAATCAGGCGCGTTTCGGGCAGGTTCTTCCAATATTTCTTCGGCATTTCAGAGCGCATCGCATTCAGCTTGACCCGTGCCGGATTGAAGATATTGGCGAAATAGGTGTCCCAAAGCGTTTCGGTAGCATCTTCCGATAAGTCTGGGCGTGTACCGCCCGGATGGTAACTAAGTGTGCTGGCCTCAAATCGAGCTGTAAGCCTTGGCGTGGCGATCACCCAGTCCATATCCGCGAAACGCTTTGCGAAAAAGAAACTACCTGGTTGGACTATATTATGCTCCGGCTCAAACCAAGCAGCAAAGCGACGACGCAATCCAACCTCAGGTAATTCGCGAAACCGAACGAAAGCGTGCATCTTGTGGATATCACGGCCAACTGATTTTGCCATGAGATGCAGCCGCCGCCCAAGCGGGTCGGCCTGGCTCAAAGGGTCTCCCGCGTCGCGGTCAAGCCGCCATAACGCCTGATAGAGCAGTCCGAACCGTTCTGGATTAGAATGCCAGACGACCGAGTGCGCAAGTTTCAAAAACCCATGCGTTACGCTAGCCTGATGCTCACCAAGCACACCGGGTAGCGACGCTCCACCAAACAATCCGCCCGCTCCGATCCAATCAATATCATTTGGCTCAATACCGTGTGATATTGCGATACGCGCCATCTCACGCCACGCTTCGAAGGTGCCGTAATCAGGTAGTTTAACGGAATACATCATAGTAACCGCAGTTGCTCAGCGGGGGATGCAAAGCGAGCGCGTAAATCGACATTGTCGATGAGCCGCGCCGGCGACCAGCCAGGAGCAATGATAAAGGGCCGCGCCTTTTTCATGTTGGCACCTATCCGCACCAGACCATCGTATCTTAAACAGCTATTCCGGCGCGCAACGATTATGCGATCCACCGTCCGGGTACCGAATCCAGGAACACGCAGCAGCAATTCACGACTTGCAAGGTTTACATCCAGAGGAAACAGACCACGGTGCTGTATGGCCCAGGCAAGTTTTGGGTCCAGTTCCAGATCAAGATGACCAGCCTTCGTGCCGGTAGCGATTTCCTCTGCGGTGAAACCATAGAAACGCAAAAGCCAATCCGCCTGATATAGGCGGTGTTCACGCAGAAGCGGAGGCTGGATTAAAGGCAGAGCTGCGGAGGCGTCCGGAATCGGGGAAAACGCCGAATAATAAACCCGACGCAGTTTGTAACCACTGTAAAGCCGTGTTGACATTTTAAGAATGGTTACGTCATCCGCTCCATCGGCGCCAATAATCATCTGTGTACTTTGGCCGGCCGGGGCGAATTGACGAGGCTTACGCCCGGTATGGGTCTTATCTTTTGCCACCTCGCCTTCCAGACGCACTTGTGCCATCGCACCACGGATCGTTTCAGGGCGTTTTTCCGGGGCGAATTTGCGAACGCTTGCGTCCTCCGGCAATTCGACATTAATCGATAACCGGTCAGCCCAAAGCCCTGCCTCCCGGATCAAGTCAGGGCTGGCATCGGGAATTGTCTTCAGATGTATATAGCCGCGGAAGCCGTGATCCTCCCGCAATGTCTTCGCGATGCGCACCATATCGGACATAGTCTGGTCAGGTGACTTGATGATGCCCGAGGACAAGAACAGGCCCTCAATGTAATTGCGTCGATAAAATTCCAACGTGAGCGAGACGACTTCCTCGACTGAAAACCGCGCCCGTTCCACATTCGAGCTGACTCGGTTTATGCAATAGGCACAGTCGAAGATGCAGAAGTTTGTCATAAGAATTTTCAGCAGACTGATACAGCGCCCATCCGGAGTGTAAGCATGGCAAATCCCTGCTCCTCCCGACGATCCGACACCGCCCTTGCTTGCATCACGTCTCTCGCCACCGCTTGAGGCACAAGATGCATCGTACTTTGCCGCATCCGAAAGGATGGCTAGTTTATCCTGAAGGCTCTTTTTCACCATATGAACCAAGATACATGTTCATGTTTTGTTCGTCAATAAATTAGAATTCAACCAATGCTCCAGTATCAGTTTACGCGGTTCGGGGAGTAGCGGCAGGAACAATAGACGCGCGCCTGCGTCTTCCGCTACACTTGCCCACCAATCCACGATTCCATCGACCCCGCCGGTTCCAAGATATCGCCAAATTTATGGTGCCTCCCCTGTGCTTCCATGGCTGAACTGGAAACGACAAAAGCTTCCTTATGAAGAATTTATCTATTTGTATTTATTATGGTTTATTGGTTGCGGGGGCGTGTATTGGCTGTGAATATAAAACCGGGCTGCCTTTGGGTTTCTTCTTCGTTGACGAAGTCGAGAATACCGAACAACTCGCCGCGTAGTTCAACGCGGCAGCCGAAGACATCCCGGTACCCGCCAAGGAAAGCCACATCCTTTGAATTGGAACGGATTTCGCCGATATGCGAAAGTGGTCTGCCCCCTGAAAAGTGATCCTTCATGAAGTATGGCTTATGAGCCGTAGAAGGACATTGAAATGGTAGCGATTGGAGCAGGATAAGCAATCGATCCAGTGAATCGATTGCCCTGCGGAACACACAAGGCAGAAGAAATCGTCACGAAGCTTCGTCAGGTTGACGTGCTGAATGCGCAGGGAAAATCGATGGCGGAAGCGATCCGGTCGATAGGCGTGACGGAAGTTACATATTACTGGTGGCGTTCCGAATACGGCGGTTTGAAGGGCGATCAGGTGAAACGCCTTAAGGAACTGGAAGCGGAGAATGCCCGGCTCCGGCGCGCCGTTTCCGACCTCACCTTGGACAAGATGATCCTTGCCGAGGCCGCCAAGGGAAACTTCTGAGCCTCGCCCGTCGTTGCGCTTGCGTGGATCATGTTATCGATGAACTGAAAGTGTCCGAACGTCGGGCATGCCGGGTTCTCGGTCAGCATCGTTCCACACAGCGCAGGATCGCCAAGCCCCCGGATGACGAAGCGGCGTTGACCGCAGACATCACGACGCTTGCCCTCCAGTACGGTCGCTATGGCTATCGCCGCATCACGTCGATGCTGCATCAGGCTGACTGGATCGTAAATGTCAAACGGGTCGAGCGCATCTGGCGACGGGAGGGGCTGAAAGTGCCGCACAAGCAACCGAAACGCAGCCGTTTGTGGTTGAACGACAGTTCGTGCATCCGGCTTCGACCGGAATACCCAAACCATGTCTGGTCCTACGACTTCGTTGAGGATCGGACGCACAATGGCAGGAAAATCCGCATGCTCAACGTGATCGACGAGTTCACGCGAGAATGTATCGCCATCAGGGTCGAGAGAAAGCCGAAGGCAGTCGATGTTATCGATGTGCTTTCCGATCTCTTCATCCTGCGCGGTATTCCTAGCCATATTCGTTCTGATAACGGCCCGGAGTTCATCGCCAAAGCACTCCGGGAGTGGATCGCGGCGGTGGGGGCCAAAACTGCCTACATTATGCCGGGCAGTCCATGGGAAAACGGCTATTGCGAGAGCTTTAATTCGAAGCTCCGTGATGAACTGCTTAACGGCGAAATCTTCTATACGCTCAAGGAGGCGAAGATCATCATCGAAAACTGGCGACAGCATTACAACACAGTGCGGCCCCATTCATCACTGGGCTACAAGCCACCGGCTCCCCAAGCAGCCGTCTGTCCTCCACAAAATGGGCCAGCGTCAACACCAGCAGTGGCAAGCAGACAAATCATGCACTAACATTATAAACGGATCACCCCATCGGGGCAGAACAAGGGTGCCACAATCAGCAAAAGTGTACCGGAGGCCCGCGCCTGCCCTTATCGTCTCCAGAATAGCCGGACCGCCAGCAAAGTTCGGGAACCCAACGTCAAATTTAAGGGATTCCTGCTGCCCGCTCGCATCGAGAAGATTGCGTACCAGTTCGAACTGATCTGCAATTATCAACTTCGCGGCAGGTTCTTTAGCGCTTGCCATAGGTGCGCCAAACGCCAAGGTTGGGACGAGTGCAACTGCAGAGATTCGCAAGAAACTTCTACGGCACAAAGAATTTACCCCATTTTCCGCTTGCGAATTTACGTATGAGAGACAGCGTGAAAATTCCTTTCACTTTATCGATACACGACCAGTTCAGTAGAGATACGCGGTGCGACTTGTCGGGGAAACATGCATGTCCATTCTAACGTCAAATGGGATTAATAGATGAAAATTTCTGAGGCGGCAGGCGTTATGGTTGAACAGCAGCTCGCGTATCCTGCCTTCAACGGGAATACCGAAGGATGATCGACTTATCGAAATGGCGGCCTTTTGAACATCGACTAATAATCCAGCTTTTTTGAAAGCTAGAAACTTATAATCGCGGTCATTGACGAAATGTTTGCAACAGATCCTTCTATAATCCTGTGCGCAAACATTCTGCTCTCGGATATAAATCGCCAACGGCATTCGAGGCGACGAACCGAAAATTAGTACCAGAAGCTCTCCACTAAAACAGGGGAAGTCCAACCTGATCTTGTCCGGTTTTAAGGGAACTCCACCTTCTCCCATCGCTACCGGACACCACCTCTCCTCGCAAAATTATTCTAAATTTCTGATGTAATTTAGCCGATCACGTCTTGGCCTGCCATTATTTCCAACTAGAATGCTCGTTCTAGTTGCTTAGGTAAGTTGGGGTCGGATGACGTTCTACATTCTAAGACGGTTGCTCAATGCCGTCCTCGTGATTTGGACTGCCTTCACAATATCCTTCGTCCTCCTTTATCTGCTTCCAAGCGATCCCGTTTCACTGATGTTGTCGTCGGATACGGGAGGGGGCGGTTCTGCGCTGGCGACCTCAGAGCAATACGCCATGCTTGCGAGCCGATACGGGCTGGATCGGTCACCTATCGAGCAATACGGGTATCTTCTTGCGAAGGCATCTACAGGCGACCTCGGCATTTCGATGCAGTCAGGAAAGACGGTTATCTCCCAGATTGGCGAGGCACTTCCAGAGACACTCAAGCTGGCCGCGCTGAGCCTCGTTATTGCGCTGACGATCGGCAGCGCGCTGGCGCTGGTCGCAAGCTATAGACAGGATGGCTATCTGCGGGCCGTTCTTTTAGCTCTACCGCCGGTATCGATGGCCGTTCCGACATTCTGGATCGGGCTTGTGCTGCTTCAGATTTTCGCCTTCGAGCTGCGCCTCGTGCCCTCACTCGGTAATCGGGGATTCTCGTCTCTGATCATGCCCTCACTGACATTAGCGATACCTGCCGCGGCGACCATTGCCCAGACGCTGTCGAAAGGATTGGATAACGCCTCGTCCCAACCCTTCGTGCGCATGCTGAGGGCGAAAGGCGTGCCGTACCGGACGATATATCTCCGACATATCCTCCACAATGCAAGCATACCCGCCCTCACCGTCGTTGGACTGTTGGTCGGGAACATCTTTGCAGGCGCGGTAGTGACCGAAACGGTTTTTTCGCGGATTGGAATTGGGAGGCTTCTGCAAAACGCCGTTGACGTTCAGGATATTCCCCTCGTTCAGGGTCTCGTTATCCTGACCGCAGCAGCCTATGCCATCGTCAATCTTTTTGTCGACCTCGTCTACCCGCTCATCGATCCCCGTATACGGCGTGGCGCAGGCGCGAGCGGAGACGCGACATGACCAATATCACGGAACCGCAGGCAGCGCCTGTGGACCACACATCCGGGCATCCGGTACCCAATGCCGAAAGTACGTCCTCTGCACGCCATTTTCTCCTGCAGCAGACCCTGCGTCTCGGCCTTGCAGTTGCGATCGTCACCCTGGTGATCGCAACGGCATTTTTCCCCGGCTTCTTCACCAGCATAGATCCGTTTTCTGGCGATGTTCTGACACGCCTGAAACCGCCATCGGCTGACCACTGGTTTGGAACGGACAATCTAGGTCGCGATCTCTATGCGCGAGTCGTTTACGGAACGAGCCTGTCTCTGAAAGCAACTGTGATCGCGCTAGCACTTGCCTTCGTTGTAAGCAGCATCATCGGGATCACGGCTGGTTACCTCGGCGGCATTGTCGACGAGATCATCATGCGTGTGATGGATGTCCTACTGGCCATCCCCAACCTACTGATTTCGCTGATGCTCATCTCCGCCATAGGGTTTGGTACAATCAACATCGCCATCGCCGTTGGCATTGCATCGATCGCCTCGTTTGCAAGAGTGATGCGAGCAGAAGTGCTGCGGGTCAGCACATCGCACTATGTCGAAGCGGCACGTTCCTACGGGGCCAGCTGGTTCGGGATATGCTTGCGGCACGTCTTTCCGCATGCGCGGGGTCCAGTCAGTGCATTGGTTGCGATCGAGTTCGGCTCGGCCATCTTGTCCATTTCTGCCCTGAGTTTCCTGGGTTATGGCGCAGTGCCCCCGACTCCGGAATGGGGCAATCTGGTCGCGGAAGGCCGCAATTACCTTGCGACCGCCTGGTGGCTGACAACCATTCCCGGGCTGGTGATCATCCTTACTGTGCTTGCCGTCAATGCGATCGGAAGACACCTCAATCGCTCGCCGGAGGCATCCCGATAATGGCAACAAAACCTCTTGAAGCGGCAACGATACCCTTGCTGGAAATCACAGGACTGAATGTCACCTACCGAAGCGGTACTAAGACATTCCAGGCCGTTCGTGATCTCGACCTTTCCGTCGGACGCGGCGAATTCGTCACGATTGTCGGCCAGTCTGGGTCCGGCAAATCGACGACCGCGCATTCCATCATCGACCTTTTGCCACACGGTACGAAAAGGAACGCGACCGCACTACGTTTTAACGGTCATAACCTGCTCGGACATTCCGAACGCGAGATGCGGAAAATTCGCGGCAAGGCGATCGGTTTCGTTCCACAGGATCCGACGGTCTCCCTCGATCCGGTTAAGACAATTGGTTCGCAAATTGTCGAGGCTTTGACCGTTCACAGCGTAGCGGCTGGCACGGTTGCTGCCGACCGGGTACTTTCACTGCTTGAAGAAGTCGGCATCGACCGGCCGCAGCAGCGATTTGCGCAATATCCCCACGAAATCTCCGGCGGCATGCGCCAACGTGTGTTGATTGCTATCGCGCTCTCTTGTGAGCCGCGCCTGATCATCGCCGACGAACCAACCTCCGGTCTGGATGTTACGGTCCAGAGAAAAGTACTCGACCGCATCGAAAAGCTCACCCACGAGCGTCAGACGGCGGTGCTGTTCATTACTCACGACCTGGGAATTGCCGCGGACCGGGCGGACCGAATTATCGTGATGAACGAGGGGCGGATCGTTGAACATGGCTCGGCGCTGGCTATTACACGCTCGCCAAGAGACAATTATACGCGCTCGTTGCTGGCCGACATCCCGCCGCGCCCACGTCTCGGTGCGGTGGCCTCAATCGTCACTCCAGCGAAGGCGGAAACCCCTTTGCTGGAGGCGAAAGCCTTGCATAAGCACTTCACTAGCAGCTGGTTGAGAAAGTCAGGCGGCGTAAAGGCAGTCGATGATGTCAGTTTTTTTCTGGAGAAGGGCCGAACGCTTGCGCTTGTCGGAGAGTCCGGTTCGGGGAAAACGACGACGGCGCGCATATTGGCTGGTCTGACGCGACCCACAAACGGCGAAATCCTGCTCGATGGGCAGCCTGTTCGCTCCCCCTCTGGACGATTGAGACCGTATTACAACCGGGACATCCAGTTCGTTTACCAGAATCCTTTTTCCAGCCTTGATCCTCGCTGGAAGATTGAAGACATCATCCGCGACCCGTTGAAGGTCAACAGGATCGGCGATGCGGCGTCTCAGAGACAGCGCGTCGCTGAGCTGGCCGAAGCGGTGTCGCTGCCACTGAACCTCTTGGGAAGGCGTGCCGCAGAGCTCTCCGGCGGGCAGCTGCAACGTGTGGCAATCGCCCGAGCCCTCAGCCTCAAACCCAGAATTCTACTCCTCGATGAACCGACTTCCGCCCTTGATGTGACGGTACAGGCGCGTATCCTTTCATTGCTCCAAGAAGTCCAGCGAGAGTACAGCCTGTCATACCTTTTCGTCACCCACGACCTCGCCGTCGTCAACGCGATTGCCGACAGGATCGTGGTGATGAAGTCGGGAAAAGTCGTCGAGAGCGGTGCAACGCAGGATGTGCTGGGAAACCCACAGGCCGCCTACACACAGGAGTTAGTGGCAGCCATCCCTGGAAAGAACCTGCAGCCCGTAGAAACCACAGCCGACCCGCTCTTGCCAGCCTGATCAATATTACGACAACTGGAGAACACGATGCACTTCCCCTTCAAGCTTTACACTGCAGCAGGCGCGTTCACTCTTCTTTCTACAGCCTCAGCACTTGCGCAAGCGCCGGTTTCCGGCGGCCATCTCACCTATGGTCTCGCCAGTTTCCCACCGTGCCTTGACCGCGTCCAGTCGAACCCCAATCCCGCCGTTTTTCAGCAGGTGGTCGACAATCTTCTCGATCAGGATCCCCATACCGGCAAGATCGTCCCCTACCTCGCCGAAAATTGGGAAGTCGGAGACGATGGCCGGACCTACACGTTCCATTTGCGTGATGGCATTACATTCAGCAATGGCGAGGCACTGACGGCTCAGGTCGTAGCCGACAACTTCAACCTGCTGTGGAAAATGGGCAAGGAAGGCACTGCGGTCACTGCAGCATCATTCCTAACCGGCTTCAAATCCGCGACCGCCACCGATACAAATACGGTCGTCATCGCCTTCGAGCAGCCGAATGCCGGTTTCGAGCAAGCGACGACTGAAAAAGGCCTGGCAATTCTTGCTCCCGAGACGTTGAAGTCTGCCCTGCCCGACCGTTGCTCCAAGGGCGTGATCGGCAGCGGTCCCTTCGTCATCTCCAACATCCAATACAACGAAAGTGTCACCCTGAAGCGCCGAGAAGACTACAACTGGGGTTCGGCAAACTTCAAGCACCAGGGGCCGGCATATCTGGAAACGCTGACGCTTCGCTCCATTCCCGAGCGCTCCGTTCGTGTCGGCAGTTTCGTCAGCGGCGAAATTCAAGCTTTTTTTGACGCGAGCACCGACGACCTGCCAAATATCGAAGCTTCCGGCGCCGCTATCGTCTCTGGTACAAGCTCTGGTATTGCCGGCGTGTTGCTGGTCAACACGTCCGATCCGACTTTGAGCGAAAAGCCTGTCCGTCAGGCATTGCAGGTCGCCATCAATCGACAGGAGATTGTTGATGGCCTGTTCGCCGGCCGTATCAAACCGGCAACGGGAACTCTTTCCACGAACCATCCCGGCTACCTTGACCAGTCCAAGGACCTGATATTCGACCCGTCACGCGCAGGAAAACTGCTCGATGAGGCGGGTTGGACAAAAGGCGCCGACGGCATTCGCGTAAAGGACGGCAAGAAGCTCTCCATCAAGATCAACTATGCCGGAGCGTCTGAGCAGCCTGTCTTCGAACTCATCCAGCAGCAACTTCGCAAGGTTGGTATCAATGCAACACTAGTCGCCCAGAGCAGTGCCGAGCAGATCGAGGCGCGCAAGGCCGGCAACTGGCAGCTCGACTGGCGGACATGGGGCCGCGCCGACGTCGATGCGCTCGCCTTCGTTTATTCCACCGACCTCTCCCAGAACCGCGGCATGACGGCTCGGCCGGAGCTTGATGCGAAACTGAAGGCGATTGCGGGTGAGGCAGACAGCGCGAAACGCAAGCAGCTGGCAGACGAGGCCCAGAAGGAAATCGTCGAGGAAGGATTTGGCCTGCCGATCCGCGAGGTGACGCTGCTCGTTCCGGTTGCCGAAACCGTCCACGGATTCAGCCTCACCAACGACCCTTTCCGTCCGGTTTTCTACGACACCTGGATCGACCAGCAAAACAACTGACCACCACTTCAACGGGCGGTGCAAGCAGCGCTGCCCTCCCCAATTCCCCGCTGACGCAAAGTGACGATAATGCCGAAATTTCACCTCGCCTTTTTTACTAACGCACGGCCTCATGGATGGGGTGTCAACGGACCAATACCGTGGTCCGGCCACGATTCCCGACCGGAAGTGTGGGAAAGTGGCTCTTTTCTCGTCGATCTGGCGCGTGCAATCGAACGCGCGGGCTTCGACTACCTGATGCTCGAGGACCATTCTGTGGTTGCCGATCGCTACAAGGGCACGGCGGAAGTCGATCTCAAACATGCCATACGCGGTGCCAGGCTCGACCCTCTTCCAGTGATCACCCATCTGGCAGCCCATACGTCGCGTCTCGGCCTCGTTTCGACGCTGTCGACGTCTTTCTATCCGCCCTTCCTGCTTGCCCGCCTCATGGCAACCGTCGATCACCTTAGCCGTGGACGCGCCGGCTGGAATATCGTCACCGGTGGCGAGGATGAGGCCGCACAGGCATTCGGCATCGGCGAAAAAATGCCGCCGCATGACGAAAGATATGATCGCGCCGATGAATTCGTGGATATTGCCACCCAGCTCTGGGATGCCTGGCAGCCCGACGCGGTTGTTCATGACGAAGAAACCGGCACCTATGCAAATTACACCAAGGTCCGCAGCTTCGATTATCATGGGCAATTTTACCGATCTCGCGGGCCACTGAACATATCGCGCTCCCCGCAGGGGCGCCCGGTGTTTTGCCAGGCCGGAAGTTCTCCACGCGGCCGCGCTTTCGGTGCGCGCCATGCCGACACGATCATTGCCGCGACTGCCGGCGAAGACCCTGTCGCTGCCGCCAAGGCATTTCGCGATGACATCCGCCGTCTCCGGACAGAAAACGGTAGTAACCCCGACGATTGCAAGGTTCTGTTCCCGATCCTGCCTGTGCTGGCCGACACACAGGAAGAAGCCGGCGCCATTGCCGCACGGCTTCCAAAGGTCGATCAGAATGCCATCGATCGCGCTCTTGCAGGTCTTTCGGCAGACAACAACATCGATTTTTCCCAGTTCGATCTCGATAAACCATTGCCGGAGATCGAGACGGAGGGACACCGCGGTACGTTGGCTGCATTCTCCAAACAAGGCAAAACCCTGCGCGAGATGGTTGAGGCACGCCTCGGCCGCTCGACGCGAACGCTCCAGTTTGTCGGGACACCGGCCTCCGTCGCGGACAGAATGGGCGAAGTGGCCGATCAGATCGGCGGCGACGGCTTCCTCATCCACGCGTTCCCGTTGACCCGCCGTTATATTGCAGAAATCACCGACGGGTTGGTTCCCGAGCTGCAGAAGCGGGGGCTGGTCAGAACGACTTATCAGCACGAGCGTTTTCGCGATAATCTGCTCAGCTTCTGAGCCGATCAACATATTGGAGAAACGGAAGATGAGCGAACATAACCACAACGATACGGAGCGCTGGAAACATGATGGCATCAGGGTCATCAAAGGCGACCAGTTGGATGCCAACACCGCCCAGACGCCGGGCATGTTCCGGCAGGCGGCGATCAACCACGCCCGCGTCGGCGCCCAGAAGATTTGGGCGGGCACAGTAGCCATCGAACCAAACGCCAAGACCGGCGTTCATCACCACGGACCGCTTGAAAGCGTTATTTTCATCATCCGTGGCAAGGCGCGGATGCGCTGGGGCGACCACCTGGAATATGTGGCCGAAGCTGGTCCGGGCGATTTCATTTTCGTGCCACCCTATGTACCGCATCAGGAAATCAACGCCGATCCCGACAACCCGCTCGAATGTGTCCTCGTCAGATCGGATAACGAAGCGGTGGTCGTCAATATCACTGATGTGGACCCGGTCGAAAGCCCGGAAGAGGTTTACTGGGTTGACCCGATCCACAAGCATCCGCATGAATGACATCTGAAGATTGAAACGCGCTCAAAAACGGATTTCGATGACGACAAATGTACCCTCTACTAGAGACGACATCCTCTCCCGCGTAGGCGATATATTTTACGCCAAAGGTACGTATCTCGTTGGCATGTCGGAACTGGTGAATCACCTTAAAACCACTCGGGCCACATTCTATCGCTATTTTGGAAGCAAGGAGGCCCTGATCGTCGCCTATCTGGAAAAACGCAACGACGCTGTGCGACGGCAGCTTCACGAAATCGTCGGCGAGCGTAGAGGCCGCGAACCGGTGCTTGACGTCTTTTCAAACCTGGAGCGCAAGACCGAGGCTGAGAATTTTCGTGGCTGCGCCTTCCTGATTGCAGCCATCGAGAATCCGCAATCACCTGAGGTCCTGAACGCGGCTCGTGACCACAAGCTCTTTCTCAAGGATTTTTTCGTCCGGACTCTCGGCCCGGAGGCCGACGACTCGGCAGCGGAGCAGATTTTGTTGCTCTATGAAGGGGCTTTAGCCGGATCGGTCCTACGGCGAACTGCGCGTAGCGCCACGACCGCCAAGGCAATCGTGGCGAAACTGCTACCCGCACCTGCGAACGATTAGGCGCGTTCGACGTCAATGAGGCCGTCGGCCTCGTTGTATCGGACCACCGTACCATAGGCCTTGCTCATTTCCGCCATATCCGCTGCAATTTCCCGCGCCAGTTCGGGCGATGCGCAAGCAGGCAGGCCGCGTTCGGAAGGCCTCTTCCTGTTGAGATCAAGGTCGAGCGCAACGAGCCTGACACGCGGATCGCCGTCGACGATATCCAGGATCGCAATGCAGGACTTTGAGAAACGCGCGTCACCATAAAAGCCGATTGGCTCGCCGGCTGCATTGCGGGCGCGGGACATATGCAGGTGCGACGGCAACGATTCCTTGGTGAAACCGTAAGCTTCATACATCTCAGGCGTCATCTTCTGCATGCCCGCCTCGAATTCCATCAGCAGGCTTCCGAGAGAATAAAAGATTGGCTTGCCTTTGTAGAATTCGATACCGCGTAGCATGTGCGGCCCATGGCCGATCACCGCCGTTGCTCCGGCATCGACCGCGCGACGTGCGAAATCTTCAAGAAACGGCGCCGGCCGCGGTGAATACCAGTTCTCTTCCGTTCCTTCATGCGCGTGCAGGCTCAACAACACGATTTCGGAGCGGTTGGCAGCATCGTGAATGTTTTCGAGAATGGCCTTCGCATCTTTCTCATTGGCGTAATAGCGAATATGGGCATGCTCCCCGCGCTCGAACTGCAGCGAGCCTTCGAAGACGGAACCGAAAGGCAGGCGATCGGCGCCCGGATCCGGCATAACCTCGACATCCATGACTTCCTTGCGGCCGGCCGCGATGCCGAGCATTTCGTCGATGCGACGCAATTGCTGGAACTCGGCATCCGGCAGAACATAGGCTCGGCCCCATCGCAACGGGTTGAGGCCTGCACGCGCGGGAATGCCTGTGCCGGCCGTGCTCGCCGCAAACTCCGTCGAACGCGTGGTGCCAGTCGAGATCAGAGCAATACGACCATCCTTCGTATCGAGGAAATGCGGCAGACGCGCTTCTTCCAGGCTGCGACCGATGCCACTGTGAATGACCCCGCGTGCCTCACATGCTTCGATCGTGTCGATCACGCCCTGCGGCCCGAAATCACCGGTGTGGTTGTTGGCGAAGGAAAGAAGATTGATGCCGATCGAGGTCAATTCATCAACCGCTTCAATCCCGACTGCCGTCATGAAGCGGCGCGGTGCCGGCGCTGTCGTGCGAACCGGGCAGATGAATTCGGCGTTGACGAAGGCGGCATCACAGTCCGCCAGATATTCAAGTAATTTCTCATCGAGACGTTCGGCGAGATTTCCGCCGGAAAACAGTGCGTCACCACCTGCTACGAGCCGCATGCTAAAAGATCCTTTACCGTGGCCTCAGGCCGTTGCGAAATCCAGAAGAGAATTACACCGCGAGAACGCATAAGTTGTCGCAATATATTCCAAATTTTATCCGAGATTTGGAATATTGTTTCTTCGGAAAGCCCTACTTGATGCACTATTTCTACACACTAGAATAATCGTTCTACCCCGCGGGCTAGATCGATAAAAGGGTGTGCGCAAAGAGGCTTTGCATTCATGTCTACGACAACCAATAAGGCGCGATCCGAACCTCTTGTGATCGCCTGCAATCTCGACCCGGAGCAAGTTGAAAGATTGGCTCGCCACGAAAGTGCACCTGTCGTACGTTCCTACAGCGAGGACGCCCCCGTATGGAATGTTCCCGAAGACGCGGATATCCTTTTCACATTCTTTCGCGGTTGGGCCGGAGCGCCGAAACAAAAGCCTGCAGGTTGGCCATTCAACCTCAAATGGATTCAGATTGCCTCAGCGGGAATAGATGCGTTCCCCGATTGGGTCTTCGAAGTCCCGCTCGTCACTACGGGCCGAGGGATTTCCGCAGAAGCGATCTCCGAATATGTCGTGGCGGCCATCTTCGCGCACGAGAAAAATTTGTTCGATGACCTGCTCGTCAACTCCGCCGATCAGTGGATCAAGCGCACGCTGGGCCTCGTCTCGTGCAAATCCGTGGGGATTTATGGTTTTGGCGCGATCGGCCGTCGTACCGCCGAGAAGCTGCAAGCGCTCGGCATGGACGTCAGCGCGGTCAAGCGAAACGCGCCGGAAGAAATCGGCGCGGTGCATTTCTTCTCATCCCTGAAGGACATGGTTGCGCAGGTCGATCATCTGGTCCTGGCCGTGCCACTCACGGAAGCCACCCGGCAGTCAGTCAATGCCGAAATTTTTGCTGCAGCCAAACCCGGCCTGCACGTCGTCAATATCTGCCGGGGAGACGTTCTCGATGACAAAGCCCTGCTCACGGCGCTGGACAATGGCCAGGTCTCCGCTGCTACACTCGATGTGACCGCTCCCGAACCGCTCCCGGGCGGCCATCCTTTTTACAGTCACAAGAGGATTCGGCTGACGCCCCATATCTCTTGGTCTTCGGAAGACAATGCCGATCGTATCGCCGCGAAGCTGCATGACAATCTCGAACGGTTCTTGGCAGGCGAGCCCCTCAGCGACGTCGTCGTTACTGGCCGTGGCTATTGAAACTTGAAAATCGGAAATGAACATGCAGCCTGATCAAACCAAGGTAGACCGCGACATATCCCACGTGCCGCTCGGCATCTTCTGTATTGCGCTCGGTGCCGCAGCACTGTGGGTCGCACGGGATTACGATACAGGAACCTTCATCAGCATGGGGCCAGGCTTCTTTCCAACGTCAGTGTCGGGAGTGCTCATCCTGATGGGGATCATCGTTCTTCTGCTCAGAGGCCGTGACCTGCCGACTTTGCAAGACGACGCGCGCGATCTTCCTTCCATCTCCGCCCGCCTGCGCATCATCGGCTGCGTGACGGCCTCGATCGTTGTATTCGCTGCTGCGTTGCTGCCGCTCGGGCTTCCGTTTTCGACCTTCCTGATGGTCGCCATCGCGGGTATAGGTCATAGCGGATCGCGTCCGATCACCATTCTACTGACGGCTGCGGCGCTCGCCATCCTGGCCACGACCCTGTTTGCGTGGCTGCTTGGTCTGCAAATCCCGGTTCTCCCGGAGGTATTGCGGTGATCGGCGGCGTAGACGTTTTCGGCGGTATCGTCCTTGGGCTTGGTGTCGCACTGACGCCAATGAACATTTTCTTCTGCCTAACAGGGTGTCTGATCGGGACGCTGGTCGGCGTTTTACCGGGGCTTGGTCCGACGGCAACAATTGCCATTTTGTTGCCTATGACCTTCGGACTTCCTCCCGAGACCGGCCTGATCACTCTTGCTGGCATCTACTACGGTGCGCAATATGGCGGCTCAACTACCTCGATCCTGTTGAGACTACCTGGTGAAGCGTCATCGGTCGTCACCGCACTCGACGGTCATGCGATGACCCGCAACGGCAGGGGTGGAGCGGCCCTGACAATTGCGGCTCTGGCCTCGTTCTTCGCCGGCACCATTGCAACCTTCTTCATGGCAGCGTTCGCTCCCGTGATGGCGGCGGCCGTTTTGAAATTCGGCGCGCCGGAATATTTCATGCTGATGTTCCTTGGTCTGATTACCTCGGTTGTATTGGCACAGGGCTCCGCCGTGCGGGCGATCGCGATGATCTCTCTGGGGCTTCTCCTCGGCTTGGCAGGAACGGACATCAACTCAGGTCAATACCGCTATGATTTCGGCTTTATGGAGCTTCTGAGCGGAGTACCCTTTGTGCCGCTCGTGGTTGGCCTGTTCGGTGTTGCCGATATTCTGGTCACACTTGAAAACGCCATACGCGACGATAAGCCCCCGAAGTTAAACCCGATCAGCAGCCTCTGGCCCACCCGCCAGGAACTGACGCGCGCAACACCAGCAACTGTACGCGGCAGCTTGATCGGACTTTTTCTTGGCCTGCTTCCTGGCGGTGGAGCGCTGCTTTCCTCGTTTCTCGCATACACGGCTGAAAAACGAATTTCAAAAACACCGCAAAAGTTCGGAACCGGGATGGTTGAAGGTGTCGCGGCCCCCGAGGCAGCCAACAATTCCGGGGCGCAGACTGCGTTTCTTCCGCTTCTGACACTCGGCATACCTTCCAATGCAATCATGGCATTGATGGTGGGGGCGATGATGACACACGGCATTGTGCCTGGACCGCGCATCATGACCGGACAGCCCGAACTGTTCTGGGGCCTGATTGCCAGTATGTGGGTCGGAAACCTCATGCTACTCGTCATCAACCTTCCGTTGGTCGGCATCTGGATTCAACTTTTAAAGATCCGCTACCAGTTTCTGTTTCCTACCATCCTGACCGTCAGCATAGTCGGAATTTATGGAGTCGAATTCACCACGTTCGATGTCTATCTTACCGCGGTCTTCGGCTTGCTCGGGTATTTCCTGCACAAATGGCGTTGCGAACCCGCTCCACTCATCCTTGCCTTCGTGCTCGGTCCGATGATGGAGGAATATTTCCGCAGATCCATGCTGGTCGCTCGCGGCGACTTGATGATCTTTGTCTATCATCCGATCAGCCTGGCAATGCTTGTCGTGACGATATTGCTGCTGCTTAGCATCTGCTTTCCCTTCATCCAGAAAATCCGGCAAAAAGCCTTTGCCGAGTGACCAATAGAAGGATCCCGAAATGACATCCCTTCATACGACACGTCGCGGCTTCCTTGCTGCTGCTTCCGCGCTATCCACCACAGCGCTCCTCGGCCTGCCCGCCTTCGGCGCGGACTACCCGTCCAAAAAGATCGACTATGTCGTACCCTATAACGCGGGCGGGATGAGCGACAACATTTCACGCCTGATTGGTGAAAAGCTGGCCACCGCAACAGGCCAGCAGGTCATCAACGACTACAAGCCGGGGGCTGGCGGTGCGATCGGCGTCAATTACTTCATGAGCACGCCTGCGGATGGCTATACATTGCTGCAGTCAACCAACAGCTTCTACGGTATCATTCCGCTTGTCACCAAGGTTCAGTACAAGCCTTTGGAAGATCTGGTCCCACTGGTACTCGTCGGCGACGCGCCCATGGTGATCGCCGTCAATCCCTCGGTGCCTGCAACTAACCTATCCGAGCTTATCGCTTATGCAAAAGCCAATCCTGGCGCGCTATCTTTCGGAACGGCCGGAAAGGGAACTGTTGGGCACCTAAGCGGAGAATGGCTGCAAAAACGCGCGGGCATCCAGTTGCTGCACATTCCGTATAATGGTACACCGGCAGCACTTCAGGCGGTTCTAGCCAATGAAGCGCAGATCCTGTTTGGACCAGAGAGCTCGGAACACATCGCCGCTGGTACGCTTAAGGGAATCGCCGTACTTGGTGATACACGCTGGCAACAAATGCCCGATCTGCCGACAACTGTAGAGGCAGGCATTGAAGGCTGGGCTCCTCGCAGTTGGCACACTGTTTCGATTCAGGCCAAGGCGCCTGACGCGGTTAAGACCAAGCTCAACACGCTCATCAACAGGATCCTGCAAGAGCCTGACTCGCGCAAGCGGATTGAAAGCTTTGGCCTCATTCCCGGCATTGCATCCCTAGACGAAGTGCAACAACGCGCCCGTGACGACAACGAGCAATTCGGAGCGCTGATCCGGGATGCCGGACTGGCAATTGCCAACTGATAGTGGAGGGCGGAGCACGATTATCTGGCGTGCACCGCCCGTTATTTTTGCATCGGAATTTTAGGACGCCGACATGACCAAGACCATCGACTATTTCTTCGGGATCGGTTCACCATGGGCCTTTATTGGCCTTGAGCCCTTCGCAAAACTCTCCAATGCCTACGGAGCAACTATCCGCCCATTCGTTATTCCGCTCATTGAAGACAATGGCGCGATCTACTCACGAAATCGACCGGAAGCCCGGCGTGCTTACTGGATGAAGGATCTGAAACGTTGGGCTGCTTTGCGTGGCAAGACATTGAGCTTCGATAACCGTGCTGCCCTTTCCGACCCGATACCGGCTGGGTTCATGGTTATTGCTGCAATTGAAGGAGGAGATGACTGGTTAAAACTTGCTGGCACTCTACAAGATGCGTTTTGGGGGCGCGGCGAGGATATTGGAAATGCGGACGTTCGCATTGCTATCGCAACCTCAGTCGGTTTCGACGGCGAATACCTCGAAACAAAAGCGAACAGCGATCGAGTGAAGGCAATCTGGACGTCGAACTACGAGATCGCCAAGGCCGCCGGTGTCTTCGGTCTGCCTACCTATCGTTACGAAGACGAACTCTATTGGGGCCAAGATAGCCTACCCTTTCTTGAGCGTCATCTCGGCGGCGAAAAACTCATCGCCTGAATTCAGATTGTCGGTGCTTTCAGCACCGGCAAAATCTGCGAGTGCTTTTGGCAGACCGGTAAATGATTGGGAATTTCAATGTCCTCTAGTTTTTCTCTGACGCTCAACGAAGCCCTAAGCAACAGTTTCGCCAGCCGATTTTCGACATAACAGGCGTTACGCTAACAGCATGGTCGAGGTGAATCCCACCACACACCGGCCATCCCGGATGTAGTCATTTTCGCCGAAACTACCGAGGAAACAGCAGAGATTGTGCGGCTATGGGCTGGCTAAGGCGTCGCCGTCATAGCATTCGGCGGTGGCACTTCGCTTAAAGGTCATTTAACCGCTGTGCGCGGCTGCGTATCCATCAATCTTACGCGCATGTCCGAGATCACCCGCATCAGCGCCGAAGATATCGATTGCACCGTCAAGGCTGACGTTACACGCGAGCAGTTGAATAACCATCTGCGCGACATTGGCCTGTTTTTTCCGATTGATCCGGGTGCCAATGCCTTGATCAGCGGAATGGCGTCGACGCGCGCTTCGGGTACCAATGCTGTGCGCTACGGCACCATGCGCGAAAACGTGCTCGGACTGACCGTCGTGCTCCCGAACGGAAATACCAACCGCACTAGTGGCCGGGTACGCAAGCTTGCGGCCGGTTATGACCTCACCAGGCTGTTCGTCGGCTCGGAAGGCACACTCGGCATCATCACCGAGTTGACGCTGCGACTATACGGCATTCTGGAAACGATCTCGGCCGCACTCTGCTCACTCGAAAGCGTCGAGCAAGCGGTCTCTGCCTCCAATCAGCTTGTCCAGCCCGGCATTCCGGTCGCCCGGATGGAGCTCATGGGCCGCGGCCTGATAAAACGCCGTCAATGCCTATTCCAACCTGTCGTTGAAGATCGAGCATACGCTCGCCTTTGAATTCCACGGGTCACCGGCTGGCGTACATGAACAGGTTGAGATGGTCGAAACCATCGTCGCGGAGAATAGTGGCCGGGATTTCGAATGGGCCAATGCGGCGGAAGAACGCAAGCGCCTCTGGAAAGCCCGCCACGCCGCTTTTTATACCATCGTATCCCAACGGGAAGATGCCAGAGCCTGGTCCTCAGACGTCTGCGTACCTGTTTCTCAGCTGAGCGGCCGCATTCTGAAAACTCGCGAATTGTTGGCGGATCGCAGCGTTCCGGCCGCCATTCTCGGCCATGTCGGTGATGGTAATTATCACTTCGTCTTTGCCGTCGATTCGGCAAATTAGAGCGAACTCGGCGAAGTCTCGGCAATCAACAAGAAGATAGTGCAATGTGCGATTTCCGCCGGCGGCACATCTAAAGACGAGCACGATGTAGGCACCGGCAAGATCGATTATCTTCGCGCCGAACATGGCGATGCCGTCGATGTGATAGCCGTTGTCAAACATGCAATCGACCCACCGGCATCATGAATCCGGGCAAAATCTTGCCAGTTTAGTCGTCGTCAGCTGACACGCGGTCATCCAGCCATTCCTCTTTGCACCTGCTGACTTTGGAATTTGTATTTTACGGTGGGAATTTAACGCCGATGATCGTAGCTGTTTAACGTACTGGATCGTGAGTTTCGGCTATTGCGGATACTGTGGAATAAGATTTTGTTGCGGGGGCTCGCAACCATCTTTACTTGCGGCCAGCGCAGCAACTTAATAATCTAAAAGCAATTTTTGCTATCGGCTACGGTAGCAGATTACTTCGTGCAGCAGTGTAGGTTAATTAGCCATATGAACTCATCTATTTCCAAGATTCGACATTCAAGAAAACTATGATTTTTCGGCATTCGATCTGGTTGGGTTTAGCATCATGACTAGATCACGGAATTGATGCGTTAGCCAGCGCGGAGCATCACTGACCGTAATCATTATAGTTTCGAAAGAAACCAGTCGGGCTTCGGCCAACCCCAAGGTAAGTGGGGCGATCACAACGAGACTTGACACGACCGTCGTCAAAATAACATAGATCGGTGCGCCCAAGCGACAAGCGTGTCTTTACTGCCCACACGAAGTGTAGAAATGTGGGGACCTTTGAGACAGCCCCCTAACTCGCGTCATACTTCCTCGCCGCATTCGAAAAATCCTCAACGCATTAATAATTGAAGCGGTGCCAGTACCAGATCCGGGAAAAGAACCAGCAGGAACATCACGGCAATTTCCGCCATAAGAAAAGGGAAAACCCCTTTGAAAGCATCATCGACAGAAATCCGCGATACGCTGGCCGCAACATTGAGGACGGTTCCGACTGGCGGCGTCACCATGCCGAGTGCATTATTCATCACAAACAGGATGCCAAAATAGACAGGATGAATTCCAGCTTCACGGATGACCGGCATAAGGACTGGCGTCAGGATCAGGATCGTCGGCGCCATGTCGAGCGCAGTACCGACGATGATGACGAGAACCATCAACAAGGCCATCAAAAGAATCGGACTGCCTATGAATGGCTCCAGCAGATCACGGACATAACTTGGTATATCGGCAGCACTTATCAACCACGCCGAAACCATGGCGGCAGCCACCAGAAAGATCACTGAAGCTGTGATTTTGGCCGCACGTACGACAATGCCATAAAGGTCGGCCAGCCGGATTTCGCGGTAGACGAATAAACCGACGACGAGCGCATAAACTGCAGCAACAACTGCGGCTTCCGTAGGCGTGAAGATGCCTGCACGAATACCGCCAATGATGACCACCGGCAACAAAAGCCCGATACTGGCGTCAAACGTGATCCTGATACGTTCCTGCATCGTCTTTTTGGGAAGCGGTGCAATCTTGTCGCGGCGGCAGACAATGGCCCAGGTAATAACCAACGACAATGCCATAAGAAGTCCCGGAAAGATGCCAGCCAGGAACAGCTGGGTGATCGAAACGCCGCCTGCCACGCCAAAGAGAACGAGAGCTATTGCAGGCGGAAGAACAGGCGCAATGACACCTCCGGAAGCCAGAAGACCAGTCGCACGCCGCACTGAATAACCGGCATCGCGCATGGCCGGCACAACAAGTGCAGCAACGGCTGCCGTATCGGCAATCGCCGAACCGGAAAGGGCAGCCAGAATGACGGCAGCGGCGATACCCGCATAACCGAGACCACCGCGAAAATGGCCGATCCATGCCAATGCTGCATTGACGATGCGCCGCGAAATGCCGCCAGCATTCATCAATTCACCAGCGAGCAGGAAGAACGGCACAGCCAGGAGCGTAAAACTATCGGCACCGCTCAACATGTTCTGCGCAATGATCTGCGGGTTCGACATATCGATATGCCACATCATCGCAAGACCCGCGACGATGAGAGCGAAGGCAACTGGCATACCAAGTGCCATGGCGACCAGCAAAGCGCCAATAAAGATGAAGACAATCATGGCAGCGGCTTTCCAGAAACGGCATCGACGCTCTTCAATGCAGCCTCTTCCTCGGCATCGATGAAGATCGACTGACGGGGATCGCGCGCGCCCGGTAGAAAAGTCGAAACAAGGCTGACCACAGTGATTGCCATCATCGAGAAGCCGGAAATATAGGCAACGATATAGACATATTCCATCGGCACCATCAGTACCGGCGACAGATTATCCATGTTGACATCATGCTGCTGCCACGTCCCTGCAACGAGGTAGATGCAGCAAACGATAATCAGCAGATCGCTGATCGCCTTGGCAATCTTTGCGCCACTGAGCGGCATCATCTTGATCACCGTATCCATACCAAGATGACCGTGTTCGCGCAAAACGACAACAGCACCGATAAAGGTCATCCAGACGAACAGGAAACGCGAAAGTTCTTCCGAAATGAGGATGCCGGAATTGAAGCCATAGCGGAGCACGACATTGCCGAAGACCATGATAACCATACCGGCCATGCACAGGAACAAAATGAGTTCAAGAAACTTGAAATAAAGACTGATGAGACGACCGAAGATGCCGGTTTGCATGGAATATCCTCTCCAGTGAAGGAAAAGGCGGCACAGCATTGTGTGCCGCTGCGGCCTTTAGTTGGAAGCTGCCTGAACCTTCTTCACTTCGGCGAAATAAAGCTCAGAAAATTCCTTGCCGAGTTGACCGGAGAATTTCTCGACCAACGGTTTTGTCTTTTCCGCGAAACGATCCCGCTCATCAGCAGTAACTTCATTGACGGTGACACCGGCATCCTTGACGGTTTGCAGCCAGTCATTGGTCTTCAATTTGACAAGCTCGCGCTTGAAAAGCGTCACCTCGCGCGAGGCATCGCTAATAATTTTCTTTTCTTCGTCATTGAGCTTTTCCCATGATGGCTTGCCAATCAGCATGACCACCGAGTTGAGGCTGTGATTGGTTAGGGAAAGATATTTCTGCACCTCGAATAACCGCATGAACACGATCTGCGGCAGCGGATTTTCCTGCGCATCGACCGTGCCTGTCTCAAGCGCCGTATAGATTTCGCTGACCGGCAAAGGCGTGGGATTGGCGCCAAGCACCGAGAACAGCTCCAGATACATCGGGTTTTGAATAGCGCGTATCTTCAGCCCCTGAAAATCTTCCCACCTGGTGATCGGCTTCGTCTTTGAGGTCGTCTGCCGAAAGCCATTGCTGGTGAAGCCGAGCCCGATCCAGCCTTTTGCTGCCATCAATTCATTGAGCCTGTCGCCCACCGGGCCATCCATGATCCTGTCATATTCATCCGTCGAACGAAGGACAAAAGGCAAATCGAGAATGGAGACCTCTGGAATCTGACCCGCCATCGTAACCGGCGAACCGGTCATAATGTCCTGTGTCCCGGCTTGCAGATTGGCTTGCATCTGCACATCCGTGCCAAGAGTCGCGCCGGGTGCAACGGTGATTTTGATCTTGCCGTCGCTTTTCTCACTGACGATTTCAGCGAGCTTTTTCAAGCCGAGATAATCGGGATGCTGATCGCTCTGGCTGGTGCCGGCGCGAAGCCTCATTTCACGAATTTCGGCCTGCGACTGTTTCGGCATTGCGACAAGAGCCGTCAGTATGAAGGACGCCAAAACCGCTCCGGCTTTCAGACCGGAATGACTGTGTTTCATGAACATGATTTCTCCTCCCTTTCTATGTCGTTGAAATCTTTTCAGGGTTCCTCCACCCCGACGCCATACATAGGAATCGTCAAACCGGACGATGCGCCACAACCTCTTGGCGTTGTTCGCCAAGCCCGCTTACTCCAAGCCTCACCACATCGCCCGCTTTAAGAAACCGGGGCGGATTCATTGCCATGCCGACACCAGGCGGCGTACCCGTGGTAATCACATCACCCGGCATGAGTTTCATGAATTGCGATAGATAAGAAACGATCATCGCAAAACCGAAGATCATCTTGGCGGTTGTGCCAACCTGCATGCGTTCGCCATTAACGTCGAGCCAGAGATCGAGATTCTGGATATCCAACTCATCTGCTGTTACAAGCCATGGGCCAAGCGGGCCATAGGTCGGGCCGCTCTTACCTTTCACCCACTGACCGCCATGTTCCAGCTGGAACTCGCGCTCTGATATATCGTGACAAATACAAAAACCGGCGATGCGAGACAGCGCCTGCGTTTCATCAACGAGATAGGCCGGTTCGCCAATCACCATGGCGACCTCAACTTCCCAGTCGGTCTTTTGCGATCCCTTCATTAGCACAATCGGATCGTTCGGCCCGGAAATACAGGAATTGATCTTGTTAAAGACCACCGGCTCCTGCGGGATCGGCGCATTGCTCTCGATGGCATGATCGACATAATTCAGGCCGACCGAAATGAAATTACGGGCATCAGCGATGCATGGGCCAATGCGTACACCATCTTCAACCGATGGCAAACTTGTTGGATCGAGTGCTGCGAGCCTCTCCAAAGAGGCCGTTGACAGGTGCTGCGGTGCAAGATCGTCGATGACGCCACTCAGATCGCGAATGACACCGGATAGATCGATCAGTCCCGGCCGTTCATGACCGGCTTCGCCAAAACGGATCAGTTTCATGCTTTTCTCCCCTTGAACACCATTCTTGCGAAATTGGAAGACCGCGCCCCGCAGAAACGGAACGCGGTCACCCAGATCAGATGCCGAATGCTTTCAGAGCGCCATCGATGACTTTTTTCTGTTCATCGCTGACAGGTTCCATCGGAGAACGTGGGAGGAAGAAATCGACGCCCTGGCGCGACTGGATATATTTTGTGCAGGCTGGCAGATTGTCGTGGCGAACAACGTTCCATAGCCCGTTCAGTTTCCAGTGCAGTTCAAGCGCCTTGGCATGATTGCCGCTCTTGACGGCATTATAAAGTTCGACCGTCTGTTGGGGCACGGCTGAAGTCAGCGCCGAAATAGCTCCATCCGCCCCCAGAGCAAAACCGGGATAGAGCAGCGCATCGATACCGGTCAGGACGATATTGTCCTTTTTCGCGCTCTGAAGAAGATCGGACAAAGATTTCAGATCGCCGGAACTCTGCTTCATGCCGACCACGCCCGGCACTTCATCCATGATCTTCAACATCAGATCGGCCGACAGATAGTTCCACGGAATAACATTGTAGATGAGAATTGGAATTCCAGTCTCGTCATAAATCTCGCGGAAATGGCGGATCGTGGCTTCCGCGCCCGGCTTGAACAGATAATGGACCGGCGTGACCTGCAATGCATCCGGTTTCAGATGAGCAATCTTTTTGGTGCGCTCGATCGCCTCGATCGTCGAATTGACGATCAGGCCGACGACGAAGGGAACACGCCCGGCAATGGCTTCATGCGTCGCTTCCATCGACTCGACGAATTCTTCGGTCGACAGCGTATGCCCCTCGCCCGTACTGCCACCGGCAACGATACCATGAACGCCACTATCGATCATGAAATCGATCTGTTTCTTGATGCCCGATGCGACGAGCCGGCCCTTGGCATCGAACGGCATCGTGACTGGCGGCAGAATACCCTGAAATTTGTTTTTGAGCGCGAGCTTGCTCTCGTGATTCATGACCTCTCCTCCTTGGTCGCCGGAAACGCCCAATCATGGCGACCTTTATTAATCCCGATATACGGGATGACGTTTCGTATAATGACGATAGGAGGCAAAAAAATTTTAGTCAATACAAGCTGTGGCAAATTCGCCCTCAGCATCCAAAATTTTCGGATAAAACCGGAATAGCTATACCGCATGCCGGGATTGATGCTATGAGTAGGCATGAACAACGCCACAGAAACCAAAACAACAAAGCCATCCTCACGCGGTTCGGACGAAAATCTGAAATCGCTGATGAAGATCATGCGCGTGCTTGAGTGCTTCTCAGTCAATGAACGCGCACTTTCACTGTCCGAAATCTGCGAGAAGACCGGCTTCCCCCGCAGCACGACACATCGACTGATGGCTTCTCTAAAGGAAGTCGGTTTCCTCGATCAGGATCGTGAACGCGACAAGTACCGGCTCGGACTGAAATTGTTCGAGCTGGGCAATATCGTGCTGATGAATCTCGATCTGCACCGCGAGGCCCGGCCAATCGTAGAAGCCCTGAAGCGCATGAGCGGTCAGATGGTGCATCTGGCAATTTTCGACGGCCAGAGCGCCGTCGTCATCCACCGTGCTGACCCTTCACCCGATCACGCACCGACGTCGACCTCGATTGAAAACGCTCCCGTCCATTGCACAAGCGTCGGCAAAGCCATTCTTGCCTGGCAGCCGGACGAGGTGGTCCAGAAGATCATCAATGCCGGTCTGAGAAGCTATACTGACCAGACCATCGTCACCGGCGACGCCTTAATCGCAGAACTGGAAGCCATTCGTCAGCGCGGTTATGCGATTGATGATGGCGAGCATCAGCCCGGTCTTCGTTGCGTCGGTGCGCCGATCCGTGGACAGGACGGACAGGTCATTGCCGGTATCAGCGTCAGCGGCCCGAGCTGGCAGATCAGCATGTCCGATATTGCCGAACTCTCCAAGGTTGTCATCCATCACGCCAATCTGATTGCCCAGCGCGTCGGTCACCACCCTTGAGAAAAACGCGTTACAGCGCAACCGCACTGTAGCGCCATAATCAGTCTGTGTAATGGGGCTCAGTCGATTTCCGACAAGGCTTCGACCAAACGGGCGAATCCCAACATGCCGGGATCGTCCATGCCGATGCTCTTTTCTGCGAACATGCGTGCGCGTCCAATCTTGCAGGGTTTGTTCCTGAAGTCATCAAGCGCACGCTTTACACTTTCCAATGAAGCAGCAGATATCTGCCTGGCATCCTGCAACCCGTCGATTGCCTTGACGACCGCATCAATAGCATCGAGGACGGTCTTGTCACCCAAAGAGGCACCGCCACGCGCGATCATTGCATCCAGCGCCGATTGCAGCAGGGCGGACAATTCGCTCCATTGAATGGCTTGGCGTCCTTTTGTCTTCTTGCCAATGGTCAACAAAGCGGTCGCAAAAAGCGTACCAAGGCTCGACCCGGTGGCAGACGCTGCCGCGCGCGCCAATGATTGCAATGCCGCGCCAACATCCGCCTCATTGCCCAGATCCGTTTCCTTGAACCGGGTCAATACGCGTGCCAGCATGACGCCCGTATCCCCATCGCCAAGCCTGGAATCGGCAGCGTTCAATTCTTCTTCCAGCGTTTGCATGCGGGCATTGGCTTGCATAATCGCATTCTTCAACGTTTCAACCGTGATCGCTCCCATCAGTTGACCTCCCAGAACGGGCTGGCGGAAGGGGAAGCAAGCAGATGCTCCAGCTCTTCATCAAGAAAGCAAAGACTGATCGAAGCACCGGCCATTTCCATGGAGGTCGCATAATGGCCGACCAACGGCTGAACGACCGAAAGTCCATGCTCCTGCAGAATATGTGCGGCGCGGCGATAAAGGATCAACAGTTCCTCAAGTGGGGTTGCGCCAAGGCTGTTGACCAGAATCGACACCCTGCCCTCATGTCCCTGTGGCCGCTCGGCCAAAAGACGGGCCATCATGTCATCGACGATCTCGTCCGCCGGTTTCATCTTGCTGCGCCACAGACCGGGCTCGCCATGGATGCCCATTCCAAGTTCGAACTCATCATCGGCAATCTCAAATGTCGGCCTGATTGCACCGGGAACCTGACAGGGCGAAAGTGCAAGACCTATTGTCTTTGTCGCAGCCACCGCCTTGCGCGCCATCTCCGTAACCCGCGCTAGATCCGAGCCTTCTTCGGCGCTTGCGCCGGCTATTTTGTAAGCATATATTATACCGGCAACACCGCGTCGCTTGGTGCTTTCATCAGGCGCAGCGCTGGCGACATCGTCTGTGCCAAGCACTGTCGTCGTCTCGATCTCATCTTCGAGAAACTCACCCGCCATATCGAAATTCATGCGGTCGCCGCCGTAATTTCCATAAAGGCGCAGCACACCCGCACCGCCATCAGCCAGCCTGATCGCATCGACGCAGCTGTCGACATTCGGTCCTTCAAAGACATTGCCGATAGAGCACGTGTCCAGCATTCCGCGCCCGACATAGCCGGTAAACAGAGGGAGATGTCCTGAACCACCACCGGATGCGATACCAACTTTACCCTTTCGCACTCCCTCAGCCCGGCGCACGACACGTTTTGCAGAGCCTGACAGAGCCAAACGTGGATGCGCCATAACCAGACCTTGCAATACTTCATCGACATAGGTTGATGCTGAATTCATCAGCTTTTTCATCTCTCCTCCAATCCCACATTGCGGGATATCATTTCATTTATGTGGCATACCATTCGTTACGATTAGGGCAGCATCTTGCCGGGATTCAGGATATTGGCGGGATCAAGGGCATGCTTGATCACACGCATGACATCAAGCGCTGCGCCATGTTCGGCTTGCATGAAACGCATCTTGTGCAGCCCAATGCCATGTTCGCCAGAGCAGGTGCCGCCATAACGGATCGCCCGTTCGCTGACGCGTGCAGCCAGCGCCTCGGCTTTCGCCGTTTCTTCCAGATCAAGCGGATCATGCATGATACCGAGATGAAAATTGCCGTCACCGACATGGCCAACCAGCGGCGCAATCATTCCGCTGGCAAGAACATCCTGCTTGGTCTCGTTGATGCAAGCGGCAAATTCCGACAAAGGCACACAGGCGTCGGTTCCCATATTGTCCTTACCCGGCGCAAGCCATTTGGCGGCATGGTAGCAATTGTGCCGGGCCTTCCAGAGTATATCTCTATCTTCAGGATGATCGGCACGGTGAAAATGGCTGCCGTTGAAATCCAGCGCCAGCTCTTCCATCTCCTGAGCATCTTCCCTTACGCCACCCGGACTGCCATGAAACTCTAAAAACAGGGTCGGTTTTTCATCGAAACCTTCGAGCTTCGAATAGCCGATGCAACCACGCATCTGCACTTCATCGAGAAGTTCGATACGCGCAATCCGCAAGCCTGATTGCAGACCAGCGGCCACAGTCCCAACCGCATCCTCGAAACGATTGAACTGACACGTGGCGGCGATCACCGCCTCCGGCAACCCCTGCAATCGCAGTTGAATTTCAGTGATGATGCCGAGCGTTCCTTCACTGCCAACATAAAGCCGGGTGAGATCCAGGCCTGCCGAAGATTTTCGCGCTCGTCCGCCGGTATGGATGATCTCTCCTTTGGGGGTGACGACCGTCAGACCCAGCACATTCTCGCGCATGGTCCCGTAACGCACCGCATTCGTACCTGATGCGCGTGTTGCGGCCATCCCCCCTATTGTCGCGTCAGCACCGGGGTCGACACTGAAAAACAATCCATCGGCGCGCAGATACGCATTGAGTCCTTCACGCGTAACACCGGCTTCAACACGGCAATCGAGAGCTTCAGTGGAAACTTGAATGATTTTATTCATTCGCATCAGGTTCAGCGTTACGCCGCCGTGAATTGCTGCAACATGCCCCTCCAGCGACGAGCCTGCACCAAACGGCACAATCGGCACGCCATGCGCATTGCAAAGCCCGGCAAGGGCCGCAACTTCCTGCGTATTTTCAGCGAAAACAACGGCATCCGGCATTCCCCGACCTGAATAGCCTTCACCATGGCTATGCTGTTCGCGCAGGACATTCGAAAAAGAAATGCGCTCACCAAAGAGTTTTGCAAGTTCGTCTTTGAAAGACTGATCCACGGCATTCACCTGTCGTCACGCGCCAAGATAGGTCTGGCGAACATAATCATCTTCGATCAGATTGCCGGCATCGCCTGCAAGCGCCACCCGGCCATTTTCCAGCACATAGCCATGATCGGCGACTGAAAGCGCCGCATAGGCATTCTGCTCGACAATCAGCACTGTGCGTCCGGTATCGGCGATGCGTCTGATATCCTCGAACATTTCCGTGGTCAGTTTGGGCGACAATCCCATTGATGGCTCGTCCAGAAGCAGCACGCGCGGCTGCGCCATCAGCCCACGACCAATCGCCAGCATCTGCTGCTCGCCACCGGAAAGCACACCGCCGAGCGCATTCGCCTTACGGGCAAGCACAGGAAACAGATCAAGCACTTCTTCCATGACCTGACGCACGCCCTGGCGGTCATTGCGACGCACATAGGAACCGATCTCGAGATTTTCACGTACCGTCATGGTCGGGAAAATCCGCCGCCGCTGTGGCACACAGGTAATCCCCTTGCCGACAATCGTCTGTACGCTATCACCGGCAATCGATTGTCCGTCCAGTTCCACGCTTCCCGAAGCAGGCTTGACGCGCCCGATAATGACATTGAGCGTCGTTGATTTACCGGCACCATTGGCACCGATCACAGCTACAACCTGCCGTTCGCGCACTTCCAGCGACATGTCGAACAGGATCTGCGCCTTGCCGTAATAGGAATCGACATTTGAAAGTTTGAGCATGACCTCGCCGACTTCTGTCGGCGAGCTTTGCATTACTGCCAGCATGACCGTTTTCCTTAAAACTTGACGACCGTCAGCAGGGAAGGTTTGCCGTCTTTGATCTCGATGATGTTGGTCTGGTGATTGCAGTCACCATTGGCCGTGCATTTGTAACGTGCGAGCACGCCTTGAGTGTCTATCTTGGTGAAAGCCTCGCGGATTTTAACAGGGTCCGCACTGCCTGCCATCGTAATGGCCTGAGCAGCAAGCTTGACGCTGTCGTAATATGTTGCAGCATAAAGCTCCGGCAATTCGCCATATTTCTTTTCGAATTTTTGAACGAAAGCCTGCACATTCGGATCCGGATTGGCCGGAAGAAAATCGGTGGCGCTGATGACGCCCTCACCGGTCGGCCCCGCCAGATTGATGAAAGATGGCTGGCTAAGCGACGTGCTGCCCGCAAATTTGAATGGCAGGCCGAACTGACGCGCCTGACGAACGATCAATGCAGACTCATTATCATGGGTCCACATAATGACCACTTCAGCCCCCGCATCGCGCAGCCGCGAAAGCTGTGCGGAAAAATCGGTATCGCCGGCATTATGGCTTTCATTGGCGACCGGCGTGATCCCCTTTGCCTTCAATGCGGCAACGACACGTTCCATACCGCCCTTGCCGAAATCGTCATGAATGGAAATGACGCCGATCTTGCTCGCCTTCATATGGTCGAGCGCATAAGTCACCAGCGCCTCGGCCTGCAATGTATCGCTGCCGCGGATGCGAACAACGTAATTGCAATTCTGCTCGGTCACTGGCACGCCGCTGGCACCGGTAATCGACACCAGCGAACCGTTGCAATAGTTCTTCATGGTTGCAAGCTGGGCAACCGAAAAATGCGGTCCGAGAACTACCGGCACCTTGCTCACCTCCATTAACTTGCTCATGGCATTGAGTGCGGCATTAGGATTGTCTGCCTGATCGTCCTCGAAAGTGACGACGAGTTTCTGACCGAGCACTCCGCCATCCGCATTGATCTCTTCGACCGCCAGATCGACACCCTGTTTGAAATATTTGCCAAGAAGTGCACGTGGGCCCGTCATTGGCGCAGATGCCCCTATTGTCAGGTCAGTGGCGGCGGCGCTACCAACGGTCAATATACCGGCCAAAAGTGCAGGTACAAAATTCCTATACATGTTTTCTCCTCCTCTGATGACGCCCGATGTCGCTCCCACGACAGTTTCAGGTCGCGCTCTCCACTATTCTAGGCTTGCTCTTGCGTTCGACCTTCCCTCCCAGATAGGCATCGACCACGAGTGGATCACGCGCAACGCTTTGCGCCGAACCTTCGGCAATCTTGTCTCCGAGATTGAGCACGACAATGCGGTCGCACATGCTCACCACAAGCTTGATGCGATGCTCCACGATAAGAATCGTCATGCCCTGATCGCGCAATTGCTTCAGAATTTCCGCAAGTTCCATGATGAGCCCACCACGTAACCCCGCACCCGGCTCATCTAGAAGCAGCAGTTTCGGCTTGTTCACCACTGAACGTGCGAGCTCCACCAGACGGCTCTGACCGAATGACAGGTCGCTGGCACGTCGACTGGCAAGATGCCGAATACCCATCAAATCCAGCGCTTGCAAGGCTTCTTCACGCGCTAGTTCCTCGTTTGAACGCGACTGGGCCGTACCGATGGCACCAGTGAGAACCCGGGCATTACGGGTCGCAGGATGACAGATCATGACATTTTCAAGCACCGTCATCGAATTCCACACACGGACATTCTGGAAAATACGTGAGACACCCGCAGCATGCACGTCCCAGGCCGGTTTACCGGAAATAAGCTGATCCTCAAGCAGGATGCGCCCCGACGAAACACCGACAATTCCCGAGCAAGCGTTAATCATCGTTGATTTTCCCGACCCGTTCGGGCCAATCAGACCGAGAATTTCACCGCGATTGACGTTAAATGAAACATCTTTCAACGCCACCAGCCCACCAAATGACTTGGAAACATTTTCAACGATCAACAGAGGTTGCGCAGCCGGACGAATGTGGTGCGTTTGCAATTCTTCTCGTTCTGCGCGCATGCGTGCAGCAACGGTCAGCGCGCGTTTCTCCTCTTCTTCGATGCTCTCTTCATTGGAAATCTCTTCAGCCTTTGCCTCGATAAGCTGATTGCCTTCCTCTCCCGGTAGCCATGGCGCCAGCAGCCAATCGGCGACAATGCCAAGACCGCGTGGAACAGTGAGCAGAATTATGACTACGCCAAGACCGAAAACAGCAAGATAATAAGTCTGGAAATCACGCAGTGCCTCTGGAAGCCCCACTACGACCAAAGCGCCAAGGAACGTACCGCCAATCGAACCCAGCCCACCAATGACCACCATCAACAGCATCTTGATGCTTTCAAAGATAAGAAAATTATTGGGGGAAATGAAACCGAAGGTGATGGCAAACAGGCCGCCGGCAACGGCACCATAGACACTGCAGAGGGTGAAGGACATCACACGCACGAAGCGGGAGTTTACCCCCATGGATTCCGCAGCAAGATCGTCGTCGCGGATAGAACGCATCTGACGACCGAACGCAGTCCTGTAAATACGCAGAGCAACCGCATAAGATAGAACTGCGAGCAAGAACAACGGCAGATACAGCTGCGCCGCATGCCCCTTGGCCAGAACCGGAAGACTCCAGGTGGGTATATCGCGCAAGCCGAACGGCCCACCCGTCAACCAGGATTCGTTAAGAGCGACCAGACGGAATATCTCGTTGAGGCCGAGCGTGGTAATTGCCAGATAATGCCCCTTGATACGGGTACTGACAAGCCCGAGTGCAGCACCGATCAGGCCGGTGGCAAAGATTGCAACCGGCAATGCGATCCACCATGGCAGCGAAAGACTGGTCATAATCAATGCAGACGTATAGGCACCCAAGCCCATGAAAGCCGCTTGCCCCAGAACGACCATGCCGGTCATACCTGTCGCAATCGTCACACCAAGAGCTGCGATCGAATAGATGAAGACCAGATTGAGAACCTGCAGGGCATATCCGTTGACACCGAGAAATGGCGGCAGGGCAAGGGCCAGCAGGAGGACGGCCAGAATGTTTTTGCGCGCACGCATGGATGAGATCATCGTCATTCTCCTCAGGCTCGGTCAGCTGTAGCTTCGGGGATCAGCCCTTCAGGCCGCGCCATAAGGAAAACAAGCAAAACGACAAACGCGATTGCATCCTTATAGGTGGATGAAATGAAGAAAGCCGCAATATTCTCGCCGAAGCCGAGAATAAGCCCACCGATGATCGCACCGGGAATACTGCCGAAACCGCCGATAATCATCGCCACGAACCCCTTGAGGCCGACAAGCGTACCGAGTTCGGTGGTAACGAAAAACATTGGCGCAAGCAGAATACCGCCAAGGGCCGACAGGACGCTTGCATAGGCAAAGGTACCTGCGAGCACCATGTTGACCGGAATTCCCATCAGTGCCGCTGTTTCACGATCCTGCGCAACAGCACGCATAACTTTGCCCATCATCGTGTAGCGCAGTACGAAATATTGTAGCACCATGATGATGATCACGACGGCAAAGACCAGCAGTTGCTGTTTGGAAACGCTTACCGCTCCTAAAGAAACAGTGTCAAAACCGAAAGGACCGGGATAAAGCAACGGTTCGGGACCATAGATAATGCGTGCAGTTTCCTTGAGGAAAAGACCAAATCCGACGGTCGCTATGATGGCGACTATTGTGCGTTGCTTTTGCAGGCGTGCGAACACAATGCGGGAAAATGCAGCACCAAGACAGGCCATGGCGATCATCGCCAAAGGTGCAGAAATATAAAATGGAAGATCGAGTTGCGTGACGAATGTGGCGACGAAAATAAAAGCACCGAAGGTAAGAAACTCGCCCGCAGCAAAATTCACGATATTCATCGTCTTCCAGACGAACGCGTAACCGAGAGCCACGAGAGCATAAATCGCTCCCATGGCCAACCCGCTGACAATGACTTGCCCGAGCATATATTTTCCTCCACTTCATTCGGCTTTCCCGTATGAGCGCGACCCTCCAAGATCGACATCATTACGACTTACCAAGCCTTATAATCCCGGTATACGGAATTATCTCTCCCATAAAAGGATTTTTATGGGAAGTGAGCGGGCGATGTCAATCATAAATAAGCTAAATATTGTAGGAAATTCTTGTAATGCGGAGAATTATCCCGAAATGCGGGATTTCTCTTTGCGCTTTATTATTATCAGCGACGGATGTCGATTGCCTTCTGGACAACCTGCGGGATTGGCTCAAACAGTTTTGTTTCAGATGGAATGTTGATTTTCGCGGAGAAGTATCGCCAGATATTTCCATTAAGAAGTGACCCGCCTTTTAAATATTGTTCGGGTTACCTTTATTGATCAAGATTTGGCTTTTCTCTTTTTTAGCCTTGTCTCCTGCGCCAAGCTGTTTTTGAACCGAAAGCTGTGGTTGCCGGTTTCGAGGATGTGGCAGTGTTGGGTTAGTCTGTTGAGCTGAGCGGTGGTCATCTTGACGTCCCTGAATGCGCTCGCCCGTTCGCTTGAGCTGAGGTTGGCGGCAATAATGACGCTTATGCGCTCATAGAGTTTGCTCAGCAGATGGAATAGAAGCGCACCACCAGATGCACTGAATGGCAGGCACCCAAGCCCGTCGAGAATAACAAGATCGGAATAGATAAGCCGGTTGGCGATCTGTCCGGATTTCCCTTAAGCTTTCTCTTGCTCATGCGCATTGACCAGTTCGACAGTTGAGAAGAAGCAAACTCGTTTGTGATGGTTCTCAATAGCCTGCACACCGATGGCTGTGGCGATGTGGGTCTTCCCCGTACCAGGTCCTCCGATCAGAACGATATTGCTTTCGTCAGCGAGAAAGTCACATTGGTGCAGCCGGCGTAAGATTGCCTCGTTTATCTCACTGCTTGTGAAATCAAATCTATTGCGATCGCGATAGGTGGGAAAGCGGGCTGCTTTGAGCTGATAGGCGACCAATCGCTCTGCCGTTTCTGCCTTGAGAAGCTGCGAGAGAACTGGAATGGCGGACTCAAATGCTGGCGATCCTTGTTCGGTCAGTTCACCGACGGCCTGCGCCATACCATGCATTTTGAGTTGTTTGAGCATGATGACAATCACACCGCTTGCCGGATTATGACGCATGACGGACCTCCTTCTTTCTCTGGGTATCGTAGCGTTCAACATCGGCCTTGGGCTCATTGCTGAGCGTGAGTGCCTGCGATGCATTGATCTCGGGCGGCGTAAAGGATTTGCCATCCACCAGGCGATGAAGAAGATTCAGGATATGGTCTTCGTTGGAACACCGGACTTCAGCGCCATATCGACAGCCACCAGCATTGCCTGTTCGTGGCGCTGAAGACGAGCGAAAGGATATCGACCATTTCCCTATCACCGCGCAGTTTCTTCAACAGATGTAGCTAGAGTCAGCGAAACGCTTCAGGAAGCTCCGTGAAAGGAGCACTGTTGCGAAGAGCACCAGACTTTCGTTGCACGACAGCCATATAATGCCGCCAGTCATAACCGGTATGTCCGGTCCGTCATGGGAACGGTTACGCGCGCCCCCAAAAATGCTTCACCAGATGGGGTGTGCTTGTCGCTTACCGGCGTCTCGGTGACGATCCCGGCGTGAACGAGCACCATAGCCAGGATGAGATCAACGAGTTCTGGCAGCATTCAGCATCTACACTTCCTACGTCTCGGAAATTGCCACTTATCTGTGACCATTTTGTACCCACCGGGCATGTGGCATGATCAGCGCCTACGGCAAGCTCTCGTTTTACACCTGATGATTTCAGAATTTGTATTATGTGCCAGGGGGATTTGGTGCCGGCAATCGTAATTGTTTAGCGTACTTGATCGTAGTTCTAGGCTACTGCCGGATACAGCAGCGTAGGAATTGATTGCTGGGACAAGATTTAATCATTACTTGTCCTCATCATTGACGCCGCTTTACCCACCAAAATCTCTTTATAGCAGCGACAACGACGGGCTATTTTGCACAGCAGCATAGAAGGGGTTCTTATGTTAAACATATTCAAAGTGGTAATTATCTCATAAATAAAATATTATTATAATAAAATATCGCCATTAACAGAACAATATTAATTATATACCAATACCGCAAAAATAAAGTAATAATTATTATTTTTTTAGGATTTTATATGAAATATTATTATTCATTTTACTGTGAATTTACTACAATCTCTCCGTTTAAAATATATAATATAAGCCATTCTATAATTTAATTAGGATCCACATGCTGAAATATTCTTTAATATTTTTTGTGGATTGGAAGGACGCACCAAGTGTCCCCCGAGATCATTAAGCTAATGGTCGTAGGCGTTGGCAACAAGTAGCGCATGAGCCATACTCATCTGTTCGTCTTACTTGTTTTCAACGCTCTGAGTTGGAGGTCACGCTAGGAGCAAAGGATCAGCAAGTCGGGCGAGCAAGCTCCCCTACCTTATACTCTCCAGAGAATTTACCCTTATATTTTCTCGCCTAATGGAAGCATTTTGCACGGGTTCATAATATTTTTGGGATCAAGAGCCGCCTTGATCATGCGCATCACGTCAAGCGCATCGCCATGTTCGGATTGCATGAAACGCATCTTGTGAAGGCCGATCCCGTGCTCTCCGGAGCATGTCCCTCCCAAACGGATCGCGCGCTCGCTCACCCGTGCGGCAAGTTCTTCTGCTTTTGCGGTTTCCACAGAGTCAGCCGGGTCATGCATGATGCCAAGATGGAAATTGCCGTCGCCGACATGGCCGACAATCGGGGCCACCATGCCGCTTGCCAGAATGTCCTTTTTTGTTTCCAATAGGCAGGTGGCGAGTTCAGAAATCGGCACACAGGCATCGGTACCCATATTGCTCTTGCCGGGGCACAGCCATTTGGTGGCGTGATAGGCATTATGGCGCGCCGTCCACAGCCGGTTTCGCTCTTCCGGCCGTTCGGCCTGAACAAAATTATGCGCGCCGTAAGAAACCGCCAGTTCCTGCATATTGATCACGTCTTCGGCAATGCTGGTGGGGCTGCCGTGAAATTCGAGAAAAAGGGTGGGTTTTTCAACAAAGCCTGCGAGCTTTGAATAACCGATGCATGCCTTCATCTGGATTTCGTCAATCAGTTCAATGCGCGCGAGCCGCAGGCCTGATTGCAATGCTGCCGAAACCGTATCGACAGCTGCCGCGAAATCATCAAACTGGCAGCTTGCGGCAAGGATTGCCTCCGGCAACCCCTGAAGGCGCAATTGGATTTCCGTGATCACGCCAAGTGTACCTTCACTGCCGATATAAAGCCGGGTCAGATCAAGGCCCGCCGAGGATTTGCGCGCACGCCCGCCGGTGCGGATGATCTTTCCTTGCGCAGTAACCACAGTCAGCCCCAGCACGGTCTCGCGCATCGTACCGTAGCGAAAGGCATTGGTGCCGGAGGCACGCGTTGCCGCCATGCCGCCAATGGTGGCATCCGCACCGGGATCGACGGTGAAAAACAACCCCTGCGCTCGCAGATCGTGATTGAGCTGCTCGCGGGTGACGCCCGCCTGTACCCGGCAATCAAGCGATTCAGGCGATATGTCGAGGATTGAATTCATCCCCGTCAGATCAAGGCTGACCCCGCCGCAAACCGCTGCGACCTGACCTTCGACCGATGACCCCGAGCCAAAGGGCACCACCGGCACCTCAAAGCGGTTGCAAAGGGCGAGCACTCCCGCAACCTCCTGATTGGTGTGGGCAAAGGCAACCAGATCAGGAAGGCCCGCATCCGAAATGCCTTCACCGTGGCTGTGCTGCTCGCGAAGCGGCGTTGAATCGGTGACGCGTTCCTGCAGCAGTTCGGTCATGGCTGAGAGAAAATCGCCATTCAATTGATGGGAAGGCGCCCTGTTGGTCATGCTCTATACCTGTGGTTGGCAGCTTTGATGAAGATGTCAGCGTTTCAAAGACGCTCCGATCTTACCGCATCAAAGATATGCTCGGCTCCGGTCTCAAAGGCGAGATGAACCCTGTCGCCCGGCGCGACTGTTGTGCGTTCCTTGACGACAGCCGTGAGATCCGCATCGCCGATTTTCAGCAGCAGCACCGTTTCCGCCCCCGTCGGCTCGACAATTGAGACGCTGGCCGGAATGCCCTTGGGCGCAAGCGTAATGTGCTCCGGGCGAATGCCATAGATGACCTTTGCGCCATCAGCCTGCGCGACCTTGGCCGTCACAGGCAATATTATCCCGTCTGCGGTGAGCGCCGTCTGCTCTTTCAATTCGGCCTTGATAAAATTCATCGAAGGCGAACCGATGAAGCCTGCGACGAAAAGATTGGCCGGGCGATCATAAAGATCGAGCGGCTTTCCAACCTGTTCGACCTTGCCATCCCGCATAACGACGATCTTGTCGGCCATAGTCATCGCCTCGATCTGGTCGTGGGTGACATAGACTGTGGTGGTCTTCAGGCGTTGATGCAGGCCCTTGATTTCCGAACGCATCTGAACACGCAGCTTGGCATCGAGATTGGAAAGCGGCTCGTCGAACAGGAACACCTGCGGATTGCGCACGATGGCGCGCCCCATCGCCACGCGCTGGCGCTGACCGCCCGAAAGCTGCCTGGGATATCGGTCGAGCAGCTTTGTCAGATCGAGAATTTCGGCAGCCGCGCTGACCGATGCCTTAATCTTGCCGGGGTCGGTCTTTTGCAGCTTGAGCGAAAAGCCCATATTCTGCTCAACCGTCATATGCGGATAGAGCGCATAATTCTGAAACACCATGGCGATATCGCGATCTTTTGGCGGAACATCATTGACGATGCGCCCGGCAATATTGATCGTTCCGTCGGAGATGGTTTCAAGCCCAGCGATCATCCTCAACAGGGTGGATTTCCCGCAGCCCGACGGGCCGACCAGCGTTACGAATTCACCTTCTTCGATATCGATGTTGATACCGTGAATGACATCCACGGTGCCATAGCTTTTCTGGATATTTTCAATCTTGACGCCGTTCATACTCTATTCCTCCCAAAATTCAGTCCGACATCAGCCCTTGACTGCACCTGCCGTCATGCCGGCGACGAGGTATTTGCGCATCAGTAGTGAAAAGGCGAGAACCGGAACCATGATCAGTGTGCCACCGGCTGCGATCTTGCCCCACTCCCATCCCTCGTAATTCATGAAATTGACCACTTCGACCGGAGCCGTCATCGCATTGTTGCGCGTAAGCGTAAGGGCGAAGAAGAAGTCATTCCAAGAATAAAGGAAACAAAGGATCGCGGTTGTGACGAGCGCGGGACCGGAAAGCGGCAACACAATGACCATGAAGGTCTTCCACAGACTGGCACCATCGATCCAGGCTGCTTCTTCCAGTGCTCTTGGCGTTGCATCGAAGAAATTGCGCATAAGCCAGACCACCAGTGCCAGGTTGAACGTCAGATAGACGATGATCAGTCCAAGCCTTGTGTCAAGCAGGTCCATATAGCGATAGACAAGGAAATAGGGGATGGCGAAGGCCACCGGCGGGGCCATGCGGGAGGCGAGGATGAGTAGCGAAAAGGCCCGTTCCCGCTTCATGGTGGCGCGCGAGAGGGCATAGGCTCCGGGCGTACCGATGAGGAGCGCAAGGATGGTCGAGACGGAGCTGGTGATGAAGCTGTTGAGCATCGAGGATGCGAAACGCTCATTCCACAGCGACGTGTAGTTTTCGAGCGTCGGCGTGAAGAACAGCCCGTCGATACCGGCAAAGATATCGTCAGCCGGTTTGAAGCTCATCACCACGAACCATAAAAATGGCAGCAGGCTCAGGAAAGCCAGCAGGATGACGATTGTATTGGCCAGAATACGGGTACGCCTTTCGGCTGCGGCAAGTTTACTGGTCGCCATGGGAGCCTCCCGAAACTGCGCGGATGATGACCCAACTCAGCAAAACGATCATGACGAGCAGAACCATCGTGACCGCCGACGAATAACCGATATAGCTGAAGCTGAAGGACTGCACGAAAATATAGTAGTTGGAGACTTCCGTGACCGAACCCGGCCCGCCATCGGTCAGGATATAGATGAGCGGAAAGGTCTTGATGCTGTCGATCAGCCTGAACAGCCCCGCTACCATCAATGTCTGCTTAAGGTAGGGAAGAGTGATGTAGCGCGTGAGTTGCCATGGACTTGCGCCATCGACAACCGCGGCCTCGCGCTGTTCTTCCGGCATCATGGCAAGCGCTGCCAGAATGATGAGCATAGTGAATGGAAACCATTCCCATGTATCGGCAATAACGATTGCCGTCAGTGCCCAGTTCGCATTGGTGATCGGGGTCTGGATATTCCAACCCAGAACCTCAAACAGCCACCAGGCCGGGCTGATATCGGGCGAATAAAGAACCTTCCAGATAATCGCAACCACGATTGGCGGCAAAACCATCGGCACCAGAAACGAGGTGCGCAGCGCATTCATCAGCGGGGTGCGCATGTTTAAAAGCAGCGCGATACCAAGCCCGAACAGCAATTGAAGAATGACGGTGACGATGGAAAGCTTGGCCTGTACCCACAGGCTGTTATGCAGTCTGTCGTCGCTTAGAAGCGCGCGGTAATTGCCGAAGGGATCGGAAAAATCCCACGCAGTGGCGGGGTTTGCGAGGTTGAGCGGGGTAAAGCTCGTCACCAGCAAATAAAGGGTCGGCAACAGCGTGACAACGCCCAGCACCGCAAGGACCGGGGCCAGCAGCAGCCAGAAGAAACGCTGTCGCTGTCTTTCAAAGGCGGGGAGTGTCCCCGCCTTCGCATGGGTGCTGTTTGCCGCTCTCAAAGCGGGCGCGGGGCTGTCGATGATTGCTTTGCTCACAACTTGACACCCGCTTTCCTGATGTCCTCGATTGTTTCAGCCTGCGCGGACTTCATGGCCGTTGCGGCATCCGCCTGCCCGGAGGCCACGCGTTCAATTGCCTTGTTGATTTTTTCACCCGCCTGCGGCCAGACGGGAACGGTGCGATAGGCCATATAGCCGTCGCGGCCGCTGCGCTCCAGCACATCGAGATACATGGCCGCAATATCCTGACCATTGATGGTCAGCGCCTGTTTGTAACGGGGGTCTTCAATGATCGAGCGGCGCGGCGTCGCAAGGCCGCCCATTTCAAGGGCGGTTTTCTCAAACGTCTTTTTGGAAGTCGCCCACTGGATGAAGGCCCATGCCGCATCCTTCTGTTTCGAGCCTGCGGGGATACCGTAAGCATTGGCATTACAGGCCGGGAAAGAGCCTTTCGGTCCTTCCGGCATCAGGGCAAAGCGCACCGTGTCCTTGACCTTGGAGCTTTCGGATTTGGCAAGCGGCAACAGCCACGACATCGCGTTGATGCGAAGATTGGCGCGACCGGCAAGCTGGTTGCGCATGGCCTGATCATCGGTATAGGACAAGACGCCCGGCGGGCAATAATTGCTCAGCAGATTGGCATAATAGCTTGCCGCCTCGATTGCCTGCGCACTATCGAGCGTCGGCATGACGTCTTGCGGCGGGTTCTCGAACACCTTGCCGCCAAAGCCCATCAGGTAAGGCGGGAAATTCCAGTGATGAAGCCTGTCAGCGACAAAAGCCGAAACGCCGCTTTTCTTGTGGGTAGCCTTACAGACATCGGTGAGTTCTGCAAGCGTTTTGGGGAGAGCAATCCCTTCCTTGTCCAGAAGATCGAAGCGGGAGGCCGCCATCATCATGGCGCCTGCTTCCCATGCAAATCCGTGCAATTCCTTCTTGTCGTTATAATAGGCAACCTGCGTACCACTGACAAAATCGCCCGGATTAAAGTCTGCGGCGGTCTTGTTGGGATCGCTCAGAAAATCATTGAGCGGCGTCAGCCAGCCGGCACTGATCCAGCGCCCGGAAAAGGAATGGGTGATGTTGCACACATCATAGCTCGATCCTTGCGTTGAGAGTTCGAGGTCCATGCGCTGGTTGTAGACGGGAAAAGCCTGCAGATCGAACTCGACCTTCATGCCGGTCATTTCCTCGAATTCAGGCAGAAGCTTCTGGATATAGGTATGGAAGACATGCTGGAATGCAGCGCAGCGTAGCGTAATACCGTCAAAGGGCTTGGTCTGCGCAAGAACCGCAGGCGCGCGAAGGCCGAAGGCCGCACTCGCCGAGCCCGCAAGCGCTGCCTTGAGCACGGTGCGGCGCGACAGCCCCTTGCCGGTTATTGGAGCGGCATTTCTGGTATCGTATGTCATGACAATCCTCCCAAATTGATCGCCGGTTAGGGCCGTGCGAAATCTTCTCGGAACCCCGGCCCACAGGGGCCGAGGCATGAACCATCAGCTCCACGCTCCTCCGCGCGGCTGAAATGTCAGGCCGCCTTGGAAAGCTGCGGATCGAATGCGAGCAATGCCTCCAGTGCAGGGCGGATCTTGGCCTTCTGCACATCCGTTGGCGCAGGCATCGGATGACGCGCCACGCCAACATCGCCACCTTGCAGTTCAAGGCAATATTTGACCAGTGCGGGCAGGTTCTCATGCCCCATCTGATGCCAGAAAATGACCAGCTTATCGTGAATTTTCTGCGCCAGCGCATGATCGCCAGCCTTGACCGCATCCCAAAGGGCGACACAGGGGCCGGGAGCAGCCGTTGGCGAGGCGGCAAGGGTACCTTGCGCGCCGAACATGAAGCAGGGATAAAGCAGATCGTCGATGGCCGCGAGAATGGATTTGCCCTTGGGCGCACGGATAACGAGTTCGGCTGCGCGCTGGATATTGCCCTGGCTCTGCTTGATACCGATAACGCCGGGGATTTCCTCAAGCATGCGAATGACCAGATCCGCACCCAGTTGGTTCCACGGAATGACATTGTAGATAACGAGCGGTATGCCAGTTTCCTCCCAGATACGCTTGAAGTACTGGAACATCGCTTCTTCGCCATAGTCGAAGACATAATAGGTCGGAGTTACCTGAAGGGCGGCCACGCCCAGATCCTTGACCGCTTGCGCACGATCGAGAACTTCGCGGGTGCTGTTGGCGATGATGCCGGCAACCACCGGCACCTTGCCGTTGACCTCTTCCAGTGTTGCAGCCGTCACCCGGCGCAATTCATCGGGACTGAAAGTAAAGCCTTCACCCGTAGAGCCGCCAAGGCACACGCCATGGACATTCTTGTCCAGGATAAAGCGTGTGTGCGCACGAAACAGCTTTTCGTTGATGTCGCCATTCTCATCAAAAGGTGTCACAAGCGCCGGGATGATGCCTTTGAGTTCAACGGTCATATTGGAATATCTCCTCTTCACTCCATTTATCCCAATAATAAGAAAGAGAAATTTTCAGGCAAATTTTAATAACCATTCAATTTCAGTGACTTGAAAATATATATGTGTATTGTTGTCTCATTTTCCGGGATGCTTAATCTTCTTGCTATTGTCATTTTATAGGCCTTGCAGCACTGTCCATGAGGTGAAAAAGAGACGGGGATGAGCGCCATGGTGAGCGATACGGCAAGCGCGCCGGAGAAGATGCTGCGTATTCTGGATTGTTTTACGCTGCGCGGGGGCCATCTTTCGGTGAGCGATATTTCAGAGCTAACCGGTATCCCGCGCTCTACCGCGCATCGCTGGGTCAGCGTTCTCAGACAGACGGGCCTGCTTGAGCAGGATTGCAGCCGGGAGGTTTACAGGCTTGGCGTGCGCTTGATCCATCTTGGCCATACGGCTCTGGCGAGCATGGATATTTCGCGCGAGGCGCGCCATGTTCTGGAAGCGCTGAGCCGCAATGCGGGGATGCGCAGCCATTTGTGCGTGTTCGACGGCAACCAGATGATTTTCGTCACCCGCACGATTGGCGGGCGTGCGGGGCGGTTCAATTCCACCACCGTTCTGGAAAGCTCGCCCTGTTATTGCACCAGCGTCGGCAAGGCGGTGCTGGCGTTCCAGTCGAAGGACACCATCGAGCGCATTATCCGGCAGGGGCTTCAGGCCTATACCAGCAGGACAATCGTAGATCCGGATAAATTGCGTCGCGAACTGGAGCTGACACGTGAGAGAGGTTATGCGCTCAACAATGGCGAGATGGACCTGTCGGAGCGTTGCGTAGGCGCACCAGTGCGCAATGCCGCAGGGCTGGTCATTGCCGGTCTGAGCGTAACCGATGCAAGCCGGAAAATGGGGGACGAAAAAATTCCATATCTGGCGCAACTGGTGATCGATCATGCAAAGCTGCTTTCCATACAACTGGGATATCGCAACACCCCTTAGGGGCTATAATTTCCTCCCGCCAAAAGGCGGGAGGACTGGGCAAGATCGATCAAGATTGATCAGGCCGTTTTCGATGGCCGCAATGCGAAGGCGCAGGCGGCCGAAACGAGTGCCATCAGCGCCATGTAAAGCACAATCGGCATCACATTATTTGAATATTCGGCCAGAAGTGTCGTTGCGATCAGTGGCGATACACCCCCACCTATGATGGGACCGATCTGCTGGACCAGAGACAGGCCGCTATAGCGAATACGGGCCGGGAAGAGTTCAGAGAAAAACGCACCCTGTGCGCCAAACACCGAACCGTGACCGATGGCAAGGCCAAGCGCGATTGCAATCCATATATAGGCAATATTGCCGCTATCGAGCATAGCAAAAAACACGAAGGCAAGCGCCACCTGAAACAACAGGCCGCCAATATAGACCGCACGTCTCCCGATGCGATCAGAGAGAGCACCAAAAAATGGCAATGTTAGACATTCGAGCGCACAGCCAACCAGAACGCCATTGAGCACGACCTGACTTGGCAGTCCCAGCACATTGACGCAATAGGCGATAGCGAAGACGGCATAGATATTGAACAGCCCGCTTTCGGCCATCTTGGCGCCAATGCCTAGAATGATGTTCCTGCGGTGATCGCGCACGGCTTCAACCACGGGGATTTCCGCGGCTTTTCCCTCTTCGAGAATACGCTTGAATTCCGGCGTTTCAGAAATCTGGAAGCGGATGAAGAGACCAACAGCCACCAGCACAATGCTGAACAGGAACGGCAGGCGCCAGCCCCAGGAAAGAAAATCCTGTTCCGACATGTTCGACGACAGAAGGCCGAGCAGAGCAATGGGGATAAGGAAACCGGCAGGCACACCAATATGCACCAGCGAACTGAAGAAGCCGCGCCGGTCTGCGGGCGCATGCTCGACCGTCATCACCATGCCACCGCCATATTCGCCGCCGATCCCGATACCCTGGACAAGGCGCAGCAGAAGTAGCGATATCGGGGCCCATATGCCGATGGTTTCATAGGAGGGCACAAGGCCAATCAGAAAGGTGCCGACACCCATGATAATCATGGTCAGCAGCAGAGCCGTTTTGCGCCCGATCCGGTCGCCGAAATGGCCAAAAAGAATGCCGCCCAAGGGACGCGCGCAATAACCGACGAAGAAAGTAGCAAAGGCAGCAAGGGTTCCAACCAGTGGGTCGTGGCTTGGAAAGAATATTTTATTGAAAACCAGCGCCGTTGCAGTGGCATAGAGCGTGAAATCGTAATATTCAATTGTATTGCCGATGGCGCTTGCCAGCGCAACCTTGCGCATAGCTTTCGGATCGGTGACGTTTTTTTGTGGCTCTGCATTGCTTGCGTGCAGAATTGTTTGTGTCGTCGACATTTTTTCCTCCCGTATCACTCATGAATACGAGCGTTGCAGCAAGTGAACCCGCTCCGATGGTGCCTGCACCCTTTGATGCAGGCGAAGCGGGCTCGGTGGAACTGGTGGGCGCAACCTCCACGCCCACCAGACGCAATCAGGCTTCTTCGTATTGAAGAACGTTCTTCAATTCGCGCTTGATGTTCTCAAGCTGGGCCGGGGTTGTCTGCGGCATCGGCATGCGCGGAAGACCGGCTTCGGTTCCCTGCAAGGCAATCGAGGTCTTGATGTTTGCGGGCAGATTGTCGGCATAAATCGTGTTCCAGAAACGTAGCAGCGCTTCATGGATTTCTTTGGCGCGAGTGTGATCGCCACGCTGAACGGCATTCCACAACGCAATGCAGACGCCGGGCACAGCAGCCGGATTGGCGGCAATCGTGCCATGGCAGCCCAGTGCAAAGGAGGGGTAAAGAAGAGCGTCAACAGCCGTATAAATCTTGCAGCCTTCGGGAATACCGAGCATCAGGTCGGCCATCAGCTTGAGGTCGCCAGCGCTCTGCTTCACACCCTGAACGCCCGGCAGTTCCTTCATTAGGCGGATCAGGAGAGCGGGGCTGAGATAGTTCCACGGCACCACATTATAGATGATGACCGGAACGTCGGTTGCTTCTGTCAGCGCCTTGAAATGCGCGAAAGTTGCATCTTCGTCAGGCTTGAAGACGTAATGGACCGGTGTCACCTGAAGTCCCTGCACCGAGAGGTGCGCAATCGCCTTGGCGCGACGGATGGCGTCACGGGTGGAATTGGCAATGATACCTGCAAGCACCGGAATGCGGCCATTGACTTCCTCAACCGTGATTTCCATCAGGCGGGTGAATTCTTCGACCGTCAATGTATGGCCTTCACCCGAGCTTCCGCCGACACAGACACCATGTACCTTCTTGTCGAGATTGAATTTGACGATGTTGCGGAATGCGGCCTCATCAATTTCGCCGTCCTTGGTGAAAGGGGTGACGATTGGCGGAATGATACCGTTGATTTTATCGAGGTTCATGATTTCTATCCCAGTATGGTTTGGCCTCTATCGGCCGGTTTCATCAAGACGCACGAAAGGGTTCCCCGCTTTCGCGGCGGCAAGAATTGTCAGATCTCTATTTTTGATAGGTTGGCGGCTTAGAGGTTGTCGGCCAATGCCCGCATCCAGATTGCAACCGCGACCGCGCCGCCATCCGGAGTGCCGATCGCTCGGTCACCAAGATAGCTTGCGCGGCCAAGACGCGGTTTCATTGAAGCTGTTGCCTCTGCGCCTTTCTCGGCGGCAAGTGCTGCCTGCTTCCAGGCTTCAGTGGCCTGAACATCAGCGCCCAACCCGGCAAGAGCTTCCTGCGCGGCAACCAAAGCGTCCAGCATGGTGCGGTCACCTACTTTCGCACCACCGATCTCGCTGATTGCAGCCGCAGCGATAGCAAGAGCTTCCCTAAAATCGTCAGGTGTCAGTTCCTTCTTGTCGGCCAGATACCGTCCGGCGCGGGTCAGGGCGATGGCATAGAAAGGCCCGGAACTGCCCGCAATGGCACGGCGCAACGTATTGCCGACGGCAACCAGCGCATTGGCCGGATTGCTCCATACGTCTGCCGGCAAGGCCCGAACAGCCTCTGCACCACGCAGCATGCTGGCCCCCAGATCGCCGTCACCGGCCCTGCTGTCGAGATCGGTGAGATGCGCTTCTGCCTTTTCAAGGGCTTCGGCAACGGCAAGGCCAATGCGTTGAAGCCGATCTGCATCGAATTGTTGCGACAGTCCTACCACTGCATGGCTTTCAGCGTTTTCAGCAACCGGTGTGATGTTGATATTATCCGGCACCTGACCCGCCCGAGGCCATGAGCTTGCGTCTGTTTCCCTGTCGAGAAGAGCGGCATCACCTTCGTCCAGTTCAAACAGCGAGATCGAGCAGCCTGCCATTTCGATTGCCGTCAGGAAATTGCCGCTCCAGGCTCGTTCCACGCTTATTTCAAGCTTATGCAGGACTTTCAGGGCGCGCCGCGCAACGATGGAAAGCTCCATGGGAGGCGTAGCACCAAGCCCATTGACGAGCATGGCCACTTTTGCACCGGCCTTCAATTGCCTGTCAGAGACGATCTGCTTGACAAGCCTCTCAGCAATCTTATCGGCGCTCATAAGGCCGACACGCTCGACACCTTTTTCGCCATGAATACCAAGGCCCAGCTCGATTTCGTTGTCGTCAAGTTCAAAACTGGGTCTGCCGGCAGCCGGAACTGTGCAGGATCCAAGCGCCACGCCCATTGTGCCAATCCGGGCCGATGAGGCGCGCGCAATCGCTGCGACCTCTTGCAGGGATTTTCCGCTTGCCGCAGCCGCACCGGCGATTTTATGAACGAACACGGTTCCTGCAATGCCGCGACGGCGTTCCGAAGGCACGATATCGGCAAGTGCCACATCATCGGCGACGACGACGAGTTCGGTTGGGATGCCTTCAAGGGCGGCTAGTTCGCCGGCAAGGCCGAAATTCAGCCGGTCGCCAGTATAATTCTTGACGATGAGGAGCGCACCCGCAGGCCCTGCGGTTGCCCTGATTGCGGCAAGCACCGCATCGGCACTGGGAGAGGTGAAGACTTCGCCTGTCACCGCAGCGGTCAGCATGCCTTCGCCGACATAGCCAGCATGGGCTGGTTCATGACCTGCACCACCGCCGGAAATAAGTGCTACGGCGCGCTTTTCCGGTGCGGGTAGCCCTGCACAGATGACGACATTTTCCTTGTCGAGAAGCGATAGACCGGAATTGATCCCGACAATGCCTTCCAGCATTTCCCGAACAATATCTGACGGACGATTGATGATTTTTTTCATGATTGATCTCCCTAGTTCTATTTGGAGTCATATCCGGCTGGCACAATGCCGGTCTAAATTCCACTATACTTGCGTCGTCTTGCTGACCGCAGTTTATAACCACTAAAGCATAGCCGGAAAAAACAGCCGCTGGAATCTGAGTTCCATGCGCATGACAGTCTGGCTGGCGTGGTCGAAAACCGGAGCGCTCCTCATTTGCACCGGACGCATGGATTAGCAAGCGTGACGACGATCCTCCATTAATTCCGAATTGCGGAATAAGAATAAATTTTATGCTAGTTAATTAAATAAATACGAAATAGTCAATATGTTCGGCGCCATAATTTCAAAAATATGCTAAAAAAATTTTTTAGTATATTCATATTCCATATTAAGGAATATATCTTCATTTGAAGAGGATCATAGCTGCTAATCCTGTGACAAAGCAGATCATTGCACAGTGGTGACTGCAGAATGCATAAAAGCAGAACGCGTCAGGTTTTGCTCATAATCCGCACCTGATTAAACGAGGGCTGAACAGATTTAAAATGGCCTGAAGTGCGAAATGGATCAGGGAATCACAACGCGCGGGGCAATGAAATGGGTTGGAAGATTAAATGACTACAAAGACCAGCACGACAGCGGAAATATCGCAGGAGAGCGAAGTAATGGGCGAAAGCCGTGACGCTGGTGCCAAATCCCTGCGCAAGATGGCGCTTGTGCTTGATAGTTTCACGCGCAAGAAGTCCAGCCTGACGGTGGGTGAAATATCGAGCGCCACCGGCCTTCCCAAAACCACCGTACACCGGATTGTGGCTTCGTTGCGCGATGTCGGCCTACTTGATCAGGACGGGCGCAGGCAGGGCTACCGACTTGGAATGAAGATGTTTTATTATGGTAGCAGCGTGCTTGAGAGCCTGAACACCGCTACACGTGCGCATCCTCATATTGCAAAACTCCAGCAATTAACCGGCGAAATCATCCATTTCCATATGTTCGACGGACACCAGATGGTTTGTGTCGAGCGCGAGGAAATGATTGCTTCGAGCCTGACAACGCTACAAGCCGCACCAACCTATTGCACGAGTGTCGGCAAGGCTTTTCTGGCCTTTCAGGATGAGGAACTGGTCCGCAAGATCGCAGCCGAGGGACTTCACGCCTATACTGCGAACACCATTACCAGGCTTGATGGGCTGCTTGAGGAGATGAAGCATATCCGTGAGCGGGGCTATGCGATCGACGACGAGGAGATCGAAACAGGTCTGCGCTGCATCGGCGCGCCAGTGCGCGATTCGAGCGGACGGGTTTTTGCTGCTGTCAGCGTTTCTGGTCCTGCCGAGCGGATGCCCGATGGACGGCTTTCGGGGCTTGCCCCCGCCGTTATCCAGATTGCAGACGACATATCGGAAGCGCTCGCTGAATAACAGCCAATCAGAGAAAGTAGAGATGGCCTCGGTACTATTGGAAACACCCACGACTTCTCATCAGAGGCGTAGCCCAAACTTAGCGAATTCGACATAAATTCCCTACTGATGTCACTGCAAAGCGACCTCATAGATGGCAAATAGCCAGTTTCCATAATCATGATGCCTTCACAGATTGGAGAGAAAACATTTGAGGTCGAACTGAATGTCGTGAAATTCGCAGGAGTAAAGACGTCGACCAGATTCCCCATTGATAGGGAAAAGGGCACGCGAAGCAGTAGAAGTTGCTTCTCTGAGCTCATTTAGAGCAGTGGTATTATATGCGCCAGCAACCAGTCCCCGCTTTTCACCTGCTGATTTTGGAATTTGCGTTTTGTGTCGGGGATTTAGCACTGATGGATCGTAGCTGTTTAGCGTACTGGATCGCAGTTTTGAGCTATTGTAGGATAGTGTAGCGTAGGAATTGGTTGCGGGGCTCGCAACCAACGATTCCCGCGATTGGCGAATTTTAAATTTCTGCATGGTTGAGCCAACATCGCCCTCTCATAGCTCAGATCAGAACAAACTGGGACGAAATTTACACAATGCTGCAAATGATCAACGCCAGCTGGCTGAAGGAACTCTTCCTTCAGCCTGTATAGCCTAATGTAAAGCGTTATGTTGTTAGGTAACACGATGGAGTCGAGTTGCAAATCAAGAGTGCGTTTGTGGTAACCGCCTATCTTACCAGGTGCTAATGAGCCTATCACGCGATACTACCGCTTCAGCGCGACATGCTAAACATATGTGCGACGCTAAAGACATTCAACGGCCCGTAGAATGCACATTAAGCAGGCGTGGATTTCACATACCAGATCACAAGCGTGCTTTTCGTTTCTGCAACGGCATCTCCGATCAAGGAAATATATGCATTTTCGGCATTTCTGGCAGAACCTGAGCGGCTAACTCTTTCTCGATTGGTATGACAATTGAATAATTTAGCTAACGCTCCTTTTCAGGATCAACAAAGAGTTTCTGACGTGACTAAACGTTGCGCACTCAATCAACTTAGTAAATTTGGCCGAGTTAGCTACACCAATATGCACAAGATCATCGATGCCGATTTTTGTAATGCCTGCCGCGCAAGTTGCAGTGCATACTGGATGGAGACCGGACTCCGTTCCGACAAGCAGGCACGTGACGGTTCGATCATCAAATGCCTGCTTATAGCTAAGTACCTCCGTGGCCAACACCATCACGAAATCGAGACTACCGTCCACCCTCGCGTCAGATGTGCAGCGTCAGACAAACCGATTTGGCACAACCGCCTTCGCTAGGCTCGCCGACCATCGGGCAGACTAGCGTAACGGATTCACGCGGGCTCAGATACCCGGTAACCTCCGGTGGCCTTGATCTCCAGAAAATCGGCAAGGCCAAATTCACCGTGTTCCCGACCATTACCGGATTGCTTGAAACCGCCGAAGGGCGACGCCGCGTCCCAGTCGGCTTCATTAATATAGACCATACCGACGCGCAACTGCCGGGCGACCCGATTTGCCGCCGCCTGATCGCTGGTCTGGATATAGCCCGCCAGACCATAGACGGTATCGTTGGCGATGCGGATCGCATCGCTCTCATCCGTGTAGCCCATAATGGAAAGCACCGGGCCGAAAATTTCTTCGCGCGCGACCGTCATATCCGGCGTCACATGGGAGAAGACGGTCGGGCGCACGTAATAGCCGCGATTGAGGCCCTGCGGACGTCCGGGGCCGCCCGCCACGAGGCGCGCGCCTTCAGCAATGCCGCTTTCGATCAGCGCCTGAATACGCTCATATTGCTGGCGGTTGACCACCGGCCCCTGTTCAGACGCGGCGTCATCCGGCGCGCCGACACGGATGGCGTCCGCCGTGCGGGCAGCGATGCGGGCGGCTTCGTCCATTCTGTTATGCGGCACCAGCATCCGGGTGGGAGCCTTGCAGGCCTGACCGCAATTGGTGTAGCAGCCGTGCACGCCACGAATGACGGCTTCCTCCAGATCGGCATCCGGCAGGATGATATTGGCCGATTTGCCGCCCAGTTCCTGATGCACGCGCTTGATCGTATCGGCGGAAGCCTTGGCGACGGCGACACCCGCGCGGGTCGATCCCGTGATCGACATCATGTCGATATCCGGGTGGCGCGACATCGCTTCGCCCACGATATGACCTTCGCCGTTGATGTAGTTGTAGACGCCACGCGGGAAACCGGCTTCCTGCACCAGTTCGCTGAAGCGGATCGAACTGAGGGGCGAATATTCGCTCGGCTTGACCACCAGCGTGCACCCCGCCGCCAGTGCCGGAACGACCTTTACCACCAGTTGGTTCATCGGCCAGTTCCATGGCGTGATCAGGCCGCAGACGCCGACCGCCTCGCGCGATATGAGAACATCGCCCCTCAACTCCTCGAACGCATAGGTTTGCAGCACCTCGATGATGGTTTCGAGATGGGCGCGACCGACCCATGCCTGCGCCGACTGCGAGAAGGTTGCGGTTGTTCCCATTTCCTCGGTCATCAGGGCCGCGATCTCGTCGTAATTCTCGTTGTAGAGTTCGAGAAGACGCTGAAGAAGGCGCCGGCGCTCCGCCGGCGTCGTCATCGAATAGGACGGGAAGGCCGCCCTGGCGGCCGCGACGGCGCGATCCACGTCAGCCGCGTTTCCCATCGCAATCTCGCAGATCGCTTCCTCCGTGGCCGGATTGATCAGCGTGTGGCGGGCCGGGCCGACCGGCTCGACCCATGCTCCGTCGATCAGGAATTTCAACGCGCTCGCGTTCATTACACTCCTCCAGAATTGTGAATGCATAGCGCGGCGCAGCCGCAAGCCATGCCGTCAGTGGAAATAGATGCCGCCGCAAACGTTGAGCGACTGGCCGGTTACGAAGTCGGACTGGTTGGAAGCGAAGAAGCGGACCGGGCCGACGATATCCTCGGGATCGCCGAGCCGCTTCAGCGACGCCACGGTTTCCCAATGCCGGATGGCCTCGTCGCTGCCGAGATTGTTCTTGCCCATCTCGGTCAGGATGATGCCCGGACAGATGGCGTTGACGGTAATGCCGTCCATGCCCACTTCCTGCGCAAAAACGCGTGTCAATGTGATGACGGTCGATTTCGTCGCGGCATAGTGGCCCTGCGTCGCCACGCCCTGACGACCGGCAATCGAAGCGATGTTGATGATGCGACCGCTCTTTTTGGAACGCATATGCGGCAACACCGCCTGGCACATCAGCAGCACGCCCTTGGCGTTAACGTCGAAATGTGCGTCCCAGTCCTTCTCGCTGAGATCTTCCAGCGTCGACGGCTTGAGAATGCCGGCATTGTTGACCAGCACGTCAATACCGCCCGCTTCGGCAAGGATCGCCCTGACCGTCGCATCGATCTCCGGTTTCGAAGTTACGTCGAGTTCGTGTACGAGAGCCTTGCGACCGGTCGTGCGAATTTGCGCCGCCGTTTCATTAAGGGCTACGCGCTGCGCGGCAAGGTCGAGGACGGCTACATCGTAGCCAAATTCTGCAAGCCCCACGGCGATGGCCCGCCCAATGCCTCTGCTTGCTCCGGTGACGACAGCGACGCGGCCCGTTGGCATGATCTGCATGATATTCCACTCCGAATGATAAGGGTCAGGCCGCGGTCATGCGGCGGACAGGCAGGTTGTTCATGGCTTCGAGCGTGTCCTCGAACGAGACGAGTTTGCCGTCCGAACCGAGGCCCATGGCCACCCGCGCCGCCACGGCGGAAGCAAAACGAGCTGCTTCACGAAGCTCCCAGCCCTTGACGATGCCGACGATGATACCAGCCGTAAAGCTGTCGCCGCAGCCGGTCGTGTCGGAAACCGGGATATCGAAGGCGGGGAGGATAAAATCCTCACCCGTTTCGGGCGAGACATAAACGCCGTCCGCCCCCATCGTCAGAATAGCATTCTTCACACCGCGCGCCTTATAGAACCGCGCCACCTCACGCGGATCGTGCATACCGGCCATCTCGCCAGCCTCTTCTATGCTCGGCACGAAGTAGTCGATATAGGGCAGGCAACGCTCGACCAGCGCGAAAGTCTCGGGATTGGCCTGAATGAGATCGAAGGTCGTAATTCGCCCGAGCGCCTTCGCTTTTTTCAAAAGGCGGACGGTTGGTTCGCCGTCGAAGGCTTTCAACAGCCCGGTGCCGCCGACATGCACGACGCGGGCGTCGAGCGCCGCGTCAAGGTCTTCGTCGGCGACGGTGAACAGCGCTGCAGTGCCCGGCACATGCAGCGCCGGGCGTTCGCCGTTGGGTCGCACCGGGAGGATGGTCGCCGAGGTCTGGGTGGCGCCGTCGCGCTTGACGAGGCTGCAATCAACGCCGAACTTCACCATCTTGGCATGGAGGAAATCGCCCATCTCGTCGTCGCCGACCGTGGTCACAGCCTGCGTCGAGAGGCCGAGAATGGCGCAATCGACCGCCGTGGCCCCCGCCGTACCGGCGACGGTCATGCGGATTTCCTCGATATAATCGGCGTGGCCGCCCTCCGGTATCCGCGTCACCGGACGGCCCAGAATATCCAGCACATAAAAGCCGATAGAACTCACATCAAAACGCGCCATGAACAAAGTCTCCGAATGTCAGTGGCTGCGACCGCGCAGGCCGAAGCTGAGGGCAAGGATGAGGAAGACGAGCACGCCGACGCCGACCTGCTGCCAGTAGAAGTTCCAGCCGACGAGCAGCAGGCCGTTCTTGACGGTGGCAAGCAGTGCCACGCCGAGCAGCGTGCCAATGACGGACGGTCGTCTTTCTGCGCTGATCGTCGTACCGATGAAGGTCGCGCCGATCGCATCGAGCAGGAAGGCGTTGCCTGAAAGCGGCACATAGGAGCGGACCGTCGAGGACAGCAGGATGCCGGCAATGCCGCACAGGACGGCGCAGCCCACATAGACCAGCGACATGTTGAACGGCACGCGGATGCCGGAATACCACGCCACGCCGGGCTGCGCGCCGAAGGCGCGGACGTAACGTCCGAAGACGGAATGATGCAGCGCGGCATAGACCGTGCCGAGGCAGGCGGCCAGCACGATTAGCGGCATGGGAACGCCGAGGACCTGCGTGCGGACGATGGCGTTGAACACCACTGCGAAATCGCCGGTCACAAGATAGATCGGCTGGCCGCCGCCGGTCGCGATCTGCTGGACGCTTTGGCCGATGAAAAGGACGCCGAGGGTCGCCAAGAACGGGCTGATCTTCAGCCGCGTGATGAGAATGGCATTGAGAAGACCGACCGCTGCAGCCGCGCACAGCCCAACGGCGGCGCCGAAGGCCGCGCCATGGCCAGCGGCCAGCAGCATGATGAAAACCATGCTGGCCATATCCACAGAAACGCCGACGGACAGGTCGATCCCGCCCGCCGTGATGACGATGGTCATGCCGAGCGCGACGATTGCCAGCATCACGACGTTGTTCAGGAGGACGTTATAAAGATTGGCACCCGTGATGAAGGTGGGGCTCGCCAGCGAAAACGCCACCAGCAGTCCGACGAAGGCGAGGACGACAGCGTAGCGGGAGACTTTCTCCGCCGAGAAGAGAGTGTCGGCCCGCGATTGTGCTTGCATACTCATGATCAACGCTCCGAGGGTTTGGCAAAGGACGTGGCGGCGACAACGAGCAGGATCAGCGTGCCCTGAACCCCGGTAACCCAGTAGCTGGACACGTTGAGAAGCTGGAAGCCGTTTGCGAGGAAGCCGATGAACAGCGTACTGAGGATGGTTCCGCCAGCGGTGGGCACAAAACGCCGGGAAAACACCGTTCCGAGCAGAGCAGCCGCGATGATCGAGAGCAGGAGTTCACCTGTGCCGGGCGTGCTGGCGCTAAGACGGGAGACGAGCAGGATGCTTCCCAGTCCGGCACAAAGCCCGGCGAAGAGATAGGTGCCGCCGACATAGGAGCTGACATTGATACCCGCCGCCCGCGCCGCCTCCGGATGGCCACCGACGGCATAAAGCCGGAGGCCGGTGCCCGTGAAATGCAGCAGGACCACCATGAGACCCGTGAAAACTATCAGGCACCAGGCCAGAGTGGAAATGCCGAGGAAGGACCCGACCGCAATGGCCATCGTGAAATCCGAAGCCATCGAGACGACGGTATTCTGCGTCAGGATCAGTTCCGCGCCGGCAACGATGTTCATGACGGCGAGTGTGGCAAGCAACGGCAGGATGTTCAGCCAGACCACAGCCACCGCGTTCAAAATCCCGACCAGAACACCGGCCCCGACCGTCATGGCGAGCGTCAGCGGCAGAGGAAAGCCCGCAGCCGTCGAAACGGCGAAAACGGCGGCGCAAAGGCCGGTATTAGCCGCAAGCGACAGGTCGATGCCACCAGTCTGAACGTCGCTTCCGCCGCCGATTACCACGACCGACATACCGAAGGCCAGAACACCGAGAACGGCGGATTGCTCAATCACATTGAGAACGTTGTAGAAACTCAGGAAGCCTGGAGCCATCAGCGCGAAATAGACAAGAATGACCGCGAAAGTGCCAATCGCGCCCAGTCGCACGAGCATGGTGCCAAAAGTTTTTCGCCGCGCTGATCCGGCTGGGGCCGGTTTTTCCGCTCCGCTCATCAACAATTCTCCATTTGCCGGGGCCATGGTCATGCCGATGCCCTCCTTGCCGGCGACCGCGCGCCGGATGCCGCCGAAAGCAGCACATCGCTGTCGAGTTCGTCCGCCCCGTATTCGTTCGTGAGTTCGCCGCGATAGATGACGAGAACACGGTCGCAGAAACCGGCCAGTTCGAGAAGATCCGACGACATGAACAGGATCGCCGCGCCTTCGGCGGCCAGCCGGTTCAACAGCGTGTAAATCTCGACCTTGGCGCCGACATCGACCGCCACGGTCGGTTCATCGAGGATATAGACCCTGGACTGGCAGCTCAGCCATTTGGCGAGCGCAACCTTCTGCTGGTTGCCGCCCGAAAGCGTCCTGACCAGCGCGTCGCGATGCGGCGTCTTGATCGAGAGTTCCTTGATGAATCCGTCTATCGAGGCGTTTTCCAACGCGCGCGAAACGAAACCGCCCTTGCTATAGCGCGACAGACTGGCAAGCGAGATGTTTTCGCGCACCGACAATCCGACTGCGACTCCATGGGCGCGCCTGTCTTCCGGCACCAGCGCGACTTCGCCGGATACCGCCGAAACCGGCGAAGGAAAACGCGCGGGCTTGCCGTCGATGGTGACCAAGCCGCGGTCCGGGCGGGAGAGTCCAAACAAACTTTGGATAAGCTCCTTCACCCCGGAGCCGAGAAGTCCGGTGAGGCCGACGACCTCGCCCGCCTTCACGTTGAAGGTGATATCGCGGAAATGCGGGGCCATGCCGAGGCCGGACACCTGAAGCACCGGCGATCCGACCGTGTTGCCACGGCGCGGAAACATTTCGCCAACATCGCGATTGATCATCATGGCAACGATATCGTCGATAGCTGTGGCGCGAGGATCGACGACGCCGACATCGGTGCCGTTGCGCATCACCGTGACGGTGTCGCAGAGATCCTCGATCTCCTTCATGTAATGCGAGATGAAGATGACGGCGATGCCGTCGTCCTTGAGGCGGCGCAGCACGCGGAACAGGCTATCCACTTCCTTCTTCACCAGCGCCGCCGTCGGCTCGTCAAGCACGAGCACCGAGGCTTTCTGGGCAAGGGCGCGGGTGATCTGCACGATCTTCTGCTGAGCGGTAGTCAGGTCCTGCACCAGCATTCCCGGAGCAAGATCGAGTTCAAAATACTGTCGGAGCAGCGCCGATGCGCGCCGTGCCATTTCCCGATGATTGACGAAAGGACCGATCTTCGGCTCGTGGTGCAGGAAGATCGCTTCGGCAACCGTCGCGGTCGGCACCAGAAGCCGATCCTGATGGATAAAATGGACGCCCAGCCGCTCGACGCTTGCCGGCGTCAGCTTCGACACAGTTTCGCCATTAATGCGGATGGTTCCTGCATCCGGCTTCAGAATGCCCGCCAGCACCTTAATGATGGTCGATTTGCCCGCGCCGTTCTGGCCGACCAGCCCGTGAATCGAGCCGCGCGCAACCCTGAGATCGGCGTCGGCGAGCGCTTTCACGACGCTGAAGCTCTTGGAGATGCCGCGCATGTCGATGGCAAGGTTTTCCTCAGACACCATGATGTCCTCCCGCTGGTTTCGAGAAATTGCCGTACCGCCGCGACAGGCGGCACGGCGAGAGCGCGCTTGAGAGCGCTTCCTGTCGAAACGGAACCGCAGAACCGCTCTGTCTATTTGTTTTTACGCATTATCCTGCGCAAAACCGCTTCGCACTTTTGCTGGAAATGGTTTATTTCGCCGCATCGTCCTTCTTCTTGGGAAGGAATGGACCAGCCTTGTCCTTGGCATTTTCCTTGGTCACCAGCACGGCTGGCACAAAGGTGAAGGGTGGCACATGTTCGCCGGCCAGATAACGCGCCGCGTTGCGGGCTGCCGAACGGCCAATCTCGTAAGGCTGCTGCGCACCTACCGCTCCCGCCGCAGAATCCGGGTTCGCGACCATTTCCACGACTTCCGGGCTGCCGTCGATTGCATAGGTCTTGATGCCCTTGCGGCCAGCCGCCTCGATTGCCTGCGTCGCACCGATCTGAGGAATGTCCCAGCAGGCCCAGACAGCGGAGATGTCACCATCCTTCGGATATTTGGTCAGCATGTCCGTCACGTTGGAATAGGCACTCTGCACCGTGTTCGGAATGACATCGCGCAGTTCCGGCTCGATGATCTTCACATCCGGGTAGCTCTGGAGCACATATTTCAACTGATCGTAGCGGATCTTGCAGACCGGCACCCCGTAGAACCCGTTGAACACGAGCACATTGCCCTTGCCGCCCATGTCGGCGACCATTTGCAGCGCGACTTCCGAAGCCAGCGCATAATTGTTGGACGTGCTGTTGTTGAGCGAATAAGGCGTTGCCGTATCGACCGTGAAAAGCGGAATATCGGCGTCGCGGATGCGCTTTAGCCACGGATTGAGAACGTCGAGATTGCCGAGCATCTCGACGATGGCGTCTGGCTTCTGCGCTATCAGCGTCTGAAGCTGCGAAACATGGGTCTGGTCATTGCGCTTGGCGTCCAGCGCGATTGGTTCGCCACCGAGCGCTTTCACCTCGTCGATGATGCCCTGATAGGCCATCAGGTCCCAGTGGTGATCCGTGCCGACTGCCGAAATGCCGATGCGCTTGCCAGCCAGCGAGAGCTTCTCATCGCCGGAATCCTGCGCAAGCGCCGCGTTGCCCCACGCGGCAACGCCGACGGCGACAGTCAGCATGGCGGCTGTCACCTTAAAGAAATTGCGACGACTTTCGTTCTTTTTCAATGACATGGACGTTCTCCTCCCGAGTTTTGTCCCAGTTTCGCCGGTGACCGGCCTTCTGCCCTTGAGGGCGGTTCCTGCGCGGCCTTGCCGCTGCGGTCAGTCCTTGTGTCCGTAATTGCCCATCTTATCGAGGACACGGGTGATCTCTTCCTTCGGCAGCAGGCGCGGATCGCCGATTTGCAGGGCACCGTGATACTGCCGTGCGAGCGTCTCCACCTCCACCGACAGCCAGAGCGCTTTCGGCAGCGTCGTGCCGACGGCGATGATGCCGTGATGTTCCAGAAGGCAGGCCTTGCGCCCCTTAAGCGCCTCGACCGCATGTCCCGAAAGCTCCTGGCTTCCAAACGTCGCATAGGGCGCGCAACGGATATCGTCGCCGCCAGCGACGGCAATCATGTAGTGGATCGGCGGAATCGGCAGCCCCATGATGGCAAGGATCGTCGAATAGGTGGGATGCGCGTGCACGATGGCATTGACGTCCGGTCGCGCCAGCATGATGTCGCGATGGAACCGCCATTCGCTCGACGCGTCCAGCGGACCCTGCGTCTTCCCATCCATTTCCAGTCGGACGATGCTGTCCACGGTCAGTTTGTCATAGGGCGTGCTCGTCGGCGTGATGAGGATGTAGTCCTCATGGCGGACGCTGATATTGCCCGAAGTGCCCTGATTGATGCCAAGGCGGTTCATCTCAAGGCAGGCTTCGATGATGGCCTGACGTTTTTCCAGTTCGGCGGAATTGAAAGCAGTCTGATGCATAAAAAAGCTCACAATGCGGTGTAGCCGCCGTCCACCGAAAGGATGGATCCGGTCACGTAGCCGGCGGCGGGAGAAGCAAGAAAAAGGATTGCTGAAGCGATTTCAGATGGCTCGCCGCAGCGCTTCATCGGCGTCATGTCCATCCAGACATTGAACAACTCCGGTCGCTCACGCATCTTGAGGATCATTTCCGTGCCTACATAGCCGGGGGCGATCGCGTTGACGCGCACGCCGCTGTCGGCCCATTCCACCGCCAACGCCTTGGTCAGCATATGCACCGCGCCCTTGCTCGCCATGTAGGATGCGGCGAATTGCGGGCGATTGATGATGAGGCCCGACATCGAACCGAGATTGACAATGCTTCCCCGGCCCTGCGCCACCATGTGACGGCCGAAAGCGCGCGAAGCCCAAAAGGTGCCGTTAACATTCACGTCCATGACCAGACGCCACTCCTCGTCCGAAACGTCGAGGGCGGAGTGAAGCCGCGCGATGCCAGCGCTGTTGACCAGAACCGTGACCTTGCCATGTGCGGCGACAACGGCACCGGCAGCCCCCTCAACCCCAGCCGGATCCGTAACATCGACCACATGTTTGGAAACCTTGACGCCGAAGCTCGCGAGCTTATCGGCAGCCGTCGCCAGCGACGCTTCGCCGATATCCAGAAGTGCGACAGCCGCGCCGCAAGACGCAAAAGCCGTCGCCGTTTCCAGCCCGATGCCGCTCGCCCCGCCTGTCACGGCGACCACCTGACCCGAAAAATCGAGCTGTCGCTGATAGTCCATGCATTCCTCCCACATTCCGACAAGGCATAACTCAGGGGTTCGCGGAACCGTATCCGTTCCCGCGCCATCATCCCGATCTGCGATGTGAATTTCCTCCCGGCGCTCCTCACGCCGTCGAATGCAAGATAGGTCGTGCTCCGGCTTCTGTCAATCTGGTTATCACCAGAAATAGAATTTTTTGTACCGAACGGTCTATTACCTAAGAATCAATCCGCAGGTGAATGCGCGCGACGGCTGAATTGTAAAACGCTTGATAATATTCAAGCGCGCCGCCATCGTAATCATAGGCTATTGATTCTATTGATATAAGTGGGCAGTCATGCCGCACCCCCATGCGGGAGCAGGCCTCCTCGTCGGGCATCTCCGCAGTGAACCATCGTTCCGCGCGCTGAACAGTCAGTCCATATCGTTCGCGCAAGGTTCGGAAGATCGAACGATTATCGATATCGATTTTTTCCATACCCGGCACTTTATGCCCCGGCAGCGAAATATGGGTCAGGGTTATCGGGCGGCCATCGCAATAATAAACGCGGGTGATGCGCACGACATCACCTTCGGGCGGCACGCCAAAAACCTTCTGTTCGCTTTCATTCGCCTTATCGCGGTAGAATTCGAAGGTCTTGGTGGTGACCAGATGCCCTTTGGCGGTCAGGTCACCGAAAACGGAGAGGTTGGACGTCATGAAATCGACGTCCTGACGCGGCTGGGCGACGAACATGCCCTTGCGCGGCATTTTGATAACGTGACCCTCCGCGGCGAGCGCGCCCAGCGCCGCGCGTACAACCGGCTTCGAGACATCGAAGATTTCGCAAAGCGCCGTTTCGGACGGCATCCGGGAGTTCGGACGCAACTGCTCTGCGGCAATCGCGTCCTGAATGCGGTTCTTAAGCTGAACCCAGAGTGGCGCGGTTTCGCTACGGTCCAGCGTTTGGCGTGCGATGAGCTCAAATGCATCATTCGCGCTGCCGTCCCGCTCATCATAGCGCGGGCGACCGCGCGTGCGTGGTTTGAAGGTTTCCATGGCGATTCATTTCTGATTACATCTAGAAATTCACCATCTTGCGGTTTGCCCTTCCCGTCAAGCGCAGCTGGGGTGGCGTGCGTCCACTTGAAGGGAGAAAGGACGCCTCAACTCATTGAATCAACAAATTTTAATCTTCATCTTAATGCCGGTTGCAGGCCTATGCCACAGATCAAGAAAGCAGGAAAGGGCCGCGCGACGCGACCCTTCACCGGTCGAACGCCGCCCCTCAATGGGCTGTCGATTCCCATTTGTCCTTATATGTTTCCCGCGCCAGAAATGTGCATCCCGTGCTGATGATACCCAGAATAAAGACATAGATGATGATGCCCGTCGGCTCTCCGCCATAAGCGGCGAGAAGGGCCGTCGCGATCAGCGGTGCCAATCCGCCGGAAAGCACCGCACCGACCTGATAGCCGATGGACGCACCGCTCAAGCGGACTTTCGTGCCGTATAGTTCGGAGAAATAGACCGCCTGCGGCCCATAGAGCGAATCGTGCAGCACATTCAGGCCGATCACGATAGCCAGCGTCAGCAGGAAGATCGAACCGCTCGCCGCCATGGAAAAGAACGGGATGACAAACAGTGTCGAGGCGATGCAGCCGAACAGATAAACCGGCTTTCGACCGATTTTGTCGGTCAGCCATGACCACAACGGCAGCGTGACGAAGCCCACGAGCGAAGAGATGACGACCGCGTTGAGACCCACCTGGCGGTCGAAACCGAGCGAATTGACGATATAGGACAGCATGAAGACGCTGTAGAGATAGAAGACAGCGTTTTGCAGAAACTTCATGCCGATCGTCAGGAGCAGGATGCGCCACTGATGGCGAACGACATCGACCACCGGGCGCTCCGCTTCCTCGTTATTCTGCTTTATGGCCTCGAAGGCCGGCGACTCGCTGACGCTTGCCCGGATGTAGACGCCAACGAGGATCAGCGCCGCGCTGAACAGGAACGGCACGCGCCACCCCCAGGACAGGAAGGCCTGATTGTCCATCGAGCCGGAGGCAATGGCGACCGCAAGCGTCGAGAGTAGTAGTCCCGCCGGTACGCCGAGTTGCGGAAAACTGCCGTAAAGCCCGCGCTTTCCGGGCGGGGCGTGTTCGACGGCCATAACCACCGCGGCACCCCATTCGCCGCCGACGGCAAAGCCTTGTGCGATACGCAGAAGGCACAGGATGATAGCAGCCCATATGCCGATCGTCTCGTAGCTTGGAATGAAGCCGATCAGAACGGTGCTGACGCCCATGACCAGCAGGCTGAGCATCAGCATCGCTTTTCTGCCGATCCTGTCTCCATAATGCCCCGCGATGACGCCGCCGATCGGGCGCGCTACGAAACCCACGGCATAGGTCGCGAAGGCGACGAGAGTACCGACATAGGGATCATAGGACGGAAAGAAGACATAGGGAAATACAAGCGCCGCGCAGGTGCCATAGAGGTAATAATCGTACCACTCGATTGCGGTGCCGATGAAGCTCGCCGCCGCGACCTTGCGATGTTCCTTGCTCAGCCCTTTGGCTGGCATTGCTGCTGTTGCATGGTAAGTCATGGTTCCTCCCACAAGAAATGCCCTGGTGGCACGACATGGCCGGGTGGCGTCTGCGGACACAGACGTCTCCTCCCCCCCCGTTTCCGGTGGCGCAACAGTTCAGGACATTGGTCAACGGTCATTTGTTATAGTACCGACCGATCAGTACAATCTGCGGGCAGTTGTGACCGGAGTCAAGCTGCAATTGGGACAGATCATCTGCGGTGCCCGCTTTCGACTCATGCCATTACAAGGCTTTCGGGTGCACCAAGGCAACGCCTGACCGGATGCGGTCACGCCCGTTTTCAACCGTCTTTTCAAAGGCGCGTAGTTCCAGAATTGCGAAGCGCCCACACGGAAAATCAGCCCAGCGGACAGACTTCCAATGCCATTTCGATGCGCCGATGATGCGCAAGACAGACCGGGAGAGCATCTCCCGAAAAAGTTACAGTCTCGATCCAAAGCGGGACTCGGCTTAGGAATAAAGCCATGTGTCAAAACAAACAGCGAAAGCACGGGCATGAACAGAATGAAACGCAACGTGTTTTAGAGCGGTTCCTGTTTTGACGGAATCACCTGAACCTTTGGGGGAGCCGCTCTCACTCTTTGTTTTAAAGCATTTACGACGAACCGATAGCCAGGATCAGCAATGAGCCTGGCGGACTGATTTCACGCGCGAGCTCTTCGCACTTTTGCTGGAAAATGCTTTAGCGTTCCAGGCAGATCGCGACGCCAAGACCGCCGCCGATACACAAGGATGCCAGCCCGCGCCGGGCATCGCGCTTTTGCATCTCATGCAGCAGCGTCACGACGATGCGGCAGCCGGACCCGGCCAGCGGATGTCCCAGCGCGATTGCGCCGCCATTCACGTTGATGCGGTCGGGGTCCCAGCCCATTTCGCGATTGACAGCGATTGCCTGCGCGGCAAACGCCTCGTTGATTTCCATGAGGTCTAGATCTTCGGCCCGCCAACCGGCCTTGGCGAGAGCGGCCCGCGACGCGGCCACCGGCCCCAGCCCCATATCCATCGGTTCTACACCCGCGGACGCATAGGATGCGATGCGCGCCAGCGGTTTGAGGCCAAGTTCCTCCGTGCGCCTGCCCGACATCACCAGCACCGCCGAAGCCCCGTCATTAAGACCCGACGAGTTGCCCGCAGTGATGGTGCCGTCGGCATCAAACACCGGGCGCAGGCGCGCAAGCTTTTCGAGATTCGTATCGGGATTAGGATGCTCGTCGGTGGTCATAACGACTTTATTCCGGCGTGTAGACAGCGTGAGCGGCACGATTTCGTCATCAAACCTGCCTGCCGCGATTGCGGCCTGCGCCTTCTGTTGCGAGACGAGCGCAAAGCCATCCTGCTCGTCGCGGCGCACCTGATAGCGGCGTGCGAGATGTTCAGCCGTCACGCCCATATGCACATCGTGAAAAGCGTCCCATAATCCGTCCACCACCATCGAATCCCGGATGGTCTGATCGCCCATGCGGACGCCGGAGCGCATACCGTCTATCAGATGGGGAGCCTTGCTCATGCTGTCCTGACCGCCGGCGACGACGATGCGCGCATCGCCGCAGCGAATGGCCTGTGCCGCCAGATGAATGGATTTCTGGCCCGCGCCGCAGACCTTGTTGACGGTCATAGCTGGCACATCAACCGGCACGCCCGCGGCAAGAGCGGCCTGTCGCGCCGGGTTCTGTCCCGCACCGCCCGTCAACACCTGACCGAGAATGACCTCGTCGAGATCGCCGCCCTCAAGGCCCGCATCCGCAAGCAGTGCGGCGATCACGGGGGCACCCAGGGAGGCGGCGGAACGGGAAGCGAGACTTCCGTTCAGCCGGCCAATGGGCGTGCGCCGCGCGGCGGCGATAACCACATCCTGTTCCATCTCTTTATCCCTTTGCGGCGGCGCGCAGCGTTATGCCAGCGAAATCCTCGGCAATCGCATCAATCGTCATCGCGCCGTCGCCCTTGATCCACAGGAAGCTGTAGAAATACATGCCAAGAATCGCCTTGACCTCGATCTTGGACAGCGGCCTGAGCACGCCCTGCCGCGCGCCGTCCTGAAGCACCCGCATCCACAGGTCCTGATATTCGGCGTGCAGGCCGAGCACACCCTTGCGTTTTTCCTCGTTCAGCGCATGGACCTCGCGGAAGCAGACCGTCATTTCCGGACGGCTGGCGAACATGATGTCCATAAAGCTGCGGCTGAGGGCGCGCACGCGATCCGGCACGCTGGCGCCATTGATCTCGATGGCGCGGGCCGCATTGATCAATTCGACCATGTAGACCGTCATGATGTTGAAGAGCAGCTCTTCCTTGGACTTGATGTGATAATAAAGCGCGCCCTTGCCGAAGCCGGCAGCCTCGCCGACCTCGCTGATGCCCACGCCGCCAAACCCCCTGTCGGCGAAAAGCTTGGCCGCGACCTCCATGATCATGCGCTTGCTTTCAGAAAGCTCGTCTGGCCTCGGCGTACTCAAAATTTTATCCATGGTTCCCTCCGGTAAAGCGGCCCGCATCGCAAACCGGCATTTCGATATGCCATAGAAGACACGATTTCGCATTGACAGCGCAACTCTTAACTCGCATTGTACCGATCGGTCAGTACTTGCGCAAGCCAAAAAGCGCAACTGATTCCATGCCGGTTTACATGGGGAGGTAGAATGCAAACCGATATCGTCTGGCGGCCCGATGAGGCGTGTTTTGAAACAAGTAATCTCGCGAGATTCGCGCGGGCGAACGGCTTCGATCCCCGCGACTACGACACCATGCATCGCTGGTCCATTGCCGACAAGGGCGCGTTCTGGCGCGCCGTATGGGATTTCACGGGCGTGATCGGCGAAGCGGGCGTCCACAGCTTCGTGGATGACGCCGAACACCCGATGACCGGCGCAGCCTTCTTCCCGGATGCCCGCATCAACCTCGCCGAAAACCTGCTGCGCGGCGATGACGGCGCCATCGCGATTGTCGAGGCCGACGAAGCCGGTTATCACGGGACGATTACCCGCGCCGAATTACGTGCGATGGTGGCGCGGACAGCCGACGGGCTGCGGCGCGCCGGTGTCGGAAAGGGCGATTGCGTCGCCGGTATCCTGCCCAACCGCACCGAGGCGCTGGTCGCGCTTCTGGCGACCGTCACTCTCGGCGCGATCTGGTCGTCCTGTTCCCCGGATTTCGGCACTATCGCCATTCTCGACCGGCTGGGACAGATCAAGCCGAAAGTGCTCTTTGCGGCAACGTCCTACCGTTACGGCGGCAAGGACCATGACATCGCGCAACGCATTGTCGAGATCGCCGTCGGCATGCCGAGCGTGCAGCATCTGGTCGTCACCGCTGGCAATATGCCGTCCGGAACTCCGGCAGGCGTCACGCTGCACGCTTTTGCCGCGTTCGGCACCGACGCGCCCCTCGCCTTCGAGCGCGTACCGTTCCGCGATCCCGCCTACATCCTCTACACTTCCGGCACGACGGGCGCACCCAAGGCAATCGTCCATTCCACCGGCGGCGTGCTGATGCAACACGTCAAGGAACATGTGTTGCATGGCGACGTGCGACCGGGTGACGTGGTGAGCTGGTACACCAACACCGCCTGGATGATGTATCACTGGCTCATCTCGGCGCTCGCCTGCGACGCCGCCATCCTTCTCTACGATGGCGCACCCATCCTGAAGACGCCACAGGGCCTCGACGTGACGCCGCTGTGGAAGGCGGCGGAGAAGGCGGGCGTCACGCATTTCGGCACGAGCCCTAAATATCTCTCCACCCTTGCCGACGAAGGCTATCATCCGGTGGAGCATCACGATCTTCCGGCGCTCAGGTCGGTGCTTTCGGCTGGCGCGCCGGTCTCGCCGCACCAGTTCGACTGGGTTTACGACCACATCAAACGCGATATGATCTTTGCATCGATTTCCGGCGGCACCGAGATCATCGGCTGCTTCATGCTTGGTTCTCCTCTGCATCCGGTACGGCGCGGCCACCTGACGGTCAAGGGACTGGGACTGGCTGTCAACGTCATGGACGACCGCAATGCGCCGATCATCGGTCGTCAGGGCGATCTGGTATGCACAGAACCCTTTCCCTCCATGCCGCTCACCTTCTGGGGCGATGGCGGCACGAAGCGGTATCACGACACCTACTTCTCGCAGCGCCGCGAAATCTGGACCCATGGCGACATCGCAGAAATGACGCCCTATGGCTCCGCAGTAATTTACGGGCGCTCCGACACGACTCTGAAACCCGGCGGAGTGCGCATCGGCACCGCCGAAATCTACGCAACCTGCGAGCTTTTCCATGAAATCGAAGATTGCCTTGTCTTTGGCGCACCGGTTCCGGGCGATGAGGAAATCGTACTTTGCGTCAAGATGAAGGACGGTGTCACGCTCAGCGAAACGCTGGCAAAGCAGATCCGGCTGAAAATCCGCGACATGGCTTCGCCGCGTCATGTACCGCACCGGATCCATACCGTGCAGGCCGTACCCTATACCATGAACGGAAAGCGCGTCGAGGGCGCAGCCCGCACGGTCATCGAAGGCGGTGTCGTCAAGAACATAGGCTCGCTGGCCAACCCGGAATGCCTCAGCGAATATCGCATGCTTGAGAGGAGCACTTCCGCGTGATGCCACCAGAAACGAATTTGGCAGAAACGAATTTGGCAGGAGCAAAATCGACAGGATCAAAGGGCGCAATCGTCGGGATCGGCGAAATCAAGCCGCAGCGGCGAACCGAAGGCGTCACGACGCTCGAAATGCTGGCGAAGGTTTCAGCCCTGGCCGTGGCCGACGCCGGCATCGAACCCTGCGAAATCGACGGTCTTCTGGTCGGTCCGCAGGTTGGCGAGACACCGCAGCACGTACCGGCCACAATCGCTGAATATCTCGGCCTGAGGCCCGCCATGGGCAATGTCGTGGATCTGGGCGGCGCATCAGGCGCGGGCATGGTCTGGCGCGCAGCGGCGGCCATCGAGGCCGGCATGTGCGAGACGGTGCTTTGCGTGCTCGGCAATGCGCGCGACGACAATCCGCCACGCTCGCCCAACCGCAACCCGATCCGGGAATTCGACGTTCCCTTCGGCGCATCCGGCGCGAATATTTCCTATGCGCTGTTCATGCAGGCACACATGGCGCGCTTCGGCTCGACGCCGGAGGATTTCGCCACCATTGCGCACTGGGCAAGACGCAACGCGCAGGACAATCGTGATGCCATCTTTTACGGCAAGCCGGCCAGTGTCGAAAATGTGCTGGCCTCGCCAATCGTCGCCTCGCCGCTGCACCTCTTCGAAATCGTCATGCCCGTCGCTGGCGCGGAAGCGGTCATTGTCACCTCGGTCAAACGCGCGAGAGAACGCCGTCAGCCGCTGGTTCATCTGCTGGGTGCGGGCGAGAAGATAACGCATCGGGCGGCCTCGCAGGCACCAGACCTGACGACGGGGCCTCTGAAACAGGCCATGGCGCGCGCCTTCGCCCAATCGGGAACCTCGGCGCGCGACATGAATCTGCTGTCGCTCTACGACTGCTACACGATCATGGTGGCGCTGACGATCGAGGACGCTGGGCTGTGCGGCCCGGGGGAGTTCGGCCAATGGCTGCAAGGCCGCGACCTTTCCTTTGCCGGCGATACGCCGCTTAACACCCATGGCGGGCAGATCGGTTTCGGCCAACCCGACCTTGCCGGCGGCATGACGCATATCGTGGAGGCCGTGCGCCAGTTGCGCGGCACGGCTAAGGGCCGGCAGATCAAAAACCCGCAGCTCGCCCTCGTCACCGGAAACGGCGCCACCGTCAGCGAGGCGACAGCCCTTGTTCTGGGAGCAGACTGATGGATCTCGACCTTCTCAAGACACCAAGCCCGACGATCACCGCGCTGACCGCCCCCTTCTGGACGGCGGCGGAAGAGGGACGGCTTGCCATCCAGCATTGCGAGGATTGCGATGCGGCGGTCTTCTATCCCCGACCAATATGCCCGCATTGCTGGAGCGACCGTCTCGTCTGGAAAGACGCCTCAGGTCGGGGCCGCCTCCGGTCCTTTTCCATCGTGCACAAGCCGGGCCACCCGGGCTGGCTCCCGGTCGCGCCCTATGCCGTGGGAATCGTCGAACTTGAGGAAGGGCCGACCCTCCTGAGTTTCATCCTCCGCGCAGCCGGCGAGGAACTGGCGGTAGGCGCAGCCATCGAAATGATACCAACGCGGATCGGTGGGCGCACCCTGCCCGCCTTCCGGCAAAGACCATGCCAGGAAAGGACATGATATGAGCGACCAGAAACAGAACGGCTGGACCGGCGTTATCAAAGGCAAGCCGGAGGTCGGAGCCTTTGCGGAGCGGTCGCGCCGCACAAGCATGAAGGATATCGAAGCCTTTTCCGAAATGACGGGCGACCGCAATCCACTTCATTATGACCGCGCGCTTGCCGACGCTTCGATCTTCGGCAAGCTGATCGTGCAGGGTGGCGTGACTTCCGGCCTTCTCAACGCTGTAGTCGCCGAAGACCTTCCCGGACCGGGCACCGTTTTCCTCGGCGTGGAATGGAAATTCATCAAGGCGGTCGGCGTCGATGAACTGATTACCGCTCGCGTCGAGATTACCGAGGTGCGTGACGACAAGCCTATCTGCAAGATCGTGACCAGCGTGCGCAACGAGGCGGGCGATATCTGCCTGAGCGGAACCGCCACCGTCTACACCGTTCCCCTCGCGAAAGCCTGACCCATGGCGGTTTCCGCGGATGGCGCCCGCACCGCCGAAGACCGCTCGGCGGTGCAAAACCCCTGGCCGGTTCTTGCGATCCTCTGCATTTCGGTGGTGCTGTCGATGACGACATGGTTTTCCGCCACCGCTGTAACCCCGGAACTGAAGGCCGCGTGGGACTTGTCCGATGCGCAGATCGCCTGGTTGACAAACGGCGTGCAGATCGGCTTTGTGACGGGCGCGCTGTTGGCAAGCTTCGTCAACCTGCCGGATATCGTGCGTCTCAACCGGCTGATGGCCACGGCTTCCATCGCGGCCGCCGTCATAAACGCACTGCTTCTGCTCGAACCCGGACCGCTTGGCGCGATTCTCTGCCGTTTCGTGACCGGCATGGCGCTGGCTGCGGTCTATCCACCGGCCATGAAGCTCGTTTCAACGTGGTTCGTCCGTAATCGCGGGCTGGCGCTCGGCGCGGTCGTCGGCGCGTTGACGCTCGGCTCATCCATGCCCCATCTCTTTCGCACAATCGCCGAAAGCATCGACTGGCATATCGTGATTGGCCTTTCGAGCACCGCCTCGCTGATCGCCGGGCTTTCCTTCTTGCTCTTCGCGCAAGAGGGCCCCTACCCCTTCGGCAAGGCAGTTTTCGACCCACGCCAGATTGGCCGCGTTCTGAAAGACCGGGACCTTCTGCTGGTCAATATCGGCTATTTCGGTCACATGTGGGAACTCTACGCCATGTGGGCGTGGCTGCTGATCTTCCTTCGCACCGCCTTCGACGGCGCATTTTCCGCCAGCACGGCATCGCTGCTGACGTTTTCGGCGATTGCCTCCGGCGTCATCGGCTGCGTGGCGGGGGGGCTGCTTTCCGACCGGTTCGGGCGCACGGCTACCACGGCAGGATTCATGATCGTCTCCGGTCTTTGCGCGATAGCGATCGGCTTCGCCTTCCATGGGCCAAGTTGGTGCATCGCGCTCATCGCTATCGTCTGGGGCATTGCGATCATCGGGGATTCACCGCTGTTCTCGGCTGCCGTCACGGAACTATCCAATCGCGATCTGGTCGGCACCGCCTTGTCACTCCAGATGGGCCTCGGCTTCGCTCTGACCGTCTTTGTCATCTGGTTGATGCCTAGGATCGCGGACTGGATGGGCAGTTGGCAATGGACCTTCCTCTTCCTCGCTCCGGGGCCCATGATCGGCGCATGGGCCATGCTGAGGCTGCGCGCTTCCCCCATCGCCGTAAGGCTGGCGCATGGGCGGCGCTGATGAAACCGGTCGTCCAAGTCGGCCTGCTCGCGCTTGGACCAGCGCTCGGCCTCGGCATCGCCCGCTTCGCTTACGGTCTTCTCCTGACGCCGATGAGGGAGGATCTCGGCTGGTCCTACTCCCAGGCGGGCTGGATGAACACCATCAACGCGATTGGCTATATCGTCGGAGCCATGAACGCCGCTTCGGTCACCCAGCGACTGGGTACGGCCCGGACCTACGGGCTTGGCGCATTCCTCACCGTGGCGGCGGTGCTGGCGCTCGGCTTTACCGATAGTTTCACTACGCTCAGCCTGCTACGTTTGCTCTCCGGCGTTTCCGGCGCATTTATTTTCGTCGCCGGAGGCACGATGGCCGCTAACCTCACAGCCGATCATCCCGAGCAGAGAGGCGTGATTGTCGGGCTCTTTTATGCCGGGGCAGGTTTCGGCATCTCCTTCAGCGGGCTCATAGTGCCGTACTGGATCCAAATTTTCGGCATTACGGGCTGGCGGACGGCTTGGCTCCTGCTGGGCGCAACAGGCCTTGTCTTTGCCGCCGCCGGTTATCTGGCGGCAGCGCCCAGCGGATTCTGCAGCCAGACGAAGTCGACGCACGTGCGATACCGCCCCCTTGCCCATCGATGGATTCTTGCCGGATATGAGGCCTTTGGCGCGGGTTCCATCGGCTATATGACCTTCATGGTCGCCTATCTGAAAGCCAGCGCCCAGCCTTCTTGGCACGTCAGTGCATTCTGGGTGGTAATCGGGCTCTCGGCCATGGCCGCGCCCTGGCTCTGGTCGCGGCTGCTCATGCGTAGCCGGCAGGCCCACGCTTTTGCAACGCTCGTGGGCATCAACGCGCTCGGCGCCGCCATTCCCCTGATATCGCTGTCGTTTTCTGCCGTTATGACGTCCGCCGTGATCTTCGGGGCCGTCTTCTTCGCCGTGGTGGCCGCAACGACCAATTTCGTCCAGCACAATGTGGCGCCCGCAAGCCGGGCGTCGGCCATAGGCACCTTCACCGTCCTGTTCGGCCTCGGGCAATCCATCGGCCCTTTCGCAATCGGCATGGTCACCGACGCGACCGGTTCGTTACACGCGGGGCTAACGATCGGATTCGGACTAATTGCGTTTGGTGCTGCTATTTCGCTGATGCAAAATTTGAACCTGCATCGGAAGCGCGGATAGGTTTTCTCGAGATAAAAGGACCTTTTTACGCCGAAGCTGGCAGCGCGGTACAAGGTGCAAATCAAGCCCTATGTCATTCCGGTGGTTGAGGAAAATGATGCGATTTGTTCGCGTAACCGACCGGAAACTGCCGCACCTACTGGAGCAAATATCTCAAACGCTGGGCGGCATTGTGTGGAAAGAAACTCAATTTCGACAATCGGGCTGCACTTTCCGATTCCACACCTGCCAAATTTCTGGTGATCCTGGCTGCGCTTGAAGGCCAGGTCCGGCTCAAACTGGTAAGAGCATATCATGCAGCCTTCCGGGGAGAAGGCCGCAATATCGGCAATGCGGATAGGCGTAAGGCAATCGTCGACGCCGAAGGCTTAGATGGAACAGCGCTTGAAGCACACGCGCGCAGAGCGATGAGGTGCAATCCGTCTGGAAATCAAATTTTGAAGTGGCAAAAGCCGCAGGTTTCTTCGGCATTTCGACCTTCCGCTATGAAGCAAAATCTATTGTGGACAGGACAGCCTTCTATTTTTGGAGCGCCATTTAAATGACGAAAAGCTTACCGACTGATAAAACCCGTTACAGACAACCAGACGAGCGCAAGAACGGTTTACCTCGGCAATGCTGCCGTTGCTATTTTGGAAAAGCTGCCGCATTTTTATAATCTGACAACGCAGCAGCTTTTCTCACTCGACTTCTGAATAGTCGCCACCGTGACGATGTGGTTATTGCAGGCTTTGTTGCGTTACTGGAAGCTCAGGCGCAGTTACCGCAGCAGTGGTATGAGTTTCGGCACGTAAACTTTGATCGTTGTTCCGACGTTGGCAAACTGGTTGAAAAGCCAAACCGATCTTGAGTTTTGTCACTTGGGTTTCGAATGTTTTGGCCTTGACTTCTCGAATAGAGTTGCTGCTCGCGCTTTGGTCATTAAATATTGTATTTTGGTTGCGTGGTTCGTCGCCCCCGATTTGAACCTGTTTTTTCTAAGGCATTGATATGGCTTATAAAATGGGATTTTAGCACGCTTGCAGGATTTTGGGCAACAAAAAGCCCTCAGCCAACTGTTTGGATTGATTGAGGGTTTTGGGTTCTAATTGGTTGCGGGGGCAGGATTTGAACCTGCGGCCTTCAGGTTATGAGCCTGACGAGC
>DAMCEK010000010.1:0-53326 GCA_032057925.1 Rhizobiaceae bacterium
GGCGATCACAAATCAGAGCGGCGAGGACAACGTGGGAGCGGGACACCGGTTACGATGTTCCTCCCAAATACGGCAATTGGAATACGATCTATCGTCGGTTCCGACGCTGGAGTGAAGCTGGTGTATGGGAGGCTGTTTCTGTCACACTTGCCGAGATCATGGCTGATAGCGGCCACTACAGCATCGATAGCACCACGGTTCGCGCCCATATTTCGGCAGCGGGCGGAAAAGGGGGATTCATCGACGCGCTCTTGGCCGCTCGCGGGGCGGGTTCACCAGTAAACTTCACTGTCTGGCTGATGCCAAAGGACGACCGCTTGCCTTCCATCTGACGGTTGGCGAAGCTGCAGATTGCAAGGCTTACGACACTCTGATCAGCCTACCCGAGCAAGCACCAAAGGCGCTTCTTGCCGACAAGGGATATGATGCGGATGCCATTCGTGATGATCTTGCCAGCCGCAATATCCAGTCCGTCATTCCCGGCAGATCAAACCGCCGCGTGAAGATTGAATATGATCGCACGCTGTATAAACAACGCAACCTAATCGAGCGGATGTTTGGTAGGCTGAAAATCAACCGCGCCATTGCAACCCGATATGACCAACTCGCCGAGAGTTTCATCAGCATGGTTCATATTGCCACCGCAAAATACTGGCTCAAATTCGTCCACGCCGCCTAGGCCACGCCGTCTTTTTCGAACTCTGTGGAACCAACGGCTTCGTCTAAACCGTCAACAAAGCCGGATGCACGCTAAAGCAACCTTATTATGAGCTTTTGTCCTCAATCTTTGGAAGAAAACCCGCAAGGAGTCCTGCCAGGGGCAGAAATGAGCAAATATAGTAGACGGCTTCAACGCCATAACTATCAGCGACAATCCCAAGCAATGCTGCGGCAATGCCACCAAGTCCAAAATTCAGGCCGTAGAAAAGTCCGCCGATTAGCCCAATCCGGTTTGGCAGCAATTCCATTGCATAGATAAGTATCGATGCAAAAGCACTTGCCATGATCAGATTGATCAGCACGGTCAGAATACCGGTCCACAAGAGATCAACGTGAGGCAGAATAAGCGTTAGGGGAAGCGGTCCCAGCACGGAAATCCAGATAATTCGATTGCGTCCGATCCGGTCGCCAACGATGCCGCCGATAAGTGCTCCGGCAGCAGAAGCCAGCAGGAATATGAACAACATCATCTGGGCTGAAGGGATCGAAAGCCCAAATTTCTCCATAAGATAGAACGTATAGAATGATCGAAAGCTTTCACCGTAGGCGTTCTTGGTAAACATCAGCAACGTCAGCACAACCAATCCAACACCGATCGTTGTCGGGGCATGACGGGCAGCGTCGGCTATCTTTTTGCCATTGGATCGTGTGGCCGCAAATTCCAGGCTGATCTCGCGTTGTTTTCTTCCAATCCAGACGAGAAGTGTCATAGCCAACAACGCCAGCACCGCGAACCAGGCGAGACTCGGCTGCCCCCACGGCACGATGACCAGTGCGGCAAGTACCGGGCCGAGCGCACCCCCGGCTTGCCCGCCAACCTGAAACAGTCCCTGCGCCAGCCCCTGTCTGCCCCCGGCTGCATAACGCGCCATGCGTGTCGCCTCAGGGTGGAAGATGGAGGATCCGATCCCAATAAGAGCAACAGAGACAAGGATCACCGCATAACTGTGTGCGAAAGCAAGGCTCAGCAACCCTGAAAGCGTAAACATCATTCCTGCTACCGGCGAATAAGGTGCTGGATGCTTGTCCGTCACCATACCGATCACTGGTTGCAGTAATGATCCGGCAATCTGAAAGGTCATGGTGATCATGCCAATCTGCACAAAATCGAGCGCATAGGCGTCCTTGAGGATCGGATAGGCTGCCGGGATCAGCGATTGCATCAAATCGTTGAGAAGATGCGTAAGACCAAGAACTACAAGAACGGTTAGATAGGTTCTGGAGCGCCCGGTTGCAGGAAGTGTAAGCGTCATTTCTATTTCGTGCCTGTCCGAACGCTTCACCAGAAGGATCGCGGCAGGATTGCGAATCTTCTGTATAGGGATTGTTTTCAATAAGCGCGCTTAGATCGAGCGAACGTTTTCCGCTTTTGACTTTCCGGTTTTGCGGTCTTGTCCGATGTCGTAACTGACTTTCTGACCTTCCTGAAGTGCGCTCCCGGCCTGTACAGCGGATGCATGTACGAAAACATCTGCACCACCGCTGTCGGGAGTGATGAAGCCAAATCCTTTGTCGTGATTGAAAAATTTTACGGAACCGATTGCCAAATCATCCTCCCTAGCCTTAACGGCGTCCAAACCGCTAATAGAAGATTATTTAAAACCGCGTTTTACTGCAACTACTTATTCATTTTATTGAATATTGGACAGTGCCCATCACGCTATAGACAATCTCGGTAACTGAACTGCCTGCATTTCGACCGGACAAGTCGGCTAGCTTGATTTAGGCTGTGTGGATGGAATTAGTCAAGATAGACGCGCCTCTGATGGAAACGGTCGGGAAGAAATTGCGTTTTGTTTTCTAGCATCTTAGGGCCACGCGCTTAAAATGGTTGAGCTTCCCGACGGCCTGTTCAACACACGAGCGCGACCTTTGTAGATGGCCTTGGCGGAGAAGGCTGGCTTATCCTTTTCATTGGATTTGTGTGGGGATCACCGGGATGATGCCGCGTTTCGATTGGAACGGCAGCGCGAGCCTTGATGTCAGCACCAAGGTCCAGCAAAAGCGGGAAATGTGGCGCATCATCTTTTTCACCACCGGTCAAATCAAAAGCAATTGGCGGGCCGTCGAAGCCTGTCCTCGGATGGATTCTGGTGGTGAAGCCGCCACGTGATCTGCCGAGCGCCTGACCTCCCTGCCGCCGGGGCATCAGCTGGCGACCGATGCGATCGAAGTTTCAGGTACCCCATCTTTCCAATAATTGACCACTGAAATATCGCTTCTGTTAAGACAAGAGACCTGTCGAAGGTAGTTCCGGATGGGACGCGCAATCCCAGCCTCCGCTCCAACCCAGATGAAGGGCCGCCTATGCCTGGGCCAAGGATGCTTTTGGATAATTTCAAGGAGTGCATTTTTCTCTGCTCTAGGCGTCCAGAGGACATCCACCGCCGCAGCAGACACCAGGTTCTGCCTGTCTTCCATATTCTCAAGCTGAATGACTGCTAGTGCTTGTGCGCTGGCAGGGAGTATACCGAGGGCCTGGCCGATGCCGGGAAGAGCTGTTTGATCGCCGAGAAAGAGGAACCAAGAGTGCTGCCCAAGGACGGTAGGCGAGCGCTCCCAGAGCCCAATCCTATCGCCTCTGCATGCCCGTGTAGCCCAACGTGAGGCGATACCGTCCTCACCGTGGAGAACGAAATCGACATCGATTTCACCCGCTTCGGGTCGATGGTGCCTGATCGTGTAGGTTCGGGTCGTGCAGTTGTGAGGGGTTAGGCGGCCGTGAGACGTTAATTCTGGCCAGACCGGCTCCCTGTCGCCGGGTGGTATTAGAAGCTTAATGTGCGGCGCGATCGCAAATGTTGGAAGACTGAGGTGTTGTAGGTCGGGTCCGCGCAAAGTGACGCGCTGCATCGTCGGCGTGATGCGCCGGACGTCATGGACCTGTGCAATGCGGATCCTGTCGCTCATCTGCTCATCAGCCACATGAGATAGGGGCCGCCGATGAAGGTCGCTAGCATTCCCGCAGGTACCTGGTAGGGGAAAAGGACGTTCCGACCCACGAAATCGGCGAGTGTGAAGATTACGGCACCAACGATTGCCGCGCCAACGATCTGTTGAGCTGGTCTCCTGAGACCGATCAATCGCGAAATGTGGGGTGCCATCAGACCAACAAAGCTCAACGGGCCAACAAGGAGTGTTGAAGCAGAGGTTAGCGAGGCTGCAAGCAGTATGATTATGAGCCGGCTTCTTTGAAGGCTCACGCCAAGTTCCCGTGCCACCTCATCACCAAGTGGTGCTACGGTGAGCCATCGCGTGAGGAAGAGCGTTGTCGGTATCAATAATCCGGCGATAATTAGCGCTGCGTTCGCCTCCTGCGTAGTCACATAATAGGTTGATCCAGCCATCCACCCAAGGAGCGTTTGTGTGCGTGGGTCGCCGCTGGCAATCGCAAGCGAACTCGCTGCACCCAGTAAGGTCCCTAAACCGATCCCGCTTAGGATCATACGTTGGGGTGAGTATTCGGCCCGCCTCCCCAGCGACAGCAAAATGAGGAGAACAAGCGTGGCTCCTAGCATAGACGGACCGAACCGCCACAGAATGCCTTCGTCGGCTTCGAACAAGAATAACGAAGTAATCACGCCGAGGCTGGCCCCAGATGAGATACCGAGTACCTCCGGGCTTGCCATCACGTTCCCAGTTAGCCGTTGCATGAGCACGCCGGCAACTGCAAGCATGGCTCCTGCAGCCAGTGCGGAAGCAATTCTCGGAAAGCGCCATTCCAGAAGCGATGTAGCATTGGGTCCTATGGCTAAGCTCCACCCCGAACCGCTCCGGCCGAGCAGAAGCGACGCCACCAGGAGGATCAACAGTGATCCTGCTATCCAACACAATGAAACGCGAGAGCCGAAAGTCATTATCCGGAGACTCTGTTCCGGGAACTGTCGCGGAAGGCCGTCTCGAAGCGTACGACGAGCCACAAGCCAGAGCAGCAATGGAGAACCGAGAACTGCCGTGGCAACTCCAGTCGGAATCTCGTGGAACGACGCCCCTGCGATCTGCACAATTTGATCCGTCAGGAACAAGAGAACCGCCCCTGCTAATGCGCTAGCCAGCAGCCTCGGACGGACACGCCGAACACCAACCAGCCGGGCCACCGCTGGAGCAGCAAGGCCGACGAAGCCAAGCCCCCCCACAGAAGACACGACTGCGGCACTGAGGAATATTGCGAGCCCGACCAGCATCAGCCGTGCCGTTCCTGTCGATACGCCCAGACTGCGGGCCTGCTCATCACCCATTCCCAGGATCTCGAGCTGACGCGCAAATATGAGGGCAATAATCATCGATCCTATGCCCCTCGGAAGGAGATAGCGCACAGCACTCCAATCGTTCTGATTCAGAGTCCCTGTTGACCAAATGAAGACGTTCGAAAGACGCTCATAATAGAAGAAGCTGACTACTGACGAGAACGCTCCGCAATAGAGGCTAACAATCAGACCCGCTAATATGATTGCCACAGGCTCTAAGCGCTGCCGCCACGACAGAGCAAAAACGAGGGCCGTGGCCACCGTGGCGCCCGAGACTGCAACCCATTCCGCGCCATACGCGAACAAGGACGGCAACCAAAGAGTGGCGACGACGAGCGCAGTGGAAGCACCGGCAGAAACACCCAGGGTGGTCGGCTCAGCTAGTTGATTGCGCAAAACTTGCTGCATAATGCATCCAGCAAGGCCCAGACTGGCACCTGAGAGAATCGCGACTGCAGCTCGCGGAAGAAGACTATAAAAGAATACTAGTTGCCGTACATCTTCCACATCCGGCCCCTGAAGGGCTTCCAGCCACAAACCAAATGGCAATTGAAGATGGAGGGTGTAAAATAGCAGGCATGGAGCTGTGGCTGCAAAAATGCACAGCACGAGCAAAATGGAATTCGAGGTGTCGCGCGCGCCGACGACTTGTCGATTACTCATCCTGGCCCTCGTTCAGGAGGGCAGCTACCAGCAAATCGGAGAATCGAGCAGCGGTCGGCAGGCCGCCGTACACGTCGAATGGCTTGATCGGTAACAGCCTGTTGCGCTTAACGAAGCTGAGATGGGTCCAAAAAGGACTTTGTCCAAGACGTTCTAAGGCATGGTCAGCTTCACCGTCATAGTCGATGTAAACCAACTCTGCATCGGGGACCGCTGCGAGTCCTTCGACGCCGATATTTGCTTGGCCGAACAATCCTGTGGCACCCATCCATGCATTTCTTAAGCCGAGCAGCACCAGGACATTATCGATGATGCTGTTTTTTCCGAAAACCGTGACGTTACGGCCGTTGTCACCCAGCTGAGATACAAAGACCGGCCGGCTTCGGAACGCTGCGAGACTTTGTCTGTTCACCAGAATAGACTGTTCCACGTGCCGAACGTATTCATCAGCAGCGGCGGATCGGCCCAGCGCTGCCGCTAGCCGTTTGAGTTCTGAGGCAGCATGGTTGTATGTCTCACCGTCTCCTCGATAAATATGCATCGTAAACGTAGGTGCGATGCGCCGTAGCATTGGGTCGACCCGTTTCATATCAAAATGGGTGACGATCAGATCGGGCGATATTTGTTGCAGTAACTCAAGGTTCGGCTCGACTGGGACACCGATCTCGATGACCGTCGACGGAAGAGTAATACCTAACCTCTCGTAGGAACTGATGGCACCAGCGGCGACAGGCGTAACGCCGATAGCTAACAGGCTATGCGCGGCAACCTTGTCTAGAGCAACGACGCGGTACGCAGGTGCCGCTTGGGCCAATCCAGCAAACGGCAAGGCAAACAACCCACCAAGGCAATAGCGTCTTGATAAGAGCGCTGGTGAAACTTTGAAGGCTTGCCTGAATCGCCCGTCTGCCAACGATCTTACCACCGGTAGTTAAGCGTTGCGAATACAGTTCTGCCAGGGCCATAAAAGCACGTTCGTTCTGACTGGCATCCTGCGACATGCTTCTCATCAAAGAGGTTAGTCGCGTTTACGGCTAACGTGAGCCCGTCAAGCTGGGGCTGCAGTTTTCCGAAATCGTAGCGAATGGCCGCATCGACCAAAGTCACCGCCGGAATTTTTGATGATACTGCCCCGTACACGGGCAGGTCGAGCTCGTTGTTCGATGTCCCGTAACGACTGCCGACATAGCGGACACCTGCACCGACCGATAGCCCGGCGAGAGCCCCATCTGTAATTCTATAGTCGCCCCATAATGATGCCTGGTGCGTAGGTGTGTCGGTCGGCGTCTTGCCAACCTCATCGAGGTAATTGCTTTTGGTGATCTGGGCATCAAGGTAGGTGTAGGAACCGATCAGGTCGAAGTTATCGGTAACTCCGACCTTTGCCTCGAACTCAACTCCACGCACACGGACTTTGCCCGTCTGTGTGTCAAAACTGCCGCAACGCGGATCGTTCCAGCTTCCGCAATCATGTGCGAGATCTGCAGTGACTACATTTTCCTGATCGAGCTGGAATACAGATACCGCAAAGAAACCGTTGAAACCAACCGGCTCATATTTAATACCGGCCTCGAATTGCGTTCCTTCGGTCGGTTTGAAGGGTTTGCCGTCCCAACCTGTACCCGATACCGGCTCAAAGGAAGTAGCATAGCTGACGTACGGCGTTATACCATTTTCGAAGAGATAATTGACCCCAACCCGACCGGTAAAGGCCGTATCATCAGTTGTTGTGACCTCCTGCGAAAGTTTGTTGGTGGTCCTGCTATCAGCCCAATCGTGCCGCCCACTGAACGTGAAGCGCCAGTTGTCGAGCGACACTTGATCCTGGAGATAAACCCCGGTCAGATTCTGCGACTGCTTTTGGCCAAACGTCCACGCTGGCGAGGTATTCCAAGAACCATAGACTGGATTATAGACATCAATTGCTGGCTGTGAAATTGACCACAGGGCGGTATCCATACTGACATTGGCGTAATCGACGCCGAACAGTAGGGTGTGGTCCAACCGGCCCGTGTCGAACTTCGCTTCGAGCTGATTGTCTACGCCGAACACGCCCGTGTCGCGATAGCCCGAGCCGCCAAATCTGCGAAGTGTCCGCAAGTCATTGTCGAGGCCCAGACCGAAGATGTAACCACGGTTGGTGTAGTCGACTTTGCTATACTTTAGGTTTTGACGAAACGTGAATGTCTCATCTAAACGATGTTCGAAATTATATCCAACGGAATAGAAATCACGTTCGAAACCGTCAAAGCCGGGTTCGCCGACAAACCGGTCCCGCGGGATAGCCCCATTGGGATTGGAATACAAAGTACCGAGCGCAGGCAGGTACTGAGGGACAGTTCCCCCTTTGTCGTGCGAATACTGCCCGAGAATGGTCAGCGTTGTATCGTCATTCGGCTTCCAGGTGAAAGCCGGCGCGATGAACAACCTGTCATCTCCTACGTGGTCGACCTGAGTATCGCTCACACGGCCTAATCCCGTTAAGCGATATAGGAATTCTCCATTCTCATCGATCGGACCGCTGAAGTCGAAGGCGGTTTGCGCTCTGCCGTAGCTGCCAGTCTGGATCTGCACCTCTCTCAGAGGTTCACTGGTTGGTCGCTTGCTGACCAAATTGACGATGCCACCTGGAGGATTCTGTCCGAACAGTACCGAGGAAGGACCTCGGAGTACCTCGACACGTTCGAGACCATACGCTTCAGATCTCGCATCCGTGTAAATACCCGCGAAAGGTCCACGTAGGCCATCCTGGAAGACTTCCGATCGAAAGCCACGCGACATGATGTAATCCCGGCGCGTGTCCGGACCTTGTTGGTCTGCCGTCACGCCGGGAGTATACCGTACGGCTCCCTGTACTGTCTGGACGCCCTGCTGCTCCAGCTGCGCTCGAGAAATAACAGAAATCGACTGAGGTGTTTCTAGGATAGGAGTGTCTGTCTTGGTGCCCGTCGCACTCTGTCGCGCAATCAGGCCATCGGCAGGTCCCCACGCGCTTTCCCCTTGTCCTTGGACTACGATTTGTTCCAGAACGGTCGAGCCATCCGGAAGAATGGAACCTGCAGGAGAAGCTGACTGAGAAATGAGGACCGTGCGCGGACCAGTGAAGCGGTAGGTTAGGCCGGTCCCTCGAAGGATCTGATCCAAGGCCTGCTCTCGTGAAATAGCTCCATTCGCGCCGGAGGTTGTCTTCCCCGATGCGATCGAAGCTTCGTAGGATAGCTGTGTCCCGGATTGGCTGCCGAAAGCCGCAAGCGTCTTGTTTAGGGGCCCCGCCGGAATGTTGAAGCTCGCTTGGCCATTGGTCTGCGCGAATGCGGGCGAATTTACCGCAATCGGAGAAGTTGCCACGGTAGCTGCTACCACAGCAGTCGCAATGCCAGCCCTCAGGCTAACCGCCAGACCATTAATCGTTTCACATTCTCGAGCCATTACCAAGCCACCCCTTAAATCAGTTCGGAGGGCGGGCTTGCTAAAAAAGCCGGGCCGTCTAGCCCCCTAATTAGCTTTACGAACGGGAGCCGAAATTTTTCTCCTTTTTGTCAAGTTTATTAGATGGGCGAAATGACAGTCATGAATGGGCTCACTTCGCGCACTCTTGCACCGAAAGGTCTAACGACCGACTGCAGAGCGCTCAAAGGATCCTGAAGATCAAAAACACCGCTCACGACGCGGGATCCCAGGTATGGATCCGCGACCACAACCGTCCCTCGCTGCCACCTGGAAATCTTTGCGACCAGAGCGCTAACGGTTTCTTTCTCGGCAACCAGCATGCCCTTGCGCCACGCCCCGATTTGGTATTTCTCGCGTGATCCCTGGCTTGCGGTGCCTTTGGAGGAATCGTAGGTCAACCACTCCTCTGCCTCGATACGCACACCTGCGTGGGTGGCCTGTCCCGGCGCCCGCGCCTGAACAATTCCGTGATCAACAGAGATAGAAATGAAACCCGCGTCATTAGAGATATCGAAAGCCGTGCCGAGCGCGGTCGCCACGAGGGATTCAGAAATAACGGAGAAGGGTCGGACAGCATCTTGCGCGACTTCAAAAAATGCCATGCCGGCAAGCAGGTCGATCTGCCTCTGCGCGTCTGTGAACCGGACGGCCACAGCACTATCAGGCCCTAGCGTCAACACACTCCCGTCAGGGAGGTCATAATTCCGGATTTCTGCGGTGGCTGTCATGACGTTTGAGCGGGCACGCAGCAGTGCCCTTGGAATGACCCACGAACCTGTCACGATTGCTCCGACGCCAACTAGACCACCAAGGACGAGGTTTCGCCGAGACAACACTGGTGATCTATTCGCTGCGGCGCGTTCTTCAGAAATGATCTTTCCGGTCATGCCATGGATAGCGGCAACGCGAGCCCACGCTGCGCGATGCTCGGGGCTGCGGGATACCCAGGCTCGAACCATGTCTAGGGAAACCTGGTTGCTCGGATCGTTCTGTAAACGAATGGCTAGATCTGCAGCCTCGCGAAATAAGCTGCGATCCTGAGGCGCTTCGTTCATATGAACCTTCCTTAACGCAGTGGAACCAGTCGACGCTTTGTGATTGCCCCATAATATATATTACGGTTGAGACGGGGATATTTTCATTCTGACCCATCGGCCCAACTAGAGCCTTCCGATACGGGCATCGATGTGTTCGTAAGCATCGCGGATCAAAGCCCACGTGCGTGAGACTGACAGGCCGAGTTGTGCAGCCACCTCTGCGATCGTCATCTCGTCCATGCGATGGAGCTCAAATGCGATACGTGTCCGCTCAGGTAGCTCAGCCAGCGCAGCATGAGTTAGCTCCAGCTTTTGTCGGTCATATGTAGTGGTCTCCGGCGACGGAGCAGGATCTACTATGGCTGCAAAATCGGGCACCGGAAGCTCTATCCAACTTATGAGGCGCTCGCGCCTCTCATGATCGATGCGGAGATTCCTTGCAACCTGGAATAGATACGCAGCTGGATTATTTCTTGAAGCGGTAGCCGCCGGCGGTTTCGCTAGAACGCGCACGAACGTGTCCTGAGTGATGTCGTTAGCAGTCTCGGCGTTCAAGCCTCGGCGCTGCAGTGACCGTGTAATATCCTTGGCGTGATGCCGGAACAGCTTTTGTATGTCCCAGGTCAATTTCTACAACCTCTCTAAGCGCTCTCCTGCAAATCTCCCGAGGCCCATTAGGCCCTTCCGTGTGAACGCAGATACACCTAGTAGAAATGCATTTTACCCTGCAAGCACGGTGATTTAGAGCGATTCCAAGAAACGTAGACCGAGCGATAAAACAACAGAAGTAAAGTTGACGACATACGTCAAGAAATCGAACATTTACAAAAGCTTGCCTGGTCGTCGGATAGGTGCCTCATCGCCTGCAATGGTCACTCACCAGAAGAGTTTTTTGTCGGAGGAGTGTTGCTAAAGGGCAACGATGGGCTGCAAGGATAGCACTGAGCCATCATCTTGATGTGTATCAATTTCGATCTTCAGCGAAGAAGATTTCAGTAACACGAAATCTGCCGTCGACGCGTTTGCACTGGACGATAACGTCGATCGAAATCTTGAGCAGGTCGCGAATATCATCACGGTCGAGGTCTTGTCCACCTTCCGACTCCTTCACCAAAAGCGTCAACTGCTCGAGAGCCAAACCCGGCGAGTCGGCATGGACGGTCGTAATAGAGCCCGGGTGGCCTGAATTGATGTTTCGGATGTAATAGAACGCAGTGCCGTCACGCAGCTCCTGCAGCAGCACACGATCCGGTCGCATGCGCAGGCACGATTCAAGGAGGTCCTTCGCGCCAACCTTTGCCAGCCCCTGACCGCCCTTGGAATAGAACAGCCGGACATGGTTGGGCTGGGGGATGGTGAGCTCGGGCGTGTCCTCAATGCTGATCAGCCTTTCGTCTTGCGGAATGTGCCGGATCAGAGCTTTTGAGAGGGTTGTTTTGCCAGAACCAGTGGCGCCGGAGATAATGATGTTCTTGCGCGCGAGAACGGCAGCTTCGAGGAAGGCCCGATACTGGCCGCTGCGATAAGTGGCAAGCAACGCATCTCCTGCCAAAATCTGATCGCGGCCAGCCACGACACTCTCGAACAAACCACCTGCTTCCAAATCGGTCATCGATAGCGCTACCGATGAGGGTTTTCGGATCGTAATTGACACAGTGTCTCGTGTAGTCGCAGGCGGGATTACAATCTGGATGCGTTGGCCATCCGGGAGAGTGGCGGACAGGAGCGGACGTGTCTCATCAATACCTTGATTAGAAAAGCTGGCCACTGCCCGCGCCATGCGCATGAGCTTGTCGAATGACAGATCAGGTAGTTCGTGACGCTGCCAGCCTGCCGTTCCTTCCGTCAATACCTCCCCCGGCCGATTGATAACAACCTCATAGAGGCTCGCGTCCTTCAAGAAGTTATCAAGCGGCAGAAGCAATTGGCGGACAACGCCGGCATCAGAGTTTTCTGCCATAGCGTGTCCTATTTCGTCACCATGTCTGACTTAGGATAGAAGTCGCCCATCACCGCCCGATCGTAGATCGTGTTGCGCGGTTCGGTGACGCGAAGGCCATAAATCGTCGAGAAATCCAGATCGCGCGCTACGAAGATCGAAACCAGCGAACCCTGATGTTTAATCAGTGTTGGTGGAATATTGATCGACTGCTCCACGGCGATCGCGGCTGCTTCCTTGCCAGCACTCGTTGTTCCCTGGGCCTGGACATCGCTGCGCTGCAATTCCTGACCGGCGTAGGTCGTGATGTCGCCGACCACGGACAGGAGCAACGCGCTGCCGAAGCGCTCCCACCAATGGGTATCGACATATCCGCCAAAGCCTGCGCGACCGATTGCATCGCTTGCAGGCGATGCCAGCGTGATGATCACGCCGGTTGGCGTCTTGGCCCGATTCCACAAGACGAAAAGTCGGTTTTGACCGCGGCGCAGACCGCCACGATATTCGCCGACAACCTGGGTGCCTTTCTCCATCAGCACCACGCGACCATTGTCGGAGAGCACATCCCGCGTGATCACGCAGCTTGTGAAACCAGGCTGATCCGAAGAGAGAGCCGTTTCGAGCGCACACGGGATCGACGTGCCCATCGCCACGATGAAGTTGCGGTTGCCGAGATGCCCTGCTTTCGAACCCTCAAGGACAGTTGGCTTCAGCATGCGGTTGAAGCGTTGATCCTCGTTTTCACCCTGCCCCCCTCCCCCAAGAAAACCATCGACCGGCAGGAAATTTGGGTCGGAACTGATTTCACTGGTGCTGGACGGTCGGGCATTGTTGCCTGTCTGGCCGCCGCCGAAGGCCATTACCGGCGCGCGTCTCGCTGCTTCGAGCAATTCATCTACCGCGGGCTTTTCGGCGGTTTCCACAGCCGGCGTCGGAAGCTTGATCTCAGGGAGAGGAAGCGCCACGGGATCAGGCTCCACGCGCGCAGGTTCAAACTCCGTGTTCTGACGGATTACCCCCGACCCTGGCTGCTCGATGTCTTCTTTCGGGGACTGCCGTATCGACCACATCGCAAAACCCATGAATGCGACAACAGCCAGAACTACCGCCCCGCGCTTGAGAAAGGGATTGTTGTCAACCTTGCGTGCAGCGGAGGTCTGACCACGCTCGCCGGGGATCTCAGTTTCGGTCGTTTCTGTCATGCTGCCCTCCCTTACTGACCATCAAACGGAACCTTCACCACGCGTTCGACTGACGGCGAAGTGGTGTTGGTGCCGGGATTGACGCCGACCGGCGAATAGGCCTCGTTGAAAATGCACAGGATGTCTGAGCCGTGGCGCAGGATGAACTTGCGGCTGATCGCATGAACGAGAACGAGATCGCCTTGCACTGTTTTCGGCACAAGGCTCTCGGTCCCGTCCGAGTTCTCGATATAGATGGCGGGCATTTCCTGGTTGCCGCTAAAGGCGAAGGTTGTGACCTTACCATTGTCGTAAACCGCTTGCGGTTCGATGGCTGCAGACCCTTGCGCTGAATAGCGCCAGTTGCGTGGCCCATACTGCTCATGGATGCCAAGCACCTGATCGGCATAGCCTGCCTCGGCTGCGCGCTTGCGCGCCTCTTCCTCAAGTCGGCGTCGCTCCGCCTCGTCGGCCGGATAGCGGTATTTGACATAGAAGTAGGTGTTCTGCCCGGCATCGACCGAGCCGTCGCGCACCACCAGTTCCATCTGATAGCTCCGCTTGGAGCCGTCCCGGCGCGTTGTTACCACAGAGATGTTGGTGGCTGGCTGATTTTCACGCGGCTTCAGAAATAGAATGTGGCCAGCGGGAGCGACTTCCCAAGCTACGGTGTTGCCGAGCGCGACGTGGGCAATCTCCTCGTCGGGCGCGAACTCAACCTGGACGGACGAGCGGATCGTGCCGACGATACGGGTGATATTGTAGGGTTGGTAGCTGACGAAGCGTACGCGACTGTCCTGCTGCGCACTGGCAGGGATTTCGAGCGCCTGAGCGTGCGGCAACGTCAGCAGCGCGAAGACTGCCGCAGCGAAGAGATAGCGAATTTTCAATTCAAAGCCTCCGGATCGGCCCGGTACTCGCTCACCACGAACCCAAGAGGGTTCACCAACCGGTCGCTGGAGGAAATCGGGGCATTGGCGTAGGTGTAAGTGATCGTCGCCACCCAATGCGTGGTGCGAACATCTTCACCGCGCGTGATCGTCTGCGTGTAGCGGACGGAAACGACAGTACTGTTGATGAGCGAGATCGACTTGATAGCGATGCGGGATGACGCCGATCGGCCGTAAATGTTCTGCGGTGATTCTGGATTGCTGCCGCGATAGGCGGCCGCGAAACGTTGCTGTTCGGCGGCATTCGACATCAGCGAGGCTGTGCGGAAATTCTCCTCCGCCTCTGACCATACGTAGCCTTCGCGGGCGCGGACGTAGCGTGCCGCGAAGTATTTGGTCACTTCCTCATCATAGCTGCCGGCCGCCGATGAAAGGGCCGACACGACGTCGACGATGCCCGTCGAGTTATCGACGCGGATGACAAAGGGCTCGACGGTCTTCAGCGGCGTGAGCGCCACCACAGCTGCAACCGAGACGCAAGCGAGCACGCTGGCTACCAAGGCTACGAACCAGGCAAGTCGCCTGGACCGCTCGGCCGAGACCATTCGGTCCTGATCGAAGCGCCGAGCCTTATCAAAATAATCCTTGAGACTGTCCGTCGTCACCATGCCCCCTACCCTGCCCGGCAGGCGGTTTGAGAGCCAGCCTCATCGAACCCGGCAAAAGCTGCGGTCTGGACGGCTGGGTCGACGGGCTGGTTGATGAAGGCGAGCGCGGCCGCACTGCCATCGGCAAGCGAGGATTGCTGCTTATGCGCCTCCGCCTTACTTGCATCCCAATCCCACATCGAGCGATTGAGCGGACGTTTGGCGTAACCGTCGCATTTGGGCAGTGGGTAGCTGAGCGTAGCGCAGCCGGAGACGGCAAATAACACGCTAATCAGAGGGATCATTCGTACCGTACTCAATCTGTAACTCTCCTCGTGGCCATCGTCGTCAGGCCTTCTTCCCGGTCAGCTTGCTCCAGCCCCAGCCGATGCCTCGGACCACGCTGTTGTTGTGCCCGTCACGCGCCGCCGTATAGCCATAGGTCAACGAAGCACCGCCGGACGCGAGCGACGAGGCGATGCCTGGCAGCTGATAAAAAACGTAAAGGGACGCCAGGCCGATGGCGCCGACGGCGATAGGACGCATCAGGACGTCGCTATAAGCCTCAACCGTGGTGAACATGGTAGCGAAGCTGGTGACCAGCAGTGAGCCGACCGCCACAACGAGCACCTGCAGGATAACGAAGTTGACGAGTTGGCCGATCCACGCCTCAGTAAACCGGCGTGTGCTCTGGAACATGGCGAGCGCAATGAAGATCGGCCCGATCGCGAGCACAATTGCAAGTGCGACGCGTGCGTAGAGCGAAACGACATATCCGATCGAGGCGACGATAAACGTCACAACGATGACCACTAAGCCCGCAAAACCGGTTAGCGGGTCGACCGGCCAAGCAGCCTGCGCCCAGATATCGTTGGCGGACTTTTGGCCCTTGTCGAGTAGGCTGTCAAAGGTGGAGGCACTTGGAGCACCCCCGGTGTTCAGCGCCTCCGAGACCTCTTTAGGCAGTGTCTCGAAGAATATGTTCGTCACATAGGTCTGGTACTCGCCAGCGTTCCTGACAAGCATCAGAATGATAGCGAGCTTGATGGCACGGAACGCGAAGTCCATGATCGGTTCTTGCACCGATCCGCGCAGGATCAGAAATCCGTAGAGGATCACATAGAGCGTCAGCGCCGCCGTCAACGGGCCAGTTACCCACGCGCTAATGCCGCTCGTGCCGGAACTGATGAAGTTCTGCAGCGGTGTGGTGAATTGCCGATCGAGGAAGTCGAAGACGGTATACATGGCGCTATCCTCCCAGCGCCCTGTTCATGCGCTCGAGCCGTGCCTTGCCCTCCGCCTCTTCGGCATTCCGGCAATTGGGTGTCTGCCCCAGCTCGCCGGGGTTTTCGCGGCATTTTCCGATGTGATCTTCGCGTAAGCTCTCGTCGTCCAGAAACTCGCTGACAGTGATGACCTCTGTCTGCGGAGGCGGTTCTGAACACGCTGCAAGCAAGGTGGTCACGACGAGAACAGCGACACGCTTCATTTCGACAACGCCGTGTTCATCGTGTCGATACGCTTTCGCCAATCTTCAGCTTTGCGCTGCTCTTCGACCTGGGCCTGTGCCTGCTGCACCATCTGCAGGCCCTGCATGCGCAGGAGATCGGTCTGAAGGAAGGCGCTCTCGGCCTGAATGCGAGCCTGAAGGTCAGCAATGTCTTTGGAGTCGCTGGCAGACGATATCTGCTGGCGCAGCTGATCGATACCCTCGATGCGCTGTGTCGCTGCATCATAGATTTGTTGTCCAAGCGACATCTGCCCGGCATTGCGGTTCTGGACGCGGGCGAGTTCCTGGGCGTAAAAGTCATTAGCCGAGGTTTGATAGGTCGAATTGCTTTCGAGAAACCTCGACGCGGAATCTCCGAAAGCACCTGAGCCGTTGCCATTGAGCAAGCCTTCGATCGCCGCGAAATCTTGCGGTAATGCCTTGCGGATCGACGGGTTGTTCAGGACCGACGCCACATCCGCCATGTTGGTAAGCTTGTTCAGCGAGCCATAGAGTTGCTCAGCCTGGGCGATTTGCTTGTTAAGTGCGTCGAATTGCTCCTTCATGGCTTCGAGTTGGCTGGCCCACCGCAGGATCGCGGTCTTGTCGATGACGGGAATGCCCTGTGCGCCGGCGGTGCCCGCCGACAGGGTAAGAATGGCGACGGCGGCCATCATGGAATCGCGTATACGCATCAGCCTGCACTCCTTTGCTGCTGGAAGAGCGGAAGCCAGGCTTCCGGATCGTCACCGGCGTGGGCCCTGATCATGTCCGCAAGCTCGACATTGCCGGTGCGGCCGGAGAGGACGGCGAGCTCATTATCAAAGCCGCTGAGATTGAGTTCGGCGACGATACTGTTGTGACCCTGTTTGACGATGAAGCGGCGGCTCTCATTGGAGAGTTCGCGTGCGATCAGTTCATATTCGCGCTCGGTGAGCTTGAAGCCGTCGACGTAGTCGGCACGGCTGCCGCGGGAGTTCGGCATGAACACCTGCGTCGGGCATTGCTCGATGATCGTGTGCGCTATGGGAGAATTGATCGCGTCGCGCACGCTTTGCGTAGCGAAGAGCATGAGCCCGTTCTGCTTGCGGATCGTTTTGAGCTTGTTCTGGGCCAGGTCGCGAAAGCCCTCGTCGGCCAGCGCCTTCCAGAACTCATCGATGACAATGATGATGCGGCGCCCGTCAATCAGTTGCTCGACCCGGTGGAAAAGATAGGCCATGAGCGGCGTGCGGATTTCCTCATTGTCGAGGAAATCCGTCATGTCATACCCGACAAACTTGCGGCCGACGCCGAGTTCGCCAAGGCCGATATCCTCGATGACGTTATCGAACACCCAGCCGAGCGGCCCTCCTCGCTCCCACCGGCGCAGTCTGGCCGCGATACCCTCTGGATCGATATTGTTCAGAAAGGTGCGTAATGCCCCGATCGTCCGCCGCTCGACCGGGAGGTCAGCCAGACCGTCGATCGCGTTGGCGATGTCGCGGACCTCTGACACTGATAGCTCGCGCGCTTTGGAGCTCACCAGCTTCGCCACCCATTGCGCCAAAAATACCTTGTTCTCGGGCGTGAGTTCCATTCCCTTCAGTGGTGCGCAACCGGTCGGGCGGCCATTCTTTAGAGGCAGGTAGGTTCCGCCCGCGGCGCGCACGAAGAGATCTGCGCCGCGATCCTTGTCAAAAAAGACGATCTGCGCGCCGAACTTCTCGCCTTGTGACAGCAGGAAGTTGAGCAATACAGTCTTGCCTGACCCGGACGGGCCCCCGATGAAAGTGTTGCCGAGATCGCCGTAGTGCAGATTGAAATAAAGCGGCGATCCCGATGCGGTCTTCAGCATGGCGACTGCCGGACCCCACTCATTGCCGTCGCGCTGTCCTGTGGGATATGAATGGAAGGGAGAAAAGGCAGCGAAGTTCTTGGACGTGATCGCGCCGGATCGGACGCGATAGCGGAAATTGCCGGGAAGCTGCGCCCACCAGGCCGCCTCAAGCCCGAGGTCCTCGCGGGCGACGACCGCGCCGCCATTGGTCAGATGCGTCCGACTCTTCGCCAGATTGTCCGTCAGTTCCTTCACCGATCTCGCGAAGACTGTCAGAGTCAGGTGATGATCGCCCAGCACGAAACGGTTTGATTCCAGATCGTCCAGGGCGTCGTCGAGTTCCTCGAGCTGCGATCCGGCCTTGTCGCCGGCGCTGACCATCTGGTTCTGCTTGCGACCCATCACCGTCTTCGCGTCGGATTTTGACAGGAAGGAAAAGCTTTGGGTCAGGACCAGTTCATACGGGACTGTCAGCAGTCCGTCGAACATGCCAGGTCGCGTGCGAGCCGGGTACTCCTTAAAGCCGAACATGCCAGCATAGCGGCTCGAGCCTTCGTGGCGGATCTCGACCGTCTCCCGGCCGACAATGACCCGATCGGAGTAAATTGCCGATGAAACACGGCCCTCGGTCAGCGGCACGGCTTCACGACGCCCGCCCACCAACTGGTGCAGCATTTCGCTCGGCTCAGAAAAGATCAGGCCCTCGCGTTCCTGTAGCGAGAGGACACGAGGCCCGAACCGCTTCAGACCGGCTGTCACGTCGACGATCGCGTCGTCAAGATGCTTGAGCGCATCCTCATCAAGCTCGATGCCGCGCCGGCGTGCCTTGCGCAGCTTCGACAGGAACGCCACTACGCGCTCTGTCGTGTCGTGCGCCGGATGCCAGACCAGGCTGAGGTAGAGATCGTTGCGAAACAGGTCCTCGCCTATCATGCGGGCGCGATATTTTTCGTTCAAGGTCCGCGAGAAAGTGTTGGCGAATTCGCCATCAGGATACTCGTTGTCCCGACGCCGGATAATATGCGTCCATAGAGCCAACCGTTCATCGGCAATATTGCGATAAAGTGTGTTGAGATCGCGATGCAGCGCGTTGAGGTCGAGGGTGTCGGCTGTCTCAAAAGACACGCCGTCAAGAGCGATGATCACCATCAAGGCTCGGGAATCGAGCGCGATGATCCGCTCGTCAACATGGCGAACGTAGGGAATGAAGGTCTCAGGTTCGAGCTCACGGCTCTTGATGGCGGCGGTACTAGACAAAGCCGAGATCCCTTTCGTCATAACGCCGCACGAGCTTCATAGGTGTGAGGCTCGATCCACCCCAGCGTCCGGTATTGCGTGCCCTTCCCCGCGTCTCGATCCAGCCGAGCAAGACCCGGAACATATTATGGTCGTGCTTCACAATCGCTTTGAAAGTGTAGTGGAACACCAAACCTACGAGTGCATAGGCGAGCGATCCTGCTACGATGAAGAGGATTGTGGTGAATATCATGTTGATCCCCATAGCCTCCATCGTCACGCCTGCAATCATTGCCGGTCGCGTGCATGCAAGAAATAGCGTGTCTTCTGCGAGAAGTTCCGCCATCAGCTGCCACCAGCAATCGTGTTTACGATTTCCTTCGCGCCGAAAGCGATGCCAATACCCAAAACACAGTACGCGGCTTTGCGTAGATCGAGATAACCGAACATCCACGCCACCCCGACGATGATTACGGCGATGATCGCTACAAGGCGTAACGTGTTCCCTTGAAACATGTTGACGATGTTCTCTAGGACGGTTTCGATGCCCGCAGCAAAACTTGGCTCGGAAAGAGCCAGAAAAAATACCACGGCCATCGTCACGGTCGTCAAGAACAGTCTGACACTAGCCATTAGGTTCATGGGCTCATCACTCCTTCTGCTCTTTTGAAAAGACGAGGACGGAGGACCGCCGCCCCGCACTGAAGACATCCCACCGCGGCACTGAGGCCTGCGACTGCTGCTGACCCGCTTCGGCAAGGACGGCAGATGAGTCCCCTGCCCCGTCATGGAGCGTCACCGCCTGCGACAGGGTTTCGTCGATCACGATCTTTGCTAGTTGGCTGGACAGCCTTTTCTGCTCAGAAAATACCTTTCTGTCGTAGCCCGTCATTTCGCCGACCGAGGCGTCGCCATTGCCGAAATAGCTCTGCAGCATGACGGTCTCGGCTTGCGCTGCCGTGGCACCTCCCTCGAGCGCGACCTGGTAGTAACCGTCCAGGAGTGTGGCGCTCGCCTTGAGATTGAGGCAGAAGTCGAATGTGTCGCTGACCGTCAGACTTAGGCGCCCGAGATTGCCTGAATTAACGCCGCCAAGCCCGAGGTCGATGTCGTGACCTTCGGCGATCAGCGTCGTTGCCGTCTCGATCGCTTCCGCACGTGTTTTCGGTTGCTCCGCAAGAGGACGATCTGTGTTGATGCGTATGGCAAAGGGCTGAAAGCCGCTCTCTACGCTAACGACAGCAGCGATCGTTTCCGGGGCTATTTGCGGCGCGCAGTGCTGCGCGAGATCGATAAACGCGATTGGCATGGACTAAAACCAGACGCGCTGTTGGCCTGCGCCGTTGATCGTCAGGTCTATATAACGTGGTTGTTCGCGGACGTGCGGCCGGGCCGTGACGTAGGCCTTGCAAACTGGCTTGCCTTCAGTGAACTCCCAACGGCCTGATCCGGCGCCCCCTATCTGCCCACCGTTTTCATGGTTCCTGCAAAGATCGCTGCTTACAGGTTTGGGCTCTGCGGACACGCACGCACTCTCGCCGCGTCCGCGATCGTTTTGTCTGGTCACGAGGCGGAACCCGATATCGCAGTAGTAGGGTTCATAACGTGGCTTCGTTGCAGTGAAGCCCACACCGCTGCAAATCGGGAATGAACGCCCCCGCGCCAAATGCTTCCACAATCGCTCGATCGGCGGCCTGCACTCCGAATACTCGGTGGCACCGCCGGGATTTGAGAGGCAAAGGAGAACTTCGCAGCCCCAGTCATCACTACGCGCCATAGACGTCGAAAAAGTGTATACTGGAACGCAGACTAAAATCGCGGAAAGCGCCCGAATGATGCCATTTCTCATGCCAGTACCCCCAATGGGTACACCGCCAGAACCTCATTCTGGAGAGTGTACTGCCTTGTCTTACTGCACGATAACGAATAGATAAGACTATGCCAAGCCCATTAAATCAGCGCTGGCACAACACGGTTTTTGCGACCTTGGCTACGCACGAGATCATGTCAAAGCCTTTACCCGACGAGACGCCGAACTCGCGTTTGCGGCAGCTCGGCATGATGAACCTTCTCTACACGCTGCAAAAAGCGGATACTGCGCTGACCATCACAAACGTCATCGAAGTAACTGGAATGACTAGGAAAGCAGCTCAGGAAGCTATTGATCCGTTGGTTGTTCGAGGGCTTCTCAAAGAGTCTTGGGGACGTACCTCAATCGGTCGTGGTAAGGCCCGACAGTACGAGATTGCCCCGGAAATTTTTCAGAAGCTTCAAGGCGTGTACGGCGTGTGACTAGCCCCACCGTTTAGTCCGCGATTCGAAAAGACTTCCATTACATAGCAAAAACGCACAGTATTGCTTGCGCGAGATGGCGCAAGCATACTCTGCGACACGACTCACCTGCCCTTACAGGCAGACTGATTCGTTTCGCGTAGATAAACCCTGTGACGGAGAAGCTATACGGCAAAAAAAGGAACGGCCCGGAAGTTGGCGCTTCCAAGGCCGGTTCACTGAAGATCGGAATTCTTTGATCGGACTCTTTGGCGAGAACCGCAATCTGTACAGGGTGCAATAGTCGCAAAAGCCCAAATTGGTGTCAAGGCAAAACGCCACTTCGGTGAACGAACCTGCTTGCCGTTTCGGAAGGAAGCGGAATGAGCACGAATGACGGATTTACATCGGCTGACCGGTTGAAACCAGTGGCCGGTGTTCGACGGATCACGCCGGCCGGACTGGCGGCGCACCGGGCGGCTCGCGAGTATGCTGGCAATCGAACGCTCGTGGTAAAGCGCATCGAGGCATTACAAGTGGCTAAACGCGCTGCGGCTGCATTGGGATTGAAGGCTGCGAAGATAGCGATGATTGACAAGCTATTCGGTTACTCGCCGGCGGTTGACTGGAACAGCAGGGACGCCAACCCGATAGTGTGGCCATCCAACCGGGTTCTTGCTCAGCAACTTGGCTTATCGGTTTCGACGGCACGCCACCATCTTCGGGGGCTGACGGCAGCCGGGCTTATCGCTCACGCATCCCATCCAACGTTTCAGCGGCGAGGCGTTCGGGACGCCGAGGGCAACATCGTCGAGGCCTTCGGTATCGACCTATCGCCTATCATCATGCGCTATCACGAACTCCAAGAAATTGCACTTGCTTACGAACGGGAATGCCGTGAGAGGCGCTCGCTCTCTTATAGGCGCACACAGATCCGCAGAGAGATTCAGGCTATCCTGGTGGCTGCCAAACGGGACAGGCTTATGGGCAGCTGGCAACACTTTCATGCACGGTTGGATAGGCTGCGTGAGTGTGTGCCGGATGACTTGGAGCAGTTCCGGGCTTTGATTGAAGCGTTGACCGCTCTCCGTGAAGATGTCGAGGAGGCCTATGGAGGTGCAACGGAACGCTCAAATTTAGACACCGCGGTGGCGAGTTTTCATCGGGTACAAGCTACAGCAGATCTACCATCTGTTGAAGATAGTAGGAGAGCATCCGCGGTGAAGGACAGGAAGGATGCTAGCGCCCCGCGACGCCGGACCATCCTAGCTTCCGAAAGAGAGATGAGGGGGGTCCCATCGCCGGGTCTAACTGAGCTGACAACGGAGTTGAATAAGGTCAACGACATCGGCAATATCTCACTCGCGCTGGTTCGAGCCGCCTGCCCTGCCCTTCAGAAACATTGCCCCGATGTCTTCGAGAGCTGGACGGTGCTATGTTCATCGGGCCGCCAGCTTTGTGTCGCGGCCACGATCAACACGCAGGTATGGACCGAGGCCGAAAATCATCTGGGTTCAGACACGGCGATCGCCGCGCTCGCCGTCACAGTGCAAAGGGCAGAAGATGGTCAGGTTACTAACCCGGGTGCGTATCTCAGAACGCTCGTTCAGCGCGGCCTAAAAGGTCAGTTGCGCATCAGCCGATCTTTGTTTGCGCTTGCAGACGCCAGGGCCGAACGACTGCCTAAGCAAGCTTCGCCTCCGGCGCCTTCTTATCGAGGCTTCCCAATTGGGCCGATAAACTGGACCGCTTGGGCTGAGCTGGTTCGAGAGCATGCGCCCAAGCCCACTCCCGACATCGAAATCGTTGCGGAGGCTTTCCGATCGTGGTGCCGCAAGGGGAATATCGATCTCGCTCAACCAATCATCGAAAAGGCTTTTATCGGCTTCTGCAAAAAATGGCGGCCGCGCTGGTATGGCATCAGGGACCATTAGTATGGGGAAAAGGGGCGCCCTGTGGTCGCGCCTGGCCATCTGTGCGATCGGCTCCCCCCTGAGCTTGTTCTCTGGGTGCGGCGACGCCACTGCGCAAGGCCTGCCGGAAGCCGTTATCGGCAAAGCTCAGGTTTACGATGGCGTCACGTTCGATTTGTTGCAGGACACTGGGCGCTACCGAACGCTGACCCGGATCCGACTTGAGACGGTGGACTCCTGTGAGCTTCGGCAGAAGGCCCGGCATGCAGATGTGGACTGGCCATGCGGTGCTGTGGCAACCGCGTGGCTCACATCTCGGACGCTGTCCGAGGATGTTCAGTGCCGACCGACCAGGCTTCTTTCAGGGGGAGGGTACCGCGCTCAGTGTTACGTTAGTGGGACGGACCTTGCAGCGGCAGGACTTAGCCAAGGAATGTATGTCATCGACAACCGGCAGCACGAATATCTGCTTCCCGGCTATGCTGAACTCGAGGCGACGGCCAAGGCTATCGGGTCCGGCATTTGGTCAAGTGAGTTCATGACGCCGACCGATTGGCGCCGTGCCAATGGCACATACAATCCTTCGGCGCCACAACGATGGTGAACGACCCGTCGCGGAGGTCGGTCGGTGTGTTCCGGGCTTCAGGATGGTTTCATTGGCTGCCGAGGGGCAGGCGAGTGGGTTCCAGTTAGCCGCGGCTAACTACGGCAAGAATGCCGAGGCCGGCTGTCGTTAATACCTCGTTAACCCTTATTTTGTTGCAGAACAAAAAGAATCGGGCATAGTCCACTCACCTGCGGAGTTTTTCGCATTCTCTTAAATTTTCCGCAACTATCGCAGGAATGGAAGAATACGATGGAGATCACTGCTAAAGCGCCAACGTCAACCGACGTGACTGATGAGCTCAAGACGCTCATTCAGCGTCATTCTGCGGCGCTGTCCTCCGAGTTGCAAGCTCATCACGCTAGCACATTTCCGCCACACGCGGAAAAAGGCATCCGCAACTTCTCGCCGGCCGAGACCGCAAAGTTGATCGGAATCACAGAAGGTTACCTCCGGCAAGTCGCGAGCGAAATGCCAGACGTCAGTAACGTCTCCGCGGGAGGGCGCCGCACATACTCGGTCGACGCAATTCATGAGATTCGCAAATCGCTGGACAGCGGCACGCGCGGAAACAAGAGGTATTTGCCTTGGCGCTCTGGGTCTGAGCAGCTCCAGGTTATCACAGTGATGAACTTCAAGGGGGGGTCCGGAAAGACGACGACGACCGCCCATCTTGCTCAGTATCTTGCACTTCGCGGCTACCGCGTTCTAGCTATCGACCTAGACCCGCAAGCCAGCCTTTCCGCATTGTTCGGACACCAGCCCGAACTCGATGTCGGACCCAATGAGACGCTGTACGGAGCGATCCGATATGATGAGGAGAAACGCCCCATCGCTGAGATCGTCCGAGCAACCTACATTCCAGATCTCCATCTGGTGCCGGGTAACCTCGAGCTGATGGAATTCGAGCACGATACGCCAAAGGCTCTAATGACTAGGGCGCCGGGGGATACTCTGTTCTTTGCGCGGATCGGGCAGGCGCTTTCACAAGTCCAAAAGCTCTACGATGTCGTGGTAATCGATTGTCCGCCGCAGCTAGGATTCTTGACGATGTCTGCGCTGACCGCGGCGACGTCGGTTCTTATCACCGTTCATCCCCAGATGCTGGATGTGATGTCGATGAGCCAGTTCCTGGCGATGACAGGCGATCTCCTTGAAGAAATCAGTAGGGCAGGGGCGTCGTCACAATATCTCTGGATGAAGTACCTGGTAACCCGCTTCGAACCCAGCGATGGCCCGCAGAACCAGATGGTTGCCTTCTTGCGTTCGATTTTTGGAGACCACGTCCTCAATCATCCGATGCTCAAGAGCACTGCGATTTCGGACGCCGGTCTTACCAACCAAACTATTTTCGAGGTCGAGAGAAGTCAGTTTACGCGGTCCACCTACGATAGAGCGTTGGAGTCTGTTGAGAGTGTCAACGCTGAGATCGAGACGTTGATCAAGAAAGCATGGGGTAGGGCGGCATGAGCCGGAAGCAGATATTTGGTAACCTGTCGCAAAAGGCGACAGATCAAAATCGCGAGATCGTGCCTGCAGCCTCGCCCGAAGAGCAAGGGCAGCGCCGGCCGTCCCGACTGCGCCCTCTTCTTGGTTCGCCTGATTTGACCGATCCCAGCGATGCCACGCCGGTTGGCGCCCTGGGTCAGTCGCTTGGTGAACTCAGCGAACGTTCGAAGCGGGCGGACGAAATCGAGAAGAAGCTCCTTTCGGGGCAGGTCATTGTCGAGCTCGATACAGCCGATGTAGAGCCTTCGTTTATCCCAGACCGGATGTTTTCCGACGATGAAGCCTTTCGCGGATTTGTAGACTCAATCCGAGACGAGGGACAACAGGTTCCGATCTTAGTTCGGCCCCATCCCGACGACGGCGCGAAATATCAAGTTGCATTTGGTCATCGCCGACTGCGCGCTGCGATAGCGCTGGCGCGGCCGGTCAAGGCCGTCGTCAGGCCAATGTCCGACCAGGAACTGGTTATTGCGCAAGGGCAGGAGAACAACGAGCGACAAGACCTCTCCTACATCGAGAAGGCTCGCTTCGCACAGCGCCTTGAGAAGCAGTTTCCACGGGATGTGATCATGTCGGCCTTGGCGATCTATAAGAGCGATCTTTCCAATATGCTGGCTGTAGCCGCGAAGATCCCCGAGGAGTTGGTCGATGCCATAGGCCCTGCACACGGTGTCGGTCGCCGCAATTGGATGGGATTGGCAGACACGCTGGCATCAAACAAACAGCAAGCGAAGCACGCGTTAAACGTCGCCAGTCGTCCAGGATTCGAGCTGCTCAAGTCGAAGGAACGCTTTGAGGCCGTGGCTAAAGCTCTGAAGGACGGTGCGACTGCTTCGAAGGATGAGGTGCCTGTCACTCACCAGGGCAACGAAGTTGGTAGAATTTCTCAAACAAGGCAGAAGGTAACGCTCAGCGTCGATCGCAAGGTCTCGCCCGAGTTCGCCGAATTCGTCTTGAACGAGGTCCCCCGGCTATACGCGGAGTACCGCAAGAGCGCCGGATAGCGACGAATGAAGAAGAAGCAGGAGATCGAAACGAAGCAAAAGAAAAAGGCCCCCAAACGTCGTTCGGAAGCCCTTCTCCAAGTTAGCACCTAGAGAATCGCACTTCGGCGAATCGCAGTCAAGAGTCCGCGACGGAAAACGTCGTTTCGGTGAGCCAATTTCTTTTGCCTAGCGATAGGTGAAAGACAATGCAGACGCATATCTCAACGACGCCCTTCGGGCGGCGAACGCTGACGCTTGGCCAGATTGCGAGCCAGGCAACCGCAAAGGCCATGCCCAAGGAGGCCGCCGCTAACAAGTGGCAGGTCTTCCAACACATCCGTGAAGCGCGCGAGCTGCTTGGTGCGACGGATCGCTCACTTGCGATCCTTAACGCACTGCTGTCGTTCCACCGCGAGACCGAGTTGTCGGCCGATGGGGAACTCATCGTTTGGCCGTCGAACGAACAGCTCATGGACCGGGCCAATGGAATTTCGCCAGCGACGCTTCGCCGCCATCTGGCGGTCCTGGTCGAATGCGGGTTGATCATTCGACGCGATAGCCCGAATGGCAAACGCTTCGCACGTAGGAGCAGGGCAGGGGAGGTCGAACAGGCCTACGGCTTCGACCTTTCGCCGATCGTCGCGCGAGCGGAGGAAGTACGTATCCTTGCTGAGACCGTTCAGATGGAAAAGAAGGCGTTTCGCGTGGCGAAGGAGCGGCTGACGCTGCTGCGACGCGATATCGTCAAGATGATAGACACTGGGATCGACGAGGGCGTGCCAGGGAATTGGGGCAGGGTGCTCCAAACCTATCAGGGGATCATTTTGAAGCTTCCCCGCACCGCACCCAGGCAACTCATTGAGGGCATATGCGAGGAACTCTTTGAGCTTCACGGCGAAATTCGTGACGTACTGGAATCCTTCACAAAAACGCAAAATACGAACGCCAATGAGTCTCATTCTGAACGCCACATACAGAATTCAAATCCCGAATCCATATTTGAATCTGAACAAGGCTATCGAGAAAAGAATGAAGCGAGCGGCAGCACTGCGGAAACCGACAACGTGCGGAGCCTGCCGAAGCGTGATTTGCCTTTGAGTATTGTGCTGGATGCCTGCCCTAACCTGGTGGAAATCGGTCAATCCGGCGAGATCCGCCACTGGCGCGACTTCCTTTCGGCCGCGGAACTTGGACGAACGTTGCTCGGTATCAGTCCAAGCGCTTGGCTGGATGCCCAAGGCGTCATGGGTGAGGTACAGGCCGCAATTGCATTGGCCGCCATCTACCAGCGGTCGGGCCAGATCAACAGCGCGGGCGGATACTTGCGCAGCCTGACAGACAAGGCGAGGGAAGGTAACTTCTCCACCTGGCCGATGATCATGGCCCTGCTGCGGGCCAAGCTGGATGACAACAAGCGGCGGCAGTCCCAAGCCGAAGGCAACGCCAGCGGAGCACCGCGGCTGGAGGTCTCGGACTCGCTCGTGAAAAGCCTGCAGAAGTTAAAGCCATTGCCATGATGCGGGCCTGCGTTTCCCACGATCAGCGTAACGGGCGTTGCCGACCAGGCATGGTCAGGGAGTGTCGTTCGTCAGCAGCCCCGATCGCTTCGCGCGGTCGAGCAAGTTCTTTACCGATGATGGAGACCACTTGGCTCCCCCGCGTGGTGTGCGCTCGTGAAGTTTCTCGAGCTGCGCCCCAATCTCCCGGAGCGTCAAATCAGGATTCGAGGCATGGATACCAGTCACAAGGGTCATCAGCCGGTCTTCCGGGAGGCGAGGCGGCGATTTCCGAAGCAGGGCGGGATCTGCCATGTGCTCGGCAACGAGCCACCGTACGGCGCGGCGGAGCCGCTCTGGCGTCCAATCCTGTCCTCGTTGCTTCAGGAAACGTGTGATGTCATCCCAAGTATGGTCCGGCCGCATTCGCTTGACCGTCGGAAGCCACTGGCTCGCAGTTGCCTGGATGCGTGCGCCATAAGCTGCCTTCTGGGCGGCTGTCATCATTGCGAGCATCTCCGGCCGACGTTCGCGGATACCGGGATTGCCGGATAGCCTCCCTTTCGCTTTCGCCGCCTTTATCCCAGCCTTTGTGCGTTCGGATATCAACGAACGCTCCAACTGCGCGACGGCGCCGAGCACTTGCAGCGAGAACATACCCTGCGGCGTCGTGGTGTCGATCGGATCCCGCAGAGAGCGAAAATGTACCGCTCTTTCGGTCAGGTCTTCGATCACCTCAAGCAAATGGCTGACCGAGCGCGCTAGGCGGTCGATCCGGACGACAACGAGTGTGTCGCCGGCGCTCACGTCGCGCAGCAGCTTAGTGAGAGCCGGCCGAGCCCGAGAAGCCCCGGAGCCATGCTCCTGAACGATCACGGCGCACCCCGCGGCGCGCAGTTCCATTTCCTGCACTTCCGTCGCCTGTTCATCCGTGGACACACGGGCATAGCCGATTAGGCGGCCCTGTGGGCGACGTGAAGCTTGTTTTTGTGTTTCAACGACCATTTGAGGCAACTCCAGCCGCCCATCGTTCCGTTTTCCAAATATAGAAGATACGGATAAACGATGGTTTGTAATCATCTCTGGCGGAAGTGTTGACCCGGACACTGGTTCAGGATTGCAGTATGCAACGCATTGCCATATATTATGGGCAGGAAATGTGTGAATGGATATGGCATGGAGATGATAATGGCCGAGGCTGTAAAAATGCCAATACAGAACGAATCCTTGGTTCTGTCATATATGGATCGGGCTGGAAGGATTGCGATTAGCCGACTGGCGGACGGATTTGGTATGTCCAAGACCCAGCTTGCCGAGACGGCGGGACTTGCACGGGAGACACTGTATCGGGCGGAACGTAGCGGTGCCCCGAAGACGCAAGGGCGCCTGCGTGAAATGCTGGAGATTATTAGCCGAGTGAGTGAATGGGCCGGCGGCAAGGAACAAGCCATGGCATGGTATCGAGCCCAACCTTTGCCGGCGTTTGGCGGGCGAACCGCCGAGTCGCTTGTAAAGGAAGGCAAGGCGACGGCCGTTCGGGACTATCTCGACCACATGGCTCTCGGCGGATTTGCGTGAGGTATGTAGGCATTTGCTACCGGGCACATGATCCGCGTTGGGCGTTCAAGCCGATATCAGGGAGTGGCGCCGCAATAAGGGGAGCGCGTTTCAATCCCAAAGGCGTGCCTGCACTTTATCTGGCCCTTAGTATCATGACGGCAGTCAAGGAAGCCAACCAGGGCTTTGCTCACCGGATGGATCCCTGTGTGCTGTGCTCGTACGAAGTTGATTGCGAGAATGTAGCGGACCTGACGACGGAGCGGGGAAGGATAGAGCATTCGGTCGATCCTGATGAGATGGGCTGTGCATGGGCGATCGCCCTTGCCAACGGCGACCGTCCCGCGTCGTGGTCAATATATGATAGGCTCAAGGCCCAGGGTATCGCCGGCATTCTCGTGCCGAGTTTCGCGCCCGGTGCTGAAACGGATGATAAGAATTTGGTGCTTTGGCAATGGGGGGTTGATCTGCCCCACAGGGTCACCGTGTTCGACCCAAGCGGTCGGCTGCCCAAGGACCAATTATCCTGGCGCTAAATTTCTGTTGGAAGCGGAGTATGGCAGGGCAGGGGGTTAGAGCCCTGCCGCTTTCGTCAGGTTGATGCGGAACCGATCACGCCGCCGCTGATATCGGCGGGTCATCTCGGCCGAAGCATGACCGAGTTGCTTCTGCACATACCGCTCATCCACCTCTGCGGAAGAGGCGAGGCCGGCGCGCAGGGAGTGGCCGGCAAATTTTGAAGCCCGCTCGATTTCACTTAGATCTCCGCGAACGCCGGCGGCGATCGCCGCCCGCTTGACCAAGCGTGCCACCTCCTTGTCGTTCAACCGTTCAGACCCAACAGCTTTGCCTCGTCCCGTTACTCTACGGAAGAGGGGACCGTGCGCGAGTCTGGCGAACTTGATCCACGTCTCGACGGCGACGACCGGGCAGGTGGTATCGGACGAGCCACGGCCGATCTCCACCTCACGCCAGCCGGTCTTGCCGCGCAGCGTTACCAGCATGCCTTTGTCAAACATCTCGACCCAGCCGCGGCCGTCTTCGGTCTGATCCGCCTTGAGATCGAGGCCGACGATCTCGGAGCGACGCAGTCCGCCGGCGTAACCGATCAGCAGCATGGCGCGATCTCGCAGGCCGCGCAGCGTGCCGCGATCCAGGGTTTCGAGCATGGCGATGATATCTCCCGCCATCACCGCTTCTTTCTGCACCGGGGGACGGGCATGGCTGTTTCTAATGCCGGCCATAACAGTGGCGATATGCCTATCCTTGCGATCGAGCGTAAGCCCGCGCTGCATATAGTTCCAGGACAGTGATGAGAGGCGGCGTTCGATTGTGGAAACAGCGTTTTGCTTCCCGCCGCGCCCGGCCTTACCCGAGGCGCAGGCGGTGATGTAAAGACCGACGGTACGTGGGTCCGGGGGGAGGGGCGTCAAGTTCGAACGTCGGCACCAGGCAGCAAAATGCTTCCAGTCAGAGGCATAGGACTTGCGGGTGTTGGCAGAATTCGCAGCCTCGACATAACCGCGCGCGCGTTCGGCGAGGGCCTCAAGCTGCGCTGGCGGGCGAGGATCCGCGGCAACCGGCAGGGGGGGCGGGGAGGGATTGGCACTGGCCGGCTTTTCCGGCATCTTGCCCATTGCTCTAACGAGATCGACGATATCCGGCAGATCTGCATTGGCAGGTGCTAAAGTTGCCGCCACCACCTGCGGCGCTGATACTTCATACGCGGATGCTGTGCTGAGAGACGGCGTTAAGGTCTTTTCGACGTGAATTTCGGTGTTTTGCTTGATGATTTGGGCCATTTCTCTATAATGACAGAAACGTCCGATAATGCAAGATTATCGGACGTTATTTATCACCGACAGGCCGTGCAGTTATGAGCAAAACAACTGGCATAAACCGCACATCTGATGTATACTCATTCATATGGATTCGCACATCACCTTGGCCCCAATCTCCCCAGCCTGGCCGACATCCCTGCCCGACTGGGCGGTGACACGCGAACGCGATCTGACGGAAGCCGACGCTGCCTTTTCTTCAGGTATCGCCTTGAAATCCTTGGATGATATCATGCGTACCGAGCCAAAATGGGGTGGCTGCTGGCGGTCGCGACAGGCCGTGAAATGCGCCGTGGCAGCGCTACGCTTGACGGGTCAAGCCGGGGATGCGGCGGCGCTGCGTGATGCTGTGCTGCTCACCGCGGCGGGCGACGATCCCGGTCCGGTTGGAAACATGTTTTTGGCCTACAAAAGGTTAGCTACGCGCAAACCCGGCTTTTCGTCAAAACGCGCTGCCGAACTGGCGGATCTGATGGGGTTTGCCTGGGACGACTGTCTCGCCGCCGCCGTTGATCGTGCCGAAGCGGCAATGCAGTGCGGCCGACCGGCGCCCTTCGCCGCGGCAGCACTGGTTGCAGCCATGCAGGCCGTGCGCCCGGATGCGGAGCCGCTCGCCTGGGCGCTGGCCGACAGTCTGATTGCAGCACGGCTCAAATGGGACCATCCCGTGCCGCTGCTGATGGCCGAACGCTATGGGCTAGCGTTCCGGATGATCGGGGGCAGGGGACGCGTGCGGCCCGGGGATGCTGGTTTTGCACGCGCCGTCTGCCTTGCTTTGGTTGACGGTGCCAACGCTGCACTGCGGTCTGCATCGGAGATCGCCTGCAGGGCGGATCAGCTTCTTGCAGTCGCGCCGAAGCTGCGCACCAGGGGTGCTGCGGCCGTGATCGGAAAACTGCTCGACGAGGATGCCATGTCGGCATCCGCGCCAGGTACAGGTCTCTCCCGCTGGGCCAGCACGCGCCTGTTCGAGCGGCTCGAAGGCTTTGGGGCGGTGCACGAATTGTCTGGCCGTTCCTCCTTCCGGATTTTTGGGTTGTGACGATGGCGGGAGCGAGCACAGCCAACGCCCGCCGGAAAGCGGAGGCAGCAAACGAACGTTTGTTTGATCGGGAGCTTGAGGATCTGCCGCCGGAGCTACGGTGGCGGGAATGGATGATGCGGATCGAAGCAGTGATCTTTGCCTCGGCCGAGCCAGTCAACCGCGAGACGCTGGCGCGGGTGGTCGGAAAAGACTGCAGCGTTGATCTGCTGATCGATGATTTGAGGGAGGAACTGCAGGGGCGGCCCTATGAACTGGTGTCGGTCGCCGACGGTTGGCAGCATCGGACACGGGTGCGGTTTGCCGACACGATCCGTGCATCGTCGACGCCGACGCGGGGAGGGGCAACGGCACTGTCAGAGTTCGAGGCGATGGTGCTGATGGCGGTGGGGTATTTCCAGCCGGTCACACGGGCGGAGTTGAACAAGATTTTCGGCAGGGAAATCAGCCGCGATATCATAGGCAACCTCCGCAATGCCGGCTTGCTTGCCTCCGGGCCGCGCAGCCCAACGCCCGGTGCGCCCTATAGCTATGTGACGACAAAAAATTTCCTGTCAGCCTTCGGGATGAAAACCCTGCGTGACCTGCCGAACATTGAGGCGCTCGAAGATGCGGGCCTGCTCAGCCGGAAGGAGGAGAAGACCGACATCGATAAGGATGAGGCAGGGGAGTTGGAAGACGAATGAGAGCCGCAAGCTTGGGTGACAAGGTCTATAATCCCGTTCGCAGACATTCCGCCCTTGGAGATAAATCACCGGTCCGGGGAGAGGCAATGAACTATAAATTAGAGACAAAAGCTCTCCACTAGATCAGGGAAAATCCATTCAGTCGAATGGGTGATATCGAGGGCATTGAGAATGTATCTGCTGAACGAGGGCAGGGATGTCCTAAATTCGATTGAAGGCAGAGATCAGATAGCACGCGGGGAGTTCGAGGATATTGACGATGTCATCGCAGATTTGCATCGTATAGTCAGATGACACAAAATGATGCCGCCCATAGCCCTGATCGACTGCAATAATTTTTACGTCTCTTGAGAGCGCGTTTTTGATCAGCGGCAATCAACACGGAGACTCCGAGGAGCCGCAGGAAGTTCCCGATATCGATCCCGAAAAGCCGCCGGAAGAGCCTGCAAATCTTCCGGTTCCGGAGAAGGAGCCATTCAGTCCGGACGAGCCGGAGCAATTGCCACCATTACCGATGCCTGAACATCCCTCTCCCAGTCCGTCCAGCCCTGATCGGCCTGCAATGCATCTCTGATCCTAAGTCGGGCTGGGATAGGGCGAGTTTTTCAAAAGGCGCGCCACATGCGTGCAGTTTGCAGCCAGCATTTTGGTCGCGAAGGCCACTTTTTCCGGCACATCTTCAAGATCGACGAAATTGACGGAACCCATGGCCTCGCCGACCCAGTAGGTTACGGCATTGGCGGGAATGGTGAAGCCGACATCGTTCAGCGCCTGAAATATTTCTGACGAAACATGATGCGCGCCATCTTCATTGCCCACCACGGCAATTGCGGCCACGCGTCCATAAGAGGGCATGCGTCCTTCATCATCGGTTTCCGAAAGAAAGGCGTCCATACGCTCCAGCGCGCGCTTGCAGACGCTCGACGGCTGGCCGAGCCAAATCGGCGTGACCATGATCAAAATGTCGGCGGCAAGAACTTTGCTCCTGATTTCCGGCCATTCGTCGCTCTCGCTTTCACGCGACGTGACGCCCGGCTCGATATTCAGTTCGCTGAGCCAGATATGTTCCGTCTCTACCCCATAAGGCGTCAAGTGCGATTCCACATAGCGCAGCAATCGTTCTGTCGAAGATGGCTCCTTGTCGGAACCGCGTTTCAGCGTGGCGTTAAGCGCAATCGCCTTCAAAGGCAGAGGTGATGGGGCGGTCATGTCGCATTATCCTTTTCTTTCGTGGTGGAAGGATTGCGTTGTTTGGATTCATTCAGAGTGTCGGACATTTTTTTATGATCCGGAGCATCTTCCGCGGGTTCATAACCGCGCGGCCGGTTTTCTGGTGGGCCTTCCCATTTCGGCCTCTGGTCGGTCGTGCCTGGCTTTGGCATGTTCTTTGTCATCTTTGAGCCTCCGGTCTTGAAACACTCCTGATTTTTGTGAGGAGCCAATTGTTTCGATAGATGTGAAACCTTTTTGCCTGCAGCCGGTTCCATCCACAGCTCAAAAGACAGGAGAAACGCAATGCAGTCCAAGCTTCTCAGCGAAACCGGCGGGCAGCGTACCTATGTTGTCGTACTGGACCCTGGTGAAGAAGTGCTCTCGACGCTTACGGGGTTTGTGCGTGAACACCGGCTTACTGCCGCTTCGGTCAGTGCTATCGGTGCGTTTCGTCGCGCGATGCTTGGGTTCTTCGATCTGGATGGTCAGGAATATGAGCATATTCCGGTCGATGAACAGAGCGAGGTTTTAAGCCTGCTTGGCGATTGCGCACTTGATGAGAAAGGCATGCCGGGCTTGCATCTTCATGCGGTTCTGGGCTTGCGCAATGGTGAGACGCGCGGCGGGCATCTGATTGAAGCAATCGTAACCCCGACGCTCGAAGTCATCATTCGGGAAAATGTAAATACAATGCGGCGTACATTTCGGCCTGAATTCGGAATCGCACTGATCGACCCGGGCCAATAAAACGGCCGGAAGCGGATAAATGTCGCTGGGAACATATCTCTTGAGCCGGAGTTCTCCTGATACGCGAAATGTTGGCGATGCACGCCGGTCACGAGACGGAGCAGTAATCCATGGCACCGCGCGCAAACTGGAAAGGCCAGTTGAAAATCGATCAGCTTCTGTGTCCTGTCGCCCTTTATACGGCAGCCTCGACATCGGAGCGCGTTTCGTTTCATCTTATCAACCGCAAGACCGGAAATCGTCTCAGCCGTGAATTCGTTGACAGCGATACCGGCAAGCCCGTTCCGCGTGAGGAACAGGGAAAAGCCTATGAAGTTTCATCGGGCAATTATGTGAGTTTTGATGAGGAGGAAATCGCCGCTGCCGTTCCCGAGAGTGACAAGACGCTCAATATCACATGCTTCGTTAAATGCGACGCGATCGACGATGTCTATCTCGACCGTCCATATTATCTTGCGCCAAGCGGCGATAGCGAAAGCTTTTCCCTTATCCGGGAAGGAATGCGGACGGAAAAGGTCGCAGCGATCGCCGAAGCCATGCTTTTTCGGCGTGCGCGCAAGCTGCTGATCCGTGCCTATGATGAAGGCCTGATCGCCACCACACTTAATTTCGATTATGAAGTGCGCTCCGCATCTGACGCCTTTTCAGAACTTGGAACATTCACGTTCGACCGGGAAATGCTGGACCTCGCCAAGCATATCATCGATACGAAAATGGGCAGTTTCGAGCCTGAGAGTTTTGACGATCGTTATGATGCGGCCTTGGCTGAATTGATAAAGGCCAAAATCGAAGGCAAGCCATTAAAGAAACGCGCCGCTCCTAAAACGGCGAAAGTCCTTGACCTCAAGGAAGCTCTGCGCCAGAGCGCTGGCGCTGCTCCAGCGAAAGGCAAGGCCGCCGGACGCGCTAAGGTCGGGACGAAAGCCCGCAAGGCAGGCTGATTATGGAGCGACCGCTTGAAACCTATCGCAAGAAACGCGATTTCAAACGGACGCAGGAGCCGCGCGGCGAGGCTTCGAAGGCCAAGGGCGATCTTTTTGTCGTACAGAAGCATGACGCGCGCCGCCTTCATTATGATTTCCGGCTGGAAATGGACGGTGTGTTGAAAAGCTGGGCGGTGACGCGCGGCCCCAGTCTGGTGCCCGGTGACAAGCGTTTGGCGGTTCATGTCGAAGATCATCCAATTGCCTATGCGGATTTTGAAGGTACCATCCCCAAGGGCGAATATGGTGGCGGAACGGTCATTGTTTGGGATACCGGGCATTGGAATCCCATCGGAGATCCGCAACGGCAATATAAACAAGGCCATCTGGAGTTTGAGCTCGATGGCGAAAAACTTAAAGGCCGCTGGCATCTGGTGCGGATGCACGGAAAACCCGGCGAGAAACGCGAAAACTGGCTTTTAATCAAAGGCGAAGATGCCTTCGCGCGTGAAGAGGGTGCCCCCGATCTTCTCGATGAAAAGCCGCAATCCGTCAAAACCGGCCGTGTGATCGTAGATGTTGAAAACGAGGCGCCGGGCTGGTCATCGAAAAGCGGCCCGATTCCGAAGAAGTCGTCCGGCAGAAAAGCGCAAAATACAGCTTTTTCAAAGGGAGCAGAAAAAGCACCCAAGCCCGATTTTATCGCGCCGGAGCTCGCGACACTGGCTGACGCTGCACCGAAGGGTGGGCGCTGGCTTCATGAAATCAAATTCGACGGTTATCGCATTCAGGCCCATATTACCGATGGAAAGGTTGTCCTCTATTCGCGTGGTGGTCTCGACTGGACGGCAAAATTCGGTCACCAAGTGGCTAATGATCTTTTGGCGCTCGGCATTGAAAGCGCGATTTTTGATGGCGAGATCGTAGTTGAGAATGCGTCCGGTCTGTCGGACTTCTCGGCACTGCAGAGCGATCTAAGCGCAGGCCGCTCGGATCGTTTCGTCTATTATCTGTTCGACATTCTTTATTTGGACGGGCACGATCTTCGTGCGGTGCCACTATTCGAGCGCAAAGCGCTGTTGGAAAAAAGGCTTCCAAAATCATCGTCTCTTTTACGGTTCAGCGAGGCTTTCGACGCGGAAGGCGCTTCCGTCCTCAACAATGCCTGCGGCCTTGGATTGGAAGGTATCGTCTCCAAGCTGAAGGATTCTCCCTATAAAAGTGGGCGTAGCAGTTATTGGCGCAAATCGAAATGTATCGGTCGCCAGGAATTTGTCATCGCGGGCTTCGTGCCTTCGACCGCCACGCGTGGCGCAATCGGCTCGCTTCTTCTGGGCGTTCAGGAAGAAAGGGGTCTCATTCCTGTCGGTCGTGTCGGGACCGGTTTTTCGGTCAATGTGGCCAAGGCGCTTTTCAAAAAACTCAACGCCCTGCGACAGGAGGAAAGCCCGTTTTCGGTTGCTCTGACGGCAGAGGAAAGACGTGGCGTGAAATTCGTCACGCCTGAACTGGTTGCTGAAGTGGAATTTCGGGCATGGACGGCGGACCGAAGGCTACGCCACGCCGCATTTCGAGGCTTGCGTGATGATAAGGCGGCTGCCGATGTAACTTGGGAGAAGCAAGTGATGCCTGTTTCCGAGCGATCTTCCATTGAGACAGATGTCAAACTCACACATCCAGACCGGATTTATTGGCCGGAAGCAGGAGTGACGAAACAGGGGCTTGCCGATTATTATGCCGAGGTTTGGCCGCGCATCGAGCCTTTCATCATCAATCGTCCGCTTGCGCTGCTGCGTTGCCCGACGGGGATAGAGGGCGAGCATTTTTTTCAGAAACATGCCTGGAAAGGCTTGAACGCGCATATTGTCGAGGTAAAGGATCCAGCAAACAAGGACGAAGAACCCTTCATCAGTATTCGGAATTTCGATGGGCTGATCGGTCTCGTTCAAGCTGGCACGCTCGAAATTCACCCTTGGGGCTCAACGCTCAAAAATTGGGAATTACCCGACATGCTGACGACGGACCTTGATCCGGGTGAGGGCGTTGCATGGGAGCGGGTGGTTGACGCGGCCTTTGAGACCAGAGACCGGCTGGAAGCGTTGGGCCTTGCATCCTTTGTCAAGACTTCGGGAGGAAAAGGTCTGCATGTGGTGGTGCCGCTCAAACCAAAGGCAGACTGGGAAGCCTTGAAAACTTTCACCAAAGCAATGGCCGATCAGATGGCTGCCGAAAACCCGGAGCGCTATGTCTCGACAATTTCCAAGGCCAAGCGCAAAGGCAAGATTCTGATCGATTATCTGCGCAACCAGCGCGGCATGACTGCGGTGGCGCCCTATTCGCCACGTGCACGTCCGGGCGCAGCCGTTTCCATGCCGCTTAGCTGGGACGAGCTTTCACCAGCCATAGGGCCTACGCATTTCACCATCCTCAATGCGCCGACACGTCTGGCTGCGCTTGAAAGCGATCCGTGGCAGCATTTCCATGCAGCTGCAAAGGTTTTGCCGAAAATGAAGCCATTCAGACGCAGCAAATAGCGTGTCAGCGATCTTTCTTTTCCCTGTCGAGGCTTTTGCGTAACGCATCCATTATGTTGATAACATTGCCGTCGGTTTGCGGAGAAGCCGTTCCCGCCTTGGGTTTCGATGGCTTGGTCTTCTTTTTCTTGGCCGCAATCATCGATTTGAGATTCTTCTGGACTGGGTCCTGCAGGAAATCCGGATTCCAGTCTTCCGTCTTGGTCTTAATCAGCGAGCGCACCATTGAAAAGAGTTTACGGTCGGGCTTTTTGTCTGTGGCAGGGAAATAATCGTCCGCCTTGCGTACTTCGTCGCCAAAACGCAGCGTCCAAAGAACAATGCCGCGACCGCGTGGTTCGAGAAGAACGGCCCTTTCGCGCCGATACATGACGAGCCGGGCCAGACCGCAGACCTTGCTCTTTTCCATCGCCTCGCGAATGACGGCAAAGGCTTCCTGTCCCACCTTGTCGGAAGGGGCGAGGTAGTGTGGTTTGTCGTACCAGATCCAGCCAATGCTGTCGTGGGCCACGAATTTGTCGATGTCGATGGTGCGTGTGCTTTCCAGTGCTACGGCTTCAAGCTCCTCTTCCTCAAAGGTCACATAATCGCCGTCGCTGCTCTCAAAACCCTTCACCTGATCATCGTCGCGAACAACCTTGTTCGTCACCGCGTCCACATAGCGGCTGACGACCCGGTTGCCGGTTTTTTCATTGATGGTGTGAAAGTGCACTTTTTCGCTATCACTGGTCGCTGGCGTCAGTTCCACCGCGCAGGTGACAAGCGAGAGTTTGAGATAACCTTTCCAGAAAGCGTGCGGCACGGTTATTTCCTTTAAGCTGGAGCTAATCCTGGCAATCCGGTTTTCGTTCTGGGCGAATTATGCACTAAAGGATAGGTTTGCCGCCGGTAACGGCAATGGTGGCGCCTGACGTATAACTCGAGAGCGGATCAGCGAGCATCACATAGGCAGAAGCGAGTTCTGCGGGCTGGCCGGGACGCTTCATCGGGGTCTGTTTGCCAAAATTTTTGACCGCGTCCTCCGGAAGTGTGGATGGGATCAGAGGTGTCCAGATGGGTCCTGGTGCCACGGCATTGGCACGGATACCTTTTTCAGCGAGCAACTGAGCAAGTCCTGCGGTGAAATTCTGAATTGCGCCCTTCGTCGTGGCATAGGCAAGCAGCGTCGGATTCGGCATGTCCGAGTTAATCGACGCTGTATTTATGATAGAGGCACCGGGTTTCATGTGCGCAACGGCTGCCTTGGTTAGATAGAACATTGCATGGATATTCACGCGGAAGGTGAGGTCCCATTCTTCGTCTGAAATATCCTCCAGTTCGTCAAAGCTTGCCTGATGCGCGGCATTGTTGACCAGAATATCGATTCCGCCCAGCTCGCTCAGCGCGCGTTGTACTATCTCACGACAGGTGCCAGGATGTTGGATATCGCACTTCATGAGTACGGCTTTCCGCCCTTCCGCCTCAATGAGTGCCTTGGTCTCGATTGCGTCGCTCTCTTCTTCGAGATAGGCGATGAGGATATCGGCTCCTTCGCGCGCATAAGCGATGGCGACCGCGCGACCGATACCGCTGTCACCACCCGTTATGATGGCCTTTTTCCCTTCAAGCCGGCCTGAGCCTTTATAGGTTTTTTCGCCGTGGTCAGGTCGTGGGTCCATTTTTTCCGTCAGCCCGGGCATGGGCTGATGGGGCGTGTTGAAAGGTGGGGAGGGAAAGGTGTTGTCCATCTTTGTCTGCTCTCGGGTTAGCGTGAAACATTCGGGTCGATGAAGACCTAACCCCGGAAATTGCCGGATGTTCCGCGATTACGTTCAAAACCGAGAAGATTTCATTGTTTGACGCTATAGGAAGATAAATCGCTTCGGCGCGTAGCAATAGCGCGCCACGTGTGAAGAGCGACACCGTCTTAAGGTTAAGCCGCTAATTTTGATATAGCCTGTTCAGCTAAGCGCAGGAATCGTTGGTTGCGAGCCCCCGCAACCAAAAAATAACAACAAATACAAACACATAAAGCCTCCCTCCGGAGGCTTTCGGCGTTTGTGGGGTAAAGTGTGGAAGCGCAATGGAAGCGTCGCGCGGAAAGCTACGGCGTAGGGACAAAACGCATATTGTGGCGACATGTCGCAGCGTTCCATGAGGCAATAATACAGGCTCTCCGCGATCCTCCCGGCGGCAGATCGCAGAGATGCTGTCTTCGCCGCGCAAACCGTCCAGCATAATGCGGATTTATCCTCTGCCGAATAATGTGTGCGTGTGGAACGATAAGCGATATCAGCCGTTTTATTTAGAGAGGGACATAATCAACCTCCCTCTTCAGGAATTTCCGATGAAAAAGATATTGCCGGGCATTTGCGCCTCGGCGCTTGCGCTGACATTCGGTCTTGCGACCATCGCGCCGGTGAGTGCGACTTCTGTACACGTCCCCCGGGCGAGCGAATTTTCGACAAACGTCCAGACCGTTCAGTCTGGCCCGGACTGGCGCCGCAATGGCAATCGCTCCGGGAACCGGATGCAACGACAGCATCGGGGTGGCTTTGAACATCGCGGCAACCGCTCCTATTACAATGGCCATCGCGGTTATAACGAGCCACGACGAGGCTATCGCCAACATAACGGCGTGTGGTTCCCGGCTGCAGCCTTCGTAACCGGTGCGATCGTCGGCGGAGCAATCAACAACCAGCCGCGCGCCCGCGGCAACGCTCACGTCCAGTCGTGTCAGAACCGCTACCGATCATATCGGGCTTCCGACAATACGTTCCAGCCCAATAACGGCCCACGCCGGCAATGCGTTTCGTCTTGAAATCAAGGTGAAAACCAGAATAGAAGGCTCGCACCCGCAAAGTGCGGGCCTTTTGTCTTTCTGGTGCCGCTATGCACATTATTGATCTTTAAATGAATCTGCGAAAAGATGCGCTTCCCCACTCGTTTCCCGAAGCCGACGACGACCTACTCGATCTGGTCCAGAGGCAGACTTTCCGCTTCTTCTGGGAGGGGGCGCATCCCGTATCAGGCCTCGCGCGCGACCGGCAGAAAACATCCGGTGATCCCGCCAATGATCTTGTCGCCATAGGCGGCTCGGGCTTTGGCATCATGGCGATCATTGTCGCAGTGGAGCGGGGCTGGGTTTCACGCAATGAGGCTATTGGCCGGTTTGACAAAATGCTGTCCTGTCTGGAACAGACACCGCGATACCACGGCATGTTTTCGCATTTCATCAACGGACGAACAGGCGAGACCATTCCCTTCAGTCGCAAGGACGATGGAGGCGATGTGGTTGAAAGCGCGTTCCTGTTCCAGGGGCTTTTATGCGCGCGCCAATATCTGAACCGTGATACAGAACGGGAGCATGACGTTCGCCGTCGTATTGACCGGCTGTGGTTTCAGGCTGAGTGGGATTGGTACAGACGGGATGCTGAAAACCAGCTCTATTGGCACTGGAGCCCCCGGCATGACTGGTCGATGAACCAGAAAATTGCCGGTTGGAACGAAGGACTGCTAGCCTATGTGCTCGCTGCGGGGTCGCCCGATCATTCGATCGACGCGACGGTTTATCATGAGGGGTTTGCCTCGGGACAGGCTTTCTGCAATGGGCGCAGATACCACGGCATTGAACTGCCGCTCGGCATGGATCATGGCGGTCCGCTTTTCATCGCGCAGTATTCATTCTGTGGCCTCGATCCGCGCGGACTATCGGATTGCCATGCCGACTACTGGCAACAGAATGTTCGCCACACACGCATCAACTACGAGCACTGTGTCCGCAATCCGCATGGTCACGCCGGATATGGTCCCGATTGCTGGGGGCTGACATCGAGCCATGGCCCACAAGGCTATGTCGCGCATGCGCCCGCCACCGACATCGGCGTGATCACGCCAAGCGCCGCACTTTCCAGCTTTCCTTACGCACCAGACGAAGCAATGCGCGCTCTGCGGCATTTCCTGACAAGGCCAGCGCATCGCATCTGGGGGCGGTTCGGTTTCGTCGATGCTTTCTGCGAAAGCCGCAACTGGTATGCGCGCACCTATCTGGCGATCAATCAGGGGCCAATCGTCATCATGATCGAGAATCTCCGCACCGGGCTGCTTTGGGATCTGTTCATGAGCGCATCCGAGGTGCGAACGGGTCTTTCCAGACTGGGCTTCGAAAGTCCTCGCCTGTCAGATGACCGCAGCAAAGCGGTTAGCCTGCCGGCGTGACGCTTACCCCAACGTCCATGGCGACAAAATCCTCTGCTGTGCCGATATAGCCGCCGACGACAGGCATGATCTGACGATTGCTGCGAGCCACCGCCACCGGAATGAGGCTCGCGCCGCCGAGACGGCGATGGGTCGGGTCGAAAGCAATCCATCCAGCACCGGGCAGATAGACCTCTGCCCAGGCATGGGTTGAACCGTGATCCTCGGCATGAACTTGCGGATCAAAGAGATAACCCGAAACGGCGCGGGCACCAAAACCGAGATGGCGAACCGCCGCGATGAACAGCGCGGCAATGTCCCGACACGAGCCGTTCGCCAATGCCAGCGTGTCCAGCGGTGTCTGCGTCCCTTCGTCGTCGCGGATGCAATACGTCACGGACCCAAGGATACCGGCGTTGATATCCTTCAGCAGTGAGAGCGTGTCGGTCGGTGCGCCCCGGACGAAGGCTTGCGCCCATTTCTCCATGCTTCCGGCTGGATCGGCGTGTTCTGGAATACGGAACGCACCCAGATCTGCTATATCGTCGGCGGAATACTGGAACGGGAAGAAATGTGCTTCCGGCGCGATCTGGAATACCGGCCACTCCATAGCCTGCTGCTCAATGATCAGACGGCTTGTGATGATGAGTTCGGCGGTCGGCCCGATGAACCGGGCGGTGGCGATAAGGTTGCCGAAGACATCCTGCGTTCAAGCGATTTCCGCCAGTGGAGACAAGATCAGCGAACTCACCGATACGGTAATGTCCTGACAGGTGCGCGGGCGCAGCATCATGCGATGCGGCTGGAGCACGACAGGGCGCGCATAACGGTAGGTCGTGATGTGATGGACGCTCAGCTTCATCTGGTTCGCCAACAGACAGCCAGCATAACCCAACTTGACCTATTAGTGGCGAAATGCGATACTTGTATCGCACTTAATAAGGAGCGTCAACCATGCCTATTTCAATTCGCCTTCCGAGCGACATAGAGGCCAGACTTGCGGACCTCGCAGCGCGCACCGGACGCAGTAAGACTTTTTACGCAACTGAGGCCATTGTGGGGCACATTGATGACCTCGAAGACCTGTATCTGGCCGAGCAACGTCTAGCCGATGTTCGCAGCGGTAAATCGGACACTGTGGGTATTGATGAACTAATGAAGCGCTATGGTCTGGAAGATTAGATTCGAGCGCGCAGCAGAGCGCGAACTATCAAAGCTCGATCATATGTCAGCAAAGCGCATACTCGCGTTCCTTCATGGTCGCGTCGCTGAGTTGGAAGATCCGCGCAGTATCGGCGAAGCCTTGAAAGGTTCCAAACTCGGCGCGTTCTGGAAATATCGAGTAGGTGATTACCGCATCATCGCGAATATTGAGGATGGGGATGTTTGCATCCTCATCGTTCGCATTGGAAATCGCCGTGAAGTCTACAAACGATAGTGACCTTGCCCCGTTGACCTAATGCATTTTGAAGTAAGCTCTGGCTCATCGAGAGGACCAGAGAAGGCACCGTTACGTTAACTTCGGTGGAAATGTGTTTGGTGATAAAAGTGTATGACCGAAGTTCGCCCCTCGCTTTATCATCGCCATCGTTTTCCAGGAGAGATCATAGCAGAAGCCGTATGGCTCTATTTCCGCTTTCCGTTAAGCTTTCGCGTGGTGGAGGATATGCTGGCCTCACAGCAGGGAGCAGGGCATTCTTCAACCCCTCCTTTCTCAATGCATTCCAGTCATATGCACCCCGGACCATCCGGGACGAGGCGCACGATAGGTGAAGTCGGTCTGCCACATCTCGTTCGGCCTTGTGGTCTTGTCCTTGAACTCGTCATTAGCCTTGATGACGATATAGGCTGGCGACGTGATCAGGTCGTGAGCCTTGAGCAAGCGGTAGACCGACGCCTCTGATACAAAATAACTTTCCGTATCAGTGAACTTCACCGCCAACTCGCGCGGCGACAGATCGGCATGATCCAGTGCCAGTGCGATAATGCGATCCCGGATTTCGTCAGGGATACGGTTCCACACCCGCGAAGGTGCGGACGTCCGGTCTTCCAGCCCCTCGACACCGTAGGTCTGGAAGCGATCATACCATCGATAGAAGGTCGGCCTTGGAATGCCCAGCTTTTCCAGCGTCTGCCTGGCTGACAAATGCGACTGCTCGACAAGCCGGATGATCTCATGCTTTTCGGTGGCGGGATATCTCATTCGTCGTCGCCCCCATCCCCGATCATGCTTTTTTTAAGCAGGCGGTTTTCCAGCGTGACGTCAGCCAATGCCTCCTTCAGCTCACGGCTTTCACGACGCAATGCCCGAACCTCGTCACTGGTCGCTGAACGGGCGGTGTCGCCTGCAAGCCGCTTCTTGCCTGCCTCGAGAAATTTCTTTGACCAGCTATAATAAAGACTCTCGGCGATTCCTTCTCGGCGACAAATCGCGGCAATACTGTCTTCGCCACGCAGGCCTTCCAGCACAATACGGATTTTATCCTCTGCCGAATAATGTTTACGCGTGGCACGCCGGATGTCTTTGATCGTCTTCTCAGCCGCAGATGTCTGCGGTACGGGTTTCTGTCTCATCTTCGCTTCCTTTGATAGAGCTATGATGAGCCGAAAATCCTCTCTTCTCAATTAACACTGGTTTGTCTCAAAGGCGCTGATGTCGGACAGGTTAGGGGGTACGATTAGTCCTAACGCTCACGAAGCGCTTCGCGAGCCCGGTTGAATGGTTTAACGAGATATTCGAAGACCGTCTTGCTCCCAGTGTGTATATCTGTTGTCGCGACCATACCGGGCACGATGGGAAAACGGTCGCCGTTCTTGTTAAAAAGCGCATCCGTTTCCGTTTTGATGAAAACGCGATAATAGAACTCTTCCGGCTTGATCTCATCCTGAATGGTGTCCGGAGAAATGCTGACGACCTTGCCTTTCAGGCTGCCGTAAATCGCATAATCATAAGCTGTTACCTTAACGGTTGCCGACTGTTCAGGGTGGATATAAGCGATATCACGCGGCGAAATACGTGCCTCGATAAGAAGCTGCTCGTCAAGGGGAACAATGACCATCAGCTTGCCATTTGGTGGCAACACGCCCCCGATCGTGGACACTTCGATATTTTTTACAATACCTCTAACCGGCGAGCGCAAGGTCAAGCGCGCGAGAGAATCCGCACGCCCACGTATCACGGAAGAAAGCGATTCGACATCTGCGTTGGCTTTTGCCAACTCCTCGCGCGCTTTGACGATGTAATCGGATTGTATTTCCGTTTCTTTTAACTGGATTTCGACAAGCTGGCGCTTGAGGCGGATGACCTCCACATTGCTCGCGGCTCCCCTCTTTGACAAAGACTGGCTGATGGAGAGTTCATCCTGAATAAGCGTTCTGGATTCGGCCAGCCAGACAAGCGAATCTTTCAGGCTGCGCTTGCGCGCATCATATAATTTTGTTTCCGATTCTTTCAGAAATGCAAAGGCGTCTAACTCGTCTGGAAACTGGAGTTCGCCGCCACTGACTTCCGCACTCAGCCGCGCAGAACTGGCTAGAGCTGCCCGATATTTCGCAGCACTTTCCTGAACGGTCGATTCAGTCATCGTGGGATCAAGCTGCGCCAGTATTTTTCCGGGCTCTACCACATCATCCTGTCGTACATAGAGCCTCGCCAGCACGCCGCCCTCAAGAGACTGGATCACTTGCTCCTGTGACGTCGGAACCACCTTGCCGGTGCCGCTGGAGACCTCATCGAGCACCGCAAGATATGCCCATAACAACAGGATAACAAAAAACACAAAGACCAGCATCACAAAGTGCTTCGAACGCTTGAGACGTCTGCCATCAGCACTTCCTTTCGCCCATGCCCCGAAATCATCGCTGGTGGCCGTCATATCGAACTCCGTTCAGGCCCTGGATGTTTCAACATTGCTCACCCCGAGCAAGATCTGCATGCCGCGTTCCTTTGTGTCGTTGAGTGTGATCTGCCCATTCTCAACTACGATAATCCGATCGACCAGTTCCAATACGCGCATTCGATGTGTGGCGATGACGATAGTGCGCCCAATACTCCATTGCGCAAACGCGCGGATGAAGTGGCGCTCCGTCGCCTCATCCATCGTGGAAGTGGGTTCGTCAAGCAGCAGCACCGCCGGATCGCGGATTAAGGTGCGCGCTAGCAGGATAGCCTGCTTTTGCCCACCTGAAAGGCCTGTTCCGCCTTCCTGCACCAGAGATTCTAACCCCTGCGGTAGCTTCCGAATGAAATTTTCGGCACCCGCCATGCCGAGCATACGCTGGATGTCTTCATCAGAGGCGGTTGGTGCGCCCATGGTGATGTTGTCACGAAGCGTGCCGAAGAACAGTCGTGAATTCTGGGTCAAAACCCCGATATCGCGGCGCACATCAGCGGGATCGATCTGGGGTAGGGACAGATTATCCAGTAAAACCTCGCCCTCGCTTGCATCTAGAAGGCCCGATAGCGCCAACAGGAGCGTGGACTTTCCGGCCCCATTGCGACCGAGAACAGCAATGCGCTCACCCTGCTCTATCTTGAGATCCCGCACCAGCAACACAGGAGATGCTCGCTCATCGCCATAGCGGAAAACAGCATTCTTAAGATAATAAGAACCCCGGATGGCCTGACAATGAATTCGACTTTCGTTGTCGGGATGATCGACAGGCATCTGCATGAGGGTATCAAGTCCCTGCTTGGCGATGCGCGCGTGCTGAAAACGTCCGGCAATCTGCGAAAATTGTCCCATCGGAGCGAGCATGCGTGACCCCAGAATGGAAGCGCCGACGAGCGCGCCTGTTGTGATGTCACCACTGATGACCATTGGCGCACCAACGAAGACCGTCAGAGCGTAAACGCCTGTCTGCACGTTCTGAGTCCAGATGCTCAGGCCGTTGGTGATCGAGCGCAATCTGATCTGCGCCTCGCCGGTGACAGAATTGAAATGGTTCCATTGTTGCTGGAAACGATCTTCTGCCTGCAAGCTCTTGATATCCTCAATGCCCTGCACTGTTTCCACCAACATGGCGTTGCGCAAGGACGCCTCGCGCATGGCTGAATTGGCATGTTTTCGAAGTCGACTTTGCAGAAAAATGCCAGGCAGGATCAAGGCGAACAACGCACCCAACGGGATCAAAACCAGGGGTCCTGCAAGCCACCAGAACAGCACAAGAAACAGGAAAAAGAACGGCAGGTCGGCAAGTGCTGCGACAGTCGTCGAGGTGAGCAATTCGCGTACCTGATCTATATCGCGCAATTGGGCAATGAACGATCCTGTCGAGGTTGGTCGGGAGCGATTGCGCACCCGCAACGCATGACCGAAAATCACGTCAGACATTTGCAGATCGGTCTTTTTACCGAGCATATCGATAATGCCCATGCGCGCGCGGCGCATCATAAAATCGAAGAAGATCGCTAGCACGACGCCACTGAACAAGACATAAAGCGTGTTGAAGGATTGTGCCGGGACCACGCGATCATAGACCTGCATGGAAAAGATGATACCGGCAAGCCCGAGCATGTTGGCGATGACCGAGGCGACCAGCACATGGCCGTAAGACCCCGCATCGCGCAAGATGAGGCGTCTTAGCCAATTCTCTTTATAAGGACTGATATAGGCATCGACGCGTGCATCGGGGAAAGATTTCGACGGACGCGCCAACAGGATACGCTTGGTCTGCGCAAGAAGTGAATCAAGCGGAAAAACCTGTTCCAGCCCTTGTTCACCGCTCATCAAGCACGCGGCCTCACGATTAGCGGAGATTTTCTGAACGACGGCAAGCTGTTCGTCAGCCAGCTCAAGTATGAGCGGTACATGCCAGGTGGAAATATCTATTTCCTGCGGCGCAACGAGCCTGACATTCAAACCCATACGGCGGGCGATGGCATGCAGTTCCATTTCTGCGCTGCCGCTATAACTGGCTGAAGCCGCCAGCTTCACGCTTTGCATGGAAACGCCAAGGCGATAATGGCGTGCAAGGTGCTGCAGGGCATCAAGCCACGGATTATGGTGCAAAGCTGCGCCCCTAACATCCTGTTGCGTATCTTCCGGTTGCTCGAAAGCCGGCAAAGGGTCCGTTCGGGGAGGTGTTTCGCCATGTTTCATTGGCTCACAATGCCCCTCTCAACATTGCTGGATTGATACCAAATCCCTGACGAATCTTACCAGAATTATAAAGACAGCTTATATTGAGCCGACGCAGATCATGGACAGTGTTGGCAATCTGGAAACGCGATTCATGCAGTTCCTGCTCTGCATTGAGCAGATCTAGAAGGGTTCGCGTCCCAAGCTCCAGATATTGCTCACGATAAAGGTCGCGCGTCTTGACCATCATACCAGCACGCGATTCCAGCGAGCCCCGTAGGCGACTCAGCGTGCCAATCTGGCTGCGCGATCCCATAAGATTACGCTGGATATCAAAGCGGACCGTGCTGATGGCCGCTTCAGCAGACTGAAGCGCATAAGCGGCCGCTCGTTTGCGCGCGCCGGTCTGCCCGCCATTATAAAGGCTAGATGAAACGTTCACACCGACAGCATATTCCGGCTGACGATCATTTCCCGTGGTATTATCCCGCGAAGCGTTGAGATCGTAGCCTGTCGATGCCTCTAGCGAAACCGTTGGAAACGCCTCGGCCCGACTTGCCGCCAGTTGCGCTTTCGCCTCTTCTTTGGCCGCTTGCGCCTCCAGGATCGCGGGTACTTCCTCCCAATCGGGCGCTGCGATATCGCAGGCCTTCGCAAGCCATGTCGGAGCATCATCTGTCGGGTTTGGTGAACTACCGCCAATCAGCGCGCCAAGCATAACTTGCCAGCGGCTTAATTCCGACTGGTATTGCAACTGTGTGGCGAGCGCGGATTCAACGCGCGCATCAGCTTGTGTTTTGTCGGACATCGTGCTTGCACCCTTATCCGTGCGTTCTCCCACGAGTCCGGCAATACGGCGCACACCGTCGACTTGCGCCAGCGCCAGCGCAGCAAGGCTGCGGTAGCGCTGAACTTCCACGACTGCGTTGGCCGTATCGCGTGACAAATCGTCAACGGCAAGCAGCAGACGTGCGCGGCTGATGCCCTTGCCTGCCTGTTCGATATCGACGGAACTGGAAACCTTACCAAAATCGTAAAGCATCTGTGAGGCAGAAACATTAAAATTGGGTCGCCAGCCTTCGCGATTGCTGTTCTGGTAGCCTGAATTCACACCGGCGTTGAGTTTTGGAAAATAGCCGCCCTTTGCGGCTCGAATGCGTTCTTCCGCCTGATAGATTCGCCCCGTCACCTCATCAACGGACGGGTGCCACTCAATGGCCCGCCTAACCGCAGTTTCCATATCAAGCGAACCACGGTCCGGCGTTTTGAGAGTGGTTTTGGAAGCGCTAGAGGGTTCGCTTCTGTTTGCGGTGAGGGTCGGCGCAAAACCCGTGGCCTCTGATGGTCGCGAGATGCCATTTTTTTCTGATCGAGTAAGCGTCTTGTCATCCATATCAGGACTGTTTGCAGACATCTGGCAAGATACCAAAAGGCATGAGGAGAAGGTTATGGTCACAAAATATCTCAAAACCCGAATTTTACGCATTTACTATCCACTATGTCCGGTCACAAACCGGGAACTACGGTCATAGAGCCTCCGCCGCCAGCGTAGCAGGCGGCGGAGGATGCAATCTGATCAGATCACCTGTGCTGAATGCAGGTTGTCGTCCTGCTGAAGCGGGTCGGTCACGAGATGAGAGAGTGGATCTTCCGTCAACGCTGCATTGTCCACCCCTAAAGCGGTTTCGATGCTTCCCGGCGATATATTGTGGGAAGCGTCATGTGCTGCGTTGTCGTCATTGAACGGCAAAATAATATCGCTGTTTCCTTCCTCCAAAAACAGACCATCTTGCAGCCTCGCTGAGAACTTATGATCGTTAGTGGATTGATTGTTCTCACCATCCGAAAGCGCATGCATCGGAATAACTTCAGCATCAGCAAAAGCGGTCAAGAAATTATCGGGTTCAGGTTGTGGTGCAGATGTAGGCTGGTCTGTTTCACCCTGTATCCATCCGTTGACTGTCACCGTCAAAGTTGCTTCCTGATAGAAACCATCTTTATCGATGCGATAGGTGAACGTATCGGTGAACATGCTTCCCGCTGTTGCGCGCTCATCGGGCGTATAAGTATAGGAGCCATCTGCTGTTACCGTTAGTAAGCCATAGTTTCCGATAATTGACTGAGGCGCTCCTTCAACCACATTCGAAAACTCGGTTCCATTTGCCGAAATGGCGAGAGGCAGATCGTTGACACCAGCCACATCATTGTCGAACAAGTTGCCTACGGCAGCAAAAGTGTCACTGACGATATGCTCGTTCATATCGGTAACTGTGGAACTTATACCCACGCTAGCACTGCCTGCGATACCCACGCCTGTGCCAATTTCGGCTGTCACGCGATACTCGCCTACTGGTAGATCAGGAACCAGAAGTTTTCCCGAACCGCCGCTGCCCAGTAAGTTCAGCAGTTGGCTTTCACCATAGGTTGCATAGGTGTTCCATTGGTCATTTTCAAAAATTTCGATGTAAACGACAATACTGCTACCAACACCCAAAAGGCTTCCAATATTGAAGTCGAGCGTGACATCTTGTGTGGTGTTTTCGGCTACAACAATAGGGTCGCTTTCGGCTGTGATCGTTTGGCCTAGACCGGCAAACCAGCTTTCCTCTATGGCGTCGGGCATATTAACTCCCGGCGCCACTCCATACTTGTACTCGATGCCGGCCTGCGCTGTATCACTGGCCAGAAGTTCACCATCAAGATTGATGGTCAGATTGGCTTCCACCGAATTTGTGCCATCTGATATGGTGTAGGTGAAGACATCCGCCTGACCCACACCCGCCGGATTTCCCTTCGGTGTATAACTATATGAACCGTCAGAATTGATGGTAAGAGAGCCATAGGCCCCCTCAATAGTGGCGCTACCATCCACAAGCTGGACAATCGTGCCGTCACTGAATTCAACCTGCGTCACCTGAGTGCCGGGAATAACGCTGTCTTCACCCGGCTCGCCTGTCGTGTCCTGATCAGGATCGATCACACTTCCGCTTATCGGCGTGCCGCCATCAGTGAAGGTGTGTTCGGTCAGCACCACAGTAGCAGACGTATCTTGGATAAGTGTCAGCGTATTGCTGAGCAATGTCTGGGCCACCGTGCTTAACACATTATCCAAATAGGCAGACAGGCCTATCGCATTGAGACTATTACTGATAATTGCAACCAGATCGCCAGCCCCAATTGTCGTGGTCGTGTCCAGCGCAATTTCAAGAATCCCTCTCACTGTCGTTCCCAGCGAAAGAACTTGGCCATTCAACGACGTCTCGACAGCATCAAGCAACAACGCCTGATTTTCTGGCCCGAGAACCACTCCACCTTGTCCGAGTTCCTGAAGCGATATGCCGTCATTATTCGCATCAAGCAGCGTACCGAGTGCACTGTTCCCCTTACGAACAACAACTGTATAATCGCCGGGCGCAAGGCCTGTGAAGTTAGCGGTGAGGCTATTGTCACCTGTCAGGCCAAGGATGCGGACACCCGCTATATCGCCCAGAAGCGGATTGTCTCCAGTTGTTGTGGCGACTGCAACCAAATTGCCTGACGCGTCATAAAGTTCGACATTGAAAGCATCCGCCACAGCAATCAGCGCCGACTGGCTGACATTGACCATGATATCGCCAGTCGAACCGGCCCCAACTGTCACGGCAACACCGTTTGTAGGAGCACCTGTATCGAGCAGTCCGAGAACCACAAGACTTTCGTCTGTCACCGGATCATATGTTTCTGATTCACGACTGCCCATATCAACGTCAGCGCTATCATTCACTCCCACAAGAGTTGCGACTGTCACCGGACCAAGCGAAACATTCAGGCTGATATTGCCAGCGGCGTCTGTCTGCCGCACCACAACAGCGCCCTCTTCATAGGCACCCGGAGCAAGTGCGAAACTCGTACCACTGCCGTTCTGCCAGCTTTGCCCACCATCGGTGCTGTATTGCCAGCTTGCATCGTCTTCAAGACCGCTGACTACGACTGAGCCAACACTGGTGATGCCATCTCCAGCCGCACCCGTATCATTTTCAAGCGCTGCGGTTGGTGCACTAACTGAGGTGTCGATCGCTACGGCTCCGAGTGATCCGCCCGTACTGCTATTGCCAGCAGCATCCGTCTGGCGCACCACAACAGCGCCCTCTTCATATACACCGGGTTCAAGCTGGAAACTCGTGCCGCTGCCGTTCTGCCAGCTTTGTCCACCATCGGTGCTGTATTGCCAGCTTGCGCCGTTCTCAAGCCCGCTGACAACAACCGTGCCGTCATTGGTGATGCCATCCCCACTATCGGCTCCGGTATCGTTCTCAAGCACGAGCGTCGGTGCAACCGGCATGACTATGTCGACAGTATAGTTCTGCGAACCAGTGACTGGCTGGGATGGATTGCCAGCTGCGTCCGCAAATGTTGCTTCCGCCGTTACCGTCTGTGCCTGCGCTCCCGCGAGCG
>DAMCEK010000010.1:53426-129262 GCA_032057925.1 Rhizobiaceae bacterium
TGAAGCTTCTGCCGCATTGACCACGCCATCTCCGGCGATCGCACCTACCGTCACCGTCGTGCCAGCCGCAACCGGATCCGGTGGCGTGGTGTCAGACGCCCATTCGGCAGAACCCGTTTCCGAGTTGCCAGCCGGATCCGTCACCACAACATTCACATCCCCATCAGGCTGAGCAGTGGGGGCAGTTGCCGTCCATTCACCAGTCTCGTCGTCTGCATCAACAGGCGTGGTTGAACCATCCGGCCATGTCACCACCACAGTCGATCCCGGCTCCGTCGTACCCGACGCTGTAGGTATATTGTCTCCTTCGGGGTCACTCAAAACGACATCCGTAGTCGGTGGTGTCGTATCAACGCTGTAGGCTTGCGAACCAGTGACTGGCTGGGATGGATTGCCAGCCGCGTCCGCAAATGTTGCTTCCGCCGTTACCGTCTGTGCCTGCGCTCCCGCGAGCGCACTGCCGGGAACCGTGGCCGTCCACGTACCATCACCATTGTCCGTTGCTTCATAAGGTGCACCGTCAACAAAAACCGTCACCGTCGTTGTCGTTGCATCGTCAGGGATATCGGTAATTGTCACCGTTACATCGACATTGCCTGAAGCTTCTGCCGCATTGACCACGCCATCTCCGGCGATCGCACCTACCGTCACCATCGTGCCAGCCGCAACCGGATCCGGTGGTGTAATATCCACTGTGAAGTTTTGTGTACCAGTGACTGGTTGTGCTGCATTGCCCGCAGCATCTGTGAAGACTGCTTCTGCGGTTACCGTCTGCGTCTCGGCATTGGTAAGGACATTACCCGGAACGGATGCTGTCCATGTACCATCGCCGTTATCGGTGGCTTGATAAGATTCGCCATCAACGAAGACCGTCACCGCCGTTGTTGTTGCATCATCAGGGATATTGCTGAGCGTCACAGTCACATCGACATTGCCTGCAGCTTCTGTCGCATTGACCACGCCATCGCCCGCGATTGTACCGACGGTCACGGTTGTGCCCGCTCCACCCGTATCGGGTGGGGTCGTATCCGCCGTCCAGTCGGTTGAGCCTGTTTCCGAGTTGCCAGCCGGATCCGTTACCACAACAGTCACATCGCCATCAGGCTGAACAGTAGGGGCGGTTGCTGTCCATTCGCCGGTTTCGCTGTCGGCTTCCACCGGTGTCGTTGAACCGTCCGGCCATGTTATGACTACGGTCGAACCTGGCTCCGTTGTGCCGGAAGCGGTCGGAATATTGTCTCCTTCGGGGTCGCTCAGTACTACGTCCGTTGTAGGTGGTGACACGTCTACCGTCACCTCACCGAGTAATCCATGCTCGCTTACGTTACCCGTAGCATCTGTCTGACGCACCCGAACGAGGCCGTGGGCATAGTGGCCCTCTTCAAGTTCGAAGCTCGTACCGTTGCCGTCTTGCCAGGTTGCACCGCCATCGGTGCTGTATTGCCAGCTTCCATTCTCGTTTAGGCCACTGACCATAACAGTGCCGTCACTGGTCATGCCGTCACCGTCTATGCCCGTATCGTTTGCGAGCGCTGCAGTGGGGGCTTCAGGACCATCCACGTCAGGATCGGGACCTGGATCTGTGCCTCCTCCCACACCTCCATCGTTGAGACCGTCGTCATCGGAACTGGAAGCTGCGGCAATAATGCCTGCGCTAGCACCCAGTCCGAGTAGTCCGAGAAGGATTGGACTGACACCGCTCGTTCCCCCCGCCAACTGATCGACAGACTGGATTTCTGCAAAATTGAAATCTGCTAGGCCATCGCTGTGCTGACCCACCCACAGCTTTCCATCGTCATCCTCAAGAACAAGGTCGCTGTTCTGGCCGTCGGCGTGATGCGTGTAGAAATTTACGATGCGGATGGTTTCGCCATTGTGAAGCCGGATCAGAAGATCCTCACCTACTTTTTGATAATCTGAAACTGACCGAGGATTTAGTGACAGTTTAACAATGCTCGGTGCAGAAAGGACTATACTGTTTCCTCCAACGTTGCTGGACGTCCCGGTTGCCTTGTTTGTTATGACTGCCGCCATTGACCCTCTCCCTGATAAACTAAAGGCAAAGCGGGATAAATAAAATTAGTTCGAATGCATAAGGAAAGAAAAGTGGGAAGATTCCACAGTCCCAAAGTTAAGGAAGACCGTCGTGAGAACTGCGACGATATCATCAACTATTCTTGGGTATCTCTCGATTGATTTTCGAACCCAGCCCTCAATGCCTAACTACCCGTTTCGAAGAATATTTATCTAAAAGATACTGTCTATGCTGATATTGACGATTTTTGTTTGAAATCGACTTTTTTGCTAATTAAGATAACGCTCAAATCAGTTGCGGGTCTTTCGTCTGTATGAGGCGGGGCTCAGGCCTACTAAGCGCCCAAAAAATCTTGTTAAATGCACTTGATCGGAAAAACCGCATTCTTGCGCAATTTCGGCGATCGGCATTTCTGTCGTCGCTAGCATTTCACGTGCCCGTTCTATACGACGATAAATGATATATTGATGCAGTGTCACTTTCATTGCACGCTTAAAAAGCCGTGCAAATTGCGCTGGTCCTGTTCCAGCCATCGAAGCCAACCGTTCTGCCCCAATACGACGGTGCAGATTTTTATCTATAAAGTCCAAAACTTTCTGCAACGTATTTGGTGTCAATCCGCCATCGACAATTTCATTGCATGATGATGCCGAATATCGGGAAATTACACGAGCTAAAAGTAGACGCACTAGGTATTCGGTTTCGACGTTCGAAAATGGTGCCCCCTTATCAGCATTATCTTTTATAGAATATATTATTTGCTCCAAAAACTGATCTGTAATGAATAAATCGTAATCTAATTTGAGGATACTATTTCTAGAAAAAGAAAAATCATCGCTTATATCCAAGAGCATTTTCGGAGAAATATAAATATTAATAAATTCTGATTTGGTAAATATATCCAATTCAAAAGGCACGTTAGGTGGGATAATGATAATCGTTCCTGGTAAAGCGAATAATTCGGAATAAGATTCTTTTATTTTCCAATTTCCGCAGGCGTGACCTGAAATTACCATGGAAACTAGCATGGAATCTGCTGCCCTGAACGCTCCGGTAAACGGCATCACAAGCGAAGTATTGACGTAAATATCAGGGCATAGTGAGTTTATACTTTCGCTTATAATTTTTATTTCATCAATATGATGAATGTTATGAACGCGGAATCTATAATCTTTTTCATCAAGCATACCTCCCTCCGACATTCTCCACTTGTCAATGCAGGCAACCTATGTACGCAACCTCTACATTAACATTAAGGAATGTATTTTGTTCCCAACGCAGGAGGTTATTGTCGCGCAACGAAGTGTTTTTTGACGAGCTCACAGCAATATGTCGGATTCAGCCGATTTAGATGCAATCGCGCTTATATGAGCCGAGATTGTATCAATTACTTGATAGCAGAAAGAAAATAGAAAAAATATTAATGGTTATTGCGGCCTTTGAAAGACAAACTCCAAAATTGTTGGACGATTTTATAGTTCAATCTTGATATTTTATATTTATTGTATGATTATGAATTTTAGGCATCTCGTATATTAGCTATATGAGAGGGAGGGGAGAAATGATATTTTTGTATTTTGATAAACTCCATTCTTCATTGTCAGATCGGGCTTTGTTGAGGCTTGGCGGAGGGCTTGTGATTCCCGCTGCAATTCTTTTAGGTGTAACGGCGACAACAGCTCAAACAGTGGAATGGAATGGAAATCAGTCCAGTGACTGGGCTGTTCCGGGAAACTGGACCCCCAATGCCGTACCTCAGAACGGCACCAACAACATTGTTACGATTAATGACCTGGCAACAAATATTTCCGTGGCTACGGGTGTTTCATTTACGGGTGGTACGTTGAATATTGCCACCACCACCGGGACGAGTGGGGCGTTGGAGCTTGCAGGAAACGCGGATTTCCAGTTGCGAACCGTTCATGTCGGTACGCAAGGAGCCGGGAAGCTGACGATTGTCGACTCCGCGCTGACAAGCACAGGAACTGTTAATATTGGCAGCGTTGGATACGGAATACTGACTGTTTCAGGGCCAAATGCCCGGTTGGCGGTCTCCGGCACAAGCTCGCATCTCAATATTGGCAGTGGTGTCAATGGTTATGGTCGTGTTGAGATTTTGGAAGGTGCTACCGTCGAAGCGCGCAATGTTTCACTGGGGAATTTGAGAGGATCGGGAGATCTGATTGTCAGCGGATCAGGCTCTAAGCTGATCATTGATGACCGCGATCTTTCTGCCGCGGGCAGCACTGGCAATGTCTACATAGAAGTCAGGGATGGTGGCTTGATTGATATCAACGGCGATCCTGCAAACCCCTCTAACCGTGGTCTGCTGCAACTGGGCAGCAATGCCGGTAGGCTGACCGAGTTGCTGATTACGGGCGCAGGTTCGCAGGTGACGACCACTGGTGATGGTCGGATCGCCGAATTTGGCACCGTAAGCGCCCGCGTCGAAGATAACGGTCTGCTTGATATAGGTAACCATCTTTTGGTTGGTATCGATGTCGGTGATCTGACCATTGGCAGCAACAGTAAGGTTCAGGTGCGCGGCGACACTGTCATCGGCCTTGGTCAGGGGCGCGGTGTCGTGACTGTTCACGACAACAGCACGCTCAGCAGTGGTGGCGAAATATACATCGCCATGGGGGATGAAAGCCAAGGCACTCTGAATATCGGCTCTGCCGCAGGCGCAATTGCTGCTCAGGCGGGTATTCTGGATGTTGCTGCCATCAATTTTGGGTCTGGTGATGGAAGGCTGGTTTTCAACCACACATCGGACACGCAAAGCGGTCCTTATGAATTGACGCAACGGCTCAACGGGTCTGGCGCAATTGAGCATTATTCTGGACTGACACGGTTTTCCTCAAGCGATAATGCTGCCTTTACCGGAACAACGCGTGTTTTCGGCGGCACGATGCGTGTAGATGGGGCGCTTGGTGGCTCCATTACGGTTGAAGAAAACGGTCGCTTGCAAGGTGTCGGAAGCGTTGGTTCGGTGATCAATCATGGCGTAATTGCACCGGGCAATTCTATCGGCACACTGACGATTAATGGCGACTATATAGGGCAGGGTGGTGTGCTGGAAGTCGAAGCTGTTCTCGGAAATGATGATTCTCATACTGACAGGCTCGTCATTACCGGCAATTCCGCTGGCCACACCCATGTTGTTGTCACCAATGTCAGTGGCGTTGGTATGCCGACGAGCGAAGGTATCCAGATTGTTGAAGTTGGCGGCGTGGCAGAAGGGACTTTTGGCCTGTTAAGCGATTATGAGCATGCAGGGGAAAAAGCGGTTGTTGCCGGTGCCCATGCTTATAAGCTCTATCAGGGCAGTATGAGCACACCCAATGATGGCCACTGGTATTTGCGTTCACAGGTAGGCCCTGTCGATCCGACGCAACCAATTGATCCGACCGATCCTGTGTCACCGCCATCGGAACCGCTTTATCAGGCAGGTGTTCCAACCTATGAAAGCTATGCGCAGTCTCTGCTTGGCCTGAATGGTGTCTCCACGCTTCAACAGCGTGTCGGAAACCGTCTCTGGGCTGGCAATGGCAATCGTGTGATTGCCCAAGGTGCCGATCCGGTTGGCACGCCCTATGCGGCACCCGAGGAAGCAGGCGTTGCCATCGAAGGCAATGGCGTCTGGGGACGCATCGAAGGCGCCCATAACAGCATCGAGCCACGCTTCTCCACCTCAAGAACCGATTATGACCAGAATATCCTGAAGCTTCAGGCTGGTCTCGACGGTCTGCTGCTTGAGAATGAAGGCGGCAAGCTGATCGGTGGCGTCACGGTTCATTATGCCCATGGCAAGACCAAGACCAATTCCGTGCATGGCGATGGTGAAATCTCCACTGATGGCTATGGCTTTGGCGGAACCTTGACCTGGTATGGCGAAAATGGCTTCTATCTCGACGGTCAGGCACAGCTGACATGGTACAGAAGCGATCTCAATTCCACTCTTGCCAATGCAACGCTTGTCGATGGCAATGACGGCTTTGGCTATGCCCTGTCGGTTGAAGGTGGCAAGCGCATTGCCATTGATCCAGCCTGGTCGGTCACGCCGCAGGCACAGCTTGTCTATTCGAGCGTTGATTACGATGACTTCACCGACACATTCGGTTCACGTATCAGCATTGATCGTGGTGACAGCCTGCAGGGTCGTCTTGGCTTAACGCTTGATCATGCAAGCTCATGGCAAAACGCTAATGGCCAGCTTGATCGTGCGCATGTCTATGGGATTGCCAATCTCTATTACGAGTTTCTGGAAGGCACGAAGGTTGATGTTGCAGGCGTGAGCTTTGCCAGCGAACAGGATCGTCTTTGGGGCGGGCTTGGCATTGGTGGTTCTTACACATGGAACGACGACAAATATGCGGTCTATGGCGAAGGTCTTGTCAACACAAGCCTCAACAATTTTGGCGACAGCTACTCTGTCAAAGGGCAGGTCGGCTTCAAGATGAAGTGGTAGTTTTTGGAAAAATGGATTAGCTGGGGTAACTGTTTCTGTTGTCGTCGGGTGTGAAGAAAGCGCCTCTTGCCATACCGTGAACGGTGAACTGACCGGCTTTTGTCGGTCCACCATTAACCGGAATGGAGAAAGACAATGGACTACTTCGGAGGACTGGATGATTCCCTTGAGATGACGAGCATCTGCGTTGTGGATGCTGATGGCACTGTGCTGAAGGAGGCGAAGGTTGCTTCTGAGCCGGACGACCCCGTTGCCTTCTTCGCGCTGTGCATCTGAAAACGCAGACCGCGCAGAAACTGCGCTTCCTGCTGGTGGCCAGGCTGTGGATTTGCGCTGTCGTGGTTTCAGTTGGGTTTGATCTCCGCAGCAGTATCGCAGGACTAGCTCGGAATGCCGCCCGATCTTTGAAGATCGCTCAGCGTATCGATATCGACAATCGCCGCCTCACCGATATCGACTTCGATGATGTCCAAATCACAGTTCTCAATCAATGTCCTCGCGCCCCGATCACCCTCCAGTGTCAGTGCCTGTGCGTAAAGCGCCTTAGGGAGAACCACCGGGCTACCGGGGGTGCCTGCATGTGCCGCCCGGACGATAGAGCGCCCCTTTGATGTTCCGAAGGCTTCGATAAGTTGGTCCAGATTGTGCGTGGTAATGGACGGCATGTCCGCAAGAAGGATCAGCACGCCGTTATGGTCCGTCACTCCGGGAATGTTCAAACCCGCGCTCAGCGAACTCGACATGCCGGAAGCAAAGGCCGGGTTGAAGGCGATTGTCATGTCGAGGCCGACAAGACAGGCCTCGATCTGCTTGTGCGTGAAACCGGTGACCGCATAGACGTCGTTTGCCATGCTTTCGATGGCCCGCAAGGCCATTCGCCTCACCAATGGAACGCCATTGAATGTCGAAAGCAGTTTGTGACCTGCGTCCGGCGACATCCGGCTCGACCGGCCAGCGGCAAGGATGATGATCGCGACCGAAATATCGGGCCTAGCGGATTGATTGGGAAGCTCCTGTTTATTGGTCATTGCGAGGCTCTCCAATTCCATCTTCACCAACCCGTACTGATCATCCTGTTTCAGGCCGAATACGCAGTCCGTCCATGATCAGGCGAACGATCCTGTGGGCACGTTCCCGCCAATCGGGCGTATCCGGGATCGAGTAGATGCCGAACAGCGTATAAAGAACATCAGAAGTTCCGATGTCGTTTTTTATCGTGCCCGCTTCGACCGCGGTGCGCAGAAGCTTGTCGAATGTGGCGTTCATAAGTGTCGAGCCCTCCGTGAAAAGGGTGGCGTTTGATGTAAACAGCAGTTTCAGACTGCTCGCCATGCCGCGTTTGGCGGCCATGTAGCTGACGAAACGATGCATCCATTCCTCGAGTGCTATGTCGGGCGCCTTTTCTGCCATGAGCTCGGTGGCGGCGGTGGCGAGCAATTCCAGTTCGCGCCGATAGACCACTTCCACCAGATGCTCGCGGGTCGGAAAATGCCGATAGAGCGTGCCGATTCCGACCCCGGCCTGCCGGGCGATCTGTTCAAGCGAAACGTCCGAGCCACGTTTGGCAAAAGCGTCCGCTGCAACTTCGATCAGCTTCGAGCGATTACGCTGCGCATCTACGCGTAACCTCGGTTGCTTCTGCGGTTGCGAAGGCTGTTCCTTGGCCACCAAATTTCCAATCCACAACGGGGCTTGACGAAAACTCGCCAGCCACTATGTTTAAACGGAGGCTCCTCCACTTATGTCGAGTGCCATCCAACTTCTAATCCAGAAAAGGGGTGGATGTCATGCCCAAAACCGCGGAGTAGCCCGAAAAGGCCAAGCGGTATCGATTTTCGAATTCACGACCACTCCGATCGACAGGAGCATGCCATGACAGTATCGACGCATCCAAGTCTTGATAACAACGAGTATCGAAGCACGTTCCGTGACCGGGCAAATAATTTCGAGCTGGATGCGAACAATAGGGTTGCCGCCGGGATATTACCGGTGCCCGCCAAGGCCTTTTCGACGGATTCCGCAGTCGAAGTGCTGGAGTTTGCGATCCAGGCCGTGGTGGCAGGTCGGCAGGTGGCGCTCTGTACACTGGTGGAAATCCGTGGCGGCTCCTCACGGTCATTGGGCGCCCATATGGCTGTCGCCGATGACGGGCTTTACTGCGGATATGTGTCGGGTGGCTGTACCGAAGCGGCTGTCGCCGCTGAAGCGCTGCAGGCAATCTCGAAAGGGTATGATCGGTTCGTTATGCTGGGCGAAGGGTCACCTTTCTTCGACATCGTTTTGCCCTGTGGGGGCGGGGTCACCGTCGCAGTTCACGTGCTGAGGGATACTCGGCCTATCCGGAAGGCGATTGAAGGCCTGCAGTGTCGCCGCAAGACCGGCCTGTCTTACAGTCCGGGCACCCAATCGCTTTCCTTCATTTCAGGAAAGGGCGATGCCGGCTGGAATAATGAAACGTTCCTCACCTCTTACCGCCCCACTGTAAGGATCCTTCTTTCTGGCCGAACGTTGGAAGTCGAGATTGCCGCTAAGGTGGCGCGGGCGGCAGGTTATGAAGTTCTGGGTTATGACGCAGCCGCCAGCGACGCGTCTGACGAAGCTCTGATCGACGCCGATACGGCAGTCGCGATACTGCAGCATGATCTGGATCTTGAAATGCCTGTTCTCGAAGCCGCCCTGCGTGCCCGGCCATTTTACTTGGGTGCACTGGGGAGCAGCCGGACTCATGAAAGACGGATGCAGCGCCTTCGGGAGCTAGGGTACTCACAGGACGACATCGACCGGATCAAGGCACCGATCGGCCTGTTTGGTCGTGCGCGTGATGCCCAAACATTGGCGTTGTCGGTCATTGCCGATATCGCCGCCTTTCGTCGGGCCGCTTTGGCTCGGAACTGAGCACCGATCTTCCGTGACTGCCAGTGCGAGCGTCACCCAGGCCTGTCGAACAACTCCTCTTCCGAGGATCATCTGGCCGCATGCACGCGTTTTGCTCTTGCGGCTCTTTATCGCCAATGCTTTCCAGCCAAAGGAGATGTCCTTATGCATTTTATCATCAATGGAGAGGCAATCGAGGTCGAAGCGGACATACGCACATCGCTCCTTGATCTCATGCGCAACACCCTCGATTTTACGGGAACCAAGAAAGGCTGCGATCAGGGTGCATGCGGCGCATGCACCGTCCTGGTGGATGGCGAACGCATCAATTCCTGTCTGGCACTGGCGGTTCAGTATCAGGGTCGAAGTATCACGACGGTCGAAGGGCTTGCCGCCAATGGCAACCTTCACCCGCTGCAACAGGCTTTTGTCGAACATGATGGTTTTCAATGCGGCTATTGCACGCCGGGCCAGCTCTGTTCCGCCATCGGGATGGTTGGCGAAATCGAACGCAACCACCCGAGCGTCGTCACCGGTGATCTGACCGCTGCCGATATTCCGATCGACGAGCGCGAAATCCGCGAACGCATGAGCGGGAATCTCTGTCGATGCGGGGCCTATAACGGGATCGTCGAGGCAATTTCGGAAACGCTGGCACATCAGGCAGCGGTTCCGACCGAGGAAAGGGCACGGGCATGAACATCTTTTCCTATCAGAAAGCATTGGACACTGTTTCCGCAATCACCCTGAAAAAAGCCGGTCCGGCTGCAAAATATCTCGGTGGCGGCACAAACCTCGTCGATCTCATGCGCGAGACCGTCGAGCAACCGGAAACGCTGGTTGACGTCACACATCTGCCCGGCGAGATCGAGTACCGTGCCGATGGCAGCCTGCTGATTGGTGCTGCGGCGACCAACACAGCGCTTGCCGCGCATCCGACGGTTCGATCAGGTTTCCCGCTGCTGTCGCGCGCAATTTTGGCGGGCGCGAGTGCGCAGATCCGCAATGTCGCGACGGTTGGCGGCAATATCCTGCAACGTACACGCTGTCGTTATTTTTATGACAACGCGGCCCGCTGCAACAAACGCCAACCGCATTCGGGATGCGATGCGCTCGAAGGTTTCAACCGCTACCACGCCATTCTCGGTGCATCCGATGCCTGTGTCGCCACCCATCCGTCAGATATGTGCGTCGCGCTCGTCGCACTTGATGCGGTAGTTCACCTCCAGGGGCCGGCCGGAACCCGCAGCATGGCTCTGGCCGATCTGCACCGCCTGCCGGGCGATCGTCCTGAGGTCGAGACTGAATTGCAACCTGACGAACTGATCACGGCGGTCGAAATTCCCCCGCTCGGTTTTGCGCGTCAGTCAACCTATCGAAAGGTTCGTGATCGCGCCAGCTACGCTTTCGCACTCGTGTCAGTCGCAGCCGTCGTTGATATCGATGATGCCGGCATTGTGCGTGATGTACGCCTTGCGCTCGGCGGGGTGGCGCATAAGCCGTGGCGGGCATTGAAGGCAGAAGCCGCACTGAAAGGGCAGGTGGCCAGCACGCAAGCTTTCCTTACTGCCGCCGAAACCGAACTCGCCGATGCCGTCCCGCTCAGTGACAATGCGTTCAAGATCGAACTTGCAAAACGCACGATCGTTGCCGTCCTCGACGAATTGAAGGGAGAAAACGTATGAGCGCCCAGCCTCAAGACGATACCAACGAGCAGGGTCGTTGGCAGCCGGCCGTCACCTCCGATCCGATGCTGCGCAAACATGGTGCTCTTGGACAGCCCGTCTCGCGTGTCGATGGTCCATTGAAAGTCCAGGGCAAGGCGCGTTTTGCAGCCGAGTTTGCGTATGAAAACATTAGTTACGCGGCACTCGCCTTCAGCCGTATCGCGCGTGGCAAAATTACCAAGCTCGACGTGGCGGCGGCAGAATCTGCGCCCGGTGTGATCCTTGTCATGACCTATCACAATGCGCCACGCATGAAGGCGCCGTCGCTGATGATGTCATCACCAACAGCCGCCGGCGCCAGCGATCTGCCGGTCATGCAGAATGACGAAATCCACTGGAATGGCCAGCCGATCGCTCTCGTTCTGGCGGAAACGCAGGAACAGGCGGACTATGCCGCCTCCCTCGTCAACGCAACCTATGCGACTTTGCCGGCTGTGACCTCCTTCGATGAGGCGAGGAAAACGCCACGGCAACTGGAAACGCTGCTCGGTCAGCCGCCCATACTGGAGATTGGTGATGCCGAAACGGCTCTCGCCAATGCCGAGGTCAAGGTAGACTTTACCTACCGGACACCACGCCACAACCACAATGCCATCGAACTGCATGCCGTAACGGTGGCCTGGAATGGTGATGAGTTGCGCGTGCACGATGCCAGCCAGCTCCTTGATCTGACGGCCGGCCAACTCGGCGATATTTTCGGGCTGGAACCGGACAAGGTGCGGGTCACCTCACCTTATGTCGGTGGCGGTTTCGGCGGCAAATGTCTGTGGGACCATCAGATCCTTGCCATTGCGGCTTCGAAACTGGCGGCGCGGCCGGTGCGCATCATGTTGTCGCGCGAAGGTGTTTTTCGGATCGTTGGTGGTCGCACGCTGACGGAGCAACGCGTTGCACTTGGTGCGTGTGCGGATGGCACGCTCGATGCGCTCATTCATACGGGCACTGCGGCAATGACATTGCACAATTCCTGCCCTGAACAGTTCACCTTCCCGGCGCGACATCTTTATGCGGCAAAAACCTTCAAGCTGGCGCAGGATGTCGCCGACATGGATATGCTCGCCAACACATTCATGCGCGCGCCTGGTGAGTCCGTCGGCACATTCGCTCTGGAATGTGCACTGGATGAACTCGCGGAGAAACTGAAACTCGATCCAATTGAACTGCGTCGCCGCATCGAGCCGAAAAAGGACCCGACCAGTGGCAAGCCGTTTTCGTCTCGTCATCTGATCGAAGCCTATGAAAAAGGTGCGGAACGTTTTGGCTGGCAAAACCGCAATTGGACACCGCGAAGCAAACGGGAAGGCGAATGGCTGATCGGCATGGGCTGTGCCACAGCAACCTACCCCTATCACCGTTTTGCGGGTGGTGCAGCCAGGATAAGGTTGACAGCGGATGGTCACATTACCGTCTCGACCGCCGTGCACGACATGGGCATGGGAACGGCGACGGCCCAAGCTCAGCATATTGCCGCCCGCCTTGGTGTGCCAATGGAAAACGTCACCTTCGAATATGGCGACAGCAGCCTACCGCGTGGGGTGATTGCCGGTGGTTCGACCCAGACAGCATCGATCGGAGGAGCTGTGATCGCGGCGACCGAAGTGTTTATCGAGGAGTTGATCCAACTTGCCGGCAACGACTCGCCGTTGGCTGGCCTGTCGCTCGCCGAGGTGGAACCGCGCGACGGCGGCCTTGGCCATCGCGACGAAACGGAGCGCTTCGAGAGCTACCGTTCCATTCTCGGTCGTGCCGGTCGCGCCGAGTTGGTCTGTCAGGCTGACGCTCCGGCTCCAGCGGAGATGGAAGCATTTTCCATGCATTCCTATGGCGCGCAGTTCTGTGAGGTCCGGGTCAGCGCTCTTACCGGCGAAATCCGTGTATCGCGTTTTGTTGGTTACTTCGATGCCGGCCAGATCCTCAATGCCAAGATGGCGACCAGCCAATTTAAGGGAGGAATCGTCATGGGTATCGGTCTGGCACTCACCGAGGAAACCAATTTCGACGAGCGTACCGGTCGCGTCGTGAATGCATCGCTTGCCGAATATCATGTGCCAGTGCAGATGGATATTCCCAAGATTGACACTTTCTATACCAATGAACCCGATCCGCAGGCGCCGATGGGTGCGCGCGGTATCGGCGAAATCGGTATTACCGGTGTCGGCGCGGCCGTTGCCAATGCCGTGTACAACGCTACTGGTATTCGGATTCGTGACCTTCCCATAACGCTGGACAAGGTCATGTGGGACGCGCCCGCCATTATTTAAAAGGACACAGGGTTTTGCCGGCACTGTTACTTTGTAAAGGATCCCGCAGACAAGGACTAAGAACGGTAGCGTCGCCTTAAACCTTGGTTGATGTTTGAGGTGGTATTTTTCGGTATGACTGATGCGCTTCCTTGCCATTTCAAACGCCACCGCTTTCCAGCGGAGATCATTGCCCATGCAGTTTGGCTCTATTATCGGTTTCCGCTCAGCTTGCGCGACGTTGAAGACCTTCTGGCCGAACGCGGAATTGAGGTCTCATTCCAGACCGTCTCTGAATGGGCGGTAAAGTTTGGGCTTGAATTTGTGCGCAGGTTGCGACGTCGCTCACGCGGAAACTTTGCAGATAAATGGCATCTTGATGAAATGGTTGTTTCCATCAAAGGCCAGAAATACTGGCTATGGCGAGCCATTGACGCCAACGGCTATGTTCTGGATGCTCTCCTTCAAAGCCGCAGAGATAAATGGGCCGCACAGCGGCTGATGCGCAAGTTGCTTAAACGACAGGGCGCAGCCCTACGCGTCATGGTCACCGACAAGCTGCGCTCCTATAATGCCGCAAAGCGGGAAATCATGCCCGGTGTTGAACATCGTTCCCACAAAGGACTCAACAACCGGGCGGAGAATTCTCATCTGCCTGTTCGACGAAGAGAAAGACGAATGATGCGATTTAAGTCAGCAAGACAGTGTCAGCGTTTCGTGTCAGTCCATGGTCAGGTTGCCAATCTTTTTCATCTGAACAGAAAACATCTCGCAAGTCACGATTACCGATCTTGCCGAGCTCAGGCTGTTAGGGTCTGGCGTGAGGTTGCCTTGTCGGTCGCAGCATAAATAAGTTTCGAGCCTGGCCCACAGCAAACGCGATAAAGTTAAGGCGACGCTACCTGCCATAGCGCTTCATCAACGCCACCAACAGGCGCTTGGCCGCCTTTTTGTCACGGCGTTTCTGCAAGATTTCCTCGAGAACGCGGCCATGTTGATCGACAGCGCGCCAGAGCCAGAACTTTTCTCCAGCGCATTCCACGGCAACCTCATCGAGATGCCAAACATCGCCGGGGTGGGCCTGCCGTCGTCGCAAGTTCCTTGCTATCTGGGGGCCGAACTTGGAGATCCAACGACGAACGCTCTCATAAGAAACGTCGATGCCGCGTTCAAGCAACATTTCCTCAATTTCACACAGGCTCAGATTGAGCCGCAGGTACAGCCACACGGCATGGGTAACGATTGGTCAAGGAAATCGGTGGCGTTTGAAGCTGATATCCAATGTCTGCATCACTGGAATTTAAACCCGACAATTCTCGCACGCAAGTTAACGTGACAACGCCGTATTATTTACCTCTCTGCTGCTGACAAACAAATTTTTGTGGCTCACAAACTCCAGTCCGGAAAAATCAAAGCATATCCAGACATGCAGAAATGGCCGGAGAGGGCAAAGTTAAGATTTCAGAGGTGGGCGAAGAAATGGAAATAACAAACCGTATCGAGGTCTGTTGATCACTATCCACCTTCATAGCTTTCACCAAATGATTATGCCTTGCCGAATTTGGAAAGCTGGGTCTGGCCGCGATACTGTCCCGATTGCTGTGTTACCGGATCCAGCTCGCACAATTTGAAAAACTGACGGTGATTATAAAAGCGTCATATGTTCCCAGCCCCCGCAATGATCGGTAGCGTATTGATCGGACCTACCTCGGGAATCTGCCGCAGGATCTGATAATCACGGCTGTGTCGCAGCAGATCATTGGCCAGTGCTGCGATCTCGTTGCGTTGGCGGATCAGGCTCCGGGCTTCCGCGACAATTCCTGAACGTCGTTGATGCCAGCACGCAAGGGATCATGTTAGACCTGAGGCGAATGGATTCTCACCATGTGCAAAGGCACCTGCGCATCCTTGGGATGGTTTTTGTTCCAACTGTTGTGCGATGCCACCCAGACTTTGTAGAGTGGAACATTTGTCTATTCACGCTTGACTGAGTGCGCCGATCTCAAAGTCAAATCCCGGCCGTCCCCTTCGAGAAGAGCTGTAGGGCTAAAGCCCGCTTGTAGGTGGCCAACTTCAACGCGAGACTAGATGCGTAAACTAAGCTGGCCCGGCGGCGACCGCTGATCCTCGCCGAAGGAGGATAAGGTAACACCAATCAACCGAATCCCCCTCTCAGTCGGGAAAAGCGGATCGAGCAGGCTGCCTGCGAGTTCCTGCACGTCGGCAGCTGTCCCGAGAGCTCTGCTCATGGTGCGGCTTCGGGTAATTTGCTGGAAGTCAGCATACTTCACCTTCAGTGTAACCGTTCTCCCATGGAGCGCTTTCGCCTCACAATGGCGCCAGACCTTCTCGACCAATGGCCCGATCTTGGCGCGCGCCGCTTCTAGTTCGAATACGTCGATGGCGAAGGTATCCTCCGCCCCAAGTGATTTTCGTTCCTGATTAGGCTGCACGGGCCGCTTGGACTTGCCCTTATTTAGTGGAGAGTTTCTGTCACTAATTTTCGGTTTATCGCCTCGAATTGGATCGGCGATTTGTACCCGAGAGCGGAGTGCTTTCGGACGGGATTATAGAAGCCGTCAATGTAGTCGCCAATGGCTTTGATTGCTTCGTTTCTAGTATGGAACACGGTTCTCCAGATCAGTTCCGACTTGATCGTTTTGAAGACGGTTTCCACCATTGCATTGTCATAGCAGTTTCCTTTTCCGCTCATGGATGGAAGGATATCTTGCGCCTTGAGAAGCCTACGGTAGTCATAGCTGGCATATTGGCTTCCTCTGTCTGAATGCTGGATCAGACCGGGTCCAGGATTGCGAATTGCAATGGCTTTCTGCAAGGCGCTGATGGCAAGGCCCTTCTTCATCCGGTCGCGGGCGTCCCAGCCAATGATGCGGCGTGAGAAAAGATCAACGACAATGGCAAGGTAGAGCCAGCCTTCCGCCGTCCAGATATAGCTGATGTCGGCTCCCCATTTCTGGTCTGGTGCATCACATGTGAAGTCCTGATCCAGAAGATTGGGAGCAACCGGCTCACCGTGATTGCTGTCGGTGGTTCGCTTGAACCGTGTCCTTTGCCGCGCCTTCAGGCCATTGTCCCGCATCAACCGTGCAACCCGATGCCGACCAACATGGATGCCATCCTCGCATAATTCGGCATGCATGCGAGGGCTGCCATAGGTTTCACGTGACAGGCAAAATTGATTGCGGATATGCGCCAGCACGATCATATCCTCGAACTGGCGGCGACTGGGAGCCCGCCGCTTCCAGGCATGGTACCCGCTTAAGCTCACGCCCGCAAAGGCGCACAACCGCGACAGAGACATGTGGGCCTTCTCCGTATCGATGAAGGCGAACCTCATCGATTTGTCTCCCGAGCGAAGAAGGCCGTCGCTTTCCTAAGAAACACTCTCTGCATCGGGGATGGGATCAAGCTGATATCCCAAAGATCGAGCACGGCGCTGTAGGTTTGCCAGAACCCGGCCGCGATGTCGTTCATCATATGCTTCTGCACCAGGATCACGATAAGCCATGCCAAAGCGTAGGGCGTTGAAGAAGAGCACAGCGATCTTGGGTGCAGTCGCCGTCACCGCATACTGCTTGCCGATGCGCCCTGCCAAACGTCGGTAAAACGCCCCCAGTGCTGTGTCGCTTCGGCCAATCGTGGTAGCTGCCAACCGCAAGAGTGCGGCCGCCCGACTCGATAATCGGCGCGTTCTCGACGAAAGAAGTCTGCCGCCAGATATCTTGTTGCCCGGAGCCAGGCAGAGCCACGATGTAAAGTGTTTGGCGGTTGGCCATGCCCGCAAATCTGTGCCGCATTCGCCAATCAACTTCAGGGCAAGTGATGAACCGAGGCCATGGATTTGCGTCAAGTCCGTTCCTACAAGGCCGTATAATGCGGCCCGGACATCAAACGATGGCGTATTCGGCTGCTTTGTCTTCGTTCTGATCTTAGGCAACGGCGATTGTGGCTTCGCGACATCATCCGCCATTGTGGCGATTGCCTGCTCGAGCTTGCGATCGCATTCGAGCATTTTTTGCTGATAAAAATCATAGAGCTCCAACGATTGGGTCAGTGCAAAAATATGCTCATCCCGATCATTTCCAACCAGAGATGCCCGTATCGTTTCGACCGAGGAGTGACAACGGATATCGCGCAAGGACGCCAGCACATCTGGATCTCGCTCGCCGGCAACGATTGCCCGTATGATCCTCATGCCTGTGACGCCGGTGATGTCTGACACGACATGGTGAAGCTGAAGATTCATCTCCATCAACGCCTTTTGCATATGCTGGATATGAGCGGCCGCGTATTCGACCAATCGTTCTCGTTGCCGCAAATATGCACGCAGGGTAGCGATCTGCGCATCGGGACGAAAGCTTCCGCGAAGCAGCCCATAGGAATGCAGTTGCCGAAGCCATGCCGCATCGCTGACATCGGTCTTTCGACCAGGAACATTCTTCGCATAGCGCGCATTGACGAGGATCACCTCAAACCCATGCTGCTCCAAAATCTCGTAAGCGGGTATCCAGTAGACACCCGTCGACTCCATGGCGACACTGGTGACCCCGCAGGATTTGAACCAGTGAGCAAGACCGTGCAGATCGTGGGTAAAAGTCCCGAAGGCGCGGATTGGCATGTCATCAACGTCAGGGTTGACAGCGGCCATATGCATAGTCGCGCCGATATCGATGGCGGCGGCTCTTGGGTTCATGCGCCTTAGATTGTGCGCATTAGATGGGATTGTCTTGGGCATGACCTCTCCTCCTCTGGATCAAGGAGGGGCTGGGCCGCGCAAGTTATTCAATTTCCTAACCGGGATCGCGGCCGAAGCTGCGTCACCACTCTCAAGTCCGCAACAGCCCATGTGCCACGTTTTTTAACGGGGTCAAATGCCTCCAATAAGCTAACGGCAACTCCCCTCCGATCAACAAGATAGCACAGTCTGTTTCTACCGCGCACAGGCGGGCCGAGGCCCGGGATCGTTTTTTAATAAGTCACGCTCCTGACGGAGAAGCTCGTTCTCCTTGCGCAACCGCGCAAGCTCCTTGTTCACGTCCTCGTGTGGGCCGGCAAGAAGATCCTGCTCCTCGAAAATCTGCCGCCAACGACCCAGTGTCGATTTCCCAATCCCGAGATCCGCCGCAACAGACGATATCCCGCGACCACTCGTCGTCAGAATGCGAACCGCCTCTCGTTTGAACTCTTCTGTAAATTCTCGCTGCTTCAATTCCATATCTCCTGTCAGTTTTATCTAACAGAAGCCATCCACTTTCAAAGGGGAAGTCCAAGACGACTGCAGCCAGCCATATTGCATCGACCCCGAGCATTATCGGAGAGGATTGTCAATCTGGCTTCCGGGCGGGAGGGCCTGTGGTGGTAATGCCGAACAGTTCAACAAACGTGAGCTTATCGCCTGTGGCCTATCAATGTTCAGCTTGTCCGTCCCTAACTTGAAACGGTCTTAGATCAATCCTATTCCTCAGCTCCTATTGGAAGGAATCGCCTATGGATAGTTGAACCGTCCCATAGACAGCATTTGTCGTCGGCGTGCCACAGGAGACCTTCGAGAAATTCAACGAACGAGTGACGGATGCAACCCTCGAAATATGAGGCTACAATTCGGCTCGAATCTGGTGCGAGTGTCGACAACGTTCTGCATGATTAATCCTCAGTCAGATAGCGCCAGCTCATCGTCCCTGCTGAAGTTCTCGCCAAGACCATTCCGAATCCCCTAAACGTTCTCCAGGCACACGGCAGAGGCGCTCATGTGCGCCGCAAACCTAACGCACTGGATATTGACAAGTGAATTATTTGCTCGACTGCAATTTGCCCAGCGCTCCGAACATTGCCCCGAAAACCGCTTCGATTCCTCCGGTAGCTATCCCTAAATGGGCAGATGAACTTGGCGACGATGAATTGTTGGACTCTATCCAGCAACAAACTATCCGCTATTTTTGGGACGGTGCGCACCCTGTCAGCGGGTTAGCCTGCGACCGTCAAATCACAAGGTGTGGTCCAGTCAATGACCTGGTGGCCATAGGTGGATCGGGGTTCGGCTTCATGGCCATCATCGTTGCAATAGATCGACGCTGGATAGATCCTGCAGTGGGTCTCACCCGGGTTCTCGGCATGCTTGACTTTCTGGTGAAGGTCCCCCGCTACCGCGGCATGTTTCCCCACTTCATCCACGGCAAGACGGGCAAGACAATACCGTTCACACGGAAGGATGATGGTGCCGATCTGGTGGAAACGACGCTCCTTTTTCAAGGACTGATCTGTGTGCGCGAATATTTCAACGGGGCAACGCCCGGCGAACAACGCTTGCGGAACCAGGTCAATCAGCTGTTGTGTCAAGCACAATGGAATTGGTTCACTCGAGGTGGTCAAGAACTCTATTGGCACTGGAGTCCGACATACGGCTGGGCGAAGAACAATCCTATGACCGGCTGGAATGAATGTCTCCTCCCGTTCATCCTTGCCGCGGGATCGACAACGTACGGAATTGATCCGCAGGTTTATCATGGAGGCTTCGCCAGAGGGCCCTGTTTCAGGAACGACCGGCACTATCACGGGCTCGCGTTACCGCTGGGACCAGCCTTTGGCGGGCCGCTCTTTTTTGCTCACTACTCATTTTGCGGACTGGACCCGCGAGGCCTTGCAGATCGCTACGCTGATTACTGGCATCAAAATGTCCAGCACGTTCGCATCAATCACCAGCATTGCGTCATCAATCCACATGGCCACAAAGGTTATGGTCCGGATTGCTGGGGTCTGACAGCGAGCCATGGCCCCTATGGCTATGTCGCACATTCGCCCGACAGAGACCTTGGTGTGATCACGCCAAGCGCTGCACTCGCCAGCTTACCGTATTTACCCGAAAAGGCGCTGTGCGCATTGCGCGGATTTCTGACCAGACCCAGAAACCGGATCTGGGGACGGTTTGGCTTCATCGACGCGTTTTGCGACAACCGAAACTGGTACTCCAAGACATATCTGGCAGTCGACCAAGGCCCAATTATCGCAATGATCGAAAATCATCGAACTGGATTGTTCTGGAAGCTTTTTATGAAGGCGCCGGAGGTTCGATCAGGTTTGGCTGCGCTCGGTTTTTCCAGCCCACATCTTTCGGTTGGGAGCCGCTACCTACCTTAACCGCAGTTCGGTAAGGCTGCTTATGCTGTCGCCATCAATTCTTGCCCGCCACTCATACGCGCAATGCACGATGCCCTCCTGCTGCAACAGCGACTAGAAGCCCAGCAACGAGGATGAACGCCACCGACAGCCCCCACCACTGCGCGACAAGGCCAATTCCTGCTGGTCCGGCTAGTACACCCGCATAGCCAATGGTTGTGATCGCGGGAATAGCGACATGCGCAGGCATGTCCTTTTGCCGTCCAACAGCCGAAAACAAGATGGGTACCACATTCGCGCACCCGATGCCGACGAGCCCGAATCCAATAATCGGCGAGAATGACCATGGCGAGATCGTAGCGAAGAGCAGACCGGCAGAAGCGCAAAGCGGGCCGACTGTGAAAACCAGCTTGCTACCAAAACGGTCGACCAGTGCGTCACCTGTGAGGCGGCCAATCATCATTGCCAATGCGAAGGACGTATACGCAAAGCCGGCGACACCCGGATCAACGTTCCGCGATTGCGTCAGGAACACCGCACTCCAGTCCAACACCGCTCCCTCCGCAAGAAATAAGATAAAACACAATGCTCCGATAAGCAGGACTGCCCCGTGCGGAACAATGAACATCGGACCTTCACCCGTGGCGCCGTAGGGGAGCAGAGACGGAGCGGCAGTGAGCATTGCGCCAACGATGATACCGGCGATAGCCAGAGCCGAAAGCCACGGCGAAGCTCCCGAGGAAAGAAGCAGCGTCATAGCACTAGCACCAACGAGGCCGCCAACACTGAACAGGCTATGAAACCCTGACATCATCGTCTTTCCGCTCGCACGTTCGACAATGACGGCCTGCACGTTCATGACGCAATCCATCGCGCCAATTCCTGCCCCGAACACGAACAATGCAAACGCGAGGATCGCACTCGACGTCGACAGCGCCAAGATTGGCAGAGCGGCCGCAACGAGCGCGGCGGCGGCCAAGAGTACCGCGCGACATCCGTAACTTCGGGACCAGATTCCCGCCAAAGGCATCGCAACGATTGAGCCTATACCCAGACAAAGCAACAACAATCCCAAAGCACCGTCAGAGAGTTCAGAAGTAACCTTCACGAATGGGACGAGTGGCGCCCATGCAGCCAATCCAAAACCAGCGACAAAAAAAGAGATCCGGGTTGAGAAGCGCTCTTTCTTGCTTGGCGTGGTCTGTAAAGCGATTGACGACATTGTTCTTCTTCACCTTGTAGCATTGCCATTGGGGCGTTTGGATTGTTGGGTTCAGGTGAACCCGATCGTTCGGCTGCGCAAATCTTGAGGCGTATCTGGCCAGAAGGATAGTCTGAGCCGATCCGCGCACTTGATAAATCCCCATATATGTATATTGGATACAATTAATGAGGTGTTCCGATTGGGTCAACCCGTTCTATTCCGAGATTACAGGTTGCATGGCTCGGACACCCTCTAACGATAACCTCAAATCGATATGGAGAGCCTTATGCGAATTGATACGGGACTTTTGATAGGGCGGAGCAGCCGCGCCGGAGAAAACGGCGAAATCCGAGGTATCAACGCGACGACCGGAGAGCTCATCGATCCGATATTCGGCGGAGCTTCTATGTCGGACCTCCACGACGCCTGTGCTCTGGCCGCAAACGCATTTCCTGCCTTCCGGGCGACATCTCTTGAAACACGTGCGGCATTTCTTGAACAAATTGCAGAGAATATCCTCGAAATCGGCAATGCTCTCATTGAGCGCTGTACCGTAGAAACCGGTTTACCGAGCGCTCGTATCGAGGGCGAGTGCGCACGGACAGTTGGCCAGTTGCGCCTCTTTGCACGGGTTGTGAGGGAAGGGCGTTTTCTGGAAGCGCGGATCGATCACGCGCTACCAAATCGCACACCGTTGCCGCGACCGGATCTGCGCCTCCGCAACATCGGATTGGGACCAGTCGCTGTTTTCGGGGCGTCGAACTTCCCATTGGCATTCTCGGTGGCCGGCGGGGACACTGCTTCCGCACTTGCTGCCGGCTGCCCGGTTGTCGTCAAGGCCCACTCCGCTCATCCAGGCACCTCCGCATTGGTCGGCAAGGCAATTCAGGATGCCGTGGCCAGCACTGGAATGCCGAACGGGGTTTTCTCGTTGCTCTTCGCATCCGATCGCGAGATCGCCCAAGCTCTGGTCGCCAATCCAAACATAAAGGCAGTTGGTTTCACGGGCTCAAGGGGAGCGGGGACGACCTTTATGCGGATCGCGGCTGCTCGTCAGGAACCCATCCCGGTCTACGCCGAGATGAGCTCGATAAACCCTGTCATCCTGTTTCCCGGTGCGCTGGCCGCTCGTGGAGGCGATATCGGCTCGGCCCTGGTTACGGCGTTGACGCTTGGCGCCGGACAGTTCTGCACCAACCCGGGACTGATCCTATCCCAGGATGGGGAGGGCTATGAGGTCTTCAAGGCCGCAGCCAAAGCTGCTCTGGAGAAGGCGCCTGCCGCTACGATGCTGACGCCGGGGATTTTTCAAAACTACTACGATGGTGTTTCCAAGCTCGCTTCCCACTAGGACGTGAGTACTGTCGGGCGAGGTGGCGCGGGCTCGGACTATCAGGGCCAGGCGGTATTGTTTGAAACATCCGCCGCGGCGTTCCTTGCCCACGCTGAATTGCAAGATGAGGTGTTCGGCGCATCGTCCCTAATCGTTCGCTGTGAGGACCAGGCCAGTCTAACAAAGGTTATCCAGCACCTGCAGGGTCAGCTGACGATTGCTCTCCACATCGAGCCGACAGATCACGAGGCCGCTCGAAACCTGCTTCCGCTCCTTGAACAAAAGGCTGGACGCCTGATCGTCAACGGATTTGGCACCGGCGTTGAGGTTGGACATGCGATGGTGCATGGCGGACCATTTCCCGCAACCTCCGACAGCCGGACTACTTCGGTTGGCAGCTTGGCTATCGCTCGCTTTCTCCGCCCGGTTTCATACCAGTCCTTCCCGGCCGATCTCATCCCGGATGAACTTAGCGACGCAAATCCACATCGCGTGCCGCAGCAGATGAATCCCGCCTAGAATTCACTCTTATCGGTAAGCTTGGATAGAAAGTTTGTGGAAAGACGATATGACGGACAGGGTAAAGATGACGTTGGAAGACGCTTTCGAACTATCGATCGCTGTCTTGACGAGTAATGGATTCTCACAGCCGCACGCGGAGGCTATCGCCAAGGTTATCTGCGAAGGCCAAAGGGACGAATGCCACTCACATGGGCTCTATCGTCTTCTGGTTTGCGTGAACACAATCAGAACCGGCCATGTCGATGGCCATGCCTTGCCGGAGGTGACAGATCAGGCTCCCGGTATCGTACGCGTCGACGCGAAAGGCGCATATTCATTGCTGGCGTTCGAAAGAGGCTGGCCGATACTGGCGGAAAAAGCGCGAACTTGCGGGATCGCCGCGATGGCGATCAACGATTGTTTTCATTTCTCGGCATTATGGCCCGAAGTCGAAAAACTAGCCGAAGCCGGTCTGGCCGCAATCGCAATGTGCCCCAGCCACAGCTGGGTCGCGCCCGCCGGCGGCACCAGGCCACTTCTGGGGACCAATCCATTTGCCTTCGCCTGGCCACGGCAGGGGAAGAACCCTTTTGTCTTTGATTTTGCAACAAGCGCAGTCGCACGCGGTGAGATTGAGCTCCATCGGCGAGCGGACAAGCTCTTGCCGCCCGGTCTGGCGGTCGATTCTGACGGCACCCCCACCCTCGACCCCACCAAGGCGCTCGATGGCGCCATGCTGACGTTCGGTGGCCATAAGGGGTCGGCTATCTCTATAATGATAGAGCTTCTGGCAGGGCCCTTGATTGGAGACCTGACGAGTCCTGATTCAAAGAGGTTGGACAAGGGCGCGAATGCTACGCCGCGGCACGGGGAACTTCTCATAGCCTTCGACCCAAAGCAGTTCATGCTGGACAAGGCAAAAGTCAGCTTCGAAAGGGCCGAGGCTTTGTTCGATGCGATTGTTTCGCAAGGCGCGCGACTCCCGTCACAACGACGATACGATGCGCGAGAAAGAACGATCAAGACTGGAACAGTTGCGATTCCGCGTGAACTGTACGATGAGATAAATTCTCTGCTATAAAGGTGATGCAAGGTCGTTAGCCTCGCCAGTGGAGTACTCTTTTCCAATGGGGCGCGGCCGTCTGGAAAATCGTGCGCGTTCACGTCATTGTCCGGGCAGTCGGTCCGTTCCTTGGAATATCTGTGACAAATGCGGCCACTGCATTCTTTTGATCGCTCGGAAATGGCGAGACGCTAGGGTCCGTAGTCTCTTATGTGGGCAAAGCCGGACCGATGCAGCCCGGCCTTGCGTCGTCTTCTCATGCCGTCAGAATGTCTTCGAAAAATCGAGAAACATCGGGGATCATTTTGAAATCCTCATGGCCGGCGTTCTCGACAAGCTTCAACTTGGCATCAATGCCGTGGCCAATCAAATTGGTATGCAGCGTCATCAGCCTATCGACGCGATTTCGACCGGCGGAGTTGGCACCATCCATCCAATTGCGCGTCCCGAGGTCGACCCTGATCTCATCCTCTTCCGTGTCATTTTCGCCAACAATCAGAAGTGTTTGAACCTTCTTCATGGCATCGATGTTGATCCGGCGACTGAATAGGTTTTCGACGTCCGATGTCCCGACCCACCAGGGGTGCTTGTCGTCGATTAATGTCACCTTGCCAGGCCCGCCGACGGAAACGGCCGTGAGTATCTCGGGATGCAGGAAATAGAACCGATGGGTAAATTGTCCCCCGCCGGAGAACCCGTGCATAACCTTTCGCGCGAACTCGACACCATAGAGTTGCTCGACTTCACTGATCATGCTGAGCAATAGTTGGTCGTAGCGGATTCCGCGATAGCTGATGTACTTGTAGTTGTCCGCGTCGTAGGGATCGATGATTCCGATTGGAAACAGAGGAGCCAGCACGAAGCAATTGCGTTTCGCTGCGAGGTCGGAAAACGCGTCTCTATATTCGGTCACGATACGGTTGGATCCATGTACCGCAATGATCAGGTCGAATGATTGCCGATGCTCGGTTGCCAGATCATAACCCTCAGGTACGTAGAGGGCATAGCTGAACCGTTGGTCCGCCTGTAGTGCAATGAGTCCCGACTTACCGAGTGCATAGGGAGTAATACGTCGCATAGGGTTCTTTCACAGTTTGAGGGTTTGACAAGACGCCGATCGTCATGTCGAAATTGTATAGCTTGCCGGGTGCGAGAGGCCGCTCCGGTCCAAGCCGGCGCGAGGAAGGGGTGAATGGTACCTGCCTACTTATTCAATTCGCGCTTTCTTGTAGGTGGAGGCTCTAGTCCTCGCATGATCGACTGGCTGTGACTGTCACGAAGATCCGCCCGTAGAAGGTGACGACGCATCACGTCGCAAAGCGCCTCAATGTCTTTTCTCTCAACAGCGTCGATCATCTCGAAATGCTCTTTGGCGCTGAGCCGGCTATTAGCTACGGAGGCGTAAGGATGCAGGGAGTGCGGCCACGCGAGCTCGCGCATATCGTTGATCATATCGGCGAGTATCGGATTGCCCGCCAACGCAAAGAATGCACGATGAAAGTCGTTGTTAAGAACGATCGACTCCGAAAGCGTCTTGTTTTCAATAGCCCATTCGAACTGGCCAGCGAGCTTGCGCAGCTGCTCCATGTCTCTCTTGCGGACGTTAGCGATAACCATCGGTGCAGCCGACAGCTCGAGAATGGCACGGACTTCGCGATGATGGGCGTCACGCCCTGGCTCGGCCTCACGCACTCGATACCCGTAGTTCGTCACATACTCGAGTGCGTTCAGGCTGGCCAGATGCGCGAGCGCCTTGCGCGCCTCGAACCGACTGACGTCATACCGTTTTTCCAACTCGTTCAGTCGGAGCCATTGTCCTTCACGGAACTGTCCCATCAAAAGATCTGTCCGAATCCGTGTGATGAGGTCGTTTTCCACGCTCTCAACTCCCTTGCTGTCGCCGGCTTTGCTATTTTGGACCGGTGTCCTTGAATACATTCGCCGCATCCTGGTCGAAATAGAGCGTCAGCGGGCCAGGGTTTCGTTTCGACAAGCCATAGGCTCTTGCCGCGGCACCGGGGCCACTGCATTGGTATTCGTGACGCTCTCCGACGTAGATGCTCTGCTGCAGCTGAACCGATAGCCCATTTGCGCCATCATAGGGCGTTAACGACAGCTTTTCAGGCCGAATTGAGAGGACGATCTTTTGACCGGGCGACAAGGGCTTTCTTGCTCTAACGAGACATTCGGTCCCATCCCGGAGTTTGACCGAGATGCGATCGTCGACAAGTCGATCTACCGTTGCGGGGACAAAGTTCGCCGAACCGACGAATTCCGCAACAAATTTTGTCTCGGGTGTATCGTAAATCTCCTCTGGTGTTCCATTTTGCTCCACATTTCCCCCGTTCATGACCACGATCCGATCGCTCAGAGCTAACGCCTCGGTCTGATCATGGGTCACGTAAATGGTCGTCATTCCCAGGCGAAGCTGTATCTCTTTCAACCAGACGCGCGCCTGTTCCCTCAGGAGGGCATCGAGGTTTGAGAGTGGCTCATCGAGCAGAAGGAGTGATGGGCGATAGACCAGAGCCCTGGCCAGCCCCACGCGCTGCTGCTGTCCGCCACTGAGCTGCCCAGGGTAGCGTGCGTCGAAGCCGGCAAGACCAACCAGTTCCAATGTTTCCTGGATTCGCTTGCGCCGCTCGGCCGCAGGCATTTTCCTGACCTTCAGCGGAAAGGCAAGGTTTTGCTCGACCGTCATATGTGGCCAAAGCGCATAGGATTGGAATACGACACCGAAATCGCGATGTTCCGGCTCGATGAAGGCCTTCTTCGAGACTGACACGACCACGTTGTCCCGAAAGCGGATCTCGCCCTCGGTGGGTTCGCTGAGGCCGGCGATCATCGACAGGGTCGTTGATTTTCCGCAACCGCTAGGCCCGAGAAGAGACACAAACTCACCCTTCGATACAGATAGGTTCAGGTTCTTGATGACGGACAAATCTCGGTAACTTTTAGAAATTCCGGAAAGTTGAAGTTCAGGCATAAACACGTACTCCCATCAATCCACGGGCGAGAAAAACAACAGCAAACGTAAAACATATCTGGATTGTAGCGAGCGCACAGGAAAGGCCCATGTCGCCATCCGATGCCAACAACAGAATTGCCGAACCAAGAACTTCCGTATTCGGTGAGAACAGGAACATTGCGATCGTGTATGCTTTTAGACTGGCAACAAACAACAGGATCACTGAGCCGGCCAGCGCGGGCTTCAGGAGTGGCAGGATAATATGGGTACAGGTCTTCAGCCAGTCGGCTCCGCTCGTGCGAGCGGCTTTGTCCAGCTCACGATCGATTTGAAGGACGGCAGGCGCTATGATTCCTATGCCCATGGGCAAAATGCTCATGAGGTATGCGACGACGAGTATCCAGATCGTGTTGCGCAAGATTTCGAACGGTGGAAACAATACCGCCGCGTAAAAGACGCCCAGACCGATGACCAGTCCTGGAAGCGCGCGAGGCAAGCCTGCGAGGAGTTCAGTCACCCATCGGAAACGATAGTTCGAGCGCTGTGAAATGAAGACCAGAGCTGTGCAAAATAGCGTTCCGAGCACTGCGGCGAGAATGCCGACCTCTATAGTGTTGACAATCGCATTGAAAAACCGCGGCTCTTGAAACGATCGAACCATGTTTTCTAGCGTCAGGACGCGCGTGATCGGCACGAGAGGGGTCAGCACTACGGTAAAGGCGCGCACGACAATGCCGCCGACCGGGATAATTGTCGTGACCATCATGTAGGCAAGGCAGAGAAGCATCAGCGGCCATCGCCAAAACCCCAGCGGTACTCGCCTGCCTTGGCTCGCCTTCCCCTTGACGGTGGTATATTTGAACGCGTCCTTGAGGAGCTTCCACTGTATGGCCAGTGAAATGCCCACAAGCGCCATCAAGAGGAATGCCACATTCGCAACCAGTCCGTGGTTCGGTGTCGTGCTGTCGATTCCCTTCGTGAAAAGATATGTCGACAGTGTCTGTATGTTTGACGTGTTACCGAACAGTTTTGGGATAGCGAGCATTTCAAGGCCCGCCACGATGTTTAGTATGGCGGAATAGGTTAGCGCTGGGATCAACATTGGCACCGTGATGGAAAATAACACGCGCGCCTTTCCCGCGCCGGCGGAACGTCCTGCATCCTCGAGCGTGGTGTAACCGCCACCGGCGGCACCGTAGAGGCAATACATGTAAACGAGGGGGGCTTGGGATATCCCGGCCACTAAGGACATACCGGCCAGGGTGTACAAGTTGGGCTGAGGCACGCCAATGCTCTCCAACCAGGAAGAGATGAAGCCGCTTGGTGCGTACATCGTCAACCAACCCAACCCCAATATGAGGTGGGAAAGATAGAGCGGCACCATGAAGACGTCTCCGATCACACCACGAAACGGCATATCGGTCCGCCCGATCAAAATAGCGAACAGCAGGCCAACAACCAGGGCAATCAATGTCGACGCGACTGCGAATATCAGGGTATTCCCGGCTGCCGCCCAGACTTCGTACGATGCAAGGAAGTCCCTCGTATTCTGAAGGGTGAACACCCACCGTGCATCATAGAGCGGCGCCGAGGCGAAAGCCTGGAGGAGAATAGGGGCCAGTGGACTGATAACCAGTACGGCCATCAAGACAGTGAGAAGTGTCTGCAGGCCAGTAGAGCGCAGACAGGAGTAAATCCCGACCCTGGGCGCGCTCGATCCCTGAACGCCCAATTGAGCAGTTTCCAATTTCATTGTAAAATCCTGCGTTGGCTTATTATTATTGGCAGGTTCGAAGCGCAGCTAGTTCCGGCCCATTGCGTCCGCCCATCTTTGAGCGAACGCATCAAAACTTGTCAGCATTTCTCGGTTGTAATCGATCAGGACGATGTCGTTCTTGCCGATCTTCTCGCCGAGCGTTTCCAGCGAGTCAAACCGCAACTGACCACGGGGCAGGCCATCGCGGTAAGGAGTGAAACCAGCTTGCGAAACAGCGATTTGTCCCTGTTCAGAAAGAATGAAGTCAAGCATCAACTTTGCAGAAGCGCCGTGTGTAGCTTTTGCGGGGATCGCCATTCCGCGGATAAAGACCGGCGTTCCATCCGTGAGGTATTTGTACTCAATCAGGCTTCCCAGCCCGCCTTTTAGCTTGGGCAGAAAACTTGGCGCGGACATGAAATATCCAGCGACATTTTCTCCTCTCGACAGCTTTTCGATGATTGCTCCGCTTCCATCGCCAGGCTTCACGCTTGGCCCGATGGCGTCGAGCATCTGCCAGCCCTTGTCGCCGTGATAGCGAACGAACGCCATGTTGATCGCGCCGCCAAATGCATCTGCAGGATACGCGCCGATCTTTCCCTTGAACAAACCGGGGTTCTCGACAACCACCTTTTTGAAGGCCTCGAAGCTATCCGGGCGATACTTCTCGTCCAGAATGATCTTGTTATAGGCGATCCCCATTGGATCGGTCGAGAACGTGTAAATCCCAGGAAATGGTTTGCTCCATGCCGGGACACTAGCATCTTCGGAGCTGATATAATCCGCTGCCAGTTTGTCGTCAGCAAATCTGATCCAATCGCTGATTGCGCCGGTGACAATGAAATCCGCGCTTGGAACGTTAGACCCACTTTCGGCCCGATAGCGTGTGATTGCTTCGCTCGCGTTGAAGTTCAGGGTTTCGACCGTGATCCACGGATAGAGTGAATTGAAACCCTTGACGATCGGATCCCAGTTCTCCGCCGCCATATTGGAATAGATCAGCAGGCGGCCTTCTGATTTGGATGCCTCTACAATGTCGGCTGCTGGCGCTGCATAGGCTGCGCCGCCGAGCATCATTGCTCCCGCGGCAAATGCGCTCGCGGCCAATTTCCGAAACGTCGAGATGTTCATTCGAATGATCCTCCCATCATTATTTGCAACAAAATCGTCGCAATAATATGCGCAAATTATCTCCCGTCAACAGGATATTATATCCAATATGTATCTTGATGGCGCGCCAAATACGCTCGGGGTCGGCAACGCGAGTCTGCAGAGCTGACGCATGGTTTGCCACCGCTTGACAAGCGACCAAGTTGTATCCAATATCCTTTATAAGAATAAATCAAATGAGAGGAACCAATGAAAATCACCCGAATTGCGTCCGGCACCCTGCGTGCCCTGAAAATCGCATTAGCTGCCACCCCAGTATTGCTGGTCAATCCCGTTTTCGCTCAAGAGGGCAATGCCTCAAATCTGAGCGGAACGATTTTCTTCCTCACACCCAATGCCCAGGTCACTCGGTTTGAATCCTATGACAAACCGGGCCTCGAAGAGGCGTTGAGGAAATACGCCCCCAATCTCCAGTTGGTGGTGCTTAGCGCCGACAACGATCCGTCAAGGCAACTCGAGCAGGCTCAGTCAGCGGTGACGGAGGGCGCCAAGGCAATTATTCTCGCCCCAGCTGTGCCAAACCAAAGTCAGAGTATCGTGCAGGTCGCTCACGACGCCAACATACCCGTGGTCGGATACGCCTACAATTCTGACAACAGCGACATCGACTATTACGTCACCGTGCCATTTGAGCCGATCGGCGAGGCGGTCGCCAACTATGCGGTCAAAACGCTGGGAGATTCCAAGAAGCCGCTCCGTCTCGGCCTGATCACCGGCGATCCGTCACTTTTCTTTGACCGGGAGATCGTCGATGGCACCGACAAGGTTCTGAACCCGCTTGTGGAGCAGGGAAAAGTCGAGATCGTTTGCAAGAGTGATAATTTGCAGCTTTCCGAGGAAAACGCTCGTGTTGCAGCCGATGGCTGCCTGCAACAGGCAGGTGACGATATCGACGCCATCCTTGTTCACAATGACAGCTCTGCAAACGGCGTAATCGCCTCGTTGAGCGCTCAGGGCCTGCTCGGAAAGGTCAAGGTGTTTGGGGGCTATGACAGTCAGGCCGGAACAATCCAGCATCTGCTTGCAGGCAACATCGAAAACGACATGGTGCCACCTTACCACGCCATGGCTGATAGCGCGATCCGGTTGATCGTCGCCCTTCTTGAAAAGAACGGCGGAGAAAAGAAGATGGTCAACGGAACCTACAGCAACGGCATGAAGGAGGTTCCGGCGATCTTCAACGAAAACGTCTTCATCACCCGCGAGAACGTTCAGGCCGAATTGATCGACAAGGGAATCCTGACACGTCAAGAAGTCTGCGCAGGTCCTGCCATCAACACCGCGTTCTGTAAATGACAGAGGTGGATGACATGAGTTCCGCAAACGCAAACACCCAACCTGTTCTTGAGCTCAGGAACATCAGCAAGCACTTCGGGGGTGTCCACGCTCTCGAGGGTGTATCTCTCGCGGTGCATCCTGGCGAAGTTGTCGCCCTTGTCGGCGACAACGGTGCCGGAAAGTCGACGCTCGTCAAAACCATTGCCGGCATTAACATACCCGATGCCGGGGAAATCCGTATCAATGGCAGGGAGGTCAAAATCACCTCGCCGCACGATTCCATGCAGCACGGCATTCAAACCGTCTATCAGGATCTCGCACTGTGCGACAATCTCGACACGGTCCAGAACCTGTTTCTCGGGCGCGAACTTCAAGGCGGCCTCCTGGCGGCGGGCCGTTTGCGGCGGGCAGACATGGAGAGCCGGGCGCGCAAGGTTTTGAGCGAGCTCGGGGTCAGTACGTTGCGTGATCTTACCGTGCCGGTGGGCAGCCTGTCCGGTGGTCAGCGCCAGTCGGTCGCCATCTGTCGCTCGGTGCTTTGGGAACCGAAAGTCGTATTGCTCGACGAACCGACCGCCGCTCTGGGCGTTGCCCAGCGTAAAGAGGTGATGGCACTGATCTTACGCCTGCGTGCGACCAATCATGGCGTTGTCGTCATTTCGCACGACCTTGCCGATGTCCAGGAGATGGCTGACACGGTCGTCGTCCTGCGACTTGGCCGCAAAGCGGCTGAATTCAGCCGTGGAACCTTTTCGCGTGACGACCTGGTCTCTGCAATCACCGGTCTGTCGGCGTCAGCCGCCTAGGAAACGCTCATGAACACTCCAAAAAGCATACATATGGCCAAGGGCGCTGAAGTGCCTAACAATCGTGCAAGCTCCGAAGAGTTGCGCCGACGGATTGTGACCGCGATCAGCGGCAAATATCGCTTCATCCCCGTCCTCATCGCGATCGCCCTCATCTGGGTTTTCTTCTATGCGATGAATGACCGCTTCCTTTCGCCAAGAAACCTCACGAACCTAGCCGTTCAGATCGTAGTGACGGCTCTTTTGGCACTTGGTCTCGTGCTTGTATTGATCGTGAAGGAGATCGACCTGTCTGTTGCTGCGCTTAGCGCCGTGGCGGCCGGTGTCATGGGTTACCTACTCGTCACAGTTGGGCTTCCTTCATGGCTGTGCCTGCTTGCCGCGATCGGCACCGGGGCGGCCGTTGGGCTGGTTCAGGGCCTGGTCATTTCGCGGTTTCGCGCGCCGGCTTTTATTGTCACGCTAGGTACGTCGCTGGCCATGCAAGGCGTTTTACTGATGCTATTGCCGCGCAGCGGCTCCATACCGCTGTCGGGAACCGATATTCAGTGGATCGCTAATAGCTTCTTACCGCCGATCGCTGGCTATCTCCTGCTTGCGGTCGGCATCGGTGTGGTAGCCGCTCTTCTTGTCCAGTCATCGAACCACAAAAAACGCCTCGGCATCCATCAGTCGATACCGAACAATGTCCTGCTGCCCCTAGCTGTTTTGGCTCTCGCCGGCGGTCTCGTTGTTGCGGTTCTTAATCTTGATCGCGGTGTGCCGACACCGGTGGCCATCCTCATCGTTCTCCTCTCGGTCATGGCCTATGTCACCACCCAGACAAAATTCGGTACCTATCTCTACGCTATTGGAGGAAGCGTTGAGGCCAGCCGCCGTGCTGCGATCAACGTTGGCAGGATGCGCATCTACACCTTTATCATCGCTGGCGCGTTGGCCGGCACCGCGGGGATTATCTCAGCATCCCGCACACTTGGTGTGTCTGCCCAATCCGGAAGCGGAACGCTGCTGCTCGAAGCGGTGGCTGCTGCCGTCATCGGTGGTGCCAGTCTTTTCGGCGGCCGGGGATCTGTCTGGGCTGCTCTTCTCGGAGCTCTTCTCATAGGCAGTATAACAAACGGGTTGTCGCTGCTGGGTGCCGCGACCGAGATCAAATACCTGGTTCAAGGATTGATACTCGTGCTCGCGGTTACTGCCGACGGACTCATCGCTCGCGACGCAAAATCCTGAGTTGATTGAGAGGCAACTGATTTCAGCGCCGACGTTTACCGGATGCCTGGAAACTATTTTTCGAGGATAAAAGAGTGAAAATTCTAGGTTATGCAAGCCAGCTCAGTGTTCGGCCGGGCGAGCCAATCGATTTCAAGGTCAGTGCCAACGCTGAGCCCTATCGTGTCGAGTTCGTTCGGCTCCATGGCGTCGCTATCGACGACGACAACCAGACGGTGAGGGAAGAGATCATCGACAACGCCGCGGCGGGCTCCTATCAGGGGCGCTTCCAGGCACTGCGCCCCGGTTCTTACGCTATTGTTGTCCCCGAACTGCAACTGCAACCTGTGATATCAACATTTGGCTTCGATCTCTGGGTGCAGCCCACCCTGACGGATCGGGAACGCCAGACCATTCTTGCCGTCAAGACCGACCGACCCGCGGCGTCCTGGTCTCTCGCCATCGTGAAAAATCAGCTCGAACTGCGTGTCGGGTCGGGAACAGGGGCCAGATCCGTTTCGGTCGATCTGGGCGTTTACGAAGGGAAATGGCTTCACATCACCGGGGGGCGTAGCGAAAAACGCCTCACAATCAAGTTTGCGGTTGACGGAATGTGGCCGTCCCAGCGCTATGGAGACGCACAGAACCTGGACTTGCCAGAGGCGCCTGAACCGGCCCGGGTCGAGCTCGTTCTCATCGGAGCCAATCTTGATGAGAACACCTTGCCCATCGACAGGTTCAACGGCCGGATCGACAATCCTTCACTTCTCTCAACGTCAAAAGAAGGGGCAGAACCGATCGCGGCATGGGATTTCGCGATTGGCATCAACACGTTGATCATCACGGATACGTCAGGAAACAACCTGCATGGAGCGCTCGTCAATCGACCAGCCCGTGCCGTTCGGGGCCATCTGTGGCAGGGAACGAAAGTCCGCTATCAGGAAAGCCCGTCCGAATGGTCTGCGATCCACTTCCATGAAGATGACCTGAACGACGCCGCCTGGGAGGCCGACTTCAGCGCCAGCTTTCCCGAGGCCACACCAAGCGGCGTTTACGCCGCAAAGATCACGCAGGGCGATCAGGTCGAACATCTGCCGTTCTACATTCAGCCGACGGAGCGCTCCGTCAACAAAGTCCTCTTCCTGGCTCCTACCAACACATATCTCGCCTATGCCAACGAGCATCTGGGCTATGGCGAACGCGGCGAAGCGCATCAAAAACGCATGCGCGACAAGATCCAGCTGAATGAGACAGACACGTTCATTCACACGCACCCCGAGATCGGCCTTTCCATCTACGACCGGCATGCTGATGGAAGTGGTGTCATGCATTCCTCCTGGAAGCGGCCCGTTGTCAATTTTCGACCCAATTACATCACCTGGCTTAATGCCGGACGTCGCCATTTCGCAGCCGATTTCTATATCATGGGTTGGCTTGAAAGATCAGGCTTCGGGTTCGACGTAGCGACCGATGAAGACCTTCACCGCCAGGGCCTCGATCTTCTCGCGCGCTACGACGTCGTCATCTCGGGAAGCCACCCTGAATATCCCACCTCACGCGAGATGGAGGCCTTGAAGGCTTATGCCGCGCAGGGCGGCAGCCTGATGTATCTGGGCGGCAACGGATGGTATTGGGTGACAAGCTATGACGGTGACGACACTCTGACATTGGAGTGCCGTCGCGGTTATTCGGGAGAGCGAAACTGGACCTCTCATCCGGCAGAACTGATGCACGCCACGACCGGCGAGATCGGTGGGCTTTATTCGCATCGTGGTCAAAGCAGCCGGCTTCTTTTCGGTGTCACGTCGGCCGGCGTCGGCTGGGGCACCGCATCAGGCTATTCGCGAACGGAAGAATCCTACAGCTCGGAACTCGCCTTCATTTTCGAGAGCCTTGGTGACGAGATGATCGGCGATTTTGGCTATATCCTTGGCGGTGCAGCTGGGGATGAGCTAGACAGCGCCGACTTCTCGGGCGGAACACCCAGCAATGCCCGCGTGATTCTGAGCTCCCGTCACAACGAGACCTATTATCCGTTTCTGGAGTCGGTCACTCAGGTCGAGCCGAATGTGAGTGGCCCGCATAACCCGAATGTCCGCTCAGACGTAGTCTATATCGACACCGGAACGGGGGGAGGCATCTTCTCCGTCGGTTCGATCTGCTGGGCGGGATCGCTGGCCTACAACAATTACGACAACAACGTTGCCACCCTAACCGGCAACGTGCTTCGCCATTTTTTGAAAGGAGCGCAGGCTACCTGATTTCAACACCCCTGGGCCACCGTCCAAAATCTTATCACGCTACACGTGGGAAGGGCAGGGGGTGGACTTAAGGAATAGGATATTGTAGATTGGATACAATGATGACGTACGGTACGGCATCTGACCAAGAGGAAAGAATATGACTAAGTGGACTGGGGTATTTCCCGCCGTAACAACCAAGCTGAATGAGGACGGCTCGATCAATGTGCAGGCCAATCAGTCTGCTATTGAAAGACTGATCACGAATGGCGTTTCGGGTGTGATCGTTCTGCCGATGCTCGGCGAAAATGCCTCTCTCACCCCTTCCGAGAAGGAGCTTGTCATTCGCAGCGCCCAGGAAGTGGCGGCCGGACGGGTTCCGGTCCTTTCGGGTCTTGCAGAGATTACACAAGCGGATGCGAATGCGCGTGCGCGCGAATTTGAAAAGCTGGGTGTCGATGGCCTGATGGCATTTCCGGGCCTTGGCTACAAGTCGGATGCTCGCGAAACGGCTGAATGGTACAAAAGCCTCGCCAAGGCGAGTGGCCTGCCGATCATGATCTACAACAATCCGATCGCCTATGGCGTCGATGTCACGCCCGAGATCCTCAAGGAGCTCTCGGACTCTCCGACCATTGTTGCCGTCAAGGAGGAGACGGGTGATGTGCGTCGCGTGACCGATATGTATGTCGCGCTCGGCAATCGCTACCAGATCTTCTGCGGTGTCGATGACCAGATCGTCGAGAGCCTCGCACTTGGTTCGGTCGGCTGGGTTTCGGGCATGACGAACGTCTGGCCGAAGGAATGCGTCACGCTGTTCAACCTGTCCCTTCAGGGCCGCAAGGAAGAAGCGCTTGAACTCTACCGGCTGCTCACGCCCGCTTTCCATCTCGATACCCATGTCAAGCTCGTCCAGTACATCAAGCTGTCCGAGAGTCTGGTCTATGGCGCTCCCGAATGGGTCCGTGGTCCGCGCTTGCCTCTCGTCGGTGAGGAGCGTGAATTCGTCACGCGCACCATCAAGGACGCGATCAAGCAGCTTGAGAGCTATTCGTTGCCGAAAGCCGCGTGACCTTTAGGCTCTAATATAGAGTGGTTTCAGGCGGGCAATTTACATCAAATTGTCCGCCTTTTTAGTCTCCGAATGTTGAAGCGGGAGTAGGATTGGATGCGTTCGAAGAAATATGATTACATTGTTGTAGGATCGGGCGCCGCCGGTTCAATCGTTGCTGCCCGGCTTGGCGAAGATCGAAACGTCCGCGTTCTGGTCCTCGAGGCAGGACCGCACGACAATTCAATCTATGTCCGCATGCCCGCGGCAATGTCCTATCCCCTGACGGACAAGAGGCGTACCTGGGAATTCGAGACAGGGCCCGAAGACGCCCTCGATGGTCGCATGGTCACCCACCTTCGCGGCAAGATGCTTGGTGGCTCGGGGTCGCTTAACGGCATGGTTTACGTCCGCGGCAACCCCCGCGATTTCGACCGGTGGGCTGAAGATGGTCTGTCCAACTGGTCCTATGCCCATTGCCTTCCATATTTCAAAAAGCTCGAATCTTACGATAAAGGCGGCAACGAATACCGGGGCGGGCAAGGACCAATCAGGATTACGACCCTAAAGGCGGAGCTCGAGCCGTTCCGCGCATTCCTGGAGGCCGGCCAGCAAGCGGGGCACCCCCTGTCTGAAGACTACAATGCCTACCGGCAGGAGGGTGTCCACGCCTATCAGGCGAACATCGACAATGGCATCAGGGCGAGTGGAGGCAGAGCATACCTTCGTCCCGCTCTCAAGCGTGGCAATGTTGAGCTCGAGCTGAATGCTCTGGTCCACAAGGTTAATTTCAGCGGGAAACGCGCCGTCGGCGTCACGTTTGAAAAAGACGGCAAGATTCAATCGGTGGAAGCGGAACGTGAGGTCATCCTGTGCGGTGGCGCCTTTAATTCACCGCACCTGCTCCTCCTGTCGGGCGTTGGCCCGTCCGCCGAACTGGCCGCCCATGGCATCGAAACCGTCGCGGATGTCCCTGGGGTTGGGAAGGGGCTTCAGGACCACGTTGCCGTATCCATCAAATATCGCGCATCGCACAAGGGTGTCTCTCCCGCTGTCGATATGAACCTCATCAAAATGGCGTTCATTGGCGCACAGTGGCTGTTCCTACGGAAGGGTCTCGGCATAACCAACCTTTGGGAAGTGGGCTCCTTCTTCAAGAGCAGCGATACGGTCGAATATGCAAATATCCAGCATGAGTTTCTGCCGATGCTCGGCGAGCTCATGCATGGGAAGGTGAACATCGAGGAAGGCTTTCAGTATCAGGTCTGCCTCGGCCGGCCCGAAAGCCGCGGCGCCGTTACCCTCAAATCGGCCGATCCGCGGCAGCATCCCTCCATTGTACTCAACTATCTCCAGCAGCCCGAAGACAGGCGAAATCTGATCGATGGCGTTCGCCATACCGATGAGATCATCCAGCAGAAGGGTTGGGACAGCATTCGTGGCGAAGCGATTGTCCCCGGCTTGCGCAAGAAATCCGACGAGGAGATTTTCGCCTGGCTCAAGGAGAATATGGGCACTCAGTACCATCCATGCTCGAGCTGCCGGATGGGAAATGACGACATGGCCGTTGTTGATGACGAAGGCCACGTTAACGGTGTCGATGCCTTGCGTGTGATCGATGCTTCGGTGATGCCCCGCATCAGTAACGGCAACCTTCACGCCCCGACCATGATGATTGCCGAAAAGATGGTCGATCGTGTTCGAGGCCGTCAGCCATTGCCGGCGCAACCGGCACATTATGCCGATGAGAAACCCTTGAGCTGAAATTGAATCGAAGGTGATCGGCTCATCGTATTCGTCCTCCCGACGCGGCCCGCAAAATGGGACCCGCGTGGGTAAGTTCTCAGGCGGTACATCTATAAAAGCATTTGACTCCGCAAAGAGATTGTATCCAATATCCACTAGCACAGCAACAATCAAACAAAGGGAACTGCCATGCTGGACGAACCGAAAAAATCGATGCTTCACACAATACAGCTCACTCGACGCAACGCTTTGCTCGGCCTTGCAGGCGCTGGCCTCAGCGTGACGACGGGACGGCTGTTCGTCACTCCCGCACACGCGGCCGTCGGCGGGTCCCTGCAGATCATGGCGTGGGAAGGCTACGACATGACCAACGAGCTGAAAGACTGGCGTGCAAAGAACGACATCACAGTCGAGACGTCGTCGATAGCTTCCCAGGATGACGTGCACGCGAAATTCATCGCGGGGAACCCTCCGCCAATTGACCTCGCCGAGTATAATCAGGCCTATAGCAAGCTCTATATCAATGACATGAAGATCGTCTCGCCGATCGATATGTCGAAGGTCCCCAACTACAATGCGGACAATATTTTCGACGTCTTTTTCGACAAGCCGACCTGGTTTTCCGACGGAAAACACTGGGGATCACCGTATATCTGGGGGTTCAACACGCTTCTTTACAATTCGGACCTGGTCAAGAGGCCCACGTCCTACAAAGATCTTTTGGATCCCAGCCTAAAGGGCAAGATCGCGATCATGGATGACGCGACGGGTAATTTCCCCCTTATCGCCCGTCTGGCCGGCTTTGGTGACAAATATCCTCTGTTGACCCGTGACGAATTGCAGAAGGCATTCGAGAACTATGTGCTTTATCGAAATCAGGCCCGCCTGATTTCGATCAATCAGGGCGATGTCGCGAATTTTGTGGCCTCAAAGGAGGTTGCAGCAGTGCTCGTTGCGGACCCTTCAATCATCACGCAGGTTCGCGCTCAGGGTGTTCCCCTCGAAATGGCGATGCCGCAGGAAGGCCCGGTTCTTTGGGTGGATGCCTGGTTCATCCCCATCTCTGCCGACAATATCGAAACCGCGCACGAATTCATCAACCAATCACTCGACCCTCAGATCCAGGCGAAAGTGGCCACCGCCGTGGTTCAGGCACCTGTCTCGAAAAAGGCAGTCGAATTCCTCGACACCGAGGCTCGCAGTCGGATCGACTATTCGAGAGTGGACGAAATATTCGCATCTGGTTTGCCTGGTATTCCGCCGGTCGAAGATGACGGCGAGCACGCGACTTACTCGGACTGGGTTCAGGCTTGGCAGGAATTCAAGGCCGGTCTGTAGTCGCACAGCGTTGTCGGAGCCGGTCTCCGGCTCCGAGCGCACTTTGTCAAAGGAATTGCGATGACCTCATCCCAGAAAACTGGAGGCATCCTCGCCGCTCCGGCTGCGCTCTATATGCTGTTGTTTTTTGTAGCCCCAGCCATTCTGCTGCTCTCGTACAGCTTCTGGACATCCACTGGCTTTCGGATCGTTCCCGATTTCGTCCTAACCAACTATATCAAATCGATACAATCTCCGCTCTTTCTGCGCGTAACCTGGAACGCAATCGTGATTGGTCTTGTCACGGCGTCAGTCACGCTCTGTCTGGCAGTTCCCATCGGATATTATCTGACCTACGTGACGCGATCGAAAATTATCTTTTATCTCATTTTGATCACGTGGTTTTCGAGCTACCTCGTGCGAATTTACGCTTGGCGCAGCCTGCTGGGGACAAACGGGCTCCTAAACGCAGCCCTTCTGCAGCTTGGAATCGTGAACGCTCCCGTCGAGGCGTTCCTCTTTAGTCCATTCGCCGTTGCGATAACGCTGACCCACATTTACTTGCCGTTCGCTATATTGATGGTTGTCTCTGCAATGAGCGAAATCAAGCAAGAGCTCATCGAGGCATCCCGCGATCTCGGCACGTCCTCTTTGGGAGCTTTTTTCAAGGTTGTCGCGCCCAATGCGGCCCAGGGCCTCATTGGGGCGTTCATGCTGACCTTTATCCTTGTCGCCGGCGACTACGTGACGCCGCAGATGGTCGGAGGTTCGTCAGGGCAAACGACAGGACTTTTGATCGCAGACCAATTCAAGAAGACGGGCAATTGGCCGCTCGGCGCCGCCCAGGCGTTCCTCATGTTTCTTGTTTCTCTCGCGATCTATGTGCTCGTCCTCATGCTTGGGCGCATCACCGGGCTCATTCCGGCCAAACGCAGAATCAAAGGCATAGAGGAGGGGGCATGATGCTTCTCAGATTTGTTGTATACGCCACTCTTGCGTATCTGCTTCTTCCGTTGGTGGTGATCGTGTTGTTCAGTTTCAACGCTGACCAATCCTTCGCCTTCCCCATCGCCTCATACAGCTTGCGATGGTATGCAATGATCTTCCAGGACCCGCAATTGAGCCAGGCCCTTGTCAAGAGTCTGATCATCGCAGTCGCAACCGCTTTCTTCACCCTTGTCCTCGGGACTGCTGCGTCACTTGCCTGGCTAAGGCTTGGACGATTTGGCCGCGGCGTTCTTGAATTTCTTTGCATCACGCCAATCGCCTTGCCGGGCCTCTTCATAGGCGTTTCCTTGCTTGTCCTGGCCGCACAACTTGGCGCAGGGCTTTCTTCTGTCACCATCGTAATCTCTCACGTTGTGCTGTGCGTGCCCATGCTCATGATTGCGATGAAGGCGCGGCTTGCGCTTTTCGATCGGACGCTGGAAGAGGCGTCTCGAGATCTCGGAGCTTCCCAGATCGGAACCTTCAGAAGGATTACGCTTCCGCTCATCGCGCCGACATTGATTTCCTGCGCCATTCTGAGTTTTGCATTGTCATTCGACGAGTTCGTGGTCACCTCGTTCGTTGCTGGCACGGAGACCACCTTGCCGATGTATATCTGGTCGATGATGCGACGCACGGTGACGCCGTTGATCAACGCGATATCGACACTCGCCCTTTTGTTCTCCATCGCGATCATGGCGATCGGATTACTCGTCGGACGGTTCAAACGAGCATCCGCTCTCTCAGAACGCGCATCCTCATGAGGCCAGCTATGTATAATGTGACAACAACCATCCAATCTCCCCTTATCGAAGTCGCCAACGGCGCAAAAAAGTTCGGAGTTTTCCAAGCGCTGAGTGATGTCAATCTCACCATCGGCGAAGGCGAGATCGTCACGCTGCTCGGTCCGAGCGGCTGCGGCAAGACGACCTTGATGCGGATCATCGCGGGCTTTGAGTCGCTGACGTCCGGCACGCTGAAGATTGATGGTAAGGATGTCGCGTCCCTTCCTCCGGAAAAGCGACCGGTCAACATGGTGTTCCAACGCTATGCGCTGTTTCCGCATTTGGATGTCTTTGACAATGTTGCCTACGGATTGAAGGTCAAGGGCGTTCCCAGGGAGGAGCGGCGTCAGCGTGTTCAAGCGATGCTGAAAACGGTGCAAATGGACCACCTCTCTCACCGCTTTATCGGTGAACTGAGCGGCGGCCAATGCCAGCGTGTTGCGCTCGCCCGGGCCCTGGTCAACGGCCCGAAGGTTCTGTTGCTTGACGAACCGCTTGCCGCGCTCGATCTGAAGATCCGCCAGCACATGCTTGTCGAGATGAAGCGCATCCAGATCGAGACGGGCGCGACATTTGTTTATGTGACGCACGATCAGGACGAGGCAATGATTCTGTCAGACCGGGTTGTGTTGATCGATCGTGGCCAGGTCGTGCAAATCGCTGAACCGAGGGACATGTACACGCATCCAAAGTCTCTGTTCGCCGCCAAATTCCTGGGCGAGACGAACCTGTTCGAAGGAAAGCTGGTCAAGACCGACGGCGGAAAGATCTCTTTGCTGACCAAAGACGGATCCTTTGAAATCTCACAGAATAGCGCTGCCCATTCGATTGCCGAGGAAGCAGTGATGTCCGTACGTCCCGAAACCATGACCTTTCGACAGGCTGATCCCGGAACCGATTACACCATCCAGGCAGAAGTCATCGATGTGATCTTTACAGGCAGCCGTTCTTTCTTTCATTTGGTCAGCTCTGGCGGGCAGAAATTCCGCGTGCAAGTCCAAAATACGCCTGGCGCCGCCTTGCCGCAGGTGTCGGACAAAGTCCATGTCGCATGGCGAAAAGACGCTTCGCCGATTCTTCCGGCTGCGTAGTCCGAGCGTTCGGATCAGGCAGCCCACAGCCGACTGCACGCAAACTATAGCGAAATCGTGCGATATCCGATATTCAATATGCAGCGCAGCAATTTTTTGCAGGGAATACATGAACACGTCGGTTGCCATCAAACGTCGCACGGTCACGTCCTCGGTCGTTGATCTCATCCGGGATCGGATCATATCCGGGTTTTATAAAGGCGGTCAGCAAATCCGGCAGGAAGCGATCGCCGAGGAAGCGGGCGTTAGCCGTATTCCGATCCGCGAAGCCCTGCTTCAGCTTGAAGCGGAAGGCCTCGTTGTCATCCACACACATAAAGGAGCCGTCGTCGCGTCGCTGACCGTCGAAGATGCCATCGACATTTTTGAGGCCAGGCTCGCGTTGGAACCTTTCATTTTGAAGCAGGCCATCGAAAGGGCGACCGACATCGACATCGAGCACGTAAAACACGCTCTGGCGGACTATAGCAAGGGGTTAGAAGAAAAGGTGGCCCCGGCAAAGCTGAGCGAGCTGAACTGGGCGTTTCACAAGGCGATGTCGCGTCCCGCAAGACGTCCACGATCGCTCGCGCTCTTATCATCGCTCTACAATTCGGCCGACAGATATCTGCGCCTGCAAATAGATGCGAGAACCGCACAAGCGAAGGCGCTGGAAGATCACGAGGCGCTCGCGGCAGCGTTTGCCGAAGGCAATCAGACATTGGCTCAAAAACTGCTGAAAAAGCACATTGCAGATGCCCGTGATGACGTGATCGCCGGGCTGAAAGCTCTGTCCGACGCTGAGAATCAATGATCGACTGACTTATTTTTGCCGACGGTGGCGATCGGAGGTTGCTTGCTGCTAAATTATATTGGATATTGGATATGAAATCTGCTTGGGAGATAGTTGATGCAGCTGGATAGAGTAATTACTGTTGTGGGCGCTCATGCCGAAGGCGAGGTCGGCCGTGTTATCACCGGTGGCGTTCTGCCGCCGCGGGGAGCAAACATGTTCGAGCGCATGGAGCATCTGGAACGTGACAGTTCTTGGCTCCGCAACATGCTCCTGTTCGATCCCAGAGGCAGCGTGAACGCTGCCGTCAATCTGATCACGCCACCGATCCATCCCGACGCCGATATCGGGATGCTGGTTATGGAATCGGATTATTTCGTGCCCATGTCGGGTTCCAACCTCATTTGCACCGTGACTGTCGCTCTCGAAGCAGGCATGGTTCCGATGAAGGAGCCGCAAACAATCGTGCGGGTTGACACCCCAGCGGGACTGGTCGAGGTCGTCGCCGAATGCAGGGGCGGGAAATGCCGCGGCATAACATTCCGCAACATTCCTTCCTTCGTCATGCACCGAGACAGTATGATTGAGGTTCCTGGCATCGGTTCGCTGCGGGTCGACGTCGCTTATGGCGGGATGATCTACTGTATTGTGAATGCAGCAGACCTCGACCTGACGCTCGCACGCGACGAAGCCAGGCAACTTGTTGAAATCGGAGAGCGGATCAAAGCGGCCGCTGCCGTGCAGCTTCCGTCGATCCATCCTGAAAATCCGCTCATCCATACGATCAACCAGACCGAGTTCGCCGGCCCGATCGAGCTGATCGGTGGCGTGAAAACGTCCAAGAATGCTGTCGTGGTGTCGCCCGGCCGGCTCGATCGCTGCCCTTGCGGAACAGGTACATCCGCGCGTATGGCGCTCTTGCATGCACGCGGCGAGCTCGCGGTTGGGGAAAGGTTCAGGCATCTGTCCATCCTTGACACGGTTTTCGAATGCGAAATCATCTCCGAAACCAAGGCTGGCGATTTGCCGGCAATCATTCCTCAAGTCTCCGGCCGCGCATGGCTGACCGGCGTAAGTCACTACGGCGTCGATCCGGAAGACCCATTCCCTGAGGGTTATCGCCTATCCGACACCTGGTTCAATTGAGCAAGCACTTGCCGGGTTCGCGGCGGGTCCAGGTGAACAGGAGGCGGTAATGTCCGAGCAACCGTTGAAATGGCTCAATGAGCCGACGCGATATCTGGACGAAGGTGGCGTGCTTCGCGTCACAACCGGCAAGAAAACCGATTTCTGGCGCGAAACTTTCTACGGCTTCTGGCGTGACAATGGCCACTTTCTTCATCGCAGCGTCGCGGGAGATTTTTCCGCGGAGGTGACGATCAAGGGAGAATATGAGGCTCTTTACGACCAAGCCGGGCTCATGATGCGTCTCAGTGAAACCCATTGGGTGAAGGCAGGCGTCGAGTTTACCGATGGGCGAATGTACTTCTCGGTCGTCATCACCAACGATGTTTCAGACTGGTCACTGGTTGCGATACCCGCCGATCCTGCCGGAATCCGGATTCGCCTGACACGGCATCGCGAAGCGGTTCGTGTGCAGTATCTGGATGCCAGCGACAATGGCTGGAAACCAGTAAGGCTTGGTTATTTTCCTCCGTCGGAGCGGGTTGATATCGGCATGATGTGCTGCTCGCCCGAACGCGAAGATTTCGAGGTGGCATTCATCGACTTCGCGGTCGGGCCACCAATTTCCCGTGAGCTTCATGATTGATCGGAAGCTGCAAGAATAACAGCTCCTTCGAAGCATTCGTTGCGCTTCCCCTAAAGGGAGGTCACGGACAACTCGAAGGCCATTAATGAGTGTAGAGGTGTGAAATGACTCAGCGTGAATACGGCATTTGGATCAACGGCGCGCCGGCGTTGCCGGCGGGAAGCAGCGTCTTCGAGAGGACGTCGCCGTCAACTGGCGAACTCGTCGCAAGCGTTCATCTTGCAGGAAAGGCTGAAGTTGATCGTGCCGTCACTCTCGCGAAGGAAACGTTTAAGCGCGGTGCCTGGAAGGGGATCGCGGCGAGCGAGCGTGGCAAGATCCTGCTGCGCTGGGCAGACCTCATCACAAGCGAGCTTGCAGTGCTCAGTCGGATTGAAGCCGATGAAGCCGGCAAGACTATATCCGCGGCCAAGGGGGAAATTGAGTGGTCGGTGGAACTGTTGCGCTACGCAGCCTCGCTTGCATGGAGCATCCCCGGCCGTGTGGTCAATCATGAAGGTGCGGAAAAGCTGGGGCTTGTAACCTATGAGCCGCTGCCCGTCATCGGCATGATCCTTCCATGGAATTTTCCGACGGTTACGCTCTTTCAGAAGCTACCCTATGCCCTGGTCGCGGGATGCTCCGTCGTGATCAAGCCTTCAGAACTGACTTCAGGCACCGCGATTGAGTATGCGCGGCTTGCGAAGGAAGCCGGCATTCCAGACGGCGTTCTCGCGGTACTGCCCGGCGCCGGTGAAGTCGTTGGCGAGGCCCTGTGCCTGCATCCAGACGTCGATATGATTTCGTTCACCGGATCCACGCCCGTCGGCCGCAAGATCGCCAGCCTAGCCGGGCAATCGCTCAAGAAGGTGGCGCTCGAGCTCGGGGGCAAGGGTGCGAACATCGTATTCGCTGATGCCGACCTTGAGGCGGCCGTCAGCGGCGCGCTTGCCGCGTTCACCATCAACCAGGGCGAGGAATGCTGCGCCGGAGGACGTTTGCTGGTTCAGGATTCCATCGCGACGGATTTTGTTACCAAGCTCGCCGAAAGGGCCCAGGCCCTCAAGCTGGGCACGCCCGACGATGTCGACGCCGAACTTGGCCCGATGATCCATGAACAGCATCATGAAAAGGTCTTGGGCTATATCGGGACAGCTCAGCGAGAGGGCGCCACTCTCGTGACCGGTGGCGGAGCGCCGAAGGCTGAGAACCTCAAGAAAGGCTATTTTGTCGAACCAACGATCTTCACCGGCGTCAATCCTGGCATGACCATCTTCAAGGAAGAGATTTTTGGTCCGGTGCTTGGTGTGACGACCTTCAAGGATGTCTCCGAAGCAATCGAACTGGCCAACCTTACTCCATATGGGCTCGCCAACGGCGTCTGGACGTCCAGCATCGATACGGCAATGGCCGTGTCCAGCGCACTCGACAGCGGCTTCGTCTACGTCAATACCTATCTAGAGACGGTTCCGCAGCTCCCGTTCGGTGGAAACAAATCGAGCGGTCTCGGCAGGGAAAATGGGCCTGAAGGGCTGATCGCATTCATGCAGGCAAAATCCACGTTCATACGTTTGAAGGCCAATGCTTAACCGCGCCGTGTCTCGCTAGAAGGAAAGAACTATGAAGCCGGTTCGCTTCGGAATCGTGTCGACAGCAAAGATCGCACGCGACTGGGTGATACCGGCGATGAAAGCTGTGCCGGAATGTGAGGTTGTCGCCATCTCCTCGCGCGATAGTTCCCGCGCCGCTAGTGTTGCCTCGGAATTTGATATTCCGAGGCAGTATACGACTCTTACCGAATTGCTCGACGACGGTGAGGTCGAGGCGGTCTATATTCCGACACCGAACAACCACCACGTTGTGGATGCCATTGCTGCTGCAAGGGCAGGCAAACACGTTTTGTGCGAGAAGCCCCTCGCTGTTGATTGCCGCTGAGAAGTGACCCGGTGGGGGTGCGGATAAAAACTTGGACTGGTTTTACGTCAAAATGCCAAGACTGTTTCGATATTCGATTGGGCTTCGAGCGCCAAGTGATATCTTGATCCGCTTCTCGTTGTACCATCGAATGTAGTCATCGACTTCCTTGATAAACGGCGCGTCCGCCGAGGTGCTTGCTCAGGCTGTGTCTTTATCGACGAAGAGAGTTCTACCCACGACTGCTTCCGGTCCGTGCTGCGCTGTCGGCTGCACCCCACGAAAAACGCAGGTTTCGCACCGCGACCGAATTAAGTCGAATGGCTGCAATGGGGTGAATTGCGGACTGTCGGCTTTGGTCCGTGATCGCGACAAGCGGCCGTTCCATATCGTACCACCATTATGGCAACTAGCAGCCAGGTCGAGATGGAGAGCATTTCGTTACATCGCGCTCCAGGCGCCGAATTGAGTGTCGCCCGTGGGATTTGAGAAGCAAGGCGTGTTGAAATAGCCCACGATGTAGCTTTCGGGACCCATATCAAAGCCGGAATCCAGAATATAGAGGTTTCCGGTTACGGGCTCGATGGCGGCAAGATTGATCCCTCCATTGTCGAGTTCTCGACTTCTGGTGATCTTCCAACCGCTGTCAGTCCAATGAGATCGGAGCGCAGCCAAACGGGCGCCGGCTGTTCCATCCCTGGCAACGCCCCTCCAGCCGATCCAGACGGTGTAAATTTCGTCTGGAAATTCGCCGAACTTGCCCTGGCAGCGATTGATACGGATCGCGAAATCCTCGGTATCAACGTTAAGTTTGGCGATCAAGGTTTTCACATCGTCGGCAAATCCACCAGCAACATCGTCCGGGGGAGCCGAGGATTGGGCTTGAACTGTGCCAACCAATTGCGGCCCGAGCAAAAGCACTGCGGCTATGAAGAATGTCTTTGAAACCATGTTGATCCTCCTGCTCGAATGCGCGAGCATTTTCGAGGTTAGACGCACCAGACAAGGCAGACCTTTGACCATTGCCAAAGTGGCCAAGGTTCTTGGGTAATCACCCCGTTTTTAATGGGTCCATTCAGTAGAATTTACGCTGCTAGAAGGTTCATTCTGCAGTATTTCAATAAGGTGCGCGTGGCCTTCCGCTGAATTGGGTAACCTAAATCGCTGTCCGCTGGGCAAAAGAAACCCATCCAGCCAATCACGAGATACATCTATTCCGACAAGCACCTTTGCTGCTATCATCTCACTCTCTCTTCCTTATGTTTCGCCGTCCCGGAAACGGGCCGCCATCAACTGTTCGAGACGGTGGAGAGAGGCGGGATCAACCTGCTAGCGAACGTGGTCAAACCACAAGATGTTAAGCGCCGTATCCCACCTCATCGCCGGTCCTGGCCGGGATCGGCGATGAGGAAGCTATAACATCGCCGTGACACATAAGGTGTTCAGTTTCTGCTTGGGCGTGATGCCGCCGATAGCCATATTGGCTCGTTCATTGTTGTATGTCCAGAGCCAGCGTGTGGCGTACCCGTGCCGCACCGGCAGGCATTCCAGTGGCCTTGAGCCTGGCCTGCAGGACTAATGTCAGCTCGGCGCGGAGCGGGCCGTTGATGTAGGCTTTACAAGCGCTTTTGATAGCATCGAGCCGCGCCTTGTGTTTCTTACCGCTGAGCCCCTCGAGTTCCTCGATGCTAGCGGGTTCGCCAATATCGTCACGAAACACCGTGACATCGATGTCTTCAGAAAAACGCTGGATCAAACCGAACCCTTTGGATAGGGAAGTCCCGCCCTTGAATAGAAGGCGGGGGCCGCCTCCCTTCAAGCCGTTGAATAAGACATCCAGCGTCCAGCAGACCCAGAAGTCCTTTTCGATGTTTTGTGCTGGCGTACCGAGGCGCTGTGACGTCGTGTCGAAGGCGCTCAGCATCGCGTCCGATCCAGCTGCGAGGACTTCATCGAACGCCGGATTCATGCCCGCTTCCCCTTGGTTCCGCGTTTAGCAGCCTGTGTCTCTTGCACAGTGGGCGATCCCCGACCGGGTCTGAGAACGGTCGCCTGACGCTGATGATCGACGTGTTGACGCTGAACGTCGGCGTCATTCTCCACAATCGGCTTGAGGAATTCCCACATCCATGTCGGCAGTGCTGCGGCTCCGGCAATAAGATCCTCTCGAAGAGGCAGTCCCATCATCGGGTCCTCCAAGAGCTTGGCGAGCTTGCGCTGGACCTGATCGCTTTCTCCGTGTCGAACCAAGGTATCGCGTAGCCAGTGAAGCGCCTGAACGATGCGCATTGCTGGCCTTCCAGCCCAGAACAACTTGCTGGCCGCCGTCGGACGGAAAATGATCATCACGTTGCCGAGCTTGATCGCACGGCGCCTAGCGTCTGTGTGGACCACGATTTTGGCCGGAATGGCATCGGTAAGGCCAAGATCGTTAGCCGCCGTCATGCCGTCGACGAGCATTCGGGTCTGATCACGTCGCCCAACAGCATCGATGACCGAGCGTGGATCGGGAGGATTGGCGTTCTGGGCGAGCGTGTTGAAGCCGGGTTGGTCGTACAGGCCACGATCGATCCGCCGGAGGGTCTCTGCCTTCGTCAGACGCTGTAGTGCCTTGTCGACCGCGTCCCGCGAAGCCAGGTCGACGAAATCGCTCGGGGTCCATACTTTACGGGGTGCATAGGTGTGGATGCGAGCGAGTATGGCTGTCTTGAGATCGAGTTTGGTACCCTTCATGTCCGAAACTTGTAGTCATTTTTCGGACTAAGAGCAAGAGCATTGTCCGAAATTCGTATACGTGTTTCGGACGGTCCCAGCGTATCTGTTCGGGCGAACTGTCGACAAAGCTCATGCCCCTTTGGGTAGCAACCCATTACGCGGGTTCTGAAATAAACACTGTCAGTGTCGAACAGTCACACTAAATCATAAGGTTGAGTTGATCGGTTTCGGCAGCATGACGATCATCAAAGGACGAGATTGTCACGCCAACAAGGCGGATTCCTTTTCCGGTCGGAAATAGCGTTTCAAGGAGCGCAAAGCATGCGGCCTCAACATCGTGAGGAAACATGAACGGTGTAGGCCTAGTACGGCTTCGGGTCAGCAACTGGAAATCGGTATACTTGACCTTTAGGGTTATCGTGCGGCCCCGCATCTGTTTGGTCTCGCAGTGACGCCAGACTTTTGCCACGAGCGATGAGACCTCGGTTCTCGCGTCATCGAGCTCGAAAATGTCCTCCGCGAACGTATCCTCCGCACTGATCGATTTCCGCTCCCGGTTGGGCTGTACAGGCCGCTCATCGATCCCCCGCGAGATGCGGTAATACCAGCTGCCTGACTTCCCGAAATTCGCCTGCAGGAACTCGAGCGGCTTTGACCGCAAGTCCGAGCCGGTCACGATACCGAGGCGTTCCATCTTAGCCGCCGTCGCCGGGCCAACGCCGTGGAATTTCTTGACCGGCAGATTTGCCACGAAGTCCGGCCCGGCTTTAGGGGTGATGACAGCCTGTCCATTCGGCTTGTTCAGGTCGCTCGCCATCTTCGCGAGGAACTTACAATAGGAAATCCCGGCTGAGGCATTGAGGCCCGTAACCTCCTTGATGCGGGCGCGGATGATAGTTGCGATCTCGGTCGCGACCAGAATGCCTTGCTTGTTTTCGGTCACATCAAGATAGGCTTCATCCAGCGACAGCGGCTCGATCAGGTCGGTATGCTCGGCAAAGATCTCATGGATCTGCGCCGACACGGCGCGATAGACGTCAAAGCGAGGCTTCACAAATATCAGCTCGGGACAGCGGCGCTTGGCTGTTACGGAGGGGAGGGCCGAGCGGATGCCGAAGGTTCGGGCTTCATAGCTTGCCGCGGCTACGACCCCGCGCGCAGCCGAGCCGCCTACGGCGACCGGCTTGCCACGAAGCTCGGGATTATCGCGCTGCTCTACGGATGCGTAGAAGGCATCCATATCGACATGCAAAATTTTGCGGACTGGAGCACGCATGGTTCCATTCAGACCAGTAGGTCGCCTTTCGGCATCGCCGGCGGCTCGACTACGATCAGCATGTTGCCGGGTAGGGGCCGCTGCAGGTGCTTTACCTCGTCCCATTCGCCGGTCAGCCACATATCGACCTCTTCAGGCGTGGTCAGGATTGCCGGCATCGCTTTCTGGTGGATGGGGCTGACAATCTCATTGGGAGATGTGGTCAGAAAGCCATAGAGCTCGAACTCCCGCTCACCGTCACGCACCTTTTTCACGCCTCTCCATGGCGTCCAGAACCCGGCGAAGAACATCAGCGGTCTGTCGGCATTCTGGGCAAACCAGGCGTTCGGAACGCGACCGCCTTCGACCTTGCTGGCCGGATCTGGTTCGGCGAAGGAGGTGAAGGGAACGACGCAGCGGCTCGTGGGTCCGAGCCAGCGCCGCCAGTGGGGCGAGTTCACGTTGCGGATATTGGTGACGCCAGGATCGTATTTCCCTTTGATATAAGCGGGTGGCGTCGGCATGCCCCAGGTGACGCTGGCGATCTCGCGTTTGCCATCCTCGCCGACGCGCACGATCGGCGCGAGCGTGCCGGGATAGACATCGAGCGACGGCTCGTTCCAGCCGGCCTTGTCAGCAAAAGCCCTGGTGAACTCCATGACCGCATCGCGCGTGGTCGTAAGGTTGTAAAGATTACAAATCGGCGTATCTCCTCTCTACCGCCACATGCCGCGCATACGTGCGCCGACATCGAGGCGAACCTGTCGCGGCCCGGAATTGACGTTTGCTCCGGGAGCGACAACGGGCCAGGCACGGCATTCGAAAAGTTCGACCAGATTACCCGGAATGAACCGAGTGCGCGAGGCATAGACATGCCGGTCGCCGGTCGAGGACTGGCCATGCGTGAAAAAGCGCTGCGGCACGACGAGATTGAGACTGTCTTTTGCCCGCGTCATGGCGACATAGAGAAGGCGACGTTCCTCCTCGATCTCGTCTGACGTCCCGGCGCCAAGGTCGGAGGGAATGCAGCCGTCCACCGTATTCAGCACGAACACCGACTTCCATTCCTGGCCCTTGGCGGAATGGATGGTCGAGAGGATCAGATAATCCTCATCGAGCAACGGCACGCCGGCCTGACCCGACGTGGCGTCCGGAGGATCGAGGGTTAGTTCGGTCAGGAAGCGTTCGCGGGTGGGGTAGCCGGCGGCGATGTCCTCGAGCTGGAGCAGGTCGGCCCGCCTCATCTCGAAATCCTCATGGATGCGCTCGAGATGCGGTTCGTACCAGGCCCGAACCTGACCGATCTCGGCTGGCCAGCCTGAAGAGCCGGAGCGCAGACCATCGAGCAGCTCAACAAAGCCCGGCCATTCGACCTGCGCTCGTGCAGGGCAGGGGAGGCGATTAAGCGTGTCGATAGGGTCGGCGTTGTCGCCAATCGCATCGAGTGCCGTCTGCGCAGTCGCAGGTCCCACACCCGGAAGCAACTGCATTAGCCGGAAGCCGGCAACGCGGTCACGCATGTTCTGGGCGAAACGCAGGGCTGCCAGCATGTCTTTGACATGCGCGCTATCAAGGAATTTGAGGCCACCGAACTTGACGAAGGGGATGTTGCGGCGCGTCAGCTCGACCTCAAGCGGTCCGCTGTGATGGCTGGCGCGGAACAACACGGCCTGGTCCTTCAGCCGCATGCCGGTCTCCCGGTTCTCCAGCACCTCGTCGGCGACGAACTTTGCCTGGTCGGCTTCATCGCGCACGGTCACGAGGCGCGGCCGCTCGTTGGACGGGCGGTCGGTCCAGAGGTTCTTGGTAAAACGCTCCTTCGCCAAACCGATCACGCCATTGGCGGCGGCGAGGATCGGCTGCGTGGAGCGGTAATTACGATCCAGCGTGATCACCTCGGCCGGCGGCGAAAACTCTGTCGGGAAATCGAGGATGTTTCTGACTGTGGCCGCGCGGAAGGAATAGATCGACTGGGCATCATCGCCGACAACGGTGAGGCCGCGACCGGCTGGCTTCAATCCCGTCAGGATTGTCGCCTGCAAGCGGTTGGTGTCCTGATATTCATCGACGAGGACATGATCCCATTTGCCGCCGATTTCGTCGGCGAGCGTGGCGTCCCCCATGGTCTGCGCCCAGTACAGCAGCAGATCGTCGTAATCGAGGACGTTCTGAATCTGCTTGGCCTCAACATAACCTGCGAACAGCTCACGCAGCTCCTTCTCCCAAGCCGCACACCATGGATAATTGGCCCGCAGCACCTCATCGAGCGGGATTTCGGCATTGACCGTGCGGGAATAGATCGACAGGCATGTTCCCTTTGCCGGAAAGCGGTTCTCGGTCTTTGAGAAGCCGAGATCGTGGCGGACGAGGTTCATCAGGTCGGCAGAATCCTCGCGGTCATGGATGGTGAACTGCGGATCGAGGCCAAGCTCAATGGCATATTCGCGCAGGATCCGGGCGCCAATGCCGTGAAAGGTGCCTGACCATGCAAGGGCGTCGGTCATGACGCCCGCCTTGTCGCCAAGCACCCTGGCACATATGCGTTCCACCCTCTTTCCCATCTCGCCCGCTGCTCTGCGCGAGAAAGTCATCAGCAGGATGCGACGTGGATCCGCACCCGAAATGATGAGCTGCGCGACACGATGCGCAAGTGTATTGGTCTTGCCCGAGCCTGCGCCAGCAATGATCAGGAGCGGGCCAGCGCTCTTTCCTTCTGGCAGGTCCATGCCATGGATAACTGCGGCACGTTGGCCCTCATTTAATTTTTCCAGATGCGCCGCCTGCATGCCGCTTCCTTCCTATCGTCCTAAGATTCAACGGCAATTCGCCAATACTACCGCGTTACTTGTCATGGCGCTGCTTCTCCAATGAGTCGACGCCCACAGAAGTCCGATTGACTCACTTATCGAAAAAGAACAAATATAGAACATAGCAGCGCCGAAGGGAGTTGCAAAGCCCCTTCAGGAGAACCGGATTTCATGGCCGATCGCGCGGCAAACCCTGTTATCGTCCAGCTCCAAGAGCGAATTGCGCACCTGGAGAGCTGTGCTGGCCGTGTCCGCGAGGTTCTGCCATTCGGTCTGCCTGACATGGATCGGCGACTACCAGGAGGAGGACTGGGCCTCGGATGCCTGCATGAGATTGCAGGGGGCGGTAATGGAGCGGTTGACGGTGCGGCCGCGGCTATGTTCGCGGCGGGGATTGCGGCGCGGACCAGAGGCAAAGTGCTTTGGATCGTAACTCGGACCGATCTCTTCGCACCAGCGCTTGCGCAGGCTGGGCTCAATCCGGACCGGGTGATCCATGTTGAGGCGGGCGATGAGAAAGCGCTGCTTGCCTGTTTTGAGGAAGGGCTGCGCCACGGTGGCTTAGGAGCCGTCGTTGCGGAAGCCGCTCATTTGTCGATGACCGCGTCACGTCGCCTACAACTGGCGGCGGAAGGTTCGGACACGATCGGTCTCGCCGTCCGGCGTTGGCGTCGGCAGACAGAGGCCGGCGATTTCGGGCAGCCGACGGCGAGCGTCACCCGCTGGCGTGTCTCGGTGCTGCCCACCGCTCCATTGCCTGTGCCCGGTCTCGGCCGGGCCCGCTGGCTGGTTGAGTTGATCCGATGCCGATCCGGCGAAAGTGCAGATTTTGAAGTGGAGGCTTGCGATGCCAAGGGTTGTATCGCTCTTCCTTCCAAGGTGGCCGACAGACCGCCTCAGAAGGAAGTCGGGCGACGCATCGCCTCCGCCTGAGGCACCGCTCGTCCTCGCCGGTCGTACCGGCCGCCGCAGAGCCATCGCCGCTCTCGACGCAAACGCCCAATCGCTTGGCGTCGGGGTCGGCATGGCCGTTGCCAAGGCGCAGGCGCTCGTGCCGGGGCTGTTCGTTATCGATGCTGATCCCGTCGCCGATCGAGAGGGTCTCGAGAAGCTCGCGCTCTGGGCTCTGCAGCGGATCTCCCCAGTTGTTGCCGCTGACCCGCCCGATGGACTGGTGATCGACACCACTGGCGCCGATCATTTGCATGGCGGCGAGGCGCTGATGCTCGACACCATGGTGAAGCAGTTCGCCGCCTCCGGCGTTGAGGCGCGCGCTGCAATAGCCGACAACTGGGGTGCGGCTCATGCTGCTGCCCGGTTTTTCCGCCGCCAGATCGCGGTCATCGCGCCCGGTGAAACCGAGCCGATGTTACGCTCGCTGCCGTTGGCGGCGCTGCGGCTGGACGGTGAAACCGTTACCGGTCTGCGCACACTCGGCTTCGAAACCGTGGGCGATCTGAAAGATCAGCCGCGAGCTCCGCTCACCCTGCGCTTCGGTCCCGAAATCGGACGTCGCCTCGATCAGGCGTTCGGCGTTATTGGTGAGCCGGTCGATCCAATCCGATCGCCCGAACTGGTCGAGGTCCGCCGGGTTTTTGGCGAGCCGATCGGTGCGGCCGATACCATTGCACGCTACATTGGAAAGTTGGTCGATGCGCTTTGCCTCGAGCTGGAAAAGCGCGGTCTTGGCGCGCGCCGACTCGATTTGCTGTTTCATCGGGTCGACAACACCATGCAGTTCATTCGGGTTGGCATGGCCCAGCCGGTGCGCGATCCCAAACGCCTGGCGCGCCTGTTACGCGACAAGATCGAGACCGTGGATCCTGGCTTCGGCATCGAGATCATGGTGCTGGTGGCGATCGAGAACGAAGCAATGCACGATCGCCAAGCCATTTCATCTCTCGTCGAGCCATCCGAACCGGATGTGTCCAACCTGGTCGACGTTCTTGCCAACCGCGTCGGCGGCCACAGGCTCTACCGCTTCACGCCGGTGCAGAGCGACGTGCCGGAACGCTCGGTCGCTCGCGTGGCGGCGCTTTCGCCCGAGACCGGCGCCACCTGGGAAGGCGATTGGCCGCGCCCGCCGCGGCTTCTGGATCGTCCCGAGCCGGTCGAGACTATGGCGCTGCTACCCGACAACCCGCCGGTCTGGTTCACCTGGCGCGGCATACGCCGGCGCGTGCGGCGTGCTGACGGACCTGAGCGCATTCGCGGCGAATGGTGGAAGCGCGATGCCGAGATGACCACGGTCCGGGACTATTTCCGAGTCGAGGACGAAACCGGCGAACGTTACTGGCTGTTCCGCTCCGGCGACGGTGAGCATGAGGACAGCGGCTCGCAGAAGTGGTTCGTGCATGGGATTTTCGCATGAGTGGATCATCCTATGCCGAGTTGCAGGTGACGAGCCATTTCTCGTTCCTGCGCGGCGCCAGCTCCTGCGAGGAACTGTTTGCGCAGGCGGCGAGCATGGGAATCTCCGCGCTCGGCATCGTCGACCGCAATTCGCTGGCTGGCATCGTACGTGCGTATGAGGCGGCGCGGACCACGGACGTCCGACTAATCGCCGGCTGTCGCCTCGATCTCGCCGATGGCCTCTCGGTCCTGGTCTATCCGACCGATCGCCCAGCCTATGCGAGACTTTGCCGCCTGCTGTCGCTCGGCAAGAAGCGCGGGGGCAAGGGCAAGTGCCATCTCGAATGGCCCGATCTTGTCGCCTATGGCGAGGGGTTGATCGCGGTGCTCGTTCCCGATGCCCCCGACGAAACCTGTGCCCTCCACCTGCGCCGTCTGCGCGAAGCCTTTAGCGACCGTGCCTATATGGCGCTGACCCTGCGCCGACGGCCGAATGACCAGTACCGTCTTTGGGAACTGTCGAACATGGCGACAATGGCCCGGGTCCCGACGGTCGTCACCAACGATGTGCTGTTCCACGAGCCCGGACGGCAGATCATGCAGGATCTCGTGACGGCCATCAGGCACAACGTCACGATCGACGAGCTCGGCCATCGACGCGAGCGCTTTGCCGATCGCTACCTCAAGCCGCCCGAGGAAATGCTCCGCCTGTTCGGGCGCTATCCAGACGCACTCGCGCGAACCACGGAAATCATGGAGCGCTGCAAATTCTCGCTCGATGAGCTCGCCTATCAATATCCGGAAGAAAAGCTCTACCCGGACCTTACTCCGCAGCAGGCTCTGGAAATGCTGACGTGGGAGGGCGCGGCTGAGCGCTATCCGGAAGGACTGCCAGAAAAGGTGCGCGGCAATCTCCAACACGAACTGCGATTGATCGAGAAGCTGGACTATGCGCCGTATTTCCTGACCGTGAATGCGATCGTGCGTTTTGCACGCTCAAAAGCCATTCTCTGCCAGGGGAGGGGATCGGCGGCGAATTCAGCCGTCTGCTTCGTACTCGGCGTCACCTCTGTCGATCCCGACCGAAACGACCTTCTCTTCGAACGCTTTGTCTCCGAGGAACGGCGTGAGCCGCCCGACATCGATGTCGATTTCGAACATGAGCGCCGCGAAGAGGTGATCCAGTGGGTTTACGAGACCTATGGCCGGACCCGGTCGGCGCTATGCTCAACCGTCATTCGCTACCGGGCCAAGGGCGCGTTGCGCGATGTTGGCAAGGCGCTTGGCTTGCCCGAGGATTTGACCAAGACTTTGTCCTCACAGGTGTGGGGCTGGTCGGAGGGTGTCGACCAGAAGCACGCCGAGAGCCTCAATCTCAATATGGGCGACCGACGCTTGCGCCTTGCACTTGAGCTTGCTCATCAGCTCGTCGGCACACCGCGTCATCTCTCCCAGCATCCGGGTGGCTTCGTGCTGACCCGAGACAGGCTGGACGAACTGGTCCCGATCGAACCGGCAGCGATGGAAGACCGGCAGGTGATTGAGTGGGACAAAGACGATATCGACGTCCTGAAGTTCATGAAGGTCGATGTGCTAGCGCTCGGCATGCTCTCCTGCATGCGCCGTGCCTTCGATCTTCTGGCCGAGCACAAGGACATCAGGCTTGATCTCGCAACCATCCCGGCCGAGGATCCGCGCACCTATGCGATGATCCGCAAAGCCGACACGCTTGGCACATTCCAGATTGAGAGCCGCGCGCAGATGGCGATGCTGCCGCGCATCAAGCCGCGCACATTCTACGATCTGGTCATCGAGGTAGCGATCGTCCGGCCCGGGCCGATCCAGGGTGACATGGTCCATCCCTATCTGCGCCGACGAGAGGGCAAGGAGGACGTCACCTTTCCTAAGCCGGAGCTCGAGGCAGTGCTCGGCAAGACGTTGGGTGTGCCTCTGTTCCAGGAACAGGCCATGCGTGTCGCCATTGAATGCGCCGGCTTTACCGCCGGTGAGGCCGATCAGCTGCGCCGCGCCATGGCCACCTTCAAACACACGGGCGGCGTCTCGAAGTTCGGGGAGAAGCTGATCAACGGCATGGTCGATAACGGCTATGATCGCGAATTCGCCGAACGCACCTTCAAGCAGTTGGAAGGGTTCGGCAGCTACGGCTTTCCCGAAAGCCATGCTGCGAGCTTTGCGCTCATCGCTTACGCTTCTGCCTGGATGAAATGCTGGCATCCCGATGCCTTCTGTTGCGCACTGCTCAATGCCCAGCCCATGGGCTTTTACGCGCCTGCCCAGATCGTAAGGGATGCGCATGAGCATGACGTCGAGGTCCGCCCTGTCTGCATCAATACATCCCGATGGGACTGCACCCTGGAGCCGATTGGAAACGACGGTCGCTTCGCAGTGCGTCTGGGCCTGCGCATGGTCAAGGGGCTCGGCAATGCCGAGGCCGCGCGCCTGATCGCCTGTCGGGATGACCGAGCATTTTCGTCGGTCGATGATCTATGGCGCCGCGCGGCCATTCCTGCCGCTGCCCTGGTCGAATTGGCGGAGGCCGACGCCTTCCGACCTTCACTCGATCTCGCTCGCCGCGAGGCTCTGTGGGCCATCAAGGCCCTGCGCGACGAGCCGCTGCCGCTGTTCGCGGCCGCTGCCGAACGTGAGGCGATCATCGTTCCTGAGCAGACGGAACCTGCCGTTGCATTGCGCCCGATGGCGGCGGGTAAGGAAGTGGTCGAGGACTATAGCCATGTGGGCCTCACGCTTCGACAGCATCCGGTCTCGTTTCTTCGGGCCGAACTCGCGCGGCAGCGCATCCTGACCTGCGCCGAGGCCGTCGCCTGCCGCGATCGCCGCTGGGTGTATGTCGCTGGCCTCGTTCTCGTGCGCCAGCGGCCGGGCTCGGCCAAGGGCGTTATGTTCATCACCCTCGAAGACGAGACCGCCGTCGCCAATCTCGTGGTCTGGACCAAGGTGTTCGAGAAGTTTCGCCGCGTCGTGCTCGGTTCCGGCATGATCGGGGTGAAGGGAAGGGTGCAGCGGGAAGGTGAGGTCGTGCACATCGTCGCCCATGAAATCCTCGATCTCTCGGCTGAGCTGGCAAGCATCGGTTCACTCGAGACGACATTTCCGCTTCCGCATGGCCGCGGCGACGAGTTTCATCATAGTTCGCCCGCTCCCGATCCGCGAGGATTGGCCAAGCCCCGCGATATGCCCGACCCGTATCTGCATCTGGACGAGATCAGGGTGAAAACGCGGGATTTTCGGTAAACGTCCTGATGCGATCGTCAAAAGAACAGTCTCTGGCGCTGTTTCGGTTATGGGCAAACGACATGCGTTGTTTCAAAAAGCCGACGTTGCGTAAGCGCTAATCTGATGCTTATTGTTGAGGATCTACACATACTCTCGCGGAAGAATAAGTTGTTCGATGTACTAATACCCTGGCTCCCGGGCTTTGCCGCCGCCTACGCTATCCAGATAGTCTCGGTCGCCTCTCCAGGCCCCGGAGTGGCCCTGCTTTTAGGGTTGGGCTTGTCTAATGGGCGGAAGGCCGCCCTAGCTGCATCGTTGGGCATTGCTTTTGGCGCAGCCTGCATTGCATTGGCCACAACCCAAGGACTTGGACAGCTCATGGAGCAGGTCGCTTGGCTCTCGACTATCATTCGATTGGCAGGTGCGACCTACTTAATGTGGTTAGCGTTAAAAGCCTGGGCTCGCGCCATCAAACCTCCTTCAATAGATGCCAAACCCACGCCCGGTGCAGGCGGATTATTCCGCTGCTTCAGTTCTGGACTCGCTATGCAGTTGACTAACCCGAAAGCCATCGTGTTCTGGTTGGCCATAGCCACGGTCGGGGCCACGCACAATGCGCCACCATCGATCGTTATGCTATTCATACTAGGAGCGTTTCTAATTTCCCTAATCGGACACGGAGCGTATGCTGTTCTTCTGTCCTCCGCTCCCTTCCGGCTCGTTTACGAACGCTGCCGCCGTTGGGTCGAAGCTGGTATCGGTGGATGCTTGACCTGGTTCGCCGTCCGCCTTGCCACCGAACGATCCTGACCAGAGCGGCGATGTCGCACATTCTCACTCTGTGACTCACCGAGGAGATCAGTCGGCATATCTTAAGGCCGTCTTCAGGTTCGACCCCGTTGCAGCCGTATAGCGGTCCTAGCAGCGACCTTCTAGGGAAGTGTCAATATTGCTAGTATCGATGTGGAAGGCGAGGCAGGATGGCTTTCGCAGCAAGGCACGCGATGATGCTTGAGCAAGTCGAACATTGGCATAAAAACGGAACTCTCCGGGCAAAGGGGCACATGCTGGACGGAGCCTTGTCCGGCTATTGGGAGTGGTTTCGGATCGACGGCACGAAGCTGCGTTCCGGTTACTTCGATAACGGACAGCAGATCGGGGAATGGACCACCTACGACCGAAGCGGTCGACCACACAAAGTCACGAAGAAGAGAGGAAGTGAACTGGGCGATCAGTAGGTCGACAGTCAGGCGGCTTCCCGAGAGTGATCGTTCCCAGCGCGTCCGACTATCGACATGATCAAGGCTGATGCGGACTGACTCATGTGTAAAAGGGCCAGGCGATAGCTGTTGTTCCTGCCGCCGAGCGAGAAAGCCGTTGGTCCCCTCCACGTCATGTTGACCGGGTTTGTGCCGTCTGGTCGGGGGTAGATAAGATGCGCAGCGATGGCCGCCGAATTTTTGAGTCTGCGTGAATATCGCGTCTATGTCAGGCTCGCCGGAGTAAAGGAGCGTCCCAATGACGGTGGTTAGCAAGGCATTTAATGCCAATCATGTTCTTGCCGAGGTAAGTGCTCCGGGAACGACATTGGCCTTCGTGGATGACACCGATTTTCATGGCGACAGCGTGAGCTGTCTGGCGCCCAACCTGCGCGTGCTCGCAGCAGTCAAGCTGGATTCGGCTCGTTACGCCGAAATCGAAGCAGCGCTGGCCGATCGCCTACACGAGCTTGGCCAACTCGAATTTCACGGCGCGGAGGTCTTCAATCCGAAAGGGAGGTCACCTTGGCGTGATGTTAGTGTCTCTGACCGGATTGCGATGTTCGACTTCATGAGCTCTTTGGTAGAGCGGTCAGGTGCCTCCATGCTCTACTGTTACATTTAAGACGGTCAGTACGAACAGATGCGAACGGACTGGCATCGGCAAGGAAATTGTGACTTCGGGGTCAATCGCAATGCCGCCCTCAAAAGAGTGATGTTGCGTTCACTCCAGGAAGAACTGTACGCCGAGGGTCAGCCAGCGATGATCATGATCGATCAGGACCGGGCCAGAGGTGGCATTGAACGCGACGGAAGTGAGGACGCTTCATGGCTGGTGGGCGGTGGGGTTCTGACTGCGCCATCAAGCCTGGTGGCAGGCCTCCAGCTTGCCGCCATCAACCCTGCCGACACTCCGGCGGGAGGATGACGCGCGCCTTCAACACAGGAGACAAATCCAATGGCGCATGACGATCCCTTCACGCTCGATATATTTGGCAGCACTGCACTGTCCTCTGGTCTAGGTCTCGGCGTCACTGCCTTTTCCGGCGACTTCGATCCGGATGGCGATCCAGATCCCGACCCCGATCCAACCACACCCGCAGCGGCCAAGGCCGTTGCGGGTGTCGCTCAATCTTCGAAGGCAAGGACGGAAACTCGCCGTCGAAATGCTGTGAACTTCCACCTTGCCGGTAGCCGAGGTCTGGCGAAGGCCTGGAAGAAGCGTGCGCGCGATAGCATCGCTGCGATCAGGCTTGCCGCCGATATCGAGGCCGAAGAACGGCCAGCTACACGCGATGAGCAGGAGCGGTTGATCCGCTTTACTGGCTTCGGCGCCTCGGACCTTGCCAATGCCGTATTCCGCCGGCCCGGTGCGGACGCGTTCCGTGATGGTTGGGATGCGATCGGCGCGGAGCTGGAAGATGCCGTTTCCACCACAGAATACGCCTCACTCTCGCGCTGCACGCAGTATGCGCATTTCACGCCGGAATTCATTATACGGGCGATCTGGGCGGGCTTGCAGCGCCTCGGCTGGCGCGGGGGCAGGGTGCTCGAGCCAGGTATTGGCACCGGCCTGTTTCCGGCATTGCTGCCGGAGGAACTGCGCGGTCATGTTTATGTCACCGGCGTTGAGCTCGATCCGGTCACGGCGCGTATCGTGCGATTGCTCCAGCCTGGGGCGAAGATCCTCAATGCCGATTTCGCACGAGTTGAACTTCGGGCGCGTTTCGATCTCGCAATCGGCAATCCGCCCTTTTCGGATCGCAAGGTTCGTTCCGATCGCGCCTATCGATCAATGGGTCTTCGGCTGCACGACTACTTTATCGCGCGCTCGATCGACCTTTTGAAGCCCGGCGGGCTTGCAGCCTTCGTCACCAGTTCTGGCACGATGGACAAGACAGATTGTTCGGCACGCGAACATATCGCGAAGTCGGCCGATCTCGTCGCGGCGTTCCGGCTGCCCGAAGGCAGTTTCCGCGCCGATGCAGGTACCGACGTCGTCGTCGATATCCTCTTTTTCCGGAAGAGAATGCCCGACGAGCCGGTAGGCGATGTGATGTGGCTCGACTTGGACGAGGTTTACCCTGCGAACGGCGACAAAGGCGCCATCCGCGTGAATCGCTTTTTTGCCCGCCGTCCCGACTTCGTACTCGGCGACCACGCCTTGGTCTCTGGGCCTTATGGTGAGGCCTATACCTGCCGTCCGCAAGCGGGTGTCGATCTGGAGCAGGCGCTCGCCGACGCGATCCTCCTTCTTCCGAAAGCCATCTACGACGGAGAACCGGCAAAAATTGATCCTGATGCCGAGCACGAGGCTGATGCTCTCGATGCCAATGCCGAAGGCGTCAGTGAGCGCGAAGGCAGTTTCTTTATCGCGAGAAACACTGCACTCATGCAGATGGTGGACGGCTCGCCGGTCACGATCACGGTGCGCAAGGGCAGATCTAGTGATGGCGTGCCGGAAAGGTACGCCCGCATCATCCGCAAGCTAATCCCGATCCGCGACGCGGTGCGTGAGGTCCTCAAGGCCCAGGAGCTCGACAAGCCTTGGAAGCCGGCGCAGGTAAAGCTGCGCATCGCCTGGTCGAATTTTGTGCGTGAGTTCGGTCCCATCAACTTCACCACGGTTTCCGTGTCGGAGGACGAGGAGACGGGCGAGGTCCGTGGGGCGCATCGCCGGCCGAACCTGCAGCCGTTCCTCGACGATCCCGATTGCTGGCTGGTCGCCTCGATCGAGGACTACGATCTTGAAACCAATACCGCCCGCCCAGGACCAATCTTTACCGAGCGCGTGATTGCCCCACCCTCGGCGCCGATCATCACCTCCGCCGCCGATGCGCTGGCTGTGGTGCTCAACGAGCGCGGTCATGTGGACATTGATCACATCGCGGAGCTCTTGCATGCCGACGCCGATGCTGTCATCGCCGAACTGGGCGAGGCGATTTTCCGCGATCCGGCTATCGGCTCCTGGCAGACTTCGGACGCTTATCTCTCCGGCCAGGTGCGTGATAAGTTGAAGGCAGCTGAAGCCGCCGCGGGGCTTGATCCGGCCTATGAGCGCAACGTTCGTGCACTGGTCGACGTTCAGCCTGCCGATCTTGGGCCTTCCGATATTACTGCGCGGCTCGGCGCACCGTGGATTTGCGCCGCTGATGTCGTTGCCTTCATCAAGGAGACGATGGGCGTGGAGATCAAAATCCACCATATGCCCGAACTCGCCTCGTGGACGGTGCAAGCCCGGCAGCTTGGCTGGATGGCGGCCGGCACATCAGAATGGGGCACCGAGCGTCGACATGCCGGCGAACTCATTGCCGATGCGCTTAACAGCCGGGTGCCGCAGATCTTCGACGTCATCAAGGAAGGCGATAGCGAACGCCGCGTCCTCAATGTCGTTGACACCGAGGCGGCCAAGGAGAAGCTCGCAAAGATCAAGACAGCCTTCCAGACCTGGATCTGGTCCGATCCGGATCGGACTGACCGGCTGGCGCGGGTCTACAATGACCGTTTCAACAACATTGCACCGCGAAAGTTCAACGGGGATCATCTGCAGCTACCGGGCGCCTCTGGCGCCTTTTCTCTGTATGGGCATCAGAAGCGCGGCATCTGGCGCATCATCTCGGCCGGCTCTACCTACCTCGCTCACGCCGTCGGCGCCGGCAAGACCATGACCATGGCGGCGGCCGTCATGGAGCAGAAGCGGCTCGGGCTGATCGCCAAGGCTATGATGGTGGTTCCCGGCCATTGCCTCGCGCAGGCTGCGCGTGAATTCCTGGCGCTCTATCCGACGGCGAGAATTCTGGTCGCCGACGAGACCAATTTTAGCAAGGACAAGCGCCATCGGTTCCTCAGTCGGGGGGCCACGGCGGCCTGGGACGCGATCATCATCACCCATTCCGCTTTCCGCTTCATCGATGTGCCCTCGGCCTTCGAGCAGCAGATGATCCAGGACGAGCTGGAGCTCTACGAGACCTTGCTGACCAAGGTCGAAAGCGATGACCGCGTCTCGCGCAAGCGCCTCGAGCGGCTGAAGGAGGGCCTGCAGGAGCGGCTGGAGGGGCTCGCAACCCGTAAGGACGACTTGCTGACGATTTCCGAGCTCGGCATCGACCAGATCATCGTCGACGAGGCGCAGGAGTTCAGGAAGCTCTCGTTTGCGACCAACATGTCGACGCTTAAGGGTATCGATCCGAACGGCTCGCAGCGCGCCTGGGACCTTTATGTCAAATCTCGCTTCGTGGAGACGAGGAACCCGGGAAGGGCCCTCGTGCTGGCATCGGGGACGCCCATTACCAATACCCTGGGTGAGATGTTCTCGGTGCAGCGTTATCTGGGGTTCGAGGCTCTGCATCAGCGCGGGCTGCACGAGTTCGACGCTTGGGCCTCGACCTTCGGCGACGTGACCACGGAGCTGGAGCTTCAGCCTAACGGCAAATACAAGCCGGTGACGCGCTTCGCAACCTTCGTCAACGTCCCCGAGCTGATCGCCATGTTTCGCTCCTTCGCGGACGTGGTCATGCCCGAGGACCTGCGCGCCTACGTCAAGATTCCTGCTCTTTCGACCGGGGCGCGGCAGATCAGGACCTCCAAGCCTTCTGCCGCCTTCAAGCGCTACCAGACCATCCTCGATGCCCGCATCAAGGCAATCGAGCAGCGTGAGGGGCCGCCGCAGCCCGGTGATGACATCCTTCTTTCAGTCATCACCGATGGCCGCCATGCCGCGATCGACCTGCGACTGGTCGACCCCGACAATGACAATGAGCAGGATAACAAGCTCAACGACCTCGTCGGCAATGCCTATCGCATCTGGCAGGAGACAGCTGAAGGCACCTACGTCCGCCCCGACGGCAAGCCGTTCGACCTGACCGGCGCCGCACAGATGATCTTCTCAGATCTGGGAACGATCAGCGTGGAGAAGACACGCGGTTTCTCCGCCTATCGCTGGATCCGCGACGAACTGATACGGATGGGCGTACCCGCTTCCGAAATCGCCTTCATGCAGGATTTCAAGAAGTCAGGGGCTAAGCAGCGCCTATTCGGCGATGTCCGGGCCGGCAAGGTGCGCTTCCTCATTGGCTCGTCGGACACGATGGGCACCGGCGTCAACGCCCAGCTCCGTCTTAAAGCCCTGCACCATCTCTATGTGCCGTGGCTGCCGTCGCAGTTCGAGCAGCGCGAGGGCCGGATCATGCGGCAGGGCAATCAGCATGATGTCGTCGACATCTTCGCCTACGCCACCGAAGGTTCGATGGATGCGCAGATGTGGCAGAACAACGAGCGCAAGGCCCGTTTCATCGCTGCCGCTATGTCGGGCGACACCTCGATCCGCCGGCTGGAGGACATGGGCGAGGGGCAGGCCAACCAATTCGCCATGGCCAAGGCCATTGCCAGCGGCGACGCACGCCTAATGCAGAAGGCAGGGCTCGAGGCCGACATTGCCCGGCTCGAACGGCTCCGGGCCGCGCATCAGGACGACCAGTTCGCCATACGCCGCCAAATTCGCGATGCTGAGCGCGATATCGAATATTCAACTCGCCGCGTTAGCGAAATCGGCCACGATATCGAGCGACTGATCCCAACTTTCGGCGATGACTTTCGGATGCGTGTTGGCGACGAGACCTTCGCCGAGCGCAAACTTTCCGGTCGGGCACTGATGAAAGAAATCCTGACCTTTGTACAGCGTCAACACAGCGGCGATGTCATTATGGCATCGATCGGCGGATTTGACTTCGAATATTCTGGTGAGCGGTTTGGCAAGGATGGGTATCGCTACACGACCATGCTGATGCGCACCGGCGCCGATTACGAGATCGAACTGCCGGTAACCACCACTCCGCTTGGGGCCGTCGCCCGCGTTGAACATGTTCTATCCGGTTTCGAACAAGAGCAGGAGCGCTACCGCCAGCGTCTCGGTGATGCGAAGCGGCGCCTGGTGTCTTATCAGAGCCGCCAGGGTGAAGAATTTGCCTTTGCGTGTGATCTTGCCGACAAGCGTCGCCAACTCGCAGATGTTGAGGCGGCACTCTCAGCAGACCTGACCGAACTCTCTGCTGTCAACGAGGCCGCGTGAAGACGTCTATAAAGCTCACGCGCTATTAGCCTCACCTGCTGCTGTTGCTCAAGGGTCCAGAGATCGCGGTTTGTGCAGCAGCAGACAGTCCGCACATGGCACTTTGGGCGGGTTTCATCATGTCATCGCCCAAAGCGTCAGCCAGTTGTGAGCGCGCACGCTCCCAGATTGGCATGGCTTCTTCCATCAATGTGTAGCCCGGATGAGTGAGGTCCAGGCGTTTGCCCGCTCGACCTCTCCCTCCACCACTGTGCACCAATCCACTGTGCTCGAGAGTTCTTACCGCTCTGCTGAGGGTCGTCGCATCGACGCCTGCCCGCGTCGCCAATTCTACAAGTGTCGGCTTCGTACTGCCCGCAATGCCCACCATCAGGCTGAATTGCTCTGCGGTGATTCCCAGGGGCTGGAATGCGGCATTGTAATAACGTGTTAGCGATCTTGCGGTCGCTCGAGCCTGAAATGCCGGGCAATCGGCTTCAACACGTCGGTAGAAATCTTCAGCAGCGCTCATTTGGGGTTACATGCCTCTCGATTCGTGGAATACTGCATATACAGTATTTACCAGGAGACTTCGATGCCAGCATATGTTCACGTCAACCTTCGTATCAAAGACGCCCAGCGGCAAGCAGCCCTGGCTCCGCGCTTTCAGGCGGCACTGCAGGCAGCTGGTGGACGCATTGTCCACTTTGGACCAGTGGTAGAGTTGCTGGAAGGGGACATCGAGCCGCTGCCTGTAGCCGGCATATTCGAGTTCGCAACTCTCGCCGATGCCATGGCTTTCTATCGGTCGTCCGAATATGCGCCAATCAAACTCGAGCGCGATGCGGCTCAGGAGGCGCGTATGTTTGTCGTCGATGCGACCTGAGATACATCGGCATTGGACAACGCACGATCCTTCATAATTGCGCGAATGGGGAGATCGCCAACTAGCAACATTGAACGGCACGGTGACAACGAAATGATTGCTGACCGGTCCGCGGCAATAGGTCAGCGCATACCCGCGTTTCAGGCGTGCGTTTCTTCCGGATTGCTATAAACTCTTTGACACCGAGGGGAGCCCTGCAAGGGGCTGAGATACTGCTGGTGAAGACAGCGCAGTGACCCTTTGAACCTGATCCGGATAATGCCGGCGAAGGGACAGGTCTGATCGGCTCTATCCTTTGCCGGCCTCATTATGGAGGCCAAAATGCCCTTATCTTCTCCGTTAAAGCCAAACGATCTAACTGTCGCTGGCAGACCCGTGGCAGCAGCAATCGCGGTTGTTGTCCGAGAAGCGTGCGTTCTGCTGGTCAAGCGAGCAAACATGCCTGACGAAGGCAAATGGGGTTTCCCGGGAGGAAAAATAGAAGCTGGTGAGGGGATTAACGAAGCAGCCGTGCGGGAGCTTTTCGAAGAAACTGGGGTGGTGGCGAAGCCACATCGCGTCTTCACAGCAGTTGATGCATTTGACCACGACGAGCAAGGCAGGCTTCGTAATCACTACATTCTCATTGCAGTCCTCTGCGAATGGGAGACGGGAACACCCGTTGCCGGTGATGATGCGCTCGAGGCCCGGTGGTTTCCACTCGAAGGGTTGGAACATGCGGACGTTGCGTTGAGCATTGACGTGGCGTCGGTCGCTCGATCTGGTGCTGATCTTGCTTTGCAGGAGTTGCGCGCATGATCGCGAATGTCCTCACGATTGCCGGGACAGATCCTTCAGGCGGGGCGGGAATTCAGGCGGACATCAAGACCTTTTCGGCACTTGGCGCTTACGCGGCTTCCGCGATCACCGCAGTGGTCGCGCAAAACACTCAAGGCGTGCGGTCGTTTGTGGCGCTTGAGCCTGAATTCGTGGCTGATCAGATCGATGCAGTTTTTGACGACGTCCGGATCGATGCCGTCAAGATCGGCATGGTAGCAAATGCAGGAATCGCAGAAGCAATAGCAGACAGATTGCATTACCACCGCGCTCGGAAGATCGTTCTTGATCCTGTTATGGTTGCTAAAAGCGGCCACCATCTCCTTGATGACGACGCCGTCGCTTCTATCCGCGAGGTGCTAATACCGCTCGCGACAGTGATCACGCCAAATCTGCCAGAAGCGGCGGTCTTGCTCAATATAGAGCCTTCTTGGTCGATCCATGAAATGAATGCCCGGGTTAAGGATCTCTCTCAGCTGGGGTCGCAATGGGTCCTTCTCAAAGGTGGTCATCTCGAAGGATCTGACCAGAGCATCGATCTGCTCCACGATGGTGTCCAAACCATTGAACTGACGGCGCCGCGTATCGCTACGAAGAACGATCATGGAACCGGCTGCACACTTTCAGCAGCGATCGCAGCACTTTTGCCGTCAAATGCCGTAGAAGAGAGTGTACGTCACGCAAAAAGCTACATGCATGGCGCTCTATCCGCGAGTGAGGAATTGGATGTTGGTCATGGCCATGGACCGCTTCACCACTTCTACGATCTTTGGCGTGAGCAACGTGATTGATTACCCTTGCTGAAGCCCCTGACCGTGACCTGCCTCTCGGGCTTGGCTATGTGGTCGCCATCACGAACCTGAGTTGTTCACCCGAACCCAAATGGCTTCCGTCGGGCGCCCAGGCATCCATGCGCTCCAGAAGCCATCCATCTGCTGCGCACGCTTGTGTGCGCGCGCTCAAAAGGAGCCAGGGCGAAGACGTCTTCCCCAACCCGCTGCCAGGGGTCACGGAGAAAGCCAGTGTCGGGATTGGCGTGGGCGATTTTAGGATGGCTCCGTAAGATGGAGCCAAGGCATCCATCAGCACAACCAGACGCGCCTCGTCCGGCGGTACGTCGTCATCGACCAATCGCAGCCATGCAATAAGCTCAGCATCGGGGCCGCCGCTGAATGGCCTGGCATCGCCCACGGGTCTGATTTCGGTACGACTTGCAAAAGGTACGAATTCGCGGGGAACATTGAAAACGGGGCACCGCTCCGGCGCGGGAACCTCGGGCATTGACGGTGCGATCTGCGTTAGTTCCCGAGGACTTGAGGTGGCGGCTACCCCGCTGACAGCAATGCTAACCCCAGCGTCGTTGACCGCGTTTGCTTGTAGCCATGCTGCCGTTTTACCCTCGCTGGAATTGGAGACTTCCAATCTGAACGGGTCACGTACAGCACGTCTGAATTTGCCAGATACCTGCTTGAGGGTTCGGCCTTGTTCTTTTGTCTGGTGCAGCATGGCTGTCGTGACAAGGCCGAGCATCAAGCCTCCATGAACGCCCCCAAAACCCCACCACGAGTGATCAAGATCGATCACGGCTCCAGGCGTGGACGCTCTAAGCACGTCGGCAACCGCCGCATCACTACCAAAGCTCCTGGTTTCAACACTCACGGCATCGTTTCCCATGGCTAACGCCTCTGTGGTCGGAATATGAAATGAAACACTGTGCGGATTGGGACCGACGACTAGAAATAGGAGGGTCGATCCGGGTCGAAAATCGGCGGATAATCATTGTCATCGAGCGCGTCGAGAAAATCATCCAGACCGGTCTCTCTGATAAAGCTGTACTCGCTGTCCGAGATGAGGTTCACCGTCAGGATCTCGACTTGCTCTCCCTCAATTTTGAGGTTCTCCGCAATCGCCTGGTCTGGCTCTATAACGGGCGTGAGGAAGAGAAACGTTTTGAAGGAGCAGATTGACAATGGAGGTGTCGGCATTGGTATCCGGTGTCCGAACCCAAGCCATGTGTCATCGATGAAAGGGTATTTCGCAAGCCACCTGAGATTTCCAATGATCTCATCACTTGGCTCACGCACATACCACATCAATTCCGCTCTCCGCCGGACTGCTTCTCCAACATCCGACGGAAGGGTCATGGCGCGGTCGCTCATACCACTGGTGAGCAATACGTACCCTTCGTCCTCTAGATCGATCGGCGAGAAATCTCGGCCGAACGCTAATATCTCCACTCCGTCTTCCTTTTCGAAGACGATATCGGGCTCATCGAGTTCTTCAACGTATACGTCTCGCCGGTACGCGAAGGTGTCGTCCGCCGACGATGTGGAATTACCTGCGAACATATTCCTTAGTTTCGAAAACAATGACTCTTACCTCCGTATCTGATGATCGACAGATCACCAGAACTTCCAGAACGGTTTCTTTTTCGCGGGCTGTGATTCTGGAACCCGTGATCTGAGGAACGCCAGGAACTTTGGATCCTCACTTTCGAAGATTTCCGCACCCTCCAACCCATAGGCCCGCAGCAGTTCATCTGTCGCCCTGTCGAGATTGCCAACCTCGTACTGGCACTGCCCCAACCGAAGGTGCAGGAAGGGATTTCCGACAGCACCGGGAAAATGCATAGCGTTGCTAAGATTGTCGCGTCCGGCAACGAAATCACCCTTGAGGAAATTCGCATCCCCAATCGCGGTCAAAAGCCATGTACCCGCCTCCCATTGGGTTTTGGGTTCCGGCAGCAGATCGAAACCTTACCAGTACTTTGAGAGGGCGGCATCGAACTCACCGGATTCAGCGAGAGCATCTCCCGCTGCGCTCAGATCTTTGATGCTCTCGTGAATTGCTTCCAGCAGCTCCAATTTTATTCCTCCGCTGAACCTCTCGAGTTTAAACATTCATCTGCAAACCGACCGAGGCCAGACTATAGCGGTGTGGCTCGAGGTTCTACTCACTGGTTAGTATAACAGTGTGTCTCCGAGCCAATCGAATGGAGAAAGGAAAAGAGGGAGAGAAGCAAAGGGGGTCGCAGACCGGTCGGACCGATGACGCTTTCGCTCAATCGCGCCGCTCGCAATCCCGGCCGCGTCGTCCTTCGCAGGGCTGTTAGCCCCGCTTGTCCTGCCGGGCAGGGATACTCGGCCGCAGTTGCACCGGCCCGTCCGCTCCGCGGGCCGTGAGAAGTCTTCAGGAAGAAGACGAGAAAGGATGCTGCGATCGGCGGCGTCTGACAAACCCGTAAGGAGCATTTCCATGGAATTGAAGTTTGTTGATCCGCGTGCGCTGAAAGAAAACCCTGACAAGGCGCGACGTTCGAAGTCCAACCCGCAAGCGGACGCCCTGCTGCTCGCGACCATCCGTGCCGTCGGCATCGTGCAGCCGCCTGTCGTCGCCCCTGACGTCGATGGCGGCAACGGCTTCGTCATCGATGCCGGTCATCGCCGCGTCAAGCAGGCCATCGCGGCCGGGCTTGGGGAGATCGCGGTGCTGGTGATCGAGCGGGCCGAGGATGGCGGCGCAATGCGCTCGCTCGCCGAAACGCTTGCGCATGAGCAGCTCAATCCCGTCGATCAGTGGCGGGCGATCGAGCGCCTGGTTGCGCTCGGCTGGACGGAGGAAGCGATCGCTGTCGCCCTGGCTCTGCCCGTTCGCCAGATCCGCAAGCTTCGTCTGCTCGCAATTGTGCTGCCGGCGATGCTGGATCAGATGGCGAAGGGCGACATGCCCAATGAAAGCCAGCTCCGCACCATCGCTGCGGCCTCGCTCGACGAGCAGAAGGAGGTCTGGAAGAAGCACAAGCCCTCCAAGGCTGACCCGCAGGTCTCCTGGTGGAGCGTGGCGCAGGGCCTGCAGAAGACCCGCATGTACGCCCGCGATGCGAGCTTTGACGACGATCTCGCTCAGGCCTACGGCATCGCCTGGGTCGAAGACCTGTTCGCGCCGGCCGATCAGGACAGCCGCTACACGACCGACGTCGAGGCGTTCCTTGGCGCCCAGCAGGAGTGGATGACGCAGCACCTGCCCAAAAAGGGGGTCATCACCGAGGTCAACAACTGGGGCCAGCCGGAGCTGCCCAAGAAAGCCGAGCGCGTTTATGGCAAGCCCGGCAAGTCCGATCACACTGCCCTCTATCTCGATCGCGAGGGAAAGGTGCAGTCGGTCCACTTCCGCATGCCCGAGGCAAAGAAGCCGAAAAAGGGCGAGGAGCCGCTTGGCGAGGGTGACGATGCCGCGATCGTCGTCAAAACGCGCCCCGATGTCACCCGCAAGGGCATTGAGATGATCGGCGATCTGCGCACCGATGCTCTGCACGAGGCGTTGTCGCGGGCGCCGATCGAGGACGACACGCTGATGGCGTTGCTGGTTCTCGCCTTCGCCGGCCAGAACGTGACTGTGGCGTCTGGTGCGCGCGACATCTCGTATTACGGGGCGGCGGGTCTCGGCGAACATGCCGCGCGCCTGTTCGACCAGGAGGGCAAGTTCGACTTCGACATGGACACGCTACGCATCGCGGTTCGGTCCCTGCTGATCGATGTGTTGTCTTGCCGGGAGAACCGGTCTGACAGCGGCATCCTATCCCGAGTGGCTGGCGACGTGATCGGTGCGGACAACTTCCTGCCCAATATGGGTACGGAAGACTTCCTCTCGTGCCTGTCACGGCCGGCACTCGAGGCGTCGTGCGCCGATACATCGGTCTTGCCGCGCCAGAAGGTTAAGGAAACCCGCGCGGCCTTGGTGGAACACTTCAAGGACGGTCGCTTCATCCATCCGTCGGCGCTGTTCGGACCCGACCAGGCGAAACTTTCGTCGTGGCTCAAAAAGAACGAGCGCACGGAACAACCTGAGGACGACGGCACTCCGGAAGACCAGGACGAGCTCGACGGCGATGCCGTTGTCGAACCCGCGCATGACTACGTCGAGGAATATCCGGCTCCGCAGAACGATGATTTCGCCGACGAACAGCGTGAGGCCTACAAGGTCGCCGCTGAATAGGACGCCTCCGCTTCAACTCCTGTGAACGATCATCCCGCCGCCGGCATATCGCCGGCGGCGGTTTTGTTTCCACCATCAACACCATGGAGAAAACCATGTCCGCCGAAATGATCTACGACCTCGTGCCCCTGGGCTCGACACTGACATATTCCGATGGCACGCCGCGACCGCCGGAGCGCCACCGCAAGAAGCTCGCCGCCTGGGAAAACCGCAATTCCGGCGGTCGCCTGGTCCGAAAACAGGCCGAAGCCCGCATCGGCAACACGACGATCCCTGCCTCCATCACCCTGCACGAGGGCGATTACGGCAGTCAGGGCACGATCGTCCTGCGTGTCCACCGGACGTTCTCGGTGAACAGCGAGCTGAAGTTCGCAGTCGTCGGGCGGCCGACTATCGGCTCGGTTCTCGTACTCGACCGCGCCGGCGACGATGCCGAGCTTGTCCATCTGGCCGCTGATCGCGCGGACGCCGAGGAATGGCTGACCCGCCACGGCTATCCGAAGGCCGTCATGCAGGAGATCTCGGCCGACGCCATCGCGGCGGATGCTGTGGAAGGGAGGGTAGCGGCATGACCGCGCGCGCGCCTGAGCATGATGTCACCGACCGCCCCGGATTTCCCGGGGTTTCTTTTGGTCGAAGCGCCGACGGCATGCCCGTTGCCCTCGTTGGTGAGCATGCCTTCGCCATGGCGGCTGCTCGCGACGGCCGGCATTACCTTGTCACCGGTTGGCGTATTCGCCGGGCCATGGCGGAATGGAAGCGCGATGATTTCTATGGTCATAGCGGCGAACTTGCCGACGAGAACGCTTTCCGCGCAAAGGTTCTGGAGAATGCAGAGCACCAACGCGAGAAGGTCGCTCTTTGCCGGCGCGAGGAACGCTCCCGGGCAAGTACCCCTTGGGGTCCGTCGCAAGGTGCGACCGTTTATGCCGACGGTGTCGTGTTCCACTCGACAGCAGGCCATGGCGGATTTCTCCTTTCGGCCGATCGGAACCGCAAGGTCCATCCGTCGATCCGCGTCACCGGCGGGGCGTATGAGGAGGATGAAGCCTGGGCGATCGTCGCATTCAGCTTCCCGTATTTGTTTACCAGCTTTGAGCGTCGTGCCTCCGAGAAAACCATGAAGGACAGCTTCCCGGAGGCCTGGGAAGCGATCACCGGCAACGTTCTTGGACCCGGTGAATCCCGGAACAAGGATGAGCATTCTTCATAGAGCACCAAGATGACTGGATCGTCGTGTCGGCGATCGTCTGCGAGCAGCAACCCGGCTTTACCGAGGTCATCGCTGTTCCCGGCGGCAGGCGTGGGCCAGGCACCGAGGAGCGTCGCTTTCTCGTTCCTAGTGATGAATACCGCGTGGGTCGCTTCGGCTTCGTGATCGATCCGGAGCGCCACGCTGTCTATGGCGGTCCGTCAAGCTTTGTCGGCTGGCAGGGGAGACCTGGCCGATGACCGGGCCACATCGCCGGGCGCAGCTCTTTCGCATGGAGGAAGCCCACCGGCAGGTCCAACGGCAAATGGACATGATCGACCGGCAGATCACACGGCGCATGACAGCGCTGATACCGCGATTGCACCCGCGCCAGAGCACCTATCGGCGCGGAAAGCCGCCTGACCCCGGCGCGTTTCTCGAACGGTATCGTGCAAACCTGGCCGCCGTCACCGCCGAGCATCAGCCGGAAATCGACGCTCTGTCGCGCAAGCTCGCACGGCAGGAAAGCGCTATCAGGGCGTTGAGGGCCCAGCTTCAATCGCAGGAGCTGTGTGCGTGAAGCGTGCTGGCGTCCGCCCGTCAGGCCAGGCTTCGATCCGTGGCGGTCGCTTCCATGGTACCAGGCGGTCCGGACAGGTCGGGGACGTCACTGCGGAGCGGCAGGGGCCAAGCCATGGGATGGAGGCGCGGATCGACCGGACGCTTATCGCTCTCGCATGCCGGTGTCGTTGACTATCCCCTGGCTGGTCTTCCCGGCGGGTGGACTTCCCCTGATTTAGTGGAGAGCTTCAGTCTCTAAGTTTTGGTTTATTGCC
>DAMCEK010000011.1:0-72616 GCA_032057925.1 Rhizobiaceae bacterium
CTCTCAATGACAGAGTGCAAAATCAAACAGAATGTGGGGCCAGAACACCGGTTACGGAACATCCCGCCACGGAGTACCGCAGCGAAGTCTCCATAATATGCCATTGATGATAGCACGATTTTGTTCTGGACGACGACCGCGTCCCCGATTGACCGCTTCAATCGGTAGTAAATCCTTCAAGACCCGCCATTCGGATTCGTTTAAGTCGCCTCGGCTCATGACTGCCTCCAAAAAAGCAGTCTTGAATCAAGCTTCGATCAATGCGTCAACCAATTCGTCCACGCCGCCTAACGCATTCCGTGGTTGCTGGATAATATAAGAGGTCAGAGAAAACACTCCGTTCTCATATTAGCGCTTCTATAGAAACGATACAGCCTGAGAAACTAGTAAATAACACGCCATTGAACACTCTGGTGAAAGTCAGGAATCATGGCAACGATAGGGGCTACCGCCTCGGGTGAGATTGGGCACCACCACCAACGAACAGGATGAGACCAGAATTTTCCCTACCTCACCAATGAAGATCGCGCTGCCGCTGTAGGCCATAAACTGGTCGAACACTCTCACGGCTTGGTCATCTGTAGGCCGTAGATCGCCGGCTGCAAGATGCTGGTACAGCTCAAGGAGCCGAGGAAGATCAGCACGGCAGGCGCGTCTAATATGTAGCGATTTTTGAGGCATACTCGAATACTAATTTTAGGATTGGAGGGTGGTCCGCCTACTCTTTATAAATTGAAAAGTTCGAGCCTAGGGTAATTTGTTTTAATGCTTCCCGCACATATGGAACCATCATATCTTGGTCCTCAAAACTATCGCGCCATTCCAATCGGTCGTGTTTGTCTGGCTCGGCTACTCGTGGTGTTCCTTCAAACAAGTCCACTCCAAAATAGAGCGCGAGCCATTCGCTACTCTGACCGATGAAAACCTGTTGCACATGAAGTAAATGGCAATTTTCAGCACGCGCTACAAGGCTAGTTTCTTCGTTAAGCTCCCTGCACACTGAGTTGACAAAGGATTCCTGTCCATCATGCGCTCCTGCAGGCAAGCTCCAGTAACCATCGAACCAGCCAGTACCGCTACGTCTTAGACATAGAAGCTTGTTGCTATCTCGCACTACGGCAAAGACGGATGCATCAAATTTAAACCTTTGCCTTGCCATCTACGTCTCCATAAATCCTGCGCGAAAATCCCAATAATTGTGACCGTCACAGAATAGGTATTTTTGCAACGGATTGCACGCGGGAGATTTGGGCGGTGAACATAATATCGGAAGCACCTCCCCCATGATGATTGGATATGCGCGTGTTTCAACAGAAGGCCAGAACGTTGAAAACGGCTGGTTGGAAGCAGGTATTCGAAGAAAAGTCATCCGGTGATCGCACCCTGCTTGAGGCGCGCTGCTATTTCGAGCGATGGATCGACAGAACTCCCTTTACCATCAGACGCGTCGCATGACGATCCTTCAATCCGAGTTCGCCCGAAGCAAATTCGTCGACCAAACACCCAGCTTCCATGACCAGGATACGCCGGCGGGAAGACTTGATGACTGCGGAGATTGTGAACGATAAACAGAGATGTCAGACCAAATTCGCGTTTCGGCTCTCTCAGCATATCAAGCACGGAGAGCACCTCGTTCGAGAAAGCTCAGGGTTTCTCGTTCGGCCTCTTGGCAAGACGAGGCGATGCCGAGTTTGAACGTTGGCTCGGCGATCTGAACGCCAATCCCGCGGCGCGGGTTCAGGGGTGCGGGCGTATCTTTTTGCACCAAATGAATATGGCGTCGATAGGCCAGCCGTTTCCCTATATGGAGACACCGCCTAATCCTCGCCGCTTCAATGCAGCATGAACATCAGGTACGGAAGCAATAAGCATACTCGTATAGGAATGGTTCGGTTTGTGGAAAACATCTTCGGCAGCCCCCTGCTCGATCAATGTTCCTTTATGAATAATGCCGATACGATCCGCCATCTGACGCACCACGGCCAGATTGTGACTGATGAGGAGATAAGTCAGCTTAAACTCCTGCTGCAATTGGGCCATCAGATCAAGGACCTGCGCTTGTACGGACACATCAAGCGCAGAGGTCGGCTCATCGAAAATGATAAAGCGTGGGCGGCTGGCCAAAGCCCGTGCGATCGCAATACGCTGGCGTTGCCCACCGGAAAACTCGTGAGGATAGCGATATCTGGAGTCTGGATTCAGTCTTACCTTTTCCAGAAGGTCAATAACCCTGTCTTTAATAGCGAAATTGTTTTTCTCCAGATTTAGCCGTCGGATCGGTTCTGCGATAATGTCTTCAATGCGCCAACGGGGATTGAGGCTGGCATAAGGATCTTGAAAGACCATCTGAACCTCACCACGATGCACCGTACCAGATTTGGCTTCACGCGGCACACCGTCAAAACTGATCCTGCCTTCGCCTAAAGGCAACAAGCCTGCAATGATGCGTGCAATAGTTGATTTTCCTGAACCGGACTCACCAACCAGCGCGTAAGTTTCTCCTTCGTTAATATTGAACGATATACCATCGACGACACGGAGCAGATGGCGATCAGACTTGCGGCGCCAAAACGGCAACAGGCGCGTACCGATACGAAAATCATGCCTCAAATCTTCCACATGCAGCAACGCGGCAGGCACTGCCCTTCGCATTTTACGCGCAACGCTTTGATTAATGGAGGGCGTAGCCGCAATCAGCGTGCGTGTATAATCCTCACGCGGGGCCAAGATGACTTCATCAACCGGGCCGGCTTCGACCACGCGACCTTTATTGAGCACAACCACACGGTCAGCCATCTCTGCGATAACGCCCATATCATGGGTAATCAGCAGAACCGCCAGTCCGCGATCAGCACAAAGCCGCTTCAAGAGTGCAATGATTTGCGCCTGAACAGAGACATCAAGCGCAGATGTCGGCTCATCCGCAATCAACAGTTGGGGGTCAGCAGCAATCGCCATTGCGATCACCACCCGCTGCCGCATACCACCGGAGAACTGATGTGGATAGGCATCAAGACGGTGTTCAGCGTTATTGATTCCCACCTCCGTCAATAAAGCGATGGCGCGTTCGCGGGCTGCTTTTTCATTAAGCGGCAGGTGCCTACTTATCGTTTCGATAAGCTGGCGCCCGATCGTATAGAGCGGATTGAGACTTGAGAGTGGATCTTGAAATACAGTCCCGATATGGCTGCCGCGCAATCGCGCAATTGCGCTGTTCGAAAGCGTATCGATACGCTTTCCGTTGAAATGAATTTCACCGCTGACAATTTGTCCGGGAGGATCGATAAGTCGGGTGATTGCAGAGCCGATCATCGACTTTCCTGCACCCGATTCACCAATCATGCCGAGCACTTCACCTGGCACAATTTCAAAAGAGACCTGATCGACAGCGTGAAAAGCCCCGTCATCCGTGGGAAAATCGACGCCAAGATCGACAACAGAAAGAACAGCTGGCGACGCGTGCGAATGAATTGCTGTCAACTGGACTTCCCCCGTAATTTTGGACTGAGAAGATTACGCAGCCTGTCGCCAAGCGCGTTAATGGACAGGGTGAGAAGTACCAGCGTTGCGGCGGGGAAAAACAATATCCACCATTCCCCTGAAAACAGAAACTGTTGCCCGTTACGGATCAATGTTCCAAGCGATGGTCTGGTTGGCGGCACACCGACGCCCAGATAAGACAACGTCGTCTCTTCTAGGATTGCCAGCGCAAGGCCGATTGTGGCGATCACCAGAACAGGTCCCAAAAGGTTGGGTAGAATATGGGTCATCAGCAACCGAAATGGCCGAACCCCAATGAGTTTTGCCGCTGCAACATAATCTTTTTGTCGCTCCACCAGCATCGCACCGCGCACGGTGCGCGCAAATTGCGGCCAGTTTGAAAGACCAATTGCAAGGATCAACAACCAGACAGCGGCCGCTTCCTTCTGCTGTGGCGCAACCAGTCCCTGTGCGAAGCCAAATATCAAAAGTGCGATCAATATGGTCGGAAAAGTCAGCTGCGCATCCGCAAGCCGCATAATCACGGCATCCACGAAACCACCACGATAGCCACTGATAAGACCCGCACTCACGCCGATTACCAGCGATATGAACGTTGCGGAAAAAGCCACCAAAACCGAAACGCGACTGCCGTAAAGGATGGAAGAAAATACATCACGGCCCTGATGATCGGTACCCAGCCAAAAAATGTTGCCTGTAAATGCACTGGGCTGCAAGGGCGGCGTAAGGCCATCCATGAGATTGAGCGTAGACGGATCGAAAGGCGTATAAGGTGCGATAAGCGGCGCAAAAATCGCAGCCGCCATCAAAGAGAAGGTAAGGACGGCCGCGAGCATCGTGAACGAAAAAAACCGCCGCCGGTTTCCAGTTCGATGTTTTTGCGCGCGTCTTTTGTGGGGAAAGCGGAAGACTGATATGTTGACCATTTTACGAGCCCGCGTGAATACGATCAAATCTGAGGCGTGGGTCAACGACGTGATACAAAATATCGACAATGAGATTGATGACCACGAAAACCAATGAAATGAAGACGAGATATGCCGCCATGACCGGCACATCGACCGCCTGCACAGAATTGATGAAAAGCGAGCCGACACCAGGCCACTGAAAGACGGTTTCCGTTACGATTGCAAACGCTATGACCGACCCCAGTTGCAGACCGATGATCGTTATTACGGGAACGAGCGTGTTCTTGAGCGCGTGTCCGAAATAGATGCTGCGGCGTGACAATCCACGCGCCTTGGCAAACCGAATATAGTCCTGTCTCAGCACCTCCAGCATTTCAGCACGGATAAGTCGCATAAGCAGCGTCATCTGAAACAGCGAAAGGGTAATTGCGGGTAGGATCAATGAACGCCAGCCCGACACGGTCAGAAAACCAGTCGTCCACCAGCTTCCGATATTGACCACCTGCCCGCGCCCAAATGAGGGTAGCCAACCGAGCTCCACCGAGAAGAAATAAATAAGACCTATACCGATCAGAAACGTCGGCAATGACACGCCGATAAGCGACGAAGCCATGATAAAGCCGGTCAGGGGGGTATCGGGGCGCAGGGCAGCATAAATACCCAATATGCCGCCGCCAACCAACGCAATCAATGACGACGTTATCGCAAGCTCGAGAGTTGCGGGTAATCTTTCAATGATCATGCGGCTGACCGGCTCTTGTTGTTTATATGACAACCCGAAATCGCCGGCCAGTCCACGTTGTAAAAAAGCGAGAAACTGCACATAGACAGGTTGATCCAGACCAAGGCGCTGTTTTAACGCAAGGCGATCTTCCAGTCGTGTTTCCTGGCTCGCTATGGATTCAAGGGGATCACCCACAAACCGCATGACGCTAAACGCAATCAAAGCCACAAGAAGCATGACGCCTATCGATTGAATAATCCGCCTGATGATGAAGCTGGTCATTATCGTACCCGAAACCATAGACGCCATCAGCGCCATATTTTACACGTTAAATTCTTGCTCCGTTCGATGGCGCAAACACAGCTTTGATTACTTGTTGATCGTTGCCTGTCCTATTTTTGGAGAATTGTCGGGCTGGTGTTCAAGCGTGAACCTGTCGCGTACAGCCCACGCGCCCACCTGGTTATGCAGCGGGAGAAACAGATGCTCATCTTTTACCTGTTTCCACAGTTCATTGATGGTCACGTCACGCTTTGAGGGGTCAATTTCCGCGCCAAGAGTTTCGATTTTCTTGTCCACTTCAGGATTGGAATAGCCCGTTGGATTGTAAGCCCCGTAGTTGCCTTCACGCGTATGAACCAGATCGTTGAAGTTATAAGCACTATCGAAGGTCGGGACGCCCCAGCCGAAGAGATAGAAATCTGTTTTCGCGTCGATGATAAGCGGCGAATGCTGGGCATAGGGGCGTGAAGCAAGCGACACTTTCACACCGATACGTCCGAGGAAACCGACCACCGCCTGAGCAATGGCCTCATCATTGACATAGCGATTATTGGGTGTGTCGAGCGTAATGGTGAATCCTTGCGGATAACCGGCCTCGGCAAGCAATGCCTTGGCTTTCTCGATATCCGGCTTTGAATAGGCATCCAGTTCCTTTGTCCAGCCATGCACGAAGGGCGGCACGATAATGCCAGTCGGGACAGAGTTGCCGCGCAAGACCACGGTCTTGATTGCATCCCGGTCGATTGCAAGGTCGAAAGCCTGACGCACGCGAACATCGCTCAAAGGATTCTTGTCCTTGATGTCAGAAGATGCGAGCGGTGCATCATCCACTCTGTAACCCAGAAAAATTGAACGGTTTTCTGGCTCCACAGAAACTCTGAGCCTAGGCGTGTTCTTCAGGCGCTCAATATCCTGAACCGGCACTTCCTGAAGAAAATCCACCTCGCCTGAAAGGAGCGCCGCAACTCTGGTCGCGTTGTCGGCGATCGGCGTATAAACGATTTCGTCGATCTCTGGTTTTTTCTCTGCCCAATGTTTGGGATTGGCCTCCAGAACAGTGCGGACACCGACCTCTCGCGACTTGAGCGCATAGGGTCCGGTTCCATTTGTATGCCGCACAGCATAATTATCTTTTCCCGCAGCAATATCCTGCACGTCCGTTAAGTTATGTTGTTGCGCCCAATCCTTGTCGAGAACGTAAGTTCCGGTAAGGTTATTCGGATAGATCGCGTTGGGGCCGCGAAGTTTCACCTCAACGGTGTAATCATCAATCGCGGTGACCTTCTCCACATCTGCATGAAGCTGGCGAAGATTGGATTTATCCGAGCGCGCACGATCCAGAGTAAATACGACATCTTCTGCAGTTAATTTTGCCCCATCATGAAAAGTCACACCTTCACGCAGTTTGAATACCCAGGTCGTAGGGTCGTCTTGCTTCAAGCGCCATTCCGTCGCAAGGCGTGGCGCGAGCTGTCCTTGCGAATCCCGCCAGACGAGGCTCTCGTAGATATGATTAAGTACCGCATGGGTAACACCGTCATTCTGCGCATGAGGATCCAAAGTCAGGGCATCTGCAGCGCGTGTCCAGCGCAAGGTTTCGGCAGCCCCGATCTGGGTAAATGCAGCCATGCAGAGACTGGTGACCGCAAGACGTATCAAACCTGATTTCAACATGAACGCTCCTCGAACAAAGTTATTCTCGGAATGTTTCACAAGAAGGCATTCGGGGCAGGCATCAAAGAACTAAAATTAAAGATATTTTCAAAAAATCGTTCCAAAATCCAAACCAGCCTGATCTGATAGATACCGTGAGGCAATAAAAAAGATGGTTTTCTCGAAGAAATTTAACGGCAGTTAATTTTCTCAGAAAAATAAAGCGAAAAATAAATATTACTTTTATATAAAATAATCGTGAGTTAAAATGATTTTTATTTGCAAAATAAACATGTTAATAAATTTATAAATCGCATAATATTCAAAATTTATGACAGCTTAAGACTTTTCGCACAATATATAGCAAGCAGGATTACTGACGCGGTGCTTATTGCATAAGGAAGATGCAATGCCACTTGCCGTCCGAACACATCGTCAAAAAGGAACACGATCCAACCGCCCGCCAAGGCTCCCAGCGGCATCGTTCCCCAGGCAAAAAATCGATAAAGACTATTAATTCGCCCCAGAAGGGCGTCAGGTATCCGCCGTTGGCGATAAGATACAGTGACCACACTCCATACTAGCCTGTTGAACATTTCAAAACAAAGCGCTGGTACAGCAATCCAAACGGATGACGTGGCGGCGAGGACAGCATAAGCCAGAGCCGTACCCGCGAGCGTCAGCACCATACTGCCATGCAGCCCGAAGCGCCGCAGAACCGCGCTGCCAAAAAATGCACCTGCGATACCACCTGTTGCCGCAGATGTCAGCAGCAGACCATGTCCGGCGGCCGAAAGGCCAAGCACTTCCTGCGAATAGAGAACAAGAATTGTATAATTAGCCATAAAAAAGAAATTCAGCACACCGACCGCCATGGCCAGCCGCAGAAGCTTTGCGCTGGTCAATAGCCACGTAAGCCCCTCCCGCAATGCAGGCAGAAATCCCATACTGTTTCGGCGCGGACGCACCGGCAGCGCCATGAGCCAGATAAGCACCGCAGAAACCGCAAGACTTGCGGCGTTGACGCCAAACGGAATAGCGGGACAAAGCCCGATCAGCATGCCCGCAACCGGCGGCCCTATGAACTGACCGCTGATCTGCGAAACGCTCCACATGTTGCCATTGGCGCGTTCCAGATCAACCTTGGTCACGATGGAAGGAATGATGGTCATCGCCGCATTCTCGCGCAAAACTTCCGCCGCGCCGAACACCATGCCGAACAGGCACAGCATCCATATCGTTCCGTTTCCGGTGTCCGCACCATTTCCCAGTGCCAATCCCATGATCGAAACCGAGAGCAGAGCACGCACCATATCGGCGCGCGCGATGATCCTGCGCCGGTCCGCCCTGTCGGTCCACACGCCCGCCGGAAGGGTGAACAGCAGCCACGGTAGTTTGACCGAGGCTGCAACCAGAGCGATCTTCAGAGGATCGCGTGTTAGCAATGTCGCCAACCATGGAAGCGCCAAAATGAATACGCCGTTTGAAAAGCCGGCGAAGACGCTCGCGGACAGAACCATATGGTAATTTCGGTTTCGCCATAGGGATGAGCTGCTCACATCGGAAACTGCGGCCATGCCCGTACCTATGCTTCCGCTGCTTCAACAGGCAGGCCGAGATTACCGCGCAGGGTCTTATGCGCGTATTCGCTGCGAAAGACGCCCCATTCTTGAAGATAAGGCACGACCTTCTCCACGAATTCATCAAACCCACCCGGTGTCAGATGTGGTGCGAAGACAAAGCCGTCTGCGGCATCAGCCTGGACGTAGTCATTGATACTGCGTGCCACCACTTCAGGCGTACCGGTAAAATGCTGACGCGCGGTCACCTTTATGATCAATTGCCGGATGTTCAGCTTTTCCCGCGTGGCAACTTCGCGCCACCGCTGTGCGGTTTTCAGCCGGTCGTCATAGCGCATCGCCCGCCCTTTGGACAAAGCGTCGGCATCCGGATCGGGATCGACTTCCGGCAGAGGCCCTTCGGGATCGTAGGCCGAAAGATCACGATTCCAGACCTGCTCCAGAAACACGATAGCGTTTCTCGGGCTGACCTGCTGCAGACGGATATGACCCGCCTTCTCCCTCGCCTCTTTCTCCGTATCACCGATCACGAAAGCCGCGCCCGGCAGTATTTTCAGCGTATCGCGACCGCGCCCATATTTCACCAGCCGCTCTTTAACATCGCGGTAAAACGTCTGCCCTTCTTCAAGCGTGCCGTGCCGGGAATAAATCACATCGGCATGCGCGGCAGCCAACTCTCGCCCCTGGTCGGAATCCCCGGCTTGCGCGATGATTGGCGCGCCCTGCGGCAGGGGTGCCAGACCGGTCCGCCCTGCAATAGCGAAATATTTCGACCTGACCGCAAAATCCCCACCTGCCCAGATGGCCCGCGACGCCTCAATGAACTGATGCGCACGCTCATAACGCTCATCGAACGGTAAATGATCACCACGGCGGAAATTCGCACCGGTGAAAGCGCCTGGCGATGTGACGACATTCCATCCCGCCCGACCGCCGGACAAAATGTCCAGCGTCGCCAGTTGCCGCGCCAGCGGATACGGCTCGTTGAACGTGGTGGTCAATGTGTTGATAAAACCGACATGCTCGGTAATAGAAGCAAGTGCTGTCAGGATCGCCAGCGTATTGGGACGACCTGCTACGTCAAGTTCGTGAAAGCGGCCCTTCTGCTCGCGGACGCGCAGCCCTTCAGCGAGAAAGATGAAATCGAATTTGCCACGTTCCACGGTTTCGGCAAAATGTCGGAACGAGGCGAATTCTATCTGGCTGCCAGCCGCCGGATCACTCCAGACGGTAAAATTGTTCACGCCGGGAAATTGCGCGCCGAGGATGATCTGCTTCTTGGTCATAATGTTGTCGCTCCTCAGGCAGCACTGCCATAGCGGTTGCGGGCTTGCGGCAGGCCGAACCGACCGCGCAGGTCACCGGCCGCGGACTGGCGGATGAGGTTCGTCCGGCGCAGCGTTGGCAGCAGTTCATTGAGTACATAATCGGTCTGCGATACCGGATCAGACAAGTTCAGGCGGATGCCGTCTATGCCCCATGCCGCCGCCGCTTCGATGAAGACAGGCGAAGCCACTTCTCCGCCAACGGCGATGTCGGCAATGATGACGGGCGCTTTTCCGTCTGCTGCCGTTTGCCCCCACACCCTCACGTCGTGAATAAATTCGGCATCAGGCCTCACAAACACCACGTCTGCATATGGCAGGATCGAAAGATCATCTCCCTCGCTCAGCCCAATGGCAACCACCGGCTGGCCTTGCGGCGGGCGTGGCGTGATGGATGGTCCCAGAATGCGAAAACCTGCACCCTCAAAGTCAATGTAATGTAACTTTTCACCATCGAGAAAACGTTGGCTTTGCTGATCACGAATGACTGCATCGTCTTCCCAGCTATCCCAGAGCGCACGAATGGCGGCGATGGCATCCAGCGCGTCGCGGTCACATAAATCGCGGTCCGCAGTGGGAAAACCATCCAACGCACCGATTGCCCGCGACGCCTCAATGGCCCGTTCGCCCCGCAATCTCTGTACCAAAAGACCGGCTTTCCCCTCGCTCACATAGTCCAGCGTGGCGATGGCGGTGGATATATGAAAAGGCTCCAGAAAATTGACCGGAGCACTCGCTATGACGGCAATATGGCGAAGGCGCGGCGCAAGCCAGTTGGCAAGAAGCACAGCGTCGAAACCATCATTGCCGGGTTGAGCGAACCCGTCCTCCAGTGTCAGGAACGCCGCCTCCCCGTCGAAGCGGTTCGCCAGCACACTCCAGGAATTTCGGCAATCGGCGGATTGCGTGCCAAATCGGGTGGCAGCATCAAGGCCGATCCCCACAAGCAAACCATTCGGTTGAGTCATCTGTTTCATCCTGATCACGGCGAGTATTTGGCAAGAGGGGAAAGTGTTGCGTTCAACGCCTTCCGACGACGTTCAGTTTTGGCTGCCGCCCGCCCGTGACCGGGATCAGAGCCGCAAAATCCTCAATGATCTGTACGTAGTCCTCGGCGTAGAATTCGTACGGCAATTCAAGCCGGAATTCGGAAACCAGCGGCAGAACTGGATCACGCGACAGTTTTTCAAGGATTTCATCCGTCGTACCGATGATATCAGGGAGGAAAAGCGTACGGCGCGCGCCATGCGGCGTGCCAGTGCGTTTGTCACGCTCCGCCACGAAATCCATATAACGGCGACGGGTGGCAGAACGGGCGCTGTCAACGGGCAGGATGACTCGACCCAATGCGACGCGTGGCGTGCGCTTAGCTTGCCATTCCTGCCGGAAGCGCGTGATCAACGCGCGCTGCGCTATCAGAAAATCATCGGTATTTTCACCACTGACGATGTTGCCAATCAGGAGATTGAAGCCGGTCTGCCCCGCCCAGCGCGCCGAATTCAACGAGCCACCGCCATACCATAGCCGGTCCGTCAGCCCCGCCGCAAACGGTCGCAAACCCGGTATCTGGGCACCAGCGGCATTTCCGGCTTCATTGGTATCCGAAAGTGGCTCCGCCTTGAGCGCGCGCGCAAGTTTTTCGGCACGAGTGTGGCTGTAATCGGCGTCAGGCGATGCGTCGGTAAATTGTGAAATCAGTTGCGCAAAAGGCGGAGCACCAACTGAAACGCCCACATTTAGACGGCCTCGCGAAAGCATATCGACCGTGGCCAGATCCTCGGCCAGCCGGAATGGGTTTTCATAGCCGAGTTGAATGACGGCTGTGCCCAGTCCAATTTTCTTTGTGCGTTGCGACGCGGCTGCGAGAAAAGTGGCCGCAGACGAAATGCCGCGTTCCAGATGGCGCTGGCGCACCCATGCACTGTCATAGCCCAGCCGTTCGCCGAGCTCGAAAAGCTGCAATGTCTCTTCCAGCCCCTGTTCAGGTGCATCATCACGATAATTGCCGGGAATGAGAAATGAAAAATGCTTTATATGTGCAAGAGGCATGGAATTTCCCAGAAAGGCGGGCCGCCAAGGCGGAGCCCCAGAATTTGCAAATGGGATCAGGCAGCAGTCTGGTGACGCATCAGTCGGCCAAGGATTTTTGCCTCCTGCCCAGCCTTCAAGTCCAGAACGCGCGCAGTTGCCGCTTCGAAAGAAGCCGCAGGAGGATAGACGGGGGTCATAGCCGTCTGACCGAGTTTGGCACCGATATGCTTCTCGAACGGCAGAGAACGATAAAGCTCCGGATTTTCATCCACATCGAACAGCGGCCTGTAACCAAGGCCGATATAAAGCGCCACCGCTTCCGGCTGACGGTAGCCTGTGGAAAGGTAAGCCCGTGTATAACCCAGCTCCCCCGCACTTTCTTCAAGCGCCAGCATGATGCGCCGCGCCAGCCCCTGACGGCGCAGGCCGGGATGCGTCCAGATACGCTTGATCTCTACCGTCTCATCGTCGTGGCTCATAAATGCACCGCCCGCGATCGTCTCTCCATCGCGCTGCACCAGAAGGAAATCTCCCAGAGGCGGAACAAACGCCTCAGCGGGATAACGCAGGATTTCCGCATTGGCCCCGCCGGGCCGGGGAACGCCGCCATATCGTCTGTCATACTCGTGCATGAGACCATCGATCAGAGGTTGCGCTGCGGAGTCGTGAAGAGAAGATCTGACAATTAAATCAATCAACACAGCTCTCCTATAAAGAAAATTCCAAAGGCGGGTGAATAAAGTCAAGAACGCCCGGTCGAATGACTTCGAAAAGCTTCACCAAGGGATAATTACCTCCCTAGAATGAAGTCTTATTCGCCGCTTTGCACGGCATGTTCGTTTATTCAAAGATCAAATATTGGAAGAACATTTCTCGATTGCCCATCCATAAAAATTATAAATTGCCGTTACATCAATTATCCGGCGAGACCCACATGCCCTATGCCCTAAGTTTTCTCGACAAGAGTCCCCTCGACAATGGGGAAACTGCGACCGACGCCCTCAAGCGTACGCTGGCCCTTGCCCTGAAAGCCGAGCAGGCCGGTTTCCAACGGTTCTGGGTCGCCGAACATCATAATGCGCAAACATTGGCCAGTTCTTCGCCTGAAGTGCTGATCGGCTTTCTTCTGGCCCGCACGAAAAGCATCCGAATCGGATCGGGCGGCGTAATGCTCCAACACTACAGCGCCTACAAGGTTGCTGAGAATTTCAACCTCCTTGCCTCGCTGGCCCCGGATCGGGTCGATCTGGGCATCGGCAAGGCACCCGGCGGGCTTCCGCTTTCAACCCGCGCACTTCAGGACGCATATGATCAGGCGCGTAAACCGTCCTTCGAGGCACAGTTGGCTTTGCTCGATCATTATCTCCATCACAAACCCGACGATAGCGATACCAAAGATAGCCTCGCAGCCTTTCCAGAACCACAGAAGGCGGCTGACCGTTTTCTGCTGGGAGCCAGCACTGAAAGTGCGCAACTCGCCGCCCGGCTTGGATGGAATTTTGTTTTTGCAGGACACATACAGGGTAACGAGGATGCCATATCGGCGGCCTTGAATGCCTATCGCAGCAATGGTGGCGAGAAGGCTTTGCTGGCAGTCAGCGTGATCACGGCGGAAACTGACGCGCAGGCCGAACAACTGAGCGGAGAAATCAGACGTTTCCGCGTGGATATCGAAGGCGGACAAGGCGTCAATGTAGGCAGCCGCGAACAGGCGCTCGAATATGTCCGTCAGGCAGGCGCAACCCAATATCATATTGAAGAACGCACGCCACGCGTGATCCGCGGAGCCCCATCACGGGTTCATGCCGAATTGCAACGGCTCAGCAAATCACACGGCATCACGGAATTCGTCATCGACTGTCCCGTCACCGACGGCAACAGCCGGTTGGCGACGATCGAATTGCTGGCAAGCGCACGTTCGGCAATCGCCGCCTGACACTATTGAAACCAATCGATATCTGGATTTGTGAAGTGGTAACAAGAAGAAAGCTTCTGACAGGCGCAAGCGTTACGGTTCTTTCCCTCGCTTTCGGCCCAACCATCCTGCCGGCTGCGGTCGAAGATGCACCCGTCAGCGGTGGCTCGCTGACATGGGGTGTGGAGAGCGAACCCAGTACGCTTAATCCGCACCTCAACGGTCAGGCCAAGGCAAAGCTGATCCTGCGCAATGCCTATGAATCTTTGCTTGCCCGCTCGCCCGACGGCGGTTACGTGCCGTGGCTTGCCAGAGACTACAGGATTTCCGATGACGGCAAGACCTATACTTTTACGCTGCGCGACGATGTGACATTCAGCGATGGCGAAAAATTTGACGCCGCCGCCGTCGCGCTCAACTTCACCAAGCTGAAGGAACCGACCTATTCCGGCAGCATCAGTGCCGGTCACGTCTCGCATGCCACCGAGGCGATAGCCGTTGACCCGGTAACACTGGTACTCAAACTCGACCGCATCTATGCGCCGTTTCTCGATGGCGCGGCGGGCATAGAAATCATTTCCCCCAAGGCTTTCCAGTCCCCTCAACTCAAGGCAGGCGGGCCTGAAATCGCCGGAACCGGCCCCTTCATCCTTGAGCGTTACGTGAAGGGTCAGGAAATCCGTTTTGTGAAAAATCCGGCCTATAATTGGGCACCCGACAATGCCGGTCATCAGGGTCCGGCCTATCTTGATGAGGTCGTCTATCGCTTCCTGCCGGAATCGTCAGTGCGCATTGGCGCGATCACATCCGGGCAGATCGATGCCATTGAGGGTATTTCCGGCAACGACGCACAGCTTTTCAAGGACGATCCCGAATTCAGCTATCAGACGGCAATCAACACGGGAACGCCCTACACGCTTTACCTGAATACAGACCGCGAACCGACATCGGACGTCAATGTCCGCAAAGCCTTTCTCGCTTCGATCGACGTAGAGCGTATCATCCAGTCGGTCTATCGCAGCGAGCGACAGCGGGCATGGGGCATCCTCACGCCTGCCGATACGGATTTCTACGACAAAAGCATTGAGGGCCGGTATGGCTTTGACGCAGACCGCGCCAACCGCTTGCTGGACGAGGCTGGCTGGCAAGAACGCGATACACAAGGTTTCCGCACCAAGAACGGTAAACGGCTGACCATCGAAGTGGTGCAGTCGCAGTCGACGCTGCGCGACCAGCGCGACGTTCTTCTGCAAGCGGTTCAGGCTCAGGCGCGCCAGAATGCGGGCATCGACGTTGCGCTGCAATATGTGGACAGCGGCACCTATTCCAGCCGCCAGAGAGATGGTCAGTACGGCATCATCCCCAATTCGACGACCACACAGGAAAACGGCCTCACCATCTATTTCCACTATCTGCCCCGCGATAATGGCGGATCCATCAATTACAGCCGCACAGAAGCGCCGGAGGTTTCTGCTTGGCTGGAAGCCGGCGCTTCGACGCTCGATCCAAAAAAGCGTTTCGAAATCTACGCAGAATTGCAACGTTTTGCACTTCTGGAACAGGCCTACGGCCTGCCGCTTTATGTGCCGGATGACCAGATTGTCGCCGCCGCACGGGTCAAAGGCATTAGTTTCCGTCCCTTCAAGCGCCTTCCTGAAAACGCATATGACATCTGGCTGCAAGGCTGACGCCGCGCCGCGACGACCAATTTCACGTTCGGAGACATGAATGATTACGCGCAGACACATCATCACATTGAGCGCCGCCCTGATCGCCGCGACTGCCTTCTCAGGCCCATCGCGAGCCGAAGACGAAAAGCCGGTCAGCGGGGGCAAGCTCATCTGGGGTGTGGAAACAGAGCCGGCAACGCTCAATCCACACCTCAACGGTCAGGACAAGACCAAGCTCCTGCTTCGCAACAGCTATGAAACGCTGCTCGCCCGCACGGCGGATGGCGGATATGTGCCGTGGCTTGCCAGAGAGTACAAGATTTCTGACGACGGCAAGACCTACACTTTCACGCTGCGTGATGATGTAACCTTCAGCGACGGGCAAAAATTCAATGCAGCCGCCGTCGCCGCAAACTTCACAGCGCTCAAGGATGCAAGCTATTCCGCCGGCCAGAGTGCAGGGCCTGTTGCCCGGGTTTCCGAGATAAAAGCAATTGACGACAATACCGTCTCCTTCACCCTGAAGGACATTTATGCGCCCTTCCTCGATTATGCGGCGAGCCTTGAAATACTCTCCCCCACCGCTTTCAAATCGGCGCAACTGAAATCCGGCGGGCCGGAAATCGCGGGAACGGGGCCTTTCATCCTAAAGCACTACACCAAGGGGCAGGAAATCCACTTCGAGAAAAACCCCACTTATAACTGGGCACCAGCGAATGCCAGTCATCAGGGACCGGCTTATCTGGATGAAGTCACATACCGCTTCCTGCCGGAATCCTCGGTGCGCACCGGCGCACTCACATCCGGTCAGCTTGATGTCATTGAGGGCATTTCCGGCAATGACGCCAGCCTGTTCAAGGATAATCCCGATTTTACATACCAGACCGCGCTGAACACCGGCACACCCTACTCGCTGTTCCTCAATGTTACATGGGGACCAACCCAGGAACTGAACGTGCGCAAGGCACTGGTGGCAGCAATTGATGTCGATGCGGTTTTAAAAGCCGTCTATCGCGGCGAGCGCACCCGCGCGTGGGGCATTACGTCCCCCATCGACACGCAGTTCTATGACAAGAGCATCGAAAACACCTATGGCGCGGACCCGGAGCTGGCCAACCGGCTTCTGGACGAGGCTGGCTGGCAGGAGCGTGATGCGGAGGGTTTTCGCACCAAGGATGGCAAGCGGCTGACCATTGAGGTCATTCAGGCGCAGGCTACCGTGCGCGACCAGCGCGACGTGCTTTTACAGGCATTGCAGGCACAGGCGCGGCAGAATGCCGGCATCGATCTGGCCATTGTCTTCGTGGATGCGGGCACCTATACGGAGCGCCGCAAAACGGGCCAGTTCGGTTCCATCGCCAATTCCAACACGCCGACCGACGCCATCGACATCGAATTTCACTATCTGCCGGTCGATAAGGGCGGCTCGATCAATTACAGCCGTGCCTTTGCACCGGAATTAAGCCAATGGCTTCATGAGGCCGCCGGCACCCTCGACCACCAGAAGCGGTTCGATTTCTACAGCAAGCTGCAGCGTTTCGCCATTCTCGATCAGGCCTATGCCCTGCCGCTTTATGAACCGGAAGATCAGGTGGCTGCCGCCAGCCATGTCAAGGGTATCCGTTTCCGCCCCTTCAAGCAAATGCCGGAAGGCGCTTACGACATCTGGCGCAGCGAATAACAACCCCACTCACGCCCGCCGCTGACAACCAAAAGACAGATAGGAGCGAGTGCTATGGATGCTGAAAACACCGCCATTATCGGCCGCGCGCCAACGGCATGGCTGCCGCGCCGTCTCCTGCCAAAAGGCGGGAGCCTCACCGGACAGATATTTCTGCGCATCGGTTCCGGCCTGCTCGTTTTGTGGGCGGCAGTGACGCTGAGCTTCGTCAGTGTGCATCTCGCGCCGGGCGACATCGTTAGTCTTCTGATCGGCGAACAATTGCGAACACCTGAAATCGAGGCGGCCATCCGCGCTGAATGGGGCCTTGATGAGCCGCTTCTGTCGCAATATTTCGCCTATCTCTACAAGATCCTGCAAGGAGATTTCGGGCGGTCCTACATTTTGCAAACCGATGTTTCGCAACTGGTCCTGTCCCAGATTCTGCCCACCTTGAAATTGACTGCTGCCGCTCTTGCCGTCGCGATCATCTTCGCTGTGGGAAGCGCGGTGTTGACGGCGGGCAAGCGTCTGCCACGTGCCGCGGCGGCGGGGCTCGAACTGGTGCTGATTTCCACTCCGTCCTTCTGGCTTGGCATCCTGCTGCTCTTCGTCTTCTCGTTTACCCTGAAGCTGTTCCCGGTTTCCGGCGACAGAAACCTGTCGGCCCTCGTCCTGCCCGCTCTCTCGCTTGGTCTCTCCCTGGGGGCTGTGATTGGACAGGTGCTGCGGGAAGGGCTTGAACGGGCGCTGGAAGAACCGTTCGCACTCACCGTGCGCAGCTGGGGTGTCAGCAATTTCGTCCTGAAGCTGCGGCATGGTCTGCGCCATGCCGCCCTGCCGGCGGTGACCCTTGCAGGCTGGCTGGTCGGCAGCCTGCTTTCCGGTGCCGTCATCACTGAAGCGGTGTTTGGCAGGCCGGGCCTTGGCCGTATCACCGTTGACGCAGTGCTATCACATGACTTGCCGGTGGTTCTCGCGGTCGCCATCCTGTCGGCCTTTATCTATGTGGTGCTGAGCACTCTGGTCGATGTGCTCTATCTTGTGCTCGATCCGCGCCTGCAGATCGGAAGCCGGGAGGGTGCGCGATGAGCCTCTCCCCTACATTTCCAGAAAAGGCAGGTTCGCCGCCTGCCCGGCGTTTTTCCACCCAACCCGCCATTATCCTGTCAACGCTGTTCCTGTCGCTTGTCGCCGTCGCGACGCTCTGGCCTGAACTTCTGACCGCTACAAACCCAATCACAGCCGACCCGTTGCAGGCGCAATTGCCACCATCGGCGGAACATTGGTTAGGCACCGATCATCTGGGGCGCGACGTCTTCGCCCGGGTGATCCACGGCGCAAGATATTCCATTCTGATCGGCGTCAGCGCCGTCACGATCGGAGCCATAGCCGGATCGATTCTCGGTCTTCTGGCAGGGTTGTCACGCGGCCTGATCGATGAAGCCATCTCGCGTTTTCTGGACGTGGTTTCATCTTTTCCCGATCTTCTGCTGGCACTGGTGCTCATCTCGTTTACAGGTCCGGGAACAGTCAATCTGATCTTTGCGCTCGGCGTGGCCATCATCCCTCGCTTCGCGCGCGTCGTGCGGGCGCAGACTTTCGTGGTTGCTCAGAGCGGCTATGTCGAACAGGCGAAGACTTTTGGCCTCACGCGCGGGGTTCTTGTCCTGCGTCATGTCCTGCCCCACGCTGTTGCACAGGTTCCCATTCTGGCGACCATCGGCCTTGGCACAGCCATCATCAGCGCCGCTGGCCTGAGCTTCCTTGGCATGGGTCCGCAACCGCCCGCGCCTGAATGGGGTGCAATGCTGGCCGAAGCCCGCAATTATCTGCGCGTTGCATGGTGGATCGGCGTGTGGCCGGGCCTCGCCATTACCCTGACAGTGATCTCGATCAGCATTCTCGGACGCCGCTGGCAACTCGCCTTCGAAGGCAGGAGGCAGGCATGACGGAACGGCTTGTCGAAATCAGGAACCTTCATATCGGCTTTCATGAGGAAGGACAGACGCTTCCGGTGGTGCGCGGCATCGATCTGACCATCCACTCTGGCGAGACGGTCGCACTGGTCGGTGAGTCTGGATCCGGTAAATCGGTGACGGCCCGCTCGCTCATCGGCCTGTGCGGCCCGAACGCGGTCATCGAAGCGGACCTGTTCAATATCGATGGGCGCGACGTGCTCGACAATACCGAAAAGGACTGGCGGCGGTTGCGCGGCGCCCGCATCGGTTTCGTGCTTCAGGATGCACTCGTATCGCTCGACCCGTTGCGGCGCATTTCCCAGCAGCTTTCCGACGCCTTTGGAGATCGCGGTTTTTTCAGGCGCCCAAACCAAAACGAACGCGGACAGGCGCTGCTACGCTCCGTCGGCATTCCCGATCCGCAGCGACGACTTGCGCAATATCCACATCAACTTTCCGGTGGCCTGCGCCAACGGGCGCTGATCGCAACCGCGATCGCACGCACGCCTTCCCTGCTGATCGCCGACGAGCCGACCACTGCGCTGGACGCCACCGTGCAGAAGCAGATACTCGATCTTCTGGCAGAACGCCGCCGCGCGGGCCACACCCTGCTGCTGATCAGTCACGATCTCGCGGTGGTCTCCCGCCTCGCAGACCGGGTTCTGGTCATGAATCAGGGCGTTGTCGTAGAAGAAGCGGCAACGCGACAGATACTGACTGCACCGAAAGACCCCTATACGCGGCAATTACTGGATGCCGTCCCCTCTGTGAAATCACGCGGCTATCGCCTGTCGGCCAGCCAGTCGCCCGCATATGAAAGCGGCGGTGAGCGCCAAAAAGTTCCCCTACCCGCGAAACGCATCCAGCATTCGGTGCTCGTCCTCGAAGCATCTGGTCTCACCAAGCGCTACGGCAAGGGGGAGATGCCGCTCGCCGTCAATGATGTCTCCTTTACGCTTGCAGCAGGCGAAGCGCTTGGCATTGTCGGCGAATCCGGTTCGGGCAAGACAACCGTGGCGAAGATCGTTCTCGGCCTTGTCGAGCCGGATCAGGGCTCTGTGCGCATAGAACGCAAGCCATGGAGCACTATCAGCGAGGCGCACCGTCGGCCATTGCGCGCGCATATGCAGCTTATCGCGCAGGACGCGCTCAGTTCCTTCGATCCCCGCTATACGGTCGAGAAGATCATTGGCGAAAGCCTCGATGCCGCTGGCATCTTCGGTAGCGCGCGCCGCGAGCGTGTTATCGAAGTGCTCGATTCCGTCAGGCTGGGAGCGCAGTTTCTCAAACGTCACCCCCGTGAGCTTTCCGGCGGGCAGCGTCAGCGCGTGGCGATTGCCCGCGCCTTTGCGCCGCGTCCCCGTCTGCTCGTGGCCGACGAGCCGGTCAGTGCGCTGGACGTCTCCGTTCAGGCGCAGGTGCTCGACCTTTTGGCCGAGTTGCAAGCCGCTTCCGGCACGTCCCTGTTGTTCATTTCACACGACCTTGGTGTCGTGCATCACCTGACCGACCGGGTTCTGGTCATGAAGGACGGCCGCGTCTTCGAAACGGGTGCGGTCGAGAAAGTATTTGCCGAACCCAATCATACCTATACGCGCGCCCTGCTTGATGCGGTTCCCGCATTAGCCTGAAGCGTCGCCCGCAAAAAAGGAGCCTGTCATGACCATCCCCAGTTCCCGCCATAGTTCCCGCCGCCTGAAAACCCTTGTCGGCGCAAGCAACATCGTCGCGGCGGCCAACGACGCCGATCCCGCATACGGCGTGAAACGGGCCGTGGAATTGGCCCGTAAGGCGGAAGCTGCGAAGATCACCGGCCTTTTTACCGCCGACCTTGTGCAGATCGACGCGGCCGGTCTTGCAGGCACGACCGGCACGCAAGAGCCTATCGTGACGCTTGCTGCCCTCAGTCAGGCCACCGCGCAAATCGGTCTGATCGCCACCGTCTCGACGACCTTCCACCATCCCTATAACCTTGCCCGCCAGATCGGCACGCTGGACCATGCCAGCGGCGGCCGTTCGGGATGGAACGCCGTGACGTCCTCCGTCGGTGAGGAAAATTTCGGCGTCGCCCTTCCCTCACCCGAAGAGCGCTACGAGCGGGCCGCTGAATTTATCGAAATCGTCAATGCGCTTTACGACGCCAATGAGAAAGACGCCGTAGCGCGGCGTGCCTCCGGCTCGGTAGCCGCCGATCCCGCCAAATTCCACCGCATTAACTACAAGGGCAGGCATTTCAGCGTCGAAGGCCCCCTGAACGTCGCGCCCCTGCCACAGGGTCGTCCCGTGCAGTTTCAGGCTGGGCAGTCAGAGGCGGGGATAACGGTCGGGGCGCGCTATGCGGAAGTGGTCTATACATCGCAGCCGAAAATGGAAGAGGCCATGGCGTTTGCTGCGGAACTGCGCCGGCGTGCCTCAGGTTTCGGGCGCAGCAATGGCCTGCCATTCATCATGAACTCCTTTCACTCCGTCATCGGTGAAAGCGATACCGACGTTGCCCGACGCCTGAAAGAAAAGCACGACGCCATCGACTACGAACAGGGGCGGCTCAAGCTCGCAGACATGCTGGGCGGCCATATTGACCTTTCCGGCCTGCCGCTCGACAAGCCCTTGCCCGAAACCCTTCTGCCCGACGTGACCAGCATCAATCGTCGGCGCGGGCGCGTTGAGATTTTCCAGCGATACGCACGGCAGGGCCTCACATTGCGGCAACTCATCATCGAAGCGCAGGAAACCGGCCATTGGTCGGTGGCCGGCACGCCGGAACAGCTGGCTGATGCAATAGAGGAACGTTTCAATGCAGGCGTTCTCGACGTCATCTCGCTGCATGGTCTGGGCAATCCCGATCAGGAAGACCTGCTGCTGAACGGGCTTCTGCCGGAATTGCGCCGCCGCAACCTGCTTGATACCGATTATATAGGCACGGATTTTCGTTCCAGCTTGCAACTGCCGCCGCTCTCGACGGCTGAGAGGCGAGAACCGGAAGCGAGGAGCGCCTGATCATGACGAAACGGGAGGGGTTTCTACGTTTCGGCCTGTTTCTCTATCCGGCCGGCCATCATATCGCCGCATGGCGTCACCCGGACGCAGCGGCGAATGCGGGCATCGATTTCGACTATTACCGCACAATAGCGCTGACCGCCGAAGCGGCAAAATTTGACCTGCTGTTTCTCGCGGACGGCGCTGGCACGCGGGGCGACAATCTGGAAATTCTAAGCCGCACCGCGCACAGCTACGTCGCGCAGTTCGAGCCGATCACACTGCTTTCGGCGCTCGCCGCCGTAACCAGCCGGATCGGGCTGATCGCGACGGCCTCTTCCAGTTTCAACGAGCCTTTTCACATCGCGCGCAAATTTGCCTCGCTCGACCATCTGAGCAAGGGCCGCGCAGGCTACAATCTCGTGACTTCGGCCAGCGATTTCGAGGCGCGCAATTTCAATCTGGACCACCATTACGCCCATGCGGACCGCTATGAACGGGCCGAGGAATTCGCAACCGTGGTCAATGGGCTTTGGGATAGCTGGGAACATGATGCATTCCTTTACGACAAGGAAAACGCGCGTTTCTTCGATCCCGCCAAAAGGCATGTCCTCAATCATAATGGCAAATATTTCACAGTGCAGGGACCGCTCAATGTCCCGCGCTCACCGCAAGGATATCCGCTCACGGTTCAGGCCGGATCGTCAGAAGCGGGCAAAGAACTGGCGGCGAAAAGTGCCGATGTGGTTTTCACCGCCCAGCAGACAGTGGAAGAAGCCGCCGCTTTCTACAAGGATGTGAAGGAGCGGGCCGTCCGCCATGGCCGTCATCCCGATGAGATTAAAATCATGCCGGGAATATTTCCGATCGTCGGACGCACACGTCAGGAAGCCCGCGACAAGTTCGACGCCTTGCAGAACCTCATTCATCCCTCAGTCGGGCTGAACCTTCTTTCGTCCGGCTGGTCCGGCCCCGATCTCTCCCGGTTCGATCTAGACGGCCCCGTGCCGCCTCTTCCAGAGACCGAGGGCAGCAAGAGCCGACAGGCGCTGCTGTTCGACCTTGCTCACCGGGAGAACTTGACTATCCGCCAGCTTTACATGCGTATCGCTGGTGCGCGTGGACATTTGCAGGTCGTCGGCACCGTCGACGATGTAGCCGACGCGCTTCAGGAACGCTTCGAGACCTATGGAGCCGACGGCTTTAACGTTATGCCGCCGATTTTCCCATCTGGCCTTGAAGACTTCGCCGGTCTGGTGCTGCCGGAGTTGCGCCGCCGGGGGCTTGCCCGTAGCGATTATGACGGTCCGACTCTGCGGCAAAATCTGGGCCTGCCCGTACCGAAGCGTACTGCCGCAACATCCGAAAAAGCCGTTCGGCAGGTTTGAATCCACCAATCAGAAAGCATTTATGCTCCTCTCCACCGGAGCAATGAAACTCCGGCCATCCAAGAACATAGTATTCGAAAATCATTTCATATCCAGGCGCATAATTGAAAGCGCTTTTCTCACGAACTGAGGGCAATGAGACTAGTCTGAGGGCTCCTGAACTCTTCAAGGGGGTGATCTCATGATTTCGGCAAATTCTACTACATCATGGTCGCGGCGCGGCTTTCTGGCAGCGTCTGCAGCTGGCGTCGGCGCTCTGGCGCTGGATGCTTCCGGCGGCTTCGCCCGACGCGCCTTCGCACAAACCCCGGCTGGTTACCCACGATGAGCACATCGGCGCCGACGATTTTTTCGATGATGCCACGAGCCTGATCGTCAAGCTGATTGCACCAGAGCGCCTGCCCGAGCGACGGCCCGACATCGTGCAAGTCATAAAGATCGACTGAAAAGCCATAATCCACAGCTGCACGATCCGCGATATGCTGCACCAGAGACAGCGTTTTCGAGGGACGATTGAAGCTGCCGGCCAGACCGACAAGTTTTAAAGCCGTCATTCTGGGCTCCTTCCTAAGTTGTTTCAATATCGCGACCCAACAACCTGATTTAAAGGAAGAAAAATCTCAGTTTTGTCGCCTTCCAAGAAATTATTCGCTTGCACACATTGCTGCTCAAATGTGCAATATGAAGATGGTTTCAGTCATGAAGTTCACTTTTGCTGCGTTTCTCCATCATCAAAGCGAATAATGGAGATTGCTCAGAGATGAGCGTCGAAAACGTGCCGCTGCCAAGTGTAAAAAAGCCATCACAAGCTTTGCGCAACTCGCAGCCTAAGTGCGACCCCAGAAATGGCCACTCATTTCCTGCTCCAATTTTTGAAGCAGAATCTTCTCTTCTTGCCGCAATGCAGGCTGATACTTCGAGCCAAATTCCGGAGTGCTATCTTTCCAATCAAGCAAATGTAGAGTCGGCGGGATGTGATGGCCTTTCCAGACCAAGGTTATCGCGCAGGGTTTGCCCTGCGTAATCGGTATGGTACAGGCCGCGGCGCTGCAATTCAGGGATCAGAAGATCAAAAACATCTTGCAATCCTTCGATGAAATAAGGCGGCATGATGTTAAAGCCGTCGCATGCCTCTCCGACGAACCATTCCTCGATAAGATCGGCGATTTCCTCTGCCGTTCCCACGATCTGCTTGTGGCCGCCCGCACCCGACGTCTCGTATAATTCGCGGATCGTCAGGCCCTTGGCACGTGCGGTATCAAGCTGCGCCTTGATAGACTTGATCCCGTTTGTTTCCGGCAGATCGGGGATCGGCCCATCAAGCGGATAAGCCGACATGTCGCCGAATTTCGGCTCCAGCATCGCATAAACGACCGCCGGATGGATCAACTGGCGAAGCTTCTGATGCCGCTCTTCCGCTTCGGCGCGTGTGCGACCGATAATGGGGAGAATTCCCGGCAATATTTTCAAGGAATCGCGATCTCTGCCGACTGCAGAAAGGCGCGACTTCAGCCCTTCATAGAAAAGCCGCGCATTCTCAAAATTCTGTTGCGCCGTATAAACGAGATCGGCCGTGCGCGCGGCTAGTTGCTGACCCGGCTCCGATGACCCAGCCTGTGCAATAACTGGAAAGCCCTGAACCGGGCGCGCGACATTGAGCGGTCCTTTGACTGAGAAAAACTCACCCTTGTGGTTGGGCGTATGCAGTTTGGCGGGGTCCAGATATTGTCCCGAGGTCTGGTTGCGTGAGAAGGCGTCATCTTCCCAGCTGTTCCAGAGTTTGAAGACGACATCGACGAATTCACTGGCACGTCGATAGCGCAATCCGTGTTCGAGCGAGCCGTCAAGATTGAAGTTTTTGGCTTCCGCTTCACTCCATGACGTCACCACATTCCAGCCCGCACGCCCCTTGCTGATATAGTCGATCGAGGCATATTTGCGTGCAACCGTATAAGGTTCGTTATAGGTCGTGGAAGCGGTTGCGATAAAACCGATATTGCTGGTGCTCGTCGATAGCGCTGAAATCAGTGTCAACGGTTCGAACTGATCGACTTTACCGATATAGCGAAGTGCCTCCGGGTCATCGCCGCCCTGACGCACGGCTGCACCATCGGCAAAGAAGACGAAGTGGATTTTTGCAGCTTCCGCGCGGCGCGCGAGGTCTTGCCAGAAATCGATATCCAGCGACGAATCGGCTGGTGCGCCGGGATAGCGCCAGCCGGACGTGTGTGAACCGTTGGATGTAACGCTGAGGCCAAGGATGAGACCGGAGCGACGCGGGGTCTGTTGTGAGGTGTTTGACATGATCTTGAACAATCTGATGGTTTGTTATTCTGCGGCCTGATGCGTCGCTGTTTTACGTGCGTCATATTCAGCGATTTTTTGGCATAGTGCCGGGATCAGTTCGCGCCCGTACTCGCGCGCATCCGCGGCAATATCCCATCCCCGCAGGTAGAAAGCGCCCGCGCCCAATTCGTAATAACGCAAATAGGAATCGGTTACTTGATCGAGCGTTCCCACCAGCGTTGCCGTCGATCCGCCGCGTCCTACAAGACGCGTAAAGCCTAGCCAGAGACGCTCATCATGAACGTCTTTCTCACGGGCAATGACGTCGAGCTTCAAGGCACCGACAGAATCAGCCTTTTGCTCCATCTGCTTCAGATTGCCATCGGCCTTGCCAACGGTCGCAAGCTGGCTTGCCGCACGATTGTAAACGTCCTCGGCCTTCTGCCATGCCGCAGCTTCTGTTTCCGCGATGATTGCGCGCAGCGAAACACTGATACTCAATGGACGGCCACGCTCGTTGGCAAGACCATGAAGTTCGTCGAAGGTCGCTTTGGATGCGGCCAGCGGCTCGCCCCAGACCATGTAATAATCCGACCGGCCCGGACCTGCCGCCAAAGCGCCAGCCGAAGAACCCGCAAAACTAACCGTCGGCTGTGCCAGAGGGCGCACCGAGCTAAAGCCTTGTTTGACTGTGTAATATGTGCCCGAATGGTCGAAAGGTTGATCGGATTCCCATGTCTTGCGTAAAACGTCGATATATTCAGCCGTGCGATCATAGCGAAGGTCATCGGCCAGCGTGTCGCCGTCGCGCTGCAACTCGCCACCGGGTGCGCCGGTGATGATATGGAGGCCCAGACGACCGCCACCCGCAAGCCTGTCGAGCGTTATCGCCTGTCTTGCCGCCAGCGTCGGCTGTACCGGACCGGGGCGATGCGCCACCAGAACCTTGAGCTTCTTCGTTATGCGCAAAATGTGAGAAGCAATCATCCATGGATCTGGCGACCAAGCGTGCATTCCAACCAGAACACGATCGAAGCCCCCTTCCTCATGCGCAAGGGCCGTTTCTTCGATGTAATCGATATCAAAATCCGATGACCACCAAAGCCCGGAGGTTTCCGTGGCCCTTGTATGCGGCACATAACCTATTATTTCGACGCTCACGTCGATCTCCTGAATTATTTCATAATGTGAAATTGACTTTCATATGAAGAATAACAAACAGCAATGCGGATTCAACGAATGATTTTTCAATTATGGTGTCGAAATGAGGTGGATTTTCTCAAACCTTTGCGGTGAGATAACCCAATTGCTGCGAAACCTTTCGAGCGGTTTCCAATACGAGAGGGGCGATTTTATCTATATAGGAGGTGGTCATTTTCTGCGCTGGTGCCCAAAGCCCGATGCCGAGTGTCACGTCACCAAAGCGGTCGCGGACTGGCACGGCTATCCCGATCATTTCACCGATGAATTCCCCTTTGCCGATGGAATAGCCGCGCTGTCGCGTTTCAGCGAGGTCTCTTTTCAACAAGACGGGATCGGTGATCGTGTGGCTTGTCATCGGCGCAAGCGGCTTGTCGATGACCGCTTTTTCAAAACGCTCATTATGCGCAAGAATTGCTTTTCCCATGGCAGAAGAATGTGATGGAGCGCGGCTGCCAAGGGCGGTTACGATGCGCACTGGTTCCGCACTATCGACCCTGTCGATATAGACAACATTTGCCGGGTCCTCCGGCGATATCATCCCGAGATGAACCGTTTCCCCGCATGCTTCCATAAGCGCATGCAGAAAGGGCCGCGCACTTTCAGCATTCTCGCGAAAATTGACGGCGGCACAGCCGATTTCCCATAATTTGATACCGAGGCGGTAACGCTTGCTGACCGGATTCTGTACGATCCATCCGACGTTGCGAAAAGTCGAAAGAAAATGATGTAAGGAGGGCTGCGGTACGCCCATTTCCTGACTTAACTCGGTGATGGACCACTCACGTTTGCCGTCCGCGAACGCTTCGATGATCCTCGTTGCTTTCTTTACGGATGATAACATGGGCAGTCAGTTCCCTATAAATCAGTTACGACGTCTGACCACACTGGACTACGCCCGTCAACTCTGCATGGCGGATTGCTATTCCCAAAACAAAGTCAAATTCTCACGCCATCGGCATTGTTCCATCCATGGCACAGTGGACATTTACAGCGCCCTTAGCCTCCGACAGCTCTAAGAGAATGAAATTATCTGTATGGCACTGTGTCATCCGCTTCTTCTTAGAAAGGCAAGTACGTCAGCGGATTCATCAATTTTCATCGAACTTGGTTTACCCGGGCCGTGGCCTGCCCTTTTGTCTATCCGTAGCAGAATCCTGTCAGGTTCCTCGCTGTCAGCTAGGGCATTTTGCAAAGCGGCTGCGAATTTGCGTGCGTGCGATGGAGCCACGCGCGTATCCTCGCGGCCGGTTGTCAAAAGAACTGATGGATACCCGGCGCCGTCACGCACATGGTGATAGGGTGAGTAATCCAGAAGCCAGTGAAACTCTTCCTCTATTGACGGATCACCGTAGTCCGGCATCCACAATCTGGCCATGGAAAACCTGTCGTAACGCAGCATGTCGGTGAGCGGAACGGCGCAATGAACGGCTGCGCAAAAATCCGGCCTGCGGGTCAAGGCAGCTGCGACGAGAAGGCCACCATTCGAGCTACCGCGAATCGTCAAGCGACGTCTCGACGTCACGCCTTCTGAGATCAGCATATCACCAACGGCGAGGAAGTCGTCAAAGCCCTTTGACTTCTTGTCGCGAATGCCCGCTTGATGCCATTCTGTCCCACCTTCAGCCCCGCCTCTGATGCAAGCTGCAACATAGACACCGCCGGTACTGCAATGGACGTATGCAAATGGATCCCATGCTGGCGTAGTGTTGATGGCGAAGCCACCATAACCACTAAGAATCGTTGGGGGTTCCGCGTCGAGCTCCTTAGTGCCATCGCGGGCGACAAAATAAGGAATGTTCGTACCATCTGGGCTAGATGCCCAGCGCCGCTCGGTCACGATGTCCTCGGGCTTCGCCAATCCAGGCAGTCGCGCGAAGACGGCATCCTCCCGAACACCAATTTCATAGAGAGAAGGCGGCTGCGAAAACGACGAGAAAGTAACGAAGGCCGCACTCAGATCAGGTTGCGTCGCGATTGCAACCTGTCGGTATGCGGAACAGCCAGGCGTTGATCCATGAATGGAAAATGTTCCGACTTGCGGCATTTCCATTTGCCTCGCGGGGCCGCCGACCCGTGATCCGTCAAATGGCCAGCGTGACAGTTCCGCTGCCGCCCAATACTGTGCCGCGACGATCAATGCCCCATCGGCGACCGCGACCGCGTCAAGAACGCTTTCTCCTTCTGAGATCAGGGTTCGCCAATTCGCCGTTGCGGGCGACGCGATAGGGGCAATGACAACCCGACCCCTCGGTGATGCCAAATTGGTCACGCCGACAATGTTCGCCTCAGAAAATACAAACCTCGATGTTGCAACTTCTCCTTCAATCACCACTGTTTTCTGGCCGGTTTCCCTGTCAAGCAGATAGCAATCAACCCGCGACCAGCCATAGGCAACATGGACAAGATAGGTCCGGCCGTCGCTCGATATGGAAATGTCGGGCCAGGCAGTCGGATCGACAAGCGGCCCGAACAGAACCGGATCGGGCACCCTGTTGCCTAAGCGATGCGCGCGGATATGACGGTGATAGGGATCCCCGTCGGGGTTGCAGGTGTAGGCAAATCCCCGGCTGTCGGGCCACCATGCGACCGTAGCGAAGGGAGTGTCGGCAATCGGCTCCCCGACAAATTCTCCCGTCTCCATATCCAATACATAGAGTGAGGAGCGCTCACGACCTGAATGTGAGATTCCAAGCGCGATCAATTTACCCGCTGGGTCTGGCTGAAACCAATCGATCGTCGCTGTTTCGTCTTCAGAAAAAAGCCGGGCAGGATCCGCGACGATCTGTGGCAGGGTGTCGGTGGCCCGGGTGTTCGCCAAACGCATGACGAGCACAGGCTGCTGCTTGTCGCCCCATCGATCAAGCGAAAAAACTCGTCCAGACGCCAGCTTTGCGGCACCGACCGCTCCCCAGGCGGTTGCCTGCCGAAGGCGCTTTGCCCATTTCTCTTGAGTGCCCATGACCGCCAGAGCGGAACGTGCGTGTTTATCCTGAGCGTCATCCCAGAGTCTGACCGCCGGATTATCGCTATCTTCGAGCCAACGGTAAGGATCGAATGTGCGGACGCCGTGAACGCTGTCGCTAACATCGGAGCGGCGGGTCGAAGGTAAGAGCATCAGCGCGACCTCAGGTAGCCAACCAATCCTGCCAGCGACGTCCTACGGAAGCACCATTCTCACCCCACCAGGAAGAGTTCAAATAGAAGCTGTTTTTCAACGTCGCTTCCGTACCGGCAAGATCCTTTGCCTTCTCTGGACTTATCTCCGCCAAGGCCGACTTGAGAGTGGGCGTATAACCAAGCTTTTCGAGAACCTGCCGCTGCGGCTCTGCTTGCAACGAGTAGGCAATCGCACCCTGACCATTGACCGGATTAGGTGCGCCCTTAAGAAGAACGAGTTGCTGTACGTCGATGATAGCCTGTTCCCAACTGTACTTTATGTTCACGCCGGCGCTTTGGATTTTCTTGAGCCTCGCCAAATTGCCAATGCCTATGACAACTTCCTGCGCTGATATCGCATTATCCCCGGCGCCGAAGACCGCGTGTGGCTTGATACGATCAAGCGCTGCAAAGGCACGATCAACGTCCAGCGGATAAAGCTTGTCCATCGGAACGCCATCCGCGAGCAATGCCGCTTCCAGCGAAAACCAAGGGAGAAGCGAGAAACCGCGCTTACCCGGAAATTTCTCAACATCCCATACGTCGGCCCAACTTTGCGGAGTGCCCTGCACGGCATCGGCATTCCAGTAGATATTAAGGCTGAACTGATACCATGGAACGCTGTAAGGGGTCACCAGATCGGTCAAAACGATATCGTCCGCCTTCACGATTGCCGGATCAAGCTTTTCCAGTAGACCTGCCTGAATGAACTGGGACAGGGTCGTACCTTGCGCATCGACCAAATCCCATTGGACGCGACCGGATTTGACCATCGTCGTGATCTTGGCAACATCGGAAGCGCCCGTCGTTACTGCGAGATCGACACCGTTTGCTGCCGCAAAGGGTTCTAATACGGCAGTCCGGATGGATTCTTCATAGCTGCCGCCGAAGCCGGAATAAACAAGACTTCCGCCAGCGGCGTGCGCCATTCGGGAAAACGGCAAAGCGCAAAGTCCGGCCGCCGTTACGGCAAGGCCTGTCTGTTTCAGGAAGCCACGCCTGTTCATGCGAAAGTCATTGTGCATTCGATTGCCTTTCTTTGAAGAGAAGTTCATTTCGATGAGGCCAGTCAGTTGGGCGTCGGAAAGATGTGCATATCTTCCGCGCGCCAATGAACCCGCACAGCCTGGCCGCGCGTGAAAGCCTGAGCCGAATGAATATTCGCAATCTTGGCGTGAACCACACCGAGATGCTGTACCTCTATGTAATAGTCGGTGTGGGTGCCCATAAAGACCGCATCGCGCACCTCACCGTCGTAGCCTTCCGCTGTCGCGCTGCTGTCCGTCGCTGTTACAACGACGCGCTCCGGCCGAACGGATACACTAAGCGCAGTCCCGGCGGGGAAACGCTGCGCAAGCGCAAGTGCGATGGGGCCGCCTTCCACCCCCTCAAAGCTCCGGCCGCGGGTATCGACCTTGCCTTGGAACACGTTATTCTCACCGAGGAATTGAGCGACAAACAGCGAAGTGGGATTTTCATAGAGTTCCTCCGGTCGACCGATTTGCTCGACGCGTCCGTGATTAAGGATCGCCACGCGATCGGACATGGACATGGCCTCGTCTTGGTCATGGGTGACGTAAATCACCGTGATACCAAGCCGCTGCTGCAATCTGCGCAACTCAATCTGCAGGTGCGAACGCAACTTCCTGTCGAGCGCGCCAAGTGGCTCGTCCATAAGAAGGATTGGCGGATCAAATATTAAAGCTCGCGCAACAGCAACACGTTGCTGTTGTCCTCCAGAAAGCTGGGTTGGCAACCGGTTTGCCGCTGTAAGCTGAACGAGATCGAGAGCTGCACGCACTTTTCCCGCAATCTCGTTCGCCGGAATTTTCCGCATTTCCAAGGGAAACGCGAGATTTTCGGCAACCGACATATGCGGGAACAGGGCATAATTCTGAAATACAACTCCGATATTCCTGTCCTGTGGGGCAACTTCATTGATACGTTTGCCATCGATAATGACATCACCGGCAGTAGGAGTGGCGAAGCCTGCCAACATCATCAATGTGGTCGTCTTGCCGCAACCGGAAGGGCCAAGGATGGTAAAAAATTCACCTGCTTCGACAGTGATATCAATGCCGTCGACAACCCGCTGTGTGTCGTAGGTCTTCACGAGCGAGCGCAGTTCTAGACGTCCCCGTCTGGCTTTGGCGGACCGTTCAGTCATTTGGGGTTTCCTGATTTTTTCGAAGTCGTCGGATGGTGGTCAAGCCGAGAAGGGCAAGCGCCGAGATCGCCATTGTGAGCACGGCAACCACGCCGATCGTTGGGTCACTCTCAAGTGATAATGCCTCGTACATGCGTCGCGGAAGCGTTTTCACATGTACGCCAGACAAGAAAATCGCTATCGAAGCCTCGTCGAACGAGCTTAAGAAGGCAAAAAAAGCAGCCGTTCCAATTGATGTTGCGAGCAGCGGTATGAGAACACGCCGCAACTGCATCCACCATCCTGCGCCAAGACTTGCCGCCGCACGTTCATAAATTGGACTAAGTGTTCGAAGGTTCGCCGAAACGATCGCGAATACCAGCGGCATGGCAATCGTCGAATGAGCAAGCAGAATGCCCAATGCGCTGTCCGTCAAACCGATATCCACAAACACCACAAAAAAGGCAGCAGCCGCTATAACTGTAGGAAACAGCAACGGAAAGAGCAGAACCAGCCCCACACCGGACGCGGCCCCCGATTTGAGACCACGGACAACGCCGATCGCCGCAAGGCTGCCGAGCAAGGTCGAGATAACCGTGACACTGAGCCCGATGACAATGCTTGTCTGCAACGGATGCCACCACTGGGGCTCCAAAAACCCTCGATACCACTGGAGCGACCATCCGGGTGGTGGGAAAACGAGACTTCGCGTCGAAGACAGCGATACTGGAATCGCAATCATCTGAGGCAGCAAGATGAGCAAGGCCGCAACTATGGCGTAAATTTCCGGCAAGGACCGAACGCGCGACAAGCCAATGCGATCTACGAACTGCGCCAGCTTCGCTGGATATCTTGCAAAATGGCCGCTACGGCGCGCTAACGTCATTTCCTTCGAAACCTCGCCCTGTGCGGCAGGTGTCGCAAGAGCGGAAATATTGCCGGAATATCCGTACCGATAAAGGAGGAAGATAAGCACGACAGCTGTGGCGAGAATGACGGATGCCGCCGAAGCGAGACCGAAGTCGCCCTGCACATCAACGGCATTTTGAATTAGAACGCCGAACATTCTCCCTGCCCCGCCGCCAAGCAAAGCGGGCGTTATGAAAGCACCGACGCCATATATGAAGCAGAGCACCAGTCCAATTTCGATTCCGCGAAACGTTCCAGGGACGTAAACGCGCACGAATGCTGTCGCCGGTCCTGCCCCGAGGCTGGCCGCTGCAAGAGGCAACGAACGATCAATGCCCTTCATCACCGTGACGAGAGGCAATATCATCAGCGGGAGGAGATAGTGCGTAAGCCCGATCACCACTGCTGCGCTATTGAAGAGCATATCCTGGCGTTCGATGCCGAAAAGAGCCAAACCATCGTTCACAATGCCGACTCGCCCCAGAAGCACGTACCAAGCGAAGGTGCGCACCAAGATACTGGTAAGATAGGGAGCCACGATGCAAAAAATCAGAAAGCGTCCGAGCCCCGTCCGACGGGTTGTCGCGATCACATAAGCGATTGGATAGCCGATAAATAGCGCAAGCAAGCTGGACCCGGCAGCTATAGCCAAAGTACGTCCAATGACCTTCAGATATCCAGGACTCGACAGGATGCGGGTGTAGTTTTCAATGCTGAGATATGGATCGGTAAAGCTCTTCGTTAGCATCAGACCGACGGGATAGAGATATAGAACCCCAATCCAAATCACGGCGGGCACGCAAAACCATACCCAGCGGCTAGTAACGAAAGATTGTCTAAATATCCTCACAACGAACTCAATCTACCCAAGCACGATTTCTGCATATGAAAGTCGATTTCATATATCGAGTTTGGGACATATTGACGAAGATGAAGTTTCCAAAAAAATCCTAGTAACTAAAAAAAACATCCGAATTTAACAGGGAGGGTAAATGATACGGTTACTCTCACTTGTAGAAATGCAGGGACCTTTAAGACATCCTTGTTTTGAACTTCGATGACAAGGACAATCGAAATGATGACATTCCGACGGGAAGTTTCGCATAAGCTACGGGTTCTTCGACATGCTGAGCGCTGCGGTGACGTCTCAAAGACGCGCCGCTATTTCGGAATTAGCCGCGCCAGCGTTTATCGAGGGAAGTCCTCCTATGAAAGTTACGGCGATAGTGGGCTTAAAAACCGCTCATGTGCTCCGAAAAATCCAGCCAATCAAAAGCCTGCAGAGATCATCGATGACGGTTCCGCATTTGGGCACGAAATACCATCTCGGGCCAATGAGAATTTCTTGCTACATGAGCCGGCATCACGGCTTCACTATCTCCGATGCTTGCATCTACTGCATTCTTAAACGCAATGGCCTCAGCAGGCTTCTAAGCGGTACACGCGTTAGAACAACCCATAGTCAGCGCTACGAGCAGCCCGTACTTGGCCTTCAGATACAGGTAGATGTAAAATTCCTTAAATTCGAAAGAGATAATGGTAAATCACTCAGGCGTTTCTGATACATAGCTATTGATGAGATAACACGCATCCGCGCCGTCAAGGTCAATGATCGCCATACTCAAGCAAACTCCATAGACTCCATCGACAGGATTATTGCCAAATTCCCTTTCCTTATTCGTAAGGTTCGCACCGACAATGGACATGAATTCCAGGCCAAGTTCCATTTGCATGTAGAAGATCAAGGCATTCGCCGTGCGTTTATCAATCCGGGATCCCCTCTGCTCAATGTCAGAAATCTGCGCGGCGTGAACATCCAGAGGATCGCCGACGGCGGTAACGACGACACCCGCCTCCTAGTCCGGCAAGGGAACGCCAAACTTACCGTGTACGACATTTACCAAGTGGCCATGGATGTGCACACGCACACCATCAATCGTCGTCCCTTTGCAGTCTTGCGATGAATATACTGAATGCTTGCGGCCGACGCATCTAGCGTTCCTGAACGCTGTGCCGGAGCTAAGTGTGTCTTGTTAGACTTGCCACCAAAGCGCGAGAAGTTCTCAGCAGTCGTTCCTTATCGGCAGTTATCCGTTCCATGACGGCGAGGCCTCTCGTGAAGGTGACGACTAGTTCAGCCGCTTCGTTGGGTGCTAAATGCAGCTGGTTCTCGACCTCGGGTCGTCTCAACGCAGATTCGAGCCTCATCTCCAGGCGTTCTATAAGAACCTGCAACCGCGCCTGAATTCTGACACTAGCGACGCTGCCATCGACCGCTGTTTTCGTTGTGAGACATCCTCGTGATGGTTTCCCTGAGAACATATTTTCAATTACGGTACGGAAAAAGCTCAAGAGTATCGCCTCGGCACTGGTTCCGACGAGACTCCCTTCTACCAGCTGCAAAAATCTCTTTTCATAAATATCGAATGCCCGGAGGAAGACCGCTTCCTTATCGCCGTATGCATTGTACAGCGAGCCCCGCTGCACTCCAGTCGCTTCGGCAAGATCTGGCATCGATGTGCCGGCTAGCCCTTGCCGCCAAAATACATCCAGTGCGGCTGTGAGCGCAGCTTTCTCGTCAAAACGTTTCACACCAACCAAGGATGACCTCTCAATTTTGAAATTGCCTGGTGACACCAGCCCCAGAGACTAGCTCGTCCTTGACGGACTTGTCAAAATTGGATTTGTTTTTGGTGGGACGATTATCTGAAGGTCTGAAGGAAATGAGGCCTGGTAGGCATCAAGTCATTGGAATTCTCTGTGGGTTGGGTTCTGCTCTCATATGGGGGGGATTCCCGGTAGTCACGCGCCTCGGCGTTGCCCGTTCTTCACTGGACATTTTTGATATCACCTTCCTACGCTTTGCAGTAGCTGGTGCAGCCCTATGTCCTGTGCTCATTTCAAGGGGTATGCGAGGGACTAGTCTGTCAGCCACCGCGCTGATGGTAGTCGGAATCGGGGCCCCGTACATCCTCATCGTCTCCTCCGGTCTTACCCTAGCACCGGTCGAACTTTTTGCGGCTGTCACACCGGGTAGCATGGTAGGGTTTTGTGCGCTCCTCAGCTTCATATGGCTGAAAATCCGCCCGTCTGCTGCGCAAATCCTCGCGACTTTGCTAATTGTCTCAGGGATCGCGCTCGCAGTTGTTGGTCAGCGAAACGATTTCGGGGGGCTGAACATGTCCGTTGCCTTTTTTTTGGCCGGCGGCTTTCTCTGGGCGATTTACGTTACGACCACCAAGGCATTTGCGGTTGATGCACTCCAAGCGACAGCGATGGTGTCGGTCGGTTCCGCGGTATTCTACGTACCCGCTTACTTCGCCATCAAAGGCTTTTCCATTTTGGACCAGAGTACGCATGACGTTCTCGTACGATCCGTTTATCAAGGCATCTTTGTATCCATCGTAGCCCTGTTCTTTTTCAGTAAATGTGTGGAGTTGCTTGGTGCAGCCGTCGGTTCTTCGTTCGCCTCTCTGGTGCCGGTGATTGCTATCGCGGAGGCATCCATTGCGCTGGGTGAGCGCCCCTCGGCTTATTCAATCGCTGGAGAGGCTGTCGTGGTCGTAGGGATGATCTTGAGCGTATGGTCAGCTTTGGGAACGAGTAGGTAGAGCCAACCGCCGTAAATCATCCCACCGAAGAAGCCCTCTCGGTGTCATTATTGACATACATGTCAAACATGATTAGCGTTTCGCATCCGTTGTGGGAGGGATAGAATGATAACGACTACGACCACATTCCTTTTGAAAACCCGACTGTCGCGTCAAGAGGCACGCAAACTGTTCCTCAGTACCGCAGACAATTACCTCGGTGTTCCTGGCCTGCTACATAAGGCCTACGTCCTAGCTGAAGACGGACTAACTGTCGGGGGAGTGTATCTCTGGCGAAGTCGGGAAGATGCCGAAGTGGTGTACACTGAAGCTTGGCGTAAGTTCGTGTTGGAGAAATACGGGACAGAACCCAAGCTTGCTTTTTATGAAAGCCCTGTGGTCGTCAACAACCAAACCGGAGAGGTAATAGACGACGACGTTCCCTAGCAATGATCCGATCAGCTCATTGCTTCTTACACAATACTATACACTTTGAAGATATCATCTTGGAAGACGAGGCGCGGACGCGGACTGCAATAGAGGATGAAATGAAACAGCTATCTCATCGAGTAGATTACAACACATTCGTGTCGACTGCTGGGAACGTTTACGCCGGACTTTCATCGATAGGGCAAGCGGTGAAGGAATCTGCCATCGAACCTGAGTTGATTGAACTTGTGGATATAAGGGTATCGCAAATCAATGGATGCGCCTTTTGCATCCAGCATCACCTGACTCAGGCTCGACGTCTGGGCGTGTCGGAGATGAAGCTTGACCTCTTGGCCGCATGGCCAGACGCCGGCGTTTTTAGCCCGCGTGAAATTGCGGCACTTGCTTGGGCTGAGGCTATCACCGAGCTTGCGCGAACCGGTGTGAGAGAGGAGCGCTGGAACAGCCTGCTCGAACGATTTTCACAAAATGAGGCTGTTTTTCTGACTGCGGCGATCGGTGCTATAAACAACTGGAATCGTATCGCGATCGGGCTCTCCTTCGAGCCGAAAACCTGATTATGGCGCGAGAGGATGAGAGATTTCGCGACATTGAACTGGTTATAGATGAGGACATGGTCCTACGCTGCTTTGATGTTATGCGGCAGCTCCGGCCCCACCTGTCGTCACCAGCCGAGTTCGTCGATTGCTGGAAGCGTCAGCAGACCTCCGGTTACACGCTCGCTGCTTACACGATCTCAGAGCAGGTAATTGCCTTGGCCGGCTTTTACGTGAGGGAAAGCCTTGTTCACGGCAAGCACCTTTTTATCGATGATTTGATCGTCGAACCGCGAGTGCGAAGCAAACAGTTCGGCAGCACGCTGATTGATTATCTCAAAGAAACAGCGTCTACCGCCGGATGTGTGAAAGTCTTGCTCGATACGCCGACGACAAACACGCGTGCAAAACGGTTTTATCTCCGTGAGCATTTCGACATAACGGCATTCCGGCTGAGCTTCGCTCTTTCTCCCGGTTAATAGTGGCCAAGTCGCAGGGTGCTCACTGAGCTTGTATACTCAATAGTGAGTATCATTACGAGCATCAGGAAATATGCTTCTGCCATGGGGAGATGTGCCAATGGACAGCTGCGCAAAGAGTCCGAAATCGTTCTCGCTGCCGCGTTTGACGGGCATCGCATACGCTGCACTGTCCGTCTTTCTCTTCGCCGCGTTCGTGCTGGTCTCCCGCTCGGGATTGTCGACCTCTCTCGGCCTTGCCGACATCGCAGCGCTGCGTTTTGGGATCGGCGCTATGTTGCTGCTTCCCTTCCTCCGGATCGGCCAGATCAAAGCATTTCGTCCATTTGAGATGCTGATGTTGGCCGCGCTCGGGGGGCTGGGATTTGCGCTACTTGCCTATACTGGTTTCGCTTTCGCTCCGGCGAGCCATGGAGGGATACTCGTCCACGGAACCCTAGCTCTCACCACCTATTTGCTCATTGCGGCGTTCAGCCGTGACAACTCGCCATCAGGACGGCGCGCTGGCCTTGCTCTGATAGTGATGGGGGTCTTGGCGATTTTGTGGGAAGGGAGCGCAGCGGCAACTCCTGAGATGCTTCTTGGCGACGCGTGTCTTATCGCAGCATCGTTTTCGTGGTCCGGATATGGGCTTTACGTCAGAAAGCTCGGCATACCTGCCGTCCAAGCTGCCGCAGTTGTTGCGCTCGGCTCGGCATTAGCGTTTCTTCCCTTTTACATCAGTATTTCCGATAAAATGCTCCTTCAAGCGCACTGGCGTGACTTAGTGATTCAAGCAGGTTTTCAAGGTGTCCTAATCGGTGCTGGATCGATCTTCCTTTACACACGTGCCACATCACTGCTCGGTCCAGAACAAGTATCCACGTTCACCGCAGCCGTCCCTTGCCTGACGTTGACAGGTGGTCTTGTGTTTCTAGGGGAACGACCTGACCCCACTGCGATCATCGGAGCCGTCTTGGTGACAGCAGGCATGGTCGTAGCCTTGAGGAAGAAAAAGGGCTCTTTTTCCAAGCAGACGAACTCAATTGTCAGTGAACGGATTAGGCCATGAGCGATACAGAACTGAGGCTGATTGCAGCCTCTGATCCTTACTGGCAACCAACTCGGCAGCAGTCCGAGTTGGCTGTTGAGCTCCTTTCCCGAAGTCATCCAAATATTTCAGGCCGGTTCTTTGACAGCGTACATTTCGTCGACTCAGGGGGAAACTGGGAGGGGGTCTATTGCCCATCCTGTGGCTCCGACGCCGGGGCTTGGTGGGGAGCAGCAATGGAGGCTGCTTACGCCAAAAGTTTTCAGGACTTGCGCATAGTTACGCCATGTTGCCGGGCCTCGACAGATCTGAATGAACTAATCTTCGAACCACCTTCCGGCCTTGCTCGATATTCATTGGCAATATCCGGACCGGAGGCGTTTCTTGCCCCGCATATCGTCGAGAGACTGGAGGAAATTCTAGGAGTAAAATTGAAGCAAGTGTGGTTTCATATTTGAGGAACATTTGAATGGCGCTTCACTCAGAGACTGGTCGTTATCTGCACGACTTGGACGCGGTCAAAGTTCCTTTCCGCGAGATCATGGATCTGCTCCCTCCCGACTGCTGGGCAGTTGAACACAACAAGGGAAATGATGGCGAACTCAATGATGAGGCCGTCTTGTTTTACGATCAGTCCCTCGCACTGGAGACACTTGATCTAGAGAACCCTCTCGGAAATGGGGACGTGATTTTCCTGATATTCGTCCATGGCGACTTGAGAGTATCGGCGACGATTTCCAATCCGCACAGCGACGGAGCTTCCGGACTCATCGTGACCGGTAATGTTGATTGCCAAAACGCGATTGTCGGAAGACAACAAATCTACATAAACGGCAATTTCACGGTAGGTCAGCTTTTCTGGGGAGATTATAACCACGGTGACATCGTGGTAAACGGCAGCGCATCTGCGGGCATGGCCATTACGACGGAAGCATATCGAGTTCGCGTTAAGGGGGACCGCCTTTTCGATCGATACATTCTGGACGAGACACCAGGCGGAGACCTGAAGGGGCGCCTGCCGGGGTAGGGAATGTGTGCGAACATGAGTGTGGGATCTAAGCCTAAAAATATTTTGGAATACGCTCGCGAGATATTTAGTAACCAGCCGTTTACAATGTTCGTTGGGGCAGAGCTGCGTTCATGCGGTTCAGATGGCGTAGATATCTACTTATCCATCGGCGATACTCTTAAACAGCAGCACGGTTTCGTACACGGCGGTGTCCTGAGCTATATGGCAGACAACGCTATCACATTTGCAGGCGGCATTGCGCTTGGCGGCGACGCGGTAACATCGGAATTCAAGATCAATTATCTTCGCCCCGCCCAGGGATCTGCACTAGTTGCACGTGCGAGAGCACTGCACGCCGGTAAGCGGCAATCAGTCTGCCAGTGCGACGTTTTCGTAATTTGTGACGGAGCAGAAACTTTATGCGCCGTAGCGCAGGGGACTGTCGTCTCCGTGAATTCATGAGCGACCCGCGCTGGGATGTATTAAGGCCTCAGGCGACTGGATGGATTTGTGCCGTCGAGTATTTCAAACGGCCAACTAAGCTAGCAATACCGATCAGACCAGTGCTCAAATCTGCGAGCGAAGGGCCTCCCAGACAAAGACGGATGCCAGATGCCTCGGCTCTCGTATCAACTGCAACCGCGGCGGGAGGCGTCACATGAATGCCGAGTGCCCCGGCGGCCAGTGCAACTTGATCAGCAGTGCTCCTCTTCATGGGAAGCCACAAATGGAAACCGTCCCGACTTGGCCTTTCGACCACTTCTCCAAGAATGGAGAAAGCGAGGGATCGACGGCGCTTTGCTTCTTCCCGTACGCTGGCGCGTACAGAGTGGGCGATGCCGCTCGCCAGCCATTCCCCCATCACGGCACACGCAAGGGGCGAAGCAAATAATCCCGAAGTGCGGATAGCAGCTTCAGCCTTCACCACGAACGGCTGCGGGACTAGCAGCGCGCCTAGACGAAGTCCAGGACTGAGGGTCTTTGAGAGGCTGTTGATGTAGAAGGTGCGCTCGGGCGCCAGATTGACGAGAGCGGGAACATCGGCCGCCGCTGATAAGGCATAAACGTCGTCTTCGACGATCCATGCATCATAATTCCGACAGACAGCGACGATTGCTTCCCTACGCGTGAGGGTCATGGTTGACGTGGTGGGATTGTGCATAGTTGGCGTTACGTAGATAACCTTGGGCTTTGCTCCGCCTTCGAGGCTAAGAACTCTTTCCAATTCGCCTGGTAACATGCCCTCACGGTCGGTAGAGATGCCCACTGACTGGTAGCCGCTATCACTCATGATTGCGATTGCACCCGGATAGGTGAACGCTTCGGTCACGATCATCCCGTCTCTGGCGAGGAGCCCGAAGGCTATGGCCAGCGCTTGTTGCGCTCCATTGCAAAGAAGAAGTCGATCAGCCACAGCGTTGATGCCAAGATCAGCAAACCATGCTGCCATCAAACGCCGGTGTTCGTCGTGGCCAGCAGGTGGCGGATAGGTGGTGAGCATGGCCGGATCCATGTGATTGGACAGCTTTCGCAAAGTTTGCCCCAACACGCGTTCGCTCAGCATCGCTGGAGGTGTGTTCTGCCCAAGGTCAATGATGAGCTCTCTGTCCCTCTGCTTGGCAGCAACGAAAGTTCCCCGTCCTTTTACCGCTCGAACGAGGCCGCGCCGCTCCATCACTGCATACGCACGCGTCACGGCGCCGACGCCGATCCCAAGCTGAAACGCTAAGTCGCGGTGGGCCGGAAGTCTGCCTCCGGTTTCAATTTTTCCGTCGAGAATATCCGCTGCCAGAGCAGCCGTGAGTCGATCTGATGGCGACGTACCTTCCCCTAGTCGGGGCTTCCACATGGATTTGAGGAGCAATGTCGTCTCCTAAAGTGTACCGGGACACTATTTGTGTCGAGCAAAAGTGTCCTCCTTGATAGAGTCATTTATGTTTCTGAGCAAGGAGATAGCAGTGACGGACGAAAGCGAAGCTGCCTGGCCGATACCACAAGACGATGGCGCCTCTGATCATCTGGATGGGGCAATTATGCCTCGGATCAAGCTTCGGAGTGCTCGCGGCATTATCGTTGATGTCGGTGCGCTGGAAGGTCTAACTGTTCTGTTTCTTTTCCCAATGTCCGGCGCAGACAATTCCGGCCTGCCTCCCGAATGGGACAGCATTCCCGGTGCCCGCGGTTGCTCGCCTCAGGCCTGCGGCTTTCGCGATCGGCATGTCGACCTTCTGAACGAGGAAGCTGCAGTGCTCGGAATAGCCACACACTCCCCCGACTATTTGGCGGGGGAGATCGACCGCCTTGCGTTGCCATATGATTTTCTGAGCGATGAACACTTCAAGTTTCAGCGTGCGCTCAACCTTCCGCTGATGTCTGTCAACGCAGGCGGCCGCCCGGTGTACCGCCGCATAACGCTCGTGTGCCAGGACGCGCGCATCATCAAAGTTTTCTACCCCGTCTTCCCTCCCTCCACTAATGCCAGCGAGGTGCTGAGCTGGATCAAAATGCAGCGAGCCGGGGCTAGAAGGCGATGGTAGTCGTTCACGACTACTGGACTGATATTTTTGTCGCCTATGGCACGTTTGTACTGGCCGCTCTAAGCCCTGGTCCAGCAGTTCTGTCCACGATGGGCGCGGCCATGTCCAGCGGGCGGCGGACCGGTGTCATGGTAGCACTTGGCGTCGTTTGCGGTTCATTCACATGGGGGTTGATCGCCGCCGTGGGTCTCTCGTACGTGCTGTCGACGTACTCGAATGCGCTCGCTATCGTCCGCATTGCTGGGTGTGGGTACTTGCTCTATCTCGCCTTCAAGGCGCTTCGCTCAGCGCGTTCTGCAAAGCTTCTCACGGCAGAAAGCGCGGGAGACCCCTCTTCTGACTGGGCCAGCTTTCTACGGGGCTATGGCATACATATGACAAATCCCAAGGGCCTATTTGCCTGGATCGCCGTCATATCTCTGGGTTTAAAACCAGGGGCGCCGGACTGGGTCGCACTGGCCATCCTTTCCGGAGCGACGGCGTTCGCCCTGATCTACTATATTGCATTAGCAATATTGTTCTCTACCGATCGGATGGTGTCTGCCTATGGTAAAGCTCGGCGCTGGATCGACGGAAGCCTAGGCGTTTTCTATATATTTGCTGCTTGGAAACTGGCAACATCATGAAGCACTCAGGTTCCGGATCTACCAGTTGCCCAGCGGTTTCGTTTCGTAGTTCGGCCAATCGGTTTCGGGCAGTATACTGTATGTGGCAACACCGACATGCCTACTGAGCTAGACGCTGACCAAATTTGTGAGACGGGCATCAGCGAATAAAAGGCCAGAAAGGGGAGTTCGAAGAGATTTTGGCGGTAACGGACGAGCGGATATGACAACGAATCTCTCAGCTTCGCCCAGCTTTTGACGAGCCTAGTAATAAGCCTCTTCTGAGAAAGCGAGGACTCAATGAAGGAAAAAACAATACGGTCTGGCTGTGCCCTCGGCTCGAGAGAGATTTTGCTGGCCAGCACATCCGATGATCCGCGAGCATCGGGCGCCGATCTAACCTTTGTTTTTCGCATCAAAATCGACACTAGCAACTCGGCGCAGCCCGAGTGGGTATGGACCGATTACGACTGGAACGTCGTATCGGTGTGCTACGATCCACTCCGTGATCTCCGTTGTATTTTATCGCGGGAGGGCGACGTCAATATATATGGTCCCGGTGGAGAGCCTGACGAAACATTCCATATCCGTGAGGCTGGCGTGTTCGGGAACTCCGCTGCGGGTCTCGGGTATGTCAACCGGATTCGAGCAATTGGCGACCACCTCTATGTGTGCGGCCAATCTCGCCAGATCTGGCGCTTCGACATTCACGGTCCACATCTTAAGTTATCCCGATGGACCGACTTAGCGGGCTCTATCCGCCAGTTTCCGGCCGCAGAAGTGCCGGACGATCCAGACCTGCTAGACCATTGGCTCGATGCACATGACGCCGTGGATCTTGTTGACGTTGATGGCAGCAGCGATGCGGACATCTACGTCGTAGGTGACGAGGTGTGGCATTGGGCCGGACGCGCGTGGCAACAGATTATCCTGCCGTATGCCGAACCGGTGAACGCTATCAAGATAGTATCGCCGGGCTTCGTGTTCCTGGCGGGGCGCGGCGGCCTTCTGGTTGGCAATGCAAGGGATGGCTTCACTTTAGCCACTTCGGTCGCCACCGTCGAAAACTTCACCAGCATCGAGTGGTTTGAAGGAAAGCTCTATCTCGCCTCGTCGCATGGGCTGCATGTATACGATCCAAAGACCCGGACTGTTATCGTGCATCAAACTCTGTTGGTGCCTGAAGTGCGTGACGCGCATTCGTTGGAAGCAAGAGACGGTGTGCTATAGTCTTTCGGTCTCAAAGATGTAGCACGCTTTGATGGGTATGCCTGGGTCCGTGTCGATCACCCGGACAATTCGCCGATCAGGTAGCGACGCGTGCTGGAACACATTTGACGCCGGTCCCGCTGCACCAAGCGAGAACAGCATCAGATCTGATGCTAGGCAGGGAAAAGCGCGAGCCTAGCTGGGTCAAGGACTCCAAGCTTGATCGATGCGCCCACGCAGCGGCACCTGGGCATCAAAGCTACTGGTCCCCAGTCTGTTCCGAAGGATCCTTATCCGTCCAGCATTTTTCAAGGCTCGCAAACGCGTTCTTAATCCATAACGCCAATTGCGTTCCCTCACCTGCAGTCAGGCGAAGTTCACCTCTGCCGCCACCCAGGAATTCTGCCTGTGTCTCCAGAATGTAGACGGGATCGCCGGGGCGCCTATCATCCACACCCGTTGAAGGGAGTGTGGCTTGCGGCATTGGAAAGCGCCGGAGGGAGGCCGTCAGATCTCTTGCCGTCGAGCAAGTCTTCGTAGTAGCCCAACGAAGCGTTGTGGGCCGCGTTCCAGACGGAGCCTTTCCCAACATGAACCATTCGCCCGCATCACTGCTGCCCAACCTCATAGGGCCAAAGCCAATAGCTATTCGGTCTTCACCCCGGCCAGGATCGTATGAGAAATATCCTATGGTCGGCGGGATATCGAGGTTCGGAGTGCCAGCTTCCGCGGGATTTCCTCCGCCGGACAGCGCCAGAAGAGCTGCGGCCGACTGCAAACAACGCATGGCGAAAAGGCGCGGGGCGACAGTAAGATTTTGAGCGATCTTTAAGTTATTCAATTCAGTCACATTCTCCAATATCTAACCCGTAATGCCGAATGACCTTATTTTTAATCGTGATCTTTCATACTCACTAGCGAGTATACTGGCGTGGTCGACCGATATCGTGGCTGGCAGTGCTAAAATTTGGAGCTGCATTTCATGCCTCGATCGGGAAAGAGAGCGGCGCCCTTACTCTCTTCAGACGGCAGAATAACGCCGGACAGCTTGTTCATCCCAGCACATACCTAAACCGTTTCCAGTTGCCTGGAGTGTGCCGTTCTCGGGACGCGCCGGCTCTATGAGGACTGCGGACGCGAGATCGAGATGTTCGATGTAATGGGCCGTGGGGCTCGCAGCCATAACATGAGCGCTGGCTTCCATGAAGATATGACTTGAGATCGGCATTCCGGCTGAGGATGCCAGTGCCGCGGCATCGATCCAACCCGTCACACCCCCAATCTTCATGAGATCTGGCATCGCGAAGTCCGACGCTGCACTGCCGATTGATGTTGCCATATCCGCCGGGAACCACCAGTTTTCTCCCGTCTGAATCGGCGGGGAAACCGCCCTTCGTACAGCGGCGTGCCCGAGATGGTCTTCTGCCTTCACGGGCTCCTCAACCCAATAGAGGTCATACGCTTCCATGGCCTGGATGCGACGGACCGCTTCGACCCGGTCGAGCGCTTGATTATAGTCCACCATCAGCCGCAAGCCGGGGCCGATTGCCTCTCTGACCAAACGCACTGCTTCAACATCTGTATCGATAGAGCCGTCTCCGAGCTTGATCTTTATCGCGGTAAATCCCCTCTCCACCGATGCGGTGACAAGCTGGATATCTCGCCTTGGATCGATAACCCCGTAGCTGTCATAGGCTAGAATTGGGCGGCTGGATGCTCCCAAAAGCGCGGCCACCGGAGCCCCCGCGGCTTTGCCGAGCGCGTCCCAGACCGCCATGTCGATTCCGGAAATCGCCATAGCGACCAATCCCTGCCAGCCGAGCAGGCGGAAGCGGCGATCGAACAAGCGCATCAGGTCGCGCGGCGCGGCGACTTGTCCTGCTAGCTCCTCGCCAACATCACGGACAAGGCGGGTTAACCCGCCCAAAGCCGCCCCGGTATAAGCGAAGATGTATGCCGATCCGATGACACCCTCCTTGGTCCGAACGTCGATCAGGACTAGCGGCGCGCTCTCAACAGTTCCGACGGCGGTACGAATTGGCCGCGCCAATGGAGTCACCACCGGCCGCGCGATGATGGAGTCAATCGTCAAGTTCGGTTGCATGCACACCTCCTCTTACGGAGAGCGTAGCGAAGCGCACGACGCGGTTGAATTGCCTAGTCGGTATACATGCCAGATCGACGCTGCGAATCACCCGAAGAATGCTCGTCGTTCGATGAAAGCCATTTCGAGAGCAGGCTTGCTTGTGGTGACAGGTTCGCAAAATCACGTGCGCACAGGTGTAAATTCCGAAGTGCCCAGTCATCTGCTAGCGGGATCGAACGGAGCCTGTTTCTGAAAGAAACGGTGCGAACGACCGCCTCCGGGATAATGGCCACGCCAATACCGTCAGCTACAAAACGGCACACCACTTCTGGGGTCGCCACCCGAATACGAAATTTGAGATGCCTCCCCAGACGGGCTGCTTGGCGAATGAGATGCTCCTGAAGGGCATTGCCTACAGACAAGCCGACAAAGGGTTCATCGATCACCTTGTCAAGCCGTAACGATCGAAGCCCGGCGAAGCGCTCGGCATTGCGCGCTGTAATCACTGTAAGTTGGTCCGTGCAGAATGCTCTCTGGTTCAGATTGGAGAAGCCGGCCCACGATGCGGCAATCCCGAGATCGGCTGCTCCGGACGCAACCATTTCGACCACAGTGTGGCTGGCTCGTTCCTCAAGCTCGACATCGATAACATGATGGTGGGCGAGGAAACTTGAAAGGAGCTCTTGTAACGGGCCTGTGGCGGCGCCCGTATTTGCCACGAGTTTAACGCGCGCGCGAAGTCCGGCGGCATGGGCGCCGAGGTCGCCCGCCATGATCGCGATCTGGTTTTGGATTGTGCGGGCGTGATGCACCAGGGTGTCGCCAGCGGCAGTCAGTTTCACACCTCGCCGCTGACGCTCCAGCAAACGAGTACCAAGCGTCTCTTCCATGCCCTTGATGCGAGCGCTCGCAGACGCGAGAGCTAGACCGGACAGCGCCGCAGCGGATGTGATGCTGCCGGTCTCCGCGATGTGCAAGAACAGTCTCAGATCGACAAGATCGTATCGCATGCCACCTCCTAGCCTTCGGCCAGAACGAAGGCTGACCACGCGAATGCCAGATTGTCGAGCGCCCCTGAAAAGGTCAAGTTTCAGGAAGGAGAACAACAATGAAGACAAACGAGATTCAGCCGGGTGGCCAGAAACTCTTGACGCTGGAGATTGCTGCGCTGGGCCTCGCGGCTATCATCGCCGCTCACTCGCTGACCCAAGGGAGCCTCTGTACCTTACTTCCCTCTGCCCGACACGAGCAACTGAATGCTGCCGGCACAGTGGTTCATGACGACATAGAGAACGCGATAGAGGACATGCTCCTCCATGATTGACACAATCGCCGTCATGCTAATGGAGGCCAACGAGGCGCTTCTCTCATCCCCAAAGACATGGGCCATCGTCGGGCTGGTGTTCATCATGGCAGGCTTTGTAAAAGGCGTCGTCGGCATGGGCCTGCCGACCGTCGCCATGGGCCTCCTGTCAGTGGTCATGGTACCCGCCCAGGCTGCCCCGATCCTCATCATCCCCTCGTTCGTCACCAACCTCTGGCAATTGCTTGCAGGCCCTTCTTTCCGTGCGATGCTCAGTCGCTTATGGGCAATGATGATAGGTGTCGCGGCCGGTACAATCGCAACAGGCAGCATGTTGACGAGCGGCGCTAACGGACTGGCGTTGCCGGCGCTAGGGATCGCGCTGATCATCTACGCAGTTCTTGGTCTTGCGCAGTTCAGATTTCAGGTTAGTCGGGCGAATGAACGATGGATGTCGCCTGCCGTTGGCCTGCTCACAGGTCTTGTTACCGGCGCCACCGGCGTCTTCGTCATCCCGGCCGTGCCGTACCTTCAGGCTCTTAACCTTGAGAAGGAGGACCTGATACAGGCGCTCGGCCTGTCTTTCACAGTCTCTACGATTGCTCTTGCCATCGCTCTGCTCGGTGGACCGGGACAGCAGGCATCCTCGGTTGCTCTAATCGGTGGATCTTTGCTGGCCCTCTTCCCGGCAACCGCAGGCATGTTTCTGGGACAGTGGCTCAGGTCAAAGATGAGCGTCCCGACATTTCGAAAGGTCTTCTTCGCAGGCCTTTTGATGCTTGGGCTCTACCTTGCTGCAGAAGCAATCATGTAGAGCCCTTCCGCCAATCGACCGCTCGTTCGCAGGCTCAGGCGAAAGTCAGCCCAAATCCGCTCAGCGGAATCCCCTCAAGCCTGGTCGACCACTTTTCGCCGGGCTTGATCGGGTAAGCTTTAGTGATCGTCCCGGTCGTAATGACTTCTCCGGCCTTGATCGGCGCCACGTCGCCCTGCGAATGCAGAAGCTTGAGAAGATGCGCGACGGCTGTTAGCGGGCTGCCCAGCACGTTTCGCCCATAGCCTTTTTCTTTGACTTCTCCGTCACAGGAGAGTTCGAGCGAAAAGGTTTCAAGGTCCGAGGGAAGATTGTCACCGAGTTGGTCAACACCGATATGCGGACCAATTATCAATGCGCCGTGGAGACCGTTGTCGGCGACGGTGTCTGCTGCTTTGAACTTCCAATCGGGGAAATGCGACTGGACGATCTCGATACCGTGGGCGATCCAGTCGATGCAGCGCAGGATGTCAGGTTCTCTCGCTCCCACCGCTGGCGCCTCCCGGAAATGAAGAACAATCTCGGGCTCAATGCGCGGCTGGCAAAGTTTCGTGAGTTCAAAGCGCATTACCGCTTCCGGGCATTCTGTCAGCGTATGATCGTACACGTATCCCCAGACAGGCTCTGTCACGCCAAACAACGTCCACATGTCGGGGTTGGTGAAGCCAATTTTTCGACCTGCCACGCGGGCACCTTCGCTGGTACGGCGGCCATGAAGGCGCCCCGCGACATCATAAGCGGCTTTTAGGTCGAAGTCCGGATGTCCCGCGGTGACGGGTTGCAGTTCGGCGACATAGTCCTGCGCAGATTTCACGTCCCGGGCGATCTTGTCTAGGTTTAATGCAGTCATGAGGTGTTCCTCTTTCGGGTCAATCGGATGGGGCAGGCTCAGCGGTCGATGTAAATCTTCTCGGCAGCGAAGGCCGCCGCAACGGATGATCGCTGCATGAGATTACCCGCAAGGGCTGCGTACGAGGGATAGCGATCCTTCATCGCGACACCGATCCGATTGCCCCAGCGGTAGAAGACGAGCAAAAAGGGATCGACAGCCGTGAATGCCAAGCCCGTTGAGTAAGGGCCGCCCAGCTTACCTTCGATCATGCCGTAGCATTCCTCGATGGTTTTTTTGGCCTTCATCATGATGCCCTCGAAGGCGTCTGGATCGTCTGAGAAGCGGTGAGGACGCCATAACCCACCGAAACCCTGGCCATGCAGCGTCCCGGAAAGCCAGTTCATCCATTCGTAAACGCGCACGGTTTCAAGCGGCGTTGCGCCCATCAGCTGACGATCTGGAGCAAGGCTGGAGATCGCCGTGCAGATCGCCGGGAGTTCTGTGATGACCTCATCATCGAGCGCCAGAACCGGCACGCGTTGCTTCGGATTAAGACGGGTAAACTCGTCGGAGAGCGTCCCGCCGTCGGACGTCGATGCGATCACCGTCTGAAATGAGACCCCCAGCTCATGAAGCAGGATATGCGGTGCCAGGGAGCACGCCCCTGGCGACATCCAAAGTTTGATTGCGGGCATGAGGGTCCTTTCCAATTACAAACTTGACTCGACGACAGGCCTCATCGTCCGCCGGAAACATCGATAATGGCGCCTGATGTGTAAGAGGCAGCATCGCTTAGAAGCCAGACAATCATCTCGGCTACTTCCTGTGGTCGACCCGGTCGGCCAAGAGGGGTTGTTTTCCCCAACCGCTCGGCTCGACCCGGTTGTCCACCGCTTGCGTGGATCTCGGTATCAATCAACCCGGGCCGCACGGCGTTGACACGAATGCCTTGGGGACCAAGTTCCTTCGAAAGACCGATGGCCAGCGTGTCGAGCGCGGCTTTCGACCCTGCGTAGTCAACATATTCGCAAGGAGAGCCAAGCCGCGATGCGGCTGAGGACACCAGAACGATTGCTTTGCTGGCTGTCCAAACCGTCCCGTTAAGCCGACGAGCCGCTTCCCGGGCGCAGAGATAGGCGCCAAGAACATTGACGTCGAACATCCGCTTCAAGCGGTCCGCACTCATTTCAGAAAGAGGCATCGAAGGCGCGACAATACCTGCATTCACAACCACGCCATCGATTGTCCCGAACGCTGCTTCGGTTTTGTCAAACAAGGCAAGAACATCTGTTTCAACGGAAACATCGCCTTGAATGCATATCGATCGCCCGCCGGCTTCTCGCACCTCGTTTGCAGTCTCTTCGGCCGCTTTCCGATCACCTGCAAAGTTGATGGCAACAGACCAACCTTTTGCACCACACAGGACAGAGGTCGCTCTCCCAATGCCGCGGCTCCCTCCTGTGATAAGCACGGTTCTGGTCTTCTGCTCGCTCATGCCTTTGCCGCGGGATTTGAGGCATAGGCGTCGCCGTTCTTGTGCTCGAATGCCCAGCCATCGGTTGTTTTTATTCCGACCAGATCATCCGTTGGATAGGAGACCTCATCGCCGGAACTTCGATCGCCGATCTCCAGAATGACGACATCAGATCCCGTTTCATTCTTCAGATGATGAGGCTCGCCGGCGGCGGCAAAGCCAACGCACATCCCTGCAGTCAGTCGCTCGCTCTTCTCGCCCAGATAGAGTGTTGGTTCGCCCTCGAGGATATAAACGAACTCGTCCTGTCGACTGTGACTATGGTGAAGGGCAGATACCGCCCCCGGCGTCAATCGCGTTAGATTCACCCCGAAATTCTTCAGGCCAAAAAGGTCTCCAAGCGGCCGCTTTATGCGGCCATCCATCATGCTGGCGAACGGCTCGGGGTAATTTGACGGCTTGATGCGCGGCGCCGCATCGGCAGCAATGATCGCTTTTTTCATAGATGTGCTCATCTTTGTTCGGTCCTCACAATGCGGCTATGAAACGGATTGGCACACGTCGACCCATTCTGCGTCAACGAGTTCAGCCATCCGAGCGGGCGCGATCTTGACCGCTGCATTCGCAGCGCCGGCCGCAGGAATTACAATCGGAAAGGCGCGAAGACTGGTGTCGCAGTAGACTGGGAGTGGCTCGGTCAACCCAAACGGGCACACGCCACCAACCGGATGGCCGGTAAGCACCTCGACCTCATCAAGGCCAAGCATCTTGACCTTACCCCCAAACGCGGCCTTTGCCTTGCCGTTATCGAGACGGGCATGTCCAGCGGTCACCAGCAAGATGATGCGACCGCCCACTCGCATCGACAGGGTTTTGGCGATTTGGGCAGGCGCCACACCATGGACAGCCGCCGCCTCGGCAACGGTTGCTGTACTCGATGCAGCCTCAATGACCTCGATGTCGGGCGCATGCGCCGCAAAAAAGGCTTTTACTGTAGCAAGGCTCATAGACGGCTCTTTCAATAGTATACTTTTGGAATCGTCCGTTCCGGAGCGATCTCGTGTAAGGTCTTTAGTGGCGGGATCGTATCAGAGGGCCAGGGATTTTGCTCCCGAACAAGCCACTTGATCGACTTCGCCCAGAAGCCGGGCCGATGCCGCTCGTGAAACAATCCGAAATGACCGATCGCCTCCTCGCCGAAATCGTGAGGCGTCAGCAAAACGTGGGTCTTCTCGGCCGATGTGTAATATTCGAGGGTTCGGTCGATGGCCCGTGGTGAGGCGATTTCATCGTCACTGATGCCGATTGCCAGGATCGCCGCCGTCACGGATGAAAATCGTGACAATATCGCTGAGCGTTCCGCTGGAGCGTAGCTATCCTCCATACGCCGACGACGAAAGCTCCATTCGTTCGCAACACCCGCTGGAAGATCCTCGAGCCAGCCAAGTCGTCGACCGGGGAAATAACCCAGCGCGAGTGTCAGCGCTGGCATGACAATGTGCCACTTCCAGAACAATCGAGACCGGTGGAGCTCGGAGTAATCGCGCCAATAGGCGTACTGCGCGCCAACCGTCATCATGCGGTCAATGATGTGAGAGCGCGGGGATAGTCCGGGAAGAAAACCGCCGATCGAATGACCCACGACGATAATTCGCTCGGACCACTCCTGCGCTTCAACAAAGCGCAAGGCAGCGTCGAAATCCTGCTCCCCCCAGTCACGCCACCGATATCCGCATCCCCTGATCGATGGTGGACGCGAGTGTCCGATCCCACGATAATCGTAGGTCAGCACACGGAATCCGTGCTCCGTCAGAAAGCGCGCATAGCGATGATAATAGCGCGCGAGCACGCCAGTGGCGGGATTTATGATAACGGTTCCCAGCATCGAGCCAGACCCGTTTCCCCAAAGATGGCCGCGCAGGACGACGCCGTCGCGGCACAACAATTCGAGATCCTCCTGTCTGGCTTCCGTCATGCCGGCACCCCACAAATCTTCGCGTTGAGAATTGCGGACTTTTGTCGTACCGTATATTCACTAGTCAGTATACAACGGGGTCAAGTGATGGATTCCACGCGCGATAAGATAATCAAAGCGGCATCGTCGCTGTTCTATAAACAAGGCATTCGCTCAGTCAGCGTGGATGCTATCGCCGAAAAGGCGGGCCTGACGAAGCGGTCGCTCTACTACCATTTCAAAAGCAAGGACGACCTTATCGAGGCCTATCTCAAGGGGCGCGATAAGCCAAATCTCGATACGTTCGAGAAGTGGTACGAGGAGGCCGAGGGCGATGCAGGACAAAAAGTTCGCGCCATCTTTACAAACCTCGCCCGATCGGCCCGCAGTCCCAATTGGAAGGGTTGCGGGTTCTTAAGAACTTCCGCCGAACTGGTCACGATGCCCGGTCACCCGGCACTCAAAGCAGCCAACCAGCACAAGGCAGGGTTCGAACGCTGGCTGGGGGATCGGCTTGCAAGCGCCGGTGCGTCTCATCCCAAAGCATTGCCGCAACAAATCCGGTTGCTGCTCGACGGCGCGTTCTCTGTTGTGCTGCTCAATCGCGATCCCGCTTATATGGAGATCGCAGGAGAGGCCGCGCAAACACTCGTCAAGGCCAGCCTGAACGCGGTCAAAGTGTCGATCGCGGATTAGGACGGAGGGAAAACATAATGCAGATTGCGAACAATGTCGCTGATCGCTACAGGCGGTTTGCTCTTCAAGAGGCAGAAGGAAAATCTGCGCTCTACGTCGAACTTGCCCTCGGCGTGGCGGGTTGCGAGCAGTTGATTGCCCTCCTTGCGGGTCTTCCACGGGAAAAACAGCAACCGAACCTGATTTTCGCGGCATATCGCTGGCTCTTTGGTGTGCCGCGCGGCTGGGCAGATTTCCATGAGAATGTGATCGATAGTTGGGACAATGTTCGAAACGTCGCGCTATCACGCATGACACAGACCAATGAGCCAGGACGGTGCGCGACGCTTCTCCCGCTTCTAGCCCGACTTCCCCAGCCCCTGGCACTTATCGAGGTCGGTGCATCGGCAGGCCTTTGTCTGCTTCCTGACTATTATAGCTTCCAGTTTGGCGGCACGGCCCTCCCCGAAGCTCCTCTTGACGACCGTCCGATCTTCTCCTGCAATATGAACGCGTTAACGCCGGTTCCGGAAACTCTTCCTGAAATCCGATGGAGAGCCGGCCTGGATCTCAATCCGCTCGATGTTACAAATGAAGAAGAAGCGGCGTGGTTGGAATGTCTCGTCTGGCCGGGTCAGGAAGCGCGGGCGGAACAGTTGCGAAAAGCGCTCGAAATTGCCCGAGTGGTCAAACCTGAAGTTGTCAAAGGTGACCTTCGTGCTGATCTTGCGGACTTAGCGGGTCGGGCTCCCAAAGACGCTACGCTTGTCATCTTTCACACAGCGGTTCTCACCTATGTGCAGGATGTGAGCGAGCGCGAAGCGTTCTCGCATCACGTCAGCAGCCTATGTCCCTATTGGATTTCGAATGAGTCGCCTGGGGTGTTTCCCTCGATTGCGCGAAAACTCGAAAACGGCGGTAGCGGTCATCCCGGTAAATTTCTGATGTCGATGAATGGCCAGCCAATCGCATGGACAGATCCTCATGGACGATCCATCGACTGGATTGGCGCCTCAGCATCCAGCACTCCAACCCAACCATAGGGGCTCATCGTGCCACAATACACGATTGAAGAAGCGGTGATTTTGGCGCACCGCGCCATTCTCTCGGCTGGAGCAAGCCAGGCGACCGCAGAAGCGCTTGCTGACGCAGTTGTCGCCGCCGAGATCTCAGGCCACAGGGCGGTCGGCTTTACCCATCTGATCGACTATCTGGACGGGTTTAAAACCGGGCGCATCGCTAGAAACGCCAGGCCGGATATCACGTACCCGACACCGGTCGCTATCAGTGTAGATGCGAAAGATGGCGTCGCGCAGCTCGGATTTGATCTTGCCTTTAAAGAGGTCGTGCAGAAAGCCAGGGAATACGGCATATCGCTTTTTCTGCAAGCGAACAGTTATACCGTGGGCGAGTTGAGCTACTATACGAGGCGCTTGGCTGTAGAGGGGCTGCTGGCAATAGCGACATCAAACAGTCCGGCGACGGTCACCACTGACGAGGTACGCCAGCCTTTGTTTGGCACTAATCCCATGTCATTTGCAGCACCCGTTGCTAGCGGGTCACCGCTGGTCATCGACCAGGCATCCAGCGCGACTGCCTTTGTCAATATTCGAGACGCGGCTGCAAGAGGCGCGCCGATCCCGTCCGGGTGGGCTCTCGACGCGGATGGGAAGCCAACGGCTTCACCGGCAGATGCGCTGAAGGGGCTTCTGCTTCCGTTTGGCGGCAGTCGTGGAGCGAACATCGCGCTGATGGTTGAAGTCCTCTCGGCCGGACTCGCTGGAGGCAAATGGTCCATCGACGTTCCATCGTTCAACGCTGGCTCGCAGCCGCTAAGGGTTGGATTGTTTATCACCGCTATCGACCCCGCGACTGTCGCACCAGACTTTCAGATAAGGCTTGCAGACAATCTCGAGCAGTTGGCGGCAAAAGGCTTATACCTACCTGGTCGAAAGCCGCGTCCGGGCCATGTCGACATTGACGAGGATCTCTCTTCGCGGATCCTGTTAGTTGACGACATTGCCTCTATTTGCGCGCCGTAATTTCGCCATCTACGGTTTCGCAGACGACGTCACAAAGACTTCGACTGCGTAGGCGAATTGTTGGACGCGTAACCGTCGTATTCGCCCACGTTCACGACCTGCAGGATCACAAATTCCCCTTGCGAAACCACAAATTCCGGAAGTCCGGAAATTCCCTAGAATTCTCCTTTCTGCCCAGGGAGAAAATACAATGAAACTTTATCACGCACCCGGCGCCTGCTCGCTAGCTTCACTGATTGCCGCAGCGGAGTATGATATCAAAATCGAGCTCGCCCAAGTCGATATCAAAGCATCGCCTCACCAGTTGGCGGACGGCTCAGATTTCCGGGTCGTGAGTCCCAAGGGGTACGTACCTGTGCTGGAACTGGATGATGGACAGTACCTCACGGAAGGTGTCGCGATCCTGCAATATCTTGCTGATCAGCGAAGCACCTCCCTCTCCAAACCGGCCGAGAATCCGCTTACGAAGTATCGGATACTGGAATGGCTGACTTTTGTTGCCACTGAGCTGCACAAGAGCTTCAGTCCCTGGCTTTTCCATCCTGAGTATGGAGAGCAGGCTGCCGCGGTTGCACGCGCCAGGATCTCCGACCGTTTTGATTTTTTGGAGAAGCATCTCAAACAAAGCGAATATCTAGTCGGATCCACGTTCAGCGTGGCTGACGCTTATTGCTTTTCAATAGCCAGATGGGCGCCTGGTAAAGGGATAGAACTTGCTGCATGGCCGTCTCTGTCGGCTTATCTCGAGCGTATCGCCTCGAGGCCAAAAGCGGCGAGCGTGGTGCGGCGTCACGGTTAAGATCAACAGGTGACGGGCTACTGGCGGCGGCAACTTATGTGTTCGCGCGCCAAATCGTCCTCTCAGCCGGCAACCGTCGTGTCTGAGGGGATCGATATCGTCGCTACAGCCGCGACCAGCGAGGCAACACCAGCCAGAACGAATGTCGCGGATAACGATGACGTGATCACCATGCCGGCTAGTGCGGAACCCAAGGGGAAGCCAGCCAGGTTGAGGCTCATTGAAATCGACATCACGCGGCCGAGTTGCTGGGAATCCGTGCGACGCTGACGGAGCGTCAGGAGAGCAACGTCGATTGGGCCAGACATGACACCCGCCAGCATGAGACCGATAGCCAGTCCCCCGAACCCAAATTCTGCTGCCACCGGCCAAGCCGCCAGCGCTGTAATAACCATTCCAGCTGCCATGATTGAAGCTTCTCGACCAGCTGTCCGCAGATGTCCTGCGAAGAGGGCACCAATTCCACCCGCAATTCCCATTGCGGCCCACAGGAAGCCGGTAACTGAGCTGCCAACGGATGCCGTATAATGGAAGGCGACGAACACCGGGACCACGACGTAAAGAATTCCCCAAGTGAGCTGATACAATGAATATGAAATCGCGAGGCCACGTAAAGTGGGCTGCCGAGCCACAATCGCAACCCCTTCAAGTGCCTGTTTGGTGAACGAAATCTGACGAGATGCCAGTCCGGGGAGAAGCGGCACGAAGGTCAAGCACGTAGCCGCGCCCGCGTAGAAAAAGGCTATTGTAGACAGTGCGGCTTCTGGGCCAAACAAAGCGACAATCATGCCGGCCATTGCTGGACCGACAACATCGACGACGGCGTAACTCGCGGTATCGAGGGCATTCGCTCGATCGAGAGCGTGAGATGGAACCAGCCGGGGTAATAAGGTGCGTGTGCCAGCCGCGCCCAAAGGGCCTGCGAGGGAATACAGTAATACCAAGGCGAATAGGACCGGCGGAGTTGACCAGTCGAGCCAACTCACGAGGCTTATCACTGCAACGATAATTGCACTGGCGATCATATCGATACGGACAGCGATCGTCGGTCCAACGCGGTCGAGTAGAACTCCTGCGATCGGACTTACTATGAGACCGGGTACGATCGCGGCGAATGTCAACCAGCCTGCCAATGCCGGTAACGCAAAACGCGCTAGCACGAACAGCACTAAAGTGAGGATGAACATGCGTCCCGCCAAACACGATAGTGTCGCGGCTACGATGAGCGGCACGAGGCCGGATACTTGCAGGAGAGCCCTGTATGAGTTCTCTTTCATCATCACCTGTATAACTTCTTCGACTATTACGACTGGCGACAGCGCGCGATTACCACACTTTTACTTTAATCTTGGAGCGAGCAAACAGATTAGCCATGCTCCTCACGAAGCAGCAAATCAGTTTTGTCCTGTCACTATGATTCCGGTCGGCTAAATCCACAATCTCTTACACTCGATCCGTGAATAAGCCGTCCGGCTGACCATTTATGCTTGGCGGCGTCTAAGCCCCCCTTCAAGCAGCTGTCGACGGTCAATTAAACCTTGTCCGACAACATCAAAGAATGCGCGGACCCTTGCGGTATTGCGAAGATCTTTGTGAGTGATGAGCCATAATTCGCGCGTAAGCGCGGCCGCCGGACCCGAGACGCTGATGATGTCGTTCTCTTGGTCACCAAGATAGCAAGGAAGCAGCGCCATCCCTATGCCAGCTTTCACCGCCATCATTTGGTTGATCAGGCTGTTCGAGCGATAAGCAATGGCCTCGCCGGGCGCGGTATCGGCCAACCACTTCGCTGCTGCGGCTACTGCTACGGTATCCCAGCCAATAAAACTGTGACCTTCGAACGGTGCAACAGTGACATTCGGTCGAGAAGAAAGGTACTTGGGGCTTGCGTATAAGGCCCAGGCGGTTTCGGCTATTTGACGGCCGAAGAGGTCTCCCTCGACCGGCCTGGTCGCCCGGATAGCAATGTCGGCTTCACGGCGTAGAAGGTCGAGTTGGCGATTATCCACCAACAGTTCGAGAGTAATGCCTTCATGGCGGGCGCGGAAAGTGGCAAGAAGGTCGTTCAGCAGTCGGTAAGCCAACGTCTCGGAACAGGTGATACGCAAGTTCCCAGACAAGCGTGAGTCCCTTCCGGTAATGTCCCGGTCGAGTGCGAGAGCCTCTTCCTCCATCCGCTCAGCGGAAAGGATCATTCGCTCGCCGGCATCAGTGGCACGATAAACGCCAGCATCTCGCTCGAACAGCTGAACCTGAAGTTTAGACTCCAGCGAATTTAGCCATCGGAAGATGGTGGAATGGTCGTGGCCCAGCGCTGTGGCTGCCCCTTTGAGTGAGCTGGCTCGACTGATCGCTAAAACTAAACGGAAATCGTTCCAATCCATCATCTTGCTCCAGAGAAAGCCCCTCGACGTAAATCCCATCCGCACTTGCAATTCCACAAACTACTCTCTCAAAATAGGAGGTGCAAACGGCAGTTCGTTTGCGAGGCCACAAACGCCCCTTTCAAAACGCCAAGCCCGCTTGTGCAATTGTGGTTCTATGCTGAAGGTATGGGACAACAGCGAAAAATCGGAGTGCCCGCCGATCGTCATCGACGTAATCGAGGCGAGCTATGAGCACCACTTCGGCGTGGATACTTTTAATTTTGTCGGGTCTGGTGGATATCGCGTGGGCTGCCAGCGTGAAGATGTCCGCCGGCTACACGCGCCCAGGGTGGGCGGTTGCGTCGCTCTTTCTTCTTCTCGTCTTTGTCTACGCGCTCGGACGCGCCTTGGAGGTGCTGCCGATTGGCACCGCCTACGTCGTGTGGACCGGTATCGGCGCGGTCGGAACAGTCGTGCTCGGAATTGTCGTCTTCGGCGAGCCAGCAGCATCGATGCGACTGCTTTGGATAGCAATCACCCTCCTGGGGATCATCGGTCTCAAGATCACGAGCCAGTGATCGGAGAACTCAAAGAAAGCATTTGCCATGGAAGCGAAGAATAAAACTGAAACCAATAGGACCTTTCGCAAAGAAGACGATCTTCAGGCCTATGAGCAAATGGTCCTCATCCGGCGCTTCGAGGAACGTGCTGGCCAGATGTACGGACAGGGTTTAATCGCAGGATTTTGTCACCTCTACATCGGACAGGAAGCCGTTGTTGTTGGCATGCAGATGGCGATCGAGAAAGGCGATCAGGTCATCACTGCATATCGGGATCATGGCCACATGCTCGCCCTCGGCGTGGAGCCCAACATCGTCATGGCTGAACTGACCGGCCGCGCTTCCGGTATTTCCGCCGGCAAGGGCGGTTCTATGCACATGTTCAGCCCTGAACTTGGTTTTTACGGCGGCCATGGGATTGTTGGTGCCCAGGTATCGATTGGGACCGGTTTAGCCTTTGCCAATCGCTATCGCGGCAATGACCGGGTCTGTTTGACGTATTTCGGCGATGGCGCGTCGAACCAGGGCCAGGTTTACGAGAGCTTCAATATGGCGAAGATCTGGAACTTGCCGGTCGTCTATGTGATTGAGAACAACCGCTACGGCATGGGAACGAGTATTGAGCGCGCTTCTGCGACAACCGATCTTTCGCAGCGCGGAGCCTCATTCAATATTCCTGGCGAACAGGTCGACGCCATGGACGTGCGAGCGGTTTATGAAGCCGGTAAGCGGGCAGTCGATCGGGCCCGTGCTGGCGAGGGTCCGTTCATCCTTGAGATGCTCACATACCGTTATCGTGGCCACTCGATGTCCGACCCGGCCAAGTATAGGTCGCGGGATGAGGTCCAGAAGATGAAGACCGAAAATGATCCGATTGATCGGGTGATGGCGCGCCTTCTGAACGACTGGCAGGTATCGCCAGACGAGTTGAAGGAGATCGACAAGAGGATAAGGGCCACGGTGGTTGGTGCTGTCGATTTCGCAACAGCAAGCCCTGAGCCGGAAGCTGCTGAGCTCTACACCGATGTTTATGCCTGAGCAGTTTCAGTAAAATCCCTCACCGCGTAAAATCCGGTGGGTGGCATGCCAAAATGCCGCCGGAACATGGCGGTAAAGGCGCTTTGGCTGGCGTAGCCACTGTCCAGCGCGACATCGATAATACGTTCACCCTTCGCGATACGCTGCAGGGCGAGCAATAATCGTGCCTGCTGGCGCCATTGCGCGAAACTCATCCCTGTCTCACGCAAGAAGAGACGCTGCATAGTCTTCGACGCCATGCCCGCGCGCCGAGCCCACACCTCCGCTGACGCAGTGTCAGCGGGGTCTGCGAGTAGTTTTTGACACAAATCATTGGCGCGCGCGTCCGAGGGTATGGGGAGATGGAGCGGTAGCACATCCATAGCCCGAACTTCGTGGAGGATCAGACGCATCACGAGCCCGTCGCGGTCGGCGGGATCATAATCGAGCGGAATTGACATCGCAGCGAGGATGAGTTCGCGCAGCAGCGGTGAGATCGCAATGACGCAGCTGCGACTCAAAGGAGCGATCACCTCGTCTATGAAGAGTGTGCGGATCTTAACATGGCCCGACATCTGTACGTTATGACGCTCACCAGCACGAAGCCACAGGGCGCGGCTTGGCGGAACGACCCATGTGCCTGTTTCAGACCGAACCTCCATCACGCTCCGGCATGGTGCAGTTCCTCGAACCGGTAATGGCATCCCTGCCAGCTGACACGTGGACTGACGGCCAGCGCACGCGCCTCGACGCGATAACCGGCGGACCGCCCGGCGGTCATGATCCTCTCGACATTGTCCGGCGTCCGCATCGTCGTCTCGAATACGACGTGGACACGGCGCGCGGTGGCGGCCGCCAGCAGCTTCTCGGTCCAGATGCCGGCATCCCCTTGCGTGAAGCGCGACGCCGCTACCGGATCGGCACTCTGATGGGCGACAAAACCGGGATGGTACGACCGCAAATCATCACCGACAATCCGGATGGCGTTCCCCGTCTGCTCAAGTTCGATCTGGCTGGCGATCAGAAGAGCCGTCTTGCCAGAACCCGGCTGACCGCCAAGGACGATCAGGGTCGGATGGTCGGCGGCGCGGATCTCGTCGGGAAGATAGTCAGGCAGGATTTCCGTGCGGAAGATGCGCTCGTTATGGGCTTCCGACAGGCGGCCGTTGGCAGTCTCCTCCGCCATGGCTCAAAGCTCCCGCCAGAATTGCGCCGGGTCTTTGACCCTCGGTCCCCATTCGGAGATAATGTCCTCGACGCGATCAGCATCATCGACGCCAATGCTGTTCTGGACGGCGATAAGCGCGCGCCGTCTCGCTCGCAAAGCCTCGGCGCCGATCGGATCCTCCGCCTCGATGGCGGCGACCCGCTCCGATACCAGCCCCCGCGCATTGTTCATGATTTCGATGGCGAGCTCGGCCCGCACGATTGTGGCGAGAGAGGTTGTCTGTCCGGCCATTTGAATATCCTTTCTGCTACCTGATCATGCCCTTGACCTGATTGAGCGCCCGCATCTGACGCTCTGCGATAATATCTTGCGCTCTGTCGGCACGAACGGCGTTCTGCAGGACCTTCAGACGGGGTTGCATCGCCTCGAAGATCTTGCGCTGCGACGCTGGAACGCGATCGATGACGTCACCCTGTTCGCGGCCGATGGCGTTCGGGCCGAACCGCTTGTCGAGCGCCTTGCTGACATCGGAGAATTCCGCCCGAACCTTCGCGTCGAGCGCGCGGACAAGCTGCGTGGTGTCCTGGGGCGACTTTTCGACGGCGGCCGTCAGGCGGGCCAGATCGGCCTCTGCCCGCGGCGACAGGCCGGGCACCGGCACGCTCATCCGCTCCCGATCGGCGAGGACGGCGGACCTTTCGGCGTCAAACGTGCCCTGCCATGCCTTGCCGATTGAAACCACATGAGCAGCTACACTCTCCATGGCTGTAATCGCTGCCTTGCGTTCCTTCCCGGAGGCCAACAGCCGATCCATGAACCGCTCGGAGCCACGCAGAGGGCCATAAGCGGCGGGTGCATTGGTGACGGCGCGGGCGATCCGCTCCGGCTCGACACCCTTGGTGACAAGATCCTCGATCATGGCAAGCGAGGCCGCGGGATCGCGCCAGACCCGCTGCGCCGCCTCGGCCAGGACCGCGCGTTGCTGCTTGTAACGAGGCACTTCCAACGCACGCATTCTGGCCTCTTCCTCGACCGAGGACTTGAACTCGATGACGGCGGCAAGCATCGGCAATGCCGGTGGCTTCGACATTTCCGGTGTCATGGCCGGATCGTAAGCCGCCGGCGCGACTGTCCGCGATGGATCGCGCTTCTCGGCCAGATATAGTTGTTCGTTGAACCGCCGAACGGCGGCAAACAATGTCGTCAGTTCCGCGCGCTTGCCGTCCGACACCCCTTCCGCCATGCGATCGACCATCTGCTTTTCGGCATATTGATCGGCCTTATCGGTAAACGCGCTCCAACCAAACCGGGCGGTCAAGGCTTCGCCGACTGCCTTCATTTCCTTCGACAGGGATCGTTCCGCGGCCGCGTAAGCAAAAGCGGTCTTGTAGGCGCCCTCGCCGCCCTTCTCACGCACAGCTTCGATTTCTGTGAGCCGCGCCGTGGCATGTGGAGACAGCGCCGGAACCGAAAGGGACATGGCGGCACGGCGTGCATGCTCGCGATTCTCAAACGCCGCGCGGTCACGCTTGAAGCTGTCGGCGTGGCTGCGCGCGAGCGGCTCAAGATCTGCGACAGCGACGACAGCATCTGCCCGTTCCTGACGCGCCGCCTGTCCATCGACCAGGCTGGCGCTGCCGCGCATCGCGCCGAGCATCGAGGGGGCACGCGCGAGATCTTCACCCAGACGGCGTGGCTCGATGTCGAAGGCAGATGATTGCCGATTCAGCTCGTCGAGTGCGGCGGCCGGATCGCGATAGATGCGCCCGAGCACCGGAAGCAGGATCGCCTCGCGCTCCTTCCATCGTACCGACGCCAGCTGCTCGGCGCGCGCGTCCTCCTCCAGCGAGCGGATAAAGCTCGTCTGCGGCGCGATGAGATATCGGACTTCGTTGGCAATCGGCGCTTGCTGCGCCGGCTGAACCGCACCTGTCGCACTGGGGGTCGAAACGACCGTCTCCGCCCTGACCCTCTGATCGTCATAGGAGACGCTGCGCTCCCTCTCGATTGTAAGTCCGAGCGCAACGCTGGCGCGCTCCCACAGACGCGCCACGCGATCGCGCTGCGCACCAATCCACGACAGATGCCGCTCCATCCCCGCTTCCATCCCGGCAGCAAGTTCGATGGCGTGATCCATGTTGCGGCGACGGGCGAAGTCGACAAGCTGTGCCTGGTAGCCTGCTTCGGTTTCGTAATCGAGCGTCGTGCTCTTGGCGCCCGAACGCGACAGACGTTCGACCAACTGTTTGAACAGTTCCGGCCGATGGCTTTCCTGCTCGATGCGCTGCTGGCGGGCTTCGGCTGTCTCGACCTGGCTTGCAGTCCAGACATTGCGCTTCACCTCGCGTTCCTCGAACCGCTTCGCGCCTGTTTCAGGATCGATGACAGGAACCTCTACCTTGACAGGTTCGACACCATCCTTGCGCAGGGTAATGGTATCGCCTTCCGAAACACTGCCCTTTTCCAGCGCCTTCGGCAGGCTGACGCCCCAGACGCGATGCACGGTGCCATCGTCGGTCTTAACATCCGCGTAGGGGCTCTCTTTTGCATCCTCGTCATCAGGCCGGAATTTCGCTTCGCCGGTTTCCACCAGTTCGCCGGTCACACCGGCGGCGTGGTCGGCACGCGGCGCCCTGCCCCATTCGTCGCGTGGCGCAAAATCCTCGTGCGCCATATAGAGATCGGCCCGAACGCGATGGCGCGACATTGCCACATAGGCCAGATGCTGATCCATCATGCCGGTGGCTAGAACGAAGGTGCGGTCGACCGTCGCGCCCTGCGATTTGTGCACCGTGGCGGCATAGCCATGGTCGATATTGCGATAAGTGTCCTGCCCGAATGTGATCTCGCGGCCCGCGTCCAGCTTGACGGTCAACAGGGTTTCGCCGCGTGCGGACGTGGCCGAGACGACGGTGCCCAGCATCCCGTTCTTGACATGCTGGACGGAGAGATGCTCGGCGCGCTTCTCGAAGAACCGGGCGTTTTCGAGGAAGATCAGGCGGTCACCGACCGCAAACTGGCGCGCGCCCCGTTCGGTCTGAAACGCGCGCTCCTCGCCAAGCGCACCCTGGTCTGCCATTACGGCGCGCAACGCGTCATTGAGCTTCCGCACATCGTCATTGGTCTGGGCCAGAACGAGCAACTCGGAACCGCTGAGCGTGCGGTTTTCGCTCTCGGCGCGCTCGCGATATTCCTCCAGCGCGTCTCCCCAATCCGCGACGATCCGCTCGATCACCGCATCGCGGGTTTCAAGCTGAAGGATCCGGTCGTGCTGTGCATAAGCATCGAGGGCCTCTTCGACCTTGCCGCGGGCGAACAGGCGCGAGGCGTCGCGCGCCCACTGCTCCCGTTGTCGGCGAACACCGGTCAGTTCGGCAAAGCCGATGCGCTCGACAATCGCGCGGAATGCCGCACCTGCCTGGATCGGTTGGAGCTGCATCGGGTCGCCAACAAGGACGGCTTTCGCACCGGCCTCGTCCACTATTTTGAGCACCCGCGCCAATTGCTCCGACGACACCATGCCGGCCTCGTCGACAACGAGGACATCGCCCTTTTGCAGTCTGTCTCGCCCGTCCGCCCAGGCCAGTTCCCAGGAAGCCAGTGTGCGCGATTTGATACCGGAACTATCTTCCAGACCCTCCGCAGCCTTGCCCGCGAGCGCAGCACCGGCGACGCGCCGACCATCGCCTTCCCAGGCAATCCGGGCTGCATCAAGCAAGGTCGATTTGCCTGCCCCGGCCAATCCGACCACGGCGGATATGGCGCTATCACCGGTCACATGCCGGACCGCATCGACCTGTTCAACGTCGAGCTTGAACGGCTTTTCCGGATCGCGGCTCTCGACCACACGAATGGCGTCATCGACTTTATCGGACGCTACCTTGAAGCCGGATCGGCTGGCGAGTTCTCGCGCCGAATGCGCCATATCGTATTCGGTGCGCAGCATGGATCGCGTGGTGAACACGGCGACGTCGCTAACCTTTCCGGTCTCCGGATCGATCTGCTGGGGCTTCAACGTCACAAGATCGGACGATGCCATTAACTGCGCCCGGATGTTGGCGAAGACCGTGGGATCATCGACATAGCGATGCAGCGCTTTCGCGATTTCGCGCTCATCGAACGTCGAGCGCTCGCGGCTCAGCTGCTTGAGCAGAAGGCCGGGTTCATCGGCAAGTCGATCGGCCATTTCCTGTCGTTTGGCCAAAGCCGCCGGCGCGAAATACATCTCCTTGCCCTTCCGGGCGAGTGCCGCCTTTGCCGGACCCAGATGGCTTTGCGCAATGCCATCTAGGCCCTGTTCGGCATAAGAGCGCCCGTCGAGACGAATGTCATGACCGGCAAGTGCCAGATACCTGTTGGCCGTTTCCGCCCAGGCGATCTTCCACGCCTTCATCGTGTCCTTGTCGCCGGCCCACAGCCGATAGACGATCTTGCCCTTTGGACGATCGGGGGTGACGACACGCAACGGTTCGCCGTCATCGCCGAGCACCGCAGCTTTTTTCGGCCCGAAACCATCATCGGTCAGCGGTCGCAAGGTGGTCATCAGATGGATATGCGGATTGCCCCCTTTGTCGTGATAGACCCAGTCGGCAACCATGCCCGCTGACGTGAGGTTGTCGCGCACGAATTCGCGCACCAGGGCGACGTTCTCCGCCCGCGACAACTCTTCGGGCAACGCGAATATCATCTCGCGGGCAAGCTGCGCATCCGCCCTTTTCTCGAATGTATCGACAGCATTCCACAACACCTCGCTGGCGCCGGCGATCGTCCGCCCATCGATCATAGTGCGAAGCCAGACCGGCGTCTGATCGGGCAGCGCCAGCTCCTCATGAACGAGTTCGGCCTTGCCGCCCTCGTAGCGGAAGCTCATCCCAGTCTGCTCTTCCTCCATCCTCGTACGGTGGCGATAGGCGGCCGCCGAGACGACGCTGCGCCCCGCTCCCCGACTAATCACCTGAGCCCGTACGAACATGATCGCCATACGATCCGAGACCCCTCCCAAGCATGTCGCGTCAGCGACGTATATTGCGCCCTCGAACAGATCGGGCCGCAGGACCGATGCCGCCTCTCGGGATGCGCCCTACCGGGCGCAGACCAAAAATGAGCCTCACGGCTCGATGCAAACTATCATCTTTTACTCTGCGTTTCTACACGGTATAATCGTCGTGCAAAAGAAGTGCGACCGAAAGGAAGAGTGCAAAAATGCGTGCCAGATCATCGATTTCAGAAATTGACGCCCAGATTGAGAAACTACGCGAAAAACGCCGTGGAATTCTGGCGAAAGCCAATGAGCGCTTTGCCCGCGCCGCCGCAAAGGCAGGGCTGGCGGAACTCGAAATTTCCGACAACGAACTCGACGCCATCTTCGAGGAGATCGCCGCGCGATTTCGCAAAAGCGGCAAGGGGCCTTCAGGGGCATCTGCTTAAGCGCCTGGATCAGCGCATTCTGGGTTTGGAGAGAAGGCGGCGGCAGGCAATGACCGAAGACCGAAAAAAGGACGCCCGCGAAAAGATCACGCTCGGCGGGCTGGTGGTGAAGGCCGGGCTGCGGCAGGCCGACCGCGCCTTCCTGCTGGGTGTGCTTCTGGAGGCAGCGACCGTTCGGGTGGGATCGTCTGAGCACCATCGCTTGAAGGCCAAAGGCGGCATGGCCTTCCAGCGCGATCGGCTGGACGCGGCGAAAGCCGGACCGGTTGTGGGCGATCAATATGAAAATTCCACCGGCGACTAAGCGCCAGCGAAGGGATGCCGGACATGGCAGGTAAGACCAGATTGAGACCGGCGCTGTTATGGGCAATCCTGCCTGCCGCCGTCACCGCGATCACGCTGGTGATCACATCGTACAGATGGCAGGGCATGGCGGCGGCGTTCTCGGCGGATAACGCGTATTGGTTCTTACGCTCCGCGCCGGTTCCCAACCTCCTCTTTGGTCCGATTGCGGGGCTGATTACAGTCCTCGTCCTGCCGATGCATCGCCGGCGGCCAGTAGCGATGGTGAACCTGATCTGCTTTCTCGGCGTCGCCGGCTTTTATGCTCTGCGCGAGTATGCGCGCCTGTCTCCATCCGTAGAGCGCGGCGCGGTGACATGGGACGAAGTGCTCTCCTATCTCGACTTCTTCGCCGTCATTGCCGCAGCTGTCGGTTTCGTCATCGTGGCGGTGTCGGCGCGCATATCGGTCGTGGTGTCCGATCCGGTGAAGCGCGCCAAGCGCGGAACTTTCGGCGATGCCGATTGGCTCACCATGTCGGCGGCCGGAAAGCTGTTCCCGCCAGACGGCGAGATCGTCGTCGGTGAGCGCTACCGTGTCGACAGGGAGACGGTCCGCGACGTGCCATTCGACCCGACCGACCGGGAAACGTGGGGCAGCGGCGGGACAGTGCCGTTACTGACCTACAAGCAGGATTTCGATTCAACCCACATGCTCTTCTTCGCTGGGTCAGGCGGGTTCAAGACGACGAGCAATGTCGTGCCGACGGCGCTGCGTTACACCGGTCCGCTGATTTGCCTTGATCCCTCAACGGAGGTGGCGCCGATGGTTGTCGAGCACCGGACGCGCAAGCTCGGCCGTGAATGCATGGTGCTCGATCCCGCAAACCCCGTCACAGGTTTCAACGTCCTCGATTGGATCGAAACCTCGAAACACAAGGAAGAGGATATCGTCGCCGTGGCGCATATGCTGCTGTCGGAAAGCGCGCGTTTCGAATCTTCGACCGGCAGCTATTTCCAGAACCAGGCCCACAACCTCTTGACGGGTTTACTTGCCCACGTCGTGCTGTCCCCGGAGTATGCCGGGCGGCGATCGTTGCGCAGTTTGCGCCAGATCGTCTCGGAGCCGGAGCCTTCGGTTCTCGCCATGCTGCGCGACATACAGTCGACATCGCAGTCCGCCTTCATCCGTGAGACGCTGGGCGTTTTCACCAACATGACCGAGCAGACATTCTCCGGGGTCTATTCGACGGCATCGAAGGATACGCAATGGCTGTCGCTTGATGATTACGCCGAACTGGTCTGCGGCCGTTCGTTCAAATCGAGCGACATCGTTGCAGGTGGGAAGGACGTGTTCCTCAATATCCCGGCGGCGATCTTGCGCTCCTATCCAGGGATCGGGCGGGTGATTATCGGCTCGCTGATCAACGCAATGACGCAGGCCGACGGCGCGTTCGAGCGCCGCGCCCTGTTCATGCTCGATGAAGTGGATTTGCTCGGCTACATGCGGGTGCTCGAGGAGGCGCGCGACCGCGGGCGCAAGTACGGCATCACGCTGATGCTGATGTACCAGTCCGTCGGCCAGCTCGAACGGCATTTTGGCAAGGACGGCGCGACGTCGTGGATCGATGGCTGTGCATTCGCCTCCTATGCTGCAATCAAGGCGCTGGAAACCGCGCGCAACGTGTCGGCGCAATGTGGAGAAATGACCGTCGAGGTCGAGGGCAAATCCCGCAATGTCGGTTGGAGCAATTCCAGCAGCGGCAATCGCAAATCGGAAAGTCTCAATCTGCAACGCAGGCCGCTGATCATGCCGCATGAGATCACGCAGCAGATGCGCAAGGACGAGCAGATCATCATCGTGCAGGGACACGATCCGATCCGCTGCGGGCGAGCAATCTACTTCCGGAGAAAGGACATGGATGCCGAAGCTGGCGCAAACAGGTTCGTCAAGGCTTCCGGGTAAATCGTGGCCGATATCTGTCGAAAGGATCCGCTGCGCCTGCGGGCGCGAACCAGTCGAGGAACAGATTGTAGCCGACAGCAAATACGAACATCCCAAGCGCCGAGGACAAGAAGAACCACCATGGCATCGGAGCGGCGTTCGGATTGACAAAGACCCCGAGCGAAACGGGAAGCATGACGATGCCGGCGAGGACAACAAAACCGGTGAAGGCGCGAAACGCACAGGCGACGAAATAGAGCAGATGCCATGCGGTGTAGAAGCCAGCGCGCCCGACCGCCGCAAGCGCATCGAAGGGGAAAGCGATGAGGAAGGGCATCGGGCGCAAGCTAGCCGCACGATCGCCAGCGGCAGGGTCAAAGGCTTTGTCGGCGTTTGTGGGATCTCGCATGCCTTGTCCTTTCGCAGAGAGCCTCATTGTACCTGAAATTGAAAGAATGAGAATCGTCCCAGCGCAAGCAAACGCCAACAGGAACAGCGACGCAAAAGCATTGAACCAACGGAGGAGACTTTTCGAATGTTCGTCACTGGAAACAAAGGACCATGAGCCGGCATATCCGCATGGGCGGAAGTGATGTCGATGACGCAGACCACGCGTTCGATGAACGGTTGGCGGATGCCTATTCGCGTCGCGAACATCCATTTTGCCTCTGCCAGGCCGAAGGCGTGCCGATGTATATCGCGCGGTTTGAAGACCGCCATATCCTTAAACGGATGCCAGGCACCGGAGCGCAGCACGCGCCTGACTGCGAATCCTACGACCCGCCATCCGAGCTGTCGGGCCTCAGCGCTGTTGAAGGCGAGGCAATTATCGAGAATGTCGAAGACGGAACGACGGCCCTCAAGCTCGGTTTCAGCCTGTCGAAGCTCGGCGGACGGACTGCTCCATCGGTTGGTGACAACGCTGATCCAGGCGAAGTCAGAACCGATGGTGCCCGATTGTCGTTGAAGGCACTGCTGCATTTTCTATGGGACAGGGCACAGTTCAATCGCTGGCGTCCGGCGATGGCCGGTCGCCGCAATTGGGCGGTGGTCCGCAAGTTTCTGATCGAGGCAGCGGCGAGTTCGAGCGCCAAGGGAAAGCCGCTTTCGGACACGGTCTACATCCCGGAGATGTTCGATCTGGAGCGCGCCGACGCCATCGTTCAGCGCCGTCAGACATTCCTGAGCAGAGCGGTTCAGTCACAGGGCAATCGCCGTTCGCTCGCGATTCTGATCGGAGAGGTGAAGGAGATACAGCCGGCCCGGTCTGGTTCACGTCTGATCGTCAAACACGCCCCCCGGTATCCGTTCATGCTGGCCGAGGACGTCAACCGTCGTATGAACAAGGTGTTCGCACGAGAGCTTGCGCTTTGGGACGCCAGTCCGGACTCGCATCTCATCGCTGCGGCAACATTCGGTATCGGTCTTTCTGGTATTGCAGCGGTCGAGGCCATCGCGCTGATGACGGTCAACGAAAAGTGGATTCCGTTCGAGAGCCAATACGAAGGCATGCTGCTTGACGCGCTCATCAAACGCGGCTCGATATTCATGAAGGGCCTGCGGTACAATCTGACGCCGACGCAGCCGATGGCGAGTGTCGTGCTGACCGTGAACAAGGCAGAGCCCATTGCGATGTACATCGTGCCCGAGGATGCGGACAGCGCGTATCACGACAGCCTTGCTCTGCTTGCCGCAGAGAGCGAAATGCCGTCGTGGATTTGGGATATCGCCGACGGCCCAATGCCCGATCTTCCCCAATGAAGGGAAGCGGTGGTTCGCCGTCCACGCACAGCTCAGAGCCCGCGACGGTCTCGGCACAGCGCCGCATCGCGAGAGGTTCGTCGCCCGCATGGGGCGAAACCGCGTAGCGGGTTCGATGAGCGCAGCGAGCAGAGCCGTGCCCGCAGGGTCTCGCCCAACATCATCCCTCCCAGCGACCTTTTGGCCTTCGATCGGAAAGGTATCTCTCGCGCTTCCTTGAGACACGCCGATATCGACGTATGGCGCGCGAAGGCATGGGGCGAGACGCCGATCGAGGAATGGCCAGATCATCGATGGAATGGACCACGACCGATGCGATGGTCTGATCCATCAACAAAATGAATCGGCCGTGGAAAACCGATTCATAGAAGTCGTTGGACCGCGGATTCGAACAGCGCGATTCTCTTCCGATGATCGTGCAGCCCTACCAACTTTACGTCGAACGGATGGATCCCACGAAAAACATGGCCCGCTTCTATGCCATGTCGATCGAGGCGACCTTGTTTGGGGACGTCTGCCTGACCCGCAGATGGGGACGCATAGGCGCGCGTGGCCAGGCCATGCAACATCATTTCAACCAGGAGGAAGACGCGGTGCAACTCTTCCTGGCCCTGCTGCGCAACAAACGCGAGCGCGGGTACGGCCCCCAAACGAGCGGCCAGCAGCATAGTCGCCGAGCGCGGCGAACCTCATAGGCCGGTCGATCCGGCCTATGAGGTTCTATTTCCGGGCGAAAGCCTCCTAGAAAGGAGGCTCCGCCATCATGATTGCCTCTTGCTCGGCCCAGATGGTTTCGCGCTCAGCAAGGGCGAGCTTCAGGGCGGCCTCGATCTCGCGACGCTCGCCACGGTAGACAGCGTTTCGCAGCTCGGCCCGCAATTCCTCGATTACCTGATCTATCGACATCTTCGTCTCCTTGACGTTTTTGAAAGATGTCACCGCCGGTCATGGTGAGCCGGGGGGGTCAAGGTTCGCATAGCGACCGGCGGAGCCGGCGAGTGGGGGAAGCCGAAATGCGTAGCATTTTGGGGGTACCACGAAGACCTTGGGGCCTTTGGATCGCCATGGCATCCTCGGACGATCTGAGCAGACTCCTCACACAGGGTTGGCGCCAAAAAAGCCGAAACCAGGCTAGATGCCTGGTTTCGGCTTAACTGACGCAGGAGGAACCCCACCTGTGCGGTGGGGTCCTCTATCAGGTCGCTCAGTCCCGGTTTGGGCGGGACCAGATCAGCTGCAGGCCTTCCTCGCCTTCCACCTCAATCAGCGTGGCGTAGATCGGAGCGGGGAAACTCGGGTCGTCCAGCTTGACCGAGAGGTAGTCGCGACCTTCTGTGGTGGACTTCCCCTTTGAAAGTGGAGGGCTTCTGTTAGATAAAACTGACAGGAGATT
>DAMCEK010000012.1:0-54729 GCA_032057925.1 Rhizobiaceae bacterium
CTCTCAATGACAGAGTGCAAAATCAAACAGAATGTGGGGCCAGAACACCGGTTACCGAGTTTCTCAAAATTCTCGGCCAGATCCATCGCAGCCTGAAGATATTCCTCTCCCGTTGGGGCCTAGAGCTCCCGGGGGACATTGATCCCGAGTGCTACGAAAACCTGCATGGATACATTGAGGGGCACGACCTCTCGGCAATCCTCGACCTTGCAAACGGCCAGGCCCGCTAGACCGAGTCCTGAGACGAGAGGCGACATTCGTTGCCTCTCGTCTCTTCCTTTCAGTCAGGAGCCAGGCCAGCCGGATCGACCGGCAGGCCCGACTATGAGGGGGGGCTTCGCCGGCCCCTCTCAAACTCACCCCACGCGGGAAGGGCAAGCCCCTCCCTCGAACTCCCTCCCATGGGGAAAGAGGGACGGTTCCCTCCTCCTCTTTCCCCAAACCCCTATCTCCTCTCCCGGAACTACACGCCTCTCGAGCTTTCCACCTCAAGCAACTGAGGTTGACCACTGCACCAAGAATGCGCCGACGGCAAAGCGACCGAATCAGTCGGAGTTGAAACACCGCAACAATCACCGAAACGCCGATTATGGCTCGCCTTCTCTATCAACTACGACTATTATAGACGTAGTTCTGGCGTGACGGTTGGTGCCAGTGGGAGGTGATCATGCATGATCACCGCCCGACAAACACGGGCCGCGCGCGCATTACTCGGTTGGTCACAGGAGATGCTCGCGGACAAGGCCAAGGTATCGCTGACTGCGCTCAAACGCATGGAGTCCGCGACTGGCCTTCGTGTGTTTGAAAGCACCAGCGATCAGGTGCGAAGAGCGCTGGAGGCATTGCTTTCATCAACTCCGGCCGCAACGAGGGGGTAATAGTCGTTCATGACCAGGAATCGGAACAACGTAGATAGTTTCGATTGCTGCCGCCGCCCTCAAAGCATAATGACCTTCAACCGTCACAATGACGGCCTACAATTACTCCTCGGACAACAATCTCAATGAAGAGCACAGCGGCGCTCTCGATGCTCAAGCTCGACTATCACGAACAGGCCCCAGAAGGACCGGCCCTTACCGAGTATGACCGCCAGCACGTCAAGCTCTACATGCGGCTACTCGATGCCGAAAAAGACGGCGCTTCCTGGCAGGAAGCGGTCGAAGTCTTGTTCGGAATTTGCCCCCTTACAGAGCCGGATCGCGCCCGCCGAATTCATGCCAGTCATCTCTCGCGCGCGCATTGGATGACGGAGCATGGCTACCGGCAACTGCGCAGAGGCCTGCCGCACTGACCGGTCCACATTCGCCTTCCGTTGTCACGACGACAACACTCGTTGCCTGGCCCAGGCCTATGCACGACCTCTAATCCCCGGAATCAATTCCCGCAGAGCGTGTATTCGAGTATGGGGAGGAAACTCATGGTGCCCGATACAAAAGAATGGCGGACATCATCTGCATATGACTTCATGGACGAAGTCGACACCGACAATCTCGCGTGGGAATGCCTTCGCCGGAACGAGCAGTATCAGAAAGACTTCTCAATCTCCCTTGCTCCAGCACTGAGAGATGACATGCAGGTGGAGTTCATCCAGACCCGCTGGGGTCTGCGATTTCCCCGCACGACCCAGCCTCACGGCCCTAGAACAAGCCGTATTCTGGACGCCTGAATCCGATAGCAGCGTCTTACACATCGGCCCGTCACCTGAGATGGCCCTCACGGAGCCGCGGTTTCCTTCGGACTTGTTGTCCTCTGATAGCGTGCCTGCCATCGAGGGGCTGCATCTCTCATACGTCGAGAAAACCGGGAGAATTCACCTCATTCTCCTCAACACACTCGCCTCGGATCAGCCAATCAGCGCCCATGTCCCCCTTGACGCTCTCGGCCTCGACCGGATCGAGTCCCTGACGAGACTGTGGCGCAGTCTGCATGGCCATAAAGTGCCGCCAAACACCCGCATGACCGCGCAGCAGAGGCGTCGACTGAAAAACATGCTGCGCGCCGTCGACGGACGAAGCAACAATGCCGAGTATCGAGAGATCGCCGAAGTCATTTTCGGCGTCGAGCGGGTGGCCGCTGAACCGTGGAAAACATCCGCGTTACGTGACGCGGTAATCGATCTCGTCAAGGACGGCTTCTCCATGATCGACGGTGGTTATCGCAAGCTACTCCGCCACCGCCGCCGTTTCTAACCGTTTCCGCGATCTAGGGTGTGCGATTTTAGCCACCCCAAGTTCGCACTCCCCCCTACCAATTATTCTTCGCCATCGTGACCCTCGTTCGCCGCTGATCGCCAGCGCCCCGAACGAAAGCCACGGAGGCCACCATGACCATCAATCTTGCAGCCTTGCCACCGCGTTTCCTACGCACCAAGGAAGCCGCCGAGTTCCTCAGCCTCTCGGCGCGCACGCTCGAAAAGCACCGCACCTACGGAACGGGTCCAGCCTATCGCAAGCTCGGCGGTCGTGTCGTCTATGCCATTGACGACCTCGAAGCCTGGGCCGATCGCGGTGCCGTCACCTCAACCTCCGATCCACGCGGCAGAGTCCTGCCCGCGAAACGGCAAGCCCCGGCACCGGCTCACGCCGGTCGTTACGCCCGCTAGTTCTTGCGGCTCCCCGAATGTCGGCGCGGCATCGCTCATCTCCGGAACGCGGACAGCTTGATCTGTTCCACGCGCTTCCCGGCGACTTCGCGCCCCGAGACGCGCAGGACCTCATGGCCTATCCCTTCTTTTCCCTCTCCAAATCACATCGCACCGCCCCGATCGACTTCGTCGCAGGCGATGTCTCGATCCGCGTCGAAGCCGTGCCCGATCACGGCATGGCCACGATCTGGGACGCCGACATCCTGATCTGGGCCGCCAGCCAGATCGTCGAAGCGCGCGACAAGGGTTTGCGCACATCGCGGCTGATGGCGGCAACGCCCTACGAGATCCTCAATTTCATCGGCAGAGGGGTTGGCCTACGCGACTATCAGCGCCTGAAAGCCGCCCTAGATCGTCTCCAGTCCACCACCGTCGCCACTTCCATTCGCCAGCCGGCTGAAGGTCGCCGGCACCGCTTCTCCTGGATCAACGAATGGCAGGAACGAACCGACCGCTATGGCATGCCCGCAGGTCTCGAACTGATCGTGCCGGACTGGTTCTACCGCGCCGTGCTCGACGACGCGCTCGTGCTGACTATCGACCGCACCTATTTCGATCTCACCGGTGGCCTCGATCGCTGGCTGTACCGCATCGTGCGCAAACATGGCGGGCGCCAGCGCAATGGCTGGCGCTTCGACTTCCACCATCTGCATCAGAAATCCGGCAGCCTGTCGCCGTTCAAACGCTTCGCCTTCGAGCTGCGAGACATTGTTAAACGCCAGCCGCTGCCTGGCTACACCCTCTTCATTGAAGTCGAAATCGGCGGTCGCAACCTGCTCGCCTTCGAGCCGACGCCACCCTGTGGACAACCTGTGGATAGCCTCGTGCTATCAGGAACCCGGCCTATCGTGCTATCGGGAACCGGAGGCTCGTGCTATCGGGAACCCAAACCGGGTATAAGCTCCGGAAATAAAAGACGAAATCGTTCTCTTAACTTAGAGTCTAACACAGAGTCTAACCTTGAAGAGCGCGCGCGCGATGTGGAAAACATCGCCGGACGGCCCGAAAAGGCCCGTAATTCTACGGTAGAAAAGAATACGCCTCTTACGTCTTTCCGTAAACCCGATCTTACGACCCGATCATCTTCCGATTATCCTTCGCTGTCCTCCGGTAACGAGCCCGGAGGTGCGGAATGATCGTCGCACTCCTCAACCAGAAGGGCGGTGTCGGCAAGACGACGCTGGCGCTGCACCTCGCCGGAGAATGGGCGGCGAACGGCCAGCGCGTCACCCTGATAGATGCCGATCCGCAGGGCTCGGCGCTCGACTGGTCACAGCAGCGCAGTCGCGAGGGCCTCTCTCGACTGTTCGGCATTGTCGGCCTGGCTCGTGACACGTTGCATCGTGAAGCGCCGGAACTCGCCCGGGATGCCGATCACGTCGTTATCGACGGCCCGCCGCGTGTCGCCGGGCTGATGCGCTCGGCGCTGCTCGCCGCAGATCTCGTGCTGATACCGGTGCAACCATCACCGCTCGATGGCTGGGCCTCGGCCGAGATGTTGGCGCTCCTGCGCGAAGCGCGCATCTATCGGCCAGAACTTATCGCCCGTTTCTTGCTCAACCGCTGCGCAACCCGCACCGTCATCGCCCGTGAAACGGCCGAGACGCTGGCTGATCACGACCCCCCGGTCCTCGCCGCGCTAGCCGCCGAGATCGCTGCCCTCCGGATCGGGAGGAACGCTCCATGACGGTCCTTCCGCAAACAATCGTGACCGGCGATTGCCGCGAAGAGATGCCATGGCACGCCCCCTACGACATGATCCTCGCCGATCCACCCTATGGCGACACGTCGCTTGCCTGGGATCGCCGCGTCGAGGGCTGGGTTGAGCTGGCGCGCGCTGCCCTCTCGCCGACTGGCTCATTGTGGGTGTTCGGCTCGTTGCGCAGCTTCATGAAAACCGCGGGGCACTTCGCGGATGCCGGTTTTCAGATCGCGCAGGAAATCGTCTGGGAGAAGCAGAACGTCACCGGTTTTCACGCCGATCGCTTCAAGCGCGTGCACGAACTGGCCGTCCAGTTCTATCCGGCCGAAACGCCATGGCGCAACTTCTACAACGACGTCCAGACCACGCCCGACGCTACGGCCCGCACGGTGCGGCGAAAACAGCGTCCGCCTCACACCGGCCATATCGATGCCGGCCACTACGTCAGCGAGGACGGCGGGCCGCGCCTCATGCGCTCTGTCATCTATCTCCGCAACTGCCACCGCCGCGCCATCCACCCGACCGAAAAACCGTCGGGGCTGCTGGAAATCCTCGTTCGTACGAGCTGCCCAGAAGGTGGGCTGCTCGGCGACTGGTTCGCTGGCTCCGGCGCGGCCGGTGAAGCCTGCCGACTGTCCGGCCGCCGCTATATCGGCTGCGAAATCGACCCCGATATGGCCAGCCGCGCCCGCGATCGCATCGCCTCTTTGCTGCCGTTCCATGACGGAGGCGCGTCATGACCGGCCATTCTCGTAAGCGCGCTTTCGCCAGCCGTCCCGCCGATCCCGAAAGCTGGATCAAAACACCCGAGCCGACCCCTACGTCACCGGCGCGAGACTCGGGATTCACCGCCCGACTGACCATCGACATTACGCCCGAGCTACGCGGGCGCATCAAGATCGCCGCCTTCCAGCGCGGCCTCACCGTGGCAGACATGCTGCGCGAATTGCTCACACGTGAATTCTCGCCCCCATCAGGAGACCTGTCATGACCGGCATTGCGGCCCACCGCATGCGCGGCGGCCCTGTGCTGTCGCCCAGACCATCCGACAACCTCACCCATGTCGAACTGACATGGATCGAGAAGAAGATCGAATACTGGATCAGGTTCGGTCAGGAGGCCGGCGAGGCGATCATCGATCGCCGCCGGCGCATCCTTTCCTTCCGTCCCGATACGATCTTCGCCTTCGTCCGCTGGGCGTCGAATGACTATGGCACGGTCATCTCGCGCATCGATATCGTGCGCGCCGTTGTTCCGGGCGAAGCCTATCAGACACTGCCCTTCGTGCGTCCCGGCGCCGACATCCTACTGAAGATCGAAGGCTGGCCGAAGGTCGAACGAGTCCTGCAACTCGTAGATGCCATCGACGCGATGAACCTCGATCCGGCCGACGCAGCGCCCGAGTACTGGCGGCATGTTCACAACCGGCTCACCGCCAATCAGGAACCTCGCAGCTACACGTGCGACCAGCATCAGGCGTGGCTTACGCGCCGGAGGATCGCGCCATGATCGATCTCAAATGGGCCCTTGCGACCTTGGTTGCCGCCAACGTCATCGCCGTATCCTCCTGGATCGAAACACCCACAAAGCTCATCTGGAACGCCTCGGCGAGCACCCCCATCGGCCTCTATTCGATCGAACCCACAGGGCGTCTGGAAATCACCGATCTGGTCGCGGTCGATGCGCCAGAACCGATCGCCAACTTCCTCGCGACTGGCGGATATCTCCCACGTGACACGCCGCTTCTGAAGCGGGTGCTTGGCCTTCCGGGTCAGACCGTCTGTCGCATCACAACCCACATCACCGTCGACGGTGTGGAGATGGGAGTCGCTCTTGAGCGAGACCGGATTGGCCGCGCGCTGCCCCGCTGGGAAGGCTGCCGCCACATCTCAGACAACGAAATTTTCCTTATGAACTGGGAAGTCCCGGACAGCCTCGACGGCCGCTATTTCGGTCCGATCCCAGCCAGTTCGGTCATCGGTCGGGCGGTCCCCATTTGGACCGACGAGGAAGGCGATGGCCGCTTCGAATGGCGGGCGCAAACGCGGTGATCGCGCCGCCTGCGGCGGGCGCACCGCTCGTCGATTGTCATCTCACCGCATTACGAAAGGACAAAGCCATGCCGCAAATCGGCGAATTTACCCGCGAGGAATCCGGCTTCACCGGCCGGATTCACACCCTCATGCTCTATCGCGAGATCACCATCGTCCCGGTCGAACCGTCGGACGTCGAGAACGCACCGACCCACCGTGTCCATCATGGCGCAGATGACGGTGCGCCCGAAATCGGGGCCGCCTGGACGGAGACCAGCGACAAGGCCGGTGAGTATCTCTCGCTGCTCATAGATGACCCGACATTCCCGCAGCCGATCCGCGCGCGGCTGTTCCAGAACGGCGCGGACGCAACTTCATGGTCCCTCCATTGGTCGCGCCCGCAAAAGCGCGGCGAACGAGAATAATCATGCCGCGCGTTCGTCCGAACCCCGCATCACCGATGTCAGCCGGGCGGCTTCGCACTGCCCGGCGCATCATCCCCTTTCTCCTTTCCGGCCTCTGCATTTCCACCGCGCCGCCGGCCGTCGTGCTGGCACAAACCGTGCCGCACGGCCGTTCAGACGCTGTCGATCCGCACGCCGCTTTCATCGCTGAAGCCTCGCACCGCTTTGGCATCCCCGAACACTGGATACGCGCCGTCCGCCGCGTCGAAAGCGCCGGTGACGTGCGTGCCATATCCTCGGCAGGCGCAATGGGACTGATGCAGGTCATGCCCGATACTTGGGCGGAACTGCGCATCCGCCATGGTCTAGGACGCGATCCTTACGATCCCCGCGACAACATACTCGCAGGCACCGCGTATCTGCGCGAAATGTATGATCGTTACGGCTCGCCTGGATTTCTGGCAGCCTACAATGCCGGTCCCGGACGCTACGAGGAATACCTCGCGGGCCGTCCCCTTCCAGCGGAAACCCGCGCCTATGTCGCGATCCTCGCGCCCCTTGTCGGTGGCGGTGAACTTGCACCGACGACGCGAGGAAACACCGTCGTCGCCACCGCCGATCCGAACGCTTGGCGCCAGGCACCGCTCTTCGTCACGCCGTCCTTCACCGGTTCGAATGCAAGACCACCAACGCAAGCCGAGCACTCCGACGGCATCGCGGCTGCACAGGCCGGGCGTGCTGAGCCCGTCGATACACCGCCGTCTGGCGACCTGTTTGTCGCCCGTGCTGGTGATGGAGACCGGCCATGAGCAGTTTCGTGGTCTGGCGCAGCGTGGCGTGGTCTGGAGAGGCCCGTGGGGAATTGCGAGGAGAGCAGGAAGGAACGACAGAAGGACGGCGAGATAAAAGCCCATGCCCAAAACGCTGTAAGTCTCTGACGAGACTAGCGTTTTTGTGTGCATGGCGGTCGGTCGCGTGCATGAAGCACGGTTTTTCCAAGCAATATCAAGGCCCGCACATGCACAGACCCCTTTTTCGGGTTTCAGGAGCCGCGACGTGAGCGAGGGCGACAGCGAGTTCCGCGTCCGCCCCGGGCGCATCAAGAGCACCCGCGCGGGCAAGCCCAAGCGCTTCATCAATCAGGTGCTCCGCGCCGCGAAGAAGGCCGGGCATGTCGCGCCACCGTCCGCCTCCGGGAAACGCACCTCCAACTATGGCCGCTCGACCTTCGGCCGGGGCCGGGGCAGCTTCAGCCGCAACCGACTGTTCAGCTCTGCGCGGCGCGTTGTGGTGAAAGCCCGCATCGTTCGCCATCAAGGCAAGTCGTTCAGATCCGCGCCGCTATCCGCACATGTCTCATACCTCAAGCGCGAAGGCGTCAGCCGGGATGGGGAGAAGGGTGTGATGTTCGACGCCGAGACCGATCGCGCCGATGATTTCGCTTTCCCTGATCGCTGCAAGGATGACCGGCACCATTTCCGCTTCATCGTGTCTCCCGAGGACGCCGGAGACATGACCGACCTGCGTGAGTTCACCCGCGATCTCGCCCGGCAGATGGAAGCGGATCTCGGGACCAGGCTCGACTGGGTCGCCGTCGATCATTGGAACACCGACAATCCCCACGTCCATCTTCTCGTACGCGGCGTCGATCAGACCGGCGCTGATCTCGTCGTCTCACGCGACTATATCAGCCGCGGCCTCCGCTCGCGCGCCGAAGACCTCGTCTCCATCGAACTCGGCCCAAAACCCGAGTACGAAATCCGCAACACGCTGGAAAAGGAGGTCACGGCCGAGCGCTGGACCCGTCTCGATGTCGAAATCCGCGTCGCCGCGGACGAAACCGGCTTCATCGACCTGCGGCCCGAAGCATCAGCCAAATCTGACCCCTCGCTTCGTCGTCTGATGGTCGGCCGGCTTCAGCATCTTGAGAAAATGGGCCTCGCTGCACCCGCAGGACCCGGCGAATGGATGGTCGGCCTTGAGGCGGAAAAATCCCTGCGCGATCTCGGCATGCGCGGCGACATCATCAAGACCATGCACCGCGCCTTCACCGAGCGCGGACAGGATCGCGATCTCACCGACTATGTCATCGACAGCTCCAGCGCTGGAACCCCGATTATCGGCCGGCTGGTCGATCGCGGTCTGCACGATGAACTGAGTGGCGAAGCCTACGCAGTGATTGACGGTACAGACGGCCGTGCCCACCATATCCGCTTTCGCGGCATCGAGGCGTTCGAGCATTCGCCTCCCATTGGCGGCATTGTAGAGCTGCGCCGCTTTGGCGGTCCTGACGATGAGCGCCCGACGCTGGTGCTTTCGAACAGATCCGATCTCGATCTCAATCGCCAGATCACCGCTCCCGGCTCCACTTGGCTCGATCACCGCCTGGTCGAGCGCGAGGCCATGCCGTTGTCCGGTGGCGGTTTCGGCGGTGAGGTCCGCGAAGCTATGCAGGCGCGCGCCGAACACCTCGCGGAAGAAGGGCTCGCCCGTCGCCAGGCGCAGCGCATCATCCTGCAGCGTGATCTATTGAACACCCTGCGCCAACGCGAGCTTGATGCAGTTGCATCGAACCTCGCGACCGAAACCGGACTCGCATTTCAGAAGGTGCAGCCGGGCGAGCATGTCACCGGCATCTACCGCCAGCGGCTCGCTCTCTCCTCCGGTCGCTTTGCCTTGATCGACAACGGTCTCGGCTTCCAGCTCGTACCCTGGACCCCACCCCTCGAAAAGAAGCTCGGCCAGCACATCACCGGTGTCGCCAAGGGCGGCGGTGGAATCGACTGGAGCCTTGGCCGCCAGCGGGGGCTGGGCCTTTGACCTTCAATTCCAACAGAAAAGGACGAACGTAATGTCCGCGACAAAAATCCTCTGGGGCCAGATCCTTATTGTGTTCCTTATCGTTCTGTTCACGACCTGGGGCGCCACGCAATACGTCGCCTGGCAGCTCGGATTTCAGGCGCAGCTCGGCACACCCTGGTTCTTGCTCGGTGGAACGCCAGTCTACTACCCGCCAGCAATCTTCTGGTGGTGGTACTTCTTCGACGCCTACGCCCCCGACGTCTTTGCCAAAGGCGGGATGATCGCCGCCTCCGGCGGTTTCATCGCCATCGCTGTCGCCATCGGCATGTCCGTCTGGCGTGCCCGTGAGGCGAAGAACATCGAAACCTATGGTTCGGCCCGATGGGCCAATCCAAAGGAGATCAAAGCGGCCGGCCTTCTCAGTCCCGACGGCGTCGTCCTTGGCAAACTCGACCGTGACTATCTCCGCCACGATGGCCCGGAGCATGTGTTGTGCTTTGCGCCAACGCGATCCGGCAAGGGTGTCGGCCTGGTCGTTCCCACCCTACTAACGTGGCCAGGCTCCGTCGTCGTTCATGACATCAAGGGCGAGAACTGGCAGCTCACTGCTGGGTTCCGCTCAAAGCACGGCCGCGTACTGCTGTTCGATCCCACCAACATCAAATCTGCCGCCTACAACCCCCTGCTCGAGGTCCGCCGCGGCGAATGGGAGGTGCGCGACGTTCAGAACGTCGCCGACGTACTGGTCGATCCGGAAGGCTCGCTGGAGAAACGCAACCACTGGGAAAAGACCAGCCACTCGCTGTTGGTCGGTGCAATCCTTCACGTCCTCTATGCCGAGAAAGACAAGACGCTCGCGGGTGTCGCCGGTTTCCTGTCTGATCCGAGGCGCCCGATTGAAACGACACTGGCGGCGATGATGACCACTCCGCACCTCGGCGAGAAAGGTCCGCATCCGGTTATCGCCTCGACCGCACGCGAGCTCCTGAACAAATCCGACAACGAACGTTCCGGCGTCCTGTCGACGGCTATGTCGTTCCTCGGTCTCTATCGCGATCCGGTGGTGGCCGAGGTGACGAGCCGGTGCGACTGGCGCATTGCCGACCTGATCGAGGACGAGCGCCCCGCTACGCTTTACCTCGTCGTGCCACCCTCAGATATTTCACGGACCAAGCCGCTTATCCGACTGGTCCTCAACCAGATCGGCCGGCGCCTGACGGAAGACCTGCACACCAAGGATCGTCGGCATCGCGTTTTGATGATGCTCGATGAGTTTCCCGCACTCGGTCGCCTCGACTTCTTCGAAAGCGCACTGGCATTCATGGCGGGCTACGGGTTGAAAGCCTTCTTAATCGCACAGTCCCTGAATCAGATCGAGAAGGCTTACGGCGCCAACAACTCGATCCTAGACAACTGCCATGTGCGTGTCTCATTCGCCACCAATGACGAACGCACGGCGAAGCGGGTATCGGACGCGCTTGGCACCGCTACCGAAATGAAGGCGATGAAGAACTATGCCGGGCATCGCCTGTCGCCTTGGCTGGGGCACCTGATGGTCTCGCGTTCGGAGACCGCCCGCCAACTTCTCACTCCTGGCGAGATCATGCAGCTCCCACCTGACGATGAAATCGTCATGTTGGCGGCCACTCCACCGGTCCGCGCGAAGAAAGCACGTTATTTCGAAGACAAGCGTTTGAACGAGCGGGTGCTACCGCCGCCCGATCCGGCGAAGACCCGGCGAACGACACGCAAGGACGCCTGGACTGACCTCAAACCGCAATCACCGGACGCTCGCCTGCTCGCCGAAATCCAGAAGGCGGAGAAGGATGCCGCCAACAGCGGATTGCGGCGCGAGCCAGAGCTCCCCGATCACGTCGCCATCGCCAAGGAAACAACGGACCAAAAGCCCTCCGAAGAATTCTCCGTCCTGCTTGATGACGAACCCGAGGATGCTGCGCGCCAACGTCAGGTTCTGCGCCGCCGCATGAGCGGAATTGCCCGTCAGGTATCGATGGACCCCAACGACAATATGGATCTCTAACCCATGCGCGATCGTCTGAATCTTACCCTGCCCGTGGAGTTGCTCGAAAAGATCAAGGATCTTTCCGATCGCAAGAACATCTCGCGCTCGGCGATCGTCGAGGCGGCCGTCGCTTCGTTCCTCTCACCCGACCACGCAGATCAACGCGAGGCCGCCTATGCCCGCAGAATGGACAGGCTCTCGCGGCAGGTGCAGCGTATCGAGCGCGATCTCGGCGTCACTGCGGAAACCGTCGCGCTCTTCGTTCGCTTCTGGCTGATGGTGACCCCTCCCTTGCCGAACGACGCTCAGTCCGCTGCGCAGATCAAAGGCCGTGAACGCTACGAGGGGTTTATCGAAACCCTTGGCATGCGCCTTCAGAAGGGGCAGAGCTTCCTCCGTGAGATTCCAGACGATATCGTCGGCGAAGATCTAAACCCCGCGCGCGATTCGCAATCGGAAGCGCCATAGTCTTCGAGTGAAATCGAACAAGTCGCGGCCCACCCCGCCGTTTTCCTGTATTTGCACGCCACGCTACTACTACGACAAAGACTTGTTGAATCAGCCCAATTTCAGGCTCTTTTAATCGTCCCCGATCCAGGGCCTGCCGAACGGTCCCTGAACGCAAGGGGACGACATGGCGGAGAATCACCGGAAATCTGAAGCGATAACGCGGGGCGCGCGCATGCTGCGCACCGCCCTTGGCCCCGCCATCGCCCGGTTTCTCGAAGACCCGTCGATCGTCGAGGTGATGCTCAACCCCGACGGCAGGCTCTGGATCGACCGGCTTTCGGAAGGGTTGTCCGATACCGGCGAGCGCCTCTCACCGGCGGACGGTGAACGCATCGTCCGCCTGGTCGCACACCATGTCGGCGCGGAGGTTCATTCTGGCGCGCCGCGCGTCTCAGCCGAACTTCCCGAGACGGGAGAGCGGTTCGAGGGCCTTCTGCCGCCCGTCGTCGCAGCGCCGAGTTTCGCAATCCGCAAACCCGCCGTCGCCGTTTTCACCCTCGACGACTATGTCACCGCCGGAATCATGAATGCCGCCCAGGCTACGACCCTGCGGCAGGCCGTTTCGTCTCGCGCCAACATCCTCGTTGCGGGCGGCACCTCGACGGGCAAAACAACACTCACCAACGCGCTGCTCGCCGAGGTCGCCAAGACTTCAGACCGCATCGTTATCATCGAGGACACCCGCGAGCTGCAATGCGCTGCGCCAAACCTTGTGGCCATGCGCACGAAGGACGGCGTGGCGTCGCTCTCCGATCTCGTCCGGTCATCACTACGTTTGCGGCCTGATCGCATCCCGATCGGCGAGGTCCGCGGCCCCGAGGCGCTCGATCTTCTGAAGGCTTGGGGAACCGGGCATCCTGGCGGGATCGGCACGATCCACGCCAGCACCGCCATCGGCGCACTGCGCCGGCTCGAACAGCTCATCCAGGAAGCCGTCGTGACGGTGCCGCGCGCGCTGATCGCCGAGACGATCGAGATTGTCGCGGTCCTTTCCGGCCGCGGATCACAGCGCCGGCTTTCCGAACTTGCCCGCGTCGAAGGCCTCGGTCCCGACGGCGACTACCGCGTGATCCCGGCAACCCCTGCAACCCTCTCATCAACCGGAGACAAATCATGATCCGTTATGCCATCCGCTTCCGTCGCCATGTCGCGATGGCGGCAGCCGTCACCTACGCCACTTTAGTCCTTACCCCAGCAGCCCACGCTTCGGGCTCCTCGATGCCGTGGGAAGCGCCGTTGCAATCGATCCTCCAGTCGATCGAGGGCCCCGTCGCCAAAATTGTCGCGGTGATCATCATCATCGTCACTGGCCTCACCCTGGCTTTTGGCGACAGCTCTGGTGGCGCTCGCCGCCTGATCCAGATCGTCTTCGGACTGTCCATCGCCTTCGCAGCCAGTTCTTTCTTCCTGAGCTTCTTCTCCTTCGGTGGCGGAGCGCTGGTCTGATGGCGGGTTCACTCGAAAACCTCGCCGAGGTGCCGGGGTTCGTCGCCCCGGTCCACCGCGCGCTGACCGAACATATCCTGCTCGGCGGCGCCCCAAGGTCGATCGCCATCGTCAACGGCACGCTCGCCGCCGCGCTCGGGCTGGGTCTGCGGCTCTGGCTGGTCGGGATTGCGCTCGGGCTGCTCGGCCACTTCGCGGCAGTCTGGGCCGCGAAGCGCGATCCCCTCTTCGTGGATGTCGTGCGCCGCCATCTTCGTATCCCCGGCCACCTGGGCGTCTGAAGGAAGTATGGCCATGATGAACCTTGCAGAATACCGCAACCGCAACGCCCGCCTGGCCGACTTCCTGCCTTGGGCCGCGCTGTGTAGCGCAGGCGTTGTCCTCAATAAGGATGGCAGTTTTCAGAGGACAGCTCGCTTTCGCGGACCCGATCTCGACAGCGCTGTTCCAGCCGAGCTTGTCGCCGTCGCCGGTCGCCTCAACAACGCCTTCCGTCGCCTCGGCTCAGGCTGGGCGATCTTCGTCGAGGCGCAGCGTCATGCCGCTGGCACCTATCCTGCCAGCCGCTTTCCCGACGCCGCTTCCGCGCTGGTGGACGCCGAGCGCAAGGCCGATTTCGAGGAAGCCGGCAGCCATTTCGAATCCGGTTACTTCCTGACCTTCCTCTATCTCCCGCCGGCCGAAGACGTAGCGCGCGCCGAGAGCTGGCTCTATGAAGGCAAAGCCGAGACCGGCGTCAATGCGCGCGAGATCCTGACCGGCTTCATTGACCGCACCGATCGCGTCCTGCAACTGGTCGACGGCTTCATGCCCGAATGCGACTGGCTGACGGATGCCGAAACACTCACCTACCTGCACGGGTGTATTTCCACCAACCGGCATCGCGTTCGCGTCCCCGAAACACCGATGTATCTTGACGCGCTACTCGCCGACCAGCCGCTGACCGGCGGGCTGGAACCGCGCTTGGGAACGGCGCATCTGCGCATTCTCACCATCGTCGGGTTTCCGACCGCGACGACACCAGGTCTGCTCGATGAGCTGAACCGACTGGCCTTCCCCTATCGCTGGTCGACGCGCGCAGTGATGCTCGACAAGACCGATGCTACCAAGCTGCTGGTCAAGATCCGCCGACAATGGTTCGCAAAACGCAAATCAATCGCGTCGATCCTCAAGGAGATCATGACCAACGAGGCCTCGGCCCTGGTCGATACTGACGCTTCCAACAAGGCGGCCGACGCCGATCTGGCGCTTCAAGAACTGGGTGCGGATTACGCCGGGCAGGCCTACGTCACCGCAACGGTCACTGTCTGGGACGACGACCCGCGCATCGCCGACGAGAAGCTGCGACTGGTCGAGAAGATCATCCAGGGCCGTGATTTCACGGCCATGGCCGAGAGCATCAACGCCGTGGACGCCTGGCTCGGGTCCCTGCCGGGCCATGTCTACGCCAATGTCCGGCAGCCTCCGATTTCCACCATCAATCTCGCTCACATGATCCCGCTCTCCGCGGTGTGGGCGGGACCGGAACGGGACGAGCACTTTGCAGCGCCCCCTCTGCTCTTCGGCAAGACCGAAGGCTCGACCCCGTTCCGGTTTTCCCTTCACGTCGGCGATGTCGGTCATACCCTGATCGTCGGCCCGACCGGCGCGGGCAAGTCGGTCTTGCTGGCTCTGATGGCACTCCAGTTTCGCCGCTATGCCGGAAGTCAGGTGTTCGCCTTCGATTTCGGCGGCTCGATCCGGGCCGCCGCTCTCGCCATGGGTGGCGACTGGCACGATCTCGGCGGGAATCTAAGCGAAGGCGCCGACGACAGCGTTTCCCTTCAACCACTGGCCCGCATCCATGATGTACCCGAACGAGCCTGGGCTGCTGACTGGATCGTGTCGATCCTAACGCGCGAAGGCATCACTATCACACCCGACGTGAAGGAGCATCTTTGGTCGGCACTGACCTCGCTGTCATCAGCGCCGGTTCAGGAACGCACCATCACCGGCCTTGCCGTCCTGCTCCAATCAAACGAGCTGAAACAGGCCCTGCGCCCCTATTGCGTTGGCGGACCCTATGGCCGGTTGCTGGATGCCGAAGCCGAGCATCTCGGGGGCGCATCGGTCCAGGCGTTCGAGACGGAAGGACTGATCGGCACCGGTGCTGCGCCCGCACTCCTCTCCTATCTTTTCCACCGCATCGAAGACCGCCTCGACGGATCCCCGACTATGCTCATCATCGATGAGGGCTGGCTGGCGCTCGATGATGACGGGTTCGCCGGCCAACTCCGTGAATGGCTGAAGACGCTGCGCAAGAAGAACGCATCAGTCATCTTCGCCACCCAGTCTCTCAGCGACATAGACGGCAGCGCGATCGCGCCCGCGATCATCGAAAGCTGCCAGACCCGCCTGCTGCTGCCGAATGAGCGCGCCATCGAGCCGCAGATTACAGCAATCTATCGTCGCTTCGGGCTCAATGACCGGCAGATCGAGATCCTCGCCCGCGCCGCGCCAAAGCGGGACTATTACTGCCAGTCACGCCGCGGCAATCGCCTTTTTGATCTCGGCCTTGGCGAAGTGGCGCTGGCGCTTTGCGCCGCTTCCTCGAAATCGGACCAGACCCGCATAGCACAGATCGCCGCCGAGCATGGCCGCGAAGGCTTCCTCGATGCCTGGCTGCGCCAATGCGACGTCGCATGGGCCGCCGACCTCATCCCCGACCTTACCAACCTGGAGATACTGTGATGATTACTCGTCGTACCCGCGCCGTTCTTACGGCTGCGAGCCTTCTGGCCATACCACTCGCCCTTTCACCGATGCTCTCAGCTCCCGCGCACGCGCAGTTCGGCCGGATTGTATATGATCCAACGAACTATGCGCAGAACGTACTGACGGCAGCGCGGACACTCCAGCAAGTCAATCAACAGATCACGCAGCTTCAGAACGAAGCGCAAATGCTTATCAATCAGGCCCGCAATCTCGCGAGCCTTCCCTATTCCGCGATACAACAACTCCAGCAGAACGTCCAAAAGACGCAACAGCTTCTCGCGCAGGCGCAGAACATCGCCTTCGACGTCCAGAAGATCGATCAGGCCTTCCAGACCCAGTACGGCAATGCCTCGATGTCGGCTTCCGATCAGGCACTTGTCGCTGGCGCCCGCGATCGCTGGCAAAACACCGTCGGTGGTCTGCAAGACGCCATGCGGGTCCAGGCTGGTGTCGTCGGCAATATCGACGGGCAGCGCGCGGAGATGTCGGCTCTGATCGGTCAGAGTCAAGGAGCAACCGGCGCACTTCAGGCAACCCAAGCTGGAAATCAGCTTCTTGCGCTTCAGGCACAACAGCTTTCGGACCTGACCGCACTTCTGGCCGCGAATGGCCGGGCGGAAGCTCTGTCAGCAGCCGAACAGGCTGCCGCCGCTGAACAGGGTCGCGAACAGCGTCGCCGTTTCCTCACGCCCGGCTCTGGCTACCAGCCCGGCAGCGCTCAGATGTTCAACAACGGTAACAACTGACGCCGGAAAGGGGAGTAGTATGGACGGCAAGCTGCTGGCCCGATTGGGCGCAATTGTATTCGTCGCGGTCGCCATCACGGCGACCGCAATCGAGATGACCCGCGAGGAAGATATCCCCGCAACGTCCACCACCCGACAGCTTCAGCCTACACCCACCGATCCGCTGCATGCCGCTCAGCGCCGCTGCCAGCAACTTGGGCAGAAGGCGACCGAGGATTCCGAGTGCCTGGCAACTTGGGCCGAAAGCCGTGATCGCTTCCTCGGCATCCGTTCACCCGTCGCGCCAGCCGCTCCCCACCAAAAAGAAGGACAATAATCATGGGCGGCACCGGCGTCATCGACCAGTTCCTACAGGTCTTCACCAGCTACATCGACTCAGGCTTCGGCCTGCTAGGCGGTGAAGTCGCCTTCATCGCCACCACGCTGATCGTCATCGACATAACGTTGGCCGCCCTGTTCTGGAGTTGGGGTGCAGACGACGATATCATCGCGCGTCTGGTCAAGAAAACCCTGTTCATCGGCGCCTTCGCCTACATCATCGGCAACTGGAACAATCTGGCGAAGATCGTCTTCGACAGCTTCGCAGGTCTCGGGCTCAAGGGCTCCGGCACCGGCTTCACCACGGCCGATCTCCTTCGCCCCGGTAAGGTCGCCCAGACCGGCCTCGATGCCGGACGCCCGCTGCTCGAATCCATTTCCGGCCTGATGGGCTATTGGTCCTTCTTTGAGAATTTCATCCAGATCGCCTGCCTGCTGTTCGCGTGGGCTCTGGTTCTGCTCGCCTTCTTCATCCTCGCGGTGCAGCTCTTCGTCACGCTCATCGAGTTCAAGCTGACGACATTGGCCGGTTTCGTCCTCATTCCCTTCGGCCTCTTCGGAAAATCTGCTTTCATGGCCGAGAAGGTCCTCGGCAACGTCGTTTCTTCCGGCATCAAGGTTCTGGTGCTGGCCGTCATCATCGGCATCGGCTCGACACTGTTTTCCCAGTTCACGACCGGCTTTGGCGGAGCGACCCCAACCATCGACGACGCGATGGCAATCGTCCTGGCTGCGTTGTCGTTGCTCGGCCTTGGCATTTTCGGTCCTGGCATCGCCAACGGTCTCGTCTCCGGTGGCCCCCAGCTTGGCGCTGGCGCAGCGGTCGGGACTGGTCTTGCTGTTGGTGGTGCGGCCCTTGCCGCAGGCGGCGCGTCCGGTCTCGCTGCTAAGGGCGGTGCCGCCGCTCTCTCCGGTGGCGCTGCCGCCGTTCGTGGCGGAGCCGCAGCAGCCGGCGGCGCTTCAACCGCCTACAGTCTCGCCTCCGCTGGTCAATCAGGCGCATCCAGCGTTGCGGCCGGAATGGGCGGTGTGGCCAAGGCTGCGGGCAGCGCAGCCGTATCGCCCCTGAAGCGCGCAGCAGCACGCGCGAGCGAAAGTGTCAAATCCAGTTTCTCCGAGGGAGCCAAATCCAGCTTTGAGACGACCGGCGGCTCCTCAACCATGGGAACGATTGGCGGCGGCGATGCCGCCTCTACCACATCGGCGCCGGCTGCAAACGGCCCTCCGGATTGGGCCAAGCGTATGAAACGCTCGCAGTCTCTCAGCCACGGCGTCTCCGCCGCCGGACACGCGGTGCGCTCCGGCGACAGCCACGGCGGCGGCTCCTCCGTCAACCTTTCTGAAAGTGATCGCTCATGAGCCTCTTCAAACGCACAGCAACCCACTACGGCAAGGCGCCGGAACCCGAGACACCACACCAAAAGGCCGCACAAGTCTGGGACGACCGGATCGGCTCCGCCCGTGTTCAGGCGAAGAACTGGCGCTATATGGCCTTCGGAAGCCTGATCCTGTCAGTGGGTTTTGCCGCCGCCCTAGTCTGGCAGTCGGCGCGCGGAACGGTCGTGCCCTGGGTCGTGCAAGTCGACGAGATCGGTCACGCCCAGACGGTCGCGCCCGCCTCGGTGGACTATCGTCCCAACGATCCGCAGATCGCTTTCCATCTGGCCCGCTTCATCGAGCAGACACGCGCCATCCCGGCCGATCCGATCATCGTGCGCCAGAACTGGCTGCGCGCCTATGAATGGACCACTGATCGCGGCGCGGCGGCGCTCAACGACTACGCCCGCTCCAACGATCCTTTCACCCGCGTTGGTCGCCAGCAAATCGCAGTCGAAGTATCGAGCGTCATCCGCGCGTCGCCGGACAGTTTCCGCGTCGCCTGGACCGAGCGTCACTATGAAAATGGCCAACTCTCCAGAACCGAGCGATGGACCGCCATCCTGACCATCGTGATCCAAACGCCGCGCGACGCCGAGCGCCTGCGCGCCAATCCGCTGGGGATCTACGTCAACGCCATCAACTGGTCGCGGGAGATGAGCCAATGACCTCGGCTTTCCGTAAACCCGCTTTGGCGCTTGTCCTGCTTTCCGCAACCATGCTGGCAGGTTGCGCAACCAATCGCCCGCCCCAGATCAGCTACGACTCAGATGTGCCGCCGTTGCCGGCCGTGCCGGCCGTCGTTACCGATCAGCGACCTCGGCCGTTGCATGTGCCGCCGGCCTGGACACCGGCACGAGGTGGAGCCGCCGCCAGGACTGCCGAAGGACGTGTCCAGAACGCCAATACCGCCGCCCGCGTAGAGCCGCGACGAGAGGGCTATTACAATTCGATCCAGATCTATCCCTGGAGCGAAGGCGCCCTCTATCAGGTCTATGCGGCTCCCGGCCAGATCACCAACATCGCACTCGAGCCAGGTGAGAGCCTGACCGGCGCTGGCCCCATCGCTGCCGGCGACACGGCACGCTGGATCATCGGCGACACCGAGAGCGGCAGCGGCGTAACCCGTCGCGTCCATATCCTCGTCAAGCCGTCGCGCGCCGACATCACAACCAACCTCGTCGTGACGACCGATCGCCGCGTCTACATGATCGAACTGCGCTCGGGCGAGAACCCCTATATGCCCGCCGTGGCCTGGGCCTATCCGCAACCGCCAGCCGGTCAACGTCAGGCCGTTCCGGCCACGCCGGCGATACCGGCAGGGACAGAGCGCAACTATCGCTACGCGCTCACCGGCGATACGCCCCCCTGGAAGCCGCTCTCCGTCTATGACGACGGCAGGCGCGTCTATATCGAGTTCCCGCGCGGGATCGTGCAGGGCGAGATGCCGCCGCTCTTCGTTATCGGCTCCAACGGCGAGTCCCAGATCGTCAACAGTCGCATTCACCAACACATCCTGATCGTCGATCGCCTGTTCGGCGCGGCCGAGCTGCGCCTCGGCGGCGGCACTCGCCAGCAGACGGTCCGGATTGTCCGTACCGACGGAAGGCCAGCATCATGAGCAATCAGGAAACCAACCACGAGGATGACGCCCCGCTCACCGGCGCCCCCGTCGATTCCGCATCCGCCATGCGACTGCGCGCTGAGCCGCCGCGTGTAACGCGCCTGTCGCGCAAGGTTCTGGCCAGCGTCGGCCTCGTCGCCAGCATCGGCATCGGCGGCGCGCTGATCTATGCGCTCCAGACCCGCGATGGAGGCACCGGAAACGAAGAGCTCTATTCGACCGACAACCGAACAACGGCCGATGGTCTCGCCGGTCTTCCACGCGACTATAGCGGCCCGGTCCTCGGCCCGCCGTTGCCTGGAGATCTCGGCGGTCCCATCCTTGATGCCCAGAACCGCGGTCAGCCTGTCGTGCCGCCTGCCATCGCGACACCACAAGTCGATCCGGAAGAGCAGCGCCGTCTTGCCGAGGAAGAAGCCGCCCGCACGAGCCGGGTCTTCTTCCAGACCGCGCCGGGTTCAGGGGCCGGTACGGGAGCAACTGGCGGCATGGCCAATCAGGGTCTTGCCGGTCTCGGTCTCCCCGGTATGCAAGGCGCCCTAACCGCCCAGGACCGGCAGAACGCCTTCCTCAATGGTCCTGTCGATCGGCGCACCGTTGCCGCCGATCGCGTCATGGCTCCCGCTTCGCCTTATGTCCTTCAGGCCGGGGCTGTTATCTCGGCCGCTCTCATCACAGGTATCCGGTCCGATCTGCCCGGACAGATCACCGCGCAGGTCACCGAGAACATCTATGACAGCCCGACGGGCCGCTTTCTTCTGGTGCCGCAGGGCACGCGTATCATCGGTGAATACAGTAACGACGTCGGCTTCGGTCAGCGCCGTGTGCTGTTGGTCTGGAACCGGCTGATCCTCCCGAACGGCCGTTCGATCGTTCTGGAACGTCAGCCTGGCGCCGACACGCAAGGCTATGCCGGTCTGGAGGACGGGGTGGATTATCACTGGTGGGATCTCGCCAAGGCGGCAGGACTCTCGACCCTGCTCGCCATCGGCACGGAGCTCGCCGTCGATGATGACGACCGCCTGATCCGCGCCATCCGCGACGGCGCACAGGACACGATCAATGATGCCGGTCAGCAGATCATCCGCCGCCAGTTGCAGGTCGCGCCAACGCTTACGATCAGGCCGGGCTTCCCGGTCCGCTTGATCGTCACCCGCGATCTCGTGCTCGAACCCTATGGAGCGGGGCAATGACGAAATTGAAGCTCGGCCTCCTCACAGAGGACAAGCCCGTCAAAGTGACTTTGGAACTGCCAGGCGCCCTGCACTGTGATCTTCTCGCATATGCCGAAGCGCTTGGCCGGGAAACCGGACGGACCGCGCTCGATGCGAAGAGACTTATCGTGCCGATGCTGGAGCGTTTTATCGCCACAGATCGGGGTTTTGCGAAAGCGAGACGTCAGGCACAACGAACGAAGTAACTAGAAACGATGCGCTGGTTTGAAGAGATCTTCTCTACGGAGCTCACCGTTTTGCATTTCCCGTTCATTCCTTCGGGTCCCCGGCCATCATTCGCGCAAGAACGAGCAGGCGCCGCAGGCTGGGATTGTCGTTGTCAGGCGACCAAACTGCGCTAAATGGGACCACGTCGTCCGACGCACTTAAAGGAACGAGAGTAAGCGCAGGAATGGACACGTCACTCCATGAAGCTACTACAGGTGTTATTCCCTTTCCCATCGCGACCATGTGCATCAGCGTTTCCTGGTGTACGCCGCAATAGTCGATCAAAGGGTAGGTGCTGTAGTCACAGATCCTTCGCACGATGTAATCACGTATTTCGGAACCTGCTCCAAATCTGGATACGATAAAGTGTTCATCCCGCAGTTCATGCCACTTTATTGACGGCTGACCTGCCAGGCGATGCTCTTTTGACATCGCAATATGGACTCTTTCGCGCCATAACTCCAGACTGTCGCAACCCTCTACGGCACTGGTGCCAGTGAAGAAGCCAATGTCCAGTTTGCGGGTCAGTATGCTTTGAATGTGATCAGACCGTCCTCCATCCGAGAAATCGATATCCACATGAGGATGTGCGTACTGAAAACGCCCCATCAATTTGCGCAGGAACCCACTGGCAAGCGTCGTGATCAAACCGATCCGAACAGCTCCAATTTCTACACGCCCCGCTGCACCAGCACGTTCGAAGGCTTCGTTGATCTGCTGAATAGCTGGCAGCGCCTGCTGCAAAAACTCCCTACCAGCATTCGTTAAGCGCACCCCGAAAGGACCGCGCTCAAAGAGCCCGATACCAATTCGATCCTCCAAATCTCTTATGCCACGACTGACGCTTGAAGGTTTCACTCCCATGGCTTCTGCCGCGCGGCGAATGCTAACAGATTCCGCAGCTGCCAGAACGTATCTCAGAGGTCTGAGGTCAAATGTAGTTATATTCTCGGAGCGTATTGATACAGGCTGCCCCCTGGCAGGCGTTTTACGCGACATATCCCGTCGCCCCCCGCGGACTACCCATAAGGCAAGAGTCCCTCAGCCGCGGCAATTCCTCCAGATCAGGCACACATCCGCGCAGGTGATTAGAGTTCGGGGGTCCGCACTCTTGCCGATCTCCCGTGGGGTAACTTTCACGCGGCGTACATAATGGCCTATATCCCGGCCCCATGATCGATGTAGTCCAGGCTGTGATGTCTCCGCTCTGCGTAGAGATCGTGAATCCCACAACCAAAATTGATATGGTAAACAGCACCGTCAATAATGACGGCAGGAACAGATTTAATGCCCGCCGCCACTGCCTCCGCGAGCCGCGCCTTTTGTATTCCCAAGTCTACGACTTCGATATCGTACAAGGCGGGGTTGAGAGCGCCGATGAAACGCTGTTCAGCGTCCAGACAAATTGGTGAACGGGTCCGAAAGAATACCGCTTTTCCGACTTTGGCCATGCTCCATATCCACTCCGTCATGAGGTCACTTCAGGCGGAATTGTTAGCAGCTCACGCGAGCATTTTAGTGTGCCGGTTCCAAGGATACTCGTGGGCCGGTCCGAACAAGTTCATGATAATCAGCCTGATACGGCAGGGCGGCTATATCACTCAGGGCTCTTCGGGACTCTCGCCCGCTGGTTGATCAGTCGCTGCACCAGTGGCTTCGGAGGTATGCCGCCACCTGGCGACGCCGCCTTCTGCTGCCATTGTTCGGGAGGATGCTCAGTAGGCGTCATTATGCTAGAAAATCCACACTGCACGAGTGGACCAAACTGATCAGGCAAGACATGACCGATCGCTCGGATGTCTCCTAGGAATCCCTGCTTTGCGCGAAGCGTCCGAACCATCGTAAAGCCGCGCCCATCCCGAAATTTCGGAAACTCGACTGCGATCAATTCGAGGTCGCTCAAATATGGTATCAGGTCGCTGACGGAAGTACCCGCAGGCACGAGCACGCCGAGCGGGCGAACAGTATTAGACACCAACGCCAACGCGTCAGCAGGAACGACGCTGTAGGCCTGAGTGAGATAGGTGCCGTCTGCATCCGGGTAACTCCACCGGTCCTGAATCACCCGAGCCCCGCTATCAATGAGCGCCATAAACAGCCTCCTTGAAGGGAGCAGCACCAAGGCGTCTATAAGTTGCGATAAAGGGTTCGCCGTCCTTTCGAATTGAAAGATAAGCGTCAATGATCGCTTCAATTGCGTCAGGTACATCGTCAGCAGCAACGCCCCGTCCGAGGATTGCTCCAATGGACGCTTCTTCGTCACCAGAGCCTCCCAGGGTGATCTGGTAGACTTCCTCTCCACTCTTATCGACGCCGAGCAGACCGATGTGTCCGACGTGGTGATGACCACAGGCGTTGATGCAGCCAGAAATGTTGAGGTCGATAGCGCCGATCGCTTCCTGTCGCGCGGGATCGGCAAAGCGTTGGGCGATCTGTTGCGCAATCGGAATCGAACGCGCGGTCGCCAAACTGCAATAATCCATCCCTGGACATGAGATAATGTCTGTAATTAGACCGATATTTGCCGTCGCCAGACCGGCGTCCACCAGCGACTGCCAAAGCTTGTAAAGCTCATCCTGCTGTACATGCGGCAGCACGAGATTGTGTTCGTGTGACACACGAAGTTCACCAAACGAGAACCGATCCGCGAGATCTGCTACGAAATCCATCTCATCGGCGCTTATATCTCCCGAGATGCCCCCAACCGGATTCATGGAGACTACGGCGGAGATGTAGCCGGCTTTCCGATGCGGATGGCTGTTCGTCTTGACCCACGACCGAAAGGCTCGGTCATCGCGCTTCGTCTGCTCAAACACGACGCAATGCTTCGGAAGATCCTTGAATGGCGGCTCATGGAAGCGTGCCCCCACAGCTGATATGATCTCTTCGTCGAGAACCGCATGATCGCGGGGCATCTCGGCGAACTCCTGCTCGATCATCTCGATGAAGCGCTCAGCTCTCATCTCGCGAATCAGAATCTTTATGCGCGCTTTATGAATGTTATCGCGTCGTCCGAGTGCGTTATATACGCGAAGGATAGCCTCGATATAACGCAGCAAGTCCCGTACGGGTATCCATTCGCTTACCATCGTGCCAACAATGGGAGTTCGACCGAGACCTCCCCCTGCGAATATCTGGAACCCGGCCTCACCGTTCAAATTTCGCCGCGCAAGAATGCCTATGTCATGGAAGCGCACAGCGGCACGGTCCTGTGGGCTACCAGAGAGGGCAATCTTGAACTTGCGAGGTAAATACGTGAATTCTGGATGGTCAGTTGACCATTGTCGAAGGATCTCGGCGTATAGACGCGGGTCTACGACTTCTTCGGCAGCCGCTCCGGCAAAATGATCCGTGGTAACATTTCTCACGCAATTTCCACTTGTCTGGATCGCGTGAAGATCCGCCTCAGCTAACACTGCCAGAATATCCGGTGCATCGGCGAGACGAGGCCAGTTAAACTGCATGTTGTGCCGCGTCGTGAAATGACCATAGCCTCGATCATAATAACGCGCCACATAGGCGAGTTGGCGCATTTGCGACGCGCTCACCACACCGTAAGGCAGAGCTACGCGTAGCATATAGCCGTGGAGTTGTAGGTAAAGCCCGTTCATCAGCCTCAACGGCTTGAACTCGTCCTCGCTCAACTCACCTGACAAGCGGCGTTCAACCTGATTACGGAACTGCGCCGCGCGATCTCGTAGGAACTGCCTGTCATACTCGTCGTACCGATAAATGCCGGCGAAGGGTGAGGTGGAGTATGATGACGGCGGTGGAGGAAGCGGACCATGTGCCCACCGTTCCTCTGGTGGTGTCGAGCCGAGATCTGCTCGCACGCTTGGCCCAACAGCTCGCAACCTCTCGCGACGTTCCGTAGGAACCACCTGTCCATCCACGGCCTCTACCGGTACGGCGCGCACATCTACGGCGATGTTCGTGTCACGATCTGCTAGCTTAGCGACTAACGCTGCAGCTTGAATCTCATCGAAGATCGAAGAGCGGTCGAGTTCTGCGTTCCAACGCTCTTCCGCGCCCAACCAAACCACCACACCGTCGGTGAGTCGGTTGGCCGTGATGACTTGTTGCGGCATATTTCCTCCTAAACTGTCTGCCGCCTCCGAAGCGACCTGAGATTTACGTGATCCCGAGAGGCCCTCAGCGAAGCTGCCTGTGTGTCGGGTAGATCAGCGCCGCTGCACATCCCTCTCCTGAGGAAAGATTTGTAACGTCGTGAATAAGTCAGAAACTTTGACAGCCGGAGGGCCGGTTAAAAATGGTGCGATAGGCCGCACCCTTCCATTCACGTTCAACCTCGCAATGCCTGATCAGAAGACGTGCGTCGTGTTGCCTTTGGCACATGCTCCTCAATTTCCTCACGTCTGGTCAAAGCGATGCCGTTTGCGAGGTCCGCTTGTTAATCCAAAGGGCAAATAGAGTGCAGATCGCACCCGACATCAAATAGAGACCAATCGATCCAACACCGAACCGGGCGGTAAGTACCAGAGCAACCAAAGGTGCCAAGCCGGCGCCGAACAGCCAGGCTAGATCCGACGTCAGCGCTGAGCCCGTGTAACGGTCGCGCTCTGCGAAAGCTGAAGCGACAGCACCTGCTGCCTGGCCGTGCGACAACCCGAGCAAAGCAAAACCGATCAGGATGAATGCTGTCTGGCCCGCGGTCCCACCACCCAGGAGAAACGGGGTGCCTATGCTCAACATCCCTATCCCGACAGCGCATAACGCAAGGTGCCGCGCCCGGCCAATCCGATCAGCGATGGCGCCCGACAGCACTACGCAGATCAAGCAGATTACCGCGCCCGACAGCTGCGTTAGAAGAAATTCACCAATCGATCGATCCGAGTAAAGCTCAATGAACGAAATGGGAAAGATGGTGACGAGATGAAAGAGTGCGAAGCTTGCCAGAGGTACAAATGCACCGATGATAAGATGGAGACCCCGACGCTCAATCAGTTCCCCGATCCGGATCGGCCGAAGATTATGGTCCTCGTAAAGCCTTTCATATTCCTCCGTCGCAATCAGCCTAAGTCGCGCAAAGAGGGCGACGATGTTGATCACGAAGGCCACGAAGAAAGGGTATCGCCAGCCCCATCCAAGAAAGTCCTGCTGCGAAAGCGTAAGATAGAAATAGGCAAAAAGGCCGCTGGCAACGACAAACCCAATTGGCGCTCCCGCCTGGGGGATCATCGCATACCATGAACGTTTGTTCGCTGGCGCGTTCAACGCCAAGAGAGACGCCAACCCGTCATAGGCGCCCCCGAGGGCAAATCCCTGACCAAGTCGAAAGACGATGAGTGAAGCAATTGCTGCCGAACCGATGGATTGGTAGCCAGGCAGAAATGCAATTGCTGCCGTCGAGCCACCAAGCAGGAACAGCGCGAGGGTTAGCTTCGTACCTCGACCATATCGAGCATCGATCCAGAGAAAAGCAATCGAACCAACGGGGCGGGCAAAAAACGCCACGCTAAATATTGCGAACGCATAGAGCGTACCTGTCAATGCATCGGCGAATGGGAAGATGATTGCTGGAAACACCAACACGCACGCTATACCAAAAACAAAAAAGTCAAACGCCTCGGAGGCTCTGCCGATTACGACCCCGATCGCGAGTTCGCCAGGAGAGACCGTCCCGTGCCCTCCGGTAGAACCGAGATCATGCAAATGCTGATCGCCGCTAGACGATGCTGTCGTCGTGCTGGAAGAAGTCATCAATGGCATCCCTCGTCTGCCGGATAGGCAATTGGCCCGCTGCGTTGGAAAATTCCTGGAACTTCTTCTGGACTAAAACTTCACGCAAGGCGTAGTGGACAAAACGTCCAATGCCCGATCCGGCGTCAGCTTTGTACATGAGCTTGACCTAGTAGCCGGAGGGACGTGCGTTGCGCTCGAAATCCACCAAATTTATTATTATCGCCACAACCTCTCTGTTTCTCAGCGGTTGCGAAATGGTGGTCCTGCGCCCCTCGGGCGACGTGGCGTCTCAGCAATCCGACCTGCTGTTTTTCACGACCGGGCTCATGCTCTTGCTGATTGTACCGGTGATCGCTGCCACCCTGTTCATCGCTTGGCGCTACCGCGCTTCGAACACAGCTGTGCGATACGAACCCGACTGGCACCACTCCACCCATCTTGAGGTGCTGATCTGGACGGTTCCACTCCTGATGATCATCGTCCTTGGCGCAGTCACATGGCGTTATACGCATCTGTTGGACCCATTCCGTCCTCTTGAGCGGATCAATGCAACGCAGCGAGTGACCGAAGAGACCCAGACGTTAAGGGTGCAGGTTGTTGCGCTCGACTGGAAGTGGCTGTTCATTTACCCGGACCACGGGATCGCGACCGTCAACGAACTGGCAGCACCCGTGGATACGCCTATCCACTTCGAACTGACCTCCACCTCAATCATGAATGCCTTTTACATTCCAGCCATGGCTGGAATGATCTACGCGATGCCCGGCATGAAGACGCAACTCAACGCGGTCATCAATGAAGAGGGAAAATATAACGGCCTTTCTTCGAACTATTCTGGGCCAGGCTTCTCCAACATGGTTTTCCGCTTTCACGGCATGTCGAACGAGGGTTTCGACGCCTGGGTGGCCAAGGTTAAAGCAGAAGGTGAGCCGCTGACTCGCGATCGATACCTCGGGATCGAGAAGCCGAGCGAACGCGAGCCGGTCCGATATTTCCAGACCGTCGATCCGGCACTTTTCGCATCCGTCATCAATCTCTGCGCCGATCCGTCCCGGATGTGCGCCGACGAGATGATGTTCATCGACAAACGGGGGGGCAGCGGCCTCAACAGCGCGAGCAACTATGAGCGGCTCATCTACGACGCGGGACGCGTGCATGGCACTCATTTTGGGCACGGACCCTCGGGCTATGCCATGCCTCGTGACGAGACGGCAATGCCCGAAGATGCGACGTCATCTCCGCAGCCCACTGAATAGCCGCCGCGCGGCCAGTTAAAATCCAGCGATCGGATCACACAATGCCTTCCAACCTCGGTCTCACTGAACTGATATTCGGCCGCCTCAATCTGAGTGCCATCCCTATCGGAGAACCGGTTATCCTGGTGACCTTCATTGGCGTGGCGGTCATCGGAGCCGGCGTGCTCTGGGCGCTCACGCGCTACCGTCTTTGGGGGTACCTGTGGAGTGAATGGTTCACGTCGGTGGATCATAAAAAAATCGGGATCATGTACATGGTCCTAGGGATCGTGATGTTGCTCCGCGGATTTGCGGATGCCCTTTTGATGCGAGCGCAGCAGGCCCTTGCTGTCGGTATGAACGAAGGATTCCTGCCACCGCATCATTACGACCAGATATTCACGGCACACGGCGTCATAATGATCTTCTTTGTCGCAATGCCGCTGATAACGGGACTGATGAACTACGTCATGCCCCTCCAGATCGGAGCACGCGACGTAGCATTCCCTTTCCTCAACAATTTCTCCTTCTGGCTGACGACCGCTGGCGCTGTTCTGCTGATGATCTCGCTCTTCGTCGGTGAGTTTGCGCGGACAGGCTGGCTTGCCTATCCGCCGCTCTCTGGCTCGGCCTATAGTCCGGGCGTCGGTGTTGATTACTATATATGGTCCCTTCAGGTCGCCGGTATCGGGACGACATTGTCCGCGATCAATCTGATCGTGACTATCATTAAGATGCGTGCTCCAGGCATGGCCATGATGAAGATGCCCGTCTTCAGTTGGACTGCGTTGTGCACGAACGTCCTTATCGTTGCTTCGTTCCCCGTGCTGACGGCAGTCCTAACCCTGCTGACGCTCGATCGTTATGTCGGGACAAACTTTTTCACCAACGATCTCGGCGGCAACCCGATGATGTATGTGAATCTCATCTGGATTTGGGGACATCCAGAGGTTTACATTCTCATCTTGCCGGCGTTTGGAATCTATTCCGAAGTAGTTGCCACCTTCACGGGGAAGCGCCTCTTCGGCTACAGTTCGATGGTCTACGCGACTGTCTGTATCACTATCCTTTCCTATCTGGTCTGGTTGCACCACTTCTTCACGATGGGGGCCGGCCCGAGCGTAAACTCCTTCTTTGGTATCGCCTCAATGGTCATCTCGATCCCTACAGGGGCGAAGATATTCAATTGGCTTTTCACCATGTATCGTGGCCGCGTCCGCTTCGAGCTTCCTATGCTGTGGACCCTCGGCTTCATGGTAACGTTCACGGTTGGCGGCATGACCGGGGTGATGCTCGCAGTACCACCGGCTGATTTTGTACTCCATAATTCGCTATTCCTGGTTGCCCACTTCCATAACGTCATCATCGGTGGCGTGGTCTTCGGGCTGTTCGCGGGGATCACTTACTGGTTTCCGAAAGCTTTCGGTTTCAAACTGGATCCATTCTGGGGCAAGATAAGCTTCTGGTTCTGGCTTTCCGGTTACTGGTTCGCATTCACCCCAATCTACATACTGGGCCTGATGGGGGTGACACGCCGCGTGAACTACGTCGAGGATCCCTCGCTGCAGATCTGGTTCCTGATCGCTGCGTTTGGGGCTCTCCTTGTCCTTGTCGGGATCGTTGCCTTCCTGATCCAGATTTATGTCTCGATCCGTCGGCGTGATGAACTGCGGGACGTGACTGGTGATCCATGGAATGCTCGCACGCTTGAGTGGTCGACTTCGTCGCCACCGCCGGCGTACAACTTTGCCTTCACCCCCCTGGTCCATGACCTTGACGCATGGTGGGATATGAAACGGCGTGGCTACCAGCGACCTGTAAAGGGGTTCAAGGCCATCCATATGCCTCGTGGGACCGCGGCTGGAGTCGTGCTTGCGCTTCTCAGCGTAGTCCTTGGCTTCGCAATGGTCTGGTACATATGGTGGTTGGCCGCCGTCTCCCTGGCCGCCATGCTCCTTTATGCCATCGTCCACACCTACAACTATGATCAGGACTACTACATCCCGATCGATGAGGTGACCGCCGTCGAGGACGAGCGCACCACACACCTTACGACCGGAGTCTGACGCCATGACCCACACCCAGCAATTGGTCCCCGGCGAGACTCGGCCTGCCTCCTTCCACGTCGAGGAACATCATGGGCCCGCCGATGGCGGTACGATGCTCGGCTTTTGGATTTACCTGATGAGCGATTGCCTCATCTTCGGAGTCCTCTTCGCTTGCTACGGCGTCTACGGGCGGTCTTACGCCGCCGGCCCATCAGGAGCAGATCTTTTTGATCTCAACATGATTGCTGTCGCAACAGCTTTGCTGCTGGTTTCCTCGCTTACTTTCGGCATGGCTATGATTGCGATGCAGCAGGAGCGCCAGAGGGGCATGATGGCATGGCTCGCAGCGACGGGAGTGCTAGGTCTCGGCTTCTTTGGGGTAAGCCTCTACGAATTTCACCATCTGATAGAGATCGGGGCCGGCCCACAACGTTCAGCGTTCCTGTCGGTTTTCTTCACTCTCGTCGGAACGCACGCGCTGCATGTCTTGATCGGATGCATCTGGCTTGGCGTCCTGATGTCGCAAGTCAGCTTGCATGGGCTGATACCGGCCAATCGCAAGCGCCTGATGTGCCTGTCCCTGTTCTGGCACTTCCTCGACATCATCTGGATCGGCGTTTTTTCCTTCGTCTATATTCTGGGGTCCGCATCATGAGCAAACACGCTGCCAGCGCCGTCCAAGGCGAACATCCTCACGACGCGCAGGCCCACGGCACCGTCAGGGGTTACCTCATCGGGTTCCTGGTGTCAGTCGTGCTCACCGCCGTTCCCTTCTGGATGGCAATAACAGGCCCTGGTGTCTCGCCGCAGTTGTTCGGCCTTGTTGTCATGGGTTTCGCGGCCATCCAAGTCGTTGTTCACATGATCTTTTTTCTTCATATGAACGGTCGCTCCGAAGGTGGCTGGAACATGATCGCGCTCATTTTCACTTTGATCATCTGTGTGATTATGCTCGCCGGCTCGCTCTGGGTCATGTTCCATCTCAACACCAACATGATGCCCATGTCCGACGGTATGGCAGGCAACCGCTGATGGTCACGCCGGACCCGTACAGAGATGAGCAGGAGCCACGCGTGAGAAGCGTGCGCACCACTGTCCTTGTCGCCGTGTTCGGCGTTGCACTGACATGCTTGCTGTTGGCTTTGGGGCTATGGCAGATCGAACGTCTGGAATGGAAACTCGGCTTGATCGAACGCGTCGACACACGGATTCATTCACGTCCAGTAGAGCCGCCCGTCGGCGAAGCATGGGACTTGGGGCTGGCCTCGGACCATGAATACCGGCCCATCCGTGTTGTGGGCACATTCGTCCATGCTGCCGAGACACTCGTTCAGGCCGTAACCGACCATGGCTCCGGCTACTGGGTGATGACGCCACTCGTCGATAAGGCAGGCCACTTATTTCTAATCAACCGCGGCTTCGTTCCCAGCGACCGGGCGAACGCAACATCCCGCTTGCTCGGACAGGTTGAAGGCGAGATAGACGTTACCGGACTTCTACGCCTCAGCGAGCCAAATGGCGGCTTCATGCGTACGAACGATCCGAACCATGATCGCTGGTATTCACGCGACGTAGCAGCGATCTCGAAGGCAAGAGGTCTGCGTGAAACCGCTCCATATTTTATCGACGCTGACGCGGCCGCAAATCCGGGTGGCTATCCCATCGGTGGGCTAACAGTCCTCTCCTTCCGCAATCCACATCTGGGTTATGCTCTAACATGGTTCGCGCTAGCGGCGATGGTCGCCGGCGCAACGCTGTACGCTATGAGAGATGATGTCCGGCGGCGGCGATCCGAGCGAACTCACCGCTTACCCAGAGAAGAATTTCAAATCATACCTCCAGGAGCTCGATATGACCGCTCGTAGTGACCGGCTCCTTATTGGCGGGGCGCTTTCCATCTTCGTCTTCCTACTTCTGGGCGTTCTAGTCTGGACATCCTTGGCCAAGGATATTGGTTCACCCGACACACCATTCACCCTGCAAGGTACCCACGGAAAGGTTGTCGACCAGACCAGTTTCAGAGGACGAACGTCACTGGTCTATTTCGGCTATACTCATTGCCCCGAACTATGCCCCACGACGTTGGCCGACATGACTCATTGGCTGGAAACCCTCGGTGAGGATGGAGCCGAGTTGCAAGCTCTGTTTTTTACCATCGATCCCGAACGCGACTCCCTTGAAGCGATGCAATCTTATGTGGCAAATTTCTCCGAACGGATCGTCGGCGTTACGGGAAACACGGCCGAGATGCGTAAGTTTGCCGACGCCTGGCTTATAACCGCCGATGTAAACACGTCCGGTGACAGTTACAGCGTCAGTCACACTGCCTCAGTGCTTCTCATCGGCACGGACGGCAAGGTGGCGGGCATGATCCCCTACGGCATGAATCCCGACGATGCAGTGGCAAAAATTCGGCAAGTGCTGCTGGAAACACCCTCCACCCAGTTATAGACGGAGCGCCGCCGGCCTATCCACCTAGACATAACCGGCCCTTCATCAATCCGGCTTCCGATGTCACTGCTCCGGCCAGATGCACAACTACGTGCGCCTAGCCGAAGCAACCATAGTGGTCTGCTCGCCTGCCGATGGAAAATCGAACGCGAGAGATGATGTGTAATGTATTGCCGATCAAATATCGGGGGTGGCAGCTGGTACGTCTCTGAGCAAGGCTTTGGGGCCGCGAAAAAGCTAGCCCTCTCGCTAAAGACTTTCGTTTCCATGCGCCGTCATCCACTTGGAGCGGGGGGGCTATCTGACGCCAGTCATGAGCATGCCGGCCACCAGCTGAAACGCATATGCGGACACTCAAATCTTCTGCGCGGGCATCGTGAGGCCCGCATAGGTGGAAAATGGGAATTTAAGGCACTTTTGCGCGCTATAACCGGGCACGAGCCTGGAGCTCCACCTAGCGATGGCACCAACCAGAAAAACATCCTGCTTCTGGTTCAGCTACGATGGCTCGCGATCGTAGGCCAGATCGTCACCATCGTCTTGGTGCAATTCTGGCTGAGCATCGACTTGCCCGTCGATCAGATGGCCAGCGTCGTGGGCTTTCTTGTTCTCCTCAACATAGTCCGGATCGCAAGGACGCGTTCCGCGCAATCGGTTTCAGAGACGGCAATCTTTGTCGATCTTCTTGGAGACGTTCTAGCGCTGACCGCTTTACTTTACCTGAGCGGGGGCGCGTTAAATCCGTTCGTCTTCATCTATCTGCTTCAGATCATCATTTCCACTGTCCTTTTCCGCGGATGGCGGACCTGGACGATCATGGTGGTCACGGCAATCTGTTTTGCCTTCCTCATATTCTTTCACGTCCCCATGGAGCTTCATCTCCAGAGCGACCATCTGCCGACGGGCTTGCATGTGCAGGGAATGTACGTCTCCTTTCTGCTGGTGGGGGGCCTTCTGGTTCTCTTCGTTGGCAGGATCACACGCAATCTCGCAGCGCGGGACGCGCGGGTAGCCGAGCTCCGTCAGCAGGCGGTCGAGGAGGACCATGTGGTACGCATGGGCTTGCTTGCGTCCGGCGCAGCTCACGAGCTTGGAACCCCTCTGACAACCCTGTCCGTCATCCTTAACGACTGGAGCCTCCTGCCCGCCCTGAATAAAGACCCAAACCTGCTCACCGATATGGGGCACCTGCAGAGCCAGCTCGAGCGCTGCAAGACGATAGTCTCAGGGATCCTGGCGTCTGCAGGAGAAGCCAGAGGCGAAGGCACGATCCGGACATCATTGAATGAGTTTTTTGATGACACGGCACGTGAATGGCAGGCGACGAGAGGCGTCGACGCCCTCACCTATGTTAATGACTTCACGCCTGATGTTCCCATCATAATCGATCTGACGCTACAGCAGGCTATCTTCAACTTGCTGGACAACGCGCTTGAAGCGTTCCGCTCCGAGATTGCCATGTCCGTTCGGCGGGCCGGCGACGATGTCCTTCTCACAATCGAGGACGACGGTCCGGGCTTTCCGGACGCGGTTCTTAATGATGTAGGCAAGCCATATATTTCGACAAAAGATCGGCCCGGCGCGGGGCTCGGCCTTTTTCTCGTAACCAATGTCGTACGCAAGCTCGGCGGAAAGGCCACGGTATCAAACGCCATCCCTAACGGTCGGGCACGGGTCTCCCTATTGCTACCTTTGAACACCATCGGGTGTGACACGCGATGAGCAAGGGCACCCTCCTGATCGTTGAAGATGACTTGGTATTAGCGAGTGCCTTGCGCCGGTCTTTTGAGCAGAGAGGATATGAAGTTTGCATTTGTCGCGACTATCCCACGATGACACACATGCTTCAGGACATGACACCTGAGTTTGCCGTGGTGGATCTCAAGCTGTCCGGTGCGTCGGGGTTGGACTGCGTAAAAGAACTGCATGAACATGACACGACGATGCGCATCGTCGTGCTCACCGGCTTCGCAAGCCTTGCAACTGCTGTTGAATCGATAAAACTCGGGGCATGTAACTATCTGGCGAAGCCGGCAAATACTGACGATATCATCAGGGCACTGCATCGTTCGGAAGGCAATACCAAGGTGCCTCTCGCCAATCGCCCGACTTCCCTCAAGAACCTGGAGTGGGAACGAATCCACGAAACGCTGGTCGAAACAGAATTTAATATCTCAGAAACAGCTAGAAGGCTGGGGCTTCACAGGAGGACATTGGCGCGCAAGCTGGAGAAGCGTCGGGTAAGTTAGCCCCCTAGGCATTCGCGCACTAACGCCGAAAGGTCTCCGGCAGTCTTCTCGGATCGTAGCGGCCGAAACGAGGGCGCTCCGCATCGCGGCTTAGTCCGCCCCCGATCAGTAGTAAGTCGGTCGACCAGTCTGCCACTTGGTTGTGGTCGCACTGATCCAAAAGCGCTCGCTTGTTACCGGTAGACAGAGGCGGGCCAGTACATACTGTCAGGCGTCGGACGTTTGCCGAAAATGGCCTGCCCGACACGGACGACGGTCGCGCCTTCCTCGATCGCCTCCTCGAAATCACCCGTCATCCCCATGGACAGACCAGTGACGCCGGGATGTTGCTTGACAGCTTGGTCGCGCAATGACCGAAGCATTGCGAAACATGGCCGCACTTTCTTCATGTCTGTACTGAACAGAGCGAGCGTCATAAGTCCGCGTGGTCGCAGGCACGGGAATTGACTGAGGGCCTCCAGGAAAGACAGGAGAACGTCCGGAGCGAGTCCAAACTTACTTTCTTCGCCCGACGTATTCACCTGAACATAGACATCGAGAGTACGTTCCTCTCGTTCCAGGCGACGGTTGAGTAAGTCTGCGAGCCTCAAACTGTCGAGGGCATGAAACTCGCAAGCGATGCGCGTCAGATATTTTACCTTGTTGCTCTGGAGGTGACCGACAATGCTCCACCCAATGGGTAGATCACTGAGAGCCTCGCGTTTGGCTGTAGCCTCTTGAATCTTGTTCTCCCCGAACGACCGGATACCGGAACCGTAAGCGAAGCGTAGAATATGGGCAGGTACTGTTTTTGTAATGGGCAGCAGTCGAACCGAGCTGCGATCACGTCCCGAGCGGATACAAGCAGCTGCGATGCGCGCTTCCACGGATTTAAGATTAGTTTCGAAAGTGGACCGTGGATCTGCGCCAAAACGCTCGCAATCCTCTGTGGAGATCGCCGCAGTATTATTATTCATCAGAGCTGCTTTCCCTCTTCGGTCAATCTTCCCGCACGACGTTCCGGTCCTCCAGCCAGGGCACGAACCATGCAAGAAGACCCGCAACGGGCAGGATAGAACAAAGTCGATAAACCTGTTCGATACCTATAGCCTCAACGACTAGTCCATTCCCGTCTCGCAATCCTGGCAAGGACAATTTGTCAGACTTGAACAGGAACTCGTTTAGCCTCACGCTGGCCGAGCAGAAACAGCCGGTTTTCAGGCGGATGGGTGGGCCAGTTGGAGCAAAAGAATGATAGGCTTGTAGCAGCCCAAGATAAGGCGACACCTAACCAGAAGCAGCAGGCTTTGCTAGCACTGTTACTGGGCGGCGTTTTGATCGGCTGTTCACCGATCTTCGTCCGGCTGTCCGAGCTCGACGCAGTTGCGACAGCCTTCTGGCGGCTGACGCTGGCCCTGCTCCCGCTGGCGTTTCTCGCGCGGCGAGAAGTCAGGATTGGAACCAAGCGTCCAACAGGTTGGCGCGAAATAGCTGTTGTCAGCCTTCCCGGAGTCGTTCTCGGGGCCGAACTGGCGTTGTGGCACATCTCACTTCATCTGACTTCAGTCGCCAACTCCACGCTGCTCGTGAATCTCGCACCAGTTTTTGTGGTTCTCTACAGTTGGTTGGTACTGGGAAAAGCGCCAAAGCGGGTCTTCCTTCTCGCGCTCGCAGCAACCATCCTGGGCGTCGTTTTGTTGCAGGGTGGCACCTTTTCCGCCGGGGCAAGTACAATTCGTGGCGATGCTATCGCTGTTTTGGCTGCTATTTTGTATGCCGCCTATGTATTGATGCTGGAGAACGCACGGAAGAATTTCTCGGCAGCAATCATCATGATGTGGAGCACGAGCGCAGCGGCTATATGCATCCTACCCTTTGCCTGGGCGATGGAGCCCGCGTTGTTGCCGGCAACGATTGCAGGTTGGTCAATCCTCTTCGGTTTGTCATGGGTGAGCCAAGCCGGAGGCCAGAGCCTGATCGCACACGCACTGGCATGGCTGCCCGCAAGCTTCTCGTCTCTTACGTTGCTCCTACAGCCTGCAGTCGCCGCAATGTTGGCATGGATGATCCTCGGAGAGGCATTGACGCTGATACAGTGCTTGGGCGGCGGGATCATTCTCGCGGGGATATGGACGGCCAGACGCATCTAACTACATTTGTGTCGACCATCACGATTGTTCTACCGGATTGGCATTCTCAATACCCTGCAGCAGGTCCATCTTGTCGTGAGCGCAAATCTGCCGCTTTGCGAACCTGAGCTTGGTGATCTGTCCTACGGTCTGGTCCCTCGACCAATTGGAGGCGATCGGAGCGCGGCGAATGCTGCCGAAATCTGCTGTCGCCGAGCTTCCGATTATTCCGCCTCCATCCTATTCCTTGCGACAACCCAGCGCTATGCCACGACCTCGCCGTCGCGGCGCGTGGGGCTGTGCGGCTCTACCTGTATTCCGAACCTGAACGCCGTGATCAAAAGGCCTTGCCGATAATAGAAGCGGTGCGCACCAGCGTTCGCCACGGGTGTGTCCAGCCGGAGCTTCGCGCATCCTTCGGCCTTCGCAGCCCCGATCATGAACCGACGGCGTCCATTTTCACGTCTCGAGACCCCCAAGCCATTCCGTGAACATACGGCGCGCGGCGTCCCGCAAAGCAGCACCGTGTCGCCTCGCATCTTCACGGATTGTACAGGGATCCACGCCCGCTGCCGACAATTCGCATGCATGCCCTATAAGCCACTGTTCCAAGCCTGTGCACGCATCGGCCTCCGGATGGAACTGAACGGCGAGTAGGTTGTGACCAACTGAAAAGGCCTGCGTGGCACACGCCTCCGTCGCAGCTAGGTTCATCGCCCCTTTCGGGGTGTCAAAAGCATCGCCATGCCAGTGGAGAACGGGCACATGTTCAAGGTGTCGTAGAGAACTTGCCCGCCCATGTTCGTTGAGAATGACCGGCGCAAAGCCAATCTCTTTCGCGCCCATATGCACCACCGGGGCATTCATCGCGGCGGCCATCTGCTGAGCGCCAAGGCAGATACCCATTGTCGGACGATCACTTTCAAGTCGACGTCGGATCACAGCACGTTCCGCGACAAGGAAAGGATAGGCGTCGACCTCATAGGCACCGACGGGGCCACCCAGGACGATCAGAAGATCAGGTTCGAGTGGATCAAGCACGGAAAAATCGGATACGCCAACATCGTGATAGTGCAGCTTGTAACCGGCTCCTGCGAGCACAGCCTCAAATGTACCAAGGTGCTCAAATTGGACGTGGCGGATGGCAATCGCTGTCCTCAGCATGGCGCTCTCAAAACCGTTCGCAACAATGTTGGGATGTCAGTAGGCTTTGAGTGACATAGCTCGGGAGAGCCGGTTTTAGAGCCCTGTGTGGGCCGGCAGCGCGGGCGGCCCATTTTTAGAAGAACTCTGCCGGTGTGAATGATGCGTATGGGCATCGATGGCCAGTAAGCGTCCGAGGGGCGCAAAACATTTTTTGGTCCCAGCGCCGGAATTGACAAGAATACCGCGGCCGATGATTTAGCTTGTTCACCTCCCGGCCAATACGCTTCTCGGATCGACCTGCCATCAAGGCATTAAATCACGTTCATCGCAATTGCGGACGATATCGCAAGCAAAATCAGAATCATCACACACGCAAACGGGGCCATGATGCGGTAGGCCTCCCATTCCTTGCCCGGTGTGCCGGCAAGGCCGCACACGATCGACATCCGAACCGGCGAAATCATGTTTAGCGAAAGGGCGGCTACGTGCTGAAGCGCGATAACAGCGGCGATATTCAGCCCGGCAGCCTCTGCGAGGCCGACCTGAGACCCCATGAATAACCCATTTGCGGCATTCCCACTGTTAGCGAGCGCTCCAAAAATGGCTGATATCTGAGGGGTCAGCACGACCGCCCATCGCCCGAACACGTCGTATAGACCAGAGGCCAATCCACCCGCGATCCCCGAACTTGAGATTATCTCAGCCATGATGGAAAAGGTGATGATTGACAGCACAGCAAGCCTGCCCGTCTTCCAAGCTGCCTTCGCTTCTTCGGCTATGTCACTGATGTGGCCGCGGAGCACTGCGGTCCCAAACGCTGCCACGACCAACCACGTGCCAGCATGGAAGAATGGCGACCATGACGGCGTATCCGCGAATGGTTCCACACGTCCGAGTGCTTGCAGACCCTGCTGAAGGGACGGGACGACTCGCGTTATGACGAGCCAGCTGATTAGTAGGGTGAAAGGCATCATTCGTCGCGCGGCTGCAATCAGCTCACCGAGTCCCGGTCGTTCGTCAGCAAGATATCTTGCGACGATCACCGGACCGTAAGCCGCAAGCATCGCTGTCTCCGGGCCAAGCAGAGCCGTACATGTCGACACCAGTAGAACGCTTCCGATGAGCCAGCCCGCTTCGCTCAACCTCCCAGGCCAGTTCGCCGGAACCCCGGCTCTTTCGGCCAGACGCCAGTAAAGTGGCAGCCATAGAAGGTTGAAGGCCAACATGATGAAACTGCCGTGCAATGCCAGACTGGTGGCATCAGTCCTTGCAAATGCGGCCCCGACAATTGCGCCACTGCCCATGCCTCCCCAAAGTATCATCGTCTGGCTGAGCAAGGAAAGGCTGAGAAGATACGAGGGCGCCAATCCCAGCCGCCGCACAAGTACAAACGTCCCGATGATGCCAACTCCGAAGCCCGTGGCCGATTCAGCAAACGGTCCGACCAGGAAGCACGCTGTAAACAGGAGGCGTCGTCTCGCTCGATCATCACCCGGAGCGGCATTTTCGACAGGCATTTGCCCGTTTCCTGTGCGCATCGCCATCTGCCAGAAAAGCAAGCCTCCCAGAATATAAGGCACGACGATCCAGCCTATCCAGGCACCGCGCGCGGCGGCGATCATCGCGTCGGGCGCGTCAAAACCTGCCGGGGCAGTTGTCAAAGCGACAGCCAAGGCTATCACGACCCCTGAAATGGAGGCCATTACCGTGCCGACACGACCGCTGGCGATCAAAAGGAATACCGCCAGCGCCGGGCTGGACCACAGAAAATACATCATTTGTCCATCGACGCCCCTCCTGCTGCGTGCCTTCATGTCCTTCGGCACGCACGCCCAAGCGTCACAAGTGATGTAGCGCAGCTATATTGGAAGGGCCGGATATGTTCAGTTGACCAGACCGCAAACCGTGCGTTCCAGAACAGCGAGAACCGCCATGGCTGGCCGGTGGGCGTATTATGGTGGCTGACGTATGACGATGACGTCCAAAATCTGGCTGTCGAACGACTGAACGAGTTCCTGGCGTCTTTCGTAGCAACCTGCAAACGCAATCAGATATTCAACCGGTCCCTGCTGTATTTTCGTGCCGACGGCAAGTTCTGAGAGGTTGACCTACCCATTCAGATCAACTCGGCGCGCTTCCCCGTTGGTACGTGGGACAATTTTACCAATGGCAATGAGCTACACCCCGGCTTATCTCAATTCGAACATTAGTTGGAAAGAGATAGGCCGGTGGGTAAGGGAGTTTCGCTAGCGCTGGAAGTCACGCCTCAGGGCCGTGAGCCGATTTTTCTGGCGCTGGCGCGCTCCATCATCGCTGAGATCGAACGCGGTCGCCTCAAGCCCGGCGAGGCACTACCCGGCACGAGGGCGCTAGCCCAGGCTTTGGCTCTCAATCGAAACACTGTCGATGCTGCGTATCAGGAACTGATAATGCAGGGATGGCTCGCCACCACACCATCGCGCGGCACTTTTGTTGCACGAGACCTCCCCGATTTTGGCAGGGAACGAGTAAGAAGTGCGTTCGGAGCGTCCGGTGAGGAGATATCCTTCCCTCCAGCCGCGGGACACAGGTTATCTGATGGAGTGCCTGATGCGAGACTCGCGCCAACGGTGGAGCTTGGTCAGGCCTTTCGTCGCGCGATCCTGGCGCCGTCTTTCTATACAGACGGTGGTTATGGTGATCCGAGAGGCAGCCCATTTTTGCGGGACGCCCTCTCCTTTTATCTGAAGGATGAACGTGGCCTGACAACCACGCCCAATGAGATATTGGTCACTCAAGGTAGCCAGATGGCCTTGTTTCTCGCAGCGAGCGCGATTGCGCGACCTGGCGCCGTGATCGCGGTCGAGTCGCCCGGCTACCCTTTGGCATGGTCAGCTTTCCGTGCCGCTGGCGTGGAGGTCAAGGGCATCGCTGTCGATGAGGGAGGCATTGACCTTGATGCGCTGGAGCGAATTGCGGCTGAGGACAAGCGCCTGCGGGCCATATATGTCACGCCGCACCACCAGTATCCAACGACGGTCACGATGGGCGCAGGTCGTCGGCTGCGGTTACTCGACCTCGCGCGCAGACACAACCTGGTCATCATCGAAGACGATTATGATCATGAATATCGCTTTGACGGCCGCCCGGTGCTTCCCCTAGCGGCAAGAGCGGGCGACACCCAGATTGTCTATCTCGGTTCGCTGAGCAAATTGATCGCGCCGGGCATCCGCCTTGGATATGCTGTGGCGCCCGTTTCCATTCTTCGTCGAATGGCAGACCGCAGGGTAGCGATTGACCGACAGGGCAATATTGCCTTGGAACACGCTCTTGCTGAACTGATTGCCGATGGAACCATCCGTCGTCATGCTCGTAAGGTCTGGCGCGTCTATCATGAACGCCGGAATCGCCTCGCGACACTGCTCACCGGGCAGTTGAGGGATCAACTCTCGATTCCTTTGCCAGCGGGCGGGCTGGCCCTATGGGTATCCTTACGACAGGGGCTAAGCGCAGAGACATGGACGAAAAATGCTGCTCGGCTTGGCTTATCCATTTTACCAGGCGTCAGTTTTATGCTCGATACGACGCAGCCACCGGAATGCCTGCGGATTGGTTATGCGTCAATCAATGAAGCTGAGATGGACTCGTGCATTCGCCTTTTGAAAGAAAGCCTACCCGTTTAACTGCGCTCGGAGTTCATTGATTAAAGCCAGAAGACCCGAGTGCTGCGAATCAGTACGAAGAGAGAATGAGTAGGGTCTGTCATGGCGCGTCCATTGTGAAAATGACGCGGCGCTTGTGTAGCTGACAACACGGGGGCTTGCTGTCGGCAACACGACGGAAATGCAGTCAAACTGCACAGAGCGCCCAGTGCGTGAACCGGATGTGGGCGTCTTGTCCGGTCCTTGTCTCACGCGACGTATCACTGGGCTGCACACCACACCGTACCGGATCATCTAGACGATCCTGCTCACGCGCCACAACATTCGCCCCCCACCCGGCAATCAATGTTAAAATGAGAATTCACTCAATCCAGGGTGAGCATCGGGCCGTCGACCAAGCGGCCAATGAAATTGACGCTCAGACTCGCGGATCGGGCTGTCGTTGATGCTCGCGATCCGGCGGCGCATCAGGCCCTTCTCGTCGAATTCCCAATTCTCATTACCGTAGGATCTAAACCAGCTACCGCTGTCATCTCGCCATTCGTAAGCAAACCGTACCGCGATTCGATTATCTCGGAAGCTCCATAATTCCTTGATGAGACGGTAGTCGAGTTCACGCGCCCATTTTCTCGTCAGAAACTCTATGATTGCATCCCGGCCGGATAGAAATTCTGCCCGATTGCGCCAAACACTATCTACTGTGTAGGCCATCGAGACTTTGTGTGGATCGCGCGTGTTCCATCCATCCTCAGCGAGGCGGCCTTTCTCAATTGCGGTGGCTTCAGAAAATGGAGGAAGAGGCGGCCGTGTCATCATAATACTCCTTCTTCATCCGAGCGTAATTCAGCTATAAATTCCCTGGAATTGGACAGTTCGTCCTATTCAACGAAGCGGGTATGTGACGAGTTGGCGACTTCCCGATGATCGGGGGTCGTCCCCGCGTTTGGGAATGCGGCCCCACACGTGAATTCCGCCAAGCGTTAGAACACCTGATCCTCGTCGAGGATTTGCTCTAGAGATCGCTTGCTGAGATTTGGGTGCTCCGCGCGGTCATCGAGAGGATGATTTCGCCCAGTTCGTTCTTCGCCTGCACCGCCGTGATCTCGCCAGTCACTGCGGCATAGGACAGACATGCACGCACTCATCATTACCGCACATCCCGATCCTGGCTCGTTGAGCCATGCCGTCACTACGCAGATCGCGGAAGTCCGGCTCAAGCCACACCTTTGATATCAGCGATCTCGCGGCTGAAGGGGCGGCGGGGCTATTTTGACTCGATGACGACGCAAATCGATTACGGCAACTTCGACTACCTCGGCGCCCCTGTTGTGACGTCGGCGTTCCTGCTCGGATCGGACATTTCCACCGAGATACGCTATCTCAACACCGCGCGCGTCATTGGCCACGATCTCTTCAAGGCGAATGAGCAGTACGCCCGACAAAACCGCGTGATGGCACATTTGTTTCATAGGAAGCATGGGCGGGTGAGTTCCGCTTGGTCCGGGCTCCTGCATCATAATCCGCCAGATGGGGAGAATACCGGGCAAAAACGCGCCCGCCTTAGGCCCTGTCTCACCCGTCCGATCGTTGCACGGATCCGAAACGCGTCCTCCGGAGAGTAGACTGACTTAGCAACGGTTTCTAACGGCGGTAGATAGGACGGTCGCGTCAGCGCCAAGACCGCCTTTCTGTTACTGCTGCGCTACCCGAAATGGATCAACGGTGCGGCCCATCTTGCCTGCGAGCGCAAGCAAGTTGCGCAGCATGGCATTGCGGTTGAAAGGCGACCAAACGGCCGAGAACGGGACCGGCTCCGGCTCATCCGCGAACGGCAGTAACACGATGCCGGTGGTCGGCAGAAGCGATGTCGCCGCACCGACGATGGTGATGCCGAACCCCTGGCCGACCATCGACAGCAACGTGCCGCGCCCAACGTCGAAGCGCAGGATCAACGGACCAGCGCCCGGCAAGGCGCAAGACGATATGGTCGTGGATCTGCGGGCCGGTGCCGCCGTGGCGGATTAGGAACGTCTCGCCTGTCAGGTCGGCCCGGGTGATGACCGACAGCGTGGCGACTTTGTGTCGCTCCGGCAGGACGGCGACAAGCGGTTCGGTCCAGATCAGGCGGCTATGACAGTCGGGCAGTTCCGGGCTTCCGGCGACGAAGGCCACGTCCAGCCGGTCCGCGCGAAGCTGCATCACCGCATCGCCGGCCGTGCCTTCGGTGATCTCGAGCTCGATGCCGGGATTGGTTTGGCGATATTTCGCGATCAGTTCAGCGAGGAAGCTGCGGGGATCAGGGCATGGATGCCGATGCGAAGCCGGCCGCACTCGCCCGACGCTGTCATGCCTACGGTCTTCACCGCATAGTCGAGCCGGTCGACGCCAACCGATACCCGTTCGACAAAGAGGTGCCCGGCCTCGGTGAGCCGGACACCTCGTGTGTTGCGCTCGAACAGGCAGACGCCAATATCCTCCTCCAGCGTCCTGATCCTCGCGCTGACGCTGGGTTGGCTGACACCAAGTGCCTTGGCGGCACGGTGGAAGCTCAAGTGTTCGGCGACGGCGAGAATCTGGATCAGCGACATGAGTGGAATGCGCGAGCCCAGCGGCGTCGGCAACCCCCATCAGCGGTCGATCATAGGTGCGGTTTGGATTCGCCTACGCATCGGTTACTCCAGCGGCCGACCGGCATCTTTGGCTGATTGCTTATTCGACAGGGCCGCGGACAGCCGTTGTTGGCCTCCGCTGATCCACCGGCTCCGCCCGAGCGTCAGCATGAGCAAGGTGGCGGTCATCAGGACGATTGCCGCGTAGAGGAGTAACCCCTGCGATCCGACACCATCGATCAGGATGCCACCCACTGCGCCGCCCGTGCCTAGCGCCACATGAAAAACCGTGGAGTGAAGTGCTCCCGAACTTTCGGCCAGGTCGGTTTCGGGAGTGGCGCGGGCATTCCAGATGGCTGCGGATACGGGGAAGCCGCCGAACGCGAATCCCCAGAGCGCAGTTGCCGCGAACGCCACCCCGGGATGTGTGCCGGCAGTCATCAGGGCCAAGATGCTGAGGGCAACGCCTGACGTCGAACTTGCCGTTGCTATTGCCGGGCTGCGGGCCGCGATTGCGCCCCAGACGAGATTGCCGATAAAGCCGCCGCCACCGTAGGCGAAAAGAGCCAGAGATATTGTGGACACGTTGAGTTGAGGCGTGGTTTCCAAGAAAGGGCGGATGAACGTGAACGCTGCCAGGTGTCCCGACACTCCAAGGAGCATCGTGGCGAAGCCCACGAGCACCCGTGGCCGCGCCAAGACGGTTGTGAAAGATCGCACGCTCGGAGCGACGGTGGCAGGGAGTGAGGGAAGCGTGAAAAGCTGGATGGCGAGGGTCACGATACCGAGGCCGGCCGTGAGGAGAAAGGTCACGCGCCATCCGAAAAGGTCGCCGAGCATTGCGCCGAGCGGTGTCGAGACCGTCGTACCGACCGAGATGCCCATCATGATCACGGCCATGGCGCGTGGCACCTGATGAGGCGGCGCAAGGCGCAGAGCCAGCATGGTGAGCATCGCCCAGAAACCGCCGACCGCAAAGCCAAGCAGCGCACGGGCCAGAAGAAGGAAGGCCATGTCGGTCGCCAATGCCGTGATTGCGCTCGAAATCACGAGCAATCCCAGCAGGATCCACAATACCACGCGTCGATTGAGGCGGCCGGAGCCGAGGATGAGAACCGGACCCGCGATCGCTGCGGCCAAGGCCGCAACCGTCATCGTTTGGCCGATGGCTCCGTTCGAGACACCAAGATCTTCAGCCATCGGCGTCAATAGACTGATCGGCAACAGCTCGGCTGTCACAAGTCCAAAAGCTCCGATGGCGAGAGAATATACCGCAGGCCATGCGACGCGGTCCGGAACGTCTCTATATTGTTCTGACGCCCTGAGGCCGGAAGCTTGCGAGGAACTAGGTTTGGTCATGGCGAATGCTCCAGATCGAAAGGTTAGTTCCGGAAACGCTAGGCTTCACGGATTGGATTTTGAATGATACAAAATCTCTCATGATTGATTATTCGTCCAATCTTACGCCATCTGGCGGACCAGATGCCGTGAGCCAGATGCTGTGCGGCCTCCGTCTCGATGGCGGAGATTACGGGCGCTGTCGTCTGTCCGGGGAGTGGAGCTTCTTTTTTCCAAAGCAGGCGGAAGCGCACTTCCGCTTCATCGCCGGCAAGGGATGCTGGTTTTTAGGACCCGATGGAAAATGGAGCGAGCTGGAAGCAGGCGATGCCGTGCTGATACCTCGTGGTGCGTATCATATTCTGGCGAGTTCACCGGACCTCACCCCCCGCCCGTTTCCTCGTCGTGAGTGCTTTCCGATTTGTGACACGGTGTTCGATTACCCCCACCGGGAAACTACTGGGGGCGATGTATCGGTCTTCTTCTGCGGCACCATGCGTTTCAATCTCGACGAGTTGCATCCCCTGATGAGGCTGATGCCGGAGGTCATGCAGGCCAGCGATTTGATGACCAACGAGCCTGCGATCATGCATCTCATCGAAGCGATGATCTCCGAATGCGCGATGAATCGCGCCGGTGCGAGCGGTATTCTTGCCCGGCTCGCCGACGTCATGGCAGCGCAGATCATCCGCTCGTGGCTAGAGCATGGTTGCAGTGATAGCGAAGGTTGGATCGCCGCCATGCGCGATCCACAAATCGGTCGGGCACTCGTGGCTATCCATGCCGACCCAAAGCAAAACTGGACACTGTTGGGACTAGCCGCGTTGGCAGGCATGTCGCGATCTGCCTTTGCGGCCGCCTTCGCCAAAGTCGTGGGTCAAACTCCAGGGCGTTATCTGACCGAGGTCCGCATGCATTTGGCTCGACAGTGGATCATGCGCGACGAAATCCGCATCTCCCAATTACCGGAACAGTTCGGTTACAATTCGGAAGCGGCGTTCAGTCGAGCCTTCAAGCGTGTCATTGGTGCTCCACCCAGTTCATATCGAAATAGGACTGTGCGCTGACCCGGCGCACTCGCCAATACATGGGGCCGGGCCGTTCGGCAGGAGTGACGTGCTCCCCAAAGCTCTACCAGTCATAACTGGAGTCCAGAGTCGTCCCAACCGGGACGCGGTTCCGATGATGCCGTGGTCAGGACTGTCTCTGGACTCTGCCGAGCACGCTAATGAGATGGGCACATCGGAATTACCGCACTGGACCAGCATCATGATGGCAGCCATCGCGCTGACCACGGACCGAAGCATGAACCCGGGGTGACTTCAAATGAAGGGCGAAGCAAGTCAGGCATCGGCGAAAGGGAATCTGTCGGGGTTATTTACCGCAATGGCAGCATAACGGCGCCGCTGCGATCGTCACTTTTTGCTTGACCCGAACGGCCCCGTTACCGAAGTCCTGACCCTAGCGGCAAGAGCGGGCGACACCCAGATTGTCTATCTCGGTTCGCTGAGCAAATTGATCGCGCCGGGCATCCGCCTTGGATATGCTGTGGCGCCCGTTTCCATTCTTCGTCGAATGGCAGACCGCAGGGTAGCGATTGACCGACAGGGCAATATTGCCTTGGAACACGCTCTTGCTGAACTGATTGCCGATGGAACCATCCGTCGTCATGCTCGTAAGGTCTGGCGCGTCTATCATGAACGCCGGAATCGCCTCGCGACACTGCTCACCGGGCAGTTGAGGGATCAACTCTCGATTCCTTTGCCAGCGGGCGGGCTGGCCCTATGGGTATCCTTACGACAGGGGCTAAGCGCAGAGACATGGACGAAAAATGCTGCTCGGCTTGGCTTATCCATTTTACCAGGCGTCAGTTTTATGCTCGATACGACGCAGCCACCGGAATGCTTCCGACTTGGTTACGCTTCAATCAATGAAGCTGAGATGGATTCGTGCATTCGCCTTTTGAAAGAAAGCCTACCCGTTTAACTGCGCTCAGAATTCATTGCTCATCGCCAGAACATGTCGGCGTGTTTCAGTACGAAGAGAGAATGAATAGAGTCTGGTATCGCGCGGCGCCTGTGAAAAGGGACGCTCAGCTTATGTTGCTGACAAAAACCTGGCGTGGTGTCGGCAACACATGCGAAAATGCAGTCAAACTGCCCAAGGGACCGCAGGGTATGAATGGGTCACGGCGCGTCTTGTCCGGTCCTTGTCCCACGCGACGTATCACTGGGCTGCACACCACACCGTACCGGATCATCTAGACGATCCTGCTCACGCGCCACAACATTCGCCCCCCACCCGGCAATCAATGTTAAAATGAGAATTCACTCAATCCAGGGTGAGCATCGGGCCGTCGACCAAGCGGCCAATGAAATTGACGCTCAGACTCGCGGATCGGGCTGTCGTTGATGCTCGCGATCCGGCGGCGCATCAGGCCCTTCTCGTCGAATTCCCAATTCTCATTACCGTAGGATCTAAACCAGCTACCGCTGTCATCTCGCCATTCGTAAGCAAACCGTACCGCGATTCGATTATCTCGGAAGCTCCATAATTCCTTGATGAGACGGTAGTCGAGTTCACGCGCCCATTTTCTCGTCAGAAACTCTATGATTGCATCCCGGCCGGATAGAAATTCTGCCCGATTGCGCCAAACACTATCTACTGTGTAGGCCATCGAGACTTTGTGTGGATCGCGCGTGTTCCATCCATCCTCGGCGAGGCGGACTTTCTCAATTGCGGTGGCTTCAGAAAAGGGAGGAAGAGGTGGCCGTGACATCGTAATACTCCTTCGTCCTACGAAGCGTAATCCAGATATCAATCTCTTGAAATTGGACAGTTCGTCCTACTTAACTATTTGCTCCTACTTGACGATTGCAGTCGCCCCCGCGATCAGAAATGCGGTCTTACATATGACTGCAATATCGTAAGCGCCGCTCACCCGACCGCCTGTTGGTGAAACGCCCCAAACTGAGGGACAGCCGAGGAAAAGACGAGTCCCTGAACATCGACGCCATCGCAGAACCCCTGGACCGCTAGTATCATAGTGCTTGGACGCAGGAACTGAAGCTGGAGCCCTTGTGCGAGAGCTACTCGTGGCAAACCGTAATGCCCAGGCTATGGCGGTGCATGGGTTGGCTTTGTTGCACAACTTGAGTTTGAAACGGCTTTGTTGCTGTTAGGGTTATTCGTAAGGCACGCGAACGGTGACCGGAGAAGACAAGCGGGGTCAACTTGCTAGCGAACTTGGTCAAGCCACAAGATGTTAAGCGCTGTATCCCATCTCATAGCCAACCCTCGCCAAGGTCCGCGATGAGGAAGTTATAGCAGCTTGGAAACACATAAGCTGTATGGTCCATCCATTATGACATTGATCGCCGCGAGCATTGTAACCACGGCCAGCGCGACAAGCAGAATTGTCATCTGGCACCAGCGCCGATGATTGGCGGCTTCCGTCGGCGACAACTGAATCGCCATTTCGATTTTGCCGGGCGAACCCATCAGCAGAAAGGCGGCGGCCACGTTGTGGACCGCCATGAACCACAACACGTCAGCACCAAGTGAACAGGCGATTCCGGCCTGCGTTGCGGCAAACATCGCATTGGCCCCGCTGTTCGAGCCGGTGACAAAGCCGCCCATCGCACCAACAAAGGGGGCGGCGGCCAGATAGATCGCCCCGGCTTCCGCCAGCGTTCGCGCCAGATAGGCAGCCATGCCCGACATCGCCATGAGGATTCCCAACACGATGAACAGGCCCGTCACCGGAGCGACTTGCAGCCACGATGCCCATGCCCGACGCCGCGGTTCGGTTTGGGGTTTTCCGCGAACGAACCAAAGGGCTGCGATGAACAGCCACAATGCGGGCGAAGCAAGATAACGCCAGCTATCAGACAGACCGGAAAACCGGATGATCGCGCTTGCCGCCAGCACCCCGCCGAGCAGCACGCCATAGCTGACGAGGCCCTTTCGACCGATGCCTTCAAGCATCGGCTTGTTTTCGCCGCGCCCGCGCAGAAGATGCAGCAGGATCATCACCAGCGCGCCGAGCGCGCCGGCCGGGGCTGTGCCGAACATGATGTTCATCGTCGTAACCGCGACCGTCAGCACGATTCCCGATACCGCGCCGTACAGGACGGCCGAGGCACGGCCTTCCAGTGAACTGGTAAGCCATGCGGCAACGATGCCCGTCACGGTAAATGGCACGATGCTCAGCACGGCGGACGCGACCCCCAGGTCATGAAACGGCAGGTCGGACATGGTGGCGGCGATCAGGGTTCCCGGTCCCATCGATCCCCAAGGGACCGCGCACAGGCCGAGCAGGCCAATAACCACGACCTTGCGGGCCGCAAGGCCGAAATGCGCAAGCAGCGGAATACCGATGGTCACGCCGATGCCGAAGCCCGTCAGGGATTCCGCAAACGGCGTGATACCATGGACGACGAGCAGGACCGCGCCGACCCCTTGGCCAGTGCGACCGCTGATCCACTTCGCAAGTGCGGCTTGCGCACCGGCTTCGCGTAGCACTTCGGCCAGCAGCAGACCGCCGCCGACGATCATCAGAACTTCTATCAGAATGGGCGTCCAACGAAAGACAACAGGCGCTATGTTGTCCGCTGGTATAGGAAAGTCTAGCATGATCGCTATAACGGCGCAGATCGTGCCCAGCAGCGCGGCATGCAAGGATCGTGCTCCGAAGCTAAGCGCGAGGATGGTGGAAAGGACAGGCAAGGTGCTGAGAAAGACGTGCACGATGAAATACTCCGATTTGCATAATCACAATTATTATTGCCTATCTGCAATAGTCAAGAGTGAGGTTTCGATTTGACCGTGGAGACGCAAGAACAGGATGTTCGGTTTGGAAACGCGGTGCGCACCCGGCGCACCCAGTTGGGAGTGACGCTCGACCAACTCGCGGAAACCAGCGGTGTTTCAGCGGCGGCTCTGTCGCGCGTCGAGCGCGGGCACCTCAGCCCGACGCTGCGCAATGCCATCGCCATCGCGCGCGGCCTTGGATGCGAACTCGGTGAGTTGGTCGAACGTGGGACGGCGGAGATCATCCGGGCTGGCGAAAATCTGCGTTTCTTCGATGAGGCCACGGGCATTGAGCGGCTGGCACTGGCGCGGCCAACGCCGGATATGGAGTTGCTTCGCTACACGGTTCCGCCGGGGGCAACATCCAGTCGCTTCGCCGCTCACAAGTCGGGAACCCGCGAGATATTTCATATCCTGTCCGGCCGACTGGAAATCCGTACCGGAGAGGAGGCCTTTGCATTGAATGCCGGGGACACCGCCACCCTGCATGTCGATACGGAGCATTGGTTCACGAACACCGGAAGCGAGATGACCACGATCATTCTTACCGTTCTCGGGCCTTGAGATCGCTGCCTTGGTGAGATTATTTCTGGCAGCTTGTCGCAGAAATCCTGGAGACTGTCCCTAAACTCTCTCGATGATTCCAGATGATAGTTGGTTGTGGCAAGATTTGCCGTGGCACACCTTTCAGGAACAGATCGCTCACAACTTTTGCTTCTGCCGGAAGCGATTGAGGATTATGTGGGGCCGGATAACCCGGTTAGCTTTATCCAGGCCTTTGTGGATGGGCTCAATCTCAAGGATGCCGACTTCTTGCGGGTTGATGCGAAAGATACCGGACGGCCGGGCTTTGATACTGCCGTTATGCTGAGGCTCTATATCTATGGATATTTGAACCGGGTTCGTTTCAGTCGATGGCTGGAGGCTGAGACGCATCGCAACATTGAGGCGATCTGGCTGTTGCGGCATCTCAAGCCGGACTTCCGCACCATTGCCGCCTTTCGGCGGATCAACCGTTCGGCCTTCAGAAAAGTTTTTCGCGAGTTCGTCATCCTGTGCCGGCAGCTCGACCTGTACGGGCGGGCGTTACTGGCGGATCGATCTCTCGCTAGGTCTCCAAAGGGGCCCCTCGCATCCCAAGCACGTCATCCGGGTATCCAAGCTCCTCTCCCGCAGCCCGATGGAACTGCTTCCCTCTTCGGCCAAACTATATCGCACGCCTGTTTGGGTACCGTTCGGCGCCGAAAAACTCCCAACACGGCGAGAGACGTGCTGAATGGCCATTGGACCTTGAGAAACCCACCACTTGCAGCTACACTTGTCCGCAAAGATATGGCTGGAGCGTCGTCGTGTGCACGATGGCACTCATTATCCTCGTGAGCCTAGCTGCACTTTTTCGCGCCAGTATTTGCGCGACGCTATGCTTCGCAGGACTACGCCATTGCCCGATATACCAACCGTTTCAAGGCTTTTCACCACCGTCTGCTTCTCTGTAACTATAGAGAATTTCGCGCCATTGTCGTTCTGGGATCAACAGAATGAGCGCGATTATGCCACGGGCCACCAAGAGCAAGCGGAAGGAGAAGAAGGAGTTCGGCCAGCCCGAACTCACTTTCACTTGCCTTGGCACTGGTCCAGATCCGCGCTTTGTCGACATGGTTCGCCTTCTCGCCCGTCGTGCCGCGGCCGAACTCTACGAGCAGGAGCAAAGGCAAGGCCAAACGGCTCGCTCCTGATCAATGCTCAAGGGAGTGCATTGTGAAAGTCGCCGTTTACGCACGCTATTCATCAGACAACCAGCGAGACGCATCGATTGCCGACCAGTTACGGGTATGCCGCCTTCATGCTGAGAAGCAGGGCTGGCATATCGTCGAGGAGTACACGGATCATGCGATATCCGGCGCCTCTCTCCTCCGCCCCGGCATCCAGGCGTTGATCTCCGACGCTAATCGTGGACGGTTCGATATCATCCTGGCCGAGGCAATGGACCGCCTGTCGCGCGATCAAGAAGACATCGCCGGCATATTCAAGCGTATGACCTATTCGGACGTGAAGATCTTCACGCTTTCTGAAGGAGAGATCACTCACCTGCATGTTGGCCTCAAGGGCACGATGAATGCCCTCTTCCTCAAGGATTTGGCAGATAAAACACGTCGTGGGCAGCGCGGCCGCGTTGAAGCTGGCAAGTCCGGTGGCGGCAACTGCTACGGCTATGATGTCGTCAAAAAGTTTGACGGCAATGGAGTGCCAGTCCGAGGAGACCGCACAATCAACGTGTTCGAGGCAGATGTCGTCCGCCGAATTTTCAGAGACTACAACGCCGGCAAGTCGCCGAAACGCATTGCCGTTGAGCTGAACAAGGATTCCATCCCTGCACCCGGTGGCGGGGATTGGGGCTTCAGCACCATCAATGGTAATGCCAAACGGGGCAACGGCATCCTTAACAACGAGATGTACATCGGCAAACTGATCTGGAACCGCCAGCGGTTCCTAAAAGACCCCGATACCGGCAAGCGCCAGGCTCGGCCGAACCCGGAGTCCGAATGGATTATCCAGGAAGTGCCGGAGTTACGCATCCTCAACGACGATCTTTGGCAGGCCGTAAAAGCCCGACAGGCGACCATCAAGAAGACGCGAACCGCGAACGATGACGGCGACAACCATTTCCGTGACCGGCGCCGACCGAAATATCTCTTCTCTGGTCTCACGAAGTGCGCCTGCTGTGGCGGCGGATACTCAATGATCTCCGCCGATCTGATCGGCTGCTCGACAGCGCGAAACAAGGGCACATGCGACAATCGAAAGAACATCCGTAGGGACCGATTGGAGTCAAGGGTTCTGAACGCTCTTCGCCATCATCTGATGGATCCAGCATTGTTCAAGGAGTTCTGCGAGGAGTTTACCCGCGAAATGAACAGACTTCGCACGGAGGGCCGCGCATCGATGGATGCCGCGGAGGCAGAACTAAGAAAGATCGATCGCGAGTTGGACACGCTTCTCAATCTGATTCTCAAGGGCGGCGCCGCAGATCGTCTCAATGAGAAGATGGTGAGCCTTGAACGCCGAAAAAAGGAAGTCGAGCAGTTCCTGGTAGAGGCCGAACAACCCCCGCCTCTCCTCCACCCCAATATGGCCGTCCACTACCGGGTTCAGGTCGAGGAGCTGTACGACGCCTTGCAGGAGGATACAGAAGCCAAGCGGATGACCGCCTCGGACATTTTTAGATCGCTGGTGAAAGAGATCATCCTGACGCCGGGTGAGGATGAGCTCCTCATCGATGTTCGCGGGGATCTGGCTGGAATCCTGGCCATATCCCTGAATGCGAAGAAGCCCGCCACAAGGGCGGGCTCTTCGCAATTTGAAATGGTTGCGGGGACCGGCTCAAATCAGAACTTGCGCCGGTCGCAAGTTGAGGTGGTTGCGGGAGCCTGCTCAAATCTCAAATTGCGAACGCAAAAAAACCGCCCGGATGGGGCGGCTGATGTGCGCGATACTGGATCGCAATTTGAGATGGTTGCGGGGGCAGGATTTGAACCTGCGGCCTTCAGGTTATGAGCCTGACGA
>DAMCEK010000013.1:0-25564 GCA_032057925.1 Rhizobiaceae bacterium
CCAAATGAATCAAAGCCTCCGCAGATGTGCAAGTTATTTAATAGGTCCTGACCCTCGAACGATGAATGTTCTCATAGTAAAATATCAACCTTAATCTCAAGCGTTATATCCTCTGCTTTAGGTAGTCTCAAATATAACGGTATATGAAGCCAAATTGCATGAGGAAAAATTTGTGGCGGAAAACAGTAACGCTTTAAACTTATATCTGATGCACTCATCCTTAAAACCAAAACTCAAAACCATCCAAATGCAAACCGAATGACTTAACAACACCATGAGGAGAGATCAGCGTGTTTATATTAGCATCATTTGGTAATATTTTCGGCGCTTTGATAGGTAGTTGAAATGTGCGCTCAACGATAAACCTTGATGACAATCTTTTAGAAAAAGCCAGATCCTTGACGGGCACAAAGAAAACGGCTGCTTTAGTTCGACAGGCCTTAGCACTTTTGCGTCTAGAGACGGGTAAACGCCTTATCGCTTTAGGAGGCACGATGCCCGAAGAGGAAGCAGTCCCTTGCCGTCGTTGCTTGGTGAATAAGTGATACTGGAAGACACTTCAATTTGGATTGATCATTTCCGCATTGGCAATAACGAGCTTATTAAGATTGTTAGTGATGACCTTTTGCTTTGCCATTCAGCAGTTATTGGCGAACTTGCGTTATGAAGGCTCTGAGACAGGACGAGCGTCTTGGTTTTTTTGAATGCACAGCGTGAAGCTCTGGTCGCAACACATAATGAAGTCATGACCATAATTGAAAAGCATTGCATTTTTGCATGGGGATTGGCTAAACTGATGTCCATTTGCTGGCGTCAGTTCTTCTTGACCGAAGAACGTCGTTATGGACCCGAGACAAGCGCTTAAAAATTGGCGTCCGAAAAATCAGGGGCGCACCTTTACCAGCCATTTCAAAGTTGATTATAGAACTAATACTATTCCTATCAAATTTCTTTTTTGATTAATAATTTTGTTGTCAACGATATAAATGCTTTATCCAATCATCTGATTAGCAGTCATAAAAAGCCCCGAGGATCACCCTCGGGGCTTTTTATTGTCTGGGACAAAGCCTTATCCGACCACTTCGCGTGCCGGTGCGACGCTGCCGCCGCAGGCCTCGATCTCGCTACGAACGATGCGAACGAGCTCAAGTGAACCGGGCGTGTCGCTATGCACGAGGATCGATCTCGCACGAACGGGGATAGTCTCACCCTCTATCGTGGTAACGGTTCCCTTTTCGAGAAACTGTTTTACGCGCGCCCGAACCTTCGGCTCTTCCGTGATGACGGAATTGGCAATGCCACGTGGCACCAGTTGGCCTTTGACGTCATAGGCGCGGTCGGCCAGAAACAGTGTCAGGACTTTCAACCCGCAATCGAGTGCGACTTTCTCGACGGTCAGATCGGGCATCGAAAAGACGATCAGGTTCGGATTGACGGCTTTGATTTTTTTCATGATCCGCTCGGCCAATGCCGGATCGCGGTTGATCATATTGCCCATGGCTGCGTGAAAGCTGATATGGGCAAGCTCGACATCCTGCGCTTTGGCAATCGCCGAGAGTGCGCCAAGCTGGTAGAGAACCTGCTGTTCCATTTCTTCGGCACTGACCGGAATTTCGCGCCGACCGAATCCCAAACGATCCGCAAGCCCCGGATGCGCACCGACACCGACGCCGTTCTTCTTGGCCATGCGGACCATGTGGCCCATCATTTCAGGATCACCCGCATGAAAGCCGCAGGCAATATTGGCGGAGGATACGACATTCATGAGCTGTTCGTCGTCGCAAACCTTATAAACGCCGAAACCTTCGCCCATATCGGAGTTCAGATCGATCTTCATGGTTAACTCTTTCACAAGATTTATCATTTTTCCATTGTTGACAAGGCCGACGACACCAATGGCAATGTCGTGCGAATGTCGTCGATATAGGATTGAATGGCGATTTCGATCTGGCGCGCTTCGCCGAGCGTCGTCTCAACGAAGCGGATGCGACTGCCGATCCGCGCTTCGCCAAGCCGCCACAGGTCGCTATCGATGATACCGGCGATTTTGGGATAACCGCCTGCCGTATTTGCATCGCTCATCTGGATGATCGGCTCGCCGCCGGGGGGCACCTGCACGACGCCCGGAATGATGCCGTAGGAGCGCAATTCGACGGGTGCCGGCAGTTGCAAAGGTGTGCCAGACAGACGGTAGCCGGTTCGGTCGCTTTGCGAGCTGATCTTCCAGCTTTCCGACCAGAAACGGTTGGCATCCTTGCCGAAAAGATCATGTTGGGCTGCTGGAATCGCCCTGAGCAGCAATTCTCCGCTGTCTGAAACCGGGAAAAATTCAGCCATCGCTTGCATGGCCGCAACCACACCCAACCCACTGGCCGGTATTGGAAGCGCGTCGCCTTTGCAGAGCGCAAGCCGGTCGCCCGAGATGAGAGGACGGCCTTCATGGCCACCGAAGGAACCGCGCAGCGATGTACTGCGCGAGCCCATGACGATCGGCACATCGACGCCGCCTTCAAAGCACAGATAAGCGCGCGCCTGTTTCATCGGCGTGGAAAGCTCCAGCACTTGATCTTTCTGCACATGCATCGCCCACCAGGGCGGCATGTCGTGGCCGTCGAGTTTTGCCGAACAGTCGGCGCCGGTAAGCGAGAAAATTACTGCTTCCTCGAACTGAATGCGGAACGGAAAGGTCTGGATTTCGATGCCGGCCGTATTTTCAGGGTTGCCGACGAGAATATTGCCGACACGCAGGGCGATAGGGTCCATGGCGCCTGTCGCCGTCACGCCGATATTGCGATAACCGGCGCGTCCGAGGTCCTGAACGGTATTCAAAGGGCCGCAGCCAAGAATATGGATCACAGCTCGATCCTTTCAGGAATGAAACGAACCCGGTCGCCCGGCGCAAGCAGAGCTGGCGGATTGGCATTCACGTCAAAGGTCGTAAGTTCAGTGAAGCCGATCGAGTTCCAGCCATTGGGTCCGGTCAGAACCGAGATGCCCGATTGCATGCCGCCGATGGTGACCATGCCCTTGAGCATGCGTAGCGACGGAACCTTCTTGCGCGGCATGAAGATTTTCGGATCAAGCCCGCCGAGATAGCCGAAACCGGGGGCGCTACTGACGGTGAAGACCGTATAGGTTCGCTCCCAGTGACGACGAACGACTTCCTTGTCGGAGAGACCGGAATAATCGCAGATTGCCGCCAGATCGATTGCATGTTCGCCGCCATAGACGGTGGGCACTTCGATGGTGCGGCCCGCAAGATCGAGCTCGCTTATCCGCTGCCAGAGGTCTAGAAATTCATCCTGAAGCCCACCTTCATCTTCCGGCGTTTGCCGCAAAACGATGAGGAGATTGGCCATGCAGGGAATGAGTTCGAGCACTTCCGGCCGGTCTTTGAGCGCATCGGCCATAGCCCATATGCGCCGCTGTGCGGGAAGATCGAGTTCGCCCGGCGCTTCCACCAGATAACTCTTGTTGCCGATCATCGAGATTTTCGGTTGCCCCATATGGGCCGGGGAAATATGGGGCGTTTTCAGTGACGTATTGCCCATCGAAATCACCTTCTGCCCTTGAGAAGAACATCGCCATAGCCGACGAGCGTTTCTGCGCTCGCTGCAAAACCATTGAAGATTCCGGCCTTTTGCGCCGTTACCGGAACGAGGAGCGGACCAATGCCGATGAAGGCAACGATGTCTCCCTTGCCGATTTTCTGCCCTTTCTCGATTGCCTTGTCGCGGCGCATCGGATGGGCTGTCAGAAACAGGCCTGTGATGGGCGCGCGTGCCAAAGCATCATCCGAAGCGGTCGTCGGGCTTTTGGCTGTTGGGCTTTGTGCGAGCGTGGAAGAGGTGATTTCCAAATGACCATCTTCGGTCGTAATCTCTATTGCGGATAGACCTTGACGCTCAAGTTGCGCTGCAAGCGCCGCAATGACTTGCGGCTCGCTAAAATTGGATATCGACTGAGAGCGTTTTTTCATTGGGTGCTCCGCTCAGAAAGCCATTTTTCGAGATGATGGATATCGGTGCAGCCTTTGACGAAAGCCGGATCGTCCATGATCGCCTGGTGCAGGGGCAGGTTTGTCGAAATGCCCTCAATCTTGAATTCCGCAAGCGCGCGTCGCATGCGCATGATGGCCTCATCGCGGGTCGGCGCATGCACGATCAGTTTGGCAATCAACGAGTCATATTGAAACGGCACGCGATATCCAGCCGCGATATGCGTATCGACACGGACACCGGGGCCGCCGGGCAGGCTGAGGCTGTGGATTTGGCCGGGTGTGGGTACGAATGTATAGGGATCTTCCGCATTGATGCGGCATTCGATCGAATGCCCGGTGCAGCCTATATCGGCCTGAGTGAGGTCGAGCGGCTGGCCGAGCGCGACCAGCAATTGCTGGCGGACGAGATCGATGCCCGAGGTTGCTTCGGTGACCGGATGCTCCACTTGCAGACGGGTATTCATCTCAATGAAATAGAATTCGCCATTCTCATAGAGAAATTCGAAAGTCCCCACTCCGCGATAGCCGATCTGGCGGCAGGCCTCGACGCATCTGTTGCCGACAAAGGCCGCGACATCCGCTGGAATGCCGATGGCGGGGCCTTCCTCGACGACTTTCTGATGACGGCGCTGCATGGAACAGTCGCGCAGGCCGACCCAGATACCGTTTCCGTAATTGTCGCAGAGAACCTGAATTTCGATATGTCGCGGATGCTGGAGGAATTTCTCCAGATAGAGTTCCGGCGTGCCGAATGCGCGGCGCGCTTCCTCACGTGTCACCTGCACGGCATCGTCGAGCGAAGCGGCATCGTGCACGACGCGCATGCCGCGCCCACCGCCGCCACCAGCCGCCTTTACGATGACGGGATAGCCGATGCTTGCTGCGATTTTCGCAACTTCGCTTCTATCATCGGACAAGGCCTGATCCGGGCCGGGAACGCAGGGAACGCCCGCAGCCATCATGGCTTTCTTGGCGGCGATCTTGTCGCCCATGGTGCGGATTGAATCGGCGCTGGGGCCGATGAATACGCCGCCATTTTCCTCTATGGCTTCCGAAAATGCAGCGTTTTCAGATAGAAAACCATAACCGGGATGCACGGCACCTGCGCTGGTCAACTTCATCGCCAGAAGAATTGCGGAGCGATTGAGATAGCTTTGGCCGGGAGGCGGCGGGCCGATGCATATGACTTGATCTGCCGCGTGCAAATAATCGGCATCCTTGTCCGCTTCCGAGCAGATCATGACGGTGCGTAAGTCCAGTTCGCGGCAAGCGCGCTGGATGCGCACGGCGATTTCACCGCGATTGGCGATCAAAACCGTGTCGAACAGTCGCTTGCCGCTATTCTCGGATATCACGGGAGAAATATCCATCATTCCAGCTCCACGATTGGCTGGCCATATTCAACGTCTTCGCCGTCATTGGCGAGAATAGCTACCACTTTGCCGCTTCTGTCCGACTTGACGGTGTTGAACATTTTCATGGCTTCGATGATGAACAGGTCTTGGCCTATGGAAACAGTGTCGCCGACTTGTACGAAAGGTGCGGCACCGGGACTGGGAGCGCGATGAAAAAGACCAAAAGACGGTGCCGTAATATGTGTGGGCGAAGCAGTCGCGGGGACCGGCTTTGAAACTGCGGGTGCATCCGCATCAATCATCTCATTATCGGTGATCGTTTGCGGAGCGGCGGTTTGAGTTCGCTCACCTTCACGTATGATTTTCACGCTCACGCCGCCTTCGGTGACAGTGAGTTGCGAGACGTGGGACGATCCCACGAAGTCGATCAGTTTCTTGATCTTTTCCAGATCCATAGTTGTTCCAATGTTGTTCTGCTTTGGGCAGGCGGTCCCACATTATCGACCTCGACGAGGACCGATCCCACCAGAATTACTGCTATCATGGGCATGGCTTTGATGGGGGTAGACGAAGTTTTTATGGACGCGCTTTTGCGGTTTGCGAATGAGAGGCGGCATGATGAAACGGAGGCTCGATCAAAGGACGATGTGATGGATCCCCGCAAAGGCATTCTGCTGAAAATCTGCGCTGCATTGAATCTCGTGCTGATGGGGGCCTGCATCAGTGCCTTAAAAGGCGAAATAACCATCGGCGAGGTTGTCTTTTTCAGATCGCTGATTGCGATGCTTCCGCTTTGCCTTTGGATGGGGATGCAGGGCAGGTTTCTGCAACAGATTGCCACCAGACATATTGGCGGGCATTTTATCCGCAGTTTTTCCGGAACTGGCGGAATGATCTTCAGCTATATGACGCTTGCTTATTTGCCTTTGGCGGACGCCACGGCGATCAGCTATGCCACACCGCTTTTCACGGTCGTTCTGGCAGCCTTTTTACTCAAGGAAGTGGTGCGAATTTATCGCTGGACGGCGGTGGTGGTCGGGCTTTGCGGCATTCTTGTCATTCTGTCGCCGCATCTCGCATGGAGTGGAACGGAGCTTTCGAGCAGCGCCAAGCTCGGCGGACTATTCGGGCTCACGGCTGCCGTCTTTTCCGCCATTTCAATGATCCAAATACGGCATCTGGCCGAGACAGAAAATGCAGGTGCTATCGTTTTTTATTTCACCCTGCTGACAATGGCCGTCGGGCTCGCCAGCGTTTTTTTCGGCTGGGATGTTCCGAATCGCTGGCAGATGCTGCTCCTCGCAGGTGCTGGAATATTCGGAGGGGTTGCGCAGATATTCGTCACGCTGAGCCTGCGCCATGCCGAAGCCTCGCTTCTGGCTCCTTTCGATTATACGACGATGATCTGGGCGCTCTTGATCGGTTATCTTTTCATGGATCAGATCCCGGCCCTGACGACGCTTGGCGGGGCTGCGATAGTTATAGCTTCGGGATTGTTCACGCTGTGGCGCGAGAGACGGTTGCGCCGAAAACTGGCGACGGAACAGCTTGCTGCAAAACAGCTTACTCTGGCGACCAATTGAGTTTCATTCGGCGCGTCTGCCGACTTTCCCGCCACATGGCGAAAAGACCGGCAGCGATGACCACGAGCGCCCCGCCAATCGTCGCGGCCGCTGGAGCCTCGCTCATGAAAGCATAGCCAAGGGCGAGCGCCCAGATCATGGTCGTATAATCAAAAGGCGCCAGAAGCGAGGCTTCGGCATGGCGCAGACTGAGCGTCATCGTGATCTGGCCGATGCCGCCTGCAAGACCGCAGCCGATCAGCAGCAGCAATTCTTGCCGATCAGGCATTTTCCATCCGAAGGCAATTGAAGCGACACCGGCCATGATCCCGGTCAGCGTATAGATCAGAACGATCAAGGAAGAGGGCTCGACGCGGTTCAGGCGGCGAACCGAAATGGCGGACAAGGCTGCACAAAAAGCGGCTGCAAGGGCCATAGCCGTGCCGATAAGCGACACTGTTTCAAGCGTCGTTGAGCTGTGATCCAGTTGAAAAGCGACAAAATCGGGAAGCAAGGTGATGAAGACGCCCAGAAAACCCATCATGACAGCAGACCAGCGGTAAATGCGCACCTGTTCGCCAAGCAGGGTTGCCGCCAGAATGATCGTAAAAAGCGGCGCCGTATAACTTAACACGGTCACATTGACCAGCGGCAGATAGGCGAGGGCAAGAAAACCGAAAAACAGGCCGCCAAGTCCGGCAAAACTCGCAGCTATAAGACTGCGTAGGTTTCTGCGTGCGGGAATCCCGATCCTTTGGCGCGATATAACGAACCAGATGGAGAGTGGGATGAGGGCAAGGAAGCTGCGAAAGAAGATCACCTGACCGATCGGGATTTCACCCTTAAGCCCCCTCACGCAGGCTGACATGATGGTGAAGGCTAAAGTCGCAACGAGCTTCAGCGCGATGCCGGTTCTGGAATCCATCAAGTTTTCTCCCCGTATCATTCCTGTCACGAGGTGATGGGCGTGCAAAGTGAAAGCATGCCCCATAAAAAACTTGTCTGCCCCCATTGCCCAACATCATCGAATATGTCGGGCAAACTTGGTGCTAGTCTTCATAGCAAGACCAAGTGGTTGAATGGATTATTGCATAAGCATGATTGAGGGGAGGATGTCATGACTGAAAGCAGGATTGCGCTGGTAACGGGAGCTGGCACCGGCATTGGCAAGGCCATTGCCGCAGCCCTTCTCGCAGAAGGCTATTGCGTTACCATTACCGGACGACGGCGTGCTGTTCTGGAAGAGGCGGCATCCGAATGGAGCGACTATGCCGACCGGATCCTGATCGTTCCGGCAGATGTTTCCGTTCCGGGCGAAGTCGCTCACCTCTTTTCGGAAGTCGAAAAACGCTTCGGAAGGCTCGATCTTCTGGTCAATAATGCCGGCATGTCGGCGCCCGCCGTTGAAATCGAAGACCTGCCGTTTGAGACATGGAAAGCGGTTGTCGGTGCCAATCTCACCGGGGCGTTTCTCTGCACACAGGCTGCATTCCGGCTGATGAAGGCGCAGAAACCGCAAGGCGGACGCATCATCAACAATGGCTCGATTTCCGCAACGACACCGCGTCCGCGCTCGGCCCCCTATACCGCAACCAAGCATGCGATCACCGGATTGACGAAATCGGCAGCACTGGACGGTCGTGCCTTCAATATTGCCTGTGGGCAGATCGATATCGGCAATGCAACGACTGAGCTTAGTCGGTCGATCGGCAAAGGCGCATTGCAGGCGGATGGCAGAACCGCAGCCGAGCCGATGATCGATGTCGCTATTGCCGCAAAGGCCGTGGTGCATATGGCCTCGCTGCCATTGGAAGCGAATGTGTTGACGATGACCGTCATGGCAACGCGCATGCCATTTGTCGGAAGAGGCTGACCTGATTGCCAAGCGATTGCCCGGTATCGGACTTTGTTATCGCATGATTGAAAAAGCTCTATTGGACCCGTTTTCACACGCGGGACATAAGCAGTCCTGATCTATCCCCGAAGGTTGAATATGAACAGATATGAACGCATTCTCGATATCCGGCATAAATTCGCCCACGGCGAAGCCTCCATTGGCAGCTGGATGCAGATACCCAACAGCTCGGTTGCCGAAATCATGGGGCAGGCCGGATATGACTGGGTTGCCGTCGACCTCGAACATGGCAGCATCTGCAGCACCATCCTGCCCGATCTGTTCCGGGCGCTGGAACTGGGCGGAACCCTGCCGATGGCACGGGTGGCGGAAGGCACGCCAAAGGATTGCAAACAGGCCTTTGAGGCGGGCGCCGGAGGGATCATCATTCCGATGATCGAGACGGCACGGCAGCTTTCCGAAGTGATTGCTGCCTGCGCCTGGCCGCCAGTGGGTAAGCGCGGCGTCGGTTTTTCACGCGCCAATCTTTTTGGCAAGCATTTCGACAGCTATCGTGATGGCGAGGCGCGAGGGCCGCTGATTGTTGCGATGATCGAACATATCAATGCCGTGTCGAATATTGATGAAATTCTTGCTGTTCCGGGGCTCGATGCGGTTTTCATCGGCCCTTATGATCTTTCGGCATCGATGAACCTGATCGGCCAGTTCGATCATCCCGATTTTAGGGCAGCGATTGAACATGTGTGCGAGCGCGCAAAGGCGGCCCGTATTCCCCATGGCCAGCATGTCGTTGCGCCATCGCCGGACAGCCTTACGGAAAGCATTAAGCAAGGTCATCAGTTCATCGCCTATTCGATCGATGCGGTTTTTCTCAATGGTTGCGTTCAAAGACCGGAACTGGCGGCAAGGCCATAAAACCAGCTTATCGCCCCAAAGAAAATCACTCTTAGGCAGGCCTCATGCGCTTCGCTAAGGTTTTCACAATCAGAGGAAACCCAAATGTCATTTTCAGATTACAGAACGGCGCTTGTCACAGGCGCTTCGTCCGGCATCGGTGCGGCAATCGTCGAACGGCTTCGCCGCGAGAATATTGAAGTTCACGCCGTGGCGCGCAGCAAGGAAGGCTTGCAGCGTCTTGCCGAACGCACCGGCTGCATTCCTCATGCAATCGATGTGACGGACAGACCCGTACTTGCAAAACTGACCGGGGAGATCGAATTCGACATTCTCGTCAATAATGCAGGCGTCGATCGGCCGAAAAAATTTCTGGAGGCAGAAGAAGGCGATATCGATCTTCTCATCGATGTCAATCTGCGGGCGGTGCTGCATCTATGCCGCATGGTCGTGCCCGGTATGGTGGCGCGTGATCGCGGTCATGTCATCAACATCTCTTCGATTGCCGGCAATTATAATTTCGGCGGCAACTCGATCTATCATGCCTCCAAGGCGGGCGTGGCGATGCTGTCCAACCAGTTGCGTCTGGATGCTTATGGCAAGCGCGTAAGGGTTACGGAAATTTGCCCTGGCCGGGTGGCCACCGACATTTTCAACCATGTGCACGGCAACGATCCGAGCATCCGCGAGCGGTTCATCGACGGTTTCGAGCTGCCGCAACCATCCGATATTGCCGATGCCATTGCCTTTGCCATCGCTGCACCTGTTGCTATGAATATCGGTCACATGGAAATTACGCCGACATTGCAGGTCATGGGCGGCCTTCAGACGACAAAGCCGGAAACGCCTTATGTTCCTCGCGGTGCAAGCCGGTAAATCTATGTCTGTCCTTATTGTTTTGTGAAGGTTTTTGCCGATGGATTCTTCCTTATTCGATCTGACGGGATTTCTCGCCCTTGTTACCGGCTCATCGCAGGGTATCGGTTATGCGCTGGCAAAGGGGCTGGCAGAACACGGTGCTGAAGTGATCCTGAACGGCCGTGACGAAGCCCGACTGGAAGCTGCGGCCCAACAATTGCAGGCGGAAGGCGCGAAAGTTGCGATCTCTGTCTTTGATGTGACGGATGGCGAGGCGGTCAAGCATGGCATCGATGGTATCGAAAAAGACATCGGGCCGATCGGTATCCTGATCAACAATGCCGGTATGCAGTTTCGCTCGCCGCTCGAAGATTTTTCCGCTGAAGGCTGGGAGCAATTGCTGAAAACCAATATTTCCAGTGTGTTCTATGTTGGGCAGGCGGTTGCGAAACATATGATTGGCCGGGGTCACGGCAAGATCGTCAATATCGCATCCGTGCAAAGCGAGTTGGCGCGTCCGGGTATCGCTCCCTATACGGCAACCAAGGGGGCGGTGAAAAACCTTACGCGCGGCATGGCGACCGACTGGGCCAGACATGGTTTGCAGATCAATGCGCTGGCACCCGGCTATTTCAAGACGCCACTCAATCAGACACTGGTCGATAATGCGGAATTTTCTACGTGGCTGGAAAAGCGCACTCCTGCCGGACGTTGGGGCAATGTCGAGGAACTTGTCGGTGCCGCCGTCTTCCTGTCATCGCGAGCCTCTTCCTTTGTCAATGGACACACACTTTATGTCGATGGCGGAATCACGATTTCCCTCTGATACAGAGGCAAGTCTGGGCCGTCCGTCGCAATGGTGGCTGTTGTGACAAGATTTTGGCTGCCCAGTTGCCAGTCATCATCCGTATCGAGACGGTCATGCACCGCGCTGCCACATAAAAACTCAATGGGAGGAATAATATGAGCAAGCCCGATATTCTTCTGATCGGCCCTTATCCGCAATGGGATATGGATGAGCTTGAAGCGCAGTATAATGTGCTAAAACTCTATGAAGCGGCCGATCAAGATACCTTTCTGAACAAGAACGGCTCCAGCATTCAAGCAATCGCCACGCGTGGTGAATTGGGCGCTTCTGCCGACTTGATCGGTAAGCTGCCGCAACTGAAAATCATCTCGGTTTATGGTGTGGGTTATGATGCCGTTGATCTTGAAGCCTGTCGGGCGAGAGGCATTCGCGTCACCAATACGCCCGATGTGTTGACGAATGACGTTGCCGATCTTGGCGTGGCGATGATGCTTGCGCAATCGCGTGGCATCATTGGTGCGCAGGCTTGGGTAAAAGACGGCAGTTGGTCGGCAAAAGGCCTTTACCCGTTGAAACGTCGCGTCTGGGGCCGCAAGGCAGGCGTTCTTGGCCTTGGTCGCATCGGTTTTGAAGTCGCCAAACGCCTTAAGGGCTTCGATATGGATGTCGCCTATAGCGATGTTGCTGCAAAACCCTATGCGGAAGGCCTGACTTTCATCGCCGACGTGGTGGAACTGGCAAAACATGCCGACTTTTTGTTCGTGACATTGGCCGCATCGGCTCAAACCCGTCATATGGTCTCGAAAAATGTCATCGATGCTCTCGGCCCGGATGGCATGGTGATCAATATCTCACGTGCTTCCAATATCGATGAGGAGGCTCTTCTCGAAGCGCTTGAAAGCGGTCGGCTGGGAGCGGCGGCACTCGATGTGTTTGAAGGTGAGCCGAAACTCGACCCGCGCTTCCTTGAGCTGGACAATGTACTGCTGCAGCCGCATCACGCATCCGGCACTATCGAAACCCGCAAGGCGATGGGTAAACTGGTGCGCGATAATCTCACAGCCCATTTTTCAAGTCTGCCCCTGCCAACCCCTGTTTTGTGAGGATTGGATATGAAAGCCGTCGTTATTCATGCCGCCAAAGATCTTCGCATCGAGGAAAGAGAGGTCGAGGCGCTGGCACCCGGACAGATCGAAGTCGCCGTCGAGGCCGGTGGTATCTGTGGCTCCGATCTTCACTATTATAATCACGGTGGCTTCGGTACGGTCCGTGTGCGCGAGCCGATGATCCTTGGTCATGAGGTGGCAGGCACGATCAAGGCGCTGGGAGAAGGCGTGTCCAATTTCGCCATAGGCGATCGTGTCGCTGTCTCGCCAAGCCGCCCTTGCAATACATGCGAATATTGCCTGAGAGGAGAACAAAATCACTGTCTGAATATGCGTTTTTATGGATCGGCCATGCCGATGCCGCATATTCAGGGTGCTTTTCGTCAGCGCCTCGTCGCCGAAAGCTGGCAGTGCCACAAGGTTGGCGAGACTGTCTCGATCAATGAAGCGGCAATGGCCGAGCCTTTTGCCGTAACGCTTCACGCGGTAAACCGTGCGGGTTCGCTACTCGGCAAACGGGTTCTGGTCAGTGGCTGCGGCCCGATCGGTGCTCTTGCTATCATCGCGGCCCGTGCGCATGGAGCACGTGAAATTGTCGCGACCGATGTGATGGATACGGTGCTTTCCAAGGTATTGGAAGTAGGCGCTGATCGGGTTATCAATGTCGCAAGCGAACCAGAAAAGCTGGCAGCCTATTCCGTAAATAAGGGATATTTCGACGTTCAGTTCGAGGCATCCGGCAATGAGCAGGCTGCTCGGTCTGGCCTCGAAGTGTTGCGTCCACGTTCGACTTTGGTTCAACTCGGCCTTGGCGGAGACGTTTCGTTGCCGCAAAACATGGTAGTGGCGAAAGAGATCGAGATGAAAGGAACCTTCCGTTTCCATGAGGAGTTTGGTCTTGCCGTCGATCTGATCGATAGCGGTCGCGTCGATCTGAAACCACTATTGACGACCGTCTATCCAATTGAAGATGCAGTGCAAGCTTTTGAGGCTGCGGGCGATCGCAGCAAATCCATGAAGGTCCAGCTCTTGTTCTGAAAGGGAAGCCCCTTTACGTCGTTTATAGCAAGGCACTGACCGATGGCCTGGTCAGCTTACCGACGGATTGTACCGATGCCCCAAAACTTGGTCATATGTTGCACTGGGACCTTCGGCTTGCGGGCACAACGACAGGACAAGTCTGTATGTGTTACTGAAGACATAACTGATTTGACCTAGACCCGTCATTGTAAGTGCTAGGCGTTAGGAATTTGCACTAGTAAATGCGATGATGCCCCTTCGATCACCCGGCTGTTATGACCGCACAACCCAAGAGGGGATATTTTACGCAGACTCTAATCCCATCGAAGTGTGGTTAGCCGCGCTGAAATCATTCTGCGAATGGTTACTGCCCGAACATCTTTGAATTGTGTGGGATATTGTATCCGGTGCCATCGACCGTTTTCAACCGCAAGAATGCATCTGTAAAATCTGGGCAAGCGGCTAGAATGATTTATACCCAATCCGTACCATCAAATATAGGGACTAAACACCTCGTACGATCATTTTAAAAATACGTAGGCGCATTCTGGTGTCAGATGGTTTTTGGTAAATGCGTATTGGTATTTTCTGCTGGTGAGTATTCTTACACGAGGGTACGAAACAGACCGCTAAGATCGCCGGTGGGAAGAAGTAATAGGAAATGGTGCGCCAACGATGATTGTAAGTTTTGGTTGATGTTTTTGTTTGTCAAAAAAATCGTCGAATTTACCAGAATCTCGCTTTATAGTATACCAATGTCTTCCCGAAAACAGGTTCAAATCGAGGGGCAGGCAACACGCAACCAACTTGCGATCAAACATCAAGCTCCTCAGTCGGAGTAATTTATTGATCCAGGATGCTCGCTATCTCTTCCTTGAGAAGCAGAGCATATTGCTCAATCATGTTTCGATCCATTTTTGCGCAAAGTATAGTGAAACCAAGCGAAGCGCCGGGATTGGTGCCATCCGTGAAAATAGGGACTGCAACACCGGCGATGCCTTTAATGAGTTCGTCGTAATCGACTGCATAGCCGCGTTCGCGTGTTTGGTCGACCAATTGGTGAATTCGCTCGACGGTAAGCCCTTTATAGCTGGAATAGCGTTCGATATTGGCGCGAATGATAAAATCCTGCTCATCTTCATCGAGATAGGAAAGCATGGCGATCGAACCGGGGCCGACGCCTAATGGGACCGATCCGCCAATCTTTCCGGTCAATGTCGGTACGATGCATTCACCATCACGGCGATCAAGGCAGACGGAATCGTGATTGAAGCGTGCCATGAGGTGGACCGTATCACCGGTGCGGCGACGCAGTCGGGTCAGCGCGATTTCGCAGCGGCTGATCAAGCCCGGCCCGCGCGCGGCACGGGCACCGTAAATCGACATGCGTGCACCCAACCGATAGCATCGCTTCTTGTCATCTCTCGCCAGAAGCTTGTGTCCGACCATGGTGTTAAGGATGCGATGACAGGTTGCATTATTTAGCCCCGAAAGTTCGGTCAGCTTCTTCAGCGTCAATCCTTGATTGCCGCCATCTGCAACCAGATCGAGCAAAAGCACAGCGCGATCCAGAAGTTGTGTACCGCCGGTTGGGGATGATTGGGCGATTTTGCTCACAATAATCTCACATTATGAAAAAACGTATTGCTGTAACTTGTATAGTGAGAATTATCTGTGTTCAATGCTGAAAAATAAGCTTCTTGGGAAAATGATTAAATAAGAGGCGAATTTTGTGAACTGCTCGCTTTCCGATAGGGAGGCCGAGTGCTCTTCCAGAAAAAAGGGGAAGTTTTATGCTCAAGAAACTCGTCTTGTCGATGATGACCGCGTGCGCAACTTTGGTTGCAGGCACTGCGCTGGCTGATACGCTTGAAAATATCAAGGAGCGTGACAAACTCATTGTCGGCGTCAAGAATGACTATGTGCCTTATGGCTATCTCGATGCATCAGGTCAGATCGTCGGCTTTGAAATCGAGCTTGCGAAATATGTTGCGAAGGAACTTCTGGGTTCCGAGGACAAGATTGAACTTGTTCCTGTCATCGCTTCCAATCGCATTGAATTTCTGACTGCGGGCCGCATCGATCTCGTTTTTGCTACCCTCGGCATTTCGGCTGAACGCGACCGCGTGATCGATTTTACCGATCAGTATGTCTCGGCGGCAGGGCCGTCGATCATGATGGCAAAGGAAGCCAAGCTCAGCGAATGGAACCAGTTTAAGGGGCAGCCTGTTTGCGGCATTCAGGGTTCCTACTTCAACAAGAAGATGACCGAAGAATTCGGCATGAAACTGGTTGCCTTCAAGAATCCGGCAGAAGCCTATCGCGCACTCAAAGACAATCGTTGTATCGGTTTCGTTTTCGATGACATGACCCTTCAGATGAAGCTGAGGGAAGCTGACTGGAGCGGTTACAAGATCGCCGTCAAACCTTATGAATTCATGCCCATGACTGGTGGTGTGCGTGAAGGCGATACCGCTTTCAAGGCAGCGGTCGATAAAGCCATTCACAAGGCGGAAGGCGAAGGCAAGCTCATCGAGTGGGAGAAGAAATACAATATGCCTCCTTCTGACTATATTGCCGAACGCGCCAAAGCTGCTGCGACAAAAAATTAATGACTGGAGCGCCGATCTGATTCGGATCGGCGCTCTATCTGTTTGAATTTTATGCGCATCTTATCCGAAAACCGCTTCCTGTTTTTCGGTCAGCGCTCTAGACGGGGGCACGCCTTTGTTTGGTCTCGATTATTCCTGGCTTGGTGATCCAGCCTATCAGCAGTGGTTGGTTACAGGTGTTCTCAATACGCTTCAGCTTGCAGCAATTTCTTCGGTCGCTGCCGTGCTGATTGGCATGTTGGGTGCGCTTGGCCTGACATTGCGCATTTTTTGGCTTGATGCATTGATAGAGCTTTTTGTTGAAGTGTTTCGCAATACGCCGCCGCTTCTGCAAATGCTGTTCGCATATTTCACCCTTTCAACTCTGGGGTTGAAGGTGACGGATGCCGAGACCGGCCTTTCGGTGCCGTTGCTGAGCGCTTTTGCTTGTGCTGCCATTTCGCTCAGCCTGTTTGGTGGTGCACTGGCGATCGAAGCATTCCGTTCTGGCATCGATACGATGCCACGCTCGATCATCGAGGCGGCCCGCTCGCTCGGTTATGGTCGCTGGTCGCGCTTCTGGCGGATCGAGGCGCCGATTGCCACGCGCATCTGCTTGCCCGCACTCACCAACATCCTGAGCAATCTTTTCAAAACCACGTCTCAGGCCTCGGTCATTACTGTTCCCGAGCTGATGTATTACGCGGGGCAGATTTACAACGACAACTTCCGCACATTGGAAGTCATGCTGCTTGTTCTGGTCATCTATGTCGCTCTGGTGTCGGTGCTGACCTATGCCATGGCCAAGCTTGAAGCTTGGATGGCGTTCCCCGGTTACGGCAAGGCAGGTTGATCATGGATACGCTTTTGACCTATGAAAACAAGAAGAAGGGTGTCCTTCTCTTCATCGCTCTCGCGGTCTCCATCTGGCTCATCATTGATGCTGTTGCAGCCGGTGGTGCCGAACATTGGAGCCGCGTTGCTGCACGGTTGCCATTGTTGCTGACCGGATCGGGGTCGGGCTGGCCGGTAAGTGGTGGTTTTATTCTCAATATTCTGTTGTCGATTGCCGCCATGGCGCTGGCAACGACGTTGGGGACCGCGCTCGGGCTTGCCACGCTTGCCAAATCTATCGCGGTGCGCAAACCCGCATTGCTCGTGATGAATTTCCTGCGCAATTCGCCTTGGCTGGTGCTGCTGTTTGCAATGCTCTACATCATCCCGTTTGAAATGCGCATTCTGGGCTTTGTCATTCCCTTTCCGACTTTCGTGAAAGCTGTGATTGGTCTTGCCCTTCCAACGGCTGCGAATTTTTCGGAAGTCATCCGCGGTGCGGTGCAATCGATCCATAGCGGCCAATGGGAAGCGGCCCGTTCGCTTGGCTATACCCCGCTGCAAATCTATCGCTACGTGATCCTGCCGCAGGCGTTCCGCCGCATGATCCCGGGCTGGATGAACCTCTACGCGCTGCTGATGATTGCTACTTCGCTTGCCACGGTGACCGGCATTCAGGATGTTCTGACCATTCTGAACACGTCTCTGGCCATGGAGAGCGAGCGTGCGCTCGTCTACTTCTACCTCACCGTGTTGTTTCTGTTTTTTGCCTATTGCTATCCGATTGCGGTGTTCGCTCGTCGTCTGGAACGCGCCGTCAAGGGAGATAATCTATGAACCGTCCCGCCCCTCTTATTGAAATCAACAATATCCGCAAATCCTTCGGCAACTTCGAGGTCCTCAAGGGCATCGATCTCACCGTTGATAAAGGTGAAGCCGTATGCATCATCGGCCCGTCGGGTTCGGGAAAATCGACGATCCTGCGCTGCATCAATGGCCTGATCCCGGTCGACAGCGGCTCCATTCGCGTCGGACCTTATCAGGTCCACGAGATGAAAAGCGAAAAGGCCATGCGTCCGCTTCGTCACGAAGTTGCGATGGTTTTCCAGCAGTATAATCTGTTCCCGCACAAGACGGCGCTGGAAAACATCATGATGGCACCAATCCAGGTTTTGGGTCATGACCGTGCCGAAGTCGAGGATCGCGCCCGCAAGCTTCTGGAGAAAGTCCGCCTTTCAGGCAAGGCCGACAATCATCCGGGTCAATTATCCGGTGGCCAGCAGCAGCGTGTCGCCATTGCGCGTGCGCTTGCCATGCAGCCGGAAATCATCCTGTTCGACGAAGTTACGGCAGCGCTTGATCCTGAAACGGTGAAGGACGTTCTTCTGACGATCCGTGAACTGGTGGAAGACGGGCTGACCTGTATTCTCGTTACTCACGAGATGAAGTTTGCGCGTGAAGTTTCGCACCGTGTCTGCTTCACCGATCACGGCATGATTGTGGAAAGCGGGCCGCCTGCGCAAATTTTTGACAGCCCGCAGGACGCCCGCACACGTGAGTTCCTGGGCCAGGTTCTTTAACTTCAGTTGAACGCAGTATTGGTTGCGATCTCTTTTTCGCGGTGTCGTCCGTGATTTTTCGGCACCGTTTCACTCTATGAAGGACGAGCCGTCAGGCCCGATGTAATATGTCCCGTTACGACGATATCTATGCCGAGGATTTCAAGGAAGCGCCCTATTGGTGGGAGGCTGCCGAACCGGAAACCAATCTTGACCCTTTACCTGAAAAGGTTGATGTCGTGGTCGTCGGTTCTGGTTATGCCGGGTTGAACGCCGCAACCCATCTCGCGCGCGCCGGACGTTCGGTGGTGGTGCTCGACAGCGACCGGATTGGTTCCGGTTGCTCCACGCGTTCGGGCGGCATGGTGTCCAGCGGACAGAAACTGGTGGTCGGCGGTGCCATTAAAGGCATCGATCCCGCGCTCGTTTCGCGACTGATCGGCGAGAGCAACGAGAGCTTCGATTATCTCAAAACGCTGATCGATAGCGAAAAGCTGGATGCAGGATTAAGCCTGACCGGCCGCTTTTTCGGTGCCTATACTGCACGCGATTACGATGTGCTCAAACGCCATGGCGCACTTCTCAATGAGAAGACAAGTGTTCAGGTTCACTATGTTCCGAGTGAAGAGCAACGCCGCGTGATCGGGTCCGACTATTATCATGGAGGCATGCTGGTTGATGATTATGGTGGCCTGCATCCGGGTATGTTCCACAAAGCCTTGCGTGAGCGCGCGAAAGCGGCAGGGGTGGAACTGCGCTCGCATGCACGCGCAGGGCGCGTTGTAGAAGGCCCCAATGGTGAGAAGATCGTGCCCACCGCGCGGGGCTCCATTCGCGCCAAAAATGTCATCTATGCCACCAATGGCTATACTGGCAAGGATGCGTCACCTGAGCTTGCGCGCCGCCTTGTGCCGGTTAAAAGCTATCAGATCGCAACCGAACCCTTGCCTGCCGATCTGGTTGCGGAACTCATCCCCAATGGCCGTATGGTTTCGGATACGCGGCGCGATCTCATCTATACGCGCATTTCGCCGGATGGTACCCGACTTTTGTTCGGATCGCGTCCCGGCGTTTTCGAAATGACGGAAAAGCAGGCAGCCAAACGCATCTATGCGCGTATGGTTGCAATCTGGCCGCAGCTTGGCGGTGTCAAGATCACCCATGCCTGGGTCGGCAGCGTGGCCATGACTGCCGACAAGATCGCGCATATCGGCGAACGCGACGGGGCGCATTTTGCGGCTGGTTGCAACGGCAATGGCGTCGCGCTGATGACCTATCTCGGTTATCAGGTGGCGCGCAAAATCCTTGGTCAGCAGAATATGCCATCTGCATTTGATCGCGAAAAATTCATGGCCGTTCCGCTCTATTCGGAAAAGCCATGGTTCCTACCGGTTTTCACAAGCTGGTATCGCCTGCGCGATTTTCTCGACCGGCCGGGACGATGAAGCCAGAAGAATAAATTGTGCCCCAACCGCATCATTGTGAGTTTTTTTGGTGAAACCGCTTTCCATCCCTGTCGCACCTTTCACGGGCGATGAAACTTTGCCAAAAGCTGTCGATGTCGTGATCATCGGCGGCGGCATTATTGGCATCATGACTGCGCTTGAGCTTGCCGAGCGCGGCATATCGGTGGCCGTTTGTGAAAAAGGCGTAATTGCCGGCGAGCAATCCGCGCGCAACTGGGGCTGGACGCGTCAGATGGGGCGCGATGAGCGGGAATTGCCGCTCTGCATGCATTCGGTTGAACTCTGGTCGAAGTTGAATGCGCGTATCGGCCGCGAAACCGGCTGGCGGCGGACCGGTATCAGCTATCTCTCCTATACAAAGCGCGATCTTGCAGACTGGCTCGCATGGGAAGAAATCGGCAAGCGTAACGGCCTTGATGCCCGCATGCTGACGCAAGCCGAAATCGCCGAAAAGCTGCCGGGAAATGTTGGCAATCTTCTCGGCGTCTTGCATACCGCATCGGATGGGCGTGCGGAACCGTGGATTGCAGTGCCTGCGATGGCAGAAGCCGCCCGCGAAAAAGGCGCTCATATCATGACGGGTTGCGCCGTGCGTGGTGTCGAGACCGCTGCCGGGCGTGTCAGTTCCGTGGTAACTGAATGCGGTGAAATTCGCTGTCAGGCGGTTGTTCTGGCTGGTGGCATCTGGTCGCGGCTTTTTGCAGGCAATATGGGCATCGACTTTCCGCAACTCAAAGTCATTGGGCCTGTCGCCCATGTCGATGGCGTGGAAGGCATGACGGATATGCCGGTCGGAGCCGGGAATTTTTCCTATCGCAAGCGTATCGACGGCAGTTTTACCGTGGCCGTGCGTAATCTCAATCTAGCACCGCTGACACCCGATCATCTGCGTCTTTTCCGTGAATTCGCGCCGACTTATCTCACCACATGGCGTGAACTGAGCCTGCGGTTCAACAACACCTTTTTCGAGGAACTTGCGCTCAAGCGCAAATGGCGGCTCGACGAGCAAACCTCATTTGAACAATGCCGGGTGATGGATCCGCCCGCCAATCCCGGTTTTACCCGCAAGGCACTGCGCAATATCACCAAGCATTTCCCGGCCTTTGCCAAGGCACGCCTATTGCACGAGTGGTCCGGTGTAATCGATGCCACACCCGATGCAATTCCGGTGATCAGCCCGATCCATCATATTCCGGGCTTTCATATAGCATCTGGTTTTTCTGGTCATGGCTTTGGCATCGGTCCCGGTGCGGGTCAGTTGATGGCGGATCTGATTACCGGAAATCCAACCAGTGTGGATGCAAAGATTTTCGATATCAGCCGTTTGCGTCCGCGCTATGCTGCCAAGGGGTGAGGGCAGCCACATTATGATCACACAGAATATACTTGATAATAGTTATGGTTCTTCACTTAAGATGCATAACCAGTCACCATAAGCCGATATTCAGACATTAAGGCCCAGTCAAATAACAGACACCACTTCTAGGAGGAGCATACGCATGAATATACGCAAGCCGTCGCAGACATTTTCAGATAAGCCGCTCAATTATCGCAACTATATCGACGGTGCTTTCGTCGATGCCGGTAGCGAACTGATCGATGTCACCAATCCGGCAACGGGTGCTCTTCTTGGGCGCATTCCTGAAACAAATGCCGACACGGTCGATGCAGCTGTGCAGGCCGCGCGCCGGGCGCAAGGGCCATGGGAAAAGCTTCCAGCGATTGAACGCGCCAACTATCTACGCAAGATTTCGGCCAAGTTGCGCGAGCATCGTACTGAGCTTGCCGACATCATCGTGAAAGAGCAGGGTAAGGTCCGCGGGCTTGCGCAGGTCGAAGTCGATTTCACCGCTGACTACATCGATTATATGGCCGAATGGGCGCGCCGCATCGAGGGCGAGGTTCTGACCAGTGATCGTCCAAACGAAACCATGCTGCTGTTGCGCAAGCCGGTTGGCGTGGTCGCAGGCATCTTGCCGTGGAATTTCCCGTTCTTCCTGATCGCACGCAAGATGGCACCGGCGCTGGTCACCGGTAATACCATCGTCATCAAGCCCAGCGAGGAAACACCGCTCAACGCCTATGTGTTTGCCGAGTTGCTCGCAGAAACCGATCTGCCCAAGGGTGTGTTCAATCTCGTTGGCGGTCGCGGACGGGTTGCTGGTGAAGCGCTCGCCGCGAATCCGGGCGTTGATCTGATCACCTTCACCGGAAGTGTCGCGACGGGTTCGCATATCATGCAGCTTGCTGGCAAAAACCTGACCAAGGTCAATCTGGAGCTCGGCGGCAAGGCTCCGGCAATCGTGCTCAAAGATGCCGATCTCGATCTTGCAGCCAAGGCCATCTACGATTCCCGTGTCATCAATACCGGTCAGGTTTGTAATTGTGCCGAGCGCGTTTATGTCGAACGCCCCGTGCATGATGCATTCGTTGCCAAACTTCAGGCCCTGTTTGAATCCACACGGTATGGCGACCCTTCAGTCGAGGATGATCTGCATATGGGGCCGCTGGTCAATCAGGCAGGGCTCGACAAGGTGGCAAAGGCCGTCGATACCGCACGCGAGCAGGGCGCAACAGTAGTTCTTGGTGGCAGGGTAGCGGACCGTTCGTCAGGTTCTCATTACGAGCCGACGCTGATTACCGGCGCTACAGCCGACATGGATATTATGCGCAAGGAGACTTTCGGTCCGGTTCTGCCGGTACAGATCGTTGACAGTCTCGATGAGGCAATCGCATTGTCGAACGATTCCGATTATGGTCTGACGTCTTCGATCTATACGCGTGATCTTTCAGCAGCCATGCAGGCATCGCGTGAATTGAAATTCGGCGAAACCTACATCAATCGCGAGAATTTTGAGGCGATGCAGGGCTTCCATGCCGGACGGCGCAAGTCGGGTATTGGTGGTGCTGACGGTAAGCATGGCCTCTACGAATTTACTGTGACCCATGTCGTCTATATCAACGGTTAAAGTTTAAAAATATGGCCCGGACACATTGTTTCCGGGCCTTGGTTATTAAAAGAATCATAGATGATGGTGCCGATATGTAAGGCCCGCAGGCAATGCTTATGCTTTGTGTGGTATTGCCACGTTTACTGATTGCTTCATCCATTGTGCGATTGAACGGTTTCGAAGATAGTATTTTAAATACACAGCTCTTGAAAATGTCGGTTTCGGTGGTTGCAAGCCTCCGCAACCAAAAATAACCAAAAACCTTCAATCAATTCAAATAATTGGCTGAGGGTTTTGTTTGCCAAAAATGCCGAAATAGCTTAAAAATCTAGATTCATAAAGCATATCAATTCCTGGGCGGAAAGAGGTTCAAATCGAGGGTGAACGCGATAAGCAACCAAGCTAAAATTTAGCAACCTTAAAGGAGCGGTTGTATAGCGAGATATCACTCCCGTCTATTTCTGTGTAGATGACTAAAAGGTGTATTTTTAGATTACTATAATAACATATGTATTTTCATAAGTATAAAATTTATTAATATAATTTTGGTTCCCTGATATACGAATCAGGGAACCAAAAATTCTATAATTTTATATTTTTTAATTTGAAGCTAATTAGTAATTTTAAGATTTATTGTTATATTGTAATAATTTTTTTATATATTATCTTATTTCTTTTTGTCTTAAACTTATAAGGCGCCTTAAACTCCGTGGAGAAACATCAAAACGACGCGCTATTTCTGTTAAGTATTCTCCATGTTGTACAAGTGCTACTATAGCCTCGTCGACTTGAGGTGTGGTTAGCGAGGGCGGGCGTCCTAGATGACGGCCTTGTAGCTTGGCTGCTTGCATGCCAGCTCGGGTACGTTCACTGATGAGTGAGCGCTCGAATTCAGCAAGGGCAGCCATCATATGAAATAGAAGTCTTCCGCCTGATGAACTCGTATCAATGTTTTCGCTGAGCGAGCGAAATTCAATACCCTTTTGCCCAAGCGCTTCCATGAATTCAATGAGCTTGGATAGAGAGCGACCCAACCGATCAAGGCGCCAAACAACCAGCATATCGCCTTTTTTGAGTGTCTTTAAAGCCGCATCAAGGCCTCGTCTGTCGAACGATTTGCCAGATACGCCATGATCTTCAAAAATGTGCGTACAGCCAGCTCGTCTCAAAGCATCCATCTGAAGGTCCATTTTCTGCTCTTCAGTCGATACACGCGCATATCCTATTTTCATATTTGGTACTTCCTGCGGTCGACGGAATACTCTTAATTTCCTCCTTTCCAAGGCGCTGAGCCTGCCGTCTTCCTATTACATCAGTGTTAGCTAATTTTTTGGGCGCCACATTGTTGACAATAAGGGTCCCCTTGTGGTACATAGAATTGAATAGTGGATTAACTTTAATATCTGACGATTTTGTCGGAATTCGTGCGCTAATAGTCTGTTGGGATCGGAATAGGCGAAAGGGGACCCTTGATGTATTCGAGGGGGTGGGTGTGTCTCCGGCAAATCGGTCGGTATGGGGTTGAGAAGTTGAGTTCATGCGCTAATAATGCGTTTGCTCAATCTTTATTTTTTATTTGTATTTTTATTCGTTTGTCGCCCTTTAGCGGGCAAGGTTCTATTCATCTGTTTCTTCGATCGCTCAGAAACCCATCCAAGCAATCAGAATTCTTTTTTCCTTATGATATGCGGCCTCGTAAGTGCGGCTGTTTGATAGCTCCGGATGCCGTATCGGCACCGGCTTTTTCTGGCCTTGCGATAGTTTTGCGCGAGGCAACGATGTCTTCGAGGTGTCTGGAGACTGCAAATATCTGTTCGGATTCCCAGCCCGTCGACGATCAATGCCCGCGATTGTTGTGGGTGATGCCTGAAATAATCGAATTTGTCGCTAACAGCTATTCCGGAGAGAGGGTATGGCAGCAACGATCACGAATAAAGCGGATGGCTCTGTAACAACAGCTTCATCTAATACAATAGAATTACATGATCCAAGTGTAGTGAAATTGAATTATCACCCGCGAGATATTGCATCATATCAGCGTCAGGGTTTGGATTTGCTTGTTTATACCAAAAATGGGCATGTTGTTCGCATCCAGAATTTCTATGAGATTGAAAATGGTCTTCAAAGCCAGCTTGTTCTTGAAGACGAAGACGGAAAACTTTGGTTGGGAGAACATGGACAGGGACTGGCTGATTTCCAGTTTGCAGAAATTTCTTCCGTGGACCAACTTGCTGGAGCTGGAGCGGGCCTGTCGCCTCTTCTTCTTGGCCTAGGGCTGCTGGGCGCAGGGGGAATAATTGCTGCGGCTGCATCGAGTAGCGATGACGACGATGATGGTGACGCCGACGCGGATGCAGACGCTGATGCCGATGCCGATGCGGACGCTGATGCCGATGCGGACGCTGATGCAGATGCGGACGCAGATGCGGATGCTGACGCTGACGCGGATGCAGATGCTGATGCCGATGCGGATGCTGACGCTGATGCCGATGCAGACGCTGATGCCGACGCGGACGCTGATGCGGATGCTGACGCTGATGCGGATGCTGACGCCGATGCTGACGCGGACGCTGATGCCGATGCGGATGCCGACGCCGATGCGGATGCAGACGCAGATGCGGATGCCGACGCGGACGCTGATGCCGATGCGGATGCGGATGCTGACGCGGATGCAGATGCTGATGCCGATGCGGACGCTGATGCCG
>DAMCEK010000013.1:25664-49827 GCA_032057925.1 Rhizobiaceae bacterium
CCGACGCCGACGCCGACGCGGACGCTGATGCCGATGCGGATGCAGACGCTGATGCGGATGCAGATGCCGATGCTGATGCCGACGCAGACGCAGATGCGGATGCGGATGCCGATGCCGATGCGGATGCCGACGCTGATGCCGATGCGGATGCAGACGCGGACGCTGATGCCGACGCAGACGCAGATGCGGATGCCGATGCCGACGCCGACGCCGACGCGGACGCTGATGCCGATGCCGACGCAGACGCTGATGCAGATGCCGATGCTGATGCCGACGCAGACGCAGATGCGGATGCCGATGCCGATGCGGATGCCGATGCGGATGCCGATGCGGATGCCGATGCGGATGCGGACGCTGACGCTGACGCGGATGCAGACGCTGATGCCGATGCGGACGCTGATGCAGATGCGGACGCAGATGCGGATGCTGACGCTGACGCGGATGCAGATGCTGATGCCGATGCGGATGCTGACGCTGATGCCGATGCAGACGCTGATGCCGACGCGGATGCCGATGCCGATGCGGATGCGGACGCCGACGCGGATGCTGACGCCGACGCGGATGCCGACGCCGACGCGGATGCCGACGCTGATGCGGATGCTGATGCGGATGCTGACGCCGACGCGGATGCGGATGCCGATGCTGACGCGGATGCGGATGCCGACGCGGACGCCGATGCTGATGCTGATGCCGACGCCGATGCGGACGCCGACGCGGATGCCGACGCTGACGCGGATGCCGATGCGGATGCTGATGCTGACGCCGATGCCGACGCCGACGCGGATGCTGATGCTGATGCCGATGCTGACGCGGATGCCGACGCCGATGCTGACGCGGATGCGGATGCGGATGCTGACGCCGATGCGGATGCGGATGCTGATGCCGATGCCGATGCGGATGCGGATGCGGACGCCGACGCTGATGCCGACGCTGACGCTGATGCTGACGCGGATGCCGATGCTGATGCGGATGCGGACGCTGATGCTGATGCCGACGCTGACGCGGATGCCGACGCGGATGCCGATGCGGATGCGGACGCCGACGCGGATGCGGATGCCGATGCTGACGCCGACGCGGACGCCGATGCTGATGCTGATGCTGATGCCGACGCGGATGCGGATGCTGACGCCGATGCCGACGCGGATGCCGACGCCGACGCTGATGCCGATGCCGATGCCGACGCCGACGCGGACGCCGACGCTGATGCTGACGCGGATGCCGACGCTGATGCTGATGCTGATGCGGATGCCGATGCCGACAGTGATATAGAAGCCGTCGACGACTATGCGACCGTTGAGACGGAGATTCTTCCGACAGATGCCGGTTCAACGAGTGAAAGCGATTCCGCTCTTATTCTGGTTGATCTTGGCGGGATTGGTCAGGCGATCTTCGATCTCTATCCGCGTGTTACCTTCAATGTTGAGGAAGGCCACACGGGTGACGCTACGATTACTGTCAGTGTCGGTTCGCTTGTTGGTCTGTTTGAAGGTGCTCAGGCTCAAATCCAGTTCCGCAATGAAGCAGGCAACTGGGAGACACTGACCAGCATCGGTAATAATGGTATTCTGGATTTGATCGGGATTGGTAGTCAACGCGCCCAGATCGAGATTCCTGATCTCGGTGCCGGCGAATACCGGGTTATCGGTGGTGCAAGCGGCGTTGGGATTGGTTCGCGTCTCACCGTTAACGCTGATGTCCAGTTCTACGATCACACTACAGTGGGTGGTTATGAACCCGGTACGGTCAGCGGCAATGTGATTGACGAAAACGACACTGTCACCGACACGACGGCGGTTTCCGAAGTCAATGGCACAGCGGTTGGCGACGCCGGAACCACGATCATCGAGGGTGAATATGGGAACCTGACCATCGATGCCCAGGGTAACTATAGCTACACTCCGAATGATGATGGCCTTGGTATTGGTAAAGTGGACGCGTTTGAATACACGATCACTGATGCCGATGGAAACACCAGCACTGCCACGCTCTATGTGCGCATAGATAGTGAAGGGCAGGGGCTTGTGTGGCCGGATGACCAGTCACTACCAGCAGAAATCGGCATGGTTGCCAATGACGATAGCGGTTCTGCCGTCATCGACAGTGCATATCTTGTCGAGACCGGTGGGCCGAGTGGTGCGGCGGATAATCAAAGCGTTCCCGCCAACCTTAATCCATTAGCTGGTAGTTTGTCTCGGACGACTTCGACGACGTTTACCATCGACGATAATGATCTGGCCAATGTCCGCATCATTTCCTCGGCACCGGATACTACACTTATCAATGATACGCTTGTGGTAACCATTACCGGAGACAACGGCTATTCGGCACAGTTCAATGGTGAGGGTGGTTTCCTGGGGCTCGGTAATCTGGGGCTGAGCGAGTTGCTCAGCAATCTGGAAGCCGGTACCTACACGGTCACTGCAACTTATCAGCGACCGAACGGTGTTTCAGTCGGTGGTAATCTCACTCTCTCCTATGAAACCGAGAGCATCACCCATCTTGACGAGTTTATTGTGGCCGACACAGATCCCGCAGAGGGAAATGTGCTCAGTGACGATACGCTTGGCTCAACCTATACGGTGTTCAAGATCGACACCGGAGATGGGACTTTCGTCAGGGTGAGCGATGGCACGACCATTGAAGGGCAGTATGGCAATCTGACTATCAATGCCGATGGCAGCTATTCCTATGTGGCCAATCCGGATCTTCTGGATATTGGTGCAACGGATACATTCGCCTATCGTCTCGAACATCCAAACGGGACGATCGAGGATGCGACGCTGTCGGTTTCCATCGGTCATGGTGAAGGGCCTTATGTGCCGCCGACAGAGCCATCACTGCTGTCTTTGAGTGACGACTTCTCGGATGATGTGATCGCCCTTGATCATGTCAATGAGGGCGACAGCGATTTCGATGCCGAAAACCATGATTTCTCCGAACAATCACTGAGTGAGGACATCCTTCTCGATGATGCTGGGGAAACCGAACTTTCGGTACCATTTGAAGGTCTGCTCAGCGAAACCGAGCCATCAGCGGAAGACGAAGACTTCTTCGCCAGCCGCAGCTCTCAGGAGGCGGAAACGTCATCCGGCCCCTCTGCCCCCGAGGCGGATGTCGACCCGCTCGCATATCTGCAGATCAGTTCTGTTGACGATCCGGAGCATTCGCTCTCGACGCACCAGACTGCGATGTAGTTGCGACTTCGCTCCTGTGGAACGCCGGGCCCTTTTTCCGGGCCCGGCGTTTTACGCCCTCCAGTTTTTCGAAATCAACAGGTGTCGTCCATCTGAGCCTGTTAGCAGGAAATCGTATGAGCAGAGGCATTGGGCTTAAACAGAAATCCGTAGCGACGGCGCTGGCCGCTCTGCTTCTGACATCTTGTACAACAACCGATTCATCGCTTGAAAACGCCACGCCAGTGTCAGCGGGTGCTGCTCAAGCTTCCTCCGGTTCTTCTGCCACTCAAAGCAAACCCATCACAGTGGCTTCTTCGCATCAAAAAGGCGGTAAGACGGTAGATGGCAACACTCTCACACTTGAACAAGCCGTTCAGATTGCCGTCAATTGGCACCCCTCGATTGACGAGGCGGTGGGAAAAATCAATCAGAATACTGCTGAGATTGGTGTAGCGCGAGCAGGTTATTATCCCAAGGTAAAGGGTGGTATCGGCTCGTCCTATAGCAGCGAATATAGCGGAGAATGGCAGCCGCGGCTCAATGTCTCCGCCTCGCAAATGGTTTATGATTTCGGCAAGGTTTCCGGCTCCGTCGACGTAAGAACTGCGGCCACAAACGTCAGCCGCGCACAGCTCTTGATGGGCGTGGATATCCTCATCCGGGAAACGGCCAGCGCGGTCATCGAAATTCAGCGTTATCAGGCTTTGCTTGCCGTGGCACGCGAACAGCATCGTGGTGTAAAGGCGATTGCCAGTCTGGTCGGCGAGCGCAGCGACAAGGGCGCAAGCACAAAATCAGACCAGGTGCAGGCTGAGGCCCGTGTTGTTGCAGCGGAATCGACCATATTGGAAATTTCGGGTCAGTTGAAGCGCTGGGAAAGCACGCTTGCCGATCTCCTTGGTCGTCCTGGTGCCATCAAGGTTGCCTCTAACGTGCCGCAATGGCTTCAGAATACATGCTCTGCCGCCGAACCTGACTGGACGAAAGCACCCGGGGTTTTACAAGCGCAGGCCCAGAAAGAGGAAGCGCTTGCACAACTGAAAGTCGCGCGCGCCGAAATATTTCCCACACTCTCGCTCGATGCGAGTTCGGGCTATGATTTTAATCAGGGTTCCAACAGGAACCGGTCTTCCGACGATCCTAGTCTTAAAGTCGGCCTCAATGTTTCTGGAAATCTCTATAATGGCGGCGCGACCATCGCTAACCGCAATGCTGCCAATTACGGACTGACGGCGGCGGAAGCAGCCATCAGAAACAGCCGTCTTGAAATCGCCAGTTCCCTGACGCAGGCGCGTTCCCAAACGAGCAGTATTCAACAATTGCTTGGTTCGCTTAAGACGCGAAGCGCCATGATGAGCCAGACGCGTGATCTTTATCGCCAGCAATATGTCGAGCTTGGAACCCGCACATTGCTAGATCTGCTCAATGCCGAGCAGGAACTTCATCAGGCAGCTTTCGATGCGGCAAACTCCACGCATGATCTGCGCAAGCTCGGCGTGGAATGCATGTTCAATTCCGGTCGTTCAAGAGAATTGTTTGCTCTTGAAAATGTGAAGGTCAGAGGCATGGAGTTGCGGCTATGACAAATGAACTTCCTGTCATGAACGAGGCCCCCGAAACGCAGCAGGCCGCAGAACAGCCGGTGGAACAGCGTGATCTGGAGCCATGGATTGAATCCCTGCGCTGGGTCGGGCAGCACTATCGCCTTTCAATGTCCGTGGAGGCTGCACGCCTCAACGCCACGTGGTCAACGCTTGCAGATTTCCGTGAGCAGATCCGCGAACTTGCACGTGCGACGGGCCTCAATGTCAAATTTAGCGAGCCGTCAGCCGTAGCAATCACGAGTTGGCAATTGCCGATTATTGTGGAGCTCCACAATGGTCAGGTCGGTATTATCACATCGCTTGGAGCGAATGGCGAGGCAGGCATCGTCTTTTACGGCGACAAGGGATTAGAGACGCCGCTGCCAACCAATGAACTTTTTGACCATATTCGTCTTGTGCTCATCGCGCGTCCCGCACGCTCTGTACCGGATGCGCGCGTCGATACTTATATAAAACCCTATGAAGAAAACTGGCTGCGGCGTATCGTTCTTCGTGATCTTCGGCCTTATGGGCATGTGATGATCGCCTCGCTGGTCGCCAACTGTCTTGGCCTTGCCGGTATTATGTTCTCCATGCAGGTCTACGACCGTGTGGTTCCTGCAGAATCCTTCCCAACCCTCTATGTTCTGTTCAGTGGTGTCCTGCTCGCGATTGTCTTCGACTTCATCATGCGGCGTACGCGTACAGGTATTGTCGACCAGCTTGGCAAGCGCGCGGATCTGCGCATGTCTGATCGCGTCATGGGACATGCGCTCAGGGTTAAGAACCGTGCCCGCCCTGCATCGACCGGCACGTTCATCGCCCAGATCCGCGATCTGGAACAAGTTCGCGAGATGTTGACGTCAACGACGGTAACGGCGCTTGCCGACATGCCGTTCTTTCTGCTGTTTCTGGCTATTTTCTTTTATATCGCAGGTATTCTGGTTCTGATCCCGATTGCAGCACTCGTGCTGATGATCCTTCCCGCAATCTTGGCGCAACGCAAGCTTCGTGCCTATGCACAGGAAGCCATGCGCGAGGCATCGCTGCGCAATGCGATGCTGGTGGAAGCCGTTCAGGGGATTGAGGACATCAAGACGCTGCAGGCCGAGGATCGGTTCCAGCAGCAATGGAACCATTTGAATGCGGTGACTGGCGAAGCGCAGATTAAGTTGCGCGGACTGACCAGCAGTCTCAATACCTGGACGCATAATGTACAGATGGGCGTATTTGCGGTGGTCGTGTTTTGCGGCGCGCCGATGGTCATGGCGGGAGACATGACGACGGGTGCGCTGGTTGCCGCATCTATTTTGAGTTCGCGTATGATGTCGCCATTGGCGCATATCTCCCAGTTGATGAGCCGGGTGCAGCATGCACGCGTTGCGACCAACAGTCTGAACCAGATCATGAAAATGCCGATTGATCATCCGCAGCAGGAAAGCCGGATTCATTGCCCGCAGATCAAGGGAAAATTTGATCTGAAATCAGCGCTGTTTCGATATGGCGATGAAAATTCACCTCCAGCACTGCTGATACGCGATCTTAGCATAAAACCGGGTGAGAAAATTGCTATTTTGGGCAAGAACGGTGCGGGAAAATCAACGCTTTTGCAGGCACTTTCTGGCCTTCTGGAGCCGGCGTCGGGCGAGGTCCTGCTTGATGATCTGGCGCTGCAGCAGATTGATCCGGCGGATGTTCGCCGTGATATCGGCCTTCTGACCCAGCATGCGCGATTGTTCTACGGAACGCTGCGTGACAATATTCTGATGGGGGCACCCAGTGCGTCGAGGGATGAACTTCTTGGCGTCCTGTCGATGGTGGGGGCAGCCGAGTTCATCCGCAAACTCACCAAGGGTCTCGATCATATGGTGCTGGAGGGCGGCCATGGGCTCTCCGGGGGTCAAAAACAGGCCATATTGCTGGCACGACTAGTGGTGCGGCAGCCAAAGATATTGCTGCTCGATGAGCCGACGGCTTCTATGGATGAAGCCACGGAGCGGCAATTTATCCGGCATTTCGGCGCATGGAGCCAGAACCGAACCGTCATCGTCGCAACGCATCGTATGCGTGTGCTCGAACTTGTGGACCGCATCATCGTCATCGAAAATGGTCTGGTCGCTCTCGATGATAGCAAGGAAAAGGCGCTGCTAGTTCTGCGTGGTCTGGCTCACGTCAAGCCCCAGCGTCCGACGATAAAAACGGAGGCAAAATGATGTGTCAGTCGGGAGGAGATGATCATGGCACATTTGAGAGCTGAAGCCGAACAGACCTGGGTTTTCGGAGAAGCTGACGATGCGCGTCTCGTGCGTTCAACGCGTATCATTTGGATATTCGCCGCATTTTTTGCGACCGCGCTCATATGGGCTTATTTTGCAACCCTTGACGAAGTGTCGACGGGCAACGGTCGCGTGGTGCCAACCATGCGCGAGCAGGTGATCCAGTCACTTGAAGGCGGCATTCTCGCCGAGCTTGACGTGCGTCAGGACGATATTGTCGAGCCAGGGCAGGTGCTCGCCAGACTGGACCCGACGAAGACGGAATCCAATGTCGGAGAAAGTGCCGCCAAATATCGTGCCGCACTTGCGAGTTCGGCACGATTGCAGGCCGAGGTCAACCAGACACCGCTTGCCTTCCCCGTGGAACTGAACGACTACCCGGATTTGATCCGGGCTGAAACAGAACTTTATCAGGCGCGTAAGCAAAGCCTCGAAGAATCCCTGCGCTTTATCGCTGAATCCGTTGAACTGGTGCGTAAGGAACTGAAAATCAACGAGTCGCTTAGCAATATTGGGGCTGCGAGCAATGTCGAAGTCATCCGGTTGAAGCGGCAACTGGTTGAATTGCAACTTAAACAGGTTGAAGTCCGTTCCCAATATATCGTGTTGGCGCGCGAAGAACTCGCCAAGGCGAATTCGGAAGTGCAGGCATTGTCGTCAGTTGTGCGGGGAAGGGCCGACTCTCTGACGCGCCTGACATTGCGGTCGCCTGTCCGCGGTATCGTCAAGAATATTGAAGTTTCGACCATCAACGGTGTCATACCGCCGAACGGCAAGCTTATGGATATCGTGCCGCTTGATGATCAGTTGCTGATTGAAGCACGCATTTCGCCGCGTGACATCGCCTTCATTCATCCCGGACAGCGCGCCAGTGTCAAGATCACCGCCTACGACTATGCCGTCTATGGCGGGCTGGAGGGAAGCGTAACATCGATTTCCGCTGATACGATTCAGGATGAGACCAATCCGGAAATCTATTACTACCGGGTGTTTATCCAGACCAGTTCGGACGCCTTGGTAAACCATGCAGGCAAGCGTTTTCCAATTGTTCCCGGCATGATCGCGACGGCGGACATCCATACCGGCAGCAAGACAGTTTTCGAATACCTTATCAAGCCGTTCAACAGAGCACAGGAAGCACTCAGGGAGCGTTAGGAGCAGGCGGATGACGCAAGATAGTCTAGGTGGCGCGCTTTCAGGGCTGTATTCTGCTGTTGAGCCGATGGTCTGTTCCTTGCCAAGCCCAATGCCACCTTTCGTCCTTTTCTTTTCGTTTTCGAACGGCCGCGAACGCGCAAGGACACTGACCACTACCGCCAGCAATTTTCGAGATTGTTGGAACGCAGCGGTGGAAAAGACACGTCAGGCGGCGATTAAAGCACGAATGGATATTCACTGGCTAAGGATCGATTGGGTCGAGAATGCCGAGGAAGTCACCTGGGAAGAGTTGGAGGCTCGGCTCAGGAAAACGAAGCGCAATTATTTCAGATACGGAATATCGCTTGATCGCCAGTTCAGAAATGCTTTCCTTGAAACGGAACTTAACGCCAATGCGATGCTCTATGGTGGTCCTTCTATTCAGCATGCAGTGATCAATGAGGCCAATTTCGCTCGCTATGCCAGGCTGTCGAAAGGACTTGAGACATTTCACGTGGCCCGCGACGAGAAAGTTTTCCAGTTCTCAACCCGTGCCGCTTTTGTCGACACAGCCGAAAACGTGATCCACATGATCGATGGAACGGGTCGCAATGCTGGCCGCCGCGTGATCGACCAAATGAGCATCGCCGATGTGCACGGGTTGGTGGATCGGGGCAGTCGTTTTCTCGCATCGCAGGTAGATGCCGCTGGGCGTTTTATCTATGGCTGGCACCCCTGTTTCGATAGGCGCATCGACGCCTACAACAGTCTGCGCCATACCAGCACGCTCTATTCCATGATCGAAGCATGGCAAGTCACCCGCGATGAAAGTCTGAAGCAGGCAATAGACAGAGGGCTTTCCTACCTGACGGGAAAACTCATTAAACTTGTTTCGCAGGGTGATAAAGAGCTTGCGTTTCTTCTTGATGAGAATGCGGAAATCAAACTCGGCGGTAATGCTGTCTGCCTGCTGGCTTTGGTCAAATACAGCGAGGTTATGACGACCGACCGCTTTCTGCCGCTGTTGGAAAAGCTCGCGTCGGGCATGCTGCATATGCAGGCTGACGAAACGGGCAAGTTCAACCATGTGTTGAATTATCCATGCCTGACGGTGAAGCAGCCGTTCCGCATCGTTTACTATGATGGCGAGGCAGCGTTCGGGTTGATGCGGCTGTATGCCCTGACGAAGGATGAGCGTTGGCTGGCAGCCGTGGAGAGGGGCTTTGCCTATTTCATTTCCGCGCAGCACTGGCAGGCACATGACCACTGGCTCGCTTATGCGACCAATGAACTGACACGATACCGTCCGAAAAGGGAATATTTTGAATTTGGTCTCCGAAACTTCGCCGACTATCTCGATTTCGTGGCAGAGCGCATAACGACGTTTCCGACGCTGCTGGAACTAATGATGGCGGCTCAGGCAATGATCATGCGCCTTTCCGGCGAGAGTGAGCACCGAAATCTCTTGCAGATGGTGGATCTGCCGCGCTTCTATACGGCGCTGGAAACGAGGGCGCATTATCTGCTGAATGGCCATTTCTGGCCGGAACTGGCTATGTTCTATGCCAATCCAGCGAGAATTAACGGCAGCTTCTTCATCCGTCATCATGCTTTCCGCGTGCGGATAGACGATGTGGAGCATTATCTGTCTGGTTTGGTCGCGTACCTAAAATATCGCCGCTCGCAGGTGGCGCTGGCGGCAGAATAGTCATGGTGCGATCATTTGCGATAGCCCTGTCTTTATTATTGATTGTTGCATCCCCCGTTTTCGCCGACGGCCAAATAACGCCTCTCCCGTGGAACATGAAGGCAGATCAGAGTGTTTGCAGCCGAATCCATCACGCGGTCTGGAGCGTTTATCGGGGTGGACAGGATTGCATCCGTTATTTCCCGGCAGGTAGTCTCGACAAGGCCGATACAGCCATTGTCGTGATGCGTGGGGACCGCGTCGACTGGGTCAAACGTAATCCAAAGAAAATACCAGACAATACTGAACAGGCACAGCAGAAACAGGCGGAACGATTACAAAAGGTGATGGATACGCCGGTAGTCCTGCTTGAACGTCCGGGCACTTTCGGCTCCAGCGGCAATCATTTGCGTAGGCGGCAACAGGAGGAGTTTCTTGCGCTAAATGCTGCGCTGGATGCGATCCAGCGACGGTACAATATCAAGCGCCTGGTGCTGCTTGGGCACAGCGGAGGTGCTACTGCTGCAGCTGCCCTGCTGACATTGGGGCGAACCGACGTTGCCTGTGCCGTTTTAACTTCAGGCGCTTATGGTCTTGTGGAACGGGCGCATATGCTGGGGGCTCAGGCGGGGCGTATCCCCAAGCCGGGTCGAGACACGACCGGGCTTCCATCGCCTTATGATCCTCTCGAGCATATAGGCGAAATTGTTCATGATCCGAAGAGGATCGTCTTTGTGATTGGTGACCCAAGGGATCGTGTAACGCCGTTCTCCTTGCAGCGTCGCTTTGCCGAAACGCTTCGAGCAAACGGCCATTCCGTACGGCTCGTTACGCACGATGCGCGGGCACCCCGCTTTCATAATCTGTTGGGCGATGTAGGGTTGCGGACGGCCTCTCGTTGCGCGAGGGAGCAGGTAAGATGAGCCCTCCGCAGACACGCCGGGCAGCGCCATCCACTACCCTCAACGAAGGTTGGGTGTGGGTTTTGAGCTTGTCGCGCGCCTTGCTGGCGGCAACGCCGCTTCATGGATTGGCTTGCCTTGCTCTTTACACCGTTTCTCAGGTGATGTTCCTCGCCGCATTGCTTCTGCCATGGAAAATGTTGGTGATTTTGAGTGGACATACGGTTCCAGCTAGCCTTGTTTCCCTGTTCCCAGAGTTCGACAGCCGCAGTGTCGTCACGGTCCTGGGGGGCGCTGTCATCCTTGCTTTTGCATTGCATTTTGTCAGCGAACTCCTGATCGATCACGTGTGCGGCAAAGGTGCAGGCAACATTCTTGATAGCCATAGCAAGACCGGCCTGTTCAACGATCATCGGCGTCAAGCCGTCAGGCTTTATCGGCAGTTCATGCGATCACTGGCGGCATTTCTGTGCAGCGTCTTGATCTTTCTTGCTCTTTTGATGGTTTATCCATGGCTGTTGATCGTGCTTTCGATCTATCTACTATCGAGCGCCCTTATATTCCGGCGTTGGCTGCCGATGCTGAAAGGCAGGTTTTCCCATACACCACCGGAACTAATGGCGCGTGCATGGTGGAGCACCGGATTCTTCTGCCTGATAGGCTGGGTTTTGTGGGACTATTGGCGCGGCGGAATTGCGGGCCTGACAGTTGCTTTTGTGGGGCTGATTCTCGCACGACAGGCTCTGATTTTCATCGCCCAGATTTTTCGGAATCTGCAATTACTGCAGGGCCAGCGCCGGAAGGCCGAGGCGTTTTTTCTTTCCGATGTTCCTTTCGTGCGGCTCGCTCATGCAAATGAGGACGTGCAAGGATTTCTGCGGCTTGGTGAAGAAAAAACATGGATCAGAGGAATTCTCGCCAGCTACGATGTCGATGACAAAGCAGAATTCGATGTGGACTTAAAGTCTGCGGAAGCCGGAAAGGTACTCTATTTGGTCATCCGCCCCGCTGCTCCGTCCGAAGAGCCGGTATTTCTGTTTAAACTTTTTCATAAATCATACGAAGCTCTTGCAGCACACGAGATGGAAATTCTGCAAGTCACTGAAGATTATTGGCCCGCGTTGCGCCTGCTAGGTCAACATCGCGTGGATGGTCATATATGTTTTATTTTCCATTGGCCATCGGACAGCCACTGGTTGCTGTATGGTGGGCGTATCGCATCCCTGCCGCATCTGCGGGAAAGGTTATTTGCGTGTCGGCTGCCGGAGTCATTGTGTGAACGATACGTGCGCAGCCATCCCGGCTTGCCCGAACGTCTTAAGCGCGTTGATTGGACGATCCTTATAACTCTGGCTTCTTCGCAAACGATACGACAAGCCTGCCTTCATCTGGAAAATGAGTGGGACAATATGCTTTCCGAACTTGGCGAATTGCCGTTCCAGATCGTGTTGCCTACTCTAGATCGCAGAATGATGGCGTCGAAAAGCGAGAGCGATACGCCATTCATCTGTAATTGGACCCGATGGAAGCTGGAGCCGCTCGGATCAGCTTGGCCTTTCCGGCAGAGGCCTATGCTGGAATTGCGAGAAGCCCTTCGGCGCGCCCAAAAGCTACGACCGGAACTTACCGATGTTCATATCGGTAAGGCTTTTATGGCAGCGCTTCTTTATGAATTTGATCGCTTGAACGCGGAAGGTAACTTCGCGGCGATGTTGTTGCTCGCGGAAGCACTTTCTGCTGCCGCAGATGAGTGCAGATGCAGCGCAGCCGTATCGAAAGTCTTGGTAATGGAATCTGGCTTGAACGGGTGAAGCTTAAAATGGAAAACAGGGTAATTGAAGATGTGAGGGGCCGTGTTACCGTTGCCTGGGGCGGGGACGTGAATATCGGTAGAAGATTTCACTACTGTTTCCATGAAAACAACGCACGCCAAGCGCTTGCTGGTATTGCTCCGCTGCGTGATGCCGACCTCGGTATTGTCAATCTGGAATGCGTTATTGCCACTGGTGGAGAGCTTGGTATCGATAAGGGAGAACGGGCTTCCTATTATTACCGCGCGCGCCCGGAAATGATAGAGGCGTTACTGGACGGAGGTGTCGACCTCGTGGCCACGGCCAATAATCACAGCGGCGATTATGGCTCCGAAGCACTAATGGAGCAGGCACGATGGCTGGACGCAGCGGGCATAGGGTATGCCGGGTCCGGCGTTACCGTTGATCAGGCGTTTCGCCCTGTTATTCGACGTGTGCGCGATTTGAATGTCGCTCTTTTCTCAATCGATGCTACACAATCAAGTTTCGCGGCGTCTGAAACTCAGGCCGGGCATGCCTTTTTAATGCTTTCCCAGCCGGATCAATGGCGACGTCGTTTGGAACCGTTGATCAGCGAAGCAAGGAAGTTTGCACATGTCATCCTTGTCGCTGTCCATTGGGGCGAGAATAACCGGTCCTCTCCAGATATGCATGAAATTGCTGTCGGGCATGCCATTATAGAGTCCGGCGCCGACGCGGTGCTTGGTGCATCGGCCCATATGCTGCAAGGTATTGAAATCTACAGGCAGCGACCGATCATTCATGATGCAGGAGATTTACTTTTCGATGCGATAAGACGTGAAGACAAGGATACCGGTGTTTTTACTCTCGAACTCGATCACTCAGGTGTGCGACAGGTTCGGTTCGCACCGTATGAAATAGGCTTTTGCAAGACAATACCACTATGCGGACCGGTTGCTGATGCAGCGATTGAACGCTTTTCTGAAAAATGTGCGGCTCTCGGCTCTCATTTGCAAAATACCCGTAGTGGGGAAGGGGTGATCGAGCTTACCCCACCGGCGCGACACGACGATGTGAAAGAGGAGCTTCCGACACCTATCGAACATTCCGGTCAATTGACAACCAAGATGCCACGCACGGACTGGATTGTTGAGGCGGTGCCGGAACGCATAAGGCTTGCGGAGCCGATCAGGATGGGGCCGCTGGAACTGCTGGGCGTTGAAGTGCTTCCAAACCCGCTCGAAACACGAGGCCTGCTGTTTGTTGAATCCTATTGGAGGCTAGCCGAACATACTGATGAGGATTGGAGGCTGGACTTCAGTGCAGAGGCTGGCGAAGCGTCACAGCTTGGCAAATGGGGTGTTGCCTGTGATCATGACCCTTGCGACTGGATGTGGCCAACAAGCCGTTGGTCGTCCGGGACTATATATCGTGACCGATATAGTTTACGGCCACCTTCGATAAAATGCTGGCGTGATGAAACATTACAGCTTTGGGTGGGTCTGAAGTGCAAAGAAAAGAGAACCGCACGCATCAAACTGTCGAATGAGATTAAGTTCAGGCTTTCGCCCAAAGAAGCCTTCTCGGTTTTAAGGGCTAATCCTCCAAAATATCACGCGCCGCCGAAAGCAGAAACCCCACCGACGCCGCAAATACTTTGGGATGCGCAGCAGCTTGAGCGGATTACTGGGGGGAAATGGCTGAACAGACCGCCGCACTATTGGTATATTCGCTCAATTTCGCACAAGTCGAATATGATTTTTCACGAAACCATGCCTGGGCCGCGGCTTTACGTGGCGACTGACAAGAGGCTTGTGGCGAAACATGAACTTTATAGCGATCTTGCCGGAAGACATTGGGATTCTCATGATCGTTTGCTTGAATTGCAGGATAAGTTTGAAGGCGGCATGGTCGCGCGACCGCTGGAAGGGATAAAGCCATCGCTGCCTCTGCTTCAGGTTGACGACCCGCTGCACGCCCTGATGCAGCTTGGCGTCGCAGGGCGGGAACGGCTGCGAGGAAATGTGGTTGCCATTACCGGCAGCGCCGGCAAGACGTCTCTGGCAACAATGCTGACGCAGGCCATGTCCGTCGACAAGCAGGTGCAGAGCAACGCATCGACCAACTACAATTCCCGGGTAGGACTTCTCCACCTGCTGGCCAATACGTTTGAACACACGGATCTGGTGGTGATGGAAACAGCAGTAAGCGCCATCAATGCGCCCGGTTTCCAGAATATCAAACTGGTGCGCCCCAATATCGTAATCGTAACCAATATTGCGCCCTCCCATCTGCCGCCGGGCAAGGATCTGAGCTATGTAGCGCAGCGAAAGGCTAATATTTTTGAAGGTGTGGCGGAGCATGGCTGGGCGGTAATCAATCGGGATACCGCTCATTTCGAATATCTTTGCAAGCGCGCCAGACGTCGAGAATTGAATGTGCTGACATACGGCCAAGCTAAAGACGCCGACATCTGCCTGAAACACTACGATCTTCAAACTGGGTGCGTCAAAGCCGGTCTGCCTGATGGAAAGATGATCGAATACCGCCTCGCAGCGAATGGTATCCACATGGCCTTGAACAGTCTGGCCTGCGTTGCGGTGCGCACCATTCTTGGAGGAGACCTTGATGTGTTTCTTCCGGCCCTCGAAGAGTTCAAGCCTGCTCCGGGCCGGGGGCAAGTTTTAGAGATGGTTTTCAATGGCAAGTCGATAACTGTCATTGATGAATCCTACAACGCCAACCCGCTGTCCATGCAGATGGCGTTGTCACTCATGCAAGGAGAGCTTAAATCTGGACGTAAGGTTTTAATTCTCGGCGATATGCTCGAGCTTGGAGATGATGCCGTAAAGCATCATCGAGATATTGCGCTCCAGATCGTTACCCTCAAACCCGACTGTCTACTGGTTTGTGGAAAGCTTATGCGTCATGTGTGGGAGGAAATAGCGCTAAGAGTTGAAGGGGTGATTGAAGGCCGGTGGTATGAGAATGTATCTGCGCTGAATAATGAACTTGATAGTTGGGTCAGCGATGGAGACCGTATTCTCGTCAAGGGCTCCAATTCCGTAGGGCTTGCAGCGACGGTGGATACGCTGGCGGGAGATAATGGCTGAGAAAGGCTTGCCGCAAATTTCCTTATCTCACCGCTCTTTTCACTAAGAATCACGGATGAAAACTCCTATATTCATAGGATGGAAAGATACATGACATCATTCAATGAATAAATCTCGATAAAGATATTAATTATACGATTTAAATCTAGAATATAGAGTTGTTTTAAATATTATATATTGACAGGGGGTATTGTAAATAATAATGATTTGGAATTATTTGTATTTATCGGAAATAAAATCCTGGATTTAGAAATTAGCCATGGGATAGCATTTATGAAAATATAATATACTAAAAATATGCTTTTAGCGATTTTTCGTATCGGTGATTGCGAGCCCTAGGTAACCACCGCTCCCTGCGATTGAATTAGGCCTTTGGCATGAAAGGGCTTTTTGCTATTTTAGATGTCTTCTGCACCGCCTAAGGATTCGTCCAGAAGCGCCTTCTTCTCGAAGAAGGCTTGGTTCTTCTTGCAAGATGCAAAGTCAGGATCGCCGCCAAGTCACCTCGCAGTACGATTATCCAATCAAGAGTGCACTGACGAACTGGTATCGCCGATACCAGCGGCATCAAGACCTGCATGTTGGTTGTGTGACTCGCGTACCGAAGTTTTCTCAGGCCAGAGGCAGACGGCGCTTGAGCCACTCCCGTATTCACGATCGCTGTATCGCTGCGACGATGAGGGCGTTGGGCTATCCAGGCCTTGGAACCTTGACAGCATGGGCTCGAGAAGCGTTTCTGGAAACGAGGACATCGATAGTCGGTCGATTCTGGTGTCCGGCATATCCTAAGGCGTTGAGACAAGTCGCGGTCCTTGATCTTTGCAGTGGAGAAGAAAGTGCCCAGCAGCTAGCCGGGCGGCTAGGTGTATGCCGACCGGCGTCGTACGCTTGGAAGAATGAGTTACTCGCCCATCAGGCAGCCTCCTTTATGAAACGCCGCAACACCTCTGCGCCAGTGCCAGAGCCTCTTGAACTCGAGCGAAAGCTTGAAGCCCTCCAGCGCGATGTCCGCCAATTGCAGCCCGAACGCGATCTGCTGATGAAGGCCAATGAACTGCTAAAAAGGTTTGGGCTTCGATCTGTAACTGCTGGTTAATTGGGGAGAAGAAGCAACTGGTTGATACCCTCAAAGATACCTATCGATTGCCAAAACTCTTTTTCAGTTTGAGGATTGCGCGAATCTCGTACTTTTACCATCGCACCCAAGTAAACTCGGAAGACAGATATGTCACCAGCCGTCGCTGCTACGGCTACCGCAGCCTACAGGCGCCATTGGCCAAGCAGTCCGTTATAATCTCAGAGAAGGTTGCGCAGCGGTTGATGAAACAGGAAAACCTGATCGTTCCCGAACCAAGGTGGCGGCGATATCGCTCTTTATCTTGAAGAAATCAGTCTGTTGCCTGAGGGCCTCATTAATCGCGATTTCCAGCCTGCCGCTCTGAACGAGAAATGGCTAACTGATATCACCGAGTTCCATATCCGGCTGAAGGTTTATCTTTCGCCCGGATGCGGAATTGGTCAATACGATGCTCGACGCAGCCATCGAAACGGTCACCAACTCAGATAAACGATTAATTGTGCATTATGATAATTGTGCCCACTGCCGCTGGCCCGGCTGATTATCAAGGTTCGAGAAGCGAGGTTGATGCGCTCAATGTCCCACACGGCGTGTTCGCCAGATAATGCCGTGAGCGAAGGCCTCTTTGGCCGATTGAAAACGGAAATCTTTTATCCCCGATACTGAAAGACCGTCACGACCCACGTCGGCTCAGTTCATCTTAGAACCCAACAATTATGGTGTGGTGTGCGGGTGCATTGTCAGCAGACGTATAAATAGTCTTTCGTTGCAGTCATACCAAAGCCACCAAGGTTAAGAATGGCGTTACCACTCAAACAAGTTCCGGTGTTTTTAAGGCCTTTGCACTGTTGTAAACCGGTAACATAGGCGCAGCAATAATCATGGTTTAACGCCAGCTTTTAAGGTTCTCGACAGGCAGGTCAGCGATACGCCATGAGCAATATCTGATATGAATCAAGGACTAAAGTGGACTATTATTGTCCTCTTTTTCTGCTTGGGGTCTCTATATTAGAATAAGTTTAAATCATTGAAGTTGTGCGAATTTTTGCAATGGGGTACCGAAGCACAATCTTCCTCCCGGTTCGATGCGTCCAAGATGATCGTTCCGTCATCGGTATTCCATTGTCATCATGTCCCCATCGACCACCAAGCCTGAAGCCATCGACGATTTGATGTCCACCTACTTGCGGCAGTGGAAAATGCTGCGTGGTGTTTTGAAAAAACGCACAGGCTCGCATGATCTGGCAGAAGATGCGATGCAGGAAACATGGGTGCGTCTTGCCACCACGAAAGCCAGCCCTGTCGACATCATCGACCAGCAGGCATTCATTCTGCGTGTGGCCAACAATATTGCAACCGATCTGTTGCGCAAGGAACGGCGCCATTCATCGCGTTGTATTGGCGACGAGGTTGTGCTTCAGGCGATTGCGGACAATTGTCCCTCGCCGGAAATCTTTGTCATCGACCGCGATCAGCTTCGCCATCTCTCGCTTGCGCTCATGAAATTACCGATAAAGCCGCGCAAGGCGCTTTTGCTCAGCCGCTGCGATGGTCTCACGCATGCTCAGGTTGCTAAAAAGCTTGCGGTCTCGGAAAGCATGGTTGCCCGCTATCTCGTGCAGGCCTTGCGTCATTGCCGCGATTATTTCCGCGAACTGTAATTTTTTTATTCTGATCGGTGTAATTTTTGCCGGTTCATTTCGTCTTTATAAGAAAGCGCATTCTGAAAAGTGTAGTACGGTTTTCGGAAGGCGCGGTTATTTAAACAATGAGAGCAATTTTTGAGGCGGGCATTGGTGTCACGTGCAATGATATGACAGAGCAATTGCCAAGGATGCAACCCGCTGGCAAACGCATGCCCGTTGATACTGCGCTAAGCGATGAAGCCATTGAATGGCTGGTGAAGCTGAGTTCAGGCAGGGCAAGTGATGCCGACCATTCCGATTTTACGCTCTGGCGTCAGCAGAGCACTGATCATGAATATGCAGCGCAAGAAGCCGAAGCCCTGTGGCAAGGCATCGGTATTGCCGGAAAACAGGTTCGCCGGGCGGAGCGCAAGGCCACAATAACGCGGCGCGCCATGTTGGGTGGAACGATAGTGCTGGCTGGCGGCGTGGTTCTGGAGCGAAGCGGCCTGATAGGCGCGCATCTTTTTGCCGATCATGTCACCGGGATCGGCCAGCAGAAAGCGATAGAACTTGCCGATGGCTCATCCGCGTTTCTCAACGCCGACACAGCGCTGTCCGTCGATTATCGACGGGAGAGCCGGTTGTTGCAGCTCTTCAGGGGGCAGGCGACTTTTCGTGTCGCGCGGGATGCGGCACGGCCCTTTATCGTTGAAGCAGGCGGCGGCAGGACGCAGGCAATTGGAACGGCATTTGACGTGCGTTATCAGTCCCGCGATGTCGTCGTTACGGTTTTGTCCGGTGTTGTGAATGTCTCAACGGACGCGGCCCCCTTGGATATGGTGCGGGCCGAGGTCGATCAAAGCGTACATTATGCGCCTTCCGGTCGTCCGTCGGCCCCTGAGGCGGTCGATGCCTATATGGAAACGGCATGGCAGCGGGGGAAGCTCATCTTCAACCGGCGCAAGCTAGGCGATGTGGTGGCGGAAATCGAACGCTATCGTTCCGGCACCATCGTCATTACAAGCGAAGAGTTGCGTGAGCTGGAAGTCACAGGCGCGTTCGATCTCAACGAGCCCGAAGCCATGCTGGATACGATCGAGAATACACTTCCGGTGCGGATTACTCGTTTGCCGCTGGTCACGATCATCCGCTGATTGCGGACCATAAGCGCAAAAAATCAAAATAAAACAATGTAATTTCAATTACGTGATAAAAAGAATCAAGTTTATTGCTTTTTTGGGTGTAAGATTTCGTTGCTGATTACGTCTTTGCTGTAGAGGGCCAGACAGGCATGCCAATGCCAGCGGAGCCCTCGCATAATCAATATTGCAGGACGGAGCAGGGCCAATGCAGGACGGGGCGGCGAAGGGTTTTACGAGCAACAATTCAAGGGGTTTTTTGAAGGCGGCATTGCTGACATCGGCAGCGTTTTGCTTCATTGCCAATACGGGCGCATCTCGCCCGGCCTATGCGCAGAATACCTCTGCTCAAACGCTGTCCCTCAATATTCGTTCGCAAGACCTTGGTACTGCTCTGACGACTTTTGCGGATCGTGCGGGATTGCGCCTGCTGATCCCGTCCAGTCTGGTGGCAGGCAAGGTCAGCCCGGCTATTGCGGGCAGCTACACCAAAGAGGCGGCCCTTGCGCATCTGCTTTCAGGCTCCGGCCTCAACTACCGTTTCACCGGTGCCAATACGGTGACGATCTTAGGGCAATCGGATGGAGCAGCCTTACAGGGTGGGGGCTCTGATCCTGAGGGTACGACGGTTCTCAACACGATCACCGTTTCATCGGGCGTGGGTGCTGCCCCCTCTGACCGTCCCTATATGACGCCGGGTTCAAGCGCCTATATCAGCGCCGCAGACATCGAGCGCTTTGGCAGGACCACGCCCGGCGATATTTTCAAAGGCACTCCCGGTGTGATTGCGGCAGGGGGCCATAATGGCGCAAAGCTTGATGTCAATATTCGCGGCATGCAGGGCCAAAGTCGCGTCAAGGTGGCAATCGATGGCACGCAGCAATCCTCGACGACATGGCGCGGTTATCTCGGTGTCGATGAGCGCGTATATGTCGACCCGGATCTGATTGGCGGCGTCGATATTTCCAAGGGACCAAGTGGCGGGGCGGCGGGTGCAGGATCACCGGGCGGGGTGGTTGCCATACGCACGCTTAATGCCGGTGATATTGTCGAGGATGGCAAATCTTTTGGCGCACGTTTCCGCGCCGGTACCAGCGACAATGCTGCATCGCCACAGGATGCGCCGAACTGGATTGAGCGAACGGACAGGCCTTCGTTCTTTGATTTCGATAACGGATCGGGCAGTGCTGCGGTTGCATGGAAGCAGGACAATTTTGATTTCGTGGCGGCTGCCGCCAAACGCAGGACAGGCAACTATTTTGCCGGAAAGCGCGGCGACAAAACGCATTTCGAGTTTGATGGCAGAAAATATCCGCTTTCCTTCACCAAGCCCGGCGAAGAAGTGTTCAACACATCGGAAGATACTTTTTCTGCTCTGACGAAGGGCACGTTTCGCTGGGGCGATGATCACAGTCTGGAACTGGGCTATGTGCATTATCAAAGCAAGTTTGGCGAATCCATGGGAAGCCTGCTGTTCCAGCAGGAAGACGGTTATCGTCAGGTGAAACTGTCGGACATCAAAACCGACACCTATACGGCCCGTTATCACTGGGACCCCGAAAGTGATCTGTTCGATGTGCGGTTCAATCTCTGGGCAAGCCGGGTGTCAGGTACCACGAGAGCGGTGGCGGCGTTTCCCGATCTGACCAAGTGGAAGATTTATCCGGCGGACGAGCCGCGCTTCTCCCGCACCAATACCTATGGCGGCGATCTTAACAATACCAGCCTGTTTGACACCGAGTTTGGCGCATTCAAGGTGAATTACGGTGCGTCTTATCTGATCGAAAACATGAATGGCGACGAATATTGCAGCCGTCCCATGACGACCACGCCCTGCGTCTGGCTTCAGCCCAGCATTGGCGAAAGGGCGGTTGGCAGTGTCTTCTCGCAGGGCGAATGGAAGGTCAATGACTGGCTCACTTTCGATGCCGGACTGCGTTATGATACCTATCGCCTGAAGGATAAAGGCGAGGAGGCAGTGCCAGGTGAAGACGAGCGCGATGGCGCACGCCTCAATCCGTCCATCGGCCTCACATTGACGCCGCTCGATGGTGTTCAGCTCTTTGGCCGCTATGCCGAGGGTTTTCGTCCGCCCACACTGCGCGAAACCATGGGCAGTGACGCCAATGCCATTCCCAATCCCGATCTTGAACCGGAGACGACGCGCAGCTTTGAAGCCGGTGTCAATGTATTGAAAGACTCGGTATTCCTGCCCGATGACAAGCTGAAGCTGAAACTCGCCTACTTCCACAATAATCACTACAATTATATATCACGTACTGAATCCAATGCCGGTGCTGGTCAATATATGTTCACCTTCAAGAACCTCGACAAGGTGATGTTCTCCGGCTTTGAGGTGTCCGGTGATTATGATACGGGTATGTTCTTCACAAACCTGGCGCTGAACTATTATAATGACTATGAATTCTGCTTTGAGGGTTCATGCGGCAAGGAAACTGTCTCGCAGGATTATGCCGTGGGTCATGTGCCACCCAAGGTTTCCGTCAGCATGACCATGGGCATGCGCTTGCTGGAAGATCGTCTGCAATTTGGCACCCGCATTACCCATGCCGGCAAACGGCTTGCGCCGATTACGACATCGGATCGTCAGAGAACACCGAACTGGATTCCCTATACGACCGTGGATGCCTTTGCGAGTTATGAATTTACCAAGCATCTCAAGCTCGACGTACAGGCCGAAAACCTCTTTGACCGATATTACGTCGATGCAATGGATGGCTGGATGCCATCACCGGGGCGCACCATCCGCGCGTCGCTCACCACCAAATTCTGATCCTGATTTGCGCTTTTTGTTTGGAGCCACATGGCCTCGGACAAGAAGCTCTGTCGAAGGGATATATGTCATGACCGTTACTGCTTTTGCCGAACAACCTGTACTGCTTTCACGCTCAAAACGTCTGAAAGCGATGACAAACACGACGCATGATCGTCTCGACCAGTCGATTATGGCGCGTAATCCATTTGCCGAGGTTAGCCGGTATGGCATGTTCGTCACGGTACAGCATCTGTTTCATCGTGATATCGATGCGCTTTATGACGATGCGGGACTTGATGCGCTGCTGCCAGACCTGCAGGGATGTCGCCGTTTTGCCCTCACGGGGCAGGATCTGGCTGATCTCGATATTGAGGCACCACAGGCTGAAAATCCGCCCGCTTTCATGGCTGGCACGGCAATCGATCTTTCCACCGCGCTGGGCTGGCTTTATGTGGCAGAAGGCTCAAATCTGGGTGCGGCCTTTTTGTTGAAGGAAGCTGCGAAGCTCGGCCTTTCGGAGGCGTTTGGCGCGCGCCATCTGGTGGGCGCGCCGGAGGGCAGGGGGTTGCACTGGCGCACCTTTACCGCCGCGCTTGATGGTATCGAACTCTCAAAGACTGAAGAAGATCGTGTAGTAAGCGGTGCGGAAGCCGCTTTCCTACGCGTTCACAGCCTTGTTCGGGAGACATTTGAATGAATATACAGTTGGGGCTTGGCAAGAACGATAGGTGTTTAACTGTGCTGCATGGCCGCATGCTTGAAGGAGTGGGCAACGACGGCCATTCTTGTGCAGATAACAATCAGGATGAAGGACGGCGTGCGGGCTTTCTCGCGCTGGGCATGTTGTTGATTGCAGCAGCAGTGATCAGCATCCGTGTGCCGCTAATGCCAACGGCTGTCTTCATTTTTGGGACAGCACTTTGCTTGCTGCAATTGTCTCCACGGGGACTTGCTTTTATTGAAAATAATCGGTTGACAAAGATTGTGCTGACTGCGTGGCAAGCAATTGGCGGTATGCCTCGCGGTTTGCGGGCGGCGCTGCTACTTGTTGTGGGGCTTGTTTCGGTCGCTGTCGTGGCTTTGATGCCCGGTTTCTCTATTCTGGGTGAACTTGTGATAAATCTGCTCCTGATGGCAGGGCTGGTGCTGTTTGTCGGACCTAAGCCTCAAGACTGCACGGCGCTTTCAAAGGAAAAACTCACAAAATCCTTCGTGAGCTCCTGAAGGTAATATACCAGAACCGACAACAACGGTGCCAAAACGGAGATCAGGCGCAATGAGATGCGACAGGTGGCACGTTACCTGAAAAACTTTGATCTTTGAAACCGCGCGGAGCTCTGCAGCGTGGCGCTATCGGCTTTGATGCCGTCAGGCATCTTGTCCTGTGCTGTGTCGAGTGGCGCCCCCGAGGCTGTATCTGTCAATCTATCCCTACCTGCAGAAGGCGACAGTCGAAACGACATCTGGCACAGCCTATATGCGTCTGCTTAACAACGCCAAAGAGGAGGAGCTCGCATGAACACAGATGCTGCTTTCTCACCATCTCAAGGCTTTTAAGCTGCCTACCGTCAACAGAGAGTTCCAGAAGCTGGTTCATCAATGCGCCAGCGAAGGCATTGATTATACAGGATACCTGACGCGCTTGGTTGCGCGAGAGATGATCGGTCGGGATCGTCGCAAGGTGGACGGCATATCAAGGCGGATCGAGTTATGGACCGCTGCCCGGTCGCGGATAACGCCATTGGCAAATGACGCGACCAGACTTCTTTCCGCTCGGTCAATCCAAGCTTGCAGATCCTCTTTAGACTTCCGGCGCAGCATATCGTGAAAACTCTCGACAAGGTGTCTAGGGTCAGGACTCGTTAAATTAAAGCCAGAAGATCACGGCAGCAGCGA
>DAMCEK010000014.1:0-15055 GCA_032057925.1 Rhizobiaceae bacterium
GAGTGGGCGGACCATAGGGAATGTCATATCGGCGGTGACTTCCTTCTGATCTATCAGGTTGAAGGCAACAGCGTGGTTTTCGTCAGAGCTGGCACCCATGCCGAATTATTTGAGTGAATACATATAAACTCATTTGAGTAAATTAAGCCGCCCCGGCTATCCCTACGGCCCTAGATGAGAGAGCGGGCCAGCCGGGGCTACCGTCACGGGATGACGGAGCAGTGTGATATAAAGTGCGGCGATAGCCGCGCCCCGGCCCGAAGGCGAACGCACTCCCTCATAGTGCTGTAGAGAGCCGTATGGCCGTCCAGTGAAAAAGCCCCGGCTATAGCCGGGACCGTTCAGACATCACAGGAGGCCCCATGTCAGAAGGTTACAGCCGCGAAGCAATCGAAGCGATTTTCGGTCCCATGGATGACAGTGTGCCCAGATACACCCCGCCGTGGGACATATCGCTTTCCCCCGACGAGCATCCCAAAATCAGCATTGATGAGGTCGAGAGACGACGGAAGATGGTTTATAGTGCTTTTCGCACGAACGAAATGGCCGGAATTAGACCAGCCCCCGACCTTGATGATATTTGGCTCGATTTCATCAAGGGCGAGCTTGAGGTTACTGATTTATCCTCTGTGATAAACGAGCGACGTGGGTATCTTCCAAAAACACGGACAATGGATGGAGAGCGGGAAGACGCAGCCCCTGCATTTTCAGGGCTACGTTCCCAATAGGGCTTATTCCAGCCTTGCTCATATCTGTTCTTCTAAAGGCGTCTTCGGCTGACGCGTGCGGAACCACAGATACAGGATTCCAATCGGCGCGACGAAGATCGCAAAAGCCCAAAGCATAGCGTTGACGAACCACTTAAGCATGAACAGGAAAATCGCGTTCATGAAAATCACGTTGTTGCCAAAGGCCAGATTACGCAGTTCATCCCAGATCAGCTTAGCAAAAGGAAAGAGTAGTGTGTTGAGCACTGCAAAGACAATCAGACCAATAGGCGTGCCATTTTTTGTTTCAGCGCTTAACGCCATTCCAACGATCAGGGCAAAAAAGATTAAGCCTATCAGATATGACCGAACGATATAGGACGGTTGCACCCCACCAAAGATACGACGCAAGAAGTTCATTTCTGTGATTTTCCTCCATGGAAATGTTAATTTGGAGCTGTGATACAATTAATTGAGGTCGGACTGATCGTATAGGCCGCGATAGCGCCGATCCTGATAATAGATGATCTTTCGAGCGATGATCGCCCGTGTTCCCTTGAATTTGAGGAACATCTTTCCTTCGTCCAGGTGCATGGCTTCATCGGGTGTCATGAGCTTGCGACCATAAAGCGTTGTACTGGTCGAGAGGTTCGCCCCTCCGGACGTTTGGGTGAAGCCTACCGTTGCATCGCCGGACAGGTCAGAAACCTGTTTGGCGGTCATGAGGTCGTTGACGCTGAACGCCTGAAACACCCCGGCATTGGCGGCGAAGGTATGCGCGCCCTTATCGTATAGGTCTTCAAGCTGCCCCCAGTTCTGGAGGAAGGCCCATATCTGGAGGCCAAAGCCCGCCATGAGGCCGATCGCTGTTTTGATCATGGGCAAGTCGCCGATCGTGGCGAACTCATCGAGCAGGAACAGCACCGGGGCAGGGGGCTTTGTCCGGTTGCGTTCAATGTCCTGCAGGGCGCGGGCGATCAGCAGGCGAAGCCAGCGGCCATGTGATTCCATGCGCGATTGCGGCAGCACGATATAAACGCTGGCGATTTCATCCTTGAGGGTCGAGAAATCGAGCTTGGACGCCTTAAGCGTTTTGCGAAGCTGCGGACTGTCGAGGAAGTTTGTTTGTTCCTGTGCGGTCGAGAGGATCGACGCGGCTTCGCGCGGGTTCTTGCCGATGAAGACATTCGCGGCTGAAGCAATCGCGCCGTCAGCTTCAGGACTGTCGGCCATGACCTTCAGGAGTGTTTGAAATTTCTCTGGCGGGTAGGTCAGATATTCGCGCACCGTTACGAGATTTTGCCGCTCTGGCGGCTCGGCTGCGGCGGCAAGCATGATCAGGCCGCGCAGCAGGGCGCGGGCGGCTTCGTCAAAATGCTGATCGCGGGCATTGGGCGGCGTGATGATCAGGGCACTAGCGAGACTGGCAGCATCATCTACGAAATTCGGGTCGTCGGGATCGAGACCAGACAACGGGTTGTAGTCGCAATTGTGCTTGCCACTGACATTGAACGGATCGAGGACATAGACCGGCCCGAAGCTGGCGCGGTGCCGTGCCGTGATTTGAGCATTCTCGCCTTTAGGGTCGATGCAGATCACGGAACGCATGGCCGTGAGCAGGTTCGGAATGATGACACCCACACCTTTGCCGGAACGGTTCGGCGCAACTGTCAGGAGGTGTTCCGGCCCGCTGAAATAGTAGGGCTGGCCGCTGTCCCGGCTTCCCACAATCAGGCTTGCGGAATCGCCTTTGTGATATTTGCGCTTCTCGCTGTCGGTGGCGTAGCGGGCCGATCCCTGTTGATCGGTGTCGTCACGCGACAGCAGCTTGACGATATCGAGCTTCAGTAGCCACAGCACTGCCGTGACCAGTGTGGCGGGAAGGGCGAGGGCAACAGAGCTAGGCAAGCCGAATAGCCAGCGATGATCCCAAAAACCGGTTTGCGCCTTCCAGTCACCGAAATAATGAAAATGGTACAAAACGCCTTCCAGCAATCCCCACTTGAAGGCCAAAGCGGTTAGAACGCCAACGGCTACGAAAGATATTATTGCCGAACTAATCATGGAAAATGTGGTTCGGTTCGCCCAAAAATCACCCATTGTCTGCCGCCTTCTCGCCGCCAATGTAGGCGCTTAGGAGGTTGTGATTGTTGGCCTTGACGCGATCCGAAACCGAATCCGCGTTGAGGAAGCCGGAAAGACCACTTTCCACGATCCGGCGCAGTTCAGGGCTTCGCTCCCATTGCGCCATGACGAAAGCGCCGAGCAGAATTTTTTGCCGGGTTTCCTGCTTACGCTTTTCCGAACTGACACGCGCGACTAGCTTTTTCTTTTGCTCGCGAATTTCTCGTTCTTTACGCTCCAATTCTTCAAGGCGCTGCTCAACAGTCCTAGAGACCATATGCAAATATCCTCCATACATCATCCTCAGATGACACAATATCAGAAACGGCAAAGAAGATCGACAATATATCAAATATATAGACAACATTAGCCACAAAACGCCATCCCGAAATTTTGAAGGGCGCACTTACGGCTTGCTGCGCAAGCCAAATTGCGAGATGATGCACCAATGGCGATCTATCATTGCAGCACCAAGCATGTCTCAAGGTCATCCGGTCGGAGCGCGGTCGCTTCGGCTGCGTATCGTTCTGGCGAAGAACTAGTGAACCATCAGGACGGACTTGTGCATGATTTCAGCCGAAAAGAGGGCATAGCTCATACTGAAATCGTGCTGCCTGATGGCGTGTCGGCGGATTGGGCGCTTGAACGCTCAAAACTCTGGAATGCAGCAGAAGTGGCAGAGAAACGGAAAGACGCGCGTGTTGCGCGGGAGTTCATTGTTGCGCTTCCTCATGAGCTTAACGCGGAGCAGCGAACGGAGCTAACGCAAGCCTTCGCCCACGACCTTGCAAACCGCTACGGCGTGGCGGTTGATGTTGCCATTCACGAACCGCACCGGACGGGCGATGGCCGAAACCATCATGCGCATTTGCTTTTGACGACACGCGAAGTTTCGGCAGATGGCCTTGGGGCAAAGTCGCAAATCGAATGGCGCGACAAGAAGCTTCTGGCTGCGGGCTTGCCGACCGGATCAATGCAGATACGAGACATTCGCGTTGCGTGGGAGAACCACGCCAACGAGCATCTTGGGCGGGCTGGTCATGAGGTGCGGGTAGATCACAGAAGCCATTCAGATCGCGGCCTAGAGATCGAGCCGACGCAGCATGTCGGCGTCCATGCAACGCAGATGGAGCGGCGCGGCGAAGGCGTCAGCAGAAGCCGCCATGAGGAAGGTGCGGCAGAACGCAATGCGGAGATTATCCGCGAGAAGCCGGAACAGGCGCTGGCGATCATCACCGGCGAAAAGAGCGTGTTCGACCGGCACGACGTTGCCCGGACCTTGCATCGCTATATTGATGACCCGGAGTCTTTCCAGAGCGCGTTCGCACGGGTGATGCAAAGCCCTGAACTGGTCGAGTTGCGTAGCGAGGTCACAGATGCGCGCGGCAATGTCGAGCAACTGGCGCGCTACACGACGCGGGACATGCTGGCCGTGGAAACGCGCATGATCGACAGCGCGCAGAAGATGGCGCAGGAGGGCGGCACCGGGGTTTCGGACAGGCATGTTGCCGCTGCGCTTAATGCGCGCCCGTTCTTGGCCGACGAGCAGCGGCAGGCCGTGCGCTATGTGACCGACGAAGGCCGGATTGCGGTTGTGATGGGTTTCGCCGGGACAGGCAAAAGCACTATGCTCGGCGCCGCGCGTGAGGCATGGGAGGCGGAAGGCTACCGTGTTCATGGCGCGGCCCTGTCCGGCAAGGCTGCGGAGGGCTTGCAGGAATCGAGCGGCATAGAGAGCCGCACTCTTGCGTCATGGGAATATGGTTGGGATCGCGGGCGGGACCAGCTCGGCCCCGGCGACGTGTTTGTGATCGACGAGGCGGGCATGGTTTCGTCTCGGCAGCTTTCCCGGTTCATCACCGAGGCGGATCAGGTCGGTGCAAAGGTGGTGCTTGTTGGAGACACCGAGCAGCTACAGCCGATCAATGCGGGCGCGGCCTTCCGGGCGGTGTCGGAGCGTATCGGTTATATCGAGCTTGCGGACATACGCCGCCAGAGTGAGCCGTGGCAGCGTGAGGCATCCGTTAATTTTGCTCGCCAGAGGACAGGAGAAGGGCTTGCGGCCTATCAGGAGCATGGAGCGGTTCACTTTGAAGCCACCAAGGAAGACGCCCGCGCCCAGATCGTGCAGGAATATGTTAGCGACACAGTGTCGAACCCTGATGCAAGTCGTCTTGTCCTTACCCATCTTCGGGCTGATGTGCGGGATCTCAATTCGGAGATCCGCGCCAGCTTGCAGGAGCGCGGATCTCTACAGGGCGAAGTCACCTATGAGACCAACGCGGGAGAGCGGAACTTCGCGGAAGGGGATCGGATCATTTTCCTTGAGAATGACCGCGACCTTGATGTGAAAAACGGGATGCTTGGTACGGTCGAGAAAGCCGAAGCGGGCAAAATCACCGCCCGTTTGGATAATGACCGATCTGTCACCTTCAACACGCAGGCATATACCGCCTTTGATCATGGTTACGCGGCGACGATCCACAAGAGCCAAGGAGCGACGGCGGATCGTGCCTATGTGCTTGCCAGCCCATCCATGGACCGGCATCTAACCTATGTCGCCATGACCCGGCACAGGGAGGGTGCGCAGCTCTATGCGGGCCGCGACGAGTTCAAGGATTTCAAGGCCCTTTCCAGCCAGCTTAGCGAAGGCCGGACCAAGGAAACGACGCTCGATTATCTTGACCGCGGCGACCGAGGAGAACGGAGTGAGACGCCCGCAGCAAAGCCTGAAAAGGCTGATGTGCGTGAACGCCTTGCAGCACTTCACAATAGCCGGGAAGGCTCACAGGGGCGCAGCGAGCAAGCAAAAGACAAATCTGATGTGGGGCAGCGTATGGCCGCTATGGAGCGATCTGGCGAAGCACAGGAGAGAATCGCACGGAATGAACGGCTGCGGGGAGATTTGGAGCGCGAACGATGAAAAACGATGATGGTGGTTTTTTCGGGAAGATCATGGACAAGGTTTTCGGCGCTAGCGTGGGGAAAAAAGACAGTAAGGCCGGACAGAAAAAATCCAATGAACGCGGGCGGAAAGAAGCAAAACGAGAGGAATCCGAGCGCCGGGAGAATAAGCGGAATGTGCGGCTTGAAATGATGAAAATAGCCGATAGAGGGGACAAAGATTATAAAGGTCGTGCGGCAGAGCAGGACAGGAAGAATGAATCTTCCAGAGAGCAAGATCAGAACGAGTTAGAGCGGTAGGCTAGTGAATATATCACAATAAGATGCTGTCGCAGGTTTTGGGAATTTTGCAACGCTATTAAGGAATAAAAGCTGATGACAGAAATATCTGGTTCCAATGGTCGAATGAGGTTTTGCGCCGAAGGCGGAGCTGAATACGATCTAGACATTGCCTCGACCCGACTAGGGCTTGAGACGGTGGTCCCCTATCAGGGCGACACGCTCGGACTCAATCTTGTGATTCAAGCCGCGCCTTTACCCGATGGAGGAAAGGGGCCGCGCTTTTATACAAGCGAGATAGACTTACCAGCAGCAGCCTTTACGTCGCGCAACGCAGCGATGCTCGACGGCTTCAGCATTTCGCACGATTATGAAGATAGTGGCGATGACACTTGTCCGGCCCTGCTTTACGTCCCTGAGACGGCCTCTCACGACAATGCGGACCGCCTCGACCTTAGTTTGAACTATCTCGGAGACGGTCGTTACAGAGTGCGGGCGACAGGCAGAACAGAATTCTCTGCGACCTTTGAGATTGATACTGTTGTTACTTTGGAAGTCGTAATTTTAAGACAAGACCATGGCCGCATCGAGCCTGAAGTTGAAGCGGCGTTGGACAAGTTCGTTGATCGAAATGCCGTCGATGTTGATTGGAAGCTGGAATTTACAGAACCTGACAGATACCGCCTTGAGGCGCGCTTTCGACATGCATGAGTGAGCAGAAGCTTGCAGATTGCTGTCGCGATAGTCCTAAGTTTCGCGACAGTTCGTTTGAGCACGAAGCCGTCATTCATGTCCACGAGGCGTGATGCCGTCGCAGCATTCATTCCCGGCCCAAAGCTGACGTTCACTGGCGACTATGCCAACGTCAGGCTCGGCCGCCATCCCGGAAGATCAGGGTGTTACTTTTCTATCTTCAAACCGGCCATCTTTAAGGGACCCGGTAACGGGCCTCGCCTTCGTTGTATCTTTGGGCACAACCATCTGCTATTCCTTGAGAAACAAGAACAAGTTGTGGGGGTGGGGCAGTGGACGCAGCCGATCTTGAGAAATTCGCGGACAACCTGAAAGCTAAGTTTGCCCTGGCCGGAACGGCCTCGCCCGAGGACCAGTTGAAACCCGATGTCGCGGCGTTGTTCGTCGCCGCTGGCGCGAAGCTCGGGTTGAAGGTCGAGACCCGGACCGAGACGCACCTCACCGAACACAAGGTCCGGCCTGACATAGCAGTCTACGTTGGGGGACTGATCTGCGGCTACGTCGAGTTGAAGGCCCCCGGTCTAGGGGCCGACGGGCCGAAACTGAAAGGCGACCATAACAAGAAGCAGTGGGCCAAGCTGAAAGGTCTGCCGAACCTGATCTATACGGACGGGCAGGAATGGGCGCTCTACCATTCCGGCGAGCGACCGGACGGCTTCCCCATCGTGAAGATGACCGACGACCCAACCGTGAAGGGAAAGGCCGCCATCGGCGGAACCGACTTGGCCGACCTCGCCCGCTTGCTAGAGCCGTTCCTGCGCTGGAAACCTGTCGTGCCGCACCAGCCGACGCCGCTGGCCCAATACCTCGCGCCTCTGACCCGTTTCCTGCGCTCCGAGGTTGAGAACGCGCTGGCCCAGACGGGATCGGCGGTCGCACTTCTCGCCAACGAGTGGCGGCAATTCTTCTTCCCCGATTCTGACGACGCCAAGTTCGCGGATGCCTACGCCCAGACCGTGACCTACGCGATGCTGCTGGCCCGCCTGTCCGGCGCGACGAAGCTGAATCCGGCAGAAGCCGCGAAGACGCTTGACACGAACAACGGTCTGTTGGCCCGGACCCTTGAGCTTCTTGGGCAGAAGGCCGCGCGCGAGGAACTGGTGGTCGGGTTCGAGATGCTGCGCCGGTCGCTTGAGGCGCTGGAGCCGCACGACTTCCTGAAATCGAAGCCCGACCTCTGGCTGTATTTCTACGAGGACTTTCTCGCCGCCTACGACCCTAAACTGCGCAAGGATTACGGCGTCTACTATACCCCGCGCGAGGTCGTTGAATTGCAGGTGCGGCTTGCCTCGGAGCTTCTGGAAAAGCGGTTCGGCAAGAAGCTGGGCTTTGCCGACGATGGCGTGGTGTTCCTTGACCCCGCCGTGGGAACGGGCACCTATCCCGTCGCGGCGGTGAAGCACGGGTTGGAGAAGGTGCGCAAGCGGTCCGGCCCCGGCGCGGTCGCGGCACGGGCGCAGCAGATGGCCGAGAACATGCATGGGTTCGAGGTGCTGGTCGGCCCCTATGCCGTTGCCCACCTGCGTCTGACGCAGGCGCTGGAAGGTGCGATGAACGACGCCAAGGCGGCGGCGGGCGAGCCCGAAGAAAAGCTCGGAAAGCGCCTGAACATCTACCTGGCCGACACGTTGTCGAGCCCGAACAAGGCCCCGCCGGGTGGGCTGGACTTGACGCACAAGGCGCTGACACAGGAATACGAGGCCGCGCGGAAGGTGAAGCAGGGTGGCGATATTCTCGTTTGCCTCGGTAACCCGCCCTATGACCGAGAAAGACGCAACGAGGATGGCACAAAAGCAAACAAGGGCGGGTGGGTTCGATTCGGTGACCAAATCGTTGGAGGCGCGAAGCAAGAAGAACAGGGTGAAACGCCAATCTTTGAGGACTTCCTAAAGCCCGCTCGGGATGCCGGAAAAGGCGTGAACTTGCAGGTGATCTTTAATGATTACGTCTACTTTTGGCGTTGGGCGCTATGGCGGATGTTTGAGACCCAGAAATGCGGAGGTGTGATTAGCTTTATCACTGCGTCTAGCTATCTCGTGGGACCGGGCTTTGTCGGTATGAGAGAAATGATGCGCCGCAACTTTGATGAGTTGTGGGTAATTGATTTGGGCGGGGATAATCTTGGGGCAAGAAAGACGCCGAATGTCTTCGCTATCCAGATACCCGTCGCAATTGCTATGGGGGTTCGTGGGGCTAAGCCGCACCCTAACAAGCCCGCCAAAGTCCGCTATGCTAAGATCGCTGCCGCGTCCCGCGATCTGAAGCTGACTGAGATAGGGGGACGAGCAGACCTCGCTGCTTTCGACTGGCAAGACTGCCCCGACGAATGGCAAGCCCCTTTGATGCCCATTGGCAAGGGTGCTTACTTCGACTGGCCGAAGGTTGTTGACCTCTTTCCCTATCACACTGCTGGCGCGGTCTATTACCGAAGCTGGCCGATTGGTGAAACTGAAGAGGTGCTTGCGGCGCGGTGGAAGCGGCTGAGTGAAAGCAGTGCACCAGATCGAAAGAAGCTGTTTAAGGAGTCTCGGGACCGGAAAATTACCCACATTGCGCGCGATGCTGACTTGCCGGGTTACTCTGAACCCCCGATTCGTGACCTGAAAGCCGCCAGCCCGCAACCAAAATCCGTCCGATATGGGTATCGGTCCTATGATAGGCACTATTCCTTCTATGATGTGCGGGTAGGCGACTATATTCGCCCGACGCTGGGGAGTATCACGAGCGAGAAGCAGACCTTCTTGATTTGTCCGGACACCCTCGTTTGCGGCCACGGACAGATTTGTTCCGTTTCCCCCGCCATCCCTGACCAGCATTCCTTCCGGGGCTCTTTCGGTGGCAAGGATGTGATCCCCCTCTACCGGGACGCTGCCGGGACCGAACCCAACGTGACCGCCGGTTTGCTGGACGCTCTCGGCAAGGAACACAGCACCACGCCGTCGCCCGAGGATTTGGCCGCCTACGTCTATGCGCTGCTCGGCGGCCAGTCCTATACCCGGCGCTTCTGGAACGAGCTTGAGACACCCGGCCCGCGCGTCCCGATGACCAAGGACGGCGCGACCTTTGCCGAGGCTGCGAACCTAGGGCGCAAGCTGATCTGGCTGCATACCTATGCCGAGCGCTTCCGGGGAGACGGGCGAGGCGATGACGTGCCGCAAGGCAAGGCGACGACCGTCAAGGGCGTTTCGTCCGACCCGGTGCACTACCCAGAGGAATATTCCTATGACCCCGCCAAGCGCGAGATTGCCGTGGGCGACGGTCGCTTCGGCCCGGTCGCGCCCGAGGTCTGGGACTTCGAGGTATCCGGCCTTGAGGTGGTGAAGTCGTGGCTAGGCTATCGGATGAAGAAGCGGGCAGGTAAGAAATCCTCGCCGCTGGACGACATCCGCCCCGAGTGCTGGACCGCGCGCATGAGTGACGAATTTCTGGAACTGCTCTGGGTTCTGGAAGCGACCCTTGCGATGGAGCCCGAGCTAGAGAAGGTGCTGGACAGGGTCGTCGCCGGGCCGTGCTTCGTCGCCGTCGATCTGCCCGCGCCAACGCCTGAGCAACGTAAGGCTCCGGATAAGGCTGCGGCCTCCGACGACCAGCCGGACCTGTTCGGCGGGGACGACGAAGATGAAGATGGCGACGACGACTGACCGCGCGTTATGTTACCTCCAAATTGACCATTCGCACTATTCGCAGCGAATGGCAGGAATGTCCGTATAGCTGCCGTCGTGTCGCAAAAGTCAGTCGCGTATATTGGACTTTCGCACAAGACTTTTGCGACAGATTTTTACCTGTAAAATCAGTGCCGGTGGTTTTGTTGCAAAACTTAGGAGTTACGCGACAAGAGCCCCGCTCTTAGCGAGATCTCCTTAAATCAATTTTCAACCCATCGTAGGCGGGGACGATTTGAGGGTATCCGCGATCCAGAAACCAAGCCTTCAGGACGGAATAGTCCATCTTCTCATCCATGTGAGTGAGAAAAACCTGCTTTGGTTTAAATTGATCGACATACTTCAGAACGGTTTCGGGATCGCCATGCGAATCCGATTTCTTCCAATAGTCGCAGTCGATAATCCAAGTGTCGATTTCCGCCAGAAAGTGCCAGCTCTCCTGCGGAAATGACTTTACGTCCGGACTGTAGACAAAGTTGGCGATCCTTACGCCTAAGCTGTCCGCTCCACCGTGATTTTGCAAGATTGGTATTATTTCGATCCCATTGACCTCTAAGGCTTCGAAAGCACTTATGCAGTTCCAGAAAATCCGATACTGCTTGTTTTCTCCGAAAGCGACAATGCTGGTAGCCCCCTTCGTTTGTTCATTGAAAAACAGATAGGGAAACATGCCACGGATTGAGGACATGCATCTCTCATCGGCATAGACGTTCAGGTCACGTTTAAGAACCTCCTCCATATAGTATGGAAGTTCACCAATCCCCGCGATGTGGTCCCAATGTCCATGGGTTATCATGATAGCATCGGGGATCACCTTTGCCATTGACGTTTGAAACCGAAAATCTGGTCCAATGTCGATCATTAAGGATCGGCCATTTTTTTCGACCAGAATTGAGGGCCGCATTCTTTCGTTTTTTGGGTTGGTCGGATCGCACAAACCCCAGATACCGCCAGCTAAAGGGACGCCATATGTGGCACCGCACCCTAAAATTGTAACTTTCATCAATAGATTTCACCCCAAATGTGCGCGTCTCTTTAAGGTATCCGTCATCTCGTTAGCTTATAGATATTGTCTCAAAATTCCCGAAACTTCCGACAGTCGCAGAATAGGTATTTTCGCGACGGATTGCACGCGGTAGATTTGGGTGATGAACATAATAGCGGAAGCCCCTGCCCCATGATGATTGGATATGCGCGTGTTTCAACCGAAGGCCAGACTCTCGACCAGCAGAGAGCGGCGTTACAAGCGGCCGGTTGCAAGCGGGTGTTTGAGGAAAAGGCATCCAGCACGCAACGTGACCGCCCTGAGCTAGCGAAGATGCTGGACCATTTGCAGCCGGGTAATGTGTTGACGGTGACGCGGCTTGATCGTCTTGCACGATCAACGCGCGACCTTCTCGACATTGCCGAGCGGATCGGCCAAGCCGAGGCTGGTTTGCGTTCACTGGCCGAACCGTGGGCCGACACGACGACACCGGCCGGGCGTATGGTACTAACATTCTTCGCTGGCGTTGCTGAGTTCGAACGCAGCTTGATCCATGAGCGGACGAGTGCTGGCCGGGTCGCCGCCAGAGCGAAAGGCGTGCGCTTCGGCCGCCCCCCTGCCCTCTCAGCCGAACAGATCGCGCACGCCCGTCAGCTAATTCACGATAATAAAAAGTTGCCCGAAGTTGCACAGCTCCTGAAGGTGCACCGTTCCACTCTTTACCGGGCGCTAGCGGGGTCCTAAAGGACAAGATTTCCGGCCCTTAACATTAAGGGGTTGCAGAATCGCGCAAATCACCGCTTACTTGTAAGTATGAAGCAAAATACGGAAAAGATTCGGAAGGACGTTGCCGCCCATAGGGCGCGGCAGGCGGCCGCCGGTCGTGTAGCGCTGAATACTTACGTTCCGGGTGATCTTGTCGAAGTACTGGACCAGATCAAGGAGCGCCGAGGTGTGCCGGGTCGTGCGCCGCTTATCGAAGAAGCGTTGAGGCTACTTATCGAGAAGGAAATGAGGGCATAACGAAAAACCCCTCGCCGGTGGAACGGCAAGGGGTTTTGGGATTTCGGAACGGCTCTGTTGGGACCGCCACAAGTCAGCACCCAACATAGCTGCTTACAGCTAAGCCTGCAAGACATCTGTTTTGCGGAAACGTTGAATTTTTGTCCGCTGTCCATGCCCTCCAGACGGAGGATGAAGGACGATGTTTAATCAGATAGGGGCCGTGCTCGTAGGAGCACCGGCCGAGCGGGAGCGCACACCCGTTCGAAGGCAATCCCGCGCGGCCGGGAAATGCGAAGGCGTATTCTGGCGGCGCACGAACCGGCAGGAGGTCCGCCAGATCGTGCTTGCGGCGCGGCGCTATGAGCTGGCATGCCGTCAGCCAGGTACACGCAACGGCCCCCTTGGAGGGGTGGCTATCGAAGTGTTGGAGCTGTTCGCCAATCTGGTGAATTTCCGCACCGGCAGGCTCGACCCGTCGATAGATTTCCTCATGCTCAAGCTGCGTCGTTCGCGTGACGCCATTGTGCGCGCTCTCAAGGCGCTGCGCTCGCATGGCTTCCTCGACTGGCTGCGGCGTTATGTGCCGACCGGCAACGAGGGACGCGGGCCACAGGTCCAGCAGACCAGCAATGCCTATCGGCTGTCACTTCCTGCCCGTGCGCGTCAGTTCCTTGGCCGGTTCGGCGTTACCCCTCCTCCCCCTCCTGACGATCTTTCGCAGGCCGTAGCCGAGCGGGCGGCCGAGATGGAAGCTCATCGGGCGAGCTTGCCTATGGACGAACTGGCCCTGTTCGACGTGGGCGACAATCCCTTGGGGCAGGCGCTTGCCAAGCTCGCGAAATCGATCAAACAACGTGAGTCCGCCAGACAGACTGAATCCCAATCTGATTATATTATAATTAGCCAAACATAAGCGGTCGCCGCTGTTCGGGTCTCTTATGAGACCCTGCGGCGGTTCCGGCCCGCGTATAGTGCGGGCCGGTGCGGCACCCTTAGAGCCTCAAACCGCAACGTTAACGCTTGCAGCTACCGTCGCATGAGCTTTCGAGAGAAAGCGGGCGGAGAGGCTTGCGCTAAATCTTCAAATGAGTTTATGAGCTGATACGTGTTTACTCAAATACTCTCATGATATACACTCGCTTGAGTAAAAGCACATTTCATCAACCTTAGGAGCTTCGGCCGTGTATGTGATCGCCGTTTTAAACCAGAAGGGAGGTGCGGGAAAAACCACCATCGCCACCCATCTCGCCCGCGCCTTGCAGTTCGGCGGTGCGGACGTGCTGTTGATCGATTCCGATCCACAGGGCAGCGCCCGCGATTGGGCGGCTGTGCGCGAGGAACAGCCGCTTTCCGTGGTTGGCATCGACCGTCCGACGATAGAGCGCGACCTGAAAAACATCGCCCGCAAGGATTTCGTGGTGATCGACGGAGCGCCGCAAGCGGCCGATCTCGCCGTATCGGCCATCAAGGCCGCGAATTTCATCCTAATCCCGGTCCAGCCCTCGCCCTACGACATTTGGGCGACGGCCGATCTTGTTGATCTGGTGAAACAGCGCATCGAGGTCACGGACGGCAAATTGCGCGCCGCCTTTGTCGTCTCCCGCGCGATCAAGGGAACCAAGATTGGCAGCGAGATCACCGAGGCCCTAAACGGCTATGGCCTGCCAGTCTTGGCGACCCGGATCACACAGCGTGTGGGCTATCCCGGCTCCGCTGCGGCCGGATCGACCGTGCTTGATCTGGAACCGGATAGCGAAGCAGCCCGCGAAATCCTCGCATTGGCGAATGAAGTTAAGCAGATCATCAATTGAGTGAATAAGGATTGCATCAAATGAGTGAAGGGAAACGCGGTATGCTTAGCGCCGGTCGACCGAGCAACGTCCGCAAGTCCGCTACCCTTGCCAGCCTGTCGGACAAAGGCCCCACAGTCCGGGTGAATTTCGATCTGGATCGCGAGGAACACAAGCGTCTCAAAATGATGGCCGTAGAGCAGGGGCGGACCGTTACCGAGATATTGCGGGAGCTTGTATCTCAATCACTCAAATGAGTAGATGTGTGAATCATCAAGCCTTCTTGATAATGTAGCTCGCATGAGCTACATTCAGTACAGTGAAAGGAGGCTCGCTTATGGCTTCTAATGCATTTGTGCGCGCTCGCATTGACGAGCATCTGAAAAACGAGGCGGCGGCAGTGCTGGCCGAAATGGGCCTTACCGTGTCCGATCTGGTGCGGATGACCCTGACCCGTGTTGCCAAGGACAAGGCGTTGCCCTTTGAATTGAAGGTGCCTAATGCCGAGACACGGGCGGCAATGGAAGAAGCGCGCGCCATGATGAAGGCCCGCAACGCTAGATTCAGCGACGGACAGGAATTGTTTGATGCCATCGACAAAGAAACCCGCCAGTAGCAAGCGGGCTTCCTTGCCGAGGACGGCGGACTACGCCAAGAGTTTCGTCAGGGATTGGGAGCGGCTATCGCGCTCCGGCCGGTATAATATGCGCCAGCTCAAAGAGGCCATGTTGTTGCTGATCGCAAATGATGAGCCGCTAGGCCCGGAATGGCTCGACCACTCCCTAAAGGGTGAGTGGGCGGACCATAGGGAATGTCATATCGGCGGTGACTTCCTTCTGATCTATC
>DAMCEK010000015.1:0-6760 GCA_032057925.1 Rhizobiaceae bacterium
CATGGCGGCCTGACTTAAACGAAACGGCCTCCACAAAAGCCGGGGCGATTCAATCACCGTCAACGGCAGGGTCCACCAGAAGCGCCGAGAGAAGTCCTTAAGCTCCGGGTTCTCTTCTTCGTCTAGTTCCGGAATGACAGGCTCCAATGCCATACCGCAGATTGGGCAGCTTCCTGGTCCTGCCTGGCGAATCTCCGGATGCATCGGACAGATGTATTCGGTGCTAGGTCCGGACGGCGCTTGAGCTACATCTTGATGCTGCTCATGCGGCCGGCCGCTTGCGAACCGCTGAGGGGCAGCCTGGAATTTCTCCTGACACCTTGCGCTGCAAAAGCGATAAGTCTTTCCTTCGAAGGTCTCGTGATGAGGACTATCTGGCTTGACCGCCATTCCACACACCGGGTCGTACTGTTTACCGTTTTGATCGTGCGAATGGTTAGCCTGATGCCGGTCGTGGTTGCTGGAAGAATTGTGCATGCCATTTACTTCCTATCTTTGTCCTTGGAGACACGGGTGGGATTGGAATGGCCACCATGGTTGTGACCAAACAAATGGAGCAACGGGCAAAGCAGCAAGATTATGTATGGCAGTCCCTGCAAGAGATGACCGTAATGCTCGCGTGCCAAGTAGAAAAAACCGATTATTGCCAGCATTAAGAGCGCTACGCCGGGTCTAGTCTTCCAAAAAGATATTTCATTATTCCGATGAAGATGGCGGTGATACACGGCAGTGACCTCCAGTGCTGGTATTTTTAGTACGTTGCGTCAGCATGAGCCGCTCGTCCCGATAGATATAGCATGCCAACTAAGGAGATTAACGGATCCTCACCTTGCCGACCCTCCTTGCTTGATAGCCGACTGATGGATGTCGCGCCCAATCTAAGCATTGAAAGAAACTCCGTGCAGAGGAATGAATTAATTCACTTCAAGTTCAGAGGTGCGCACACTTAAATTACTATCTGTAAGGCTCGCCCGCCTGATCAGATCACCAAAAAAAAAAAGGCGCCGTTGAGGCGCCATTAGGCCAAGGGAGCAATGTGGAAGGCCTGGAAAAACCAGCTGCTAGCATTCTTAGAGTCACTGCTCATATTTTGCTCGAACATAGATTCCGACTTATGTGAAACACTATCACCTCCGCCTGTCAGCGAGCTGATTTGTACGTTACATTTTTGTAAGCTTCTAGATGGCGGCCTCGTTAACCTGCACACTGAGTCGAAACAAACTTTCGGAATCTGCCTGCATGAAATTACTGGTCGCTGAAGACGAACCCAAAACTGGTTCTTACCTGCAACAAGGACTTACCGAAGCTGGATTTACCGTCGACCGGGTCACGACTGGCACAGATGCGCTCCAATATGCGCTGAGTGAGGTTTATGACCTTTTAATCCTTGACGTGATGATGCCAGGGTTAGATGGATGGGAGGTGCTACGCATGGTCAGATCAGCAGGGCACGAAATACCCGTACTGTTCTTGACCGCACGTGATGGCGTGGAAGACCGCGTCAAAGGCCTGGAGCTGGGCGCGGACGACTACCTGATTAAGCCGTTCGCGTTCTCCGAACTTCTGGCAAGGGTCCGGACATTGCTTCGCAGGGGCAGCGGCTCCCCCACCCAAACCACCGTGAAAATTTCAGATCTCGAAGTGGACCTGCTAAAGCGCCGCGCCGTTCGTGCTGGGAAGCGAATTGATCTGACGGCGAAGGAATTTTCACTGCTGGAATTGTTGATGCGCCGACGCGGCGAGGTGCTTCCGAAGTCTCTGATTGCATCTCAGGTATGGGATATGAACTTCGACAGCGACACCAACGTTATCGAGGTCGCGGTACGCCGTCTGCGCGCAAAAGTCGACGACGACTTCGAGCACAAACTGATCCATACCGTGCGTGGCATGGGCTATATGATGGATGCACCGGAGTGAGACTGCGTCACCTTTCGCTGACCGCCCGAATGAGTGTCATGTTCATGTCTGTGGTGGTTGTAGTTCTCACCATAGCTGGGCTGAGCTTCAATTTGCTTAGCCAGCATCACTTCGAAGTGTTGGATCGGCAGGCCTTGGTGGAGAAGCTCGAATCGACCAAGAAAATTTTCAATAACGTACGCAGCAGCGCAAACCTTGCTGAGGAGCTACCGCAGTTGCGAGCTCTGCTAGGTGCCCATCATGATTTAGCGGCGACCATCTTGAGCGAAGATGGCAGAGTGCTCTTTTCTGATCCCAAGACAGTCGACGTCCCGGAAAGCTATAGGGACGCAGAACAGCAGAATATGTGGGAATGGAAATATGCCGGCCGCCTGTATAGAGGATTGACTGCCCGAATCTCGGTAGCAGACCAGCCCGAACCACTTACAGCACTGTTGATTCTTGATGTCACTAACCACGCGCATTTCTTTCAGACTTTGCAGCGTTGGTTCGGCGTTGGATTAAGCGTCAGCGCTCTAATTAGTGCTGCGCTTGGCTGGATGGTAGTTAGAAGCGGTCTCAGGCCTCTGAGGCAAGTTACCCATCTCGCCGCATCGATGTCAGCAAGGTCGTTGCAGGAACGAATGCCGCTTGAACCGATACCGCTTGAGTTACAGCAATTGGTTCTGTCCTTCAATGCGATGTTAGATCGCTTGGAAGATGCCTTTGTTCGGCTTTCCAATTTCTCGGCGGACATTGCTCATGAACTGCGAACCCCTGTTAGCAACCTCATGACCCACACCGAGGTGGTGCTGACCAAAAAGCGGAATATTGATGCTTATGAGGAGAATCTTTACTCCAATCTAGAGGAGTTGAAGCGTATGTCACGCATTATTGACGACATGCTCTTTTTGGCCAAATCCGACAACGGCTTGATTATTCCCGAACAAGCGTCTATCGAACTAGCTGATGTCGTTGCTAAACTGCTTGCGTATTACCACTTAGTGGCTGACGAACGCGATATCCGTCTCTCAGTCTCAGGCGCAGGAAATGTGCTGGGAGATAAATTAATGATTGATAGAGCGGTCTCCAATTTGTTATCCAACGCGCTGCGTTACACCCCGGTAGGGGAAACTATTTCTGTAACGATTCACGAGGCGGAAAGAACGGTAACCCTCAGCGTCGAGAATCCCGGAGGGACGATCGAGCCCGAGCACCTGGACAAGCTCTTTTATCGCTTCTATCGGGTCGATCCTGCCCGGCGCGAGGGTAGTCCAAGCAACGCTGGCCTCGGCTTGGCTATTACCAGATCTATTGTTGAGGCCCATAAAGGCAGAATCTGGTGCACCTCATTAGACGGCGTGACGGGCTTTCACATGGAATTTCCCCGCCAATAATAAAATATCGAATAAAGGTAAATATTTTAAAATCAGCCGCATAGCGATCATAAGGGACCTTACACGATTGTAATGTTAACCATTGGAACGGACGAACTCTGAATATGTCGGATTTATGAGCTGCTAGAGGATCACCTCAGGCCAGCTCAAGACTATACGCTAAAATACGAACTTTGGAGGAAGTCATGACTGAAACAATGTTCAATAGCTGCATTCAAGCTTGTTCTAACTGCGCTCTAGTTTGCGAAGCATGCGCATCTGCCTGTTTACTTGAAGACGACGTACAAACGATGGCCCGTTGCATTGAGCTCGACAGAGATTGTGCTGACATATGTGCTCTGGCAGCCAGACTCATGAGTCGCCAGAGCGAGTTGGCTAAAGAGTTCTGTGCATTGTGTGCAAAAATTTGCCGAGCCTGCGGTGAAGAGTGTGCCAAGCATCAGATGGATCACTGCCAAGAGTGCGCGAAAGCCTGTATGAAGTGCGCTGAGGAATGTGAACGTATGGCTGTATAACCAGCAAGCCGCTTTCCTGCCAAGATGGTATCTTATGGACTTGGTAGGAAAGCGCTTTTATTCAGTGGCAGGACACCTACGCTCTACCCACTGAAATGACGCCTTGGCTTCTATTGTTACTCTTGTGCAAAAAAAAGAATGCCATTTGAAAAATCAGTCATAAGCCAATCGTAACGATCATACAATTGGCTTATATCGTATTAATTCCCTTATAAATAATTAACCGTTATTGATGCCAACTGGCGCGCTACGGAACTCCACTGAGTGGACAACTCCATCAGGAGTACGAATTTTGATTTCGTATGGCTGCGCACGATAGCTTGGCCAGCCTAGAATACTATCTTCGCCCATTGGCGTCACACTTAGTACATCACCGCTTTCAAGAAGAACCTTTAAAGCCTGTCTACCCTCGACTGCAGCATAGTCATGCTGCATCGTTGAGTTTCTATCAACCTCAGCCATTGCGAAGGAGGAACTTACGGCTATGCCAACAGCAAGAACTGCCGCAAATTTTTTCATCGTTAACACCTCTTGGTCATTGATGTTGGATAGTTTAAAGGTGTCAACCTTACACAAAGCTGAGTCTTATATTACATTAATGCTAAGCGGAGCTTACGTGTGATGTGCTCTTAACCTCATCACTTGCACTGAAAAACAGCAGAAATTTTTGTTCGATGGCTGCTGCTCGTGGTCTTCAAATTCCGGCAGCAAGAAGCGGATACTCGAACAAGGCGTAGTTCCCCCAAGCGCAACAGAATCTCAAGACAACACTAGCATTTATGCCGTGAGCCAATTTATTCTAGGGATGGTCTGAAGTAGCCCTGTGTTTCCGGCCGACTTCTGCCCTTGCCAATTTTAGAAGCGGCGATTCGACCAAAATCGATCAAGTCATCCGCTCATTTCTGAGTTTTTAGCCGCCGCGAACACCTCTCAGCGGCCATTTCCCACATTACAGGCGCACCTCTCCTGCATTCGTCAGCAAATGCCGGCGCGCCATCCACAGGTTCGACAGGGCAAACAATGTCACCAGCTGCGCCGTGTTCTTCGCCAGGCCACGGAAGCGTGTCTTCACATAACCGAACTGGCGCTTGATCACCCGGAACGGGTGCTCGACCTTGGCGCGCACCTGGGCCTTGGCCTTCTCGATCTTGCGCTTGGCTTTGTACAGCGCGCTGCGCTTACTCAGCTTCTTGTACGTACTGCGGCGGGCCGCGATCTGCCAGATCACCTCCCGGCCTTCATGTTCCGGGCGCTTCTCGACGCCGGTGTAACCCGCGTCGGCACCCACCATGTTTTCCTCACCGTGCAGCAGCTTGTCGACCTGGGTAACGTCTGCAACGTTGGCTGCCGTCCCTACCACGCTGTGCACCAGGCCGGACTCGGCATCGGCGCCGATGTGGGCCTTCATGCCGAAGTAATACTGGTTTCCTTTCTTCGTCTGGTGCATTTCCGGGTCGCGCTTACCGTCCTGATTCTTGGTCGAACTCGGCGCATGGATCAGCGTGGCATCGACGATAGTGCCTTGGCGTAACGACAAACCGCGGTCGCCCAGATAACCATTGATCACCGCCAGAATCCCAGCCGCCAATTCGTGTTTCTCCAGCAAGCGACGGAAGTTGAGGATGGTGGTTTCGTCGGGAATGCGTTCCAGGCTCAGCCCGGCAAACTGGCGCAGGATCGTGGTCTCGTACAACGCTTCCTCCATCGCCGGATCGCTGTAGCCGAACCAGTTCTGCATCAGGTGTACGCGTAGCATCGCCATCAGCGGATACGCCGGACGGCCGCCTTCACCCTTGGGGTAGTGCGGCTCGATCAGGGCAACCAAACCCGTCCACGGCACCACCTGATCCATCTCGATCAGGAACAACTCCTTACGGGTCTGCTTGCGCTTACCGGCGTACTCGGCGTCGGCAAAGGTCATCTGCTTCATCGGGAAACTCCGGCAACGGGATCGGCGTATTTCACCAGAAACGGGAAGTCTTCTTCAGGATTTCCCTAAGCACCTGGCGAGCGCCGATCTCGGTATCGCAAAGGAATATCGGCATTTTCCCACCCAAGGCATCGTTAACTGTGGTCATCCATGAGATTGCAACGGCTTTGTCTTCGAAAATTTCTTCGGCTATGACTGCTACTTGGGAAAGACGGTCTTGCTTCGTCGCGCCAAGGGGATTCATCGAGTCGACAGATATCGGGTTTTCGGGCTTTTTGATCAGTCCTTTGAGTGCTGTGACGCTTTGATCCTCGGCCGGCTTATCCACAGATGCTATCTCCTTGGGCAGAAGGAAAAACTCACCACGAATAACCCACCCTCGCATACACGACCTACAGCACATAACCACTGCCTTTCAGCGAATGCCATGGCCGGCCAAGCAGTTCTGAGCACGCTGCCTGCGCGCCACCGAAGCAGAAATTCAAACTTCGAGTGAATGCTTGTGGTGATGCGTATCGCACCGACTCACCTTTCTCATTCCAGATATCGCCATTGACCGCCCGCAACAAAGCATGACCCGCAACCAGGTCATGGGGCGAAACGCTGTAGAGCGATACGGCAGCAACACCATCGCCTGCGGCAACACGCGCAAGGCGGTAAGCAATGCTTGGCATCGGGTGGAAAATAGCCGGGTGGCAAAGCAAAGCATTCTGCTTGGCTTTTTGGGTGCCCCCATAACTGACCATTACCGCTGTCCCCGGTGCCAAGATCGCAGATTGCAGGTCATTATTCACGGGACGACCATTACGCAGTAAAGCCGGTGCACCCTCAGCCCATGCTATGCAGTCAGGACCACTAGGCGTGACGGGGGCGTAAACCACGCCCAGCACTGGCGTTGCGTTATGCAGCAATCCGATAGAAATGGCAGAGCCCGGCCGACGATTGAGGAAGTCGCCTGTTCCATCATTGAATCGCCCCTGGTTTCGTAGACACCTCCAAGCCTCATAATGAGGCCCATCAGG
>DAMCEK010000016.1:0-1235 GCA_032057925.1 Rhizobiaceae bacterium
TGGACTTCCCCTTTGAAAGTGGAGGGCTTCTGTTAGATAAAACTGACAGGAGATTTAGAATTGAAGCAGCGAGAATTTACAGAAGAGTTCAAGCGCGAAGCTGTTCGGATTTTAACGACGAGCGGTCGCGGGGTTTCGTCGGTTGCGGCTGATCTTGGGATTGGGAAATCGACACTGGGTCGTTGGCGGCAGATTTTCGAGGAGCATGATCTTCTTGCCGGCCCGCACGAGGATGTGAACAAGGAGCTTGCCCGCCTTCGCAAGGAGAACGAACTTCTACGACAGGAGCGCGACTTGTTAAAAAAAGCGACGGCCTTCTTCGCACGGGAGACAAATCGATGAGGTTCGCTTTTATCGATACGGAGAAGGCCCACATGTCTCTGTCGCGGTTGTGCGCCTTTGCGGGCGTGAGCTTAAGCGGGTACCATGCCTGGAAGCGGCGGGCTCCCAGTCGCCGCCAGTTCGAGGATATGATCGTGCTGGCGCATATCCGCAATCAATTTTGCCTGTCACGTGAAACCTATGGCAGCCCTCGCATGCATGCCGAATTATGCGAGGATGGCATCCATGTTGGTCGGCATCGGGTTGCACGGTTGATGCGGGACAATGGCCTGAAGGCGCGGCAAAGGACACGGTTCAAGCGAACCACCGACAGCAATCACGGTGAGCCGGTTGCTCCCAATCTTCTGGATCAGGACTTCACATGTGATGCACCAGACCAGAAATGGGGAGCCGACATCAGCTATATCTGGACGGCGGAAGGCTGGCTCTACCTTGCCATTGTCGTTGATCTTTTCTCACGCCGCATCATTGGCTGGGACGCCCGCGACCGGATGAAGAAGGGCCTTGCCATCAGCGCCTTGCAGAAAGCCATTGCAATTCGCAATCCTGGACCCGGTCTGATCCAGCATTCAGACAGAGGAAGCCAATATGCCAGCTATGACTACCGTAGGCTTCTCAAGGCGCAAGATATCCTTCCATCCATGAGCGGAAAAGGAAACTGCTATGACAATGCAATGGTGGAAACCGTCTTCAAAACGATCAAGTCGGAACTGATCTGGAGAACCGTGTTCCATACTAGAAATGACGCAATCAAAGCCATTGGCGAATATATTGATGGCTTCTATAATCCTGTGCGCAGACATTCTGCACTCGGGTATAAATCGCCGATCCAATTCGAGGCAATAAACCAAAACTTAGAGACTGAAGCTCTCCACTAAATCAGGGGAAGTCCA